>NZ_CM170071.1:4800000-7435118 GCF_057197805.1 Micromonospora sp. Utrum1
ATGCCCGACGAGATCTGGGACCGGGCGATCGACGTCCAAGTCCAGGCGCTGCACAAGGGCAACCACCGGGCGCTGTCGATGGCGGACCTGCTGATCGCCGCCACCGCCGAACGCCACGGTGCCACCACTACGACAGTGACTTCGACATGATCACGGCGATCACCGGCCAGCCAACCACCTGGGTGGTGCCTCCCGGCGCGGCTGATTGACCGGCACCGTAAGCCCGATAGTGCCGGAGCGAGGGCGCCTGGCGGTTGGACCGGCACTACCGCCTCTGCTGCAGGGCTGCGGTCACCGCCTTCGCATCGAAGCGGGCCGGGTCGAAGCCGGCCGCATCGTCCAGGTCCAGCCAGCCCAGCCACTCCTGGTGCTCCGGGTGAGTGGGATCGGCCAGGATCTCCACCAGCTCCGCGTACCCCCACACGCCGCCGCAGTCCTCCGGCGGCGCGGCCCGCCGCCCACCGACACACCGGGGGTACGTCACCGAGGCGTCCCGGTCGAGGACCTTCTCCACCAGGATGTCGTGCTCCCAGTTGTCGCCGAAGTCGTACGTGTACCGCAGCTTGTCCCCGACGGCCGGAGCGACCTGCTCCAGGGTGACCCGCGAGGCGGCGCGGTGACCAAGTTCCGGGTCGGGGCGGCCGAAACTTCCGTACGGGGTCTCGAAGACGTGCAGGTGGCTGTCGTTCCAGTCGAAGGCGATCTGGATCAGCGTGTGCAGCCGGGCGAGGCTGATGTCGGCGGGTACCTCGAGCCGCCGCCAGATCGGCGGCCGCGCGCCTCGCAGACTCACCTTGATCTGCTGGATGGGTGCCACGCCGTCCGCCTTCTTCCGCTTCGGTGGCAGGCTTGTCGAGCGTCGCGGGGTGGGCAGCGCACCCGCCCGTCGGGGCGGGCTGAGCACGTCGAGCAGCGCGGAGATCGAGGCGACATCGAGTTCGGCGTCGTGCAGCCGGCCCCGCGGGCGTTGCCGGGGCATCGGCAGCGCCCGGACCCAGGCACGGAGCAGCAGGGCCAGCGCGGCGTCGCCGGGGCGGTCGTCCTCGACGAGGGCGTCCAGCGCGTCTGGGTCGATCCGGTCGTGGCCGGCGCGGGCGTCCAGCGCGTCCTCCACCGCTCGGCGGAAGTCCGCCGGCCGCAGCTTCTCCTCCGTGACGTCGACACCACCGGCGCGCAGGTCGGACAGCAGCGCCTCGCGCGCCTCGCCCCACCGGTCCGCCTCGATCAACAGGAGGTGACCGGCGGCGCCACAGTCGCAGTCTTCTATGGCCACGGCGACGACGTGCGACCGTCCGGCCCGCTGGAACCTGGCAGCCAGCAGGAACGTGAATCCGGCCGGATCGGCGAAGCGGTGGGGCTCCTCCACCGTGACCGAAGCGTCCAGCTCGGCGAGCCAAGACGGCGCCGTCACGCCGGCGTCGGCGAGCCGGCGGGCCGCCTCCGTCGCAGCCCGGCTGACCTCGTCGTCGGAGACCGCAGCGATTCCCGCCAACATCGCTCGCGCCTCCGGGGTGGCCTTCGCCTCGAACGTCGGGACGAACAGCTCCAGCAACACCGGCTCGAAGTCGTCGCTGATCGTCGCCCCGATCGCCAGCAGCATCGAGGCGGCGAGCTCCACCTCCAGCGGTTCCTGCATGGCGTCGATGTCGACCGATTGCGCGAGCAGGTCGCCGATGTCGCCCGGCGTGCCCTGCACCCCGGCGCAGTGTAGGCAGTCGCACTCCTCAGGCGCGCCGAGCACAACGAGTGGCGCCCCGCTGCGGACCGACCGCTTCTTGCCGTTACGGCGCCGGTTACGGCTCACTGGGCTCACGGCGCCACAGTCTGCCGCATCCCGCCAGCGCAGGCCAGGCTCAGGCCCAAAAGATGGCGGTCGGGTCGCGGTCCAACTCGTCGAGCAGCTTCCCGACATCGGGAGTCGGCGGGGTCAGGTCGTACCGGCGGAACCGGAGGTTACGGTCCCGGTAGTACAGCGTCCAGGTGCTCGTCCGCTGCGTGTACCGCAGGCGCGCAACCGGCAGCCTGGTCTACTCCGAATTCTTCGCGGGACGCCACGGCTCGCGGCACTCGACGACGGTCAGGTGGCGCGCATCGACGTCGCATTCGATCCGCACCTGATCCTGGACGCGCTCGGGCACGCGCCCCGCGCACCAGTCACGCACCCGCGCCACGTCCGCCTCGGGCAGCGTCATTACGAGGCCACCGCCGCACTGCCGTGGGCATTGACGACCCAGGCGTCCGGGAGGGCGATCCACTCGTTGTCGCCCACCCGCACCACCGCACCGTCCAGCTTGGGCAGCGTCGCCGGGTCCTCCATCGGGCAGAGCAGCCACACGTCACCAGTCCCCGCCCGCGCCGCGTCGGCCAGCTCGTAGAGCCGCTCCATCGCCCGGTACCGGGCCAGCACCGCCGCGTCGTGCAGCAGCACCGGCCCCGCTTCGGCGGTCAACTGCGCCCGCAGCGACGGCACGGCCAGCTGCCACGCCTGCTCGACGTACTCCCCCAGCTTGATGGCACCCCGGGAGCCCGGCTCGGCGATGTCGGCGCCGACCACGGTCTCCCAGGGGGGCTTCGGCTTCGCGTCCACCAAGCCGCGCAGCTCCCGCAGGAACACCGCCGCCACGCTGACCGGCGCGCGTCGAAGCGCCGGACCAGTTCCTCGCGGGCCGGCGCGTACCGGTTGAGGCGTACCGTCAGCGCCCGGAACCCGCCCGCGGACCTGGCCCCCGTCAACCGCTCCTCGGCCCGCATGGCCGCCGCCAGCTCCGGCGACTCGGCTGCCCACCGGCTCGGCGCGTTGGTGGCCGAGGGGCGCCGCTGGATGATCGACATCGAGGACGAGCCGGCGCGGGGCGGCGGCGCGAGATAGTGGCCGCGATCCCAGCGCAGCTCGAAGCCCGCCTCGGCGAGCAGCCGGTCCAGCTTCGGGTGCGGTGGCAGGGGTGCCAGCTCGGGGAAGCGCGCCGAGACCCGCTGTTGCACAAGCTCCGGGCTGAGGGCGCGCTGGTTCTCGGACGCTGGAGGAACCACGCCCGCCTGGGCCAGCCGCAGCGCCCGTACCGGGTCGAGGTCGCGCGGGTAGAGCTCCAGCCGGGCGGTGGCGGCGGCGCGCTCGGACGCCACCGCGGCGAGCAGGACCCGCCGCCGTTCGTCGATCACGTCGGCCGCGCCGCCGGGCGCGTTCACCGTTGCGAGGGTACGCATGACCGTGGCCGCGCTGGGCAGCACCTCGCCGGCGGCGAGCCGGTCGGCGGCCTTGCCGAGCGCATCGGCGTAGTCGAGCAGCGCGGGCGCGGCCGGGGTGTCCGGTGCGTCGTCCTCGCCCGCCTCGAGGGCCACGAGGAACCGGTCGCCGCGCGGGTGCGGCTTGCCGTCGATGTCGGCGCGGGCGTGCCGGCGCAGCAGCAGGCGCGGCTCCTCCTCAAGAGCGTCGATCTCGACGGCGGCCCGCACGGCGGCGACCGCGACCGCCAGCCGCAGGTCGTCGCCGGTGCGGACCGACCCGCGGCTGGTCAGCAGCGCCGTGGCCAGCTCGGCGGCGCCCATCACCCGCCCGCCGTCGCGCAGCAGCTCGATGATCTGGGTACGCACGCTGGCCACGACGGGAAGGTCGTGCCAGCGCTTGCGCTGCTTGCCGAGGATCTGGGCGATCCGGCCGGGGGTCACGCCGACGGTGGTGGCCACCACCGGCTGCTGCGGCCAGAGGGGCAGCGGCGGCAGCGTGCCAGACTCGTCGGGCAGGTTCAGCAGCAGCCGGGTCGCCTCCACCTCGGCGGTGTTGCGGCCGTTCTTCGCCGGCACGAGCAGGGTCGCGATCGCGTCGAGGCCGACGCGTACCAGCTCGGCGTCGCCGGTCCCGGCGGCGGTCTCCGTGGCGACCTCGGCGGTGGCCGCCTTGCGGGCGGCGGCCGACGTGGGGATAGTTTCCCGCTCCCCCCAGCCGGTTGCGCCACGCCTTGACTCGGCGTTGCAGCTCCTTGCGCGTCTTGGCGCCGAGGCCGGGCAGCGTGGCGAAGGTGTTGTTGCCGACGGCGAGCAGCTCGCCGACGGTGCTGGCCTCCACCCGGTGCGCGGCGGAGACCGCCCGAGGGGTGAGGCCGGCGGCCTCCAGGGCGGTCGCGCGGGTGGCCTTGGCGGCGGCCTCCTCGCGGGCCTGCTCGGCGGCCTTCTCGTCCGGCTCCTCGGCCTCGATCTCCGGGTGGTCGGAGCCGACCGGGGCGCTGGCGTCGGAGCGGCGGAACACCTGCTGCCAGGCGTCGCGCACGTCCTTGAGCGAGGCGAAGCGGCGCCGGTGGTCGCGGTGCAGGGCCTGGTGGAAGAACTCCACGAGCCCGTCGCGGACGGCCGGGTCGAACGCCTCGGCGGCCAGCACGGGTGGGCCCTCGGTGAGCTGCGGCTCGGTGCCGCCGTCGCCCCAGACCGGCAGTTCGCCGGAGACCATCTCGTGCAGCGTGACGGCGAGGGCGTACCACTCGGCGTGCTTGTCGTAGACCTGTCTGCTGGCGGTGCCGAGGAACGGGTCGAGGTAGCGGGGGGTGCCGGCGGCTAGCTCCTTGACCGAGACCCCGGCCAGGGAGAAGTCGAAGAGCACCAGCTGACGGGTGCGGTTGGGGCGTACCCGGATGGCGATGTTGTCCGGCTTGATGTCCCGGTGGTAGACGCCCTCGCCCTCCAGGTAGTCGAGCGCGCCGAACAGGTAGTCGCTGTAGGTCTCCAGCTCATCGACGGTGAGCCGGCCGTCGTGACGCAGCTTGCGGGCCAGGGTCAGCTCGCCGGCGTGTTCGAGGACGTCACCGTACGGTTGGCGACCTGCAGCGGCTCGGGCCGGGCCAGCCGGATCACCCGGGAGTCGGTGAGCGGCCGGAGCACCCGGGCCTCGTGGGCGAGCCGGCCGGCCTTCTCGTCGGAGAGGCCGACCTTGAGCACCTCGTCCTTGCCGGTGCGCTCGTTGTGTGCGAGAAAGGCCCGGCAGGTCGAGCCGGTGCCCAGCCGCTTCCTTACAGTCCACTCCGCGACCCGGTCGCCGCCGCGGGCCTCCAGCGGATCGGCCTCCTCCGGCTCGGGCTCCTCCGGGTGCACCGAAAGCCGTGGCGGGGTGGTCAGCTCGTTCTCGACCTCTTCGAGCATCTCGACGAAGTCGGCCACCGTGGTGAGTCGCTGGGCGGGAACCGGGGCGGTGGCGGCCTGGATCAGCTCGTCCGCGAACTCGGTAATCCCGTCGGCCACCGCCGAGGGTCGCAGGCCGTTGTCCCGGGCGATCCGGGACAGCAGCTCCTGGCGCTTCGCGGCCGGCGGCTGACCGGTGAGGATCAGGTACGCCAGGGCGCCCAGCCCGAAGACGTCCATGGCGACCGGGTCCGGCCGGGGTGCGGTCAGCTCCGGTGCCAGGTACGCCTCGACGGAGCGCTCGATGTGCGAGTCGGCGTGCGAGGAGAGGGTGGCGGGGTCCCCGCTGCTGCCTCCGGCCGAGTCGGCGGCGCGGGTGGCGGTCTGCCAGTCGTTGAGCTGCAGCTGCGGGACCAGCCACGCCTCCTCTTCGCTGCCGCCACGACGCTTCGGCCCCGGGGTGACCAGGACGCTGCGGGCGGAGAGAGCGCGGTGGTGCAGCCGGCGCCCGTGTGCGTAGGCGACCGCCTCCGCGAGCTGACGGATCATGGCCAGCCGGCTGAGCGGCTCCAGCTTGTCGCCGTACTGGGCGATGTAGTGGTCCAGTCGCATCGACCGGGGGTCGTGGCGGAAGATCAACGCCGGACCGGCCTCGTGGACTCCATCGAGTCGACCCGCACGATGCCCGGATGGTTGACGCCGTGCAGGACCGTCATCTCCCGCTTGGCGGCCCGCTCGATGCTCGCCCGCTCGGCCTGCACGGCGTTCCGCTCCACGAGGTAGATGCGGATGCGGCGGCGTTCCCGTTCCAGCTTGCGGTGGCGGGCGTGGTGGTCCTGCCAGGTGGGGCCCAGGTCGAACGGCCGGGGCTCCAGCTGCCATGACCCGACCTCGTAGTGCTTGCGGCTACGCGCGATGCCGACAGCCTCGAGCAGGTCGGGCAGGGCCGCGGACAACTCCTTGGTGACCCGGTGCTTCTCGTCCTGCGGAGGGCGCGTCAGCAATGCGCTGATGGTGGGCAGCTTGCCGGGCTGGTGCCCGGGTGCCGGCTCGGGGCCGTGGATGCCGTGCAGGTGGTGGTCGGAAAGTTCGATCTTCAGGCCGGGCTTGGACAGGAACACGGCAGCCCGGACGAACGGGATCTTGACAGGCGGCCCCTTGCGCTGGTTGGCGGCGACCTGGAGCAGCGACTTTAGCTTCTTCGCCGGGGTTGTGCAGGATCCAGTTGGAGCCGCTGGAGATCAGCCGACCGGTCAGGCTCTTGATCTCGATCAGGTAGAGCCCGCCCGGTCCCGCAACCAGCAGGTCGATCTCGTAGGGGTGGCTCGTCTGGGCGGTGAAGGTGAAGTTCGACCACGCCCGGTAGGGCTCGCTGTCCGGCAGCAACGCCTGGACGTGCGCGAGCGCCTCCCGCTCGTGCGTGAACTGCGACGGGGTGATCGTCGTCCACCGGCCTTCCTGCATGACCGAGATCCTAGGCCCACTCCCCCCGCGCCCGGTGTCGCCAGGTCGGGGGCACGATCCTCGACCCGATCCCGCCGCCCGCGCGGCTGCCGTCCGCCGCCGTGCCGACTTGCTAGCGTGAGACGGCGGAAGCGCCGACGGGCGCCTCCGCACACCCCTCACCGGACCGCCCCGGCCGCGCACCCGTACGGCCGGGCGACGCGCGGCTGCTCGACCGGAGAGGGGTGCGATGACCGGGATGCCGGGCGACCACGACGGCGAGACGGACGACACCAGCCCAGCGGTCGGCACCGGCGAAACCCCGGCGGACGGGCAGGTCCCGGACCGCCCGGAGCCGGCGCGGGACCGGCGGGAACAGTGGCTCACACGTGCCCGGGAAGTCTGGGCGGCCATTCGGCGCGGCGCCAAGCGGTTGTGGACGGCGGTCCGGCCCATGCTGGACCAGTTGCGGTGGCAGGAGGCGGAGGCCTCACCCGTCACGCTCGTCGACCGGCGGGTAGCGCCGACCCTGCTGGTGCCGGCGCAGGGGCAGGTCTACCACTTCGTCGTCCGGACCACCTTCACCTGGACCTCCGACAACGCGCGGCCGGAACTCTTCGGCTGGTACGTCGAGCAGTTCCAGCCGCAGGCGATGCAGCGGTTCCGGCGCATCGCGGTCCGGTGCGCCGCGGAGATCCCGCCGGATCGCCCCCGGGCGTTCGCGCTCGCGCTGGACGATGCGATGACCGGCGACGACGCCCTCCCCTGGGGCTACGGGCGTGGCGAGGTCAAGTTCACCTGTGAGCCCGACGTGTCGGTCTACCTGGATGAGCCGGTCCGCAAGCTGCTCCGGCCGTACTGGGACAAGCGCATCGCCCTCGAGTGGAAGCGCGACCTCGAGCGCCGGCGCGCGGAGTACGCCCAGGAACAGCGCGGACGCCGGCCGGCGGAGGCGCAGGACGGCCACGCCGGGCCCACGGAGGCGCAGGACGGCCACGCCGGGCCCACCGAGGCGCAGGACGGCGACGCCGGGCCCGCGGCCGGCATGCCGGAGGCACTCCGGGAGGAGCACCCGCCGCACCAGCGGGAGGCCGGGGCGGGCAGCGCGCCGCGACGTCCGGCCGAGCAGGGCCGGCGGGGTCCCCGGCCGGACTCCCCGGTGGAGCAGTTCACCCCGCTCGAACCCTTCCCGCCGCCGCCTGCCCCGCGTCCGCCCCGTCCCGCTCCCGGGCAGCGACCGGCGTCCGCGGGCGAGCCCACCCCGACCTCGGGCGACCCGGACCACCCGGACCGCCCGGCCCCGCCCGACGCCTGAGCGGACGCCCCGGCGAGCCGCAACCGCTAGCCTCACCCGCCATGAGCATGATCTCTCCGGTACACGCCCGCCTCGTCGACGGACAGCTGCACGCGTACGACCTCTCCGGCCCGGCCGTGACGGGCCGCCTCTCCCCCGCCGCCGTCTTCGACCTAGGCGGCGAGGACGGCCGGATCGAGGGCTGGGCGGTCACCCGCGACCTGCGCCGGCTGGTGTACGCCACGACCGACGACCTGCGCTGCGTCGACCGCGCGGGCAGTACGCTCTGGCGGCTGGACTTCGGCCCGCGCCCGGATCAGAAGATCGTGAACGCCCGGGTCTCGTGCGCGTTCTCGGCCGACGAGCGGCTGGTGTGGGTCTACCGGCCGGACGCGATGGCCATGCGCGGCGAGCAGGACCGCTGGCTGGTGGTCGACGCGGTGACCGGCGACCTCCGGGCCGAGGCCGGGTTGCTGAGTGTCGGCCACGGCGGGGAGCACTTCGTCGAGCCGGACGGGGTGCACATGCTGCTTGATGTCGGCGAGGGGCAGGACGGCTCGCGGGTGTTCCGGGGGCGGCTGACGGAGACCGGCATCGAGCTGCGCGACGACCTCTGGGACGACGACCGCACCGTGATCGGCTTCGCGCCGGACGGGCGGTACGTGATGACCGTGCACCACGAGCAGGAGGACGCCGCCTTCCACACCTGGCCGGACGGGGAGGTGGTGGCCCGGACAACGCTGGCCGCGTTCGGTCACGAGTGGGACGAGGCGTGCGTCGAGTGGGCCGGCGGCTATCTCGACGGGGACACCGCGGTCGTCGCGGTCGCCGGCGAGAACGAGGAGACCGAGGAGGAGTGGCACCGGCACCACCTGGTCGACGTCCGCACCGGGGAGATCCGGGGCGTGTTCCCCGCGCAGACCCGGCACGCGTACGACCTGGAGCCGCTCGGCGACGGCACCTGGCTCCAGACCGACGACGACGGCGTGCTCCGGCGCCACCGGTACACCGGCTGAGCGAGTGCGCTCAGGCGGCGAGCGCCGCGTACCGGCCGGCGTGGTCGAGCAGACTCTCGTGGGTGCCGGACTCGACGATCCGGCCGTGGTCGAGCACGGCGATCTGGTCGGCGTCGCGGACGGTGGAGAGGCGGTGCGCGATGGTGATCACGGTGCGGCCCCGGGCCAGCTCGTCGAAGGCCCGCTGCACCGCGCGCTCGGTCTTGGTGTCCAGCGCGCTGGTCGCCTCGTCGAGCACCAGGATCCGCGGGTCGCGCAGCAGCGTGCGGGCGATGGCCAGGCGCTGCTTCTCGCCGCCGGAGAACCGGTGGCCGCGGGAGCCGACCACGGTGTCGTACCCGTCGGGGAGCGCGGCGATCAGGTCGTGGATCTGCGCGGCGCGGGCGGCGGCCTCGATCTCGGCGTCGGTGGCGTCCGGGCGGGCGTACCGGAGGTTGTCTCGCACGGTGGCGTGCAGCAGGTAGGTCTCCTGGCTGACGACGCCCACGACGGCGGCCAGGTCGGCCAGGCGCAGGTCGCGCAGGTCGACGCCGTCGATGGTGATCCGGCCGGCGTCGGGGTCGTGCAGCCGGCTGATCAGCGCGGCGAGGGTGCTCTTGCCGGAGCCGGTCTCGCCCACGAGGGCCAGGCTGGTGCCGGCCGGGACGTCCAGGCTCACGCCGGCCACCGCGGCGGTGTCGCTGCCCGGGTAGCTGAAGGTGACGTCGGAGAAGCGCAGGTGGCCGCGGACCCGGGCGGGGTCGAGGGCCACCGGCCGCGCCGGGTCGGCCACCTCGACGGGAAGGTCCAGGTATTCGAAGATCCGGGCGAACAGCGCCATCGAGGCGGTCAGCGAGACGCCGACGTTGAGCAGGCCCATGAGCGGCCGGAACAGGTTGCCCTGGAGGGCGGTGAAGGCGACCAGGGTGCCGATGGTGAGCGTGCCGGCGGTGCCGGGCAGGCCGGCTCCGAGGTAGATGACGGCCGGGATGGCCGCGAAGATCACCGTCATCGAGGCCATCCGCCAGCGGCCGGCCAGCTCCGAGCGGAGCTCCAGGTCGACCAGGCGGGCCGAGGAGGCGGTGAACCGGTCGACCAGGGTCGCGGCCGCCCCGAGGGTCTTGGCCAGCTGCACCCCGCTGATCGACAGGCCCTCCTCGATGGTGACGTTGAGGTCGGCCAGCTCGCGCTGGCGGCGGGCGGTGATCTCGCGGCGCAGCCGGGCCACGCGCCGGGTCAGCCAGATGGCGGGCGGCAGCACGACCACCGAGACGAGGGTGAGCCGCCAGCTCAGCGCGACCATGGCGATCACGGTGGCGACCGCGGTGGTGAGGTTGGCGGCGATCGAGGTGGCCGTGGAGGTGACCACGGCCTGCATGCCGCCGATGTCGTTGGTGATCCGCGACTGGACCTCGCCGGTGCGGGTGCGGACGAAGAAGCCGATCGACTGGCGCTGGAGGTGGGTGAAGACGTCGGTGCGCAGCCGGTGCATGACCTCCTGCCCCACGCGGGTGGAGATCCAGGTCTGCGCCACGCCGAGCACGGCGGTCACCGCGGCCACCGTGACCATGCCCGCGACCAGCCAGGCCAGCAGGGTCAGGTCGCGCTCCGGGAGGGCCCGGTCGATCACCGTACGCAGCAGGAACGGCGACGCCATCGCGATCACGGACGACGCCATGATGATCGCCACCACGGCGGCGAGCGGGCCGCGGTGGGCGGTGAAGAGGCCGCCGATCCGGCGCAGGGACACCTGGCGGGCCTGCGTCTTCTCGGCGTGGGTCACGCTGGTTCGGCCGCCGCCGCGGCCGTCACGGAATCCGTCCAAGGGGGTGCTCTCTCTCGTCGGGGACATTGCTGAGGTTACCTCATCATGAGGGAACAACAAGATGTGCTGCTACCGTATTCCGGTGACCGGCAGCGACGAGGAGACCCTGGCCGAGACGTTCTGGGCGGTGGCCCGGCGGCTGCGCCACCAGTCCAAGCGCACCCTCGAACCCTGGGAGATCAACCCGGGGCAGGCCCGGGCGCTCGCCGTGCTCATGCGGCACGGCGCGGTCCGGCTCAGCGCGCTGGCCGAGCACCTGGGCATCGCGCCCCGCTCCGCCACCGAGGTGGTCGACGGGCTGGAGGAACGCGGGCTGGTCGAGCGGCGGCCCGACCCGGTCGACCGGCGGGCCACCCTGGTCGCGCCGACGGAGGAGGGCGGCCGGGTCGGCAAGGCCATCCGGGTGGCCCGGGCGGCCGAGGCGGAACGCTTCTTCGGCGCCCTGGATCCGGCGGACCGGGCCGAGCTGACCCGGATCCTGCGCCGGCTGCGCGACGACTGAGAAGGCGGACCCGGCGGGTCAGCGCAGGCCGGCGGCGATGGCGTCGACGAGCAGCGCGCCGATGGTGCGGGCCAGGGTGGCCCGGGCCGCCGCCACATCGAGGTCCATGGCGTCGCGCATCATCGCCCAGGCCGCCCAGGTGCAGGCGACGGTCAGCGCGTCCAGCAACTGCTCGCGCCCCTCCCCCGCGTGCGCCAGCTCCGGCTCGAAGACCAGCTCGATCTCGTGGCGGACCCGGGCGATGGCCGCCTCGCGGTTGCGCCGTAGCTGCGGCGAGAACGGTTCCCGCAGCGCCGAGGCGCGCGCCGAGGGCGCCAGCACCTCCAGCATCCGGGCCCGCTGGTCGCAGAACTCCGCGATCCGCCGGGTGAGCGGCAGCTCCGGCGGGATCGGCCGCCAGAGCGCGTCCAGCCGCTCGTCGACCCGCTGCCCGGTCGCGGCGAACAGGGTCTCCATGTCCTTGAAGTTGGTCCACAGGGTGCGCAGGGACACCCCGGCGCGGTCGGCGATCCGCTCCCCGGTGGGCCGCAGGTCGCCCTCGTCGATGAGCGCCAGGTGCGCCTCGACGATGGCCGCGCGGGTCCGTTCGGCCCGCGCCGACCGGCCGTCCACCCGCGCCGGCGCGTCGGCGTCCACCTCGATCATGCGACTGCCCCCTGTGCGTGGCTCCTGGCCGGCGCGACCCGCCCGCCCCGGTGGCGTCGCGCCGGAATGCTGCACTTTACGTGCGCGCCACCGGGCGGCCGTCACCGCGGTGACGGCCGCCCGGCCCGCGGGCGGTGGTCAGGTGGTCGGGATGGCGTTCGCCGGCGGCGTCGTCGGCGGCTCGGTGAACTCGGTGACCGCGGCATCGGCGTCGTCCGTGGTGTACGTCGGGCCGAAGTACGCCTGGGCGCCGTTCTGGACCTTGTTCAGCCGCACCCCGCTGTAGCCGGCGTGCACGTCGTCGCTGTAGCGGAACGGGGTGAGACCCGGCCCCCGGAAGCCGCCCTTGCGCACGGCCTCGACCAGCTTCTCCCGGGTCGGGTCCTTGCCGGCGGCGAGCAGCGCCTGCACGAAGGTGTAGGCCATCGAGTAGCCGTAGATCGCGTTGCCGTCGATCGGGTTGGCCGAGTTGTACTGCTGGTGGATCTTGGTGAACTCCTGGATCCAGGGGTTGGCCGTGTCACCCACCATCGGCAGGTAGTTGTCGGCGACCATGCCCTCGAGGATCACCTTCTTGTCGCCGAGCTGGGTGGAGAGCGTGGTGTAGTCGGCGCCCACGTTGGACACCACCCACTGTGCCCGGAACCCCTGCCCGGCGGCCTGCCCCATGGCCAGCGCCGTGAAGCCCGGGATGCTCGCCGAGATGACCACCTGGCAGCCGGCCGCCTTGAGCGCCCCGATCGCCGGCCCGATCTGCTGGTTGGTGGTGGTGTACGTCTGCTTCGCCGCCACCGGGCCGAGGATCTTCTCCACCCCGGCCAGCGAGTCGCGGCCGAAGTCGTCGTTCTGCCCGAAGTGGCAGACCTTGGCGCCGGGGAACTGCTGCTTGACCCAGGTGGCGAGGATCTTGCCCTCGACGGTGTAGTCGGGCTGCCAGCCGAAGGTGGTCGGGTATTTGTCGGGCTGGTTCCAGTTCCGGCTGCCCGAGGAGACGAAGAGGTCGGGCACCTTCTGCGTCTTGACGAACTCCAGCACGTTGGTGTGGGTGGGGGTGCCCAGCCCGCCGAGGAGCGCGAAGACCTTGTCGTCGAGCACCAGCTTGCGGACCACGTTCTCGGTGTTGGCGGGGTTGTAGCCGTCGTCCATGACCTTGTAGACGATCTTCCGGCCGTTCACCCCGCCCTTGCTGTTGACGTGCTCGAAGTACGCCTTGGTGGCGGCGGAGATCTTCGAGTAGCCGGGCGCGGCGGGACCGGTGAGCGGCTGGTGGGTGCCGATGACGATCTCGGTGTCGGTGACACCGGGGACGTTCTCGGCGGCCTGCTTCTCGTCGTCGGCGCAGGCCGGCACGGCGGCCAGTAGGGCGAGGCCGGTGGCGGCCGCGAGTATGCGGCGGGTGGTGGGACGCATGGTTCTCCATTCCGGTGCGGCGGTGCGAACGGGTGGGTGGAACCGGGGTGGCTCAGTGCTCCGGCGCGCGGCGGCGGGCCCGCAGCCGGGCGGCGACGGAACGGAAGGCGCCGTGCAGGCCGCCCGGCGCGACGAGCATGACGACGATGAGGATCAGGCCGAACACGGCCAGCGCGAGGTTGCCCTCCAGGCGCTGGGCCAGGCCGGACGGCAGGCTGAAGGTCTCGGTGAGCAGGCTCGGCAGGTCCTGGAGCGCGACCAGCAGCACCGCGCCCCACACCGCGCCGGCGAGGCTGCCCAGCCCGCCGATCACGATCGCCATGAGCAGGAACAGCGACAGCTCCAGGGGGAACTTGCCCGGCGCGACGGTGGCGGTGAGCACCGCGTACACGCCGCCGCCGAGGCCGGCGCAGCCGGCGCTGACCACGAAGGCGAGCACCTGGGTGCGGGCGACGTGGATGCCGGCGAGCCGGGCGGCCACCTCGTCGTCCCGCACGGCGCGCAGCGACCGGCCGAACCGGCTGCGCACCAGGTTGGCTAGGAGGAGCACGGTCAGCAGCGCGGCGAGCAGCGCGATCCAGGCCAGCCACCGTTCCGGCTGGAAGTACGCGCCGAGGAACGCCGGCGGGGTCTCCGCCGGGAAGCGCAGCCCCTGCTCGCCGTTGAACACCTCGGTGAAGATCGTGCTGATGGCCGGTACCAGCGTCGCCACCGCCAGGGTCACGCCGGCCAGGTACGGCCCGCGCAGCCGGGCCGCCGCGAGCCCGATGACCAGCCCGGCCAGCGCGGTCACCGCGACGGCGGCCAGCAGGGACAGCGGCAGGATCCACCGCCCCTGCACCCCCCGCTCCTCGAACCCCTGCTGCATCAGGGCCACGGTGTAGGCGCCGGTGGCCATCAGCGCGCCGTGCCCGAGGGAGAGCTGGCCGTTGAGCCCGACCAGCACGGTGTAGCCGGCGGTGACGCAGAGGAACGCGCAGACCCGGGCCACCTGGAGGTTCTGGTACGGCGCGAGCTGATTGGTGAGCAGCACGACCAGGGTGCCGGCGAGCACCACGCCGGCCAGGTGGCGCAGCAGGGTGGACCCGCGCGGGCCGGCGGTGGCGGGCGCGCCGGGCAGCAGCCGGCGCAGCGCGGACGGCCCGGCGGGCCGGTCCACCCCGGACCGGGCGGAGGGGCGGGTGGCGGTCACACGTGCCTCGCTCTCGCGCTGGAGAAGAGCCCGCCGGGGCGGACCAGGAGGACGGCCAGCAGCAGCACCAGGACGGCCAGCGGGGTGGTGTCCGGGCCCAGGTAGCCGGTGACGTACGAGAGGATCAGGCCGACCAGCAGGCCGCCGACCACCGCACCGGCCGGGCTGTCCAGGCCGCCGACGACGGCGGCGGTGAACGCGACGACGAAGACCAGGTCCATGGCGTGCGGGTGCAGCCCCAGCCCGGTGGGGACGACCAGCATCCCGGCGAGCGCGCCGACCGCGGCGGCCAGCGCCCAGCCGAGGGTGAGCATCCGGCTGACGTCGACGCCGAGCAGCCGGGACACCTCGGGGGCGAACGCGGCGGCCCGCATCCGCAGGCCGATCGGCGTGCGGGTGAACAGCAGCGCCAGCAGCACCACGACCACCAGCACCGCGCCGAGCACCCACAGGTCGTACGGGGAGAGCGCGGCGACGCCGCCGAGGGTGAGCGCGTCGGTGTCGAACGGGGCGGCGGCCGGCCGGTAGCCGTTGCCGAAGACCATGCCGAGCACCGCCTGGATGAGCAGCACCAGGCCCAGCGCGACGATCACCTCGTTGAGCGGGTTGGCGTGCCCGACGAAGCGCATCAGCACCCGTTCCACCAGCGCGCCCAGCAGCAGCCCGGCCAGCACGGCGGCGCCCAGGCCCAGCCAGTAGGAGCCGGCCGCGGAGGCCACCGCGTAGCCGACGTACGCGGTGGCCACGGCCATCGCGCCCTGGGCGAAGTTGACCAGTCGGGCGGCCCGCCAGATGAGCACCAGGGCCAGGGCGAACGCGGCGTAGACCGCGCCCGTGGACAGCCCGCCGAAGGTGAGGAACAAGAACCGGTCCAATCGCGGATCCTTCCTGCTCGCCGGGCCGTCAGAACCCGAGGTACGCGTGCCGGAGCTGGTCGTCGTCGCGCAGCCGGCCCGCGGGCGCGGCGGTCACCACCCGGCCCAGCGACATCACCACGCCCTGGTCGGCGACCGAGAGGGCGCTGCGCACGTTCTGCTCGACCAGCAGGACGGTCAGCCCCCGGTCGTCGCAGAGCCGGCGCAGCAGCGCCATGATCTGCGCGGTCACCTTGGGGGCCAGGCCGAGCGAGGGCTCGTCGAGCAGCAGCAGCCGGGGGCGGGCGATCAGCGCCCGACCGAGGGCGAGCATCTGTCGCTCGCCGCCGGAGAGCTGGTGCCCGGCGTGCCGCCGGCGGCGGGCCAGGGCCGGGAAGAGGTCGTAGACCTCGTCCTGGGCCCGGCGGGCGTCGGCCCGGTCGCTCCGCCAGAGCCCGCCGAGGCGCAGGTTCTCCTCCACGGTCAGCTCGGCCACCACGCCCCGCCCCTCGGGCACGTGCGCCAGGCCGCGCCGGACCAGCCGTTCGACGCGGACGCCGCGCAGGTCGGCGCCGTCGAAGCGGATCCGGCCACCGGTGGGCCGGAGCAGGCCGGACAGGGTACGCAGCAGCGTGGTCTTACCGGCCCCGTTGGCGCCGAGCACGGCGGCGATGGTCCCGGCAGGCACCTCGAACGTCACGTCCCGCAGCACCGGCACCGGCCCGTAGCCGGCGCTGACCGCCTCGACCTCCAGCACCGCGCTCACGATCCGGCCCCCGCCGCCTCGGCCGCCACGTCGGCGCCGAGGTAGGCCTCGGTGACCAGCGGATCGTCGCGAACCTGGTCCGGGGTGCCGGCCGCGATGACCCGGCCGAAGTCGAGCACCACCAGCTCCTGGCAGACGGACATGACCAGATCCATGTGGTGCTCGACGAGCATCACCGAGCAGGCCCCGCCGGCCCGCTCGGGCAGCGTGCGGACCAGCTCGCCCAGCTCGTCGACGTCGTCGGCGCTCAGGCCGCCGGCCGGCTCGTCGAGCAGGAGCAGCCGGGGCCGGGCGATCAGGGCGCGGGCCAGGGCGACCCGCTTGCGCACCGCGTACGGCAGGGTCAGCGGGGCCGCGCCGGCGAGCGCCGCGACACCCAGCTCGGCGAGGAGGTCGAGGGCCTCCCGGCGCAGCCGCCGCTCGTCGCGGTCGCTGCGCGGCAGGCCGAACAGGGCGGTGGCGAAGCCGGCCCGGGCCGCGTGGCTGGCGCCGGCCACCACGTTCTCCAGCACGGTGAGCCCGGGGAACAGGCCGACGCCCTGGAGCGTCCGGGCGATGCCGAGCCGGGTCAGCCGGTGCGGTCGGGGCCGGAACGGCCGACCGTCCAGAGTGAGCGATCCACTGGTCGGCGGGACGAAGCCGCAGACCACGTTGAACAGGGTGGTCTTCCCGGCGCCGTTGGGGCCGATCACGCCGACGATGCGGCCCGGCGGGACCCGCAGCGAGACGTCGTCGAGGGCGACCAGCCCGCCGAACCGGACGCCGACGCCGTGCAGCGCCAGGTCGATGCCGTCCACGGGGGTGGGGGGTGGGCTCATCTTCACCTCGGGAGAGGACGCGGCGTCGGGGGTGCGCGGTGCGGCTCGGGCGAAGCGGGAAACTTATTACACCGGGAGTGTACTTTTCGCCGAGGTTTCGTCAATGCCTCCCGCGGGCCCCGTCGATATCGACGCGATCACGATTCCGGCGCCCGCGCGGAGTAGCCCCCGCCGCGCGGCGTCCGCCCTGCTCAGCGGGCGGCCGGGGCGGGCGCCCGCAGGGTCCGCACCTGGCCGGTGCGCGGGCCGCCGGAGAGCGCCGCCGGGCTCCACTGTGTGGTGACGAGGTGGAGGGTGCGCCCGTCCGGACCGCCGAGCGCGCAGGCGAAGCAGCCCCGGTCCAGGTCGACCCGGTCGAGCACCCGACCGCCCTCGGCGACCCGGACGGCGCACCGGTTCGGCACGTCGCCGTACCAGACGGCGCCGTCGGCATCGAGGCAGATGCCGTCCGGCGCGGAGTCCGGCACCGCCGCCCAGACCCGCCGGCCGCCGAGCGTCCCGTCGGCGGCCACGTCGTACGCGGTGAGCCGGCCGGCGTACGACTCGGCGACGATCAGGGTGCGCCCGTCGGGGATGAGCACCATGCCGTTGGGGAAGGCCAGGTCGTCGGCGACCAGCCGGGCACCACCGTCCGGCGTCACCAGGGCCACCGCGCCCGGACGGTAGTCCCCGGCGGGGAAGTCGAAGCCGATGGTGTTGACGTACGCGTTGCCCCGGGCGTCGGTGACCACCTCGTTCCACGGGTGCGGGACGAGCGCCGCCAGGTCGGCGTGGGTGCGCAGCGCGCCGTCGGGCTCCCGGCGCAGCAGCCGCCCGGCGCTGCCGGCGACCACCAGCAGCCGCCCGTCCGGCAGCCAGTCGAAGCAGATCGGCAGCCCGTCGACCCGGGCGACCACCTCGGTACGGCCCGCGGCGTCCACGGTCAGCACCTCCCCGGCGCCCCAGTCGGCCAGCCAGAGCCGGCCGTCGTGCCAGCGGGGCGACTCGCCGAAGGCGAGCCCGTCGACCAGGATCTCCGGTGCGTTCACGTGTCGCTCCCCATCAGGTCGCGGGAGCGGCGGAGGAACTCCCGTTCGGCGGCGTTGTCGGTGTGCGCGATCGCCGCGTCGTACGCGGCCACCGCCTCGGCGGGCCGGTCGAGGCGACGCAGCAGATCGGCGCGGACCGCGTGCAGGACGTGGTAGCCGGCCAGGTCCAGCCGGTCCACCTCGGCGAGCGCGGCGGCCGGGCCGGCCACCTCGGCCAGCGCGACGGCCCGGTTCAGCGCCACCACCGGCCCGGGGGCGTGCGCCAGGAGCTGGTCGTAGAGGGCGAGGACCTGCCGCCAGTCGGTGTCCACGGCGGTCGCCGCGTCGCTGTGCACCGCGTTGATCGCGGCCTGGATCTGGTACGGGCCGGGCCGGTTCCGCCGCAGGCAGCGCCGCACGAGGGCCTGCCCCTCGGCGATCAGCTCCCGGTCCCACCGGCCGCGGTCCTGGGCGCCCAGCGGCACCAGCACGCCGTCCGGCCCAGTCCGGGCGCCCCGCCGCGCGTCGGTGAGCAGCATCAGCGCGAGCAGCCCGAGCACCTCCGGCTCGTCCGGCATCAGCTCGGCCAGCAGCCGGCCCAGCCGCACCGCCTCGGCACACAGCTCGTCCCGGACCAGCCGCTCCCCCGCGTGGGCGGTGTGCCCCGCGGTGAAGATCAGGTAGACCACGGCCAGCACGGCGCGCAGCCGATCGGGCAGGTCGGCGTCCCGGGGCACCCGGTATGGAATGCCCGCGTCCCGGATCTTCGCCTTGGCCCGCACCAGGCGCTGCGCCATGGTCGGCTCGGGCACCAGGAAGGCCCGGGCGATCTCGGCGGTGCTCAGGCCGCCGAGCAGACGCAGGGTCAGCGCGACCCGGGCCGGCGCGGCGAGCGCCGGGTGGCAGCAGGTGAAGATGAGGCGGAGCCGGTCGTCGCGCACGGGCCCCTCCTCGGCGGTCGGCTCGGGGGCGTACAGCAGGGCGGCCTGGGCGTGCCGGTCGGCGCGGGACGCCTCGCGGCGCAGCCGGTCGATCGCCCGGTTCCGGGCGGTGGTGATGATCCAGCCGGCCGGGCTGGGCGGTGGGCCGTCGACGGCCCACCGGTCGACCGCGGTGGCGAACGCCTCCTGGACCGCCTCCTCGGCGAGGTCGATGTCGCCGAGCACGCGGACCAGCACGGCGACCGCGCGGCCGTACTCCGCGCGGAAGGCCCGTTCGACGTCGCTGGGCGCGGTCATCCGTCGCCCTGGAACGGGCGCACCTCCACCGGCAGGGTGGTGGCCAGGGCGTATCGGCGGCCCCAGTCGAGCGCCGCGTCGAGGTCGGGTGCGGTGATGATGGTGAAGCCGCCCAGATACTCCTTGCCCTCGACGTAGGGGCCGTCGGTCACGAGCACCTCGTCGCCCTTCGGGCGCAGCACGGTGGCGGTCTCCGGGGCGTGCAGGCCGTTGCCGAACACCCAGCAGCCGGCCTCCCGGAGGTCCCGGCCGATGGCGTCGACCTCGCGCATCACCCCGGTCAGGAACTCCGGGTCCGGCCGGCCGGCGCCGGCCGGCTGGTACAGGCTGATCAGGTACTGCCTCACGCGCTTCTCCTCACCCGCCGGAGCGGCCCGGCGCCGCCCCTCCACCCTCCATACGAACGGCGCAGGCCGGTGTCGACACGCCGGCCGGAAAAGATCCCGGCGCCTCGGCCGTGCAAAGAAAATCTTAGATGCATCTATTGAAAAGTTTCTCCACCCTGTGACCTAATACTGACAGTTCCTTTCGTCAAACTCCCCCAACCCCCAGGGAGGAAAGATGAACCGTCCCCTGCGATCGGCGCTGCGTACGGCCGCCACGGCCCTGCTCGCCACCGTCACCCTGGCCGCCTCGGCCGTCATCGGCGCGACACCCGCCAGCGCCGCGCCGGCCGGCCTGCCCGGCATGGACGTCTCCAGCCACCAGGGCAACGTGAACTGGTCCGCCGCCTGGAGCAACGGCGCCCGGTTCGCGTACGTGAAGGCGACCGAGGGCACGTACTACACCAACCCGTACTTCGCCCAGCAGTACAACGGCTCCTACAACGTCGGGATGATCCGCGGGTCGTACCACTTCGCCCGGCCGGACACCACGAGCGGCGCCACCCAGGCCAACTACTTCGTCGACCACGGCGGCGGCTGGTCCAAGGACGGCAGGACCCTGCCCGGCGCGCTCGACATCGAGTACAACCCGTACGGCGCCACCTGCTACGGGCTGAGCCAGGCCTCGATGCGCAGCTGGATCGCCTCGTTCGTCAACCAGTACTACGCGCGGACCGGCCGGTGGGCCACCATCTACACCACCACCGACTGGTGGACCACCTGCACCGGCAACACGTCGCAGTTCGCCGCGAACAACCCGCTGTGGATCGCGCGCTACTCCAGCAGCGTCGGCACCCTGCCGGCCGGCTGGCCGACGTACTCCTTCTGGCAGTGGGCCTCGTCGGGCGTCTTCCCGGGTGACCAGAACGTCTGGAACGGCACTCTGGACCGGCTCAAGGTGCTGGCCTGCAACGGACCCTGCTGACCCGGCGCCGGTGGCGGGTCGACCTCCGGCCGACCCCGGACCAGCCGCCCCGCCACCGGCGGCGTCCGTCCCTGACGAGGAGGCCCTCATGTCCGTCCCCGTTCCCCGGCGGGCCGTGCTGCGCGGCGCGGTCCTGCTCGGCGCGGCTGCCGGCGCCACCGCGCTGACCCAGTTCGGCGCCGACCGCAAGGCCCGGGCCGTCGCCACCCGGATCGACCAGCCGACCATCGCCAACTGCGCGACCTGGGGCGCCCGCCCGCCCTCGTCGGCGGTGAGCGTGGTGCAGAGCCGACCCAACAAGATCATCATTCACCACACCGCGTTCCCGAACACCACCGACTACAGCCTCGCGCAGGCCTACCGGAACTCGCGCGACATTCAGAACCTGCACATGGACACCAACGGCTGGCTCGACTCCGGGCAGCATTTCACCAACAGCCGCGGCGGCTATCTCACCGAGGGCCGGCACGGCAGCCTGTACGGGCTGCTGCACGGGCAGACCATGGTGCAGGGCGCGCACTGCGTCGGGCAGAACAGCCAGGCCATCGGCATCGAGAACGACGGCATCTATCTCGACGTGCAGCCCCCGGCGGCGCTCTGGAACAGCCTGGTGGTGTTCTGCGCCTTCACCTGCCAGCAGTACGGCATCCCGCCGACCGAGATCTACGGGCACAAGGACTTCAACGACACCCAGTGCCCCGGCCTGCTGCACGACCGGCTGCCGGAACTGCGCAGCACCGTCGCCGCCCGCCTCGGCGGCTGAGGACACTTTGCGGATCTTGGAGAGTTTCCGTTCCTCTCGAACGGGAACTCTCCAAGATCTTCTTTGTTTCAGATCTCGCTTATATAAGTCGGGTCTGATAGAAAGAGGGCGTGCACGCCTTCGACGTTCTCGGTGATCCGGTCCGTCGCCGGATCCTGGAGCTGCTCGCCGAGGGTGAGCAGCCGGCCGGCGCGCTCGGCGCGACCGTGCAACGGGAGTTCGGCATCAGCCAGCCGGCCGTGTCGCAGCACCTCAAGGTGCTGCGGGAGCACGGCTTCGCGACCGTGCGCGCCCAGGGCACCCGCCGCCTCTACGCGGTGGACCCGGGACCGCTGCGCGAGATGGACGAGTGGCTGGCGGGCTTCCGCCGGTTCTGGACGCCGCCGCTGGCGGCGCTCGCCACCGAACTGGCCCGGGGCCGGCGGGAACGGCGGCTGCGCGAGGGCGAATCCGAGGAGAGGACCACCTGATGATCGACGTGACCGGGCAGATCAGCGCCGTCGAGCGCCGGCTGGGCAGCCGTACGCTCCCCGCCGGCGAGGCGCGGGTGATGACCGTCAGCCAGACCTACGACGCGCCGGTGGAGGACGTCTGGGACGCCTGCACCAGCGCCGAGCGGATCCCCCGCTGGTTCCTGCCGATCTCCGGCGAGCTGAAGCTCGGCGGGCGCTACCAGCTGGAGGGCAACGCCGGGGGCACGGTCGAACGCTGCGACCCGCCGCACAGCTTTGCCGCGAGCTGGGAGTTCGGCGGCGAGGTGAGCTGGATCGAGGTGCGGCTCACCGAGGCCGGCGCCGGGCGTACCCGGTTCGAGCTGGAGCACGTCGCGCACGTCGACGACGAGCGGTGGGCCGAGTACGGCCCGGGCGCGGTCGGCGTCGGCTGGGACTCGGCGCTGCTCGGCCTGGCCTCCCACTTCGCGGCGGACGGCGCCGGGGTCAGCCCGGACCAGGCCGCCGCCTGGGTGGGCTCCGACGAGGGCCGCCGCTTCATGACGGAGGCCAGCGACCGCTGGACCGAGGCGAGTATCGCCGCCGGCACCCCCGCGGACGAGGCCCGCGCCGCCGGCAAGCGGGTCACCGCCGCCTACACCGGCACCCCCACCCCCTGACTTCCCGCCGGTCGTGCCCGTGCCGCGTCCGTCGGCACGGGCACGACCGCGAGGTCAGGCGGGGTGGAACTCGTGCACGACTTCGATGCGGCCGACGAGGTGCGCGTTGAGCAGGGGCACATCCTCGGCGGGGATCCAGAGTTCGCGGATCTCCCGGCCACCGACCTGACGAACCGGGTAGCGGTCGGCGAAGTCCCGTTGCACCGCGAACCGGGTCACGTAGCCGACGCCGGAGGCCGGGACGTTCCAGTCCCGGGCGATCAGGACGGCGTACTCCTCGGTGAGCACCGGGTAGAAGATCGGTTGGTCCGGGAGGCGGGGCGGCCACGCGCGCCAGCCGGACGCCTCGACCAGGGCCAGCTCCTCCGGCCCGGTCGGCCGCCACAGCGTGATGGTCTCCACCGTCTCCTCCTTCCGCCTCAGGCCGGGGCAGGCTACCGGCGGCGGCACCGGCCCCGCGAGGGGATTCCGGCCCGGGGCACCCGGGGACACCCCGCGCGGACGGGTGAAGGGCGCGCCGAAACGGCCGGGCGGGTAACGTGCAACGGCGTGACCGCCGCTCCGTACGCGCACTGCTCGTTCTGCGGCGCGGCCTACCCGGCGGGGGCCGGGTGGCCGCGTGTCTGCCTGGTCTGCGGCGAGACGGTGTGGCGCAACCCGCTGCCCGTCGCGGTGGCCGTGCTGCCGGTCCGCACCCCGGACGGCCTCGGCGTGGTGGTGGTCCGCCGGGACATCGAGCCGGCCCGCGGCCAGCTCGCCCTCCCGGGCGGTTTCATCGAGTACGGCGAGGAGTGGTCCGAGGCGCTGGTCCGCGAGCTGCGGGAGGAGACCGGGCTGCTGGCCGAGGCCGACGAGGCGCGACTGTTCGCGGTGCACGGCGCGCCGGCCGGCGGCACCATGATGGTCTTCGGCGTGCTGCCCGAGCGGCCGATCGGTGACCTGCCCCCGTCGGCGCCGACCGAGGAGGCCACCGAGTGGCTGGTCCTCACCGAGCCGATCGAGCTGGCGTTCTCCACGCACACCCGGGTGCTGGCCGACTTCCTCGGCGGCCGGTCCACCGACTGACCCGGCAGGTCGCGCTCGGCGGGCCACCGCCGGCACGGTGACGCCGATCGACGCCACGGACCTCGGCCGACGCTGCGAAAAGTCCTATTGATTGAATAGGAAAGGCAGCGTCGCCGAGCCTCCGGAGGTCTCCCGTGTCCCACGCCGAAGCCGACCACGACACCCGCCGGAGCCGGCAGTGGCTCGCCGGGGAGGCCCGCGGCCCGGGCGTCGACCGCGACCGGTTGCTGGAGCTGGGGGCGGCCATGGCCGCCCTGACCGCCGCGGCGGCCGAGCGCGAGCCGGTCGCGGTGGCGTCGGCGCCGGTCGGCGTCGACCCGGGCACGCCGATCGCCAAGCCGCTGCCGCCGGAGCTGCTGCGCCCGCTGGACACCAACGCCGAGATGCACTGGGCGGCGATGGCCGGGCAGGGGTACGTGGTGCCGAACGACCGGTTCTTCGTCCGCAACCACACGGTGACGCCCCGGCTGGACGCCGACACCTGGCGGCTGCGCCTCTTCGGCACCGGGCTGCGGGACGCCCCCACCCGCGACGCCCCGGTCGAGTTCAGCCTCGATGACCTGCGCCGGTTGCCCGCCGAGGAGAGCGACGCGCTGCTCGAGTGCGCCGGCAACGGCCGCCGCTACTTCGCCGACCAGCAGGGCGATCCGACGCCGGGCGTGGCCTGGGGGCTGGGCGGGGTCGGCGTGGCCCGGTGGCGGGGTGTCCGGCTGGGCACCGTGCTGCGCCTCGCCGGGCTGCGCGACGACGCAATCGACGTGATGCCCGAGGGGCTGGACCCGGACTACGTGACCGGCGGGATCAACCTGGGCCGGGTACGCCGTCCGCTGCCGGTCGCCAAGGCCCTGGACGACGTGCTGCTGGCGTACGAGATGAACGGCGAGCCGCTCCCCGCCGACCACGGCTTCCCGGTCCGCGTGGTGGTGCCCGGCTGGATCGGCATCTCCTCGATCAAGTGGGTGGGCCCGGTCGAGGTCTCCACCACTCCCCTGTTCTCCCCGTGGAACACCCGGTTCTACCGGATGTTCGGCCCCGGGCACCCGGCCGAGGGCACGGTGCTGGGCGCGCAGCCGGTGAAGAGCGCGTTCGAGCTGGCCTGGGACGCCCGCGTGCCGGCCGGCGCCGAGGTGCTGCTGCACGGCCGGTCCTGGTCGGGCAACGGCCCGATCGACCGGGTCGAGGTGGACACCGGCGACGGTTGGCGCCCGGCCGACCTGGTGGCCGCCGACCGCGGCGGCGCCTGGCAGCGCTGGACGGCGTGCTGGCGCCCCCCGGCCCCCGGCCGGTTCACCCTCCGCGCCCGCGCCACCGACATCACCGGCGCCACCCAACCCGACCGCGCCGCCCCCAACACCCTCGCCTACCTCTTCGACGCGGTGGTCCACCACCCGGTCACGGCCGCCTGACCCGCGCCCCTCCCCCGCCGGTGATCATGAAGTTGTTGCCCCGACACGCCGGTGCCGGTGGTCATAACTTCATGATCAACGGGGCGGGGGCGGGGATGAGGATGGGGCGGTGAGGTAGGCGGGTGGGACGGTGTCCGTGAGCCAGACGCCGTTGGCGCTGCGGTAGAAGCGGTAGCCGTTGGCCGACATGGCGCCGGCGTTGATCGTGAGGATCACCACGGGGCCGGTGCGGCGGGCGCCGACGCGGCGGGCGGTCTCCTCGTCCGGGGAGAGGTGCACGTGGTGGCGGCGGCCGCGGCGCAGCCCCTCGACCCGGATCGCGGGCAGCACCGTCTCGCTGGTGCCGTGGAAGAGGCGGTCGGGCGGGGTGGCCGGGGCCAGGCCGAGGTCGACGGGAACGGAGTGGCCCTGGCTGGCCCGGATCCGGTCGACCCCGTCGGGTCCGCGTTCGACGGCGAATCGCTGCTTGTCGTTGCCGGCCACCACGGCGTCCAGGTCGGCACGGCTGATCCCCAACGCGGCGAGCAGGGCGGTGACCGGAACCCAGCCCGCCCGGTCGAGCGTCAGGTCGAACCGGTCGGGGTGGTGGCGCAGCGCCAGCGACATGCGCTTGCTCACCCGGACCAGGTCACGATGATCCACCCGGACAGTGTGACCCACCGGCCGAGGGCCGTCGACGGATATCAGCGGGCGGCGCCCGAGCCGGCGCTCACCATCAGCCCCGCGGCGTCGACCACCTCGAAGTCGCTCCCGCGCAGGCCGCCGAGGGCGTGCAGGGCGTCGTTGTCCCAGCGCGGGTCGGGGGCGCCGGAGAGGAACCAGGCCGAGCCGTGGTCGGCGACGACCAGGCCGTACCGCTGCATCGCCTCGGCGACGATCCGGGCCTGCCGGGGCAGCCGGGACAGGTCCACCGACCGCTTGAGCCGCAGCCGCTGGCCGAGCTGCGGCAGCGCCGGGTCGGTGGCCGACGAGGCGGAGTGGGTGGCCGGCCAGGTCCAGCCGGTGCGGGTGCGCGGCACGGTCACCCGGACGGCGTGGTCGATCCGGCCGGCGGCCACCTCGTCGTAGCGGACCAGCCCGGCCAGGATGGACAGCCCGGCCGCGTCGGCGGAGGTCCAGCCCGCCCGGCGCAACCGGTTCGACCGCAGGTCGAAGACCGCTCCCGAGCCGGCCCGCCAGCCGGCGCCGGACCGGTGCGCGTCGAACAGCTCGTACGCCCGGCAGGCCGCCCGGTCCCAGACGATCACGTGCCGGTCGCCGGTGCCGTCCGGCCCGCCCTCGACCGCCGCGTCCGGCGGGACCGGGTACGGCCCCGGGTCGCTCTCGTCGGCGTACCCGAAGGTGACCGGGACCCGCCGCTGCCCGGCGGGTACGACGGTGACCGGGATGCCGATCGGCGCGCCCTCCCACCGGCCGGAGCCGAAGTCGGCGTGCACGGTGGCGCCGCCGCCGATCGCGCCGATCATCGCCGCGGAGCGCGGGTGCACGGGCAGCTGGGAGACGTCGGCGTGCCAGACGTTGTCCGCCGGGAAGGCCTGGCACGGCCGGGCGCTCGCGCTCGGCCGGCCGCCGAGCCCGGCGCGGGCGGCCGGGACGGGCGACGGGCCGGCCGGTGGGCCTGCCGTGGCGGTGACCCCGCCGCTGGCCGTCGGCGCGGCGGCCGGCGGGGTGCCCGGCCCGGAGCAGCCGGCGGCGGAGAGGGCGAGCACAGCCGCGACGGCGGTGGCGCGGCGGGCGGACGGGCGGGCCATTCCGGGCATCCTGCCCGAGTACGGCCGCCGGCGGCAACCGGTCACCCCGGCCCACCGGCGGTCGTCCGACGGCGCCGAGGCGCAACGGCGTCAGGCCGCGGCGCGCTCGGCCGGCGGCCTGCGGCGGAAGGCCGGGTCGGTGAGCACCGGCGGGGACCAGGCACCGTCCGGCTGGTAGAGGTTGGTGCCGGGCGGGACGATCTCGTCGATCCGGTCCAGCACCGCGTCGTCGAGCGCCAGCGCCGCCCCCTTGAGCAGATCCTCCAGCTGGTTCAGGGTGCGCGGCCCGATGATCGCCGAGGTGACCGCGGGGTGCGCCACGGTGAACGCGACGGCCAGTTCGGGCAGCGAGCACCCGATCTCGTCGGCGAGCCCGACCAGTTCCTCGACGGCGGCGTACTTGGCGGCGTTGCCGGGCAGGGCCGGGTCGAACCGGGCCGGGGTGAGCGCGGGCCGGCCGGCGGTGAGGTCGACGGCCCGGCCCGCCCGGTACCGTCCGGAGAGGAAACCGGAGGCCAGCGGGCTCCACACCAGCACGCCCATCCGGTAGCGCTGGCAGACCGGGAGGACCGACGTCTCGATGCCGCGGGCCAGGATCGAGTACGGCGGTTGCTCGGTGCGGAACCGGCCGAGCGCCCGCCGCTCCGCGACGTGCTGCGCCTCGACGATCTCCTCGGCCGGGAAGGTCGAGCAGCCGAACGCCCGGATCTTGCCGGCCCGGACCAGGTCGGTGAGCGCCCCGAGGGTCTCCTCGACGTCGGTGGTGTGGTCGGGCCGGTGCACCTGGTAGAGGTCGATCCAGTCGGTGCCCAGGCGGCGCAGGCTGTCCTCCACGGCGCGGACGATCCAGCGGCGCGAGTTCCCGCCCCGGTTGGGCCCCTCCCCCATCGGGAAGTGCACCTTGGTGGCCAGGACCACGTCGTCTCGCCGGCCCCGCAGCGCCTTGCCGACGATCACCTCCGACTCGCCCGCCGAGTACATGTCGGCGGTGTCCACGAAGTTGATGCCCTGGTCGAGGGCGGCGTGGACGATCCGGGCGCAGTCGTCGTGGTCGGGGTTGCCGACCGACCCGAACATCATCGTGCCGAGACAGTGGACGCTGACCTGGATGCCGGTGCCGCCGAGGACGCGGTAACGCATGGGGGCTCCCTGGGATGACGCCGCGCTGACCGGGCGGCGGCCGGTGCGGTCACCGTAGGAGTTCGAGCGTGCTCGAGGTCAACCGCTCAGCCGCCGGCCTCCCCGGCCTGGGCCAGGTAGCCGGCCGCCTGCAGCTCGAACAGCTCCCGGTAGAGGCCCTCCTGGGCCATCAGCTCGTTGTGGTCGCCCTGCTGGATGAGCCGGCCGTGGTCCATCACGAAGATCCGGTCGGCGTGCCGGACGTTGGCCAGCCGGTGGGTGATCAGCACCACGGCCCGGTCGGGATGCCGCCGCAGGTGCTGGAAGAGGGCGTGCTCGGCCCGCGCGTCGAGGGCCGCCGAGGGTTCGTCGCAGATCAGCAGCCGGGCGTCCCGGTAGAGGCCGCGCGCGGCCACGAGCCGCTGCCACTGCCCGCCGGAGAGGTCCTGACCGTCCTTGAACTGCCGGTCCAGCAGCGTGTCGTAGCCGAACGGCAGCTCGGTGATCATGTCGTGCGCGACGGCGTCCCGGGCGGCGTCCTCGACCTCGGGCCCGGGCCGGTCGGCGGGCCGGTCGTGCCGGCCGATCCGGATGTTCTGCCGGACGGTGAACGGGAACTTCCACCAGTCCTGGCTCATCACCGCCACCTGGGCGGCGGTCTGCCGCGGGTCCAGCTCGGCGGCGTCCACCCCGTCCCAGCGGATCACGCCGGTGGTGGGCCGGTAGAGGCCGGCGATGAGCTTGGCCAGGGTGGTCTTGCCGGAGCCGTTCTCCCCCACCAGCGCGATCACCTCGCCGCGCCGGACGGTCAGGCTGACCTCGTCCACCGCGGGGGTCTCGGTGTCGGGGTAGCAGAGGCTGACCCGGTCGAGGTCGATCCGGTCGAAGCCGTCCACCGGCCGGGTGCCGCCGGCCGGCACGCGGCGCCGGGCCCGATCCAGGAAGTTCCGGTAGTCCTGGTAGTAGAGGGCGTCCTCGTAGATCGAGTTGGTGGCGAAGACGGCGGTGCGCAGGCCGGCCCGGGCCGACTGCAACGCCAGCAGGGCGGTGGCCGCGGCGGCCAGGGCGACCACACCGTTGAGCAACAGGCCGCCAAGGACCGCGTAGAGGCCGAAGGCGGCGACCCCGGTGGCCGACAGGCCGACCGCGCGGGTCACCGTCTGCGACCGGGCCAGGCGCAGCTCGGCGCGGGTCTCCAGGCTCATCACGCGGTGGAACTCCGTCAGCAGGAACGCCTGCATCTGGTACGCGCGGATCTCGGCGGCGGTGCGCCGGTCGGCCATCAGGTCGCCGAGCATCCACTTGCGTCGCTGCCGGGTGACCCGGGCCAGCCAGTCGAGGTGCTGGCGGCGGGCCATCCGCACCGCGGTCACCGCCTCCGGCGCGGCGGCGGCCAGCAGGCAGGGCAGCAGCACCGGATGGATCACCGTCACCGCCGCGGCGGTGGCCGCCACGCCGACCACGCCGGTGACCAGGTTGACGGTGTCGTTCACGATGGACCCGGCCTCGGCCAGGCCCCGGTCGCGGGCCCGCACCATCTCCTCGGCGAACCCGGCGTCGTCGAACGCCGCCAGCTCGACCGCCGACGTGGTCTCGAAGAGCCGCAGCTCCACCGCGTAGTTGATCTGCGGGATGAGCCGCGCCTGCGCCCAACCCGCGGCGACGGTCAGGGCGCCCCGAGCGGTGACCGCCGCTGCCGCCAGCACCAGGGCAGGCATCGCCGCGCGGATCCGGTCGGGCGTGGGGCCGGCGGCGAAGAGCTGTTGGAGCACCCCCGTCGTGGCGAGCAGGCCCAGCGTGGTGAGCACGCCGGCGGCGACGTTGAGCCCGATCGAGGCGAGGGTGTCCCGCCGGCTGGTCGCCCAGGCCAGGGCGATGGCCTCCCGGACCAGGGCGGGCAGCCGGCGGGCCACCGCCCAGAATCCGGTGTGGGCGAACTCGGTGGCGCGGTGCATCCAGTGCGGGTCCGCCAGCTCGGGCAGTGCCGGCCCGTCGGCCGGCTCGTCCTGCTCGGACGGGGGACGTGGGCCGATCACCGTGGTCATCGCACCTCCTCGGCGGGGCAGGCAGCACCGGAGCTTACTGTCCGCAACTATGCGTTGTCTGCTCGTGAGCGGCGCGTCGTACACCCGTCCCAATCGCGTGTCGCGCCGGAGGTTCCCCGCTCCCGAGGGGTGGGCGATGTCGGGTCGCGTCGCGCGTACCCGTCCCGGGTGGCAGGCTGGTGGGGTCGCCGGCAGCGGGGCGACGCCGGCCCCGCCGGCTGACCCGTCGTGAAGGAGAAGATCGACCCGATGGCTGTGGACGTCACCACCACGGACGAATGGCAGGCCCTGCGCAAGCACGCCGAGGCGATGCGCGGCACGCACCTGCGGGAGCTGTTCGCCGCGGACGGGCAGCGGGGTGACCGGCTCACCGGCGAGGTCGCCGACCTGCACGTGGACTACAGCAAGAACCTGGTCACCGACGAGACGTTGAGCCTGCTGACCGGGCTCGCCGAGCGGGTCGGGCTGGCCGACCGGATCACCGCCATGTTCGCCGGGGAGCACATCAACTCCACCGAGGACCGGGCCGTGCTGCACACCGCGCTGCGGCTGCCCCCCGACGCGTCGCTCACCGTGGACAGCCAGGACGTGGTCGCCGACGTGCACGCCGTGCTGGATCGGATGTCGGCCTTCGCCGAGCGGGTCCGCTCCGGCGCCTGGCGGGGCTACACCGGCGAGCGGATCAGCACCGTGGTCAACATCGGCATCGGCGGCTCCGACCTCGGGCCGGTGATGGCGTACGAGGCGCTGAAGGCGTACCGGGACGCCGGGATCAGCTGCCGGTTCGTGTCCAACATCGACCCGACCGACATCCACGACAAGACCACCGACCTGGACCCGGCCAGCACGCTGTTCGTCGTGGTCTCCAAGACGTTCTCCACCCAGGAGACGCTGGCCAACGCCGACCAGGCCCGGCGCTGGCTGCTGGCCGGGCTGGACGCGGACGACAGCGCCATCGCCCGGCACTTCGTCGCGGTCAGCACCAACGAGCAGCGGGTTCGCGACTTCGGCATCGACCCGGAGAACATGTTCGGCTTCTGGGACTGGGTGGGCGGGCGCTACTCGCTGCCCTCGGCGGTCGGGCTGTCGGTGATGCTGGCGATCGGGCCGGCACGGTTCCGGGAGCTGCTGAGCGGCTACCACGCCGTGGACGAGCACTTCCGGACCACGCCGGTGGCCCGGAACGTGCCGGCGCTGCTCGGCCTGCTCAACGTCTGGTACACCGATTTCCTCGGGGCGGAGACCCACGCGGTGCTGCCCTATTCGCAGTACCTGCACCGGTTCCCGGCTTACCTGCAGCAGCTCACCATGGAGAGCAACGGCAAGTCGGTGACGCGGGACGGCCGGCCGGTCACGTACCCCACCGGGGAGATCTTCTGGGGCGAGCCGGGCACCAACGGTCAGCACGCCTTCTACCAGCTCATCCACCAGGGCACCCGGCTGATCCCGGCGGACTTCATCGCGTTCAGCCAGCCCAATCACGACCTGGGCGACATGCACGACCTGTTCATGTCGAACTTCTTCGCGCAGACCGCCGCGCTGGCCTTCGGCCGCACGAAGGAGCAGGTCGAGGCGGAGGGCACCGCGCCGGAGGTGGTGCCGCACCGGGTGATGGCGGGCAACCACCCGACCACGTCGATCATCGCACCGAAGCTGACCCCGGCGACGCTGGGCCAGCTCATCGCCCTCTACGAGCACATCGTCTTCACCGAGGCCGCGGTCTGGGACATCAACGCCTTCGACCAGTGGGGCGTGGAACTGGGCAAGGTGATGGCCAACCAGCTCGCGCCGAAACTCACCGGGGCCCGGCCGGACCTCGGCGACGTGGACTCCTCCACCGCCGCGCTGATCCACCGCTACCGCGCCCAGCGCGGCCGGGACTGACGTACGCCGGCGGCCTCCGGCCCGAGGTGGTCGGAGGCCGCGGGGTCAGTCGCGCAGCAGGTCGGCGTGGGCGGCGCGGAGCCGGGCGAGCGACGGGTCGCCGGCCGGGGCGCGGCGGTCCAGCTCGGCCCAGACCTCGGCCAGGGCGTCGGCGAGCACGCGCAGCTCGGCGGCGTGCCGCCGGCTGCTCTGCCGGTGCAACTCCTCCAGCCGCCGGGACCAGCCGGCGCTGATCGCGGCGATCCGGTCGGCGTCGGCCCGGGCCTGCGCCGCGGTGCGTGCCGCCGCGGCGGGCACGATCGCGGCGACCGGGCGGGGATCGCCGTCGCGGGTGACGACGGTGACGGTGTCGGTCAGCTCGGCGAGGGAGACGACCTGGGTGAGCCGGGTGCGGACCTCGCGCAGCGGCAGGGCGCGCGGCTGGGGGGACCGGTCGGCCAGTGCGGGGACAGCCATGGACACATGTTGACGTCCGGGTACGACAGAACCGCGCCGGGTGACCGCGCGGGGTCAGGCGGCGGCCGTCCACTCCGGCGCCAGCACCGACCAGACCTCCATGTCGGCCCGGCCCTCCGGGGTCGGGGCGGCGCCGCGAAGAACCCCGTCGCGGCTCATGCCCAGCCGGCGGGCCACCGCGATGCTGCGCTCGTTGCCGGCCTTGGTGACCCACTCGACGCGGTGGATGCCCCGCTCCCGGACCGCCCAGTCGATGATCACGCGGGCGGCGCGGGTGACCAGGCCCTGCCCCTCGGCGCCCTGCTCCAGCCAGCAGCCCGCCTCGCAGACCCCGGTGGTGGTGCTGAGCGACACGAAGAGCACACCCCCGACCAGCGTGCCGCGCTGCCAGATGCCCCAGATCCCGCCGTCGTCGCGCGCCCACCGGTCGGCGTAGTTCTGCAGGACCCGGCGCGCGGACTCGGCGTCGGTGGCCACGAAGGACGCGCCCACCCAGGGGGCGATGTGCTCCCGGCACCGGTCGAGGTTGGCGAGGAACTCGTCGGCGTGCCACGGCATCAGCGGCCGCAGCTCGGCGTCGTCGGTCAGCGGAAGAGCGAACATCCCCGCAACCTAGTGCGATCGCCACCGGCGCCGCACCGGGTTTGCGGCCGGCGGGGCGGCGGGCAGTCGTCATGTCGGTCGGTGGCCCTACGGTGTGCGCCGTGAACGCCGTCCAGACGTACCGATACCTCCAGCCGTCCGCGCTGCGCGCCGCCGGTCTCGACCTCCAGACCTGCGGCGGCCCGGCGGCCAACCCGCGGTTCTTCGCCGGGTTCCTCACCACTCCCACGGCCGCGGCCGCCGGCCTGCTGGCCGTCGCCGAGGTCGCCCGGACCCGCTACCACCAGCCGGTCAGCCCGGCGAGCCTGGACCCGGTCGTGACGGGCAGCCGGGACCGGCTGCGCTTCGAGTCCTTCTCCGGCTGCTGTGGCGTGTACGCCCGGATGGACGTGCTGCCGGCCGGCTTCGACGGCGAGATCGTGGGCCACGGCACCACCAACGTCGACGTCAACCCGCCGCTGCGCGAGGCGCTGGCCCGGGTCGGCGGGATCGAGCCGCTGCACGCCGCCGTCGGCCCGGACGACCTGACCGTCTCCACCATGGACGGCGCGGTGGTGGAGAAGAAGGTTCCGCTGCCGGGTCGCTGGCTGCGCGGCTTCGCGGAGGTGCAGGTGCTCACCGCGGCCTTCGAGCCGCGCGCCGAAGTCTCCGCCGCGGAGGCCACCGCCTTCCTGCGCCGGCTCCCCGGCGGCACCGACCGTTCGGTGCTCTGGGCGGTGCCCGCCGGGCGGACGCTCCGGCTCACCTCGCGACCCGCGCCGGGCGCCGTCTGTTTGGCCGGCGCAGGCCGGCTCGCGGCGCTGCGCGGCCTGCTCCGGCACGCGCGCACCCTGCGGGTGTACGGGCCGGCGGTCCGGCCCGGTTCGCCCGCCGTGCCGAGCACCTGGGAACTCGACACCGGGGCGCTGCGGCTGTCGCTGACCCTATCCCCCGAGCCGTACCGGGGCTTCTCCGGCGAGGGCGCCGCCCTGCTCGCGCTCGCCGGTGACGAGGTTGTCGACGACGCCGAACTGGTCGGCGCGCTGCTCTCCTGGGACCCGACCATCGACGTCGCCGCGCTGGCCGACGCCGCCGGCCTCACCGATGACCGCGTACGCGCCGCCCTGGCCCAGCTCGGCACCGCCGGGCGGGTCGGCTACGACGTGGCTGACGCCGGCTACTTCCACCGGGTCATGCCGTACGACGCCGGTCGAGCCGAGCGAGACAACCCCCGCCTGGTGGGGGCCCGGGTGCTGGCCGAGCGGAACGCGGTCGTCCGCGAGGGCGAACACGCCACGGTACGCAGTGGCGACGACGTCTATCGGGTGCGTCGGCTGCCCGACGGGACGTACACCTGCACCTGCCGCTGGTGGGCACGGCACCGCGGGGAGCGCGGGCCGTGCAAGCACGCCCTGGCGGTGTCGATGGTCGCGGCGCCGGCGGAGGTGGGGGCGTGACCGACTTCTTCGAGTCCCTGATCCGAGGTGACGTGCCCGCCGTCCGGTCGGTGCTGCACGCGCTGGACGAGCCGGGCCGCCGGGCGCTCGGCGAGGAGCTGATCGCCCACGTCCGGCGGCGGCGGGACAACTGGTGGTGGGGAAAGGAGGCGACCGCGCTGGCGGTGGCCGCAGTCGGCACGCAGAGCACTGCGATCAAGGCCGCGGCGCTGCTCAGCCGGCGGTCGGTGTGGCTCCGGGAGGCCGACCCCGAGCCGGTGATCGCCGCGGCACGGCAGCGGGGTGTGACCTGGCTGGCCGACCTGGCGTACCGGCTGGCCGAGCGGATGCGCCGCAACGAGCCGTGGCAGGGCTGGCACTTCACGGCGGCCCTGCTGCGGGCGGAGCAGGCGCCGCCGCCGACCGGGGACGCATTCGTCGCCGGCTGGGCCAACGCGATGTGGTGGCAGCCGCTGCAGGCCCGGCAGCAGCAGCCGCTGCTCGACCGGCTGCGCGACGACCCGTTCCTGGACGCGTTGCTGCCCCGGCTGTTCGAGGTGGACGGGGTCGGCGCCGACCTGTCCGTCGGCGGTGACGGGCAGGCGGCCGCCCGGGCGCTGGCCGCGCTCGCGGTGGAGGGCCGGCTCGACCGGGTCGCGCTGCTGGACGGGGTCCTCGGCCGGCTGCTGCGCGGGGACCGGCCGGCCGCGCTGCGCCCGTTCCTCGCCCTGCACGAGCTGCTGGCGCCCACCGCGGACGAGGTCACGGCGCGCGCGGGCGCGTACCTTCGGCTGCTCGCCGACGCGCCGGGGCCGGTCGCGACGACGGCGCAGCGGGCGTTGCGCGGCCTCGACGACGCCGTGGAGCTGGAGGCGCTGGCGGAGGCCGCCCGGGCGGTGCTGACCCGGCCCGAGAAGGGCCTGGTTCGGGCACAGCTGTCCTGGCTGGACGCGCTCGCCCGGCAGCGGCCGGACCGGGCGGCGGAGATCGCGGCACTCCTTGCGGCGGGAGCCGACCACCCGTCGGCGGACCTCCGGGACCCGGCGGTGGCGCTGGCGGAACGCCACGGGCACCGGGCCGTTCGGCACGCCGCCGTGACGGTGGCCGGCGACGAGCTGCCACCCCCGACGCCGGCGGCGGTCGCCCCGCCCCCGATCACCGAGGTGGACGAGCTGGTGGAAGAGGTGTCGGCCGTGATCGGGCAGGGCTGGCCGGCGTCGGCGCTCGAGCGCGTCCTCGACGGCCTCGTCCGGCTGGCCACCACCGACCGGGACCGGCTCGAGGCGGCCCTGCTGCCGGTGCTGCGCCGCCACCACGTCGGTGAGTACGACCACATGTGGGCGGTGTTCAACGTGCCGGTCCAGCTGCACCGGGTCCTGCTGGCCGCCGCCGCGCCGGCCGAGGCGGCCACCCGCCAGGACCAGTGGGCCGCGATCCTCAGCGAGTCGCTGACGCGGACGCTGCTCCCCTTCCAGGGTCGGCCGGCCGTCGAGCCGCCCCGCCGGTCCGCCCTCACGCTGGTCTACTCCGCCCGGCTCGCCGAGATCGGACAGCGGTTGGACGCCCGGGACGACCCGGGGCTGCTGGCCGCGCCCACGTCGGCCACCGGAGCCGTCGACCCGACCGTGCTCTACGAACGGCTGGCCGCCCTCGGCGACCGTCCGGTGTGGCGGTGGGATCTGACGCAGGCACTGCTCCGGCTGCCCGCCGGTGTGGACGAGGCGCTCGCCGCGAAGGCGGCGGCGCTCGGCACGGCGGCCGGCGACGAGCTCGCTGGCTGGCTGCGCGGGGACGCCCTGCCCACGCCGGTCCAGCGGGTGGTGACGGTCGGCCGGCGGGACCGGGCGGACACCTACGACTACGGCTACGACCGGCTGCCGATCCGGCGCACCGTGGTGGCGAGCGCCCCGTCCGAGGGTGTGGCGGACCCGCTCGGGCTCCTCACCGTGCCGGCGCAGCTGGTCGGCCGGGGGCACGGCGGCTGGACCGACCTGTGGCCGGCGCTGCTCCCGGGGCACCGTGGCCTCGTTGCCGCGCACCTGCTGCCCGGCATCGCCCGGGCCGCGCAGGAGGACGTCCGGGAGGCCGCCACGGTGCTGCCGGTGCTGGCCGAGTGCACCGGCCCGGGCGGCCCGGCGCTCGACCTGGCAATGGCCTACGGGCTCTGCGCCCGCCACGAGGTGGACCGGGTCGCCACGCTCGACGCCCTGCTGACCCTGACGGCCGCCGGGGACCTCGACGCCCCGGCCGTGGGCGCGCACCTCGGCGGGCTGGCCGCGGATGGCCAGGTCACGCTGACCCGGGCGGCGACCCCGCTACGGGACGCGGTCGCGGCCGGCGCCCCGCTGAGCACCTGGCGCCTGCTCGCTGGGGCCCTGCCGGCGCTGCTGGCCGCGCCGACGCCGCCGCGGGGCACCCCCGATCTGCTCACCCTCGCCGCCGAAACCGCCCGCGCGACCGGGGTACGGATCGAGGTGCCGGGCCTGGCCGACGTGGTGGCCCGGGGCGGTGGCAGCCGGCTCGTGACCGAGGCCCGCCGGCTCGCCGCCGCGCTGACCTGACGGGCGGATGGATCGGGCCGGCCCCGGGGCGGGTCGGCCCGGTCGATCCCGTCAGGGGTGCATCTCGTACGCGCCGGAGAGGGCGACCACCCGCTGCCACACCCGGGCGGTGCGGTCGGCGTCGGTGACCGGGCGGCGGAGGTGGGCGAGCGCCCAGGCGGCCTGCGCCTCGGTGGTGGCCGCCTTGCCGTGCAGCTCGGTGGCGTAGCCGGAGAAGTCCCGGACCAGCAGGTCGAAGATCTCGTCCAGCAGGTCGGCGTCGAGGCCGGTCAGCTCGGCCTGCTCCAGGATCAGCTGGCCGTAGACGACCAGGGCGAAGAGCTGGCCGACGGTGAGCAGGAAGTCCAGGTCCCGCTGCTGGGCCTCGTCCGGGGCGTGCGCGGCGAGCAGGGCGGTCAGCCCGTCGGCCTGCTTTCGGAACCGGGCCACGTTGGGCAGGTGGGCGTGCGCGTCGTAGGCGGCGCGCCAGTCGTGGAAGCGGATCGCGCCGAGGCCGCGGGCCGGGCCCTGCCGGAAGAGGAACTCGTCGTCGGCCGGGTCGCGCCGGGTCGGCACGGGCGGGTGTTCGGCCGGCCGGAACAGGTAGTTCGGCATGAACTTGAGGATCAGCGCCAGGTTGACGTGCACCGTCCCCTCCAGCTTCGGCAGGCCGCGGATGTCCTTGGCGGCCTTGTCGAAGTAGGTGTCGGCCTCGAAGCCCTTGGCGGCGATCACGTCCCAGAGCAGGTCGATCACCTTCTCGCCCTCGGTGGTGACCTTCATCTTGGTCATCGGGTTGAACAGCAGGTAGCGCCGGTCGTCCGGGCCGGCCGAGCGGAAGTAGTCGACCGCCCGGTCGCTGAACAGCTTCATGGCCACCAGGCGGGCGTACGCGTCGGTCAGCTCGCGGCGCACGTGCGGGAAGTCGGTGACCCGCCGGCCGTACAGCACCCGGTGGTGGGCGTGGGTGACCGCCTCGTACATGGCGTGTTCGCAGATGCCGATGGAGGCGGTGCAGAGGTTGAACTTGCCGACGTTCACCGTGTTGAGCGCGGCGTCGAAGGCGGCCGGGCCGGTGTGCAGCACGTCCTCGGCGCGCACCGGGTAGTCCTCCAGGCGGAACTCGCTGACGTACATCTGCGCGTTGACCACGTTGCGGACCAGCCGGTACGCCGGGTGCCGGCTGTCGGCGGTGAAGAAGACGTACCCCTCGGGGCCCTCGACGTCGGCGCGGCGGCCGAAGACGGAGACCAGCCCGGCGACGTTGCCGTTGCCGATGTAGTACTTGCCGCCGGTGGCCCGGAACCCGCCCGCCCCGTCGGGGGTGAGCAGCAGGTCGGTGGAGTAGATGTCGGCGCCGTGCGGCCGCTCCGAGAGGCCGAAGGCCATCACGTGTCCCTCGTCGAGCAGCGCGGCGGCGCGGGCCCGGGCGGCGGCGTTGCCGCTCTGCCAGACCGGCCCGAGGCCGAGCACGGTGACCTGCCAGGTGTACCAGTAGCCGAGGCCGTAGAAGCCGAGGATCTCGCTGAGCGCGGCGTTGCGGGCGGTGTCCCAGCGCTTGTCCGGGTCGCCGCCGCCGTCGGCGGCCGGGGTGAGGAAGGTGGCGAAGAGCCCCTCCTTGGCGGCGAAGTCGAGGAAGTCGGCGTACCACTCGTGGTGGTTGTAGCTCTCCACGAGGGCCCGCTTGCCGCGGGACTCGAACCAGTCGATGGTGGCGCGCAGCAGCCGGCGGGAGGTCTCGTCGAGGTCGGCGGGGTCGTAGCGGTGGGGGTGGAACAGCAGCGGGTCGGTCACGGGTTGGCCTTCCTGGCGGTGGCGGGGTCGAGGTCGCGGAGGGTGTCGAGGACGTCGTCGAGCCAGGCCAGCACCATGCGCTCGTACGCGATGCCGCCGCGCAGCACGACGTGCTGGAGCGCCGCGCGGGCGTCCCGGGCGGCGGGGTCGGGGAAGTCGCGGCGCTCGCCGGCCAGGTAGCCGGCGAGGGTGGCCTCGTGGTCGGCGCGGTAGCGCTCGACCTCGGCGACCAGGGCGGCGCGCCCGGCCGCGTCGTCGAACGCGGCGCCGCGGATCTTGACGGCCAGCTCGTGCCGGACCGCCTCCGGCTGCACCGGGGCGCGCAGCCAGGTGACCAGGGCGGATCGCCCGGTGGGGGTGACCGACCAGACCTTCTTGTCCGGCAGGCCCTCCTGGCCGACCTCCTCGGCGGTGAGCCAGTGGTCGCTCTCCATCCGCTTGAGCACCCGGTAGATCTGCTGGTGGGTGGCGGTCCAGAAGCGGCCGATCGAGCGGTCGAAGCGCCGGGCCAGCTCGTAGCCGGAGGCGGGCTGTTCCAGGAGCGAGACGAGAATGGCGTGCTCCAGCGACATGCCGGCCATCTTGCTATGCAACGAGTTGCATAGCAAGCCCCGGTCCGGGACGGCCTCCGGTCAGCGGCGGCCCAGCCGGGCGGCCAGCGCGGCGCGCAGCCGGTCGACGCCCTCGCCGGTCAGCGCCGAGACCGGCACGGCGTCCGGGCAGGCGCGGCAGAGCGCGGCCACCCACTCCGCCGGCGCCACGTCGATCTTGTTGAGCGCCAGCAGCTCGGGCACATCCCCCGCGCCGATCTCGTGCAGCACGCCGTGCACGGTGGTGATCTGCTCCAGCGCGTCCGGCGCGGCGGCGTCCACCACGTGCAGCACCAGGTCGCTGCCGCTCACCTCCTCCAGCGTCGAGCGGAACGCGTCGACCAGTTGGTGCGGCAGGTACCGGACGAACCCGACGGTGTCGGTGACGGTGTAGGTGAGGTCGCCCGTGGAGATCCGCCGCACCGTCGGGTCCAGCGTGGCGAAGAGCACGTCCTGGACCTGCGCGTCCGCGCCCGTGAGCCGGTTGAGCAGGGCGGACTTGCCGGCGTTGGTGTAGCCGGTGATGGCCACCGAGGGCACCCGGTTGCGGGCCCGCCGGCCGCGGTTGCGCTCCCGCCGCCGGGCCAGCTCGGCGACGTTGCCCCGCAGCCGGGTGGCCCGCTGCCGCAGCCGGCGGCGCTGGGTCTCCAGCTTCATCTCACCGGGGCCGCGGACGCCCATGCCGGCGCCGCCGGCCATCCGGCCGCCGCCCACCCGGGACAGCGCGCGGCCGTCCCCGCGCAGCCGGGGCAGTTGGTACGCGATCTGCGCCAGCTCCACCTGCACCCGGCCCTCGCTGGTGCGGGCGTGCTCGGCGAAGATGTCCAGGATCAGCGCCGTCCGGTCGACCACCCGCACCCCGGTGCGTTCCTCGAGGTTGCGCACCTGACCGGGGCTCAGCTCGCCGTCGGCGATCACCACGTCGGCGTGGGTCCGCTCGGCCACCGCGGCCAGCTCGTCCACCTTGCCGGAGCCCACGAAGGTGGCCGGGTCGGGTTTCGGGCGGTTCTGCACCACCGCGTCGGCGACGGTCAGCCCGTCGGTGTCAGCCAGCCGGCTCAGCTCGGCCAGCGAGGTCTCGCTCCCAGGGCCGCTCCCGTCGCCGCCCTCGGGGTGCACCGCCACCAGCACGGCGGTCGGCCGCCGTCCCGCCGTCGTGGCGCCCGCGCCCATCAACCACGTCCCGGCCATCGCCCACCTCGCTCCTCCGGCTGGGTGCGATCTACCCGGGCCGGACCGGACCATGCGGGGCGGGGAGATGGTCGCGGAGCGCGGCGAACTGCGCCACGGTCAGGTACGACGGGTTCGCCGCCTGCGGCTGGCGGAACACCTCGGCCCCGGCCAGCCGGGCGTCGGCCCGCAGCACCTCCCGCCGCACCCGCCGCGGCTCGTCCAGGATCGTCAGGTCCAGCGGCAGGGTCCACGGCCCGCCAGGCTCACCGGGGATCGGCGGCGCGGCGACCCGGCCCAGGCCCCACACCCCGTACGGGGCCCGGCCGCGGCTGCCGCTGGCCCAGAACACCACCGGCTGCCCGGGGCGCATCAGCCGGACCCGGTAACCGGGGCGGACGCACCAACTGGTCACCCGGGCGTCGGCGGCGAAGCGGCCCGCCAGGTCCACCGCGTCCGCATTGCCCTTGACCAGCCAGGCGCCGAGGTCGTCGAGGGTCACCCGCCGGTCGCTCATCCGGCCATTCTGCGGCCCGGCCGACCGTCGTGCCGGGCGGCGGTCAGATGATGAGGTGGGTCCAGTAGGTCAGCCAGACGGCGAACAGCGCGCCCTGGAGCAGCGCCAGCCCGGCGGTGAGCCAGGCGTCGAGGCCGGGCCGGCGGGCCCAGCGGGCCAGCACGAGCGCCACCGGAAAGGCGGCGAGCAGGTAGCGGAGCAGGCTCTTGTACACCGGCGGGCCCATCGACAGCGGCACCAGCACCACGATCACGGTGTAGACCAGGTACGGCCAGTCGGCCCGCCGGCGCAGCCCGACGGCCGCCACGATCAGCATCGCCACGGCGATCCAGACCCGGAAGGTGTCGGCCGAGTTGTCGCCGACGAGCGCCGACCCGGCCACGCCCAGCGGGTTCTGCACCTTGATCCCCCAGCCCTTCTCCTGGGCGTGCTGGTAGGCGAACCAGTCGCCGCTCTGCCAGCCACAGAACGCCATGAAGGTGAGCCAGCCGGCCGGGACCAGCAGCAGCGGCCAGCCCTGGCGCAGGTAGCGCGCCAAGGTGCGCGGGTCGAGCCGCCAGCCGTGCTGGCGCAGCAGCACCAGGGCCAGCGGGATCACCACCACGAAGCCGACCGAGCGGCTCATCGCCAGGAAGTAGCCGACGATCCCGACCACCAGCCAGCGGCGCTGCTCGGCGTACCAGAACGCGGCCAGGGCGAGGCAGACGAAGAGCGACTCGGTCAGCGCCGCCTGGAACAGGAACGCCGTGGGCAGGAGCAGCAGGTAGCGGGCCACGCGCCGGCCGTCCGCGCCGGCGTCGTCCGGGTCTCCGGCGCCGAGGAGCCGGGCGCCGAGCCGGTGGGCGTAGTAGAGCTGGAACAGCAGTGCCACGTTGGCGACCAGCAGCAGCGCCCAGGCGGTGTGCCCGCCGAGCAGCGGCGCCAGGGGGCGGGCCAGGAACGGGTAGAGCAGCGGGAAACCGAAATCGGTCCACGGCCGGTCCAGCGGCACCCGGGCCAGGTGGTCGTAGAGGAACGAGTCCCAGGCGAACCAGAGCGAGATCCAGCGGTGCGACGAGATCTCGTCCTGCTGGGCCCGCATCATCGCCTCGTCGGCGGGTGGCGCGCCGGGCACCTGGTCCCAGGCGGTCAGCACCAGCACGCCGATCAGGCTGAGCACGAGCTTCGAGCCGGCGAAGACGGCCAGCACGAAGCCCCACGGGGCGGGGACCCGCGCGGCGAGCCGACGGCCCGCCGCCGCCAGCCGGGCGCGCGCGCCCGGCCACAGGTCGGGGCCGGGTACGTCCGCCGTCCCGGCCTGCCGCTCGTCCGCCATCCCGCTCCCACCGGTCGCCCCGCGACCGACCCCCGGACCGGGAAACCGTCGGCGCTTCCCCGTTCCGCGCCGGTTCACACCCGCCCCACCCCGAACGGGTGACCCGGGGCCGGCGGATCGCGGGCGCAGGTGAGTCGGCCGGCAGGACGGGTAAGGGCGCTGCCGCATCGGCAGGCTGCTGGCGGGGGGCGCGGACGGCATGGGTGACGGCAACGGGACCGTGATCATCGGGGCGGGGCCCGCGGGGCTGACCGCCGCGTACGAGCTGCTACGGCACGGCGAGCCGGTCCGGGTCTACGAGGCCGACGAGGTGGTCGGCGGGATCAGCCGCACGGTGGAGCGGGACGGCTGGCGGTTCGACATCGGCGGGCACCGGTTCTTCACCAAGGTCTCCCGAGTGGAGGACTTCTGGCACGAGATCCTGCCGGACGAGGACTTCCTGCTCCGGCCGCGGATGAGCCGGATCTACTACCGGGGCGCGCTCTACGACTACCCGCTCAACGCCACCAACGCGCTGCGCAACCTCGGCCTGCGGGAGGCGCTGCGCTGCGTCGGGTCGTACGGCCGGGCCCGGCTGCGCCCGCCGAAGGACCAGTCGCACTTCGAGGGGTGGGTGTCGGCCCGGTTCGGCTGGCGGCTCTACTCGATCTTCTTCAAGACGTACACGGAGAAGGTCTGGGGGATGCCGGCCGACCAGTTGCAGGCGGACTGGGCCGCCCAGCGGATCAAGAACCTGTCGCTGTCCACCGCGGTGCTCAACGCGCTGCTGCCCAAGCGCAACCGCAAGGACGTGACCAGCCTGATCGAGGAGTTCCAGTACCCGAAGCACGGCCCCGGGATGATGTGGGAGCGCTGCACCGAGGAGGTGGAGAAGCGGGGCGGCACGGTCCGCACCAACACCTGGGTGACCGAGGTGCACCGGGACCCGGCGCAGCGGCGGGCCACCGCCGTCACGGTGGTCGACGCCGGAGGCGAGCGCACCGAACCGGCCGACCACGTGATCTCCTCGATGCCGATCTCCGCGCTGGTGCGGGCCATGCACCCGGAGGCGCCCCCGGAGGTACGGGCCGCCGCCGACGACCTGCGGTACCGGGACTTCCTGACCGTCGCGCTGGTGGTGCCGGAGGAGTTCTCCTTCCCGGACAACTGGATCTACGTGCACGACCCGGCCGCCAAGGTGGGCCGGATCCAGAACTTCGGATCCTGGTCGCCGTACCTGGTCAAGGACGGGCGGACCTGCCTGGGGCTGGAGTACTTCGTGTTCGAGGACGACGAGATGTGGCGGACCCCGGACGCGGACCTGGTCGCCTTCGCCACCGCCGAGCTGGAGCGGCTGGGCCTGGTCCGGCCCGGCTGCGTGGAGGCCGGCTACGTGGTCCGGATGCCGAAGGCGTACCCCGTCTACGACGAGCGCTACCAGCACAACGTGGACGTGATCCGACACTGGCTGGCCCGGGAGGTGCCGAACGTGCACCCGGTGGGGCGCAACGGGATGCACCGCTACAACAACGCGGACCACTCGATGCTCACCGCCATGCTGACCGCCGAGAACATCGCCCACGACGCCGGCCACGACGTCTGGACGGTCAACGTCGAGCAGGACTACCACGAGCAGCGGACGCCGTCGCGGCACGGCACCGGGCGGGACGCCCCGGTCATGCCCCGCCGGTAAGGCGCCGGCGTGAGAGCGGTCATAACGGCTGGACGCCCGGGGCGGGGCTGCTGCTAGCCTTCTCGGCAGGTCATGAGCGCCAGCGCCAAGCCCCGGCTCGCTGGCCGGCAACCCTCCTCCGCGGTGGGGTGCCCCGGGTGAAGACCAGGCACCGGCAGCCGCCGGTGCAAGCGTGGCCTGGTACCCAGGTCATCACCGACCAGAGGGAACCATGTCTGCTCAGCTTCGCACCCCGCCCGCCGACGGCATCGCCTACCCGGCGCGTTTCGCGCTGGTCAAGCGGCGGCACGTCGACCTGATGCGGGTGTGCAGCGACGCCTGTCGCCGCCCCGACGCGCGCTGAGCGCCACTCCCCCAACCTCCGCACCATCCCTTCCGGCTCGCCCGCCTCGGGCGTGCCGTCGGCGGCGTGCGCCCACGCCGCCCCGGACCCTGGAGACACCTGTGCGATTCCGTTCCGCCCTGACCCGCGCCGCCGCGCTCGGCGCCGCCGCCGTGCTCGCCGCCACCGCCCTCACCGCCTGCGGCGACGACGGCGCCACCAGCGAGGCCGCCAACCCGTACGGCCTGCTCCAGGCCGGCGTGCTGCGGGCCGGCACGCTCACCGACGCCCCGCCGAACGTGTACCTGAAGGACGGCAAGTTCACCGGCTTCGACAACGACCTGCTCACCGCCGTCGCCGCGAAGGTCGGCCTGAAGGTGGAGTTCGTCGGCACCGACTTCTCCGCCCTGCTCTCCCAGGTGAACAACCACAAGTTCGACGTGGGCAGCTCCTCCATCACCATCACCGAGGCCCGGAAGAAGACCGTCGACTTCGGCAACGGCTACGACTTCGGCTACTTCGGACTGGACGTGCCGGCCGGCTCCCCGATCAGCGGCTTCGACCAGCTCGCCGGCAAGCGGGTCGTGGTCGTGCAGGGCACCGTCCAGGACGACTACGCCACCCGGGAGAACCTCAACCCGGTGCGGGTGCCCGACTACAACGGCGCGGTCAACCAGCTCAAGGCCGGCACGGCCGACGCCTGGATCGCCCCGGCAGAGATCGGCGACAAGTCCGCCGCGGACAGCAGCGGGAAGATCAAGGTGGCCGCGAAGCAGCTCAGCCCGGCCCCGACCGCGTACGCGGTGGCCAAGGGCAACGACAAGCTGCGCGAGGCGCTGAACAAGGCCCTCGACGAGGTGATCGCCGACGGCACCTGGAGCCGGCTCCAGGCGCAGTACTACCCGGGCCGGCCGATCCCGGCCGACTTCAAGCCGGGCAGCGGCACGGTCGCCGTGCCGTCGCCGTCGGCGGCTTCCTGACCGGAACGATCGATTCGAGCGGGGCGGACGGAGACATGGATCCACTGAGCACCCTGTGGGAGACCTTCTTCGACTGGGACTCCATGCGCGAGGCGCTGCCCGAGATGCTGACCGTCGGGCTGCCCAACACGCTGATCCTGGCGGTCTCCGCCGCCCTGCTCGGCTCGGTGCTGGGCATGCTGCTGGCCGTCGCGGGCATCTCGCGTACCCGCTGGTTGCGGTGGCCGGCCCGGGTCTACACCGACGTGTTCCGCGGCCTGCCGGCGGCGGCGACCATCCTGCTCATCGGCGTCGGCCTGGCGCCGCTGGGCATGCAGGTGTGGGGCCCGAACCCGTACCCGCTCGGCGTGCTGGCGCTGTCCCTGATCGCGGCCGCCTACATCGGCGAGATCTTCCGCGCCGGCATCCAGAGCGTAGAGGCCGCCCAGCTGGAGGGGGCCCGGGCGCTCGGCTTCTCCTGGGGTGAGGCGATGCGCCTGGTCATCGTCCCCCAGGGCGTTCGCCGGGTGCTGCCGGCCTGGGTCAACCAGCTCATCGCGCTGATCAAGGACTCCAGCCTGGTCTACTTCCTCGGCCTGGTGGCCAGCCAGCGGGAGCTGTTCCGGATCGGCCAGGACTACGCCGCCACCACGGGCAACGAGTCCGCGCTGCTGCTGGCCGGCCTGTGCTACCTGGTGCTGACCGTGCCGCTGACCCACGCGGTCAACTGGATCGACCGGCGGCTGCGGCAGGGCCGGACGGTGGCCGCCCCCGACCACGACGTCGAACTCGACCCCGCCGGCGCGCCGGCTCCGGCCGGAAAGGACCCACGATGAGCACCGCCACCGCCACCGCCACCTCGGTCAGCCTGGCCGTCCGGGACGTGCACCTCGCCTTCGGTCGGCACCGGGTGCTGCGCGGCGCCGACCTGGAGGTGGCCCGGGGCGGGACCGCCTGCGTGATCGGCCCGTCCGGCTCCGGCAAGTCGACGCTGCTGCGGACGATCAACCGGCTCATCGAGCCGGACCGTGGTGACGTGCTGCTCGACGGGCGCAGCGTGCTGGGCGACGACCCGGACGCGCTGCGCCAGCGGATCGGCATGGTGTTCCAGCAGTTCAACCTCTTCCCGCACATGACCGTGCTGCGCAACCTCACCCTCGCGCTGCGCAAGCTCAAGAAGCTCCCCGAGGACGAGGCGGTGCAGGTCGCCCGGGCCCAGCTCGACCTGGTCGGGCTGGCCCACAAGGCCGAGGCCCGGCCGGCGCAGCTCTCCGGCGGGCAGCAGCAGCGGGTGGCCATCGCCCGAGCCCTGGCGCTGCGGCCGCAGGTGATGCTCTTCGACGAGGCCACCTCGGCGCTCGACCCGGAGCTGGTCAAGGGGGTGCTCGGGGTGATGGCCGACCTCGCGGCCGCCGGCATGACCATGGTGGTGGTCACCCACGAGATGGGCTTCGCCCGCGAGGTGGCCGACACGGTGGCCTTCATGGACGCCGGCGTCGTGCTGGAGGCCGGCCCGCCGGCCGCCGTCTTCGAGGCCCCGGAGCACCCACGCCTGCGTCGCTTCCTGTCCCAGGTGCTGTGACCCCGACCGCCCGGCCCCGCGCCCTCGTCCTCCGGGTCGCCGAGGTGGCGGGTCCGGGCGCCTTGGATGCCGCCACCTCGGCGGGCCGACGGCTCAGGCCGCGGGGCAGCGGTCCGAGAGGGCGTAGCGGGTGAGCACGACGTCGCCGATCTGGCGTACCTCGACGACCCGGGCACGGCGGCCCGGGTGCCACGGGAAGGCGCCCTCCCCGACGAACCGGGGCGCCCGGTGGTCGCCCACGAAGAACGGCGCGACCACCAGGTGCAGCTCGTCGGCGACGCCGGCGGTGAGGAACTGGCAGTGCACGGTGCCGCCGCCCTCCACCATGAGCCGGTCGACGCCGCGCCCGGCCAGGTCGGCGAGGATCACGGCCGGGGTGACCGGGTCACCCGCGTCGACCACAGTGGCCACCGCGCCCACCTGCTCCCGGGTCTTCTCCACCACACCGCGCGGGCAGTAGACCAGCTTCGGTCCGTCGCCCATGGTGAAGAACCGGGCGGTGGGGTCGAGGTCGCCGCTGGCGGTGACGGTCACCTTCGCCGGGGACGAGGGCAGGCCGCGGGCCACCCGCTCGGCCCGCCGCCGCTCGCTGCGCACCAGCAGCCGGGGGTCGTCGCGGCGGACCGTGGCGGCGCCCACCATGATCGCGTCGCAGGCGGCCCGGACCGCGTCGATCCGGTCCAGGTCGTCGTCGTTGGACAGCAGCAGCCGCTCGCCGGTCGCGTCGTCGATGTAGCCGTCGATCGACATGGCGCAGCTGAGCAGCACGTACGGCCGGCCGGTCACGGCACGAAGGGCAGGTCGAGGGCATGGTCGGCGCGTGCCACCTTGGCCGCCAGGTAGCCCGCGTTCGTCGGGGACAGGTGCACGCCGGTGAGCACCCGGTCGACCACCGTGACGCCCAGCCGCTCCAGCTGGGCGGCCTTGTCCGGGTTGTTGCTGAGCAGGGCCACCCGGGTCACGCCGAGCGCGGCGAGCATCTGCGCGGCCACCGTGTAGTCGCGCTCGTCGGCGCCCCGGCCGAGCGCCACGTTCGCCTCGTAGGTGTCCAGCCCTCCGTCCTGCAGGGCGTACGCGTCGAGCTTGGCGTAGAGGCCGATACCCCGGCCCTCCTGGCGCAGGTAGAGCAGGTAGCCGCCGGCGTCGGCGATCCGCTCGACCGCCTCGCGCAACTGCGGGCCGCAGTCGCACCGCTGGCTGCCGAACACGTCGCCGGTCAGGCACTCGCTGTGCGGGCGGACCAGCGGTGGAGAGCTCTCCGGGTCCCGCCGCTCACCGAGCCCGATCGCGAGGTGCTCGCGACCGTCGACCAGGCCGTGGAAGGAGTGCACCCGGGCGGTGGTCACGTACCCGTCGGGGAACCGCAGGGGAACCGTGACCTGGGTCCGAACCGTCGCGGTGGGCAGCGTTTCGTCCATGCTTCTCCTCAGTCCGGGCTGCCGGGACGTGCCGGCAACGCACACCTCGCACCAACACCGTAGGCGGGATCACCGACAGTCGCCGGTCTCCGGAGCCGGACGCCGGCGGACCAGCAGCACCGCGGCCCCCGGCAGACTGGCCACCAGGACCAACGCCCCGTAGACCGTGCCGGTGGCGACGCCCTGCGCGGCGGTGAGCCCGGCCGCGGCGAACGCCCAGGCGGCCACCCCCTCGCGCGGCCCGAATCCGCCCACATTGGTCGGCAGCCCCATGGCGAGCAGGGCCAGCAGGGTCAGCGGCAGCAGCCGGGACAGCGGCGCGTCGGCGCCCGCGGTGCGCGCCGCCACCACGAAGGTGGCGAGGTGGCCGGCGACCACCACGGCCGAGGCCGCCACCACGCCGAGCCAGGTGCGCCGGGCGAGCAGGCCGGCCCGGACGTCGGCGACCGCGGTGCGCGCCGCCCGGGCCCAGCGGGACACCCCGGAGCGGGGCACGGCCCGGGCGGCCAGCGCCAGGGCCAGCGCGGCGGCGGTCAGCCCGGCGGCCACCGCCGGCAGGTACGGGCGGACCGGGGACGGCAGCGCCGCCAGCACGGCCACCGCGATGACCAGCTGGACCACCTGGCCGGCGGTGCGCTCCCAGAGCACGGCGCGAACACCCCGGGCCACGTCCCCGGCGTCCCGGCCGTGCCGGACCGCCCGGTGCACGTCGCCGAGCACCCCCCCGGGCAGCGTGGAGTTGAGGAAGACCGCCCCGTAGCAGTGCGCGACCGCGGCCCGCAGCGGCAGCCGTACGCCCAGCCCGCCGGCGACGAGCGACCAGCGCCAGGCGCAGCAGACCGTGGTGACCGCGCCGATGCCGAGTGCGGCGGCGAGCGCCGGCGCGTCGATCAGCCGCAGCCCGGCCAGGAACGGGCCGGCGCCCATCGACCAGACCAGCGCGGCGAGCACGGCGAGCCCGGCGAGCGGGCGGGCCCAGGCCCAGAGCGACCGGGCCGGCGCGGGCGCGGCGGCCGGGACGGGCCCGGCGACGGCGGCGTGTGACAGCAGCGGTCCTCCCTCGGTCCATCCCTTGTCACGTGTCGCCGGCCGGTACGGTTCACCCGGCCAGCAGGTCGGCGTGGTGCAGCACCACGCGCAGCCGGCCGTCCGCCGCCGCGGCGAGCCGCCGCTCCCGGTACGCCCCGACCACGCCGCCCAGCTCCGGCCGCTCCTCGACGGCCGCGTCGAGCCAGCCGACCAGCCACTCCGCGGTCAGCGCGGCCTGCTCGGGACCGAGGTGCCAGGGGCTGGACCGGATCCGCACCGGCACGCCCCGGCGGCGGAAGGCGGCCACGGTGACGTCCACGGCATCCGGCCCGAGGAGGGCGCGACCGTCGACCGTTCGCCGCTGGTGGGCGTTGAACGCGGCCTCCAACGCGGCGTCGAGCGGATCGGCGGGGGTGAACCGCACCCGGCCCAGCACGGTGATCGCGAACAGGGAGGGGTGGCCCACGCACGCCGCCACCACCCGCTCGACCTCCTCGGCGGTGAGCATGTCCAGCAGCGCCGAGGCGGTGACCAGGTCGGCGTCGGCCAGGTCGGCGGGCGCCAACCGGGTGATGTCGGAGCCCCGGGCCAGCACGGTGACCGGGTGGCCGTCGGCGGAGCCGACCTCCCCGGCGGCGGCCAGCGCCAGCAGGTCGGCGTCCCGCTCGTGCAGCTCCCAGCGCTGCGGGCCGGGCAACCGCGGGGCGAGCCAGCGGGCCATCGACCCGGTGCCGCTGCCCAGGTCGTGCACGACCAGCGGCCGGTCGGCGGGCAGCCGGGCGCGCAGCGCGTCGACCAGGTCGGCGGAGCGGGCGGCCGCGTCGGCGGGTTCGCGCAGCCGCAGCCAGTCCGCGAAGTCGGGGGGTAGCAGGGAGGTGGTCATGCCGCGGTGGCCTCCTTGAGGGCGGCCGCCAGTCGGTGCGCGGTGACCGGCCAGCCGGTGAGGGTGTCCCGCCGCTGCCGGGCGGCGCGGCGCAGCCGGTCCCGCAGGTCCGGGTCGGTGAGCCAGCGGCGCAGCGCGTCGGCCAGCGCGGCCGGGTCCGCCGGGGGCACCAGCAGGCCGGGCCGGTCGCCGTCCGGGCCGCGCCCGAGCGTCCCGGGCAGGCCGCCGGTGTCGCTGGCCAGCACCGGTACGCCCCGCGCGAGCGCCTCGGTGACCACCATCCCGTAGGTCTCCCGGCGGGACGGCAGCACCAGCAGGTCGGCGGCGGCGTACGCGGCGGCCAGGTCGGCCCCGGTGCGCGGGCCGGCCAGCCGGACCCGGCCGGCGAGGCCGGCGTGGGCGAGTTGCCGGCGCAGCCGCGCGACGAAGTCCGGGTCGCGGGTGAGCGGGCCGACCCAGTCGCAGGTCCAGGGCAGTTCGGCGACCCGGTGCAGGGCGGCGGCGAGCACGTCGTGCCCCTTGAGCGGGGTGACCGCCGCGACGCAGAGCAGCCGGTCGCCGGCCGGCGAGCCGGGGGCGACCGGCGCCGGGTCGACGCCGGGCGGGGCGACAGCCACCCGGTCGGCGGCGAGCGGATAGCGGTCGAGCAGCCGGCGGCGGGTCCACGCGCTGGTGGTCACCACGGCGGTCGCCGCGGCCAGCGCCCGGGCCTCGACCTCGTCCTCGAGCGGCAGGTGCACCAGCACGACGAGGCGCAGCCGCCGGGCCTGCGGGGCCAGCACCTCCGGCACGGTCGAGGCGACCAGCCCGTCGAGCAGCACGACCGCGCCGTCGGGCAGCGCCGCGAGCACCCCCGCCAGCGCGGCCCGGTCCGCCGCCGCCGGGTGCGGCCAGCCACCCGGCACCGGGTGCTCCCGCACCGTCCAGCCGAGCGCGGCCAGCTCGTGGCAGGCCCGCCGGTCGTACCCGTTGCCGCCGCTGGGGCTCGCCGGGTCGTCGATGTCGCCCGGCAGCACCACGTGCACGACGGTCATCCGGTCAGAGCGACCGCTCGTAACTGGCCCAGGCGACGTGCGACTCGTGCAGGGTGACGGTGATCCCGGCCAGGCCGCGCGCCCCCTCGCCGAGCCGCCCGGCGTGCACGGCCTCGGCCAGCCGGTCGGCGACCGTCCGGGCCAGCACCTCGGTGGTGGTGTTCACCCCAGAAAAGTCCGGCTCGTCGTCGAGGTTGCGGTAGTTGAGCGCCCCGAGCACGGCCTTGAGCTGCTCGGTGGCCAGGCCGATGTCGACCACGATCCCGTCGGCGTCCAGCTCCGGCCGGCGGAAGGTGGCGTCGACGACGAAGGTCGCGCCGTGCAGCCGCTGGGCCGGGCCGAACACCTCGCCACGGAAACTGTGGGCGACCATCATGTGGTCCCGGACGGTGACGCTGAACACGGGTCACTCCTCTTCGTAGGTGATGAGCTGGCAGAGCGCGGGGAGCCGGCCCGAGGCGAGCCGGTCCAGCACGTCGGGCAGGTCCGCGAAGCGGGACGGGCCGGTGAGCAGCGCGTCGAACGCCGGGTCGGCGAGCAGGTCCAGGGCCACCGCCAGCCGGTCGGCGTAGCTCCGGTCCGCGCGCCGGGGCGACACGGTGCCGACCTGGCTGCTGCGGATGCCGAGCCGCTTCGAGTGGAACGCACCGCCCAGGGCCAGGGTGACCGGGCGGTCGCCGTACCAGCTCAGCTCCAGAACGCTGCGCTCCGGGCGGAGCAGGTCCAGGGCGCGTTGCAGCCCCTCGGCGCTGGCGCTGGCATGCACCACCAGGTCCCGGTCGCCGGCCGCGTCGGCGGGCAGCGCGAAGTCGACGCCGAGCGCCGCGGCCACCTCGGCCCGGGCCGGGTCGGCGTCGACCAGCTCCACGCGGACCCCGGGGAAGCGGGCCAGCACGGCGGCCACGCAGCAGCCCACCATGCCGCCGCCGAGCACGGTGGCCCGGTCGCCGACCAGCGGCGCGGCGTCCCAGAGCGCGTTCACCGCGGTCTCCACGGTGCCGGCCAGCACCGCGCGGGCCGCCGGCACCGGATCGGGTACGACCACCACGGCGTCGGCCGGCACCACGTACGCGGTCTGGTGCGGGTGCAGGCAGAAGACGGTACGCCCGCGCAGCTCCGCCGGTCCCGCCTCGACGGTGCCGACGCTCAGGTAGCCGTACTTCACCGGGGCCGGGAAGTCGCCCTCCTGGAACGGGGCGCGCATGGTGGCGTACTGGTCGGCGGGGACCCGGCCGCTGAAGACGAGGGTCTCGGTGCCCCGGCTGACGCCGGAGTAGCGGGCGCGGACCAGCACCTCGCCGGGGCCGGGCGGGGCGAGCGCGACCGGGCGGATCTCACCCTCGCCAGGGGCGCGCAGCCAGAAGGCGCGGGCGTCACCGGTCACGAATTCTCCTCTTTTCCGCATCCGGACCGAACCGGACGGCCGATTTTCCCGTGATGACTGGCAGGGTTGTCGATCATAGACACGGAGGCAGGGTGTCCACGGTTCGAAATGGCCCGTCGATCGGGCTGATCGTGCAGTTCGTCCTGCTGGCCGGGCTCGCCGGCACGGTGGGCCTCGGCGTGGCGGGCTGGCTCGCCGGCCTGGCGTACGCCGGGGTGCTCTGCGGGCTGCTCCGGCGCGGCCTGCGGGCGGCCGGCGCGGACCGGCTCGGTCCGGCCGACCGGGTGACGCTGGCCCGGGCGCTGCTGGTCGGCGGGGTGCTCGCCCTGGTCGTCGACGGCGGGCCGGCGCCGGTGGCCGTGCTGGTCCCGCTCACCGTGGTGGCGCTGGCGCTGGACGCGGTGGACGGCCGGGTGGCGCGGCGCACCGGCACGGTGAGCGCCCTGGGCGCCCGCTTCGACATGGAGGTGGACTCCTTCCTGCTCCTGGCGCTCAGCGTCCACCTTGTCCCCTCCGTGGGCACCTGGGTGCTGGTGATCGGCGGGATGCGGTACGCCTTCGTGGCGGCGAGCTGGCCGCTGCCCTGGATGCGCGGGACGCTGCCGTCCCGATACTGGCGCAAGGTGGTCGCGGCGGCGCAGGGCGTGGTGCTCGCGGTGGCCGCGAGCGGGCTGCTGCCCCCGGCGGCGACCGGGGCGCTGGTCGCCGGCGCGCTGGCCCTGCTGGTGGAGTCGTTCGGCCGCGACGTGCGCTGGCTGTGGCGGCACCGCCCGGTCGCCCCGGCGGTCCGACCCGTCCCGGCCGTCGAACTCGTACCGGCGGTGGGACCCGCGCTGCCCGCCGCGACCGCGCTCCCCGCGCTGCACGTCGGGCCGGTCCCGCCCGGCCGGCCGATGCCGGTCGCCGTCCGGATCGTCGCCCACCAGCCGGTCTGACCCCTCCCTCCCCTCGCCGAAGGACGCCCCCGTGTCACTGCGTACCCGTCTCCGCCGGCCTGCCGGGCCGCCCACCCCCGCCCTCGACACCGAGGCGTCCACGCCGACGCCCGGCACGCCGGAGGACGCCACGCCAACGGGCGACGCGGCGGTGTCCGACGCGGGCACCGCCGGCCCGGCGCGCAAAGCCTCCCGTGCCCGTCGGGCGGCCGGGGCGGTCCTCACCGGGCTGGCCGCGCTGCTGGTGGCGGCGGCGCTGGTCGCACCGGACCGGCTGGCCGAGGCCGGGCCGGGCGCGGTGCTGCGGCTCCCGGTGGAGGCCCTGGTCGCGGTGGCCCTGCTGCTCGGCCTGCCGACCCGGGCCCGCCGGCCGGTCGCCGTGGCGCTCGGCCTGACGCTGGGCCTGCTGACCGTGCTCAAGCTGCTGGACACCGGCTTCTGGGTGGCCCGGGACCGGCCGTTCGACGTGCTCCTCGACTGGGGCCTGTTCGACGACGGCTTCGGCTACCTCACCGACTCGGCCGGCCGGGCCGGCGCGGTCGCCGCGGCGGCCGGCGTGGTGCTGCTCGTGGTCGGCCTGCCGGTGCTGGTGGCCCTCGCGGCGCGGCGGCTGGCCCGGGTCCTGGCCGGGCACCGCACCGGCGCGGTCCGGGTGGTCGCCGCGCTGGCCGTGCTCTGGCTGGGCTGCGCCCTGTTCGGGGTACGCGCCGCCGGCGTGCCGGTCGCTGACCGGACGGCGACCACCCTGGTCGCGTCGCACGTCGGCCAGGTCCGGGCCGGCCTGCGCGACCGGGCCGCGTTCGCCGGGGAGCTGACGGCCGACGCGTACCGGGACGTGCCCGGCGACCGGCTGCTGACCGGGCTGCGCGGCAAGGACGTGCTGGTCGCCTTCGTGGAGAGCTACGGCCGGAACGCCGTGGAGGACCCGGCACTCGCCCCGGGCGTGAACGCGGTGCTCGACGACGGCTACCGCCGGCTGCGCGCGGCCGGGTACGACGCCCGCAGCGGCTTCCTCACCTCGCCCACCTTCGGCGGCGGCAGCTGGCTGGCCCACGCCACCCTGCTCTCCGGGCTCTGGATCGACAACGACCAACGCCACCGGGACCTGCTGGCCGGCGACCGGCTCACCCTCAACGGCGCGTTCCACCGGGCCGGCTGGCAGACCGTCGGGGTGTTGCCGGCCGCCACCCAACCCTGGCCGGAGGGGAGGTTCTTCGGCTACGACCGGTACTACGACGCGGAGAAGCTGGCCTACCAGGGCCCGAAGTTCAGCTACGCGCCGATGCCCGACCAGTACACCCTGGCCACCTTCCAGCGGCTGGAGCGGGACCGGCCGCACGCCCCGGTGATGGCGGAGATGCCGCTGGTCTCCAGCCACTCCCCCTGGTCGGCCATCCCGAAGCCGGTGCCCTGGGACGCGGTCGGCGACGGCACCATCTTCCACACGGCGTCCACCAGCACCGGCGGCAGCCGGGACATCGTGCAGCGGGACGCCGACCAGGTCCGCGCCGACTACCGGCACTCCATCGAGTACAGCCTCGGCACCCTCGTGTCGTACGTGCTGACCTACGGCGGGGACGACCTGGTGCTGGTCTTCCTCGGCGACCACCAGCCGGCGGCCTCGGTGACCGGGGAGGGCGCCGGTCGGGACGTGCCGATCACCATCGTGGCCAAGGACCCGGCCGTGCTGGACCGGGTCGCCGGCTGGGGCTGGCAGGACGGGCTGCGCCCCGGCCCGCAGGCCCCGGTGTGGCGGATGGACGCCTTCCGGGACCGCTTCCTCACCGCCTTCTCCCCCGCTCACTGACCGCCGTCCGGCTCAGGCCGCCCGGCGCCGGTCCCGGGCCGTCCGGCCGGTGGTCTCCCGGAACCCGGCGCGCCGCGCGCCGCCCCGGGCCAGCCGCATGGCCCGGCGCGCGTTGACCATCGGCTCGCAGGGCGCGCTCCGGCCGGCACAGAGCAGGCTGGGACAGCGTCCCGTCGCGTCGGGCTGGTGGGCGGCGGCCACGTCGTACGCGGTGCGCCACAGCAGCGGGTCGGTGACGTCGTCCGGCAGGACGGCGTCCTGACTGGATCGGATCCGTGTCGTCTCGGGCACCCCGTTCCCCCCTTCGTGTCGCTCCCCTGTTCAGTGACCGGCCGGGCCGACGTCAAACCTTTCACCAGCGCGGGTGGACCTGCGAGCGGTCCGCGTCACGCCGGGTACGCCCGGGTCTCCGCGGCCTTGACCGCCGCCCAGACCGGCTGGCCCGGGCGCAGCCCGAGGTGGGCTGCCGCGGCGGGGGTGACGTCGGCGGCCACGGGGACCGGCCCGGCGAGTTGGACCCGCAGGTTGTCGCCGTGCCGCTGCACCCCGGTCACGGTGGCCGGCCAGACGTTGCGCGGGCTGCCGTCGGGGCGGGTGGGGTGCAGCGCGACGGCGGCCGGCGGGAAGGCGACGAACGCCTCCCCGCGCACGGTGTCCGCCGTGGTGAGGGTGAGCCCGCCGACGGTGACGCTGTGCCCGTCGGCGTGCCCGCGGTGCAGGTTGAGCCCGACCAGCCGGGCCACGTAGTCGGTGCGGGGGCGGGCCGTGACGGTCGCCGCGTCCCCCTCCTGGACCACCCGCCCCTGCTCGACGATGACCAGCCGGTCGGCGAGCACCAGGGCGTCCAGCGGGTCGTGGGTGACCAGCAGGGTGGCGCCGGGGTGCGCGCCGAGGTGGTGCTGGAGTTCGGCGCGGGTGTCGAGCCGGGTCCGGGCGTCGAGCGCGGCGAGCGGCTCGTCGAGCAGCAGCAGGGTGGGCTCGACGGCGAGCGCGCGGGCCAGCGCGACCCGCTGGGCCTGCCCGCCGGAGAGCTGGCGCGGCCGGTGCCGGGCCTGCCCGCCCAGGCCGACCCGGTCCAGCCAGTCCTGCGCGCGGGCCCGGGCGGCCCGCCGGTCGGCGCCCCGGCGGCGCGGCCCGAACGCCACGTTGTCCAGGGCGCTGAGGTGCGGGAAGAGCAGGTAGTCCTGGAACACCACGCCGACCGGGCGCCGCTCGGGCGGGGTCCACACCCGCCGGTCGGGACGGTCGAGGTCGGCGCCGCCGAGGGTGAGGTGCCCGGCGCTGAGCGGGTGCAGCCCGGCGAGGGCCCGCAGGGCGGTGGTCTTGCCGGCCCCGTTCGGGCCGAGCAGCGCCAGCACCTCCCCGGCGCCGATGTGCAGCCGCACGTCGAGGTGGAAGGCGCCTCGGTCGGCGACCAGGTGCGCGTCGAGCAGGGGTGGGGTGGTCACGTCACACCGACCCAGCGGTCGCGCAGCGCGGCGAGGATGGCCACCGAGACGGTGAGCAGGATGAGGCTGAGCACGATGGCGGCCTGCAGGTCGGTCTCCAACGCCAGGTAGACGGCGAGCGGCATGGTCTGCGTCCGCCCCGGATAGTTGCCGGCGAAGGTGATGGTGGCGCCGAACTCGCCGAGCGCGCGGGCCCAGCAGAGCACCGCGCCGGCCGCCACCCCGGGGGCGACCAGCGGCAGGGTGACCCGGGTGAAGGTGGTCCAGCGGCCGGCGCCGAGGGTGGCCGCCGCCTCCTCGTAGCGGGGGTCGGCGCCGCGCAGCGCGCCTTCGACGGCGATCACCAGGAAGGGCATGGCGACGAACGCCTCGGCCAGCACCACCCCGGCGGTGGTGAACGGCAGGGTCACCCCGAAGGTGGCGTCCAGCCAGGACCCGAGCAGCCCGCGCCGGCCGAAGACCAGCAGCAGCGCCACCCCGCCGACCACCGGCGGCAGCACCAGCGGCACGGTGACCAGCGCGCGGACCAACCGCCGGCCGGGGAACTGCACCCGGGCCAGCAGCCAGGCCAGGGGTACGCCGAGCGCGACGCAGAGCAGCGTGGCGGCGGTGGCGGTCTCCAGGGACAGCCGCAGCGCGGTGAGCACGCCGGGCTCGGCCAGCTGCCGGGGCAGCGTGGTCCAGGGCGCCCGGACCAGCAGCCCGGCCAGCGGCAGGACGAGGAAAAGCAGCCCGAGCCCGGCGGGGAGCAGCAGGGCCAGCGGCACCCGCTGCCGGCGGCGCGTGGATCGGCTCACCGGTTCGGCGGGGCCTGGAACCCGGCCGCGGTGAGCACGGCCAGACCGGCGTCGGAGCGGACGTGGTCGACGAAGGCCCGGGCCCCGGCCGGGTTGCCGGCGTGCTTCAGCACCACGATCGGGTAGTCGTTGACCGCCCGGGCGGACTCGGGGAACTCGACGGCGGCCAGCCCGGCGGCGGCGCGCGCGTCGGTGCGGTAGACCAGCGCCGCGTCGACCTCGCCGAGCTTCACCTTGGCCAGCGCGCCCTTGACGTCCTGTTCCAGGGTGGCCGGGGTGAGCCGCACGCCGGCCCCGTCGAGGGCCGACTTCGCCGCCGCCCCGCACGGCACCTGCTCGGCGCAGAGCGCCACCTTCACCCCCGCGCGGGCCAGGTCGGCCAGGCCGGCGACCCGGTCGGGGTTGCCCTCGGGTACGGCGATGACGAGCTGGTTGCGGACCAGGACGGCCGGCGTCCCAGCCGCGTCGCCCGCGTCGGTGACGGCCTTCATGGTGGCCGGCGAGGCGGCCGCGAACACGTCGGCCGGCGCGCCCTGGGTGATCTGGGTGGCGAGCGCCGAGCTGCCGGCGAAGTTGAAGACGACCCGGGTGCCCGGGTGCGCGGCCTCGAAGTCCCTGCCGAGCTTCGCGAACGACTCGGTGAGCGAGGCGGCGGCGAAGACGGTCACCGTGCCGCCGGCCGGTTCGTCGTCGCCGGCGCCGCAGCCGGACGAGGCCAGGGTCAGCGCGACCAGCCCGGCCAGCGCGGCACGCATCCACCGTGCGGTCACGGGTTGGTCCTTCCCTTCGGCGCGGGCGCGCGCTCCACCACGACGGTGGTCGACTTGATCACGGCGACGGCGACCGAACCGACCTGGAGGTCGAGGTCGTCGACCGCCTCGCGGCTCATCAGCGACACGATCCGGAACGGCCCGGCCTGGATGTCGACCTGGGCCATCACGGTGTCCTTGACGACGGCGGTGACGATGCCGCGCAGCCGGTTGCGGGCCGAGGAGAGCTCGGGGTGGCCCGGGGCGCGGACGAACGCGGCCAGGTCGGCCCCGTCGAGCACCCGGTGACCGTGCTCGTCCCGGACGGCCGGGAGCCGCCCGGCGTCGATCCAGCGGCGGACCGTGTCCGCGCTGACCCCGAGCAGTTCGGCGGCCTCGCCGATCCGGAACACCGTCACGCGGCCACCCTAGCGGTCCGCAGATGCGGCTGTGAAGCGGTGCGGCCCCTCGCATCCACCAGGAGCGAGGGGCCGCGTCGGCCGTAGCTGCGTCAGCCGTCGGCCGGCGTGAGCCGGACCCGGCGGAGGAGTTGGGCGTTGAGCGCCACCACGATGGTGGAGGCGGACATCAGCACCGCGGCGACGGCCGGGCTGAGCGCGATGCCCGCCCAGCCCAGCACCCCGGCGGCGAGCGGGATGGCCACCACGTTGTAGCCGGCCGCCCAGGCCAGGTTCTGCCGCATCTTCCGGTACGAGGCCCGGGACAGCCGGATCACGCCGGTGACGCCGCGCGGATCGGAGCTCGCCAACACCACCCCGGCCGACTCGATCGCCACGTCGGTGCCGGCGCCGATGGCCACACCCACGTCGGCGCGGGCGAGGGCGGGAGCGTCGTTGACCCCGTCGCCGACCATCGCCACGGTCAGCCCGCGGGACTGGAGTTCGGTGACCGCCTTGTCCTTGTCGGCGGGGAGCACCTCGGCGAAGACCTCGTCCACGCCGGGGCGGAAACCCAGGTCGGCGGCGACCGCCTCGGCGACCGGCCGGGCGTCCCCGGTGATCATCACGATCTTCTTCACCCCCTGCTCGCGCAGTTCGGCGATGGCCGCGCGGGCCTCGGGACGGACCTCGTCCTCGAGGGCGAACGCGCCGACCACCTCGGGGCGGCCGCCTCCGGGCAGCCGGACCAGGTGCAGCGCCGCGGCGCCCCGCCGGGACCAGTCCTCCGCCGCGCGGGTCAGCTCGGCGGGGGCGTCGGTGCCCAGTTCGCGCAGCAGGGCGGGGCCGCCCACGGCCCAGTCGGCGCCGTCCACCGTGGCGCGTACGCCCCGGCCGGTCAGCGAACGGAAGTCCCGGGCGGTGGCTCGCAGGCCCCGGTCCTGCGCGGCGGTCACCAGGGCCCGGGCGAGCGGGTGCTCGCTGTCCGCCTCGACCGCGCCGGCGAGGCGCAGCGCACCGTTCTCGTCCAGCCCGCCGGTGGCGGCCACCCCGGTCAGGGTGTGCCGTCCCTTGGTGAGGGTGCCGGTCTTGTCGAACAGCACCGCGTCGACGGTGCGCATCCGTTCCAGGGCGAGCCGGTCCTTCACCAGGATGCCGGCGCGGGCGGAGAGCGCCGTGGAGAGCGCCACGACCAGCGGGATGGCCAGCCCAAGGGCGTGCGGGCAGGCGATCACCAGCACCGTCACGGTACGGACCACGGCCTGGTCGGTGTTGCCGAGCACCAGCCAGGCCGCGAAGGTGGCCAGGCCGGCGAGGGCCGCGACGTAGAACAGCAGCGCGGCGAACCGGTCGGCGAGCACCTGGGCGCGCCCGCCGGAGGACTGCGCCTGGGCGACGAGCCGGCCGATGCCGGCGAGCGCGGTGTCCTCACCGACGGCCTCGACGCGTACCCGCAGGGCCGAGTCGGTGGCCACGGTGCCGGCGACCACCCGGTCCCCGACGGCGCGCGGCACCGGCCGGGACTCACCGGTGATCATCGACTCGTCCAACTCGGCGGACCCGTCCACGATCCGGCCGTCGGCCGGGACCCGGCCACCGGAGCGGACCAGCACCAGGTCACCCACCCGCAGGTCGGGCACCGGCACCCGGTGCGGCTGCCCGGCGTCGTCGAGGCGTTCGGCGTCGTCGGGTAGCAGCGCGGCGAGCGCCGACAGGGCTCCCTGGGCCTGCCCGATCGCCTTCATCTCCTGCCAGTGCCCGAGCAGCATGATGGTGACCAGGGCGGCCAGTTCCCACCAGAAGTCCAGGTCGAACAGGCCGAGGCTGGTGGCCACCGAGGCCAGGTAGGCGACGGTGATCGCCATCGAGATCAGCAGCATCATGCCCGGCGCCCGGTCGCGCACCTCGCGGACGCCGCCGACCAGGAACGGCCAGCCGCCGTAGAAGAAGACGACCGTGCCGAGGACCGGGCCGACCCAGCGGACGCCCGGGAAGTCCAGCGAGTAGCCGAACCAGTCCATGACCATGTGGCTGGTGAGCACGATCGGCACGGTCAGCGCCAGGCTCAGCCAGAACTTTCGGCGGAACTGCTCCGGGTCGTGCCCCGCGTGCTTGTCGTGCCCTGCGTGCTTGTCGTGCCCACCGTGCATGTCGTGGCCCGCGTGCTCGTCGTGGTCCGCGCCGCGGTGCCCGTGCTCGTGTTCCATCGAACTCCACCTCCGCGGCCACCCTATACCCCCAGGGGGTATTCGCCAACTCTCCCGCCCGGCACGGCCGGTGGCCGGACGCGCGAGAGGCCTGCGGGTTAGCCTCGGGGCACGGCCGGCCCGGGGAGCGAGATGAGCGAGCAGAACACCCAGACGGTGCTGCCGGCGGCCTTCTTCGGGCACGGCAACCCGATGAACGCGCTGGAGGTCAACCGCTACACCGCCGCCTGGCGGGAGTTCGGCCGGTCGGTGCCCCGGCCCCGGGCCATCCTGGTGGTCTCCGCGCACTGGTACATCGGCGCCACCGCGGTCACCGCGATGCCCCGACCGCGCACCATCCACGACTTCTACGGCTTCCCGCAGCAGCTCTTCGACGTGCGCTACCCCGCGCCCGGGCTACCGGAGCTGGCCGAGGAGATCAGCGACGTGGTGCACCCCACCTGGGTCGGCGCCGACCTGGACTCCTGGGGCATCGACCACGGCACCTGGTCGGTGCTGACCCACGCGTTCCCCGAGGCCGACATCCCGGTGGTGCAGCTGAGCATCAACGCGTTCAAGCCGTTCGACTACCACCTCGACCTCGGCGCCCGGCTCGCCCCGCTGCGCGAGCGCGGCGTGCTGGTGGTGGCCAGCGGCAACGTGGTGCACAACCTGGGCGGGGTCGACCCGCGGCTCACCGACGAGGGCTTCGACTGGGCGCGCCGCTTCGACGACGCCGCCCGGGAGACGGTCCAGGACGCGCCGACCGAGGCGGCCCGGCTGGACGGACACCGGGACTTCGGCCTCGCGGTGCCGACGCCGGACCACTTCATCCCGCTGCTCTACCTGGCCGGGCTGGCCGGCGCCGCCGGGGACCGCCCCGACGTGCTGGTCGACGGGTACGCGTACGGGTCGCTGTCGATGACCGCGTACACCCTCGGGCTGCGCGGCCGGGGCGAGCAGCCGGGGAGCGGCGCGCCGTCGCTGCCCGGCGGGGTGCCGGCAGACTCCGCCAACATCTGAACTCCGGTTCAGTCCCGGTCGTAGACGGTCACCGCGATGTCCCGGGCGCAGAGCGTGCGGACCACCAGCGGCTCGATCCGGTCCCAGGTGCCGCCGGCCAGGCCGCAGCCGATCCGGGGCATGTGCACCGACGCGCCGAGCTCGTCGACCTGGTCCGCGAGGGCGGACAGGCAGCGCTCGACCGCGTCGTAGCGGATGGGCGGCCCGGCGCTGCCCCGCCGCATCCCGCGCTGGCCGACCATGTTGGCCACCCACACGTCCGGCGCGACCCGCACCAGGCGGATGGCGCCGAGCCCGAAGTCGTTACCGGCCCGGTGCCGGTGCCACTCGCGGTAGTCGCGCTCCGGCTCGGGCCAGCGGCGGGAGACGGCCAGCACGAAGCCCTTCCCCCAGCCGCCCAGGTCGTTGCAGACGTGCGCGATCACCTTGCGGCCCTTGGCCTGCGGGCTGGTCGCGTCGCCCTTGATGATCCGGAGCGGTGTCACGGCCACGATCCTGCCCGGACGGTACGACACCTCAGCGCTCCGGTCGGGACCCCACGCTGGAGCCGCCGACCGGTGCCTTGCCCTGCCACGGCCAGCGGCCGTCCAGCTCCACCTGCAGCGAGACGCTGAGGAAGGTCCGGACCGCCACGATCAGCGCCAGCACCCCGACGCTGGTGAAGGTGGGCGACACCGCCACGGTCCGGATGATGTCCCCGGCGACCAGGAGCTCCAGGCCGAGCAGGATGGCCCGCCCGACCCCCTGCCGGTACGCCCGGTAGTGGTCGACGACCTGCCGGGTGTGCCACCAGCGCAGCGCGAAGACCACCGTGGCGACCGCGACGCCGACCGCGATGACCAGCACCCCGGCCAGGTCCAGGAGCGTGCCGACATGCTGGATGATCTGCCTGGTCGGCACCCGACACCCCCGTACCGCCGGCCGCACCCACGACGGCCCCGCACGGGCCGTCCGCAGCACCACCCTGTCGCATCACCGCTGCCGGCGGGCGGCTTTCGTCCGAGCCCGCCCGGACGGCTTGCCTCGCCGGCATTCGCCTTCCACCGCCCGCCGCCGCGCCTAGGGTGGGAATCGGACCCGACCGTCGCGCCACCCTGGCGGGCGGTCACCGACGGCGACTGCGAGGAGCGGACGTGACGGAGCCGGAAGAGGACCGGGAGAAGACCAAGAAGACCGACGACGTCCTGTACTCCGCGGACGGGGACCCCCACCACAACCTGGCCCAGGCGCCGCAGCCCGACGAGCACCTGCCCGCCCAGTTCCAGCACGACGGCGAGACGGAGACCGTCGGCGACGAGTGAGCCTCCCGCTCAGGATTCCGGCGACCGGCCGGTCCGGGCCGCCGAGACATCGGCGGCGGCGCCCGGCGCGGCGGCGGCCGGCGCCGGGGCCGGCAACTGGCGGTCGTGCAGGCGGCTGAGCAGCGCCAGCGAGGTGATCGCGCCGACCAGCGCCAGGAACATGTCCCACTGGGTGTCCCAGACGTCGCCCTGGGTGGCGAGGAAGTCGTCGGCCGCCGACCCGCCGGCCAGCGCGGCCCACCACTCGATCATCTCGAAGAGGGCGCTGAACGCCAGGCAGGCGCAGACCACCAGCGGGGCGAGCCAGCGGCTGCCGCGCAGCGGCGACCGGCGGACCAGGATCTCGCGGACCAGGATCGCCGGCACGAAGCCCTGCGCGAAGTGGCCGAGCCGGTCGTACGGGTTGCGGGACAGGTGGAACGCCTCCCGCGCCCAGTCGCCGACCGGCGTGCGGGCGTAGCTGTAATGGCCGCCGACCACGAGGATCAGCGCGTGCGCGGCGAGCAGGCAGCAGAGCAGCGTGGTCAGCGGGAACCGGCGCCAGGTGACCAGCACCAGCGGGACGCCGACGAGCACCCAGACCGTCTCCAGCAGCCAGGTCAGCCGGTCGTACGGCCGGATGCCGGAGGCCACCAGGGCGGCGAGGACCAGGAACAGCAGCGCCGGTGGGACGAATCTGCGTGCTCGGGACACCGGCGACCGCCTGTTCACGTCTCACCCGGTGCGGCCCGGCGCCGTCCGGAGAGGCCGACGATAGCGGGCGGTGGGGGCGTCCTCGAACGCCCCCGCCGCGCGGCTCAGTCCCGGGCCTGCCAGCGGTAGAACACCGTGGCCACCGAGTCCTGCGGGCCGTGCCACTCCTCCGGCCGGTACGGGCTGACGTAGGGGGCGAGATCCTGCATCACCTTCGCGAAGACCGGTTTGTCGTCGTGGTTGTTGCGGGTCGCCTCGGCCGCCGACGCCTCCTGTTCGAGCAGGTGGACGTAGACGTCGTCGATCGAGTAGAGCCAGCGCCCGGTGACGCCCAGCTCGGTCGGCAGCGACCCGGCGTCCGACTCGCCGAAGACCCGGGCCACGTCCGGTTCGGCGCCGGGCTTGATCCGCCCGACGATCACGGTCAGCGTGGTGTCCGCGGGCGGCTCCCCCTCCGGGGCCCAGTGGTAGAACTCCTTGGCTACCGAGTCGGACGGGTTCTTCCAGTACCTCGGGTACGGCGTCACGTACGGGCCGATGGCCTCGGCGATCTTCTGGAACGCGGGCAGCCCCCGGGTCTGGCCGGAGATCCTCGGGTCCTGCTCGCGCTCGATGACGTGGATGTAGAGGTCGTGGTGGGACAGCAGGATCCGCCCGATGACCCCGAGGTCCTGGGGCCGGGTGGCCTGGTCGTAGTGGCCGAAGACGTCCCCGACGATCTTGTCGCTGCCGGGGACCATGTGGCAGACGATCACGTTCCGGAAGACCATGGCTGCTCCTTGGGTGGGTTCGAGTGGGCGGACAGGCGGCTCAGGCGGCGAAGGTGACGGGCAGCTCCAGCAGGCCGCGGAACGGCGACGCGGCCGGCAGCCGGCGCACCTCGTCGACGGGCACGCCGAGCCGCAGCCCGGGCAGGCGGCGCAGCAGCGCGGCGAGCGCGATCTGCGCCTCCATCCGGGCCAGCGAGACGCCGAGGCAGTAGTGCACGCCGTGCCCGAAGCCCAGGTGCGGGCCGCGGACCCGCCGCAGGTCCAGCCGGTCCGGGTCGGTGAAGTGCGCGGGGTCGTGGTTCGCCGCGTTGATCGCCACGCCGACGATCGACCCGGCGGGGATGCACACCCCCTGGTACTCGACGTCCTCGGTGGCGATCCGCGGGCTGGCCACCGGCAGCGGGCCGTCGAACCGGAGCAGCTCCTCGATCGCCGCGGGCAGCAGCTGGGGCGTGGCGCGCAGCATCTCGAGCTGCTCGGGATGGGTCAGCAGCGCCAGCACCGCGTTGCCGAGGAAGTCCGCGGTGGTCTGGTGCCCGGCGAACACCAGCAGGAACGTGGTGGTGACCAGCTCCGCCTCGGAGAGCGTCCCGTCGCGGTCGACCGCGTCGATGAGCGCGCCGATGATGTCGTCGGCCGGGTCGTCGCGCTTGACCCGCACCAGGTCGGCGAAGTAGTGGTGCAGGCGCAGCTGCGCCTCCTGCACGGCCGCCCGCTCCTCCTGCGGCGGCCGCCGGGTCGAGCCGGAGGTGCGGATCACCTGGGTCCAGTCGAGCACCCGGTCGTGGTCCTCCGGCGGCACCCCGAGCAGTTCGCAGATGACCGTCATCGGCAGCGGGATGGCGAAGTCGTGCATCAGCTCGGCCTGGCCCTGCGGGAGCATCTTGTCGATCAGGTGGTCGACGACCTGCGCCACCCGCGGCCGCAGGGCCTCGATCCGCCGCGGCGCGAACGCCTGGGAGACGACCCGGCGCAGCCGGGTGTGCTCCGGCGGGTCCGAGTTGAGCATGTTGCGGTTCAAGCCCTCGGAGTTCGGCCCGAAGATCCGCAGGTAGTGCTGGGCGGGACCGTAGAGGTCCTTGGACAGCCGCGGGTCGGTGAGCGCCGCCCGGGCGTCGTCGAAGCGGGTGATCAGCCAGGAGTCGAAGCGCGGGGAGCTGACCGGGCACACCGGCCGGTCGGTGCGCAGCCGGGCGAAGGTCGGGTAGGGGTCGGCGGCGAACCCGTCGGTGTAGAGCTCGCCCGCCGGAACGGCGTCCTCGGTCATCGGTCCTCCTCGGGTGCGCTGCCCACGCTGTGCAGCACCTGGTAGGTGTGCCGCTGCGCGGACTCACGCAGCTCGCGGATGATGCGCAGCAGCCGGTCCCGGTGCTCGCTGCGGCCGAAGGCGTCCAGCCGCTCGCGATCCGCCCAGTCGCTGATGATCAGGTAGCTGCGCGGGTCGTCGGCGTCGCGGACGAGGTCCTGGTGCAGGCAGCCGTCCAGCGTGCGGATCTCCTCGGCCGCGGTGCGCCACTCCGCCTCGAAGCGCTGCTCGCAGCCCTCCCGGGTGCGCATCGCGAGCACCGTGCGTACCCGCGTCACCGGGCACCGCCGAACACCAGGTGCAGGTGCTTGCGGAGCGCGTCGGCGTCGACCGGCTGGCTGCGGAACCCGACGTGCCCGTCCGGGCGGATCAGGTAGAGCCCGGTACCGGTCACCCCGTACGCGGCGCGGAACCGGCCGTCGGCGTCGCGCACCGCAGGCGGGGCGAGCAGCCGCGGCTCGACGGCGTCCGGGCTGAGCAGCAGGTACGCGTCGACCTCCTCGGCCGTCTGCCGCCGCACGTCGGCGCAGAGCTCGGCGATCGCGCCCAGCGCCGCCTCGTCGGCCGACGTATCGGCGTAGAGCAGCAGCGTGTGCCGGGTGCCGCGGGTCAGGTCGCGCAGCCGCAGCGGGTGGCCGACGCCGCGCCGGCGCAGCCCGTCGACGTCGGGGGCGCGGTCGCCGGGGCGGGGGGCCTCCCCGAGCGCGTCCGGATCGGACACGCACTCGCCGACCAGCGGGCTGCCCGCGTAGCTGAGCAGCATCGACATCTCCTGGAGGAACTGCCGCTTCAGGTCCTCGCGGTCCAGTTCGTCGGTGAACGCCATGCGCACCGCGCGGCCGACGATCTCCTCGCCCTCCGGCCGCCGCTCGGTCTCGTAGCTGTCCAGCAGGCCGGGCGCGGCGAGCCCGCGGACGGCCAGGGCCAGCTTCCAGGCCAGGTTCCAGGCGTCCTGGATGCCGGTGTTCATGCCCTGGCCGCCGGCCGGCGGGTGCAGGTGGGCGGCGTCCCCGACCACGAACACCCGGCCGTCGCGGTAGCGGTCGACGATGCCGTGGCTGATCCGGAACACCGACGACCAGCGCAGGTTCGAGGCGCGGGTGCCGGGCGGGGCGAGGTGGTCGAGGGCGGCCTGGACGTCGGCCAGGGTCGGCGCGCCCAGTTCCGCGCTGAACCCGGGCGGGGCGTCCTGCCCGCCGGTCTGGGCGAAGAAGCGGGGCGGGGCCAGGGTGGCGATCCGGTACCGGCGCTCGCCGCGCAGCGGGACGCAGACCAGCATGCCGTCCATCCGGCCCTCGGTCTCGTGCAGGAACCGCAGCAGGTGACCGTCCGGCATGTCCCAGTCCACGTCGACGTCGCCGAGCATGAACAGCTGCGGGAACCGGCCCAGCCCGCCGGTGAAGGTGAGCCCGAGCAGTTCCCGCACCCGGCTGTGCGCGCCGTCGCAGCCGACCAGGTACTTGGCGCGGACCGTCTCGGTGCCGCCGTCGGCGGTGGTGACGGTGACCGTCACCCCGTCCTCGTCCTGGGTGAAGCCGACCAGCTCGGCGCCGCGCTGCGGGCGTACGCCGAGGGTGGCCAGCCGGGCGGTGAGGATGCGCTCGGTCTCGTACTGGGGCAGGCCGAGGTGCGCGTACGGCAGGCCGGGCAGCTCCCAGCTCATCCGGTGGGTCTGCACCCCGTTGACGAAGACCATGTTGCCGGTGAGCCAGATGCCGGCGTCCATGGCCTCCCGGACGACGCCCTGCTCCTCCCAGATCTCCATGGTGCGGCAGTGCACGCCGATCGCCTTGTCGGCCTGGCCGGCCGGGGTGGCCAGCTTGTCGATCACCCGGCACTCGATGCCCCGCCGGGCCAGCTCGACGGCGGCGGTCAGCCCGGTGGGCCCCGCCCCGACGACGAGTACGTCCGTTGTCCTGTGCACGTCGGCCTCCCTGCCCGTGGTGGGTTGTCGCTTGCCGCCCTCGTCGGGCACGACGTGGAACAGGCGGCGCCGGATGTCGAGAAGGAACGGCGCGATCGGCCCGGCCTGCGCGGAGGCGTGGGCCGGATCGGCGATCCAGCGGAGGAACTCCGCCGCGCTGTTCCACTCGGCGAAGATGTGGTGCACGTCCGACCCGGGTTCGCGCAGCAACTGCTCGCGCCGATACCCGGGCACCCCGGCCATCCGCGCCCTGACCTCCGGGTAGCCCCGGTGGAACTCGGCGAGCCGGGGCGCCGGCACGGTCAGCTCCACGTCCACGTAGACCGTCGAGTCGCCCGCCCCGTGCTCCCGCAGCACCGGGTAGTCGGCCGGGCCGGCCGGCTCGGTCAGCGGCCGGACCAGCTCGGCCAGCCGCGCGGCCACCGGCCCGTCCCGGTACGCGCGCAGCGCCGCCTCGTCGGCCCACTCGGTGACGACGACGAACGCGCGCGGGTCCAGGGCGTCGAGCAGCAGCTCGTGCCGGAGGTTGCCGGTCAGCCCGCCGATCCGCCCCGCGACCGTCCGCCACGCGGATCGCACGGCGGGCTCGCAGCCCGGACGCGCGCGCAGCCGGAGCATCGTCCTGATCATGAAGTCCCCTTCGACGGCCTGCGGGAGACGGTGGAGCTGTCGCGGCCGGTGTCACCGGACCACCACGTCGTCGCGCTGCGACCCTGCCGGAGGTCGCGTCAACCCGCCGTCACCGGCGACCCGCGCGACGTCCCCGCCCGGTGACGCCGCGGGGACGGGTCGCCGCTACGGCCCGGCTCCCGGCTATTGCAAAAGATTGGCAACAAGCCTCGACAAGCGACCGGTCCGGTAACTATCGTCAGCGCCATGACTCCTTACGGACTGGACGCGCGGGCATGGCAGGAGAGCTGGGACCGGCAGCAGGAGGCGTACCTGCCGGACCGGGAGCACCGGATCACCGCGCTGCTCGACGCCGCCGAGGCCGTGGCCGGTGACCGGCCGCCGCGCCTGCTCGACCTCGCCGGCGGCACCGGCTCGATCAGCCTGCGGGCCCTGGCCCGCCGCCCGGACGCCGAGGTCACCGTCGTCGACCTGGACCCGGTCCTGCTCACCCTCGCCGAGGCGTCCCTGGCCGGCCGGGCCACCGTGGTCACCGCCGACCTCAACCAGACCGACTGGGCCCGAGTGCTCCCCCACCGCGACTACGACGCGGTGCTCACCGCCACCGCCCTGCACTGGTTGGACGGGCCGCGCCTGGCCGCCCTCTACCGCGAACTACGGGACGTGCTGCGGCCGGGCGGGGTGTTCGTCAACGCCGACCACATGCCCGACGACGTACTGCCCACGCTCACCACCCGGCTCGCGGAGCGGGCCCGGGCGGGCCGGCACGCCCGCCACCGCGCGGGCGCCGCGCTGTCCTGGGCGGACTGGTGGGCGCAGGCCGCCGCCGACCCGGTGCTCGGGCCGCTGGTGGAGAAGCGGCAGCAGATCTACCCGACCGGGCACAGCCCTGAGTGGAACCCGCCGGCGGCCTGGCACCTCGACGCCCTGCGCGCGGCCGGCTTCACCGAGGCCGGGGTGCTCTGGCGCGGCGGGGCCGACGCCGCCGTGGCCGCCGTACGCTGACGCACGTTCCCGCCCGGTCGGGGTCAGGTGTCGGGTGCGCGGACCGTGCGGAGCAGGAAACCGGCCAGCGTGAGGTCCTGACCGCCGGCCCGCGCGGCCACGTCGATCTCCTCGACCTCGGTGTCGACCCACGCCGGCTCGGCGAAGCCGGCCCGCAGGAACTCCTCGGTCACGCCCCAGCCGTTGCTCGCGGTCAGGGACACCGCCAGCACGAAGACGGTCGCGCCCGGCGCGGCGAGGCCCGGCAGTGCCGCGAGGTATTCGTCCGCCGCGCCGCCGCCGCGCCGGACGAGGCTGTGCAGCAGGCCGGAGTCGAACACCGAGTCGAACGGCGCCGACGGCAACGACAGGTCGGTGGCGTCCTGGACCTCGAAGTGCACCGTCAGGCCCTCGCCGGCGGCCTTGGCGCGGGCCGCCTCGATCGCCACCCGCGAGATGTCGACCCCCGTCACCCGGTAGCCGCGGCGGGCGAGGGCGATCGCGAGATCACCGGTGCCGCAACCGACGTCGAGCACCGTCGGGCCCTTCACCCCGGCGTCGAGCACCGCCGCCAGGGCCGGCTGGGGACCACCGATGTTCCAGGGCGGCCCGCCCGAGTCGGCGGCGTCGCGGTAGACCTCGTCGTAGTTCACGTCATAGGGCTCGTTGCCAGCCAGCTCGCCGTCGCGTGGGTGCACCGCAGACCCCCTGGACAATCCGTACTCCAGTCGGAACCCGCACCCTACCCCGCAAAGGGTGCGGCAGCCGGGTGTCGCCCGCCCGCCCCCTAGGCGAAGAGGCGCGCCAGTTCGGTGCGGGAGCGGACGCCGAGCCGGTGGAAGATGTTGCGCAGGTGGTGGTCGATGGTCCGGGTGGAGAGCGACATCCGGGTGGCGATCTCCCGGTTGGTGGCCCCCTCGGCGACCAGCCGGGCGATGTGCAACTGCTGGCCGGTCAGCAGCTGGGCCGGCGGGTGTTGCGACGACCCGACGGACTCTCCCGCCGCGCGCAGTTCCGCACCGGCCTGCTCGGCCCAGACCGTCGCGCCGAGCAGGGTGAACGTCTCCCACGCCCGGTGCAGGTACGCCCGAGCGTCCCGCGGCCGGCGGGCCCGGCGCAGCTCCCGGCCGAACAGCAACTCGGTGCGGGCCCGCTCGAACCGGTCGGTGTCGGTGGGGTGCAGCCGCAGCGCGGTGCGGAACTCCCGCTCGGCCTCGGCGCTGGCCCGGGGCGCGAGTAGCGCGTGGCAGCGGGCGGAGAGCGCCCGACGCGACGGGCTGGCCGTGCTGCTGGCCCAGCGGTCGAAGACGGCGAGCGCGGCGGTGGGCCGCCCGCCGTCGTGTGCGGCGGCCTCCACCAGGTACGGCGTGGCCATCACCTGCACGAGGACCTGACCGCGGCCGGTGCCGCTGCGGGCCAGCGACGACAGCCGGTTGGCCGCGTCGGCATGCCGGCCGTCGACCAGGTCGAGCACGCCGAGCGCCCACTGCGCGTACGCGTAGGGGCGGCTGCCCGGGGCGGCGCCGTCGCCGATCTCGGCGATCCGGGCGAGGCTGGTGGCCCGGTCGGCCCGCACCGCGGCCAGTACGGCGAGGATGCCGAGGTGGACCCGCGCGCAGGTCCGCTGGCCGGTGGCGCGGGCGATCCCCAGCCCCTCGTGGGCGGTCTCGGTGGCCGTGGCGTGCCGGCCCAGCCAGTACTCGGCGACCGCCCGCAGCTCCAGCGCGCGGGGTAGCACGGACAGCTCGCCCCGGGCCCGGGCCAGCTCGACGGCGCGGTCGGCGAGCCGGTGCGCCGCGCCGTCCACCGCCACCAGCAGTCCCGCCACGGCCGCGCAGACCAGCGCGGCCGGGGTGAGCGCCGGTCCGGTCAGCCGGCCGCCCAGGACGACCACCCGGCGCAGCGCCGGCCCGCCCTGCTCGTGGTCGCCGCGCAGGGTGGCCCCGACGCCGGCCGTGAACGTGGTCAGCAGCGCCACGTCCGGCGGGTCGCCGGGCCGGCTCAGCGCCGCCGCCCGCCGCGCCACCTCGGCGTACCGGTAGTGGTCACCGGTGAGGCAGATGGCCTCGCCGGCCCGGACCAGGCCGAGCAGGGCGGCCCGGCGGTCGGCCGGTGCGACCGCCTCGGCGGCGGCGAGCAGGGTGGCGACCGCGGTGGAGGGCGCGTCGCAGCGCAGTTGCATCTCGCCGCGCAGCAGGTCGGCCCGGCCGGCCGCGGCCGGGTCGGCGGGCAGCCCGTGCAGCAGTCGCCGGGCCTGGTCGGGGTGGCCGGCCGTCCAGGCGCAGCGGGCGGCGGCGACCCTCCGTTCGGCGGCGCGGGCGGGGTCGGCGCTGAGTTCGGCGGCGCGGCGCAGCGCGGCGACCGCCCCGGTCCGGTCGTCGGCGCCGTCGGCGGCCGCCGCCTCCAGCTCCGCCGCCAGCGCCGGGTCGGGGCCGTTGGTGGCGGCGGCCCGGTGCAGGGCCCGGCGCAGCGGTCGGCCGTCCAGCGCCCGGGCCAGCAGCAGGTGGGCCGCCTGCCGTTCGGCGAGCGGCGCGACCAGCTCGATCATCGTCCGGGTCAACGGGTACGGAAAGGTCACGCCCCCCGGGCCGGCGTGCAGCAGGCCGGCGGCCTCGGCCGGCGCCAGCGCCTCGACGGCCAGGCCGGCGCAGCGCGCCGCCCGGACCAGGGTGGCCGGGTCCCCGTCGGGGTCGAGCGCGGCCAGCAGCAGCAACCGCCGGGTGTCCGGGGGCAGCCGGTCGAGGCGGGCGCGGTAGGCGGCGCCGAGCGCGCCGCCGGCCGGCGGGGCGGCGGGCAGCGGCTCCTCCCCGTGCCACTGTCCGGGGGTGAGGGTGTCGGCGAGGTCGACCAGCGCCTGGGGGTTGCCGCCGCCGGCCACCGCCAGTCCACCGGCCACCGCGGCCGGCGGTGGGGCGGGCCGCCGGTCGGCGAGCAGCGCGCGGCACTGCCGCTCGTCGAGCGGGCGGAGCCGGTGGGCGGGGAGGTCGTGGGCCGCCGACTCACCAACCGCGGCGAGCAGAAGGGCGACCGGCAGCCGGCACAGTCGGCGGGCCACGACGGCGAGCGTCTCGGAGGTCTCCGGGTCGCCGGTGTCGACGTCGTCCATCGTGCACAGCAGTGGACGGTCGCGGGCGGCGGCGGCAAGCAGGCCGAGCACGGCGGTGGCCAGAGCCAGCCGCTGGGTGTCCGGGCAACCGCCGCCAGTCAGCGCGCGTCGCAGCACCCGCCGTTGCCGCTCGGGCAGCGATCCGACCCGGTCGAGCACCGGGTCGAGGAGGCGTTGCAGGCCCGCGTAGGGCAGGGTCGCCTCGTCGGGGAGTCCGGCGCCGGCGAGGACCGCCCGCGCACCGGCGTGCCGCCGGGCGTACGCCAGCATCGCGCTGCGGCCGGAGCCCGGCTCGCCGTGGATCAGCAGCGCGCCACCGTCGGCCCGGTCGAGCAGCCGGCGGACCGCCCGGCACTCGTCGTCCCGACCCCGCAAGGTTATTTGCACTCTGAATGCAGTAACCACGCATCCAGTTTCACCTATCGGCAACCTCTCCGAAAAGAGCTGGGCCGGCGGGCGTCTCGCACGCCGAGTCCGGGCACGCCCGGCACGACGGGGCGGCCGCCGCGGCGGCCGCCCCGGGGGCGAGGCTCAGGAGCTGGGGCAGGTGTTGCGGTACTCCTCGATGGCCAGCCCGCTCGGGCCCGGGCACAGGAACTGCTCGTAGCGGGTGTCGTTGTCCACGAAGCGCTTCAGCCAGGCCACCATCTGCTTTGCCGTCGGCGTGTTTACCGACTGCGGGAAGAAGTGGCTCGCCCCGTTCAACTCCAGGTACGCCTTCTCCGACGAGGCCGGGATGCTGGTGTAGAAGGGCACCGAGTGGCTGGCGACCGGGGCGATGGTGTCGCTCTCCCCACCGACGATGAGCGTCGGCACCGTGACCTCCGACCAGGTCTTGTCGAGGTTCCACGGGGCGAGCGGGACGGCGGCCTGCAGCGACGGCCGGGCGGCGGCGGCCTCCAGGGTGCCGCCACCGCCCATCGAGTGCCCGGCCACGGCCAGCCGGCTCGCGTCGATCCGGCCCCGGACGGAGCTGCGCTGGACCAGGTAGTCCAGCGCGGCCAGGAGTTGGCGACCACGGCTGTCCGGCTGGTCGAGGAGGGTGTTGGTCTCGATGCCGATGACCACGAAGCCGTGCGAGGCGATCCGCGGCCCGAGCCAGCTGAGGCTCGACCAGGTGGCCGTGTAGCCGGGCGAGATGGCGATGGCGCCGAAGGTGCCCTCGCTGGTGCTGGTCGGGTAGTAGACGACTCCGCCGCCGAAGCCGGTGACGCTCAGCGCGGAGACGCTGTAGGACGTGGTGGCGAAGGGGCCGCGGCTGGCCTCCAGGAGGGCGTCGGTCGGCGCGGGGCCGCGCTCGTAGGGGTTGTCGGCGGCCTGGGCGCCGGCGGGGACGGCCAGGGCGCCGCCGACGGCCAGGACGGCCGCCACGGCGATCCGGGCCAGGGCACGGACGGGGGTACGGGGACGGGTGGTGGTGGCTGATCGCACGTCGTCTGCTCCTTGTCGGGTCGGAGATCCATTGACATGCGTCAGTATTGGAGTCCCCGCCCGGCGCCCGCATCGGCGAAATCACCAGTCGTCGCGCCGGCCGCCCACGGCGCGGTGACCTGACCGTGACGTGGACAGTGGACGATGGACCGATGCAGCTCACCCGACGGAACCTGCTCGGCGTGACCGCGGCGGCCGGCGTGACCGGCCTGGCCACCGGCTGTGAGCCGGAGCGACGGGAGGCAGCCGGGCCGGCGGCGAGCGCCGCACCGGCCCTGGACCCGGCGAGCTGGGACAGCGTACGGGCCCAGTTCGCGCTCGACCGCGACCGCGCGCACCTGGCCACCTTCGTCTTCGCGCCCCACCCGGCCCCGGTGCGCGCCGCCGTCGCCACGCACCGCGACGGGCTCGACCGCGACGCGGTGGGCTACCTGGGCGCCAACGAGGAGCGCCTCGACGGCGCGGTGCTCGGGGCGGCGGCCCGCCACCTCGACACCCGACCCGACCAGATCGCGCTCACCGACTCGACCACCATGGGCCTCGGACTGGTCTACACCGCGGTGCGGCTGGGGCCGGGCGACGAGGTGCTCACCACCGAGCACGACTTCTACGCCACCCACGAGTCGTTGCGGCTGCGGGCCGAGCGGGACGGGGTGACCGTCCGCCGGGTACGCCTCTATCAGGACCCGGCGGTGACCACCGTCGACGAGATGGTCGGCAACCTCGCGGCGGCGGTCTCCGCCCGCACCCGGGTGGTGGCGCTCACCTGGGTGCACTCCAGCACCGGCGTGAAGCTGCCGGTCCGGCACCTCGCCGAGGCGGTCCGCGCGCGCAGCCCCGAGGCGCTGGTCTGCCTCGACGGTGTGCACGGCTTCGCCGCCGACGCTGCGACCCCGGAGCAGCTGGGCTGCGACCTGCTGGTCTCCGGCTGCCACAAGTGGCTGCTCGGGCCGCGGGGCACCGGGCTGGTCTGGGGCAGCACCCGGGCGTGGAGCCGGCTGACCCCGGTCATCCCCACCTTCGACGGGCGCAGCATCGGCCGCTGGCTGTCCGCCGGCACGGGCGGGCAGCCGACGCCGCCGGGGCCGGCGCACACGCCGGGTGGCTACCACAGCTTCGAGCACCGGTGGGCGCTCGCCGACGCCTTCGACTTCCACCACCGGATCGGTCCGGCCCGGGTCGCGGCGCGGAACCGGGAACTCGCCGACCGGCTCAAGGAGGGCCTGGCCGCCATCCGCGGGATCCGGCTGATCACCCCGCGCTCGGCCGAACTCTCCGCCGGGGTGGTCTGCTGCCACGTGCCCGACGTGCCGGTGGGTGAGGCGGTGGGCCGGCTGTACGCCGCCGGGGTGATCGCCAGCAGCACCCCCTACAGCCCGTCCCACCTGCGCTTCGGCGCGACCATCGCGAACAGCGAGGCGGACGTCGAGGCGGCGCTGAAGGCGGTGCGCGGGCTGGTGTGAGCCCCGCCGTCCACCGGGCTCGCTTCCGGGCGCCGGGCGGCACTCCGCCGGCGACCCGCAGGTGTGCCGTGGCCTTTTCCGGGAATGGCACGCCGGCCGGTAGCCGACGGGCCGGCGCGGGCGACGGAGGTCAGGTGGGCAACGGGAGGCAGGATCCGGACGAGCCGCGGGCGGGTGCCGCCGATCCGCGGCGCGAGGCGGAGGGCGACCGGCGTCCGCCCGCCGGCGTGCACCACAGCGGCAAGACGATGTCCGACCCGGACGTGGTCCTCCAGATCCCCCACCTCCGGGTGGACGACATCTGCGTCGAGGTCGACGACCTGGACGCCCACGTGTCCCTGCGCGCACGGCTGGGCCGCCTGCTCCAGTTGGACGTCGGGGTGCAGGCCCGGCTGGGCACGGTCCGGGTCGACATCCGGGGCGTGACGACGGAGGCCATGCTGGAGGTCCGGCTCGACGAGCTGAACGGGATCATCGACCGCGCCCTGAGCACCATCGACCGCAACCCCCAGATCATCGAGGCGGTGGTCCGGACCGTCGACACCACGGTCAACCGGGTGGGCGAGGCCGCGCAGCAGACGCCGGGCCTGTCGGCAGCGCTGGCCCGGTCGCTCCAGCCGGCAGCCGAGGCGCCGGGCGGTGCGGCCGGTCCGCCGGGGCGTACCACGGGGCGGCGGATGAAGAAGCCCGGCGGGGGTGGCCGCCCGCTGCGGCGGATCGCGGCGCGGCTGCTGCCCGGCTGCGGACCCGAGCCGGGAGGCGACGGATGACCTACCGGCCTACTCGTCCCGCTCGGTGCGCGGGAGCAGCTCCGGTGACCAGCGGACGTCGTAGCGCGGGGCGGCGACGGAATCGGCGAAGGCCTTGGAGGCGGCCGGCGAGCCGGCGATCCGCCAGTCCAGCTCCTTGTCCACCTCGAACCAGATGAGTCCGATGACGTCCCGGTGCTTCGGCAGCGCCCGGAAGGTGTCCCGGATCCACTGGGCCTTCCGACCGCCGGCGTCGGTGGCGCCGGTCTCGGTGACGACCATCGGCCGCCGGCTGAAGGTGCGGATCTCCGCGATGGTGGGGCCGAAGATGGCGTCGAAGGACGTGTAGTCCGACCACGTTCCGGTGCCGTAGTAACCGGTGGTGCCCACCCAGTCGACGTAGTCGTCGCCCGGGTAGAGGTCCGCGAGGTTCCCGGTGGTCTTGCTCCACCGGGCGTTCGGGCTCCACACCCAGATGACGTTGGTGGCCCCGGCCCGCTCGAAGAGATCGTGCACGTGCCGCCACGCCTGGACGTACTCGCCGGGGCGGTTGCCGTTGGCCTTCTCGCACCACGGGTACCAGTCACCGTTCATCTCGTGGGCGAACCGGATGGCGACCGGGTAGCCGAGCGACTTCACGCCCTCGGCCCAGGAGCGCAGGTAGCTGTCGAAGTCGCCGTTCACGATCCGCGACAGCCGGTAGTACGGCTGGGTGGAGCGCACCCGGTCGATCTGGCGGACGGCCAGCTTCTTCTGCTTCCGGGCCGCCTCGTCCACGCGGTAGTCCCAGGGTTCCCAGCCCAGCATGGGCAGCATGCCGCGGGCCTTGATCCGGTCGAAGAGCATCCGGTCGAAGGTCGCGGACGCCCAGCCGGCGCCGAAGAGCATCACCTGCGGCTGGCGCTTCGCCGCCGCCGCGAAGCGGTCGACGGCGGTGAAGTCGTACGGCCCCTTGTCGGTCATCACGCCGAAGAAGGCCTTGCCGGCCGGCGGGAAGAGGCCGGCGGCCGGGCCGACCGTGGTCACCGCCGCGGCGTCGGCCGTCACCACCGCGTCCGGCGCGGGCCGGGCGACCCGGTCGGGCGGGGCCGCCGTCGGGCCGCCGCGCTGCGCGGCCGGCGCCACGGCGAAGGCGTACGCCAGCAGCACCACGCCGACCAGCAGCAGCGCCACCCGGGGCACGGTCAGTCTCACCACGACACACCTCCGTCGATCCCGGCCCGTGCCACCGGCGCGGGTCCTTCCTCACTTCCGGCCGCAACGACCGGCTCGGCCGGGTCCTCGGGCCGCTCCCGCCGGGCCCGCAGGTTCTCCGCGAGCGCGATGAGCGGTGGGCCGAGTCCGGTCAGCACGGTCAGCACCGGCCACACCCGCAGCAGCGGGTAGTCGTTGTGCAGCGCGAAGCTCGCGCCGAGCAGGCCCGCGGCGGCGGCCGCCCAGCAGAGGTGCAGCCGGAACGTGCCGAGCGACTCGACGGTGCGCAGCGTGCCCTTGGCGGTCACCACGAACCCGAGCTTGCGGCGCAGCAGCGCGCCGACCGCGGCGGCCACGTAGATCGGTCCGGCGAAGAGCGCCAGCGCCATGCCGACCAGGCCGATCTCCTCCCGCTCGTGCGGGGCGATGTTGAACCGGCGGAGCCAGAGCCAGAGCAGGAACCAGGTGCCCAGGGTCGAGCCCCACAGCACCGACCACACGGTGACGTCGAGCCGCGCCGTGCTCACCCCGGTGAGCAGGTACATGGCGGTGGCGACGTTGCCCAGCAGCAGGCTGACCGCCACGCTCGGGTAGTAGAACTGGAGCAGCCGGTACTGCCAGCGCCGCCGCGACGGCAGCTCACGGGGGGCGCGCAGCTCGGGGCGGACGAGGATCTCGCAGATGCCGGCCGCCCAGCGCCTCTGCTGGTTGAAGTAGTCCGCCCAGGAGGTCGGGCCCTCGCCGATGGCCACCACGTCGGGGGTGTAGACGCCCTTCCACCGGTTGCCGGTGGCCGGGTTGACGGCGGCGTGGATCCGGATGCTGGTCAGGTGGTCCTCGATGATCGAGTCCTGGTAGCCGCCGATGGTCCGCCAGGCCGACGGTCGGTAGAGGTGGCCGGTGCCGGTGAGCAGCGGCGCCTCCAGCCCGTTGCCGCCGCGGGCGATGAGGCCGTTGTAGAGGTACTGCTGCACTGAGGCGCCGTGCGCGACGAAGTTCTGGTGCATGTTGCCGTACACCTGGGGGGTCACCACGAAGGCGACGTCCGGGTCGCGGAAGTAGCCGAGGGTGCGTTCGAGGAAGTTGGGCAGCGGCACGTGGTCCGGGTCGACGTTGGCCACCACGTCGTACCGGTCCTCGTGCTCGGCCCGCCAGGCGTTGTGGTTGCCGGACTTGGTCCGGGCCCGGAACTCCCCGCCGGGCTGGTTGTACTCCGGCCGGCCCTTGCGGCTGAAGTGGTGCACGCCGAGCCGCGCGGCCATCTCCTTCACCGCCGGGTCGTCGCCCTCGTCGAGGATCCAGACGTCCACCCGGCCGCAGTAGACAATCTGTCGCAGCCGGCGCAGCGTCCGCTCCGCCACGTCGAGCGGTTCCTTGCTGGGCACGATCGTGGTGAGCAGGGCCACCCGCAGGCCGACCGGTGGGTCGACCGGCACCGGATCCCGGGCGTGGAACGCGAACACCCACACCACGACGTTCTGTGCGAGGCGGATGAGCTCGACGCCGACGACCACGCAGAAGCCGAGCCGGGCGGCGAGCGTCGGCCAGCCGCCGGGGCCGACCACGCCCGGCCCGGGCACGTGCTGGGGCAGCAGCAGCCAACCGACGAACAGCAGCCCGGCCGCGCTGTTGAGCAGCACGAGCAGGGTCAGCATCAGCCGCGCCGCGGTCGAGCCGACCGGGCGGAACTCGACCGCCGCGTCCGGGCGCCGCGGCGCGACCAGCGGACCAGCGGTGGCGCCGCACCGGGCGTACGCCAGGCGGGCCCGGACGTTCAGCTGCCGGCGGTCCGGTCCCTTCCGAGCGGGCGGGCCGGCCGGGGCGATCACCGCCGGACGGTCGCCCGGGATGTCCGTGCGGGCCCGCGACGGGCGTGTATCGGCGGCGACGGCCACGTTTCCCCCATGGTGCTCTCGCCACGAACCCGGCAGAGGTCGATCCTAAGCGGGCAATGAGGTACAAAAAGGTGCGAATAGGTCAGAGGGTGGTGCGCTCGTTCACCAGCAGGGCCAGCGTGAACCCGGTGGGGTGCCAGACCTGCGCCACCTGGTATCCGGTCCGGAGCAGCCGCTCCGTCGCGCCACCGAGCGGCGGCACGGGATCCCCGCGGTCGCCGGGGCGGATCACCCACAGCCGCCGGACGCCCCGCAGGCAGCCCGCACAGTCCTGTGGCGGCGCCGCGGCGAACACGTCCGCCGGTCGCCGGTCGGCGGGAAGGTAGCGGGCCACCAGGGTCCGCGCGTCGGCGTCGCCGTAGACCACGCCGTCGCCGGGCAGCCGCCGCGCGCCGACGATCCCGGCGACCTCGCGGGTGGCCTGCCCGTGCCCGTCGGGCGCGCGCACCGCCGCCTGGACCGGCGCGCCGATCAGGGCCAGGGCCGCCAGGGCCCCCACCCACCAGCGGGCGCGCACCCGGGACAGGGCAGCCGCGGCCAGCGCCGCCCAGGCCGGCACCGTGAAGAGCAGGCTGGCCGGTGACCAGACGGGGGTCGCCTGCGCGACGAGCAGCAGGCCGAGCGGCGGCACCACGGCCCACGCGGTGCAGACCGCCGCGGCGTGCCGCAGCGGAAGGCTGAACAGGGCCAGCCCGAGCAGCACCGCACCCAGCGCGGCCACGCCGAACAACTCCCCGGGGGTCGCGGCGAGGGCCGCCGGGTCGGGACGGGCCCCCGGCGCGAGCTGCCCGCCGGCACGTACCCCGGACCAGAGCAGCGCGGCGGCCGGCAACACGCCGAGGGTCGCGGCGGCCAGCCACCGGCCGGCCGCCCCGCGCCGGAAGGCGAGCACGACCCAGCCGTGCCCGACGAGCAGCAGGAGCGCCACCGCGTGACACAGGCCCAGCAGGACCACCGCACCGGCGTACGGGGCCAGGCGTCGCAGGCTCGGCCGGTCGAGCGCGGGCAGCAGGAGCCAGGTGGCGAGCACCGCGGCGAACAGGGCCAGCGCGTACGGCTGGGCCTCCTGCGCGTACCGGGTGACGCTCGGCAGCAGCGCGAAGATCAGCCCGGCAAGGACGCCGGTGCCCGGCGCGAACATCCGGGCGGCCAGCGCGCCGACGAGCGCCGCGGTCGCCGTCACGGCGAGCAGGGACGGTACGCGCAGCGCGAGGTCGGAGGCGCCGAACACCGCCGCCCAGGCGCGCATCAGCAGGTGGTACGGCGCGAACGCGACGTCGCCGCCGGGCAGCCCGTCGGACCAGGGGGAGGTGGCGGCCCGCCAGGTCGCGAGCTCGGCCAGGCGCAGGCCCGGCGTGCCGGCGCCCACGACGCCGAGCACTCCCGCCAGCAGGGCGGGCAGCAGCCAGGCGGCGTGCCGCCACCGAAGGTCGGCCGGTGGACGGTGCGTGCGGACCCGGGCCCCGAGCGCCCGGTCCTCGCCCCACGGGTCCTCGACCCGGATCTCCCCCGGCCCGAGCCGGGGCAGGACCATGGTGTCCGCGTCCATCATCGTGACTCACGCATCCCTGTGGGTGCCGGCGACCGAGGCCCAGCCGCCCGGGGCGACGCCGGATCGGCGTGCTCGCGACGGTGCCGACCGCGTGCGCGGCCGGCACCGGGAGTCCCCGGGTCGAGGACTGGATGACACCGTGGAGCCTAGTAAGCAACTCCGACATATCGCTCATGTACGGCGAAAAGGACCGAGCGATACCTCGGACGGGCGAAATCGGTCAGCGACCGGAGCCGGTGTGATCCGGCCGCCCTGCCCCGGCTTTCGTGCGAGCATCGGCACGGAGGGACGAGGAGTGAAGGCGCTGGTGTGGCGGGGCGTGAACGAGCTGGCCGTGACCCAGGTCCCGGACCCGCAGCTCCGCAACGAGCAGGACATGATCGTCCGGGTACGCAAGACCGCCACCTGCGGCTCCGACCTGCTCCTGCTCGGCGGCCACCGCCCGCTCCCGGCACCCGGCGACGTGCTGGGGCACGAGTTCCTCGGTGAGGTGGTCGAGATCGGGCCACAGGTGCGCAGGCACCGGGTCAGCGACCGGGTGGTGGTCTGCTCCGTCGTCTCCTGCGGCCGCTGCTGGCACTGCCGGCGGCGGCAGTTCTCGCTCTGCGACAACGGCGGCACCGGCCCGGCCCTCGGCGAGCCGGCCCCGGGTTCCGCCCCCGGCGGCTGCTACGGCTACTCGCCGGCCCTCGGCGGATTCGCCGGCAGCCACGCCGAGTACGTCCGGGTCCCGTACGCCGACCAGGGCGCCTTCACGGTGCCGGACGGGGTCGCCGACGAGCGCGCCCTGTTCGCCTCCGACGCGGCTCCGACGGGCTGGATGGGCGCCGAGCTCGGTGGCGTCCGGCCCGGTGACGTGGTGGCGGTGTGGGGCGCAGGCGGCGTCGGCCAGCTGGCGGCACGGGCCGCCGTGCTGCTGGGCGCGGAGCGGGTCATCGTGATCGACCGCCTGGCCGACCGGCTCCGGATGGCCGAGCGGCACCTCGGCGTCGAGACCCTCGACTACGACACCCGGGACGTCGGCGGGGAACTGCTGGAGCGCAGCGGCGGGCGGGGCCCGGACGTCTGCATCGAGGCGGCCGGCATGCCGGCGCCCGGTGGCGGACCGCGGTCCTGGCACGACCGGCTCAGGCACCGGCTCCGGCCGGACCCACCCGTGGCCGCCCGCGAGGCCGTCCGCCACTGCCGCAAGGGCGGCAGCGTCTTCCTGCTCGGGGCGTACGCCGGCCTCGTCGACAGGTTTCCGCTCGGGGCCGTGGTGGACAAGGGCCTCACCCTGCGCGGCGCCCGGCAGCACGGCCACCGGTACATCCCCATGCTGCTGGACCGGATGGCCCGCGGCGAGCTGGTCACCGAACACCTCGCCACCCACACGATGCCGCTCGACCGGGCGCCCTTCGGCTACGACACGTTCCGGAACAGGCGCGACGGCTGCGTCCGGGCCGTCTTCGAGCCGCTCGGCTGAGCGGCGGTCCTGTCGGTCAGCTCACTTCAGCGCACGAAACTTTGCACTGTCTGCAAGATCGCCTGTAGGGTCGCCCGGTGACCCTGGACAGCCCTCCGGCCGACACCGGCCTGCGCGACCGCAAGAAGCGGCGGACCCGCACGGCGCTGGCCACCGCGGCGCTGCGCCTGGTCGCCGAGCACGGTCTCGACCAGGTGACCGTCGAGGAGATCAGCGCGGCCGCGGACGTCTCCTCCCGGACCTTCTTCAACTACTTCCCGAGCAAGGACGACGCGCTCGTCGGCGACCAGGCCGTGCTCAACGCCCGGTTCGTGGCGCGCCTCGCCGAGGTGCCACCGGAGGTGCCCGCCCTCGCGGCCATCCGCGTGGCGCTCGCCGAGGTGATCGAGGAGATGCAGGAGGACCGCGAGCTGTGGCAGCTCCGCATGGACGTCGTCATGCGGAACCCGGCCCTGCTGCCGCGCTTGATCGCCGCGGGCGCCGAGGCGGAACGGTCGATGATCGACGTCGTCGCCGCCCGGGTGGGCGTACCCGGGGACCACGGGTTCCCGGCCCTGCTCACGAACGTCACCGGTGCCGCGTTCCGCACCGCCATGCTCCGCTGGGCGGCCGCCGCCGGCGCCCGGCCCCTCGCCGACCTGGTCGACGAGGCGTTCGACACCCTCGCCGCCGGCCTGCCGGACCCCGGCAGGGCGCCCGACCCGTCCCGCATCCCGAGTTGAGGAACAGCATGACCGTACCCACCGCGCCCGCCGACGCCGCCGAGGTCGGCCCGGCCCGCATGTCCCGCCGCGAAGTCCTCCAGGCCCTCTCCGGCCTCATGGTGGGCATGTTCGTGTCGATCCTCGCGTCCACGGTCGTGGCGAACGCGCTGCCGCGCATCATCGCCGACCTGAACGGCAGCCAGACCGTCTACACCTGGATCGTCACCACCGAACTGCTGGCCATGACGGCGACCGTGCCGCTGTGGGGCAAGCTGGCCGATCTCTACAGCAAGAAGCTGCTCATCCAGTCGTCCCTGGGCCTGTTCGTGATCGGCTCGCTGATCGCCGGCTTCACCCCGAACGTCGAGGTGCTGCTGCTCAGCCGGATCGTGCAGGGCGTCGGTGCCGGTGGCATGACCGCCCTGGCCACCATCGTGATGGCCGCCATGATTCCGCCGCGCGAACTCGGCCGGTACGCGGGCATCTTCGGCGCCGTCTTCGGCGTCGGCACCATCGCCGGGCCGCTCATCGGCGGGGTCCTGGTGGACACCTCCTGGCTCGGCTGGCGCTGGTGCTTCCTGATCGGCGTCCCGTTCACCCTGCTGTCGATCTTCCTGCTCCAGCGGACCCTGCACCTGCCGGTCGTCCGCCGGCAGGTACGGATCGACTGGCTCGGCGCCGCCCTCATCACGACGGGCGTCTCCCTGCTGCTGGTCTGGTCGTCGCTGGCCGGGCAGAAGTTCGCCTGGGCCTCCGGCTGGACGGCGCTCATGGTCGCCGGCGGGGTCGCGGTGCTGGCGGTGGCGGTGGTCGTTGAGTCCCGCGCCGCCGAGCCGATCGTCCCGCTGGACATCTTCCGCAACCGGACCGTCTCGCTGGCCACCGTGGCCAGCGTCCTGGTCGGCGTGGCGATGTTCGGCGGTACCGTATTCCTGTCGCAGTACTTCCAGATCTCCCTGGGCAAGTCGCCGACCGTGGCCGGCCTCATGAGCCTGCCGATGATCTTCGGGCTGCTGGTGTCCTCGACCGTCGCCGGCCAGCTCATCACTCGGTACGGCCGCTGGAAGATCTTCCTGGTCGCGGGCGGCGCCGTGATGACGGCCGGGATGGTGCTGCTCGGCACCATCGGCGCCGGCACCATCGGCGTCGTCATCTCGGTCTACATGGCGGTGCTCGGCATCGGCGTCGGCATGCTGATGCAGAACCTGGTGCTGGCCGCCCAGAACGACGTGCCCGCCCACGAACTCGGCGCGGCAACCTCCGTGCTGACCTTCTTCCGCAGCATGGGCGGCGCGATCGGGGTCAGCGCCCTCGGCGCCATCCTGGCCAACCGGGTCACCGACCTGATGACCGAGCGGCTCGGCCCGGCCGCGGCCGGTGGCGGCTCCTCCACCGCCGTGCCGGACCTCTCCACGCTGCCCGAGCCGCTGCTGCGCATCGTGCAGGACGTCTACGGCACCGCCACCGCCGAGCTGTTCCTGGTCGGCGCGCCGCTGGCCCTGCTCGCCATGGTCGTGGTCCTGTTCATCAAGGAGAAGCCCCTGCACACGCTCAGCGGCGACGAGCGGCGGGCGCAGGAGGAGGCGGCGCAGGCCGCCGGCGTCGTCCACTGACGACTCGTCCGGAGCGAGGTCCCGAGCAGTCGATCGGGGGCTGCGCGGGACCCGCTCCGGATGCGAGGATGACCGGGTGTCATCGCTCGCGTTACCGCACGTGACCTTCCTGGGTGGGCATCCGCGTCGCACGAGCGAGACGACCGGGCTGACCGCCGTCCTCGACCGCTCCGGCATCGACCTGCGCCGGCCGATCCGCCGGTTCCTGCGCCTTTCCTGGCGCAGCCTGCGGGGGCTGGACATCCGGACGCCGACCCTGCTCAGCCTGGCGCTCCACGATCGCCGCCTGCCCGACGGCGGCGCGTACCTCGACCTGCACCTGGATGACGGCGTGTGTTCGTTGCACGTCTCGGACACGCCGGCGGCGGAGCTGCGGGAACGGCTCGCGGCGTGGGCGGCGGACGAGGCGGGGCCGCCCGAGCCGCTGCCCGCCATGCCCGTGCCGCCCCCGCGTTCGGCACGCGGTCCGGTCGACGTGGTGCGGATGTCCCTCGACCTCTGGCGGGCCGCCGGCGTCGGCCGGGAGTCCGTCCCCGATCGGAGCACGCTGGCATACCGGCTCAGCGTCGCCGAGGACCATCGCCACTGTGGCCGGTTCGCCGAGGCCCTCGCCCTGCTCGAACCCCTCGCCGCGGGCACGGCGGCGGCGTACGGGCCGTTCGACACCGACGCCCTGACCGTCCGCAACGCCCTCGGTCAGGCCTACCTGGCCGCCGGGCAGGTCGACGACGGGCTCGACGTGCTGCGCGAGGTGGTGGCCGCCGCCGAGCACGCGCAGGGTGACGACGCCGACCTCACCCTCGTCATCCGTAACAACCTGGCGGTCGGATACCAGCACGCCGGCCAGTACGCGCAAGCCATCGAGCTGCACGAACAGAACATCCGGCACAGCGAGCGCAGGCACGGGCGGCAGAGCCGGCAGACGGCCGGCCGCCGCAACAACCTGGCCGCCACCCTGGCGCTGGCCGGCTACCGGCGGCGGGCGATCGCGGGCTACTGGGAGGTCCTCGACGCGCTGCCGGCCGGTGTCCGCGAGGACCCGCTCGCGGTCACCGCCCGGCAGAACCTCGCCATCCTGCACAACCCGACCTGGCGCCCGTGACCGGTCAGGGGCGGGGCGGTGAGCGGTCGGCGGAGCCGGCCCGCCGGGCGCGGGGCACCACGTCGTCCTTGCGGACGATCGCGGTGACCTGCTCACCGATCTCGCGGGTGAGCCGGCCTGGACAGGGCAGGCCGAGCTGCACCGCCAGGTCCCGGCCGTGCAGGTCGACGGCGGCCTCGGCCAGGTCGGCGTAGACCGCGACGGCCAGGCGGGCGCGGTAGCGGGCGGCGAGCAGCGCCACAAGCCCGACGGCCAGGGCCGGCCACCAGAACGCACCGAGGACGGCGTACAGCAGGCCCCAGCCCACCAGCCGGGCGGCCGCCCCGCACCGGTCCCGCGCGGCCGCCAGCTCGCCCCGCGTCTCCTCCGGGAGCAGCAACCACAGGCGCGGCCACCCGCTCGCCAGGTCGATGCCGTAGCTGCGGTGCACCCGGACGTCGGTGGCGTGCAGCCGGTCGCCGACCCAGGTGGGCCCCGCCGGCTCCACGAGACAGATCGCCGCCCGCCGGGCGTGGGCCCGGCGCGCCCGGTCGCGCAGCGCGGTGTCGCCGGTGTCCGCGAGGAGCGCGCGTTCCGCGGCCAGCACGGCGGCGTCCGCGCGCTCCCACCGGCGGCGACGCCGGGCGGCGAGCCGGCGCAGCACCGGCCCGGATCCGGTCAGGCTCCACGTCCAGGAGACGAGCATCCCCACCGACTGCGCGGTGAGCCCGGCCGCCGCCGCGCCGAGCAGGAACGCGACCGCACCGATGAGCACCGTCGCTCCGGATCCGCCGGCCGGTCGGGCGGTCAGCCCGTCCCACCAGGCCGCCAGGGCCCGCTGATCCACGGCGTGCCGCTGCCCGAGGACGTGGGCCAGGACCACCGCGCCGGCGAACAGCGCCCCCGGCAGCAGCAGCGCCGCCGTCCACCGGGTAACCAACTGCTTGCCCAGCTCGGCGAGGACGGCGTTCACAACACGATCCGGCGCTGCCCGAACGGGGCGCCGGTCAGCCCGCACACCGGCCGGTCACCGTCGGCGGCGGGGACCGCGCGGGGACACGGCAGCGGGCTCGGGCAGCCCCAGGCGACGACCGTGGGATGCCCGCCCCCGCCGAGCCACGGTTCGAAACCGCGTACGCCGATGGTCAGTCCGTCGATGCCGTGGCGGGCGAAGGCGTCGTCGAGCCGGTCGAGGTCCTCCTCCAGCCGGTGGTCCAGGCGGCCCTGGGCGACAGCCTCGGCGATCCGGTCGAGCACGTCGGCCACGCCGTACCGCTCGGCATGCTCGCGCAGCTGCCCTCCGACGGCCTGCCGGCACAGCCGACCGACGCGCTCCGCAACGAGTTCCAAGGCCGCTCCTCGGGCACCGGTTGGCTTCCGCTGCCACCCTAGTGCGGTGTCCACTAACGTTCACCGGGTGTGCGGTGGGTGTTGTGGATCCTCGCCTTTTGGGCGAGCGACTCCCCACCGGGTGGTGGGGCGGGCCTCCGCGGGCCAACTGATCCTCGCGCCGCCCGGTGTTGGCGGCGGGGGTCACGTCGGGACTGGCCGACACCGGGGAGGTGTCGTCCGGCTCGACGGTGCGTGACCACCTGCGGCAACACGGGCATGGCTGTCGAGGTGGTGGGTCCGCCGCCCGGGGTGCGGGTGGCGATGGTGGCGGCCGCGACGAGGTCACGGTGCCCGGCAAACGTGCAGTGCGGGCAGGTCAGGGTCCGGCCGCGGGGTTTCGGCACCCGCCGCCGGCAGGCCGGGCAGGTCGAGGAGGTGCCACGTTCGTCGACGAGGTGAACGGTGATGCCGGCCAGGACAGCTTTGTCGGTGAGGACCTGCAGGAGCCGGCCGATCTGCCATTGCCGCAGCCGCAGGTTGTGCCGCCGCCCCGCGTCCAGGTCGAGCACGCCACGCGGGTCACCCACGTGCAGCACACCGACCCGCTCGCGTACCGCCCAGGACACGACCGTGCGGGCGGCCTCGTGTTGGGCCTGACGCACCCGGCGCCGGTGCCGGCCCTCCACCAGCCGCGCCCGACGCCGGTACTGACGCCACCGCCGCGACCCCTTCTGCCCCGGCTTCGGCGCCCGCCGCGCGACCGCACGACGGCGGGCCTTGGTATCCGCCAGGTGCATGCGGTGCTCGGCGCGGACCGCCCGCCCCGACACCAACAGCCCCGCACCGTCCGGGCCCGCCACCGCGTACGGATGGATGATCCCCAGATCCACCCCCGCCACCCTGGCCGGGTCCGGTCCCTCACCCGGCGGATACGCCGCCACCGGCACCTCAGCGGTCACGTCCAGGAACAGCCGGCCACCCTCACACAACAGCGTGACCGACCGGACCTGCTCAACCGGATACGGCAACTCCCGGCCCAACCGCACCCACAGCGCCGCGGTGCCTCTCGCGCTGGGAATCCGCACCCGACGCCCGTCAACGATGAACGTGCCGTGATACCAACGCACCGGCACCAACCCGCGGCGACGCCGCGGGAACCCCGCCGACACATCACCATCGTTGCGGCGCTTCGCCGCCGCGAACCACGCGTCAGAGAACCGGCGCAACACCGACCGGGCACCCGTCGAATCCAACTCGCCGAACGTGCCCGGCCCCGACACCGCCAACACCCGACACAACTCCTGATAGCCCACCAGCGGCACATCCCGGCGACGACGCCGCCACCCATTGACCTCCAACACACACGCCCACACGTCACCAGCCGAACGCAGCAGGCCGAAACACCGCCGCCGCTGCCCTGACGTCACCCGCAACGCCACACGCGCGGTGCGATGCACCACCCGAGGCGCGGCAGGATCCCGACGACGAGGCACAACCACACCCAACACCACCAGTACGACAAAACTCCCCGGCACCCAACCCGGCGAACGTTTGTGTCACGGCACTAAGGACCGCGGCGGGCCGCTACCGTCCCCAAGGGTGGGTCGCGCGGCCGGCTTCCGCGCACCGGCCGGGCCCGGCAGGATTGGCACCGGAGATCGGAGACCGACACCGGCGTACCGGAATCGAGTGGCGATGTCGAGACGGACCACCCACGCCGCCGTACGGCGGGTCATGGCGGTGATCGCCGAATACGAACGCACCGGTGACCCGTCCGTCCTCACCGGACCGGACCTGTCCTACGACGCGGACCTCCTCGCCGCCGCGGCCGGTGACCGGGGTGCCGGCCGGAGCGCCGCGCACGCGCTGGCCCGGCTCCACTGGTACCGCTACCTCGACCTGCCCGGGCTGAACGGCCTGCGGGAGCGCCGGGCGGCCGTCGCGTTGTTCCGGCAGGGGTGCCGCGGCGACCCGGACGGGGTGCCGGAGCTGATCCGGGACGAATACCGGGAGACCGGCCGGTCCGGAGAGCCACGCCTGTCCGAGGTCCTGCTCAGCCAGCAGCAGACCGATCGGGTCGCGGGACTCCGGCAGCGGCACCGGGCCGGTTCCGGGAAGGCCCTGCGGATGCTCGTCACGCTCTATCAGGAGTGGCTGCCGTACCTGTCCCGTGAGCGCGACGAGGCGGCCGACATGCTGCGTGCCGCGCTCCTCACCGACCTCGCCGAGGTGCTGACGACACTGGCCGAGGAGACCGGGGACGGCCGGACCTACGACGAGGCGCTGGACGCCCTGTCCCAGGCCGTGGGGGCCACCTCGACCCAGGACCCGCACCGGCTGCACCGGCTGCTCCGCCGGGCCCGCCTGTTCGAACGCTACTTCGACCGGGGTGCCGGCCCGCGGGCGCTGGAACTCGCCGTCGGCGACTACCGCCGAGCGGCGCAGCTCGCCTGGGGGCGCCACCCCACCGACCCGGGGGTGGTGGCGCGGCTCGGCGCGGCGCTGTGCCGGCTGCACGAGGTGCCGGGGCAGGGGTCGGTGGAACTCCTGCTCGAGGCGACCGCCGCCTGGCGCGACGTGGTGCTGGCCACGCCGCTGGACCGGCCGGCGGCCGCGCCCGCCCTCGAGCGGCTCAACACCGTGGCCAACCTGCTCGCCGACGAGATCGGCCCCGAGCTGGCCAGCGCGATCGTCACCGCGGCCGACCAGCCAGCGGTGCTCGACCGGCTGCTGCGGCGGGCCGAGGAGCTTGCCGACCGGATCGTGGTGGACGCCGCGGCCCCGGCGTTGGCCGAGCAGCACCGGTCGGCCGTCCTGCTGGTCGCCGCGGTGCCCGGCGGCCATCCGGAGCGGCCCCGGGCCCTGCTCCTGCTCGGCGGGGCGGAGCGGCATCGTTGGGAACACGGCGGCGAGCTGGACGGCGCGGTGCGGGCGGCGACCTGGGCGCAGCTCGCCCTGGACGCCGCCGGGCCGGAGCATCCGCTGCGGCGGCCGGCGCTCAATCTGCTGGCCGGCGCCGCCGCCACGGCGGGGATGCACGGGCAGGCCGAAGGGCTGGTCGAGGTGGCCGTCTCCGCGGCGCGTGCGGCGCTGGAGCTGGCCGACGGGCAGCCGGACACCCGTCCCCGGCAGCTCGATGTCCTTGCGGGCGCTCTGACCGCCGCCGGGTGGCTGGCCGAGGATCCGGAGCTGCTGGATGAGGCGGTGCGACACCAGCGGGAGGCCCTGGAGCACACGCCGGCGCGGCACGAGGCGTACCCGCTGCGGCTGATGGGGCTCGCCGACGCGCTGGTCCGCCGGGCGGTGCTGGCGCCCGACGACGTGCTGCTCGCCGAGGCCGTGGAGACCAGCCGTCGCGCCGCCGAGGCGCTGCCCGCCGGCGACTCCCGCCGGGTCGGCTTCCGCTACAACGAGGCGAGCAGCCAGGCCCTCCTCGCGGTGCGCCAGGCCGACGAGGCCGGCCTGCTGGCGGCCGAACACACGTTCCGCGAGGCCCTCGCCCTGCTGGCGCCGGACCACCCGGACCAGCCCCGGATCGGCAGCACGATCGCCGACACCCGCTACCGGCGCTACCTCCTCAGCGGTGACCTCGACGTGCTGGCCGACGCGGTGCGGCTGGCCCGGCAGGCGGTGGCGCAGACCCCGGCCGGGCACCACTGGTGGCCGCTGCGGGCCAGGTTGTTCGCCCGGACCGCGGCCGAGCTGGCCCGGTCCGGCGGTCCGGGCGCCGACCGGGCGAGGACCGAGGCCATCTCCACGTACGCCGCCGTCGCCGCGTCGTCCGGGGTGGACCCGGCGACCCGGATCGACGCGGAACGCCGGCAGGCCGAGCTGGCCCGCGAGGCCGGCGACCCGGCGGCCCGGCTGGCCGCGCTGGAGCGGGCGGTGCGGGAGCTGCCCGCCTCCGTCGACCGGTCGTCGTCCGGGCGGCGCCGGCTCCACGCGGTCGCCACGCTGGGCGGGGTGGCGACCGAGGCCGCCGCCGCCGCGCTCGCGGCGGACGACGCCGAGCGCGCCGTCGAACTCCTGGAACGCGGCCGGGGCCTGCTGTTCCACGAGGCCCTGGGGATCCGCGGCGGCCGGGTGGAGCTGCGCGCGATCGACGCCCGGCTCGCCGCGGAACTCGACCGGATCGACCGGGAGCTGGCGCAGGCGGACGCCTACACACAGGTCCGGAAGTTCAGCATCCAGGTGGAACGCCGGAAGGCGTCCGGCGAGGTGCTGGCCAGCTCCAGCGGGGACTGGGATCCCCGGCCGGTCTGGCTGGCCCGGACCCGGCAGCTCGCCGCCGAGCGGGACCGGGTGGTCGAACGGATCCGCCGGCTGCCCGGGTTCGTCGATTTCCTCCGGCCGCCGTCGATGCCGCTGCTGCGCGGGCGGCTGGCCGGGATGCCGGTGGTCGTCGTCACGATGCACGGCGACCGGGGCGACGCGCTGGTCGTCCCGGCCGACCCGTACCGGCCCGTGCGGCCGGTGCGCCTGCCCGACCTGCGCGCGACCGTGGTCCGGCGGCACGTGGTCCGCTGGTACGCCGCGGTGGCCGAGACGACCGACCCGGCGGTGCCGTTCGACCGGCGCGCCGCCGCCCAGGAGGACCTGCACGGCATCCTGGGCTGGCTGTGGGACGCCGTTGCCGGGCCGGTGCTCGATCTGCTGGCCCCCGGGGACGAGCCGCCGCCGCGGATCTGGTGGTGCCCGGTCGGTCCGCTGGCCCGGCTCCCGCTGCACGCCGCCGGTCACCACCGCGAGCCCGGCCGCCGGCGTACCGTCCTCGACCGTGCGGTGTCGTCCTGGACGCCGACCCTCACCGCCCTGGCCCACGCGGGGGCGGACCGGCCGCGACGGCCGACGGCCGCCACGGCCGCCGTCGTCGGCGTGCCGACCGCGCGGGACCTGCCGGCGCTGTCCCAGGTACGCGCCGAGGTCGAGCAGGTCGCCCGGCTGATCCCCGGCTCCACGATGCTCGCCGGCACCGAGGTGGCGCCCGACGCGGTCGAGGACGCGCTGCGGGACCACCCGATCGCGCACTTCGCCTGTCACGGCGAGGCGGACGCCGGCGGGCCGGCGATGCTGACCGGCGGGCTGCGCCTGGGCGCCGGCGGCACGCTCAGCCCGCACCTGGTGGGCTCCTACCACCTGGAGCGGGCCGAACTGGCCTTCCTGTCCGCGTGCGGCTCCGCGCAGACGCATCCCACGTTCACCGACGAACCGCTGCACCTGGCCGCGGCGTTCCAGCTCGCGGGCTTCCGGGGCGTGATCGGCACGACGTGGCGTACCCCGGACAGCGCGCGGGTCGCCGCGGCGTTCTACGCCGGCCTGACCGACGGCGGCACCCGCCCCCCGGACACCACCGCGGCGGCCCGGGTGCTCACCGAGACGGTACGCGCGGTCCGCGACGAGTTCCCGGCGACGCCGACCCGGTGGGCCGGCCACCTCCACGTCGGACTGAACCGGCCGCTGTGACCGCGTCGACCGCCGCCGTGGTCAGTCAGTCCGCGGGCGGCGCCACCGTTCGGCGCAGCTCCCGCTTGAGCACCTTGTGGCTCGGCCCGATCGGCAGCGCGTCGACGTACCGGACCTGGCGCGGGTACTTGTGCCGGCCCAGGTGCTCGCGGGACCAGTCGATCAGCTCCTGCTCACCGGGCAGGCCGGGGCCCGCCGGGTCGGGCACCACCACGGCGCAGACCTCCTCGCCGTGCCGCGGGTCGGGCACCCCGATCACCGCCACCTGACCGACCGCCGGGTGCCGGGCCAGGACCTCCTCGACCTCGCGCGGGTAGACGTTGAAGCCGCCCCGGATGATGAGGTCCTTCTTGCGGTCCACGATGGTGACGAACCCCTCGGCGTCCTTGCGCCCCAGGTCGCCGCTGCGGAACCAGCCGTCGACCACCGCCTCCGCGGTCGCCTCGGGCCGCCCGAGGTAGCCGGCGAAGACGTTGTGCCCGCGGATGACGATCTCACCGAGTTCGCCGGTCGGGAGCAGCTCGATCCGGTCGTCCAGGTCGGCGCGGGCGATCTCCACCTCGACGCCCCACACCGGGTGCCCGACGGTGCCGGGGCGGGTGCCGAAGTGCGGCTGGTTGGTCGTCGCCGTGGGCGAGGTCTCGGAGAGCCCGTAGCCCTCGAAGATCGTCGTCTGGAAGGCGGCGTTGAACCGTTCCAGCACGGCGACCGGCAGCGACGCCCCGCCGGAGATGCACAGCCGCAGCCGGGGCAGGGTGGTCCGGTCGCGGGCGGCGTCGAGCAGCGCCACGTACATGGTGGGCACGCCGTGGAAGACGTCGACCCCCTCGCGCAGCATGAGGTCGATGGCGGCCGGCCCGGTGAACCGGCTCAGCAGCACCAGCGTGGCGCCGAGCCGGAAGGTGCCGTTCATCGCCACGGTCTGGCCGAAGCTGTGGAACAGCGGCAGGCAGCCGAGCACCACGTCCGTGTGGCGCGCGTCGTTGGCGTCGAAGACGTTGACGGTGGCGTTCATGACCAGGTTGAGGTGGGTGAGCAGGGCGCCCTTGGGCACGCCGGTGGTGCCGCTGGTGTAGAGCACCACCGCGGTGTCCTCCGCCTGCCGGGTGACGTACGACGGCAGCGCCGGTAGCCGCTCGCTCACCTCCTCCAGCCGGGACCCGCCGGCGCCGGCCGGACCGACGGTGACCAGCGGTACGCCCGCCGCCGCGGCGGCCGCGGCGCCCAGGGCGAGCTGCGAGCTGTGGCAGACCAGCAGCTTCGCGCCGCTGTCGCGGAGCACGTGCACCGCCTCGTCCACGGTCAGCAGCAGGTGCACCGGCACCAGCACCGCGCCGGCGGCGAGGGCGCCGTAGTAGACCCGGGGGAAGTCGACCACGTTCGGGGCCAGCAGGGCCACCGCGTCGCCCGGGTCGACGCCCAGTTCCCGCAGTCCGGCGGCGTAGCCGCGCGCCTGCCGCCACAACTCGGCGTAGCTGACCCGGGTGTCGCCGTCGACCACGGCCACCGTGTCCGGGTGCCGCCGGGCGGCCTCGGCCAGCACCATGGCCAGCGACAGCGCGGTCATCGGACCACGCTCCGGAAGGGACGGCCGGCGGTCTCGCCGGTCGCCGCGGTCGTCTCCTCGATGCAGGCCAAGCTCCTCATGCCGGTTGCCCTCCCGGGTCGGTGTGGTGGTCGGATCAGAAGGCGTTGACGCCGGTGAGCGCGCGCCCGATGAGCAGCTGCTGGATCTGGCTGGTGCCCTCGTAGAGGGTCATGACGCGGGCGTCCCGCAGGTACTTGCCGGCCGGGAACTCGTCGATGTAGCCGTACCCGCCGAAGACCTGGACGGCGTTGTTGGCCGCGCGGACGGCGGCCTCGCTGGCGAAGAGCTTGGCCATCGAGGCCTCGGTGGCGAACGGCTCGCCGCGGTCGACGAGGTCGGCCACCCGCCACACCAGCAGCCGGGCGGCGGCGGTGTCCACGGCGATGCCGGCGATCAGCTGCTGCACCAGCTGGTGCCCGGCGATGGGCTTGCCGAACTGGGTGCGCTGCCCGGCATAGCCGACCGCCGCGTCGAGGCAGCCCTGCGCGATGCCGACGCAGCCGGCGGCCACCGACATCCGGCCCTTGGCGAGGGTGGCCAGGGCCAGCCGGAAACCGCCGCCCTCCGGGCCGAGACGCGCCGAGTCGGGCACCCGGACGGCGTCGAGCCGGAGTTCCCCGGTGGCCTGCCCGCGCAGGCCGAGCTTGCCGTGGATCTCCCGCCGGGTGAGCCCGGCGGCCCCGGTGGGCACCAGGAACGCGGTGATGCCCCGGTGCCCCGGGCCGCCGGTGCGGGCGAAGACCAGCGCCACGTCGGCAGTGGTGCCGTTGGTGATGAAGGTCTTCGTGCCGGTGATCAGCCAGTCGCCGCCGTCGCGGACCGCGCGGGTGCGTAGCGCGGCCGCGTCCGAGCCGCTGTCCGGTTCGGTGAGGGCGAAGCAGCCCAGCGCGGCGCCCGAGCAGAGCCGGGGCAGCCACTCCGCCCGCTGCGGCGCCGACCCGTGCGCGGCGATGGACTTGGCGACCAGCCCGAGCGACACCGAGACGATGCCGCGCACGGCGGAGTCGCCGCGGCCGAGTTCCTCGAGCACCAGGCAGTAGGTGAGGTGGTCGCCGCCGGACCCGCCGTCCTCCTCGGGGACGGTGAGCCCGAGGAAGCCGAGCCGGCCGAGCTTCCCGACGATGTCCGGGTCGACCTCCTCCCGCCGGTCCCAGGCCGCCGCGTGCGGCACCACCTCCCGGTCGACGAACTCGGCGGCGAGCCGACGAGCCGCCACCTGCTCGGCGGAGAGCTGAAGGTCCATGCGGCTTAAACTAGCGATGCAAGTTTAAGTCCGTCCAGACCCCGCTTCCGCCGACGGCGGGACGGCGGGCTCAGGCGGGCTCGGGCGCGGCCACCTCCCGGAGCCGGCCGTCGTCCAGGCGGAGCCACCGCTGCACGCCGATCTCGGCCAGGAACCGCTCGTCGTGGCTCACCACCACGAACGCGCCACGGTAGGCGCCCAGCGCGTTCTCCAACTGGCTCGCGCTGACCAGGTCGAGGTTGTTCGTCGGCTCGTCCAGCAGCAGGAGGTGGGGCGCCGGCTGCGCGTACAGGACACAGGCCAGGGTGGCCCGGAGCCGTTCGCCGCCGGAGAGCACGCCGACCGGCAGGTGGGCGCGCGCGCCGCGGAAGAGGAACCGGGCCAGCAGGTTCATCCGCTCGGCCGGCGGCCGGTCCGGGGCGTACGCGGCGAAGTTCTCCGCCACCGTGCGGTCCGGGTCGAGCAGGTCCAGCCGCTGCGACAGGTACGCGACCCGGCCCTCGCCCCGGCGCACGTCGCCGCCCTCCGGATCGAGGTCGCTGCGGAGCAGCCGGAGCAGGGTGGACTTGCCGGCGCCGTTCGGGCCGATCAGCGCGATCCGCTCGGGTCCCCGGATGGTCAGGTCCACCCCCGCCCCGGCGAAGACGGCCCGACCGTCGTGGTGGACCTGCATCCGCTCCCCCGCCACGACCGTCCGGCCGGCCGGGACGGTGGTGTCCGGCAGGTCCAGGGTCAGCGTCTGGTCCTCGCGCAGCGCCCGGCTGGCCTCGTCGAGCCGGGCCCGGGCCTCGGTGAGCCGGTTGGCGTGCATCTGCCGGGACCGGCCGGCCGACTCCTGGGCGCTGCGCTTGAGCCCGCCGGCGACGATCCGGGCCAGGCCGGCGCTGTCGAGGTTGCGGGCGGCGTTGCCGGCCCGCCGCTCGGCCCGCTCGCGGGCCTGCTGCATCTCGCGCTTCTCCCGCTTCACCTCCTGCTCGGCGCCGCGCACGGTGCGCTCGGCCGCCTCCCGGGCCGCCCGGGCGGCCTCCTCGTACGCGGTGAAGTTGCCGCCGAACAGGCGCACCTCCCCGCGGTCGAGTTCGGCGATGCGGTCCATCCGGTCCAGCAGGGCCCGGTCGTGGCTGACCAGCAGCAGGCAACCGAACCACTCCTCGAGCACCGCGTACAGGCGGTGTCGCGCGTCGAGGTCGAGGTTGTTCGTCGGCTCGTCGAGCAGCAGCACGTCGGGGCGGCGGAGCAGTTGCGCGGCGAGGCCGAGGGAGACCACCTGCCCGCCGCTGAGGGTGTCCAGCCGCCGGTCGAGCGGGACGTCGCCCAGACCGAGCCGGTCGAGTTCGGCCCGGCTGCGCTCCTCCACGTCCCAGTCGTCGCCGACGGTGGTGAAGTGCTCCTCGCGGGCGTCACCGGCCTCGATCGCGTGCAGCGCCCGGAGCACCGGGTCGACACCCAGCACCTGGGCCACGGTCAGCTCGCCGGCCAGCGGCAGGTTCTGCGGGAGGTAGCCGAGCACGCCGTCCACCGTCACGGCGCCGCCGGTGGGGGTGAGATCGCCGGCGATCAGCCGCAGCAGGGTGGTCTTGCCGGCGCCGTTCGGCGCGACCAGGCCGGTGCGGCCGGGCGGGACGGTGAAGGACAGGTCCTGGAAGACCGGGGTGTCGTCCGGCCAGGAAAAGGAGAGGTTGCTGCACACGACACAGGTGTCGGACATCGAAGAGACCTTCAGGGTTGCGCCGGGCAGGGCACGGCCGCCCGGATGACGAGACAGGGATGCGACGAGGTGGGCCGGGATCACCCGGAGATGTCGTCGTCGCCCGTCATGTCTGTCTCCTTCGAGTCGCAGCGCGGTCTCTCGGCGCGCTCCCGCAAGCCTAGCAACTCCGGCGCGGGAACTTGACCGCGATTCACCACCGGCTTAGCTTCATCGATCAGAAAGGTCTCTTAACTAATCTCGCTCCGTCCCTCATGGGAGTGCCGATGCGACCGTTCCGCCACCGCCGCCTCACCGCCCTGGCCGCCCTGTCGGCCGTGCTGATCACCGCCGCCCCGCCGAGCGCCGCGAGCGCGGCGGACGGCTCGCCCGGCCGGGCCGGATACCACCGGGTCGGCTACTTCACCCAGTGGGGCATCTACGGCCGGGCCTTCCCGGTCAGGAAGCTCGACACCTCCGGGGCGGCGAGCCGCCTCACCCACGTCAACTACGCCTTCGGCAACGTCAGCGAGGACGGACGCTGCTACGTGGACGGCGGGCCGGGCGAGGGGGACGCCTGGGCCGACTACCAGCGCCCCGTCCCGGCGGAGGAGAGCGTCGACGGCGTCGCCGACACCTGGGGCGAGCCGCTCAACGGCAACTTCGGCCAGCTGGCCAAGCTGAAGGCCCGGCACCCCGACCTCAAGGTGATGATCTCGCTGGGTGGCTGGAGCTGGTCGACGTACTTCTCCAACGCCGCCCGCACCGACGCGTCCCGCCGGGCGTTCGTCGCCTCCTGCATCGACCTCTACCTCAAGGGCAACCTCCCGGTGCTGGACGGCGGCAGCGGCGGCCCGGGCGCGGCCGCCGGCGTCTTCGACGGCATCGACCTGGACTGGGAGTGGCCGAACTGGCCGGGCGAGCCGGGCAACGTGGTCCGCGCCGAGGACCGGGAGAACTTCACGAAGCTGCTGGCCGAATTCCGCCGGCAGCTCGACGCGTACGGCCGGCAGGCCCGGAAGCACTACGTCCTGACCGCGTTCCTGCCGGCCAACCCGGCCACCATGGACGCCGGGTACGAGGGCCGGAAGATCTTCCGGTACCTGGACTTCGCCACGGTGCAGGGGTACGACTTCCACGGTTCCTGGGACTCGGTGACCAACCAGCAGTCGGCGCTGCGCGTGCCGGCGGGCGCGCCGGACAGCCCGGACTTCTCCGCCGAGGTGGCGATCGACGGCTGGCTCGCCCGCGGCGCGCCGCGCGGCAAGCTGGTCCTGGGCATCCCCTACTACGGTCGCGGCTGGACCGGCGTGACCGGCGGCGGGGACGGGCTATTCCAGCCCGCGACCGGGCCCGCGCCGGCCACCTTCGAGGCCGGCTACGAGGACTACAAGCAGCTCAAGACCCTGCCCGGCAAGGGCTGGACCGTCCACCGCGACCTGCGCGCGGGGCACGCCTGGCTGTTCGACGGCACGACCTTCTGGACGTACGACGATCCGGCAGTCGTGTTCCAGAAGACGCTCTACATCCGGCGGGTCGGCCTGGCCGGGGCGATGGTCTGGTCGCTGGACGGCGACGACGACAACGCCACCCTGACCAGGACGATCAGCGTGGGTCTCGCGACGCGGTAGCGGCACGTCCTCGGATCCGCCGCCGGCCGCCCCTCGGCCGGCGGCGGTCCGTCGTGCTCGCCCCCGGCGGCTCGGCACGGGGGAGACGGGCCGGCTGCGGCGCGACGGCTGACGAACCGTCGATCGGTTCCGGAACCGGCGGATTCTATTGACACCACCCGATGACCAGGCCGACCCTGTCTGCCAGAGAGCGCTTTCTCATGCCGGTCGTCGCCGACCGGTGTCCGCCGTCCGGCCCTGCCGCCCACCACCACCCGGCGGCCGGGCACACCTGGCCCACGCCGGCCCGTGTCACGGCCGCCGCTCCCTCCTGGAGACGTCATGAACGCCCGTCCCGTCCCGGCCGATCCCCCACCTCCCCCGCCCACCCGCCGGCTCCGGCCCGCCGCCGTCCTCGCCCTGGTGGCGGCCCTGGTCGCGGCCTTCGTCGCCGCCGTGCACGGCACCGCCAGCGCCGCCGATCCGCTGCTCTCCCAGGGCCGGCCGGCCACCGCGTCGTCGGTCCAGAGCGCCGCCTTCCCCGCGTCCGCCGCCGTCGACGGCGACACCGGCACCCGCTGGTCCAGCGCCGCGGCCGATCCCCAGTGGATCCGGGTCGACCTGGGCGCCACCGCCACCCTCAGCCAGGTCGTGCTCCAGTGGGAGGCCGCGTACGCCACGGCCTACCAGGTGCAGGTCTCCGCCGACGGCGCGACCTGGTCGACCGTCTACGGCACCACCAGCGGCGACGGCGGCGTCGACACGCTCACCGTCGCCGGCTCCGGGCGCTACGTGCGGGTGTACACCACCGCCCGGGGCACGCCGTACGGCGTGTCGCTGTGGGAGTTCCGGGTGTACGGCACGACCGCTGCCAGCGGCTGCGACACCACCGGCAACGCCGCCCTCAACCGCCCGGCCACCGCCTCGTCCACCGAGAACGCCGGCTTCCCCGCCTCCGCCGCCGTCGACGGCAACGCGGGCACCCGCTGGTCCAGCGCCGCCGCCGACCCGCAGTGGATCCGGGTCGACCTCGGCGCCTCCCGCACGATCTGCCGCGTCGACCTCAGCTGGGAGGCGGCGTACGCGACGGCGTACCAGGTCCAGGTCTCCGACGACGGCGCCGCCTGGACCACGATCTACGGCACCACAACCGCGACCGGCGGAAGCCAACAGCTCACGGTCTCCGGCTCCGGGCGGTACGTCCGCATCCTCGGCACCGCGCGGGCCACCGCGTGGGGCTACTCGCTGTGGGAGTTCGCGGTACGCACCTCCGGCGGCCCGCCGCCGTCCAGCCCACCGCCGGGCGGGGACGTGCTGCTGTCGTACGGCAAGCCGGGCGTGGCGTCCTCCTACCAGGACGACGGCGCCTGCTGGCAGTGCCTCCCGGCCCGGGCGTTCGACCTGGACCCGGCGTCCCGCTGGGCAACCAGCGCCACCACCGGCTGGGTGGACCCCGGGTGGATCTACGTCGACCTCGGCGCCACCGCGACCGTCCACCGGGTGGTCCTCCAGTGGGACCCGGCGCACGCCACCGCCTACCAGATCCAGACCTCGAACGACGCCACCACCTGGACCACCATCTACAGCACCACCACGAGCGCCGGGTTCAAGGAGACCCTGGCCGTCACCGGCACGGGCCGCTACGTGCGGATGTACGGCACCGCGCGCAGCAGCGGCTACGGCTACTCGCTGTGGGAGTTCCAGGTGTACGGGACGGGCGGCGCGCCGACCGCTCCCCCACCCGCACCGCCGGACCCGACCTTCCCGGCCACCCGCCTCGTCTTCGCCGACGATTTCAACGGCCCGGCGGGTAGCCGGCCCGACCCCGCGAAGTGGACCGTCGACCCGGGTACGGGGCAGAACAACGAGTTGCAGTACTACACCGACAACGCCAACGCCGCCATGAACGGCACCGGGCAGCTCGTCATGGAGGCCCGCCGGGAGTCCGCCGGCGGACGCGCGTACACGTCGCACCGGATGAACACCGCCAACCGGTTCCACGTCCAGTACGGCCGGATCGAGGCCCGGGTCAAGGTGCCCAAGGGCAATGGGTTCTGGCCGGCGTTCTGGATGATGGGCGCCGACTTCCTGACCGGGCGGCCGTGGCCGTACAACGGTGAGATCGACATCATGGAGATCCTCGGCCGGGACACCACGCGCAGCTACACCACGCTGCACGCGCCGGCCTACAACGGCGCAGCCGGCTACGGCCAGGAGCGGGTGTGGGGCGTGGACCTGTCCGCCGACTTCCACGTCTACGCGGTGGAGTGGGACAGCCGGGGCATGCGCTTCTTCGTCGACAGCACCGAGGTCTTCTACGCCAGCAAGGCCACGGTCGAGGCCACCCGCGGCCCGTGGGTCTACGACCACCCGTTCTACCTGATCCTCAATCTGGCCGTCGGCGGCGACTGGCCCGGTCCGCCCGACGCGTCGACACCGTTCCCGGCCCGGATGCTGGTCGACCACGTCCGCGTCTACCAGTGACCGGCGGCGTGCCGGGCGGGCGGTGTCCCGTCCGGCACGCCACCCGCGGTCAGCGCCGAGCCAGCTCCGACTCCAACCGCTGGACGAGCGTCCTGCGGTCCTTGCCGCCGCGCTCACGCCGCAACGCGGCCCGGAGCTGGCGCGTGTCGAGGCCGCGGACGAGCTTGACCGCCTCGGCGACCGGCAGGTCCGACAGCTGTCCGGCCGAGGTGGCCTCCCGGCGGGCGCGCTTGGCCGGTCCCGTGTTGGCCACGAACTGCCGCCCGGACCGGGACGCCTGCCGCTTCTTCGTGTCGGTGTCCCGCCGCTGCTCGTCCGAGAGCTTCTGCCAGGCCCGTTTCGGCAGGTAACGAGCGGTCTCGCCGTTCCGGCGCGCCCGGGTGGAGCCGGACCGGGTCTGCCATTCCTCAGCGCCCCACCGCTGCAGGGACCGCTGCCGCTGGTCCCGGGGGCCCTCGAAGTCGCCACCGCGCTTCTTGTACTCGTTGGTGAGCAGCTGCGACTTGCGCGCCGACCACTGCCCCGGCCGGCCGCCCTTGTCGGACGCCTGGATCTCCTCCTTGAGCTGCGCTCTGAGCTCGGGCTCGGTGTACCTGGCCATGGCGCACCGGTTACCCGGGCCGAGGAGCGCCATGCGTCCGAGTCGAGGTGTCCCGCCGACCGCGACTCCGGACGGACCGTCGCCCGAGCCGGTGGATCCGGCCCACCCCTGCCGTATCGTGCCGGCATGGCGAAACCGGTCTGGGCCGACGGCGAAGCGTACGAGGCGTACGTGGGCCGGTGGAGCCGGCTCGTCGCGCACGACTTCCTGCGGCGGCTGGCGCTCCCGCCCCGCCTGCGCTGGCTCGACGTGGGCTGCGGCACCGGCGCGCTGACCGCGACCGTGCTGGCCGAGGCGGATCCGGCGCACGTCACCGGCGTCGACCCGGCGGCGGGATTCCTGGCCCACGCCCGTGACCGGGTCGACGACCCGCGGGCCGCCTTCGAGATCGGTGACGCCCGCGCGCTGCCGATGACCGACGGGGGTGTGGACGTCGTGGTCAGCGGGTTGGCGCTCAACTTCGTGCCCGACCCGGCGCGGGCCGTGGCCGAGTTCGCCCGTGTCCTCCGGCCCGGCGGCGTCGCGGCCGCCTACGTCTGGGACTACGCCGAGGGCATGGCCATGATGCGCCACTTCTGGGCGGCGGCCGAGGCGCTCGATCCGGCGACCGCGGAGTGGTCCGAGGGGCGCCGGTTCCCGCTGTGCCGCCCCGAGGCGCTGCGCGCCCTGTGGACGGATGCCGGCTTCGCCGCGGTGGCCGTCGAGCCGGTGGTCGTGCCCACCGTGTTCGCCGACGTCGACGCGTACTGGACGCCGTTCCTCGGTGGCCAGGGCGCGGCACCGGCGTACGTGGCGTCGCTGACCGAGCCGCGCCGCGCGGCGCTGCGCGACCTGCTCCGCACCCGGCTGCCGGTCGAGGCGGACGGATCCGTCCGGCTCACCGCGCGGGCCTGGGCGGTCCGCGGCACCGCACCGTCGTGATAGCGCCCGCCGTGCGCGGGGACCTGGCCGAGCCGGTCGAGAGGCTGTCCGGTCAGCGGTCCCGGCCAGGGTCCGGCGTCCAGGGCCGGCGGCCGCGGCGGACGGCGTAGGCCCGACGCATCTTGACGTAGTTGCCGCACCCGGCCATGGAGCACCACCGCCGCGCCCGGTTGCGGGAGGCGTCGTAGTAGGCCCATCGGCAGGTGTCCCGGTCGCACACCTTGAGCCGGGTCCAGACCTGGTCCTCCGCGCACTGCCGGATCGCCTCGACCAGGGCGGCCAACGCCACGCCGAGAGGGCCGGGCCGGACGGGAACGAGGCGCGGTCCGCGGTCCGCGAGCGTCAGCCGCACGGGCGCCGCAGCCAGCGCCTCGTCGAGGCGGCGCAGCGCGCCGGCGTCGGCGGGGTGACCGGCGTGGCCGAGCAGCACCGCGCGCAGGCCCTCGCGGACCGTGCGGGCCGTGGCGAGGTCCGCCGCGCCCAGCCGGGCGTCGGCGGGGACCAGCCCTCGCTCGGCGAGCCAGTCCCGCAGCGCGTCCGGGCTGGTCAGCGACTCCTCGTCGACCTGCGGCTCGAAGGTGTTGACGAAGTCGCGCACCAGCCGCACGGCGGACGGCACCGGCGCCTCGTCGCTCACCGTCGCCCTCCCTCCGGACCACACCAGCGTAACGCCTTGACCGGTGTATCTGTCTCTGGGATCGTCCGGTGTGTACACCAGCGAAAGCCGTTGGCCGGTGTCGGGAGGAAGCCGCGTGGTTCCGTCGCCGGCTTCCCGGGAGGCGAGAGGACGGATCGTGGCCACCACGCTCAAGGACGTGGCACGGCACGCGCGGGTGTCGGTGAAGACCGTCTCGAACGTCGTCAACGACCACCCGCACGTCAGCGACGACCTGCGCCGCCGCGTGCGGGCGGCCGTCCAGGAGCTCGGCTACCGGCCCAACCTCGCGGCCCGCACCCTGCGCACCGGCCGCACCGGCCTGCTCGCGCTGATCGTCGCCGACGTCGAGGCGCCCGGCCTGTGCGGGCTGGCACGGGAGGTCGTTCGCGCGGCGGCGGGCCAGGGCTTCCGGGTCGTCGTCGACCACCTCGGAAGCGACACCGAGCGTCCCGCGCCACCGACGCGAGCCGGTGCCCCACCGGGTGTCGACGTCGTCCTGCTCGGCGCGGACGTCGTGCCCCCGGGACTCGTCGACGCCCGGCTCGGCACCGGCACTCCCCTCGTCCTGCTCGGCGAGAGCCGGGACCCGCGCTGCGACCAGGTCGCCCTCGACGGCGCCGGTGCCGCGGCGGACGCCACCGACCACCTGCTGGGCACGGGCCGACGGCGGATCGCCGCCGTCGGCGCCCGGCCGGCTGAGGCCGACGGACCGCCGGCGCCCCGCACCGCCGGCTACCGGCGGGCATTGCGGCGGGCCGGACTCGACCTACCGGCCGGCTACCTGCGGACCACGGCCCAGCAACGGTACGAGGACGGCTACCGGGCCGCCCGGTGGCTCTTCGCCCACGAGCAGCGCCCGGACGCCATCCTCTGCTACTCCGACCGGCTCGCCATCGGGGCCCTGCGGGCCGCCGCCGACGCCGGGCTGCGCGTGCCCGCGGACGTCGCGGTGATGGGGATCGGTGACAGCGAGGAAGGGCGCTACTCCCGGCCGACGCTGACCTCCGTCTCCGCCGACCCCGCGTTCCTCGCCCGGGAGGCGGTCGCGCTGGTCACCGCCCGGCTGGACCGCCCGGACGCCGCACCCGCCCGGATCACCGTGCCGCACGCGGTGCTGCCCCGCGAAAGCACTCGCCCGGCCGGTTGATCACCCGGCGCTGGTCCAGGCAGCTGCGCAGCAGCGGGACCAGGGACACCCGGGCCCGGCCGCCGGCACGGCGACGATGATCTCGTCGCGCTCCGCCGCGACGCGGGCTCCCGGCAGGCGAGCCGGCAGAGCGTCCTCGACCAGCGCGCGGACGTTGCCCATCAGGTCTACGTTCTGCGACGACGCCACGGTGCATTCATGCCATCGGCCCGCGAACGGTCGCGAACCCCGACGCGGGGCCGCCGGCTCGAATCGCACCGGCGGCCCCGGCACCGGCCCGCGACGGTCAGAACCCCGTCCGGCCGGCCCCGTACGGGTAGAGCGGGTTGCCGTACGTCGTGGCCGGTGGCTGCCCGGCGTCGATGCTGGCCCGGATCTGGGCCCGCTCGGCAGCGCCGGCCCCCAGGTCGTACGGCAGGTCCCAGGCCTCGACGGCGTCGGCCGGCACGTCGGTGCCGCCGGGCCGCAACACGTCCGCCAGGCTGCGCGGGAGCTGCCACGGCAGCCTGCCGCTCGGCGTGTAGTCGCCGAAGAGCAGCCCGGCCAGCGCCGGACCCATCTCCTCGCCGCCCCGGCGAGCAGGACGAGCAGCGCCGCGATCGTGGTGGCCAGCCGGCGCGGCCGGCGGGACGGGGGTGGTGGGGTGCGCATGGCGGCTCCCGTGAACGGGCTGATGGCCGAGAGGGTGAGAGCGCTCGCGAACAGATTCCATCGAGTGGCTTCTATCAGTCAATGAAATGCGGAAAGTCCGGAATCGATCTTCCCGACTCTCGGGACCGGTGTCTTGACAGAAGCGCGGACGGGGACGACTCTCGGCACAGAGAGCGCTCTCCGCCGGACCACACCCCGTAGGAGATGCCATGCACGCCGCCCCACCCCACCACCGGCGCCGGCCGGGCCCCACCGGCCGCCGCCTCCTCACCGCCGTCGCCGCCGTCCTGGCGCTGGTCGCCGGCGGCGCCGTCGCGGCCGCGCCGTTCGCCGCGAGCGCCGCGTCCGCCCTGATCTCCCAGGGTCGGCCCACGACCGCGTCGTCCACCGAGAACGCCAACACGCCGGCGTCCGCCGCCACCGACGGCGACCCGAACACCCGCTGGTCCAGCGCCTTCGCCGATCCCCAGTGGCTCCAGGTCGACCTCGGCGCCACCGCGACGATCGACCAGGTGCAACTGGCCTGGGAGGCCGCCTACGCCCGGGCCTTCCAGATCCAGGTCGCCACCGACCCGGCCGGCCCGTGGACCACCGTGTACAGCACCACCACCGGGACCGGCGGCACCCAGACCCTCGCCGTCGCCGGCACCGGCCGCTACGTGCGCATGTACGGCACCGCCCGGGCCACCGGCTACGGCTACTCCCTCTGGGAGTTCCAGGTCCACGGCACCACCTCGTCCGCCGGCTGCGCCGGCAATGCCGCGCTCAACCGTCCGGCGGTCGCCTCCTCGGCCGAGAGCGCCACCACGACGGCGTCCGCCGCCGTCGACGGCAACTCCGGCACCCGCTGGTCCAGCGCCTTCGCCGATCCCCAGTGGCTCCGGGTGGACCTCGGCGCAACACAGACCCTCTGCCAGGTCGTCCTCCAGTGGGAGGCGGCCTACGCCCGGGCCTTCCAGGTCCAGGTCTCCGCCGGCCCGGACGGTCCGTGGACCACCGTCTACGCCACCACCACCGGCAGCGGCGGCACCCAGACGGTCGACGTCACCGGCACCGGGCGCTACGTGCGGGTGTACGGCACGGCACGGGCCACCGCGTACGGCTACTCGCTGTGGGAGTTCGCCGTCCGCACCACGTCCGGCTCCACCCCGCCCCCGACCACCCCGCCGCCCACGGGCGGCTTCTGGGGTGACACGGCCTCGATCCCGCCGGCCCGGAACGTGCTCATGGTGAAGGTCCTCAACCGGACCAACGGCCGCTACCCCGACAGCCAGGTCTACTGGAGCTACAACGGGCAGAGCCACTCGATCGCGGAGCAGCCCTACTTCGACATGCCGGTGAACACCGCGGGCCGGATGTACTTCCACCTGGGATCGCCGACCAGCCAGTACAGCGACTTCATCGAGTTCACCGTCGGGGCGGACCAGTTCAACGGCAACACCACCCGGGTCGACGCGTTCGGCCTGAAGCTGGCGATGCGGTTGCGCGCCCACGACGGGCGGGACGTGGCCGTCGGCGAGACCGAGGCGACGTTCGCCGAGGACCGGTCGGTGACCTTCCAGCGGTTCGGGGACGCCATGCCGGCCGAGTTCAAGCACCTGTCGACCATCGAGGCGCCCTACCGGATCCCGTCGCCGGGCAACACGCCGCAGTTCCGCCCCGGCGGTCAGTACGCCAACTACCTCAGCGGCTACGCGTCCTCGGTGGGGCTGCCGGCCAGCACCTCGGACATCTTCGGCTGCGCCGGGCCGCTCGCCGGCAACCCGGCCGGCTGCGCCGCGCTCAACCGCCACGTCGCGCACCTGCCGTCGGCCCAGTGGTCGGACCCGAGCCTGTTCTACCAGCAGGCGCCGGCCAACTGGTACGCGAAGTTCTGGCACGACCGCGCCATCGGCGGCCGGTCCTACGGCTTCCCGTACGACGACGTCGCCGACCAGTCCTCGTTCGTCTCGGCGGCCGACCCGGAGTGGCTGCTGGTCGCCGTGGGCTGGTGACACCCGAGCAGCCAGTGCCGTTCCAGGGGCCGGCCGGTCAGCGGCCGGCCGGCCCCCGGGCGGCCGGGTGTGGCCCGCGCGCACCCGGGTAACCGGCGGGCCGAGGGAGGGGGCGTCGTGACGGATGAGGCACCGGACTACTTCCAGCCCGAGCACGGGCTGGTCGTCACCCACCTGCTGATCGTGCGGGACGTGGACCGCTCGCGGGAGTTCTACCGCGCCGTGCTGGGTGCCACCGTGGTGCGGGACCGGCGGCCGGCCGTGCTCCGCCTGCACAACAGCTACCTCGTGCTCAACGACGAGGGCGGCCCGACCGACGACAAGCCGACCGTGACGGCGCGGGCGCCGACCGACCCGGACACGCTCAGCGGGGCGCTCAACATCCGGGTCACCGACGTGTGGGCCGTCTACGAGCTGTGGCGCTCCCGGGGCGGTGAGTTCCTGACGGAACCGAAGGACCACGGGGTGGAGATCCGCTGCTACCTGCGAGATCCCGACGGATACCTGATCGAGCTGGGCCAGGGCACCGGGATCCTGGCGGAGATGGGCCGGCCCGTGCCGGCCTGAGCCCCCGGCCGGGCGGCCCCGGCCGTGCCGGGTCGTTTGGCCGGCGGCGATCCCGGAAAGAGTGGCGGCATGAGCTGGGCCCGTAGAGCCGTACCCGCCGCCGTCGCCGCCGTCGCGGCCCTCGCCGCGCGCGACCTGATCCAGCGCGACCACGCGCTGCTGCGCAACTTCCCCGTCCTCGGCCGCGCCCGGTACCTGCTCGAGTCGATCGGGCCCGAGCTGCGCCAGTACATCGTGGCCGGCAACAACGAGGAGCGGCCGTTCACCCGCGACCAGCGGCGCTGGGTGTACGCCTCGGCGAAGCAGGAGAACAACTACTTCGGGTTCGGCACCGACAACGACATCGAGTACACCCCCGGCTACCCGATCATCAAGCACCGCACCTTCGGGCGGGCGGTGCCGCCGTCCTCCCCCGGCGCCGGGCACGACGTCACCCTTCCCTGCGCGAAGGTGCTCGGCGCCGCCCGGCGGCGGGCGCGCGCGTTCCGCCCGCAGTCGGTGGTGAACATCTCCGGCATGAGCTTCGGCTCGCTCTCCGGCCACGCCGTCGAGGCGCTCAACCGGGGCGCGGCCCTGGCCGGCTGCCTGCAGAACACCGGCGAGGGCGGGCTGTCGCCGTACCACCGCAACGGCGGTGACCTGGTGTTCCAGATCGGCACCGCGTACTTCGGCTGCCGGGACGAGCGCGGCCGGTTCAGCCTCGACCGGCTCAAGGACCTGGTGGCGGGCGCACCGGTGAAGGCGCTGGAGATCAAGCTCAGCCAGGGCGCGAAGCCGAGCCTCGGTGGCCTGCTGCCGGCCGCGAAGGTCTCCGCCGAGATCGCCGCCACCCGCGGCATCCCTCCGGGACGCGACTGCGTCAGCCCGTCGCGGCACGCCGAGTTCTCCGACTGCGACAGCCTGCTGGACTGGGTGGAGCTGCTCGCCGCCGAGACGGGCCTGCCGGTCGGCATCAAGTCCGCCGTCGGCGACCTGGGCTTCTGGGAGGAGCTCACCACGCTGATGTGCGACACCGGCCGCGGCGTGGACTTCGTGACCGTCGACGGCGGCGAGGGCGGCACGGGGGCCGCCCCGCTGATCTTCACCGACTCGGTGTCGCTGCCGTTCCAGCAGGGCTTCTCCCGGGTCTACCGGGTCTTCGCCGAACGGAACCTGCACGAGCAGGTGGTCTTCGTCGGCGCCGGCAAGCTCGGGCTGCCGGACAACGCCGTGGTGGCGTTCGCGCTCGGCGCCGACATGGTGAACGTCGGCCGGGAGGCGATGCTGGCGATCGGCTGCGTCCAGGCGCAGAAGTGCCACACCGACACCTGCCCCACCGGCGTCGCGACCCAGAACCCGTGGCTGGCCAGGGGCCTCGACCCGGCCCGCAAGTCGGTGCGGGCCGCCAACTACATCCGGACGCTGCGGCGCGACCTGGTCAAGGTCGCCGAGGCGTGCGGCGTCGAGCATCCCGGCCTGATCGACACCGGCGCGGTCGAGGTCCTCGACGGACGTACCGCCTCCACCCCGCTGGACCAGGTGTACGGGTACCGCCCCGGATGGGGGCTGCCGTCCGCCGCCGACCGGTCCGAGATCATCCGGCTGATGACCGCCGAGGCGCCGCAGGGCGGCAGCGCGCCGCCCTCCCCGACCGCCGTGGGCTGAGCGCTATCCGTGGCTCACCGGGGCAGTTCCGCGCCGGTCTGCTCGCTCACCAGGTACGCCGCATACCAGTCGGGCCAGTTCGCGTCCGTCTCGCCGATGCGCTTCTCGTGCTCGCCGTGGGCGGCGGCGGCGCGGCGGAGCGCGGCGGCCAGATCGTTGCCGGAGGCGAACGAGGGCGCGGCGGACTCGACGCGCCCGGGTAGCCGGGTGGTGATCTCCTGGAGCAGCCAGGTGTTGCCGTCGGGATCGCTGAACTCGGCGCGCGAGAGATAGCTGCGGCGCTCCGGGTCCATGCCGCTGACCGGGCCGCCCGGGCCGGGGTGGAAGATCTCGCTCACCTCGACGCCGGCGGCGATCACCGCGTTCCGGGCCGCCTCGATGTCGGCGACGATCAGGTACGCCTTGGCCGACCCGGGGGCGGCGGCGGTCAGGGTGGGACCGAACTGGACGGAGCACCCGGAGCCCCGCGGGGTGAACTGGACGATCCCGGGCGGCGTCTTGTCGAGCCGCCAGCCGAGGCGTCCGTAGAACTCCTTCGCGCGGTCGACGTCCGCCACCGGGATGACGACCACCTCGAGCTTCAGGTCGACCTTCCCGCTCCCCGCCGCGCTCGCGTCGTCGCGCCGGACATCTGTCGCGCTCATCGCGGCCTCCCTGGGGCTCGGCGGGCGCCACGCGCCTCCCGGCGGGTCTCTCGTCCGCCACGTTACTGCCCCGGCACCGGGGCGCTGCCTCGTTTCCCCGCATCCCCGATCGGGGGTGGGATCGCCGGCGGCGCGCCGCGGCCCGCGGGTGCGAAGGCCGGAAGACTGCCTTGATCCGGCGCGGAACGGGTAGACCGCATGCCCGTGTAGGGGCGTATCGGCGCCCCTCACCGGTCACTGCCGCGGGAGATCGATGTCGGACACGCCGGTGAGATCGGACGAACGGCCGGGTGAGGTCGTCGAGTTGCGGGTGCACGGCCTCTCCGGCGCCAACGCCGAGCAGGTGCTGGACCGGCCGAACGTACGGCAGGTGGCCGGTGACCGCAGCGGCGGCTTCTACCGGCCGCGGGCCGGCTATCCGGACACCAGGGGCGCGGGAGGGGTGCTCCTGGAGGCGTACCGGTGGCGGGATCTTCCCTCGGGCACCGCGGTCCGCACGCTCTCCCTGGTGTTCCTGCTGCCGTTCATGCTCTGCAACATGGCGATCTGGATGCACCCGCCGGCGCGCGGACTGGCCGGCACGACCGTCAAGGCGCTCTGCCGGCTGCTCGCGCTGACCCTCACCGCCGTGTACGTGATCGCGGTCGCCGGTGTGACGCTGGACCTGGTCGCGTGGAAGTGCATGGGCTCGCCGCGGTGCCTGAACGACCGGAGCTGGCTGTCCTGGCTCGGCGAACGGCCGGCCGGCCTGCGGCTGGCGGTGCTGGCCCTGGTCCCGGTCGCGGCGGTGGGCCTGGTCTGGCGGTCGAGCAGCCGGCCGGGCTGGACCCGTCCGACGTTCGACGGCCCGGTCACGGCGTCCGGCGAGCACGAACTGACGGCGGTCGGTCAGTGGGACGCCGCTCCGCTGGTCTCCCGGCTGCGGTCGATCCACGTCGCCGCGGCCTTCGCCACGCTGGACGCCGTCCTGCTCGCCGCGCGCTCCGCCGGCGGCCGGGCGTCCGCCGCGACGGCCGTGCTGCTCGTGCTGACCACGGCGGTGCTGACCGCCTGCGTGGTGCTGGTCTGCGCCCATCCGCTGCTCGACCGCACCACGCCGGCCCCGCGCGTCGACCGGAACCTGCGCCGCCTCCGGAACTCGGCCTGCCTGCTGACCGTCGCGGTGGTGGTCGTCGTGGCGGCCGAGCCGGGGCGCTGGGCCGCCGAGACGGGCCTGCCGGGGTACGAGGAGGCCGTCACCCTCCTCTTCGCGACGCAGACCGTCCTCCTGGTCGTCCTCGGGGCCGCGGTGCTGTGGGCGCGTCCCCGGCTGCCGGGCGGGCCGCCCCTGCGTGCCCTCGGCGCCCCGGTGATCGACGCCGTCGCCGTCGGAATGGCGGTGGCGCTCTCCGCCGAACTGGTCTACCGGGTGGCGGACCTGCTGGACCGCGGCGCGCCCACCGGGGTGCGGCCGGGCAGCAGCCCGCCGCTGGCGTACAAGTGGGCGATCTTCGGCTTCTTCCTGGCGGTGACGGTCGCCTCGGTGGCCGGCGCGGTCGTGGCGCTGGCGTCCCGGCCCGCCCGCCGGCGCGCGGCGGCGGACATCCTGGCCCGCGACCACCCCGACGCGCCCCCCGAGGCCGCCGACCGGCTGCGTCAGGTCGGGAAGGTGATCGCGCGGGCCCGCTTCACCGAGTGGCTGACCCCGCTGGCCCTCATCTACGCCGGGCTCGCCGGGCTCGGAATGGCCACCAGCACCCTGGGACTGCTGCAGTGGAACCCCGGGATCGTGATCGAGGGCTGGACGCCGATCCCGGCCGACCTGGTGCACTTCGGCATCGTCCTGGGCAGCTACGTGATCGCCGGGGTGATCCTGGCGCTGATCCTGGGCGGCCTGTTCGCCTACCGGACCGCCGAGTTCCGCCGCTACGTCGGCGTGCTCTGGGACCTGGGCACCTTCTGGCCGCGGGCGGCGCACCCGTTCGCGCCACCCTGTTACGCCGAGCGGGCGGTGCCCGAACTCAGCCGCCGGATCAGCTACCTGACCGGGCAGGGGCAGTCGGTGCTGCTCGCCGGGCACAGCCACGGCTCGGTCCTGCTCGCCGCGACCGTGCTGCAACTGCCGCCGCCGGTCTGCGCGCGGGTGGCGCTGCTGACGTACGGGTCCCCGCTGAACCGGCTGTACGCCCGCTGGTTCCCCGCCTACATCCACGGCGACGTGCTGCACGAGGTCGGTCAGCGGGTCGGCTGGCGCTGGATCAACCTGTGGCGGGACACCGACTCCATCGGCGGGTGGATCTTCTCGCCGCACCGGCCGGGAGAGCCGCCGACGGCCGGCGGGCCGGCGGGGTCGGTGGACCGGCGGCTGCGGGACCCCGGGAACGTGGTCGCGCCGCCCAGCGACACCGTCCCGGCCCCGATCGCCGGGCACCTGCCGGGCGAGTCGGACCCGCGCTTCGGCGACGCCGTCCGCGAACTGGCCGACCGGCTGCGGGGCGCCGGCCCCGCCCCGCCCGTCCGCCGGGCACCCTGAACGGCGGCTGGACACCCGAACGGCGGCTGGGCAAAGCCCACGCATCGGCCCGGCCACGCTCCTAGGCTTGGGAGGAGGGCGCGGGACGTCCGCCGTCCCGCCCATCGGGGAGGAGGGCGGGGGTGACCTCGATACCACGGCGTGCGACGCCGGCCGATCCACTGCCGGGCCGCGAGCCGTCCACGCCCGTGCCCAGCGGCGTGTGCCGTGACCTTCCGCCCGAACTGGGGCCCGACGCGATCGGCGTGCTCGAGGGTCGCACCTTCATGTTCTCCGACCCGGCGGGCAACGTGCCGAGGGGCTCCATCGGCGGCCTGGTGCACGACGACACGCGCTTCCTCGACCAGTGGGAGCTCACCCTCAGCGACACCACGCCGCTGGTGCTCTCCTCCGGCACCGTGGACGCGTACTCGGCGGCGTTCTTCCTCGCCAACGCGGGCCTGCCCGACCTGCCGGCCAACCGCGTCGGGATCCGGCGGCAGCGGGTGGTCGGCAACGGCCTGTACGAGCGGATAGAGCTGCGGTACTTCGGGATCGAGCCGGTGTCCCTGCGGCTGCGGCTGGCGGTGGGCACCGACTTCGCGGACCTCTTCGAGATCAAGGAGTCCGGCCGGGACCGGGGCCCGGACATCGTCCGGACGCACGCGCGGGACGGGTCGGCCCTGGCGTTCAGCTATCGCAACGGTCACTACAGGGCATCGGTGCGGGTCGAGGCGGACCCGCCGGCCGATCTCGTCGAGGAGGACAGCCTGGTGTGGGAGGTGCGCCTGCGGCGCGGCCAGCGCTGGCGGTGCGAACTGCAGGTGCACCTGCGGTGCGGCGAGGAGGACTACCAGCCGGTCCGGCGCGGATTCGGCGAGACCTTCGACCACGGACCGGAGGATCCCTCGACCCGCTGGGCGGCCGGGAAGCCGCACCTGCACGCCGACATGGAGATGATCGGCAACGTCTACCGCAAGTCGGCGCTCGATCTGGTCTCGATGCGGATCGAGAAGACCATCCGCGGTGAACCCGTGGTGCTCACCGCCGCCGGCCTGCCCTGGTTCCTCACCGTGTTCGGCCGCGACACCCTGCTCACGGCCTACCAGACGATGGTGTGCGGCCCGGACGTCGCTCGGGGCGCGCTCATCGTGCTGGCCGCGCATCAGGCGACGGGCTTCGACGACTTCACCGACCAGGAGCCCGGCAAGATCCTCCACGAGTACCGGACCGGGGAACTGACCCAGCTCGGGCTCAAGCCGTACCGGCCCTACTACGGCGGCGCCGACACCACCGCGCTGTGGCTGATCCTGCTGTCCGAGTACTGGCGGTGGAGCCGCGACGACGACCTGGTGTGCCGGCTGCGTCCGAACGCCGACGCCGCCCTCGGGTGGATCGACCACCACGGCGACCTCGACGGCGACGGCTACGTCGAGTACGCCACCCGCTCGCCGCAGGGACTCGGCAACCAGTGCTGGCGAGACTCCCCCGACGGGGTGCAGCACGCCGACGGCACCCTGCCGGTGCTACCGATCGCCACCTGCGAGACGCAGGGCTACACCTACGACGCGAAGCTGCGGATGGCCGAGCTCGCCGAGGGCCCGTGGCGGGACCCGGACCTGGCCCGCCGGCTGCGCGCCGAGGCCGCCCGGCTGCGCGAGCAGTTCAACCGGGACTACTGGATCCCCGACCGGGGCGGCTACTACGCCGTGGGCCTCGACGGCGACAAGCGCCGGATCGACTCGATGACCTCGAACATGGGCCACCTGCTGTGGAGCGGGATCGTGCCGGAGGACCGGGCCGGACGCGTCGCCGCCCACCTCATGTCGGAGGAGATGTTCTCCGGCTGGGGCGTACGCACGCTCTCCACGGCCGAAACCGGCTACAACCCCATCGGCTACCACACCGGCACCGTCTGGCCGCACGACAACTCGATCATCGCCGCGGGGCTGGCCCGCTACGGCCATCGGCAGGAGGCGAACCGGATCGCCAAGGCGATGCTGCAGGCGGCGGCCCACTCCGACTACCGCCTGCCCGAGGCGTTCTCCGGCTACGACCGGTCCTTCGGCCCGCGGCCGGTCCCCTACCCGACCGCCTGCAACCCGCAGGCCTGGGCCAGCGGGGCGCCGCTGCTGCTCCTGCGCACGATGCTGGGCCTGCACCCGCAGGGCGAGCGGCTGGTGGCCGAGCCGCACCTCCCCGATGAGGTCGGACGGATCCAGCTGCGCCGCGTCCTGGCCGGTGGCCGACGGTGGGACGTGGAGGCCTTCGGGTCACACGCCACCGTCACCCCGACCGATGACTCATGACCCCTGGCTCACCCCTCCGGGTCGGGCGCCGGGAGCGTCGCGCCGGCCGCCAGCAGTCGCTCTGCCAGCGCGCGACAGCGCGTCCGCAGCTCCGGCGGGTCGACCACCTCGAAGTCGTGCCCCAGCAGGAGCACCTGCATGAGCACGAAGTCGAGGCTGCCGGCGCCGCTGAGCACCTCGCAGCACCCGCCGTCCCGCGGTCGTACCACGGCCGCCGACGCCGGAATCTGCGCGCGCACCGTGTCGGCGGACGCGTGCACGAGGAAGCGCGCCTGGTGCGGGTAGACCCGGCTCGACACCCCCTCCTGCACGTACGGGGCCGCGTCGGGGGCCGGGCGCGGGCGGAAGCGCCAGGTCCGTGCGGACACCTCGGTCATCCGGTCGACGCGGAAGCTGCGCCAGTCGTCGCGGTCGAGGTCGTAGGCGAGGAGGTACCAGCGCCGGTCGGAGGCGACCAGGCGGTAGGGCTCGACCTGCCGCCGTCGTACCTCCTTCCCGGACGGGTAGTCGAAGCCGGCCTCGACCTCGTCGCGGCAGGCCCGGGCCAGGGTCATGAGCACCTCGGGGTCGACCGATGGGCGGCCCCCGCCGAAGGACTCCACCGAACCGGAGAGCGCGCGCACGTCGTGCCGCAGCCGGGTGGGCAGCACCCGGTCGAGCTTGGTCAGCGCCCGGAGTGCGGCATCGCCGGCCCCGGCGACCGCGCCACCCGCGCCGGCGAGCAGCGACACCGCGGTGGCGATCGCCTCGTCGTCGTCGAGCAGCAGCGGGGGCAGCCGCTGCCCCGGACCGAGCTGGTAACCGCCGCCGACGCCCTGGCCGGCGTGCACCGGATAGCCGAGCGCGCGGAGCCGCTCGACGTCGCGCCGGATCGTGCGCGCCGTCACCTCGAGCCGGTCGGCGAGCTCGGGGCCGGTCCAGACCGGGCGCTGCTGGAGCAGCCCGAGCAGGGTGAGCACCCGCTCCGTCGTACCCCGCTCGTCGCCGCCGGCCGCACCCATGCCGCCCAGCCTGCCAGAGATAGCGGACCGATCCTGTCCGCCAGGGGTGCCAGAGTGGGCTCATGGACGCGGACGAACTCCGCCTGCTGCGCGACCGCTACCCGCAGACGAACACCGCGACGAACGGAGCAATTCGATGAGCCGCCACCTCCAGGTCACCTTCGACGCCCACGACCCGCGGGCGCTGTCGTCCTTCTGGCGCGACGTGCTGGGCTACGTCCACCCCGGCCCGCCCGGAGTCGACCTGCCCGAGGGCGCCGACCCGCTGGCCGCGTGGGACGACTTCCTCGCGCGGATCGGCGTGCCCGACGAGCAGCGCAACACGAGGTCGGCCATCGAGGACCCGGACGGGCACGGCCCACGGCTGTTCTTCCAGCAGGTGCCAGAGGACAAGGTCGCCAAGAACCGGGTCCACCTCGACGTCCGGGCGGCTCCCGGACTGCGGGGAGACGAGCGCATGGCGGCGCTGGAGGCCGAGTGCGACCGGCTCGTCGCGCTGGGCGCGACGCGGGTACGCCGCCACGAGCCCGAGTCCCCGCTGAGCGCCGGCCACATCGTGCTGACCGACCCCGAAGGCAACGAGTTCTGTCTGGACTGACGCGGCTCAGCCGGCCCGGCCGGCGGCCGGGTCGGCGAGGTTGCCGTAGGTCGGGGGACCGGCCGTCTCGTACGTCAACTGCAGCGTGCCGCTGCGGTGGGTGACCGACTCGGTGAGCCGGAAGGCCGCGGGCACGGTGCCCTGCGCGAACAGCCGCTTGCCGCTGCCGAGCGTCAGCGGGTAGAGCCACAGGTTCAGCCGGTCCACGACGCCGAGCCGCAACAGCGACTGCACCAGGTCGAGGCTGCCGATCACGTGGATCGCGTCGTGGCGGTCCTTGAGCCCGGCCACGCCCTCGGCGAGGTCGCCGCCGAGGAGCGTCGAGCCCTCCCATCCCAGCGGCTCGTGCAGGGTGCGGCTCGCCACGTACCGGGGCACCCGGTTGAGCAGGCCGGTGAAGGGGATGTCCGCGGGCGCCGTCGGCCAGTAGCCGGCGAAGATCTCGTAGGTCCGGCGGCCGAGCAGCAGCGCGTCCATGCTCCTGGCCTGCTCGAACATGGCGTCGCCGGACTCGTGGTCCAGCAACGGCGCCTGCCACCCGCGTGGGTGAAGCCGCCGGCGCGGTCCTCGTCGGGCTGCCCCGGCGCCTGTGCCACACCGTCCAGCGTCACGAACTCGGTCACGACGAGCATGCCCATGGGACTCTTTCCTCTCACTTCGCCATCCGTCCCTGGGCAGACCGCGCCACCGGCCGGAACTCATCGGCCGGTACGACGACGATATGACGGCTAGGCGGCGGACTGCGGAGTGGACATCGTCGTGCCGGCCCGCAGGTGTGCCAGGGCGCCGCTCCACGCGGCCACCTGGTCGAGCATCGTGCTCACCGCGCCGACCTGGTGATCGCCGGGCTTGAAGACGCTGAAGTTCTCGAAGTCGGTGAAGAGCGAGAGCGCGACCTGCGCCCGCACGTCCGCCATCTGCAGCTCGGCGACAACCAGGCGGAGGTGCTCCACCGCCCGGGTGCCGCCGACGCTGCCGTAGCTGACGAACCCGGCTGCCTTGTTGTTCCACTCCGAGTAGAGGAAGTCGATCGCATTCTTCAGCGCCCCGGAGGTGGAGTGGTTGTACTCCGGGGTGACGAAGACGTAGCCGTCGAAGGAGGCGATCTTCTCGGCCCACCGCAGGGTGTGCGGCTGGGTGTACTGCCCGAGCGACGGGGGTGTCATCTCGTCGAGGTGCGGCAGGTCGAAGTCCTTGATGTCGACGAGTTCGTACTCGGCGTCGTCGCGCTTGGCGGCGATCTCGTGGACCCAGCGGGCCACCGTCTCCCCGTTACGCCCCGGACGCGTGCTCCCGATGATGATGCCGATCCTGGTCATTGCCGTCCCTTCCGTCCGTTGGCCCGGCGACAGCGGGCGCGGCCGGCGTGTACCCGGTTAGCACGGTTTCGAACGGCACCATCCCCTCGATCAGTGCCAGTCGCTGATCTGCACGTCCCGCGGCGACGGCGCCCCCTCACCCGTCTCCACCAGCGACTTCAAACTCATCAGGTACGAGCCCCACTTGGTGCTGCAGTGGTGCATGAACTCGACCGGCTCCCGCCAGCCCTGGTGCTTGAACAGCACGATCGTGTAGTCGCCGGCCTGGCGCAGATCCCAGTCGATCGTGGTCCCGATCCACTCCTCCGGGCCGTCCACCACCCGCCACGACACCCGCTCGGACGGCCGCAGCTCGACGACCTCCATGTCGAAGCCACCGGGCAGGAACCGGAACTCGAGCACGCCACCGACCTCGCCGCTCCCCTTCGTGTCGTCGGTCCACCAGCCGGCGAGGCCCTCGACGGTCGTCAGCGCGTCGTACACCTTCTCCGGCGTCGGGGTCTTGACCCCGACCCGGTGCAGAATGTCCACCATCTCGACTCTCCTCTGTCTCGTTGTCAGTCCTGTCGGGTGCGCTGGATCGCCTCGGCGATCCGCTTGATCCGCCGGAGCCGGGCGTCCCACGCCGCCCCGACCGACGAGAGCTGGGCCACCGCGCGGGCGAGCTGGACGTCGTCCACCCGGTAGCGCTTCTCGCGGCCGGCCGGCAACGCCCGGACCAGGCCGGCCCGGTCCAGGACGCCGAGGTGCTTGGCCACCGCCTGCCGGGTGACCGGCATGTGCTGGCTCAGGCTGGTCGCGGTGCCGTCGCCCTCGACGAGCAGCAGGTCGAGCATCCGGCGGCGGGTCGGGTCCCCGATCGCGGACCAGAGGTCGTCGTCGACCTGGTCGGCCACCGGAGTGCTCATGCCCGCACCTGCAGCGTCGCGGCGTACGGCACCAGCCGCGGCAGGTAGAAGTCCCAGCCGCTGACGTGGTCCCGGTACTGCTGCTCCAGGACGGCGACCTCCCAGCCCATCTCGCGGAAGCCGGTCTCGGTCATCCTGAGCAGCGTCCCGGGGCCCGACGGGGTCAGGTCGAAGGTGACCAGCAGCGAGTTGCCCGCCACCGCGACCTCGCCGGCCGGCTGCGTCCAGCGGAACGAGAACATGCGCGGCGGTCGCGCGTCGACCACGGTGAACGGCACCACCGTTCCGCCGGCCTCGCGGTCGCCGAAGACGATCTCGCCCGTCGACCCGGGCGTCGGGTCGTAGCGCGCGTCGTCCGGCCACCACTCCTTCAGGTGGTCGGGGCTGCTCACCACCTCGAAGACGATCTCGGGCGACGCCTCGACGTAGATCTCCCGCTCGATGGTCCCGAACTCCATGACATCCTCCTGCAACCTTTGGTTGCAGGAGACGGTACCCGGGGAGCCGGTCTCGCGCAACCATCAGTTGCGCTTCGCTGGGCCGTACCCCCGGCACCCGGGGCGGGCACGTCCCGGATCGGGCCTAGCGGCTGGCCCGCGGGGCCATCGGGGTGAGGCCGAGGTCGGCGAGCGCGGCCGCGCCGCGAGCGGCGTGGTCGCCGCCGGCGAGCACCAGGGTCCGTGCCGCCTGGTAGCGACAGCCGCTGGCCTCGAAGGCGCCGACGGTGGCGAGCAGCCGCTCCCGGTCGTCGTCGAGCAGCGCCCCGGCCCGCTCCACGATGGCGGCGGCGACCGGGTTGCCGGAAACGATGCGCCGGGCCTCGGCCAGGCGCGGGCCGGCGTTGGGATTTCCGGCGAGCACGGTGGCCTCGGCACGCAGCGCCACATACCAGTGGAGCCAGATCCAGGTGACCCACTTCCACACGTCGCCGGGCTCGGGCGCCAGCCGCGCCAACGCGTCGCCGGCCTGTCCGTGATGGAGCATGAGCATCGCGTCGAAGACCGCGCCGTAGCCGTAGACGTGCTCCGGCGGGGTGCCGAGCTGTTTCAGCACCCCGTTCCATTCGCGCTGGGCGTCGAGGTCGTCGCGGAGGCCGTGGATCATCGCCACCCCGGCCACCGCCGGACCGAGGACCGACCTGGCGGGGCTGCCGGCCCGCTGCCACGCTTCGAGGAACCGGACGCCGCCGGTGAGCACCTCGTCGACGTTGCCCGCCAGCGCGTCGGCCATCAGCAGCCAGCTCGTGGCCCGATGGCCGACCTCGGCCAGCAACGGATGATCCGCGAGTTGCCGGGCCCACCGGCGGGCGCCCGGCAGGTCGCCCGCGCCGAGGCCGGCCTCGGTCGCCATCCCGAGCGCGTCGAGCAGTTCGTGCGTGCCGGCCGCAGTGTCCGGCGTGGACGCGAGCAGCGCGATCCGGCGGCGCGCCGTGGCCGCGGCGGCGAACGCGTCGCCCGCCCAACTGCGGGCGCCGGTGAGCGCGTCGAGCGCGGCGGACTCGGCCAGCGGGTCGCCCGTGCGGTGAGCGAGCTCCACCGCCCGTTCGGCACGGGCGATCGTCTCCGGAACGGCGTTGTCGGCCGGCCCCTGGGCGGCACCGAACGCGTCGGTGAGCACGCCCGCCTCGGCCAGCGCCAGCGCGGCCCGGGCGGCCGGATCGTCGCCGGCCAGCTCGCGCGCCTCGTCGACGAGCGCGACCGCCTCCTCCTCCGACGGGAGGCGCGCGAACTTGCTCCAGAACCGGTACGCGTTGGTGGCGGCGGTCGCCAGGTCGACGGCGGCGCCGGCGGTGTCCCCCGCCCGGCGGGCGGCGGCCGCGGCCGCGCGGTGGAAGCGGTACATGTCGTCGCCCCGCATCCGGCAGCCGGCCACGGCCGCGGCCTGCCGAAGCATCGACGCGGTGGCGGCCGAGTCTTCCGCCAGCGCCGCGGCCTGCTCGTAGCGCAGCTGGGACTCGCCGATCAGGTTCCGGGTGAAGGACAGCTCCGCCAGGTGCCGGGCGAGGCGGTATGCGTCCGCGCGCTGCTCCGGTCGGTCGGCCGCCCACCCCAGAGCGGCGCGGAGGTCGCCCGCCACCCGGTCGAAGCGGGCCCGCCAGTCCGCTCGTACCACCGCCAGGGCGGCGGCCTCGGCCAGGCACCAGCGCAGGTGCCGGGACCGGGCGTCGACCAGCTCGCCGGCCTCGGCGAGCTGCTCCGTCCCGTACTGGCGGATGGTCTCCAGCGCCCGGTACTCAGTGCCGGCGAGGGACGCCGTCACCACGAGCAGGCTCTGCTCGGCGAGCCGGGCCAGCCCGTCGGCGACGACGCCGGCCTCGGACCCGGCAACCTCCGCCGCCGCCTCGACGGTGAACGGCGCCACGAACACCGACACCCGGCGCAGCAGCGCCCGGTCGGCCGGCTCCAGCAGCGCGTGGCTCCAGTCCAGCGCCGCCCGGACCGAGCGGTGCCGGTCATCGGCGCGGGAACCGCCGGCGAGCATCCGGAGCTGGTCGGACAGGCCGGCGGTGAGGCCGTCCAGCCCGAGCGTGGGCCACCGGGCGGCGGCCAGCTCGATCGCCAGCGCCACCCCGTCCAGTCGCGTGCAGACCGAGGCGATGTGGCCGTGCAGCGCGGGGTCCGGCAGCCGCCCCACCGCCGCCGCCCGATCCAGGAACAGCGCGACGGCGTCCGATTCGCCGTCGCCGGCCAACGACAGCGGCGGGACCGGATACACCCGCTCGAACGGCACCATCAGCCGGGCCCGGCTGGTCGCCAGCACCGTCACCCGCGGGCACGCCGCGAGCAGTCGCTCGACGAACGGCGCCACCGCGTCCCGCACCTGCTCGCAGTTGTCCAGCACCAGCAGGGCGTGCCGGTCGGCCAGCGCTGCGACCACCGACTCGTCCAGGCCGGAGCCGGGCTGCTCGCCGAGGCCGAGTGCGGCGGCGACCGCGGCCGCGACCACCGAGGTGCCCGGGTCGCTGACCGGGACCAGGTCGACGAACCAGACCCCGTCGGCGTACTCGCCGGCTGCGTCCGCGGCCACCGTCAACGCCAGCCGGGTCTTGCCCACCCCGCCGGGGCCGACGGCGGTCACCTGCCGGTGCGTTTTGATCATCTCGGTCAGCTCGGCCCGCTCCCGGGCCCGGCCGACGAACGAGGTCAGTGGCGTCGGCAGGACCGGCGCCGGCTGGGACCGGTCGGCGCGAGCCAGCTCGGACGCGCGCCGGGCCAGCGCCCGCCGATCCGGCATCGCCAGCTTGCGCAGCAGCGAGGAGACGTGGCTCTCCACGGTACGCACGGAGATGAACAGCCGCGCCCCGATCTCGGCGTTGCTGAGATGCTCCCCCACCAGCGTCAGCACGTCGGCTTCCCGGGCCGAGATCTCCACCGTCGCCGTCATGGCCACATTCTCGCCCACCACCGTGCTCCGGATCCGAGGTGGATTCCGTGGTCGGCACCGATGCCGGCCCGGGCACCGCCCGGCGACGCTCAGACACAGGAGATCGGTCACGGGAAACGGAGCGGAAGAGATGAACCTGGGGTCTGGTGCGCGGTCATGGGTCGGATCGGTCGGCCGGCTGCTGAGACAGCCGGTGCTGCGCCGGCTCCTCCCCGGCATGCTGGTCTCCGCCCTCGGCGACGGCATGAGCATGGTCGCGGTGGCCTGGCTCGCGGTCCAGATCGCCCCGTCGGGCCAGGCCGGCGTCTGGACCGGGCTGGCGGTGGCGGCGTACGCGCTGCCGGCCCCCATCGGCGCGGCGATGCTCGCCCGGCTGATGCGGCGGCTGCGCGCGTCGCAGCTGGTGGCGGCGGACGCCTCGGTGCGAGCGGTGGCGCTGGGCGCGGTCGCGGTCCTGGCGGTGGCGGGCCTGCTGCACCCGATGGTGTACGTGGCGTTGCTCGCGGCCTCGTCGCTGCTGCACGCCTGGGGAAGCGCCGGGGCCTACACGCTCGTCGCGGAGTTGCTGCCGGAGGAGGATCGGCTCACCGGCAACGCGCTGCTGTCCACGTTCGCGCAGGCGGCGTTCGTGGTCGGCCCCGCCCTGGCCGGCGGGCTGACCGCGCTGGTCGGCCCGGGCTGGGTGATCGGGGTGGACGCGGCGAGCTTCGCGGTCCTGGCGGCGGCCGGCTGGACGGTCTCCACCCGGTCGGCGGCGGCCGTCGAGGCGGCGCCGGCCGCGCCGGAGACCGGCGGCTGGCGCACCATTCTGGACCGGCCGCGCCTGCTCGGGCTGATCGTGGTCACCTGCGCGTTCTTCTTCCTCTACGGCCCGGTCGAGGTGGCCCTTCCGGTCCACGTCGCCCAGGGGCTGCACGGCTCACCCGGTCTGCTGGGGCTGTACTGGACGGTGTTCGGCATCGGGGCCACCGTCGGCGCGCTCGGGGCCGCGGTGCTGCGGCATCGCCCGCCGTGGCCCGTGGTGGTGAGCATCATCGTGGGCTGGGGCGCCGCCCTGCTCCCCCTCGGGCTCACCGATGCCGTCGCGCCCGGGTTGGCCGGCCTCGCCCTCGGCGGTCTGATCTACGGCCCGTTCACCGCCATCTCCACCGCGTTGTTCCAGCACAGCACCCCACCGCAGGCGCTGAGCCGGGTGCTCGCCGCCCGCACCGCGCTGACCACTCCCGCCACCGCGCTGGGCACCCTGCTGGGCGGTCCGGTCGTGGCCGCGGTCGGTGGCCGGCAGACCCTGCTGATCTCCGCCCTGCTCACGATCGCGCTGGGCGCCGCCGTCGCGGCCGCCCTCCGGCTCACCGGGCGCGGCGGGCACCCGGCGCGGACGAACCCGGACCCGGCGCTCACGGCGGCTCCGGTCGCGGGCGCGGACGCCTGACGTCCGGCCTCACGACGCCTGCCGTCCGTGATCCGTGCCGTGGTCCGTGGGCGGTTCCGTGGTCGCCACGGATGCCCGCCGACGGTGCCGGACGGCATGCTGTGAGCACAGCCGACGGAGCAGTACCCACCGGGTCGATGCGACCCACGACCACAGGAGTGACCATGACCGACTCTTCCACCCAGGGCATCAAGACCGTGCTGCACCCCGTCTCCGACCTGGCCGCGGCCAAGGCGGTGTACGCCGCCCTGCTCGGCATGGCGCCGCAGACCGACTCGCCCTTCTACGTCGGCTTCGAGGCCGCGGGCCAGCAGATCGGGCTGGTGCCGGCCGGTGGCCCGCAGGGTATGACCGCGCCGGTGGCCTACTGGCACGTGTCGGACATCGAGGCGAAGCTGGCCGAGGTGACCGCCGCGGGCGCCACCGTGAAGGAGGCCGCGCACGACGTCGGCGGCGGCCGCCTGGTGGCCACCTTCACCGACCCGGACGGCAACGTCCTGGGCCTGCTCCAGGACCGATGACCGGGAGCCGCTGTCCCTCGGTCCGGCGGTGCCCGCGAGAACCCCGCGGGCACCGCCGGAAAGTTCTCCCGCCGGCTCGACGGACAGCGGCGGCAGCGCCCCTACGATGCGAGCGTGACTCGCGTCATCCCGGCCCGGAGGCCGTACCCGCTGCTCGCCGCCGCGATCGTCCTGCTGTTGCTCGGCGCGGGTCTGGCCTGGGTCGTCGACGATTCGCTGGGGCTGAGTCACACCCCCGCCGCCGTGCCACGCGAGGACGTCGCCGCCGCGCCGCGGCGGGTCGCCGTACCGGCGCCGCCGCTGGCCAGGGTGGTCGTGCCGGAGGAGCCGCGCGCCCGCAAGGCCGGGGCCGCCGTCGCCGACGCGCTCGCCGCGCGCGGCCTGCCCCGCCCGGCCGTCACCCCGGCCCCGCGGGACCCGGCCGCCGGGACCAGGGCCCCGGCGGGCTCGCCCGCACCGGACCTCTCGACGGTGACCACGCTGCGGGCGGGCGTGCTCGCCACCCTGGCCGGGTCGCCGGAGTCGTACCGGCTCAGCGTCCGGGGGACCGAGATGGCCGTCGAGGGGGGCGACGTCGCGGGCATCGCGGCCGGGCTGTACCGGCTCGCCGACCGGATCCGCTCCAGCACCGAAGCGCTGCCCGCCGCCGAGGCCGGCCGGCTGGTCACCCCGCGGCTCGGCCTGCGGCTGACCGACGCCGGCTCCGTCGGCCGCGAACCCGACCCCGCCGCGTTCGCCGCCGGCGACGACTACAACCTGAACACCGACGTGGTCGGGCCGGCGCTGCTGCCGCGCGCGCCGTGGGTGGACGCCGACGCGGTGGCCCGCATCGGCGCGCAGTTCCGGCAGTTCGTCGACCACTCGGTGGCGCAGGGCTACAACGCCGTCGTGGTCCCCGGCTTCCTGGAGTACGTCACCTTCGCGAAGGTCGGCGACGGGCACGCGGTCTACCCGGCCGGCGACCCGCACGTCGACCGCGCGAAGGCCATGGTCGCGGCCTTCGGCCCGGTCTTCGGCTACGCCGAGGAGATGGGCGTGAAGGTCTTCCTGCTCACCGACATGCTCGCGGTGTCGCCGCCGCTGGAGGCGTACCTGACCAGGACCGTCGGCGGGCTCGACGTGGCCGACCCCCGGCTGTGGGCGGTCTACCGGGCCGGGCTGGCCGAGCTGTTCGAGAGCATGCCCTTCGTGGACGGCCTGATGGTCCGCATCGGTGAGGGCGGCGAGGTGTACGCCGGGGACGGCTGGGACTACTCGTCGAAGCTCGCGGTCACCACGGAGGCGTCCGTACGCGCGATGCTGCGGGCGCTGCTGGACACCGCGGGGCAGGCCGGCAAGGAGGTCATCTTCCGCACCTGGACCGTCGGCGTCGGCGCCGTCGGCGACCTGCACACCAACCCCGAGTCGTACGCGCGGGTGCTGGGCGGGTTCGACGACCCGCACCTGATCGTGTCCACCAAGTACACCCTCGGCGACTTCTACAGCCACCTGCCGCTGAACACCACCCTGCTGGCCGGTGAGCACCGGCGCATCGTGGAGTTCCAGGCCCGGCGCGAGTTCGAGGCGTTCGGCTCGCTGCCCAACGACCTCGGCCCGCTGCACCGGCAGGCGCTGCGCGCGTTCCTCGCCGCCAATCCGAAGATCGAGGGCGTCTGGAACTGGACCCAGGACGGCGGCCCGCTGCGCGCCGGGCCGATGTCGCTCTACCTGCGGGCCGGGTTCTGGCAGCTGTACGACCTCAACACCTACGCCGTCGCGCGGCTGGCGTGGGACCCGGACGCCGACCCGGCGCAGGTCACGGCGGACTGGGCGTACCGCACGTTCTCCGCCGACCCGGCCACCGTCGCGGCGATCGGGCAGGCCATGGCGCTGTCCCGGCCGGCGGTCGCCAAGGGCCTCTACATCGGGCCGTACGCCGACAACTCGGTGCGGGCGCTCGGACTGGAGCCGCCGCCCATGATGTGGATCTTCGAGTGGGACATCCCCACCGGTGACTCAGCGGCGCTCGACAGCATCTACGCGGTGACCGGCGGTCGCGTCGACGCGGCGATCGACGAGGGCCGGCAGGCCGTCACGCTGGCCCGGCGCATGCGCGACCTGGTCGCCGCCACCGACCCGGCGACCTGGCGCGACGCCGGGCTGCGCGAGCGCTTCACCGACACGCTCGACTACCAGGTGAACCTGTTCGAGACGCTGGCCGCCTACCGGACCATGGTGCTGCGGCACGCGCAGTGGCTGGACACCGGCGCCGGGGCCACCTACGACGACTGGCGGGCGGCCGAGGCGGCGTACCGGGCTGCGCGGGACGCGCACCGGCAGCGCTACGGCGGCGACCTCGACCTGCCCGCGTACAACTTCACCGCCGCCGACCTCGGGGCGCAGCGCGCCGGCCGGGACCCGGCCATGGCCTGGGCGGCCCGGGCGCTGCTCGCGCTGATCCTGGTGGTGGTGCTGCTCGGCCTGCGCGGGCGGGGGTTCGGGGGCGCCGCCGCGCGGGGTCTGCTGCTCGGCGCGGTCCGGCCGTGGCGGGTCGCCGCGCTGCCGGCGCCCGGGTCCCGGGTGGACCGGATCGTGGTGTGGCTGGTCCCGGCCGTGGTCCTGCTGGCGAGCCGGCTCGTGTTCACCTGGTTCGCCGCCCCCGCGCACCTGCTGGTCACCCTCGGCGGGTGGGCGCTGTTCGCCCTCGTCGTACGCCTCGTCGTCGGCCGGCGGGACCGGTTCCACCTGTGGGCCGTGGTCGGCGGCGTCGCGCTGCTGCGCAGCGTGCTGCTCCTGGCGGCGCTGGCCGGGCGCGGGCCGGGGCGGTACTGGTTCGCCTTCTGGACCGCGCCGACCCTGCGCGCCGCCTACCTCACCGCCGCGTTCGCCGCGTTCTGCTGGCTCTTCGTGGCCACCGCCGTCGTCCTCCGCGACCGGTACGGCCTGCGGCGGCGCAGCGCCGTCGGGCTGACCCTGACCGCCGCGGGTGTCCCGCTCGGACTGCTGGCCGGCCTGGTCGGGGTGATCGGCCTGGAGCGCGCGCTAACGGTGTGGAACGACCAGTTGGCCCTGCTGCCCTGGGGGCTGTCCCGGATCCTCGGCATCACCGTCTACCTGGGAATTCCTGCCGACCTGCCGGTGTACGCCGCGGTCGCCGGATCCGCCCTGGCCGCCGCCGGCCTGCTGCTGTCGATCGGCCGCGGCCGCCGAGGAACGGAAGCCCTGGACAACTACAGTTAACAAACCTAATAGTTGTGCATCCGTCGATACGTTCGGCCGCCCACCCCTCCGGAGGATCGGATGCACCGCAGCGCCCGTACCCCGTTCCTGGCCGCCCTCGCGGCCCTCGCCACGGCCGCCACCGCCACGGCGACCGTGGCCCTCGCCAGCCCGGCGCTGGCCGCCGGCCCCACCGCCACCTTCACCAAGACCTCCGACTGGGGCAGCGGTTGGGAGGGCAGATACACCATCACCAACGGCGGCGGCAGCACCATCACCGGCTGGCAGGTGGCCTTCACCCTGCCGGCGGGCACCACCCTCGGCTCGTACTGGGACGCCACGGTCAGCAGCGTGGGCCAGCGGCACACGTTCACGAACCGCTCCTGGAACGGCACGATCGCCCCCGGCGCCTCGGTGTCGTTCGGCTTCCTCGCCACCGGATCCGGCTCGCCGACCGACTGCACCCTCAACGGCGCCCCGTGCGGCGGCGGCACCCCGACCACGCCACCGACGACCACCCCACCGCCCACGACCAGCCCGCCGCCGACGACCGCCCCGCCGACCACGCCACCACCGACGACCCCGCCGCCGGCGAGCGGGCTGCCGAAGCACGCCCTGATCGGCTACCTGCACGCCAGCTTCGCCAACGGCTCCGGCTATCTGCGGATGGCCGACGTGCCCGCCGACTGGGACGTCATCAACCTCGCCTTCGGTGAGCCCACCTCGGTCACCTCCGGCGACATCCGCTTCCAGCTCTGCCCGGTCACCGAGTGCCCCACCGTCGAGAGCGAGGCGGAGTTCACCGCCGCCATCCGGGCCAAGCAGCAGCAGGGCAAGAAGGTGCTGCTCTCCATCGGCGGCCAGAACGGGCAGGTGCAGCTGACCACGACCGCAGCCCGGGATACCTTCGTCCGGTCGGTGTCCGCGATCATCGACCGGTACGGCCTCGACGGCCTGGACATCGACTTCGAGGGCCACTCCCTCTACCTGAACCCGGGCGACACCGACTTCCGCAACCCCACCACCCCGGTGGTCGTCAACCTGATCGCGGCGATCCGAGCCCTCAAGCAGCGCTACGGCGCCGGATTCGTCCTCACGATGGCCCCGGAGACGTTCTTCGTGCAGCTCGGCTACCAGTTCTACGGGCCCGGCCCGTGGGGCGGCCAGGATCCCCGCGCCGGGTCCTACCTGCCCGTGATCCACGCCCTGCGCGACATCCTCACCGTGCTGCACGTACAGGACTACAACTCCGGCCCGATCGTCGGGCTGGACGACCAGTACCACACCATGGGCGGCGCGGACTTCCACATCGCGATGACCGACATGCTGCTCGCCGGGTTCCCGGTCGCCGGAAACACCAGCGCGGTCTTCCCGGCGCTACGTGAGGACCAGGTCGCCTTCGGCACGCCGTCGTCGACCAGCGCGGGCAACGGCTACGTCGCCCCGGCGGGCGTACAACAGGCGGTCACCTGTCTCGTCCGGGGCCAGAACTGCGGCGCGTACACGCCGCGCAGGGGCACCAACCCCGGCTTCCGCGGCCTGATGACGTGGTCGATCAATTGGGACCGGTACTACGGCTGGGAGTTCCGGCTCAACCACGGCCCGTTCCTCAAGGCGCTGCTCTGACCTCGCGCCGACGCCCTCGGGGCCGCACCGGCCGGGCCCCGGGGCGGGCGCTCCGGTCGGTCAGCGCCGGCCGGATGGCCGGCCGGTCATCCGCTCCGCGAACTGGCGGAGCTTCTGCTGGGTGCCCGGTTTCGCCGCTTCCCGTCGTCCGCGGTCGATCATCTTGCGCCCCTGCGGGCTGCTGAGGAATCCCTTGAGCCGTTGGCCGACCGATGTCATGACCTGTCCCTTCCCGCTCGTCGTGCGGCACTCCGCGGTGCCTCAGCCGGGTGCGGGTGTCACTTCGGGGGCTGGGGCGCAGCCGCTCGCTGCGGGCTTCCACCGCGGTGCCGCCTTCGTGCCGTCATCTGGTCAGGCCTGGATACCCGGACGCGCCCCGCTTATCTGTGATCGGGGATCGTCAGCCCTTCCGCTCGGGTCGGGCGCCGGCGGAGCAGCCGCTATTTGACCTTGCGGGTCGATCGGACCACGATGCCGTCGTACTCGGGATGCTTCTCCAGCCAGCCACTCAGGAAGGGGCAGATCGGCACCACGGTCCGCCCCTTCGCGCGCGCGTCGTCCATCACCGCGCGGGCCAGGGTCGAACCGACGCCCCGTCCCTCGAACTCCGGGGCCACCTCGGTGTGGGTGTAGGCGATGATGCTTCCGCTCAGCTGATAGGTGACCACACCGGCCGTCGCGCCCGTCTCGTCGCGCGCCTCGAACCGCTCCCGCTCGGGCACGTCCGTCACCGTGAAAACCATCCCGCAATCCAACCACGGTGCGATGAGATCCACCGCTGGAAGTGACCGCGGCGACAGGCCGGTTGCCGAAGTGATCCAGGTCACTCCGAATGAACTTTCACCGGCCGCTCACGTCCGGGACACCCGGATACCTCTCGCGTTCATCAAGGGAGAATGATGCGGTCAGTTCGCAAGATATCGGCGCTGGCACTGCTGGTGCTGGGCGTCTCGGCGGCGGCTCCTGGTGGCCCGCCCGCCGTGGCGCAGCCCCGAGCCGCGAAGCCGGCGACCCCACCCGCGGTCGCGGCCAAGCCCCGGACCGTCACGCTGCTCACCGGGGACACCGTGCACGTCAGCACGGTGAACGGCCGGACGGCGGTCGACGTCGTGCCGGGCAAGGGACGGGAACGGATCCCATTCCTCACGCACAGCGCCGGCGAGGACGTGCGGGTCATCCCCGGCGACGCCGTCGGCCTGCTCAACCGGGGCAAGCTCGACGAGCGGCTCTTCGACATCTCGATGCTGGTCGGTTTCGGCTACGACGACGCCCGGGCCACCCTGCCGCTCATCGTCCAGCACGGCAGCGCCGCCACCGCCCGCCTCGCCGGCGGCCGGGTCACCCGGGAGCTCTCCGGGGCGAGCGCGGTCGCGGAGAGCCGCGCGGACGCGGTGTCCTTCTGGAACAACCTCACCTCCACCGGGAACGGCACGGAGCGGCAACTGCGGGCCGGGTTCGACAAGATCTGGCTCGACGGGCTGCGTCAGCCCACCCTCGACGTCAGCGTCCCGCTGACGGGCGCGCCGCAGGCCTGGCAGGCCGGCTGGACGGGCACCGGGGTGAAGGTCGGCGTGATCGACACCGGCATCGACCAGACCCACCCCGACCTGGCCGGCCGCGTCGCCGCGGCGGAGAACTTCACCGGCGACCCGGACACCCTCGACCGGGTCGGCCACGGCACCCACGTCGCCTCCACCATCGCCGGTAGCGCCGCCGCCTCGCAGGGCCGTTTCAAGGGCATGGCGCCCGGCGCGACCCTCTACAGCGCCAAGGTCTGCACGGAGATCGGCTGCCCGGAGTCGGCGATCGTGGCCGGTATGACCTGGGCGGCGCAGCAGGGCGTCAAGGTCGCGAACATGAGCCTCGGCGGCGCGGACAGCCCGGAGACCGACCCGATCGAGGCGGCCCTGGCCGACCTCACCCACCGCTACGGCGTGCTCTTCGTCGTCGCCGCCGGCAACAGCGGCGAGGCCGGCGAGTCCACGGTGAACTCCCCCGGCAGCGTGACCGAGGCGCTGACCGTGGGTGCCGTGACCAAGACGGGCGAGCTGGCCGGCTTCTCGAGCCGGGGCCCGCGCGCGGGCGACGCCGGCATCAAGCCGGACATCACCGCGCCCGGCGTCGGCATCGTCGCCGCCCGCAGCTCGACCTCCGACCTGCAGCCGAACGACGAGAATCCGCAGTACACCGCCCTCAACGGCACCTCGATGGCGACTCCGCACGTGGCCGGCGCGGCGGCGATCCTTACCCAGCAGCACCCGGACTGGGCGCCCGAGCGGATCAAGTCCACGCTGATGGCGGCCGCGAAGCCGAGCGCCACCATCGGTGTCTACGAGCAGGGCGCGGGATTCCTCGACGTCGCCCGGGCCACCCGGCAGACCGTCACGGCGAGCCCGGTCAGCGTCGCCTTCGAGCGGACCACCACCGCGCAGCAGAGCACGGTCACGTACGCCAACAGCGGCTCCTCCGCCCTCACCCTGGCGGTCTCCCTCGACGCCAAGGACGCCGAGGGCGCTCCGGCGCCGGCCGGCCTGTTCAGCCTCAGCGCCTCCTCGGTGACGGTCCCGGCCGGCGGCACGGCCACCGTGACCGTCACCGTCCAGGCCGGCGCCGACCTGCCCGACCACTACTTCGGCGGTGAGGTGACCGCCACCGGCGACGGTGTGCAGGTGCAGACCCCGGTCGCGCTCGACATCGCCCGCCACCGGCTGGACCTCAAGCTCGTCGGGCCGGACGGCGGAGCACCCACGTCCGAGCAGGGCTGGGTGACCCTCCTGACCGACCTCGACCGGCAGACCGTCACGGTGTTCGAGAACCCGGCGATCACCACGTACCGGGTCCGCGCGGGTCGCTACCTGGTCCAGACCTACCTGTTGACCGGCGACCCGTACCTCCCGCACGTCACCTCGCTGATGCGCCCGAGCCTCGACCTGACCACGGACCAGGCGCTCACCATGGACGCCCGCCTGGCGAAGCCGATCGTGGTGACCGTGCCGAACCCGAAGGCCACCGCGGTCCACCAGGAGTTCGGCTGGACGATCCGGACCGAGCAGCCGCAGATCTGGGGCAGCAACGACCCGTTCGGCGTGGTGATGGGCATCCCCCTCGATCAGGTGCGGACCGCCCAGATCGGGGCCGGCAAGACGCCCGGCTTCGTCTCCTACGTCAACGGGATGTGGGGCCAGGTGGCCGAGGACGGCAGCCTGCACAACAGCCCGTACGCCTACCGGGTCTACTTCTACGAGCCGGAGAGGATGATGACCGGGCTGACCCGCAGGCTGCGCGCGGGCGACTTCGCCACGGTCCGCTCGCGGGTCAGCGCCGACGTGGCCGGCGTGCCGGTTTCGCGGACAGCGGTCGCGCACGCGCCTGGCAACTCGCCGGTCTACCGGGACGAGCGCACCATCCCGCCGAGCTTCAGCTACGACGCGCCGGGCATCATCACCGAGTACTACAACCAGGACAAGCAGGCGGTGTGGCAGTCGACCTCGTCGCAGCTAAGGTACACGTACTACGAGTCGGCGTGGACCAGCTTCTGGCCCGGCCGCACGTACGACGTGAAGTGGGCCAACGGCGTGGCCGGGCCGGTCTTCCCGGAGCCGAACTTCGGCCAGCAGTTCGCCACCCGCTACTGGGGTGACCTCATGGGCGGGCCGGGGCCGCTGCACGGCGACGGCACCGGGCACATGGGCTTCCGGCACGTTCGCGGCGGCAGTGTGCAGGTGAACCTCTACCGCGACGGGGTCAAGGTTGGCGACGCGACCCAGGCGCCCTGGGTGTGGGAGGTGCCCGCGGAGAAGGGTGACTACCGGCTGGCCGCGACCTTCCGCAGCGACCCGGAGTTCACCCTGTCGACCGTGGTCGACGCCGAGTGGACCTTCACGTCCGGGCACGTGAGCGACGGCGAGCTGGTGAAGCTGCCCATGACGGCGATCCGCTACAGCCCGGAGCTCGACATCGACAACCGGGCGCCGGCGGGCCGGCTGTTCGCGATCCCGGTCTCGCTCGACCGTCAGGTCGGGGCGGCGCCGGGCCGGACCAGGACCTTGACCGTCGAGGCGTCCTTCGACGACGGCAAGACCTGGCAGCGGCTGACCGTGCAGCGGTCCGGCGAGAAGGCGGTCGCCTGGGTGCACAACCCGGCGGGCACCGGCTTCGTCTCGCTGCGGGCCGCCGCGTCGGACACCAGCGGTAACACGGTCAAGCAGACCATCATCCGCGCCTACCGGTACTGACGGTGGGCCCCGGACGCGGCGCCCGCGGGCGCCGCGTCCGGGTCACCGGTGCCAGAGCAGCCGGTCGCGGATCCGCCGGGCCATGGGCGAGTCCGTCCCGTCCAGCTCGGCCAGGGCCTCGCTCCACGCCTGCCCGGCCAGGGCCGGGTCGCCGTTGGCGGAGTGGAAGTCGCCGATGGAGACCAGCACCTCGGCGGTGTGGTGCGGGGCCCCGGCGGCGCGGAAGGTGTCGATCGCCTGCTGCCAGGTCGCCGTCGCGTGCGGCAGGTCGTCGACCATCGAGTACGTGTGCGCCAGCCAGGCCTGGGTGGTGCCCACCCCGTGCAGGTCGCCGAGGGCGTCGAACTGCCGCCGCGCCTCGACGAACATGCCCAGCGCCTCGTCGTGCCGGCCGAGCCAGCCCTGTGCCCGCGCGATGGTCAGCAGCGCGTTGGTGGCGCCCCGCACGTTGCCCTCGGCGCGAAGGATCGTCCGCGCGGCCTCGGCGTGCCGGATCGCCTCGAGGTAGCGCCGCTGGGCCAGCCGGATCTCGGCGATGTTGTTCTCCACGAGGCCCTGCTCGGTCCGCCGGCCTAGGCGATGGAAGAGCGCCCGGGCGTGCTGCAGGTGCAACAGCCCGCGGTCCAGGTCGGCCAGGAAATAGCAGGCGCCGCCCAGGCTGCGGTGCAGCAGGGCCTGGACTGCGGGGTCGTTCCCGGTCGCGGCGAAGCTGGTGCTCACCGTTGCCGCCCACTGCTTGAACTGCGCGGTGTCCTGGAAGTGGTTCTGCAGGGCCAACGCGATCCACCAGGCCGTGTCGGGACGGCCGCGCTCCTCGGCCCGCGCGACGATGTCGGTCAGCACCCGCTGCTCGGCGGCGCCATCGCGTTGGTCCGGCCGGTGAAGCCCCGTCCGGTGACCCCGCGCTCGGACGGCTCGGGCTCCGGCAGCGGCACCTGCGGCTGCAGCGGCAGATGCGCCGCGTACGCGCTGAGCTGGTAATAGTCGTAGACCCGCTCAATGGCGGCGGTCCGCTCGGCGGCGTCGTCGAGCTCCTCCCCGAGTTCCGTGGCATAGGCGCGCAGCAGGTCGTGCATCCGCCACCGGCCGCCGCCGGGCTGGACCAGCAGCTGCGCCCCGAGCTCGGCGAGCAGGCCGCGGGCGGCGCGCAGGGACAGGCCACCCAGGGCGGCCGCCGCTTCCGTGCTCAGCTCCCCGGCCGGGTGCAGGGGCAGCAGCCGGAAGAGCCGGGCCGCCTCGGGAGTCAGGGCCCGGTAGGACCAGGAGAAGATCGCTTCCAGGTCGGCGTGCGCGTCCCCGAAGCCGGCCAGCCGGCCGTCCGCCCCGGCCAGCTCGCCGGCGACGGCGGGCAGGCTGAGCCCGGGCCGGCCGACGCTGCGGGTGGCGACCAGCGCCAGGGCCAACGGCAGCCGGCCGCACCGCGCGATGATCTCGTCGACGGCGGCCGGGTCGGCGGCCGCCGCCTCGCCGAGCCAGCGGGTGAGCAGCTCGCGGGCCTCGGCGCCGGTCAGCAGGTCGAGGTGCAGCGGGTGGGCGCCGGCCGGGCCGGCCACGCCGGTGATCCGGCGGCGGCTGGTGGCGATGACGAGGCTGTCGCCGGTGCCGGGCAGCAGGTGCCGGATCTGCTCCCAGTCACGGCAGTTGTCGAGAAGGATCAGCATCCGGCGCTCGGCCAGGATGCTGCGGTAGAGACCGGCCTGGGCGTGCAGCTCGGCCGGGATGGCGGCCGGCGCGACCCCGAGGGACCACAGGAAGCCGCGCAGCGCCTCGGCCGGTGTCATCACCGAGTCGCCGGAGCCGAAACCGCGCAGGTCGGCATGCAACTGCCCGTCGGGATAGCGGGCGGCCAGCCGGTGGGCCAGGTGCACCGCGAGGGTGGTCTTCCCGACCCCGGGCATTCCGTCGATGACCAGCGCGGTGGTCCGCGGGTCTGCGGCCAGCAGCTCCTCCGCGGCCGCCACGACGTCGCGGCGGCCGGCGAAGTAGGGGTGGTCGGCCGGCAACTGCGCCGGTGGCTCGCCTCCGGTCGACTGCGACGACCGCGGCTCGGCCGGCGGCCGTGATTCGGCCTCGGCGCCGCCGGGCGGCGCTCCGGACCGGAGGAAGGCCGGTGCGACGCCGCGCCGCGACCTGGAGCCGTCGGCCGGGACGTCGTGGTCGAGCAGGCTGTCCCGGGCCGCGCGCAGGTCGCCGCCCGGCTGGATGCCGAGCTCGTCGGCGAGCCGGTGCTCGATCTCGGCATAGGCCGCGAGGGCCTCGGCTCGCCGGCCGTCCGCGGCGAGCGCGAGCAGCAGCCGCGCCTGCAGGGCCTCGTCCAGCGGCTCGGATTCGGCGGCCAGCTGGATCGCGGGCAGCACCGCGTGGACGCACCCGGCCCGCAGGGCGGCGTCGGTGGCCGCCCGGACGGCCGCGAACCGCTCGCCGTCGACCGCGACGAACTCCGGATGGGCCCGGCCGCCGGGCTGCAGCCCCGAGGCGCACCGGTCGCGCCACAGCGCCAGCGCCTCCCGGTAGAGCTCGACGGCCGGCTCGCCGGAGCCGGCACCGGCCTGGGCGACCAGGCGCCGGAACCGCAGCAGGTCGAGCGACTCTCCGTCGAGCCGCAGCCGGTACTCGGCGCCGTCGCGGATCAGCACCGAGCCCACCGCCCGGGTCGGCAGCCCCGGCTCGAAGCGCCGCCGGAGCATTCCGACGTGCCGGTGCACCACGTTGACGGCGCTGGGCGGGGGGTCGGACTCCCAGAGCAGGTCGACGAGCTCGGCGACGCTGACCCCGCCGCCGGCCCGGACGAGCAGCAACGCCAGGATCAGCCGCTGCTGCCGGGTGCCCAGGTCGATCTCGGATCGGCCACGCCAGGCCCGGACCGGGCCGAGAACGGCGAAGGTGAGCGCGCTGGTCATCCTGGTGCGATCCACACGGTGCTGGTTGCCACGATCGCCACAGCATGTCAGGGCCCGCGGCGCGGCGGGCACGCGGTGCGGCTGTGAGCTTCGGCTCAGCGGGCGGCCAGGTCGTCCCTGCTCAGGCCGCCTCGAGGCCGGTGCGCAGGGCGCGCAGCGCATAGTGGGTCCGGGACTTCACCGTGCCGATCGGCACTCCCAGCCGGCCCGCGACCTCTTCCGGTGACCGCCCGACCAGATAGACCTCGGAGAGCAGGCTGCGCTGCGCGGGGCTCAGCCGGCCGAACGCGTGCCGGATGGCGTGCGACGCCAGCGCCGCGCCGGTGGTGTCGTCACCGGCGGGAATCCAGGTCATGTCGACGAGATGGACCTCGGCCGGGCGGCCCCGCCGCCGCCGGACGCCGTCGATGACGAGCCGCCGGGCGACGGTGGAGAGCCACCGGCGGGCGGCATCGGGATCGACCGGCACCGAGTCGAGGTGACGCCAGGCCCGCAGCATCGTCTCCTGGAGCAGATCCTCGGCGCTCTGCCGCTGGCCGCGGGTCAGCACGAGCAGGAGACGCAGCACGGCACGGGCGTGGTCCGCGTGCAGCGCGGTCATGCGTTCGGCCGGGCCGGCCGGTGATCCGTCGAGTGCCCGCAGCACGACATCTCCCCCATACGCAGGAGCAACGGTGAATGCGGCACGAGCCTAGGGACGAGCGATGCGAATGGACTGACGCGAAAGTGCGAATCGAGTGCCGTCGCCGACCGCGACCGGTCACGGACGTGACGTGACCGCCGCGAGCAGGCCGGCCAGCCGCCGACCGGTCGGGGTCTGCGCGTACGGGATCAGGGCCTGCGCCTCCTGCCATGCCCGCACCGCGGCGTCCTGGTCGCCGGCGGCGGCGAGGGCGTCGCCGAGCAGCGCCAGCACCTCCGCGGCCGGCGCCGACGCCGAGGCCTCCTGGTAGGTGACGGCCGCCTCGCGCCAGCAGTCGACCGCCTTGCCGAGCTCCCGTCGGGCGGAATGCACCCGGCCGAGCACCTCCCACGCCTCGGCGATGCCCAGCCTGTACCGCGCTCCGCGCGACAGCGCCATGGCCTGCTCGGCGCAGCGCACGGCCTCCTCCTCCCGGCCCAGTTCGGTGTAGCTCGCGGCCATGATCACCAGGACGTCCGCGAGCAGTTTGTCGTCTCCGGCGGCCCATGGCCCCAGCGCCGCGGAGAGCGCCCGGACGACCTCCTCGTGTCGCCCCTGGGCGCTCAGAATCATCGCCCGGTTGATCCCGGCCCGGGTCATCTCGTCGTACAGGCCGAGCCGGGCGAGCAGCTCGACCGCCTGGTCGAGGTGCCCCACCGCGGTCTCGTGCTCGTGCCGGAAGTAGGCCGCGCCGGCCAGGCTGCGGTGCATCCGGGCCTGTCCGACCAGGTCGCCGCCCGACCGGGCGGCCTCGAGGGCCACCTCGCCGGTCGTCGTCCAGTCGGCCCACCGGCCGCTGAAGTCGAAGAAGTGCTGCATGCCCAGGGCGAGCTGCCAGGCCTCGGTGTGCCGGCCCTGCCGGGCGGCCCGGCCGACCAGCGCGATCAGAACCTGGCGCTCGGCGGTGAACCAGCGCATGGCGTCGCCGTGGTCGGCGAAGCGCAGCGGGGTCTCGGCCGGCCCCGGTTCGATCATCGGCTGGTACTCGGAGGTCAGCAGCCGTCGGTGCGCCTGGTAGGCGGTTGCCCGGTAGAACTGCAGGCAGCGCAGCTCCGCGGCGGCGCGCTAGGCCGGGCCGTCGTTCTCCTCGCCGAGTTCCGTGGCGTAGGCCAGCAGCAGGTCGTGGGTGCGGTAGCGGCCCGGCAGGTCCTCGCTGACCAGGTGCGCCCGGCTCAGCTCGCCGAGCAGTGCCCGCGAGCTGCGCAGCGAGACGCCGGCCAGGCCCGCCGCCCCGGCGATCGAGATGTCGGGGCCGGGATGGACCGGCAACAGCCGGAAGAGCCGGGCGGCCGGCGCGGAAAGTGCCTGGTAGGACCAGGAGAAGACGGCACGCAGGCCGGTCTGCGGGTCGTCGCCGTCGAAGCCGTCCAGGCTCCCGGGCGTCTGGGCCAGCTCGGCGGCGATCTGCGCCGGTGGTGTCTGCGGCAGGCTCGCCGCGCGGGCGGCCACCACGGCCAGCGCGAGCGGCAGCCGTCCGCAGCTGGCGATGATGGCGTCGATCGCGGCCGGGTCCGTCGCGACGCGGCCGGCGCCGAGCGGCCCCAGGAGCGCCGTGCGCGCCTCGTCGACGCTCGGCAGGCCGACCGGCAACGGGTGGGCGCCGGCCATGGTCAGCAGGGTGCTGAGCCGGCTGCGGCTGGTGACGATCACCAGGCAGCCGGGGCTGCCCGGCAGCAAGTGCCGGATCTGCTCGGCGTCCCGGCAGTTGTCGAGCATGATCAGCAGGCGTCGGCCGGCAAGGCTGCTGCGGTACATGCCGGCCTGGGCGTGCAGCTCGGCGGGAATGCTCTCCTGGGGCACCCCGAGCGAGCCGAGGAAGCCGCGCAGCGCCTCGGACGGGCTCATGGCCGGCTCCCGCCCGTCGTATCCGCGCAGGTCGACATAGAGCTGCCCGTCCGGGTAGCCGGCGGCGAACCGGTGGGCGAGGTGGACGGCGAGGGCGGTCTTGCCGACCCCGGGCATGCCGTCGATCGCGAGCACCGCCGGCCCGCCCGGGCGCGCGACCGCCGCGCGGGCCTCGGCGATGAGGTCGTCGCGGCCGCTGAAGAAGGGCAGGTCCGGCGGGAGCTGCGCGGGCCGCGGGAGTGGCGACGGCGACCCGGTACGCGCCGGCCGGGTGCGCTGGTGCAGCAGCCGGTCGTACGCCTCCCGCAGCTCCTCGCCCGGATCGATGCCCAGTTCGTCGGCGAGCCGGCGGCGCACCACCCGGTACATCTCGACGGCTTCCGCCTGGCGGCCGTCGGCGGCGAGCGCCAGCAGCAACCGGCTCTGCAGCGACTCGTCGAGCGGATGCTGCTCGGCGGCCTGCCGCAACGGCGCCAGCACGGCGCTCGGCCGGCCGCAACGCTCGGCGGCGTCGGCGGCCTCGCGCACGGTCTGGGCGCGTTCGGCCTCCACGGCGAGGAACGCGGGATGCAGGCGGGAGGCCGGTTCCAGGCCCGCGGCACAGCGGCCGCGCCACAGCCGCAGCCCGTCGAGGGAATGTCGCAACGCCGACTCCGGGTCGCCGTCCTGCAGGCTGCGGCTCGCCAGCCGGCTCAGCGACCGGAACTTGAGCAGGTCGAGGGACTCCGCGTCGGCGCGCAGCCGATAGCCGGAGAGCTCCCGGAGGATGTGCCGGCCCGCCGACCGGGTGGGCAGGCCGGGCTCGAGCAGCCGCCGGAGCGCCCCGACGTGCCGGTGCACGACGTTCGCGGCGCTGGCCGGGGCCTCCTCGTCCCAGAGCAGGTCGACCAGCTCGGCCAGGGAGACCGGTGAACCGGCCCGGGCCAGCAGCAACGCGAGCACCAGGCGCTGCTGGCGGGCGCCCAGACGCAGCTCGGCGCCGGCGCGGACGACCCTGATCGAGCCGAGCACCGAGAAGCCGATCCTCTCCCCCGCCTCCGCCAGCACAGCGAGAACGGTAACCGGCCGCTCCGCCATCCGGAGCTTCCGGCCGCCGGCCCAGGGCGCGAGGCCTGGGCGTTCGACCTCGTCGAGGACGAAGCGGGGCGGCGTATCCGTCATGCCGTACTCGCCTGAACCACGGCCGCCCGTCGGATTTGTACGGGTGTTCGGGGACGTCCGATCAGAACGGGGCGCGGGCCGTCCGGTTCGCGAAGGCGGGGTGGCGGGTTGCCGGCCCGCTCGCGTTCCGTAACGACCTAACGACCTTGGACGCCTGTCCTTAAGGGGGCCCGCTTCGCCGCCCTCTGGCGGACGGGACCCTTGACCCGGTCCCGTCCGTACCGGTCTGCGGCAACACGGACAGGAGTACTCGTGGCTGAGGTGCACCAGATTCCGCCCCCACCGGCGCCGGCACCGCGCTCGGCTTGGCAGCGACACGGCGCGCAGCACGAGGGACCCCGCGAGGTGTCGTCACCCGCGCCCGGCACGGGACGAGCGGCGACCTGCCGGCACTGCCAGCAACGGCTGTTCGAGGACCCGCTGTGGGGGTGGATGCACGAAGGCCGTCGATACCTGTGTCAGGACCCGGCAACCGGGGAGTTCCTGTGCCTGCCGGCGACGCCCGCCCAGCCGCCCTCGGATCCGGCGGAAAGCTGAGCCCCTGGTCAGCCGGGCCACAGCTCGCTGCCGCCGCGCGGACGAGGGTGGCGGTCAGCAGCAGCGCGGGGCCTTCTCCCGCCCGTTGCCGGACACTAGGCTTCGCCGCATGGTGAGGTGGCGGTGGCACCGCGACACGGCGAACATCGCCCTGGTGCTCGCGGTCGGCCTGGTGGCTCTGCTCGGCCTGGTGGTGCAGTCCCGTGGCATCGACACCGCCGCCGAATGGGCGGCACTGCCGGCCGTGCTGGCATCCGCCGGCGCGCTGCACCTGCGCCGCCGCCATCCGGTGGCGGTGGGCGTGGTGGCGCTGGCCGCCGTGGGCGCGTACGGCGCGCTGCTGCACCGGCCCGGGCCGATCATGCTGGTGTTCGTCGTGGCGCTCTACACCGTCGTCGACGAGGGGCACCTCGCGGTCGCCATCGGACTCGGTCTCGCCTCGGTGGTCGCCTTCGCCGTCGCGGACGGCTATGGCCGGACGGCCGACGGTGGGAACGGGGCGACGCTGCTGCACGCCGGTTGGCTCGTCGCGGTCATCGTCGGTGTGACCCGCAACCGCCGGGCCTACCACGCCGAGGCGCAGGCCCGGGTGCTCGCCGCGGAGCAGGGCAAGGAGGAGGAGGCCCGGCGCCGGGCCACCGAGGAGCGGCTGCGCATCGCCCGCGAGCTGCACGATGTGCTCGGCCACCACCTCTCGCTGATCAACGTGCAGGCCAGCGCCGCGCTGCACCGCCCGGACCCCACCCGGTCCACCCAGGCGCTCACCGCGATCAAACAGACGAGCAAGGAGACGCTGCGTGAGCTGCGTACGACGCTCGGAGTGCTGCGGCGGGAGGGCGAGGCGCCGACCGCGCCGGCGCCGGGCCTGAACCGCCTCTACGAGTTGGTCACGACGGCCGGGCGGTCCGGGCTGGAGGTCCGCACCGAGCTGGCCGAGACCCGGCCGCTGCCGCCGGAGGTCGACCTGGCGGCGTACCGGATCGTCCAGGAGGCCCTCACCAACGTGACCCGGCACGCCGGTGCGACCGCCGCGGTGATCCGGGTCCGGCCCGACCGCGACGACGTGCTGGTGGAGGTGGAGGACGACGGCACCGGCGCACCGGGCACGCCCGGCATCGGGATCCTCGGCATGGGCGAGCGGGCCCGGGCGTTGGGCGGTTCGCTGACCACTGGCCCGGGCGCGGACGGCGGCTTCCGGGTGTGCGCCCGCCTCCCACTACCGCCCGGCCCGGTGCCGGCGGGAGCGCCGGCGCTGCGATCGGGGCCGGGGGACGCGGCATGATCCGGGTGCTGCTCGCCGACGACCAGACCCTGGTACGCGCCGGGTTCCGGTCCATTCTCGACGGAGAGGACGGCATCGAGGTGGTCGGCGAGGCCGCTGACGGCGCCGAGGCGGCGCGGCTCGCCCGGCGGCTGCGGCCGGACGTCGTCCTCATGGACATCCGGATGCCCGGGCTGGACGGCCTGGCCGCCACCCGGGAGATCGCCGCGAGCTCCGATGTCCGCGTGATCATCCTGACCACCTTCGACCTGGACGACTACGTCTACGGCGCGTTGCGGGCCGGCGCGAGCGGCTTCCTGGTCAAGGACACCGAGCCGGCGGAGCTGATCCACGGGGTGCGGGTGGTGGCGCGCGGCGACGCGTTGATCGCGCCGTCGATCACCCGCCGGCTGATCTCGGAGTTCACCGCCCGGGTCAGGCATCCGGACCCGGGGCCGCGGCTGAGCGCGCTCACCGAACGGGAGCGCGAGGTGATGGGGCTGGTCGCCGCCGGCCTGTCCAACGACGAGATTGCCGCGCGGCTGGTGCTGAGTCCGGCCACCGCGAAGACGCACGTCAGCCGGATCATGACCAAGACCCAGGTCCGTGACCGGGCCCAGTTGGTGATCCTCGCGTACGAGTCCGGACTGACCGTCCCCGGCTGGCTCGCCCGCTCCTGACGAACCACCTCCGGGACTCACCACATGGCACTGACCCGGCGCCGTGGCCGGGTCAGCGGGGTCGGCCGGGTCAGCCGGTGCGGCGGGAGCGGGCCAGGGCCAGCCCACCGACGTTCGTGCCGATCAGGCCCAGCACCAGGCCCACGATGGCCCCGGCTCGCCCTTGGCCGGTGCCGAAACCCTCGGTCGTCTCGGCCAGATGCAGCACGCTGAGGACCATGCTGGTCAGCCCCAGCACCACGGCCACCATGGCCCCGGCTCGCCCCGAGCCGGTGCCGACACGACCGGCGGAGCGGGCTCGAGCCAGCCCACCGATGACCACGCTGATCAGCCCCAGCAGGGCGAACGCGGTGGCCCCGACTCGCCCGGAGCCGCCGACGCCACCGGCGGCGACCGAGGCGTGCGCGGCCGCCGGTGTGGCGAGTCCGGACCCGATGAGCAGGGCGGGAGCGGCGGTGGCAACCACGTGACGGATGGACATTGAGGATCCCTTCGGTCGCATGACGGGTGCTGGCGGCAGCGTATGCAGCGGTGTGCTCGCGCGTCGTCATGCCGGAGTTGCCGTTGGGCCTACCACCCGGGTTGTCCGCGCTCCGGGCGTCGTACGACCGAGGTTGTCTCGCGGGTCCGTCGAGCGCCGGCCGGCGGCGTTGCTCGGGCGTCGGCGTACCCACCCTTGTCGGCCTCCCGGACGGCCGTGCGATCAGGCCGCGGCGGGCGCGGCCAGAAGCGCGCGCAGCTCCCGTACCGCTGCCCGCCCGGCGCGGTTCGCGCCGACCGTGCTCGCGGACGGCCCGTAGCCGACCAGGTGGATCCGGGGGTCGGCGACCACCCGGGTGCCATCCATGACGATGCCGCCGCGGGGCCCCCGCAGCCGCAGCGGGGCCAGGTGGTCGAGCGCCGGCCGGAAGCCGGTGCACCAGAAGATGATGTCCACGTCCTGCGCCGCGCCGTCGCGCCACCGGACGCCGTCGGGGACGATCCGGTCGAACATCGGGCGGCGTTGGAAAAGACCCCGTTCCCGGGCTTCGAGCAGCTGCGGTGTCCATGCCAGTTCGGTCGCGCTGGCGATGCTTCCCGGAGGCAGGCCGGCGCGTACCCGCGCGTCCACCTTCGCGACCACCTCGCGTCCGTGGTCCGGAGTGAACGGCCCGTCCCGGAACACCGGCGGCCGGCGGGTGACCCAGGTCGTCGTCGCCGCGACGTCGGCGATCTCGACCAGCAGTTGCACGGCCGAGGCTCCGCCCCCGACGACGACCACCCGCTTGCCGGCGAACTCCGCCGGCCCCCGGTAGTGGGCGGTGTGCAGCTGCCGCCCGCGGAACGTCTCCTGTCCGGGGTAGTACGGCACGAACGGCCTGGTCCACGTTCCCGTGGCGTTGATCAGTGCGCGGGTGGTCCAGGTGCCCTTGTCGGTTTCGACCAGGAGTCGTCCGTCGGGGGCGTTCCGGACTGTCGTGACGGCGACCGGCCGCTGCACGTCGATGCCGAATTCCCGCTCGAAGGCGGCGAAGTAGGTCGGCACCGCGTCCGCGGCGGGTTGGTCCGGCGGCGGTGGCGTGAAGTGCAGGCCCGGCAGGTCGAAGATCCCGTGCACGGTCGCCATGCGCAGCGTCGGCCACCGGTGCTGCCAGGCCCCGCCCGGGGCCGGGTCGGCATCGAGGACGACGAAGTCGAGACCTGAGGAGCGCAGGTGGTACGCGCTGGACAGTCCCGCCTGCCCAGCCCCGACAACCACCACATCCGTCTCCGGCACGTGTCGGACAACGTCTGAGGCTCGCCCAGACCTTCCCTCCGGCGATGGATCTCACACCGCCGGGTCGACCGGACTCGAAGGCGAACGGACCCCGGTCGATCGCTGGTGGATCGACCGGGGCCCGTCGTTGGGAGCCGGGTCAGGCGACGTCGTACCGGTCGAGCTCCATGACCTTCGTCCAGGCCGCGACGAAGTCGGCCACGAACTTCTCGCGCGCGTCCTCGCTGGCGTAGACCTCCGCGAGGGCCCGCAGCTGGGAGTTGGAGCCGAAGATGAGGTCGACCGCGGTGGCGGTCCACTTCACCTCGTCGGTGGCCAGGTCGCGGATCTCGTACACGTGCTCCTCGGACTCCGACGCCTTCCACCGGGTGCCCGGGGAGAGCAGGTTGGCGAAGAAGTCGTTGGTGAGCACGCCGGGCCGATCGGTGAGGACACCGTGCTTCGCGCCCCCGACGTTGGCCCCGAGGGAACGCAGGCCGCCGATGAGGACGGTCATCTCGGGCGCGGTCAGGCTGAGCATGTAGGCACGGTCGACGAGCAGCACCTCCGGCTGGGTCTTCTCGCCCGGACGCAGGTAGTTGCGGAACCCGTCGGCGCGCGGCTCGAGGACGCGGAACGACTCGACGTCGGTCTGCTCCTGAGTCGCGTCGGTGCGGCCCGGACGGAACGGCACGGTCACCTCGACGCCGGCGTCGCGCGCGGCCTTCTCGACGGCGGCCGAGCCGGCCAGCACGATCAGGTCCGCCAGCGAGATCTGCGCGCCCCCGGCGGAGTTGAACTCCCGCTGGATGCCCTCGAGGGTCGCCAGGACCGTCGCGAGCTGCTCGGGCTGGTTGACCTCCCAGCTGCGCTGCGGCTCGAGACGGATCCGCGCGCCGTTGGCGCCGCCGCGCTTGTCGGTGGAGCGGAAGCTGGCGGCGGAGGCCCAGGCGGTCGAGACCAGCTGGGCGGTCGTGAGGCCGGACTCCAGGATCTTCGCCTTGAGGGCGGCGACGTCGGCGTCACCCACGAGCTCGTGCTCGACGGGCGGCACCGGGTCCTGCCACAGCTGCGGCTCGGCGACCCACGGCCCGAGGAAGCGGCTGACCGGACCCATGTCGCGGTGCAGCAGCTTGTACCAGGCCTTCGCGAAGGCCAGCGCGAACTCGTCGGGGTTCTCCAGGAATCGGCGCGAGATCTTCTCGTACGCCGGGTCGACGCGCAGCGACAGGTCGGTCGTCAGCATCGTCGGCTTGTACTTCTTCGACGGGTCGTACGGGTCCGGGATGATCGCCTCGGCGTCCTTGGCGACCCACTGCTTGGCGCCGCCGGGGCTCGTGGTCAGCTCCCACTCGTAGCCGAAGAGGATCTCGAAGAAGCGGTTGCTCCACTGCGTCGGCCGGTCGGTCCAGGTCACCTCGAGACCGCTGGTGATGGTGTCCGGGCCCTTGCCGGTGCCGTGGGTGCTCAGCCAGCCCAGGCCCTGCGCCTCCAGCGGGGCGCCCTCGGGCTCGGGGCCGACGTGGTTGTCGGCGACGGCGGCGCCGTGGGCCTTGCCGAAGGTGTGGCCACCGGCGATGAGGGCGACGGTCTCCTCGTCGTTCATCGCCATCCGGGCGAAGGTCTCGCGGATGAAGTGCGCCGCCGCGAGCGGGTCCGCGTTGCCGCGGGGGCCCTCCGGGTTGACGTAGATGAGGCCCATCTCGGTCGCACCGACGCCGGTCACCATCTCCTTCTCGGAGGCGTAGCGCTCGTCACCGAGCCAGGTGTCCTCCGGACCCCAGAAGATCTCCTCGGGCTCCCAGACGTCCTCGCGGCCGAAGCCGAAGCCGAAGGTCTTGAAGCCCATCGACTCCAGGGCGACGTTGCCGGCGAGCACGAGCAGGTCGGCCCACGAGATTTTCTGGCCGTACTTCTGCTTGACCGGCCAGAGCAGGCGGCGGGCCTTGTCCAGGTTGGCGTTGTCCGGCCAGCTGTTGAGCGGGGCGAACCGCTGACCGCCGTCGCCGGCGCCGCCGCGACCGTCCTCGATCCGGTAGGTGCCGGCGGAGTGCCAGCTCATCCGGATCATCAGGCCGCCGTAGTGCCCGAAGTCGGCCGGCCACCAGTCCTGCGAGGTGGTGAGGGCGGTGACGATGTCCTGCTTGAGGGCCTCGACGTCGAGCTTGGCGAACTCCCTGGCGTAGCTGAAATCCGCACCGAGCGGGTTGCCCTTGGGCGAGTGCGCGTGCAGCACCGACAGGTCGAGCTGGTTGGGCCACCAGTCCCGGTTGGTGCGCGGGCGACCGCCGGTCTTCGGGGTCGGGGAGTCGATCGCCGGGTTCTCGCTCTCGCTGCCGTGCGCGGTCACGGAGTCGTGCGCGACCGGGCAGCCGGCCGCCGCCTTCTTGTCCACGCCCTGCGCGCTGGAGGGCGCGTTGTCCTGGGTGTCGCTCATTTGCTTCCTTCCGAACTGGCGGATCACTGGGAGGTGCGTTCGGTCGCACAGTCGGGGCAGGTGCCCCAGTAGACGACCTCCGCCTCGTCGACCACGAAGCCGTGGTCGTCGGAGGCGGTGAGACAGGGTGCATGGCCGACAGCACAGTCGACGTCGGCGATCGCGCCGCAGGAGCGGCACACGACATGGTGGTGGTTGTCCCCCACCCGTGACTCGTACCGGGCGGTCGCCCGGGCCGGCTGGATGCGCCGCACCAGACCGGCGTCGGTGAGCGCACGCAGCACGTCGTACACCGCCTGGTGGGAGACCGTGGGATGATCCGCCCGTACCAGGGCGATCACGGTGTCGGTGTCGGCGTGCGGATGGTCCCGCAGCGCGGCGAGCACCGCCAACCGGGGCCGGGTCACGCGCAACGAGACCGACCGCAGCTGCGCCGCGAAGTCGGACGTCACGGGACCAACATAGTCCACTCTTTTGGAATGAATCAAGTTTTGCCGCGATCTCGATCCGCGGATCTTCGAGGCGGACTGCCGTTGGTCAGCTCCTCGCCGGCGCGGGCCTTCGCCGCCAGGGAAGACCCTCGCTGGTCACGCCGTGATAGATGATCATGACGATGATTCCCAGCAGGCCGAACAGCGGGTTCACGATCAGGGCGAGCAGCCCGGTCAGACCGTAGAGAACGAGACCGGTGATCGGGCGGGCCTCCTGCGCGCGAACGTGGTCCGGGTCGATGTGGCCCGCGCGCAGCGCCGGGTGACGGCGTAGATAGCCGAAGAACACCAACCAGGGCGCCGACATCAGCGCCGCAGCGAGCGCGTACATGACGACAGCCACCCTCAGGTCGTCGGTGTCGCCGCCGACGAGCGCCGACGCCAGGACCGCGGTCGGAAACGGGATGATCACCACACCGAAGAGGATCGCGATGTTGATCCAGTTGAGCGCCAGGGTGGTGCCGCGGACGAGCCGTAGCAGGGCGTGGTGATTGAGCCAGAGGACGCCGATGTAGATGAAGGACACCACGAACGCCAGGTAGGACGGGGCTTCCCTGCCGAGCGACGCCAGCAGCTCGCCCTCGTGGTATTCCGGCACCCGCAGGTCCAGCACCAGCAGGGTGATGACGATGGCGAAGACACCGTCGCTGAACGCGGCCAGCCGACCGGTGTCGGGCAGTTGGCGCGCCGGGCCTGTCGGCTGGGCCTCTTCGGGACCTGCGGGCACGGCCGAACGCTAACAGTGACGGCACGGTGGACGGGTGCGATCAGCGGGGAAAGCCCATCGCCGGCGTGCCGGTGATCTCGATCATGAAGCGGCGCGGCGAGACCTTCGTCCGTGTCCGCACCGGGGAAGCATGCCCGGAGCGGCCGCACACGCGGGTCGGACCGGCGGCGTAGGCGAGGGTCCCACGCCGGCCGGCCGACCTCGTGGCTGCCGGTGCTCGGCGGCCTCAGCTGCTCCGGGTGAACAGGGCGGCGTACCGGGTGAGGTACAGCGGCCATCCCTCGTCGTGACTGACGCCGTCGTGGACGGACTGCCAGCCCGGGCCGTGCCGGTCGAGGTGGCGGTGTTCCAGCTCCACCCGGGTGCGTTGCGGGGTTTCGGCGATGAAGCGGACCTCGACCTCGCTGGTGTTGTCCGGGTCGGTCTCCACCTGCCACCGGGGGCTGATGTCCCAGCTGAACACGACCCGGTTCGGCGGTTCGTAGGCGAGCACGCGTGCCCAGCGGCATTCGCTGCCGTCGACACCTCGGTCGTAGATGTGGCCGCCGACCTTGGGTTCGAACACCGTTTCCGCGATCGCCGCACCGAGCAGGTTGTGCTCCGGCGGCTTGAAGTCACCGAACCGCTCGGTGAACACGGTGAACGCCCGTTCCAGCGGCGCCTCGACGACGATCTCCCGGCGGACGGCCGGGGCTGTTGTCTCGGTCATGGGGTCTCCTCATTCGGTTGTTCGACGACGGCCTTGTAGCTGTCCAGCGCGCGGTGCCAGAAGGTGTCCAGCTGGTCCCGGAGCGCGGCCACGGCCACCGGATTGAGCCGGTAGACCCGGCGGGTTCCGGCCGCCCGGTCGGTGACCAGCCCGGCGTCCTTGAGGACCTTGAGGTGCTGGGACACCGCCGGTCGGCTGATCGGCAGTTCGTCGGCGAGTTCGCCGACGGCGCGGGGTCGCTCGGCCAGGCACTCGACGATGGCGCGTCGGGTGGGATCACCCAACGCGTCCCAGCCATCGCCCGTTCGGTAAGTAGCCACGAACGGTAAGCTACCGCTTACGGCTCCCGCGAGTCAAGGCCGTCAGGCGTCAGCCGCCGGCCGCGTCCAGCGCGGCGCGCAGCCGGGCCAGGAACCGGCCGAGCTCCGCCGGGCCGGCCCCGTCCAGCACCCGGCGCATCACCGCCGAGCCCACGGCCACGCCGTCGGAGTAGCCGGCGGCCTCGCCCGCCTGTTCCGGGCCGGAGATGCCGAACCCGAGCACCACCGGCAGGTCGGTGGCCTGCCGCAGCGACGCCACCAGGTGGCGGCCGGACTCGCGCAGCTCGGACTGCTCGCCGGTGGTCCCCATGACGCTGACCGCGTACACGAAGCCGCGGCTGCGCTTGGCGATCTCGATCCGGCGTCGCGCCGGGGTGGACGGCGAGGCGAGCAGCACGAGATCGACCTGCGCGTCCTCCGCCGCCGTGGCGACCGGGTCCGCCTCGTCGATCGGCAGGTCCGGCACGATCAGGCCGCGCACCCCGGCATCGGCGAGGGCGCCGCAGAACGCGTCCACACCGTTGCGCAGCACCAGGTTGGCGTAGGTGAACGCGATCAGCGGCACCGGCAGCCCGAGCCGGGACGCCTCGTCCAGGATGCGTCCCGCCGTCGCGCCCCGGCTCAGCGCCTGGTACGAGGCCTGTTGGACGACCGGGCCGTCCAGGGTCGGATCGGAGAACGGGAGGCCGACCTCGATGGCGTCGGCGCCGGCGTCCACCGCGGCCCGGAGCAGGTCGGTCCAGTCCTCGGTGATCCCGCCGGTCACGTACGGCACGAGCAACTTCCGGCCGGCCGCCCTGGCCGCGCGGCTCCGGGTCTCCAGTGCGTTCACGACAGCTCCATGAGGGTCGACATGTCCTTGTCACCCCGGCCGGAGAGGGTGAGCATCACCCTGGCGGCCGGGGGGATCGTGCCGTCGCCGGCGGCGCGGATCACCCAGGCCACCGCGTGGGCGGACTCCAGCGCGCAGAGGATGCCCTCGGTGCGGGCCAGCCGGTGCGTCGCCGCCAGGACCTCGGCGTCGTCCACGGTCACGTAACTGGCCCGGCCCAGATCCGCCAGGTACGCGTGCTCCGGGCCGACGCCCGGGTAGTCCAGGCCCGGCGCGATCGAGTGGGCCTCGGTGATCTGTCCGTGCGCGTCCTGCAGGACCTTCGACCGGAAACCGTGCAGCACGCCCGTGGAGCCGGCGCTGATGGCGGCGCCGCCGGCGGCCTCGACGCCGACCAACCGGGCCGGTGTGTCGACGAAGCCGGCGAACGTGCCGGCCGCGTTGGAGCCCCCGCCGACGCAGGCCACGACGAAGTCGGGGGCGCCGGCGCGGAGGGTGGCCGCGCACTGCGTGCGGGCCTCGTCGCCGATCACCCGCTGGAACTCCCGGACCATCCAGGGGTACGGGTGCGGACCCATCGCCGAGCCGAGGCAGTAGTAGGAGTCCTCGACGGCGGTGACCCAGTGGCGCATCGCCTCGCTGCACGCGTCCTTGAGGGTGCGGCTGCCCGAGGTCACCGGGACCACCTCAGCGCCGAGCATCTTCATCCGGAAGACGTTGAGCTGCTGCCGCTCGGTGTCCCGCTCGCCCATGAAGACCGTGGTCGCCATGCCGAGCAGGGCGCCCGCCGTGGCGGTCGCCACGCCGTGCTGACCCGCGCCGGTCTCGGCGATCAGCCGGCGCCGGCCCATCCGCCGCGCCAGCAGCGCCTGGCCCAAGACATTGTTGATCTTGTGCGAGCCGGTGTGGGTGAGGTCCTCCCGCTTCAGCAGCAGATTGATACCCAGCTCCGCGGAGAGCCGCGCCGCCGGGGTCAGCGGCGTCGGCCGGCCCACGTAGATCGAGAGCACCTGGTGCAGCTCGGCCCGGAACAACGGGTCGGCCCAGGCCTCGGCGAACGCCCGCTCGACCTCCTCGCAGGCGGGCACGAGCGACTCCGGGACGAAGCGGCCGCCGTACTCGCCGAACCTGCCGAGTCCGACCGGCGGGCGGCTGTCGGCCGCGACGACCGGACGACCGGCGCGCAGGAGCTGGTCCATGACACTCCTCCTCAGGGTTCTAGAACTGTGCCTGTTATACCAGCCCCTTGACGTGAGTTCTAGAACAGCGTGTAAGTTCTGGCCGACTGTTGAGCCCGCTACACGGTGCGGGGGCTACGCGGGGGCGTCGTCCCCCATCGCGTAGCTCAGCTGGTGACCGCTGACCTCCCGGGTGTTCACGATCACCACGCTGCTCCCGGCGAGGACGGCGAGGTCGACGACCAGGGTGCGCCCGTTGCCGTCGCGGGTGACCCGCTCACTGCGCATGGCCGGTTGACCCGCGGGCAGGCCGAGCAGCTCGGCGATGTGCGCGGACATCAGGACCGGCGCGACCGTCTCCTCGGCCCGCACCGCCACCGCGTCGGCCCGCTCGGCCAGAACGGCGTAGAGCTCCTGCTTCTCGAAGTCGACGCCCCGGAGCGGCTCGGCGAACGGCTGCGGGATGTAGGACAGCTGGTGGATCAGCGGGGTGCCCCGGATGACGCGGATCCGCTCCAGCCTGAGGACCGAAGTGCCCGCCGGGATTCCGAACCGCACGGCCAGGTCCTCGGGCACGGGGATGATCTCCTGGTCCAGCACCCGGGTCAGCACCTCGATGCCGTGCGCGCGCAGGTCGTCGGCCAGGCTGCGCAGGTTTCCCATCGAGTACGGCACGGGCACCGCGCGGACGTACGTGCCCTTGCCGGGAAGCTGCTCCACCACGCCCTGGTCGCACAGCTCGTCCAGCGCCTGGCGCAGCGTCATGAGGCTGACCCCGTACTCGTCACTCAGGTGCCGCTGGCCGGGCAGCGCGTCGCCCGGGGCGAACTCGCCGTTCCTGATCCGCCTGATCAGGTCGTCGCGGATCACCACGTACTTGGGTGTCCTGCCCAGAATGTCGCCCATACGTCGCCCAGCCCTGAGAGTCGGAACGGAGCGGATCGCGCCGCCCACCGGGTGCTTCTTCCGGGTGCCAGCGTATGGCCGCCGGGTGGCCGACGAGAACGGGCCACCCGCCGGGCTAGCGGTGCACGCGCGCCGGGAAGTCGCGCATCAGCTCCACCAGCCAGTGTCCCCCGTCGAGCAGGTGCAGCTCCGCGTCGGGTAGTTCGCCCAGGAACTCGTCGCGGAATCCCCGCTCCGAGACGTTCGGGGCCACCGCCGCCAGCGCCTGCGCGTACGGCTCGGCCCACATCTCCTTGAGCGGCGCGTACTTCGGCCCGTGCTGGTCCGGATAGATGTCGCCGTTCTGGATGACCAGCGCCGCGACCCGCTCCGGCGCGCTCAGCGCCAGGCGCAGCCCGGACTGCGAGCCGTAGTCCTGGAGGTAGATGGCGTACCGCTGCAGGCCGACGACCTCGGTGAACCGGCGACCGGCACGGCCGCCATGGCGCGACCTACCCGCGGCGTCCCGGGGCGAAACCGCGGTCGCGGGCCGGAGGCTCCCCCCTCCGGCCCGCGATCCGAGCCGGTCAGCCGGTCGCGCAGCTCGCGCTGGGGGTGGTGTTGTTGCCGTTCTTGTAGAGCGTGATGCCGAAGTTGTTGCCGTTGCCCTTGGGGCGGGCCGTGAGGGTGCCGCTGGTGCCGCTGATCGAGGCGTTCCAGCTGTTCTGCAGGGTCTGACCGCCGTTCGTGCGGATGGTGACGACCCAGTTGCTGCTGCCGCTGACCGAGAAGTTCACGTTGAACCGGTCGCTCCACTCGTCGCCACGGCTGACGCTGACCGTGCAGCCGCCACCGGGCGGCGGGGTGGTGGGCCCGGGTGAGGTGCCACCGCCCACCGTGATGTTGGAGCTTCCGCTGCTCTGGTAACCCTCCGTGGCCAGGATCTGGTAGTCGTGGGTGCCGAGGTTCATTCCGTAGCGGGCCCACGCGTCGAAGTGGTTGCCGGCGGTGATGGTGCCGCCCACGCGCTTCGACTGCCGCACGCTCCAGTACTGGTAGAAGGTCCTGGTGCCCTCGATGGAGGGCGCGTTGACCCGCTGGGTGCGGTAGATGTCGTACGTGCCGCCGTCGGTGGTCACGGTGCCCATGAACCGTTACCTCTCAGTGCGCTTTGGTGAATGCACAGTTGGTAGTCCCGCCTTGCGGTGGGACGGTCCCGGTCTGACCGGCTGATGCCGTGCCGGGTTGACGCTTCACAGCCACCGGCCCACCGGGGCGGGTCTTATGGTCGGCTCCACGTCCAGCCACCGGGCCACTCCCGGCGGTTGCTTCCTCAGCCGCGAGGGCGGCCAGGTTGCGGGCGGCGTTGGCGTCCCGGTCGGTGACCAGGCCGCACGCCTCACATTCGTACTCACGCTCGTGCAGGGCCAGCTTGGCTTTCACCGCGCCGCAACCAGAGCAGGTCTTGGAGGACGGATACCAGCGGTCGGCGACGATCAGCCGGCCACCGTTCCACGAGGTCTTGTATGTGAGCTGTCGGCGGATCTCGGCGAACCCGGCGTCAGCGACGTGCCGGGCCAGCCGCCGGTTGCGCAGCATCCCGGCCACGTTGAGGTCTTCCACCACGACCGTGCCGTGCTCGCGGGCGAGGCGGGTGGTGAGTTTGTGCAGGCCATCGCGGCGTAGGTTCGCCACCCGGGCGTGTGCTCGGCCGAGTCGCGCCGAAGCGCGTTGCCACCGGTTCGACGGGCACTGGCCGGTACGCCGGTTAGGGCCGGTCTTGCGTGCCAGCGCCCGGCCGAGCCCCCGCAGGCGGCGTTGGGCGTGGCCGAGGTAGCGCGGGTTGGGCACCAGCTCACCGGTGGACAGCACGGCAAGGTGTGTGATCCCGACGTCGACACCGGCCGTGCAGGCGCGGCGGACCGGCACCCGGTCGGCGCGCTCAACCTCGACGGTGAACGCGACGTGCCAGCGTCCGCCGTCGCGCCGCACGCTCGCGGACATGATCCGGGCGGTGTCGTTGTCGAGGCGGCGGGCGAGTTTCCGGGCGGACTCGTGCAGCTTCAACCGGCCCAGCCGGGGCAGCACGACATGCTTACGGTCCGCATCGACGCGGATCGTGCCGGTGGTGAACCGCACGCATGGTGTGGTGCGGCGGCGGGACTTGAATCGCGGGAACCCGACCGGATGGCCCTTGCGCTTGCCGCCTCGGGAGTCTGCCCAGTTCTTCAGCCCTCGGGCGAGGGCGTCCAAGCCAGTGTTGAACGCCTCCTTGGAGCACTCCCGCCACCACGGCGCGACCTCGGCCTTGGCCGCGTTCCACTCCCGGCGTAACGCCGGCAATGACCATCCGATCGTCGGGGTGAGCTGGTCGTCCGGGACGCCGTAGGTGCGCTCGGCAGCCCGCTGACCCATGACCGCCTTCACTCGGGCCAGCGCCCAGTTGTGCGCGACCCGGGCCGCTCCGGCGTGCGCCAGCACCGCACGCTCCTGCGCCGGGGTGAGATCGAGGGCGAACCGGTACGCCTGGACCGTCTTCACGCCGGGTTGTCTCCCGTGGCGGCTTCGACCGCGCGCCGGGCGCGGTTCGCGGCCGCGCGGCGACCGTACAGACGGGCGCACAGCGACGTGAGGATCTCGGTAACGTCGCGGACCAGATCGTCGTCCACCTCAGCCGGGTCGACTACCAGCAGCCGGCGGCCCTGTGCGGCGAGTGCGGCTTCGACGTACTCGGCTCCGAAGCGGGCGAACCGGTCGCGGTGTTCGACCACGATGGTCGTCACGGTCGGGTCGCGCAGCAGAGTGAGGAACTTCTTGCGGTGCCCGTTGAGCGCCGATCCGACCTCGGTCACTACCCGCGACACGGCAAGGTTCTGCCCGGTCGCCCACGCGGCCACCCGGGCGACCTGCCGATCCAGGTCCGCTCTCTGATCGGCCGAGGACACCCGGGCGTAAACCACCGCCGTCGTCGCCTGCGGCGACGAGTCGGCGGCCCGCTCCACAAGGATCAGGCCGCCGACTCGTCGAGCGGGCACCGGCAGCTTGCCCTCCCGGAACCAGCGATACGCCGTTACCGGATGGACGCCCTCCTGCCTCGCCCACTCTTTCAAGTTCACGACAGCATACTATCGCTTACTACCCTGGCAACTGCCGACACCCCCTGCCCGCCCGGCGGCCGGTAGGTGCCCCAGCTGTCGACGATGTAGTACTCGACGAGCGGGTTCCTCGTCCACCCGTAGAGGGTCAGGTACGCGTTGCCGGACGGGCTGAAGGTGCCGGAGTAGGTGACGGTCCGGCGCGCGCCGGGATTCCAGCCCTTACCGGCGACGAAGTTGTTGACGTTGCTCCACTGGGTGCTGTACTGGCCGCCGCTACCCATGGTCATGGAGACGTTGCCGCTGTCCTTTCAGAAGGAATAGAAGTAGCCGTTGTTGGTCCCGGTCGAATTCGACGTGACGGTGTCGGCGTGGGCAGGGCTGGACAGGACGGCCGTGGCGCCGGCGGTGACCAGGGCGACGGCGCAGGCACGACCGATGAGTGTCCCGAGGCGTCCGCGGCTGCGGGTCCTCGAACGGACAGGGATGTCGTTCATGACTTGCTTCCTCCTCGTGAGCGGTCCGCATCGACGTGAATAGATGGGCCTGGAGGGCGCCAGTACTGAGCTCGGTCGTTCGCGGTGTCAACAACTTCCGGAAACGTTGTGGAAACTGCCGGCCACAAAGAATCCCGACAAGGAAGCATTCTGGCTGTTCAAACGGCATGCGCGATGGATCGGGATCCGGGGCGGCAACTCAATCGTCCGGCACGAGAAGGGTGGTTCGACCCGGTCTCGTCCGACGTTCCGGAGGGATTCCGAAAGTCGCCGCCGAGGCGACGCTCAGCGCAGCGACGACCGGGCCACCGGGAAGTTGAAGTACGTGTCCGGGTACGGCTCGTCGACGTATCGGTAGTGCCACCACTCGCGCGGGTAGTTCTCGAAGCCCTGCGCGGTCATCAGCCGTTTCAGCAGCTCCCGGCTGGCCCGGGCCGCGCCGGTGACCCGAGCGTCGGCGGTGTGCGCGCGGGGGTCGAAGCAGTCGAACCCGGTGCCCATGTCAACGGAGTTGTCCGGGAAGCGCCGGCCGGCGGGCGCGGTGCAGGCCATCAGCGGCTGGCCCGGTACGTACGCGGGCTGGTCGGGGGTGGGCACCGGGACCAGGGTCAGGTCGAGGGTGCTCCCCCGGCTGTGGGCGGTCGGCGCGCCGATGTAGCCGTCGGCGAAGAGCCGGCTCTTCGGCTCGTCCGGATAGAACTCCCCCTTCATCCGCTGCTCGCCGGGGAGCTTCGCCCAGGTGACGAAGTCGTCCGCCGCCCGCTGCGGGCGGTAGCAGTCGTACACCTTGAGGCTGCGGCCCTGCGCCAGGGCGGCGGCCTGCACCCGGTGCAGCGCCTCCGCCGCCCGGCGGGTGAGCAGGCAGAGCGGTTCGGGGTAGCCGGCGATCGGGCGGCCCACGAAGTTGTGCGCGGTGGCGTACCTGATGTCGGTGCGGACGCTCGGGTCGACGGTGGCCAGGTCGACGATGTCGGCCGGGGCGTGCGGACCGCTGGGGCCGGCCGACGGCGCGGGCGCCGAGGTCGGCGCCGAGGTCGGCACCGAGGTCGGCACCGAGGTCGGCACCGAGGTCGGCACCGAGGTCGGCGCCGGTGTCGGCGGTGGGCTCGGGGCGGGCTGCTGGCAGGCCGCGGCGAGCGTCGTGGCCAGGGCGGCCACGACGGCGGCCGCGCGCCGACCCGTTCCCACCCTGCTGTGTCTACCAGGCTCGCCGGCCCGCCGGGCCGGCAACCGGTCAGCTGTCGAGCGCGGTACGGAGGAAGCCGAGCGCCGCCACGTCGTCGTCGATGCCGCCCGCCTCGTGGCCGTTGTACCGCCACACCGTCAGCTCGGCCGGTCCCCGGTAGGCGTTGACCGCGGCGAAGACCGTGGACGGGGGCACGATCTCGTCCATCAGCGCCACCGAGAAGCGGGCCGGCACGGTGGCCCGACGGGCGAACGCGACCCCGTCGACGTAGCCGAGGGTGCGCAGCACCTGCTCCTCCCGGTCCCGGTGCACCGCCAGGTAGTCCCGGATCTCCCGGTACGGGAAGGCGTCGGTGACCGTGACCGCGCGCGGGATGTCGCACAGGAACGGCACGTACGCCACGGCCGCCCGCAGGTCCGGCACCAGGGCCGCGGCGGCCAGCGCGGCCCCGCCGCCCTGGCTGTGGCCGAGCACCGCCACCCGGCCCGGGTCGACGGCGGGCAGCCGGCGGGCCGCGTCGACGGCCCGGACCGCGTCGGTGAGGAAGCGGCGGTAGTAGTACCGGCGCGGGTCCTCGACGCCCCGGGTGGTCATCCCGGGGGCCTGCGGGCCGGCCCCGGCGATGTCCGGGGTGTCGCCCCGGCTCCAGCCGGACCCCTGCCCGCGGCTGTCCATCTGCAGGTGGGCGAAGCCGGCGGCGGCCCAGAGGAGGTTCTCCAGCGGGTGGCCGCGACCGCCGCCGTAGCCGACGTACTGCACGATCGTCGGCAGCCGGCCGGCGGCGCCGCGCGGCACGCGCAGCCACGCCTTCACCGGCTGGCCGGCGAAGCCGGGAAACGTCACGTCGAACACGTCCAGGCCGGTCAACGGGGTGTCCAGCGGCGTCACGGCGAGGTCGCCGTCGCACGCGCGGGCCTCGGCGAGGGTGTCGGCCCAGAAGGCGTCGAAGTCGTCCGGTTCACGCATGGCGCTGCGGTAGGTGCGCAACGCCGCCTCGGGCAGGTCGGTGTACACGGCCGCCTCTCGACTCGTCGGGTGCTCGGGGCCAGGCGGCCGGAAACGGCCGACAGATTTCCGGAACGGCGCCGCGATCTCTCGGCACGCTAGGACCGCCCGGCGCTGTCGTCAACCCTCGCCCGGTGCGGCAAGATGACCGAGGACGGGCGGGTGAAGGAGACGCGGGTGAACGCGGACGACGGGCGCAGGGTGACCATCACGGTGATCGCGCGGGAGGCCGGTGTCTCGGTGCCGACCGTGTCCCGGGTGCTCAACGGGCGCTCCGATGTCGCCCCGGGCACCCGGGAGCGGGTCGAGGAACTGCTGCGCCACCACGGCTACCGGCGGCGCCGCAGCCGTGCCGCGCACCGCGCGGCCCTGCTCGACCTGGTCTTCCCCGATCTGGACAGCCCGTGGGCGTTGGAGATCGTCCGTGGGGTGGAGGACGTCGGCCACACCGTCGGGGTGGGCACCGTCGTCTCGGCGATCCACCGCGAGTCCACCTCGACACGGCAGTGGCTGCAGAACCTGCGCGCCCGCGCCTCGGACGGCGTCATCGTGGTGACCTCCCACCTGACCCCGCCCGTGCACGCCCAGCTGCGCCGGCTCAACGTGCCGGTGGTGGTGGTCGACCCGGCCGGCGCACCCGCGAGCGGCGTGCCCACCATCGGTGCCACCAACTGGTCCGGCGGTCTCGCCGCCACCGAGCACCTGCTCGGCCTCGGGCACCGCCGGATCGGTTTCGTGGCCGGCCCCACGCACCTGCTGTGCAGCCGAGCCCGGCTGGACGGCTACCGGGCCGCGCTGGAGGCGGCCGGCGTACCGCTGGACGACCGGCTGGTGCAGCCCGGCGACTTCTACCACGCCTCCGGCTTCACCGCCGGCAGCAACCTACTCGACCTCGACGACCCGCCCACCGCGATCTTCGCGGCCAGCGACCAGATGGCCTTCGGCGTCTACGAGGCCGTCCGCCGCCGACGGCTGCGGGTCCCGGACGACGTCAGCGTGGTCGGCTTCGACGACCTGCCCGAAGCCCGGTGGGCGTCCCCGCCGCTGACCACGGTGCGCCAGCCGCTGGTGGAGATGGGCCGGCTCGCCGCCCGCACGGTGCTGCGCCTGGCCCAGGGCGAGGAGATCGAGTCGCCGCGCGTGGAGCTGGCCACCGAACTCGTGGTCCGGGACAGCTCAGCCCGCCCCGACTAGCGCCCGCCGCCGCACTCCAGGCCGCCGTGGGCGGGCTCAGCGCCGGCACGGCCCGTCCACTGAGCGGGTGCTGGTCCGCCGGGCGTCCACGGGGACGCCCGGCGGACCGGCCTCACCTGATCTCGGACGTCGTCCAGCGCGGAGAATCGTTGGTGACCGGCACGGTGTCACCGACCAGGGTGGTCAGCGCCTCCGTGTCCCGCCGTGCGCTCGTGCCGATCCAGAGTTCGACGTCGCCGGGCTCCACCACCCGGGTGAGCGTGCGGTCGGAGAAGGCCAGGCGAGTGGTGGGGACCGTCAGCTCGACGGTGACCGACTGGCCCGGCTCCAGGTGGACCCGCCGGTAGCCGAGCAGCTGCGCCACCGGCCGGGTCACCGAGGCCACCGGGTCGCGGCCGTAGAGCTGGACCACGTCGTCGCCGGCGACCGCGCCGGTGTTCGTCACGCGCACCGTCACGTGCAGCGCCCCGTCGGTCGGTGCGGTGGCCGGCGCGGTGAGGCCCGTGTGCTCGAACGTCGTGTAGGACAGGCCGTGGCCGAACGCCGCCGCCGGCGTCGCCGGCAGGTTGGTCACCTCACTGCCCTCGCCCAGCGTCGGGTGCAGGTACGAGTACGGCTGCGCCCCCGCCGAGCCCGGCAGGCTGACCGGCAGCCGGCCCGACGGGTTGACCCGCCCGGAGAGCACGCCCGCGATCGCTCCGGCCCCCTCCTCACCGGGAAAGAACGCCTGCACCACCGCCGCGCAGCGCGACAGTGCCCAGCCGACCGCGTACGGACGGCCCGCGACCAGCACGAGGACGACCGGCGTGCCGGTGGCCAGCACGGCCTCGACGAGCTCGCGCTGGACACCGGGCAGCTCCAGGTCCTCCCGGTCGCAGCCTTCGCCGACCGTGCCGCGCCCGAAGAGGCCGGCGTGGTCACCGACGACCAGCACGGCCACCTCCGCGGAGGATGCCGTGGCGACGGCCTCCGCGAAACCGGAGCGGTCCTCGGTGTCCACCTCGCAGCCACTCGCCCAGGTGACGAGGTCGGCGCCGAACTCGGCGCGGACCGCGTCGAGGACGGTCGACACCTCGATGCCGGCTTCCACGCCCGGATGCTGGACGAGCACGTGGTTGAGGAAGGAGTAGCACCCGAAGAGCGCGGCCTGCCGGTCCGCGTTCGGGCCGATGACCGCCACGCGCCGGCCCGCGGGCAGAGGAAGGATGTCCTGGTTGGCGACCAGGACGACCGACTCCTCGGCGAGGCGACGGGCGATGGACCGGTGCTCCGGTGAGTCGAGGTCGACCGCCCGGGGCGGCTCGTCGGTGAACGTGGCGTCGAGCAGCCCGAGTTCCAGCTTCTGGCGCAGGACCCGCAGCACCGCCCGGTCGATGAGCGCTTCGTCGAGCTTGCCGGCCTGCGCCCTCTCCCGCAGGGTCAGATAGGCGTCGCCCGTGGGGAGCTCGATGTCGACACCCGCGTCCAGCGCCTGCACGGCCGCCTCCGCGTGGTCGGCCGCGACATGGTGCAGCAGATTCAGGAAGGCGACGCCGTAGTAGTCGGACACCAGCGTGCCGTCGAAGCCCCACCTGTCCCGCAGCACGCCGGTCAGCATCGCCGGATCGGCGGCCACGGGCACGCCGTCGATCTCGGTGTAGGAGTGCATGATGCTGCGGGCGTTCCCGTCGAGAATCGCCATCTCGAACGGAAGGAACAGCACGTCGGCGAGCTCCCGAGGGCCGGCATGCACCGGGGCGAAGTTGCGCCCGGCGCGCGACGCGGAATAGCCGGCGAAGTGCTTCAGCGTGGCGTGCACGCCCTGCGACTGGAGGCCGCGCACGTACGACGTGCCGATGGTGCCGACCAGGTAAGGGTCCTCGGCGATGCACTCGTCGACCCGGCCCCAGCGCGGGTCCCGGATCACGTCGAGTACCGGGGAGAGGCCCTGGTGGATGCCCAGCGCCCGCATCGAGGCCCCGATCGCCGCGGCCATCTCGGTGACGAGCTCGGGATCGAACGCGGCGCCCCAGCCCAGCGGGGTGGGGAAGGTGGCCGCCTTCCACGCCGAGAGCCCGGTGAGGCACTCCTCGTGGACGATCGCCGGGATCCCCAGCCTGGTGCCCGTCACCAGGTCCCGCTGGAACTTCCACAGCCAGGCCGCGCGGGCCGCGGCGTCGACCGGGCGGGTGCCGTAGGCCCGGGTGAGATGGCCGAGTCCGTGCCGGGCGAAGTCCTCGAGCTTGACGGCGTCGCCGAACTCGCCCTGCAGGGGTGCGACCGCCTCGCCGTCCTCCTTCTCCCAGAAGCCGACGAGCTGGGCGATCTTCTCCTCGATCGTCATCCGCCCGAGCAGCTCACGTACGCGCGCCTCGCCGGCATGTCCGTCCGGCCGGTCGTGGGCGGGAGCTGCCTGGGCCGGTACCGGCCCGTCCACCACCGCGTGGACCTCAGTCATGCTGTGCCTTTCCTCTGGTTGTGCTTGTACCGCTGCCGCTCAGCCCTTGACCGCGCCCTGCAGGCCACCGACGATCTGCTTCTCGGCGAGCGTGAAGAAGAACAGTGCCGGCAGCATCGCCAGCGACGTGAAGGCGAGGACGCCCGCGGTGTCGGTGGAGAACTGGCTCGAGAAGTTCTGCACCCCGAGCGGAAGGGTGTGCAGGTCGACGTCGCCGAGGACGAGCAGCGGCAGCAGGAACGCGTTCCAACTGGCCACGAACGCGAGGACGCCGACGGTGACGAGCGCGGGCCGCGACAGCGGCAGCGCGATGCGCCAGAGGAAGCCGAGCCGACTCGCGCCGTCGATGGCGGCGGCGTCCTCCAACTCTCTCGGGATGGCGGACAGGAAGGGCCGCAGGATCACGATCGTCAGCGGCAACTGGAAGGCGACCTGCGGGAGGATCACCGCGTAGTAGGAGTTGACCAGGCCCAGATCCCGCAACATCAGGTAGAGCGGCAGGATCGCCGCCCCGGCCGGGAAGAGCAGGCCGAGGGTGAAGAAGGTGTAGAGCCCCTCACGCCCCCGGAAGCTGTACCGGGCCAGCACGAACGCGGCGGCCATGCCGAGCACCACCACGCCGAGCGTGGTGCCGAGGGCGATCACCCCGCTGTTGAACGCCTGCTGCCAGAACTTGCTCTGCGTCAGCACCCGGGTGTAGTTGTCGAAGACCCACGGGTCGGGCAGGCCGCCCGGGTCCGCGACGATCTGCGGAGTGGTGCGGAAACCGCCGACGATCACGTAGAGAATCGGCGCGATCGACACGGCCGCGACCGCGAGCGCCAGCGCGTATGTCAGCGGGGTGCCCCACGACACCGGCCGGCGCCCGGCGGACGGAGAATGGACGGGGTTCACGGCCATGATCAGTTCGCCCTTCTCGTGATGGCGCCCTCGATGTCCCGACGGAGGATGAAGCGCTGGAACAGCAGCGCCGCGACGAACGAGATGACGAAGAGGATCACGGCCACCGCGTTGCCGTAGCCCCACAGCCGGGCGAAGAACCCGTTGTCCACCATGTACGTCGCCATGGTCCCCGAGGCTCCGAGCGACCGGATCGCGGGCACCGAGGTCACCCAGATCACGTCGAAGACCTGCAGCGAACCGATCATCGACAGGAACATCCAGATCCGGATCGTCGGCCCCAGCAGCGGGAGGGTGACGTGGCGCTGGGTCTGCCACCAGCTCGCGCCGTCGATCGCGGCGGCCTCGGTCAGCTCGTGCGGCACGTTCGACAGGCCGGCGAGCAGGAGGATGATGGCGAAGCCGACGTACTTCCAGGTGAGGACGAACAGCAGCGTCCAGATGACGACGTCGAGGTCGGCGAGCCACGCCTGCATCAGGCTGCCCAGCCCCAGGGACCGCAGCAGCGCGTCGACCGTGCCGCCCTCGGCCAGGATCAGCTTCCACATGATGCCGACGGTGACCTCGGCGAGCACGTAGGGCACGAACGCCAGCAGGCGGAACACGGCGCGCCCGCGGAAGCGGCGGTTGAGCAGCAGGGCGATGCCCAGGGCGACGGGGCCCTGGATCAGCAGCGACCCGAACACGATGATGGCGTTGTTGCGCAACGCGTCGAGAAAGATCGGGTCCTGGAAGGCGAGCGTGTAGTTCTTGAAGCCGATGTACTCGGTGGGCGGCCCGACCCCACGCCATCGGTACAGGCTGTAGTAGACCGCGAAGCCCATCGGCACCAGCACGAACATCACGTAGACCACGAGCGCCGGCGTCGTGAGCCCGATGATCTCGTACCACTTACGGCGGGTCTCGGCCCGGCGGGAGGACGAGCGCCCGGCGGGCCGGTGACCCGCCGACGGCGCGGAGACGCCGCCGGCGGGGAACCGGGTTTGGTCGGTGGAGGTCACTTGCTCGCGGCTGCCTTCATCCCCGCGATGACCTTCTCCGGCGTCCCCTTGCCCGAGAAGATGCCAACGATCCCGTCGTTCATCGCGGTGCCGACGGTGCTGCCGTAGGCGGTGTCCAGCCAGAGCTGCACGTAGCTCGCCTCGGACGTGGCCTGCAGAATGGACTTCAGGGCGGGGTCCTGGATTCCGGTCTCCGCGCCCTTGGTCACGGGCAGGCCGGTTCCGGTCTCGGCGTAGCCCTTCTGCACCTCGGGGCTGACGATGTACTTGAGAAACTCGACGCACTCGGGCGGGGCGTTCTTGGCGCAGGCGAACCCGTCGCCGCCGCCGAGGGCGGCCTTGGGGTCACCGGCGGAACCGGAGATCGCCGGCACGGGGAACCAACCGAGGAACTTGGCGAGCTTCGCCTTGTCCGTGGCGACGTTGTCCAGCGTGCCCCGGTTCCAGTCGCCCATCAGCTCCATCGCGGCCTTGCCGTTGGCGAGCAGACCGTTCGCGCTGGTCGGGTCGTTCTGGCCCGGCGTGGCGATGAAGTTGTTCTGGAACGGCTTGGTGTCGATGAAGGCCTTCAGGTCCTGGCCGGCCTTTACGAAGCACGGGTCGTCGAAGACCTTCTCCTTGGCCGCCTTCTTCAGGGTGTCGACCGAGCAAGCGCGCAGCGCGAAGTTGTACCACCAGTGCGCGGCGGGCCACTTGTCACCGGCGCCCACGGCGATCGGGGTGACGTTGATGGCCTTGAGCTTGGTGACCGCGGCGTTGAGCTCTTCGAAAGTCGTCGGCGGAGCGCTGATGCCCGCCTGAGCGAACATGTCCTTGTTGTACCAGATGCCCTCAATGCCCATCCGGAACGGCAGACCGTACTGCTTGCCGTTCACCTGCCAGATCTCGGCCGCGCTGCCGATGTTGGCAACCTCGGTCTTGACCTGGTCGGTGAGGTCCTTGAGGTAGTCGGCCTCGACCTGCTCGACCAGCTCGCCGCCACCCCACGTCATGAAGACGTCCGGCGGGTCGTTGCTCAGCAGCGCGGCGGGGATCCGGGTGCGCTGCAGCTGATTGGTCTCGATCGCCTCGATCTCGATCTTGACGGTCGGGTGGAGCGCGGAGAAGTCCTTGGCGACCTTCTCCCAGTAGGTCTTGCCGGGCCCGTCCTGGGGCGCGTTGTGCCACCAGGTCAGGGTCACCGGGTTCTTGTACAGCTCACTCTCGCTGGACGCCTCGTCGTCGCCGCCGCTGTTGCAACCAGCGACGACGAGAGCGCTTGTCATAAGCAGTGCCAGGGCGGCACCCGCACGGCGCTTCGTCGCCATCGATGTCTCCTCCGTCAGGCAGTCGCGGTACTCGGCCTGCCGGGGAGTTTTACAGCCGTGAAACTTGGTGTCAATCGGTATCGATAACGTTTTCGAGTCCCTCGGGACGGGGTCCACCCAGCGGCTCTATCATCGTCGGGTGGTGTTCCCGGAGCGCGTCAAGATGTCGGATGTGGCACGTACCGCCGGCGTCTCGGTGGCAACCGTATCGAAGGTTGTCAATGGTCGGTATGGCGTGGCCCAGGCGACCGTGGAGCGCGTCCAGCAGGTCATCCACGAGCTGGGCTACGAGGCCAGCCTGGGGGCGCAGAGCCTGCGCAGCCACCGCACGAATGTGCTGGGCATCCTGGTCGCCGAGTTCGAGCCGTTCTCGACCGAACTGCTCAAGGGGGCGTCCCGGGAGGTCGCCGGCAGCGGATACCAGCTACTGGCCTACTCCAGCGGCGACGGCGAGGGCGCCGCCATAGGCTGGGAACGGCGCTCGCTGGCCCGCCTGTCCGGGACCCTCATCGACGGCGCCGTGATCGTCACGCCGACCGTGATCGAGACCAAGCACGGCTTCCATGTCGTGGCCGTCGACCCCCATACCGGCCCCTCCGGCCTGCCCACCGTCGACTCGGACAACTTCGCCGGCGCCGTGCTCGCCACCAATTACCTGCTGTCGCTCGGCCACCGCCGCATCGGGCACATCAGCGGACGCCCCGACCTCGAGTCGGCGCGCCTGCGCGAGGCGGGCTTCCGCAAGGCCATGGCCGACGCCGACGTGCCGGTGGACGAGAGGATTGTGCGCGTCGGCGGGTTCCGGACCGAGAGCGCCGCCGGTACGGCGGCGGAACTGCTCGCGCTCCCCGACCGGCCGACGGCGATCTTCGCGGGAAACGACCTTTCGGCGATCTCCACGATGGACGTCGCCCGGAGCATGGGCCTCGCGGTGCCCGACGACCTGTCCGTGATCGGCTTCGACAACGTCCCGGAGTCGGCGCTGGTGAACCCCCCGCTGACGACGATCATGCAACCGCTGCAGCGCATGGGCGCGGAGGCGTTGCGCCTGCTCATCGATCTGATCGCCGGCGTCGAGCGCGACACACACATCCGGCTGCCCACCGAACTGGTCGTCCGGGCCTCGTGCCGCCCCTACCCGTGATGCCGTAACCGGTCCACCCCCATTCACTCGCACCGGGTCGGGACGCCGGTGGGAGTCAGGCGACCAGTGGGGCCGCGCTGTCGCGGACGACGAGCTCGGTGGCCAGTTCCAACCGCGGGCTCTCGATCCGCTCGCCCTGAGCCAGGCGCAGGACCGTGCGGGCGGCGAGCAGGCCCATCTTGGCGAGGGGCTGCCGAACGGTGGTCAGCGGCGGGGAGCACCACTGGACATCCGGCAGGTCGTCGAAGCCGACGACGCTGATGTCGTCGGGCACCCGCAGGCCGCGTCGCCGGACGGCTTCGTAGACGCCGAGGGCCATCTGGTCACTGGCGGCGAAGATCGCGGTGGGCGGGTCGGACAGGCGCAGCAGTTGGCTACCGGCGGCGAACCCGGCCTCGTGGTAGAAGTTGCCCCGGTGGATCAGCTCGTCGTCGACGCCGAGGCCGGCGGTCTCCAGCGCCGTCCGGTAGCCGTCGAGGCGCGCCCGGCTGCACATCAGCTGCGGCGGCCCGGCGATGAACCCGATTCGCCGGTGGCCGAGTGCTAGCAGGTACTCGGTCGCGCGCAGGCTGCCCACCCAGTTGGTCGCGCCGATGGTGGGCGCCTCCTGCGGGGGCACCCCGGCGGGATCGACGATGACGACGGGGATGTTGAGACGGCGCAGCTCGGCCTGCAGCGGCGGCTCCAGGGTGGACGTCACGAAGATGACCCCCTCGGTGGAGCGGGTGCGCAGGTTGTCCAGCCACTGCCGGGCCGACGAGCTGCGCCGGTGGATCGCGGAGACCACGGTGCCGATGCCGGCCGCGTGCGCGACGTCCTCGACCCCACGGATGATCTCGACCGCCCAGGGGCTGTCCAGGTCGTTGAAGACCAGGTCGATCAGACCGGAGCTGGCCCGCATGCTCGGCCTCCGGCGGCGGTAACCGTGCCGGGTCAGCAACTCCTCGACCCGCTGCCGGGTCTGCGGCGCGACGTCGGAGCGGCCGTTGACGACCCGCGACACCGTGGGCACCGAGACGCCGGCCAGCCGCGCGATCGCCGCGATGGTGACTTTCCGGGAATCGTCCGATGTCACCGGTCGCCCTTTCGTCATCGCTCGAGCCCTGCGGCTTTCGGTCGGATGCCGGTACTTTCGATCGCTTGGGGGCACGTTATGACCCGCCGCGTTCCGGGTCAAGGCCCTGCCGTGCCTGGCCGACAGGGCCTTGACCCCGTCCACGGGCGGGCCGGCGCCCGGTCTCCGGTGGTTGACGAGGGGGATCGACAATCGTATTGTTCCGGCTCAGTTACCGGAACTTTGCTCGTAAGTATCGGCTCGGCCGCGCTCGAACCATTGTTCCCCGCACCGTCCCTCTGATCGGCGTCCGGCGCACCACCCTGCCGCGCCCCTCGCGCCCTCTCGGTCGACGTCCCGGTCGACCCGTTCGCACCCGGAGGAAAACTCATGAAACTGCGACGATGGATAGCCGTCGGCGCTGTCGCCGTGGCCACCGCCGCCACCCTCAGCAGCGCGCCGGCCACGGCCGGCCGCTCGTACGACCCGGCCGACCAGAGCCTGCGCAACCTGGCGCTGCGCCACGGCCTGGCGATCGGCACGGCCGTCGACATGGCGGCCCTCGACGACCCCGCCGATCCCCAGTACCGCAAGCTGGTCGCCGCGGAGTTCTCCACGGTCACCGCCGAGAACGTGATGAAGTGGGAGAGCCTGGAGCCGACCCGGGGCACCTACAACTGGGCTCCGGCCGACGAGCTCGTCGCCTTCGCCGAGCAGCACGACCAGCGCGTCCGCGGACACGTCCTGGTCTGGCAGAACCAGCTGCCCGGCTGGCTGACCAGCGGCGTGGCCGACGGCTCCATCAGCACCGAGGAACTGCGCGACATCCTGCGCGACCACATCACCAATGTGGTCACCCACTTCAAGGGCAAGATCTGGCAGTGGGACGTGGTCAACGAGGCGGTCAGCGACCCGTGGGACAACCCGTCGACCCTGCACTACAAGGGGTTCTGGGCGCAGCACCTCGGCCCGGGCTACATCGCCGACGCCTTCCGCTGGGCGCGGGCCGCCGACCCGCACGCCCTGTTGTTCTACAACGACTACAACATCGAGGCCTTCGGCTCCGGGAACCCGGCGGACGACAAGACCCAGTTCGTGTACGACATGGCCAAGGACCTGCGGGCCCAGGGCGTACCGATCGACGGCATCGGCAGCCAGGGCCACCTCGGCACCCAGTACGGCAACTACGGCACCCTCCAGGTCGCCGAAGCGCTGCGGAAGTTTTCCGGGCTGGGGCTGGCGACCGCGCTCACCGAGGTCGACGTGCGCAGCCAGTTGACCGAGGGAGTGCGAGAGGGCGACTCCGCCGAGATCAACCCGCGGTTGCAGGCCTCGGCGGCGAACTACAGCGTGCTGCTGCAGGCCTGCCTGGCGGAGCGACACTGCCTGTCGTTCACCGTCTGGGGCTTCACCGACAAGCACTCCTGGGTGCCCGGCACGTTCAGCAACGAGGGCCTCGCCAACCTCTACGACGAGAACTACCAGCCCAAGCGGGCGTACCAGCAGGTGAAGGCGGATCTGATCTTCACCGGCCCGCCCTACGTGCTGCCGCGCATCCCGCAGCGGCCCCGCCGCTAGGGCACGTCATGGTGAACGGGGGCCGGTCAGTCGACCGGCCCCCTTTGCGCGTGGCATTGATACATCGGAATGGTTCCGGTACTTTTTCGCAAAGACGCGCTTCGGCGACTCACGGTGGCACGGGAGACGATCCCGGTGCGCGCGGCTTCCGGGCAGCCGCGCAGCGAGCCGACCACCGTGGCGGGCAGTGGTCGAAGCGGCCCTCCTCATCGGTACAGCTATCGAAAGGCTTCCTGATGGACAACGTGCTCGCCCGCGGCAGCGGGAGCTCGACGAGCCGACGGCGGCGGCGTGCCGCGCTGGTGTCGGTGGCGGCCGGGGCGGCGATGATCGCCGCGTCGGTTGCGGTGGCCTCCAGTGCCAGCGCCGGGACCACGCTCGGGTCGGCAGCGGCGGAGCAGGGCCGCTACTTCGGCACGGCGGTGGCCGCGAACAAGCTCTCGGACGCCACGTACGTCGGCATCCTGAACCGCGAGTTCAACATGGTCACCCCCGAGAACGAGATGAAGTGGGACGCCACCGAGCCGTCCCAGGGACAGTTCAACTTCACGAACGCCGACAAGATCGTCAGCCACGCCCAGGCCAACGGCATGCGGGTGCGCGGACACGCGCTGGCCTGGCACTCCCAGCAGCCGGGCTGGGCGCAGAACCTGTCCGGCACGGCGCTGCGGCAGGCGATGGTCAACCACATCACCCAGGTCGCCACCCACTACAAGGGCGAGATCTACGCCTGGGACGTGGTGAACGAGGCGTTCGCCGACAGCGGTGGCGGCCGCCGCGACTCCAACCTCCAGCGCACCGGCAACGACTGGATCGAGGTGGCCTTCCGGACCGCCCGCGCCGCCGACCCGGCCGCCAAGCTCTGCTACAACGACTACAACACCGACAACTGGACCTGGGAAAAGACGCAGGCCGTGTACAACATGGTCAAGGACTTCAAGGCACGTGGCGTGCCGATCGACTGCGTCGGCCTGCAGTCGCACTTCAACAGCGGCTCGCCGTACCCGAGCAACTACCGCACCACCCTGCAGAACTTCGCCGCCCTCGGCGTCGACGTGCAGATCACCGAGCTTGACATCGAGGGCTCCGGCACCACCCAGGCCACCACCTACGGCAACGTCGTCAAGGACTGCCTGGCCGTGTCCCGCTGCACCGGCATCACCGTCTGGGGCATCCGGGACAGCGACTCCTGGCGGTCGAGCGGCACCCCGCTGCTGTTCGACGGCAACGGCAACAAGAAGCCGGCGTACACGGCCGTCCTCGACGCCCTGAACGCCGGCGGCACCACGCCGCCGCCCACGACCACTCCCCCGACCACCCCGCCGCCCACCACCGCTCCCCCGACGACCCCGCCGCCGACCACGCCGCCGCCGTCGGGCAGCGGCTGCACCTCCTCCCTGACGCTGCAGCAGTGGCAGGGCGGCTTCGTCACCACCGTGCGGGTCACCGCAGGCGGGCGCCCGCTCACCGGGTGGGCCGTGGCACTCACCCTGCCCTCGGGTGCGTCGATCACCAACACCTGGAGCGCTCAGCCCAGCGGCACCAGCGGCGCCGTGAGCTTCCGTAACGTCAGCTACAACGGCCAGCTCGGCGCCGGCGCCACCACCGAGTTCGGCTTCCAGGGTGTCGGCACCGGACCGTCCGGCACCGCCACCTGCACCGCCGGCTGACCGACCGCACCCGGTTCTCCGGCAGCTCGCAGTCCCCTCCGCGAGCTGCCGGAACACATTGGCCCCGTCTCGCCACCGGCGAGGCGGGGCCGATCCAGGGGTACGGCCGCACCGGGCCGGACCACCTCGGCGTCCTCCGCCGGTCCCGCCACAGTGGCGGAGCGCGCCGAGCGGGCGACCGGGGATCCCGGCCGCCCGCGGAGCAGCACCCAGGTCAGGGGCTGGTGCAGGTGGGCGATGCCGTCGGCTTCGCCGGCTTCGCGCCGTAGACGTACCGCTCCGCCAGCTTATTGATCTCCGCTCGCCGGCACCGCCACTCCGACTTCGCGGAGATGCGCGTGCCGTCGAACTTCCGGAACGGGTCGGGAAGCTTGGCGTTGGCGGTCGACGAGCCCGGTTCGGGGACCGGGCAGTCCGCACCCTCGTCCTCCACGGGCACGGGGGCCACGGGACTGTCGATGGCGGCCACGGCGGTCGGCGTTCTCCCGACCACCGTCACCCCTCCTGTCACCGCGAGCGCCGCCACCGCCAGCGTGGCGACCGTCGAAGGATCCTTGTCCGGCCCGAGCTGATGATCACCACAGTTCTCCTCCCGACGGCCATGGAGCGACTGGCGCCTGATCGATGATCACGGATGTCGTGACACGCCCAGAGTTCGAACATCACACCGACAGACGTCAATATTTTCGGAAACTATCGGAGTCGGGCGGACCTCTCCTTGCCGGAACGGCGGGTGTGCCCATCGGGCACGGCCGGACCTTCTCGGCTTGATCTTCGTGCCTCGACAGGTAACTGGCGGGCGGCCAGGACGAACCTCACCCGGAAACCTTTTACCTGATGGCATTGAACAGGCCGTTGATTTCCCTTCGTAACCGTTCCCGACAGAAATAGCAGAGCACTGGTCGCCCATCCCGTCCCGTCCCGACTGCGCCTGGCGTTTCCGTTTGCGGCCACCGCCGACCGTGCGGGCACCGGCGGCCGGATGAGGCCCGGTTGGAGCAGCCCGGGCTGGTTGGGCGCGCCCGCGCCGATCGCGTATGTCCACCGTTGGGAAGGAGCTTCGCGAACGGCACAAGGCGATCGAATCGGCGCGGTCGAGCCGAAGACCGGAATTCTGGCCGGGTCAGGACTACTTTCGGCAACCCGGCCTGTGCGCGCCTCGCGAGCAATTACGGTCCTTTAGCGTGACCGCTATTCGTTTTGCTGCCATTGCGCTCAGCGCCATTCTGGCCACGCCCGGTGTGGCGGCCGGGTCAGCGAGGTCGGCGGCGTCCGCGCCGTACGTGCCATGCCCGGCCGTCAAGCCGCCAGTGCCCCCGCCCGCCGCACCGTCGCCACCACCGGTCGATCCCGCCGACCTGGCCGTCGGCGGCGAGACGCTGGCGACGGCGGGGCTGGCCATTCCCGCAGGTGCGTCGACGGCGCCGGCGGTGACCGCCACCTCGTGGGTCGTGGCCGACCTCGACAGTGGTGCGGTGCTGGGTGGATGCGGTCCGCACGAGCACCGCACGCCGGCCAGCGTGCAGAAGATGCTGCTGGCCGCGGCCCTGATGCCCCACCTCGATCCGGCCCAGGTGGTCGAGGTGACCCGGGCGGATCTGCAGGATCTCGATCCGGCCAGTTCACGAATGGGGGTGGTCGAGGGTGGCCGCTACTCCATCAAGAGTCTGTGGCTGGGGCTTCTCCTCAGATCGGGAAACGACGCGGCCAACGTGCTGGCCCGCGCCGGCGGTGGCACCGCGGGGCGGGAGGGCGGTGTGCGGGCGATGAACGACGAGGCGCGCCGACTGGGCGCGAACCAGACCCACGCCGCGACGCCGTCCGGCCTGGACGGCCCCGGTCAGTACACCAGCGCGTACGACCTGGCGCTGATCGCGCGCGCCACCTACGCCCGCGCCGACTTCCGGCGATACATCGGCACCCGAGTGGCGGAGATACCGGCAGAGCCGGGGACGCCAGGCTTCTCCATCACCCACGACAACACCCTGCTGGACCACTACCCGGGGACGCTCGGCGGGAAGACGGGCTTCACCGACCTGGCCCGACAGACCTACGTGGGGGTGGCCGAACGCAACGGCCGGCGGCTCGCCGTGACCCTGCTCGGCGCGGAGACCGCGCCACTGGGAAGCCTGGGTGAGGCGGCGGCCCTGCTGGACTGGGGCTTCGCTCTCCCGCCCGGCGCGTCGGTCGGCCGCCTGGTCACCCCCGACGAGAAGAAGCAGGACCGTCCCATTGCCGAGGTCAGAGGCGAGCGCCACGGTCACGCCGGGGCAGGATCACCGTTCTCGTTGGCGGCCGTCCTCGGCCTGGGCGCCGTCGTACTGGCCGCCCCGCTCCTTGCGGTTCCCTGGCGACGAAGGGCCGCGCGCCGGGCTGCCAACCCGTAGCCCATGGTGGTTGGCCGGCTCGAGCCGGCTGCTGCCGTCCGACGCGTCACGGTCACGGCTTCCGCGCGCCACCCGTGCGGCTACCGCTCATCCGACGCCGATCGTCTGCCGCTCAGGCTCGATGACCGCGACGACCCGCTCTTCGCCTCGCGCGTACGGCTGACCGGTGTACTTGATCGCCAGCTGGTCGACGATCGCCCAGGCCACGTCACCTTCGAGCCATTCGACGACGCGGCCGCGGACGACGACAGGCTGGAACGGGTTGTCGGCTGGGGTCAGCGACAGCGCGACCCGCGGGTCGCGGCGCAGGTTGCGGGCCTTGCGGGAGCGCGGACCGGTGAGGATCACGACGTGGTCGCCGTGCGTGCCGATCCAGACCGGCACGGAGTGGGGTGCGCCGTCGGGCAGGACGCTGGCGAGGTGGGCGATCGAGGTGCCGTCGAGCACGCGGCGCACATCGGGGTCGAGCACGGTGGTCATCTCCTGGCGTGGGTTCCGGATGGGCTTCTGGCGGTGGTTGTCGGCGGGCGACGGGACTGCGCCGGCGACCGGGGTCAGCGCTCGACCTCGTAGTGGAGGTGGGTGACGCCCGGCGCCGGGACGGCGTCGACGAGGCGGAGGCGCACGTGCTCGGGAAGCGACTGGAAGAAGGGCCGGCCGCCGCCGAGCAGGACCGCCACCTGGTGGAGGACCACCTCGTCGACGAGCCCCGCCCTCAACGCCTCGGTCACGACGCCGCCGCCCATGAGGCCGACGTCCTTGTCGCCGGCGGCCTCGCGGGCCGCGGCGACCGCGTCCTCGATGCCGGTGGTGACGAGGGTCTGCCGCTCGGTCATCTCCGGTGCCGGCCGGTGGCTGAGGACGAACAAGCGGGCCGCCGGATGAGGGCTGCCGCCTCCGAAGTGGTCGGAGTCCTCGTAGGTGTTGCGGCCCGCCACGACCGCGCCCAGGCGCCCGGCGAGGGCGTCGAAGACTCGGGCGTTGGCCGCACTCAGCCTGAACCCGTCGAACACCTGGCTGGGCGTGTCCCCGTCGAAGTACCAGTCGAAGAGCATCGTCCCGTCGCCCAGCCCACGCCCGGCGCCGGGCTCGCGGCCGGTGATGTACCCGTCGACCGACACCGCGTGGGCGCTGATGACTTTGCTCATCTCGGCAATCCTTTCTGGGGTTCCTTGAAGAGACGCTGTGACCATAGCAACGTCAGTTCCCTGAGGGAACCCCAATCGCTAGACTGGTTCCATGCAGCGCACGGACTTCAGCAGAATGGCGTGCTCGATCGCGCGCACGCTCGACGTCATCGGGGAGCCGTGGTCCCCACTGGTCCTGCGTGATGTGTGGGTCGGGCTCACCCGCTTCGAGCAGCTCCAGGCCGACCTCGGTATCTCGCGCAAGGTCCTGACCGAGCGGCTGAACCACCTCGTCGACCAGGGCGTGCTCGAGCGCCGCCCCTACGACCGGCGGCCGCGCTACGAGTACGTCCTGACGGAGAAGGGCGCCGAACTGGTCGACCTGCTCATGGTCATGGCCGGCTGGGGGGACAAGTGGCTCGCGGGCGAGGCCGGCCCGCCGGTGCTCTACCGCCACCACGCGTGCGGCGAGATCGGCGGCGTCGACCTACGCTGCACCCGTTGCGGCGAGCCGATGCACGCGAACGACGTCGACCCGCTGCCCGGCCCCGGCGCGGCCGTGTGAGCGAGACCAGCCCGGTCGTCGTGGAATACCCACGATCGGGCCGCTTCGCAGGCGGTCCGTCGGTTCAGGGTGTGCTGGGTTCGCACTCCGCCGTGTAGGTGTCGAACAGGACGGTGATGGTGCCGTCGGCGTTGACAGTGGTGTGGTTCGTGATCCGGATCGAGGCGTCGTTGCCCGGCCCCGGCCCCACGATCTGGAACACCAGTTGCTGGGTGGAGGTGATCGGCAGCGAGCCGGAACCCTCGTTGTAGGCGAAGAGGTTGACCCGGGTGCTGACGTACCGGTCCCCGGTCGTCGCACCGATGCCGTGCACGCTCGACTGGGTCTCGGCGATGTGCACGTGGAACCCGCCCGTCTCGTCGACGGTCACGTGGTACACCTCGGAGATCGTGCCGTCGAAGTCGACGACCTCGCCGAGGCCGCCGTTGACGCAGGGCAGGACGACGGTGAGGTCCAGCGGGGCCCGGAGGATCCGGGTGGTCGTGTCCGCGGCGTACGCGGGCACCGGCCCCGCCACGAGCACGAGCGACGGCGCGAGGAGCGCCACCGCCGACGCGGACCGGGCCCGACCGGTCGACCTGATCTTGCGCATGGCGATCGTCCTTCCGCGCGGACGCCCCGGCCGCGACCGACCGGGGTCACCCCGGAATCTGTTCTCGGTGCGCGAGGGTGTCAATACGTGCGCGTGTCGCGACGGGTCGCCTGACGTCTGGCGGGGCTGTCTCGTCGTACCGGTGTCACCCGCGCAGGAAGGAAACCGATCGTAGAACCCGTGAACGTCGCGATCATCTACTACAGCTCCACCGGCACCATCCATACCCTGGCGCAAGCCGCCGCCGAGGGCGCCGAGAAGGCCAGCGCCAACGTGCGACTGCGCAAGGTGGCCGAAACGGCCCCACCGGAGGCGGTCGGCGCACGGCCGGAGTGGGAGCGACACGTGAAGGAGACCGCCGACGTCGCCGAGGCCGGCCACGACGACCTGGAGTGGGCCGACGCGGTGCTGTTCGGCACGCCCACCCGCTTCGGCAACCCGGCCAGCCAGCTCAGGGCATTCATCGACACCACCGGTCCCCTGTGGTTCCAGGGCAAGCTCGCGGACAAGGTGTAGTCGGCGTTCACCGCCTCCAACACCACCCACGGGGGGCAGGAATCCACCCTCCTGGCGCTGGCCAACACGTTCTACCACTGGGGCGGCATCATCGTGCCCCCCGGCTACACCGACGCCGTCCAGTTCCAGTCAGGCAACCCCTACGGCACCTCCCACGTGGTCGGCGACGGCCCGCCCGGTGAGGTGGTCCTGCAGGCGGCCCGCTACCAGGCCCGCCGTGTCGTCGACACCACGGCCTGCCTCAAGGCCGGCCGCGCCGCCTGATCCAGCCGAACAGCGACGGCACCGGTCGCGGCGCCGGCGTCCCGAACCCACAGTCCGGACCGGGGCTCGACAAGGCAGCGATGATCGATGACCATCTTTATCCATGACCATCCGAGCCACCGACGGCCCGTCGACCGCCGGGAGCGCCGACCCCGGCCAGGTTCCCGCCGCCCCGGACCGCCGCCGGTGGACCCGGTGGCGCTGGTTACGCCACGAGTGGACGGGCGCGGTGGTCGGTGGCCTGCTGCTGGCGGTGGTGTTGACCTGGCCCACCATGCGGCATCCGGCGAGCACGGTCCCCGGCGACCTGGGCGATCCGACGTTGCAGGCGTGGCAGCTGGCCTGGGCGGGGCACGCTCTGCTGAACCACCCCCTGGGCCTCTGGGACTCGAACACGTTCTACCCCGAGACGTACACGTTCGCCTACAGCGACACCCTCCTCGGGTACGCCCCGATGGGGGCGCTCGGCTCGGGCTTCGAGGCCGCCCTGGTCCGCTACAACGTCATGTACGTGCTGGTGCACGCGTTGGCGTTCGTCGGAGCGTACGCGTTGGTCCGGCAACTTGGGGCGGGCCGGTGGGGCGGCGCGGTCGCCGGGGTCGCGTGGGCGTACGCCCCGTGGCGGCTGGCGCACGCGGGTCATCTGAACATCCTGTCCAGCGGTGGGATCGCGTTGTCCCTGGCGATGCTGGCCCGCGGTCACGGCTGGTCGTTGCGGCACGGGTACCGGCCGGAGCGACGCCGACCGGGGTGGGCGCTGGCCGGGTGGATCGTCGCCGCCTGGCAGGTCACCCTGGGCTTCGGCATCGGGCTGCCACTGGTGTACTTCCTGCTCGCCGCGGTGCTGGTGGCCGCCGCCGGCTACGGGTGGTCGTGGTGGCGGCGGAGTCAGAGAGTCCCGTTCGGCCGTCGGTTGCTGCTGGCGGATCTGGCCGGTGGGCTCGTCTTCGACGCGGTGACGCTGCTGCTGGGGCTGGTCTATCTGCGGGTCGTCGACCTCAATCCGCAGGCCGTGCGGACCCTGGACTGGACGGAGAGTTTCTCCCCGCCGCTGATCGGCTTCGTCACCGCACCTGCGGACTCCTGGTTGTGGGGTGAGCCGCACGCGGCGGCCCGGGAACAGCTGTCCTGGCCCCCCGAGATGGCGTTGCTGCCCGGGATGACCCTGATCGGGATGGCCATGGCGGGGCTGTTCGTCTCGGTGTACCCGGTCCGGCGCCGGGTCGCCCTGGGGCTCGGCGTCCTCGGGACGGTGCTGCTGGGCCTCGGCTCCACGCTCGGTGGCGACGGTGACCCCGGCTACCTCACGCTCTCCCGGCACCTGCCCGGATGGGACGCGCTGCGGACGCCGGGCCGGATGATGCACTGGACCAGCCTGCTGCTGGCGGTGCTGGCGGCCGGGCTGGTGACGGCGTTCGCCGAGTCGGCGCGGCAATCGTCCACGCGGAGGTGGACCCGGGTCCTGGTGCCGGCGGCCCTCCTGGTGCCGCTGACGCTGGTCGCGGTGGAGGGGGTCAACCGGACGCCGCACCCGGTGGCGCCCCGGCCACCGGCGGCCATGCGGGTGGCGGAGGAGCCGATCCTGCTGCTGCCGATCGGCGGCACGAACGACCTGCACTACATGCTGTGGACGACCGACGGGTTCCCCCGGGTGGCGAACGGACTGGCCGGTTTCGAGCCCGTCACCCTGGCGCAGACCCGGGCGGCGGCGGCCTCCTTCCCCGATCCCGGCAGCGTGGCCTACCTGCGCGGCATCGGGGTGCGGTCGGTGGTGGCCCTGCCCGACCGGGCCGCCGGTACGCCGTGGGAAGGCATCGCGGCCCGGCCGGTCGACGGACTGGGCATCACCCGGGAGGAACTCGATGGTGTGCTGGTCTACCACCTGTGACCAGGTGGGCGCCGAACCGCCCGGCGCCGGTGGCCCATCCCCGCGTACGGGCCGGACGGGGTGACGACGTGCGACTGTCGGTGGTGGTGCCCTGCTTCAACGAGGAAGCCTCGGTCGAAGGGCTGCACCGGGCGGTGACCGCCGCGCTGGCGGACTTGACCGACGTCGACGTCGAGGTGGTGTACGTCGACGACGGGAGCGCGGACGGCACCCTCGTGGCGCTGCGCCGGCTGGCCGCAGGCGACCCGTCGGTGCGCTACACGTCGCTGAGCCGGAACTTCGGCAAGGAGGCGGCGATGCTGGCCGGCCTGGAGCGTGCCACCGGGGACGCCGTGGTCATCATGGACGCCGACCTGCAGCACCCGCCGCGGTTGCTGCCCGACATGGTGGCGCTGTACCGCCAGGGGTTCGACCAGGTGATCGCCCGCCGGGACCGGCACGGTGACCGGTTCCTGCGGATGCTGGCCTCGCGCTCCTTCTACCGCGTGGTCAACTGGTGGATCGACGTACGGCTGCTGGACGGGGCGGGCGACTTCCGGCTGCTGTCCCGGCTCGCGGTGGACGCCGTGCTGGCCATGCCGGAATACAACCGGTTCTCCAAGGGACTGTTCTCCTGGATCGGCTTCCGGACGGTCGTGGTCGCGCACCGTAACGAGACCCGCCAGGCCGGCCGGAGCAGGTGGACGTTCGGCAAGCTCTTCAACTACGCGTTCGACGGTCTCCTGTCGTTCAACAACCGGCCGCTGCGCCTGGCCATCTACGGCGGCCTGTTCCTCACCCTGATCGCGCTCGGATACATGGCCTGGGTGGTCGCCGACGCCGTGGAAAAGGGCATCGACGTTCCCGGCTACACGACCATCATCGTCAGCGTGATTGGTCTCGGCGGGATCCAGATGATGATCCTCGGCGTGATCGGGGAGTACATCGGCCGGATCTACTACGAGACCAAGCGCCGGCCGCACTACCTGGTCCAGGAGACCGAGGATCTGGTCACGGAGAGCGGGCAGGTGCCGCGCGTGCCGGCTCAGCCGGCGGTCCGGCCGGCGGACCGGGTCCGGCAGGGAATGCCGGCCCGGGAGGACTCCTCCCGGCACGACCACCTTCGTCGCGCCGCCGACCGGTCCGTGCGGGGCGACGCACCGTAGCCGCATCCGACGAGGACGTGGTGGCGTGGCGGTCGTGTCGGGTGGGCGGCCCTCCCCGGCCGCCGACCCGCGCGGGCCGACCTACCGGGCGACCAACTCCTCGACCTGCGGCACCAGCGGCCGGTGGGCCGGCGCCGGCGTGGTGCGCCGGCCGGACCAGAGCACCCGAGCGACGATCCCCGGCGCGAAGAGCCCCGGCGGCGGCGTCATCAGGTTGGCGACGCTCAGGAAACGCCGCCCGACGACCGGGTGCCGTGCGGCGGCGGCGTGCAGCCGGGTGACGTACCCGTTGAGGAAGCGCGTCCGGCGGCTGCGCGGCCCGACCACGGTCGGGTGGCGCAGGTCGGCGCCGACGGCCATGTCCCAGGGCACGTCCACCACCTTCGCCGCCGCGGCGAAGAAGCGGCGGGGCAGGTCGCGCCGGCCCCGGCGGAGGCAGTCACGGAGCACGACGGCCTCCGCCGCGGCGACCGTCATGCCCTGCCCGTACGCGGGATTGAAGCTACACACCGCATCGGCGACCGCGATGAACCCCTCCGGTAGCCGGGCGAGGCGCTCGTAGCGGCGGCGCAGGCTGGTGGGCAGCCGCATCCGCTTCGGCGGGCCGAGCGGCTCGGCCCGGCTCAGCAGCGCGTGCAGCTCCGGCGCGGGCAACCGCCCGGCGAAGGCGAGGTAATCCTCGGGGTCGACCGGCGGAGCGTGGTCCGGGCCGACGCCGAGGAGCGTCACCATCCACCGGTCGCCCTCCGCGGAGATGGCCACCCCGCCGTACGGGGCGGCCGGCGACGGACTGCTGATGACGGCGGCGAAGTTGGCGTCGCCCGGGACACGGCGGTAGTCGCGGGAGACGTACACCGTCCGGGGGTCCACCCGCTCCTCCACGGGCGGCTGGTAGCCGAGCTCGGCGAGCCAGGTGGGGCCGCGGTTGCCGCGGCCGGTCGCGTCCACGACGAGGTCGGCGTCGTGGCGCTCCTCCCGGCCGCCACGGGGAAGGACCCGCGCGCCGGTCACCGCGCTGCCATCGGCGAGTAGCCCCACCGCCTCGCACCGGTCCCGGATCTCCACGTTGGGCAGCGCGCGGACCCGGTCCCGGACGTACGCCTCCAGGGCGCGTCGGCTGACACAGAGCCCCGCCAACCCGGAGGCGACCCGGGGGATCCGGTGGCCGTCGTTGACCCAGAGGCAGTCCCGTTGGATGTCGACGGGGACGGCACCGTGGGCGGTCAGGTCGGCGGTCAGGCCGGGGAACAGCTCCTCGAGGATCTGGCGACCCCGGGCGAGCAGGCCGTGCGAGTGCTCGCTCTGCGGCACACCCTTGCGGTCGGCGGCTTCCGCCGGCAGCTCGTCCCGGTCGAAGACGGTTACCGTCGCGTACGACTCGCTGAGCACCCGGGCGACGAGCAGGCCGCCCATGCTGCCGCCGAGGACGATCGCCCGCCCGGTCTGGTTGGTGGTGGACACGGCTGACTCCGTTTCGTTTTCAATGGGTGTCTCCAGTCAGCGGCACGCACTGTCCGGGAGGGAAGCGAATCGGCGGACGACTAGCTGACAGTGAAGTTCCGGTCAGGAGCGCCGCCCGTTCCGACCCGTCCGCCGATCACCCGGCGGTGGATGAAACCCCTGGTCGGGCCCGGTATTCGGGCTCGGCCGGTGACGCCGTGACCGACATCTCAGTCGACAAGCGGTCAGTCGTCCCGCGCCGCCGGCTCCGGGCGGACCACGGTGGTCAGGGGCGGGAAAGGATCGCCACACCTTTCGGTTTCGCCCGGCGCCGGGCAGGATGTGCGGGCCAAGCGTCGTCGAGGTCGAGCGGAGAGAACGTGGGCGCGTCGGGATGGTCGTACACCGTCACCTACCAGCCGGACGTCGCCGCCGCGCTGGAACAGTTGCGTCAGGACGCGTACACCCGGGGCGCGTACTACCGCGAGGAGCCCGACCCGCTGTACGCCCTGACCGAGGACGAGTTCCGTGCGCGGCTCGACCCCGCCGATGACGACAGCGGGATCAACGAGTGCCTCCTCGACGACTGGCGCGCCGCCCAGCGGCAACCCAAGCCGATCGACCCGGACACGCTGTTCGCAGCGCAACGCCACTCAGGCACGCACTCCATCATCGACATGGCAAAGGGCGTGTCGGCCGAGCCGGCGCTCTTCACCGTGTCGCCACTGACCGACGAGCAGACGCTCGAGTTCTTCGGAACCCGAACGCCCTCGCCGGATCAGGTCGTTGACTGGATGAAGACGTTCGGCCCGTTCCCGATCCGCGAACGATGGCAGGGCGTATACGTCGTCAGCTACGTCGACGGCCGCCCCGAGCAGATTCACTTCACCGGGTTCTCCGGCGACTGAACGGCCCCGAGATCCGGTGGACTCAGCGGTGCGTGCCGGCGCGTAGCATCCCGATGGTCTTGCTGACGCGCTGCGCCCGGGTGGCCTCCCGCTTGGCCTCGGTGACCCAGCGGACGAACTCCTTCCGATGCGAGGGGGCCAGCGCCTCGAACGCCACCTGCGCTTCGGCGTCGTCGGCCAGAGCGGCGGCCAGGTCCTCAGGCACCTCGACAGCACGCGTCGCCACGTCGGGGGCGATGCCGACCTCGTACGCCGATCCGATGCTGACCCCGGCCTGCTCCCGCGCCGCGCGGGACAACCCGATCAGGTTCTCCCCACCCATCCGAGCCACCCGCAGCGGCAACGTCGCCCCGTTGACAGTGACCCGCACCGGGAACGCCCTGCGTCCCTCCCCCACGACGGACACCTGCTCGTCGGACAGCACGAACGCCCCCGCCGGGCCCCGCTGCTCCAACGTCAACGTCAACGTGAGGGTCTCAACCATGACGCCATCGTAGTCGTCAGGTGTTCGGCGGAATCCTCGCTGATCACCTACGGTCGTGGGGATTTGCTGCTGCGCGGTGGTCCTGGCGCAGCGGGGTGATTTGGAGGGCGGCATCTGAGCCGGCCTGGCGCGGCGCCGGCAACGCCCTTTACGGCGGTGGCCGCGACGCCGATTCCGGCGCCGCGGCCCACCGTCTCCCTGTCGACGGTCTGCTCTGCCTAGCCGGGCAGGCCGCGCAGGACGGTCAGGGTCACGCTGTTGTTCCGGTACGACACCCGGAACAGGTGACCGCCCGCGTTCAGGACGCGGTTCTCCGGCAGCGCGTGGAAGCTGCCGCTGATCGAGCTGCCGCTCATGATGGTCAGCACGGTGCCCGGGGTCAGCCGCCCGCGGACGTCCAGGTCCAGCTCGCCGGCCAGCGCCAGTGCACCAGCGGCCCGGACGCTGGTGTAGTCACGGTCGCCCGAGATGGTCACGGCGAGGCGGCCCGCCCGGCCGATGGTCGCGTCCCCGCCCACGGCCAGGGTGTTGCCGGCGGTGACGGGCACGTCGGTGATCCGCGCCGCCTCGTCCGACGAGAGGCCGGGCTGCAGCACGCCGCCGGTGACGTCGATGCCGCCCGCCACGCTGCCACTGCCGCCGAGCACGCCACCGACCACGTCGATCGGGCTGGCGTGCGAGCCGACGATCGACAGCTTGCCGGCTTCGACGGTGCTCGTCCCGTGCCAGGTGTTGGCGCCGGTGAGGAACAGCGTGCCGTCGCCCCGCTTGGTGAGGCTTCCCTCGTAGACGCGGGCGTTGCGGGCCTGCTCGCGGCGGACGCCGATGGCGTAGTCCGACTTGTCGGCGTCGCTCGCGTCGGCGGGCAGCCCGTCCGTCCAGCCCTTGGCGGCCTTGGTGGCCTCCCAGGCGGCCGCCTCCGCGGCGTCCTCCTGCTGCCGCGCCCGGATTGCGACGTCGGAGATGTCGTTCGACCAGACGTCGTCCTGCCCCTGCAGGTCGGCCACGAACGGCCCGAGGAACTGGCCCGGGCCCTTCATGGCCTCACGCAGGCTGACCGTGTGCCAGCCGTTGCGGCTGTCGGGAACCTGCACGATCTGGCCCCGGGTGGGGTTCGGCACGGCGCTGCCCGCCGCGTCGTTGATCGTGTTGTTCTGCCGGCCGGTGGTGAACATCGTGTACAGCGCCTGCTCGTTCGTCATGTACGGGAAGCGCTGCATGATCAATGCGAGCGCCGCCGCCGAGTGCGGCCCGGCCATCGACGTGCCGGACGAGCTGCCGTAGCGGGCCTCCGGCACACCGTTGACCACCGACACGGTCGTGCTGTTGATGCCGTTGCTCGGTGCCGTCACGCAGGACCACTTCGCCACACCGCACTGGTTGAACGCCTGCTGGCCGGGGACCAGGACGGAACCGTCCGGGTTGAGCGTCCGCCCGATGCTCGGGTTGATCCCCGACGTCGTGTACCAGCGGCCCTCCAGCTCCGGCATGAAGTACGGCGCGGCGCCTCGCGGCGACGGGTTCACGTAGCCACTGTTGCCGGCGGTGAACTGGATGATGGTGCCGGTGCGCCCGGCCTCGATGGCACCGTTCAGCCAGCGGACGGTGCTGCCGTTGGCGTCGACGACGCCGTCCGGGGTGGACCAGAGGCGCCAGGCCGTGTTCAAGCCGAAGCCGGCCGGGCTGCCGGGGGGCGTGTCGTACGTGTTGTAGTTCTCGGTGTTGGGCTGGCTGCCCCAGCTGCTGGTGATGATCCTGACGGGCTGGCCGTTCTTCGTCTGGGCCGAGTTCACGGCCCGGTAGACGTTGCCGATGTAGGCGTTGTCCGGCCGCTGCGCGGGGGTCGCGGTCGCCGGCAGGAGACCGTAGAGCACGCCGTCCGTCTTGTGGGTGTTGCCGACGTACACGTTGCTGTTGAACGCGACCCCGTGCATGTTCGCGGCAGGTCCCCCGGGCTGGGTCTGGCCGACGCCGTCGCGGCTTGCGCCGATGGTCCCGCTGACGTGCGTGCCGTGGCTGTCGTTGAACGCGGGGTCGTAGAACCCGGGTGTGGGGCCGGTGTCGCCACCTGCGGCCTCGACCGAGAAGTAGCGGTCCCCGGTCGCGTAGTCCGTGGCGAGGCTGCCGTGCTCCCGGACGTGCCCGGCGAAGACGCCCGAGTCGACGACGCCGATGTTCATCCCGGTGCCGGAATATCCGGCGGCGTAGGCGAACTCCGCTCCCATCGACAGCAGGCCGGTGTCCCGGTTGAACTCGGGGGTGCGCCAGCTCGCGGGATCGCCGAGCCGGCCGGGATCCCCCTCATAGGACGTGATCGGCGGTGGTGCGGCCACCTCCGCCCGGGCCGGCTGCGCGACGACGCCGAGCACCACTATCGGTGTGAGCGCCGCGGTCAGCCCTGTTTTCATTCGTTTCCCGGTCGACACATTCAGCCCCTTTGCAAGATCGACTCTCGCGGATACTATCCCTCCCCCCACATCGGAGCAAGGCGCCGTCGGGCACAATTCCATCTACCTCCCAGGTAATCGCCGGGCAGCCATCCGCTCCTGACGCGGCAGCTCTGCGCGACGCGTCGGGTGGTGCCCCCGAGATCGGATCGAGCCGACGTCGAGCAGGCGGAACCCGCGCAGGACGGCCACCGGCCGGGCGGTCGTCGGCGATAAGGCGGTCAACCGGGGCAATATTGCCTGCCGCGAAATGCCGCGGTGCGCGGCAGAACAATTCTCGCCCGATTTCATTCGGTGCCGATGCCGGGCAGATCCAGTGACACCGTGCCCGCCACGGGCGCAGCGCGTAGAGGCCGGCGCCGCCCAGGAACAGGGCGACCGTGGCGAGGAACGATCAAACGGATTTGATGTATCCTCCGATTCATGAGTGCCTCCGGGCAAGCCGCCCCCGCGTTCCTGCGGCTGGCCGCTCATCCGTTGCGCTGGCGGCTGCTGACCGAGCTCGCCGGCAGCGACCTGCGGGTCCGCGAGCTCGCCACGCTCAGCGGCGAGCCGCAGAACCTCGTCTCCTACCACCTGCGGCTGCTGCGTGACGGCGGTCTGGTCACCACCACCCGGAGCAGCTTCGACGGCCGCGACAGCTACTACCACCTCGATCTGGAGCGCTGCGCCGAAGGGCTCGCCGGCGCCGGCACCGCCCTGCACCCGGCCCTGCGTCCGGGCAGCGGCACGCCGCCGCCGGTCCGCCCGCGGCGGTCGCGCCGCCTCGCCGTGCTGTTCGTCTGCACGGGCAACAGCGGCCGCTCACCGATCGCCGAAGCCCTGCTCCGCCAGCACACGGCGGGAAACGTCGAGGCGAGCAGCGCCGGGACCCGGCCGGCGCCACGACTGCATCCCGACGGCGTGCGGGTCCTGCGCGAGCGGTACGCCATCGACCTCGCCGATCAGCGGCCGCGCCACCTGGACACCCTGGCCGGCAGCCGGTTCGACTATGTGATCACCCTGTGCGACCGGGCCCGCGAGGCCTGCCCCGAGTTCCCGCAGCACCCGCGCCGCATCCACTGGAGCATCCCCGACCCCGCGGCGGCCGGCGACAGCGAGCAGGCCGGCTATCGGGCCTTCACCCGCACCGCGGCCGACATCGACACCCGCATCCGCCACCTGCTACCCGTCCTCGAGCAAGGAGGTTCGCGCCATGACCGGAAGCCACGAGTACGCCAGCGTCCGCTACCTGGTTGACGACGTCGGGGCAGCCGCCGACTTCTACACCACCCACCTCGGCTTCCAACTGGGCACCGACGCCGCACCCGCCTTCGCCGAGGTGTTCCGCGGCCCGCTGCGGCTGCTGCTGTCCGGGCCGGCCAGCTCGGGTGCCCGAGCCACGCCCGAGGAGGCTGCCGCTCCCGGCCGCAACCGCATCCACCTCACCGTCGACGATCTGGCTGCCGAAATCGAGCGACACCGGGCAGCTGGGCTGCCGTTCCGCAGCGAGGTCGTCGCCGGCCCGGGCGGGCAGCAGATCCTGCTGGCCGACCCCGCCGGCAATCTGATCGAACTGTTCCAACCGGCCGGTCAGGCGCCCACTGCGACAGCCGTGCCGTGACCACCGGGTCGCCGGTGCGCTGGTGATCGTCATCTTCGCCACCTCCAGCGCGGTGTCCGACCTCGCCCGGGCGCCACGTGATCCGTGGCGCCCGGGCGGTCGGACCTGCGATCAGGGCACCATCCAGCTCAGGACCGGGGAGCCCTGGAGCGCGACCAGCACGCACATGAACAGCAGCAGCACGAGGCTCCAGCCGAACACCTTCCGGAAGATCTCCCCCTCTCGGCCGGCCATGCCGACCGCGGCGGCGGCGATCGCCAGGTTCTGCGGGCTGATCATCTTGCCCAGCACTCCGCCGGACGAGTTGGCCGCGGCCAGCAGCAGCGGGTCCAGCCCGGCCCGGGTCGCCGTCTGCACCTGCAACGCGCCGAACAGCGCGTTGGCGGAGGTGTCCGAGCCGGTCACCGCGACGCCGATCCAGCCGAGGATCGCCGACAGGAAGACGAACGCCCCGCCGGCCGCGGCGAGGAACGCGCCGAGGGTGTTGGTCTGACCGGACTGGTTCATCACGTACGCCAGGGCGAGCACCGCCATCACCGTGACGATCGCGTAGCGCAGCTCGAAATAGGTGCGGCCGTACGCGCGCAGCGCCCGGCCCGCCGGGACCCGCAGCACCAGCGCGGTCAGGATGGCGGCGAGGATCATCAGGGTGCCCGCCGCGGGCAGCCAGTTGAAGGTGAACGTCATCGAGGACAGCGGCTTGCCGTTGCCGCCCAGGATGTCCAGCCCCGGCCAGTTGAACTTCACCGTCCACGGCTCCTTCGCCAGGGCCGTCTTCACCGCGCCGAGGTTGGCGATGGAGAAGATCGCGATGATGATCAAATAGGGCGCGTACGCCCGGGCGACCTCGACCGGGGTGTCCGCGATCCGCCGACCGCCCGCCGTGGCGGCGCGCACCTGGTCGGTGGGCCGCTGCTCCAGGTCGTCGTCGCGGTGCCGGCCGACGAGAGCGGTCTCGTCGATGCGCGGATCACCCGGCGGGGTCTCCCCACCGGAACCGCCCAGTCCGGGGGCGGCGGTGCTGGTCGTATCGGAGCGGGTGCCCGCGGCGGCGCGGACCGTGCCGGGGCCGGCCAGCTCCGCGTCGACTGCCCCGCGGGCGGCCGGCACGGCGGCGGCCTCCGGCTCGCGGCCGAGGTCGGCGGGGGTGACCGGGCGCCAGACGCGGACCAGCAGCACCACGGCGGCGGCCGAGACCAGCGCGGCGACGATGTCGGTCAGCGGCACCGAGATGTAGTTCGCCGCGACGAACTGCGCCAGGCCGAAGCTCACCCCGGCGACCAGCGCGGCCGGCCAGGTCTGGCGGATGCCGCGCCGCCCGTCGACCAGGGCCACCAGCATCAGCGGTACGACCACCGCGAGGATCGGGGTCTGCCGGCCGACCATCGCGCCGAGGGTGTCGACGGTGAGCCGGGGGTCGGGGTTGGCGCCACTGCTGACGCTGGCCAGCGTGACGATCGGGGTGGCGAGCGCGCCGAAGGCCACCGGCGCGGTGTTGGCCAGCAGCGACACCGAGGCGGCGTGGATCGGGCGGAACCCGAGCGCCATCAGCATCACCACGGTGATCGCCACCGGCGTGCCGAAGCCGGCCAGCGCCTCCAGCAGCGCACCGAAGCAGAACGCGATGATGATCGCCTGGATACGCATGTCCGGGCTGACCCGTTCGAAGGAGCGGCGCAGCACGTCGAAATGCCCGCTCTCGACGGTGAGGTTGTAGACCCAGATCGCGTTGATGACGATCCAGAGGATCGGGAAGAAGCCGAAGGCGGCGCCCTCGGTGGCCGAGAGCACGGCCTGCCCGATCGGCATGGCGTAGACGGCGATGGCCACGATCAGGGCGACCACGAGGGAGATCACGCCGGCCAACCAGGCCTTGACTTTCATGACGCCGAGCAGGACGAAGAGGGTGAGCAGGGGTAGGACCGCGAAGATGGCCGAGAGCGCGACGGAGTCACCGACGGGGTCGGTGACGACTTTGAACTGGTCGAACATGGGTCACCTCGACGCTATGGGGGACGGGGGTCAGCGGTGACGGTGGATCCCGCCGTCAGGACGGGGTTCGCTGGTGCAGCAACTCCTCGACCCCTCGTCCGCGGATCGAGGCGTCGAGGACCTGGGCGGTGTGTGCCAGCGCGATGTCGCCGCCGGCGCGGGTCACCGAGGCGGCGACCTGCATCAGGCAGCCGGGGTTGGCGGTGACGAGCAGCCCCGCCCCGGTGGCCAGTACGGTGCGGGCCTTGCGGTCGCCGAGTTCGGCGGCCGGCCCGGGGTGGAGGATGTTCCAGATGCCCGCCGAGCCGCAGCAGATCTCCGGATCGGCGATCTCCCGCAGCTCCAGCCCGGGGATGTCGCGCAGCAGCCGGCGGGGCTGCGCGCGGACGCCCTGGGCGTGGGCCAGGTGGCAGGCGTCGTGGTAGGCGACCGTCACCGGTAGCGGGTGCCGGGTGGCGACCGGGCCGAGCTCGACCAGCACCTCGGAGAGGTCGCGGACCTTGCCGGCGAAGTCGGCGGCGAGCGCCGCGTACCGGGGGTCCTCGCGCAGCAGGTCGCCGTACTCCTTGAGGGTGGAGCCGCAGCCGGCCGCGTTGACCACGAAATAGTCGATGCCGGCGGCCGCGAACGTGTCCACCATCCGGCGGGCGAAGCGGCGCGCCTCCTCCTCCCGTCCGTTGTGCACGCTCAGCGCCCCGCAGCAGCCCTGCCGGTCGGGCAGGATCACCACCTCGCAGCCCTCTGCGGCGAGCACCCGGGCGGTGGCGGCGTTCACCTCTGGAAAGAAGGCGCCCTGCACGCAGCCGGTGAGCATGCCGACCACGGCCCGCCGGGTGCCGCCGGCGGCCACCCGCTGCGGCGGGCGAGCGGCCCGGCCCAGCCGGGGGGCCAGCGACTCCACCGTCGCGAGGGTGGGTGCCAGCCGGCGCAGCAGCCCACTGCGGCGGACCAGCCGGGGCAGGCCGGTGGCCTGGTAGGCCCGCAGTGGCCCGCGCAGCAGCCGCAGCCGCCTCCGGTACGGGAAGAGCGCGAAGATCGCCGCCCGCAGCGCCCGGTCCCGAGGGCCGCGGCGGTGCCGGCGTTCGACCTGCTGGCGGGTGGCCTCGATGAGCCGGTCGTACTGGACGCCGGAGGGGCAGGCGGTCACGCAGGACATGCAGCCGAGGCAGCGGTCGAAGTGGGTGACCATGGAGTCGGCGAGCGGCTCGCCCTCCAACCCCTGCTTCATCAGGTAGATCCGCCCGCGCGGCGAGTCCATCTCCTCGCCCCAGAGCACGTAGGTCGGGCAGGTGGGCAGGCAGAAGCCGCAGTGCACGCAGTCCGCGACCAGTTCGGCGGACGGCGGGTGGTGCTCGTCGAAGGCGCCGACGCCGGGCGGCTGGGCGGCCGCGCCGAGCACGTCCCGGGGACCGCTGGCCGGCTGGCTCCCGCCGGGTGAGGTGACCGGGGTTGGGCCGGGCTGCTGGGGGATGCTCATCAGATCCCTCCCACGAATCGGCCGGGCGCCAGCCGGGCGTCCGGATCGAAGCGCTGCTTGACCCGGCGCATCAGCTCCAGGCCGTGGACCGGTCCCCACAGGTCGACCCGGTCCCGCACGGGCGCGGGCGCGGTGAGCACCACCGCGTGCCCGCCGACGGCGGCGGTCGCCGCCCGGAGCGCGTCCACCAGGCCGGCGACCCGCTCCGGGTCGGATGCGCCGGGCAGGCCGGCGTAGAGGACACCGACGCCGGCCGAACCGCGCAGCGCCAGCGGCAGGTCGTGCCTGTCGGCCGCCGCGCGGGCATCGCTCAGCAGCCGGGGTACGCCGGAGAGCGCGGCGGTCAGCTTCAGGCCGACGTCCCCGTCCCGCCACGGATGGTGTGCCCAGCCTCCGGGCGGCTGGTCGGCGTCGGTGGCGTCGGCGCCGAGCAGCCGGCGGGCCGCGGCGGCCCGGGCGGCCACCCCGGCCGGGGTGCCCTCCAGCAGCACGGTGACCGTCGCTCGCTCGCCGGCCGGCGCGTCCACCTCCAGCGCGGTGGGTACGAGCTGGGCCGCCCGTACCGTGCCGGCCAGTCGGCCGGCCTCGGCCAGGTCGTCCACGGCGCGCGAGACGTACGCGACGGTGGCGGGCAGCGGGTGCAGCCGGAACGCGCACTCGGTGATCAGCCCCAGCGTGCCGTACGCGCCGGTGACCAGCTTGCCCAGGTCGTAGCCCGCGACGTTCTTGACCACCTTGCCGCCGGCGTGCGCCACCACCCCGTCCGCGCGCACCAGGGTGACCCCGATGAGCAGGTCGCGGACCGTTCCGTAGAGCATCCGGCGCGGGCCGCTGGTGTTGGTGGCGACGGCGCCGCCGACGGTGCCGCCGGGCAGCGGTGCGTCGAGGGCGAGCTGCTGCCCGGCGCCGGCCAGGATGGCCGGCAGCTCGTCGAGGCGGGTGCCGGCCCGGACCACGGTGATCAGGTCGCCGGCGGCGTGCTCGACCACCCCGGTCAGGGCGGTGGTGTCGAGGATCAGGTCGAGCCGACGGGGCGCACTCCCCCAGTCCTGCTTGGTGCCGCCCCCGCGGAACGTGACGGCCAGGTCGAGCGCAGCTGCCGCGCGCAGCAGGGCGGCGGCCTGGCCGGTGTCCCGGGGCGCGGCGACGTAACGGGCCGCCACCCCGGCGATCGTGTCGTGCTCGCCGGCGGTGCGGACGACCGCGCCGTCGTCGCGCCCAGGGTCACCAGTCGCGGCCCCGCCCGGCGCGCCGGGGCGCGGCGCCGGGACGTCGCGGGGGCGGACCTCGGCGGCGGCGCGGAGCTGGTCGAGGGTCCGGTCGGCGGGCATCAGAACACCTCCGCCAGGCCGGCCTCCTGCGCCGGGTGGGCCCCCTTGTGTCGGCCTGGCACCTCGCCGCAGAGGCGCGGTGTCGGGAAGACCTTGCCGGGGTTGGCCAGCCCGTCCGGGTCGAACGCGCAGCGCAGCAGCTGCATCGTGTCCAGGTCGTCGTCGGTGAACATGCGGGGCATGTACTTCGCCTTGTCCATGCCCACGCCGTGCTCCCCGGTGATCGAGCCACCGTGGGTGATGCAGAGGTCGAGGATCGCGCCGGAGACCTCCTCGGCGCGGACGGTCTCGCCGTCGACGGCGGCGTCGAAGAGGACCAGCGGGTGCAGGTTGCCGTCGCCGGCGTGGAAGACGTTCGCCACCCGGATGCCGCGCTCGGCGGAGAGCTCACCGATGCGGCGCAGCACCTCCGACAGGGCGGTCCGCGGAATCACCCCGTCCTGGACGATGTAGTCCGGGCTGATCCGCCCCACGGCGGCGAACGCGGACTTGCGCCCCTTCCAGAACAGCGCCCGCTCGGCGTCGTCGGCGGCGATCCGGATCTCGAACGCCCGGTTCTCCCGGCACAGGCTCTCCACCTGCGCGAACTGGGCGGCGACCTCCGGTTCCGGCCCGTCGAGCTCGACGATCAGCACCGCCCCGGCGCCGGGCGGGTAGCCACAGTGCACCGCCGCCTCGGCCGCCTCGATGGCCAGGGCGTCCATCATCTCCACCGCCGCCGGCACCACCCCGGCCGCGATGATCGCCGAGGTCGCCGCACCGGCCTGGTCGGTCGTCTCGAACGCGGCGAGCAGGGTGCGCACCGACTCGGGCAGCCGGGTCAGCCGGACGGTCACCTCGGTGGCGATGCCGAGGGTGCCCTCGGAGCCGACGAACGCGCCGAGCAGGTCGTAGCCGGGGGCGTCGGGGGCGCGGCCGCCGAGGCGTACCCGGTCGCCGTCCGGAGTGACCAGCTCGACGCCGAGGACGTGGTTGGTGGTGAAGCCGTACTTCAGGCAGTGGGCGCCGCCCGAGTTCTCCGCCACGTTGCCCCCGATGGAGCAGATCTGCTGGCTGGACGGGTCCGGCGCGTAGTAGTAGCCGTAGGGGGTGGCGGCCCGGGTGACCGCCAGGTTGATCACGCCGGGCTGCACCACCGCCCGCTCGTCGTCCGGCGCGATCTCCAGGATGTCCCGCATCTGCGAGGCGACCACGAGGACGCCGTCGGCGCGGGGCAGGGCGCCGCCGGAGAGCCCGGTGCCGGAGCCGCGGGCCACGAACGGCGTACCCGCGGCGACGCAGGCCCGCACGACGGCGGCGCACTGTTCCGCGTCCGCCGGGAGCGCCACCAGCGCGGGGATCACCTTGTACTGGGCCAGCCCGTCGCACTCGTAGGTGCGCAGCTCCTGCCGGTCGCTGATCACCCGGTCGGCGCCGATGGCGGCCCGCAGGGCGGCGGCGAGAGCCTCGAGGTCCGTCGTGGTCCTGCTCATCGCCACCTCCACGTCGCGTCGGTCGTCGGTCAGGGCATCCGTTCGTACGCGGGCACGGTCAAAAAGTCGGCGAACTCGTCGGCGACGGCGACCTCCATGAACAGCGCCCGGGCGTCGGCGTAGTCACCGGGAGCACCGGGCAGTTTCCCGATCTCCTCGTCGGCGATTCGTTCGACCAGCTCCCGGGTGACCCGCTCACCGGTGACGTCGAGGGTGACGTCGTTGTGCAGCCACTGCCACACCTGGCTGCGGGAGATCTCCGCGGTGGCCGCGTCCTCCATCAGGTTGTAGATGGCCACCGCGCCGGAGCCACGCAGCCAGGTGGCCAGGTACTGCACGCCGACGCTGACCGCGTTGCGCAGCCCGCCCTCGGTGTGCTGCCCCGGGGTGGACCGAACGTCGAGCAGCTCGGCGGCGGTCACCCGGACCTCGTCGCGGGTGCGGTCGAGCTGGTTCGGCCGGTCACCGAGGACCTGGTCGAAGACCTCCCGGCAGATCGGCACCAGGTCGGGGTGGGCGACCCAGGAGCCGTCGAACCCGTCGCCCGCCTCCCGCGTCTTGTCGTCCCGGACCTTCGCCAGCGCCGTCTCGTTGACCTGCGGGTCGCGGCGGCTGGGGATGAACGCGGCCATCCCGCCGATGGCGTGCGCCCCACGCCGGTGGCAGGTCCGCACCAGCAGTTCGGTGTACGCGCGCATGAACGGCACCGTCATGGTCACCGAGTTCCGGTCGGGCAGCAGGAAGTCGGCGCCCCGGTTGCGGAACTTCTTGATCACGCTGAACATGTAGTCCCAGCGGCCGGCGTTCAGCCCGGCGGAGTGCTCGCGCAACTCGTAGAGGATCTCGTCCATCTCGAACGCGGCCGGGAACGTCTCGATCAGCACGGTGGCCCGGATGGTGCCACGCGGGATGCCGAGGCGCTCCTGCGCGAGCAGGAAGACGTCGTTCCACAGTCGCGCCTCGAGGTGGCTCTCCATCTTGGGCAGGTAGAAGTAGGGCCCGGCGCCGCGGTCGAGCTGCCGGCGGGCGCAGTGGAAGAAGTAGAGGCCGAAGTCGACCAGGCTGCCGGAGGTGCGGTCGCCGTCGACCAGGATGTGCTTCTCGGTGAGGTGCCAGCCGCGCGGCCGGACCACGATGGTGGCCAGCTCACCGTCGTGCAGGGCGTACTGCTTGCCGTCCGGCGAGGTGAAGTCAAGCTTACGATCGATCGCGTCGCGCAGATTGAGCTGGCCGGAGATGACGTTCTCCCAGAGCGGGGTGTTGGCGTCCTCGTGGTCGGCCAGCCACACCTTCGCCCCGGAGTTGAGCGCGTTGATGGTCATCTTGGCGTCCGTCGGGCCGGTGATCTCCACCCGGCGGTCGACCAGGCCCGGCGCCGGGTCGGCGACCCGCCAGTCGGACTCGCGGATCTCCCGGGTCTCGGGGAGGAAGTCGAACAACGCGCCTCCGGCGAGCTCGGCCTCGCGCCGCTTGCGCCGGTCGAGCAGTTCGCGACGGCGGGCGTCGAAGGCGCGGTGCAGGTCGGCGAGGAAGCTCAACGCCTCGGGCGTGAGGATGTCGTCGTACCGGGGGTGCATCTGCCCGGTGACCTCGATGCCGGCAGGGTTGGCCATCGACTCGCTCCTCACCGTGATATGTGTCGCGATCTATCCGGCGGTGCTCCAGCCGACTGTAGTTCTCGCTGGTCATGGCCGCGAGTTGAGCGACGGCACAGTGGCCGGGAACGGTCGATCCACTGCGGCGAGCGGTGCCTGACCTGCGGCGAACGGCGAACGGTCGGCTCGGGGGCCACCGACCGGGCACGAGGATCACCGTCCCCGGCGCCAGGGGAACCCGTGACGGGAACGAAGATTTCTCGCTTCGCCGGATCGGCAGCATCCCGCTTGACGATTGACCTTGGTTTACGGTGCCGACCTTGCAGGGCCGGTAGGTTCAATCTTGAGGCGCTCGCCGAGTCTGCGAAGCTGGCGATGATCGCACATTCGGAAGGAAAGCCGGCCATGACAACCGACCGACAGGACATCACCCATCTGCAGCGTTGCGTAGCGCTGGCCGCAGAAGCTTTGGCGGCGGGCGACGACCCATTCGGGTCGGTCTTGGTGGGCCAGAGCGGAGTCGTGCTGGCGGAGGCCCGAAACCGGGAGACGTCCTCGGCGGACCCGACGGCGCATCCCGAGCTCGCCCTAGCGCAATGGGCGGCCGGACATCTGCCGCCGGCGGTACGGGCCACCGCGACCGTCTACACATCGGGCGAGCACTGCCCGATGTGCGCCGCCGCCCATGCGTGGGTAGGACTTGGCCGCATCGTCTACGCCGCATCGAGCTCGCAGCTCGCCACTTGGCGAGCGGAGTGGGGCTTGCCGGCCGGGCCGGTGGCCGTGCTTCCCGTCACCGCCGTCGCGCCGGCTCTCACGGTCGTCGGCCCGGTCGCTCCACTCGACGAAGAGATGCGGCTCCTGCACGAACGCGCCGCGAATCTGCGTGCCGCACAATAGCCACGCGCAGCACCTCTCCGGGCTCGCAGCGCCGCCTCGCCACGGTCGTTTCCCGCAAGCCGACGCAGGATTGCCGTCAGACGCGGTCCAACTGCACGTCGACTGCGGCGGCCCAGGGTTGCGGCTGGTGAGCGGCTTCTCAAGAGCACCCTGCTGACCTACCTCGGCGGGCGGCACCCCCTCCGCCCGGAAGACGAACGCGTCCGGGAGCGCTGGGCTACGCCCCGTCCGACCAGACATGGTGGGGCAGCACCTTCAACCGGACACGCGTCCAAGCCTACTTGGGGCTGAACGCTGGATGGAGGGTCGACGGGGTCGGCCTGACGCGCGAGTTGGGCCACGATTTACAGGGCCCGACGCACTGCCGGTGCGAGAGGGCCAGCTAGCCCGGCCACCACCTGGTCCGTAGCCTCGGCTGGGCTGTCCGGCTCGGTCCAGAAGGGTCTGCAACCACTGGGATCAGCGCTCCCGTGGGCGTCCCCACGTCCCAATTTGTGTGTCGACGTAGACAACGCCGCCGCGAGTTTTGAAGTCCTTCTCAGCCACGCAGCGATCATCGCTGACGAAGACAAGCACCGGCCTCCCGTCCGGCTCACGGCTGAGTCCAGGAACTCGCAGCTTGGGAATTGTCGATATCCGGCTGTCCGCTGGCTTGGCCGCCTGGTCTCGGCGGTCTCTCGTGGCCCCGGCTGGCCCCTGCTGTCCTGGCCCAATGGCACGCTAATGGCACGCCGGCTGCTCTCCTCGACCTGTCGTACTCCGCTTAATGCGTGACAGGTTGACTTCAGATGATGCGTGGCGCTGCGCCGAGGCGCGTCGCTACGTGCCGTGACGCATGCGGTCAGGCGGAATCAGGACGGACGATAAGTGTCACATCGCTGCTGGTCGCGATCACCAAGGTGCGGCCGGACGGGGAGAATCCGGCGGCACGCAGTTCGGAGTAGTCAGCATGGAAGACGTGCCACCAGGACGTGCCCGATCGGCCCTTATAGGCACCACCGTCGGCGGACAGCAGGATGCGATCGTTCGGCCACTCGGGCGCCACCACGTCGATGGTCCAGCCGTCGTCGGTCGTGGCGTGTAGGCCGCCGCCGAACAACCCGGCGATGGGTACCCGCGTGTCCGCCAGCACGCCGATGCCCGGACAGGCCAGGTCGGGCCCGGACGGTTCCGCGTCGTCGGGGTCGGGGTGACGGTCCCGGGCGATCTTCGCACCCGTTGTGGCGTCGATCAGACCAAAGCCGTCCATCGAGACGATCATTAGCAGGTCGACGCCGGTCTGCGGGTGGACACCGAAGCCGACGCCTTGCAGCCCGCCCACCGGTATGTAGCGCCACGTCTGGTCGAGGTGTCGCCATGGCTCTGGCGGCGCGACGACCGGGGCTGCCAGGAACTTCGCCCGCAGCTGCTGTTGGTAGTCCGAGAGCATCCCGTTGTCCTTCGACGCCGGCGGCCGGACGGCCTCGCGGCCTTCTACAGATCCGATCGCGCTGAGTAACGGCCCGGCACTACACCGGGCCATCGGTGTCACGCATCATCCGACGCTGATCCGTAACGGATCAAGTGGAGCGCGACACTGCTCTCCTCGACCTCCTGTCGGTAGCGTCGCCGCCCCCTGCCTTGCAAAGATCAAGACGGCTGTCGGCAGGCGTCGGTGGCGGCCGTTGACCTGCTCGTGCTGTCGCTTTCGGTCTGCCCCAGACTGGTCACGTAGACCGGCTTGGCTGTACGGATGGCTGTACAGCCAAGCCTGCGTGGCTCCGAATCTCGTAGGGCCTACCTCAGGTAGGCGCGCTCATCTACGACGTAGGTTGGCTCGCCGAGGAACGTGTCGACCGGAACCTGACCGTGAGCGACACTCAGAGTGTCAAGCCGGTAGGACCAGTCGCCGGTGCAGCACCCGACGAACCGGTAGTTGATCTGCCAGCGCACCCACTCGCCGGGCTTCAGGAGCACAGCTGGCGGTCGGCGATGGCGCCGCGGCATCCCCCACGGTGACGCATTGAGCTGCACCCGAAGCCGCCCATCAACCTGGCGCAGCTGCACGCCGTCAACGGGTAGCGCCAACTGCGTAGTGGAGTGCGGTCGGAACTCGTCGGATTCGCCTTGGAGGACTTCGTGTACGAGCGGTGCCTTCCCGGCAGGCAACCGAAAGGCAACCGGTGCCGCATTCCGCTTCGCCGCAGCCGGTCCGCCCCGAGACTGCTTCGTCCACGACGTCCGTACCCACTGCACTACCGACTCCATACGGGCAATCTTCGGGATCCGGCAGACGTCAGGCAATGGAAATGCCATCCCCACGCTGGCCTTGGGATTCGTCGAGCCACCGACCGAAATTTAGTGCGGCGATGAACGTCTCTTGGTTGGCCTCGATGAAGGCGAGTTCGTGTTGGGTCCAGGTGAGCACTTCGGCAGAGCGTGCCCGAGGGATCGAGGCCCCTTCGTCGTCGAGGATGTTTCGCCAGAACGCCTCGTTGCGGCGTAAGCGCTCGCGGATGGCGCTGGGTAGGCGATCACGGTCGCCTGGGCTCAAGCCGTAGGCGTCGGCGAGGGTTCGCACCTGGCGGGCTTGTTCTGTCGCGGGTCCCCGGTCGGGCCGCGACGAGATGCACCAGGCCCATGCCATGTAGCCCACGTCCTCCAACGGGCGGCCGGGCGCCGCCAAGTCGAAGTCAATGAAGGCGACCGGCTGGCCGTCGCGGAAGACCATGTTGTTCGGTCCGGGGTCGTGATGGCAGACCACCTCACCTGGGAGGATGGATTCCACGTCTCGCGTGGCGTCATGCAGTCCTCGCAGCAGCGTCGCTGCCTGTCTGACCTGGTCGTCGGTGAAGTGCTGCCATCGTGGTGGAACGTGACCGGGCACGAACGACAACACGTCGCGACCGCGTTGGTCCCACCCCAGGTGCTGCGGGCAGCCGTCGAAGCCCTTCTTGGCGAGATGAGTCAGCAGCCGCGCCACGAACCGCGACGCAGGCGAGGCTGGGCGGCGCGCCGTGTCACCGACCCGGACTACACCAGCCGTCAAGCGACCCCCGGCCAAGGGTTGCTCCGCGTCGTGCTCAGTGCTCTGGCCCACCTCGCGACCCTAATGGCCGCGCATGCTGAATCTAGGCCGTGCCGCTGCCAGGCCGGCCCTGGCTTTGGTGCACTCTTCTGGCCGCGATCAGCTCGCTGAGGTGTCGCAGATCAGTTGGCGGGCATGTGTCGCGCATCAGTCGACGAAGGTCATCGGCTGGTCGGCGGCGGTCGGCAAGCTCGGCGCGCCGGGTCTGCACTTCCATGATCTGCGGGACACGGGGAACACGATCGCGGCGCGGACCGGGGCGAGCACCCGCGAACTTATGGCCCGGATGGGTCACGACTCGCCGCAAGCGGCCATGATCTACCAGTACCCACCTCGGAGGCGGATCGGGCCATCGCCCAGGCGATGAGCGCCGCGGTGAAGGTCGAGCGAAAAAGGCCGAGAAGCCGGCGGCTGGTTCCTCGGACAAGGCCAAGGGCAAAGGCAAGAAGGCGGGCAAGAAGCGTGGCGAGTGGCCCGTGGATGGCTCGTCGGGCACCGCTGGCCGCAGCAACATCGAAGGCCCTGGCCGGGGCTGCAGCTCGCGAGCGCGACGAGCACATCGCCGACGCGCTCAGCTCACAGACCAAGCAGAGCAGCAAATCGGGTACGTAGCGGGCACGGCCAGCGCAAGAAGCGGCACCCTGCTCGAGGTACCGCTTCCTCGCACCGACTCATACATCGCGTCAAGCGCAGGACCGGGAGTGAGTCGACGGACATCCGCTATCTACGCCAGACAGACAGCGACCTGAGGGTGCTCGAGCTGCCTACGGTGAACCGTCCGACGCCGTAGCCCTGAATCCGTACCGCTGCTCGATTGGCTGCCCAGCGCGATCCTGATGCCTCGCCTACAAACTCCGATCAGTCCGTTGGCGAAGTCGAACTCGCCGGCAGCAGACCTCGTCCAGGGTCGCTCAGCCGTAGTCGCCCACGCAGGACGCGTAGAGAGAAAGGACCACCAGACGGCCAGACGCGACAAGGGCAAGCTCGTCGGTGGACAGCTTCCAGCTGTCGAACGGTTCGCGGTCGCGCTGGTAGCGGTACACCACGATCCGGCAGCTACCGCTCGAGTCGCTGGCTCCCTCGCCCTCTAATCCGAAAATGACCGTGCCGAGACGGGCGGCAGCATCCCGGCGTAGCGCAGCGGAGCCGGGATGAGGGGTTGTTGGTGTGGTTATGCGGCGGGTTGGAGGGTGACCTGGTAGCCGAGGGCGTTCAGGCCGCGGATGTGGTTGCGGATGGCGCGTTGGGTGCCGGCGCGGTTGTCGTAGTGTCCGGGGCCCAGGTCGCTGAAGGTGGATTGTTCGTCGGAGAGCAGGTGCCAGACGATGGTCAGGATGGATCGGCCGACCGCGACGACGGCTTTTTTCTTGCCGCGGCGGCGGGCGAGCCTGCGATATCGCTCGCCGAGGAAGGTGTCGGTGCGTGATGCGCCGACGGCGGCTTCGCCCAGGACGCGGGCGAGGTAGTGGTTGCCGTGCCCGGTGGAGCCGTTGCCCTTGTTCTTGCCGGCGGATTCCTTCACTCCTGGGGCGAATTTGGCCCAGGAGGCCAGGTGCGCGGCGGTGGGGAACCGGGTCATGTCCAGGCCGATCTCGGCGATGATGGCGTGGGCGGCGGTGGCGCCGACACCGGGGACCTCATCCAGCCGGGCCACCGCTGCCGTGAAAGGGGCAACCAGCTCCTCGATACGGGCCTCGACCGCCGTGATGTCGGCGTTGAGCGTGTCGATGTGGGCGAGCATGCGGGCCAGCAGGAACGCGTGGTGGTCGCTAAAGCGCCCGACAAAAGCCTCGTGCAGGTCATGCAGCTTGGTGCGCATGCGGGTGCGGGCCAACTGCGCCAGGGTGTGCGGGTCGCGTTGCCCGGCGACGAGGGCGTCGAGCATCGCCCGGCCGGAGACGCCGAAGATGTCGCTGGCGACCACGGACAGTTTGATCTGGGCGTCTTCGAGGAGCTTTTCCACCCGGTTCTTCTCCCGTCCGCGCTCACCGATGAGGTCGACGCGGTAGCGGGTCAGGTCCCGAAGCTGGCGGATCGCGGCGGGTGGAACGAAACTCGGGCGGATCATGCCGCGTTCGGCTACCTTGCACAGCCAGACCGCGTCGAGCTTGTCGGTCTTCGGCCGGCCCGGCAGATGCTTGACGTCGCGGGCGTTGACCAGCCACACCTCGAACCCGGCTGCTTCCAGCAGGTAGTACGGCGGCTTCCAATAGTCCGACGTTGCCTCCATCACGACCCGGGTCACGCCGAGGTCGGCCAGCCAGTCACCCAGCCCAGTCAGCGACCGGGTCATCGTGGAGACGGTGCGTATCTCCTGCACTCGTCGTGTTGATCCAGTCGGGCTGGGCAGCCGCACGCAGCACACCACCTCGGCCTTGCCGATATCCAACGCCGCAACCCGCTCCACGACCTGCGCATCGTCTGGTGCCTCCTGCATCTGCGACCTCCCTTGCCATAGCACGGTTGACCGGGGTCGGTCGCTCGCAGGAGTCGCAGGGACGGGGAACGAAGCTAATCCGCGTGCTCGAAGCAACAGTGAAGGGCCCAACAGCGCGACTCCCAGCGCCCGACTAGACGACGGCCTCAAGGACCAAGGAGTAACGACGTCGACGAGCGACCGGACCCCCATTTTCAGCCCGGAACGGGCCGCCCACCAGGGGCGACAGGGACTAGACGAGTGATTCCGAATTGATCAGTGGTCGTACGCGATCAAGGAACGCTTGACGGGTGCGTTGGTCCGCCAGTTGTGCCAGATCGCTGCGGCCATCGCGAGGAGCCGCTGCGCGACGCGCGCGAACACTCCGGCCGGGGTGCGCCCACCGTGTCCTTCCAGGTTGAGCTGGCCTTTCAGGGTGTCGTTGACCGACTCGATCCACTGCCGGACACCGGCGAGGTTGCCGAAGCGGCGTTGCTCGTCCTTGCGGTCCGGGCGGGCCAGCAGCACCCCGACCTGCTCGGCGGCGTACCGATCGATCTGCTTGCCGGACAGGCCCTTGTCCGCCAACACCACCATGCCGCTGCACAGCGAGCCCAGTTCGCGGGCGTGAGCCAGCAACTCCTCGGCCACCTCCCGCTCTCCGATCTTGGGGTTGGCCAGGCACCACGCCACCGGCATTCCCTCGGCGGTGGTCATCAGGTACAGCTTCAACCCCCAGTACCAGCGCGAATGGGAGGCGCAGTAGCCGTACCCGGCGATCTCTGCCAACGCCGAACGCTGCACGGTGGGCCGAGACGTGCCGCACGGGACCGGGGTGGCATCCAGCAACCGCAGGTCGTCGCGCCACGACGGGCACAGCGTGGCCAGGTACAGCGTGGCCCGGCAGATCAGCGGCGCGGCGGCCTTGACCCGCTTGTGGTATCCGGGTTGTTTGGGCAGGTACGGGAACAGATGCCCGAGCCGGCCGTAGCACAGGCGCAGCCAATGGTGCTCCGAGCGGGCACCCAGCAGCACCTGGGCCACAGCCAGGCATACCAGCTCGGAGTCGGACAGCCGCTTGGGTCGGCCCGGCCCACGTCGGTGCGGCGGGATGACGTGGTCGTCGATCAGGACGTACAGTGCGGTCAAGAGGGTGTCGAGGTCTGTCTTCACAAACAACCATCGATGCCCTCTCTTCTTGTGCTGGTCAACCCGCCACGCCGCCCAACCCAGAGTTGGGAATCACTCGTCTAGTCCCTGTCGCCCCTGGTGGGCGGCCCGTTCCGGGCTGAAAATGGGGGTCCGGTCGCTCGTCGACGTCGTTACTCCTTGGTCCTTGAGGCCGTCGTCTAGTCGCAACGCCGTTCAGTTAGGCGTTGGCGAGGTCGGTCAAGGGGTGTGTTGATCAGGAAGTAAGGAGCGGAGTTCCGGTATCAAGGTTTGTCACTCCAAGACAACCCAGAACCAGGAACTCCGCTTGGTGGATCAGATTGCCATAACCCGGACGGTCAGGGTAGCGACGGGGCCGTTCGCGGCGGGTCACCTCGGTGAGCTGACCCGGCTGTTGCCGTTCGAGATGATCGATGAGGTTCTGACTGCGACCCGGCGTACGCAGCGGCGGATCCGGCTGCTGCCTGCCCGGGTTGTGGTCTATCTGCTGATCGCGGGCTGCCTGTTCGCCGATCTCGGCTACCGGCAGGTGTGGTCGAAACTCGTCGCTGGTCTGCATCCGCTGCCGGTGCCCGACCCGTCGGGCAGCGCCCTGCGCCAGGCCCGGCAGCGGCTGGGTCCGGCGCCCATGCGGGCCTTGTTCGAACTGCTGCGCGGCCCAGCGGCTACCAGCGCTGCCACCGTGTGGTGGCGGGGCCTGATGCCGGTCGTCATCGACGGCACCGTACTCACCGTCGCGGATTCGCCGGCCAACCTGCGCCGCTACGCCAAGCAGCGGGGCAACAACGGCGGTTCCGGCTATCCCACGCTGCGGCTGAGCGCGCTGCTGGCCTGCGGCACCCGTTCGGTGCTCGACGCGGTGTTCGACCCGCTCAGCACCGGCGAGATCGCCCAGGCTCACCATCTGGCCCGCAGTCTGCGCTCCGGGATGCTGTTGCTGGGCGACCGCAACTACGCCAGCGCCGACCTGATCACCAGGATCGCCGCGACCGGGGCCGACCTGCTGATCCGCTGCAAGAGCAGCCGTAAACTACCTGTGCTCGGCCGCTATCCGGACGGATCCTGGCTCTCAGCCGTCAGCGGCCTGCGGGTCCGAGTCGTTGATGCCCGGATCAGCATCACCACCACCGGCGGCAGCCAGACCGGCGACTACCGGCTGATCACCACCCTGCTCGACGCCCGCCGCCACCCGGCAGGCGACCTCGCCCGGCTCTACCACCAGCGCTGGGAGATCGAGACCGCCTACCTCGAACTCAAATCCAGCATCCTCGGCGGACGAGTCCTGCGAGCCCGCACCCCCGACGGCATCGACCAGGAAATCCACGCCCTGCTCATCACCTACCAGGTGCTACGCACCGCGATGACCGACGCCACCGACAGCCGGCCCGGCCTCGACCCGGACCGGGCCAGCTTCACCACCGCCCTCAACGCCGCCCGCGACCAGATCACCCTGGCCGCCGGCGTCATCGCCGACACCGTCATCGACCTGGTCGGCGCCATCGGCGAACGCGTCCTGGCCAACCTGCTACCCGAGCGCCGCATCCGCACCAAAACCCGAATGATCAAACGCTCGAACTCCAAATACCAGGCCCGCGGACCGAACATCGACCGCCGCACCTACAAGGCCACCACCAACATCGACGTCATCACCAACGAACCTTGACACACCAGCCACCGGCCTAACTGAACGGCGTTGCGTCTAGTCGGGCGCTGGGAGTCGCGCTGTTGGGCCCTTCACTGTTGCTTCGAGCACGCGGATTAGCTTCGTTCCCCGTCCCTGCGACTCCTGCGAGCGACCGACCCCGGTCAACCGTGCTATGGCAAGGGAGGTCGCAGATGCAGGAGGCACCAGACGATGCGCAGGTCGTGGAGCGGGTTGCGGCGTTGGATATCGGCAAGGCCGAGGTGGTGTGCTGCGTGCGGCTGCCCAGCCCGACTGGATCAACACGACGAGTGCAGGAGATACGCACCGTCTCCACGATGACCCGGTCGCTGACTGGGCTGGGTGACTGGCTGGCCGACCTCGGCGTGACCCGGGTCGTGATGGAGGCAACGTCGGACTATTGGAAGCCGCCGTACTACCTGCTGGAAGCAGCCGGGTTCGAGGTGTGGCTGGTCAACGCCCGCGACGTCAAGCATCTGCCGGGCCGGCCGAAGACCGACAAGCTCGACGCGGTCTGGCTGTGCAAGGTAGCCGAACGCGGCATGATCCGCCCGAGTTTCGTTCCACCCGCCGCGATCCGCCAGCTTCGGGACCTGACCCGCTACCGCGTCGACCTCATCGGTGAGCGCGGACGGGAGAAGAACCGGGTGGAAAAGCTCCTCGAAGACGCCCAGATCAAACTGTCCGTGGTCGCCAGCGACATCTTCGGCGTCTCCGGCCGGGCGATGCTCGACGCCCTCGTCGCCGGGCAACGCGACCCGCACACCCTGGCGCAGTTGGCCCGCACCCGCATGCGCACCAAGCTGCATGACCTGCACGAGGCTTTTGTCGGGCGCTTTAGCGACCACCACGCGTTCCTGCTGGCCCGCATGCTCGCCCACATCGACACGCTCAACGCCGACATCACGGCGGTCGAGGCCCGTATCGAGGAGCTGGTTGCCCCTTTCACGGCAGCGGTGGCCCGGCTGGATGAGGTCCCCGGTGTCGGCGCCACCGCCGCCCACGCCATCATCGCCGAGATCGGCCTGGACATGACCCGGTTCCCCACCGCCGCGCACCTGGCCTCCTGGGCCAAATTCGCCCCAGGAGTGAAGGAATCCGCCGGCAAGAACAAGGGCAACGGCTCCACCGGGCACGGCAACCACTACCTCGCCCGCGTCCTGGGCGAAGCCGCCGTCGGCGCATCACGCACCGACACCTTCCTCGGCGAGCGATATCGCAGGCTCGCCCGCCGCCGCGGCAAGAAAAAAGCCGTCGTCGCGGTCGGCCGATCCATCCTGACCATCGTCTGGCACCTGCTCTCCGACGAACAATCCACCTTCAGCGACCTGGGCCCCGGACACTACGACAACCGCGCCGGCACCCAACGCGCCATCCGCAACCACATCCGCGGCCTGAACGCCCTCGGCTACCAGGTCACCCTCCAACCCGCCGCATAACCACACCAACAACCCCTCATCCCGGCTCCGCTGCGCTACGCCGGGATGCTGCCGCCCGTCTCGGCACGGTCATTTTCGGATTAGCAGTTCATCCCAGGGCGGCGCGAAGGATCCGTCGCTGGGCTGGAGGTCGAGGGCCGGACCGGAGAAGACCTGAGCAGGATCTGTGGGGTTCGGACCGACATAAAAGTACTCCAGGTTGCAGTTGCAGTTGCCCTGTCCGCCCACACCCACTCGCCGGTTTTGTCGGTGGTGTGTGGCATGGTGTGCTGCCGTGGCCCGTTTCACCACGTTCCGGTTTTGTCTGAATCCGACCGGCGAGCAGGAGATTGTGCTGGGTCGGCATGCGGGTGCGGCCCGGTTCGGCTACAACCAGTGCCTGCGGCTGGTCAAGGACGCTTTGGACGGCAAGCGCGGTGGGACGGTCGGCGAGGTGCCGTGGTCGGGCTTCGACCTGATCAACGCGTTCAACGGGTGGAAACGGTCGGGTGACGCGGGCCGGGTGATGGTCGCCGCCGGTGACGGGACCGTCACGGTGCAGGTGACTGGTCTGGCATGGCGGGGCGAGGTGTGTCAGCAGGTCTTTGAAGAAGCCGCGGTCGGTCTCGGCCGCGGCTTGTCCGCGTACACGGCATCGGGCACCGGCCACCGGCGGGGTCGGCGGGTCGGTTTTCCGAGGTTCAAGTCGAAGAAACGCGCACCGCTGTCGTTTCGCATCCGCAGCAGGACCTCTGCCGCAGGCCGGGCGGGTATCCGGGTCGGTGAGCACGCGCCGCGGACCGTGACCCTGCCTGGCATCGGCACCCTGGCGGTACGGCAGGACACCCGCCGGCTGCGGCGCATGCTGGCCAAGGGGCGGGCGAAGGTGGTGTCCGCGACGGTCAGCCACCGGGCCGGCCGGTGGGCGGTGTCACTGACCTGCGAAGCCGCCGACCTGCACGATGCCCGCCGCCACGAGCCGAACACCAGCGCCGCAGGGTGGGTGGGTGTCGACCGGGGCCTGTCGACGTTCGTCGCCGCAGCGCTCGCCGACGGCACGCAGGTCCTGCGGGTCGACGGCTGGCCACGGCCCGCCCGGGCCGCGCTGGCGCGCCGGCGCCGCCTGTCCCGGAAGGTCACCCGCAAACAGCGCGGCTCCAACAACCGTGCCAAGGCCGCGGCCCGGCTAGGCCGCCACCACGCCCGGGTGGCCGCGATCCGGCGCCGTTTCCTGCACCAGGTCTCCAACCAGCTGGTCAATACCCACGACCGGCTCGCCATCGAGACCCTCACCATCACCGGCATGCTCGGCAACCGGCGCCTGGCGTCGGCGGTCGCCGACGCGGCATGGGGCGAACTGGCCCGCCAACTGGCCTACAAGCAGCAGTGGCGCGCCGGCCAACTGGCCCTGGTCGACCGCTGGTACCCGTCGACGAAGACCTGCTCCGCATGCCGGACCGTGGCCCCCGCGATGCCTCTGCACCAGCGCACGTACACCTGCCAGGTGTGCGGGTATCAGGCCGATCGGGACCACAACGCCGCAGTCAACCTCGCTGTCTGGGCCGAGCAGCACCACGCCCAGGTCCGGGACCTCCCCGCAGGGGGCCCGGTCACCAACGCCGGCCGAGGGGAAGGCTCTGGCCCGCGCACACGCGCGGGCGAAACCAGCCCCGACGACGCAGGAACCGCACCCACCCCACCCGGGGCCAGGCGCGGACGCCCGAGAAGGGCGCTGTCTCACAACTCCACCGAGTTATGAAACAGGCCGTAGCCGCCGTCCCGGTCGGGCAACTCGGCGAGAAGCCGTTGGTACTCCGCCTGGCTGCCGATGGTGGCCCGGTGTTCGGGGTGACGGACGTAGTGCAGGATCGCAGCGGCGAGGAACCCGGCGTCGACGTTGTCCGTGCGCAGTGCGTTCCGGCTCCACGGCACGCCACGCCGTTGCACAAGCTGAGGCTTCGCGAAGGCCATCCGAAGCCGCGAGGGGCGGTCGACACCCGGGGGCATCCGAGCGGCCGGTAGGGCCTCCCACGGCACAGTGAGCGAGCCGAGGACCCAGCTCTGCCGTATGCCGTGAGGACGTAGTTGCACCTCGTGGCCCCGCCAAGCCTCGACAAGCAGCAGCGCGACCAGCACGAGCCAGGGGATACCAAGAACCAAGTCGAACGTCGACACAATGTCCGCCCTGGTCGAGCGCACCAATGCGCCGATGCTGGCCGAGGCAGGCCCGAGGAAGCCCAGGGCAAAGAACACCTTCCATGCCGGCGCCGGCGTGGCGAAGGCCGGCGTCTGCGGCAGCACCACGAAGTAGGCCGGACGGAACCCCATGCTCACGATCGCCAGAGCCAGGACCGCCAAGGCAAGGAAGACAAGCGGGAAGAACAGGACCTCTCCCAAGGAGGGCGCGAACCCGACGGCAACACTGTTCACGCTCGCGATCAGCAGACCAAGCATCAAGACGACGTAGCGGTGGCGCACCGTGGCAGCGAGAACATTGCCGATCATGGACGTGACCATACGAGCCAGCGGTTGCATGACTGGTTGGCCGATCGGTCAACGCTGACCGATCGAATCGTCGATCACGGGCCGCACCGCGCGTCGCGCTCCCGCACCGGATCGGTCACTGGATCAGCCATGCCGACCGACCGGAGTGATGAGTTGTCGCGCCCGCACCCGTCACACGTAAGACGGGACACGACGAGGCGGAAGGGTGACGTGATGAGTGCGTACACGCGGCTGGAGGAGCTGCGCGAGAGCGGGCTGGGCGTGAGCGGGCTGGGCGAGGCCGACGAGCTTGCGTTCTCGGGGCTGGCGGAGCGGCATCGGCGGGAGCTGCACGTGCACTGCTACCGGATGCTCGGGTCGTTCGAGGACGCCGAGGACACCGTGCAGGAGACGTTCCTCCGTGCCTGGCGGCGGCGGGAGACCTTCGAGGGGCGGTCGACGTTCCGGGCCTGGCTGTACCGGATCGCCACCAACGCCTGCCTGGACCTGCTCGCCAAGTGCCGCCCGGAGCCTGCTACCGGCGGTGAGGTGCTGTGGCTGCAGCCCTACCCGGACCGGCTGCTCGACGAGCTGCCCGCGGGCGACGCGGACGAGCCGGAGACCGTCGCCATCGCGCGGGAGACGATCGAGCTGGCGTACCTCGTCGCAGTTCAGCACCTCGCGGCGCGCCCGCGGGCCGTGCTGATCCTGCGGGACGTGCTCGGCTGGCGGGCGAAGGACGTCGCAGAGCTCCTCGGCGACTCCGTGAACTCCGTGAACAGCGCGCTGCAGCGCGCCCGCGCCGGCATGCGGGAGCACCTGCCCGCCGAGCGGCAAGACTGGACGGGCGGGAAGGAGGACGCCGGGACGCGCGAGCTGGTGCGCCGCTTCACTGACGCCAGCCTCGCCACCGACATCGATGGGGTCGCCGCACTGCTGCGGGACGACGTCCGCTGCTCGATGCCGCCCACGCCGGGCTTGTACGTCGGCCGCGACGCGGTGGTGAACGACTGGGCCGAGAGCGGCTTCGAGGACTTGGAGGGCCTGCGCGCCGTCCCCACCTTCGTGAACCGGCAGCCCGCCGTGGCCTTCTACCTGTGGCGGGAGGGAGAGCGCGCATTCTTGCCGCTGACGATCGACGTCCTGCGCGTCACCGGCGGGGCGATCACCGAGATCGTCATCTTCCACGACGACCAGTTCCCGCGGCTCGGGCTGCCGGAGCGCCTGCCGGCGGACGGCACGGAGTAGTCCCGGTGCGGACGCTCGCGCTGCGCGCTGGCGAGCGTTCGGCGGTGGTCGCGGCGGAGTGGCGTGATGCGTTCGGCGTGGTCACCCGCGGGCGGGTGCAGTTGGAGCTGCGCGACGGCCAGTCCGGGGCGGTCCTCGGACGCGACGCCGGGTTCCCCGCAGAGGGCCAGGGCCGTCACATGCCGGTCAACACATCCCGTACGCCAGTTACCGAATGATGGAGGAACGACATGAACAGCGTGAACGACAGCGGGGTCGTCTCGGGCCCGGCATCGGGCCAGTCCAGCCATGCCCACCGACTCCGCGGGCTTGCCGTCACCGGCTTCATTGCCACGCTCGCAGCGATGGTGGCCACCACCTTCGCCGCTGCGCTTGCCCAGGTCGTTGGCGTCGATTTCGAGGTCCCCGATGGTGGCGAGACGATCCCGTTGTCCGGGTTCGCCGTGGTGACCGGCTTCTTCTCGGTCGTGGGCATCGTCATTGCCGTCGCTCTTCTCCGTTGGAGCGCTCGCCCCGCCCAGCGATTCGTGTGGACGGCAGTGTCGCTCACCGCGATCTCGTTGGTCCCGCCCCTTCTCTGCGGGGCAGACACCGCCACCATCACCGCCCTCCTCGGGCTACACCTCGTCCCTGCGACGGTGATGATCCCCACCCTGACGTGGAGCCTCCGCACCCGGACCGATTGACGATCCCGCAACGGGAGTTGAGGAGTTCTTCGACGTGGGCCACAGCCGAGCGTTGCCGTGGCAGCGTCGCCGGGAAGCCAGCCGGCTTGGGCAGCCTACGGCTGCGTGGACGAAGGCCTCTTCCCCAGCGCGCGCACCGCAGTCGAAGACACCGCAGCCAGTTCGGGCTGGGCAGGCAGAAATACCGTGGGGACACCCAGCGACTGGTTCATCGCGGCGAGTTGGTACTCGGTCCGAAGGTCCGTGGTGTTACGCACACCGCGGACGATCACTCCTACTTCATGGCGACGGCAGTAGGTGGAGGTCAACCCGCTCCACGCCGTAACGGTGACGGAGGTCCATTCGACCGGCAGAACGGCCCGAACGGCGGCCGCTCGCTCCTCTTCGTCGGTGCCCGGATGCTTGCTGCTGTTGACCGCGACGAGCACGACCACTTCGTCGAAGAGGTCGCGTGCCCGCTTCACCACATTCAAATGCCCTGGAGTGAAGGGATCAAAGCTGCCGGGGTAGACGGCTCGCACCCGTACGCGACCGGGGGTGCGTGCTATCGAACGTGGCCCTGCCGATGGTTCGAGTGTCACGGCTGCAAGACCCGCTGCGCATCGCGGATGACCTGCTCAGAGGCCAGTGGGGCCCAAGAGGCGAACAGTTCCCGGAGGTAGGTACCGTGCCGGTCCGCCACCGCAGGATCGTGCTCGATGACGGCGTGGGTAAGGCCTGCGGCTTGCACTTCACTGCTGCAGCCGAGCACTGCGAGTCGTTCGCTGACTCGACATAGGTGGGCGCACAGGTTGCCCCCGGGATGCGCGATCTGCTCGGCTCCATGCCGGCGGAGCCAGACCCGCACGCCTTTGTCGGTGCTCATGGCCCGACTGTAGGTATCGGCTGTCGGATTCGCTGGCCCCTGGGTGTGGGCAATATGTCACAGCGCCGTGGATACGACTGGCACTCGCCTGGCTGACGATCGGCAACCCCAGCACCTCAACGCCACCTGGTTTCGGTGTTGCGCGTGGCACGAGCATGAGGACGGCCACCGTTGATCATCGATGACTTGTGAGGACAACCGAAGATCGTGCGGTGGCGTGGGCCAGGGCGTAGGCCCCGCCGGGTGGCGGGTCATCCCGAACGAGGCCGTGACGCGTGTCGCGCGCCGAATCGTGCGGGCGGAGCCGCGCCGGACCGCCGTGGATCGCCTGGCGGAGCGGGAGTCCCAACCGGCCCTCGTTCGCCTCCGCCCAGACAGGGAAGGCCTGCGGCGCGGCCGCAGGCGAGGAGACGTGATGATCGAGGTCTGCCGAACCATCCGCACCCCGCCCGAGCGGATCTTCGCTGTGCTTGCGGATGGGTGGAGCTACGCAAGCTGGGTCGTCGGCGCCGCCCACATACGTGCAGTCGACGACGGCTGGCCCGCAGTGGGTACCCGAGTCCATCACCGGGTGGGCCCATGGCCGCTGCAGATTGAAGACCAGACAGTGGTACGCGAGATGGAGCCGGACCGACTACTGGAACTCGACGCGCACGCCGGGCCGCTCGGGATCGCTCGTGTCCGCCTGACATTGGAGCCGGTCTCGGCCACCGTCACCCGCGTGCGGATGGGCTGGAGGGCGGCCGCAGGGGTCGCCCGCTTCGTCTCGGAGATCGTGCTGTCGCTGATGCTGCGCCCGCGTAACTCGGAGACACTGCACCGTGTGGAGGACATCGCCATACACCGACAGCTCCCTGCACCGTAGGTGAGGCCGCTGTACCCAATCACCGCCCTGGCTGGCTTTGACTGCGCGCGGCCGTCGAAGAGCTCCCGGCGAGGCGAGCCCTCAGGGCATAGCGGACGCCGCCCGGTCAGCCGGTGAAGGATTCGGGGCCGGTTGGGGGTCGCCGAGAAGAGTGCCGAGTCGTGCTTATAGCCGAGCCGGTCAGCTGCCGGCTCGGGAGCGATGTCCGGTGCCAATGTTCTCGGCAGTTGAGAACATCGCCGGCTGGCCAGCGCATTGTTGACTCCTTCGGAACCGCCGAACGAGTCCACCGAGCAGGAAGGCTCGACCAAAGCGTGGCCCGTGAGATCGGAGCCCGTCAGCCCGAGGCGGCCGGTCGAAGCCCGTACCTTTCGGCCGTGCGCGCCTTGGCCTTGGCGGCCTCCACCTCGCGGTCGCGAGGAGGCGCCTTCGTCACGAGGCTGTCTACGAGGGTCCGGGTGGCCGCCGTGATAGCGCGGACTGCCTCGCTGAACGCCTCCTCGTTGGCCGCTGACGGCCGTGTCGCGCCGCTGACCTTGCGCACGTACTGGAGGGCGGCGGCTTCGATCTCGTCGTCGGTCGCGGGCGGTTCGAAGTTGTGGAGCACGCGTATGTTCCTGCACATGCCTCTACCATGCCAGGCCGGGCCGACACGGTAGCTGGGCTACCAGCAGCGCCGGCATTGATCCGCGGGCTCCTGGCGCGGTCAGCCGGGCTTGTCGTGCTCGCCCCGGTCGGTCCTGCTCTGCCCCACGGAGCGCATACCGATGGCGGCCAGAAGGCATGCGGTGGTGACGGCGGTAAGCAGTAGGTGGTAGCCGCCGTGCGGTAAGAGCGTGGCCGCAAGCAGGGGCGTGGCGGCTTTGGCGGTGGTCACGGGGGCGGTGAGTCGTCCGGCGATGGTGGCGTAGGCGGTGGTGCCGTAGCGGTCGGCGAGGAGAGCTGGGGTGGCGAGGCTGGCGATGCCGAAGCCGAGTCCGAATCCGGTGACGGTGATGACGGCGCCCACCCGGCTGCCTGCGGTGAAGGGCATGGCGAGGACAGCGACCGCCTGGATGGCGAAGACGGTGGCCACGATGGTGGTGACCGGGAGGCGGCGACGGGCGCCGGTGAGGACGAGTCGTCCGGTGACGGACAGGACGCCGAGCAGGCCGGCGACGGTGGCGGCGAAGGTCGCCGGGTGGTTGCGGCTGGTGAGGTAGCCGACGAGGTGGACGCCGATGGTGCTGGTGGCGGCGCCGTGCGCGATGAGGGCGGCGGCGAGGATCCAGAACCCGGGATCGCGCATCGCGGCGCCGGCCGCGGTTCGCTGCAGGGTGTGGTCAGATCGCGCCGCAGGGGTGGCTGATGTGAAGTGCGGCGGTGTGCGGATGGTGAAGGCGTGCAGGGGGATGGTCACCGTGCCGTGGATGGCGGCAAGGGTGAGTAGCGCGTCGCGCCAGCCGAGGTGCGCGACCAGCATGCCGGTGAGGGGCATGAAGATGGTGCTGGCGAACCCGGCGACCACGGTGACCGCGAGCAGTGCGGCGGGGCGTCGGGCGGGGGTGAACCAGGAGATGATGATGGCGAATGCGGGTTCGTAGAGGACCATCGCGCCGGTGATGCCGATGCCGATCATGACGGCGTAGAGCTGCCCGATGGTCTGGACCTGGGACCAGGCGATCAGGAGTGCGGTGGCGGTGATCGAGCCGGCGGTCATGAGGGCTCGTCCGCCGCGCCGGTCGAGCCACCTGCCGACCGGGATGGCCATCAGCGCGCCGGCGAGGACGCTGGCGGTCAGCGCTCCGGTGACCGTTGTGGTGGACGCGTCGAGGCTGGCGGCCATCGGGCCGAGCAGGACCGCGTAGGCGTAGTAGAGGGTGCCGTAGCCGATGGTGGAGGTGATGGCGAGGGCGGCGACGATGCGCCACCCGTGGCGCCCGCCGACCGTCGTGTCGGCGGGCACCACGGTGGTGGTCATCAGCCGGCGCAGCAGCCGCCGGTCTGGCCGCTGATCGGGGTGTCGAGGCTGATGAGGTTCAGCGGGGCGGACAGCAGGCCGCCGGAGATGCCGGTGGCCAGACCCTTGCCGGCCGGCTGGGCTGCCGGGGCGGGGCCGCAGCAGCTGTCGGTGCCGGTGGAGTCGGCAGGGTTGCTGTTGCAGACCCCGGTTTCGGGCAGGTCGAGCTGGACGTCACGGGCGGCGTTCCAGTCGCCCGCGAGTGCGGCGACGACGGAGCGGACCTGCTCGTAGCCGGTGGCCATGAGGAAGGTCGGCGCGCGGCCGTAGCTCTTCGTGCCGACGGCGTAGTAGCCGGCCTCGGGGTGGGCGAGTTCGGCGGCGCCGTGCGGGGGCACGGTGCCGCAGGAGTGTTCGTTCGGGTCGATCAGCGGGGCGAGGGCCCGGGTGACGCCCATGATCGGGTCGAGGTCCAGACGCAGCTCGGCGGCGATGGAGTGGTCCGGGCGGAAGCCGGTGGCGGCGACGATCCGGTCGACCACAATCTGCTCGTCGCTGCCGTCGGCGTGCCGGACGACCACGGCGACCCGGCCGTCGGTCGGGGTGAGCGCGTGGACGGAGAAGCCGGTGAGCAGCCGGATGCGGCCGGCGTCGACGTGCTCGTGCAGCCGGGAGCCGAGCGCGCCGCGGGCGGGCAGCGCGTCGGCGTCTCCGCCGCCGTAGGTGCGGGCCGGGCTGGCCGAGCGGATCGCCCAGGTCACCTCGGTGCCCGGCTCGGTGGCGGCCAGCTCGGCCAGGGAGAGCAGGGTGTTGGCGGCGGAGTGGCCGGCGCCGACGACGAGGGTGTGCCGGCCGGCGAAGCGGTCCCGGTCCGCGCCGAGCACGTCTGGCAGTGCGTGCTCGAGGAACGCGGCCATGTTCTTCTCGCCGCGGGCGGGCAGGCCGGATGCGCCGAGGACGTTGGGGGTGCCCCAGGTGCCGGACGCGTCGATGACCGCCCGGGCGAGCAGCTCGTCACCGTCGGCGAGGCGGACCAGGAAGGGTGCCTGCTCACGACCGGCGCTGCGAAGCCGGTCCAGGCCGAGGCGGCTGATCGCCTCCACCCGTGCGCCGTACCGAAGGTGCGGCTTGAGCTGCGGCAGCTCCGCGAGGGGCTGGAGATAGTCGGCGACCAGCTCCGCGCCGGTGGGCAGGGCGTCGTCGGCCGGGGCGACCCAGCCGGCGTCGTCGAGCAGCCGGCGGGCGGCCGGGTCGACGTTGTACCGCCACGGGGAGAAGACCCGCACGTGCCCCCACTGCCGCACCGCCGCGGCGGCGGTGTCACCGGCCTCCAGGACAAGGAAGGGCAGGCCACGGTCGTGCAGGTGGGCGGCGGCGGCCAGACCCACCGGGCCCGCGCCGATCACCACGACGGGCAGCTCGTCCAGGACGCTCATCGGAAAACTCCTCTGGGTAGAGAAATGTCGAATCAAGAAGGTGCAGTTGTGTTGGGGCAGGCGGAGCCGAAGGGGCTCAGATCACGGGGCTGCGGCGCTCGAGCAGGACGACGTCGCGCCACCGGCCGTGGTGCCGGCCGACCCGTTCCCGGGTACCGATGACGCGGAACCCGGCCCGCTGGTGCAATGCGAGACTGGCGGTGTTCTCCGGGAAGACGCCGGACTGGATGGTCCAGATGCCGGCGGCCTCGGTGGAGGCGATGAGGGCGTCCAGCAGCAGTCGGGCCACTCCTCGGCCCTGGGCGGCGGGGTCGACGTAGACCGAGTGCTCGACCACGCCGGCATAGACGTCCCGGCTCGACGTCGGCGACACCGCCACCCATCCGATCACGATGTCGTCCGCATCGACGGCCACGAGGCGGTGGTCAGGCAGCTTGATCTCGTCGAATGCCGTCCAGGTCGGTGCGGTGGTCTCGAAGCTGGCGTCGCCGCCGTCGAGGCCGGCCTGGTAGATGGCAAGGACACGATCGGCTTCGTCCGAGGTCATCGGGCGGACGGTGATGTCGGCCATCAGCAGGCTCCGATCGGGTTGGGGGCCGGGCGGCCCATGACGACGTCGGCGGCCGACGGGAAGCAGCCCACGCAGGCGTCGTTGATGCGGTAGTGGCGGGCGGTGCCGACCGGCTCGACGAGTACGAACCGCACCTCGGTGAGGATCTTCAAGTGTTGGGAGACGGTGGACTGGGCGAGGCCGACTGCGGCGACGATCTCCCCCACGCTCATCGGCCGGGCGTGCCGGGCCAGGTACTCGACGATCTGCACGCGGGTCGGGTCCGCGAGCGCCCGGAACCACGAGGCGTAGGTCTGCGCGGTGTCCCGGTCAAGGAGGTCGCCCACCACCACTCCTTCTATCGTCTATCGCCGATTGACGATGGAAGCCTAGCAGGTGCCGTCCCGGCGAGGTGGGCGGTGGCGACGACGAGGGCGGGCGATCGCGGCCAGGGCCGCGGGGTCGACCTTGTCGGGGGTGTCGGCGGGACTGTGGTAGCCGCCCATCCCGGCCCCGATGCCGACCGCGGCGAGGCCCGCTCCCCCGTAGCGGCGGTTGTCCGACGCCACCGGGCCCGCCGCCAGGAGGACGGCGGTGTGCCGGCCGGCCTGGTCGAGAAGCGCCAAAAGGCGGTGCGCGGGGCCGCCGGCCTCGACCGTTGCCGCCCCGTCCAGGCGGCCGTCGCCGTCGACGTTAATGACCAGCGGTGCGGCACCCTCGGCGCGGAGTTGGATGGCGTGGTGAGCGGAGCCGAGCGCCCCGACCTCCTCGCCGTCGAGCAGCGCAACGGACAACCCCACACCTGCGGGGAGTCCGGCGGCGAGGATGCGGGCGGCTTCGAGGACCACGGCGACACCGGCGGCGTTGTCCGAGGCTGCGGGCAGGCGCAGCCCCGGGTGGTCGCCGACGCCGTCGTAGTGGGCGGTCAACAGCACGTCGACGGCCCCGGCGGCGGGCTGTCGGAGTCGGGCGTGGATGTTCGTGCCGGTGACGTCGTCGCGGCGAAGCGGCGTGGCCCCGTCCAGCCAGCCGTCGCCCGCGGCCGCGGCGACGAGGACGACGTGGTGGGTGTCCGGGTCGAGGGTCAGCACCGGCAGCGGCCCGGGATCCGGCCCGGCGAGCATGGTGAACTGCCAGCCCTCGGCGTCAACCGGACGACGGATCAACAGTCCGGCCGCGCCGTGGGTGTCGCGGTAGGCGTCGAACAGGCTCATCTCGGCCGGCACGACGAGCCATCGCCCGGCCGGGTCGTCCGTGCCGGCGAGTCCGAGCGGGCCGCGGGTGGTGTCGGCGGCGTCGGCGGAGGCGGGGTGGATCGCGACCTGCCGGCCGAACACCAGCTGCTGCGAGCCGTTCCGGTCGCCCCAGGTGACCGCCGGCGCCTCGTACACCTGCGGCACCGCGCGGACCGGAAAGTCCTCGGTGCGCACCTCACCGTCAAGGGCGGTGAACTGGTCGACGAGCCAGGCGCGGGCCGCCGCGCCGCCGGGCGAGCCGACGCGTCGACCTGCCAGGGGGTCGGAGGCGAGGGCGGCGATGGTGGCGGTCATCCGGTCGGCGCTGACCTGATCGAGCAGGCCTGCGAGGTCGGTGCGGGTGGTCATGAGCTGCATCCCTGTCCGGTGACGATCGCCTCGGTCTTGGCCTGGGTCCCGCAGCACGTCGGCCTGCTGTGCGGCCTGCCCGGTGCCGCAGCAGGGGTCGCTGCTCGCGGTTTCACCGGCCGGCGGGAGGATCGCGCCGACGCCCTGGGCAGGACTGCCGCAGCAGGCGCCGGAGCCGGTGACCTGCAGGGCGGCGGCGGGGTCGCCGGCGAAGCCGCCGACGTGGGGCTGTTCTCCGACATGTCGAGTCCTCTCCTCAGCGGGGGCTGATCAGCGGGTAGACGGTGGTGCGGGTGCGGTCGTAGCGGCGCTCGGCCCGCTGGGCGGCGGTGGACACCTGGGCGCAGGACTCGCAGAACCGGACACCGGACAGCGACTTGGGTCCGCGGCGCGGAAAGCCGAACATGGGGAGCCTCATTTCCCCGGGACGCCCTGTCTTGACGTCCGTCTAACCAGAGACTTGCACGCTGATTAGAGAGATGTCAACCTAGAGGCATGTCAAAGCAGCAGGCGCCCCTCCCCCTCGTCGACCTCAGCGCCGACACGCCGTGCTGCCCCCCACTGGCGCAGCGCCGGGTCCCGGCCGAGACGGCCGCTGCGCTCGCGCCCGCGTTCAAGGCCCTCGGCGACCCGGTACGGCTGCAGCTGATGTCGATGATCGCTTCCGCCGAGGACGGCGAGGCGTGCGTGTGCGACCTGACGCCGGCGTTCGACCTGACCGGGCCGACGATCTCGCACCACCTCAAGACGCTGCGCGAGGCAGGCCTGGTGGACGCCGAGCGGCGGGGCACCTGGGTCTACTACCGGGCCCGGCCGCAGATCCTGCGCCAGCTCGCCGGCCTGCTGTCGATCGAGCCGGCAGCCGCGGCGCAGCGGTAGACCACCGCCGCATCGCGCGGCGCCTTGTCCTCTCGCGCAGCCATCCCGTCAATTCCGACCTGCGATGTCGGGCCGCCGTAGAGCGGCCGCCCGCCGGCGTCCCTGCCGTTCGAGGCGAGGACGGCGGCTTGCCTGCGGGGCGAGTGTGGCCATGACGTGCGCGGCGTCGCGGCCAACGCCGCGCAGGGTGTTCGCGGCCTCCTGGTTGATGCGCCTCGGATTCCTGCTCAACCTGCCATCTGGTGCCTAGCCCGTCGTGCGCCCGAGCTCTCCGCGGCGGCCTGGTCCCGCGGCCAGCCAGCTGACTACGTCGTCACCTTGGCTAGGAGTGCGGTCAGTGCAGGGTTCTGGTGGGCGGCGCGCCACACACAGTGCAGCTTCACAGTGCCCTCGTCCATGTCCCTGACGTCGAGGAATGCGAGGTTCTCCAGGCGCAGCACCGATGCCGACCGGGGCACCAGGGCCACGCCGAGATTGGCGTTGACCACGGACAACAGGGTGTGCACCTGGCTGATGTGCTGGACGTACCGGGGGGCGACCCCCGCCTGGTGGAAGGCCGCGACCACTAGTTCGTAGAAGTACCAGGCCTCCGACGGTGAGTAGGTCACCACGTCGTGCTCGGCGATGTCGGCCAGTTCTGGTGGACGGCCGAGGCGGGTCAGCGGGTGGTTACTGGGTGCGGCGAGCACCAGCGACTCGGTGTGCACCAGGCGGGACGCCAGCAGGTCGGACCGGGGCACCTCGCGGACCAGCCCGATCTCTATCTCGTCGGCCAGGATCGCGTCGAGTTGCGCCCGGGTCACCATCTCGGTGAGCACCAGGTCGACGCCGGGCAGGTGCTCGGCCGCCGCGGCGATCCAGCGCCCCAGCACTGTCAGGGCCGACACCGCAGTGAAGCCGATCCGGATGGATCCGGCCGTCCCGTCGGCGACCCGTCGCGCGGTCAGTGGGGCGGTGGCGGCGAGGGCGAGCAGCCGCCGGGCCTCGTCGAGGAACACCCGGCCGGCGGGCGTGAGTGCGACGCCGGTGGAGGTGCGCTCGAAAAGCACCAGGTTGATGCTGCGCTCCAGTCGCTGTATCTGACGGCTGAGCGGGGGCTGCGTCATCTGGAGCCGCAACGCCGCCCGGCCGACGTGACCCTCCTCCGCGACAGCCACGAAACCCCGCAGTTGATCAAGCGTGAACATCGCACCTCCAGGGGAGATGCCGAAAAGGTATCAGGTTATGCCCAACGTGTGTTGGACGGGTATAAGCAGAGGTGGTTAACCTCGCGCTCACCTACTCGAAACAGGAGTTGAGCGTAATGGCGCGTTACACCCCCACGGAGCTTCAGCGCGCGTTGGGGAGCGGGTTGCTGTCCTTCCCGGTGACCCACTTCACTGACGAGCTGCAGTTCGACGAGGCGGCGTACCGCGAGAATCTGGCCTGGCTCTCCTCGTATCCGGCGGCGGGTCTGTTCGCCGCCGGCGGCACCGGCGAGTTCTTCTCTCTGACCTCCGAGGAGGTCGGCCGGGTGGTCCGTGCGGCGGTCGAGGCCAGCGACGGTGCCATGCCGATCCTCGGACCGGCGGGCTACGGCACAGCGCAGGCCGTCGAGATGGCCCGCGACGCCGAGCGGGCCGGCGCCGATGGGATCCTGCTGTTCCCGCCGTACCTGACCGAGGCGAGCCAGGACGGCCTCGCCGCCCACGTCCGGGCGGTCTGCGCGGCCACCTCGCTCGGTGTGATTGTCTACCACCGCGCCAACGGCGCGTTCCGCGTGCCGACCGTCGAGAAGCTCGTCCGCGACTGCCCGAACCTGATTGGCTTCAAGGACGGGGTCGGCGACATCGAGCTGATGACCCGCCTGTACGCGAGGGTGGGCGACCGCCTGCTCTACATCGGCGGCCTGCCCACTGCGGAGACGTTCGCCCTGCCCTACCTCGAACTCGGGGTCACCACGTACTCCTCGGCGATCTTCAACTTCGCCCCCGAGTTCGCCCTGGACTTCTACACCGCCGTGCGGGCGCAGGACCGTTCCGGCGTCTACACCCGGCTCAACGAGTTCGTACTGCCCTACCTGGAGATCAGGAACCGCAAGGCCGGCTACGCGGTGTCCATCGTCAAGGCCGGCATGCGGGCCGTCGGCCGCCCGGCGGGCCCGGTCCGCCCGCCGCTGACCGACCTCACCGCCGACGAGCTGGCCACGCTCACCAGCCTCGTCGGGAAGGTGAGCTGACTCATGCCCAGCACCGATGCCACCCGGGTCGACGCCGCCCTGACCGGCGCCATGCTGATCGGCGGCAGCTCCCTACACGGCGGCGCAGGCGAGGTACGGGCGGTGGACCCACGCACCGGCAACCAGCTCGAACCGTCGTACGGGCTTGGCGGCCCGTACGAGGTGGACCGCGCCGCGGAACTCGCCTGGGCCGCGTTCGACGGCTATCGCCACACCGACCTGCCGACCCGGGCCGCCTTCCTGGAGACCATCGCCGCCAACATCGAAGCCCTCGGCGACGCCCTGATCGAGCGGGTGCAGGCCGAAACGGGCATTCCGGCGGCCAGGGTGCTGGGCGAACGCGCCCGCACCTGCAACCAGCTCCGCCTGTTCGCCTCGGTCGTCCGCGAGGGCAGCTGGCTCGGCGTGCGGATCGACCCGGCCCAGCCCGAGCGCACCCCGCTGCCGCGCCCGGACCTCCGCCAGCGCCGCATCCCGCTGGGGCCGGTGGCGGTCTTCGGTGCGAGCAACTTCCCGCTGGCGTTCTCGGTGGCCGGCGGCGACACGGCATCGGCGCTGGCCGCCGGCGCCCCCGTCGTGGTCAAGGCGCACGAGGCCCACCCCGGCACCTCCGAGCTGGTCGGACGGGCGATCCAGGCCGCGGTACGCCGGCACGGCCTGCCCGAGGGCACCTTCTCGCTCCTGTTCGGCGACGGTCCCGGACTGGGCGCCGCACTGGTCCGCCATCCCCGGATCAAGGCGGTGGGCTTCACCGGGTCCCGGACGGCCGGGTCCGCGCTCGTCGCGGCGGCCGCCGCCCGTCCCGAGCCGATTCCCGTCTACGCGGAGATGTCCAGCGTCAACCCGGTGATCGTGCTGCCCGGCGCCCTCGCCGAGCAGGGCGCCGAGCTGGGCGCGGCGCTGATCGCGTCGGTCACCACCGGCGTCGGCCAGCTGTGCACGAGTCCGGGGCTGGTCTTCCTGCCCGACGGCGCCGGTTTCGACGAGTTCGTCACGGCGGCCGCCGACGCCGTCCGCACCTCCCCGGCGGCACCCATGCTCACCGCGGGCATCTGCGCCGCCTTCACCGCCGGTGTGGACCGGCTGGCCGCGACCGAGGGTGTGACCGCCCTGGCCCGGGGCACCGAGGACGCCGCGATCGCCTCCGCCGGGCGGGCCGGGATCTTCGTTACCGACGCCGCCACCTTCCTGGCCGACCCGGCACTGCATGAGGAGATTTTCGGCGCGGTGACGGTGGTGGTGCGGCTCACCGGCAGCGAGCAGCTGCGCGAGGTCGTCGAGCGGCTGGACGGGCAGTTGACCGTTTCCGTGCACGCCGCCCCCGGTGATTACGACGAGGCGCGGCGGCTGCTGCCCCGGCTCGAGCTCAAGGCCGGCCGGGTGCTGTTCAACGGTTGGCCGACCGGAGTCGAGGTGGGCCACGCCGTGGTGCACGGCGGCCCCTTCCCGGCCACGTCCGACTCCCGCACCACATCGGTCGGCACTCTGGCGATCGACCGGTTCCTCCGGCCGGTCAGCTACCAGAACATCCCCGCCGAGCTGCTGCCGGCCGCCCTCGCCGACGACAACCCGCTCGACCTGTGGCGGCGAGTCGACGGACGACTCGGACGGCGCTGACCGATGGCCCCCGCCGGACGAGCAACCACCAGGAGGTGTGAACCATGACAACCAGCACCCCGTCGCCGCGCAGCGGCTCACCGGTCGTGACCGAGATGCGCGTCGTGCCGGTCGCCGGTCACGACTCCATGCTGCTGAACCTCAGCGGCGCACACGGCCCGTTCTTCACCCGCAACATCGTGATCCTCACCGACACGACGGGCCGCCTCGGCGTCGGCGAGGTGCCCGGCGGGCCGGCCATCACCCAGACCCTGCAGGACGCCCGCGACCTCGTCGTCGGCCGCCCGATCGCACACCACCACGCCGTCCTGGACGCCGTCCGGCGCCGCTTCGCCGACCGCGACGCCACCGGGCGCGGCGTGCAGACGTTCGACCTGCGTACCACCATCCACGTGGTCACCGCGCTGGAGGCGGCGCTGCTGGACCTGCTCGGGCAGTACCTGGACGTCCCGGTGGCCGCCCTGCTCGGCGACGGCCAACAGCGCACGAGCGTGCCGACCCTGGGCTACCTGTTCTTCATCGGCGACCGCAACCGCACCGACCTGGCGTACCGGGGCGAGCCGGAGGCTGCCGACGACTGGCTGCGGCTGCGACACGAGGAGGCGCTGACCCCGGACGCGATCGTCGCCCTGGCCGAGGCGGCCCGGGCCCGCTACGGCTTCCGGGACTTCAAGCTCAAGGGCGGCGTCCTGCCCGGCCCCGTGGAGGTCGAGGCGGTCACGGCGCTGGCCGCCCGCTTCCCGGACGCCCGGATCACCCTCGACCCAAACGGCGGCTGGCTGCTCAGCGAGGCCGTCGACCTGTGCCGCGGCCTCGGTGACGTGCTCGCCTACGCCGAGGACCCGTGCGGCGCCGAAGGTGTCTTCTCGGCGCGCGAGGTGATGGCGGAGTTCCGCCGCGCCACCGGCCTGCGCACCGCCACCAACATGGTGGCCACCGACTGGCGCGAGCTGGGCCACGCGATACGCGCCCAGGCGGTCGACATCCCCCTGGCCGACCCCCACTTCTGGACCATGAACGGATCGGTGCGGGTCGCCCAGCTCTGCGAGGCGTGGGGGCTGACCTGGGGTTCCCACTCCAACAACCACTTCGACGTGTCGTTGGCGATGTTCACCCACGTCGCCGCCGCCGCGCCGGGGGACATCACCGCCATCGACACCCACTGGATCTGGCAGGACGGCCAGCGGCTCACGAAGAACCCGCTGACCATCGCCGACGGCGCCATCGAGGTCCCCACCGCGCCCGGCCTCGGCGTCGAACTCGACCTCGACCGGGTCGAGGCGGCGCACGAGCTGTACCTGAAGCACGGCCTCGGCGCCCGAGACGACGCGGTGGCCATGCAATACCTGATCCCGGGCTGGACCTTCCACCCCAAGCGTCCGTGCCTTGCCCGGGGCTGACCCCCACCACCCCCTGAGAAGCTCACCGAGGAGCCGACATGAAACCATCCGTCTGGTCCCGCACGACCTCCCGCCGGCGGCTGCTGGCCGGCTTCGCCGCGCTGGCCGTTCTGCCGGTGGCCGCCTGCTCCGGAGTGCAGGGCGGCAAAGACGCCGCGGGAAGCGATTACCCGACCCGCGCCGTGCAGTTCACCGTCCCGTTCGCGCCCGGTGGCAGCAGCGACCTCATCAGCCGCGCCGCCGCCAAGGCCGCGGAGAAGCCGCTCGGCCAGTCGGTCGTCATCACCAACAAGGCCGGCGCGAACGGTGCGGTCGGCGACAAGGAGGTGCTGGCCTCCGCCGCGGACGGCTACACCGTCGGCCTGGCGGTCAAGTCGCTGTTCGCCATCACGCCGCTCGCCGTCAAGGACCCGAGCGCCATCCAGGTCGACAGCATGGAGATCGTGGCGACGCTGACCCAGGAGGACTACGTCCTCGTCGTCAACGCGGCCTCGCCGTACAAGACCCTCGACGACCTGCTGAAGGCCCCGACCATCCGCTACGCCACCGCCGGCGTCGGCACCGGCGCCCAGCTGTCCCAGGCGCTGCTGTTCAAGGCCGCGAACGTGAAGGCCACGGACGTGCCGTTCGACGGTGGTGCGCCGGCCACGACCGCCCTGCTCGGCAACCAGGTGGAGGCGCTGTCCGCCTCCCTCGCCGAGACCATGGAGCAGATCAAGGGCGGCAAGCTGCGCCCGCTGGCCGTCTTCTCCGAGAAGCGGAGCACGTACCTTCCCGAGGTGCCCACCGCCAAGGAGAAGGGCTACGACGTCGTGGTGGACCAGCGGCGCTTCATCATCGCGCCGAAGGGCCTGCCGGCCGATGTCGCCAAGAAGCTCAACGACTCCTTCGCCGAGGCCCGCAAGGACGCGGCGTACGACAAGTTCCTCAAGGACAACTACATGGAGCGCTGGGAGGTCTCCGACGAGGAGGCCCGCCAGCACCTGAAGGACTCCGCCAAGCAGTACGCGGACCTGACGGCGAAGTTCCAGCTCGCCTTCGGTTCGGGCAAGTGACGGCAGAAGACAGCGGGACACCCGGTGAGCGTGCCGTCGTCGTCGACGGCACGCCGCCGGCGGCGGGGCCGTCCGAGGGGGAGATCCCCTCGGGCGGCCCGGGCCACGCGGCGCTGGCCGGCGCCATCCCCGTCCTGCTCGGCCTGGTCACCATGTGGCTGGCCCGGGACCTCGGCCTCGGCACGCTGACCGATCCCGGTCCCGGTCTGTGGCCGATGATCGTCGCGGTGCTGGTGCTGCTCGCGGGCGTCGCCATCCTGCTCCGAGCCCGTCAGGCGACGGACACCGAGGCGTTCACCCGGGGCGCCGTCGTGGTGGTCATCGCCGCCGCCAGCCTGGCGGCGTACGCGTTCCTGTTCGAGCTCGTCGGCTTCGAGATCCCCACCGTGCTCCTGCTGGTGCTCTGGCTGAAGTTCTTCGGCAACGAGAGCTGGCGCACCACCGCGGTCGTCTCGGTGGTGTCGACGGCGGCCGCGTACGCGCTGTTCATCACCGCGCTCAAGGTGCCGCTGCCCCACCTGATCATCATCTGACCGACTGGCTCACCGACCCTCAGGGCCGAGAGGAGATCCGCCATGGACCTAGCCCCCGTGCTGTCCGGGTTCGCGGTGGTGTTCGAACCACAGAACCTGCTGTACTGCCTGATCGGCGTGACCCTCGGCATGCTGGTGGGCGTCCTGCCAGGTCTCGGCCCGGCCGCCACCATCGCCATCCTGCTGCCGATCACCTACGGCATCGAACCCGCCGCGGCGGTCATCCTCCTCGCCGGCATCTTCTACGGCGCCCAGTACGGCGGGACGATCACCTCGGTCCTGCTGCGGCTGCCCGGGGAAGCCTCGTCCGTGGTCACCGCCATCGACGGTTACCAGATGGCCCGGCAGGGCCGAGCCGGCTCAGCCCTGGGCATCGCCGCGATCGGCTCCTTCATTGGCGGCACCGCCTCGATCATCCTGTTGACCCTCATCGCACCCTTCGTCGCCAGTTTCGCCCTGGAGTTCGGACCGGCCGAGTACACCGTCCTCGCCCTGATCGGCATCTTCCTGGTCGCCACCCTGGGCAACGGCACCCTGATCAAGAGCGTCGCCGCGGCCGGCGTGGGTCTCATCCTCGCCACCGTCGGGCTGGACCCGATCGTCGGCACGGCCCGGTTCACCTTCGGCAGCGACCAGCTGGCGGACGGGGTCGACTTCGTGATCGTCGCGATGGGGCTGTTCGGCGTCGGTGAGATCCTCTACAACCTGGAGCACCGGCTCCGGCCGCAGCCCGCCGTACTGTCGTTCGGGCGGGCCATCCCGACCCGCCTCGAGTGGCTGCGGTCCCGGCTGGCCATCCTGCGCGGATCGGTGGTCGGCTTCGTCCTCGGCGTGCTGCCCGGCGGCGGCGCCACGATGTCCTCGCTCGTCGCCTACGCCGTGGAGAAGCGCTCGGCCAAGGATCCGTCCCGGTTCGGCAAGGGCGCGATCGAAGGGGTGGCGGGCCCGGAGAGCGCCAACAACGCCGCCGCGACCTCGTCGTTCATTCCGTTGCTGACCCTCGGCATCCCGGCGAACGCGACCATGGCCGTGCTCTTCGGCGCGCTGCTGCTGCAGGGCATCCCGCCGGGGCCGCAGCTCATCGTCGACCACCCCGACGTGTTCTGGGGCGTGGTCAACTCCATGTACGTCGGGAACATCCTGCTGCTACTGCTCAGCATCCCGCTGATCGGGGTGTTCGTGCGGCTGCTCAAGGTCCGCGCGGCGATCCTCGCGCCGCTGACCGTGCTCATCACCATGATCGGCGTGTACAGCATCCGGAACAACGTCTTCGACATGTTTCTGGTCGTGGCGCTCGGCCTGGTCGGGTACGGGATGAAGAAGCTCGGCTTCGAGCCCGGCCCGTTCGTGCTCGCCTTCGTCCTCGGCGAGTTGTTGGAGTCGTCCTTCCGCCGGTCAATGCGCCTCTTCGGCGGCGACCTCACCGGCTTCGTCGAGCGGCCGGTGTCGGCCGTGCTGGTCGCCGTCTTCCTGCTGACCGTGGTCGTCGTGCCGCTGCTGCGCGCGGTCCGTGGCCGGCAGGCGGCGCGCGCCGAGCGCGAAATTGTCGGCGTCTGACCCCCGACCGTCCACCCTTTGGAAGGAAGAGAAATGGCAGTCCTGCTCGGCTACCTGCCCACTCCGCAAGGCGAGGCGGCCTTCGCCCGCGCCCTCCAGGAGGCCGCGCTGCGCTCGACCACGCTGGTGGTCGTCAACTCCGCCCGGACCGGCGCCCTCGTCGACCCGGCCCTGGCCGACGACGCCCAGCTGGCCCGGCTGCGCGCCGCCGCCGACGCCGCCGGGGTGCCGGTGGAGATCCGCCAGCCGGTCGCCGAGCACGGCGCCGCCGCGGACCAGCTCATCGACGCGTCGGCCGAGGAGGGCGTGGACCTGCTCGTGATCGGTCTGCGCCGCCGCTCGGCGGTCGGCAAGTTCGTGCTGGGCAGCAGCGCGCAGCGGGTGCTCATGGAGGCTCACACCCCGGTGCTCGCCGTCAAGGCATAGGTCGGCCGCCGGACCGGCGACCAGGAGAGAGACGACGTGCAGGGCGTCCTGACGGGTTTCGCCGTCATCATCACCGTCATCGCCGTCGGCTACACGCTCGGCCGTCGAGGAGTGCTGGGGCCGGAAGCGGCCACCGCGCTCTCCCGGGTCGCGTTCTTCGTGGCGACGCCGGCGCTGCTGTTCGAGACCGTGGCCCGGGCCGACGTCCACGCGGTCCTCTCGTCCGCCCTGGTCGTCACGGTGGCGAGCACCACCGCCGTGGCGACCCTGTTCGTGGTCGTCGCGAAGCTGTGCTGGCACCGCTCCGTGCCGGAGGCGACGATCGGCGCCCTGGCCTCCTCGTACGTCAACGCGGCGAACATCGGCATCCCGATCGCGGTCCACGTCCTCGGTGACGCCTCGTTCGTCGCGCCGACCCTGATGTTCCAACTGGTCGTGATGGCCCCACTAGCGTTCACCGTGCTCGAGCTGACCACGGCACGGCGCAAGCGGTCGCTGGTCACGGCGGTGATCCAGCCGCTCACGAACCCGGTCACCCTCGCCTGCGCTCTGGGCCTCGTGGTCAACCTGACCCGCTGGTCGCCACCGGAACCGGTCCTGCGACCGATCGAGCTCGTCGCGGCGATGGCGGTTCCCGCCACCCTGATTGCCTACGGCATCTCCCTGCACCGCGCGCCGGTGCCCGGCGCAGGAGACACCGGGCGCGACGTCCGGCTCGCCGTCTTCCTCAAGACGGTGGCCCAGCCCGCCATCGCCTACCTCATCGCCCGCTTCGCGATGGACCTGCCGCACCCCCTCGTGCTGGCCTGTACGGTCACCGCCGCGCTACCGACCGCGCAGAACGTCTTCGTCTACGCGATCCGGTACCGTTGCGGCGCGGTCCTCGCGCGCGACTCGGTGCTGCTGTCAACCGCGGCCGCGATACCCGTGCTGCTCGGCGTGGCGGTGCTCGGGAGTTGAGACCCGCCCGTCGGCCCTGGCGCCCGGCTCCCGCCGCCGACTACCCGAGCCGCCCGACCTTCCGCTCGATGGCGGCCCGCAGCTCCGGCCCGGCCAGCTACCGCACGGGCCGCTTCCATCAGCGGGGCGCGGAAGATTTCCTGCCCGGCTCCCCACGATCTCGCCCAGCGCCTCGAGGATTCAACCCTTCGTGTGTCTCGCCGAGCCGTTGCTCGTCCGGACTGCGCAGCGCCCGGAGCGACACCGTCCACGCCCCCGCGCGTCGTAGCCACCCAACGATCCCGACTCGCGCCCGCCGGCTTGGTTAGCCGACCGCGGCCATCCCACCGCTTTGGGATCGGGCAACTCGCTGTCGCCGAAGATCTCGTCGATCGCGAGCCCGAACAACTCGTCCTTGTTCTCGGCGTACCAGTAGATCGAGGTCGTGGTGGGGTCCCCGAGCGGCGGCCCATTTGGGGCCGCCCCCTGTCCGGCGACACCTGGCCGCAGCCGTTGCTACGGGTCTTGCTTTCTTTCCGCTGGCTCGGCTGCCGATCGCGGGGCCGTCCGGGCGGTCAGTAACGGTCGAGGTTCTGGCTGGGTGCCATCACGATGCGCGGAGAGGCGGCCGGATCCAGCCACTCCAGCACCCGGAGCAGGTTGGACTGTGCCAACGAGACGCAGCCGGCGGTACCGCCGCTCCCCGAGACGTGGAGGAAGATGCCGCTGCCGCGGGCCGGGGTGGCTGCCCTCACCGGGATGTTGTAGTTGATGACCGCGAAGTAGTTGTACTGCGGCACGGTCTGCCACAGCGCCTCGCTGTACCCGCCCGGGTCCGTGCCATGCACGAAGCTGTTGTACGTGGGCGAGCTGGGATTCTCGTCCCAGTAGTCGTTGGCCACGAGATGGTGGTAGCTGTATTTAACGCCAGGGTTGGCAAGCACGCCATACATGGTGGAGCCGATGCTGTAGACACCCGTGGGCGTCGTGGGGACGCCCTCCACATGGCTGTCGCTGAATCCCTTGGTGCCGATCCGCGCGCTCATCACCCCGAACTCCGGCCGCCACACGCCGTTCACCTTTTCGAACGTCTCGAGGGACGCGACGCTCGTACCGTAGCCGCTGCTGTAGACGACGATGAGCTGGCGGGTGCTGGCCGGAATAGTGTCTAGCCGCGAGGCGATGTTGCTCGATGCGGCCTGCGTCGCGGCCGTGCTGGTCGAGACGTGCGACGGCGACCGGCTGAGAGACGGCTTCGTGGGCAGGCTCACCGAAGTCGACGGGGACCGGCTCGCCGAAGGCGACGGGGACTGGCTTGCCGAAGGCGATGCGGAGGGACTTGCGGACTCAGTCGGTCCGGGAGCGCCGGTCACCGAGGTATCGACCGGAGCCGACCCGGCGTCCACCGCGCCGTTCCGGCCCGGATCTGCGCAGGACGTCAGTCCGAGCCCGCTAAGCAGCGCCACCGCGACGACACCGAACACAGCCCGCCTGAACGGCGTTCGCATTCCTACTCCTCAAGGTTCTTGATCTCCGCCACCGCCGCAGGGAGCATAGTGCTTCCGATACCCGTGTTGCAGGCCCAGGTCGTCTCGGTCGCTGCCGTGCGGTCCGCACGCCGAGTCCATAGCGCGCAGCGCGACCCTGTTTCGTCCCGAACGCGGCTGCGGTGCACCGCTCGATGCCATCGGCTGTCGTCTCGTATCTCTCAGCTCGGCTATGCCCCCGCCTGCTGTCGTAACGCCGACCGAGATGGCAGGTTCGTTGCCTCTTTGCTGATCCCGCGAGTGCAGGCGCCTGCAACGCATCGACTCGCGCCTCGCCGACGCCCTGGCCAGTGGCGCGCGCCGGCGATCCCTCCCACAGCGGTTGCGCCGCTCCAACATATTGATGTTGGTTTACTTTACTGCGACTATTAACTTCCTTAACAGTTGACTCCGCCGTCCCGGACGAGCGCCCGCCACCGACCGGCCAGCCCGCTACGGCCAGACCCGGTGACCAGCCTGCCGCCTCGGCGGATCGTCTCGAATTGAACCCGCTTCCTGCGGAAAGGACCAGGACATGGCGCAACGATTGGCCGGGGTTACATCCGGCCGGCCCCGCATCCGGTTGGCCGCCGCGTTCGCCGCGGCCACGCTCGCCGTACCCGCGAGCCTGATGGTCGGCATTCCCGCGGCATCCGCGGCCGTCGTGGGGGCCATCACCGGATACGGCGGCAAGTGTGTCGACGTTGCCGCGGCGAACCCGGCCAACGGCACCCAGGTGCAGCTCTACACCTGCAACGGCACTGCGGCACAGCAGTGGACGATCGCCGACGACGGCACCGTCCGGGCGCTCGGCAAGTGCCTCGACGTCCCCGCTGGCGGCACCGCCAATGGCGACAAGGTGCAGATCTACGACTGCAACGGCACCGGCGCGCAGCAGTGGACGTACGCGAGCGGACAACTGACGAATCCGGCCTCCGGCAAGTGCCTCGACGCGACCGGCCCGAGCTCGGCCGACGGCACCCCGCTGCAGATCTGGACCTGCACCGGCGCCGCCAACCAGAGCTGGACGCTGCCCACCGGCGGCGGCACCCCACCCCCCTCGGGTGGGTTCACTCACCCCGGCGTACTGGTCAGCCGCGGCCAGCTCGACTTCGTCCGGGCCCGGGTGCAGGCCGGCGCGCAGCCCTGGGCCTCGGCCTACAACCAGATGATGAGCAGTTGGTATGCCAACCTGTCGCGGAACCCGGCGCCCCGCTCGGTCGTCGAGTGCGGCTCCTACTCCAATCCCAACTACGGCTGCACAGACGAGCGCGAGGACGCCATCGCCGCGTACACCGCCGCGCTCGCCTGGTACGTCACCGGTGACAGCCGGTACGCCCAGAAATCGATCCAGATCATGGACGCCTGGTCGGCGACGATCACGTCACACACCGGCAGCAACGCCCCGTTGCAGACCGGCTGGGCGGGTTCGGTCTGGCCCCGGGCCGCGGAGATCATCCGGTACACGTACGGCAGTTGGCCCAACGTGACCCGGTTCGCCACGATGCTGCGCAACGTCTACCTGCCGATGGTCCGCAACGGCTCCAACAGCAACGGCAACTGGGAGCTGAGCATGATGGAGGCCGCGGTCGGCATCTCGGTTTTCCTGAACGACCAGGCCAGTTACGACGAGGCGGTCACCCGCTACCTTAACCGCACCCACGCCTTCATCTACCTACCCAGTGACGGCGCCCTGCCGTACACGGTGCCGGGCAGTGGGCTGGACACCAGCAGTGAGATCATCAACTACTGGCACGGCCAGTCGACCTTCGTGGCCGGCCTCGCCCAGGAGACCTGCCGCGACTTCACCCACACCGGGTACGGGATCTCCGCCATCTCGCACGTCGCGGAGACCTCCCGTATCCAGGGACGGGACCTGTATCCGCAGGTCGGTGAGCGGTTGCGGCAAGCCCTCGGCTTCCACTCCAAGTACCAGCTCGGCGAGCCGGCACCCTCCTGGCTCTGCGGCGGCAGCCTCAACCGGGGCCTCGGGCCGATCACCGAGGTCGGCTACAACGCGATGGCCAACCGCCTCGGTTTCGCGATGACCAACACTCAGACCCTGACCCTGCAGCAGCGCCCCGCCGGCAGTAACAACCTCTTCGTCGCCTGGGAGACCCTGACCCACGGCGACAACCCGTCCTGACCGTGCCGCCAGGTCCGGCCGCCGTCGAAACCGTCGGCGGCGGCCCGACCCTGCCCTTGCCGAAAACCTCATCCGCCCGGGAGCCGCTGTAAGCGGATCTTGACGGGGTCCCATGATTATCGGTATACGATCCGCCGGCGCGGTGCGGGTCCGCCCGACCGGGCTGAGCTGCGTCCCCACGCGGAACCGGTAGTAGTACTCGCGATCGGGGCGCAGGCCGGTGACCTCGGCGTGCACCGAGTGGGCGAGCTCCGGCGTGCCCGGCTCCGCGCCGGCGCGGACCACCTGCCGGAAATGCTCGTCTTCGGCCACCTGCCATGCCACTGGGACGACCCGCGGCGGCATGCCGCCCGACCCGTCTACAGCGAGCGGGTCCGGCGCCAGCCGGGTCCACAGCACCACACCGTCGGGGAACGGGTCGCCGGAGGCGACGCCCAGCGTGAATGGGTTGTCAGCGAAACTGAGGCTAGGTGCGGTCCAGGCCGAGATCGCCTCGGCTTTCGGGCGGCGCCCACTCACGCGATTCGGCCCCGCCTATTCCTGATCTTGAGGGCGACGACGACGGCGGCTTCGTGGTGCAGCCGTTTGACGACGCTCTGGTAAGCGTCGCGGGTGATGCGGTTGGCGTCAGCTGAGTGTTGGGAGGAGTTGCGTACCACCACGCCATGGGTCACGGGGGCGGCCCGGGACCGCGAAAGCTCCGACGGCAACCCGTTCAGCTGCGAGGAGCGCCTGCGGTCCCTGGCCATCGGCAGCCTCAGCAGCAGTGCGGCCCGCGCCGGGATGACACGACCGAGCCCGGGGATATTGGGTGGGTACGTCGCCAGCCCGCTCGGTAGTTTTGGCGGGTGCCCCCACAGATTCCGCATCCCGAGCCCGGCGTGCCGGACACGAGGGGGCCGATGCGGTACGTCTGGTGGCTGGTTTGCTGCCAGCCCTGGCGGGTGCTGCGCGGCACCGTGGTCGGCACGGCGTGGATGATCGGGCTGTCGGTCCGGCCGTACCTGGTCTCCCGCGCCGTTGACGACGGGCTGCGCGTGCACGACACCCGAGCCCTGCTGCTATGGGTCGTGGCAATCGTCGTCGCGGGGGTGGGGCTGTCGTACCTGGGGATCATGCGGCACCGCACGATGACCTTCGTCCGGGAGGACGCTACAGCCCGCTCCGCGGCGGTCCTGCTGCGCCAGTTGTCCCGGATCGGCGCGGTGCTGCCGCGCCGGCTCGCCGCGGGGGAGGTCGCCACGGTCGGCGGCTCCGACATCGGCTACACGTCGCAGGTGCTGACGATGACCGGCCCGGGCGTCGGCGCCGTCATCGCGTACGCGGTCATCGCCGTCGTGCTGTGGTCGGTTTCCCCGTTGCTGGCGCTGTGTGTGCTGCTGGGCGTGCCGGCGATCGCGCTGGTCATCGGACCGTTGCTGCGCCGCCTCGAACGGGCGGAGTCCGTCTACCGGCACCAGCAGGGCGTCCTCACCACCCGGGCCGGTGACATCGTGGCCGGGCTGCGGGTGCTGGCCGGGGTCGGCGGCCGCGGCTTGTTCGCCCGCCGGTACGCTGCCCGCTCGCAGGACCTGCTCGCCGAGGGCTATCGGGTCGGTGCCGTCTACAGCTGGATCGACGCGTTGACGGTCGCCATACCGGGGCTGTTCCTCGCGGCCGTGGTGTGGCTCGCGGCTCGGATGGCGGTCGCTGGCGACATCACCGTTGGGCAGATGGTCGCCGTCTACGGATACGTGGCGACGCTCATCGTGCCGGTCTGGTTCCTGCTTGAGGGAAGCTACGGCGTGATCCGGGGCCGCGTCGCCGCCCGCCGCATCATCGCTCTGCTCAACCTGACCCCGGATCACGTCGGCGGCCCGACCCCGCAGGACGTGGGCGGGCAGGGAAACGTACCCGGTGCCCGCCGGCCGCTGGCCAGGTCCGCGCCGGTACGGCCCGCAGACCTGTACGACCCCGCTTGCGGACTGACTGTGCGCGACGGTCGGCTGATCGGCGTGGCCGCCGACGACCCGGCCGAGGCCATCGCCTTGGCCGACCGGCTCGGACGCTACGTCGTCAGCGACGTGACCTGGGGCGGCGTGCCGCTGGCCGGGATCGCACTCGACCAGGTTCGCGCCCGGATCCTGGTCGCCGACCACGACTCGTACCTCTTCGCCGGGACCCTGCGGGACATCCTGAGTGGCCGGGAGTCGAGCGCCGACGGGCGGGCGGGGAATGGCGATGGCCGCACCCGGGCAGGGAACGGTGACACCCTCGCCCAGACGGGAGGCGCTGACCACCGGATCACGGCGGCGCTGCGTGTCGCGTCGGCAGAGGACGTCGCCGAGGCGCTCCCGGACGGGCTCGGCACCCCGATCGACACCCGGGCCCGCACGCTCTCCGGCGGCCAGCGCCAACGGGTACGGCTGGCCCGGGCGCTGCTCGCCGAACCTGAGGTGCTGATCCTCATCGACCCGACGTCGGCGGTGGACGCGCACACGGAGGCGCGGATCGCCGAGCGGCTGCGCGTCGCGCGGGCCGGGCGGACCACGATCGTGCTCGCTACGTCACCGTTGCTGCTCGGGCACGCCGACACGGTCGCGCATCTGAGCGAGGGTCGGATCGTCGCCACCGGCACGCACGCCGAGCTGCTCGAACAGGACCGGGGCTACCGGCAGTTGGTGGCCCGGGGCAGCGACGACCTCGACTTTGAAGACTTCACCGGGCCTAAGGGGGCGTTGCGGTGAGCCGGCTGCCAGTAGCGGACCGTGCCGCCGTCCGACGGGAGATGCTGGACCTCGTCGGCCGGGACCGGCGCGCGGTCCTGGTCGTGCTGGTGTTGCATGGTGCCGCCGCGATCGCCGGACTCGCTGCGCCGTGGCTGCTCGGCAGGATCGTCGACCAGGTTGCCGTCGGCACGGGCGTCGCCACCGTGGACCGCTTGGCGGCGGCGATCGGCGGATGCGTTCTGGTGCAGGCGCTGCTCTCCCGGTACGCCCAGTACGCCGGTCACCGGTTCGGGGAGCGGGCGGTTGCCCGGCTGCGCGAGGAGTTCATCCGCAAGACGCTCGTCCTGCCCGTCTCCGTCGTGGAGCGGGCCGGCTCCGGGGACCTCGCCACCCGCAGTTCGGTCGACGTGTCAACCGTCGGGACGACCGTCCGCGACGTCGTGCCCACCATCGTCATCGCGTCGGCGCAGCTGACGCTGCTGTTCGGGGCGATCTTCCTGCTGCACCCGATGCTCGGCCTGGTCGCGCTGGCCGGGCTGCCGCCGATCTGGGCGGCGAGCCGCTGGTACCTGCGGCGGGCCAGCTCCGCCTACCTCGCCGAGGGCGCCGCCACCGCGGAGCTGACCGAGACGCTGACGACCACCGCCGAGGGCGCGCGCACCGTGGAGGCGCTGCGCCTCACCGACGACCGGATCGTCCATGGCGCCGAGCGCATCGCCCGGGTGTGGGCCACCCGACGGGCGACGCTCGCGCTGCGGACAGTGTTCTACACGGTGGTGGAGGCCAGCTATCCGTTGCCGATCGCCGCAGTGCTGCTGGTCGGCGGATTCTTCCTGTCCAAGGGGATGGTATCGCTCGGTGAAGTGGTCGCCGCCGCGCTCTATCTTCAGCAGGCGATCGAGCCGTTGGACCGAATCCTGCAGTGGACCGAACAGGCGCAGCGCGGCTTCGCGTCATTCGCCCGCGTGCTCGGCGTCGGCCAGGTGCCACCGGAGCCGCCCGGCAAGGCCTCCGCGCCACCCGGGGAGCGGCTCGTCGTGCGCGGCGCCCGATTCTCATACACCGACGGCCATGAGGTCCTGCACGGCATTGACCTGGAGGTACGGCCCGGCGAGCGGCTGGCCGTCGTCGGCCCGTCGGGCGCCGGGAAGTCCACCCTGGCCCGGCTGTTGGCCGGGATCGACGCGCCGCGACACGGCGTGGTCAGCATCGGCGGCTGCCCGGTCACCGACCTGGATCCCGCCGAGCGCCGCCGCCGGATCGCCCTGGTCACCCAGGAACACCACGTCTTCATCGGCTCTGTGCGCGACAACCTCGCCTTCGCCGCGCCGGACGCGTCCGACGAACAGATGCGAGCCGCGCTGGTCGCGGTCGGTGCCGACTGGTACGCCGAGTTGCCCGACGGCCTCGACACGGAACTCGGCGACGGGGCCAGGCAACTCGGGGCGGCCGAGGCGCAGCAGCTCGCGCTGGCTCGGCTGGTGCTCGCCGACCCGCACACGCTGATCCTCGACGAGGCGACAGCGGCGCTCGATCCGACCACCGCCCGGCGTACAGAGCGGGCGCTGGCGGCTGTGCTCACCGGCCGGACCGTCATCGCGATCGCGCACCGGCTCAACACCGCCCACGACGCCGACCGGGTCGCCGTGATGGAGGACGGCCGGATCACCGAACTCGGCAGCCACGACGAACTCGTCCGGGCCGACGGGACCTACGCCTCCCTCTGGCGCTCCTGGCACAGCTGAAAGGTCCGTGCAGCAACGCCCGGGCCGGCTCGCCGTCGCGCCCTGCTCGCCCGATCTCCCGCAAGCTCGCTCTTCATATCCATTCCTGTAGGTAGACCCGTCCGAGCCCGCGAACTCATCGGTCGGTGGCTACACCCCGTTACGTTTTGATCGTCTCCAGCCGGGACCGTGACCGACCCGGTCAGCCGCGCCTACCGGGACCGCAAGCGCGCCGAAGACAAACGCCGCACGCCGCGCTGATCTGCCTGGACCGCCGCCGCTTACCGCGTGCGAAACAGGACCACCGCCGCAGCGAGAAGACAGCCCGGGTGACAAGTCACGGCGCCGAGGAGAAAGGGGAAGTACCACCACCCGTAGAGGTCGTGGGTGTACTGCTGGTGCGCGAGATCGATCGGCCCGACGAGCGGCGTGCAGAGGACTATCACGATGATCAGCGCGGCAGCGGGAAGCACCATTGCGATGTGCTCGTTGTGGTAGGCCCGCCCCCTGAGTAGGTAGCCCAGCGCCGCAGTGATGAGGAAGAGGGCGGTCAGGGCGCACCCGAGCAGGAACGGCAGCACGGACTGGTCACCGGCCTCGCCGGTGAAGGGGATCACGCGGCCCTGCGACACCGCCGAGGCGAAGATCTCGTCCATCCGGGCGACCAGCACTCCGGTCACCACCACCGCTGTCCCGGCCAGGGCGGTTGCCAGCCAGACCAGTCCCAGGCCCACCCGGCGGGCACGATGGGTGGGTTGAGGGGACGCCGGCACGGTGACGGGCACCGATTGACGCTAACAGGGCGGTGTGGGGTGCGCGATCACATGCGCTCCGGGTCGGCCGCACTTCCCCCGGGCGTTGGTTCGGGCCGGTTCCGCTCGGCCAGGTGCGGCTGGCGGCGAGGTCACCGGCATATGCGTCGATCACCGCCTGCCAGGCGCTCGTGGTGTCGCTGACGGCGGTGACGGCCTGCCGAACCGCGGTGTGGAAGCGCCACAGGTCCACGTCCAGGTGGTCTCGGTTGAGGCGGTAGCGGTCTTCGGTGTGCTCGATGATCGTCAGCCCGCGGGCGGCCCGGACGAGCAAGGCGTGCGCCCACGGGCGCATTGACCGCGGTGCGAGATCATCATCTGACCGAAGATCTGCAACGCTTCCAGCGTGGCTGTCGTGTCGTTGAAGCACTGCCGGCCCCCTGCCGGTGGTCGTGCACCGCCTGCTCGGTTTCCTGCCGGCGGGTGCACCTGGCCGGGGGCGATCGTGGGCGGGTCGGCTTACAGTGTGGGAATGTGGGAGTCTGTCGCCGCGTCGGTGGCTGGCATGATGGGCGCCGTGGCCGCGGCTGCTCCGGCGCCGCCACCGGCCCCTGCGGTGGAGGCCACGCCGGTGCTGACGTCGACACCGTTCGGCGCGCTGCCGGGGCAGGGGGTGACCCACACCGTCACGATCTCCGGTAGGGGCACCCTCACGGCGACGCGGGTTACGTTCACCACCACGGCTGATCTCGATGGTGTCATCGCCCGAGCCGAGCCGGGTCGGTGTGCAGCATCCCCTCGTACCGTTGTCTGCGACCTTGGTGACCTGCTTCTGGGTGCCGCCGCGGCGGTGCCGCGGATCACGATCACCGGGCGGATCCGCCCGGGTGTTCCGCCGGGCACGCTGGTCCGCAGCCGGGTCAGTGTCACTTCGGTGGAGTCCACTGCGGCCGTTCCCCAAATCGCCAGCAACGCCTATCTGCTGCCGGGCTCGGCGGCCACGGCCGCGGCCCCAGATCCAGCGTTGGAGTCGCCGGCCGTGGCGAGTGAGGTCCGGCCGCCCGGAGGGTCGCTGCGGGTGCCGGCCGTTGCGGCGGCGGTGGTGGTCGGCGTGGTCGCGGCGGGCATTCTGCTGACGCGTCGACGGCTGCGGCGGCGTCACGGCCTGCCGCCCCCCGGGCGGGCTGTTACGACCAGGCAGCGGGATCCGATGTAGCAGAGGGACGGCAACGCGGTCGACGGCGGGAGTACGTCATGGGCGAACGGTGGTGGAGGCAGGCCACGCTGGCGACCGTCGCCGGGGCGACGCTGGTGGTGACATCCTTGTGCCTGACCGCCGGGGCGGCGACCGCCGGGGCACAAAGCTCATCAGCGCAGGGACCCCTGCCGACCCTGCCGACCCTGCCGCCCCTGCCGAGCCCGTCGCTGACCGTGTCGCTGCCACCGGTTAAACCGCCGAAGGTGACGCTGCCGCCCATCAAGCCGCCGTCGGTGAAGCCGCCGCCCGTCCCGTCGGCCACTGCGTCGACCCGACCGCCTGCGCCACCCGCGATTATTCCGCCGACGGCCGGCAAGCTACCGCGGGTGGGCGTCTCGGCTCCGCCCAGCAACGACGGGCCGATCGTGAGCCGCGGATCGGCCCCTGCCCTCATCGCTGGCGACCCCGGCGCCGACCTGTATCCGCAGCCGCCGGTGGACGCCGCCGTCACCCCACAGGCCCGCCAGGTCGCCGCGCTCAGCGACGTCCAGCACCGGATCCAGTACCTGGAAAACATTCTCGCCCGGACCCGCGATGACCTCACCAGAGTGCAGCGCGAGCCGGACCCAGTGCTGCAACTGCTGACGTCCCTGACCGCCGGCGGGGATGCGGATGCCTCGCCCTTCGCCGTGGCGGACTCTCCGGATGTGGTGGACACCCCCACCGGTCGCGCTGTCGCCCTGTCCGGCGCGATCACCTCCGGCCAGGCCGAACTCATCCGTCGCCGGACGGAGGAGGCGCGGCTTCGGCAGGAGATCAACCGTCGCGTCCGCGCGGTGCCCGCCGTGGCGGCACCGGCCCGCACCGTCGCCACGGTCGGTGAGGGCCGGCTCGGGCGTCCACTATCGGGCCGGCTCACCAGCAAGTACGGCACCCGGCTCGACCCGTACTACCACGTGTGGCAGTTGCACCCGGGCGTGGATCTCGCCGCCCCGATTGGTACCCCGATCCTCGCGGCCGCGGACGGCCGTGTGTCGCGCGCCGGCTGGTACGGCGGCTATGGCAACTACACCTGCATCGATCACGGCAGGGCTGACGGGCAGCGCCTGTCCACGTGCTACGGCCATCAGTCCAAACTGATGGTGTCGCCCGGTCAGCGCATCCGCGCCGGCCAGGTCATCGGACTGGTCGGATCGACCGGCGCCTCCACAGGTCCCCACCTGCACTTCGAGGTACGTCTCGGCGGCCGCCCAGTCGACCCTCTACCTTGGATCTGAGCCGCACCATCCCCTGGACGGGACGCGAGGGCGTCGGCCGGGGGCCAGGGCCACCGAAGAAACCGTGGAGGATCTGGCGCGGCGCCGGCCGAGCCAGTACGCAGTCCTGACGCGCTCGGCCGTTCCGACGAGCGCGAAGGCCACCGCGTCTTCGGAAACACCGACTTGCCGGCGCCGGACGGACCCATCAGCACGGAGACCTCACCAGCCGGCAGGGCAAGGTTGTCGTCCGACCAAACCGGTTGGCCACCGAAGGACTTTAGTCAGCTCCTGCACGGCGACTTTGACGACCACCGACCCTCTCTCACCTGATTGCTACCTGACCTCGCGGCGGCACGCCCTCACGCAACAACTTTTTTGGGTCTCCCGTTCCGCGGCGCAACGTGGGCTAGGCAAAGAGGCATACGTCTCGATAGCGTGCGGTTAACCTGCCGGTAACAAAGGTGTCTCGCATCCCATGACCACAGCGATCGAGCCAGAGCTCGTCCGCCGGGCCGCCGCGGGCGACCGAACTGCGGCCGCGGCCCTGCTCGCCGACCTGCGACCACGGCTCGTCCGCTACTGCCGGGCCCGGCTGGGCCGCATCGGCGGGGTGCACACCACGGCCGACGACGTCGCGCAGGAGGTGTGCCTGGCGGTGCTGAAGGCCCTTCCCCGCTATCGGGAGCAGGGAAGGCCGTTCTCGGCGTTCGTCTTCGCTGTCGCCGCGCACAAGGTTGCCGACGCCCAACGGGCGGCGGTGCGGGGCTCCGCCGTCGCTATCACCGACACCTCACTGGAGCGACCGGACGCCGCGCCGGGGCCGGAGGAACAGGCTGTCGCGACGGATCTGGCCCGTCGGCTCTTTGTGCTGCTGCACCGCCTCCCCCACGTGCAACGGGAGATCATCACGCTGCGGGTGGCGGTCGGTCTCAGCGCTGAGGAGGTCGGCGCGATCCTCGGCATGTCGGCACCGGCCGTACGTGTGGCCCAGTCCCGAGCCCTCGCCCGACTCCGTGCTCTTGCCGGCGACGGACTCGACGAGGTGGCGGCATGAGTGAGCACTGGCCCGACGGTGGCGAGGAGCCGGACCTCACCACCGTCGCCTACGACGACCTGCTCCTCGACGTGCTCGGAGGAGGCGGCGGATGGGAGGCCGACGTCGACGGCCTGACCGCGATGCTGGCCGCATGGCGCGCCGACCTCAGCGCCGACGAGGAGAACGCCGACGTGGCGGGCGCCCATGGCCTATACGGTCGGACGGACGTCCACCATCCGGTCGACCGGGTTCGGGCCGATACCACCTCCGGGCATTTCCTCGCCTCGGCCCCGTCGCGGCCGTTCATGCGGCGGGTCCTGCGGCTGGCCGTCGCTGTGGCCACAGCCCTCGTGCTGGTGACTGCGCTGGGGGTCGGCAGTCGCAACGCCGGGCCGAACAGTCCGCTCTGGCCGCTGACCAAGGTCCTGCATCCCGAGCTAGCGGAGGTACGCGATACCGAGCGCACGATCGCCCGCGCCCGCGCCGCCGTCGCGGCGCGACGGTTCGAGCAGGCCCGGCAATTGATCGATCAGGCCCTGCAGGATCTGACCCGGATCACCGACACGGCCGAGGCCGCCCGCCTGCGCGCGGACATCGACGCCGTCCTGGACGACCTGACCGCTCAGGCCGGTTGCCCCACCTTGCCCCGGTGCGCGATCATCCCGACGCCGTCGCCGGTCGCCTCGACGGCCAGTGGTCCCCACGCAGCCCGCAGCTGGGCGCCGGGAACGACCACCTCGGCGCGGCGTCCGGCCGCACCTGCCCCCTCATCCAGCTTCCGCTCCAGACCCTTGTCGCCGGTGCCCGAGCTTCCCCTGCCGCCGGCGCCGGCCCCATCGGTACTGCTGCCGCTGCCCACCGGAGATCTGCTCGGCTGACCGGCTCCCTGGCATCCCCGATGGGCGCCTCCGACACCACCGGTTGGACCGTCGGTCGTGGCCCGTTTTCCTCTCGCGAGCGGGTCGCAGGCGGGGACCTGGCAGCGGATGCAGCCATGGGTGTCAAGCAGGGGCGGCCGGGTGTCAGCGGCGGAGGCTGTCGATGTGCCCGTTGGCTTGGAATGTGCCGTTCGTGGCCGGTTGCGATCAGTAGCGGCAGACGGTGCGTTCGGATTTGCCGATCCGCGCGGCGATGTTCGCTGGGTGTAGATCGGACTGGACTACCCGGGTTGACGCGGCGGGGCGGAACGGACGGCGGTCAGCTACCGCTGGAGATCTGCGTGCCGAAACTGATAGAAGGGCCCGATCGGCGTAGGACGCGGGTGGTGTGACCTGCGCGTTACGAGATCAAGCTGCCCACCTCGGTCTATCTGCCCTAACCCCGCCTGGCCTGCGGAAATCCGTCTTGGCATCTCTCAGGGTCGGTGGTCGCGGTCCGCCCTCCTAGAACTAAATGAGGACTGATGCAGTGCCGCTGCCGCCATCTGGTCCGTAGATTCCCAAGACCGCTCCGCAGTCGTTCGGCAACGTCCGCGTCGCCCTGGTCGCCGCGCTCTCGGCAACTGGACCGGTCCCGGCTCGTCCGGAGCGGGTCGCCCCGGTGGCTCCCAGGCGTGGCTTCCCGTTAGTAGGCGCTCGTGACGGAGGTCACCGGCCGTCCAGCGACCAGCCCTGTTCCCAAGCCAACCGGCACTGCAGCGGCTTGAATAGCGGTGTGCAGGTCAGCAAGGACGGGCGGAGTTGGCGCATCGGCGCCGCTGACGATGTGGACTGGATCGCCGGTCACACCACTGCCGGTATCTCGATCACCACCGCCATCCCGGCCATCTTCGACGCCTACGCCACCACGTACCAGGCCGACGACGTCACCGCCGCCGCCTACGAGCACGCCCTGGTCGATGACCTCAGCACGCACACCGCCGACCAGCCGTGGTGGCTGGCTTACCTCGACACCGGCGCCCACGACGTCGTCTTCCCCCGTGCCCCCAGGGTGTCGCTTTACTGGAACTGGCCATACGTGCTGGTCGAGGCCGGCCCCGAGCAAGCCCTCACCTGGCGGACCGGTCACATGCGCCACGGCCGCGGGTCGCTACCCGACCTGTTCTTCCCCGCCGACCGATCATGGCTGGTCTCCGCACTCTGGGACGACACCTGGACCTGCGTCGGCGGCCCGGAACCGCTGATCCGCACCCTTCAAGGCGACCCTGTGGCTAACGCCCGCCGGATCCGACCCGACGAAGACGCGCTGCCGCCGGGGCTGACCCGCGAGTGACGTCCAACGCTCAAGCCCATCGCGCCACCACCTCTGCCGGTCAAGCTGTGGACCAGCAGTCTCCTGCCAAGCCTCGCGTGATGCAGGCAAGCCACCGACGCAGGGACACTTCGATATTCAGCTCAGCCGGCGTTCCCCTGTCAGCCTCCAGAGGAAGTAGCCCTTGAGGCAGGCTCTGAATGACCTCGGCGACCGCTGGTGCCCCGCGCCTCGCCGCCATCGGGGCCGGCTGGGTAGGGTGGGTGGCTGTTGCTGTCCGGCGGGAGGCAAACGATGAGCGAGCAACCGTCGAGGCCCACGTTCGGCCTGGACGACTTCGGGCTGGACGACCGGATGCGACTGTTCGGTTACGTCACGGCGGAGAACCGGTTCGCCTACCTGTGGCTGCTGCGGGCCTTCGACTCGGCGCGGTCCAGCTACCACGTCGTGCTGCACACCTCTGACGTGGCCGCGGCGCTGGCAGCGCTGCACGAGGCGAACGCGGACTGCCCGGATCCGGCGCAGGTGGACCTGCCGCGGCTGCTCGACGCCCTGGTGGACTGGGGGGTGCTCGACCGGGGACAGGACGGTTCCCGGGCCACGACGCTGGCGGAGTACCGCAACCGGCACTCGGTGTACCAGTTCACCGAGGCGGGGTATCGGGCCCACCGGGCGGTGGAGGCGGTGTTGTCGGCGAGCATGGACGACTCGACGCTGTCCCGGCTGGTCTTCGCCGATCTCCTGGCCGACCTGAACGCGCTCGCGGTGGCCAACGAGGCCGGTGACGCCGAGGAGGTGTACCGCAAGTTCGACCGGCTGGACCGGGCGCTGGCCGACATCGCCGAGCGGGCCGCCCGCTTCTACCACATGCTCGGCGACCTGGGACGGACCAACGACGTGCGGCCGGAGGCGTTCCTCGCACACAAGGACGCGCTGCTGGCTCACCTGCGAGACTTCCACGACGAGTTGCAGCGGTACACCCCCCGGCTGCGCGCGGCGGTGCACACGGTGGAGGCGACCGGGCTGGACCGGCTGATCGAGGCGGCCGCCGAGGCCGACGAGCGGCTGTTCCACACCCCGGTGCAGCGGCTGGAGGACTGGCGGCGGCGCTGGGCGGGGCTGCGGTCCTGGCTGGCGCCGCCGGGTCCGGAGCAGCTCAGCGAGGCGGATCGGCTGTCGGACGCCACCATCGCCGCGATCGGTGACGTCCTCGCCCTGTTGCGCCGGGTCACCGAGGCTCGCCGTGGTGGGGTGAGCCGGGAGTCGCAGCTGCGGCACCTGGCCGCGTGGTTCACCCACACCGGCACCCAGGAGGCCGCGCACGCCCTGTTCGACGTCGTGTTCGGCCTCGGCGCTCCTCGCCACATCGGGGTGGCCCACCCGGATCCGGAGGCGATCGCGAGCCGGCTGTCGTGGTGGGAGGCGCCGGCGGTGGAGCTGTCCCGCACCCTGGTGGCCACCGGCCGGGCACCGGGGCAGGGTCGGGGACGGCCGGCCCGGCTGGACCGGGTCGACGACCGTCGGCACCGGCTGCGCGGCGACCAGCTCGCCCGCGAGCGCCGGTTGGCCGACGCGGCGACGGCGCTGGCCGCCGAGGGGGGCACCGACGGCCGGTTGGACACCTCGCAGACCCAGGTCCTGCTGCGCCTGCTCGACATCGCGCTGGCCGCCCGGATCGGTGGCGCCGCCGCGGTGCCGCTGGCAGCCGCCGCGCACGGTGTCCGACTGACCCTCACCCCGACTCCGGGACGGTTCAGCACGGTGCGCACCGCCGAGGGCCGGCTGCATCTGGACGGGTACGCGCTGACGGTGACCACCGCGCAGCACACCGTGGTCCGCCGTCCCGAGCTGGTGCCGGCGTGACCGCGGAACCGGGTGCGCTGCGGCCGGCGGTCCACCGCTTCGCCGTTGACGTCCCGGAGTTGGAGTTGGCGGACTACCAGCGGGCGGTCCGGCTGATCCTGCGTCACCCGCTGATCACGGCGACCTGGCCCGACGAGCGGGCGCTGCCCCGGGTGCGGCGGTTCGCCGCCGCGCTGCGCCGGGATCTCGCCGAGGCGTTCGGGTACCGGCTGGAGCTGCACGGTTCCACGGCCCGGCTGGTACGGGCGAAGGACCATCTCGACGGCACCCAGCCGGCGGTTTCCCGCACCGGGCGCCCGTTCGACCGGCAGCGCTACGCGTACCTGGCGTTGTGCCTGGCGGTGCTGGGTCGTGCCGGGATCCAGATCACCCTCAGCGAGTTGGCCGACTCGGTGGCCGGTGACGCGAACCGGATCACCGGCCTGGGGCTAGATCCGGACCACGGTCCGGATCGGCGGGCGTTCGTGGACGCGGTCGGCTGGTTGGAGGAGCGTGGCGTGCTCCGGCTGGCCGACGGCTCCAGCGCCGCCTGGGCCAGCGACCCCGGGGCCGGTGAGGCGCTGTACGACGTCGCGCGGGACGTGGTGTTCGCGCTGTTCCGGCCAACCCGGGTGTTGCAGCACGTCGACTCGGTTTCGGCGCTGCTCGACCGGGCGATGACCAGCAGCGGCAACGCCGAGCGCCGGCAGGCGGCTCAGGCGGCCCGGCGGGCGGTGGTGGAGTCGCCGGTCGTTTACCACTCCGACGTCGATCCGGTGGTCGCCAACCACCTGCGCGGCTCGGCGCTCGCCGGCGACCTGGCCCGGTTGACCGGTCTGCGGGTGGAGCGGCGGGCCGAGGGGGTGCTGCTGGTGGACACCGCCGGGTTCACCGGGGAGCGGTTTCCGGGCACCGGGTCGGTGGCGCAGGCCGCAGTGCTGCTCGCGGTGGAGATGGCCGACCGCGTGACGGACCCCGACGGCCGTCGGGTCAAGCGGCTCGCCCCGCCGGACGTGAACGGTCGGCAGCAGGCGCTGGTGGGTCAGATTGACGCCGGCCTGCCCACAGCCACCCTGGTGCGCCTCGACGACATCGGCCTGAGCGAGGCGTGGACCGCCGGCGACGAGGGCGGCATTGACGAGACCGACGGCGCCGGCCGGTTGCCGTTCGTCACCGACGGTTTCCTGCGTACCGCCGTCGGCGAGATCCTGCAGCGGTACGGGTCGGCCTTCGGGGCCCAGTGGCACGCCGACCCGGACCGGCTGCGCGCCGAAGCGGTGACGCTGCTGGAACGGTTCGGCGCGGTCACCGCCGTGCCGGGCGGGGTGCTCGTCCGACCGCTGGTCGGCCGTTACCGCCACACCGTCGCCGCAGTCAAGCCCCGCGCCACGACCGAAACCCTCTTCTGACCTCAGGAAAGTGATCGTGATCGAGCACCGTGCCGTCCGCCGGTTCGCCCCGACCCGGGCCGGGATCATCAACCTGTGGGACTACCGCGACGAGGAGTTCTGCTTCGTCGACGGGTGGCTGGTGTTGCGCGGGCCGAACGGCTCCGGCAAGACCAAGGCGCTGGAGGTGCTGTTCCCGTTCGTCCTCGACGGTCGGATCGAACCGCGCCGGCTGAACCCGTTCGCCAGCGAGGACCGGACGATGAAGTCGAACCTGCTCTACCGGGGGCAGGAGGTCACCCACGCGTACGTGTGGATGGAGTTCGGCGACGGCGAGCAGTACGTGACGGTCGGCATCGGGTTGCGGGCGCACCGGCACGTTGACCGGGTGACCCGCTGGCACTTCGTGGTCGACGGCCGGGTGGGGGTGGACTTCTCCCTGCTGGACGCCGACGACCGGCCGCTGAACCGCCGCGACCTGATCGACCGGTTGGGCGCCGACGCGGTGCGGGACTCGGCGGAGGACTACCGGCACCTCGTCGATGCCCGGCTGTTCGGCCTCGGTCCGGCCCGCTACGAGCAGCTGCTGGATCTGGTGCTGACCCTGCGCAAGCCGCAGCTGGCCAAGGACCTCAACCCGGTCGAGTTGTCCCGCACCCTGCAACGGGGGCTGCGTCCGGTCGAGGAACACCTGCTGGTGGAGGCCGCCCGTTCGTTCGACGACATGGAGGCGGTCGCCCGTACCCTCGAAGGGCTGGTGGCGGCGGACGGTGCCACGGCCGGATTTCTGACGGTCTACTCGACCTACCTGCGCACCCACGCCCGGGCGGCCGCCGACGCCCTGACCACCCGACGCGACGCGGTCGCCACCCGGTCGGCCGCACTGGCCGAGGCGCGCCGCGCGGCCGACGAGGCGGCCGAGGCGGAGTCCGCGGCCGGCACGCGGCTGCGGGCCGTCGAGGGCGAGCCCGGACGGCTCCGCGCCCACCTGGACAGCCTGAAGGCCTCGGCGGCATACCAGTCCCACGAGCAGCTCGCCGACCTGGAACGGCACGTGCACGACCTGGCCGAGGCCGCCGAACGGGCCGGCGAAGCCGTCGCCGCCGAGGAGGCGGCGGCGGCCCGGCGGCGTACCGAATGGGAACGGGCGATGGTGGCGACCCGCGACGCCCGGGCGGTGGCCGACCGGCTCGCCGCCGAACTCCTGCTCGACGCCGAGACGGCCGGGATCACCTGGAGCGCCGACGACGCCGCCCCGGACGACCTGGCGGCCCGGATCACCGCACGGGCCGCCGCGCGCCGCGACGACGTGCGTGCCGTCCGCGAACAGGTGGCACGGCACGACCAGGCCGAACGCGACCACTCCCGGGCCGCCGCCGACGCGGCCGGCGCCACGGCCGCCGCATTCGACGCCGAGCAGGCCGAGCGGAACGCCGAGGACACCGTCAGGCAGGCCCGCGAGCGGCTGCGCGCCCGGCTCGGACAGTGGGCGCAGGGCAACGCCGGGCTGCTGGCCGACGTCGCGGTTCCGGAGCTGACCGCTGCGCTGGCCGCCGCCGTGGACACCACCGGCGAGCCGGGCGCGCAGACCTTGCGGGAGGTGTACGCGCAGGCCACCGCCCCAGCGGTGACTAGGTGGCGAGATCGGCTCGCGGCGCTGGCGGCGCACCGCGCGGCGCTGGCCGACCGGCGCGCCGAGGTGGCCGCCGAACGGGACCGGATCGCCGCCGAGCACGACGACGCCCCGCCCGTCCCGGTGACCCGGCCGGCGACGCGTGCCGGCCGACCCGGCGCGCCGCTGTGGCGACTGGTCCGATTCGCCGACCGGGTGAGCGGGGCCGACGCGGCGGCCATCGAGGCGGCCCTGCACGCCGCCGGGCTGCTGGACGCCTGGCTGCACCCGGACCCCGACACCGCGGCGACCGCGCTGGACGGCGACGACCTGGACGGCTACCTGCTGCCGCTCCCGCCGCACCGCCGACCGACCGGAACCACCCTCGCCGACGTGCTGATCCCCGAGGAACAGGACGACGTCCCCACCGGTCGGATCACCGAGGTCCTCGCCTCGGTGGCACTGGCCGACCCGACATCCACGGAGGTGGGCGCCGCGCCGGTGACGGTCGGGGTCGACGGCCGATACGCCCAGGGCGTCACCCTCGGCCGGTTCGCCAAGACCTCCTGCGAGTACATGGGCGCGACCGCCCGGGCATCCCGCCGCACCGCCCGGGTCGCCGAGTGCGATCGGCGGCTGGCGACCGTCGACGCCGACCTCGGCGCGGTGGACCGCGACCGCACCTCTGTCGAGACGCTGCTGACGGCCGTGGACGCGGCCGCCGCGCAGTTGCCGGCACCCGCACCGGTCCACACCGCGCTGCGGGAGCTGGATCGGGCGGCCGCGACGCTGCGTGCCCGGCAGGAGGCCAGCGCCTCCGCCGCCGCGCGGCTCGACCAGACCCTGGCCGAGCGGGCCGCCGCGGCGGCCGCCCTGCGGCGGACGACTGCGGAGCGGTCGCTGCCGGTGGACCGGCTCGACGACACCGCCGGGGCGGTGGACCGCTTCGAGAAACGGGGCGTACGCCTGGAGAGCGCGCGGCCAGCCGCCGCGCGCGCCGCCGAGCAGGAGGACCAGGCACGGCAGCGGCACGACGAGGCCGTCGACCGGCTCACCGCCGCACAGGACACCGCGCACACAGCCCGCTGCCGGCACCGGGACAAGGCGGAGGCGTACCGGACGCTGCGCGACAGCGTGGGCGCCGACGCGGAACGGGTGCTGACCGACGTGGCTCGGACCGCCGACGCGATCACCGAGGCGGAGGAGACCGTCGAGCAGGCCCGCACCCAGCTCGGTGCTGCCCGGGAACGGCGGGCCGCCGCCCTGACCCGGGTGGAGCTGGGCGAGCAGACCGTGACCGCCGCTGTCGCCGAGGCGCAGCGCGACGCCCAGCGGCTGCGCCCGTACGCCCAGCCGGACCTGCTGGGCCTGCTGCGCTGTCCCACCGACCTGCGCTGGCCGGCGCAGACCCCGGGCGACGAGCTGGATCCGCAGGTGGCGGCGCTGCACGAGGCGATCCTCGCCGCCACCCGGGAGTTGAGCCCCACCGAGACGTCACTCAAGCAGAGCGCCACCCGGCTCACCACGGCGCTGACCGAGCTGCAGGCACAACTGCCCGCAGCCGGCCTGGACCACCGGCCCGAGTGGGACACCGACGACGGGGTGATCGTGGTCCGGGTCGCCGACGAGCAGGGCCTGACCCCGGTTGCCCACTTCGCGGACCGGATAGCCCGGGAGCGCCGCGACCAGGAGCAACTGCTGACCGACTCCGAGCAGCGGGTGTTGGAGGACGCCCTGCTCGGGCAGCTAGCCCGGCAGATCCACTACCGGACCATCGAGGCCCGCGACCTGGTGGCGGCAATGGACAGCCAGATGCGGGCCCGTCGGATGTCCTCCGGGCTCACCGTCGGTGTCGGCTGGCGGCTCGCCGACGACCTCGACGCCGAGCAACGCGACGTCTGCAAGCTGCTCGAACGCGACCCGGCCCGGCTCGGGCCGGCCCAGCTCACCACGATGCGCCGGCACTTCGCCGCCCGGATCAAGACGGCGCGGGCCGCAGCGCCGGAGCGGCCGTACCGGGAGCTGCTCGGTGACGTCCTCGACTACCGGCAGTGGCGAACGTTCGCGTTCACTCTGCACCGGCCCGGTGGCGGCACGGAGGCGCTGACCCGGGCCCGGCACAGCCAGCTCTCCGGCGGCGAGCAGTCGGTCTCCCTGCACCTGCCGCTCTTCGCCGCCGCCAACGCGCTGTTCGGCTCGGCACGGCCGGACGCACCCCGGCTGCTCGGCCTCGACGAGGCGTTCGCCGGCGTGGACGACACCGGCCGAGGGGAACTGATGGCTCTGGCGAAACAGTTCGACCTGGACCTGTTCATGACCGGTTACGACCTCTGGGCCACCCACCCGGCGGTCAGCGGCGCCGCCCACTACGACCTGTCCCACTCTGCCGTGGAACACGCCGTATCCACCGTGCTGCTGGTCTGGGACGGCTCGACCAACATCGCCGACTTCGACGGAACGCTGGCTCGCGCGCTCGGCTCCCCGGAGACCCGCCGCGCCCCGGACGGTCGCAGAGAACCCGACCGGGCCGGCGCCCTGCTCGACGTCGCCGACGAATGACCAGCGGGCGTGACGATCCGCCGCCAGGCCTGGTCGGTCGGGGACGGTTGGCTGGACACGACGCTTCGGCGGAACTGGTCGAGCAACCTGGCTGGCGGCGGTTGCTGGCGGCCGCCCGGCGCAGCCTGGAACGCACCGGCGGCCGCCTCGACGCCATCGTGACGTTGGCCGCCCCCACCGACGACGAACGTGTCGTGATCATCGGCATCACCGGCACCCACCGCTCCGCCGCAGCGGCGCGACTCAGCGTCCGACTCACCGAGGTCGACGAGCACCTGCGGGCGGCGCACGGAGTGGGCCTGGCCGACCTGCTCACCGTGACGGCGCCGCTGCGCAACCGGCCGGCCGACCTGAAACGCGAGGCGGTGGCCCGCGACGCCGTCCTCGCCCTGGCCAACGACGGCCGGCACGCCGGCACCGCCTGGTACGCCGAATGGCTCGACAGCTTGCGCCGGGACGGCACCCTGACCCGCGTTGTGCGAACCGGGCTGCCGTTCCAGGACGTCGTCCGGGTCCTGGACGCGCTGCCCGCGGCCGAGGAACCGATGCCGGTCTTCGCCGACCGGGTGCTGGACGACACGAAGGCCCTCACCGAAGGGCCGCTGCGTGGGCTCGTCCTCCGTGCCGTCGCCGCGTGGCAACAGACGGCGCTACCGGCCGACGGCGAGCAGGATCGGGCGTTGTGGGAATCGGTCGGGCTGGTCCCGGACGACCTCGCCAGTCAGGTGCTGGTGCTCAACGTGCCGGCCACCGGCGGCCTGGTCGGGCGGTGGCTGACCGAGGCAGCCCAGGCGGGCGTGCCGATGCGGGTCACCCTGCACCAGCTACGCCTTGCACCGCTGACCGTGACCGGCGACGAGGTCCACGTCTGCGAGAACCCCGCCGTGCTACGCGCGGCCACCGCCGCGCTCGGGGCCCAGGCTCCGCCGCTGATCTGCACCGAAGGGGTGCCGTCGGTCGCCGTCCACACGCTGCTACGCGCCGCGTCCAGGGCGGTGATCCGGTGGCGAAACGACTTCGACTGGACCGGCGTACGACTGACGGCAGCGGCTCTCCAGCGGTATCCGAATGCGGTTCCGTGGCGGATGACAGCCGCCGACTACCTGCCGGCGGCGGGCACCGGCACGGCCCTGATCGGAACGCCCACCCGGACCCCGTGGGACGAGTCGCTGGGCGAGTCGATGCGGCGGGCCGGCCGAGCGGTGATGGAGGAACGCCTGCTCGACCAGCTTCTCGCCGACCTGCGTGCTGCCGGAGCCAGGTGACGGTCCGGCGGTGGCGACAGCGTTCCGTCGGTTCGCTCGACGGCCACAGATCGAACACCAAGGACCCGCAAAAGGAACATGGAGCTGCCGCAGATCGAAAACGCGCTGGTTGTCATGATGGATGCCCACACCGCGCCTGATCCCCCGCCGCGCCACCGCGCAGGTCGATGCCGCGCTGGCCGACACCCGCGTCGTGCTGATCAACGGAGCACGACGCCCTTCGCGCTCGGCCCCGACCTGCGACACGAGTCGGACGTCTCAGAGCAGAGTGACCGCGTCGCGGCGCGATGTAGCGGCGGCCGTGCGGCGCACGATCAGAATGGTGCGGGTCCGCGGCCTGCCAACGACACCAACACCTGCGTGGCGAGTAGCTTGCGTATGCCGGTGACGGCGACTGTCCCCACCCGATTGTAGGGCAGCTCCAATTGCAGCCCTTGGACTGCGTTGCGAAGGTCTGTCGTGATCTCGTCCGGACGGAACGTGCCGCCCCAGCCGTTGAGTCCTCCGCGCTGGTTGGTACTGAGGGAAGCCATGCCGGAGATGCAGGTGCCGTCGACCAGGATCAGCCTCGCAGGACCCGAGTAGGTCGTCGTCATAGTCATCAACCCTTCAGGATGTAACGCCGTGCACCCCGGGTCCCGGCTGTCTGACAGGAGGTAAGGCGCCGAGTCCGACCATGGTGTGCTAGAACACGGGGGCAACGCCGAGTTGGCTCCACACCGAGATGGCCGGCCTTCTGCCGATCAGACGATTTTCGCGATGCCGTGGTACGCGCATGGAACGCCGAACGGCGGCCCGCTGAACCAGTCGGGCCGCCGTTCACAGAATGTGGATCAAAGCGGGCGGATGTTCTCCGCCTGCGGCCCCTTCTGGCCCTGGGTGATGTCGAACTCCACCTTCTGATTCTCGTCGAGGCTGCGGAAGCCGCTCGCCGAGATCGCGGAGAAGTGGGCGAAGACGTCGGCGCCGCCGCCGTCCGGGCTGATGAAGCCGAAGCCCTTGTCGGCGTTGAACCACTTCACGGTACCTGTAGTCATGTCTGCTCCTTCGCAGGCTGTCAGAGACCGCACTGTGCGGACCCTTACGCCGCCGCGTTGATCACCCGCGTCGAAACGACACGAAAAACGAAAGGCGCCTGGATGGGTTTCAGATGCCCCATCAGGCGCCGGAAAACGTCTACGGAAATCAAAACTGCAACTCGACTACCGTAGCACATGATCCGTCGTCGATCCCATGGCGGTGAGTGGACCTGGCCACTCGTCTGCTTGCCACGCCGCGTGACCTGGGCATGCGCACCAACCTGGTCGCCCACCACGTCAAGGTCCTCATCGACGCCGGCCTCGTGGTCCGTGGCCGGTCCGAGGGCGACCGCCGCCGCACCTACCTGCCACTGCCCACCAGGAGCAGCCTGGCGGCGCCCACCGAAGGGTGCGCCGTGCTGGCCGGCGCGGCCGGCAACCTCGTGAATGCCGGTTCGGGTGCAGGTACGGTCGAACGGTGGTGAAGGTGGGGAGCCTGCCGCAAGAGCAGCGGCTGGTACTGGCCGCGCTGTCCGGGGTCGCCGGACGGTACGGCAATGGCGCCGATCGGCACGCGCCCCGCGCCGAGGCGATCGCCGCGGTGCACGAGGTGACCACGGACCCACGGCTGCTCGGCATCCAGGCCGGCGTGGCGATGGCTGACCCAACCGGCGTCAGCGGACCGATGGTGGAGCTGCTGAAGGCGTCCCGTGCCGACATGCAAATGGCCACCGAGCACGCAGCCGAGGTGCGACAGCGCTTCGAGCAACAGGGCCTCAGATACGACCGGACGTAGACTCCTCGCCGCCGAAGGTAGTGCCGATCGGCAGGCCCGAGTGAGCTGGCGGCCATGTGTCGGCGTACGGGTCAACGCGCCCAACCAGGTACGGCCGAACATGCCAGGTCCATAACGACGTTCAACGATTGATCTCGGAGGTCCGAGGCCCGCGGTCTCGATCCGGTCATCGGCTTCAAGGGCGATCGCTGTCCGAGTCGGGCCGAGATCGTGATAACTGACGGTGGCTGATTTGGTGCCCGAGCCCCTGCGCGCCCCCGCCGCAGATCGGACCTCGGACATTCCAGGTCGTGTTAAGACCACGACCCCGCACACCGATCGACTTGCGCTAACCCGCAACATCACCGCCAGTTGAAAGTGGACAGCGCGACGATCATCAATAAATGTGCGTGGATCGGCACCCCTGGCGGCTGCAGTGCGAGCGGGTGCCTCCGTACGCATTCGCGCCCTTAGGACGTACCCGTGTTGCAAAAGTTTGGTGATCGCCGATGTAAGACATAGATAGGCGTTACACACGCTCCCAGAGGAGTGCCCTCATGCTTCGAACCGCCCCTCCCCTGATCGCCGGCGTCCTTGCCGCCGCGCTCGTCGCGCCGGTCGCACCGGCGCAGGCGAGCAACCCACTCGCCCCGATGTCCAGTTCCCTTACGCGGACGCTGACGACAGCCTCCGGCACGATCCCGGTGTTTGTGCACGGTACGAGCATCGACGCCGCCCGGCAGGCGGCCGCCGACACCGGCCTCAAACTCCTCACAACCTGGAACAAGATCGGCGTCGCGGTTGCGCGCGGCACCGCCGAGCAGATCGCGGCCGTTCGCGGTCATGCCGGTGTCACGTACGTCGAAGGTGACCAGCCGCTGCGGCCATACCTGTCGACCTCGAACGTCGCTACCCGAGGCGAGCAGGCGCGCGCTGAGCTGCGCGACGGACAGGGACGGCCGGTCGACGGCCGCGGTGTGTCGGCGGCGATCATCGACACAGGCGTGGACGGCACGCACCCGTTCTTCCGCAACACGGACGGTACCAGCGCAGTGAGGCTCAATCTGAAAAACATCTGCGGCCCGCTCACCGACCTGGGTCTGCTGCTTCCGCTACCCAACGACTCGTGCTTCCTCGACCTGACCGCGGCCAACGACACCGACACGCTGTCGGCCGGTGGGCACGGCACGCACGTCGCGGGGATCGTCGCCGGGCGGGACACGACGCTCACCGACGGCACCCGGCTGCACGGCGCGGCCCCTGACGCCACGCTGATCAGCCTGTCGGTCGGCGCGGGACTGAGCATCTTCGGCGCGGACAGCGCGCTGAACTGGGTGCTCGACCATCACCTGAACCCGTGCGCGGGCTGCCCACCGATCAAGGTGAGCAACAACTCGTACGGCCCCAGTGGCGGCGGGGCATTCGATCCGAACTCGGCGACAACCAAGTTGCAACGGGCGCTGGCCGCCGAGGGTGTCGTCACCGTCTGGGCGGCCGGCAATGACGGCCCGGACAACAGCGCCACCAACCCTCCGGGTCAGGACCCCACTCCGGGCATCCTCATGGTCGCCTCCTACGACGACCATGGCACCGGCACCCGCGACGGTACCGTGTCCACGTTCTCCAGCCGCGGGGCGGCGGGACACCCGGAGACCTACCCGGACGTCTCGGCACCCGGATCGAACATCACCTCGGCCTGCCGGCCATACCTGCTGATCTGCTCGACCGGTCTGGACCCGCACAACGGCCCCGGGCCCCTGGACCTCGGCACGTTCAACACGATCAGCGGTACCTCCATGGCAACCCCGCATGTCGTGGGCATCGTCACCCAACTGTTCCAGGTCGCACCGAACGCGACCCCGGCCCAGGTCGAGGACGCGCTCAAGGCCACGGCGTACAAGTTCACGGACGGCGCTGCCTACCAGACCGTCGGGCCCTACACCACCGCAGTCGACAAGGGAACCGGCCTCGTCGACGCGTACGCCTCGGCGGCCCTGCTGGGGGCGACACCTGCCTGACGGCCGATCAGCTCAAAGGCGCAGTAGCGAGGCGCCGACGAGGCGCCGGAGCGCCTGACAACAGGAGAAGGTCATCCCGATGGCGTCCGAGGACAGGCAACACTTCGAGCGCTGGGCCTGCTCCCCTGAATACCGGGAGCCTTGTGGGGACCGGGCGTCCGCGACGGACAGCCCCGTCCTCCGGGTCAGGGCGGCCCGGCTGCCCTTTACACCGAGCGACGCGTCAGCACCTGCCCGCCATCGGCAGGGTGCACGCTTCATCGCCGCCGTGGTCCTGGAGTCGGAGTGCGCCGACGGGCACTGTACTGGTTCAGCCGAGTAGGCCGCCTCAGTTACCACCATCCAAACAGCAGCGAAAAAGATTGGCAGGCCCGGGCCACCAAGGCCACCCCCGCTCATCGACATGTCCGGACGTCCCTCCGGACGCAAGCGGTCACAACCCGTAACCCTCGGATCGCGGCAGATCCGGATGCCGTCGCCCAGAGATCTCGGACGTCGTCCGACACGAGGTCGGTGGCCGTCACTCAACAGGCAGAGCACCGGCGTTCGACGGAGGTTGAGGGTTGGAGACCCCCGGCCATCCGGCGCCTCAGGGCTGCCGGCCGACATGGCGGCAGCAGCGGGTGGCTGGCGCCGCCGATGGTGTGGCAACGGTCCGGCTACCCGGCTGCGGCCGGCGCCCGTGCGGCCGTGTTCTCGGCTGCCGCGGCACTACGTTCGACCAGCAGGAATAGCGCCACGAGGCTGATCAGCCCCCCGGCTACGCAGGTGAGGAACGTGCCGGTTGCGTGGGCGGCGAAGGTTTGGCCGGTGGGCGCCCACTGATCGCCGGACAGGATGGTGGGCATGCTGAGGAAACCGGTGCCGACCATGCCGCCGGCACCGAGCCACGTCGCGATCAGGGGCAGCGTGAACCGCCGCTCCTTGCCCCATCTGTGGACGAGCACGAGTACGCCCAGGACAGCGCACAAGATCTGCATCGCCGCCACAACGTCGCCGAGCCGCAGCCAGACGTCCCGCGGCCCGGGGTGCAGCCCGACGGTAGCGCCGAACGCCCAGGACAGCCGCAGGCCGGCCAGGCCGGTGGCCAATACTGCGGCTGCCCACGCCAACGGAACCTGCGCCAGGTGCGTTGAACCCGCCGGCGCCTGCCCCACGGTGCCCAGCAGAGCAGTGCGGAACCGGGCCCACGCGTAGACCGGGAAGGCGACCGCGAGTCCGGCGCCCAGCACGATGAAGCTGCCGTAGACGATGACGAAGGTCCACGGCTCGAGCGTCGGTTCAGTGCCATCTGCAGCCGTGGCCGGGGGTGCCCACCAACCGGCAGCCACGAATACCGCAGCCGCCGGCATGAGGACGATGAACGGAGCGAGCAGCCCGGCGCCGACCCACATCGGCCCAGCGATCAGCCAAAGTGGGATGCGCATTCCCCAGGAACGTACCGTGGCCAGCGCCACGATCGCCCCCACGATGCCGAGGCCGGCGGTACTGATGTTGCCGGCCATCCAGTCAGCACGGGACAGTCCGCGCATCTCGCTGATGCCGACCGAACTTCCGGCGATCCAGGCAACCTTCAGCAACGTGTAGGTCAACGCCGCACCGAACGCCGCATAACCAGCGATTCGCCGCGCCTTCATCGCACCCCCGGATGGTCGACGCTGCGGATCCGCAGACTTCAGTGATTGCGATAAGCATTGCCGGGCAACAGTGTGAGAGCGCTGAGTGAGACTCAGACCAATTACAGCCGAGGACAATTGCCGTCCCGGGCCGAAACTTGTCAAGGCCGGTGGGACCAGTGGGTGTTACGCCGCTGTCGGGACGCGACCCGGTGGCGACGGGCGATCATCGGGCCAGCGTGCGCCGGCGCCAGTAGTTGGCCGCGACCGCGAGAACGAGCGGCCCCCACGCCAGCAGCGGGACGTAGAGTGACACGATCCCCGGCCCGGGCCGGGTCCGCTCGACATCGTGCTGCCCGACCAACACCGGTCCCCGATCGACAAAGTGAAAAGTCATGTTGAGCACGGCGTACAGGCACAGTCCGATGACCAGCGAAGCCCCGACCAGCGCGGGGACCGCGGCCGCCCGGGCTGGAATGGTCCGACCACCGACGCCGGGCACCCAGCCGGGGATTCGCTCACCCCAGTGGTGGACGAGGCCGAGGGTGAGCAGCGCGAGCCCCATGGACAGGCCGGAGAGCAGGAGGAGGTACCAGCCCCCGTTCGCCATGCTGACCGTGCCGTCAATTGCGGCGGTAGCGCGCCAGATCGTCGATGGCAACACGCAGAGCGGCACGGCATAGGCCGCCCACACCGCCCAGCGCGGCGCGGCCGTCGAGTCCCGACTTGTCGTTGACTTTTGCATGGCTCTCCCTCGTTCTGGGCCTGAAGCCATGCTCGTAGACCAGACCTGACCCGGAATCCACCACGGGAGCTAGCACCGTCCCCCAGGGGAGGGAGAACGAACCGCGCTTCTGGGTCAGCCCCGCGCACTTCCCAGCATGACCGGTCCTCAGCGAGTCGTGGTATGCGTCGACGATCCGGGCCACGCGTCGCGCGTGCATGTCGGCTTCCGCCTCTGGCCGGCAGGTCAGCACATTGACCATGGTCGCCGGTCATCCGCTGCCCGCCATCCTTACCGCCAGGGGTCGATCTCTCCCAGCCGGCCGAACTCGGGTTGATGTTCGATGGTTCACAACCCGCCTCTTTCGCGTCTGGCAGCTGCGGTGAAGCTTCTGGCGGTGCCTCTCGGAATGAGGCGTCGCCGTATCGGCGTCTCCGGCGGAACAGGCGTCCGCTTCTCGGCAGATCAGGATTTTTGCTCGACCCAGAAGCCAGCTACCGAGCGTAACCACTCGCGATCAGTGTTCGCGCACGGACGGCGGCAGATCAGGGCACGTGATCATGCGCCGAGCCATGCGGACCGTCATACGAGAATCGATGTGTCTTGGTCGCCTATTGGATGGTGATGAGGACAGCAGGCTGGAGCAGTTCCTGAACCTCCACTGCTGCCGCGCCCTAGGTAGCGCTGTCGGCTCCTCTGATGCTTACGTAAAGCCTGCCTGATCGGCGCTCGATCAGGTCTCGATTTTACGGCTGCACCTGCCGCCTTGGTGCTGCAGGAATGGGTGTGGCTGGGGTACGAGACGAGAAGCGAAATAACTAATTGTCCAAACTCATTGCGAACGTCTCGTCACCGCTGGGCGGACCCGGGATCCGGCCGTAGGCCGCGGCTGCTGGTGGCCCAGTTGGCGAGGGCCGCTTCGCTGGTGATGTAGTCGAGGCCGATGATCGCGGCGCCGTGCAGCGGCCCGTCGTCGCCATGGGTGGCGTCAACGACCGGGGGCGGCTGGGTGCGGTGCGAGGTCATGAGGCCCTCGGTGTAGGCGTTCTGGAAGGCCACCCGGGCGGTGTCGCGCAGGGCGGGACCGAGGCCGCCGAGGGTGATCAGGTCGGGATCGTGGATGTTGACCAGGCCGGCGATGCCAGCAGCGAGGGTTCGCGCGACGGTGGTGACCGCCTCCCGCGCCCGGGTGTCGTGACCGGCGCGGTCGAGGACGTCGCGGGTGTAATTGTGGGGGTCGGTCGGGCCCGGTTCGCCGAGGTGGCGGGCGAGCGCGCGGCCGTCGACCTCAAGCTCCCAGCAACCACGGGCGCCGCACGGGCAGCGCAGCTCGCGGTCGCCGAACGGCAGGTGTCCGTACTCTCCGGCGCCGCCGTGAGCGCCGGTGACGGGTCGACCGTCGATAGTGAGCGCACCGCCGATGCCCGCCTCGACGATGAGGTGTAGCGCGGTGCCGGCGGCGGTTGCCGCTCCGGTACGCGCCTCCGCGGCTGCGGCAAGGGTGGCGTCGTTGCCGATCAGCAGTGGCAGGGACGTGCCGCTGGTAAGGGTGTCGAGGTCGACCGGCCCCCAGCCAAGAGTGGAGGCTTGGACGAGGTGCTGGTCATGAATGGTGGCGGCGACGGCCAGGGACACCGCCCGGAGCCGTCCGCCGTACCGGATCTGGGCGTGATCGACCGTCTTGTGCACCGCCCCGAGGACCGTCGCCGGTCGGCCGCTTCGGTGCGGGTGGCGCCGCAACTCGTACGGCTGCCCGTCGACGGCGACGACGGCTTCCCGCCACTCCCCTTGACGCACGTCGACGGCGAGCACGACCGGACCCTCGGGATGCGGCTGTAGCACGGTGGTGGGCCGGCCGCGCCCACGGACCGGGGCCGGCACCTCGGTCAGTAGCCGCAGCTCGCGCATCCGGGCGGTGATCTCGGTGGCCAGGCCGCTGGCTAGCGCCAGCTCGCGGGCCATCTCCACGCGGGTGACCCCGGGGTGACGGGCCAGCACGGCGAGTACCTGCGAGACGGTGTGCCATCTGGCCGCGTCGGCGCTTTGTCGGGTAGTGCTTGCCATGGGAGGGGACCACCACCTTATCCTCGTGTCACGAGTATAAGCGAGGAGGTTGGTCATGGACCTGTCGACGGTGTACGCGGTCCTGCTGGACATGGATGGCACGCTGGTGGACTCCGACGCCGCGGTCGAGCGGGCGTGGCGGGTGTGGGCCGGCGAGTACGGCGTCGATCCGGCCGCGGCCCTGGCGATTGCCCACGGCAGCCCGGCCGACCGCACTGTGCGACGGTTGCTGCCGGCGCTCGACGACACGCAAGTCAGCATGGCGGCCGCGCGGCAGTTGGCGCTGCAGTACGACGATCTCGCCGACGTCACCCCGACCCGAGGCGCGCGGGACCTGCTGGCGACCCTGGCAAGGTTGGACCTACCGTGGGCGGTCGTAACCAGCGCCGACACCCGGCTGGCCAAGGCGCGACTGGCCGCCGCCGGCATCGACCCGCCGGTGCTGGTCACGGTCGACGACGTCAGTGCCGGCAAGCCCGATCCGCAGGGCTACCTGCACGCCGCCCGGCTGCTCGACGTACCGCCCGCGAATTGCCTCGTCGTCGAGGACGCCGCCGTCGGGGTCGAGGCCGGACGCGCAGCGGGCGCGATAACGGCCGGCCTCAAGTGCGTCGACGCCGATCTTCGCCTGGTGGACCTGACCCGGCTGGCGCACCTGCTGACAGAAGCGCGTAGCCCCAGGGCATAAGCTGGCATAAGGATCTTCACGTGTCGGGGGTCGAGATGTGGCGAGGTCCCTGATAGACGGTTCAGCGAGAAAGCAGAATCTGAAGCCAGGGACCTCGCGTTCAGCGGTACCCCGCGCGCCTTTGAAAGCGCTGATCTCCGCTTCGCTGCACCGACCCCGAGTCAAAACACATCACCGGTCGTGTCGAATGCCTCGCCGGGCGACCAGCTGGCACCTCAGTGGGACGGGTCGTCGATTACGCGGAGGGGTTCGGCTGACCGACGCTTTTGGGGTCAGTCACATTCGCGGCTTGGCCGGACTCTCTACCTTGCACAGGCGTGGTAATCCGTCCTGTCATCGGTATTATGCGGGTAATCCATCGGCCGGCCATTGCTCTGCGGCAACAAGATCGGACGTACTGTCATCGGCAGATCCGTGCGTCGGAGGCACCACGTGGTGTAACGCTGTGTAGCGAGCGCCGCGAGGCAGAAGAGCGCTCTCCCACCCGCCGCGCCGCTGCACACTTGAGCACCACCGTCCCGGCTTGGCGCACCCCGATCGCTGCGGAGATGATATGGCGCCGCGCTGACATAGCACGCGTCCCGTCAGGACGAGCTGCCCCGAGCCCGCCACCGGAGCCCGTCAAGCAGCTGCCGTAGAGCCGTAGTTGTCGCGGGCGAGGAGTTCGGCGAGGTGGACGCCCTGGCGGCCGGCGAGCTGGTCGGCCTGGGTGCGGCAGGAGAAGCCGTCCGCGAGGTACACGGTGCCCGGCCCGGCATTGCGCAGGGCGGGCAGCAGGGCATTCTCGGCGACGGCGACGGAGGTGTCGTAATGGCCGGCCTCCATGCCGAAGTTGCCGGCCAGGCCGCAGCACCCGGCCAGCCGGGTCACGGATGCGCCCGCCCGGGCCAGCAGGGCGGCGTCGGCTTCCCAGCCCATGACCGAGTGGTGGTGGCAGTGCGGCTGCGCGACGACCTCGACGCCTGCCAGCGACGGCGGTGTCCAGCTGGGCCCAGGGCCTAGCGGTGCGGGGGCGGTGAGCAGCTCGGCGAGGGTATGGGTGCTGGCTGCGACTATCGGGGCGCGAGGGTCATCCGGGAGGAGGTCGACCATGTCTGAGCGCAGGACGGCGGTGCACGAGGGTTCGACGCCCACGATGGGGATCCCGTCGGCGGCGTAGGGCGCCAGGACGGAGAGCAGGTGGGTCAGTCGCTTCTTCGCCCCGTCGAGCTGGCCGGTGGAGATCCAGGTCAGCCCGCAGCAGGCGTACTCCTCGGGCACGATCACGGTGTACCCGGCCTCCTGCAGCACGGTGGCGGTGGCCCGTGCCCCAGCGGGGTCGAGCGTGTCGGAGAACGTGTCCGCCCACAGCACCACCGGCCGCGGCGGAGAGGACGATGCGGACCCGGCGGCGGGCAACGCGCTATCGTGCATGGCCGCGCGGCCGTGCTTTCTGAACCAGGCGGAGAAGCGTTCCTCGGCGAAGGTGACCATCTGCCGGCGTGGGTCCATCCCGCCTGCGGTGAGCACCGACCTCGCGATCGGGCGGATCCTGAGCACTGTGTTGGCCAGCCTGGCCAGGGCCGGGACCTTGGTGACCAGGGAGGACCAGCGGGGCAGCTGGCCGAGGGTGTAGTGGTTGCGCGGGCGTATTTTGCCTGTGTAGGCGCGGTGGAGGACCTCGGACTTGTAGCGAGCCATGTCGGTGCCGGTGGGGCAGTCCGTCGAGCACGCTTTGCATGACAGGCACAGGTCGAGGGATTCGAGCACCGCTGGGGAGTCCCAGGCGGTGACCAGCGAGCCATTGGTCAGTTCCTGCAGCACCCGCGCGCGCCCGCGGGTGACGTCCTTCTCGTCGCGGGTGGCCTGGTAGCTGGGGCACATGAAGCCGCCCGCGCCGGAGTTGTCGGCCCGGCATTTGCCCACCCCGGTGCAGCGGTGGACCGCGGTGGTGAAGTCGCCGCCGTCCTCGGCGAATGCGAACCCCCGTAGGGCCGAGGTCGGGCGCGCGGAAGGCCGGCGCAGGTCCGCGTCCAGCGGCCGCGGGTCCACCACGATCCCCGGGTTCAGCGCGTTCTCCGGGTCGAACAGGGCTTTTACCTGGCCGAACAGGCCGATCACCTCAGGGGTATACATGCGCGTCAGCAGCTCCGAACGAGCCCGCCCGTCTCCGTGCTCGCCGGAGAGTGACCCGCCGTAGGACGCGACGAGGTCCGCGGACGCTTCGAGGAACGCTCGGGAGGGCCCGATCCCGGCCGGCGTCTCCAGCGGTAGGTCCAGGCGCACGTGCACGCACCCGTCCCCGAAGTGCCCGTACAAGAGCCCGTCTACGCCGCGGTCTGCCATCAGGGCGGTGAAGTCGCGTAGGTAGTCCCCCAGCCGATCGGGTGGGACGGCAGCGTCCTCCCAGCCCGGCCACGCCGGTGCCCCGCTCGGGGTCTGCCCGCCCAGGCCCGCGCCGTCGGCCCGGATGCGCCACAGCGCCGTCGCCTCGGCCCCTGCGGGGACGACCCGCACCGCGTCGGTGCCGGCGTCGGCGGCCAGCGCGCGCGCCCGGGCCAGCACGTCGTTGACGCTCTCACCGGCCTCGGCGCCGACTTCCACGAGCAGCCACCCGCCACCGGCGGGCAGCTGTGGCACCGCACCCGCTCCGCGATGGCGGCGCACGACGTCGACCAGGCGGGCGTCCATGCCCTCGATCGCCAGGGGCCGGTGGGTCAGAAGCGCGGGTACGGCGTCGGCGGCCGCCGGCATGTCCGGGTAGGCCAGCGCGACGACGACCGGGGCGGCTGGCGCGGGCACGAGGTTCACCGTGGCCTGCAGGACCGTGACCAGGGTGCCCTCGGTGCCCACGAGCATCTTGGCCAGGTCGCGGCCGTTCTCGGGCAGCAGGTGCTCGAGGGAGTAGCCGGAGACCTGCCGGCCGAAGCGGCCCAGCGTGGTGCGGATCGTCGCCAGGTTCGCGCGCACCAGGGCGTCCAGGCCCGCGACCGGGTCCAGCGTGCCTGCGCCGGCGTTGAATCGCCGCCCGACGCCGTCGACGACATCGAGTGAGACGACGTTGTCGGCCGTGCGCCCGTAGGCGACAGCATGCGGGCCGCACGCGTTGTTCCCGATCATCCCGCCCAGCGTCGCCCGGTTCTGGGTCGATGGGTCCGGGCCGAAGCGAAGCCCGTGGGCAGCGGCCGCGGCCTGCAGGGAGGACATGACCACACCCGGTTGGACCACGGCGGTGCGGGCATCGGGGTCGAGCGCGATGATCCGGTCCATGTACCGGGAGAAGTCCAGCACCATCCCGGTGCCGACCGCGTTGCCCGCCACCGACGTTCCCGCGCCGCGGGCCGTGACGGGCACTCTGAGGCGGCGGGCCACGTCCAGGGCCGCCAGCGTGTCGTCGCTGTCGCGCGGGGCCACCACCACCCGTGGGGGCACCCGGTAATTCGACGCGTCCGTGGAGTACTCGGCCCGGCGGCGTTCGGAGTCGTCGACATCCCCGTCGACTACCTCGCGAAGGGCGGCAACGACGTCACCGCTGAGCCCCGGCGCACGCACCAGCTTCATTCGTGCCCTTCATTCGTCAACATACGGGCCGTGCATCGGGCCGCAGGCAGGGACGGCCGTCGTCCAGTGCACGGCAAGCCCCCGGGAGGCCGGTCATTGCTCATACGCATGATCAACGCGTACATCCGCGCCGCGCTAACTCGGAAGCATGCTTGGTTCTGGCTGCCCGTGTCGACCGGACCCGTTGTAACGGGTCCGGTTGACACGAAGGCGCCTGCTGTTTTCTCAGCCCTTGAGCGCGGAGGTGATCCACTCCGACGGGACGATGTCGGCGAAGCTGGGCGTGTTAGGCACCAGGCCGGTCTGCCGGTGGAAGTCCGCCGAGACGTTGTAGTTGGCCTCAGTGGGTGTCGGGGCGTCCGGGATCTCCTCCTGCAGGACCGGCACGAGTGCCTGTACTGTCTGGGCGTTCATCGTCTTTTGGTACTGCTGGAGCAGTTCGCTGGCCTTCGCCGGGTCGCCGTTGATGGTCTGCTCGGCCTTGGCGATGGCGCGCAGGAATGCGGCGACTGCCTTGCCCTTGCGGTCGATGACGTCCTGGGTGGTGAAGAGGGCACCGTGGATGACGTCCTTGAGGGCAGGGACGTCACCGCGAGCGGGCGAGATGTAGAGGCGGCCGACTCCGGTGGCCGCGGCCTGCTGCCCGATCGGCTGGAAGAACGACAGGGCGTCGACTCGGCCGGCCTTCAGCGCACCGATCGCGGCGGACGCGTCGGCGCCGAGGTTGACCAGGGTCGCGTCGGTCTTGGGGTTCAGGTTCGCCTGCTTGAACAGGTAGTTCACCAGCGCCTCGGTGCCACTGCCCGGCCCGGTCATGCCGATCTTCTTGCCGCGTAGGGCCTGGATCCGCTCGGTCAGCGGCGCGGAGTCGCCGGTGCTCGGGATCCCCGGGCCGGCGATGATGTCGACGTAGTAGGCGTCGACGAGGGAGCCGATCACCCGCGCCTTGTTGTTGGTCTTGTACAGGTTGAACGCATCGGTCATCACGCCGCCGGCGATGTCGATGCTGCCGGAGTGGACCGCTGCGGCGAGCTTGGCGCCGGTGCCGAGCCGGGGGCGCTCTCCCAGGGTGAGCCCTTCTGCCTTGAAGTAGCCCTCCTGTTCGGCGACGAACAGCGGGAAGAACGCGACGGAGTCGCTGATCTGCCCGACGTTCAGGCGCATGGCGTCGGCGCCGGTGGCCGGCTCGTTGCTGCCGCCCTTGTTGGCGCAGCCGGCGGCGAGCAGCGCCGCCGAGACGGCGACGATGGCTCCGAGGCGGCGTAGTACGGATGTTCTGTTACGGGACATGGCGGACTCTTTCGACCAGGTGGATGGGTGACGGAACTGCTGCTCGTCTGGTCCGGGCACCGGCTGTCAGACCTCGGTGTCCAGGGGCTTCCAGCGGTTGGCCCGCTTGCCTACGAGGTTGACGACGGCGTTCAGGATGGCGGCGATAACGCTGAGCACGACGAGGGTGGCGAACACCCCGTCGGTGTCGAACTTCGCGGACGAGTCGCTGATCAGGTACCCGAGGCCGCGGTTGGACGCGACGAGCTCACCGATGACCGCGCCGATCAGCGCGTACGGGATGGAGACCCGCAGCCCGGTCAGCAGGCCGGTCATCGAGGCGGGGAGGACGACCTTGAAGGCGATGTCCCGGCGGGTGCCGTTCATCAGCCGTACGGCGTCGATCAGCGCGCGGTCCACTTCGTGTACGCCGGCCGCCGTGTTCAGGAAGACCAGGAAGAACACGGTGACGGCGGCGAGCAGCACCTTCATGTCGGTGCCGATGCCGAACCAGACGATGAACAGCGGCGCCAGGGCGACCTTCGGGATGGCGTAGAGCGCCATCAGGAACGGATCCAGGATGTCCCATACCACCCGGACGGAGGCGATCAGGTAGGCCAGGGCGGCGCCGGACACCGCGCCGACGAGGAAGCCGAGCACGATCTCCTGCACGGTGATCCCGGTGTTGGACCACAGCGTGCCGTCGGCGACCCAGTCGCCGAGCCGGGTGGCGATGCCCTTCGGGCTGCTGACGAACTGCGGGTCGAGGACGGGACCCGACAGTGCCTGCCAGACCACCAGCAGGACGACGAGCAGACCGATGCGCCATCCCCAGATCAGCGTCTTACGGCCGTGCCGCTGGCGCCAGGTGCGCCGGGACGACTCCCGGAGGGGGCCCGCGGGCCTCGTGGTCGAGCGCATTTCCGGGGTCGTGGTAGCGCTCATCGCGCACCCTCCTTCAGCGCCGCGGACAGCCGCCGGTGCAGTTCGACGAAGTGTGGATCGACCCGGATGTCGTCGGGGTCGCGCGGCCGGGGCAGGTCCACCGGCTGGTCGAGCAGGATCGATCCGATCGGCCCGAGCACCACGACGCGGTCGGCGAGGATCAGTGCCTCCTCGATGTCGTGGGTGACGAAGACGACCGTGCGTCCGCTGCCGGACCACAGCCGCAGCAGTTCGCCCTGCAGCTCGGTGCGCAGTTGCGCGTCGAGCGCTCCGAACGGCTCGTCGAGCAGCAGCGTCTCCGGGTCGGCACAGAGCATGCGGGCCAGGCTGGCGCGCCGGCGCATGCCACCGGACAGCTCGCGTGGGTAGTGCCGCTCGAAGCCGGAAAGGCCGACGAGCTTGATCAGTTCGGCGGCGACCGCAGCCCGTTCCTTCCTGCTCTCCCCGCGCAGCTCGCGGGGCATCTCCACGTTGCGGGTGACGTCACGCCACGGCATCAGCGTGTCGTGCTGGGTCAGGTAACCCACCTGCGTGTTGGGTCCGCGCATCGGCTTGCCGTGGTAGGTGATCTGCCCGCTGGTCGGCGGGGTCAGCCCGGCGAGGAGGTTGAGCAGGGTCGACTTGCCGCAACCGCTGCGCCCCAGCAGCACCACGAATGAGCCCTGCTCGACGGTCAGGTCGACGTCGCGGAGCGCGATCAGTTCCTCGTCGTCCTTGCGGAAGTGCTTGGACAGTCCCTGCACCTCCATGACGGGGGCGGCGCTCATGCCGTCACCGCCGGGGGCGCCGCGGCCACGCGGCGGGTGTTCGTCACTGCCATCACGTGTACCTCGTCCTCGGTGAACCCGGCCTCCAGCAGGCGGTCGGCCAGCAGCGCGAGGCCGTCCTCCACGGGCGGGTTGAACGGCTGGCCGAGGTCGGAGGAGAGCAGCGAGTGCTCGGGACCGACCTGGCGGATGTGGTCGAACAGCGTGTCCCAGCTGACCTTTCCGGTGTACGGGGTGGTGAAGCAGCGCTCCATCAGCGCTCCACGCTCGGCCAGGTGCCGCTGCACCTGCACCGACAGCCGCTGCGAGGTGAACTCCGGGTGCGTGACGATGATGCGCCGCACCCCGAGGTCGGCGGCCGCGTCCACGACGGTGGTGATCTCGTCACCGGACAGGTGCCCGGTCGCCAGCACCATGTCGTGCTTGGCGATCACGCTCAGCACCTCGCGCAGCGCCGGCACGATCGCGCCGTCGGCGTCGACGACGTCGATCGCCGGGGCCATGATGCCCTGCTCGGCCAGGTCGGCCTGCAGTTGCGCCCACATCGGCGGGGTGGCGCCCTCCGGCTCGCAGGCCTGGCACTCCCGCTGATTGGCGCAGTCCACCGTGGGCAGCCAAACAATCCGCGCGCCCTGCCGGCCGGCGATCTCCACCGCCACCGGATTGAGCCCGCCGACCGAGCCGTTCAGGGTCAGTGCGCCGAGCACGTCCACGCCGGGTACGGCGTTACGTACCACTTCGGCCCGCTCGGCAGTCGGCACGTAATGGGATTTCAGTACGAAGCCCGCCAGGCCGACCTCGGCGAACCGGTGCGCCAACGAGACGTCGTCGATGCGCCGGCGCATCACGTCCGGCGCGACGTGGATGTGCGTGTCGTACGCCCCGGTGACGAGTTCGCGGGCTCGGGCCGAGGGGGTGGGATGGTCAGTCACGGAGCCTCCAAGGGCATCAGGACATCGCTCCGCGACGTCCGCGTTGCGGTGGCTTATCGAGCTGTGGTGATGTGGAATCGCGATTCAGAAGTGGACGAAGTCGGGTGAGAGCGCGCGGTGTTGGGCCCGGGCGGAGGTCATCTCGCGCAGGGTGTCGGCGACGTGGGACAGGTGGTAGCGCATCGCGGCCTCGGCCGCGTCCGCGTCAGCCATCTCGATGGCATCGACGATCCGGGTGTGCTCGGCGAAGGACCGGGCGGACCGTCCGGGAACCAGCACCGTGCGGTACTGAAAGCGCACCATCTGCGCCTTCAGCCCGGCGATGAGCCGAGCAGCCGTCTGATGCCGGGACGCCTCGATGATCTTCGCGTGCAACCGGGCGTTGCCGTCCGAGTACGCCAGCAGGTCGCCCGCCTTCAGGCTGACCGACATCTGCGTGAGCGTCTCGCGCATGAACGCGACCTCTACCGGCGTGCCATGCAGAGCGGCCTCGCGGGCAGCGAGTGCCTCGAGCGCGCCGCGCGCCTGGGTGATCTCCAGGGCCTCGGCCTCGGTCACCATCCGCACGCGGGCCCCGCGGTTCGGCTCGTGGACCACGAGCCCCTCCTGCTCCAGCCGGGCGAGCATGGTGCGGACGGCGGTGCGGCCCACCCCGAGCGCGACGGCCAGGTCGACCTCGACCAGCCGCTCGTTGGGCATCAGCCGCCCCTTGACGATGTCGTCGCGCAGTCGCGCGTACGCCTCGTCGGCGGCCATTCGCCCCCGGCCGTCTCGGCCGATGGTGGCCCGCACCGGCTGCGGCGGTGGCACGACGTCCACGGCTGCTCCTTCCATCAGCTCAGCGGCTCCTGGCCTTCAGCGCCGCATCCAGTCGTGGGTAGACCCGGCGGGCGTTGCGCTCGTAGACCTTTTCGCGGTCGCCCGGCGCCAGCTCCAGGGCGTCCACGTACCGGCGGGTGTCATCGAAGTAGTGGCCGGTCTGCGGATCGATCCCCCGGACCGCGCCGACCATCTCCGAGCCGAACAGGATGTTGTCGACGTCGATGACGCTGAAGAGCAGGTCGATGCCGGGCTGGTGGTACACGCAGGTGTCGAAGAAGACGTTGTTCATGACCGACTCGTCCAGTGCGGGCCGGTCGAGCATGTCCGCGAGTCCTCGGAAGCGGCCCCAGTGGTAGGGCACTGCTCCCCCACCGTGCGGGATGACGAACCGCAGGTCTGGGAAGTCTTTGAACAGGTCCGACTGCAGGAACTGCATGAAGGCGGTGGTGTCGGCGTTGAGGTAGTGCGAACCGGTGGCGTGGAAGTTCCTGTTGGTCACCGCCGACACGTGCACCATCGCCGGCACCTGCAGCTCCACCATCGCCTCGTAGAACGGGTACCAGCTGCGGTCGGTCAGCGGCGGGGAGGTCCAGTGGCCGCCACTGGGGTCGGGGTTGAGGTTGCATCCCACGAACCCGAACTCCAGCACGCAGCGCCGCAGCTCCGCTACCGATTGTGAGATGGGGGCTCCGGGCGACTGGGGCAGCTGGCAGACCCCGATGAAGTTGTCCGGGTACAACTCGACCACCCGTGCGATGAGGTCGTTGGAGACCTGCGCCCAGCGGCTGCTGGTGGCCTCGTCACCGATGTGATGGCCCATCGCCGAGGCCCGCGGCGAGAAGATGGTCAGGTCGATCCCGCGCTCGGCCATCAGCCGCAGCTGGCTCCCCTCGATCGTCTCGCGGATCTCGTCATCGGAGATGCCCGGGTAGGCCGGCGGCTCCTCGCCGGCATCGAAGGCCGCCCGCTGCGCCTCTCGCCACGACGTGTGCGCCTGGGGCGCGGTCGTGTAGTGGCCATGGCAGTCGATGATCACGTGTTTCCAGGCTCCTCGGGTCGGGCCGGTCGGCAGGACCGGCACCGTTCACGGGCATGACGACGTGATGCGCCTCGGGGGCCCGTATCACGTCTCGCACTGGCTGCGCGGTAGCTGTGAGCGTAAACACCACGCAACATTGTCGCAATACCTGTCGAGAGGATTGTCGACAATTTTTTGAGCAGTCTCCACATAGGCCCTATACTCAACCGCGACTGAGGAGGTCCGGATTGGCCAAGACTCCGCGTGAGGGCGCCGTCGCCACGAGGCTGGCGGCCGACGCACTGCGCGCCGCGCTCATGAACGGCGATCTCGCGCCCGGACAGCGGCTGGTGGAGGCAGAGCTCGCCGAGTCGTTCAACGTCAGCCGGGCCAGTCTCCGCGCGGCCCTGTTCGACCTGACCGCCGAGGGACTGGTCGAGCGCATCCCGAACCGGGGCGCCCGCGTGCGGGTCGTCTCCGTGGCCGAGGCGGTGGCGATCACCGAGTGCCGCATGGTCCTCGAGGGCCTGTGTGCCGCCAAGGCGGCGGAGCGGGTCACCGACGAGCAGATCGCCGTACTGACCGATCTCGGCGACCGGATGCAGCGTGCGGTGGCGGACGGCGATCCGATGAAGTACTCGGCGCTCAACCGGGAACTCCACCGCCTCGTACGCGAGTACGCGGCGCAGCCGGCGGCCTCGGGGCTGCTCGACCGGCTCAACGGTCAGCTGGTTCGACACCAGTTCCGGCTCGCGCTGCGCGCCGGTCGCCCGCAGGTCTCCCTCCGGGAGCACCTCGCGATCATCGACGCGATCGCACGCCGCGAACCCGCCGACGCGGAGGTCGCCGCGCGGACGCACCTGGCCAGCGTCATCGCGGCGCTGCAGCAGGCCGACGCCGAGTAGAGCCGGGCGGGCGACCATTCGCCTGGCCGTCGTCGGCGGGCTATCGCCCGCCGTTGTCGCGCAGGTCGATGAGCAGGTCACGTGCTGCCGCACTGATCCGCGAAGGGACGCCCAGCTCCTCGAGCTGCTCGGTGGCGGCGGTCATCTCGTCCGCGCGCCGGCGGGCGTGCTGGTGGGTCCCGTCGACCAGCCTGTCGATGGTGCGCTGGTCGAAGCCGGCCAGCTCGGTGCTGATGTTGTCGCGCAGCCAGTCCGCGCAGCCTGCTGCCTCCGCGGCGGCCAGCGCTTCCACCACCGCCGCGGCCAGCCCCTTGTAGAAGACGCTGCGGAGCAGCTTGCGCGAGATGGCCGCGCCCACAGCCCCCGGCTGGATCGCCACCTGCGCGCCGAAGCCGGACAGGATGGCCGCGTACCGGTCGGCGGCGCCGCCGGACACCAGCATGGGAGTACGCAGCCCCTTGCCGGGTACCGGCGCCATCAGCGCGACGTCGACGACCGGGATGGGCGCCCCGGCCGCCTCCGCCAGCGCCGCCTTGAGACCCGGCGAAGCGGTGTTGAGGTCTGCCCAGATCGTCCCCGGCCGCACCGAAGGCAACGCGTTGAGCAGCGCCTCCATCGCGTCGTGAGAGCTGTTGACACTGAGCACAAGATCGGCGTCGCGCACCGCGTCGGCCTCGTTGACCCGGGGGTCGACGCCGTCGGCCGGCGTCACCTTAGGGTCGTAGCCCCGGACGTCGGCGCCGGCGGCCACCAGATCGCGGGCGATCTCCGAGCCGGCCTCCCCCAGACCGAGAACGGCGATGCGGACGGCCGTGTAGGCCTCGGGGTGAGCGGTCTCGTGCAGCGGGGGCATGCTGTCTCCATATGGTCGATGAACACAGGGATCACGGGTGGGGAGACTCAGGCGCGGGGGAAGGCGGTGCCGTCGAAGAGCTTGCGGGCGGTGCGTACGACGCCTGAGCGGACGACCCGCGGTGGGGAGGCCGCAGCGTCGACTGTCACGTCCACCAGCAGGTGGCCGGTCGGGTGCTCCACGTCGACCTGCGAGCGGTCGGCCGGCCAGTCCGCGGTGAGCTCGTGGCCGACCGCGCCTGGCAACAGCATGCCGGTGACCACGCTGACCGCGGCCAGTACGCCGATCGAGGTGTGCGGCTGTACGGGGATGAACGACCGGGTGCAGACCTGGCCGCCGTCGCGTGCGGCGGCGACCAGCATCGTCTTCGGTACGGAGGATCGGCTCACGTTCCCGAGCCCCATGAGGGCACCGGCTTTGATACGGAGAGCGTCGATGCGCTCGAGCAGCGCGGCGTCGGCAGCCAACTGCTCGTGCGTCTCATGGCCGGTCAGGACGAACGACTCGGCCAGCGCCACGACCACCGGCATGCCGTTGTCGACGCAGGTCACGTCGACGCCGTCGATCGAGTCCCGAACGTTGCCGGTCGGCAGCAGGCTGCCCGTCGCTGACCCTGCCGTGTCGGTGAAGGCGAGAACGATCGGCGCCGCGGTGGCCGGAACCCCGGCGATCGCAACGTCGCCACGGTACTCGGGGCGTCCACCCGGGGTCGGGAAGGTGGCCACCGCGGTGCTGTCGGAGTTGACCATCCGGATCCGCACGCTGGTCTCGTGCGGTCCGGCCGGAACCAGTCCGCGCTCGACGGCGAAGGGCCCTACGCCGGCCAGAATGTTGCCGCAGTTCTGCCGGTCGCTGACCGTCGCGGTGTCGACGCCGAGTTGGAGGAACAGGTAGTCGACGTCCGCGTCCGGGTGCGCCGACCGGCTCACGACGGCGACCTTGCTCGTGAGCGAGGTGCTGCCGCCGAGGCCGTCGATCTGGCGCGGATCGGGGGTGCCCATCAGCCGTAGCAGCAGGTCGTCGCGCGCGGCCGGGTCGGCCGGCAGGTCAGCGGCCTCGAAGTACAGACCACGGGATGTGCCGCCGCGCAGCATGGTGCAGCGCACTCCGGTGTCGTCGTAGTTCACCGCTCGCCCTGGACGTACTCGTCGTAGGAGACGTACTCGATGCCGAAGTCCTTGAGCTTGTCGCGTAGCCCGTAGCGGTCCAGGCCCAGCTGGCCCTGCTCGAAGGCGGCGCGGCTGGCGACCTCCTTGTCCACGCGGGCCTGGGCGGCGGCCAGCGCCCGGGGCACGTCGGTCCTGGGTACGACCATGACGCCGTCGTCGTCGGCGACGATCACGTCGCCGGGGTGCACGGTCTGTCCTCCGAGGACGATCGGTACGTTCACCGAGCCGGCCGTGGCCTTGACCGAGCCCTGCGCGCTGACCGCCCGCGACCACGCCGGGAAGCCCATCTCCCGCAGCTCCGCGACGTCGCGCACACCGCTGGCGAGCACCACTGCACGGACGCCGCGCTTGGCAAGCGCGGTGGCGAACAGCTCACCGAACAGTCCGTCCGTCGAGGGCGAGTTGGTCGCGACCACCAGAACGTCACCGGGCCGGCACTGCTCCACCGCGACGTGGATCATCAGGTTGTCCCCGGGCCAGCATAGGACGGTGATGGCGGTGCCACCGATGCGCGCGCCCGGCCACGCGGGCCGGAACTCGGGGCCCAGGTAGCCGACGCGGCCGAGCGCCTCGTGCACGGTGGCGACACCGTACCCGCCGAGATGCTCCGCGTCGCCGACGTCGGCGCGTGGTGGATCGGTGACGACAACAGTCCTCATGCGAGGGTCTCCTTCTCCAGTAGCAACATCAGGCGCTCGTCTCGCTCAGGGCGGCGATCACGCTGTTCAGGTGGGTCCGGGCCGCCGCCTCCGCTGCCTCCGGATCGCCCGCCGTGATCGCCTCCACGACGGCCGTGAGGCCGGCCAGTGAGACCTGCGGCCGCCCGGGCCGCAGCGACAGCCGGAACTGGTGGCGGACGATCTGCGCCTGGAGGCGCTCGATGAGTGCGGCCGCCGTGGGCTGGCGCGCGGCCTGACGAATCAGCTGGTGCAACTCATGGATGAGCGCTGAATACCGCATCAGTTCACCCGCCTGCACGGCCTCCCGCATCCGCCCGACCCTGGCGCACAGTTCGGCTACCTCGGCGTCCGTGGCGTACTGAGCGGCCTTCGCCGCGATCAGGCCCTCAAGCGCCATGCGGCACTCGGTGATCGCCACCGCCTCTGCGGTCGAGACCGCCCGCACGCGGGCGCCGCGATTGGGGATCCGCTCGACCAGCCCTTCGGCCACCAGGGCGTCCAGGGCGAGCCGGACGGCGTTGCGGGAGGCACCGAGCAGGCTCACCAGGTCAGCCTCGATCAGCCGCTGGCCCGGGACGAACTCGCCGCTTTTGATTGCTTCGCGCAACCACGCCTGGGCGGCCTGCTGGCCGGCGGCCTCGTCGCTGATGGTCCTCTCCACGGCCCTCCCCCAGCAGATCTTGCGCCGACGCTAAGCGATCGGCAACAGGATTGTCAACATTCCTGTTGGAAAACTGCAACCCGCTGTGCTAGCACCAACGTCGCCCAGCGGCGGCCTGGACCGGGCGTCAAAGGTGTGCGATCGGGAGGCATGGTCTTCGCCGAATTCCCCAGCCAGTAGCGCAGCACGTTGCCGCCCTCAATGTGGCAGCGTCCGCCGGTCAGCCGGCCAGCATCCCAAACGGGTCGTCGCCCTCGCCGAGGAGGAGCGGCACCTTCGCCGATGCCCTGGGTGAACGCCTGGGTGCCAGCGGCCACGGCGAGGGCGTAGGCGCGGACCATCCAAGCGCGGTGCGCGGCGATGTCGCGGCGGCGGATGGCAGTGAACCCGAGCACGATGCTGGTTGCCATCGCCGAACCCACGACGAGCCGGACGGTCCAGAGGAGGTAACCACTGGGTGCGTCGGGGCAGAACAAGGTCATCCACAGCCCGGAACCGGCGACCACCAGACCGGCTCCGATGAGCACGCGGCCGGCACGGCGGTGCCAGGCAGGATGCCCTCGGCGCAGCCGGGCGGGGAACTGGAACGCGCCGCCAACGACGTACACCGCGGCGGCGACCACGTGCAGTACGAGAGGCGTGGGTGAGGCGTCGATCCGTGGGTTCGTGGGCGACAGTTCCGGGCCGCCGGCGACCGCGAGCACCCACAGCGACCCGGCAATCAGCGGGATGGTGGAGAAAGCGACCAGTCCGAGCGGAATCCGCCAGGTCGATCTGTCCCGGGCAGTGTCCTGGGTCATTCCGCACCCGCCGTCGTGAACCGCGGGCTGTGGACCGCGGCGGGCTGCGTGGTGATGTTCCTGCGGGCTGTGCTCACAGCGAGTAGCCGAGGCCGATCATGGCGATGCCGTTGGGGAAGGCCAGCAGCCGGAAGAAGGCGTCGGGCGTCACCGAGAGCACGACGGTGAAGACTCCACCGATTGCGAGAAGTGCGCTCGCCCAGCGGGCGAGGACCCGTGCCCGGTACAGGGCGGTGCCGAAGATGAGGCCGCCGGTCAGGTACGTGAGGCCCTGGACCTGGATCGCGTGCCCAGCGTTCCGATGTCCCCGGTGGGGTGCCGCCAGTGGCCGCGGCGATGACGTCCTTGACGCAGGAGGGGTCCGTCCCAGCGATGGTTCGCAGGACGAAAGCGGCGACGAAGGAGGTGCTCATGATGTGGAGGTAGCCGGTGGCGAGCAGCAGGTAGCCGATGAGTCCGAGGAGTCCGCTCCGGCGGGTCTGGCTCAGGTACATGCCGTGCCGAGGAGCGTGCAGACCCGGCTACCGCACCGACATGATCGGACGGTATGCCGACGGCCAGTTTTACGCGGCGGTGCACGGCGTCCGCCGCGATGACGATCACGAGCCTGACATGGGCCGGGAACGCATCCGGTGGTATGCCTACCTACATCTCTTCGACGCTAACGGGCGTCACCGCAGATCCGAGATTTCGCTGATCGGCATCGCCTGCCGACACCGCCGCGCTCACGCTGTGAAAGCGGGGTGGGGGTGGGCGGACGCCGCAGACCGCACATTGGCGCACGACCACCACGGCCAGCACGATCCTGATCGGCGGGTCCACCGGTCCTCTGGCCGGCAGACGGATGAGGTCGACCACCCCTGCCAGGCGGATTTCGGGCAGGGATTGCCGCCAGGCGTTGTTGCGCACGATGCCGATACTGCGGCAGGGCACCTACTTCACGTACTGATGGCTGCGGCATCGGCGGCGGGCGAAGAGGTTAGCCGGTCAGCGGCGATTCGCCTCGAGTGCCAGCAGGCCTTGCGCCCGCACGACGGAGACTGACAGGGTCTTGTAGCCGACATCGCCGAAGAGCACGGTCATCCGGTCTTTCTCGTATCCGAGGACCATGCCTGATCCCCATTTAACACCCTGCCCGTCTGCCGGGCCCGGTGGCGAGACATCCCCGACATCGTCGACCTCGTCGTCGACGCGTTCGCCAGCCGCCCCGTTGGCGTGTGGCTGGTGCCCGACGAACGCCGTCGGGCGGGGGACGTGCTCCGGGCCGTCATCCGGATCTGGGCCGAACATGCTCTGCTCTTCGGTGAGGCCTATCTGCTAGAGGATCGATCGGCGGCCGCCGTGTGGCTTCACCGGTACGGTCCCATCCCACCCTCGCCCGGGTACGGCGAGCGGCTCGCTGTCGCCTGCGGTGACTACCTTGACCGGTTCCTGTGCCTCGACGACATCCTGCACAAACACCGACCCGCTGGCCCCCACAACCACCTGGCGTTTTTCGCGGTCGCACCGACCATCCACCGCCGCCAGCGGGCCACCACCCTGCTCGTCGCCAGCAACGCCCGGATGGGCCAAGGCCTGCTTCCCACCTACACGGAAGCAACCAGCGTCGCCGAGCGAGATCTCTACGCCCGGCACGGATACGTCCCCCACGAACCGTTCACTCTCCCCGATGGCAGCACCGCATACCCGATGTGGCGGAGCCCGGGACGGCGAAAACCCCGGAGCCACTCATCCACCCCCGGCGCCCACCCGGATCAGCGGCGCCCCAGCCGCCAGGCGAACGACCTCAAGATCCGCGTCATCCTCGACACGTCGACGATCCTCGCCTTCACCAGAGGCTCGCTCGCCGTAGGGGAAGTGGTCGCCGAGGTCGCCGATGAGGGCTGCCTCTTTGGGCTGCCCCTGATGTGCCTGGCTGAGGCCTCCCGCTCAGTCGTCGACACCAACCGTTCGACCGGCTGGTCAACCATCCGGCCGCGGCGGTGCTGACGGTCGATCCGCTGAAGTGGAAGTCTCTTTCCGTCACCTACCAGCGGGTGGGCCGCCTCGACACGGCAAGCGCGCTGCTCGCTGCCGTCGACAACCACTACACCCTGTTGACCGAGGAGCCTGGCCAGTATCCGGGCCCGACGGGAGGCGTGCGCATCATCGCAATATGACCACGCGCCGGGCGGCTGGCCGTAGCCCCGTACCGAGTTCGAGCTATAGCTCTGTGAGTGACAAGGGTGCGAAGAATCCGATCAGAAAGCCGCCGCCGGCGACCGCGTTGAAGGCGCCCGTGAGCAGACCGGCGGCAAAGAGCAGCGTTGCCTGCAGAGGATCCATCGAGTCTCACGCTAGTAGGTTGGCCGCTGCACGAAGCCGCCCATCCGCGGGCAGGCGCAGATCGGGGCGGACGGCAAACGCTGGCAGGGCAACTGGCTAGCGAACTTAACCTTTTCAGGGTGAGGCGGGGGCCGGGTGTCAGGGGCATCGTGGGCTCTGAGGAGGGGACACGATGGCTGACGTCACCCAGGATTTCTTCCGGGGCCTTGCGCAGCGGGGGCACGATCGCCGGCTGACGGCCATCCACGAGGGCAGTGTTCGGTTCGACATCAGCCAGGACGGGCAGGTCGACCATTGGCTGGTCTCCATCGCCAACGGCGACATCACGGTGTCGGAGCAGGAGACGGGCGGGGACGCGGTCGTCCGGGCGGATCGGGCCATGTTCGACCGGATCGCGAGCGGGGAGGCGTACTTCCTGACCAGCGTGCTGCGCGGGGAGGCGACCGTGGAGGGCAGCCCACGACTATTCGCGACCGTCCGGAGGTTGTTTCCGCCGCCGCCTGCTTCGGCAGGACGCGAGAGTCGAGGAGGTGGCCATGAGTGAGGACCAGGTCGGCATCCTCGACGGAACCACCTTCATGGTTTGCGATCGGACGGGCGACATCGTTTCGTCACCGGACGCCCCGCACGGCCTTTTCGCGCACGACACCCGTTTGTTGTCGAAGTGGGTGCTGACAATCAACGGGGAGCGGCTGAGCACCCTGTCCATCGACGACGTCCATTACTTCGAGAACCGTTTCTACCTGGTCCCGGGCGGCCAGGACGTCTACGTCAACAGCACCCTGGCGGTGCGTCGAAGGCACACCCTGGACACGGGCCTGCACGAGGAACTGATCGTCATTAATAATGACCGGCGACCGGTCGACCTGACCCTCAGAGTTGAGGCGGACGCCGACTTCGCTGACCTTTTCGAAGTCAAGGACGCGACGGCGCGGAAGAAGGGCCGGCACTACCGGCGGGTCGACGACGGGCAACTGGTGCTCGGCTACGAACGGGAGCGTTTCCGGCGGGAAACGATCGTTTCTGTGTCCGCGCCGGCGGCGGTGGACGATAACGGCTTGACACTCGAGGTTCACATCGAGCCGCACAGCCGATGGTCTGCCCGACTCAGCGCCCTGCCGGACCTTCCCATGCCGCGAGGGCTGGAGAGGCTCACGATCCCCGGGCGGGCAGCACGAACGGGCCGGGACAAGCAGCGCGATCTCCGGGAATGGTTGAACCAGGCACCACGCCTGGAGTGCGGCTGGGATCCACTGCGCATCACGTACCGGCAGAGCCTCATGGACCTGGCCGCGCTGCGGTTCAGCCCGTTCCTCGCCGACGACAAGAGTGTGCCGGCGGCCGGCCTGCCCTGGTTCATGAGCCTGTTCGGCCGGGACAGCATCCTCACCAGCTTCCAGGCGTTGCCGATCGCACCCGAGCTTGCCGCCACCACGCTGCGGGTACTTGCGTTTCGCCAGGGCAGCCGGGTCGACGACTTCCGGGAGGAGGAACCCGGCCGGATCCTGCACGAGATGCGCTACGGCGAGATGAGCGTCTTCGAGGAGACCCCGCACAGCCCCTACTTCGGCAGCGCGGACGCCACCCCGCTGTTCCTCGTGCTGCTCGACGAGTACGAACGGTGGACCGGCGACACCGACCTCGTCCGCTCGGTGGAGCAGGAAGCTCGCGCGGCGATAGACTGGATCAACCACTACGCCGACCTGACCGGCACCGGCTACATCTCCTACCAGCGCCGCAACACCAAGAACGGGCTGGAGAACCAGTGCTGGAAGGACTCCTGGGACGGCATCTCCTACCGCGACGGCCGGCTGCCAACCTTCCCCCGCGCCACCTGCGAGCTGCAGGGCTACGCGTACGACGCGAAAATGCGCACCGCCCGCCTCGCCCGCACCGTCTGGAACGACCCCGCGTACGCCGACCGGCTGGAGCGGGAAGCCGCCGACCTCAAGCAACGCTTCAACCGCGACTTCTGGGTCACCGACGGCGAGTACATCGCCCTCGCCCTCGACGGCGACGGCCGCCAGGTGGATGCCCTGTCGTCGAACATGGGCCACCTGCTGTGGAGCGGCATCCTCGAGGAGCAGAAGGCCACGGCCGTAATGCGGCACCTGATGTCACCCGCGCTCTTCAGCGGCTGGGGCGTCCGCACCTTGGCCGACAGCGAAGCCCGCTACAACCCGATCGGGTACCACGTGGGCACCATCTGGCCCTTCGACAACTCGTTCATCGCCTGGGGGCTGCGGCGCTACGGGTACGCCGACGAGGCAGCCCGGATCGCGGCCGGGATCCTCGACGCGGCGGCCTTCTACGACGGCCGGCTGCCCGAGGCGTTCGCCGGCACCGCCCGCACAGAAACCCGATTTCCCGTCAACTACCCCACGGCCTGCAGCCCCCAGGCATGGTCCGCCGGTGCCCCGCTCCTGCTGCTGCGAGCAATGCTCGACCTCCGGCCGGTCGGCGACGATCTGGTGATCAGGCCGGCCCTGCCCGCTAATCTCGACTTCGTGGCGCTGCTGGACATCCCCGGCCGGTGGGGGCGCCTCGACGCCTACGGCCGAGGACCGGCGGCCACCGACCGACGCGGGTACCAGCCGGGGCCGCAACAGCTCTCCGCCCCATGACGGGAGGGACAATGCAGGAGATCGACCCGGCGTGCACCGCCGTCCTGGGCGTCCACTGGCAGCACGAGGTCGTCAGCCCCGACGGGATATTCGGCCCGTTCTTCGCCGAACAGGTCACCCGGCACCGCGTCGCGACGCACGCGGCGCAGGTCGCCGATGCCCTGCGATCCCGCGGCGGCCTGGTCGCCTACACGCGTGTCGCCCACCGGCCCGGCTACCCCGACCTCATCCCCAACACCCCAAGCTTCGCGCTCATCCGCCAGAAGCAGGCGTTCCTCGAAGGCACGCCGAAGACCCGGATCATCGACGAGATCGCCCCCCAGGACGGCGACGTCGTCATCACCCACGTCCGGCTCACCGGCTTCTTCGGCACCGAACTGGACACGATCCTGCGCCTCAGGGGCGTGAACACGATCCTGTTCACGGGTGTGGCCACCAACCTATCCGTGACCGGCACCGCGTTCGAGGCGATCAACCACGGATACCGCACGCTGATCGTCTCCGACGCGTGCACCGGGGCGACCGACGACGCGCACCAGGCAAGCCTGGCGACGCTCGGCCAACTCGGCCAAGTCGCCACCACCGACGACGTCATCCGCAGCCTGGCGGGCTAACCCCACTGCCTGACGAAGCCCAAACGGCCCCGGCCTCGCTCGCGACAGGCGGTAACCGCCATGATCTTCGCTAGGTTACCCGATCGGCCCGGACCCGCATCAAAACCCTCGTCAGCTCGCGCGACGTTGCCCATGACGTAGAGGCCGAGTGGCGCGCCGGTCATGTGTGGCCGTGAAGGGTTGCCAAACGCTGTTGGTACTCCTGTTCGCCGATCTCGCCGCGGGCGTAGCGGTCAGCGAAGGATCGCCGCGGTCCCATTCTGGCGCCGCGCCGCCTCGACTGCGACCAGTAGTAGAAGCGCCTCGCGGTGGGCAGGCAGGAGGGTGATGGCGCTGCACAGCCAGCAGGGACCCAGGCGGTGAATCATGCTCGACTAGGCCGGCACGTCGTGGTCGACGCCGCCTCGCGGCGAAGCTTGCCGGACCACCGCCAGGAAATGACCCCGAGACCTCCCAGGCGCATCAGCCCTGCCATTGTTTGGCGGTGGCGCGCCTGGCGATCGACTGCGGCAGCGCCAGCACCGTGGCGATGGTGGCATGGCCCGACGGCAGGTCGCGCCGCTGATGTTCGACGGCCAACCAGCGCTGCCCAGCGCGGTGTTTCTGGCTGCCGAAGGAACCCTGCTGACAGGCCAGCGGGCCTGGCAGGGCGCCGCCGCGCAACCGGGCCGGTTCATTCCGGCGCCCCGCCGGTCTCCCGAACAGCATCTGACCGTCGCAGGCACCGAGGTCGAGGCGCTGGACCTCATCGCGGCGACGTTACGTCGGGTCGCCGAGGAGGCGCAGCGGACGGCGGGTTTCCCGATCGAGGATGTGCGGCTGGTGGTGCCAGCCGGGTGGGGGCCGCGCCGGCGTACCTGGATGCGGCACGCCGCGCACCGCGCGAACGGCTTCGCCGCGCCGAGACAGACCGCAAAGGCCGTGGGGTCTCATCGGCCGGTCGTTGCTGCCTAGGTGCCGGAGCCAGGGTGCAAAAAGTTCCCTCAGCCGCGTCAGCGACGTGCTGGTCTCTGCCTCTAAGAGCTCCTGACTCTTTGAGCGTTGGAGTCGTCGCCAGCAGATGATGGCGCAGGCGAGGGTGAGGAAGCGAGGTCTCGGCGTCGCTGGGGATGTCGGGGTACTCGTCGATGAAGTTGTCCCAGTCGACGTCCCAGGCGAGCACGGATTCGGCGGTGAAATCGTCGGCTTCGGCACCCAATTCTGGCCGGAGCAGGTCCCGTACGAGTCGGAGGCTCACTGTGGTGTGCTCGGCGAGCAGAACAGCGTCGTAGAGGTCCTTGCCCTGCGGGTACATGTCTGTGGCGAGCCACATGAGTTTCCACGCCAGCGACATCTCGGCACTCGCTGCCCGCACGGGGCGGTCGACGCCGTCGAGCCGGATCGTGGTGCGGTTCCAGGGGAAGGTGTTCGTTGAAGACGAAGTCGGCCTGGACTGATGCGGTCAGCCCTTCGTCGGTGGTGAATGGGAGGACCAGGCGCCGTCCGTCGGCGCGTTCGTAGGTCCAGATGCCGGTCGTCTCCACGCGGTCGGGGTCGAGGCCGGCGCCTGGCCGGTCACGCAGGGCGGCCAGGATGCCGGCGAGCATGGCCTTCGCCTCCTCGCTGTGGATGCCCATCGAGAATGGGGTCACGACGAAGTCGACGTCACCGGGCTCCCGGGCGGCGGCTCCGAACCACGCGGACATCGTGACGCTGCCCCGGCAGGACCAGATGGCCAGCCCAGGGTGTGTCAGCGATGACGGTGATCATGTGTCGCATCGCGGCACGACGGGCGGTAAGCCACCGTCGACCGGTATCGGGATCGGAGAACACTGGTTCACCGGCACGGTAGGCGTTGTCGTACTGCTTCAGGGCGGGGTCGAACGCGGCCCGCTGCCGTACGCCGGGCTGGGCGGGCAGTGGCTGGTAGGTGTTGGGGTAGCCAGGGGTGCCGGCGGATGCCGAGCGCATCTTCTCCTCCCTGGCCAGATGCCATACGTCCGGCCCGGACTGGGCCAGCCAGCCCGCGTCGAGCTCGATCCGGTCGTCGAACACGACGTACTCCTGCTCGACGGCGAGGATCTCCCAGCCGGAGTCCCGCAGGGCCGCGACGAGGGCGTCGAGCCGAGCCCGGGCGGCATCGCGCCCGACCCGGTGGCGCCGCTGAGTGACGAACCGCTCCTGGCGCCCGTCACCGCGTGTGCGCCGGGCGTTGCGGGACAACCGCGCGCCGTGCCGCTCGGCCACCGCGGTCACCGCCACCTGCCTAGGAACCCCTGCGGGAAGCAGAAGCTTGACATGGTGCTCGAAGTACCGGCCGGCAGGTTGTGCGACCGCCTCCTCGTCGGTGACCGGCACACCACGGCGCAGCCTCGATCTTCATCCGGGCACTGGGCAGACCGGCCGCCCGCAGCCGTTTCCTCCACCGCTCGGCAGCATCACGCTGCTGTTTCAAAGAGCCCGACCCCACGAAGGTCAGCATCGGCTGGGACGCTGTGTGGCCCCGGTCCAGCAGCACATGGGTGTACTTCAGCCCGTGCTCCTCGGCGAAGTCCGCCAGCTTGCCGGCGTCCCGCTGGTGGGCGGTGATGTGGACCTCGAAGTCCCCGCTGACATCGTTTGTGAGACCCGCTTCGGACACGCCGCCACGGTACGTGACGGCTGCGACCAGGATTCAGTCCCATACACCATGCCATGCGGGATCGCTGGCTGGTGTAAGCTTCGCAGCGGCAGCGCTGTGGTTGGCGCGGTTCAGCTCTCGGCGAGGGTGATCCGGACTGCGAGCAGGTGGCCGGCAGCATCGCGGTCGACCTGGACCGGGAATATCCCATCGCCCCAGCTGGTCATGGCGAAGAAGATCTGCGCGTCGCCGAGGCGCAGGGCGCCGCTCTCCGTTTCGCTGGCCCGTACCTGGCGCATCACCTGCCAGTGGTGGGAGTGCGGCCGGAAGTCCACCGCCAACCCCCGGCCGGGCTCGGCGTCCCGCCACGCCTGCACCGTCATCGCTCGTCGGACGGCGGAACGGATCGGCAGGTCCGTCCAGCCGTAGCTGCCCTCATCACCCGGCGTGGTCAGCGGCGCAGCGGTGAATTCCTGCGCCGCCGCCGGCGCGTCGACACCCCAGAACGCCACATCGGCGAGGCCGTCCAACGGCTCCTCGTGGCGCCACAGATCGAGGGCGTCCCCGTCGGCGAAGGCCAGCCGGGCCGCGTCGACACCGACCACGCCCACGTCGACCGTGGATGCAACCGGCGCGTCACCTACCCGAAGAATCATCTGGGACCAGCCATCCCACGGCCCGTCCGAGCGTTCCGCTTCCACCATGACGGCCTTGCAGGGAAGACCGTCCACCGCCACCGCGGGCAGACCGAAGACTCTGAACCCCGGCTGGCGTTCGACCGCACACCGGCGGGCCCGCTCCCGGTGCGGCACCTGTGTCTCGGAGCGCTCTAACGCAGCCGTCCACCCGTGTTCCCGGCAGTGACCGGCGAACCGATCCACCCAGTCGTCGCGACGCGAGGCGGGAATGTCGTAGTGATACCGCCCGGGCCGAACCTGGAACGACGCCCCCGCGCGCTCGGCGTCCGGGCCGACCACCATGTAGTCCGCTGCCCCGGCAACCTCAGCCAGCAGGTCGGGATCCTCGATCCCAAGACCGCGCGGATCCAGCTCGTTCGGAGGTCTGCTTCCGGACCACATGCCGAGCATTCCCCCGTCGATGATGACCAGTTGGCCAGACGGGCACCGGACTTCGCCGAGCGTGACGATCTCTCCCATGGCGCGGCAGTCTACGGACCCGCCAGGCTTCGGCCTCCCCTGCCGGTCTTGACGCCGCCCACAGCGGTGGATGCGCGAGCGTGAATCGGCTCCAGGGCATGACCAGCGTGACTGACAGACACAGCACAGCCAGTCACGAACGCAACGAACCCCGCGAGGGTGAGCCGGCAGATTCCCGCGAGGAGCTGTTGGACCGCCACGACATGATCTGCCACCGTGACGAATTACCCACGGCTGCTGGCGCGCCTCACCCACCGGGCTCGCGAGGACGCACCGGCGCTACAGCTTCCGGGCGCCCTGCCCGCACCACTGTCTCGCCATCGGGATCGCCAAGGCCGAACAGCGCCTGGGCTTCCCACTGCACCCGCTGCTGGCCGCGATCCCCGCCAGGCGTTGTGCGCACGATGCCGATACTGCGGCAGGGCACCTACTTCACGTACTGATGACTGCAGCATCGGCGGCGGGCGAGAAGGTTAGCCGGTCAGCGGCGATTCGCCTCGAGTGCCAGCAGGCCTTGCGCCTGCACGACGGAGACTGACAGGGTCTTGTAGCCGACATCGTCGAAGAGCACGGTCATCCGGTCTTTCTCGTATCCGAGGACCATGCCTGATCCCCATTTGGGGTGCCGTACGGTGCTGTGCAGTGGGTACGGCCCGTTGTCGGGGAGCGTCTCGGAGCTGCCGCCGTGGCAGTTGTCGCAGTGCCCGCAGGGGTGGCTCACCTGCTCACCGAAGTAGCCCAGCAGCGACTGCATCCGGCAGCCCCGGCTCTCGGCGAAGCGCCGCATCATGTCGGTGCGGGAACGCTGCCCGGCCTGATAGCGGGCGTACTCCGCCAGCGCCTCCCGAGCCGCCTGATCCGGTAGAGGCGCATACGGAACGACTCTGAGCTCACCCCTGGAGCCCGTCGCCACCGCACCGGCCTGCTCGAACAGGCTGATGTGGCTGGCGATCTTGCGCGGGCTCAGGCCGGTGGCCTTCGCCAGCGCCGTGCGCGTCATCGGGCCGGTATGCAGGGCGGCGGCGACCGCGCGCAGCTCTTGCAGGTCGGGCGCACCGCCAGCGAAGAAGCGTTGCAGGGCGACGTCCTCGGCGCGGTAGAGCAGCAACGCCCGGGCCGGCTCACCGTCGCGCCCTGCCCGCCCGATCTCCTGCAGGTAGCTGTCGGGTGAGTCGGGCAGCGCCACATGTGCCACCCAGCGGATGTTCTGCTTGTCGATGCCCATGCCGAACGCCGACGTGGCGACCATGATCGGTACCCGGTCGGCGAGGAAGTCCTCGTGGCGGCGCTGACGCACCCCGGCGGCCATGCCCCCGTGGTAGGCCTGCGCGGGATAACCCGCATCGGACAGCCGTTGCGCGAGTTCCTCGGCGCCACGGCGGGTCGGCACGTACACGATGCCGGGTGAATCGGCCTGCCTGAGCAGGGTGAGCAGTCTGCGCCAGCGGTAATCCTCACTGGGGCAGTGCAACGCCGCCACAAAAAGATTCGGTCGGTCCAGTCCGGAGAGCACCAGCCGCGGCTTGCGCATGCCGAGCCGCGCGATGATGGCGTCCTGCACCGGCGGCGATGCCGTGGCGGTCAGCGCCACGATGGGCGGGCGGCCGAGGTCACGGATGAGGTGGCCGATCGTCAGGTAGTCGGGGCGGAAATCGTGCCCCCACGACGAGATGCAGTGCGCCTCGTCTACCGCCACCAGCGCCGGGCGCAGCGCGCGGACCTCGGCCAGCCGCTGCGGCGAACTGAGCTGCTCCGGCGTGATGAATAGGAACTTCGCGGCACCCGAGCGCAGCTCGGCCAGCGCCGCCTCCTGCTTGCTCGGGCTCTCCGCGGAGCTGATCCGAACCGCCCGCAGCGCCGGATCGCCCCGCTCGTTGAGGTTGGCGATTTGGTCCTGCTGCAATGCCAGCAGCGGTGAGATCACCACCGTCGGGCCGGGCAGCAGCGTGGCGGGAACCTGATACACAGCAGACTTCCCGCCGCCGGTGGGCAGCACGACCAGCGCGTCGCGGCCGGCCAGTAGCGTGCGCATCGCGCGCATCTGGGTGGGGCGCAGCTTCTGCCAGCCGAAGCGCCTACGGGCGGCGCGGCGTAGCCGCACGGAGCGAAGAAGAAAGATCATCACCGGGCATGCTAACCAATCACACACACGGGCCTGGGTCATCCCAGGGTCCGTTGTACGTCTCGTCCTCGGCGAGCGTGCCACCTCGCCTGCGTTTGGCGAGGGCATGCGGGCCGCCAGCGGCGAACCGGGTGGCAGCTGCCCATCGCGAGGCGGCACGATAGTCGCCGTGACCGCCTCTGCCCGTCCGCCGCTGGCTGTGCTGGAGGCGGTGCTGGAGCGGTTGACCTATGTCAACGAGGAGACCGGCTACACCGTCGCCCGCGTGGCTACCGACCGGAGCACCGATCTGCTGACGGTGGTGGGTGCGCTGTTGGGCGCGCAGCCCGGGGAGAGCCTGCGCCTGTCCGGGCGGTGGTCGTCACATCCGAAGTACGGCCGCCAGTTCGAGGTCGACTCCTACACCACCGTGTTGCCGGCGACGATCCAGGGCATCCAGCGCTATCTCGGCTCGGGTCTGGTCAAGGGCATCGGCCCGGTCTTCGCCGAACGCATTGTGGCTCACTTCGGCTTGGACACGTTGCGGGTGATCGAGGATGAGCCTGCTCGGCTGGTGGAGGTGCCCGGGCTGGGGCCGAAGCGCACGGCGAAGATCACCGCGGCGTGGGAGGAGCAGAAGGCCATCAAGGAGGTGATGGTCTTCCTGCAAGGCGTCGGGGTGTCGACGTCGCTTGCGGTGCGGATCTTCAAGCAGTACGGCGACGCGTCCATCGACGTGGTCACGAAGGAGCCGTATCGGCTGGCCGCGGACGTGTGGGGCATTGGGTTCAAGACCGCCGACACCATCGCCCAGGCCGTCGGTATCCCCCACGACAGTGCCCAGCGGGTCATGGCCGGCCTGCAGTACACCCTGTCCGAGGCCACGGACAACGGCCACTGCTATCTGCCGGCTGAGCAGCTCGTCGCCGACGCCGCGAAGATCCTCGACGTGCCCGGCGACCTCGTGGCCCATTGCCTCGACGACCTCGCCGCTGACGAGGGCGTCGTCCGCGAGGTCCTACCGGGCTCCGACGGGGAGCCGGTGCAGGCGGTGTACCTGGTGCCGTTCCACCGCGCCGAGCAGTCCCTCGCCGGCTCTCTGTTGCGCCTGCTCAACGACAAGCCCGACCGCCTGCCCCACTTCACGAACGTCGACTGGGGCAAGGCCCTGGCCTGGTTGAAGGCGCGCACCGGCGCCGACCTGGCCCCGGAGCAGGAACAGGCCGTCCGCCTGGCGCTGACGTCGAAGGTGGCGGTGCTGACGGGCGGGCCGGGCTGCGGCAAGAGCTTCACGGTCCGCTCGATCGTCGAGCTCGCCGCCGCCAAGAAGGCCAAGGTCACCCTTGTCGCCCCGACCGGCCGCGCCGCCAAGCGCCTGTCCGAGCTCACCGGACATCCCGCCGCCACCGTGCACCGCCTGCTGCAACTACGTCCCGGCGGGGACACCTCCTACGACCGGGACCATCCTCTGGACGTGGACCTGCTCGTCGTCGACGAGGCCTCCATGCTCGACCTGATCCTGGCCAACAAGCTCGTCAAAGCCGTCCCACCCGGCGCGCACCTGCTCCTGGTCGGCGACGTCGATCAACTCCCCTCCGTCGGTGCCGGGGAGGTCCTGCGCGACCTGCTCGCCGCCGCGGCTGTGCCGCGGGTGCGGCTGACGCAGATCTTCCGCCAGGCCGCCCAGTCCGGCGTCGTCACCAACGCCCACCGCATCAACGCCGGCCGCCCGCCCCTGCTTCAAGGCCTGTCGGACTTCTACCTGTTCGCCTGCGACGACACCGACGCCACCGCCGCCCTCACCGTTGACGTCGCCTGCGCCCGCATCCCGGCGCGCTTCGGCCTCGATCCGCGCCGGGACGTGCAGGTCCTCACCCCCATGCACCGCGGCCCCGCCGGAGCCGGAGCCCTCAACACCCTGCTGCAGCAGCATCTGACCCCGCACCGCGAAGGGCAGCCGGAGCGGCGGATGGGCGGGCGGGTGTTCCGCATCGGCGACAAGGTCACCCAGATCCGCAACAACTACGACAAGGGTCAGGCCGGCGTCTTCAACGGCACCCTCGGCATCGTCACCGCCCTCTCCACGGAGGAGCAGACCCTCACGGTGCGCACTGACGAGGACGAGAGCATCGACTACGACTTCGACGAACTCGACGAGCTGGCGCACGCCTACGCCATGACCATCCACCGCTCTCAGGGCTCGGAATACCCCGCGGTGGTCATCCCCCTGACGACCAGCGCGTGGATGATGCTGCAACGGAACCTGCTCTACACCGCCGTCACCCGCGCCAAACAACTGGTGGTGCTCGTCGGCTCCCGCCGAGCCCTCGCCGCCGCGATCCGCACCGTCAGCGCCGGACGCCGCCACACTGCCCTTGACCACCGACTCACCCGCCTGTGACACCTGCCGGTGGGATCGGTTGAGCAGGGCGCGGCCGGGGGTCACAAGAGTTGTGGGCGACGGAACGCCGAGCGCCCCGCCGGCTTTGGCCACCGCCGACCGGCACGTGTTCCTGACGCCACCCGACCGTGGTTTCGCCGTTGTTGGCCTTGTGTGGAGGCGGCGAGAGGCGGAAGTTGGCCGCCACCTATGCTCGCCGCCATGGCCCGACGTCTCGCCGCTTCGGTGGCTCTCCTCGCCGGGCTCGCCCCAACCGCCGCCTGCGACCCGGCGCCCGCCACAGGCGAATCGACGCCGACACCGCCCGCCACGGCCCTGGTCGCTCCCGCGCCCACCGATGGCGGCGCCGCCCGAAAGCTACGAGACCGGTACGCCGCCACCCAGCGCCTGGCCGGACTGGCCGAAAAGCCCGCCTGCAAGGACGAAAAGCTCGACTCCGACGGGGTGGCCTGCGGCCGACCGCGACCCCTGCTGAGCCGACGCCTGGTCGCAGTGGCGCACGTCTTCGGCACTCCAGACGGCACCGCGTCGAGGAGTTCGTTGAGGTCACCCAGGAGACCGTGGTCTACCCGACCGACCCGGTGGCGGCCGAGGCCGTACGGCAACTATTCGATCTGTTGGAGACCTGCGACCGGGACGTAGAGGCGGGCCAGGTGACCGACGGGCAGGCCGCTGCCGACCAGCCGGCCGCGGTCGGCGTGCCCGGCCGAGCGGTGACCGCCACCATGAAACTTCCTGACGGCACGCCCTTCCCCCACCGCTACCGCTGCCTGCACCACGGTCGCGTGGTGCAGTGCGTCGCGGTCTGGACTCGCTCGACAGAGAACACCGCAGCCTGGTTCGAGAAGGCGATCAGCGCAACTGGAGAGGGGCTGCGTGCCTGAGGACCTCCCTGGGGACGGGGCGCGCTGGCGGGCAGCGGCGGCAACCCTGGCCAGCAGACTGGCGAAGTCGGCACGCTCCGGGCTTTACAGGGAACACGGGCCGAACGTAATGACAAGTATGTTGCGGTTCCGACATCCGCTGCTGCGTGTCGCGCCCAGCGGCTCAGCACATCGTCCAGTCCTCGACGCTCAAAACTAATTCCTCGGCGCGGCTGGTCGGGATGTTGTGCCGTTTGGCGATCTCCGTCAGTACCGCTTCCTCATTGATTTCGACGTCGCTCTCGGTTGCCTGGTTCAACTCAGTGTTGAGCACGTATGCCTGCTCCGTCGGGACCTTGCAGGTGTTGGGCTGCGTCAGCTTGTCCCGGACGACGGTTTGATTGAGCCGGTAGCCTCGCCAGGACGCGGCGTCTCCCTTGGCGGCGTCCGACCAGCGCCCCTCTGGCGCCCATTCGTAGACCGCGTAGCTCGGCACGACCTCACGCCGGTCATAGGTGACCACGATCGACAGCGCCTGCCATCCCTGACCTCGATGGCTCTCAACAATCTGCGACGCCACGTCAGTGACCTGCCGGCCGGTAACGGGATAGACGCGTAGTTCCACCCGGAGGGCGAGACGACGAGCTCCGGAGCCGGCGCCGACGTCTCGTCGTTCAAAGACTTCGTAGGCAGCTGCGGGATGTTCAGGCCTCGCTTCGCGAGTTGCCGCTGCCGGGGGCGTGGTAGCCGTAGCGGTAGGTGAGGTACGCACAGTGGAGGTGGAGGCGGGCTCCGGCGTGCGGGCGCTCGGTGAGGGTGCCGGTTCGGTAGCAGGGCTGGCCGGAGCAGGGCGAGGGAGCGTGGGGTCGCCGATGATCAGACCAAGAGTGGCCAGGCCCGTTCCACCTACGCAACACATGAACAGCCCACCCACGACCACCACCAGCAGGACGAGGCCCACCCTTGCATTTCGAGATGGGGTCCCTGCGGCCACGGCTGGTACCAGTGAGGGCTCTACGGCCGACAGTCCATCGGGTCCAGGCGGCTGTTGCGCTGAGGGCTCAGGCGGACCGGGCATCTGCGGCACGGCATCTCCAGTGAGAGGGCGTACCGCGATTGTCGCCGCCGCCGCGGCCCCGCGCGCTCCGTCGAACAGCGGAACCATCAGCCCCACAACGGCACGCGCGTCCGTCGAACGCCTACTGCGGCGGGCCAGCCGAGTCCATGAACTCGATATAGCTACTGATCCACCTCAGCGGTAAGGGTTGGACCGCCGTCCTGCCATGCCACTGGCGCCGGTGACCGGTCGTGCTGTGCCGACATTCGCCCGGGCTGGGTCAACCCGGGGCGAAACAGCTCAGGCAACCAGGAATCGGGTCGGCTCGCCCAGCACCATGGCCGCCCGGTCCAGGTCCGCCAGTCGGGCTGCCAGGGTCGCCGTGGCAAGCCGTGTCGGCACGGCGGCGTTGAATTTGAGTCCGACCAGCGCCTTCTCGTCGACCTCCGGCAAGCACAGCCGATCAGCGGCTGCTGGCCAACCTGGCCCTGTCGGTGCTGGACGAACACATCGCCCAGACCCCCGGCGGGCCGGGCAGCACCCCAAGCCAGCGGGCCACCCGCCGACGCAAAGGCCTGGGCTCGGTCGGGCCGGTGGTGGCCGTGTCGCCTGTGTTGTCGCTGCTGCTGGGGGTGTCCCGCACCGGGTTTGATGGAGACATCGAAACCTGGGAGGAACACCAGCGATGCCCGCACCCAAGAAGTACAACGATGAGCTGCGTGAGCGTGCGACGCGGTTGGCGGTCGAGGCTCGCCGGGATCCGGCGTCCGCGGTTGGAGCGATCCGGCGGATCGCCGGTCAGCTCGGGGTTCATCCGGAGGCGTTGCGGACGTGGGTGAAGAAGGCCGAGACCTACGCCGGTGAGCGGTCGGGCATCACCAGCAGCGACGCGGAACGCCTCGCCGTGTTGGAACGGGAGAATCGTGAGCTGCGGCGGGCGAATCAGATTTTGAAGTCCGCGGCGTCTTTCTTCGCGGCGGAGTTGGACCGTCCGTCGCGATGAAGGTCGACTTCGTCGACTCCCAGCGGGTCGAACACGGTGTCCAGCCGGTCCTGCAGGCGCTCGAAGACACGCCGGCACAGATCGCACCGTCGACCTACTACGCCGCCAAGACCCGCCCGGCCTCGGCCCGGTCGCGGCGCGATGAGGAGCTGACCGCGATGATCGAGCGGATCCATGCGGAGAACTACGGTGTCTACGGCGCTCGCAAGGTGTGGCACGAGCTGCGCCGCCAGGGCGTGCCGGTGGCCCGGTGCACCGTGGAGCGGCTGATGCGTGAGTCCGGGCTGCGCGGGCTGCTGCGCGACAAGTCACCACGCACGACCCGGCCCGCAGCCGAGACCGGCCGCCCCGGTGACCTGGTCAAACGGGACTTCACCGCGGAACATCCGAACCAGCTGTGGGTCGCCGACCTGACCTACGTGCGCACGAGTGTGGGCTGGGTGTACGCCGCGTTCATTCTCGACGTGCACTCCCGCATGATCGTCGGCTGGCAGGTCGCCACCAGCCTCTACACCGACCTGGCTCTCGACGCGCTGAAGATGGCGATCTGGCGCCGCGAGAGCCAGGGCGCTGACCTGCGCAAACTGGTCCACCACTCGGACCGGGGAGTCCAGTATCGAGCGATCCGCTACACCCAACGACTCGCCGAGGCCGGCGCCGTCGCCTCGGTCGGCTCCAAGGGCGACTCGTACGACAACGCGATGGCCGAGGCGTTCAACTCCCTCTACAAGGCCGAACTCGTCCGCAACACCGGCCCGTGGCGCGGGCTCGACGACCTGGAGATGGCCACCGTCGAGTACATCGACTGGTACAACAACCGCAGGCTGCACGGCGAGCTCGGGCACATCCCGCCCGCCGAACACGAGGCACTACACGCGATGACCCAGCCGGTCACCGCACCCCTGAAAACCAGCTAACCAACTCTCCATCAAACCCGGGGCTTGACAGGGCGCAGGTGCCGCCGGTGGTGGGTGTCGGTGTGTGCGTTGGCTCGGCCGGCGTGGTTGTGATTGCCCCGGCCGTGGCGGGCGTGGGTGCCGGGGGCGGCAGATCGATGGTCGGTGGAGGTGTCGGCGCGGGGGTGTCCGGGTCGTCGGGGGCTGCCGGTGGCGGGGCGGGTCGGGGTTGGTGTGCGGCTGGTGGGGCGGCGTCGTCGGGCAGTGTGAGCGTCCAGCCGGGGTAGATGATGTTCGGGTTGCGCAGCGTCCCGCCGGCGTGGGTGAAGTGGGTGCCGCGGTTGAGGGCGAAGATTTCGGGCCAGCGGTCCGGGTCGCCCAGCCACTGTGCGGCTATCTTGGAGAGGGTGTCGCCGCGCTTGACGGTGTGGGTGTAGGTGCGGCCGCCCGCCACGAGGGTCAGCTCTTGGCTGCTGCTCGCCGGGCGGGTGATCTGGGCGGCCGACCTTGCTTGGGCCGCTGGTTGGTCGTTGTCGGGGGTGGCTCCGGCTGCCGGGGCGGCGTGGGCGGGGGTGCCGGCGGTGGCCGTGGTGACGGCGGTGGCGCCGGGCAGTGCCGCCGTCATGCCTTGGACGGGGCCGGGCAGGTGGAGTGCGGGCAGCCGGCGCAGGCGGCGAGCCAGCGTCGTGTAGGCGCGAGTAAGGGCGGCGGTTGCCAAGAGCAGCCACAGCGGTATCGCCCCCATGTAGGCGAGGGCGATGACGAAATCCGTGGTCAACGGTTGGTGAATCCACTGCCGCACCATGGCCACGGAGGGCGGCCGAGGCCTACACAAACCGACGGCGGCGAGACAGGCGGAACAGGCGGCCGTGGACACGATGGAGGTAGTGAGCGCGGCGATGCTGGCTGATCTGGACGGCACAGGAGCTCCTGACCTTGCTGGCTGCCATTACCGCCGGTCAGGACCGGCAGCGACGAGCGCACTCCGGGCCGCGAGGGCCTGGAGGATGGCTATCGGCTGGGATGCGTTGACGCTACGGCCGCAGCGTCCTTCACGGACTGGGGCGACGGCTAACAAGCCCTCACACGGACTCACACGCCCTTACAACCGCAGGCCACGGGCGCTGCGGCTCTTTCGCTCGCTTTCAGGACCAACAGCCATGGCAAGGCACGTCGGTGCTTCACCTCCTGCGGTCTGCTTGGCGTCCTGGTCGCTTGCTCGGTGGTGGCCTTGATCCCGCCCCAGCGGGTGAGCACGGTTGGCTGGGGGGGTGTAGGCCCGGTCGACGATTACCTGGTTGGGGCGGCTGTGCGGGCGGCGTGCGCGGCGAGGAGCATGGACACCCGCCGGTACCGGCGCGAACGCGGGCTGTAGCCGCGATGCCCGGCGGTCAGCACCATCGACAATGGCCTGGCGCCCTGCTCACAGGCCAGGTGCAGCCTTCCTCCCACCCCGCCATGGGAGCGCCCCAGCGCGCGATCCGGCCAGCTCGTGTGCCGACTCCGCCAGGACGCTCTTGCTGCAGGTCGGGGCCGCCTACGGCCCACTGTGTCGATCAATGATGATCTTCAATCCCGAACGGGTTTAGAAACCGCGCATGCTAGCTCATGCTTGTCAGCTTTGTCCTCGTTCCGCGCTTCCCACCCCTCCCCCTAGATCGAATGCGAATATGACCTACTGCACTGGAAGGGCCCGTTCTCGTAAGTTCCACGAGAGGGCGGGCTGTCGGCGGCAGCACCCATCCCCGCTGTCAATGACGCATCTGCCCCTGTAGGCACTCATGCAGCCAGCCGCCCCGCCATCGGCGACACGGTGGCGGGGGCGTGAGGCGGCCCGAGCACCAGTCATGAATATTGTGCGAAGACTTCAGGAGGTCTCCATGCCCTGGTCTGCGGTGATCTCGTCGGGAGACGTCGTGGCAATACATGCTGCGCTTGTCTCAACGCCCAATGGCGATGGCGAGATCGTTCTATTCGGTGGCGACAACCATTATCACCAGGGACAGTTGGATGGCGACATTCACCATGCTGCGCGCTTCAGCTGTCGCAACCCGACGCTACCCCTTGGCTCCGTCATGTCGCCACCCGCGGACGTTTTTTGCTGCGGCCACGCGTTCATCGGCGACGGGCGTCTACTCACGGCCGGTGGCACAACGTCGTTTGGCGTAGACTCACCACCGCCTCACGCCGCACACGGACACTTTTCGGGAGACCGGCAGGCCTCTGTCTACATCGCCGCGACGAAAGCTTTCACCGAGGTCGCCAGCATGGGATTCCAGCCTGGCAAAACCTTCGGGGGAGGGCGCTGGTATCCGACGTTGTGCACGCTCATGACTGGTGAGGTGCTCGCCGTCGGCGGTCATCCCAGAGGCGATGACGCGCGTCACACCAATAATCGACCGGAGCGTTACCAGCCACTGGTCGATCGCTGGGTCCTTCTCGCCGAAACGGGAGCAGCGGACGATGACGAGCCGGATAACTATCCGCGCCTGCACGTCCTTCGCGATGGAACGGTGTTCGTATCATCAAAGCTGCAGGGTAATTCGGGCTGCGTCGTCATGAATCCCTGGACCAGCCATCGACGCGAGGTGTGTGACCTGCCTGATGACGCATACCACCGCTTCGACAGCCCATCAGTGCTCCTTCCGCTGACACCACGGGACAATTATCGGCCGCGCGTCCTGCTCTGCGGTGGGCTCACCTCCCAGATCGCCGACCTCGGCGACGAGTCGCCAGAGTGGGCCCCAGTTCCCCGCCATGGTTCGACAGCTGCACGCGCGCGACCCACGGCCTGCGCGACGATACTCCCGACCGGTGACGTACTCATGAACGGTGGTTCTCTGGGCGGGGTAGGGGTGATGGAGCCTGAACTGTACTCGACGCCGCTTGATCACGCCGTCGGCGCCCCATCGTACGTGGGCGGTCCAGGAAGCTGGAGAACACTCCCCGAGCCGGCGACCGTCGTCCGCAATTATCACTCGACAGCGCTACTCATGCCCGACGGTCGTGTTTGGACAGGCGGCGGGAATAAGGAGGACGAGCCGACCCAGCCCTTTGGTTCCCCGCCCTTGGAGGAGCAGAAGAGAATAGAGATTTTCGACCCTCCGTACCCGGCTGGTAGCCGGCCGAGCATCACAAAATGCCCAAGGGCCATTGCCTACGGCCACAAATTCCCGATCGAATCACCTGGGGCCGCGCAGATCCGCTCGGTGACATTGTTGCGCTGCGGCTCGTCAACGCATGCGTTCAATCCAGATCAGCGGTGCGTCTTCCTGTCGTTTACCATGGAGTCTGGGGACCGGTTGCTTGCAACAGCACCTCCCGACGGGGCAGTCGCACCTCCAGGCGAGTACATGCTTTTCCTCGTGGACAAAGAGGGGCGACCGTGCCAGTATGCGACGTTCGTGCGGGTAGGCGGCAAGAGGTCTCTGCTGCCGGAGCTTGCGGACAAGTCCGTGCTGGCGGACAGCAGCGGGGCGACGCCGGCGTTGGCGTCGCACGGTGGGCGGCTGTTCTTGGCCTGGAAGGGATCGAGCAACCCGCAACTGAACCTCATGTTCTCAGATGACAACGGCGCGACATTCCGCGGTAAGAGGGTCTTCGCCGATACGAGCCCCTACGGTCCGGCCCTCGCCTCGCATGCGGGTCGCCTGTGGCTCGGCTGGGCAGGTGAAGGAGACGAAAACCTCAACGTCGCCAAGGTAAGCCTGATGGCTAATACCGCAGGGGGAGTCGGTATCGAGGGCCTTGAGGACAAGGTCGTTTTGGGAGACAGCAGCGGGGCGACGCCGGCGTTGGCGTCGCACGGTGGGCGGCTGTTCTTGGCCTGGAAGGGATCGAGCAACCCGCAACTGAACCTCATGTTCTCAGATGACAACGGCGCGACATTCCGCGGTAAGAGGGTCTTCGCCGATACGAGCCCCTACGGCCCGGCCCTCGCCTCGCATGCGGGTCGCCTGTGGCTCGGCTGGGCAGGTGAAGGAGACGAAAACCTCAACGTCGCCAAGGTAAGCCTGATGGCTAATACCGCAGGGGGAGTCGGTATCGAGGGCCTTGAGGACAAGGTCGTTTTGGGAGACAGCAGCGGGGCGACGCCGGCGTTGGCGTCGCACGGTGGGCGGCTGTTCTTGGCCTGGAAGGGATCGAGCAACCCGCAACTGAACCTCATGTTCTCAGATGACAACGGCGCGACATTCCGCGGTAAGAGGGTCTTCGCCGATACGAGCCCCTACGGCCCGGCCCTCGCCTCGCATGCGGGTCGCCTGTGGCTCGGCTGGGCAGGTGAAGGAGACGAAAACCTCAACGTCGCCAGAGCGACTCAGTCGCTCCTGTCCGAGATCCGGTGGCCGCGCCGACTGATCAGCTCGATTGGCGAAGACATTCCAGAGAACGCGCTCGGCGAACCCAACGAGACGAGGTACGTTGTCCAACCAGGCTCACAGGCGATATTTGGAGAGTTTCACGGCAGGCACTATCCGGACCTCATTGAGCTGCTAGGCGCTGACACAGTGATGCCCGAAGGAGATTCCGTGAGCCGGGAGGACCTTTTTCACGCCGATGTTGTCGCCTTCGAGCACAACGGAATCATGCCGGTGGATGGCGGTGGCTGGGAGAGCTGCGACTGGACCTTTACTGACGGCGTCACGACCGTCTCCGTAGGTTGGGACGGACGCGCCGGTGTCGACCGCGATCCCCACATCATCGCGAACGGCAGCATCCACGGATCAGACTTCAAGAACTACTTCGAAATCACGAGCAGCGACCAAGTGGTCTCGTTCCTGCTGTTCAGACTTCCTGAATTGAGAACAGACGATCCGAAGTTCACGATCACGATCGCCGGCAGGTCACCCGGCGCCGGTGAGGAGCACACGCCGGACGTCGATGCAATCGGCGTGTTGGCCCGCGGTTACTGAGCCCAGCTACGTTGCGGCACGGCGATCAGCAAGGCGCCGGCGAACGGGAACACCCTAATTCTCGTACCTTGTAGAAACGCCGCCCAGGCTGACCGCGAGGGCAATGCTGTAGTCGTCCATCGGCACCTTGGCCAATGGTGTGGAGGGCCCAACCCACCTACGAAGCACGGCCTAATGGCTTAGCGAGGCGCGTTGCTGCGGTCGATCTGATGGAGCATGTTGCTGGGGCGAAGCCCGGCGATGCTGAGCCGGCGGCGATAGGTGTCGAGCAGCCCGGCCGCGGCGGCATTGTGATCCAGTGCGGTGAGGATGTCGATGGCCCACTGGTGGAGGTTCTCGTTGTAGGGGTCGACGCGGATCCCGGCCTGACGGAACTCCAGGGCACGGTGAGGGTCGGGTTGAACTGACGCGGCGGCGGCGTAGGCGTTGATGACGAGCCGGCGGGTGGCCTCGCGGGGCGGGTCGATCCACGGCCAGGTGTGGTCGGCGGCGAGGTTGCCGGTGTAGGCGTCGATGACCGACTGCCAGGCGGCGGTGGGGTCGGTGAGGGTGGTGGCGGCGTGGTGGGCGGCGGTGTGCAGGCGCCACAGGTCGGTGTCGAGGTGCTCGCCGAGGAGGCGGTAGCGGTCGTCGGTGTGGTCGATGATGGTCAGCCCGCACGCGGCGCGAATGGTGCCGCGTAGCTCGCTGAGGGTCGTGTAGAGGCGGCCGGTGACGGTGTGGACGGCAGGCCGGGCCAGATGGCCTGGACCATCTGCGTGCTGGTGGCGCCGTGGCGGTGGACGGCGAGGAAGACGAGGACCTGCATGGCAGCGCTGCGGCGGATCGTGACGGCGTGCCCGTCGACGAGCAGCCTGGGCTTACCCAGCACCAGTAGCTCGACGCGAGGCTCGGCAGCGGCCGCCGGGGTGTGCAGTGGTGCTCGGTCCCCGGCGGCTTGGCGGGGAATCCGCACGTGGCTGACTACGGACTGCCGTGGCTGCTCATGCAGGACCGTTGTCTGCGTGTCGGTGGCTGGTTGCGGCGCCGGGACTGGTGCGAGGCTGGTGTGGGCCATGACGGTGAGCAGGTCCATCGCGGCGGCCGGGTCGAGGACGCAAACCCTCGGCCCTGCCTGCCCCGGATCCCGGACGTCGTAGGTGCGGCCGTGCTGGTCCACGCTCCAGGTGGCGCCCTGAGCCCAGGCGCCGAGAACGACGGCGGTCACCCTGCCGGTGCTGAGCAGGGCCGTCAGCCGGTTGGTAGCGGCCGCCGGTGGCGAGTCGCTGATCAGCACCAGCCGCGGAACGCTGCCATCTGCGCCTGGTACCGGCTGGGCAGCGGGCTGTGTTGCTGGCGATGCGAGCTGGGAGTCAATGAGTTCGACGGCTTGGTCCACGGTCCCGGTCACCCGTAGTGCCGGGATGCCGTCGCAGACCTCAGTGACGGCTGGCGCCGCGAGGAGGGTGGTCAGGGCGGAGCGGGTGATGACCAGGCGAACCGCGTCGGGCGGATCTCGCAGTGCCGCGAGGAGCGCGGTGACGAGCATGCCTCGCGCGGCGTCCCCTGCGCCGGGGCCGGTGAAGGTGACGCCCGTCGTCGGCAATGCGGCGATCGACGCCGGGATTGCGGGCCAGCCTTGCTCGGTGGGCGGCCGTTCGGCGGCGGCGTCCTTGCGGGTCGGGTCGGTGACGAGGGCTGCTTGGACGGCGGCGACAGTGGCGGGCAGCGGCGCCAGCCCCAGGGCATCCTGCTCCGGCACCTTCCGATGGCCGGGCTGGTAGCCGCGGCGGCGCCGCAACCAGACAAGAGTCGCCGCAGCGGCCACCTGCCCTGCCGTGTCACGAGGGAGCCAGCCGCCCGGGACGGTGACACCCTCACCGGCCTCAGCGATGGGCGCCGGATCCTCGGGGTCTGCGGCGGGCTCGGGGTGTTCGAGGGTGCCGGCCGAGACAGCGGAACGCTGGGCCGGTGGGGCTGTCGCGGTGGCGTTGGCGGGAGCGGTAAAAACAGCGGCGCCGGCCATTCCGGTGGCGGTGGCCTGCAGGGGTGTCGGCAGCGGCAGGCGTCGCAGCCAGCGGGCACCAGCTCGGACGCGTCGCGTCATGGTGACGGTGACGGCGTAGGCCAGGAGCAGCCAGAGGAGCCACGCGAGGACCGTCAGCCCCGCGGTCAAGGTGTGCGCGGTCAGGGGCTGCGCAACCCAGAGACGTACCTCGCGCAGACTCGGCCAGCCGTGCAGCGGCGAGCCGACGACGGTGGCCTACAGCCACGGTGGAGCGGCCACCAGGAGCACAACGACGGCGAGTGAGACCACCCGTCGCGGCGACCTCAACCCACCCACCCCCATCCGAGGAACCGAAACCTGCCCGGGCTGGGTCGTCTGCGCGTCGGCCAGCCGTTCATATCGCTCGGTGTGGTTGTGGGGCGGGGCGCAGGAGGCGGGTCCACAGCTGCCGCAGCCACCACACGGCCACGGCGATCGCATAGATCACCCCGAGGATCGCCGAGGCCGGCCAGCTGACCAACGCGGCGGTGATCACGGCCAGGGGCGCGCCGAGGATCAACCTGAGGATCGGTTGCGACACCACGGCCATGACCGTCCCGACGCCGAGGAGCAGGCCACCGACGCGGCCGGCGATGTCGATCCACAGGACCATGTCAGGCCACCGGTCCGCGGTCAGCGAGTACTGCACGAGGGCCATGCCCACGCCGGCGGTGATCACGGAGCCGGTCGGGAACGCGAGCAGCTTCGACCAGCCGCCGTGTGGGATGCGCCATTGCCGGGCGGCGACCAGGGCCATCACCGCGGCGGCGGCTACGGTCGGTGCGACGGGCAGGAGCGCCCACCGTAGGAACCCGCCGGCGGGGTCGCCGATGTAGAGGCTGGCGACCACGGCGTACATGCCGGCCACGGCGACGCCGAGAGACGCCGAGGCCAGGATGCCGGTGCCCGTCTGCGCGCCAGGGTTCCTGGCGCCGCTGGTGGTGCGGGTCGCGATCGCGGAGGCGATGACCGTGCCCGCGCCGAGGCAGGCGATGACGGCGAAGACGGCGGCCATCGCCAGTTCACCCCAGTTGAGCAGAGCCCACTTGTACAGCAGCCCGCCGTTCCACTTGGGGGTGAGCAAGAACCGGGAGATCAGGCCCAGCGACGCGAAGCCCGGCACCGCGATCGCCGCCGCCCGCCGCACCGGAGGCACAGGCACCTCGACCGGCGGTTCAGCGGCGGTCGCGTCAGCGGCGCCCGCGTCGGCGGCCCCACGCACCGCCACCAGAGCAGGGTCCGCGACGACAATCGGGGTGACACCGACGGTCTCGGCGAGCACCTTCTCGATCAGGGGCATCCGCGCGACACCGCCGACGCAGTAGACACCGGCAAGGTTGTCGAGGCTCACCTCTGCCGCGGCGATCGCCTCCGTCGTCAGCTGCGCGGCGCGCAGCAGGACCGGGCGGGCGGCTTGTTCCAGCAGGCCGTTGTTGAGCACGACGGCGGTCCCGTGCGGCAGCGGCACCGTCACCGCGGCACGGTCGGCCAGGGCGTGCTTCGCGGTGTGGATGCTGGCGGTCAACGCCCACCGCTGTCCCTCACCACCCGCCGGGCCGGTGTTCGCTGCGACGAGCATGGCGGCGAGCGCCTCGTCGATGGCGGTCCCACCAGCGGCCGGGTCCGCCAGGGTGGCAAGGACCTCGAAGCCGGCCGGACCGCGCCGCAGGACGCTGACCTCCGCGCCGCCACCGACATCGCAGACCACGATGAATGACCCCACCGGTAGCTGCACCCCGGCAGCAAGCAGGTGCCCAGCTACCGCCACCGGGGCTTCGATCAACCGCGGTTGGGGCAGGCCTGCCCGGTGAGCGGCGTGGCGCATCCAGGTGCGCCGCCGCGGACCCCAACCAGCCGGCACCACCAGCCGCACATCCTTCACCACGCACCCAGCGACCCGCGGTGCCTCCCCGGCCACGCGGCGCAGCGTCGCCACGACCAGGTCCATCGCGTCGACGTCCGCGCCGGCGACCGTGAGCCGCTGCTCGGGGGACTGCCGCGGGGCGGGGATGAACCGCTCCGGCTGGCCGGCAGCGGCCTGCCACGCCTGATGGCCAGTCAGCATCGTCCCGTCGGCGGACAGCAGAACCGCGCTCGGCAACGCTGGCTCAGCCGTACGGCCGTGGCTCCGAAGATTGGTACGAATGACGCGTCAGCCGAGTGGGTGTTCCAGTTCTGAAAGAGCAGCGCAGCGGCGCGATGATCGGCATGTTCGGCACCGTGATGCCCTGCACTGGGCGGCGGCGGCGCTCGACCAATACGGGCGATCGCTCCCGCCATCGCTGGGGGTCCCGCAGCATGATCCTTTACCCCTCAGCCAGACTGAGGCCGTGAATGAGCCGACGCAATCACTTCCGGCGTATCACTTCGCAAGCGATGTCGATGGCGTGCGCCACCTGATCGTCGACGACAGCGACGACAGTGACTGCACCGGGTGGCACATCGACGTGAGGGAGCCCGGCGGCGAGCGCCATGTCCCGTTCGAGCGCTCCGTCGTGTTCGGGGACGGTCCCGATGTCAACCTGCTCGGCTACGGTCCTGCTCGGGAAGCATGGATGGCCGCAATCGGCTGGGCGGCTGTATCGGCAGAGATCTGCCTGCCTGACCAGTCGCGTCATCCGGTGCGCGGGTTCGCTCTCTGACACTCGGCCACGACGCGGACGGTTTGTACGGATGGCGCATTGACCGTAACGCCTTCAGCCACCTCACCGGGCGGGGCTGCTTGTAGCGCCTCACTCGACGTACCGCGACGAGGCAGACCAATGTAACGGCGATACGGGGCCCATCGCCGATGATGTTGCGAGGCTGGGGCAACTGCCTTCCCAGCCCGGGCGGCGATCCCCACCCCACGGCGGAAACCCGCCCGGGCACCCACACTCGCATGGAGGCAGGATGAGTCAACCCAGGCCGCAACCTGCGCCCCCCGCATGGACACTGGGCTTGACCCGTTTCGACGGACAGGGTCGATGCGTTGATCTCACGCTACCTTGCTGATCGGCGAGGTAGCAGTTGCAGTGGTTTCGTACGCGGCGGGGCTGAGGTAGCCGAGGCTGGAGTGTCGGCGGCGGGTGTTGTACCAGCCCTCGATGTATTCGAAGATCGCCCGGCGGGCGGCGGTGCGGGTGGGCCAGGGCTGCCGGTGCAGCAGTTCGGTCTTGATCGTGGCGAAGAACGATTCGGCGACCGCGTTGTCCCAGCATTGTCCGCGTCGGCCGACCGATAGCCGGACCTTGTGTCGCTTGGCCAGACGGCGTGCTGGGCGCTGACGTACTGGCCGCCGCGGTCGGAATGAAACACCAGGTCCGGTGCTGGCCGGCGCCGCACGATGGCGTCGGTCAGGGCGTCGTCGACGAGGTCGGTGCGGAGGTGATCGGCGACGGCCCAGCCGACGACGCGGCGGGAGGCCAGGTCGATGACGGTGGCCAGATATAGCCAACCTTCCCAGGTGTTGACGTAGGTGATGTCGCCGCACCAGCGGGTGTCGACCGCGGCCGGGTCGGTGGTGAAGTCACGTCGGATCAAGTCCGGGCGCAGCACGGCGGCCGGGTCGGGAATCGTGGTCGTGCGCCACCGGCGGGGAGACTTGCCGCGGATCCCCGCAGCACGCATCAGCCGGGCCACCCGCTTGCGGCTGTGCCGCAACCCGGCGTCGGATAGTTCCGCGTGCACGCGCGGCGCCCCGTAGGTGCCCCTCGACTGCTCGTGCACCACGGTGATCTTCTCGGTGAGCACTTGGTCGACGCGCTCCCGCTGCGACTGGCGGCCGCGGGCGTGCTGGTAGTAGGCGGACCGGGAGACCTCCATCAGCTCGCACGCACGCTTGGTGTTGTGCTTGCCGGCTTGCTCCGCCTCGATGAACGGGTACACGTTCACCGGGTCTCCTTCGCGAAGAAAGCCGTTGCCCGCTTGAGAATCTCGACATCCCCACGCAGCCGGCGGTTTTCCCGCCGTAGTTGCGCCAGCTCGGCCCGCTCCTCGCTGGTCAACCCGTCCGAGCGGGCACCCGCGTCGAGCTCGGCCTGCCTGACCCACTCCCGCACCGCGGTCTCGGTCAGATCGAAATCCTTCGCGACCTGCCCGACCGTGCGATCGCCACGCTGACACAACTCCACGATCTCGGCCTTGAACTCCGACGTGAACGACCGGCGAGGCCGAGGCCGCTTCTTACCCATGCTCTCCATGATGCTGGACATCCTCCCGGAGCCCACCGGCTCCTGATCTCGGATGTCCGTCAAAGCGGGTCAGGCCCAGTGGACCACAACCCGGCCGCGGGACCTGCCGGTCGGTGGCCGGCCGGTACGGCTGCGCTGGCGCAAACGGCGCTGGTACTGCCCGACGGCCGGCTGCCCACGCAAGTCGTTCACCGAACAGGTCGCCCAGGTCCCGGCCCGGTCCCGGCTGACCAGCCGGCTACGTGAGGCGGCCGGGGCGGCCGTCGCCGACGCGGGTCGCGCGATCGTGCAGGCCGCCCGTTACCATGGCCTGTCCTGGCCGGTCGTCGCCGACGTGTTGGGGCGATTTGCCGGCGGCCCGCAGACGATGGCGGACCGAGGAGGGCGGCCGGAATCATCGGCGTCCTGCTACCGTTCCGCCACTGGCACAGGGGAAGGGCGGGGGATGCAGGGCCGACCGGAGGGCGCGCCGCCGCCGCGACAGGTCGAGGACTGGGCCGCTGCCGAGGCGAACGCCGTGGCGTGGATGAAGTGGCTCGGCCACCGTGACGCCCGTCCGACGAAGCCGGGTGCCGACGGAGGCATCGACGTCATCGCGATGGGCGCGTTTGCGCAGGTCAAGTGGTATGGAAAGCCGGTCGGTCCACGGCCGCTCCGCGAGCTCGCGGGCGCGCGAGCCAACCGTCCGGGCACGCTCTACTTCTTCGTGAACAACCGCTACACACCGGCCGCGTTGGCCTACGCCGAGGAGGTGGGCATGGCTGCCTTCGTCTACTCCCCGGCAGACGGAATGATCGCGCCTGTCAGTAGCGCTGCTCGGCGGACCTTCCAGTCCGCCGTAGACGGCAGCCGCATGGGCGAGCGGCGTTCCCGTCCCGCGGCAAGTCCGACAGAGCCGCCACAGCAGCGGCAAAGGAGTCGGACCACCGGGCCGTCGGCGGCGACGGGCGCCAATCCGGGAAGCCATCCCGGCGGCCGGTCCAGAGGGTATTCGGCTGCGGCCCGGCAGCAGCGAAGAGCGTCGAACAACCCGTCGCCGCCCGCCGCCGAGTATGTCTCTTCTGAGCATCGCCTCACTCACGATCAGATAGGCGAGATGCTCCGGCGTATGCGACAGAAGCGGGACGCGCGAGTGGGGGCGGTCCCCGAACCGCCGGATCCGTCAGCGGTCGACGAGCAGGGCGGCCCGCCGACGCATCAGTCGACCGCCGTGTCCGGGCAGCCCGAACCGTCCGCCTCGGGTTGTCTGGGGGTCGGCGGCCTTGGGGCGCTTGCTCTGGCCGCGTGTGGCTACGGGGCTGCCGATGGCAGCGCTTGGCCGATATGGCTTGCCGTCTCTGGCGGCGTTGCCCTGGTTCTCAGCATTGCTGCTGCCCTCGTCAGAGCGAAACGCCAAAGCAAATCCGACAAGGCGTCATGAGAGCTGCAGCGCGCACATCAGCTTGAGCGACGGACGACAGCCCAGCCGAGGAAGCGGTCGAAGAGCTGCGCCTGCGCGGTGCCAAAAACACGCGTCGCCCCGCCCAGGGGCTCTGGTGCACGATGTGATGGTGACCAACTCTTCAGCCGAGCTCGCCCTCATGCCGGCTATCGCCGCCTTCCTCGAACGCGCTGTAAAAATGCGTGACCAGCTCGCCGCTGCGGGCGACGCTGAGTTGGCCGAGCTGGTCGCCGCCTGGCCGGAGACCCGGGCGGTGAACGCCGCCGCCAGCGTCGCTGCCCGGATCCGCAGATACCTGCACTACGACGACGGTGTCGACGACCACTGGGGACGTCGCTCACTCGCAACAACCTGCGCACTCTGGGCGTCCTTGATGTGCTACGCCGACCGGAGATGCCCGACGGGTTCCCTGCCGACCTGGCCGCCTATCTCGCTGGTCCGCCGACCCCGTCGGAACGTCTGGTGGTCATCGACGCCGGTCTGCCCCTGCAGGGATCCCACGGGATCTGTGGCTGGCAGCTGACGCAGCCCACCGCCGCCGACCTCGATGCAGTGACTCCCCTGCCGTCGAGCAGCCAGTTCGCCGCCGACCCGTGGGATTCGGCCTTGCGACTCGGTGGCTGCTGCGTCCTTCGCCGGGCCAGCGACGACCTCGAGGCGCGCAATCCGTCGGTGTGGGGCACCGCCATTCTGCGGAGCCTGTTCGAACCAGAACTCGTGATCCCAGCGTGGGAGCCGCTGCTGCTGCTCAACCTCGCCCAAGCCGAACGCGTGATCGTCGCCGCCGAGTACGAGATCGAGCCGGGCCGCATGGTGGAACGCGTCCGAGGCACCGGCCTGGACCTGGTGCCCGCCACATCCGACGGGATCGACGAATGGGAGGAGCCGGGCTGGGGCCCCTGTCGGCTCGACGAGCAGGAACTGGCTGACGTGCTGACGTTCACCGACATCATGTCGCCCCTTCTGCTGCAGTGGCAGACGTGGAACGACGTCGCCAACCCGCCCCAGCGGAAGGCCATAAAAAAGGCCAGCGAGCGGCTTCAGCGCAGCGCCCACCGGTTCCTCGCCCTCGGCCCACGCTTCGCAGCAACGGCGACGTGCTGTACGAACGCGACCGCGCCGAGATCATCTTCTGGTACACGTCAGCCCTCGAAGATCTCATGATCACCGACAGCTCGGACGAACTCAGCCGCAAGGTGTCCCAGCGCACCGCAGTCCTCATCGGCACCGACGACGACGAGCGACTAGAGATCCGTCGCGCCATCACCCACGCGTACGGCATCCGGTCGAAGGTGGCCCATGGCGACGTGCCGCCGGACACGCACCTCAAGACGCTGCCCCAGCAGCTGTACATCTACCTGCGCCGCGCGTTCCGGGACCTGATCATCCTCGGCCCGCGCTTCGACGTCGCAACCGTCTGCGACGACGCGCTCATGTCCGCCGCTGTCCGGGAGCAGTCCATCGCCGGGCCTGTCCGGCAGGTCGTTGACCGGCTGCCAGTGGTGCCAGGCATGCGCACCCAGCGGATGCGGTAGGCGCGGGCCAGCCGACATTCGCCCGAACGGAGGTGAGCGACGCGGACATCGGCGCACCATGAGACCCCGAGCAACGTCCCGCGCACCGACCCTGACCTGCGCCGGGCCCGTGACCTGATGGAACGCGACCGACGGTGCCCGCGCTGACCGGCGCGGCGAACACCTCGGCCAGGGTCTGCGCGGTGCGCCCGATCGACAGGAACTGCCCGTGCAGCAGGTATACCCACAAGGCGGCGATCCGCGGCCCGTACGCCACCGGCGCGCTCGCCTGCGCAGGTACGCCGGCCTGGGTGTGGTGCCCACATGAGCAGGCAACGGTGATGATCTCGTGCCGGGTCACGACCAGTCTCGGCTCGGGAATGTCGAACACCTGCCGGATCAGTGCCCCCACCTGCGTCGCGTCGTCACCCAGACCGGCACCGCAACCGGCACACGCAGCCGGGACATGCCGCACCGTGACGTCCGGCACGGCGACGCGTCCCAAGGTCGACCCGGGCTGCCCCGGCGGGCGTCCCGGTCCCCGGCCGGTCTTCTTCCGCAGCGACTGCGGCGCGGGTTTGACCAGGCCATCCGACGAGGGCGGCTTCGACGAGTTCCTCGACGACATGCCCAGCCGGGCCTCCAACTCGGCGATCCGATCGAGGGCCTGCTCCAACCGGGCCGCCAACACCGCGTTCAACGCCAGCAACTCGTCATACGACGGCGGCAGCGGCGACTCGGCGGACACGATCCGCCAACCTACCAGCCTCCACCATGGACACCTCTTGCGCCCAACGACCTATCCAGTCACCCTCTGCATACCGCAGTTCACCCCGCTGCTGGCCGACGTCGCCCGATTCCCGCCGTGCCCCTGGTGACAGGTGTTTCGTCGACGAGACGTACGTCAACGTCACCAGTACGCTGCCCTGGGTCACTCGACACCGGGTCCTACTCTGGCGCGGTACGTCATCGAAGGAGAACATCATCGCTACGCCGAAACTGCCCCCTGGACTGCTTGCCGACCTGCGGCAGTTCGCTGCCGAGTTTAAAACCGCGCACGACGACGGCGGCCACGAGCCCCGATCGAAGGATCTACGCGAGTTTCACCTGGATCGCTTCTTCCGGTACCTCGAAGGCACCTACGACCCATCCACCGATAAGGGCAAACGCCTCGCCCCCTGATCCGAGGAGACCACACAGACATGGCAGGTCCACACGGCAAGTTTCGCAAGGTTCCCCTGCGGCTCGACGAAGGCGACAACATCGAGGTGTACGCCCGCGTCTACGAAGACGGCACCATCCAGCTCGTCGGCCGGAACGTGAAGCTTGACTTCAAGCAAGGCGCCTACGGCCGCGGCCCCACCGAGCAGTGGGCGTTCGGCGACAACTGGCACATCACCACGAACCCGTGGGAGGCATCAAGCAAAGAGACCGGCGGAGCCTTCACACCCGAGCAGGGCGAGTAGCCCAAGCGTACGGAAGCCGGGCACCTCGCGACTCTGCCAGGCATGGTCGTCCACAAGTGAACACCCAACGTTGCCAAGGAATGGAGATCGACGGTGTTGATCAATACCTGGGTCATGGTCGTACTTGGCGGGTCGTCGGAACCGCCATCGCCGGCGGGCTCAGCAACGCGTTGCGCAAGGACTGATCCGGCTCGTACGACGCCGACGTCCGGTCAGTCCGGGCGGGCCACGACGATCCGGTTCGCGTCGTAGCCGAGTGACCCGCCGGCGGCCACCGCAGGTGACCAGCACGATCCGGTGCGGGCGCTGCTGCCCCAACAGTTCCGGGGCCCGCTGCGGCAGGTCGCCCTTCGCCACGGTGTGTACCTCGGTCCAGTACCGCCGGTGGCGCCCGTGTCTGGGTCTGGCCAGGGCGCCCGCCCGGACAGTGCACCTCGCCGAGAGGCCAGAGCTCTGCAAGGTCGAAGTGAGCAAATCGATACCCGACTGATGGCCGACGCAGCGAGCAGCGGGCACACGAATGCGACCCAGAAATCGGCACGCGAGGAGGCGGATCGGCAGGTCACGCACCTGCAAGCGATCGATGAACGTCGGTTTAGGAAACCGATGCTCTATCCCCTGAGCTACGAGGGCGCGAGGGCCTAGCGTACCTGCCAGCGGATACCCACGAGTGCCCAGGAGTACCCGCCTGCGCCCACCGCTGTCAGCCGCCGTCGCTCCGACCGTTCGAGCACACGCCGAGCATTCGATCATCGCCCAGCAACGCCCGACACCCACCGCCACCCAATCGTGAAGGGGCCTACCCGGACCTGCCCAGGACTCACCGAGCACATTCCGAGGACCACCACCCCGATCCCGCTGGCAACAGTAACGCTGTGGCCATGCTCGGCGAGCTTCTTGAACGCCGAGGCGAGGCGGCCAAAGCAGAGCAGTGGTACCAGCGTGCAGCCGACGTCGGCGACAGCCAGGCCATGGCGAAGTTGGACGTTCTCCTCGACCAGCGGGGCGCGGCGGCCGAGGCCGAGCGGTGGTATCAGTCGGCCACCGACGCGGGCAACAGCACAGCCATACTCATGCTCGGCGCGCTCCTCGATCAACGAGGTCAGGAGGCGGAAGCCGAGCGGTGGTGGCGACGGGCCGCCGATGCCGGCGACGGGTATGCCATGGCCATGCTCGGCCTGTTCCCTGAGCGGCGGGGCGACGCGGCGGAAGCCCAGCAGTGGTACCAGCGTGTTGCCGACGCCGGCGACAGCAACGCAATGGCCATGCTCGGCGCGCTCCTCGAGCAGCGGGGAGAGACGGCCGAAGCCGAGCTAAGGCACCCGCGGGCAGATGTGGGCGATGAGTAGATGAAGGCCACCGCTGCAGTACCGCGCCCACCGGACCGGCTACGGCTGTGGCCTCCGCCGAGGAAGGTGTAGAAGCCGACCGAGCTGGCACCGGTGCAGATTCCGGTGCGGCCGTCCCCGATATGGACCCTGGCAGCCAGCGGGCACAGACTCGTGCGGATCCCGCGCGGCGAGGCGCGGACAGGTATCCCGGGTGCCAGCTTGATGGAGAACCCCACCCCCCCGACCGTAAGTCCGCCGGTCAAGATCGTAATCAGCCAGTCGTCCAGGTCGGGCAGGCGCCTCGGCAGCGGCGTCCTGTTGGCTTGGCTGCTTGTGCTCTCCCACCATCCGGTTGGGGTCAGGCAGGGGGTCAGGCCCTTGTTCATCGCTCCGATGCACTGATCACGTCGTCAATTCCATACGCTCCGACGAGGAGCAGATCATCGAGCACATCGAGCAGCGCCGCTCGCTCGTCGCGCCTGCGACTCTGCGCCAGCCCTCGGATGATCAGTTGGCCCACCTCACGCGCCTCTCCCGCAGCGCCCGTCCGGATGTCTCCTGTCTCCTCGCGGAAGTCCTCAACGAACCGTTGGGCGCACAATAAGGCGAGGTCGTCGACCCGGTCCGGGGCTCGCTCCAGCGTGATGAGGAGTTGCGGCAAGGCGAAGCGAAACGCAGGCGATACCAGTAGGGCCTTTACGCCGTCCTGAAACGGTCGAAGCGCATGGCCCCGCAGTGCGCCGGCCATTTGGGCAGTTTCCTTACGCACCTCGTCATTAGGGTCATTCACCAAGACGTTGAGCGTTGTAGTGGCGACCTGTGAGTTGGACGTATGGGCTAGGCGATGTGCGCAGATGTCGGCCGCGCCCTTCCGTGCGGCTGGGTCCTTTCCATCAAGTAGAGCCGCTAGGAGATCGTCGACGCCCCACTCCATGGCGGCGAAGCCCGCCAAGTGCCCTCCGGCTTCCCGCACCCCAGCCTCCGAAGAGGCCAGCATCCGCTCTACGATCGTCCGAACTATGGCGGGCTCCTCGTTTCCGAGGTGAATGACTAGGCGGATCACCGGCTCCGTCGCGAGGAGTCGATCGTCTGTCTCGATCAACCGCCAGAAGGCTTCGGTAGCCTCTGGGCGGGCATGCCTCATCGCCGCCCCGAGAAGCCGGGCCGCGCACGAGCGAACGGGTACGGATGGGTCCTGGGCAAGGCGGTTCAAGACAGGGGTCGCGAGCGCGGTGCGTGATCCGTCGGCGTCATATACCAGGAGGTCGGCCAAAGCTTCGGCCAGGCTGCCCCGGGCGGTATTGATGCCCGACATCCTGATGTCCGTCGTGCGGCGACCGTTTCCGTCCTCACTCCAGACGCGGGTGCCGTTGTCGCTCGGATCGGTGGCCGCGATGGCGCGGTCCCTGATGAGCTCAACGATGTCCAGAGGTGCTGTCTTCAGGTACGGCCGCAGACTCCAACCCAGCCAGCGATCGTTGTCAGCTTGCCCGAGTGAAGCGATGTGCCGGATAGCGGCGAAGACCAAATCTCCGTCTTCCACTGGCTGCGCCTCACCTAGCCCCATGAGGATGGCGTCGCCATAGGCCGGGTTGATATCCGACGTTAGCTGAAGCGCCAAATGGGCGAACCGGTTTGGGTCCTGCTTCACCTGCTCCCGCAAGACGTGAGACAACTCGCGCGCCCCACCGGTCAGCGTCGCGAAGTCCTCTCGCTGCTCCGCATGCTTAACCATCGCTTGCAGCCAGTTGTCGTCGTTCATGTGCTTAGCGGCTTCGCTTGGTATCGGCGGGCCAATCCATCCGCCAACGACCCCTTCTGGCTCGGGCGGCTGTTCCATGCCAATGGCGCGACGCAGCTCGCCCAGGCGGCGGCGGCTGACCTCGGAGAGCCGGCCCTCGTCTAAGGCGGACAAGAGGTTGAAGGCGTACCAGCCCGGTCTGCGCCTCTCCCAGGGAAAGCGCAGATCACGGACCTGGGTCTCAAGGCGGCTGAACAGCTCGTTGCTGACGATAGGGCTGATTGCTTGCAAAACTTGACGCGTGGTCCAGACTCCGTTCGATGCGTAGCCGGAGAGCAGCCTGTGCCTACCCTCCAGCAGAAGGTCGGCGGCCCATTCCGCATATGCCGCTCCGCCCACCAGTAGCCCTTGATACAGCAGCCATTGGGCGCTCTCGTGGGGGTTGGCCGCCAGTCGCTCAAGTGTCGCCCGCATCAACTCAGGGTTGTCCGCCACGAGGGATCGGATGGCTGAGGTCACGCCGGCAAGGAGCGCATCATCTAAGTGCGAATCCGACTCAAGGTCGGGATGCCGATGAGAGAAGTGAGGGTCCGGCTTCAGTCCCTCGCCATCGTGCTCGTAGGCAGTCACCTCCATGACTTGCAAGAGGTACGGCAAGAGGGCGTCGCAGAACTGTCGAGGCGCGCCTTCAGCAGCCTTCCGGGCTAATTCGGCAACCGTTTGGTCATGTACCCCGAGCGCGGCGATCCTCCCACCCTCGTTAAGATCGAGACTGTAGGGGCCGTCAACAAGAAAGGCCGCAAGGACTTCCACAGCCCAATCCGGTTTTTCTTCACCAAGGTCATGAACTGCCAGCCAAAGTTCGTTTTCAAAGCCCGCGTACAGGCCGCCTTTGATGGCGTCCACATGAAGGTCGAATAGGCGACGGCTTGCCTTGAGGTCCGCGAAACGCACTACCCAGCGGAGGTGCGACCCATACGTCGGGGTTTCACGATGGGCAGCCAGTAGTTCGGCCAACCGATCCGGCCACGCCCGCGCCGCCCCAGCCATCAAGGTCTGCGCCCGGCTCAGTTGATCCTCCCCATCTTGGAGCCAGCCAGCGATATGGCCGTCGCTGTCTAGCCGTGCGAACCAGGCGGGGGTGCGCAGGTAATTCCAGATCCTCGCCTCATACGGCGGATGGGCATTCGCGACCTCGAGCAGCATGTTCGCCTCGGGAGTGGTCGGATCGACAATATCACCGAGGACTGCTAACGCTGCCTCCTTGATGTGGAATCGAATGTCGTTGCTCGACAGCAATTCCCTGACCTCATCGACAAAGCGCTCCGGGTCAAAGTTCCTGAGGTGGGTCATGATCTGACGGACCTGCGCTCGACGGAAGAGTTCCTGTTCGCCGTGCGTCAGGAATCGGACAAGGGACTCGTTACGGCTAATCCAGTGTCGCGCAAAGGCGTAGTCGAAGAAGGACTCGTGAAAGAAGGCCACTTCGCGGCCGTCCCGCACCAAGACATGCTCGGACACGAGTACGTCTGCATCGTTAGCAAGGTCATCCTGATCAAGCACCGTCACCGGAACCGACAGTCGCTGGCGCCTACTGATTGCTTCGGCCACGACCGACACAACCGGACCAAATCGAGTTCCGGAGCGCCGAGACAACACTTCCCGACGCTTCCGATCCCAGTAGGCGTCAAACAGATGACCGGTGGTCTGGAAGTGCAAGGCGTCCGGCTCGGTCGCTACGGTTGCGAGCAAGACCAGATGCAGGGGCGACCGCAAAAGCGCCCGTTGATGGCCCGTAAGGCCGCCGGCATTGAGACCCATGGCATTCACGGCAGCGTCCACCTGGCCGTCGGAAAGGGGGCCAATGGTCACCGTCAGGGAGTCTGACCGCGCCGCGAGACCGCGAATACGCTCGTCGTTATCAACATCGAACCTTCGGCAAGCAAGTACCACCCGCATCTGCTTGAAAGCCGTCGCTTCGCGGATCACGTCAGCTATGACGTCAAAGTTCCCGGGCATGCGTCCAGAGGCGAGACTGACAGCATCCAACTGATCTATAACCAGCAGCGAGGCTTGGTCACCAGCCGCTGCTGCGAGTGCGGCTACCGGCGATACATCCAGCCCGAGTCGAGTTCCGAGCTCAGCAGTCGACGAGAACGGCTCCAAACGGTCAAGGCGAAAGGCCAAGATGGGCAACCCTCCGACCGGAACAGTCTTAAGCGCCTGGTGTAACACCGCGCTTTTGCCCCCACCTGCGGCACCAACAAGGAAGAGCAAGCCGTCCTCCGCGCCGGTGATGAGCCCCGCCAGCTTGGCAGCTTCGTCGCGGGGGATGGCCGGATTAAGCAATTCGCGTTCGATGGATGCTGACCAGCCGGCGGTGGTGGCGTTGACCTGGTCAGCTGCTGCAATGGCTCGCACCGCGGTTGCTTGCCGAAGCCCATAACGCTCAAGTCTGTCCTTGATGGTAGCGGCTGTCAGTTCAACGCCGAGGTTATGGACCACAAGGTCGCCGAGTCCGACGGCTGCGAGCAAGCCCGAAGCTCCCTCAAGCAGGAGCCCCGAAAGCGCAGCGTTGACCTGAATGACATCACGCTCGTCTGGCCACTCGATCCAGGTGCCGCGCAACACCTTCCACGCCGTCTCTGGGGAGGCTAGGATCTGGGGTGAGGAGAGTTCGTCGAACGCCTCTCGAAGCGGCTTGTTGGGTAACCAGTTATCAATGAGGTCCTGCAGACTTGTTGACCGGCGGGCAAAGTCGCTCAACTCCTGGGGCACGCGGGCCGGCACCGTAGAGACGAAGTGGAATTTCCGCCCGGCCCCGACGTGGTGGCGAGCGATCTTCCAAATATCCAGCTTGTGCAGAGACGCTACCGACCAGTTGTTGGCCGTTCCGTGCTGCCGCTTCAACTGGTGTACTTCCACCCCACCGGGCCGGCGATAGGTGAACTCGACGCCTTCGGCTAGGTCGCCGACGTCCTCGACCGTGATGGACTCGCCGTAACCAGCCAGGACGTAGAGCAGGTGGCGCACAGTCCAGGCACCCTCGTAACGGTTCCCGAGCTTGTCTGCCTCACCACCTGGTCGAGGGCTCACCGCAATCCCCTGATGAGGAAGGCAGGCGTCTCCCCTTCGCCGTCGGTCATCCAGTCATCCTGCCCCACGTTCTCACTTCGGCGCCAGGTCACGACGCTCAGCTTGGGATAGTCTTGATCGCATGCATGACCTGCAGTTGCATGAGGGTTGCCAGACGTTGGGCCGCCCGTTGCCCTACTGCCTGATCTCATGTTGACCGCTGCTTGCCGTCGATCAGGCATATGACGGGCATGGCCCTGTCCGAGGAGGCTGTCGCACTAGGGCGCATCCAAGGGCCCTGGTAGCACACAACCTGGCCTTCGATGCCTCGTTCCTGCATACCGAGTACCAAACGCGTGGGGATCCGGCGCCGATCGACCAGGTTGCCGGCCTGTGCACGACGCGGCTCCCGTCGCATTTCCTGCCGTCGGCGCGGTCGCTGCCTGCGTGACTGCTGTCGGGCGGCCGCGCTGCCGCCGTAATAGGCGCACTCGGCGCTGCATGACGGTCGCGACGCCGCCCAACTGCTTAGCTACTACCTCACGACAGCCGGCAGTCCACCCACCCCCGTGGGCAGCCGCAGTAACGGCGGCCGTCGGGCTCTCATGGCCACCGCTTGCCACACCCGGTGGTCGGCGTTCAACGACGTGCCGGAAGCCAGCGGGATCAGCACTTCCTGGCCCGGCTGGTCGACCGGCTGCCACGGCTGCACGAGCCGCAGGCCGACGCCTACCTGAACCTGCTCGACCAGGCGCTCCTTGACCGGCATATCTCTGCCACCGAGGCCCACGCCCTCGTCGCCACGGCGGGGGCGTTCGAGCTCGCCCGCGTCGACATCGAGCACCTGCACCGGACCTACTTGGCGAGCCTGGCTGGGGTCGCGCTCGAAGATGGCGTCGTGACCCCATCTGAGCGCAGCGACCTGGACCAGGTGGCCGGGCTGCTCGGCTTCCGGCGATCCGACGTCGACCGCCGCAGCTACCGACATTCCACGGCAGCGTCGGCCCGACGCGTGGCAACTTCAGCCCGGCGACATAGTCGTCTTCACCGGCGCCATGGAGCCGGCTTAGTGGGAGGAGGAAGCAAGAGCGGCAGGCCTGCACGTGGGCGACAACGTCACCAAGAAGACGCGGCTCCTGGTCGCCGCGGACCGGACACCATGCCGGGCAAGGCCAAGAAGGCTCACCAAATGGCATCTGAGGTGCCACGGGTTCTCCGGACAGGGACCCCAAAGTAGAATTGCCGCTGGAATCCGTCCGCCAGGCCAGACAGCTCCTGACGGCGCAGGACCGCGCGCCGGTGCTGCTCCCCGCACCCCGCAAGCCCGCGGTCATCACGCCCGACGATGTAGCCATCGCGGCGCAACCCCTCCTGGACAGGGTCCACGATGCGGTCCGGGACACTCTCGAAGCGGCCGACATCGACGGCCAACACCTCAGCGGCGTCATCCTCCGCGAAGCCGAAGCAGTACCCGGCCTGCAGGACCGGCTCGCCGCAGCCACCGGCATCACACCGGCGAGTGTCGCCGACCAGTCCCATGCCCTCGCCGACGGCGCCCTGACGCTCACGGCACCACACCACCACGCACCCACCGCCGCCAACACCCACCTACCGCGGGTCCGGCTCCGCGTGCGGGATTTGACCAGCGCGCTCCTGCTCGGCGCCTGCTCTCTCACCCTGCTTCTTCAAGCCGTCCTCACCGCGGACATCACCACCACATTCCTGCGGGCCGTCGGTGTGCGCACCTCCCTACCGCAACTGGGCGCCGCTGGCGCGCTCGCCATGCTCACCGCGCTCGCCGTGGCGCACCTCGCTCCCACCACCTGGCTCGCCGGGGCAGACAGTGCGTCTGCGCCCGAGCCCGCCACTGGGAGCCTCATCCGGCGCGGATACCTCGCCGCCGCCGTCGGCGGCGCAGTCGCCGCCGTGCTCTACGGCCTCGCGACCGGCACCTCCGTCCGATACGACTACAGCCCATACCTGAAATGGACCCTCACCTCGGCGCTGCCCCTCGCCGTATGCGCCGCCGTCATCGCCGCGACCGCACCCCGAATCCCCGCCAACGCCCTTCCCGCCTGGCTCGCGCGCACCCGGCCGGCGATCCTGCACGCCACCAGCGCCACCACCGGCATCTACCTCATGCGGGCAGCACTCACGATCACCCCACCCGTCGACCTGACCGGCCTGCCCGGCCTCGTCGGCAGCGCCGGAGCCGCGCTCCTCGGCGTCGCCACCGCCCTGACCGCCAGCCGAAGCCGCACCATCCGCACCGTCACCGCACCCGGCCTGGGAATCGGCTACGCCATCGTCTTCACCAACGACACCAACGGCGCACTCATCGTCGGATACCTCGTCGCCCTCACCTGCTGGGCAGTCCGGCTCACCGGCCACACACTGCGACTCGCGTTCCCCACCACCGGGCAGACCCTACGCCGCCTCCTGGACGGCAGGACCAACTGAGACGGCAGGAGCAACCCGAGGTCAAGTGCCGCCCCTGTGGTGGCGCTGCGCGGCCGCCTGGAAAGTGATCACCCCGCCATCGCCTCGCAGCGCGGTCGCCGGTCTGCCCCGGGCAGGTGCGGCGGGTGTGCTCGTCGGTGTTCAGGTGCCGCGCCGTCTTGACGCCTATCAGGGACGAGGTCAGCAAGGGGATCAACGTCCGCTACCGGCTCAGCTGTTCTGTGGGAAGCCGAGGTTCACTCCGCCGTGGGAGGGGTCGAGCCACCGGCTGGTGACGACCTTGGATCTGACGAAGAAGTTGACGCCTTCCGGCCCGTACCCGTGTGTGTCACCGAACAGGGAGTCCTTCCATCCGCCGAAGGAGTAGTAGGAAACCGGGACCGGGATTGGGACGTTCACTCCGACCATGCCGATTTCGATCTCGTTCTGGTAGCGCCGGGCTGCGCCGCCGTCGTTGGTGAAGATGGCGGTGCCGTTGCCGTAGCGGTTGGTGTTGACCACCTCGACGGCGTCGTCGTAGCTGGGCACGCGTAGCACCGAGAGCACCGGTCCGAAGATTTCGTCGGTGTAGATGGACATGTCGGTGTCGACGTGATCGAAGAGGGTCGGCCCGAGCCAGAAGCCGCCTCGCTCACCGTCGATCGGGTGGCTTCGCCCGTCGACCACCAGCTGTGCACCCGCGGCCCGTCCAGCGTCCAGGTACGACAGCACCCGGTCGCGGTGGGCACCGGTGACCAGCGGTCCCATCTCGCAGCCCGGCCGACGGCCGTCGCCGACTTGGAGCGCGGCGATCCGCTCGCTGATCTTGGCGACCAGCGCGTCGCCGACCGGGTCGACGGCCACGACGACGGAGATGGCCATGCAGCGTTCGCCGGCCGAGCCGAAGCCGGCCGAGACGGCGGCGTCGGCGGCGAGGTCGAGGTCGGCGTCGGGCAGTACGACCATGTGGTTCTTCGCGCCGCCGAGCGCCTGCACCCGCTTGCCGTTGCGGGTGCCGGTCTCGTAGACGTAGCGGGCGATCGGGGTGGAGCCGACGAAGGAGATCGCCTTCACCGCAGGGTGTTCGAGAATACGGTCGACTGCCTCTTTGTCGCCGTGCACGACGTTGAACACGCCGTCCGGTAGCCCGGCCTCGGCGAACAGTTCGGCGAGGAAGTTCGCTGCGGACGGGTCCTTCTCGCTCGGCTTGAGGACCACGCTGTTGCCGCACGCGATCGCGTTCGGCGCGAACCACAGCGGCACCATGGCGGGGAAGTTGAACGGGGTGATCACGCCGACCACGCCGAGCGGCTGCCGGATGGAGTACACGTCGACCTGGGTGGAGGCGTTTTCGCTGAACCCGCCCTTGAGTATCTGCGGGATGCCGCAGGCGAATTCCACGTTCTCCAGCCCGCGTTGGATCTCCCCCGTGGCGTCGGACAGCACCTTGCCGTGTTCGGCGGTGATGATCTTGGCCAGTTCGGGCCGGCGGGCGTTCAGCAGTTCCCGGAAGGTGAACATCACGTTTGACCGCTGGGCGAGAGAAGCCGTACGCCAGCGGGTGAAGGCCTCGCCGGCGGCGGCGACGGCCTGGTCGACGACCGCGGCGGTCGCGAAGTCGACGTGCCCTGCGATCTGTCCGGTGGCGGGGTCGTAGATGTCGCCGGCGCGTTCGGCGACGCCGATCCACGGCTTGCCGCCGATCCAATGGGTGGTCCTCATCGCTGCTGCACCTCCTTGGCCACGGCCTCGATCGACTGGGTGAGGATCTCAAGCGCCTCGTCCGCCTCGGCCCGGGTCAGCGTCATCGGTGGTGCCAGGCGGATGACGTTGCCGTACAGGCCGCCCTTGCCGACGAGCAGTCCACGTTCCCGGGATTCCTCGAGCAGTGCGGCGGCGGCCGCCGGGTGAGGCGCGCCGTCGGGTCCGACGAGTTCCAGCGCGATCATCAGGCCCTTGCCGCGGACGTCGCCGACCACGGGATGCGCCTGCGCGACCGCACGGAGGCCGTCGAGCAGCCGGGCACCCAGGTGTGCGGCGTTGGCCTGGAGGTCGTGTTCCAGGAGATAGTTGAGCGAGGCCAGAGCGCCGGTGGTGGCGAGCGGGTTGCCGCCGAAGGTGGAGATCGAGTTGGCGCCGAGGCAGTCCATGAGGTCCGCCCGGGCGATGACGCCGCCGATCGCCAGGCCGTTGCCCAGGCCTTTGGCGAAGGTGATCGCGTCGGGTACGACGCCGTGCGCCTGGATGCCCCAGAAGTGCTCGCCGGTGCGGCCCCAGCCGGTCTGCACCTCGTCGGAGACGAGGAGGATCCCGTACTCGTCGAGCACTTTCTTGAACTCGCCGAACAGCCCGTCCGGTGGGGCGGCGAAGCCGCCGACGCCCTGGATCGGTTCGACGATCATGCACGCGACGTCACCCGCGGTCGTCGTCTCGATGATCTCGCGCAGGTCGGCGACGCAGGCGCGGATGTAGTCCGCGTCGGACAGGTCCCGGAAGGGGCTGCGGTAGCGGTAGCCGCCGTGCACCCAGCTCACCTTGACGGGGCTGAGCGCGCTGGCCGACCAGCCGCGGATGCCGGTGATGCCGACGGTGGCGAACGCGCGGCCGTGGTAGGAGTTGCGCAGGGCGAGCACCTGCTCGCTGCGCCGGCGCTGGGTGGCGAGCATCAGCGCGGTCTCGTTCGCCTCGGTGCCCGAGTTGGTGAAGAACACCTTGGCGTCCGGGATCCCGGAGAGCTCCGCGATCTTCTCCGCGAGCTCGACCTGCGACTGGATCAGGTAGAGCGTGGAGGAGTGCAGCACGCCGGTGTCGATCTGCGACCGGACCGCATCGCTGATCTCGGCCACGTCGTAGCCGATCGCGTTGGTGAGGATGCCGGCGAAGAAGTCGAGGTAGGTGCGTCCCTCCCGGTCGGTCACCCGGCGACCGGACGCGCTGGCGAACTCGATCGGCTGTTCGTAGTACAGCGCCAGCCACTTCGGCATCACGGACCGGTGTCTGGTCAGCAGCTCGCGGTGCGCCATCGCGTCCTCCGTATCTCCGCCGGTAGGCCGAGTGTGGCGGCATTCGTTGTCCAACCGCTATGTGCAACCTGTACCGCTTCGCGGCCGTGGGCATTACGTTGTGTGCAATCCCGGTATTAGGGAGGTCGCGATGTATCCCTCCGTCGCAGACGCCGTCGCGCTGCCGGTGATCCGGCGCGCGAGGCCGCAGGTGGTGGCCGGGTCGGCCGGGATGCAGGGCCGGGTCCGCTGGGTCCACGTGGCGGAGGTCGCCGACATCGCGCACCTGCTCCGCGGTGGGGAACTGGTACTGACCACCGGTATCGCGCTGCCGGAGGAGCCGGCGGCGCTCACGGGCTACGTGGAGGACCTGGCCGCGGTCCACGCGGCGGGGCTGGTCATCGAGTTGGTCCGCCGGTGGAACGATCACGTACCCGAGGCGCTCGTGACAGCCGCGGACCGGCACCGACTGCCCCTGATCACGCTCGCGGAAGAGACGCGGTTCGTGTCCGTCACCGAGGCGGTGGTGGCGCTGATCGTCGACGCCCAGCTCGCCGAGCTGCGGGCCGCCGAGCAGGTGCACGAGACGTTCACCTCGCTCACCGTGGCCGGGGCCGAGCCGGCGGAGGTGCTGCGCGAGGTGGCGAGGATCTCCGCGCTGCCCGTCGTGCTGGAGACGCTGGGGCACGAGGTGCTCGCGTACGACGCGGCTGGGCAGGATCCGACCGAGCTGCTCGCGGACTGGCGTCAGCGGTCCCGGTCCGTGGCCGTGCCCGAGCGAACGGCCTACGACGAGGAGGCCGGCTGGTTGGTCACGGTGGTCGGCGCGCAGGGCGCCGACTGGGGACGCCTGGTGCTGCTCTCGCCGGACCCTCCGCCGCACCGCCACATGGTGGTCGCGGAGCGGGCCGCGTCGGCGCTGGCGGTGCATCGCCTCGTGACACGTGATCGGGAGAGCCTGGAACGGCAGACGCATCGGATGTTGCTCGCGCAACTGCTCGGTCAGGCGGTACCGCCGCCGGATCTGGCCGCCCGGGCGGCCGCGCTGGGCGTCGGCCTCGAACGGCGTCAGCTCGTCGGGGTGGCGATCCGGCCCGGGCACATGACGCCACGAGCGCCTGCGCTGGCCACTCAGGAGGTGCTGCGCGATCTCGCCGAGGTGACCGCGTCGGCCGCGCGGCGGGTGTCAGTGCCCGCCCTGGTGGGCGTCGTGGACGACACGAGCGTGCGGGCGCTGTTGTCGCTGCCCGCCCACGCCAGGGTCGACGCGGTGCTACGTCGGCTGGCCGAGGAGGTACACCGCTCGACAACCGGCCCGGTGCTGGTGGCGGTCGGCACCACCGTGTCACACGCCGCGGAGGTGCGCCGCAGCCTCGGCGAGGCCGCCCACGTCGCGGGGGCGGCCCTCCGCACCCCCGGTGCGCAGCTCTACCACAAGCTGGACAACGTGCGCCTGCGCGGCCTGTTGCACCTGTTGCGGGAGGACGAGCGGGTCCAGGCGTTCGCAGACCGGGAGTTGGGCCCGCTGCTGGCGCGGGACGCCCACCAGCGCAGCCGGCTGGTGGAGCTGCTGCGCTGCTACTGCGAGCAGGGCGGGAACAAGTCGGCGGCGGCCGCTGCGGCGCACCTGTCGCGTACGGCCTACTACCAGCAGCTGTCGCGGATCGCGCAGGTGCTCGGGGTGTCGCTGGAGGACCCGGAGTCGGTGCTGTCGCTGTACGTCGCGCTCCTGGTGCACGAACTCGACGCGTAGGACCGCTCGCAGCGCTAATCCACCCACCGTGCTGATTGACAGGTCGGTGCGGGCATGCCGTGGACAGAGTGTGCCCCGATCATGGCAAGCGTGGACACTTTGGCGCTGCCCGTGGCGGGCTCGCGACACCCACCATTCCCAGATAAAGATCGCGCTGAACCGCCCACCAGGAGCGCGTGAGCCGGGTTGGTCGGCCAGTGTTGCGGCACCGTAACAGGAGGTGACCGATGACCGTCGAGCCCCTGCCCCCGGCCGAAACCACCGCGGTCGAACCCGGCACGCAGATCACCCATCCGGACGGCCGAGTCGAGTTGCGCGACTTCTCCACGATCGCCGACAGCCGCTACTTCAACGAGGAGCTCGCCCCGGTACCGATCGAGAAGCGCACCTGGACCACGTACAACTTCGCGGCGCTGTGGATCGGCATGGCGCACAACATCCCCACCTACCTGCTCGCCGCCGGGCTCATCCAGCTCGGTATGAACTGGGTGCAGGCGTTCCTCACGATCACGCTGGGCAACCTGCTCGTCCTGATCCCGATGCTGTTGAACAGTCACGCGGGCACCAAGTATGGAATTCCGTTCCCGGTCTTCGCCCGCGCGTTCTACGGAGTTCGCGGCGCCAACCTCGCGGCTCTGCTGCGCGCGTTCATCGCGTGCGGCTGGTTCGGCATCCAGACCTGGATCGGCGGTGAGGCGATCTACGCGATCGCCGGGAAACTGCTGGGCTCCTGGTGGGTCGACGCGGCGCGGATCATGGACTACCCGTGGACGCTGTGGGCCTCCTTCTTCCTGTTCTGGGCGATCGAGATGGCGATCATCTGGCGGGGCATGGACACCCTGCGACGCTTCGAGAACTGGGCAGCGCCCTTCGTCATCGTGGTGGCCGTGGCCCTGCTGATCTGGGTCATGGTCGAGGCCGGCGGGCTCGGCCCGATCCTGTCCGAGCCGTCGAAGCTGGGCTGGGGCGCCGACTTCTGGAAGCTGTTCGCTCCATCCCTGATGGCGATGATCGCGTTCTGGGCGACCCTGTCGCTGAACATCCCCGACTTCACCCGGTTCGGCGGCAGCCAGCGGCAGCAGGCGTATGGCCAGGTCCTCGGCCTACCCACCACGATGTCGTTCTTCGCCCTCCTGTCGATCATGATCACCTCAGGCACGGCCGTGATCTACGGCGAGGCGATCTGGGACCCCATCCAGCTCGCCGCCAAGTTCGAGAACCCGCTGGTCGTCGCACTGGGCCTGTTCACGGTCGTGGTCGCGACGCTGTCGGTGAACGTCGCTGCGAACACGGTCAGCCCGGCGTACGACTTCTCCAACGCCGCACCCCGACTGGTCAACTTCCGGACCGGAGGGCTGATCACCGGCGTGCTCGGCATCCTGATCCAGCCGTGGCGGCTGGTGCAGGACCCCAACATCTACATCTTCGTGTGGCTCGGGTTCTACGGCGGCCTGCTCGGCGCCGTCGCCGGAGTGCTCATCGCCGGCTACTGGGTTCGCAGCCGCACGCGCCTCCAGTTGCCCGCCCTCTACCGTCCCGAGGGCCGGTACTGGTTCTCCGGCGGCTGGAACTGGGCGGCCATCGTCGCCACCGTCGTCGGCGCGGTCCTCGCGGTGGGTGGCGCCTACTCCGCACCAGGTAAGGGGCCGTTCCCCGAGGACGGGTTCATCCCGTGGCTCAAGCCGCTCTACGACTACAGCTGGGTCGCCGGTCTGGTCGGCGCGTTCGTCGCCTACCTGGCGCTGTCGCTGCCGCGCACCGCTCACGCCAAGGAGGAAGACCGATGAGCACCATCATCCGAGCCGGGCTGGTGCAACAGAAGTGGACCGGCGACAAGGAGTCGATGATCGCGAACGCGGTGGAGGCGATCCGCAGCGCCGCGTCGCAGGGCGCACAGGTCGTCTGCCTGCAGGAGTTGTTCTACGGCCCGTACTTCTGCCAGGTCCAGGACGCCGACTACTACTCGTACACCGAGGCGATCCCCGACGGGCCGACGACCGCGCTGATGCGTGAGATCGCCGAGCAGCACGGTGTGGTGCTGATCGTGCCGATGTACGAGCAGGAACAGCCAGGCGTCTACTACAACACGGCGGCGGTGATCGACGCCGACGGCACCTACCTCGGCAAGCACCGCAAGAACCACATCCCTCAGGTGAAAGGGTTCTGGGAGAAGTTCTACTTCCGGCCGGGAAACCTCGGCTATCCGGTGTTCGACACCGCGGTGGGCCGCATCGGCGTCTACATCTGCTACGAACGGCACTTCCCCGAAGGCTGGCGGGCGCTGGGGCTGGCCGGCGCGAAGATTGTCTTCAACCCCTCCGCCACGAGCCGGGGCCTGTCGGAGTACCTCTGGCGCCTCGAGCAGCCGGCCGCCGCGGTCGCCAACGAATACTACGTCGGCACGATCAACCGCGTCGGCGTGGAACCGTTGGGCGACAACGACTTCTACGGCCAGTCCTACTTCGTGGACCCTCGGGGGCAACTGGTCGGCGACGCCGCGTCGGACACCGAGGAAGAGGTCGTCATCCGCGATCTCGACATGGACCGGCTGGCCGAGGTGCGCGACCTGTGGGCGTTCTACCGCGACCGCCGGCCGGAGACCTACGAATCGCTGGTGACGCCGTGAGCATCGTCATCCGCAACGGAACAGTCGTCAACGCCACCGGGGAGTACCCGGCGGACGTGCTGGTGGAGGGCGAGCGGATCGCCGCACTCGCCGCGCCGGACTCGGGTCTGGCCCAACAGTGGGCGTCCGGCGCCGAGCGGGTGATCGACGCCGCCGGGAAGTACGTGGTGCCGGGCGGCATCGACGGGCACACCCACATGGAGATGCCGTTCGGGGGCACCTTCTCGGCCGACACCTTCGAGAGCGGCACGACCGCGGCGGCTTGGGGCGGCACCACCACGATCATCGACTTCGCCGTGCAGGGCAAGGGAACGTCGCTGCTGTCCGCGCTGGACAAGTGGCACAGCAAGGCCGACGGCAACTGCGCGATCGACTACGGGTTCCACATGATCGTCTCGGACGTCAACGACACGTCGCTCAAAGAGATGGAGGCCTGCATCGACGCGGGCGTGAACACCTTCAAGATGTTCATGGCCTACCCGGGTGTCTTCTACGCCACGGACGGAGAGATCCTGCGGGCGATGCAGAAGGCGCGGGACACCGGATCAATGATCATGATGCACGCCGAGAACGGCATCGCCATCGACCAGCTCGTCGCGCAGGCATTGGCGAGTGGGCGGACCGACCCGGTACAGCACGGGCTGACCCGGCCTCCCGAGCTGGAAGGCGAGGCAACCTCCCGGGCGATCACCCTGGCGAAGGTCACCGGCGCACCGCTGTACATCGTGCACCTGTCCGCCGCGCAGGCCCTCGACGCGGTCACCCGGGCCCGCGACACCGGGCAGAACGTGTTCGCCGAGACCTGCCCGCAGTACCTGTTCCTGTCGCTGGACGACCTGGCCAGGCCTGACTTCGAGGGCGCGAAGTACGTCGCCTCTCCCCCGCTGCGGCCCAAGGAGCACCAGGCGGAACTGTGGCGCGGCCTGCGCACCAACGACCTGTCGCTGGTGTCCACCGACCACTGCCCCTTCTGCTTCAAGGACCAGAAGGAGCTGGGCCGGGCAGACTTCTCGAAGATCCCCAACGGGATGCCGGGCGTCGAGCACCGGATGGACCTGCTCTACCAGGGCGTCGTGAAGGGCGAGATCACCCTGCCGCGCTGGGTCGAGATCAGCTCGACCACACCCGCCCGGATGTTCGGTCTCTACCCACGCAAGGGCGTCATCGCCCCGGGCGCGGACGCGGACATCACGGTGTACGACCCGACGGCCGAGCAGACCATCTCCGTCGGCAGCCACCACATGAACGTGGACTATTCCGCGTACGAGGGCATGCGGCTGACCGGGAAGGTCTCCACCGTGTTGTCCCGCGGCCGGATCGTCGTCGATGACAACGCCTTCCACGGCGCCGCCGGGCACGGCAGGTTCCTGAAGCGCGACCTCAGCCAGTACCTGGTCTGACGAGGAGTTGACCGTGGACTTCGGTGTCGTACTGCAGACCGACCCGCCCGCTCGCGACGTGGTGGCGGGCCTTGCCGCCGCCGAGGACAACGGGTTCCGCTACGGGTGGACGTTCGACTCCTGCGTGCTGTGGCAGGAACCGTTCGTCATTTACTCGCAGGTCCTCGCCGCGACCAAGCACCTGATCATCGGACCGATGGTGACCAACCCGAGCACCCGCGACTGGTCGGTCACCGCGTCACTCTTCGCCACTCTCAATGACATGTTCGGCAACCGAACCGTCTGCGGAATCGGCCGGGGCGACTCGGCCCGCCGAGTCATCGGCCAACCGCCGGCGAGCCTGGCCACCCTCAGAAGCGCCATGCGTGTGATCAAGGAACTGGCCGAGGGACGCGCCGTCGAACACCACGGCACGCCGGTGCGCATCCCGTGGGTGCGTGACGGCAAGCTGGAGATCTGGATGGCCGCCTACGGCCCGAAGGCGCTGCGGCTGGTCGGCGAGCAGGCCGACGGCTTCATCCTGCAGACCGCCGACCCGGACATCGCCCGCTGGACGATCGGCACGGTACGCGACGCGGCCAGCGCCGCCGGCCGGGATCCGGACTCGATCACGATGTGCGTCGCCGCCCCCGCCTATGTGGGTACGAACGTCGTACACCAACGGGATCAGCTGCGCTGGTTCGGCGGCATGGTCGGCAACCACGTGGCCGACCTGGTCGCCCGCTACGGCGACTCCGGTGTGGTGCCGAAGGCGCTGACCGACTACATCACCGGCCGCGAGGGCTACGACTACTCACACCACGGCCGCGCCGGCAATCCGTCCACCGACTTCGTGCCCGACGCCATCGTCGACCGCTTCTGCCTGCTCGGTCCCGAGTCGGCCCACGTCGACCGGCTGCAGGAGCTCAAGGAGATCGGGGTCCAGAACTTCGCCCTCTACCTCATGCATGACGACAAGGAGAAGACCCTCACGGCGTACGGCAAGAACGTGATCACGCACGTCTAGTGCAGCGCCGGCGATCAGCGCCGGAGCGGATGCATCGTTCATCGCCGCCGGCGGATGAGATCGGAACACCGCAGACCGGTCACCGTCGACCGATCGTCGGGTCCGTTCAGGCACACCGGGACCGGTGCGGGCTACGCGGAGGTGGTCATGTACCCAGCGGCGAAGGTTCGCACCTTGCTGGCGGCCGGGACGCTCGGCCTTGCCATGGTCGCCTGCCAGTCGTCGCACGCCCCCGCGCCCGGGCCGTCCGCCCCTGATGGGGCACGCTCAATCCGGTCCGCGCCCGGTGGGTCGGGTAGCGGACGAGTGGCACCGCCGTCCACATCGACCGCGCCGGTACCGTCCGTGCCGGCGCCGAGCAGGTCGGCGGGCCTGACCAGGTGGCAACTGGCCGGGCAGCGGATCATCTACTCCTATCCCGGGTTGACACCACCGGCGAGCCTGTTGAGGATCATCCGCGCCGGTGAGGCCGCCGGAGTGATCTTCTTCGGGGAGAACATCGCCGGAACCGCCCAGATCAGCTCGGTGATCGCCCAGTTGCGACGAGCCCAGGCGCAAAGCCCGGTCCACGTGCCGCTGCTGCTCATGGTCGACCAGGAGGGTGGCCTGATCCGGCGGCTGTCGGGGGCGCCCGCGCTGTCGGAGAAGCGGATCGGCCAGTCCGCCGATCCAATGGCCGCGGCGGCCGCGGCGGGCACCGGAGCCGGCCGCACCCTCGCCGCGGTGGGCATGAACGTCAACCTCGCCCCGGTTCTCGACGTCTACTCCACTGCGGGCAACTTCATCGACCAGTACCAGCGCTCCTACAGCGCGAACCCCGGCACCGTCGCGCCCCTGGGGCGGGCGTTCATCACCGCCCAGCAGCGCACCGGCGTGGCCGCCACCGCCAAGCACTTCCCGGGACTGGGACAGGCGGCAACGGACCAGAACACCGACAGCCGGCCGATCACCCTGTCCCAGTCGCTGGCCACGTTGCGCGGCACCGACGAGTTCCCGTACTCAGCCGCCGTCGCCAGCGGCGTCGACCTCGTCATGGTGTCCTGGGCCATCTACCCGGCGCTGGACCCGAACCGCCCGGCCGGCCTGTCGCCAACCGTGGTCCGGCAGGAACTGCGCGGCCGCATCGGGTTCACCGGGGTGACCGTCACCGACGCTTTGGAAGCCGGTGCGCTGGCTCACTACGGCAGCACCGGCCAGCGCGCGGTCGCCGCCGCGGCCGCCGGCATGGACCTCATCCTGTGCTCCGCCCGCGACGTCAGCCAGGGCGAAGCCGCCACCGCCGCCCTGGTCAACGCCCAGACCGGGGGCCAGCTCGACTCCCCCGGCTTCATCACCGCAGCGGATCGGATCGCCGATTTGCGGGCCCGTCTCCAATGACCGTCCAGTGAGGTTTCCCCAGGATGTGGACACCCCGGTCGTGCCGAGCACATCTGACCGGTACGGGCGAACGGGTCCACCCGGGCCGCGGTGTTCCACCACCGCAGCCGGCCGTTGACGTTTGGCTGTTGAAAATTGCCAAGCGTTGCGGTGGAATGGTTGAAATGTTTCACCACCGATCCTCGCGGATGAAGGTGGCATCATGTCAGTCCGCCCACTCGCCCGGCGTGGATCTGAACGACGGACGTCCGGCTCACATTCAGCCTTCACTGACATAGATCGATATCATCCGCCGACCCACAACAGTTGTCGTTGTTGTTCCGCACCCCTCATGGAGGCAGCGCATGTCAACTCATCGGCACGAGGTCGGTCGGCGCACCTTGTTCAAGGCAGGTCTGGGTACCGGGATCGCGGCGGTCGTCGGCACTGAACTGTTCGCCGCGGCACCAGCGGGTGCCGCGCCCAGCGCCATGTTCCCCTGGATCATCGATTGCGACACATGGGGTGCGCGCCCGCCACGGGGAGCGATTCAGATCACCGGCAACGTCACCAACAAGATCATCCTGCACCACATGGCGTTCCCGAACGTCACGGACTACTCGCGCGACCAGGCGATACGACTGGCGCGGGACTGTCAGAACCTGCACATGGACGTCAACGGCTGGGCGGACACCGGACAGCATTTCACGGTCAGCCGTGGCGGCTACGTGCTGGAGGGTCGCCACCGCAGCCTGCAGACGCTCGACACCGGCGCGCACCAGGTCATCTCCGCACACTGCCCGGGCGAGAACGGGAACGCGATCGGGATCGAGAACGAGGGCACGTACATCACCGAGACGCCGCCTGACGCACTGCTCGACTCGCTGGTGACGCTGTGCGCCGCGGTGTGCCAGCAGTTCCGGCTGCAGCCCTGGGACATCTTCGGCCACGGGGACTTCTACACCACCGAGTGCCCGGGCACCACCTTCTACCGGCTGTTCCCGATGGTGCGCTCGCGTGTCGCGGCAGCACTCGCAACACAACAGCCGGACATCCCCGCACGCCGGTGGCCCGACATCTGGCGCTTCGTCGACGGCCCGGTTGTGGCGGTCGCGCAGTACCTGCTCGCGGATCTCGGGTACCCGCTGACCCCGAACGGCGAATTCGGCTACGACATGAATGCCGTCGTGGCCGACTTCCAAGCCAACCACGGGATCCGGGTCGACCCGGACGCGACCTTCGACGCGGCCACCTGGGAAGCGCTTGTGCCGGTCCTCGACAAGGACGCCAACGGTCTTCCCGTCAACGCGCTGCAGTACCTGCTCGGCCGCAAGGGGTACGACGACGTCACGATGAGCGGCGAATTCGACCACAGCACCATGAAGGCGGTCCAGGACATGCAGCGCCTCCACGGCCTGGTACCCAATGGGAAGGTCGACGTGGACACGTGGTGCGCGATTGTGGGCGGCTCAGTTCGTTCAGCCTTCCAGTACTGAACACGCTGGCACCTGCACTACCGGGACGACGGAGTGCCGCTGTCGGCGGTGCTCCGCGTCCTGATCAGGCACCGCACTGCACCTGACTGGCCGGGGAATGGACCGGCTGGGCCGGTGCGCCCTGGACGACCGTCACGCGACCGAGGCGGCCCGACCCGCCCGATCCCGCCCTCGGTGGGCGTGTCGGTGCCGTGTCGGTGCCGTGTCAGGCGGCCGGCGCACGCTGTGAGGCATGACAGATGACCTGGTGATCGAGGCCGAGGGCCTCGTCAAGACCTTCGGGAAGACGAGGGCGCTGCAGGGCGTGGACCTCGCGGTGCCCCGGGGGACGGTGCTTGGGGTGCTCGGCCCCAACGGCGCCGGCAAGACCACCGCCGTACGCATCCTCTCCACGCTCCTGACCCCGGACGGCGGCACCGCCCGGATCAGCGGCTTCGACGTCGTCCGCGATGCCGAGCGGGTCCGGCAGAGCATCGGACTCACCGGCCAGTACGCCTCGGTCGACGAGGACCTGACCGGGCGGCAGAACCTGGAGCTGTTCGGCACCCTGCTGGAGCTGGGGCGCACCGGCTCGCGGCGGCGGGCCGCCGAACTGCTCGACTGGTTCGACCTGACCGCCGCCGCTGACCGGCAGGCCAAGACCTACTCCGGCGGCATGCGGCGACGGCTGGATCTGGCCGCCAGCCTTGTCGGCTCGCCCGACGTGATCTTCCTGGACGAGCCGACGACCGGGCTCGACCCGGCCAAACGTGAGGACATGTGGGAGGTGGTGCGGTTGCTGGTCACCAACGGCTCGACCGTGCTGCTCACCACGCAGTACCTGGAGGAGGCCGACGCGCTCGCGGACGCGATCACGGTGATCGACCACGGGCGGGTCATCGCGCACGACACACCCGATGGGCTCAAGCGGGTGGTCGGCGGCCAGACCCTCGAGGTCCGGCCGTCCGATCCCGCGCAGCTGTCCCGGATCGCGGCGATCCTGACCGAGGTCGGCTCCGGTGCGCAGGCCGACGAGATCCGCAAGGGCGTACTCGCGGTGCCGGTCGCCGACGACGCGGCCCTGACCGAGAGCGTCGCGCGGTTCGCCGCCGCCGGCATCGCGGTCACCGAACTCTCCCTGCACCTGCCGAGCCTCGACGAGGTGTTCTTCACCCTCACCGGGCGTACGGCATCCGACGACGAGACCACCCACCGCATGGAGGTCGCGGCATGAGCACCCTGGCCGACGCACCACCCAAGACGAACTCCCCGCTGTCGGCGATCGCGGCGAAACCACGACCCTTCCGGCTCGCCCGGCACTCGTTGGCGCTCGCCAAGCGCAGCCTCATCAAGACCTGGCGTACGCCCGAGGCACTCATCGACGTCACCCTGCAGCCGGTGCTGTTCCTCATCATCTTCGTCTACATCTTCGGCGGCGCGGTCGCCGGATCCACGCACGACTACCTGCAGTTCCTGTTGCCCGGAATTCTGGCGCAGACCATCGCCACCGGCGCCATAGCGATCGGCGTCAACCTCAACACCGACATCGCCAAGGGCATTTTCGACCGGTTCCGGTCGCTGCCGGTCCCCCGCTCCGCGCCGCTGGTCGGCGCGGTCCTGGGCGACGTCGTACGGTACGTGATCGTCACGATCTCGACCCTCGCGATCGGCTACGTGCTCGGTTTCCGGATCGACACCGACCCGCTCCGGGCGCTCGCCGGCTGCCTGCTCGCGGTGCTGTTCGCCCTCTGCCTGAGTTGGCTGCCGGTCCTCGTGGCGATGAAGGTGCGTACCGCGGGCGCCGTGCAGGGCCTGATGTTCGCGCTGATCATGCCGATGAGCTTCGCGTCCAACGTGTTCGTCAGCGCCGACACGCTGCCGGGCTGGATGCAGGCCTTCGTGGACGTCAACCCGATGACCCACCTGGTGGCAGCGGTGCGCGGGCTGTTCCTCGGCACCCCGGTTGGCTCGCACGTGTGGTGGACGCTCGCCTGGTGTGCCGGCTTCGTGGCGGTGTTCATGCCGCTGGCGTTGCGCGCGTATCGCCGGAAGATCTGAATTCAGCCGAGCAGGTCGTCCATCAGCTCGCGGATCCGGGCTGTGGTCGCGGCGACGGGCCGCTCACGCCACGCGGCCAGCAACGGCTCACGCTGCTCCTCGTCACCGAGGGCGGCGTCGAGCCGTTCGCCGTCTCCGGGTGGGAAGAAGGTCATGTCGTGGGCCCCGATCCGGATCCCGAGCGCGGACAGTTCGCGGGCGGCTCCGACGTCACCCCGGTACGCCGCGAGTTCGGCACCGCCCACCGCCAACGCCCCGATCACCGGCAGGTCCCTCGAGGACAGCGCCTCGTCCCGGGCGAGCCTCAGCAACGCGGCCGCGTGGGCGTCGGCATCGTCTCCCGACGCCCGCCGCACCTCGGCCACCCGCAGGTGGAGGACCGCCACCGCGACCCGGAGGATGACGCGCGGTTGCGGCGGCGGCCCGGCCCACCCGGCCAGGGTCCGGGTCACCCCGTCGGCGTGAGCGAGTACGTCGTCGTATCGCTCGCGCTGCCAGGCCAGGTGGGCCAGCCCGAGGCGCGCCTGCGCGACTTCCACTTCCTCGGCCTGGTCCGCGGTCGCCGTCTCGCCCAGCCGCCGCTCCGCTTCCGGGTCGCCGGCCAGGGCACGTTGCACGTCCAACCGCACACGGATCGAGCGGGCGTCCTGCGTCGCGCCGATCAGATCCATGTGGTGGACGCTGCGCGCCAGCCAGTCGGCCGAGCGAGTGTCCCCGCCCGGGATGAAGAACTGACCGACGGCGCCCGCCGCCATCGCCATGCCCCAGTGGTCACCGGCGGCCTCGAACTGGCGATACGCCTGCTCGGCGTCGACGATCGACGCCTCGGGCATGCCGCCGTTCTCCCGTATGGCGGCGCGGGCGAACAGGCCGAGTCCCTGCACGTACGGGTCCGGATGCGCGATCATCTCGGCGGCGCCCTTCATGCTCCCGTCCAGGTCCGACGCGTCGAACGCGGGCACCGCCGACGCGAGCACGGTCTGCCGGGGCGACACCTCGGTGGGCCGCTCGGCGAGGAGCGTCCGTAGCGCCCGTCGGGCGAGCACGGCGAGCCGGACCTCGCCGCTGATGCCGGCGTTGACGCCGATCAACAGGCAGGTCCAGGCGAGCCGGTCGGCGTCGGGCAGTGGCCGGCGGGCGGCCCGGCCGCGCAGGATCGCCGATGCTCGCCGTCGGTCCGGGTCCTCGACGTGCAGCAGACTTCGCGCCCAACCGGTGACCTCGAGGTGCAGGCCGCGCACCGACCAGAGGTGGAACAACGCGGTGGCGAGGTCGACCGTGGCCGGCTCGTCGTCGAGCCCGAACGCCCAGCGCAGGCCCGCGAGCAGGTTGTCCTGCTCGGCGGCACAGCGGGCGAACGCCTCGATCTGGCCGGGCCCGATGAACCGGTCGGCGAGGGTGACTGCCTGCTCCCGGGCCCAACCGACCAGGCCCGCCATGGCCGGATCTCGGTCGCCGGCCGCGCCCAGGCGGGCTTCGCCGTACTCGCGGACGGTCTCGAGCATCCGGTAGCGGGGCCGGCCGTCTCCCTCGACCAGGGTCAGCAGGGACTGTTCGACGAGCGTCGCCAGACCGCGTCGTACGTCCGGGGTCTGCGCGACCGCGGCGGCGAGGTCCGCGGTGAACGGCGCGGGGATCACCGCGACCCGCTGGAGCAACTCGCGGTCGCCGGGCGCGAGCAGTTCCCGGCTCCAGTCGACCATCGCCCACAGGCTCGCGTGCCGATCCGGCAGGCCCCGCAGCGCATCGTCGAGGAGCGCGAACCGGTCTGTCAGCCCGGCCAGTACGTCGTCGATCGGCATGTGCCGCAGTCGAGCGGCGGCCAGTTCGAGCGCCAGCGGGAGGTTGTCGAGCCGGTGACACAGCGCGAGCGCTCGTGCGGTGTCCCAGGTCGGCACCGCGCCGCCGGCCCGCGCCCGGGATTCGAGCAGCCCGAGCGCGTCGGCGTCCGGCAACGCGGTCAGCCGGTGGACCCGCTCACCGGCCAGGCCCAACGGGGCCCGGCTCGTCGCGAGCACCGTGACCTCCGGCGAGGTCACCGCGACCAGGTCCGCGACGACGGTGGCCACCGTGTCGAGAACGTGCTCGCAGTTGTCCAGCACAACGAGCCCGTCGAGGTCCGGCGCTACGGCGCGTAACCGTTCCTCAGGGCTGAGGACCCGCCGTTCGAGGCCCAGGTTGCCTCCGGTCGTCGAGGTGTCCCCTCCGCCGAGCGCCGCGAGCACCGTGGGCAGCACCTCGTCGGGTGAGCGCAGACCGGCGAGTTCGATCACGCGGACCGTCTGCCCGGCCGTCGCCGCGCGGCGCGCCACCTCGGCGGCCAGCCGGGTCTTGCCGGCGCCGCCGGTTGCCACGATCGTCACCAGAGCCGCCTCGGTGAGCGCCTCGCCCACGGTCTCGACGTCCCGCTCCCGACCGACGAGGGCGGTCACCGGTCGGCGCCATGCGGCGGGCAGAGCGATCCGCGTTGGCTGCCGGGGCGGCGTCGCGACAGCCGGGGTGGTGAGTTCGCCGCGCAGCAGCGCCAGGTGGACCTGTGTGATCACGGACGACGGGTCGGTGCCGTACCGGTCGGCCAGTTCGGCACGAAGCCCGTCGATCACCTCCAGCGCCTCGGCGTCGCGGCCCTCGGCGGCGAGCACGCGAACGAGCAGGGCGGCCGACGGCTCGTCCGGGGGCGTACGTGCGACGAGCCGGCGCAGGTCAGCCTCGTCGAGGGGCCCCGCACCGGTGAGTGCCGCCTCTGCCCGGAGCGCGGTGACGTCCGCGAACAGGCGCGTCTCCTCGGCGGTGACGAGCTCGGGGACCTCGGGTAACAGGGCCCGGGCCTGGTCGGCCCAGCTGCGGGCGGCAGGGACGTCACCGGTCCGGAGCGCGGCACGTCCCCGCTCGGCGAGCGCCCGCGCTTCGACAGCGTCGACGGTGATCTCCTCGGCGGGCAGGCGATAGCCCCCCGCACCTGCGATCACCGGCAGCCCGAGCCGGCGTACCCGGGACACGAGCGCCTGGACGGCGCCGGTCGCGTCGTCGGGCGGCGTGCCGCCCCACACGGCGTCGACCAGCAGCGTGGTGGAGACCGCCCGCCCACGGGCGTCGACGAGCACGCGGATCACCGTCGCGAGCCGGTCGCCCCGAACCGGCCGGCCGTCGACGGCGAGCGGGCCGAGGATCGTGATGTGCACCGACCCAGCATCCCCCACCGCTACTTCGGGCCGCCGATCACCCGCTCGTCATCGGGAGCCGGGCGGCAGGAAGCCCGCGTAGGGCGGCGGGGCCGCGAGCGGTCGGATCACCAGCGGGTACGGATGTGCCAGCGGGTCCGGTACACCGGTTGCCCCCAGTGTGGGATGAAGGCGATCGCCATCATTCCCACGGTCATGACGGTCGCGACCGCGAGCGGTGGCAGCCCTCGCATCATCGGCGCCGCCAGCGACAGGACGGCCACGCCGATGGGCAGCCGCCACAGCATCGCCCGGAACACCACCAGCGCATACACGCTGCGGCCGGCGAGGAACACCAGCGGACCGGCGGTCACGATGGCCAGCTCGGTGGGGTTGATCTCGCCGACGGGGTCCCTGGCGACCAGGTCACCACCGGCGGCGACCAACACCACACCGGCGACCATGACCAGATGCGCGTACGCCGCGACCAGCGCGATCCGGCCGGGACTCTTGGCCTTGTCGATCCCGGCAGCCAGATAGTCGGCGACGTAGACGGTATAGATCCGCCACATCGTCACGGTCAGGACGAAGAGCAGGATCACCCCCGCCGTCCGCAGGGACACGAACGGGGGGTCACCATATTGCCTCACCCCGACCAGGATGATCTCGCCCAGGGTCACGATGAACATCTGCCGGTAGCGTTCCGCGAGGTGCTCGCCGCCCACCCGGAGTTCCTCGGCGTTCGAACGGCCGAGCCGGGGCAGCGGATAACCGAGGAGGCCGACCGCGAAGTCCGTCGTGATCGCCACCGCCCAGAGCACCAGCCGGATCGGGCTGGGCAGGAACGCACCGACCAGCCAGAGCACGCCGGTCAGGCAGAACCAGATGAGCACCCGCAGGGGCCGCCTCTGCAGGGCGTGACCGCGCAGGGCGGTGATGAGGATGAGCCCGCGACAGAGGTGCAGGCCCACGTACGCCCCGGCGAAGGCGATCCCGTTGACCCCCTCGAATGCGCTGCCGATGGCCAGCGACATCAGCAGTCCGCCGAACAGCACGGCGAGGACGATCACCTGGACTATCGGCAGTCTGGGGTCGTACCAGTCGGTGGTGTACGCGGTGACCGTCCAGACCCACCAGATCGCGGCGAGCAGGACCAGGGTTTCCAGCGCGTGATTCCAGCCGAGGTTGCCGGTCAGGCGGTCGGTCAGCCGCATGAGTGCGACGATGAGGCCCAGGTCGAAGAGGAGCTCCAGGTAGGAGATCTGGCGGGGAATCTCCTGGCCACGCAGAATCCACCCCGACCGCGCCCGCGCCACCGCCCCCGCTTCTCCGGACAATCCTGCCCAAGATTCGTACCACGTCCGGAGCAGCAGGTGGGGCGTTGCCGCACAATCCGGGCCGCGACCCGTGCGGTGGACGCACAAGCCCAATCTGGAACATGATCAATGTTCCGGGCCGAGCCCGCGGACAGGGCCGGACCTACCGCGAGCTCGACGGTGATCGTGCTGCCCTCGCCGAGGCCGTTCACTCAACGGCCCGAGTGTCGGACCCACCACATCCTCGAACAACTCGACCCGTGGCTCGCCCGAGCCCGGCGTGTCAGTCCACCGGGCGGCCGCGTGACGGATAGGGGTGCACGGTGGGATTCACACGTGCAGGGCGGGCCGGTAGATGAGTTCCTGGGTGCGACCGTCGAGTGTCCGGCTCTCCATCAGCTCCAGGTCGAAGTCGGCCGCCCCCTGGAAAACGGGTTCCGTCCCGGTCTGACCGCTGATCACCGGGAAGAGCGTCACCTGGACGCGGTCGACCAGACCGGCGGCCATCAGCGCCCGGTTCAACGACAGGCTGCCGTGCGAGCGCAAGGGCACCTCGGACTCCTCCTTGAGCCGGGCGACGACGTCGACGGCGTCACCGCCCACGAGGGTCGCGTCCGGCCAGTCAAGGGGCCCTTGCAGCGTGCTCGACACCACCGTCGCCGGGAGGCTCATCATCCGCGTGACCCAGGCGTCACGGACCTCGGACTGCTCGGTGCTCGCGGCCAGCATCCGCGCGAACACCCGGTACGTGCCGGCCCCGAAGACCATGCGCTGCTCCTCGCTGTACAAGGCGAGGCGGTGCTCGAGCAACTCGGGGCCCTGCTTACCCCAGTAGCCGCCCCAGTTGCCGCTGTTGGTGCCGAAGCCATCTAGGCTGGAAAAGACGTCGAAGGTGTAGGTAGCGGTCATGATGCTCCCCTTGGGGGTGTGAGTTCCGTACGACGGGTCTGCAGGTAGGAACGCTCGGTCTCGTTGGTGGCCAGCGCCATGGCCTGGTCGTATGCGGCTCGGGCCTCCGCGTCGCGTCCGAGCCGGGCCAGCAGTTCGGCCCGGGTGGCGGGCAGCCGGTGGTAGCCCGGGATATCGACGTCCTCCAACGCGGCGAGGGCCACCGCCGGCCCGTGCACCTCGGCGACGGCGACCGCACGGTTGAGCGCGACGATCGGGGTCGGCGCGAGCGCGAGGAGCTGGTCGTAAAGTGCCAGGACCTGCGGCCAGTCGGTGGCGGCGCCGTCGGTGTGCACCGCGCTGATCGCGGCCTGGATCTGGTACGGACCTGGCCGGTTACGCCGCAGGCAACGGCGGACCAGGTCGTGGCCCTCGGCGATGAGTGTCGGGTTCCACAATGACCGGTCCTGGTCGGTCAGTAGGACCAGTTCGCCGGTCGGGTCGAGTCGGGCCGGGCGGCGCGCCTCGGTCAGCAGCAGCAGGGCGAGCAGGCCGAGGACCTCCGGTTCGTCGGGCATCAACGCGGCGAGCTCGCGGGCGAGCCGGATCGCCTCGGTGCACAGGTCCGTTCTGATCAGCGGTCCGGCGGTGGACGTGTAGCCCTCGTTGAACATCAGGTAGAGCACGGTGAGCACGGGCGGCAGCCGGTCCGGCAGCTCATGTTCGGCGGGAACCCGGTAAGGGATGCCGGCGTCGCGGATCTTCTTCTTGGCTCGCACGATCCGTTGGGCGACGGTCGCCTCCTGAATCAGGTAGGCCCGTGCGATCTCCGGTACTTCGAGGCCGCCGAGCAGGCGGAGCGTGAGGGCCGTACGCGCGTCAGGAGCGAGGGCCGGGTGGCAGCAGGTGAAGATGAGTCGCAGCTGGTCGTCTTTCACCGGTCCCACCTCCTGGGGCTCGTCGGGTTGGTGCAGCAGCAGGGCCTGGGCGTGCCGGGCTTCGCGGGTCGACTCCCGGCGGAGCCGGTCGACGGCCCGGTTGCGTGCGGTGGTCACGATCCAGGCGCCCGGGTTCGCCGGCGGGGTCTGCCATTTCTGCAGCGCCGTGGTGAAGGCGTCTTGGACCGCCTCCTCGGCGAGGTTGATGTCACCCAGGAGGCGGGCCAGGGTGGCGACGCAACGGCCGTACTCCGCGCGGTAGATGCTCGCCAGGTCCATGTCGGGTGACCGGCTCCTGTTCAGGCTTGGGACAGGTCGTCGAAGGGGCGCACCTCGACCGGGCCGCAAGCCGCCGCGCACTTCTCAGCCCAGGCCAGCGCCTGGTCCAGGTCCGCGCATTTGATGATCCAGAATCCGGCGATGTGCTCCTTCGTCTCGGCGAACGGCCCATCGCTCATGGTGGTGGTGCCGTTCTCGATCCGGACGACGGTGGCGCTGTCCGGCGACAGGAGCCCTCCGGCGAAGACCCAGGCACCCGCGGCCTGCAGTTCGTCGTTGATCCGATCGGTCTCCCTGAACATCGTCTGCATCTCCGCGTCGGACGGCGCCAGCGCACCCTCCACGAAATGCACAGACAGCAGGTACTGCTTCATGACGCGATCCTCCGGTAACTCGACGGTGGGATGGTGACAGGTCAGGCGGTCAGCCGACGCGCGACAGCGGGGATCACGATCGCAGCCGCGACCAGGTGGGTGAGCATCAGCAGCACCTTGGTGGCCACCCCGGCTTCGGCGATCACGTCCGGCACCAGCGACAGGACCGTCAGCAACAACGTCGTGCGGACAAACGTCCGCCGCGGACGCCGGGCGAAACGGGACAGTAGCGCGGCGATGACCACGCCGACCAGCGAAAACGAAGCGGTCAGCACGCCGAACCCCGCCACCGGGATCGGGGCGCCGCCCATATCGAGGCTGACCCCTGCCGCGTGGCCGGCCGCGGCGACGGCCATGGTGGCGGCGCTCGCGGCAACCGCGGCGATGACACCGGTCCGGATCATCGCACCGAAGGTCGAAGTGGTGGCGTGGGTCGCGTTCACAGTGGTGGTCATCATGCCCTCCAGTGGGTGTATGGACCGGCTCGGTACCGGGCTCTCACCAGGACGACGAAAAGGACCAACCCCAATCGACAAGCAAGCCAAAATCTTTTCGAAGACACCCGCCTCCGGTGTACGCCGAGGCAGTCCCCGCGCACAGCGCGGACGAGACCGACGATAAGCCGGTGAGCCTCTCGGCATCGATCAGCCGCGCGGACCGCCGAGTCCGCATGCGGGCGCAGCCCGGTAAGAGTCCTCATCGACACCGCCGGCAACCGGCCGCCGCGGCTGTTACGGCACGCGCACGACCTTGCGTACCACCGGCTGCGGCGTGCGGTTCGGGCTACGGCGAGGCCGTGATGACCGAACAACCATCCCGACCTCGCCGAGCTCGGCATACCGGACCGCCACCGTTTCGCCGTCGACCAGGACACGTCATAACGTTCCGCCGCGCGGGCGACCGGCCACCCCTGATCCACGACCAGACGCGCCAGGCGAATACGCGCACGAGGAGTCAAAGCGGCGTTAGTGTGGGACACCAAGGCCTCCTGGTTGCCGGAGCGGTCCTAGAGCTCCACTCCAACCGGAGGCCTTCGTCATCACGTCTATCTACGTCGTGCCGTCACACGACCTCAGCCAACCTCCCTGGGCAGTACACCTGGTATGTAGGTGGTTCCTGTCAAGTGGCAAGCGGAAGCGGCGTCCGGACCACGGCCGCGTACTCGCCGGCGACAGCCATTTCGGTGATCGTCTTGTCGAGTCGATCACGCCGGTCCCGGGCCAGCAGCATGGCTTCCAGTTCGGCCTCGAACGTGAGCTGGATGGCGCGGTGGGCGAAGCGTTGGGCGCGTAGCCACGTCTCGTGGACCCCGGTCCAGGCCTGTCCATTCGAATAGACGATGCCGTGGCGCAGCAACAGCTTCGACAACCGGTGGCGACAGCGCATCAGATCACTTCGCGTGTCCTCACGAGCCCGCACCAGGTCCCGGGCGGCCTCCTGGCTCTCGCTGGGCACCCTCACCTCAACGACCTGATCCATCCGCAACAGCCGCGCCAGGTGCAACGCGTCCCGAGCGTCGGTCTTGACCCGGTCCCCGGCCGGACGCTGCAGCTCTGACGGCGCCGCCACCACACAACGCACCCCAGCCGCCCTAAGCTGCCGGGCCAGGCCGAACCCGGTCGGACCGGCCTCATACGCCACCGCCACCGGCCCCGGCAGCTGCCGCAGCCAATCCAGCACCGCCTCCGCCGCCGGCACCAGCCGCCGTTGCGACACCTGCCCGGTCACCGTGTCCAGCCCGCACCCCACGATCGAACGCGCATGCAACGTCCAACCCGACACTCGTACGCTCAATGAACACCGGCGCCTCCCGCAAATGTCGGCACTACCAGCGAGGCCCACCCTCGCCGGCAATCCACGTCAACTTGCGAGTGAGGCCCCGGCCCGGTCAACCGGGCTGCTCATACCGTCTACCGAGCAGCGAAGGGCGGGGACGCCGTCTGCCGGTCGGCGTCACTCTCGGCATCGAACGGGGTGCGCAGCCGAGTCATCGCAGCCGAACTCACGTCGACCGCAGGTGCGTGGTCGAAAGGCGCATTTGCTCCCAGTGCTTCACGGAAGGGACTTGAGTCACGCGTACTTACCTCAGTCAACAGCTGCTCCAAATTTTTGCGCGTTAACGCGCGACTCACCCGCTCACAGGTCGGGTGCGGAAGATGATCCGGGCGGATCCGACCGATCGCCGGGGCAGCGTCGGACCCGTTTCGCTCGGCCTGCCCGCCGAATCCTAACCCGAAATGACCACGGTGTACGGCTTGGGCCGGCTCCCACGTTGGAAGCTTTACGGCACCGCGCCGCCCCGCCTCGTGACGCGTGCCGTGGCGCCGAACGAGTGCCTTGGAACCACGTCCCTTGCCACAGGGAGCGGCGGCGTTCTTTTCCGGCACGGGGGTTGGTAGCCGGCGCAGTCAGTGCTGACCGCCAAGACACCGCCGGCGGCGCGCCGTGCTAGCGTGAGCGAGTTGCATGCTTTGGTTTGTCGCATACTTTGCCAGCGCCTGGTGGGTATCCAACCCGCGAGGCGCTTTTTGTTCTGCGTTTCTTCCGGACGAGCGGCGGCGACAACCGGGGCCGTAAGTGGCTCTACCAGTACTCAAGGAGAAGACATGGCATTCGGTACAGTCAAGTGGTTCAACGCGGACAAGGGTTTTGGCTTCATCACGCAGGATGACGGCGGCGCTGACGTCTTCGCCCACTTCTCCGCCATCTCGTCGAGCGGGTTCCGCAGCCTGGACGAGAATCAGCGGGTCGAGTTCGACGTCGAGCAGGGCCAGAAGGGGCTTCAGGCCGCTAACATCCGTCTGGTCTGACGTTGACACCGCGGAGCCGTGGCGGCGAGGCCTCGCCCGTCGTCACGGCGGCGGCTGAGACCACGAACCGGCCAATAATGGTCCGTTCCGACGCCACGGTGCCCGGCCTCGAACCGCTGGTGTTGTACGCGCTGTCCGCTCCCGAGCGCGTGACCGGGACAGCCAGCATCGATCGGCTCCGGCTGGCGCCGGTGCCGCTGGTGCCAGAGGTGCGGCTGGTCATGGCCGAGGACGCGATCGTCCTCTGGGCCCGGCTCGAAGCCGAGGCGGGGCACGCCCTCCCGCCGCCGTTCTGGGCCTCGGCCTGGACCGGCGGACAGGCTCTCGCGCGTTACATCCTGGATCACCCGGACACGGTGGCCGGTCGTCATGTCCTCGACGTCGCCTCCGGCTCCGGACTGGTCGCCATCGCCGCGGCTATGGCGGGCGCCGCCGGTGTCACCGCCAACGACATTGACCCGTACTCGATCGCGGCAATCAGTGCCAACGCCCAGGCCAACGGCGTCGACCTAACCTTGTCGTCGAGTGACCTGCTTGACGGCGACGGTGACGGCGTGGATGTGGTGTTGACCGGTGACGCCCTCTACCAACCGTCTGTGGCGGCCCGGATGCTGCCGTTCCTCGCCCGCGTCGCGGCGAGAGGCGGTCGGGTCGTTGTCGGCGATCCGGACCGGGGCCACGTGCCCCATGACTGGCTGGAGCGGGTGGCGACCTACAGGGTGCCGGTGAGTAGCGCTCCGGAAGACGCGCAGCTTCACCTAACGAGCGTGCTCAAGCCACGACGCGACCAGGTGGACGACCGGCGGGGCCCGGCCACGCAGCTGCGGGCGTGACGCGCCGGGACAACTCTCCTGGCCCCGCTCTACAGAAGGTGCACGGGGAGGCCAGTGGGTATGTTGTGGCTGACGCCCCGAAGACCGATCGTGACGATCGAGTTTCGTCCCGCCGGCCCTCTACAGCCGACGAAATAGGCGCACCGCACTGACCGTTCAGCATGTCTCCAGCCGGTGCCGCTCAGCAAGGCGTCCGGCCGACGGCTCGCCTCTGGGCGGCCATGGACGAGTCCGACAGCATGCAGATTCATTTCTGCGCGAAGAGAGCCGATACAGACGATGAAGATTGATAAGGGTAAGGTCGTTGAGACCCTGCGCCACCGGGGCCAACACAGCCGGGCCGATTGGGTCGACCGAGAGCTGCCGGGCCGCATCGACACCGCCCAGCACTCAGGCATACTCGCGACGCTCAATCTCAATCCGGCCGATTTCGCCGATCCGCCCTCGTGACGCGAGATGACCTCGAGCCGGTCGGCGTCTGGACTGCTGAAGCGGCTGCCGCGATGACCGGGGTGATGCCCCTGTCGCGCAGTTGGCGGCGGTAGATGTCGAAGTCGTAGCCCCGGTCTGCGTAGATCCGCTCGTGTCGCTGCCGGGGCCGGCCACGGATGCCCTTGATCCGGGGGATCTCGTCGACCAGGGGCATGAGTTGGGTGACGTCATGGCGGTTGCCGCCGGTCAGGGTCGCGGCGAGGGGGATGCCGCCCGCGTCGGTGATGATGTGGTGTTTCGAGCCCGAGCGGCGGCGGTCGACCGGGCTCGGACCGGTTTTGGGCCGCCTTTGAGTGCCCGGATGTGGGAGCCGTCGATCACCGCCCGGGACATGTCCAGTTGACCGGCGGCCCGGAGTTTGCCCGGCAGGAGCCCATGCCGCACGCGCTAATGGATCAGTGCTCGATCAAGACCCGACGGCACGCCATCCCACCAGTCGTCTCGCCCCCTCACCAACCAGAGGCGGCACGATCTTTTGGTAGACCTCGAAGGCCTGCGGACACCAGTGCTCGACCCCTGGCGGCTCGGACCTAACCCATCTATCACAACGGGCCGGTTCGACTCCCATTAGCGGGCCGAGCCCGGTCGACCGCGCCCGCCCGGGCTCGAAGCACCACGTCCTGACCGAGGGCGCCGGCATCCCCCTCGCGGTGTCGCTGACCGGCGGCAACCGCCACGACGTCACTCAACTGCTCCCGCTGATCGACAAGATCCCGCCCGTCCCCAATCGGCGCGGACGCCCACGCCAGCGTCCCGACCAGCTCTTCGGCGACCGCGCCTACGACCACGACAAGTACCGCAAGGCGGTACGCGGCAAGGGCATCCGCCCGCGCATCGCCCGACGGGGCCAGCCCCACGGCTCCGGCCTGGGCGTGTTCCGGTGGGTGGTCGAGCGGACGATTGCCTGGTACCACGGCATGCGACGGCTACGCATCCGCTGGGAACGCCGCGACGACATCCACGAAGCCTTCCTCGGCCTCGCCACCTGCATCATCACGTACCGACACGTCGCACGACTTTGTTAGAGGGCATCCCGTTTAGATGTGTAGCGGTGTGTCCGTCTCGGGGTGGTCGTCGCGCCAGGATGGAGTCGTCTCGTGGGTCAATCGCCGGCTCATGTTGTCGATCATGGCCCAGTGGATGTGGGCTCGGGAGTGCTCTGGTGACGTCTCGTAATCGCGGACGAGTCGTCGGTGGAGCATGATCCAGCCGTTGGTGCGTTCGATGGCCCACCGCTTGGGCAAGGGTTGGAAGCCCTTCTGGCCTGGTGTTTTCGGCACGACTTGCACGTCGATGCCGTGGGCGGCGCCGCGGGCGATGGCAGTGGCGCGGTAGCCGGCGTCAACCCACACTGTGCTGATGTGACGGTGGGTCGCGGCGAGGCGGTCGATGACGTCACGGCCGGCGGCGGTGTCGGAGACGCTGGCGGCGGTGACGATCACCACCAGCAGCAGACCGAGGACGTCGGTGGCCAGGTGCCGCTTGCGGCCCTTGATCCTCTTGCCGGCGTCGATGCCCTGGCTGGCTTCGGGCACGTTGCTGCTGGTCTTGACGCTCTGCGAGTCGATGATCGCCGCGCTGGGCTCCGGGTCACGGCCGGCTGCCTGCCGGACCTTGCCGCGCAGCAGGTTGTGGATCGTCTCGGTGGTGCCGTCAGCGGCCCAGCGAGTGAAGTACGAGTGCACGGTCTTGTACGGCGGGAAGTCATGGGGCAGGTACTCCCACGCAATGCCGGTCCGGTTGACGTACAGGATCGCATTCACGATCTCCCGCAGGTCATGCACCGGTTTCTTCAGGCCCAGGCCGCCTTGAGCCGCCCGCCAGGCGGTCATGGTCGGTTCGATCAACGCCCACCTGGCATCAGACAGATCGGTGCGATACGGACGGCGAGGGGTCGTCATCCATCGATCATCAGGGCGCAAGATCCTCGACTCCAGCAAGGCAGCAACCAGCGTGTATCAGATCAGATCCACACGAGATGCCCTCTTAGGACCTCTTAGTCACCCATGTCCCGCAGCATGGCTTCCGCCTCTGACGGTGTGCCCCTGTCGACGTAGGTCGTTCGACCACCCGCCGTGAATGACTGAGTTACACCGTCTTGGAACACAAGCTGTGCAGCGGTCAGGGCGGCGATCATGTCCAACGGATCGACCGGCTGGCCATCGACAACGTTCCCCACCGGAGGGAACAACGTCCACCGAACTCTACTGACATCGTGCAAGACGCTGGCCGCCGCCATCTCGCAGCGGCTACGACATGTCGAACAACCAACTCGGAATAATCTCTAGCCGCGCTTTATGGACTATATCGTCCATTATACTTCCGCGGGGGAGGCATCCGCCGGATAGGGACGCACCGCCACAGCCGTCTGGCGCGCTGCTGGTGCTCCAAACCACCGATGGTCAGCTCGACTTGTCGACCGGTGCCACGCCTGCCTACTATGGACGTGATGGTCCGGTTGATATATCCCGGATCGCAGCGACCACGTCCTCACCGCGGAGAATCTCATCACCGGGGCACTCGCTGACGATGACGTCATGGGCGGGTACCACATCGAATCCACGGGCTGAGTGGAAGCACGGGTGGCAGCGGGATCGCGGCCGCCCGGCCACATGGGGAGGGGGCATGGCAGTGATCACACGCGACTTCGACGGCCGCAGACGCGACGACAACCACCTCCCGCCCGGCCAGTACCGCACGGACGACTTCCTGGTGATGTGAAGCGCAAAGAATCCGGTCAATCGTGGCGAACCCGGATGATGCCAACGTGTCCGACATCGGTCAGCAATAGTCCGAGACGCGATATTCCTGCCACTTCATCCGACCTGACTGGGCACTCCCAGGTCGCTGACCAGACGCGAGATTCAGGAGACAACATGGCGGGCAACGCCGAGGACATGATCACGTTGACCAGTGCCGAGCAAGATTTGGGAGGCTCGAACCTGTCGGGAGCCCTCGCGCCCGACGGGGAAGACCTCGTCATCACCGATAACAGTGAGCTCGGCATCTACGAGGCCGCGATTGGGGGCCGGACGGCCGCTGGGCTCGTCTACAGTAAGGCCGGGAGCCGCGTCGTACTGATGGCGACATCCGTGTTCCCCGAGTTCCGGGGGAAGGGAGTAGCGGCCAGGCTCATCGGCGGCGTCCTCGACGAGCTGCGCATGCAAGGAAAGACCGCCACCGTCACGTGTCCGTTCGCGGCAGCATTCGTCAATGCTCATCCGGAATATGCCGACGTTCTAGACCCGGCATTCCCTCGGTCGCATACAGCCGGGCATGGGCGTTGAGCACGCGTCGTCGCGTCTGAATGCGCGCCGACCGCGAAGAAGGTTCAGCCCACTGGACGAGGCCGTCCAGTTGTGGCCGGACCGTTCCACCAACAGGAACAGGGGGCCGAAATGTCTGAATCCTATCCACTCGCCACTGAACCCGAAGGCGTCGTCGCGTCGCTGATTGAGCGATTTAACTCCGGCAAGGTCAGCGCAATGATGGCCCAGTTCGAGCCGGGGGTCGTGTTCGTCGCTAGGGACGGGCGACCCATCACTGATCCCACTGAGATCGCTGCCCAACTCGAGCGCGATATCAGTCTCGGACTGCCGCTGAAGGCCAAGGCGCGTCATGTGTTCGTTGCCGGCGATATCGCCCAGATCGTGTTGGACTGGTCAATTGATGGCACAGGTCCCGACGGCGAGCACGTACACCTCGAAGGCTCGGCAAGTGATGTCGTGCGCCGCGGCGCGGATGGACGCTGGCGGTACCTGATCGACAATGCTCTTGGGACGATGGTGCGACAGCCCGCCTGAACACGTGGCGCGTGGTGGAACTACCCGTATCACGGAAGATTCGGTTTCCACCTCAAGCCTCAGGTGAACGGGCCGCCGGTTGGGTAATACCACTGCGCTTCATTGGTCGAGATTTTGGACCTGTGCGCCTGAATTCTCCGGGAGACGACGGAATCCCATCTGGTGCTGGCGGCTCCGGCGGCTCGCGTACGACGGCGGTACCGCCATGGTGGTGCTATCGATCGGATTTCAGCTGAAGGAACCAGATGCGGATCATCGGCGGCCGGTGTGGTCGACGGCGCCGAGGTTGACCACGTCCACAGCGCCGCCATGGGCGGCCACCTGCTCGCGGCACCACGACTCGCCATCCCGATGCTGACTCGAAAATCGGTGAGTGGGTGGGCAGGCGGCAGCACCCGGCGGAGCGCAGCGGAGCCGGGTCGGGTTGAGGGCTTCTGATTAGGCGATGGCTGGTTGCGGTGGGGGCTGGAGATCGACTTTCTGGCCGGTGAGCTGTTCGAGCTGACGGATGAGATCACGTTGACGGCGCTGCTTGCTGATCCTCGACTCGTGGAAGCCGGGGCCCAGGTCCTGGTAACGGGCGTCGGGGTCGGTGAGCAGGTGCCAGACGATGGTCAGTACTGAGTTGCCGGCTGCGACGATCGCCCGTTTCTTGCCTCGTCGGCGGGCCAGGCGACGGTAGCGTTCGCCGAGGAAGGTGCTGGTGCGGGACAGCCCGGCGACGACCTCGCCGAGGGTGGCGGCCAGCCAGGGGTTGCCCTTGCCGGTGGAGTTGGCCTTCTTGCGGCCGGCGGACTGGGCGTCGATGGGGCTGAACTTCGCCCAGGACACCAGATGCGCGGCGGTGGGGAAGACGGTCATGTCCACGCCGATCTCGGCGATGATCTCCTGGGCGGATTGCACGCCGATGCCGGTGACCTCATCCAGCTTCTCCACCACCGCTGCGAAAGGGGCGATCATCGCCTCGATCCGGGCGTCCAGGTCGGCGATGTCGGCCGCGAGGGCATCGATGCGGCGCAGCATGGTGGCGCAGATGAACGCGTGATGCTCGTCGAAGTGGCCGGTCAACGCCTCCCGCAGCTGAGGGATCTTGCGGCGCATCGAACCGTGGGCCATCTCCGCGAGGACCTTCGGGTCCCGTTGGCCGTCGATCATTGCCTGCAGCATCTGCCGACCAGAAACCCCGTGCAGGTCGCTGATGACGGAGTCCAGCTTGATCTGCGCGTCTTCGAGGGTCTTCTCCAGACGTTGCTTTTCCCTGGTCTGCTCGCGTACCAGACTGCGCCGGTAGCGGGTCACGTCCCGCAGCTGCCGGATCGGCTTGGGGTGCACCAGGCTGGGCCGGCACATCCCGCGTTCGACGACCTTGGCCAGCCACACCGCGTCGAGCCGATCGGTCTTCGGCCGACCGGGCACGTTCTTGACGTGTTTGGCGTTGAGCAGCCAGCACTCGAAGCCTTCTGCCTCGAGCAGGTAGAACACCGGCTTCCAGTAGTCCGACGTGGCCTCCATCGCGACCAGCTCGACCCGCTCGACCCGCAGCCAGTCCGCTAACTCCAGCAACGCCGGCATCACCGTCGCGTACTCGCGTATCTCCTGCACCCGTCGATCCGGCCTGGTGTCATGCGGCACCCGCACACACGCCACCAGACCCGCCTTGCCGATGTCGATCGCGCAGACCCGCGCCACGACCTGGACCGGTTCTTCAGTGATCTCCTCCACGGGCACCACCCTTCGTTGCCGGGCATCCACCAGGCGGTCACCCGCGGAAGCATTGCGGGGAAGGACAGAGGCGGACTCGCGTGCTCAAAGCAACAATGCAGGGCCCCTAGATCACGCTTCCAGCGTCAGACTCCTATACGGCATCAAGATGCCAAGCATCAACGACGTCGGCGGGCGACCACCCCAGATTTTCACGCACGGCACGGGCGTCACGACAGAGGCATCGGAGACTCCTAACGGAGGTCAAGTGGTCAGGGCGGTGAAGTCGGCGACCAGCCGCGGTGTAGACGTCGCGGACGATGTAGCGCTTGAGGCGGCGCAGGATTTCTTGCTTGCTGAGGCCTTCGGTGGTGCGTCGTCGCAGGTAGGCGCGGGTTCGTTGGTCGTAGCGCAGGCGGCAGAGCGCGATGGTGTGCAGGGCGTGGTTGGCGCCGGCGGTGGTGAGTAGTTGGGCGGCGACGTCGGGGCCGACGCCGCACGTCGCCCTCGGCATCGGTGTCGGGATGCGCCGATGATGGACGGCCGATCTAGGGAACTCGAGCGGCGGATTCGGTTCCAACTGCCTACGTGCCGTGTGGGATCGCGAAGGTCTCGATGTAGTCGAGAGCGGCTTCCAGGGCGTCCCTGAGGGGGGAGATCTCCCGGGCGACTTGTGCGAGGAGCATACCGCCCTGAAACGCGGCGAGGAGCAGGCTCGCGAGCTGCTCGGGGTCGGCCTCGTTGCTCAGACGGCCCTGCCGCTGCAGGCGGAGGAGCGCGTCGCGGAAGATCTCTCGCCACTGGGCGAACGCATCCGCAAGCTCATCGTGAACGTCGAGGTCGGTCTTGATGATCTCGCTGGCGAGCGACCCGAGGCTGCAGCCTTCGTGGTAGGCGCGTTCATACCCGATATAGAACGCTGCCCACTTCCGAAACCCCTCGAGGCTCTCGAAGCCATCGAACTGTTCGCTGTGATGGAGCCCGAGGACGCGTTCAGCCTGCCATTCGATCACCGCCAGGACGAGGCTCTCCTTGGTCGGGAAGTAGTGGTTGATCTGCGACCCGCTGACGCGGGCGGCGCGCCGGAGCTTGTCGTTGTTCGTGGCGTGGACGCCCTCGGCGTAGATGAGCGCGGCGGCGTGCTCCAGTATCCGGGCACGCGTCGCCTGCCCCTTCTCGGTGAGCTGGCGAGGCTCTGGCGCTGCCGTCGTGGACTTCATGCTTCACACCTTATCAAAAGTGGGCTTGACAGCCCAGTCTTGTGTAGTGTTATATCTAGCGAGTGGGCTGCGCAGCCCAAAACTTGACGGAGGTCGGTTACCGACCACCACCCACATGGACCGGAGCGGATTTCCCATGTCACGCCTGAACGTTCTTCCTGCCGAGGAGCCCTCCGCCGACGTGCGGGGCACGCTTGACCAGGTCGGAGCGCAGTTCGGCTTCGTACCGAACATGTTCACCATGCTCGCGTCGAACCCGACCGTCCTCGATCTCGTCATGACGGTGCAGACGAAGGCGAGCAGGCTCCTGGACGCGAGGACGCGCCACACGATCGCGCTGGCCGTGTCTGAAGCCGATGGCTGCGACTACTGCCTGGCGCTGCACACGGCCGGGTCCCTGAAGGGCGGCATGTCCGTGGAGGACATTGAGCTGGCGCGGGCGGGAAGCTCGGTCGATCCGAAGCGGGCTGCGGTGGCTCGCTTCGCCCAGCGGGTGATCGAGACGCGCGGACGGGTCAGTGATGCCGACCTCGCGGCCGTCCAGGGTGCCGGGTACACCGATCCGCAGATCTTGGCGATCGTCACGCTGGTCGTCCGGGCACTGCTGACGAACTACCTCAACAACGTGAACTTGACCGACGTCGACATCCCGGCCCCCCACCTCGCGTGAGCGCTTACCGAACTCGCGAGAACAGCGGCCTGACCGGTCGAACCCTCGCCCTGATCGACCGCACTGGAAAGGAACGGCATGCCCGGTTCTGAGCTCTATGAGAAGTTCATGGCACTGCACACCCGAGAAGGTGGCCTCGTCATGCCGAACGCCTGGGATGGCGTGTCGGCGTTGGTCCTGGCGGATGCCGGCTTCGAGGCTATCGGCACGTCGTCGGCGGCCCTGGCGGCCGCGCTCGGCCGCATCGACGGTCGCCACAGCATCACCCGCGACGAGCATCTCGACCACGCACAGCTGCTCGGCCGGCTCACGGGGTTGCCTGTCAACGGTGACTTCGAGGACGGCTACGGCGTCACCGCCGAGGACGTCGCCGTGACTGTGGACAGTGCCGTCGAGCACGCGCTGGCCGGCATCGGGATCGAGGACACCACCGGGAATCCCGATGACCCGATCCGCGACTTCGACGACGCGGTAGGCCGGGTTCGCAGTGCGGTCGCCGCGGCGAAGCGACGCATCGTCGTCACCGCGCGCACCGACAACTTCATCCAGGGGCGGCCTGACCTCGATGACACCATCCGACGGCTGACGGCCTTCGCCGAGGTCGGCGCCGACGTGCTCTACGCGCCGTTCCCGCCCGACCTCGAGTCCCTGGTCGCGATCGTCACCGCCGTCGCGCCGACACCCGTGAACGTTCTCATCTCGCCGGCGGACCAGGTGCTGACCGTCTCTGAACTGCAGAAGGCCGGGGTCAAGCGCATCAGCCTGGGCCCTGCGCTCTACACGCATGCGATGGGTGCTCTCGAACAGGCGGCCACGGCGCTCAAGGCCGGCGACATCGCCTCGGCCACGACAGGCATCAGCTTCGACCGGGTGGGCGAACTCCTCGCCCGCAAACCCTAGCCGCATCCGACTTTCACCATCTACAACCCCTCAACTCATCACGCACAGAAAGCACGATGACATGGATCTCGACAAGCTCATGAGCAAGCACCTCAGCCGGTATTTCGACGGCAGCAAGACGATCCCGGATGAGACTCTTCAGCAGCTGCTGAAGTTCCTGCGCTCGGCTCCGACGTCGACGAACATCCAGCCGAATCACTTCTACGTCGTGTCCACCCAGGAGGGCAAGGAGCGGCTGGCGGCCAACCTCGGCGAGCGGTTCCAGGACAACGCCGAGAAGGTCCTCAACGCCTCGCACACCATCATCCTCACCACTCGGGCCGATGTGCCCGAGCACCACCTCGAAGCGGTGTTCGCCAAGGAGCGGGCCGACGGCCGGTTCGCAGATGAGGCGAAGCACGAGCGGTGGGAATCGATGACTCGTGACTTCGTGAGCCTGCGCAAATACAGCTACAAGGACATCTACCACTGGATGGAGAAGCAGACCTACATGGTGATGGGTCTGACGATGATGGCAGCCGCCGAGCTCGGCGTCGAGGCCATGCCGCTCGAAGGCTTCGACCCGATCAGCGTGGACAAGGCCTTCAACATCCGCGCGACCGGACACACCACCACCGTGCTGCTCGCGCTCGGCTACCCCGACGAGGCGAAGCAGTACAAGACCCCGGTGTCGCGGTTCGAGCCCGAGCGTTTGTTCACCTTCGCCTGAGCGGCCCGGCCCGGGCGAACCGATCGCTAGAGGAGCTGATCAGCTATGGACGGACAGGAACTCCAGAAGGTCGCGAACGAGTACGCGACAGAGCTGCCGGACGTGACGTTCGAGCACCGTGTCGGCCCGAATTGGGAGCTGTACAAGGTGGGCGGCAAGGTCTTCATGCTCATGACCGACATGCCGGGACACCCCGTCGTGATCCTGAAGGCCGATCCGGACGAGGCCGTTGGGCTGCGCGAGCAGTACGCAGAGATCACGACCGGCTACCACATGGACAAGAAGCACTGGATCACGGCAGCAGGCGGGCCCAGCCTCGACGAGAATCTGGTGAAGGAACTCGTCACCGACTCCTACCGGCTCGTGGTCGACAAACTCCCGAAATCCAAGCGGCCCGTGGACCCGAGCACGAACCCGGCCGCCTGAAACCCGAAACACGCACGAACAGAATCAACACAGAAGGAAGAACCATGATCGGACTCGGTGTTCGAGCCGCCAACGGCGCCCTGGAGATCCTCGACCTTCCGAACCCCCGCCAGCCTGACGTGGGCGAGCTCGTCCTGGAGGTGGTCGCGGCGGGGATCGGGCCGTGGGACGCCCTGCTTCACACGGGCGGATGGGACGTCGGCCTCGTTCCGCCCGCGGCTCTGGGCGTCGAAGCCGTCGGCCGCGTCACCGCGACCGGCCCGGACGAGACCGAATTCCGCACGGGAGACCTCGTGCTGGTCCACGAGGCGCCCCTGCCAGGCGGCAGCGGCACCTGGGCAGAGCGCGTCCTAGTCCGTTCCGCGCACGTCGCACGACTGCCCGAGAACCTGGCTCCGGAGATTGCGGCGGCACTCCCGGTCGCCGGGCTCACCGCCCAGCAGGCCCTCGACGAGCTCCAGGTCGACGCCACCACCCGCCTGCTCGTCGTCGGAGCGTCCGGCCCCACCGCGTCACTGGCCGTGCAACTCGCCCGCCTCCGGGGCGCCGACATCGTCGCCGGTGCCGGGCCGGCCCGCGCCGATCAGCTCCGCGCCCTCGGCGCCAGCGAGGTCATCGACACCCACGCTGACGGTTGGGCGCAGAAGAGCGATCGCCGATTCGACGCCGTCCTCATCGCCGCGACAGGCACCGCCGAGGACGCGATCGGACTGCTCACCGACGGAGGCCGCCTCACCTCCATCACCTCGGACGCACCCGACCCGATTCGCGGAATCACCACCTCGAACCTCTACGTGCAGCCCGACGGACGTGCACTCGGCGAACTCGCGGCACTCGCCGCCTCCGGCGAACTGAGACTTGACGTCCAGACGACGCCAATCAAGGACGGCGCCGCGATCGCGGACCAGGTCGCTGGCGGCCGCTCTGGTGGGGTCAAGTACGTCCTCGAGTTCTGACGTCCGCGGTAGAAGGACGTTGCAGATCGTCCGACCTGATGGTGTTCGTGCGTTATGTGGGGCCAGCGCCTTCGTGGACACACCGCCCTTCTCCCTGCCCCTGACCATCGACGGCGACCGCATCACCGGGCTACACGTGCTGGCCGACCTGGAACGTCTCGACGGAATCATGCAGATAGTCCAGGTGCGGTCGCCCCTTCAGGGCCTCAGAGCACGAAGTACTCGGCCATGAGGCGCGTGACCCATGCCGGTTGCCGGACGGCGGCGGGTTGAAACTCGATCATCGTCGGTTTCAGGTCGATGACGGGTGTGCCGGTCGCGGCGTCGAGGCCGAGCACCTCGAGTGCCCGGCCGTCCACCGACGTGATCCTGCAGGTGGTCATGCCGATGCAGTTGGGGCGGTGGGGCCCGCGGTCGGCGAAGACGCCGACAGCCGGCAGATCCTCCCGGCCGCGTGACGGGCGGGGCCGGTAGTGGGGCCGTTCCGTGGCCCGGTCGAAGACGAAGAAGACGTCGACGTGGGAGAAGTCGCCAGGCCGAGCAGACAGTCTTCGCCGAACCGTGGGTCTACCGTGATGGTGCTGGTCACCGCTCCCCAATGATCGGTCACGGCGATGTCCGGGCGGCTGTTGCGAACGGTTCCGATTGGCTGCACCACGAATTGCATCGTCTGCCCTGCCCTTCTAGAAGAGCGGCCGTGTGGGCGGCCGGTGGTTGTGGAGCGGTCAGCGGCGTCCGGTGAGCCGTAGACCGTCGCGGATGTTGCCTGCCATCAGGGCGAGGCTCGTCGCGGCGGCGAGCACCTCGACTGTCTGGACGACGGAGTACGGGCCACCGAAGTCGCCGCGTGATGCGAACCGGTGCAGGGCGAAGGCGGCGGGAGCCAGCAGGAGCAGCCCGATACCGGCGATCAACGGCATCCGGCGTTTCTTGGCCCCGATCCTGGGGTCGGCCGAGGTTCCGGCCATGCGGAATCCGGTCGCCCCGGTGATGACAAGGGCGGGGACGAGGACGAGTTGTCCCCACAGCACAGCCTGGCGGACGTCGGCGCTCTGGTGTGCGTCGAGGAGTGTCGTGATGATCGCCGTGAGGACGAGCAGCGCGGTCGCGGTGACGGCTGTCGCGGCCGCGGCCAGGTGAAGGCGTGTCAGCATGGGGCGCGTTCCTCCTGCGGGTGTCCGTCGGGATGGGCGACGGTCGGGTGTCATGTCCGGGTGCGGTACAGGCGCATGGTCAACGGGCCGAAGATCGCCACGAGTAGGACCGCAGCGAGGAGCACGCCACCGATCTGTGTGGGTTCGGCGGTGCCCTGCATCAGGCCTCTGGCAGCGTCGACGAGCAGGCTGACCGGGTTGACCTCGACGAACGTTCGCAGCCATCGGGGCATGGTCTGGGGGTCGACGAACACGTTGCTGGCGAAGGTGAGCGGGAACTGCACGAGGAAGCTCACCGCCGAGATGGCGCTCGGCGTCCGAAGGACCAGCCCGAGCGTCGCCCAGACCCAGGACAGGCCAAAGGCGAACGCGAGGACGAGCGCGACCGCCAGCAGGACCCCGACGACACCGCCCTCGGGCCGGAAGCCCATGACGAGTCCGAGGGCGAGGACGAGTCCCGCGGCCAGGAGGTTGCGTCCGGCGTCGCTGATCAGGCCGCCGACGATGAGGGCCGGCCGCCAGATCGGCATGGATCGGAAGCGGTCGACGACGCCGGTGGTGATGTCGGTTTTGAGGTTGACTCCCGCGTAGACGGTGATGAGCAGGACCGCGAAGACCATGGTGCCTGGGAGGAGGAACTGAAGGTACTCGCGGGTCGAGCCGACCATTGCGCCGCCGAACAGGTACGTGAACATGACGGTGAACAGCACCGGGATCATGATCGCGTCGGCGAGCTGTTCCGGGACGTGCTTGATCTTCAGCAGGGCCCGCCAGGCGAACGTCAGGGACGCCGACACCGGACTGGCCCGCGGTGGCCGTGGCCGAGTCGAGACTGCGTCATGGAGTGCGTGGTCGATCGTGTCCGGCGTCGTCGGTGTCGTGGTCATGCTGCCTTCTTTCTGGCGTCGGTGCTGGCCTGGGGGCGGTGCCCAGTGAGGGCCAGGAACGCCTCGTCGAGGCTCGGTTGGCCGAGGGCGAACGTGGTGAGGTCGATCCCGGCCCGGGTCAGGTCGGTGAGCGCGAGCGAGGCGAACGTGGGGTCGTCCACCCGGGCTGAGAGCAGTCCGTCGTTGGCGTCGGCCTGGACCGCGACGCCCAGCGCGTCGGTCAGCCGGCGCGCGGCCTCGGCCCGGCGGTCCGGGTCGAGGACCTGGACCTGAACGGTGCCGGCGCCGACCGACGCCTTGAGCTGGGCGGGTGTGCCCTCCGCGACGATCCGGCCGCGGTCGACGACGGCGACGCGGTCGGCGAGGCGGTCCGCCTCCTCGAGGTACTGCGTGGTGAGCAGGACGGTGGTGCCCTCGCGGACGAGGGCGCGCACGATGCCCCACACCTGGTTGCGGCTGTGCGGGTCCAGGCCCGTCGTTGGCTCGTCCAGGAACAGCAGGTCGGGGGTGACGATGATGCTGGCGGCGATGTCCAGCCGGCGGCGCATGCCTCCCGAGTGGGTCTTCACGGTGGTACCGGCGGCGTCGGCGAGGCCGAAGCCGTCGAGCAGTTCGTCAGCGCGGTTCCTGGCCTGGGCACGGCTGAAGCCGAGGAGTCGGGCGAGGATCGTGAGGTTCTCGACTGCGGTCAGTTCCTCGTCGATCGTGGCGAACTGGCCGGTCAGACTGATCCGGTCGCGGACGCGGTTGGCTTCGTGCACGACGTCGTGGCCGAGCACCCGAACGGTGCCGCCGTCCGGTCGCAGCAGGGTGGCCAGGACGCGGACGGTGGTCGTCTTGCCCGCCCCGTTCGGACCCAGGAAGCCGAACACACCGCCGGCGGGCACGGCCAGATCCAGCCCGTCCACGGCGCGGCGGGCACCGAAGACCTTCACCAGGCCGGTGGCTTCGATCGCAAGCTCGCCGCGCGCCGGGTCAGTGCTCATCGACCACGGCCACATCATCCGCAGTGACCGCACTCGCCAGCGAGAACGCAGCCGCGGTCTCCGGGAGGTCCGGCGCGATCCGGCGGGCCGCCTGAAGGTGTTCGGCGGAATCCCACCGCCAGATTCCGACCACGGTCCGTTCGTCGATCCTCCCAAGTCGTGCCTCAACGAGGCCCGGGGTCGCCGAGCGGATCGCGGCGACCAGGTCGCTGTGCCGGGTCCGCAAGGCGGCGACGGCACCGGGTTCGATCGTGAAGCGGGTGAGAGTGATGACAGACATGCCTAGAACCAATCTCTAGAAGGTGCCTCTAGTGAATGATTCTAGAGCTACGCTACAGCGGTGTCCAATGTCAAGCGCTGCAGAGGCGCAGCCAGCGAGCAGCAGAGACACGGCGGCACAGCCTCAATGACGCGCTCGATCTGTTCGTCGCCAACGGGTATGGCGCGACGAACCTGCAGGCGGTCGCCGACCGGGCGGGGGTCGCGATCCAGACGATCTACTTCGTGTTCGGGACAAGTGCAAGCTGCTCAAGGAGCTTGTCGACGTCACGATCGTCGGAGACGACGAGCCGGTCGCCACGATGGAGCGGCCATGGTTCCGCGCCGCCATGGCGGCGGAGACCGCCGACGCCCTGCTACACGCGCACGTGCGGTACGGGCGCCGCCCTGCGTCGTGTGTCGGCCATCATCGACATGGTCGCCACCGCGACGGCCCCCGACGCCGGGGTCGCGCAACAGCGGCCAGACGGCGAGCAGCCCCGGCTCACCGTGCGCACGGCCGTTGCCGAGGCTCTGGTCGCTAAGCCCGGAGCGCGGGACGGCGTCACCGCGGGGACCGCGGCTAACCTCTGCTCGTACTCGTGCGTTGGCGAGGCCGAGGTTGGGCAGGGTGAGCTGGACTTGGGAGTGCCGGTGAGGAGGTCCGGATGCCGGTCATGGCCGGCCGGCGCCGGGCGTCGGCGCTGTTGCGGTGAGCACTTGGCCGGTGCGGGCGGCGACCGATTCGTCCATGTGCTCGACGCCGCGGAACTCGGCCGCGAGGAGAAACAGGGTGGTGCGGTCTGGGCCGCCGAGCATGGTGGCGAAGATGACCTGGTCGTGTTCGATTCGGTCGGTCACCTTGCCGCCCTCGTGCACCCGGACGACGGCGCCCTGTGGCGAGTCGGCACGGCCGGTGGCGATGGCGACGTCGGCGGCGCCGGCCCAGATCGCGCCGTCGGCGTCCATGCAGATGCCGTCGGGTGCGAGGCCGTCGGCCCATGTCCTGCGGTTGGACAGGCTGCCGTCGGCAGCGATGTCGAACGCGGTCAGCCGCCCGGCGAACGACTCGGAGACGATCAGCGTTTTGTTGTCTGGCGTCACTACCATGCCGTTGGGGAATTCCAGGTCACCGGCGACCTCGCGCGCTGTCCCGTCCGGGGTGACCAAGGCGATGATCCCGGACTCCGGTGGTGCGCCTGCGCGGAAGCCGAAGCGGATGCTGTTGACGTAGATGTTGCCGCGGCCGTCCACGACAAGCTCGTTCCAGAACGGCGCCAGTCCGCTGAGATCGGCGTGCCGGACCATCGACCCGTCCGGTTCCTGCCGCATGAGATCCTCGCCGGTAACCAGTAGGCGGCCGTCGGGCAGCCAGTCGATGGACCAGCCGAGGCCGGGCGGGCCGGACGCCGCGACCTCGCTGCTGCCGTCGGGCGCGACCGCGACGATCTCGCCGGTACCCCAATGGGCGAACCACAGCCGGCCGTCGTGCCAACGGGGTGACTCGACGTAGGCCAGGCCGCTGAGCAGGACCCGGGGCCGCGGCAGGGATGACGCCTGTGACATGAGAACCTTGCGCATCGACCGAGCGGAACTGGACGGTCTAGTACCGTACTCGCCTAGAACTGGACTGTCCAGTACTGTTGGCGGCGTGACAGAGACGACTACGGCATCCGACGGGCAGACCCGGACCGCGCGAAAGCGCCAGGCGATCCTGGACGTGGCCAGCACGCTGTTTCTGCGCGATGGCTACCTGGCCACCAGCATGGACCAGATCGCCGCCGCGGCGGCGGTGTCCAAGCAGACCGTGTACAAACAGTTCACCGACAAGCAGAGCCTGTTCCGCGAGATCGTGACCGGCACAGTCGAACTGGTCAGTGACCCGGTCGCACGCCAGGTGGCGAGTCTGCCCGACAGCAGCGACCTCGAGGCCGACTTGCAGAAGCTGGCGCGCGCGCTGGTCTCCCAGGTGAGCCAGCCCCGGGTGATGCAGCTGCGCCGCCTGGTGATCGGCGAAGCGGGCCGGTTCCCCGAGCTGGGCCGGTTGTTCTACCAACGCGGTCCCGGGCGCACCATCGACGCGCTCGCCGCCGCCTTCGAAAGTCTCGCCGCCCGCAACCAGCTTCGGCTGGACGACCCGCAGCTGGCCGCCGAACACTTCAACTGGCTGGTGATGTCGATCCCCCTCAACCGGATGATGCTCTGCGGCGACACCGAGCGACCCGACCCCGCCGCCCTCGACCGCTACGCCGACGCCGGCGCCCAGGCGTTCCTCGCCTCCTACCGGCCCAACTGACGCGAACTCCCCAGCAGCCAGTCGGGTTCTGGCTGTCCCGGGTGCGCGGATCTGCGCACTACCGTGGGCCCGCAGGGTGGGAGTACACCCTCTACGGCTACAGCTTCACTGGCGCGATGTACTTGGAAAACGGTCTTCGTCAGCGCAGACACCACCGACCTCGCGTGGACGCTCGACGCGTCGCGAGCAGCGCAGCCTCTACTGCCGGCGGGACCACGGCGGCGTGGTCAGCCGTGGACTGCCCTGTGGTCGCTGTCGGAGGTCCGCTGGGCTGCTGCGACGACCGGCCTGTTCGTGCTAGGTCTGCTGGCCCACCTGTCCTCCGCACCAAACTGGCTTTCGTGGGCGTTGTATCCGCAGCCTGCTACGCGGCTGGCGGGTGAAAGTCGGGATGGGCTGGTTTGCAGGCGCTTCGGGCACCCAACGGGCGCGAGTGAGCATGATCGTGAGGCCACCCCGATGCTGGTATCCAGGCGCTACCGGATCGCCGATCGGTGGTGGCGTTTGGTGTCCGCTACGAGGCCCAGGCGACACGCCAGGACGCAACCACTGCCTTAAAGCGGGGCTTGCCGCTGCTCGCAGCCTCGGACGCTTCGCCGATACGCTCACACGTCGGCCATCGGCTTGACGGCTCCTCGCGCGACGAACCCTAGGCCTCCACCAGGTACTCCATGCCATTGTGCGCGGAGCCACTACGACCGCGCTGCACTGCAGCGCTGCGTCCTAGACATATCCACGACGGGACGACAGATGGCGAGCGAGTATCTGGGCGGGGTGTGCGTGCCGTTGCTGATGTTGTGGGCGCGCAGGCGACTGGCGCGGGTGTGCGGCGATTGCGCGGGCCGGCGGAACGAGGAAGGCGGCTGACCGCTTGCGCTCGCGCTAATCGCATAGCTGCGCGTGCAGCGTGTGGTAGACCCACCGCTCCCAACGCTCCGGGGTCCAGCCTCGGTCACGGACGAACAGGAGATACACCTCCGGGCTCAGCATGCCGTAGAGCACGTCGGCGGCGTACTCCACCGACACGTCCGCCCGTGCGCCGGGTTTGGCTACGAGGCTGGCAGCCGCGGCGGTCTGGACCTCGAGGCGCGGATCCCTGTCCTGCTGCCACAGGCTGGCCAGGCTTGGGTCTTGCGCGCTGGCGGCGCGCAGGACGTCCATGATCGACGCGACCCGTTGAAGAACCTGGGAGGTGCCCCGCACGAGCGCCCCCAGATGCGCCTCGGTGGTGTCGGCTGCGAGCGCGGCCTGGAACCAGTCGCGCTGCATCGTGGGGATCGGCTCGTCGTCGCCGGCGATGGTGACGTCAACCAGCTCTTTGAGCAGCGAAGGCTTGTTGCCGAAGGCGAAGTAGATGGTTTGCACGGCGACGCCGGCTCGCTCGGCGATGCTCTGCAGCGTCGTGGCTCCGTAGCCCTGTTCGACGAACAGTTCGTACGCGGCTTTCAAGATCCGCCGCCGCGTCTGCCGTGACTTCTCGCCCTTCTTGCCGGTGCTCTTGACCAGTTGCATGCCTGTACTGTAGCACTAGAATAGTTCTCTAGACATTAGCTCTAGTGGGGAGTGCAGGGATGGCTCTGATCCGGATAACGCGCTTCACCGCCGACCCGACGGACGCCGACACCGTGCTGGAGCGACGGAGGAACCTCCTCGACGCGATCCGGTCGGCGTTCGGCGCTCCGACCGAGACCCGACTGATCCGCGTCGACGAACGGACGTGGGTGGACATGTGGCGGTGGGACTCGCCCGAGACCCTGCGCGCGGCCCTCGACGGCGCACCGCGCCTGCCGGAGGCCGCTGCGGCGTTCGCGGTCGCCCGCGATGTCACCGCGGAGCAGGGCGACGTGGTCGACGAGGATGTCTGGGGCCGATGACAGCCTCCAGCCACCTTGCCGTCGAAGCTTCCGGCCTGGTGAAGACGTTCGGCACGACACGGGCCGTGGACGGGATCGACCTGAGTATCCCGGCGGGTCCGTGTAGGGATTCCTCGGCTCCACGGTGCCGGCAAGACGACTACGATCCGGGTGCTGGGCACACTGCTACCCACCGACGCGGGCACCGCAAGGGTGTTCGGCCACGACGTGGTCCCGCCATGCCCGAGCCGTACGCGACCGGATCAGCCTCACCGGGCCGCTCGACGACGGCCTAACCGCCCGGGAAAACCTCGATCTGCTCGGCCGGCTGCACGGTCACTCGCGAGCAGGCGCGGCGGCCCGGGCCGCAGAGCTGTCCGCCAGCACACCGATGCCCGGACAGGCCAGGTCTGGCCCGGACGGTGACGCGGTGCTGTCGAGCTTCACCGCGGCCCAAGCGCAGGGGATGGCCGCGACAATGCCGCTGTACCGCCACATGGCCGGCGACGCGTGGCGCTACGAGGAACTGCCGACCTGGCATTGGCCGATGCTCAGCCGGCCGGTCGAGCTGGCCGCAATCCTGCACCACGCGCGGCTGACGGCGTAACCGCCGCTGCCGGGTGACCACACACCACCTCGCCCGGCAGCGGTACGCGGTCGACGACGGAACCGAACGACCCGCGACATGCCACCCAAAGCAACGTCCTCAATTCGGCTACGTCCGCGCGTCGCCATCCGTCAGCTGGCTCCGCTCCACGAGGCGCGGTCTGCGGATGATGAGCGAGCGTTCGCAGGGGGAGGGGGTTGGGTCTTTAGATCTCGGCCTCGGGCAGCGGGAGCACCTCAGGTGTCCGTCAGACGGCTTCGGGTGATCGGTCGGCGGTAGGCTGCGACGTGGAGTCCTGCACGAGCTTCATCGACACGAGTTCGGTGAATCCGGCGCGTCGCGCGAAGCGCACCTTCCGACGCTTGTACACCGTGAAGCCGAGCTTGGCGTAGAGGCCGAGGGCGGGTGCGTTGGTGTCCTTGATGTCCTCGAGCACGTACTCCCGATACTCGGGCAACGCCAGCAGGTGACGCAGCAACGCGGTCGCGACGCCGCGACCCTGACAAGCCGGCTCGGTGGCGACGAACCCGATCTCGGCGAGCCCGGGCCGGGCGCCGTCGGATGGGCGCATGAACCATCTCCGGATCACCACGTAGCCGAGCAGCCCGCGCGCCAGCCCGAGATGGCGCCGGATCTCCCGCCAGCGCGGCGCGAACTGCGTCTGGTCGCCCGCGGTGAGCGAGGCGAGGCCAGCGGGCTCCCCGTCCACGAGCGCGATGTAGAACCGTTCGGGCAGCAGCATGTGCTCGAACGCGTCGGCCAACTTGCCGGTGTCGCGCGAGAACGCGACGAAGTCCGCTGCGAAGCTGCGCACGTAGACCTCGGTGATGCGGCGCCGGTATCCCTCGCCGAGTTCGTCTCCCCGCTCGACCACGACCATCGTCTCGACCATCCTCGTCCACTCCACGTGTCACGCACACGTACGGGTGCGACCATATCCACCGGCACGCACGCTGACACGCGCCCGAGGAGTTCGATATCGCGACCGGTCTGGGCGGAGTGACGCAACGCTCATCGGCTACTTATCTACTGGTGCTACGACCGCAGCCCGGCCAGGCTTGGTCGACGCTGCGTTGGCTTTCTTGGCAGGCGTTGAAGCGGGGGTCGGTTTGCGGGGCGGGCGGGGGCTTGGGCCGGGAGTTGCAGGATGACCTTGAGGCCGCCGCGCGTGAATATCGGGAGGCCCAGGCCGCCATCGACACCGCGAAGGACAAGGCCCGCCAACTGGTAGACGAGGCCCGCACCCACGCACGTGCGCCGGGAACGACTCGCCTCTGCCATCGTCGCCGCCCACCTAACGCAGAATGCGTTAGGTGGGGGTCTGGCTACGGACGATAATGACGCGGACTGGCGCTCCAGTCGGTGCTGATACCGGCCCCGCTCCCCTACCGGCTGGCCTTCGCACGCTGGACACCGCCCTTGGCTGGGCCATGCCGGTCGACGCGCCCAGCACGAGGTTGGTGGCTGGCGCGACCCCACCGCTGTGCCGAGGGGGAGCAGCGGTGGTCGTCGACCCCCGCGCCACCAGCCGACCCGTCGAGCGCGACCCACCCCGCCCCGATTACTCCTCGATCGACACTCCGGCACGATGACCACGGCCAGCAGGAAGACGGCGACCAGCACGGCCGACACCGGCCGCTCGACGAAGCCGGTGAGGTCGCCGCCGAAGAGGCGCATTGACCGGCGGAAGGACGACTCCAACAACTCGCCGAGGACGAAGGCGAGCACGAACGGGCCGGGCTCGAAGCCGAGCTTCTTCATCCCGTACCCGACCAGGCCGAGCGCCACGACCAGAAACATGTCGAAGACGTTGTTCCGGATGCTGTACACGCCGATCATGGTGATGAGCACGGTCAGCGGCGCGAGGATCGCCGCGCGGACCTTGAGCAGCCGCACGAACACCCCGATCAGCGGGATGCTGAGCAGTAGCAGCAGGATGTTCCCGACGTACATGGAGTTGACCACGCCCCAGAACACGTCGGGGTGGTCGACGATGAGCTGCGGCCCCGGCGGGATGCCCTGCAGCAGCAGCGCGCCGAAGAGCACGGCCATGGTCGCGTTCGCCGGGATGCCGAGGGTCAGCAACGGAATGAACGACGAGGTCGCGGCGGCGTTGTTGGCGCTCTCCGGGCCCGCCACCCCTTCGATCGCGCCCTTGCCGAACCGGGACGGATCCTTGGCCGAGCGCTTCTCCACGGCGTAGGCGACGAGCGAGGACATGGTGGCGCCGCCGCCGGGCAGCACGCCGAGGACGAAGCCGACCACCGATCCGCGCAGGATGGCCAGCCGGGACCGCAGCCACTCGAGGCGGGTCGGGATGGCCCGCCCGAACGACAGTACGGCGGGCTGCGGCCGGAGCCGGTGCTCCAGGTTGTAGAGGATCTCACCGACGCCGAACAGCCCCATCGCGACGATCACGAAGTCGACCCCGTCCGCCAGCTGGTCGCTGCCGAAGGTGAACCGGGCCGTGCCGACGATCGGGTCGAGCCCGACGGTGGCGAGGATGAGACCCACGCCGGCCGCGGCGGGTCGCGGCCCGGCCGGACCGGTCAGTGATGGTGGATCACGCGGATGAGGTGGTCAGCCGGCGCGACGTCGCGGTCGCGTTCAGTCGGCTGCCCGATGCCGATCAGGAGATTCTGCGGCTGGTGGCCTGGGAACGGCTGACCGTATCCGAGGTGGCGGTCGTTCTCGGGACATCGCGGGCGACGTGCGTCGTCGGGCCGGTCGAACCTCCGCCAACGTGACGCCCGCCCGCGCCAGCACACGCGCCGTAGGGCTTTGGGGTTGGCAGCGGGTCTGGCCGGGCTACTGCGCGTCCGAGGGTGAGAGGCACTGGGTCCATCCGGTGGAGTGCGGGGAGCGTTGTCCTCACCGCTCCATTGCGTCATGCCGGTCGATTGGATGCCCGGCGGCTGCCGGAGGCAGGTCTGACCAGGGCACCTGGGTGATCTGCCTGCGCAGGATCCGGCGGGCCATCTTCTCCAGCAGCCACGGCCCGCGCACCTCGTCGCGTTCGTAGCCGAGCAGCCGCCCCCACGGTCCGCGGGCAACCAGGACGGCGGTGAGCCGCAGCTGACCGGGCTCCTCGGGCTCGGCCACGACATCGACGATTCGGCCCACACAGTGACCGTCGGCGGCGGTGACGCTCCTGCCGATCAGATCGCTGACCCGCCGCAGGGCGTCGTGCTCAGCCGGCATGGCCGGCTCCGGGGATCCGGTCGATCAGGTGCGCGTCGAGCCATTCCTCCAAGGGCGGCGCGGGGAGCAGGTCCCGGCTGACCCGCAGGTGCACGGCCGCGTCGACGTGGTCCACCAGGTGGTACGGAATGCGGCGCGGCCCCTCGTCCCGGTCGTCGAGACGGACGGCGACGGCGGTGATCCACCGGCCGAGGAATCCACCGAAGCGTGAACCGAGGGCCTGCTGCCCGGTGAGCAGGGCGGCAACGTAGACCGCGTGGTCGGTGTGCCGCAGTTCGAGGTCGTCAACCTTGCCAACAGCGATGCCATCCCGGTCGAGGATCTGCCTGTCCAGCAGGTTGAAGTTCAGCAGCAGCGACATGTCAGCGTCCCACTCCCGTCACCACCATCAGCGGGATCGCAGCCAAGGCGGCGACCAGCACGACCACCAGGTAGACCAGGCCGAGCGTGTTGGCGACTTGGCCGTTGATCCGGTCGCCGAGGTAGTCGCGGTCGTTGGCCACGATCAGGATCGGCAGGTACGTCAGCGGCAGCACCACCGCACTGAAGATCAGCATGTACTCGGTGAGCTGCACGGGGTCGATGGTGGTCAGCAGCGCCGCCACCGCGACCAAAATGCCGACGAGCACCACGGTGTGGAAGCGGGCGGCCTGCCGGGGGCGCAGCAGCTTTCCCCAGGACCAGCCGAAGTACTGGGCGACGGTGTAGCCGGCCGACAGGCTGGTCTCCATCGCCGCTCCGAACGTCGCCGCGAACACGCCGATTAGCAGCAGGGCAAGCCCGATCTCGCCGAACGCCAGCCCGGCCGGGAGGACCGCCTGGCCGACGGTGTCCACGGACACGTCCCGTGGGGCGAACACCGCCGCCGACGCGGCGAGGAACCCGAACGCGAGCAGCCCGCCGAGCGGGAAACCGAGGAACACGTTGATCCGCGAGATGGCAAGATCGTTCGGCGTCCACTTCTCCTCCACCCCTCCGGAGGAGAAGAAAAACACCTCGTACGGGGTCATCGCCGAGGCGAAGATCGCCACCGCGAAGTACCAGTACGTCGGCCAGCTCTCCCCCGCCGGCAGCGTCGTCGACACCGCCTGCCGGGACAGGCTGGACGTCAACGGCTGAAGCTGGAACGCCGCCACCAGCAGCACCACGAGCAGCAGGCCACCCAGGCCGAAGAGCCGCTCCAGGCTTTCGAACTTCACCCGCCACAGGCCCAGCCACAGCAACAGCGCCACCAGTGGCGTCCACAGCAGGTACGAGGTACCACTGAGCAACTGCAACGCGAGGGCGACACCGCCGATCTCGGCGGCCAGGGTGAGTAGGGTGACCAGATAGGACCCGAGCAGGTTCAGCACGGCCACCCGCGGGCCGAGCCGCTCGCGAATCAGGTCGAACACCGGCCGGCCGCTGATCGCCGTGACCCGGCCGGCCATCTCCGCATAGACACAGATGCCGACCACCCCGATCACCAACACCCAGGCATGCCGCAACCCGAACCGGCTGCCCGCCTGAGAGGCGGAGACGATGTCGCCGATGTCGACGAATCCGCCAATCGCGGTCAAAAACACCCAGAGTGACGGCGAGGAGCTTCTTCACCGGCCACCGTCCGGGCCGGTCACCCGTACTCCTCGATGAAGGCGTCCAGTTGGCCGGCGACCGACGGCAGTTCTCCCACTGCCCGCCGCAGGGCAGCCGGATCCGCATCGTCGGCGGCGTTCCGCACCGCGTCGAGGCGGGCGCCGGCCGCCAACAGCAGCGGCCCGAGCCGGCCGCGCATCCGCGCGGTGGCGTCGTCCACCGACGTCCCGCCGGCGAACCGCTTCGCGGCACCCGCCAGCGCGTCCCGGCCGTCCTCCCACACGCTGTCGACGTACGGGCCGAGCACCCGGCCGTCCAGCCGCGCCTGACCGACCAGCCAAGCCGTCTCCACGGCGTGGTACGCCGACTGCGCCGACTCCACCGCTGCCACCCGGTAGTCGTGGACGTCCGGCGACCTGGTGATCTCATAACCCACGCCCGCCCAGCACAGCACGAGACCGACCAGTCCCCCTGTCCCCCACGCCCGCACTGACACCGTTCCTCCAGGGAGCCTTGTCCTTCTCCCTGAGAATAGGAGCGAAGGTGCCCATTCCGGGTGAGAAGCGAAGCGGTTCCCCAATGGGACAGCGACAATGCGCACGCGGCCGGGCCGCCACCTGATGCGACGCATCGAACGACAGGTCCCCGCGTAAACCTGGCAGACCGGATTCGCCCTCGGCCACACAGCCACACAAGATCCAACAGAGTCAACCGCTGGGTAACGGAGGCGTTGCGGGCAGGTGCGTTATCCGCGGTCGCGTGGGGGAAACCAGCGATCTCTACGGGGCCCGGACGAGGGCCCGACGTGCAAGGGGAGGCTGAGATGGCCGATCGCGAGCAGCTGCACGACCTGCGCCAGCGCGCCCACGACGCCGGCATCGAGGGCAACTCGAAGATGACCGAGGGCCAGCTCCACGAAGCCCTCAAGCGAGTCGGCAAGGGAGCCGAACCTCAGACGGCCAAGCGGGAAGCCAAGGACTGAGCTTCGCAACGAACGACGCCGGCGCCTCCCGGGCGCCGGCGTCGTTCGTTGCGGCCCAGCTGTCGACGACAGCGGCCGCAGCCAAGGGTTCTGTTTCAGATTTCGCAGGACGTGGGACCTTGAACCAGCACCCGCACGACGAGAGGCTGGCCCATGGCAAACCCAAACCAAAGAGAACAGCCCGCCCGGAAACAGGCTACCGTCGGCATGCGGCATGATGGACCGCGTTCCGCAAGCCACGATGGACCGAGGCGTATTCGTTCGCCTTCGTCACCGGAGCGCTGTTCCTCCTATCCTGGCTCGGCAAGCTCGCCTTCCAGATAATCTCCGTCTCGAAGGAGGCGCAGGAACACGGCCAGTCGCGTGATGCCCTCCTCCGGGATATGGGTCTCGACCCGAACCAGCCGTGACCCATCCGGAAACACGTCTGCGCCCCATTCCCTTACCGAGACGGACGACGGTTCCCCCGCGATCATCGCTTCCCGCCTCTCGCGAGTGTCGCCGGTGATCCGCTGGATCATCTCGGTGTCGATGACCCCCAAGCAGACGGCGTCGAGCGGGTGCGATGCCGCGTCTGTCGGACGCCTCCGCCACAGCCGGACCCGGCCTTGGGTCACCACCCTGAACTCCCAACCCGCTTCCGCAGTCGGGGTGTCCGATTTCCGGTCCAACCGATCTGGCGGTTGAATGCCGGTGCTGTGCCCGAAGATCGTCCTGCCGGCAACCGCCTGGTTTCTACAGCGGCGGTCGGACTTTCAGCAGACACCTCAACGCCTACGACGCTCAGGACTCGCCAGCTCTCTGCCCGGGGCATGAAACCCGCCCCGGTGGGCCACCGCGCCCGTGACCTCGGTGGGATTAGCGGATGCCGCCGTGTGGGTAGGAGACCCTAGGTGAAGGGCACCCACCGTTTGATGATCGCGGCCACAGCGCTGCTTGGACTTTGGGCGGGTCTGGCGTATCAGGAGTCGCGGCCGCAGGATGCGTCTGGCTACCTGCGGACGGTGCTGCAGGTGGCCGCGTCGGCGCATGACGCCGCCGTCACCGGGGTGCTGACCGGTCGCCAGGAGCTTCGAAAACGCGTCACCGCCGCGTTTGCCGCGACCGCATACGACGACGCAATGAAGGGGGTGGCCGGGGCGCAGAAAACGCTGGCCGAGTCGGTCGCCTCCGATGACGCCTCTGCCGCCCTGCGTGACCGCCTCGCCCCGCTGGTGCAGGCCACCGCCCGCGAGCTGTCCGATGCCGCCGCGGCCAAGGACGACGCGACGCTGGCCAACTCGATCGAAGCCCTCGACAGCAGCGCCCAGCAGCTGAACAAGCTCATCGAGGACCACCGATGAGCGTCGCTACGTCACTGGCCAGCGGGATGGTGAACACGCCGTCGGCGGCCGGAAACGGCGGCGCGAAGCGAGTTCTGGCGATCGCTCTGGGGGTGCTGACGGCGATCGGCGGGTTCGTCGACATCGGCGACATCGTCGCCAACGCTGAGGCCGGCGCCCGGTTCGGCATGTCCCACGCGTGGGTCCTGGTCGTGGGTGTGATCGGCATCTGCACGTACGCGGAGATGAGCGGTCGCGTGACTGCGGTCAGCGGACGACCAGTGTTCGACTTGGTCCGCGAGCGCCTCGGCCCGCGGGTGGCGCTGGCGAATCTCGCCGGTTCCCTGTTCGTCACGGTCCTGACCCTCGGCGCCGAGATCGGCGGTGTCGGCCTGGCGCTGCAACTGGCCACCAGCGTCAACTATCTGCTGTGGGTGCCCGTCGTCGGAGTCGTGCTGTGGGTAACGCTGTGGCGGGCGAAGTTCTCGCTGCTGGAGAACCTGTTCGGCATCACCGGCCTCGCACTTGTCGTATTCATCATCGCGTTGTTCCGCCTCTCTCCCGACGCCGGGCAGCTGTGGCAGCAGGCCGCCCACCCCGGCCCGCCCGCCGGTGAGGACTGGGGCACCTACTGGTTCTTCGCCGTGGCGCTGTTCGCCTCCGCGATGACCCCCTACGAGGTGTTCTTCTTCTCCTCAGGCGGTGTCGAAGAGCGGTGGAGCCCCAAGGACCTGCTCACCTCCCGGGTCAACGTGTTCGTCGGATTCCCCCTCGGCGGTCTCCTGGCGTTCGCGCTGATGGCCACCGCCGCCACCGTGTTCTACCCCCTGCAGATGTCGGTCGACTCGCTGTCCCAGGTCGCACTGCCTGCCGCGATCACCCTGGGCAAGCTGGGCTTGGCCGCGGCGATCCTCGGCTTCTTCGCCGCCACCTTCGGCGCCGCCATGGAAACCGGCCTGTCCAGCGCCTACACCGTGGCCCAATACTTCGGCTGGGCCTGGGGCAAGCTGCGCCGCCCCCGGGAAGCCGCGCGCTTCCACACCGTCCTCATCGTCTCGATCCTCGTCGGGGTGGCGGTGCTCATGACCACCATCGACCCGATCCAACTCACGGAATACACCCTGGTGTTCAGCGCCGTTGCCCTACCGCTGACCTACCTGCCGATCCTGGTTGTCGCTAACGACCGCGGCTACCTCGACCGACGCGTCAACGGCCGGCTCGCCAACGCCCTCGGCCTGATTTACCTCGCCGTCGTGCTCGCCGCGGCCATCGCGGCGATACCCCTGATGATCTCCACCCGGATGGGAGGCGGCTGACATGCTCGTCGGCTTCGATCTGCTCGACCGACAGATCCTCGACCTCGACGGCCAGCCCGTCGGCAAGGTCGACGACGTCGAACTGGCCTTCACCGACGACGGCACCCCATACGTGGCCGCACTGCTGGTCGGCCAACAAGCCCTCGGCGTGCGCATCGGCGGCGCGCTCGGCCGCTGGATGGCCGACACCGCCCGACGACTCGCAGCCGACCGGGACCGGGGCCCCATTCGCATCCCCTACAGCCTCGTCGCCGAACTCACCAGCGCCGTCAACCTCTCCGTACGCCGAGAACTGCTGCCCGACCCGGCCCTGGAGACCTGGCTACGCGACCATCTCATCGCCCGCATCCCCGGAGCAGCCGATGCCACCTGACCAGGCCGGAACCCCACTGCGCGCCGGCGTCATCCTGGGCAGGCCCATCCGTGACCACAAAGGCCGGGTCATCGGCCGGGTCGCGGACATCGAAACCACCCGCGACGACGACGGCCAGGAACGCGTCACCGCCCTCATCGTCACCGCCGGACGGTGGGGACGCCTCCTCGGCTACGAACGCCACGAAACCGTCGGACCATGGCTCCTCGAACACGTCGCCCGCATCGTCCTACGCCGCCACACCACCCGCATCCCATGGCAGGACGCACACCTGTAGCACCCCAAGCACTATGGCCGCGAAGGCCGACGACCAGGAACGGGCATCCGCAGGAACACACGGCGCCGACAATCGGCGGCAGCGCGCCGCCCCCGGACGCCGGGGTGCCGCCGACCGTGGGCGGGCCGGCAGCCCAGACCACCAGCGGGAAGGAGTGAGCGTGCACCTCGCCCGCTACCTCGGTCTGTTGCGCCGGGCGCAGGTCAACCTCGCCGACGCGTTCCGGCAGGTCGCCGACGCGCACGCCGAGGAACCCGACATCCAGCACCTCCGTCAGCGGCAGGCAAAGCGCTGCGACGCGCACGCCGAACAGTTGCACCCGTTCGCCGCCCGCTACTCCGAGGACGCCCCCGTCGAACCCGACCGGCTGCACTCGCAACTGTTCACCGGCACCCGCGCCGGCGGCATCGGCCTCCTCCGAGACCTCCAGGACCTGTACCTGATGGCCGCCGAGTGCGACATCGCCTGGACCGTCGTCGGCCAAGCCGCCTATGGTGCCCGCGACGAGGACCTGCTCGCGGTCGTGCGGCGGTGCGAGGAGGAGACCGCCATGTAGTTGAAGTGCTGCGGACCCGGATGAAGGCCGCTGCCCCGCAGGCGCTCGTCGTCGCCAAGTGACATTCTCAGGAACGGACGGGGACGTCGCGCGCTCGCTCCGCCGCGATCGTCATGATCCAGATGCGCTTCAGGGGCGGGCCGCGATAGTGTCGTTGCCGGGTCAAGACATGCGCCAAGGTTCTCCTCGCCGGTTCAAGCCCGGACGAGAACCGCCACCGATCCCCGTCGGAGGTGCCATGTCCACCCGCAGGCCGTGCCAGCCGAGCAGCTTCGCCCACTCGGCATCGGGGGCGTCGGGCAGGCGTTGGGAGTCCACGAAGCGTGGATCGCCTTCCATATCGCGCTGTTCCCGGCTGACCTCGGCGAGGTCCCGGTTTTGCAGGACGGTCACCCGAAGCGGGGGTCGGGCGAGTCGGCCAGCGGGCGGCCACGGTGAGCAGTTCGGCGAGCCCGTTCATCTGCATCGAGCCGTCACCGGCGAGGGGCGACCACCGGCCGGTCCGGGGCGGTGGGTTTGGCCGCGATCCCGTACGGCGGCGCCGAGCCCATCGAGGCCAGCGTGCTGGACAGGTGCGCCGGCGCACCCGGGGGCAGACGCAGGTGGCGCGCGTACCAGTAGGTGATCGATCCCCCGACGTCCACCGAGACCTGCGCGTCGATGGGCAGGTGGTCGTTCAGCGCGTGCACGACGTACTGCGGGTTGAGCGGCTCGGCCTCGGGGGTGGCCCCGCTGCCGGGCGATCTCCCGCCAGCGGCGGACCTCCACCTCGATGCGCTCGCGCCACGCCCGGTCCGGCCGCTCGGTGAGCAGCGGTAGCAGCGCGCGGACTTTCCCCGGCGTCGCCGAGCAGCGGCACCTCGATGGGGTAGCGGATGCCGAGGCGGCGGCCGTCGATGTCGACCTGCACCGCACGGGCCTGACCGGGAGCCGGGTAGAACTCCGTGCAGGGGTCGTTGCTGCAACGATGAGCAGCGTGTCGCACTCCCGCAGGAATGTGGCGCTGGCGGTGGTGCCGAGGTGGCCCATAACCCCCGGGTGATTCCGCAGCGACTCGTCGAGGACCGGTTTGCCGAGAAGGGACGCCGCGCTCCCGGCGCCGAGCCGGTCGGCCAGCCCGCCAGCTCGGCGGCCGCGGTGCGGGCGCCCTGGCCGACCAGGATCGCCACCCGCCGCCCGTCGTTGAGCACGTCGGCGGCGGCCCGGAGGTCGTCCGGGCGGGGCCTCAGCTCCGGAGTGGGCAGTCCCGTGCTGGTCACCATGACCCCGTGCTCGTGCCCGGTGAGGTCGGGAGCGGGGGCGTTCTGCACGTCGTGCGGCAGGATCATGCAGGTGGGGTCGTCGTCGAAGGCGAGCGGCGTGGACCGTAGATGTTGAGGCACCGGCGACGGCCTGCTGGATCGGCAGCCCGATCGACAGCGAGCTGCCCACGCCGCCGGCCTCGGCCCGCTTGGCCCACTGCGGCCAGCGCTCCTCGACCGTCAGGTCCGGCACGGACAGCACGCCGCCGCTGGCCGAGGCGTCCAGGCACGGCCCGTCCCTCGGCATACTGCCACTCGTCCACCGCAGGGCGAGGTCACCGCTGAACGCCGCGGTGTGCGCCTGCCCACCGCGCACCAGGGTGACGGAGACCTCCACATCGGCCGAGATCGTGCGCTTGGCAAGGTCGGCGACCTGCCGCAGCACGTCCTCGAGGCCGACCTCACCGAGCTTGATCCGACCGAGATCGGCGAACGCCTCGGTGGGGTCCATGGGCTGCTCCGTCATGACACACGATCCTTAGAACCGGCGCGCCCCATCGCCCGCTCTGGAGGGGACGTGACGCACTTGTATGGCAGCCCCCGCAGGGGCCGCTGCACGGATCCACGGTCGGCAGAGCCGGATCCACGCCCGTCGTGTGACGCCGGTTCGCCGCACCTGTTCGGTGCGGAGTGCAGGGCTGCAACACCCTATGCCCCTGGGCCTGCCGGTGCCGACCTCGCCAGTGCCCGGCGGGCGTCGTCCAGAACGCGCGATGGATCCCGATCGTCCTATTCCTGCAGGCCTTCCCGGCGTAGGCCGGTCCAGCGCCCACCTTCCATGTCCGCTTCCTGGTCGACGGGGGATGCGAACTCCGCCGGGATCCGATACGGTCGAAGCGGCCCTGCTTCTGCTACGAGGGATCGACGCCGGTGCGTCCATGGGAGTCTTCATGACGACCGCCTCCTCTTCCACCGCCGATATTGCCATCATGGTCCACATACTGAGCGACCATCACCTCCGGGTCGAGGTTGCCGGCGAGGTGGACCTGGCCACCTGCCGGCAACTCGACGCGACCCTGGGCACCCTGTTCGCTCACCACACGCCCAAGGTGATCGAGGTGGACCTCGACGAGGTGAGCTTCCTGGACTCCTCCGGGATCCTTGTTCTCGTCCATCGACACACCCATGCGCGTGAGCGGGGTTGCCGTCTGGTCGTCAGCCGCCCGCGTCGCACTGTCCGTCGGGTCCTGGAGATCACCGGTGTGCTCGCCGTGCTCTGCCCGGACGATTGAAGAGCCCCGCCCGGTCTACCAGCGCCCGGTCCGCCGCCGGCGCCGCCGCGTGCCGTCGCCCATCGCCAGTCGGATCCCGTTGATGACTTGCCGGTGATCCCGCCACCGCCCCCGCGCACCGCCAGGCTCGGGAAGCAGCGGCGCGATCACCGCCCAAGCTTCATCGGTCAATTCACCACGACGCACCACCGGGACGTGGTCAACGATCAACCACTACAAGATCGACAGGACACGCCCTAGTGCAGGTGCGCGGGGTTGACATGGCGCCTCCCGATGGTGAGCCGGTTGCTCGCGTGGCGGCCTGGCTTGGGATATGAAGCGGAATCATCGGATGCCCGTCTTGGCCCGGCGGACCGTACCCGCTTCGTGGGGCCCACACCCTGGCAGTTCTCCGAATCGGGAACGCCGGGGGAGCCGGCGGCGACGGTTGTCTCCGATCAACGCTCGTCACCCGCCCCGCTCCCCTGGTATGGCTTGGATCCGGTCTACCCCACCAGCTGCAGGATTTCGTTTCAGGAGACCGGCCGGCATGGCGGGTGTCAAGGCCGCTCCGGGTCCAGGTCCCGTTCCCGCAGCAGGGCGTCAAGCTTGGCCTCGATCCGCTCGTCGGATTCCCGGGACTGTGACGATCCCCAGTAGTAAAACAGAGCCAAGCCGACGGCCTGCCAGACGAGCTGTAGGAATTCGGATTGCCAGTTCTCGAAGGTCGAGGAGAAGAACTGCGGCAGGAACTCGCTCCAGGCAAACGACTGCCCGTGCTGCCTCGCCTCGTTGCTTTCGGTAATCATCTGAAAGATGAACTGGCCAAGCCAGGAAAAGATAAACAGTGCGCCGGTGATCAACGCGAAGGAGTAGGCCTTGACCCATCGAGGTTTACGGAAGGGCGGTCCCAATGGCCCACCCGATCGGGCCTGGCCCCTGCCTTCCGTTGCTCGCCCCTTACCCCGTTCAGGATCCTTGGACCGGGACCCACCGGTCGCCGTTCGGCTCGCGCCCGCCATCGCACTCACCTTCTTTTCCATGTTCTCGCAGGACGGCTGCATGGTGCCCCGTGCCGACGGTGGATAAACAAGGTTGCCGCTGGTGGGTAGCCTGCCGCGTCGCGGTCGGTGCCGTGCTCAGGAGTGTGGCGCTGCTGTCCGGAGCCCGCGATCCCGGTGGTTTCGCACGCGATCACAGGGGCACCGTCTCCGGCGCGCACGAGCCTGATCGGCGGTGGCGGGGTGCTCTGGCTCTACGGCCTGGTCATCGACCACGAGAGCGGTGCCAACTCGTACCGCTCAACGGCGCCGACAACTGGCTGCACCTCTACCGTGGGCTCGGCATTATCGCGCCCGGTGTGGAATTCACCCGCAGGCTGGCCAATAGACGCTGAACCCATGGTTTCAGCGGCGCCGCGACCCTGGTTGCGGTGCCGCCTCATTGAGTTACCTGGTACCGGCGACGATGTCGGCCTGGTGCCGTCCCGCGCCATGCCGCCACGCGACACCGCGCCCTCCCAGCGGTGATCCGCGAGGGGAAGTCGAACGCCGGCAGACGCCACAGCGGAGGTTGTCCGCCCTCCCCTCACGGGCATTATCCGTGATGGCGAGACGTCGAGGCGTTCGCCGGCCAGCCGCAGGCACGGCCGCCCTCTACGACTCGCGCCGGCGGGCCTCTGCCATCCGATGTGATCGTCAATCGGCTATCGGGGAGGGGGACATGCTGGGCTACCGTCCCGCCATGGGCAGCGGCGGGGCGGACGGCTCCGGTACGGGGTGAAGCCTCCCGGACAGGCGTCGGAGTGCCGTTATTATCGGAAGGGATCACGGCCGCAAGGCTAACCGAGTTGCGTCACATGGTCGCCCGGTGACAGCGCGGATCCCGGCGCGACCGACTGCAGGGGACGATGGTGACGATGGCCCGCAGGAGACCTGGCACTGGCGTGTTGACGTCAGCGCCGACCGTGCTGTGCTGCGTTGTCCGGCGAGATCGACATGTCCGGCGCCGACCGGCTCGAAGAGCTGCTACGCGAGACGATCGGCCAGGTGAGAGTCGTCGAGGTAGACCTGGAACGATTGAGCTTTATCGACTCGACGGTGCTCAGCAAGCTGGTGGGCGCACGCTACGAGGCAGTCGACAGGTGTAGGCCTCACTCTGGTCAACGCCGCCGGTTAGGTCCGCCGGGTCCTCGAGATCACCGGCATCATGCAACTGCTCGGCACTGCCGCCGGTGGGCCGGCGGCAGCGGCCTGAACGCGTAGGTATCGGGTGTACACGAGACGAACACGGTGTCCGTCGTGACACCCGTGGTGGGTAGCACGGTCAGGCCCTGACCGGCGAGGTTCCCTTCACCTGCGCGGGCTCAAGGAAGCGGACCATGAGTACGGTGGCGTCGTCCTGGAGCCGGTCGTCCTGATGGGTGAGGATCGCGTGCACGAGGCGCCGGATGGTCTCGGGCAGTGGAAGCTCGTCGGCCAGGGCCTTGACGGTGAAATCGACCAGTCGGCCGATGCCGAACCTCTCCCCGTCGGCCGACCGGGCCTCGATGATGCCGTCGGTGTAGAAGAGCAGATCGTCTCCGGGCTCCAGCGCTTTCTCCACGACCGTGGGTGGGCGCCTGTCGCCGAGGGTGACCGGCAGGGCGGTGGGGGTCGGTAGGACGGTGACGACCTTGCCGCGTCGCAGGACCAGCCCGCCGGGGTGCCCGGCGGAGATGACCCGTAGCCGGCCGGTCCGCTGGTCGAGTTCGGCCAGCACGCCGGTGATCAACCCACGCCGGTCATGGTCGCGTACGGCGGAGTCGATGTGGTGGGGTACGTCTCGATCAGATCGAGCCCGCCCCGGCGAGCGTTGCGGTACGCGGCCAGGGCCAGACTGGCGAGCATCACCGCGTTCATACCGCCTCCGGAGCCGTGCCCGACGGCGTCGAACAGGGCGAGATGGGCGATGTCGCCGTTGACTGCGTAGTCGAAGGCGTCGCCGCCCACGTCGTAGCAGGGCTCCAGCATTCCGCTGATGATCATGTTCCCGGTGGAGAAGGTTAGCGGTGGTAGTTGGGCGCGCAGCATCTCGGCCGCCAGGCGCATCGGCGCCCGCCGGCGGACCCGCTCGACAGTGTCGCTGTAGTGGGACCGGCTGATCACCAGGTCGGCGAGCAGGGAGGCGACCGCCTCGAACGCGGCCACCGAGGCGTCGGATACGGGGACCGCGCTGATCACCTCCGCGACGCCCATGCGCTCCAGGCCGTTGAGCAGCGGCAGCCATAGCCGCGCGTCGCCAGCGCCCACAGCGGCGCCAAAGGGACGGATCATGCTGAACGCCCGTCCGGCCAGGGTTCCGTCGATGGCCAGCGCCTGACGCGGTGCTGCGCTCAGCTCGGGCATGGGAAGCAGCTGACGCTGCTCGTGGTCCGCCAGGTAGAGGATCATGTCGTCCGCGCCGAGCTGCCACGCGGCCTGGCGCGCAAGCCCGGGCAGGTCCTCCGGTCGGGCGTGGTGCGACTGCCGTAGCAGACTGTGCAGCGCGTCCTGCTCGCTCATACCCACCCACCTCCGCTGCCCCATCCACGCGTGCGCGTTCAACCGCTCAGCGTACGCCCGATCTCCGCTCATCCCTCAGCGATGCTGCGGGCGGCCTCGACCCGCGGGTTTGTGTGAATGAGTAGGGCTGGTTTGCGAAGCGGTGGTGTGTCCCCGTAGATGGGCACTCCCACGGCTACGGCCTGTTTCATAACTCGGTGGAGTTGTGAGACAGCGCCCTTCTCGGGCGTCCGCGCCTCGCCCCGGGTGGGGTGGGTACGGTTCCTGCGTCGTCGGGGCCGGTTTCGCCCGCGCGTGTGCGCGGGCCAGAGCCTTCCCCTCGGCCGGCGTTGGTGACCGGGCCCCCTGCGGGGAGGTCCCGGACCTGGGCGTGGTGCTGCTCGGCCCAGACAGCGAGGTTGACCGCGGCGTTGTGGTCCCGATCGGCCTGATATCCGCACGCCTGGCAGGTGAACGTGCGCTGGTGCAGAGGCATTGCGGGGGCCACGGTCCGGCATGCGGAACAGGTCTTGGTCGACGGGTACCAGCGGTCGACCAGGGCCAGTTGGCCGGCGCGCCACTGCTGCTTGTAGGCCAGTTGGCGGGCCAGTTCGCCCCATGCCGCGTCGGCGACCGCCGACGCCAGGCGGGCGTGGTGGCGGCCTAGCCGGGCCGCGGCCTTGGCACGGTTGTTGGAGCCGCGCTGTTTGCGGGTGACCTTCCGGGACAGGCGGCGCTGGCGCGCCACCGCGGCCCGGGCGGGCCGTGGCCAGCCGTCGACCCGCAGGACCTGCGTGCCGTCGGCGCGCGCTGCGGCGACGAACGTCGACAGGCCCCGGTCGACACCCACCCACCCTGCGGCGCCGGTGTTCGGCTCGTGGCGGCGGGCATCGTGCAGGTCGGCGGCGTCGCAGGTCAGTGACACCGCCCACCGGCCGGCCCGGTGGCTGACCGTCGCGGACACCACCTTCGCCCGCCCCTCGGCCAGCATGCGCCGCACCCGGCGGGTGTCCTGCCGTACCGCCAGGGCGCCGATGCCAGGCAGGGTCACGGTCCGCGGCACGTGCTCACCGACCCGGATACCCGCCCGACCTGCGGCAGAGGTCCTGCTGCGGATGCGAAACGACAGCGGTGCGCGTTTCTTCGACTTGAACCTCGGAAAACCGACCCGCCGACCCCGCCGGTGACCGGTGCCCGATGCCGTGTACGCGGACAGGCCGCGGCCCAGATCGACCGCGGCTTCTTCAAAGACCTGCTGACACCGGGGCGAGGAATCTATCCGTCGGATCAGGCCCGCACGGCGTCCATGGCCTTTTTCAGCGCGAGGGGTGCGGTCGGCTTCCGGGGGGCCTTCTTCATCAGGTCGGCCAGCCGCGCGCCGAGGTCCTGCAACTGTTTAGGGGAAAGAGCCTCGTACACCTTCGGGAACCACTCCCGTTCTTCTTCCTCAATGTGGTGGGTGACCGCCTCGATAAGGACCATCGTCTTGGCCTCGAAATGTTCGTTGTCGGGGCTCATCATGGCGAGTTCAAAGCCCAGCACGTCCGCGACGTGGTGCTCCTCGTAGGATTCCAGTACCGCTTCATTGAGGTCCGGCAGCAGCCGGCGGGTTTCCGGGTACATGCACTCGTTCTCGATGTAGGTGTGCACGGTGAGGGCTTCGAGAATCTGGTTGACCACCTGGCCCTTCCTGCTTGCGTCCGCCGCGTCCTGGAATTCCTTGAACAACCTGCGGATCTTGCGGTGGTCCTCGATGAGCAGATCGATGGCGTCGGTGGGCATGTTGCTCCCTCGAATGGCTCTGGGTGGCGCCTCCGAGCCTAAGGGATGTCTCGTAACCCTGGCGTCCGTCTCTTGAGGATGATCGGGCAGGATGCCCGGGTGCAGGTGATCACCGCAACCCACCCTGAGTGGATCTTCCCGTTCACCGGGCTGCAGCCCGCCCAGTTCCGCAAGCTGGTCCGGCTGGTCGCCGAGCGTGGCGGTGACGCCATCGCCGACGGCCGGCCGGGCCGGCAGTGGGCCCTGGACCTCGCCGACCGGGTGCTGCTGGTGGCCACCTACTGGCGCACGAACCTGACGATGCGCCAGATCGGCCCGCTGTTCGGGGTGTCGCACTCCGCAGCGCACCGGGTCATCGACACCCTTGCGCCGCTACTGGCCCTCGCGCCGGTGCGCAAACGGCCAGTCGAGCAAATCGCCATCGTCGACGGCACCCTGATCCCCACCCGCGATCACCGCCTGGCCGCCCGGAGCAAAAACTACCGCTACTCGGCGAACCTGCAGGTCGCCATCGACGCCAGCACCCGCCTGGTCATCGCCATCGGCGACCCACAACCCGGCAACCGCAACGACACCATCGTCTACCGCACCAGCGGCATCGACCAGAAACTGGACGGGCGCCCGGTGATGGCCGACGGCGGCTACCGCGGCAACCCCGAGGTGATCATGCCGTACCGCAAGCCCGCCGACGGCAGCGACCTCCCGGACTGGAAGGAAGCCCTGAACGTCGAACACCGCAGGGTCCGAGCAGGGGTCGAACACGCCCTGGCCAGGATGAAGTGCTTCAAGATCCTGCGCGACTACCGCCGCGCCGCCCACACATTGGCCGACGCCACTTCCGGCATCGCCAACCTCCACAACATCATCCTCGCTGGCTGACCACCGGTCCGGCGTCGGGCAACGCCTTCACCCAGTTACGAGACGTCCCTTAGACCCGGCCGAACGCATCATTCCGAGAAATTGGCAATGCCATATGGGTGGGATGGTTGCCATAGTGTCAGGACTTCTCGGTGTCGTCGGCGCGGTTTCTGCCGGCAACGGTGGGGCCGGCGCTACCACTTCGTATCGCCCGGCTACGCAACGTCCAGGTGGCCACCACGCCGCTTCCGAGGCCCTCACACGCATCAGTAACCGCGTGGGCGACCCGCCCGTACCCGCGCGGCCCGTGCCCGGCGAGTGGTGATCGGGGCGCCCCAGCCGTAGCAACTCACCGAAAGTGGTCCTACGGCCCGTAGCCTTCCCCTGCGTCACGTGGTCGATGTTGGGTGCGTCCCGGGTCGGGTAACCGCCGGGCGACGGAGCCCGTGAGCAGGAGGTGGAGATGGATTACCAGAAGTCGGACATCGAGGTCGTCTACCGGCGGGGTGACTGGCACAGCTGGAGCGAGATCGTGCGGTGGCTGGAGCGTGGCCTCAGCCAGGACCAGCAGGCCGACAACGAGCTCAGCGAGGCCGAGTCGCGGCAGCTGCTGGACGGCTTTCGCAAGCTCGACCAGCAGGGCGAGCGTTTCACCACGGATCCCGCCGGCGCCTACCGCGCCCTGCAGTCTGTCCGGTGACTGAGGGAGGCACCCATGGCACCCGACCGTGCCCAGATGAGCACCGGCCAGCTGCGCAAGCAGGCCGAACGGGCCGGAATTGACAACGTCGATCAGATGAACAAGGACGACATGATCGAGGCCCTCGGCGGATCGACGAACGCCAACCATGGCGGTGGTCAGACCCAGAAGGATCCAAGGCCGCAGGGGGTCAGCCCGCAGGACTACAAGAACCTTCCGGGCAATCAGACCTGACCGCACCGGCGTCCCGCCATCCCGGCGGGGCGCCGGCCCTCGCCGCCGCGTCCGTACGCGGCCGCGCGCCCACGTCACCGACGTAGGGTGAACCGAGTCACGAGCGCTCACGGGCTACCGCATTGAGTCGATGTGACACCAACGGGAACGGTCGAGGGGTGGCGAAATGGTTCGATCTCTCGCCAACCGTGCCGGGACGGCGGGCCCGCAGAAATTGGGTAGGCCACCCGATATCCCGTGCAGGCCCGCCGCAGAGTGAAACGCGCCGGCGCTGTCGGAGGTCACGGGATCGCGTCCAGCCATTGGATCCATCTCGCCCTCATGGAGGGATGACGCCAGCGATAGGCCTTTGAGTAATGGAAGGTCGGGGTGCGCGGCCTCATCCCCGACGGAACCACATCGCCGGTACGACGTGACGGCCGATATCACCCGCAGGAAATCTGGCGCCGGTGGAGATCAATCGAGTGTGAGCACAACGACTTCCCCCGACGGACCGCGGCCCGCTCCGGCGGCGGCCTCCACCGTCGGGCGATGGCACCGTCGCCAGGCTCCTCCGCGTTCCCGATCACATCAGGCGGCATTCGAACAGTTCGTGCGCCAGGTCGTCGATGCATGCCGGTGGCAGCCCGGTCGGGAGCGCCCAAGCCTGCCGCCCGGGCGCGACGCGCCCGATTCCGACCAGCGGCATGCTGTGATCGGGCGACCGCGTTCGGTAGAGTACGGATGATTGATCATCGGCGATGGCCGAGGGTCGGAGGGATGCTGGGATGAGTCGACGGGGCGGGCGGTGGACGCGGGTCGCGCTGCGCTTCGGGCTCCTGGTCGGCGGGGTCGTTGTGACGTGGGGCGCCCACGAGGCTGCCACCACCGCGACCGCCTACGCCGCCGACCGTCCGCCGGCCGCGCCGATCGACGCCGCCGTCGACCTGCTCACCGACGTCCTCCGCCCAGTTCTCGAGGCGGCGACACCCTCGCCGACACCGCAGGTGCCCATCAGCGACCCCGCGTCGCCAGCCGCTCCGCCGAGGGAGCCAGGCTCCCGAGCGGTGCCACCACCCACCCGAACAGCACCGAGCCGCCCGACCCCGGACCAGGCAGCAACCCGGCGGGGCCGGGCGTCACCACCGCCCGCCCACCACGCGGAGCCACCGGCACGGGTCGGCACGCCGAAGGCCGCCGCCGGCGCATCCCGCTCGGCCGCCGGGCTGCATGGCGGGAGTGTGCTGACATCAGCGGGTGATGCCCTGCGCGCGGTGACCGAGCCGGTCCGAACTGGGGTGCTCACCCCGGTGGCCGACGCGCTGCGCCCGGTCACGGGCCTGGTGCAGTCCGACGTGCTCATGCCGGTGGCTGACGCCCTCCGTCCGGTGACCCAGCCGCTCGCCCCGGTCCTCTCGCCCGTCTGGCGAGGGCTGCAGCCGGTGCTCGAGCCGCTGGATCCTGTGCTCGAGACCCTCGAACCGGTGACGGACCTTCTGGACCCGCCGGCCGCCACACCACCGGCGACGACGCCGCCGACCAGCCCGGCCGGCGGCCCGGTGCCTGGCACCGGTCCGGGCCGCACCATGCCTGCCACCGGACCGGTCGTCGCCACGCCTGACAAGCCCGCTGCGGGACTCGACTCCACCAGCACCCCGCCGGACTGGCACGCCACCACACAGCTGTCATCCCTGCCGCGCCTCGCCCGGCCGGCCGCGCCGCACCTGCCCTGGCCGGATGCCGGCTCCCCGCCCGCCCCCGGCACCAGTGGGTCCGGCGCGTCCGGTGCTGTCCACGGGGGCCCGGCCGACGCCCCCGCGTCGGTCTGGACGCCACCCAGCGTGGCCGAGCGCCTCTGCCACCCGACCGGTGGCGACGCTCTGCCGTCCCGCTCGCCCCGCCCGGACACCCGGCCCGCCTGACCGGCGGGCCGTTCCGTGCCGTCCGCGCGGCACCGGCGGCCTCTGCGTACCCCTATGCCTGACGGCCCTTGGTGGCCCACGCCGGCTCGCGGTGGCCCCGCAACGACGCCGGCATCGTTCCCGACGTGTCCCATCACAATGATGGCCAGGAGTTATCCATGAACGTGACCCAGCCCGTCGTCCGGGCTCGGTGGTGCGACATCGGCCGGATCGCCGATCTTGTCACCGAAACCCTCGCTCCCACCGGGCTCGGCGCCTGGCTCGTCCCCGACGAGCGACGCCGGCCGACCATCCTCGCCGCTGTGTCTCGGATCTGGATCGAACACGCGCTGCTCTTCGGCGATGCGTTCCTGCTACCCAACGGCACCGCCGCGACCGTCTGGTTCCACCGCTACCGGCCCATCCCGCCCCCAGCCCGATACGCCGACCGGCTCACAGAAGCATGCGGCGCGCACCTGGATCGCTTCCTGCAGTTGGACCAGGCCCTCGCCGCGCGGCGTCCTACCGAGGCGCACAACCACCTGGCCCTGCTCGCCGCGCCGGGCCCGGCGGAGTCGGGCCACGCCGCGGCGGCCCTCGCCGGAGCGCAGCAGTGGATGGACACACTCGGGCTGCCCACGTACGTGGAGGTGTTCACCGACGACGACCGAAGGCTGTTTCGACGGCACGCGTACACCGACCGGGACGCCGTTCCGCTCGGCGATCACACCCCCGCGCACTCGATGTGGCGGTTGTCGCCGCTGTGGAAGGGACGGTCCAGCCGTAACGTCCGCTCACCCGTGCGGCGTCCGCTGGTCCTACCACACAACAACCCGTCGACCCGGTGGGCGCTGCACTGAAGCCACCCGATCTGGCCGGGATGGCCCCGCCATTCCGGCCAGCGGGCCAGGGCATCGGCCCGTTGTCCGTCTCGCCTGTGACCAATACGGCGCCCCGGCTGATCGGCTCGTTAGGGGAAGAAGAAGCCGCATCTACTGCCGGGCGTATGACGTCCCACAACTGCGCAGCTTGGGGACACCGCCATCGCTGACCAGCCGCATCTGCTACCCGGAGAACCGCGTGACCAACCACCTGCCCGTCTGTCGCGCCCACTGGCACGACATCCCGCAGATCGTGGATCTTGTCGTCGGCCCCTTCGCCGACAGCACGATCGGCGCATGGCTCGTACCCGACGAACACCGTCGGCGGGACATCCTCAGCGCCGTCGTCCGCGTCTGGATCGAACACGCGCTGCTGTTCGGCGAGGCCCATCTCCTGCACGATCGTTCCGCCGCCGCCGTGTGGCTGCACCGCCACGGTCCCATCTCACCGCCGATCGGGTACGGCGAGCGGCTCGCTGTCGCCTGCGGCGACTACGTGGACCGTTTCCTGCACCTCGATGACGTTCTGCACTCGCACCGACCCGACGGCCCGCACCACCACCTGGCGTTCTTCACCGTCGCGCCGAAGCCGTACCGGGTCAGGCGTGCCCGCACCCTGCTTGCCAGCAGCAACGCGCGAATGGGCCAGATGCCGATGCCCACCTACACGGAGGTGACAACCCTCGCCGACCGGGACCTGTACGCACGGCACGGCTACGTCCCCCTCGAACCATTCACCCTCCCCGACGGCAGCCCCACCTACCCCATGTGGCGCACTCCAGGACAGCGTCGGCGCCGCGACCGCTCATCCACCCCATCCTCCCGCCCCGACCAGCCCACCCCCGCCCTGAACGACCGCCCGATCCGGCTCATCCTCGACACCTCCGCCATCCTCGCGTTCACCGAGGGCTCGACCGCCGTGGGCGAAGCGATCGCCAAGGTCGCCAGCGAGGAATCCCTCTTCGGGCTACCTGTGATGTGCCTGGCCGAGGCAGCCCTATCAGTCATCGACACCGACCGGCTCGACCTCCTGGTCAACCATCCGGCCGCGGCGGTGCTGACCGTCGACCCGCTCCAGTGGAAAACCTTCGCCGCCACCCACCGCGCGGTCGGCCGGCTCGACACCGCGGGCGCTCTACTCGCGGCGTCGGGCAACGACTGCAAGGTTCTGTCCGGTCAGCCCGGGCGGTAGCGGGTCCGACCTAATAGGGAGGCGAACTGTTAGCTCGACGAGTGGCAGAGGTCCACCCGTTCGCCTGGCAGCGCCAGCGACGACCGGTTGTGTAGGCATCGAAGCCGACGGGCCGAACTGCCCGTGCGAGCGCAGCTGCCCATCGGCGGCTGGAGCAGACCCTCGCCGAGTTCGCCGACGACGACCTGGGCCCGGACGTGCTGCGGATGCAGCGATCCTGTTAAGAGCGTGTCTCAGGTGGTGAGTTTGAGGTAGCGCTTGTGGCAGGTCAGTGCGGCGGCGAGGGTGATGAATGCGCAGTACAGGCCGGGGTTGCGTTCGTAGCGGATGGTCAGCCGGCGGTAGCCGGTGAACCATGCGAAGGTCCGCTCGATGACCCACCGGTGCCGGCCGAGGCGGTTCGGGGACTCGATGCCCCGGCGGGCGATGCGGGGTCGGATGCCACGCTGGCGCAGCATGCGGCGCAGGTGCGGGTAGTCGTATCCCTTATCGGCGTGCAGCTTGTCGGGCCGTCGTCGGCGGGGGCCGCGACGGGACTTGACGGCGGGGATGGCCTGGACCAGGGATTCCAGGCAGCGGCTGTCGTGGGTGTTCGCCGCCGACACGCCCACGGACAACGGAAGCCCGCCGCGTTCGGACAAGGCGTGGATCTTGCTGCCGGGTTTGCCCCGGTCGACCGGGCTCGGACCGGTCAGAGCGCCCCCCTTTTCGCCCGCACGTAGGCGGCGTCGGCGGTAGCGCGGGACCAGTCGATCAGCCCTTGCGCGCCGAGCTGGTCCAGGGCGGCCACGTGCAGCCTGCGCCACAGCCCGGCGGCCGTCCAGGCGGTGAACCGGCGGTGCGCGGTGGCCCTGGACACCCCGAACCCGGGCGGGAGGTGCCGCCACGCGCAACCGGTGCTCAGCACGTACACGATCGCCGCGAACACAGCCCGCGCGTCGATCGGCGGGGTTCCCCCACCCTGCCGACGCCGAGGCGGCGGCGGGATCAACGGGCCCGCCAGATTCCACAACTCGTCAGGCACCCACTGCCGGATCAACCGCTCGTCCACAGTAGAAGTGATCTACCACGAAGGTCAGCCGACCGCCACCCGAGACACCCTCTAAAGGGCCCAGTGCGGGCAGATTAGCATCGAACACAAGAAGGTGCCGTTTCCGTGGGTGGGCGTTAGGGTTCCGAGCACACCGCAAGATTGGATGTGGAATTCGCATGAAAGAACACGCGACAGGTGGGTAACTTCACGATCAGTACATCCCTTGCGGCGGACGGCACCTCTACGATTCACGTGCGCGGCGATATCGATATCGCCGCTTCCGAAGACCTGAAGGCCGCGCTAATGAACGAGGTCACGCGTCGCCGCCCACCCAGACTGGTAGTCGACATGCTGCACGTCACGTTCGTGGACTCCATGGGCTTGGCGGCCCTCCTCGCCGCCCAGCGCGCCGCCCGAGGGCTGGGCACTTCGCTGGCGGTGCGGCAAGTCAGCACTTTTTTAGAAAGGCAGCTTCGAATGGCAGGGGTCTACGAGGTGCTCACCGGCGACCGATAGTCACTTCCGGTCATACCCGCTGAGCCCCTTACCCCGCCGCGCTTCACGACTAAAAACGAACGGTAGGCCGAACTCCGCGGCCGACCTGAGCATTCTCGATCCGGCCGGCGGTGCCGGTGTACTGCCGCTGCCCCCCACCGAACAGGCGCCCTTCTTCAGGAACCCGGTCTCATCAGCGATCAGCACACCGTCGGGGTGACCGAGCTGCTCGATCAGCCAGGCGCGAACATCTTCTCGGACGGCGTCGGCGTCCCACACCGCCGTACGCAGCAGCCGCTGCATCGCCTGGGGATCCGCACGACCAGCCCGTTCCGCCAGGGACCAGCACGTCTTGCGCTCCACCACCGACAGCAGTCTCTCGACGAACGCCGCCATGCTCCGGCTCGGCTCGGCCCGAACGAACCGGCCAGCCACACGCGCTACCGCCGCGTCGAGGATGCTTCGCCATCGGGCAACGTCTACGCTGGGGCCCGCGGCCACCGCACGATCTTCGGTTGTCTTCACAAACCATCGATGATCACGCGGTGGCCGTCTTCATGCCTGCGCCACGCCCAGCGCCGGAGCCAAATGACGTTGGAGTATAAGAACTCCTAACAGAATGATCTAGGCAGACGCGGGTCTGTCCCTGATGGACGTTCAACTACAGTGTTCGGCCGTGAGGCGAGGTGAGCAGCCGCCGTGGATCGTCTCGGACGACCTGTGGCCCGAGGTCGAGCCGTTGCTGCCGCCCCGCCCGCCTCGTCGGCAGCGCTATCCCGGTCGCAAGCCGCTTGATGACCGGCAGGTGTTGTGCGGGATCTTGTTCGTGCTCTACACCGGAATCCCGTGGGAGTTCCTTCCTCAGGAGCTCGGGTTTGTCCCGCATCGGGCTTGATGGAGACATCGAAACCTGGGAGGAACACCAGCGATGCCCGCACCGAGGAAGTACAACGATGAGCTGCGTGAGCGTGCGACGCGGTTGGCCGTCGAGGCCCGCCGGGACCCGGCGTCCGCGGTCGGAGCGATCCGGCGGATCGCCGGTCAGCTCGGGGTTCATCCGGAGGCGTTGCGCACGTGGGTGAAGAAGGCCGAGACCGACGCCGGTGAGCGGTCGGGCATCACCAGCAGCGACGCCGAACGCCTCGCCGTGTTGGAACGGGAGAATCGTGAGCTGCGGCGGGCGAATCAGATCTTGAAGTCCGCGGCGTCTTTCTTCGCGGCGGAGTTGTGCGCCATGTAGCGCTGATTGATCGAGGAGGGGTGAGAGTCCGCTCCCGCCGGGTCGTCGCAGCGGCCTGGTGAAGCCTGAGGGCAGCCTGATCCGCAGCAACGGCGGTGAGGGTGGCAAGCGGCCCTGACGAGGGCGGGACGATAGCTAGACCGCGGTGAGTCGCTGCGACGGATACACCCGGCTTGCCAGCAGGTGTGGCGATCGGTTGGTCGCCTTGGTCGGTTGAGGTGATGGCGAGCAGCTCACTTCTCCGCGCGATGCGCGCAATTCTGGGGAGGGCTGTCGCCCGCCTCGATGAACTGTTCACACGTGAGGAAGCGGTAATTGAAGTGACCGAGGAGGAAGCCGATCAGCGCCACGGTGGCGACGATCGCGGCCAGGGTGACTTTGAGCCGGCGGCCCGGGAGGGTGAAGTATTTGGGTGCGAGTAGCCGGACGATGACGGCCGCGACGAACGGCACCACGGCGATCGTAGCGACGTTCAGCACCCGGTCAGCGGTCTGTGCCACGGCCTCGTGTGGCCGCGGCACGCCAAGTCTTAGCAGCAGGAGCGCAACCGGAGGGAGGAAGAACAGCAGCACCCAACGGTGGGTATGCACCCGGCGGCGGAGCAGGAGGGCGCTCAGGAGTACGACGAGGGACAGCACGAACAGTTCCTGTCGCCGGTAGTAGAAGATGGTCCGGTGCGTGCCGAGGGAGTACGCCAGGTCCCAGGCGAAAAGTGAGGCGCCAAACGCGATGGCGTAGAAGCCTTGCAGCTTCTGCTCCGCCGTTCCACGTAGGAGGTCGTCCCCCTCGGTGAGCTGTCGCGACTTCTCCGCAGCCCGCTCGACCGGACCCTCTCCGCTCATGCCCCCTGCCAATCGTGCTCGTCGCCCGGCCGTGCGGTTCAACACCTCCCGGGCCCATGGGCAAGGGAGCGGGAGGAGCGAACGGGCGGCTGGGTCCCCGCGACCTCTATGCCCGTAACGACGGCGAGGCGCGTTGCGCTTCGGTCCAGACCTGCTCAGCCGACGTTTGGCGGCAGCTGCTCAACGGCAGGCATCCGCTCGGACGTGCACACCGCACCACGGCGGCAGATCGGCTGCCCACACCCGCCAGCCGCCGGCGTCTCGCCGCGTCTCGAACCGCCACGGGTGAGCTGTGCCGCTGAGGTCTGGGCCAGGGCCAGGCCGGTCGGGGTGTCGGCGAGCCCGGCCGCGCCGAGAATGGTGGCCAGCGGGTGCCGGCCGCGACGGCCGGGGCCAACCGGACCAGCAGCGAGCCGGCCATCAGCGCCTGCCCGGTCCGCTGCGGTAGCGGGTGATGCCCCAGGCGGCCGGAACGGCCAGCGCCATGGACCGCACGGTGGCGATGACCGCCGTGCTGACGCTGTTGATAAACGAGGCGGTCACCCCGGGCCGGTTCAGCGCGGTGAGGTAGTTGTCCAGGCTGAACCGTTCGGGCAGCACGGTCGGCGGCACGGCGATCGCGTCGCTGGCCGGCTTGAACGAGGTCAGCACCAGGTAGGCTTCGAACCAGCTACTCGCGCCGGTTGGTACGTGGCGCGGGTAGGGCGATGGCGGTGGGGATCACAGCGGGCTAGCTGATGGGGTTGACGGCTCGGGGGTCGGTCAGGATGGCCTACGGTCGCGGCTCGTGCAGCCGCCGCCGTAGCTCGGCGGCGCGTTGAGAGTCGATCATCATGACGGCGGCGGTGGCGGCCGTCAGGATGGCCAGCGCCCACAACGGCGGCAGTAGGCTGGTCACCAGCGCGAGGATCGCCACCAGCAGGATTCCGGTGGCCCGTACCCAGCGGATTTCGCGCTGGATACGCCACCAGAATGCCTGGTTGGCGAGGAGGTAGACGAGCACTCCGGCGAAGAGGCTGGCGTGCCCAGTGGGGTGAGCGCCGGTCCCGAGGGGTCGCTGACCACGTCAAGGATTCTCCGCGAGCAGTATCAGCCCGACGATCATAGGCAGGTGCAGGTAGGCGTACGCGTCGCGCGCCAGCCCCGCCCCGGTCGCTCCCGGTTCGGTCCTGCATGACGCGCTCCCCGGCGAGAGCGTCCGTGTCGAAGTACGCCCACCAGAGCGCGGCCAGCAGAACCATGCTGGTGGCGATGGCAACGATCACCGACCAGGAAATCGCGCGGCCAAAGACGGCCACTCCCGTCGAGATGATCGACTCGCCCAGCGCGATGAGGATGATCAGGGCGTACCGGTCGGTCCAATGCTTGGCCGAACTCACCCGCCAGAACCGCCGGACGCCGAGGCATCCCCCGGCGAGGTCGACGACGATGGCTACCAGCCAGAGAGTCACCACGAGCCGGCTCAGCCCCTCGGCGGGATGCGGCCGCGAGGAAGCCAGCGCGGCGCACACCAGCAGGACGAGCGCGGCCACGGTCGGAAGCCCTGCCCGCAGCAGTTCAGCGGGTGGTGCCCGCTCCGGGCGGACGACCAGCCGGAACGCGGCCAGGTGCAGCACGCGCAGGCCGATGTAGCAGAGCACGACGATCATCGCCCTCGGCGGCAGCCTCCGCGGCGGCGCGCGCACCGAGCTGGCGACGCTGCTCGCCGGGCGGACCGCGCTGTCGCCTGCGGAGGTGGACGACCTGAACCTGCGCCTCGCCGCCGAGGACCGCACCGACGTGTCGTGGCTGCGCGCCGCCGTGCCCGTCCGGGAGACGAAGGCCGGGTTCTGGCGTGGCTGCTCGCGGACCCGGTCGACCCGGCCGCCGTCGAGGCGCACGTGCCGGCGCTGGTCGACACCGCCACCGACGTGCTCCGGTTCCTGGTCGCCCGTTCGGGCGGCGAGTCGCTGATCGACCGGCCCCGCATCGCCCCGGTGTCCCGGCCGCTACGCCGAGTGCTCCTGGCCGCCCTCAACCGGATCGGCGCGGTACATCTCATGCACCGGCACCGCCGGGCGTGGATCGTCGCTGGCGAGCGGCTGCACCCGGGCGAGTACGCCCGCCGGTGGCCCCGCCGTCGCGCTGGCGTTCGCCGTGCTGCGCGGCGCCAAGCTCAACGTGCACCCCTCCGCCCCAGGGCGTCGGCGCATCACCACCTACTGCGGCGTGCCCAGCAATTCCGTTTTGACGCCGCGGCGGATCAGCAACGAGGTTGGCGGCCAAGCGGCGAAGAAGCCGATGATCAGCCCGACCTGGATAATGAGCCAAAACACCGGACTACTAGGCCGCAGGGTCTCGTGGAAAACAAGAAAATGCATTAGCGCCAGCCAACCTAATAGGCCGAGCTCGAAGACGGACACGGTCAGCAGATCGCTCCTGAAAAATTTCCGCATTGCGGCCCACGCTCTTCGACCGCCCGTGTGATACTCAGCAGAGTAGCGAAATGCAACGCCTATGGCCACTGCGCCTACATAGTCGCCGACGACTTCGGGCCACAGTGTGCTGCCGAATATTTCGAGGCCAACGCCGTAGGTGATAGGCGTAGCAATGATGACACCCAGAGTGCAGTGCGTCCCACAATGATAAATTTGGATTACCGTAGGAGCATGTCGCGACCTTCTGGGCGGGTTGCCGTGCCGGTCCAGCCACCGGGGAGACTGGGGTCTACCCCACTTTCTGTAGGCCAGGACGGCTGCTGGGCCAAGGTAGAGGGCGGTCGCTGGCCAGACTATCTCCATGACCTTGACCGGCTGACGATATCCAAACACAAATTGGTCAACAACGACAACGGCGGTGCTGGCCAACCCCACAAAGAGCACAGCCCACGAAAGCATCAGGAGCCACGTCGGTTGCACAATCATCTCCGTTCGCTCCACGACACTCGATGCAATGTCGGTGGCGGCGGATGTGACGAACTCCGCCACCAGGTGAGGAAGGCGGCCCAAGATGCCGCCTCAAACATGAGAGCACATCGGGCGGCGAGGCGTCCGGCATCGCCCACCTGCACAACATCGCGCCTTGCGGGCTGAACAATGAGCCCGATGCCGAGCAATCCTTCACCGGGTTACGCGCCCCTTCACCGTGAGGCGGCTGATCATGGTCAGCAGTTCCTGGATGCGGGCGGTGATACGTACCCGGTCTGCGACCAGGTCGAGGCGGCGGGAGACGAGCAGCTTCAACTGCTGCCGCACGCCGTCGGCGACGCTGAGCGCCGGAAGGTCGCCGCGCATGCGCAGGGTCTGAGCAATGACGTAAGCGTCGTGGGCGTCGGTCTTGCGTTCGCCGTGGAACGCCTCCGCCATCCGGGACGTGACCGTGCCGCTGACGTAGCGAACGTCCGCCCCCCGGTCGAACAGAACCGCCAACAGCAACGAGGCAGGTCCACCGCGCAGGTCGACGGCCCAACGGATCGGCTTGCGGCGCTTGCCGAGCCGCCCGGTGATGCCGGAGATGACGTGCTGGTCGTTGGGGATCTTCTCGGACAGGACCACAGTGCCGCCGTCGTCGACGACGCACACGTGGTGATGGGTCTTGCCGACGTCGACGCCGGCCCACAGGCCTCCCATCGGGCATCACCCTTTTCGCTCGTGCTGGTCAGGGGGCGTGGACCCGCCGCGGTTCAGTAGCCACAACTTCGGAAAGGGCGACCGGTCGCAAGTCTCCATCCAGTGCTGATACAGCGGTCATCAGCGAGGGCCGGGGCGTCCTACTCCAAGCTGGCCATGACATCGGCAGCACACACCCAGACAGTCACCCGACCCTCCGGGCCCACCCCAGCAAACGACGTAATTCGATGTCTGGTTTGCGGGTCCGGACGGGCTCCTGGAGTCTGCTGCCATTGGCGTCGGCTGTCCGGGGCGTCACGCCGGTACGCCGCGGCGGCCTCACGATCTTCCCCGCACTCTGGCGACGGTCACCGGGCGGTCAACCATGCGTCCTCCGACGAAGCCGCACGGGAGAGAGGACCACGGCATGACAGCGGCATCGGGCCAGCGGTCGACTGCGGTGAGTTCGTCGGTCGCCGGGCAGTCACCCGCACGACCGTGCGGGTCGGTCAGGATCAGCTGCAGCTTGATGATGCGGTCGTGGGCCGCGTCGCCAGAAACAGGGACATGTGTGGATGTGGGCGGCGGTCGCTCCGGTCTGTTCAGGTGTCGAGGCCCGCGAGGTTGAGGCGTTCGAGCAGGCTGGGCTTGCGGGCGTGCACCGCCCGTAGCTCGGCCAGCCGGTGTCGGAACGATGTGATGTCTCCGTCGCGTTCGCCGAGATCGCGCAGGTCGACGAGGAGTTGTACGGCGGTGTCGTACTCGCGGGGTTTCTTCGTGGCGATGAGTTCGTCGACCCGCTGCCAGGCGGCGGGTTGGTCGCTCGCGAGGGTGTCGAGGTGCCGTTGCCGGGCTGCTGCGGCGGACCGTTCCCGGCGAATCCGGTCGCGTTCGCGCTGCTCGGCGTCCCGTCGTTCCCGTTCGGCGCGTAGGTCCTCGGCGGTGGCGAGCAGTTCCCCGGCGGTGCGGGCGGCTGCCGGGGTGGGGGTATCGGTGCGGTGTGCGTCGCGGTAGCGGCGCAGCAGTTGGCTGCGTAGGTGGCTGTCGCCGTCGGTGATCAGGTCGGTCAGGATGGCGTCCTTGTCCCGGACGGGCAGCCCGACGACCCAGGTGCGTAGTTGCGCAGCGGTCGGTTCACCGGTGGCGGCCGGCGACGACCCGGCCGCCGCAGCCGCGATCAGGTCGGGGTCGATGCGCAGGAACTCGGCGACGGCGGTGAGGGGCGCGTCGAGGGTGCCCAGTCCGGCTGGGACGGGCGGTTCGGGCTCGTCGTCGGCGATCTCCTCGGACTGTATGCAGCGGAGCCAGGCCAGGTAGAGCAGGCGCAGGTCGCCAGCGGCGAGGCTGGCCCGGACCGGGATGATCGAGGCGAGCAGACCGTGGCCGTCGAGGTCCCACTCGTCGGTGCCGTCCTCGTCCTCGTCGTGGAGGTCGATGATGACGTGCTTGCCGGCGGTCCAAGCGGATGCGCTGTCGCCCTGGCAGTACTGGGCGGCAGTTGCGGGGTTGAGCACGGGTTTCGGTAGCCGCAGCATGATCTGGTGGGTGCCCCAGTTGGCCAGGTACAGGTGTGCGTCGAAGTACCGTTCCATCAGCTTGCGCGGGTCGCCCTTGAAGTTGCCCCACTCGTAGGTGTTCACGAAGCTGGTGGCGGTGATGTCGGCCCGGGTCGACAGCGACCGCAGGTCGGCTTGGTCTCTGAAGGTGAGGGGTCGGTCGACGGCGGTGAATTCGTAGTACTGGTACTCGCTCACCGTGGCCTACCTTCCGGCCCAGTGCCGGTAGGCGTCGATCCACGCGGTCCCGTCCGGCGCGGGGGTGGGTAGCGGCAGGTCGAGGATGCCGATCCTCTGCCGGTGGCGGCCTCGGGCGCAGACCGCGACGATGCTGTCCGCGGTCAGGTCAATCTTGCGCACGGTGACCTCGACGCCGAGGACGGTGGTGGTGAACGGCACCGCCAGATGCTCCTCGATCATGGTGAACAGGCCGGTGAGCTGTTCGTCGTCGCCGTACGCGTCGACGGTGGCGTCCTCGATCATCGCCTCGAACGCGGCGTTTCCCTTCGCTGCCATCGGCGGAGGATATCGGACCGGTGTCGGGGTGTTCGAAGCCCGATGCGCGAGGATGGTCGGCATGGGTTCGGTGGCCGAGTTCGTCGATCTTCGGCGGGAGGTGGAGCGGTTACGGGCGGAGAACACGCGACTGGCACGTCTGCTGGACCTGCGCGGTCAGGACACAACTGCGGCACCGCAGCAGTTGTCCGCGCCGGTTGAGCCGCCAGGGCTGGTCACCATGGCTTCGGCGACCCGGGACAAGCTGGCGCTGTTCGCCGACCGGTTCCGGGCCCGGGCCGACGTGTACGCCGTGCGGTGGGAGAACGCCCGTACCGGCGCTGCCGGGTGGATGCCCGCGGTCGCCGGCGGTTGGCGTAAGGGTATGGACCGGCGCGGTGCCACCTACCTGCCCCGGACGACGGAGGTCGTCGCGGCGCATCTCGTCGGCGACGTGTTCATGGGCCTGTACCCGCTGATGCCCGGCAACACCTGCCACTTCGTCGTGGCCGACTTCGACGGGCCGACGGCGATGCTCGACGCCCTCGCGTACGTGAAGGCGGCAGGGGCCAGCGCGGTGCCCGCTGCGTTGGAGATCTCCCAGTCAGGCCGCGGCGCCCACGTGTAGATCTTCTTCACCGGCGCTGTTCCCGCCGCCACCGCGCGGGCCGTCGGCACCGTCCTTCTCCGTGAGGCCATGGTGCTACGCGGATCGATGGATCTGCGGTCGTACGACCGACTGCTCCCGAACCAGGACGTCCTGCCTGAGGGTGGCTTCGGCAACCTCATCGCCGCACCGCTGCAGGGACGCCGCCGCAAGGACGGTTTGACCACGTTTCTCGACCTCGGCACGCTCGAGCCGTACGCCGACCAGTGGGCGTTCCTGTCGACGCTGGACCGACTCAGCCCCGGCGACGCCGAACACGTCGCCCGGCAGGCCAAGCAAGCCGTCACCGGTGCCGACGTCGCCACGATGAGCCGGTCCGCCGCGACCCAGGTCCATCCTCCGCTACCTCCGGTGGTCCACGCGGAGGCCGGTGCCGGGCTGAGCATCGACGCCAGACAGCTCACCCCCGCCGCACTGGCGACGTTCAAACACGCCGCTGCCATGGTCAACCCGACGTTCTACGAACTGCAGCGACTCCGCAAGTCCACCTGGGACACCCCACGCTTCATCCAGGGCTACGACCTCACCCTCGATGATCACCTGGTCCTCCCGCGGGGCCTGCGGCACACCATCGCCACCATCGTCGAGCGCGCCGGGTCGCGGCTGGCCGTCACGGACGCACGAGACTCCGGGACCGAGATCGACACCGCGTTCACCGCCGAACTCACCGGCAAGCAGGCCAACGCGGTCGGCGCACTTCTCGCCCACGACGACGGCATTCTGGTCGCCCCACCCGGCTCCGGCAAGACCGTCATGGCCTGCGCCGTGATCGCCGAACGCGACACCTCCACCCTCGTCCTCGTCGACCGCAAAGCCCTCGCCGACCAGTGGCGCATCCGCATCGAGCAGTTCCTCGGAATCAAGCCCGGTCAACTCGGCGGCGGCCGACGCAAGCTCACCGGCAAGGTGGACATCGCGCTGCTGCCCTCCCTCGCGCGGCGCGACGACGTCGCCACCCTGACCCAGGGGTACGGGCACGTAATCGTCAGGCTGCTGCGAATGCGGGCGTCTTCAAGGTGCGAGCCGTGCCACGCTGCGCCCTCGACGAGGGCCTCGGTGAGGCCGTCGGCCAGGCCCGTCGCGGTGTCGAGGTCGTCCGGTTCGAGGTCCGGGAGCAGGACCTTCACGTCGCCGATCGTGGTGGTGCGCATGTGTCCTCAACCTGTGTGGGCGCGGGGTGGGCACGCCACCCCGCGCGTTCCCGTGGTGGGGGCTACTTCTTCTTGTTCCAGTTGTCCCAGCCGGGTCGACTGTCGAACTTACCCTTGTTGGCCAGGTGGGGCGGTTGTCGAACTTCGCCGCATCGATCGACGCTACCGGCCGCCGCGGGTCCACGCCGAGGCGGGCGAGTTGCTCGGGTGCGGCGTTGACGAGGGTCGCGAGAGCGTTGGTCATGGTGTTCCTCCTTGAGGGGTGAGGTGGTGCGCGGCGGCGCGGACGAGGGCCTGTCGGGTGGTCCGGCAGTAGTTGGTCTCGCGGGCGGTGAACGTCGCGTGCTCGAAGTAGCGGTTGCCGGCCTGGGCGCCGCGGCAGAAGTCGTAGAAGGCGCAGTGGTCGGCGCAGTCGTTGAGGGCCGTGACGAACTCGGCGACGTAGTCCAGGTCGCCGGCGTCGGCGAGCATGGTGGTGATGGGTTGCTGGAGGATGTTGCCGGCGATGAAGTCGCCGTATCGCGGCTCGGTGATACCGAGTAGCTCCGGCGACAGGAGGACCACCTGCCCATCCCAGGAGACGGTCGGGATCGGCTCGTACGGGGCGTGGTCGACGTGTCCGACGCGGGTGGCGGCGAGATAGTCGGCCAGCCGGTCCACGTCGCGGATCCGCAGCGGGCTGCCGCCGACGCGACGTGCGATGAGGTGCTGCCAGAACCGGTACGCGGCGTCCTCGGACACCGGTGCCCGGTCGGCGCCCTCCTGCTCTCCGATGTTGAAGCCCACCGACTCGCAGCCGGGCAGGCCGGTGAAGAAGTCGAGGAGGGCTTCCGCGTGGTCGATGGTTTCCGGGGTGACCACACAGATCACCGAGTACCTCAGCCCCGCCTCGGTCAGGGTCTGCATGCCGCGCAGGGTCCGGACGGCCGTCGGCTTGTCGGCCCGGTCGAGGCTGTTGCGGTTCAACCCGCCCGGTCCGTCGATGCTGACTCCGACCTCGAACGCGTAAGCGGTGAACAGCTCGCACCACTGTCGGTTGATCAGCGTGGCGTTCGTCTGAATCTCGTGACGCACCATTCCCGCGCGCCGGAGCTCCTCGAACGGGGACAGCAGCTCCCGGAACAGCCCGATGGGTGTGGCGGTGGGCTCGCCCCCGTGCCACACGACACTCACGGGATGACTGCTGTTCTGCCGGGCGACCGACTCGGCGCAGGCCTGCGCGACCGCGCCGCTCATCAGGCGGCGCGTTCTCCGGTCGGGTAGGTAGCAGTAGGCGCAGTCGAGGTTGCAGAAGCTCGTCGGCTGCACGACCAGGGTGTGGAAACTGCCGGCGACCGCCGGCTGGCCGGTGGCGTTGATGAGGCCGATGCCGTTCACGGGGAGGCCTCCTCGGTGCTGGCGGCCGTGGTGGTACTGACCCGGTAGGCGTGGGTGTGGCGGGCCGGCCAGCCGAGGAACCGGTCGAACATGTCTGCCGCGCTACCCGTGACGCTCGGGTTGAGCCGGTGCAGGTCGTCGATCGCTTCGTGCAGGCAGCCGGCCAGGTAGAGAAACAGGCTCACCGGCACTTCTCGATACTCGGCTAGGAGCGCGAGCTTTGCTGCCCCGCAGGGCCACGGCTGCCCGCATCGGCGGCACAGCCACAGCGGGCGCATCGGCAGATGTTCCACCTCGGCTGGCGCGAGCCGGTTCGCCGCGAGACGGCGCTGCTGCCCGGTCACCGGCGACCGCCCTCGCGGGACTGCTGCTCGAACAGCCGACGCCACACGAAGGTGAGCAGCGGCGGATCAGCGGGCCACACCTGCCCAGGCGAGGCCGTCCACCTAGGCTCGGGACGCCGGGACTGGCCGGCCATGGCGTTACGCGAGACATACACCGTCATGCCGCCACCCCCGCCAGGGACGATGAGCGGCGGGCTCGCCGGGGGAATGGCGAGCCCGCCGCCGCATCACGGCGGCTGGGAGCAGACCGCCGATCACCCACCCGCGCAGCCCTCATGGCGGTACGCAGGCGGGGAAAGCGCCGAGACAGTTCGCTCCCGGACGGGCCGAGCCAGCGGCCCAAGCCGTGGTGTGGTGCGCCGCTCATCGATCCCTCCATCTACAGCTCCCTGTCAGTCATCCCCGACACCGGCATCGACACGCGCCGGTGATCTGGGGTGAACTGAACGTAGGGGCGGTCCGTACGGAGGACCGGGAAAATCCGTACCGGGTCCGGCGGCCTTCAGCGGGCAGGGTGATGGTGTGCGAGGGATGACGGACGACATGACGATCGGACAGCGCGTCGCCTTCTACCGGCGTCGACGCGGGCTCTCCCAGGAGGTGCTGGCCGGTCTGGTCGGCAAGACGCAGGAGTGGTTACGCAAGGTCGAGACGAACCGGGCCGACCTGGACCGGCTGTCGGTCATTCGCACGATCGCCAAGGCCCTGGACGTGTCCCTCGGCGACCTGATCGGTGCACCGAGCCTGTTCGAGTGGTCCGACGACTCGGGTCGCGAGACCATCCCCGCCTTGCGGGCCGCGCTGCACGACTATCGCCACCTCGCGCCGGCGCTGGCCAGCACGGGGGACGTCGAAGCGCCCGCCCTGCGCGAGATCGAGAGCGATGTCGCCGAGATCTGGACCGCCTACCAGCACTCGCGCTACGGCACGCTCGCCCGCCGCCTCCCCTACCTCATCCACGACTGCCTCACCGCCACCGAGGCGTACGACGGAGACGACGGCCAGCGCGCGCATGCGATGACCGCCTACGCCCACCAGCTCGCCGCGTTGTTCCTCACCAAGCTCGGCGAAGGTGACCTCGCGTGGACCGCCGCCAGCCGTGGCCTGGCCGCCGCCAATGCCAGCCAAGACCACGTCGTCATCGGCTCGCTCAGCCGCTCCGCCGCACACTCGCTGGCATCTATCGGTGAGTACGCCCAAGCCCGCGGCCTCGCCGCCACGGCGGCACAGTTCCTGGAACCACGGCTCGCCAAGCCCACTGCGCAGCTGCTGTCGGTCTACGGCAGCCTGCACCTGGTCTGCGCGCTGGCCGCCGCTCGAGACGACGACCGCGCCTCGGCCGACACCCACATCACGGAGGCCGATGCCGCCGCGCAGCGGCTCGGTGCCGACGGCAACCACGTGTGGACCGCGTTCGGGCCGACCAACGTGTCGATTCACAAGACGACCGTGGCGATGGAACTCGGCGACGTGCAACGCGCTATCGCCATCGGCGCCCCACTCGACACCAGCACCGTGCCCGTCGAGCGGCAGGTGCGGCACGCCATTGAAACCGCCCGAGCCCTTGCCCGGTGGAACCGCATCGACGACGCGCTCGCCGCGCTTCTTGACGCCGAGGTCATCGGCCCCGACCAGGTGCGCTACCACCAGCTCTCCCGCGACCTCGTCCGGGACATCCTCACCCGCCCCCGGCCACCCCGACTGGCCGTCGAACTCAGCGACCGGATGGGCGTCCGGTCGAGAGGGCCGCGCTGGTAACTGAGCTCAGATCAGCCGGCTCGTGTAGCCAGCCGCCACCAGGCGACCGAATGCCGCTTGCACCTCGTCCGGCATCTCCTGCGGGATCGCGAACCCGCGCTCGGCGTACACCTCGATCCGCTGCGTGTCGCCGACCAGCATGTCCACCACCCGCCGTGTGTCGCCGATGCTGCGCACGTAGTCGTCCAGCTCGAGCGGGTTCGACGCGCACACCACATCGACCTCCGGCCACATCAGCCTGCACGTGGCGTAGGCCCGACGCTGCTGGTAGGGCCGCGACATGATCAGCACCGACTGCACCGGGATCTGCCGTTCGGCGAGTAGCTTGCGCGAGTACTCGAGGTTCTGTGCGGTGTTGGTCGCGCGCGGTTCCACGAGAATCGCTTCCGCAGGTACGCCCTGCTCGATCGCGTACTCGCGGTAGTGCACCGCCTCGCCACGCGGGAACCGCTCGACGGTCGTCAGGGCGTTCGCGCCGGTGAACACGATCCAGGGGAACAGGCCATCGTGAAACAAGCGCGTCGCGATGACAGCCACGCCGAGGTCATGACTGCCCAACCCGACCCCCACGTCGCACGGGCGCAACTCGTGGCGCATGTCGTGGTAGCGCCACAGCGTCTCTACATCCGCCCGGATCGCGTCAGGGATCGCCTCGGCCGGTGCCGCCGCACGCCGGTTCATCAGCACCTACCAGTCCGGCCCGCGCTGGGTTCCCTCATGCCGCTAGCGTAGGGGCAGCAGGACAGCACGACGCCCGCTGGCTCTAGACCGCGCCGCTGGCCTCGTCAGGATCAGCTGGTTTGGCGGCGGCCGGAGCATGTGACGTGGTGCGGTCATGATCCGACCTCGACGAGGCGACGCCTGCCATTCTCGCCCGGCACCAGCCATACCTGTTCGTCCGGCCAGTGGCGATACAACAACTGCCGCGTGGTCATGGCGACAGCGTTCCGCAGCGGCTCGCGGAGCAGGCCGGCCCGCAGTAGTTCCTCCCGCTCGGCGTCCTGCGCGATCAGCAGAACCGCCCCGACCGGCACCAGCCGGTCCGCACGCCGGTAGCCGCCCAACAGTCCACCCAGCCCAGATGCCGGCCGCTCGTACTCGGCGACAACGTCTCCGATCGGGCCACGGTCGACGTGTACCAGGAACCGCAGGCACCGCCCGTCCTGCAGCCATACGCCGTAGCCGTCGGCCCGCAGCTGCGGCAGGTCGTGCTGGCGCAACCACGACGAGGTCTCCATCGTCGCCAGCCACTGGAACAGCTCACACCGCCCCGAGTTGCGCCGCGACACCTCGACCAACGGCAGAAACAGCAGTGCATCTGCCACACCGGAGGACCGCTGACCCACCCGCAACGGAACCGGCCGCCCCGATGCCGTCAGGGCGCGCCGGAGCACCTCGGTCCCCTCGGCCGTGACCCCGTACCACCAGGTATGGGTCCGGTCCTCCGCCGAGCGCTCGCGGCGCACCAGTCCCGACTCGTGCATCCACACCAGGTCCCGGTGAGCGGTCAGCCGCGACACCGCACAGACAAGCGCCACGTCCAGCGTCGACGCGGACCCATGCTGTGCCAGGTACGACAGGATCCGCCACCGCCGCGGGGACAGCCGCCGCACGGCATCCTGGTCACCCATTCCCTGATGATCCCTCCGAGCCCCGGCGGTCCGACATCCTGTTTGCCAAGGCTGTAACAGAGAGTGGTCGATGCCCTGACCGCAAGATCGGGAACCGGGACCGCCGTGACCGGAGACAGCGCTCGCCGGAGGCCGTTGAGCGAGGCATCAACGGGCCATGCGAGCACCCACATACCCAAACCGTGGTTTTGGGGCCGATTTTGGAGATCACTGTTCACTGAATCAGCCGAAGAGCCGAGGACAGAAGAAGCGAAGCGGTCAAACCGGGCCACCAAAAGTTGATCTCCACGGATAGCACCGCACTGCGGCACCGACCTCCAGAAACGCCTGACACGCGCCTTCCCGGCTCGGCGATGACGTGCCATACGCCGAGACAGCGGTTACTAAAAGTGACAAAGCCAGGTGAGCTCTCCGCGCCGGCGTTCGGCTGAGAGGCTGGCCCTCACCCCTGCCGGCTAGCGCCCGATCCACTCAGATGCGAGACTGTCTATGTAACTAAATGTGCCTGGGCAGCTGCATTTAGCGATGTGGGTGGTTCCGTTGGAACAGCTTCCGTTGTGGGGACCGAGCACCGACAAAGATCCGAGACCGAAGCCAGTCCTGGCACGACCAGCGACACTCCGCCTCCTGATCACAGTGAAGGCGGCACCCAACCCCTCCGCGCGGTACGGGGAGACGGTCTGCGTCGGGGCGCTGGGCATGGACCCGCCCTGGACGGGTTGGATTCGCCTCTACCCGGTTCACTATCGGGACCTCGACGACGACGGCAGGTTCCACAAGTACGACATCATCCACGTCGAGGCACTGCCAGCCAGGCAAGACCAGCGGCGCGAGAGCTGGAAGCCGATCGTGGACACCATCACCACCGAGCGGAACATCGCCAATCAGCAGTCCCGTCGAAACCTCCTCGATCCACTCGTCGAAGACTCCATGTGCCGGCTCAACAAACAGGCCCGCGACGACCCGAGCGCACGATCGATCGCGCTGATTCGGGTGGCCGACATCTCGGCGATTCAGGTCAAGCGACACCCCGGCTGGTCGGCGGAGGACCGCAAGAAGATCGCTGGCTACCTCAACCAGCTCGACCTACTGGAACCGGCCAAGCGCAGCCCGCTTCAAGCACCGCGCTTCACCGGCGCCTACCGCTACCGCTGCGCAGACCGTCATTGCCGCGGTCACCAGCAGACACTCTGGGACTGGGAGTTCGTCGCCCTACAACGCCGTCTCGACCAGCTCACCGACGCGGAGGCTGCGGAGCAGCTGAGAAACAAGTTCCTCACCCAGCTCTGCGCCGCTGACCGCGACGTTGCCTTCTACGTAGGTAACCAAGCGGCAAGACCGCAGTCCTTCAGCATCGGCGGTGTCTACGCACCGAGACGGCCCACAGCTCGATACCGGTTGCACGTCAACCGATGATGTCGGCCAGCACGTCGGCGTGGCACGCATCCTCGACGCGGCACCAGCACGCCAACTGCTTCCCCGTGAGTTCCCGCCGCGCCCGGTCAACAAGGGCCGGCTGCCCCACAAGCCACTGCCGATAGAGGCGTAACGCCTCCGCCCGATCATGCTTTCGCAGGCTGAACGGATTGGCCCAGGGAGAACGCCGCAACCCGAACCCCTGCCGCCCCACATACACGGCGTCGGGCGGCACCACCGGGTGATAGAGGTCCCCCTGCACACGAACCCGCGGCTGTCCCCCCACGCCGCCAGCGTAATCGCCAATGATCGGCCCCGCGTGGATGCTCGAAGGAAGCGCGTCGACGCCCGGGCGGGCGGATGCGCCAATGACCCGAAGGCCCGACGCGGGCTGGCCACCTCAGAAATGACGATGAGCCCAGGCGTCCACGGAACAACGACATGTCCGAGCAATGCCAGCCGGGTCCAACGGCTCCCGAGCACCCACCGAGCCACCACCCACCGCCCGCGTACACGAAAAAGGCCCCGACCCGGTGTGAACCACCAGGTCAGAGCCTTGATCGTTGGTGCGCCGCCAGGGACTCGAACCCCGAACCCGCGGATTAAGAGGTCCTAACAAAGTCGTGCGACGTGTCGGTACGTGATGATGCAGGTGGCGAGGGCGAGGAAGGCGTCGTGGATGTCGTCGCGGCGTTCCCAGCGGATGCGTAGCCGTTTCATGCCGTGGTACCAGGCGATCGTGCGCTCGATGACCCACCGGACCGTTCCCAGACCGGAGCCGTGGGGCTGGCCGCGGCGGGCGATGCGCGGGCGGATGCCGTTGGCGCGTACCGCCTTGCGGTACTTGTCGTGGTCGTAGGCGCGGTCGGCGAACAGCTGGTCAGGGCGCTGGCGGGGCCGGCCGCGGCGGCCTCGTACGGGCGGGATCTTGTCGATCAGCGGGAGTAGTTCGGTGACGTCGTGGCGGTTGCCTCCGGTCAGCGACACGGCCAGGGGAATGCCGGCGCCCTCGGTCAGGACGTGGTGCTTCGAGCCCGGGCGGGCGCGGTCGACCGGGCTCGGCCCGCTTTTGGGCCACGTCGGGCGGCCCGCACATGCGAGGAGTCGATCACGGCGCGGGACCAGTCCAGCTTCCCGGCCGCCTGAAGCTCGGCCAGCAGCAGCTCGTGCAGCCGCTGCCACACCCCGGCCCGGTTCCACTCCTCCAGCCGCCGCCAGCAGGTCATCCCGGAGCCGAACCCCAGCTCCTGGGGCAGGAACTCCCACTGGATGCCCGTGTGCAGCACGAACAAGATCCCGCACAGCACCTGCCGGTCCGGGATCCGCTTACGCCCCGGGTGCCGCGGGTTGCGCACAGGTTTGGGCAGCAACGGCTCGATGCGCTGCCACAGCCCGTCCGGCACGATCCACGGCGGCTGCTCACCACGCCTCACGGCCCGACATCCTAGATCAGACTCCACAAGGGACAACAGATCTAGAGATCATTCTGTTAGGAACTCTAAGAGTCTGCGGGCCGCCGTACGTCTGAAAGAAGCTGTGCGGGGGTGGTGGCGAGTTGTAGACCGAGCGGCAGAATGCCAAAACGGATGTTCGGTACGCCGACCACGGTTTGGAGGCGGTCGAGCTGACCGCGGATGGCAGGCGGGATGGGATGGCCCAGCGCAACCGCCCAACGGACCGACCCGACGGCGGCGCCCCGGCCATCCTGAAGCCGGAGCGCCCCCGCCGGAAGGTGGTAGGGGCGGGCGCCCGCCGCCCCATACCTGTCGCTACTCGCGTTCCTGTGGTTCGGTCTGGCCGCTGCTGAGCATGCGCACGGTGGTGCTCAGGCTGATTGGTGCGTCGTCGGGGCCTTTGAGAAACGGGTGGATGTAGACGGGGCGGCGCAGTGACCGGCGTGGCCCGTGGGCTTGGTTGCGCCAGTGGCCGGATACCCAGAACCGGCTGCTCTGAGAACGCTGCGCGTCCTTCGGCGCTGACGGCCCGTCGGCTGATGGCAGGTGCCGTCCTCGGATGCGTACGACGCGTACCTCGGGTGTGGGCCGGTTCATGCGCGCGTAGGCCTTGGCCAGGCCCTTGTCTGGCCTGGCCGTGGAGACGTCTGCGGCCTTCTGGTTGATGAGAAGCCATGTCGCGAGTAGGCCAGCGGCCGGATGGTCACTGCCTATCGGCTCCCGCTCGCCGAGGCGAGTGGCGTTCATCGGCGCGAGCCAGCCGACCTGTTCGCGGAGCCGCTGCAGGGGCCTGGGTTTCAGGCCGGCGCCGATCGTGCGGTAGAGGACGAGGCGCAGGCCGTTGTTGGTGGCGGTCCAGGATGCGGCGGTGAGCTGGCGGGGTGTGAGTGGCCGCGCCCAGATGAGCAGCCCGTCGGTCGAGGGCAGGGCGTCGCGGCTGATGGGGGTGTCCGGGAGTTGGGCTGCGGCGTGGTCGGCCAGTTCGGTGAAGTCGTTGTCGATCCAGTACAGGTGCGACCGGTCCAGGCCAGTGGCGATTTCCGCGCGCGTGCTGGTGATTCCGAGCGCGGCGGGCAGTTGGTCGTTGCCCCGGTAGAAGCGGGTGAGCCGGTCACGGACCTTGGGCACCTCCGCGGCGGTGATGGTGGTCGCCGGCCACGCGGTGGTGGTGATGAGGGTGCGGCCGGGCAGTCGGGCGTCAAGGAACGCCCGGTGCAGTTCTTCAACGCGTTGTCGCGCCTGCGGGTGGTCGCTGAGGCCGAGTGTGCGGGCGGCGTGGTCGGCTAGCTTGTCGTGGCGGCCGTCGTCGATGTGGGTGTGGCAGGTGGCGCAGGCTGCCCAGGCGTGGCCGAAGTTCTGGATGAGTCCTGCGGTGGGGCCGACGGCGAGGGCGGTGACCTCGCCGCCGTGCAGGGTCCAGGTCGGGTAGGGGTCGCCGCAGAAGTCGCAGCTGCGGCGGACGGTGTGGAGCCGGGCGACTGGTACCGGGGCGGGGTCGTGGCCGTCGGTGGCCAGGTGGGCGGGGTGTACGTAGGTGGGCGGCATGCCGAGGGTGTTCAGTGGGGCGAGGCAGACCTGGCAGGCCATCTCCTCCTGGCCGGCGCTCATGCCGTCACCTCGCCGGTGCTCTGGCGCCGGTCGCGCAGGCGGGGTCCGCGGCGGTGCTGGGCGGGTGGCATGGTCATGCCCGGGCGGTAGACCGCGTGGCGGCTGTGGCCGTGGCGTTTGGCGTGGTACATCGCGACGTCGGCCCGGTGCAGGCCCACCTGGGTGAGGCAGTCGGTGGTGTCGGCGAGGACGAGGCCGACACTGGCGGTGACGGTGAGCGTGACGGCGTCGTCGCCTGCCCCGAAGGTGACGGGTTGGGCGATGACCGTGGCGAAGGTGTCGGCGACGCGCTCGAGGTCGTCGGTGCGGGCCGGTAGGAGGGCTGCGTATTCGTCGCCGGCGAGCCGGCCGGCGGTGCCGCCGTGGAGTGCGGCGAGGTCGGTGATGCGCTCGCCGATGGTGATGAGGAGTTGGTCGCCGACGTCGTGGCCGTGGGTGTCGTTGACGCGTTTGAAGTTGTCGAGGTCGACCAGGGCGACGATGACGGGCTGGGCAGGGATGCTGTCGGTGAGGGCGGCGTGCAGGCCGGCGCGGTTGAGCATCCCGGTGAGCGGGTCGTGGAGCGTCGCCCAGGTCGCGCCGGCGAGCTGGGTGCGCAGCCGGTGGATGATCGGCCAGGTGGTGAGGGTGCCGAGGGTGAACGCCACCAGGCTGGTGGCGATCATGGTCAGTGGTAGGGACACTGGGGGTTCCTCCTTCTGGAGAACCCGGGACGCGGTCGTTTCTGAGGCGGCGCGTCCCGGGTCCGGATACGACGACGGCCCGCCATTGGCGGGCCGGTTTGGTTCGTGCCGCTGGGGTTCACGGCACCGGTGGTGGCTTCCAAGTGGGGAGGCGTTGTCGGGGCGGCGGCGTCAGCGGGCCGCTCGTCGGCGTACTCCGGAGCCGTTCGCCACCGTTGCCGCCTCATCGGTGCAGGGCGCGGCTGGTGGATCTCAGCGGCGCAGTGGATACGCGGCTTGATCAGCGCGGAGCCTGGCGGGCAGCCCGGCTGGTACGTCGGCGTAGGGTTCGACGGCCGCCAGCACCTCCGCCGGGTCGAGAATCGTCTCGACCCGGCCGAGGTGGATGGTGTCGGGTTGGCGGTCAGGTGCGGTGACCGGATCCCAGGTGAAGTCGACGACGGTGGCGACGTAGGTGCGGTGCGGGTTCCAGCCGACCTGAACGGTGTACCGCTCGAACCCGGGTCTGGGTGTGAGGGGGTAGAGACTCATGCATTCCTTTCGTGGCATGGCTGCCGTCGGGCTCGGGTGAGGCAGCCGCAGCGTGCGGTTCGCCGGCCGTTAAGAGCTGGGCTGCTACCCGCGGTGTTTGGGGCGCTGCCCGACCTGGCGGGGGCATCGAGTGGGCGCCGCAGGTGCTCCCCCATCAACCGTCCGGGAGCGTCCAGTGCGTTGATGGCGCAGGACGGTCGGCGTTGCGGCGGCGGGGCGAAGCGCCTGGGCGCGAAGCCGGTCCCGTCTATGCCGGTCGGTGTTGGGCGCGTTCCTCAGCGGCTTCGATGATCTTGTCGCGTCGGGCGGGCGGAAGGTCAGCGAGCAGGTCGACATAGTGCTGTTCCTGGGCGGTGAGCGGTGCGGCGAGGGCGGCCTTGTAGGCCAGCCGGGCGGCCTCGTGTTCGGCCTCGATCGCCCCGCTTGGGTGGTAGGCGGAGGTGACCTCGCGAAGCTGGGCGGCCGCGGTGAGCGGGTCGCGGGACAGGGTGGTGTCGTAGAGGCGGAAGTTCGCGGGCAGGTCGGCGGCGCCGATCGCGGTGATCAGGCACAGGTTGGCCTGAACGTTGTGGGCGAAGGCGTCGGTGCGGGTGGGCGTTTCGCCGCGGGCTCGCACGGCGGCGCGTTCGGCGTGCCAACGCAGCCGGGCTTCCTCAGCGTTGCGGGCCAGGGACAGCAGGATGGCGCGGATCGGGTCCATCAGGGGTTACTCCTGTTCGTCGGCGGTGTCCGAGTTGCTGGTCGAGGTGCGGTGGGTGCGGGTGATGGCCTCCTCGATGGCGGTGGGTGGCAGCCCGGCCTGCAGGGCGTGCAGGATCAGGTGGGCGAGCTGGTAGTCGGGGTCGATCTGCAGGGCGTGTTCGGCGGCCATGACGGCCAGGGCCCCGTCCCCGCACCGCCATGCGGTCAGGGCGAGCACCGTCGCTGGTGCCGCCGCGAGTGGTGTGTCGGCGCGGCGGGTGATCTCGGCCCAGAAGGTGATGTGCTGGTCGTGGGGTTGGGTGAGGTCGACGGCGAGGTCTCGCACTGGCCTGTCGGTCAGCAGCACACTCAGCCAGGCCACCTCGTCGTCGGTGAGCCGGGTGCCGTTGTCGTGCTGGCGCAGCGCGTCGCGGACCGCGAGCACGCCGGCCTCGAATACGGCGACGCTGCCGTCGGCGGCCACCGCCTCCATGCGGGCGGTCGCTGAGTCGGTGGCGCCGCGGATGCTGTCGCAGGCGCTGTCGCCGGCGGTGAAGCGGCGGGCTACCGCGGCCCGGTCCGGTTGTGCGACGAGCCCGGCGACGGTTGCGTGGACGGCGACCAGTGACGCGGTCGGGTCGAACGGGGTTCCGTCCGCCGGACAGCAGGTCGGGTCGTTGCAGGTGAGGCTGAAGATTCGCGCTTCGGTGACGCGCAGCATCTCCCGCACGGTCAGGCCGGCGGTGGTGAACGCGTCGCCGACGATGCGCAGTGCTGGGTCGAGGTGTTCGGGGGTTCCGTAGCCGACGAGGACCAGGTCGGTGATCGGCTGCTGCCGCCGCACGACCGGGACCAGGTGGGCGGTGAACTCGTGCAGCAGGTGTGCGGGGGTGGGCAGGTCGCCGCGGGCGGCGAACACGACGCGCCGGTTGCGGGAGGCGATCACGACGATGCTGCCGTCGCTGGGGTGGAAGCCGAGCAGGTATGGCACTGCGGCCGCCAGGTCGGCTGAGGATCGGACGGTCAGTTTGTTCTCTGCGAAGGACATGGTGATCTCCAGGTGAGAGGGGCAGGAAGTGGACGGCGGGCGCCCGGGCTGGAAGTGGTTGGCCCGTGTCTGTGCCGCCTGCTGCGCTGCGGGGGCAGGCGCCATCCGCAGGGCGGGACGGTGGGTGAGGTGGCGCCTGCTCGGGAGCGAAGACCGCGGGCGGCGCAGGGTTCAGTCGTTGTCGGGGTCCAGGTAGAGGTCGACGCCGGCGTCCTCGACGGTGACGCTGACCGCGACCAGGTGGTAGCCGACGCCGGTCAGGGTCCGGCGCAGGTCGCCGCGGGCGAGTGCTTCGGCGCTGGTGGTGGCCGTGGCGGAGGTGGTGTGGCCGCGTAGCCACATCTCGTACTCGTGCCGCCACGCAACCCGCCAGCCGTCGCCGTCGGGCACGGCTTCTTCGGGGTCGGTCCAGCCGTATGCGGTCCAGGGCCGGGCCGCATCCGGCCAGCTGGTGGTGGCTGGGCGCATGGTTTCTCGGGCCGCGTCGCAGGCCTGCCGGGCGGTGCCGGCGGCGACGGGCAGTGTCAGGTCGGCGACCACCGTGACGTGATGTGCGCGCGGCAGCGGGTCGAGGCCGAGGTTGGTCAGGAACTGGTTGACCCGCTGGGCGGTGTGTTGGTAGATGCCGCCGATCTCGTCGTCGACCAGGGCGCGGATCGCCCGGGTCCGGATGGCGTGCCGCAGGTCGGCGAGGGCCCGCACGGCGGCGTCACGCGCCGCGGTCGCGGCGGTGAGGTCGTTGATGTCGGCTGGCTGTGCCCCAGTGGTGGCTTGGGTTTCGGTGTCGGCGTGGTCGAGGGCGACGTCGTCGGGGTTGTCGGCGGCCCGCCAGGTGAGCGCGGTCACGCTGATCCCGGCGCCGGCCAGCGCCGGCAGGTGGCCTTCCACGAGCGTGCGTGCCGTTTCCTGCACGTCGGCCTGCCGGGTGGCGGTGGCCCAGGTCTGCAGCGTCACCTGCACGGTGATGGAGAACCGCTGCGGTGCGGGCTGGTCGTTGCCGCACGGTACGGCGGTCACCTCAATGACGTGCCGCGGGTAGACGACCATTGCCGGCTGCAGTTGGCGCAGTTCCTCCGGCACGTCCCAGCGGGCCTGTTCGCGCGCCTGCTCGAGGTTGGTGTGCGCCTGGGTGTAGGACAGCTGGGCGTCGGCGGAGACGGTCCAGCGTTGCGGCAGCGGCGGCAGGCCCCATGCGGCGAGTGCGTCCTCACAGCCGGGCCGGCAGATCAGCCGGTTGCGCAGCGAGGCGATGAGCGCACGACGGGCGTCGGCGGCGAGTGTCTGCCGCTTTTCGATGGCGGTGATCGTTTCGGCCTGCAGGGCCCGGACCTGGTCGAGGACCCTGCCGCCGGTCGTCGTCTCGCCGGCTGTGGAAGTCGGGGTGGGGGGAAGCATCAGCTCTCCTTCGGGCATGAAAAGAGGCGGCCACCGTGTGGTGGCCGCCTGAACGGATGGGGGTGCCCTCGACGGCAGACAGAGGAGGGCCGGGGCGGTGGGTGCCGGATCCGAGCGTGGCGAGCGGCGGCCGACCAGGAAGGTGGGCGCAATGCCGTCGCGGGACGGATCAGATCAGGCACAGAGGTAGAAGAAGAAGAGCCCTCAGGCTAGCCGTGTCGCTGCTGGTGGGGCTGCGGCTGTCAGGTCCGCCGCTCTGGCAGGACCTGACAGCCCAGCTCGTTCAGCCCCTCAGGACACTCGGCTTCGCCATGCGAACACTTGGGTTCAGCCGAACTCGCGGACTTCTAGTAGCGAGCCAGGACCAGCACGTCCTCGTGCGCCACCAGGTGCACGGGGATGCCTTCGTCCCTGGCTCGGCGAACGGCTAGGAGCCCGAACATGTTGGCACGGTGGACGATCTGCCCGTCGCGGACGGCGGCGAGCATCGCCGCGCACCGCTGCACCGGAATCAGCCCCACCGACCGGGCGACAGCGAGGAACTCGCCGGGCAGGTCGATCAGGTCGTCGCGGTGGCGGCGTACCGGCCGGCAGGTGATCACCACGGTTCCGCCGGGGCGCAGTAGTTGGTAGCTGGCGGCGAGGATCGCGGCGAACCCGTCGAGCAGGCGGGACCATCCCGCGTAGGCGAGGTTGCCGTTCTCACGGTCCCCGTAGTGGTGATTGCGTTTGCGTACCCCGCTGCTCGTCGTCTGCACGAGGCCGTGGGTCCCGCGCCCGTAGGGCGGTGAGGTGAGCACGAGGCTCACCCGCCCCACTGCGGACGCGGGCACCAGATCGAGCAGTCCGGTGGCGTCGCCGGTGAGCACCTGCGCCACGCCGGCGGCGCCCTGCGACGCAGCGAGAGCGACGTTGGCGGCGGCCAGCGCGGTGAACCGGGGTTCGATGTCGATCCCGATCCCCTGCCGGCCGAGGTGCATAGCCTCGACCAGCGTGGTGCCGGACCCGCACATCGGGTCGAACACCAGATCGCCTGGCGCGGTGTACGAGCGGATCGCGTGCGCGGCCAGGTGGGGCAGCATCTTCCCCGGATGGCTGGAGGTCTGCGGGACGTAGCGGCCTCGCCGCTGGTCACGGGCGGGCTGTTGGCAGGTCAGCCACACCGAGGTGACCGGCATGGGGTCAGCCATCGGTGCCCCCGTTCTGCGTCGCGCTGCGGGTCAGGATGAGTACGTCGGTGTGAATGTCCAGCTGCGCCTGCTGGCCACGCCGAGGCGGCCGGTCGGCCGCCACGACGTGCTGCAGGTACGCCAGCCCGGCCCGCTTGGCGGCGATGACGACGTCGACGGGTGCGACGACGTCGCCGTGCGGCAGTAGCACCGCCACGCAGCCGCCGGCCACGAGGCTGGCCCGGCAGCGGGCGAAGAACTCGACCGGCGTGGTGGTGTCGTCGAGCGGCCAGCCGGTGACGATCAGCGTCGCGGCCTCCCGACCCCAGCCGACCTGTCGGGGCGCGTGCAGGTGGCTGCGGCGGTGCGTAGCGATGACCGCGTGGGCCAGTTGCGGCCCGTCGGCCAAATCAACGACGAGATCGGATGGGTGGGTGAGGTTGTGGACGAGTCGCACGCCCATCGCGTTGGACATGGTCTCGCCGGGCTGCGGGGCGGGGACCGGCCAGACGGTGATCGGCACGGGCGGGTCGCCGGGCACCACGTCCCCCACGGGGACCGGTGCACGGCGTGGATTTCTGTCGGTCATGGGCGCGGTGGCCCCCGGACCGGCGGGCGTACTGACGCTCCCAGTGCGCCGCTGACAGGCAGATCGAACCCGCCCCCGACCCGACAGAACCGGTCATCCCGGCCGCCTGACAAACCTCGCGCGGGCGCTCACGGCGGCGAACCTGACACCACCCGACACGCCCTGTCCCGGTCTGACAAGCGCTCGTGGTGTCAGGTCGGGCTGCCCCAATTGAGGTCTCGGCCTTCGCACAGGGCGAGGCGCTTGCGTCGAAGGGGACATCACCATGGCAACGACCACCCGCACGAGGACGGCCGTCACGGCGCTGACCACCGCCGAGAAGGCATTCGAGCTGCTGACCTGCGAACCCGAGCCGCTGGTGTTCGACGCCCGCCCGGTGCCGGGTCTGCCGGACACGACGATGCCGCTGGACGAGCTGCGCAAGCTGCTGGTGTACGAGCGCCACGACAGCGACACCACTGACGAGCTGTGGCGGCAGCTGGCCCACCACGCCCGCGAACGGGGACCGGCCTGGGTTGTCGGCGCGATCGGCGTGGCGCTGCCCGCGCTGACGCACCTCGCGGCCAAGATCAGCCGCGGCAACCCCCGTCACGCCGACGACGTGGACTCCGAAGTTTTGGCCGGGTTCCTCCAGGCACTACGCACGGCGGCCCTGACCCCGCCGCGGGTTTGGCTGCGGCTGTGCTGGGCGGCCTGGCGCGCCGGAGCCGCGGTGGCCAAGAGGGACGACGGTGAGCAGCTGCCCCTGGACCTGTCCAGCGGATCGCGCTCGCCGAAAATGCCCTACGGGCACCCGGACCTGCTGCTCGGCCGAGCGGCCGCGGCTGGCCTGATCTCGGCCGAAGCCGCCGAGCTGATCAGCGCGACCCGGTTTGGTGACGCGTTGATCGAGCAGATTGCCGGCGAGAAGGGGTTGAGCGCGGCTGTCCTTCGCATGCGTAGGAGGAGAGCCGAGCGGGTCGTGGCCGCAGCCGTCACGCGAGGCGACCTGTCCGGCCCGATCCGCTCGCCGGGCCGCCTGGATGCCGCCGTCGCGGCCTGAGGTGCCGCTCGGTCGGCACACCGGCCGGGGCCCGTAGGTGGACGAGGTGATCGCCGACCACCGGTCGGCGATCGGGCCTCGTCTGCGCTCCGAATTCGCCTGGCCACGACCGCCTACGCCGGATAGCCAAGAGCCTGCGAGTCACCCGCTGGCACTGTCGACGGCAGGCAACGCACGCGCCTCGTCGCACTTGTGCTGGCCGGTTCTGTCGCCAGGCCCCTTGCGCTGCGGCTGCATCATCAAGCCATGGACCTTGATAAGTCGGACGCCGGCCACGCAAGGTCGCTGGTGCCCGAGCCGGCGATGGTTCGCGACATCGAGCATGTCCGTTGGGTGGGATGCCTCAACCCCCATGAGGTGACCGGAACGCTGCCTATCGCCAACCCCGTCAACCAGCACGAGTACAAGCCCTCGTACGTCCGCCAAGGCGATGAGCTGGTGTGTTACGTCGCCGGCCCGGATGTGCGGGACCAGGTGCAGCAGGCGTGGACGCGGCTCGACTACGGCCAGCTCAACACCGTCGCCGACGACTCCCACGCGGCGCTGACGCAACTGCGGAACGCCGTGAGCGGTGGCCTGGCGAAGCTGAGGAGAAGGCCGGCTACCGTGCTGTACGCCAGGCTGGACAGCTTCGTCATCGTCAAGCACGCTTTGGCGTTGATCGCGCGGCGCACGGGGACGGCCGATGACGTCACCTCGGTGCTGGCCTCCTTCGAATCGAAGCGTCTTGCCGCACGGTTCCGACTCGATCCGCCGGACACGGCTGGCGTTGAAGAACTGGTCTCCGACGGATTCGTGCGGATGGCCCTGGTGCGCGATCTCGATCTGCTGGTGGTCAACCTTCCGTGGGGGAAGGCGATCTCGCGTGCGCTCGCTGAGACCGTCGGCCCTCTTGGGAGCAGCATGCTGGTCGTCGGCGGGGCAGGAGCGTGTTCTTCTGGTCCCGCCGTGGAGTCGGTGTTCTGCGCGCGGGAGGTCGTAGCGGCGGGTGTGCCGTTCAGATCGATCGAGAACGTGCTCGCCGACTCCGCCAGACGGCTGGGCATTGACATCTCGGAGGGCCGGCTGGAGTCGATCCCGCGGTCGATGCTCACGCCGAGCGACGCCGAGGCGGACGTCGTTGAGACGGAGTCCGCCTTCATGCTGCCGTCATTCGGCGCCGACTGCACGGTGGGCGTCATGCACTATGTGATGGACAATGCGGGGGCAGGGCTGCCGCTGTCTCGCACCTACTACGACCAGACGTGGCTGTCTTCGCTGGTGCGGCAGCGGCAGCGGGCGAAGCATCTGTGCTACGCGGCCGTGTTGGAGCACTGCGGCGCCGACGGCAAGGAGTTGTTGAGGGCATGAGACTGCGGCCGAGGCGGGCCCAGTCCGCCGATGCGACGACGCACCAGTTGGGATCGGCCAACGATGTCGTCATCGACGCCCAGGCGTTCCTACGGTCGGTGTCCGCGAAGGCGCAGCGGAACAAGCGCCGAGCAAGGCTGTTCTCATACCTGACCGCGGCTGCCACGTCGACAATCCCCGCGATCGTGGGCCTCGCGGACACGCCGGTGTGGCTCAAGTTGACCACCCTCGCAATCGCGCTGGTCATGATCTGGGCGTCCGTCAGCTTGGAGCTTGATCGGCCGCACGAACGGTGGGCGCTGTACCGGCGGTATCAGCGGCTGCTTGAGCTCGAGAGCACCCGGTTCCAGCACGAACTCGCCCCCTACAACGACCTCGACCTTGACAAACGGCGGCGCCTACTCGCCGAGCGGCTGTGCGACATAGAGGAAAGGCTGCACAACGACTGGGAAATGCTCATGCCGGACCCAGGCGACATCGCCCTCGTCACCGGACGGCTGAGGTCGACGTCGTGACCGCGCCGCTGCGGTTGGTCAACGCCATCGATGGTTTCACCGGACAGTGGTGGCCCTTGTCGAACTACTACGTCTGGCCGATCGTCGTCGACGGCACCACCTACGCAAGCTCCGAGCACTATTACCAAAGCGCCAAGGCCACGACCGAGGATGATTGGGCCTGGATCCGGGCTGCGGCGACTCCCGACGAGTCGAAGCAACGGGCTCGAACTGTGCAACGCCGGCCCGACTGGGACACCACCCGCGTAACGGTGATGCGGCGCGCTCTGGCCGCGAAGTTCCTGCCCGACAACCATCCCGGCTCCGTGCTGCTGGCCACCGGAACGGCGACGCTGCTCGAGTCGAACGACTGGGGCGACGACGACTGGGGCGTCTGCGACGGGGTCGGCGCCAACCTGCTCGGTGTCCTGCTCATGGAGCGTCGCGGAGTCATCCGACCACTTGAATCTGAACCACGAGCCTTCGAAGGGCACGACTGACCGAGTGGCCGGCACCGTCACCCTCAGCCTGAAGCAGGCGTGCGGCTCCCCTGAGGACTGACCCGTGGCTCCGGCATCAATTGCCGGCCAGGGTTGGCCGGCCTACGTACTGCAGGGCTGCGGTTCGCGCCAGAAGAGGCTCAGCGCATGTTCCATGAGCATCCCCGACGTGCCGCTGCGCGACCGTTCCCACCCCCGGTCCCCGGGGTGGTGTTTGTGGGTGGCCGCCAACCATGCCTACGGCCTGTTTCATAACTCGGTGGAGTTGTGAGACAGCGCCCTTCTCGGGCGTCCGCGCCTTGCCTCGCTGACCGATCCGGTCAGGGTGTGACAGCCGGCCGCCGAGTTCATCAGACCTGACAGCCGAGATCTGAGCGGTGCATGTCATCCACGGCATGTCCGCCCGGTGGGGATCCACCCGGCAAGGCCATCGGTCCGGCATGACTGGCTCGGCGTACTGACACCCCCTTCGTCACCTGCAAGGGAGGAGCGCCCCCACCGGCCGCCACTGGTCTCTGCCGCGATCCCCACCGCGGCGGCCCCACACTTACGTGGAGCGCCGCAATGCACAAGACCGTTTCGGTTCTTTTCGACCTCGCCGCCACCGCACCGCCGGTAGCGGCGCCGAAGAGCATCAACGACGTCATCGCCGGTATCACCGGCTGGGTCATGGGGATCATCGCGTTGGTCGCGACGATGTTCCTGGTCATCGGCGGCCTGCGCTACATCGCCGCCGGCGGTGACCCGGCCCAGGTCGAGCAGGCGAAGGGCAACGTCAAGTCCGCGCTGATCGGCTACGCCCTGGCGGTGCTGGCCCCGGTGATCCTGCAGGTGCTGCAGGGCATCCTCGGCGGCTGAGGCGGCGGTCATGGTCGACTGGATGATGAACGGCCTGGTCAGCTGGCTCGCCGAAAAGGTCGTCGACCTTCTCGGCGGCCTGCTGGCCTTCCTGGCCTCCTCCATTTTTGTGTCGCCGGATGTCACCGTCCTGCCTCAGGTGACCTCGATCGCCGACAAGAGCGCCCTGGTGGTCGGCGCCTGCTTCATTCTCGCGATCATCGCCGTGGGCGTCGCCGCGATGGTCGGCGACTCGGTCGAGGTGCGCTACGGCATCAAGGAGTTACTCCCCCGGCTCGTCGTCGGGTTCGTCCTGTCCGCGTTCGCGGTCCCGCTGACCGGCGTGCTCATCGACATCGCCAACGCGATGACGGTGTCGTTGACCGGTACCTCCGCGCCGACCACCGAGGCCGTCACCTTCGTGCGGGCGCGCCTGGCCTCGGCGATGACCGATCAAAGTTCCGCCCTGCTGATGACCATCATCGGGCTGCTCATCGTCGTGTTGATGTTCATGCTCGTCGGCACCTGGCTGATGCGCATCGGGGTGCTGGTCGTCCTGGCCGGAATCGCGCCGGTGGCCCTCGCGTGCTACGCCACCCCGTGGACACAAGGCGCCGCGCAGCTGTGGTGGCGCGCCCTCCTCGGCTGCCTGGCCACACCAGCCCTGCAGGCGGTCGCGTTCTCCGCCGGCATCGGCCTGCTGATCGACCCGAAGTCGAACCTGCCGATCGTGCTCGGCCTGCCCGGCTCAGACGCGCTGAACCTCATGCTCGTCATCGTCGTGCTCTGGGTCACGATCAAGATCCCGGGGATGGTGCGGCGTTACGCGACCCGGGCGGGGTCGCCGAACGCGGGCGGGGTTCTGCTGCGCGCGGTGTTCATCCAGGGCGTCACCCGCTACATGCCGATCGGCCGGATCGGGCGTACCGCCATGCGAGGTGGGCGATGACCCACGAGGACACCACGCCGCGGGCCGTCGTCTCGGCCAACGTCAACGAGGCCGACCGCATCGCGTTCGGGCTCACCTTCCGGCAGCTCGGCATCATCGGTGGTGTCGGTCTCGCCGGGTTCGGTCTCTACCGCGCCTTCGGTCCCCTGCTGCCGCCGGCGGCGTGGGTCGTCGCCGCGGTCATCGTGTTCGCGGTCGCGATCGTGGTGGCGCTCGGTCGCCGTGACGGCCTGCCCCTGGACGTGTGGCTACGGCACGGGTTCGCCCTGTCCCGTAGCCCGCGCACGCTCACCCCGGGCACGGCGCGAGCCAGCTCGGTCGGCGTCGTGGCCGGCAAGCCGAGGGTCCCGGCGCCGCTGCGCTCTCCGGTCACGAAGGTCAGCCCGACCGGAGTCCTCACCAGCGAGGGCAGCGACAGGGTGCTGATCGCCTGCGGCACCACGAATATCCACCTGCGCACCGGTAGTGAGCAGGGTGCGCTGCTGGACGGGCTCGGCCGTTTCCTCAACAGCCTGACGGGGCCGGCGCAGATCGTCGTTGCCGCGCAGCGGCACGACCTGAGCGCCTACGCGCAGGCAACCGTGGACCACGCGCCGCGCCTGCCCCACCCGGCGCTGCAGGCGGCCGCCACCGACTACGCCGACTTCCTGCTCGACGTCGACAACCAGCGGGACCCGCTGCGCCGCCAGGTACTGGCCGTCGTCACCGGCACCCGCGCCGCCGAGGGCGCCGTACGCGCCCTGTCCGGGCTCGGTGTTGAAGCCACCGCGCTGGACGGGCCCGCCGTCGCTGCGGCGCTCGCGACCGCAGTCGATCCGTTCTCTGCCCCGCCGCCTGGCCCCCGCGCGGTGCCCGGCGCCCCGATCACCCTCCGGAGCACCTCGTGAACCTGTTGAAGCCCAAAAGGAGCGTCGCGGCCGGGGACGGCATGCCCTCCCCCGCCGCTCTGTCGGTCACCCCGTCACACGTGCAGGTCGGCGACGGATACGCCGCCACCTACGCCGTCTGCGGCTACCCCGCCGAGGTCGGCCCCGCCTGGCTCGACCCGCTGCTGTCCTACCCCGGACGGGTCGACGTCGCCGTGCACCTGGACCCGGTGCCACCGCAACTGGCCGCGCCGATGCTCAAGCGCCAACGCGCCCGCCTCGAATCCTCCCGCCGCCTCGACGCCGACCAGGGCCGCCTGGGCGACCCTATGGTGGAGGCGGCAGCGGCGGATGCCGCCGACCTCGCCGAACGCGTCGCCCGAGGGGCGGCGAAGCTGTTTGAGGTCGGCATCTACGTCACCATCCACGCCCGCACCCTCGACGAACTTGCCACCGTCACCGCCGGCGTGAAGTCCGCCGCCGCATCAGTGCTCCTGGACCTGCAGCCGGCGACCTTCCGCCAGCAGCAGGGCTGGATCTCCACCCTGCCGGTCGGCGTGGACCCGCTACGGATGCGCCGCATCCTCGACACCACCGCCCTCGCCGCGGCGTTCCCCCTCGCCTCGGCCGACCTCGCCGCCCCCTCGCCCGGCACGCTCGCCCCGCCCGAGGGCGTGCTCTACGGAGTCAACACCACCAGCAACGGCGTGCTCGTCTGGAACCGGTGGGCGCAGGACAACCACAACAGCGTCGTCCTGGCCCGCTCCGGTGCCGGAAAGTCGTACTTCGTCAAGCTGGAAGTCCTGCGCAACCTCTACCAGGGCACAACCGTCAGCGTGATCGACCCCGAGGACGAGTACGCGCCCCTCGCCGAGCACGTCGGGGGCACCGTCGTGCAGCTCGGCCAACCGGGCGTGCGCATCAACCCCCTCGACCTGCCCGCCGACAACCGGCCCGACACGCTGACCCGCCGCGGGCTGTACCTGCACACCCTGATCTCGGTCATGCTCGGGGCGACCCCGCCGCCGGCCGAACGAGCCGCCCTCGATCGGGCCATCACCGCCACCTACAACCGGGCCGGGATCAACGGCGACCCGACCACCTGGACGAAACCGGCGCCGCTGTTGCGGGACCTGGCCGAGGTACTGGCCGCTGACGATGACCCGGCCGCCGGGCAGCTCGCCGCGCGGCTCGCCCCGTGGACGGTCGGGAACTTCGCCAGCCTGTTCGACGGGCCGACCACCACCGCGCCGCGCGGGCACCTGGTGGTGTGGTCGCTGCGGCACCTGCCCGATGAGCTGCGCACCGTGGGCACGCTGCTGGCCCTGGATTCGATCTGGTCGGGCATCGACACTCCCACCACCCGCCGGCGGCAGCTCGTGGTGGTGGACGAGGCATGGTTGCTGATGCGCGACGGGGAAGGCGCACGGTTCCTGTTCCGGATGGCCAAGGCCGCCCGCAAGCGGTCCGCTGGGCTGTGCGTCATAACCCAGGACGCGGCCGACGTGTTGTCGACCGACCTCGGCCTCGCTGTGGTGTCCAACGCCGCGACCCAGGTGCTGATGCGCCAGAGCACGCAATCCATCGACACCGTTGCCGAGGCGTTCAATCTGACCGCCGGGGAGTCGCGGCTGCTGCTGTCGGCGCCGCGCGGGGAGGGCCTGCTCGTCGCTGGCCGCAGCCGGATTCCGTTCCGCGCTCTCGGGTCGGCCGCCGAGCACAGAATCGCCGTGACCGGCCTCGGGGAGCAGGCATGACGACCCCTGCGACCTGGCCCGCCGAACTCTGGCACTGGATCGTCGCCCGGCCGTGGCTCGGCGTCCTCGCCGCCGCCGCGGTCCTCGGCACGGTCGTCGCCCACGATCAGGTCCTCGCCTGGCGGCACCGACGGTTCACCGCCGGCGCGCGGTGGCTGACCATCGCCGCCCCGCCCGAGGTCACCGCCGAGGCCGCCGCCGCGTTCTGGACCACCCTCACCGGCGTGCTGACGCCGCCGGTGTGGCGGCAGCGCCTGTTCGGCATCCCGCACGTCGGGTGGGAGTACACCTGGAGCGGCCGTGCCCTGACCATCCGGGTCTGGGTGCCCGGCATGGTGGCGACCGGCGCGGTCGAGGCCGCGGTCCGCGCGGCGTGGCCCGCCGCCACCCTGACCGTCGCCGACGCCGCCGCCCCGATCCCACCGGCGGTGGGTGAGCAGGTGGGTGGGGCGCACTGGCCGCAGCGCACCGACGTGCTGCCGCTGCGCAGCGACCACGACGCCGACCCACTGCGGGCGTTGCTCGCCGCCGGCGCGCAGGTCCGCCACCGTGAGCACGCGTGTGTGCAGATCCTGGCCCGCCCGGCACCTCCCCGCCGCGTGCGCGCCGCCCGTCGGGCGGCGGCGGCCACCAGCAGCCATCCCCACGGGCGGCCCGACGTGGCCGCCCGCGCTGTTGCCGGTGCAGCCCGGCTGGCCGTCGAGCCCCTGCTGTGGCTGCTGGACGTGTTCACGCCCGGCTCGCCCCGACCGCGCACCCCGGCACAGGGCCGGGCGGTCGAGCGGGACCCGGTGGCCGGCGCCGACGCCCGCACGGTCGTGGACAAGGCCGTGCGGGTGCCGCACTTCGAGGTCGCGGTGCGGTTCGCCGTGGCGGCCGAGGCGGACAAGACACCATCGGGCACGCAGCGGGCCGCGCAGATCCGCTCGCGTCTGCTCGGCCTGCGGCACACCGTCGCCTCGGCCGCCGCCACCTACACCGGCCCGAACCGGCTGCGGGGCATGAGAATGCCGCGGCCGGTGGCCACCCTCGCCGGGCGCAGGCTGCGGCGCGGGTTCCTGGCCACCGTGCCGGAGTTGGCTGCTCTCGCCGCGCTGCCGCAGGACCTCGCCGTGCCGGGCCTCGATCGGGCGCGGGCCAAGGCCGTGCCGGCGCCTGTGCAGGTGCCCTCCGGCGGCCGGGGCGTGAAGGTGCTCGGCCGCTCGCAGATCGGCCACCACAGCGTCGGCCTGCGGGTGACTGATGCCCGGCAGCACGTGCACCTGGTCGGCAAGACCGGCGTCGGCAAGTCCACGTTGCTGCTGAACATGATCCTCGCCGACATTCATGCCGGCCGTGGGACGGTGGTCATCGACCCGCGGGGGGACCTGATCACCGACATTCTCGACCGGCTTCCCGAGTCGTATGCGAAGAAGATCGCGCTCATCGACCCGGACCAGGAGAACCCGGCCTGCTTCAACCCCCTCGACGACGGCGGTGATCGGCATTTGGCGGTGGACAACCTGGTGGGGATCTTCGCGAAGATCTTCCAGGGTCAGTGGGGTCCGCGGATGGACGACACGATGCGAGTGGCGTGCCTGACGCTGATGCGGCACGCGAAACCGACCCTGAGCCTGGTGCCGTCGCTGTTGCAGGACCGCCAGTTCCGGGCCAGGTTCACCCACGGCCTGGACGACCCGGACGGGCTCGGCGGGTTCTGGCTCTGGTACGACGGCATCAATGAGCAGTTCCGCGGCCAGGTCATCGCCCCCGTCCTCGCCAGGCTGAGAGCGTTTCTTCTGCGGGATTTCGTCAAGAGCGTCATCGGCAACGCCCACAGTTCCTTCGACATGGGCGCGATCCTCGACGGCGGGGTGCTGCTGTGCCGGCTACCCAAGGGCATCCTCGGCGAGGAGACCAGCCGCATCCTCGGCTCGCTGATCGTCGCTCGGGTGTGGCAGGCCGCCATCGCCCGCGCCACCGTCCCCGAGGACCAGCGGAAAGACGCCTGCCTCTACCTGGATGAGTGTCAGAATTTCCTGACGTTGCCGGGCAGCGTCGGGGACATGCTGGCCGAGGCGCGCGGGTTCCGGCTCGGGCTGGTGCTGGCCCACCAGGACCTGGCACAGCTACCGAAAGACGTGGCGGCGGCGCTGTCGGCCAACGCCCGGTCGAAGCTGTTCTTCACCGTCGACCCGGCTGACGCGCGCGAGCTGTCCCGGCACACCAAACCCGAGCTGGACGAGCACGATCTGGCCCACCTCGACGTCTACACCGCCGCCGCCCGGCTGCTGGTCGGCAACCGGGAGCTGCCCGGGTTCACTTTCGTGACGAACCCGCCGCCGCCGGTGGTGGGTGAGGCAACCGCGATCCGGCAGGCGTGCGCCAGCGCTCACCGCCGCGCGGCCGGTGAGCCGCCGATGCAGCAGCTCGCCCGCACGGCAATGAAGCGACGGATGACCGATCGCGAGCGCTGACATCCGGGCTGGCGCGGTTGGTGCCTCGGTTGGGTGCGGCATCGGGGGCTCGTTTGGGGGTGTCCGCGACACGAGTCCCCATGCGAGCCCTCTCAAGCCAGCCTGTCATGTGCCTGAGCTGCCGAAACCTTTCCGGGAACAGGCCCGGACGCAAGGCCAAAGTATCCAGACTCCCTACGGGATTCTCTCTCCACCGGGGTGAACCATCTATGCCGCAATCGCGCTCTGCCGGCCTGCTGGCCATCTACCCGCACATCACCACCCGTGACCGTCAACTGCTCCAACTCCTCGACGACCACCAGGTCCTCACCACCGACCAGATCCACCGCATGCTGTTCCACGCCCGCCGGACCTGCCAGATCCGCCTCGGCGAACTGGCCGCCCTGGGTCTGCTGGACCGGTTCCGGTTCGCCCGCGCCGGAGGCGGCAGCCAGCCATGGCACTGGACGCTCGGCCACCAGGGGCACCGCTTCCAAGCCGCCGCCCACCAGCGGCCCGAGCCCACCCTGCGGGCGAGCCGGCAGATCACGCACCGGCTGTCGGCCAACCCGCACCTGACCCACCTGCTCACCGCCAACGAGTTCTTCGTCCGCCTCACCGCGCACGCCCGCCGGCGCCCCGAGGAGCGGCTGGACCGGTGGTGGTCGGAGACGACCACCACAAGACAGTTCCGGACGATCACCGCCGACGGGCACGGCCTGTGGAGCGTCGCCGACACCACGGTGGGGTTCTTCCTGGAAGCCGACACCGGCACCGAACCCTTGGGTCGGGTGGTGGCCAAGCTCGGCCGGTACGCGCAGCTTACCGGGCGCGGCGGCCCCCGCTACCCGGTGTTGTTCTGGCTCGGCAGTGAGCAACGCGAAGAACACCTCCACCAGCTCCTGCACACCCGAGGCGACGACGTGCCGGCCGCGACCGCCACCGGCGACGGCGATCCCGCCGAAGCGGTCTGGCTCCCGGTCGGCGCCACCAGCAGAGTCCGGCTCACCGACCTGCCCAGCGACCACGGGCAGCCCGTAGCGGACAACCCGAACTACGACGACGGCGTCTTCGTGCTCTGACAGACCCTGACAGCGGCGCGGCTGTTCCTGTCAGCGCAGGTCACCGGCATGGCCGTGATGTCGGACCGGGCTTGTGCTGTCAGGTCACGAAGCTACGGTGCAGGCTCACTTCTCTATTGCTCGCACCGCCGCCCGTCTGTCCTCCCCGGATCTGCCCGCGCCGCGGGATCACCGACAGCCCACCCTTGTGTGGTCGGCTCGCGATCCCCGCCCCGCAGCCACTTTCACGGCAGCTTCCCCGGCTCAGACGCCGCGATCCGGCGACACCACCGCGCGCCCATTCATGCCCGTTCCTTTACGAAGGGAGCACTGTGTCATGCCCACCCCCAGGCCGCTCACCGTTCAGGTCGTCACCGTCTGCTTCACCGCCGGCGAAGACGCCGACTGGTTCGCCGCCTCGGAGAAAGTCCACGATCATCTGCACGCTCACGGCACCCCCGTCCGCCGCTACCACGTCCGTCACCGCCGGCTCATCGGCTGGCTGACCCGCTTCTTCGGCTACCACCTGCTCGACGCCGCCCGCCGATTCGGCGCGGTCACCATGGCCGCCGGAGGCCGCAAGAGCCGCCTCGACCTGACCGGCACCGCCGCGAAAGCCGCCCACGGCGCCGCCCGACGATGGCGCGCCTGGAACGCGCACATCGGCGCCACCACCAGGCCCGCCCGCCCGTGGGAGGACTACCTCTCCCAGCACCTCGCCGACCCGGCCAAGGTCACGCTGAACGAGGCCCGCCGCCGCTTCGAGCAGCAACCCCGAGTCCTGGCGATGCTCGCCCACTCGTTCGACCCCTACGAGCTGCCCGTCTACCAAGCCGGTGAAGGCACCTACGTCGGGCTCTACTGGCGCATCGCGCTGATCGGCGACGCGCTGATCACCACCGACGGCCGGCTACTCATCGCGGCCAGCGCCTCGGTCGCCGACCGGTTCCGCTTCCTCAACGAAGCATGCGCCTACCTGCGCAGCCTGCGCTCCGACGCACGACTGTGCGCCGTCGCCATCGGCTGAACCTCTATCGCCTGAATGCACGGAGGACCGGTCGCAGCCCCGCTGCGACCGGTCCTCGGCATGCCCGCAACCCTGAGGCCCGCAAAGGAGACTCCCGATGTTCCTGACCGATCCTGCGCTTCGACGCATCGCCGCCGACACCAACGACGTCCTACCCGAGCAGCTGTGGCGCCACGACACCGCGAACCTCGAACCGATCGGCGACCTCGCCCGCGTCCTGCACAAGACCGCCCGCGAGTTCACCGACAACACCACCAGCCTCGACCAGGCCCTCACCCGCGTGGGTGTGCTCGCCGACACGGCCCGGCAACAACTGGCCGCCCGCGCCGACCTGCACATGGCCGGCTACCACCAAGCCCTCACCGACGCGCTCACCGCCCGCGAGCGGCACACCGTCCTCGGGGCCGGACTCGTCATCGCCTACCGCGCCTGGCGCAACCACCGGCCCATCGGCGACGGCGGCCAGCGGCACCTGCTCCTGCAGCGCAGCGACCCGTCAGGTGGCGTGGCGACGCTGCGGCTCAAAGATCCGCACACCTGGCTGGTGGTGCCCGACGCCGAGGCCGCCAGCGCCTTTGACATCCCCTACCCGGATCGGGTCGTCGGCGAGGTCACCGAGACCGACCAGGGGTGGGCGCCGACCGCGTACACCGACCCGCAGCATCTGCACATCAAGGCCGGCATGGCGTATCCGCTGCCGATGTGTGACGAGCTCGCCTCGGCCTGCCGGTCGCTGCTGCGCTGGTGGCACCTGCGCCACTCCGACGCCTGGCACAGCCGCACCCCCGCCCAGCTCACCCCGGCCGAACTCGCCCACCTCGCCACTTAGCACTGCACCACAACGCGATCGGTCACCGGGTCGCGCTGACAACCGGGTCGCGCCCTCAACCAGCACTCCGCCGCCCCATCCCGGCCGCGGCACCCCGTCCCCGGGCCGCGGGCGGCGGCACGATGGCAACCCCGGGACACGCGCCGGGTCGTCCCGGCCACACCGACTCCCGCTGCAAGCATCAGCTCGCCGTCGACCAGCCGCGTACGTCGTCCGACCTGGAGGTCGGTACGGACAGCTGCGCCTGCCCCAGGTTGACGCCGGGACTTACCGCCACCCCACCAAGGCAGGCCCTACATCCTGCAGCCGGCGGCCGCCAAGCCCACCGACTCCGGCCGCTTCGCCGCACCCCCACTGCTCCGAGACCACCGGGCCGCAACCCACCAGCACGCAGCACGGCAGCACACCGCTGTGGGCGCCTGCCGCTGACCGCTGCCCCGCGACCCGGCGCACCACCGCCCGGCACAACACCGCGCCGGGCATCCCCAACCCCACGTTCCCAAGGAGGGAACCCGATGGAAAACCTGTCCCTGACACCTGCCACGCGGGCCGTCCTCGATGCCCTGACAGCTCTCGGCCAGGGCAACGTCCACGAACTGGCCGACAAGTCGGGCAAGGCCCGCTCGACCACCGACAAGGCGATCAAAACGCTGGCCGACGCCGGGATGATCGTCGCAGTGGACAGCGACGCCGACTCCGCGGAAGGCACGCCGACCCAGTGGACCCTCGCGACCCCGGCCACCGACGCCGTGCCCGGCGACGTCGCCGACCGCGGCGACCGACACACGGCCGGCGCGGACGAGACCGAGCAGCCCGCCGACCCGGACACCGTCGACGCGGCCGACGAGCCGGCCACCGGCGACACCGAACCGACCGACCACCCGGGCAACGACACCGACGGCGACGACGCCCACCAGGAGACCGACGAAGCGGCGAACGAGACCGACCGAATCGACGCCAGCGACGAGGTCTCGCACGACGCCGACAACGGCAACAAGGGCGGCGAGGCCCGAACAGTCACCGTTGTGCAGCCGACGCGTCCCGGTGACCGCAAGGTCATGGCGATCAAAGGCGTACTGGCCGACTACGGCGACGGCGGCGCGACCCTCGACGTGATCGTGGCAGAGAGCGGCATCGGTCACGTCACCGCCGCCCGCCTGCTCACCGTGATGGAGCAGGCCGACGCCGCCCGACGGCGGCCCGACCTGCCCGAGCGGTGGATCCCGGGTCCGACCAAGGCAAGCGAGGTCGACCCGAACCCGGAACCGCCCCGCTGCCCGCTCTGCCTTCACGTCATCCGTGGGGTGGCGAACACGCCGAGCGCCACGGCCACGGTGCTGCCGCTGATCCGGCCGGACGGCACCCTGCATGTCGTCGGCCCGGACGGCGAGACCCACGTCGTGGCTCTGCCCACCCGCCCAGGCCCCCGTACACCGGGCGCCGTGGGCCGGCGCAGCGACGTGACCGTCAACGCCGACGGCAGCCAACCGTTCGGCCGGGGCGAGCTGGAGAAGCTCACCCTCGACGTCCTTGCCGCCACCCCCGGCACGGCGATGACCCCGCAGGACATCGCCACCGCCATCGGCGGGCAACTCGGCCGCACGGTCAGCTCCGGGGCGGTGCGCAACAACTGCACCAAGGCCGCCGCTGCCGGCCGCATCCTCCTGGTCTCGGACACGCCGCTGACTTTCGCCTACCCGACGCAGGCCACCGGCGCCAAGCAGTCCTGACTCACCAGTCCATCGCGGGGGCCGAGCCGTGCGCTCGGCCCCCGCAACCCCTATGAACAGGAGAAGCCCGTGCCGCACGAACTGGAGACGTTCGCGGACGGAACGACCGCCTTCGCCAGCGCCCGCCTATCGGCCTGGCACCAGCTCGGCACCGTCACCCAGGACACGATGAAGGCCGAGGAGATCATGGCCGCCGCCCGGCTCGGCGACTGGGGTGTGCGCACCATCCGCACCGTCGGCATCGACATCGTCGATGGGGTTGAGGTGCAGATCCCGGCCGACGACAAGCGGATGACCGTGCGCCGCAATCCGGTCACCGGCGTCACCGAGTACCTGGGCATTGTCGGCACCGACTACACGGTTGTCCAGAACGAGCAGTGCGCCGAGATGCTGGATCGCCTCGTCGATCAGGTGGGTGGCGCCCACTTCGAGACCGCCGGCAGTCTGCGCCGCGGCAAGAGCGTGTTCGTGACCATGAAGCTGCCCGACGCGATGGAGATCGCCGGGGTGGACCGCCTGGACATCTACCTGATCGGCACCACCTCCCACGACGGGACCGCCGCGCTGCGGGTGGACGCCAGTCCCATCAGAGTGGTCTGTGCAAATACCCAACGCGCCGCCTTCGCCAATTCGGTCGGGCACTACACGTTCCGGCACACCTCCAACGTCAACTCCCAGATCAGCCAGGCTCGTGAGGCCCTGGGTCTGATGTGGAAGTACATGGAAACCTTCGAGAAGGCCGCCGAGCGGATGCTGCAGACCGAACTGACCATGCGCGAGTTCGAGAACGTGGTGGCGCAGGTGTGGCCGGTCAAGGACAACGCCTCCGAGCAGACCCGCAACAACGCCAAACAACGCCTCGGCACGCTCAAGTACCTGATCCGCGAGGCCGACACCCAGAAGGCCATCACCGGCAGCCGATGGGCCGGATACCAGGCGATCACCGAGTACCTCGACCACTACCAGCCTGCCAAGAACGCCATCGTCCGCGCCAACCGGGTCCTCACCGGCAACGTCGGCGACCTGAAGGTGGCCGCCTTCGACTTGCTCAAGGTCTGACCGCCCCCTTCCTCACCCCACCGGGGCGGCGGTCACCCGCCGCCCCGGTCCATCAACGAAAGGGACACCCCATGGCACAGCCCACACCGAGGAAGTGGGGAGCAGACCGGGTGGCCAGCCGATGAGTTACCACGTCCGCCACCCTCGTGACCTGCGGCAGTCGGTGTGCGGCCTGCCCGCCGCCGACGTTCACAAGTGGGAGATCGAGGACCCGCCGCGCATCGACTACACCTGCGAAGACTGCTACAGCCTGCTTCCGGAAGCTCAACGGCCCGACGACGCCAATCACCCGCCAGGCGACGCCACCCTCATCGACACGCTGCGGCGCATCGTCGCCGATCGCCAGTACGCCAAGATCGACGGAGTGCTCGTCGACGTGTGGTCCGCCAGCGTCACGGTCCTGATCTGGGACCGGCTCGCCGACGACAAGCGGCAGCGGCTGCTGACCCTGCCGTCACACGAGCTGATCCTTCGCTGCATCGCCGTCTACGCCCGCCTCACCAGGGCCGGAGGCGCCCATTGACCGGCCCTCGACAACACCAGTGGTTCCACTTCGGACCTTGGATGGTCTCCATCGACGCCGCCGACGCGCTGATCGCCACCACACCCCGCGACATCCACTCCCTCGACGTCATGACCTGGGCTACCGCCTACGGCCTGACCCGGCTCGACGACCCGCACCGGGTCAACCTGATCGGCCCGACCACCACCGGCCTCAACCGCTACTACGCCATGACCACCGACCTGACCAAACCCCTGATCGTCGCCCAACTCGACGTCACCGGGCACCCACCCAGCGCGCTACTGATCGACGGCATACACCGCCTCCACCGCGCCTGGCGCGAGCACGTACCGCGGCTACCCGCCTACCTGCTCACCGCCGAGGAAACCCGCCGGATCCAGGACGACATGCTCTTGGGGCCGGGCCGGGCGTCCATCATGCCGCCAACCTGAATGACGACCTGACGCCATCGATCCCGCCGCGTACGCCTCGGGCGCTGCCTGCCGCCGGCGGCGACCGAGGCGTACACGGCCCTGCGCTGAGACCTCATGGCATACACGCAACCGGGCGCAGGGTCTGCGACTGCCGTCGCCTCGCGCACCGTCACCTGCCGCGCACCGCCTACCACGAGTCCCACTGCGCCCGCACCATCACTGCCTCACTCAGCTCCTCGCCGGTACCTGCCCGGCCGGGGCTGGTCGCGAAGTCCGGCGCTACGCGACCCCGGTCGACACCAGCCACCTGCGGTGGGAGACGGCCGGCCTGATCGTCGATTTCCTCTGCAGCACCCGCGCCGAGGCTTCCGCGCATCCACATTTGCGGTCCGCCTTCTCGCACCAGCGTTCCCGGCCGCGCGTCCGCGCGGAGACCGGCCTTTTTCGTTTCAGGGGAAGAAACATGATCAAGATGGTTATCGGAGTCGTCACCGTCGTCGTCGTGGCTTGCTTCGGACTGCCCATGCTGCTGCTGTCGGCCGTCACGGGCGGCGGCTCCAGCGGATGCGGCATCACCGCCCCGCCCGCCGTGCGCCCCTCGGCGCAGCCGTCCGGCGCCGATAGGTGGGACACCGAACAGTTGGAGACCGCCGCGACCATCATCGACGTCGGCGTCGCCAAAGACGTACCCCGCTGGGGTTGGGTCATCGCCGTCGCCACCGCCATGCAGGAATCGGGCCTGCGCAACCTGCCGCACCTCGGCGACAACAACGACCACGACTCCATCGGAGTGTTCCAGCAGCGCCCGAGCCAGGGCTGGGGCACCGCCGCGCAATTGTCCAAGCCCGCCTACCAGGCAGGCAGATTCTTCGACAAGCTCCTGACCGTTCCCGGCTGGGAGTCGATGCCCCTCGCCCAGGCCGCGCAGGCGGTCCAGGCCTCGGCCTTCCCCGACACGTACGCCAAGTGGACCGACGACGCTGTGCACCTGGTGGAGCAGCTGACCAACACCCTGACGGACTGCGCCACCGATGCGCCCGCCGCCCTGCCGGAGGGGTTCACGCTTCCCACCAACACCCCGCCCGCCGTCACGACCGCCATCTTCTGGGCCGTAAACCAACTCGGCACCCCGTACCACTTCGGCGGATCATGCACCGACCCGCACTCCGACAACCCCGATAAACAGTGCGACTGCTCATCGCTGATGCAGGCGGCGTACCGAGCGGCCGGCATCTCCATCCCCCGCGTCACCACCGACCAGGCCAACGCCGGTAAGCCGGTGACCGACCCGGCGCTCCTGCTCCCGGGTGACCTCGTCCTCATCCCGGGCAGCCAAGGCACCATGGCCAGCCCACGCCACGTCGGCATGTACCTCGGCGAAGGACTTGTCATCCAAGCCCCGAAGACCGGCGACGTCGTCCGGATCACTCGGCTGAGCAGTTGGATCAACCAGATCGCAGCGCTTCGTCGCATCGCTGCTCCGTCGGGTGAGGGCTGATCGAGCGCGGCACCAACTGGCCTGCTCAGCATCTGACCTGCGGCGCCGACACCGTCCGCCGGCGATCCCGGCTGACGTGGCTTGACCCGGGCGACGGATTGAGCGTGGATCAGGTCCGCCGGTGGCTGATCCGTCGGCGACAGTCCGCAACATCACCCCACCGCCCGACAGGGCCTGCTGACGAAGAGGCGCAAGCGATGGCCAGCCCTGCCTGGGGCCTACAAGCTCCGCCATAGATCCCTGCCGTGAGCCATCGCACGATCCGCCTTCACCACCATCCTCAGGCGCTCCGGCATGCCCGCCCCGGCGGCTGCCAAGACCCGGCCCCCACGCCGATCGTCGCCAGGTGGCCAGGTCGTGCGCCGCAGCAACGGACGTTCGCCTACGTAACGCACCGCCCGCACGAGAAGTGCCGGCGGTTTGCACCCAGAGATTGGCCCGGGGCGCCACGACAGGCGCCCGGCCCCTGACGGACGGAGATCCGCAAGCCATGAGTCAAGCCGTCAAGGCTGCCCTGCTCACCACGAAAGACCTTGGGAAAAACGAGCGAGCGGTAGCCATCGCCATCGCCGCCCACGCCAACCACGAGGGCAACGCCTGGCCATCCGTGGCCACCCTCGCCGAGTACGTCGGCTGCTCCGAGCGCACAGTGCAACGATGCCTGGCCAAGCTCGTGCAACTGGGTCGCCTCGTCGTGTCGAAGGTCGCCGGCATCGCCACCCGCGTTTATCGACTGGTGCACGCGAATCGACGGACCACAGCCGCTGCGGGGGCGACAGAACAACCGGTGGGGGTGACAATTCGCCCGCCGGGGGGTGACAGCCAGGATGTCACCCGAAGTAGTGAAGACCAATTGAAGGGCGACGTGCCCGTCAGCACTCCGGGGTGGCGGCGTCTTTTGCCGACGAGTCGGCGGGCCCCGGTGCCAGCCGGGACCGACCGGCGGCGCGCGGCCGCGCCAAGCGCCGGCGGCGGGTGCCAGCGGCCTGGGCATATTGGTCAGCCGGCTGGCCGCTGCATTCCCTGCCGTTCCGAGGCGATCGAGCGCAGGTGAACGGCCCAAGAAAGGCGGGCACCGCGGTGCGCAGGAAGAGCTGCCTGGCCGGTACGGCACCGAAAGCGGAAGCAAGATAGGCAGCCGTCGATCGTCGTGCGTCATCACCGGGCATAAACTCGGTTCGCTCGGAGCGGCGGAGGAATACCCACCGAGGATCGCGTACGTGAAGGCTTCCTGGTCCGACTGGCCTACGCCGTTGATGTCCGAAGCGGTACGGCTGACCCGTGATGGCACCGCCTCGTCACGAGACTTCCTGCAGAAGATAGGTGCACAGTCTGTCGAGAACGGCGTGGCGGCTCCGTCTCAGGAGTGGATGCGGCCACCGTGGCCGCACAAGGCTGAGGGGACCCCGCATGACGATCCAGCGGATGGACAACGTCCTGATCGTTGTCGACGATCTCGACACGGTCATTGCGTTCTTCGTCGAACTCGGCATGGAGTTGGAGGGCAAGGGGCCGATCGAGGGACGTTGGGTCGAGCGTGTCATCGGGATCGACGACGTCCGACAGGACATCGCGATGCTGCGGACCCCGGACGGCCACGGCCGCATCGAGCTGGCGATGTTCCACCAGCCGAAGGCGATCAGCACCGAGCCGAAGGATGCACCGGCGAACACGCTGGGCATTCGTCGCATCATGTTCGCCGTGGACGACATCGAGGACGTGGTTGCCCGCCTGCGTACCCACGGCGCCGAACTCGTCGGCGAGCTGGCGCAGTACGAGGACAGCTATCGGCTCTGCTACGTCCGCGGCCCCGAGGGCATCATTGTCGGTCTGGCCGAACAGCTCAGCTGAAGCTGCCAGAGGGACCGTGCAGCCAGTCGCGCGTAACCGCCGATCGGCCAAGGCCACCACGTGAGAACCGCCGACGGCGGAGCACCTTGGCGAGGTGATCGAGCAGGCACTGCGGGCCATGGGCTGGACCGCTTGCGGCGCTTAGCCGGCTGTGCTCATGTCCGCGGTCAGGCGACGACAATCCGGGGTCCGCCGGCGAGCCATCGTTGACGAGCGCCCTCGGCGGCTACTTATCTGGTGGCGGTACGACTCCAGCTCGGCCGAACCTGGTCGAGGTGACCGCGGCGACACCTTCACCCGCCTGGCCGCCGGTTTCCAGGTGGGGGTTGCCACCGCCTGGCGCTGTATCCGCGAGGCGATCACCTTGCTCGCCGCGACCGCCGACGACCTGCACCTGACGATGACCAGGATCCGGCTGCTGGCCGGCGTCATCCTCGACGCAACGCTGACCTCGATCGACCGCGTGCACGATAAGAAGCCGTACTACAAGATCCTGACGAAGCTGCGCTGGAGCCCCTCCCAGAGCGACCGCAATGGTGCAGGCCATCCTCGGTCTCCACCACGTCGAAAAGCCGACCTCCCAACGAGGAAAGCGCTCTGCCCATACCGACCGAGGGGTGCTGTCCGACCTCATAGTGTCCTCCTTGCTGTTGCAGCAGCAGGTGGGCACCCAGTGGTCTCAGGACACGGAAGCCCTGTCGCCAGTCATACGTGCCCTGGGACCACCGGGCCCCGCGGAACTCATGCCGGACCTCTCAAGGTCGAACGGACAGGGCGGTGGCCCGGTGGGGACCAGGTGCGCCGACGACCCGAGATCGCCGGCACCAGACACGTGCCCGACGAGACCGCCGACAGGAAGAGTCTGCGCAGTGAGCGGGCACTCGGGGAACGGGCACGGCTTGCTCCCGCGAGATTGATGACAGTCGTCTTGTCGGTATGTGTCACCAGGACGCTGACCGGGCGCGCGGTCAGCGGCAGATTAGGGCGTCGCAGTGAGGTTTGGCCGATCGGCGCAGGACTTGCCCTGAGCCGCCGCAAACTCGCTGGGCGATCGTGGCTGTCGAACGGCCGGTACGCTCGCCGCTGTGACTGACGCGCCACCAATCGACAGCGGTGACGAGGCTCCCAGTACCGCACTGGTGGAACGTGTGCTGGCCGAGGCTGCGGAGGTGCTGATCATTGAGGGGTCCGTTGACGAGCTCGACCGGCCCGACGCGGCTCGGATTGTGGTGTCGGGCAAGGAGATTGCTGAGCTGACCCGGTTGCTGGCTGTCGTGGACGGCGGCACCGGAGATCACTGTCGGTGCCTGGGCTGGCCGACGATCCTTGTGTCGGATGCCGCCGGCCGCGAGATCGCCCGCTGGACCCTGCATCATCGGACCGGTATTGGAGGCCTCGGACGTTGCGATGCGGACCTCCGTGATGGCCCTGGCCTGACCGACTGGTTGGCTGAACATGGCTTAACCGGATCGCGCGAGGTCCAGCAGATGTTGGGCCGTCAAGCGGCTGAGGACGAGGCGCGTCGCCTCCAGTGGGTGAAGGCCGCGCCGCCGGCCCTCGCCGAGGCCGCCGAAGCGGCGTCGCGCCGAGAAACCGGCGCGGAGGAAAGGCTGGCCGACCTGGTAGCCCGGCGATACCCCGATGCCATCGAGCGCATCCGAACGCTGGTGGCGTGGGCTGGGTTTCCGCCTCGCCATACGACCACGGTGGGTGGCGCGCCGTGGTACGAGCTGGCGCCCGAGCGCATGCTGCTGACCGAGCCAACCGAGTCGGTCTTCAACGCGTTGACGTCGGCATCGTTGACGCCAAGCCAGCTCGACGGTGCCGCGGAGCTGTTCACGTCCCTTGAGTGGATTGGTTCGCGGCGCGCCGACATTCCCGAACCGTTGAGGTCTGTGCTGATCGCGCACGTGACGGCGACCGGGACCGATCCGATGAAGTTCCGGATGCGCCACGGGTACGGCGCCGAGCGAATGGACTGACGCCGGTCGGCGCGCCGCGGGGGCTATGACCTGCCCGACGAGCGCGGCTCCGCACACTCAATTCGGCAGATCCGGTCGTTCAGCGACCGGTGAGCCGGCGCCCTGATCGCGGCAATGAGCGAATGCCGTGAGTAGTGCGCCGCTGGCGTGCACCGCAAGGGTCGCGGCTGTGTCAGAGGTTGTCGAGGTAGACGACCACCGCGTCGGGCGGTGGCGCCGATCGCATCATGGATGTCGGCTCGGCGTCGGCGTACAGCCACGCATGGTGCGGTGTCCAGTTCAGGATGCCGCCGGTCTCGCGGTCGCCGGTATAGAGGCCACGTTTTGGCTCGAGTGGCCAACCGCGGTTGCGAAGGTGCTCGACGAGCCGGGTCACCGTCGTTGCCCGGCCGGCACCGTCGGCGGCCGTCACCACGAACTCGGCCGTGCAGTTGCCGCTGCTGCCGCCATCGGCGCAGGTGTCGGCTGATACCAGGCGCAGCGACGCCGGTAACGGAAGGACCTCGTCGTTTCGGGCGGCGATCCGCAGTGAACCATCGCCGTCGGTTTGGACCAGGCCGAGCCCGCAGCCGCACAGAAGCACCATGCTGGCGAGCGGTGCCACAGAGGCGATCCACCGCGCGTGGGCCGCTGGCGGAGTGTGTTCGATTCGGTGACGAGCCGAGGGAGCGTGCACGCTCCGGTCGATGACCAACGCGGCCAGGCACACACCGCCGATCAGCAACCACACGACGGACCAGTCGAGCCATGGTGCGGCAATCAGGTTGTGGGGCCATTGCGAGGTGGCGAACGTGGTGATCAGTGCGGCGATCCAACCGGCACCAAGGGTCACGCCGGTCGCACGTCCAGCACGGGTGCCCCATGCCCACCCACCGACGATGGTCAGGCCGCAGATCGCCGCCACTACAGCGAGCAGGGGCGTACCTTGCCACAGCGGCAATGATCCCAACCCAACGCCGGCTACGCTCAGCCACCAGCGCCAACCGTTGCCCGACGTCATCTGCCGGAGATCTCCTACCGCTGCGAGGTGACGAGCACTGTCTCGGACGTCCGTGACGACGACGGCAGCTTACAGCCGGTGAGGTGCAGCGGGAACGGCTGGCGGGTTGCGATGATCTTCGTGGTATCGGACCCTATGATCCTCGGCTCGCGACCGACGCCCTACTTTCGGAACGGCCGGGCGCCGGCTCGATCCGCTTGCCGTGACGGTGCGTAGCGCACGGTCGGCGGCATGAGCGCGCATCGGTACCCGTACGGGTGCCGGGCAACGGTTACAGCGTTCGCGAGGGCTCGACCGGGCGGCTGCTGGCGTTGTATGAGTTCTTGGCGGCGACCACGGCCGCCTGGATGTACTCGGGGTTGACGCCGTGTACGTTGAGCGGCGGGTGCTCACGCCGGACAAGTTCGGCCTCGATGGTCGCCGGCTCCGCGTCCTCCGCCCAGGTCAAGCGCAGGTGCGCGTACATCCACGCGGTCAGCCGTGCCTCATCCTCAGGGACCAGGACAACCCGATCGGTCCAGGTCGTTCGGTATCCCTCGGACGCAAGAAGCCCGGCCAATGTACGGCGCAGAGTCGAGCTGCCCGAACGTCTCAGATGGTTGCGCAGGATCCGGCCCCGCAGGCTGGTCGCCCGTCCCAGATACAGCATCCGTAGCGACGGGGTGCTTTCATTCGGCGGCCCGGGGAGGTCGGGAAAGATCGAAGGACCAGCCCACCAGGCGTAGACACCGCTGCCACGGCTGAGCCGCTTGACGGCGACATCGAGTCCGACCGGCACGCCGGAGAGCAGCCGCAGGGCCTCTTCGATCCGGGCTCCGTCGGTTGGGACGTCGTCGGGTTGCGTTTCGGGAGTGGTCATCGAGGCCATCCTAGACGTCCCGGGCGGATCGTGGCCGGGGTCGCAAGGACACCGGATTCTCAACGAAAGATTCGGCAGCGCCGCAATCGGCGGCCACGGATACTGACAAACCGATCAGCAGGCCGCGCCCGGTCGGCGGCAGAACAGCCCGCCATTGTGTGGTCGTCAATCCTGGATCTCCATATCCACGACGAGGCCGTCAGCGAACCGGTAGACATGCTTCACCACGTGGTCGGCGAGAACACAGCCGTGCAGGGTACGCACCACCTGGTGCACGGTGACGGTGACACGACCGTCGTCCCCGGTATGGAATGCTGTGGGCACCACGACGGGGTCGATCTCCGCCCACTGGCGCCTCCAATAGGCGCGGACCTGGCCATGGCCTCGTACGATGCCACCCTCCCACCCGTTCGGCCACGACACGTCAGGCGCGAGCGCTGCCAGCACGGCAGGAATGTCCCGGCGGTTGAACGCCGCGTAGAGCAACTTGAGCTGCTCCTGTTGAGCCGCTGGCTCTTGGGATCCCATGCCGCGAGTTTCACGGCTCGGGTCGATCACCGCCAGGCTGCTTCGCCCGCGGCAGAGCGCACGCTCGTCGGCACGAGGGCGGCTCGGTTGTCGCTTTCGCCCTCCCGTCACATGTTGTGAAGCTGGTTCGGCGGCAGCTGCGGGTAGCTGCCACCAAGCTGGGTGGCCAGGGCGCTGGTCTCATCCTGGGGCTCGGCGTCGAGATCGGCGAGGGCTTTGCTCAGGGCGCGTAGCAGGGTGCGGATGCCGTCGGCGTCGCCGAGGGCGTGGCGGGCGTGCATGGCGCGGGTGTAGAGGGCTTCGTTGTAGCGGTCCAGGCCGATGGCCTTGTCGAGCAGGTCGGATGCGGCCTGCGGGTCGCTGCCGATGAGGTCGTCGGCGAGCAGGAGGTGGGCTTCGGTTCCCCAGCGCCGTACGGCTTCGCGGTGCGGCTGGAGCCATTCATAGTCCTGACCGTCGGCCAGCGGCGCCGCGTAGAGGTCACAGGCGGCGATGAGCAGGTCGCGGCGGCGGGGGCCGCTGGCGATGGCCGCGGTCCGCAGGAGGTCGCGCAGCGTCCAGACGTCGACGTCGACGGTGGCCGGGTCGATTCGATAGCGTCCAGCGGTCTTGATGACGTAGGCGCTTTTCGTGTCCGCGGTGCCGGCGCGGCCCAGGACGTGCCGCAGGTTGCTGACGTTGGTGTGTACGCGTTGGTCGGCCTGGCTGAGGCGGGCGTCGGGTTCGAGGTATTCGCCGATCTCGCGGGTGGTGACTCCGTCGGGGTGGCAGGCGAGGAACACGGCGAGCTCGAGGGCCTTGGCGCGCAGTGGCCGGCCGGGCTGGGTGATGTTGTCGATCCGCGGCTCGCCGAGCACCCGGAGCTGTGCTTTGCGGGTGATGATCTCGGCGGAGGGCGCGGTGACCGGGGCAGGCTGGTCGGGCTTGGTGTGGGTTCGGTGGGCGTGCAGTGGGACGGCCGTGAGCGGTATAGCGGGTGACGCAACAGCTGGCGGTTCGCCGGTCTGCGCCTCGCGCAGGGTCGTGAGGATCTGGATCGCCATGTTGTGGTCGAGTACGGGCAGGCGCGGTGGTATCGGCTCGGCCGCCTCACCAGATACGAGCGTCGCGTGGCCCTCCGGGTCCACCTCGACGGTAGGGCCGTGGGTCCATTCGCCGAGCAGCAGGGCGGAAACGTGCAGGTCGGCGCCGAGGGTGAGTGCGGTCTTGGCGCGCATGTGGGCACCTGCGGGCGGGGTTTGGGTGATGAGCATGATCGGTGGCAGCGGTTCCTCGTCTGGGGTCTGCTGGCGCGGGGTGTCCAGATCCGTGAGGGCGTGTTCGTCGAGGATGCGGCTGCGGTGCAGGAGCTTGGCTTCGATCACGGTGAGCACGTCATCGGTGCTGCTGGCGACGTGCAGTCGTGGCCACGGGTCGAGGGCGGCCGTGTCGGGGCCGAGCAGTGTTTGCAGGGTGGCGGCGTCGATGATGACCTCGCCGCGGGCGTCGGTCTCGTGTGGGCCGCCGGATGCCAGGACTGCGACCAGGGTGGCGCGGGCTGCGGCGTGCGCGCCGTCGCCGACGATGCCGGTTCCGCCGGGTTGCATGGGCACGAGGTCGGGGACGAGTGCGGGCGGCTCGGTGTGGTGGTCGTCCGGATGCGGAAGTTCGGGGTTGCGGGCCACGGCGCGGCGCAGGTGGAGCACTGGTGGTGGCAGTTGCGTGGGTGGGTCGGCTTCGGGCTCACCGGTGTACCGACGGCGGCGTTGCGACCAGACCAGGGCGGCGGTGGCGCTGATCGCGGCAGCTAGTGACCAGGGCAGCCAGTTGGACGGTGATAGCTGCACGCCCTGGTCGTCGGTTGCCGTGGTCGGGCGTTGCGTGTCACCGACAGTTGGCGAGGCGGAAGGCGACGCCGACGCGGTAGCGGCGGCGGTCGCTGCCGGGGCAGGCGAGGTGGACTGTAGGGCGCTCGGGGTTGCCGTGCTGCTGGGGATCGGTGCTGCTTCCTGATCGGCAGTGGCGGGTGGCACGGTGGGATTCGGCGAGTCTGCGGCGGCACTGGGCGATGGCGACAGGGTCTCGGGCGAGTGTGAGGGCGGCGCCGGCGCAGCGGGTGGTGTCGCCGGTGTGGCGGTCTGCGGTGGGCGGGCGTCGGCGGGGAGCCGCAGCTCCCAGCCGGGGTAGATGAGGTCGCAGTGGCGGAGGGTGCCGCCGATTCGAGGGAAGTGGCGGTGCTTGTTCAGGCTGCAGATCTCCGGCCATCTGTCCGCGTCGCCGAGCCACTGCTTGGCGATTGTGGACAGGGTGTCGTGTCGCTCGACGGTGTAGAGGTAGCGGGTGTCTGCGACCCGGATCAGCGCGGGACCTCGCGCTGCGGCCTGCCGAGGAATCACACCGCCGCCTTCAGCGGAGGCGACGACGGCCGCAGACCTGTCAACGTCCTTCCCCGTGTTGAGGGATCCGACGGAGGTGACGGCGATCGCGGCGGTGCCGGCTAGGCCGAACACGAGCCGGTGCAGCGGCGCCGGAAGCCGCAGCGCCGGGATCCGCCACCGGGTCACCACTGCGAACAGCTCGGCGAGCAGAAGCAGCGCGAACACAGCCCACAGCAGCCACAGCACCCAGACGGCCGCGCCAGTAAGCACGTGCGGGCTGAACCGTTCGCTCGGCTGGCTGAACCAGGCGGTGACCTGCGGCCACGTCGGCAGCCGTCGCCCAGGGTCGCCGCCGACGGTCCACAGCAGCGCTGGCACGCCGACCAGGAAGACCAGGGTCCCCGCGCCGGCGCGAACTGCGCGGCCCGCGGCCGCCGACCGCCGTCCGGGGGGCCGAGGCGATGACGACTCGTGCGGCGCGTAGACCGTGGGACGCGCATACTCGGCTAGCCGATTGCCCTTGTCCCCCGACTCCTGCGGCACTATGCCTCCATCCGCGTCGATGCTGACCTTCCTCCCGCATACATGAGGATGGCTGTCGATCGCCACCTCGCGGAGAAGGGTTCTCACCATACGCGCACAAGAGATCACTGCGCGGGACCGAGGTTGACGATCCACTCCCCCGCCGGGAGAGACTGCCGCACATGCCAAACGGGGGCAGCCGACTATCCATTGATCTCAACTCGTCGGCCATCGCCGCAACCGTCGACCGGGCCGGCGCCCGGATCCCCGTCATGCTCGACGGCCGCCTCGTCATGCCCCACGGCGTCGCCCTCGACCCCACCGGCCACATCCACGTCGGAGTGCCCGCAGCGTCCCAACCGCCGGCGAACCAGCAATTCGTCAGCGACCCGCTGGAGCTGCTGCTCGGCAGACCAGCAGCAGACGAACCGATCGACGGCGTGCAGCTGCTCGCCGCCCAGCTGTGGCATGTCGCCGACCGGGCCGCCCGTCAGGCCGGTGAGCCGATCACCGCCCTCACCGTCACCATCCCACCAAACTGGGGACCACGCCGCCGGACCCAACTCGCCGACGCGGCAGCCCGCGCTCACCTGCCCGCCCCTGCCATGGTCACCGCACCAGCAGCCCTCGCCGCCTACACGAGAGCCCACGGGCTCACCGCACCTGAGGGCTCCTGCCTGCTGATCTGCCAGGCCGACCGCCATCCGGTCACCCTGACCATCCTTCAGATCAGCCCCGACGGATACCGCGAGCTGGCAACACGATCGATCGACCTACCCCGCGACCTCAACCAGGTTCTCGCCCAGCGAATCGTCGACGCGGCCACCGAGGTCGACGACCCGCTGCGAGGTGAGATCGCTCAGCAGACGCAGCACCAGGACGGCGCGGCGCTGCTGGAATCCGTCCGCCGGGCCAGACAGCTCCTGATGACGCAGGATCGCGCGCCGGTGCTGCTCCCCGCACCCCGCAAGCCCGCGGTCATCACCCACGACGACGTCGCCATCGCGGCGCAACCCCTCCTCGACAGGGTTCACGACGCGGTCCGGGACACCCTCGACGCGGCCGACATCGACAGCCAACACCTCAGCGGCGTCATCCTGCGCCAAGCCGAAGCAGTGCCCGGCCTGCAAGACCGGCTCACCACAGCCACCGGCCTCACACCAGCAGTCTTGGCCGACCAGTTCCACGCCCTCGCCGAGGGCGCCCTGACGCTCACGGCACCACAGCAGCACACACCCACCGCCGCCAACACCCACCTACCGCGGGTCCGCCTCCGCGTCCGGGATTTGACCAGCGCGCTCCTGCTCGGCGCCTGCTCACTCACCCTGCTCCTTCAAGCGATCTTCACCGCGGACATCACCACCACGTTCCTGCGGGTCGTCGGTGTCCGCACCTCCCTACCGCAACTGGGCACCGCCGGCGCCCTCGCCATGCTCATGGCATTCGCCGTGGCACACCTCGCCCCCACCACCTGGCTCGCCGGATCACACAGCACGTCGGCGCCCGAGCCCGCGACCGGTGGCCTCATCCGGCGCGGATACCTCGCCGCCGCCGTCGGCGGCGCAGTCGCCGCCGGCCTCTACGGCCTGGCCACCGGCACTTCCGTCCGATACGACTACAGCCCGTACCTGAAATGGACCCTCACCTCGGCGCTGCCTCTCGCCGTATGCGCCGCCGTCATCGCCGCGACCGCACCCCGGATCCCCGCCAACGACCTTCCCGCCTGGCTCGGGCGCACCCGGCCGGCGATCCTGCACGCCACCATCGCCACCACCGGCATCTACCTCATGCGGGCAGCACTCACGATCACCCCACCCGTCGACCTGACCGGCATGCCCGGCCTCATCGGCAGCGCCGGAGCCGCGCTCCTCGGCGTCGCCACCGCCCTGACCACCAGCCGAAGCCGCACCATCCGCGTCGTCACCGCACCCGGCCTGGGAATCGGCTACGCCATCGTCTTCACCAACGACACCAACGGCGCACTCATCGTCGGATACCTCGTCGCCCTCACCTGCTGGGCAGTCCGGCTCACCAGCCACACACTGCGACTCGCGTTCCCCACCGCCGAGCAGGCGCTACGCCGTCTCCTGGACGGCACGACCAGCTGACAACCTGCAGGAGCACACCGAGGACAGGGACCTGACCTTCCGTCAAGGCCGCGCGTCTCGAACTCCGGGTTCACACCAACACCGTCTAACTGCGACAGAGCGACGCAGCCGGTATTGGCACCGCCGGCGGCGCGCCGCTCGGCGGGTTGCTTGCGGTACACGCGCCGATGTGGGCACCCCGGGTGCAGCTGGTAAGCCTCGGCATCGTCCTCCCGCAGCCGTCACGGCGATTAGGCTTGGACCCGATCTGTGATCGAGGCGATGTCCGAACCTGGCCAGCACGGCCTGGGCGGCAGCGTGATGCCGTCTCCGAGGAGAGACTCATCGCCCTCCGGCTCGGCGGCAGCACCGATGGGTTAATCGTCTGCATTTCGGAGTCAGCTACCGGACGCCACCGCGCCACATCGCCCGATGGCGCATGCTGCGGCTCTGTCCATGGTCGCGGTGTGGATCGCGCCGAGCCTCAACAGGGCACCGGCCCCGATCCCGGGTCGCCGTCTGGATCTGACCGAGCACCTGATGCTCTTCGATCGGCGGCCCTTGTTGCCGGCCGCTCTTAACGTCGGCCTCTCGCAACGTCTCGCTGGCGCTCCAGCCCGCCGAGTCGAGCGGCTGCGAGGGACCGAGTCCCGGGTGGCGTTTCCTGTCAGCTACGGGGTGCGCAGCGCGAGTCAGCCGCCGCCGACAGCGGATCGCACGACCGACGGTAACCGGTTACAGTCCTCGAACCGGCTCAATCACGACCGTCAGGAGGTACCCGGTGACGAACGCCAGCGGACCCGAGCCGTCCGACGCCCGGACCGATTGGGAAGCCCGGCTCGCTCGGCGCAGCGATGAGGGCGGCACGGCCGCTCTACCCGACCTGCCACCGCCGGCCGGGCTCACCGTCACCCCCGGCCACGGACACGTCCGCCTCTCCTGGGAGCCCGTCGACGGCGCGGTCGGCTACCTGGTGCATCGTGCGACGCTGGACGGCGACCGGGTGTCCGGGCCGTTCACCCCGGTGGATCACCTCGGCGGAGACGTGCTCTCCGTTCCCGACACCTGGTACGTCGACACCACCGGCACCCCGGGTGAGCGGTACGCGTACGCGGTGGCCGCCGTACCTGAGGTGACCGTGACCGGCGCGCTGAGCGATCCAGTCCCGGCGGCTGCGCTGCCGGCCGCCGCTGAACCGCCCACCGTCACGCTGCGCCTCGACGCGGACGCCGCGGGCACCACCCTGCACCGGCCCTGGCAGCTGATGATCGGCAGTGAGCGACTGTCCCAACTGCTCTGCCAGGAATACTCCGGCGGCCGGGAGATCGGCACCGAACTGCTGGCCGCGCTGCGCCGGGTACGCGAGGAGATCGGCGTGAGCACCGTGCGGGCGCACTCGATCCTGCACGACGACCTCGGCGTCTATCGCGAGGTCGACGGCGAGCCGGTGTACGACTTCAGCCGGGTGGATCAGATCTACGACCTGCTCCTGGGCATCGGAATGACGCCGGTGGTGGAGATCGGGTTCATGCCCCGCGACTTGGCCAGCGACCCGGACCGCACCGTCTTCACTTACCGCGGCATCATCTCCCCGCCGCGCGACTGGGACCGGTGGTCCGGGCTGGTTCGGGCGCTGGTGGCCCACCTGCTTGACCGGTACGGCGAGCAGGTGCTCGGTTGGGACTTCGAGGTGTGGAACGAGGCCAATCTGGAGGTCTTCTGGACCGGTAGCCGCGTAGAATGGATGCGGCTGTACGACGTGACCGCCTGCGCGGTCAAGGACGTCGACCCGCGGATCCCGGTGGGTGGACCCTCGTCGGCGGCCGCCGGCTGGGTGGACGCGCTGCTGGAGTATGCCGTGCGGTCCGGGGCACCGGTGGACTTTGTCTCCACCCACACGTACGGCAGCCCGCCGCTGGACCTGCGGCCCACCCTGGCCCGCCTCGGCTTCCCCGATGCGCGGATCCTGTGGACCGAGTGGGGCGTCACCCCCACCCACTTCCACCCGGTCAACGACGGCATTTCGGCCGGCACCTTCCTGCTCACCGGCATGCGGTCGGCCGCCGGCAGGGTGGACGCGCTGTCCTACTGGGTAGCCAGCGACCACTTCGAGGAACTCGGCCGGCCGCCGAGGCTGCTGCACGGCGGGTTCGGCCTGCTCACCGTCGGCGGCATCGCCAAGCCGCGCTACCACGCCCTGCGGATGCTCGCCCAGCTCGGCGAGGTCGAACTGCCGGTACGGGCCGCCGGCGACGGTGCCGACGGCTTGGTGCAGACCTGGGCCAGCCGGCGCGCCGACGGCAGCCTGGCGATCCTGGTCTGGGTGGCCACCCTCGACCAGGACAAGCGGGACGGGGACCCGGCGCTGGCCCGGCGGATTCGGTTGGTGATCGAGGGCGCGGCCGGCCGGCCCGCCCTGGTTTCCCGGCTTGACCGGGAGCATGGTGACATCACCACTCTCGCCGATCGGCTGGGGGTTGCCGAGTGGCCGACGGACGAGCAGTGGGTCGCGTTGCGTGCCGTCGACCAACTGCCGGTGGAGAAGGTGCAGCCGGCTGCCGAGGCCGGGGCCGCGGTGATCGAGCTGGACGTGCCGCAGCCCGGGGCGGTGCTGGTGCAGGTCTGCGGGGCCTGAGGCGGGTCTTCCCCGGCCGGCGCCGTCCCAGCGACGCCGGGATGTGTCTGCGGCCGCGCGGTTCCGCAGGCTCGCACCACGGCACAAGATCGTGCTCGATCAGGGAAGTAGGGCCCTCGGCGGGCGGCCGAGGGCTCTACTTCCCTGATCAACGGGATGGACCAGCTCCGGCGGCGCCGCCGGGTCAATGGGCGGGCGCCTGCGTCGCGATGTCGCTCATGTCATGAAGCGGCTTCGCGCAGCTGCGGAAGGTTCTGGTTGGCCGGCACGTTGAACGTCTCCTTCGCGATCAGTGGACGGATCCGGCGTTCGAACTCCGGCGAGACGAACGCGCGGTGGACGAGGTCGTTGGCGAGTTCGTTGCCGAGCGCACCCATGATCATGGCCTGGTCGAGCGACAGGTGGCGCTTGGCCACAGTGCCGCTGCCGACCGCGATGGCGTCGTAGAAACCGCCGGGGCCGTACGAGTCGAAGTTGGCCTTGAGCCTGGCGAGGTTGTCGACGACCGCTGCCTTGGCGTACGGGAGAGCGAGGAACGCCGCGTGCGGGGTCACCACGCCGTCGCCGTAGTTGGGGTCCGGGCCGGCCGGGCGGCAGTCGCCGAATCCCGCGTCGTACTTCGAGCGCTGGGCGTCGGACGGGTAGCCGTCGGTGTCCATGCCCATCGCGTCGACGCCCCAGGCCATGTAACCGCCGGCCGGGTCGCTGGCCGGGGAGAAGCCCCAGTAGCCGTACCTGGCGTCATTCATCCCGTGCTCGATCTGGCCGGCGACCGTCGCGGGATGGTTGCGGCCCCAACTGTTGGGCGCCCACCTCGCTTCGGGCACGAACAGGTCGGGCATCAGGGCCTCGAACATGTCGCCACCCCAGCTGGGTACGAACTGGATGCCGCGGTACCGGTACGCGCCCTCGTACACCGCAACGCCTTCGTAGGTGGTGTCGAAGCCGACGGGCTGCATCTCGTGCCAGCTCCAGTCGCAGGTGGCTGGCAGGGTGCGCATGGTGTTGTAGTAGGCCTTCGGCGGGATCTGGCCCATCGCGATGCCGAGGTACGTCGCTATGCGCGGTTCGGTGACCGTGATGTCGTAGTGGTTGCAGGTGAACCACACGCCGTCGCGCGGCCGCGAGCATCCCGGGGGTGGCGCGTCCCAGAAGCCGCCGGCGATCAGCCCGCTGGCCCCGAACGGGGTCGTCGCCGTCGGGTTGTAGTAGAAGCCGAAGTTCATCTTCCGCAGGATCGCGTCGGCCTTGCCGCGCAGTTCCGGCACGGCGCCCTTGACCACGTTGAGGGCGGCGGCGAGCCAGCCGTTGTCCACGCTGGACAGGAACGGGTAGACGGTGTCGCCGTTGTCGGGCCAGACCGTGACGACTGAGCCGTTCCGCGGGTCGTACCAGTTGTAGTACATGCCCGACGGGGTGTGGTGCTTGAGCCGGGCGAGCGTGTCGAGGGTCTTGGCGATCCGTTCGCGGGCTTCCGGACGCGAGATGATGCCGAGCCTGCTGGCGACCACCGCGGACCACATGTAGCCGCCGATGTTGGTGGGGGACGTGTAGGTGGCGCGGCCGTCGGCGGCGAGGTCGCCGGTGATGTTGTCGGCGATGAGGCCGGTGCCGGGGTCGGTCATGGCGGCCATCGACCGCCACGTGTCTGTGGCGTAGCGGAGCAGGGTGGTGTCGGGGTCGCGCTCGTCGGGTGCCGCGCCGGCGGCCGAGCCGCCTGTCAGGACGAGCGCCAGCGCGAGGAGCGGTGCGAGAAGGCGTCGCATGGCTCTCCTTGTCTGGTTGGGGGGATGGATCACTTGATTCCGGTGGTCGCGATGCCGCGCAGGAAGTGCCGCTGGAGGACCAGGAACACGAGAAGCACCGGGAGCACGACGACGACCGCGCCGGCGAGGAGCAGGCCGTAGTTGCGTTCGTTCTCGCCGACGCTGTAGAGCGCGAGGGCGACCGGCAACGTGTACTTGTCCTCCGTCGTGGCGACCACGAGGGGCCACAGGAAGTTGTTCCAGGACGCGAGGAACGTGAGGATCCCGAGGGTGGCAAGTGCCGGCCTGCACAGTGGCAGCACCACCCGCCAGAAGATTCGGAACTCGCCGGCGCCGTCGACCCGGGCCGCCTCGATGAGCTCGTCGGGGATCGACTGGAGAAACTGCCGCATGAGGAACACGCCGAACGGTCCGACGAGGAACGGCAGGATCAGGCCGGCGTACGTGTTGGTCAGGCCCATGTTGCTGACCAGCACGAACTGCGGGACGAAGGTCACCATGCCGGGCACCATGAGCATGCCGAGCACGGCCAAGAAGAGCGCCCGCTTGCCGGGGTATCGCAGCTTGGCCAACGCGTACCCGACGAGCGAGCAGAACAGCAGGTTGCCGACCATGACCAGGGTCGCGACCAGTGCCGAGTTGAAGAAGTAGAGCGGGAAGTCGAGCCGGGAGAACAGCCCACGGAAGTTGTCGAGCGTGACCGTCTCGGGCCACCAGGTCGGCGGCACGTCGCGGATCTCCCGCTCCGGCTTGAGCGACGAGAGGGCCATCCAGACGAATGGTCCGGCCACGGCGAGCAGCCCGAGAAGCAGGACGACGTAAAGCACGGTCTTCGCGACCCGGTCTCGGGTACGCAGGGCGGTGTCCTTCGTGGCCATCGTCAGTTCCTCTCCCCCAGCAGGCGGAACTGCACGACCGACAGCGCCACGATCGCAAGGAAAAGCACGTAGCTGCCGGCGGCCGCGTAGCCGTAGTTGCCGAAGCCGAACTGGTTGTAGATGTGGAACGACACCGACAGCGTCGAGGAGAGCGGGCCGCCCTGCGTCATGACAAGCGGTTCCTCGAAGAACTGGAGATAGCCGATGCCGGTGACCACCCCGCCGAAGAGCAGCGTCGGCCGCAGCATCGGCAGGGTGACGTTGCGGAACTGCTGCCACCGCGTCGCGCCGTCGAGCGTCGCCGCCTCGTAGAGGTCGGCCGGCACCGCCTGGAGTCCGGCCAGGAAGATCACCATCAGGAAGCCGAAGTTGCGCCACGCCGCCATGACGATCAGCGACGGCAGCGCGAGCTTGCTGTCGTACAGCCAGTTCGGCCCGTCGATCCCGACCAGTCGCAACAGGTTGTTGACGAGCCCGACCTCCGGGTCGAGCAGAAAGCGCCAGACCACTGAGAGCGCCACGATGCTGGCCACGACCGGCAGGTAGAAACCGACCCGGAACAGCGCGCGGAAGCGTACGAGCCCAGAGTTGAGCGTCGTCGCGGCGGCCAGGGCCAGCACCATCGTCAGCGGCACCCCGACGACGACGAACACGAGCGTGTTGACCGACGACCGCAGGAACAGCTGATCGGAGAACAGGCGCGTGTAGTTGTCGATGCCGACGACGTTGACGGCCAGCGGGTTACGCAGGTCGGTGGAGCGCAGGTCGGTGAAGCTCATGGCAAGCGAGACCACCACCGGCAGCGCCATGAACACGGTGAACAGCACGGTGAACGGCGCGGAGAAGGCCCAGCCGGTCAGCGCCCGCCGCAGGCGCTGCCGCCGCCGGACCGACCCGGCGGGCCGGTCGGGGCTGGTCGCCCCGACCGGTCGCGCCGGTGCCGTCGCCGCGGAGGCGTCGGCCATGTCAGCTCCCGGTCCCGATGGCGCTCGCCTTCTCCTGGATCGCCTTGGCGGTCGCGGCCGGGTCCGCGTTCTGCTTGCACAGCTTCTCGACCTCGAGGTCGAACGCGGCCGCGATCTGCTCCCAGGTCGTGATCGCCGGCGGCGCCTTGGCACTCTTGAGCTGCTGGCCGAACGTGGCCAGGAAGGTGTCGCCGGAGAGCGTCGAGTCATTCCAGGCCGACTGCACCGCGGGCAGGTCCTTGACCGCCTGGTACCACTTGACCTGCACCTCGGGCTTGCTCAGCCACTGCACGAACTTCCAGGCGCCGTCACGGTTCTTGGCGTCCTTGAAGACCGCGAGATTGCTGCCGCCGATGAACGAGGTCGACGACTTCTTCATCGGCATCTGCGCAACCGCGTACTTGTCCTTGAAGCCGGCGCCGCCCTGCTCCTCGACGATGCCCATGTGCCACGGTCCGGAGATGAACGCGCCGATCTCACCCTTGACGAAGCCGGGCTCGAGCGCGCCATCCGGCAGCGCCGTCGGGGACAGGCCCTCCTTGAAGAAGGACTGGTAGTAGCTGAGCGCCTCGGTCATCTCCGGGGAGTCGAAGTTCAGCTTGTCTGCGCTGGCCACGTCCGCGCCGTTGGACCAGGCGAACGGCATGACCGACTGCCAACTGCCGGTCTTGCCGGGCTGGAGGTTGAGGCCCCACTTGGCGCCGGCCTTGTCCTTCATGCCCTTGGCCATGGCCTTGAGGTCGTCCCACGTCTTCGGGCCGTCCGGGAACCCGGCCTTGGCGGCCATGTCCTTGCGGTAGTAGATCAGCCGGGTCTCGACGTACCACGGGACGCCGTACGAGGTGCTGTCGACGATCGTGGTGTCCCAGGCGCCGGGGAAGAAGTCGTCTTTCTTGATCAGCTCCGGCGGGGTCGGGTCGAGCGCACCGGACTTGGCGAACTCGCCCTGCCAGGTGGTACCGATCATCGACACGTCCGGCGTCTGCTTCGCGGCGATCGCGCTTGCGATCTTCTGGTGCGCCGCGTCCCAGGGCACCGCCGTCACGGAGACCTTGGCGTCGGGGTTCTCGGTGGAGAACTCCTTGGCGAACTCGGCGAGCTTCTCGCCTTCGGTGCCCATCGCCCAGACGGTGATGTCCCCGCTCGCCTTGCCTGCGCCGACGGACTTCGCCTCTTCCTGGCTGCCGCCCGAGTCACGGCCGCAACCGGCCAGCGCGACCGAAACGGCCAAGGCGACCGCGGCCGCGGCGGCTAACCGCCTACTTCTCATGTCGTACCTCCAGGGGTTGGTGGTGGACCTGGTTCACCTGCCGGTACCTCCAGTAGGGGGCACCGGGCAGCCGCAACTGCGGCGCAGGACGAGTTCGGTGGGCAGCACGAGACCGCCCACGGAGGCGTTGCCGGCCTGGTCGGCGGCATGCAGGATCAGCCTGGCCGCCTCGGCGGCGAGCTCGCGCACGGGTTGCCGGACCGTGGTGAGGGAGGGGGTGACGAGGGCGGCGGCCGGCATATCGTCGAAGCCGGTGATGACCAGGTCCTGCGGCACTCGCAGGCCCCGGCCGAGCGCGCCGACCAGCACGCCGAGGGCGATCTCGTCGTTGGCGCAGACCAGCCCGGCGTGCCGGGGCGTGTCGCCGGCCAGCAACTGGTCGGCGGCGAGCACCCCGTCGGCCTGCTGCATGCTGACCGCAACCGGCTCGGCGGGCGGTTCGACGCCGAGGTCGTGGTGCGCCCGCCGGAAGGCGGTCCAGCGTTCGCTGACGTCGGGCGAGCCTGCCGGGTTGCCGACGAAGACCAGTTCGCGTAGGTCGTGGTCGGCGAGCAGGTGTCGGGTGAGTGCCAGCATGCTGCCGGCGTTATCGGCGCGTACCGAGAGGATGTCGCCGGGTCCCTCGCCGGCGACCACCACCACGGGGACCATCCTGGCGAGTTGGAGCAGCGCCTGGTCGGAGATGGTGCCGCCCATGACGGCGACGCCGTCCACCCGGCGGCCCATCTCCAGCACCTGGTCGTCGGAGTCGGAGCGCAGGTGCGTGCAGAGGATGTGCACGCTGGCCCGGGAGGGCACCGCCTCGGACTCGAAGCCCTGGATCAGCTCGGTGAAGTAGGGGCCGGACAGGCCGGGGAAGACCAGGCCGAGGGCGCCGTGCCGGCCGGCGGCCAGGGCCCGCCCGAGGTGGTCGGGCCGGTATCCGTGCTTCTCGATCGCCTCCAGCACCCGGCGGCGCATCTCCTCGGAGACCTGTCCGGTGCCGTTGGAGACCCGGGAGACGGTGGCCACGGAGACGCCGGCGAGCTTGGCGATCTCGCGAACGTTCATGCGGCTGTTGCCCATCGCTTCCTCGATCCGTAACGTGCATCACAGAAACCGGTTTCAGGCGACCATAGGCAGCCGGGACGAACTTCACAACCCTCGGGTCCACAATCTCCTGCGTAGGAAGCTCTGCCCCACATGTCAGAAGTACTACTCCGGGATCGCCGGATCCTCGTCGACGGTCGGCCCGAGCTGCTGCTCGCCGGTGAGGTGCACTACTTCCGCCTCGCCCGGGCCGACTGGGCAGACCGGCTCGACCAGCTCCAGGACTGCGGCGGCAACACCGTCGCCACCTACGTGCCGTGGCTATGGCACGAACTGCCGGACGGCTCGGTCGACCTGACCGGGCGTACCCACGAGCAGCGCGACCTGGCCGGCTTCCTCGACCTCGCGCACCAGCGCGGGCTGCGGGCCGTGGTCCGCCCCGGCCCGTTCGTCATGGCCGAGCTGAAGAACGAGGGCATCCCCTACCGCGTGTACGACGAGCACCCGCATCTGCTCCCCACCACCTGGGACGGCGCGACGATCAGCACGCGCACGATCGACTACCTTGCGCCCGAGTTCCTCGCCGCAGCCGACGGCTGGTACGCCCAGGTGATGCCACTGATCGCGCAGCGGCTCGCGCCGCGCGGCGGACCGGTGGTGGCGGTCCAACTCGACAACGAGATCGGGATGCTGTCGTGGGTGACCAACTCCCCCGACCTCACCGACGGCGTCTGCGGCGACCTGGCCCGCTGGACCGTCCAGCGGTACGGCAAGGACACCGCCGCGGCGCGGATCGGTGCCGATCCGGCCGATCCGACGGCGTGGTCTAGGGCCCTGCGCACCCCGGCAGAGGAGCGGTCGCTGGCGCTGCACGACGACCTGGGTCGCTACATGCGCGACCGCTACCGCCGGTACGTGGCGGCGCTGCGGCACAGCGCCGAGCGGCACGGGGTGACCGGCGTGCCGTTCCTGGTCAACGTGCACGGCACCGCTGAACGACGGGGCCGCACCTTCCCGATCGGGATCAGCCAACTGTTCGAGGCGTACCGGGGGCAGCCGCAGCTCACCTCCGGCTCGGACTACTACCTCGGCGACCTGACCGTCGGCAACGTCGCCGACCTGTACGTGTCCAACGCCTTCCTGGCCGCCGCAAACGACCGCGACCAGCCGCTCACCTGCCTGGAGTTCGAGGCCGGCAACGGCGACTACGACGAGGACCTGTCGACGCTCTACCCGCCGGAGGGGATCGACCTGAAGACCCGGCTCTGTGTAGCGCAGGGCAACCGGCTGCTCAACCTCTACCTCTTCGCCGGCGGCCACAACCCGCCTTTGGCCGAGCCGGTCGGCGACGGCAACGACCGGATCGCGTTCACCGGCGAGCGGCACGGCTTCGCCGCTCCGGTCGGCCCGCAGGGGCGGCTCAACCCGACGTACGCCGCGGCAAGGCGGGCACTGCACGCCGTACGTGGGGTGGCCGACCTGCTCGCCGACGGCGACGAGGAACACGATGGGTTCGCCCTCGGATTCGTTCCCGACCACTACCTGACCGAGTACCGCCACCCGGCGTCCACCAAACGGGCGAAGCAGGTCGCCGAGCTGGAACGGTTCCGCGGCATGGGCGCGCGGGACGTGCTGGCGCGAGCGCTGCTGCTCGCCGGCTACTCGTTCCCCGCAGCGGACCTGCAGGCCCCAGGCGGCGCAGTACAGGCGCCGGGCGGCACGCCGCCGGTGCTGGTGCTGGCCACCGCCCCCACCCTCGGTTCGGACGTCCAGCAGCGGCTGGTCGACCATCTGCGGGCCGGGGGCCGGCTGCTGCTGCACGGACCGCTACCCAGCCGCGACCACGACGGCACGCCGTGCACCCTGCTGGCCGACGCACTCGGGCTACGGCCGGACGGCTGGCTGGAGGGCGGGCCACACTACTTTCCGTCGGTGGTGGGCCACGAGTGGGCGGCCGGCCCCGCCGAGGTCCGGGTCGGTTACGCCCAATTGCTGGCCGGGGCTGGTGAACGCCTGCTCACCGAGGTCGGCTCCGGCCGGCCGTGCGGCGCCGAGGTGACCGCGGGCGCCGGCCGAGCCGTGGTGATCGCCACCGACTACCCGTGCCACCTGGACTTCTGGCGAGCAGCGCTGGACCGGCTCGGGGTGCGGCCCCGGCTCCGACACGACGCAGGCGACCCCGGGCTGCTGCTCACCTCGACCGTGGACCGGTCCGGCCAGCGGCTGCTTCACCTGGTCAACGTCGCGCCGTCGGCGATCGAGTTCGGCCTGTGGCACCGGGACAAGCCGGTACTGGCCGGCCGGCGCCTGCGCATCAGCGCACGCGCCGGGCTGATGCTGCCCGCCGGAATCCGCGTCGGACCGGCCACGCTGCTGGAGAGCAGTTGCGAACTGGTAGCCCGGAGCGGCTCGGAGGTGCTGCTCCGGCCGACCCAGACCGAGGATGTCGCGGTCTTCGCCACCGACCGGCCGGTACGCGCGGACCGGGGTGAGGTGAGCCTGGCCGACGGTCGGGCCACTCTGACCGTCCAGGCCTCAGATGGCGAACCGGTCCGGGTCAGCATTGACTGACCGCCGTACGAGGCGACGCCCAGGACTCCGAAGACCTGTCGGACTCGAGCCAGTAAACATCGTGCTGCACCTGCCCGGCGCGGGTCGCCGGCTTCAGGATGATCCGTCCCAGGACGAGCGCCAGCCAGCTCCCGCCGACGCTCCAGCAGCGCGTCGACCCACCACTCGGCCAGGCCCTCGCCTGCGAACCCGCCGACCACGCGCGTGCCGAGGCCGCCGTCCGTCTGGCCTACCAAGCGGCAGGGCACCCCGAACCCTCCCGATTCCTCTGGTGCCCCTCTCCCCCCGCCGCGATGGAACAGCTCTATCGCGTCATCGACGACGGGCACACCTCGCTCGTCACGTCAGTTCGGCGCGACAACCTCAACCGCTCCCTCGCCGCCGCGCGGGCGCCGATCTGGGAGCAGACCAGCAAGCTCGACCGCTTCACCGCCCACGGGGACTTCCACCAGTTCATGGAGTGGACGGGCTACTACGGCGAACAGCGCTACGACGGCGTCGAAGCCCGCTACGACCTCATGGAGTACCCCTACCGCTGCAACCCGGTCACCGAACCCGAAGGCGCCGCTCTCACACCGGTGCTGCACGCGGTGCGGAAGGTGTACGACCTGGTGCATGCCCCGATCTGGGCGAGCGTCGACCGCAACATCACCGCCAGCTACACCCTGGTGCCCGCCAGGTTCTGGGACACCGGGAGCAGCATCGTGGACCAGGACGACGAGGGAAACGCCGTCGTCCGCTACTGCCTGAACCCGCGCGACCGGTTCTTCGAACCAGCCTGGAACTTCTATCCCGACTGGCTCCTCCTCGCCACCATCGACACCTACCGAGAGCTGCTCGGAACCACCCCTGATCCCGCCTGGGAAGGGTGCAGGGAGGTGGCGCTGGCGGCAGGGCCCTGGTGGCCATTCGCCGACGTCGCGGTCATGAGCGAACACCCCACGTTCCTGCGGGTTAACGGCCAGGGCCAGTTGCACGGCGAGGACGAGCCGGCGGTCGTCTGGCCCGACGGCAGCCAGACGTGGGCACGCGACGGCAACGTCCTTCCGCCACCGTGACCAGCGGTCACAGACGGGCGAGCGCTCGCGCCCGATATCTCCGCTGACGACGTCCGGGGCGGCCAGGCTCTCGCACCGGGCCTGGCCGCCCCGCGCCACGTCGCCGCCACGGCTGCTCGATCAGCCGCGACAGGGTCAGGAGGCGCAGGTGTTCAGCATGCTCTGCAGGGCCGACTTTTCCGTCGGCTGCAGGCTCAGACCCCAGCCGTACTTCACCGTGATCCACATCTTACTGTAGGTGCACCGATACGACGACAGTGGCGGCTGCCAGGTGGACGGGTCCTGGTCGCCCTTTGCCTGGTTGACGTTGTCCGTGACGGCGATCAGCTGCGGGTGGCTGAGATCATTGGCGAAGCTCTGCCGCCGGCTCGTGGTCCAGCTGCTGGCGCCGGAACGCCACGCCTCGGCGAGGGGCACAACGTGGTCGATGTCGACGTCGGAGGCGGCCGGCCAGGTGGCGCCGTCGTACGGGCTGTACCAGCGACCCGACACCGCGGCGCAGCTGCTGTCGGTGACAACCGAGGTGCCGTCGCGCTTGAGGACGGTCTCCCGGGTGTTGCAGGTGCCGCTGATCGTGATCCAGTGAGGGAACAGGTCGCGGGAATATCCAGTCAACGAGCCCTCGCTCTTGACGGTGAGGGCGTTGAGCTGCGACTGGGCGGTCGATTTGGAAGGGATGCCGGGCGGTGTGGCCAGCGCTGGCGCCGCATGTACGGCGACCAGGGCGCCGGTGGCGACGACGGCCGCGACTGTCGCCGCGGCCCACCGCCGCACTACTGCGGTTCTGCTGGACAGCGGTCGTACTGGCATGCGGGCCTCCGGGAGACCGTCGTTGGGCATCGACCTTCTCCAAGGATGATGTCCATTGACAGGCATCTTTGTAAAGAGGTGGGGGCCCTTCCGTGAAGATCGGCCAAGGTAGTCGCGTACATCGATGACACCGTGTCGCCGTTGAGCGCGAGCGCCGGCAAGAGTGCACGCGCGGGGGTGCGCAATAGATGTTTCGCCGGGCAGCCACCTGGTCCTGGCAGGCGTTGCTTCGGGGGCATTTCGGCCTGACCTTCCCCGACTACCGACGGCTTCAGCGCCGTGCGGTACGCAGGCACCGCCCGGAAGGGCTATTTGTTGGAGGCGCCTGCTCGTGAATCGCCGGCTCGTCGCCTCATCCGGCGTTGAGCCGGGCCAGCAGGTCGTCGGCTTTCACCGTTGTCCGCAGGTGGTCGGGCGTGCCGGTCACCGCCACCACTGTCGAGCCCTGGGCGACCGGAGCGGCTGGGCCGGGGAAGGGAATCAGCCGGTGGAGGGCGTCGGGGCGACAGCGCCGGCCAGGACCAGGCGGTCGTCAGGTCGAGCAGGTCGCGGAGGCAACCGGTGTTCGCCGATGCAGCCGCGCGGATGGCGGCGACGTTGGCCGGCAGGAGACCCACGACTCGCGGGACAAGAAGGCGGCTTCCGAACTGTCGTTGATCGGTCCTCGGATGGTCGCTGGGTGCAGCACGCTAACTCCATGGACCGCCCGGCTGCGTTCCTCGCTGACCCACCGAAGAGCCCGGCAGTGGCTGCCGCCTACAAAGCCGATGTCACGTCCGATGGCTACGTCAACAACCTCACTCGGGTCTGGTGCTGGCGTCCTGACGTGCTGGCGTCCTTCCAGGCCCTGCGCGCTGAACTCCTGGCCGGGTCAGGCCTGTCGCCGAGGGAAGTAGCCGTGATGGTTGCCGCCACCGCCGCCGCCCGCGGCGACGCCTACTGTGCGCCGGCGTGGGGATCTAGGCTGGCCGAACTCAGTGACGAGGCGACCGCCGCAAGCGTGCTGCAAGGCGTTGATAGTGACGTGCCCGAGCGGGAGGCCACACTCGCCGGTTGGCCCCGCCAAGTCATCCAGGATCCGAATGCCAAAACCGAGGCCCACGTAAACCGTTTACGCGACGCGGGCCTCAACGACCAGGAGATCTTCGAGGCGACGACCTGGATGGCGTTCCGTCTGGCCTTCTCCACTATCAACGATGCGCTGGGAAGCGCGGCCCGACCCACAGCTTGCTGAGAAGGCGCCTCGGCTCGTCCGAGAAACCGTCACCTACGGCCGCCAAGTCTAGGCGCACACAACCTTGGCCCCACCGGCAGCAGCGCTGTCTGACCCCCACACTGTCAGCGGCAGATGCGTGCGTTCGTCGTCCGGGAAGTCGCGCGACGCGGGCGTCAGCTCAGGGAAGGTCGGGATCCGGGTGCTCGGCCACGAAACGCTCGCCCGTTTCGTCGTCGACCAGCGAGTTGTCGACCAGCCATTCAACCGCCCGCCGCCTTGCGCGCACGTCGCGGAAGGCGTACCACGCCGGCAGCAGGTGCGGATACTCCTCGTGCAACTCGTTCTTGAACCGGCGGAAGGCACCCTTGCCCTGGATAGCCCGCGCCAGTCTGCGGCCGGCCACCGCGTCACTGATCCCCTCGGCGAAGTCGACCATGTCCTGATACCAGACGTAGGACGGCAGCGGGTCGATGCCGACCAGGTCAAGGTCCTCAAGGTCGACGGGCGTTTGTCCGTCGAGGCCGCCGTCCGTCGTCCAGACCATGATCTTGCCGGTCTGCGGGTTGATCAGCCATCGGTGCTCGTAATCGGTCTGGTCCTCGAGCGCGGTGGCGATCTCCTCCAGGTCTAGCCTGCTCAGGTCAAGCATCCGGCCACCATAAACCTGCTTCCGTCCGCGCTTCGACAGCGACAGCGCGACCAGCGGCAGATGTGCGCACCTGATCAAGCCTGGACCGCGCCCGCTCGGCTACGCGAGGGACGAGCTGCAAGAGTGACTCGCGGCGTCCGGGGCGGCCACTTTGCCCCTGGCAGTCGTTGCTATCGGAGTTCCTTGCGGACCTGTGGCAGGACCTCGGTGCCGAGTAGCTCGATGCTCTTGAGGAAGGTGTCGTGGGGCATGCCGCCGACGTCCATCTGCAGGATGTGGCGGCTGTGTCCGAGTAGCTGGTGCAGGTGCAGGATGCGGTCGGCGATCTCGTTGGGTCCGCCGGCGAAGACCATGCCGCCGGGCTCGTAGTTGTTGCCCCTGCCGGTGGGTGTCATCGCGGGGCGGCCGAGTTCGGCGGCGCCGGTGGTGAACATGCGCAGCTCGTGCTCGAGGTAGGTGGCCTTCGCTTGCCGGTTGTCGGTGGCGACGAATCCGTGCACGGCGACGGCGATGTCGGCGGTCTCGGCGGGATGCCCGACTTCGGCCCAGGCTTTCCGGTAGGCGGTGCCGTACTGCGCCCAGTGCTCTGCGGTGCCGCCGAGGATGCCGAGGAACATCGGTAGGCCCAGCTCGACGGCCCGCAGTACCGACTCGGGGCTGCCGCCGGTGCCGAGCCAGATCTTGAGTGGCTGTTCCGGGCGGGGCACGATCAGCGCGTCGTTGAGGGGCCGCTGCCGGTGGGGGCCTTTCCAGGTGACGCGGTGGTGCTCGTTGGCGGCGATCAGTAGGTCAAGCTTGGAGCGGTAGAGCATGTCGTAGTTGCGGACGTCGAGGTCGAACAGCGGGAAGGTGATGTCGGAGGATCCGCGGCCGGCGACTACCTCGATGCGTCCGGGGGCGATCGCTGCGGCGGTGGCCAGTTGCTGGAAGACCCGTAGCGGGTCGTCGGTGGACAGCACCGTGACGGTGGTGCCGAGCCCGATGCGCGGGGTGGAGGCTGCTGCGGCGTTGACCAGTGAGGTCGGGGACGACAGGGGCATCGAGGGGGTGTGGTGTTCGCCGAAGCCGAAGAAGTCGAGACCGGCCTGTTCGGCGACGTGCACGGCTTCGAGCACGTTGCGGATCGCCTGAGCGGTGTTGCCGCCTGCGGTGGGCGGGGTGTTGCCGAAGGAGTAGACGCCGAGCTCGAGTGTCATGCGGGGTGCTCCTTGGTTCGTGGCCGTTCGCGTTGGTGGCGGGTGGCGCGCAGCATGGCCTTGTACATCTGCCGGGGTGCGGGCGGATCGGGTAGCGGCTGCGCGGCCTGGGCGGCGCAGGCCTGGATGAGGTAGCCGACGAGCCGGCGCCAGGTGTCGGGGGCGGCGTCCGCGGTTGCGGTGAGCACGCCGGCGTTGGCCATGAGGAACATCGGCACGTCCTCGGTGACGAAGTCGGCACGCAGTTTCCCCGCGGCCTTGGCTCTGTTGATCAGGGTGGTGAAGTCGGCGAAGGCGCGGGCGCGGTCGGCCTCGAACTGCTTTGCGGTGGGGAAGGTCATGGTGAGCACCGTGGTGAAGCCGCGGTCGCCGGCCTGCATGGCGCAGATCTTCTCGACGTAGCCGCAGAATCCCTGCCACGGGTCCGGATCGGCCAATGCCTGGCGGGCGGCGTCGGCGTACGCGGTCATCTTGGTCTCGAAGGCCGCGGCGATCAGGTCCGCCCGGGTCGGGTAGCGGCGGTAGAGGGTGCCGACGCCGACTCCGGCCCGCTTGGCGATGTCCTCCATCGGCACCTCGAGGCCCAGCTCGGCGAAGACCTCGCGGGCGGCGGTGACGATGCGCCGCCGGTTGCGCTCGGCGTCGACACGCAGGCCAGCGCCGCCTTGGGTCCGGGGTGCGGGTGGCGAGGTCATACGGATCACCATACGGGCAAGTGGAAGGCATCGTCCACTTCTATGCTACGGTCGGTAGGCGTAGTGGAGGAAAGCTTCCACTTCCCTGGAGGAGATGAACATGAAGGCTGTTGTGACTACCGAACAGGGTGCGAAGCCCGAGGTTGCCGAGGTGCCGACCCCGCAGCCGGCCGCCGGTGAGGTGCTGGTCAAGGTGCAGGCGTCGTCGATCAACGGCTTCGACCTGTCGGTCGCCAACGGCTACGTCGTCGGGATGATGGAGCACCGATTCCCGGTCGTGCTGGGCAAGGACTTCGCCGGGACCGTGGAGGCGCTCGGCGAGGGTGTCACCCGCTTCGCCGTAGGCGACAAGGTCTTCGGCGTGGTCACCAAGGCGTACCTGGGTGACGGCGGTTTCGGTGAGTACGTGACCGTTCCCGAGGCGGTCGGCATCGCCAAGCTGCCCGAGGGTGTCGACATGGCCGCCGCCGGCGCCGTCGGTTTGGCCGGCACCGCCGCGATCAACGCGCTCGACGCGGCCGCCCCGCAGACGGGCGAGACGGTACTGATCAGCGGCGCGACCGGCGGCGTCGGCGCGATCGCCATCCAGTACGCCGCCGCGGCCGGCGCCACGGTCATCGCCACCGCGAAGCCCGGCGAGGAAGCCGACTTCGTCCGCGGTCTGGGCGCCCACGAGGTCGTCGACCACACCGCTGACCTGCCCGCGCAGGTCCACGCAGCCGCCCCGGAGGGCGTCGACGTGATCGTGCACCTGGCCGGCGACGGCGCCGTCCTGGCCGAGCTGCTGACCGAGAAGGGCCGGATCGCCAGCACCGTCGGTTACGGCGCCGACCAGCACCCGGCGGCCACCTTCGTCATGGCCAACCCGACCCCGGCCACCCTGGAACGGCTCGCCGTTGACCTCGCCGCCGGTCGCCTGAGCGTGCCGATCGAGCGCACCTTCACCCTGACCGAGGTGCCCACGGCGTTCGGCGAGTTTGCCGCCGGCACCCGCGGCAAGATCGCCATCACCCTCGCCTGATCACCACACCCCTCGGAGACCCCCGCTCATGAACGTGTTCCTGTGGATCGTGCAAATCGTCCTGGCCGCCGCGTTCGTCCTGGCCGGCGTGATGAAGGCGACGCAGCCGAAGGAGAAGCTCACGCCCAACCTGCCGTGGGTGGAGGACTTCTCCCTCAGCACCGTACGGCTCATCGGTGTCGCCGAGCTGCTCGGCGGCCTCGGCCTGATCCTGCCCGCGGCCACCGGCATCGCCCCGGTGCTCACCCCGATCGCCGCGACCTGCCTGGCGGTCGTCATGGCGCTGGCGGCCATCACCCACATCCGCCGCAAGGAGCCGTCCGGCATCGCGGTCAACGCCGCGCTGTTCCTGCTGGCCGCATTCGTGGCCTGGGGCCGATTCGGCCCCTGGAGCTTCTGACCGGCGACGCGCCCACCGGGCTGCCGGTCCCCTGCCTCCACCGGCGACCGGCAGCCCGCCCCTCGTGATCGGCGCCGGCGACGACGTCGCCGAACAGCTGCACCCTGACTCCACACGCCTGAACGGAGACCCTGCATGTCCGTCCTCGTCATCGGCGCGACCGGCGCCCTCGGCCGCCTGCTGCTGCCGGAACTGCACAAGCGCGGCCTGGCTACGGCCGACATCACCGCCGCCGGCCGCAACCAGCAGGTCCTCGACGCCCTCGCCGCCGACGGCTACCGCACCGCCCACGTGGACCTCGACGACGCCGATCAGATCCGCGCCGCCGTCGCCGGACACGACCGGGTGGCGCTCGTGTCGGGTAAGGACCCCCACCGGCTGCAGCAGCACCGCGCTGTCATCGACGCCGCCAAGGCCGCCGGGGTGCAGCACTTCTACTACACCAGCGGCGTCCGCGTCGACGACCCGAGCTTCGCACTCGGCGCCGACCACAAGGCCACCGAGGACGCCATCAAGGAGTCCGGTCTGCGCTACACCATCCTGCGCAACGGCTGGTACATCGAGAACTACATCCAGGCCATGCAGGGTGCCGCGCAGAGCGGCGTTTTCACCGCCGCCGTCGGCGACGGCCGTGTGGCTCCGGCCGGCCGACGGGACTTCGCCGAGGCCCTCGCCGCCGTGGTCTCCACCGACGGCCACGACCACAAGACCTACAGCCTCACCGGCGTCACCGACTACACGTACAACGATCTCGCCGACGCCATGGCGACGGTCCTCGGCAAGCCGGTGCAGTACCGGCCGGTCAGCGCCGAGCAGTACCAGGCCATCCTGACCGGTACCGGCCTCGATGAGGAAACCGCCGGGTTCCTGGCCGCCCTCGACGGAAACATGGGTGCCGGGATCATGGCATACGCCGGTGACGACCTCACCCGCCTCACCGGACATCGCACCATGTCCCTGGTCGAAGGGCTGAGCCAGTGAACGTCACCGTTTTCGGCGCCACCGGCGCCATCGGGCAACTCATCGTCGCCGACCTGCTCACCGCCGGGCACACCATCACCGCCTACGTGCGCAACGTCGGCAAGGTCCCGTCGACCTGGCACCAGGGCCTGCGCCTGATCGTCGGTGAGATCACCGACGCCGCCGGGATCGACCAGGCCGTGGCCGGCGCGGACGCGGTCATCTCCGCGCTCGGCCCCAGCATGGACCGCAAGGCCACCGGCCTGCCGCTGGTCGAGGGCACCCGGCTGATCATCGAGGCGATGAAGCGCCACGGCGTCGAACGTTTCATCGGCAACGGCACGCCCAGCATCGTCGACAAACGCGACAGGCCGAACCTGCAGCAGAAGCTCATCGGATTCATGGGCCGCAACCTGCTCAGCCGCGCCTACCAGGAGCTGCTGGGCATGTCCGACCTAATCATGAACAGCGGCATCGACTGGACCATCGTGCGGTTCAGCGCACCCAAGAACGGCCCCGCACGCGGCGTGAACCGCTACGGCTTCTTCGGCACCAACAAGATCGGCATGGCAGTGACCCGCGCCGACATCGCCGCCTTCACCGCCGCGCAGCTCACCGACGACCGGTTCCACCACGCCGCGCCGGCCATCAGCAACTAACGATCAGAGCACGTACGGCAGACCGCCGACCTCATGCCCGTGCCCGGCGGCGGGCATGCGCGACACCCGATCGGGCGTGCCGGCCGGGGCCACGGCCGGCAGCGCCCGCACCCCGGCGAGACAGGCGTCGGAGTTGGCGCCACTTACCAGCAGGCGCTGCAGGATGAAGCCCTGCCCGAGGCTGAGCAGGAGGGCGCCGACCTGCTCCGGGATCGCGTCGGCGGGCAGATTCCCGACCGCCTGCCAGCGGCGTGCGACCTCGACGAGTTGCCCCTGCAACCGCCGATACAAGTCCTCTGCCCAGGCGGCGGCCTGTGAAAAGGCCTTGGATCGAGGGGCCGGCGCACACAGCACCACCCGTACCGACATCGAGTGAATCAACGATGACGAGCGGCGTGATCGACTGCACTACTCTCGGCAGAGTCGGGCGGTAGCGGCTGGTGGGCGCGCGGTCAGCGGCAGTAGCGGATGCTTGATCTTGGCGACGCGCCCCCCGATCTTTGGCCCTCGCCGGACGGAACCATTTCCAAGGTGGTGACCAGCTGTACCGTCGCCGTCGTCGCACCAGTTGGTCCGGGTCAGTCACCCTGCGCCGGTCGATGCTCGTTGACTTCGGGCTGGCCGCGTCGCGCATTCGTTGTCGGACCCGCCCGCTAGCATCGCCGCGATCGCCAACGGGAGGGAAGGCGCCGTGGCCCAGGACGTCACAACGTTCGTCGATAGGGACCTGCGGGGCGCGCGGTTCAACAGGTCGACGCTGGCCGGTGCCGTGATGCGCGGCGTCGATGTGCGCGGGCTCGATATCGATGCGCCGTGGCTGGCGGACGGCGCACTGCTGATCAACGGTGTCGACGTCGTGCCGCTCGTCGAGGCCGAACTCAACCGGCGGTTTCCCGGGCGCGAACTGAAGCATGCCAAGGATTCCGATGGCCTGCGCACGGCGTGGGCGGCGCTCGAACGGGCCTGGGCGGCCGCGGTCGACCGGGTTGAATCCATGCCCGAGGGCACCGCCGACGTCTCGATCGATGGCGAGTGGTCGTTCGCGCAGACCCTGCGCCACCTCGCGTTCGCCACCGACGCATGGCTCGGCAAGGCGATCCTGCGCCTGCCGCAGCCCTTCCATCCGCTCGGGCAGCCGCACGCCGAGTACGAGACGGATGGATTCGATATGTCGATCTTTGCCACGGGGCAGCCGAGTCTCGCCGAGGTGCTCGATCTGCGTGCCGAGCGGCAGGCCATGGTGCAGGACTTCCTCGCGAGCGTCACGCCGGAGCTGCTCGCCGAGCCTCGGCCGACCGTGTGGTCACCCGAACACGAGGAGCGGGTCCTGCACTGCCTCCACGTGATCTTCGACGAAGAGTGGGAACACCTCCGCTTCGCACTGCGCGACCTCGACGCGCAGCAATAAGGTCCGGTGTCCACGTGGACACTTGAAAAGACCTCCCACCGAAGGGACAGCCCACTGCGTAGTGCTCAATATGCGGCAAAAGAGTACGTCCGTTGGATGCTGCGTCCACGCGTCAGGGAGGCGCTCGCGGAGTAACCGAGAAGCTGCATCACGACACTGGCGGATCTTGGGCTGCTGGACCGATCAGCCGTTTGAGGGTCTGCTCGGCCTGCTTGAGGTACTCACGAACCGCCTGGTCGAAGGCACCCGCGGGCAGAGACCAAGCGCTGTCCTGCGGCTCGCCGAGTCGGCCCAACGCCGGAGGGATCCCGTCCATCCAGCCGAACAGGCCGCGTCGTTTCATCCGCTGTCGGTACAGTGCCCGACCGGTCTCAGTAAGTCAGTAGCGGTCGGCTTCGGCATCGGCCCCGATTAGGCCCACGGCCAGAAGGCGGGGCACTGCACGGGTGAACTCGGCTTCGGTCAGGACGGCGTGATTGATGGTGTCGGCCGTCTTGAGGATCTCGCTCAGCGTGTAACCATCGTCCGGACCGGTGCCCTTGATCGACGAAAAGACCCAGGCATCCGACCATGTCCACGTGGCCATGCTGCCAGCGTAAGGAGAAAGCGTCGCCGTCGATGGCTGACCGCGCGGTCAGCGGCAAATGAGGGTGGCCGAGCATGGTGGCGGCGGGGTGGAAACCAGATGGGCGCAGCGCTGCCCAGTCCGGTAGCGAGTCGCGGACATCGAGGCTGATCTTGCCCTGTAACGGCTGGACTGTCACGAGCCCTTTCGGCGCGGCCCTCATCAGCACCGTAGCGATATCGTTACCGCGAGCACGGCCAGATCGGTGAACATGTTTCACAGTCGCGAGACGCGGGCCGGACCGCTCGGGCAGCGTCGCCGGCGGTGGCGGTCTAGGCTGACCCGCATGCCTGCTGATCATGGCGCACGTGACCTCGGCCAGCTGATGGAGCGCGTCAATGCCGGTTATTTCGAGGAGGCCCGCGACATTGCGTGGCTAGGCTTTGTGCCCGCCGGCAAGGCGTCGAGCATCAACGCCGTCGCCGGACTCAATCCCCAACAGATGGCGACGGAGATCGGGATCTCCGCGATGGAGCCGCCGAGCGCGATCGCCCTGGTACGGCGACGCTGCCCGGGCATCGTCATCGCGATGGGCCGCCCAGGCGAACCCGATCCGCGCCAACCCTTGCGTCCAGGCGGCGCCGTGCTGTGGCATTACGACGGTACCCGGGAGACCGCGGCCCTGCCCCCGCCCGACCCGGACGCCGCAGGGGTGGTGACGGAGCTTGCCGCGCAACGGTCCTGGGGCCCGCCTGCGGTCACCTTGCATGCGGCGGCGCGGCTGCGCGAGGTACCCGTCAAAGAATTGTTGTCTTTGCTCGTCCACCCGCCGCAGTCGCCGGTGCGCACACGGATGTCCGTGTGGGAGCGGACCGTACAGGCGTGGTGCTGCCTTGGCCTGCTGCACCGGGGTGAAACGGGGCTGCTGGCCGACATCGTCTTCGGCGTCGAGGACTGGACCACCGAGGCGGCCGTCTACGCGCTGGTGGCCTCGGCGTGGACGGACCCGTCGCAACGGGCCGGCGTCGCCGCGCTGGTGGCCGAGCGCTTCGAGAAAGCGTCTACGGCGCAACAGACCCGGCCCGTGCTCATCGCGACGTCGCTGGCGCAGCTTGCGTGCGTGACTCCGGACCTGTCCGCCGCCACGCGCGACGCGGCCCGGCGGATGCTTGCCGAAGACGTGCTGCCCTCGGCGCAACCACAACCCAGACGGACAGTGTGGGACAAGCTGCGGGGCCGCTGACACCGGCGCCGCGTCACCGGGCGCGCCGTCCTCGACAACCAGCAACTCGAACGCTTCACTCGACACCTCATCGCTGTGCCGCTGCAGCCGCTGGCCGTGCCCGCCGACCCGACGCATCTCTACGTCGCGCCCGGGCTCGTCGCTCTCACCGCCGGGTTGCACGGCGGCACCCACGTGTTCGTCGGCGCCCGTCAACGGGCAAGCCTGCGCGCCACTCGCGATTGGACCACCGCCTGGAGCACGTTCAACGGCTGACGGCCCGCGGACGTCGGGGAGCCGGGATACTTCAACGCCCATGATCCAGTGCGCGCTCATCGGCAGATGCGGATGCTCGGTACGGGCGGCCCAGGTCCCGGCCCGTGACAGAGCATCGCCCCGACGGCGGTGATGAGGTGAATTCCGACTACTCGATCAACAGAGCCTGCCAGTCTCGTGGCGGCTGACGAGCGGTCAGCAGGCCCGGTCGCGGCCGATTACGTACGGTCGAGGAATGGACGTGCTGCTGCGCGGCGGGCCGGGCGACGGCCAGGTGGTGCCCGGCGGCGGGGAGACCGTGGTGTGGGGGCCGTGCCTGTACGAGATCACGTCCGAACGCGGCCATCGGCAGGGGCGTGATCTGCGCGTGTACCGCCACCGTCCCGACTGCTGCAAGCCCTACGGTCGGGGCGCCGAGGACCGATGCGAGTGACCTACACCCGGCGGATCCGCCGGGCTTGTTCACCACCCCGCCTTCCACTGCATTCGAACATGCGTACGATCACCTGGTGCAGGAGGTGGTCCGGCGGTATTGGAACGGGGTGTGGGGACGCTTGGCGCGTCGAGACGTGTGGCTGGTGCGCCAGACGCGCTGGACGGTCGTCGCCCGCGCCGGCGACACCGAGACGGGCAAGGTCCTGCGCTGGGAGTTCGAGACGGAGACGGATGCCGTGCGCATGGTCGAGCGTCTGCTGCGCGCCGACACCGCCGGGCAGTGGCGGAAGCAGGATGGCGGTGGGCCGCCGACGGCGCCGCGGGAAGGCCGGCGGCCGGGCCCGGCGGCTCTGGAATGACCGCCCAGACCGTGCTTCCCGACTGCGTCGACTTGTCCGCGCCACAAACCCGAGGTCGTAACGGGTCCGCCCTGCGGCTTGTGGGTGGCCGCCCCCGTCCCCTCGGCCTTCTCCTGGCACAGCTTCGCCGGCCATGCCACAGAACACGCGCGCCTAACGCGTCATTCACAGGCAACCCTTCTATCCACAGGGCCGCCGTCACGGGAGGGCAGCCGGCGCTGGTCGCTGGTGAAGTACCTCCGACGGCGTGATGAAGGATCAAGGGCGGGCCGGGGAGGGGACAGCCATGGCGAGACGGGACAGATGATCAGCACGCGCCGACGAGCAGGTGGCGCCGGATCGCCTCGCCCGGATGACCGGACTCATCAGCGCGCTCGCGGGGCTTGTCGGGGCGGCTGCGGCGCTGGTGACCGCGATCAACGCAATCGGGCAGTTGTGATGCCCGCTAGAGAGGCATGGTTTCTCGGGGGGCCCTGTTGATGGCCGTCTGGCACCTGTCGAGGTCGATGAGATGGGATCCTTGCCGTTGACCGTGCTGTTCCCGCGGACAGGGATCTGTGTCGGGTCACGCGCTCTGCCCGCTCCGGCGCTCATGCATCACTACCTCACGTGGACGACGAGACCGTTCCGCCGGTCTACCGGTACGCGGGACGTGGGGACACCCGCCGGGAACCGCCGCGGGAATGACTTCAAGCGTGCGGGCCTCGCGCGGTTTCAGGCGAGCGGGTGGGCGGGTGGGCGGGTGCCCGTGCCGTGGCGGCAAGCGGCACGATGTCAGGCGTGACCACGCCAGCTCGCCCGCCGCTCGCCGTTCTGGACGCGGTGCTGGAGCGGTTGACATACGTCAACGAGGAGACCGGGTACACCGTCGCCCGCGTGGCCACCGACCGCGGCACGGACCTGCTGACCGTGGTCGGGGCGCTGCTCGGCGCGCAGCCTGGTGAGACGCTGCGGCTGCACGGGCGGTGGTCGTCGCACCCGCGCTACGGTCGGCAGTTCGAGGTCGACTCCTACACCACGGTGCTGCCGGCCACGATTCAGGGCATCCAGCGTTACCTCGGCTCCGGTCTCGTGAAAGGTATCGGGCCGGTGTTCGCCGAGCGGATCGTGGCTCATTTCGGCCTGGACACCCTGCGGGTCATCGAGGAGGAACCGGCCCGCCTGGTCGAGGTGCCGGGCCTGGGCCCGAGACGCACGGCGAAGATTGCGGCGGCGTGGGAGGAGCAGAAGGCCATCAAGGAGGTCATGGTCTTCCTGCAAGGCGTCGGGGTGTCCACCTCCCTGGCGGTGCGGATCTACAAGCAGTACGGCGACGCCTCTACCGACGTGGTCACGAAGGAGCCGTACCGGCTAGCCGCGGATGTGTGGGGCATAGGCTTCAAGACCGCCGACACCATCGCCCAAGCCGTCGGTATCCCCCACGACAGCCCGCAGCGGGTCATGGCCGGCCTGCAATACACGCTGTCCGAAGCCACCGACAACGGGCACTGCTACCTACCCGCTCCGGAACTGGTCGCCGACGCGACGAAGATCCTCGACGTGCCCGCCGACCTCGTCGCCCGCTGCCTCGACGACCTGGTCGCCGGCGAGGGCGTCGTCCGCGAGACCCTGACCGCCGCCGACGGGGAGGCGGTGCAGGCGGTGTATCTGGTGCCGTTCCACCGCGCCGAGCAGTCCCTCGCCAGCTCCCTGCACCGTCTGCTCGACACCCCCGCCGACCGGCTGCCGCACTTCACGAACGTCGACTGGGGCAAGGCTCTCGCGTGGTTGAAGGCACGCACCGGCAACGACCTTGCCCCGGAGCAGGAGCAGGCGGTCCGTCTCGCGCTGACCTCGAAGGTGGCGGTGCTGACCGGCGGCCCTGGCTGCGGCAAAAGCTTCACCGTCCGCTCCATCGTCGAACTCGCCGCCGCGAAGAAAGCCAAGATCACCCTCGTCGCCCCGACCGGACGGGCCGCCAAACGCCTCTCGGAGCTCACCGGCCACCCCGCCGCCACCGTGCACCGACTACTGCAACTGCGCCCCGGCGGAGACGCCTCCTACGACCGGGACAACCCCCTCGACGTCGACCTGCTCGTCGTCGACGAAGCCTCCATGCTCGACCTGATCCTCGCCAACAAACTCGTCAAAGCCGTCCCACCCGGCGCGCACCTGCTCCTCGTCGGCGACGTCGACCAACTCCCCTCCGTCGGCGCCGGCGAAGTCCTCCGCGACCTGCTCGCCGCCCCCACCATCCCCCGGGTGCGGCTGACCCAGATCTTCCGCCAGGCCGCCCAGTCCGGCGTCGTCACCAACGCTCACCGGATCAACGCCGGCCGCCCACCCCTCCATGTGTGGAGGCGGCCAGAGGCGGAAGTTGAGCGCCACCTATGCTCGCCGCCATGGCCCGACGTCTCGCCGCTTCGGTGGCTCTCCTCGCCGTGCTCGCCCCAACCGCCGCCTGCGACCCGGCGCCCGCCACAGGCGAATCGACGCCGACACCGCCCGCCACGGCCCTGGTCGCTCCCGCGCCCACCGATGGCGGCGCCGCGCGAAAGCTGCGAGACCGGTACGCCGCCACCCAGCGCCTGGCCGGACTGGCCGAAAAACCCGCCTACAGGGACGAAAAGCTCGACTCCGACGGGGTGGCCTGCTGCGCGCCTGAGGGCCTCCCTGGGGACGGGGCGCGTTGGCGGGCGGCGGCGGCAACCCCGGCCAGCAGACTGGCGAGGTCGGCACGCTCCGATCTTTACAGGGAACACGGCCCGAACGTAATGCACCTTCTGCGTCGCGCCCGAATGCCCGTAGGCCGCGCCGGTGTTGATTTGGGAAGACGGTCGGTGTGATCGGGAAGCCACGAATTGCGGACGAGAGTTGGGAGGTCTGACCGGGCCGGCACAGGACGCATCCGCGGAGCGCCGCCCTCGCGACGCCGCACGTATGCCTTTCTGAGCGGATGTCCGGCGAGCCCATCCACGGATCGGTCAAAGCGATTCAACGGCGCGCCGACGGCGACGACGTTCGACCGCCTCGGCGCACGTATCTCCCAGTCATCCAGTCAGACCCCAAACGTCATGAGCTGTCCGACTCTCATCACCGGCGCCGAGACGAGCGGCGCCTACACCGTGCGCTGTTGCACTGGGGTGACCACCCCGACCGGGTCACGATGGGTGCGGCGATCGCGGTTCGCGGCAGCACCCTCGACGGGGACACGATGATCGGGATGGCCGACGCGACGATGTATGCGGGCAAGGCCGAGCGGCGGTCCACCGCCGCCGCCCCATCCGGTGGTCCGCCCGTGGAGACGTGCTGATCCACCTGCACAGGACGTCGGTACCTGCGACGCGTCGAACCGACACGCGTGGTAGCCCTTACCGGCTGGGCTCCGTGGCGTCGTGATGCCTAACGAGCGGCGATGGGCGCGGTCGTCGGCTTCCGGTCGGCGTCACCCTCGACGCGGAACGGGATGCGCAGGCGGGTCATGGCAGCCGAACTTACGTCGACGGCAGGTGTGTGGTCGAAAGGCGTATCTGCTCCCGGTGCTTCACGGAACAAGTTCGAGTCATGCGCGGTTACATCAGTCAACAGCTGCTCCAAGTTTGCGCGCCTACGCGCGACTCACCCGCTCGTACATGCAAGCCGGGTGCGGAAAATGAGCGGGGCGGATCCGCCGCGCCCCGGGGCGTTGGATCCGTTTCGCTCGGCCCGCCGAACCCTAACCCAAAAAGCCATCGTGGTACGGCTTGGGCCGGGGTGCGGGTAGAGTGATCAACCAGTCCGCCGGTTCCGACCACGGCCTGCATCTGATGTCGACCACCACGCGCCGCGACCAATCGGTCAGCGCCGTGCAGAGCGACCCCTTCCACGTTCGGAGACTCCCATGGCGGCACGCCGCCCCAGCAAGACACCCCTTGTTACACCCACCTCCTTCGCCGACCTCGGCGTGCCCGGCCGTCTGGTCGCCGCGCTCGATCAGGCGGGCATCAGCACGCCATTCCCGATCCAGGCCGCGACGCTCCCGGATTCACTCGCCGGACGCGACGTGCTGGGTCGTGGCAGGACGGGATCGGGCAAGACATACGCCTTCGCTCTCCCGGTCCTCGCCCGGCTCTCGGCCGCCACGTCTCCGCGGCTGCCCGGCCGCCCGCGCTCGCTCATCCTGGCGCCCACCCGCGAACTGGCGACCCAGATCGAAGCGACGATCGCACCGCTGGCCACCGCGCTGTCGCTGCGGACCCTGACGATCTTCGGTGGGGTGAGCGCGCGGCCACAAGTCGGTGCACTGCGTGCCGGGGTCGATATCCTCATCGCCTGTCCCGGCCGGCTCGCCGACCACGTGTCGACCGGCCACGCGATCCTCGACGCCGTCGAGGTCACGGTGCTCGACGAGGCGGACCACATGGCCGACCTGGGCTTCCTGCCGGTCGTACGGCGACTCCTCGACAAGACACCGCCCCGCTCCCAGCGGCTGCTGTTCTCGGCGACGCTCGACGCGGGCGTCGACGTCCTCGTGCGGCGGTACCTCTCCAACCCAGTCACTCACAGCGTCGACTCGGCGATGTCGCCGGTCGCCGCGATGACCCACCACGTGCTCCGGGTGCGTCACGATGACCGGCTTCCCGTCCTGATCGACCTGACGGCCGCCCCGGGGCGCACGCTCGTATTTACACGCACCAAGCGGGGCGCCAAGAAGCTGACCAGTCAACTGGTCGCCTCGGGCGTGCCCGCCGTGGAGCTGCACGGCAACCTGGCGCAAAACGCCCGTACCCGCAATCTGGCGGCGTTCTCCGCCGGCGACGCCCGCACGCTCGTTGCGACCGACATCGCGGCGCGCGGTATCCACGTCGACGATGTGGCTCTCGTGATCCACGCCGACCCGCCCGCCGAGCATAAGGCATACCTGCATCGCTCGGGGCGGACCGCGCGTGCCGGAGCGAGCGGCACCGTCGTCACCCTGATGACCGACGACCAGGTCACCGACGTGCGCGATCTGACCCGCCAGGCCGGCATCAACCCGACGATCACCCGGCTTGGGCCTGGTGACTCGCTGCTCACCGAACTCGCCCCGGGCGAGCGCCGCTTCGTGACGACTCCCGTAGCGACGACTGCGCCGCATCACGGACGAGGCCGCAGGGCCATGCGGCGCCCGGATCCGCGCACAGCGGCGGGCGGATCGACTGCCAGCGCAGTGCGCGGGAGAGGCTCGGAAAGTCGTCGGGCGAGTGCCGCAGGAACCACGTCCGCGCCACGGGGCGCGGCGGCGTTCTCTTCCGGCACGCGGGTTGGTAGCCGGCGCGGTCAGCGCTGACAGCGAAGACACGGCGCTGGCGGCGCGCCCGCGCTAGCCTCACCGGGTTCCAACCTTCGGTTTGTCGCATACATTGCCAGCGCCTGGTGGGTATCTAACCCGCCAGGCGCCTTTTGTTCTGCCGGTTCTTCCAAACCAGCAGCGGCGACAACCGAGGGCCTGTACGGCTCCATCAGCTACTCAGAGGAGAAGACGTGGCATTCGGCACAGTCAAATGGTTCAACGCGGACAAGGGCTTCGGCTTCATCGCGCAGGATGGTGGCGGCGCTGACGTCTTCGCCCACTTCTCCGCCATCTCATCGGGCGGGTTCCGCAGCCTGGAAGAGAATCAGCGGGTCGAGTTCGACGTCGAGCAGGGCCAGAAGGGCCTTCAGGCCGCCAACATCCGTTTGGTCTGACGTTGACTCCGCCAAGCCGTGGCGAACAGGCCTCGCCCGTCGCCACGGCGGTGGCTGAGACCACGGTCCGGCGAATGCCGGTCCGTTCCGACACCGCGGTCCTGCCAGGCCCCGAACCGCCGGTGTTGCACGCGCTGTCCGTCCCCGAGTTCGTGGCCGGGACCGCCAGCATCGACCGACTCCGGCTGGCCCCAGTGCCGCTGGTGCCAGAGGTGTGACCGGTCATGGCCGAGGACGCGATCGGCCTCTGGGCACGGCTCGAAGCCGAGGCGGGGCACGCCCTCCCGCCGCCGTTCTGGACGTTGTCGTCGTACGACTACGCCAGCTCCGCCTCAGCGCGCATCGCGTCGGGACCCTGTTGCTGGTTGCGCTCGTGTCCTTTGGGGACTCGCTAGCTCCCGTTGGGCATGCTGGTTGGTGGGAGATGGCATGAGGGGGCGCTGTGGCTGGTGCGGGGAAATTGGCGGCCGGGTCGGGTGCGGCGTTCGCTGTAGGGGCGGTGGCCGGGGTGGTTGGCAACAACCTCGGTGAGGGCCCGTGGTTCTGGGTGGGGTTCGTGGCACTGGCGGTGGTGGGGTCCGGGTTGTCGGCGTGGTTGACCTACCGTGGCGCTGCCGGCGGCGCTGGGTCTGATGTTGTTCACACGGGTGACAACAGGATCGACAAGGTGTTGGGTGGTGGGTCCGGGCCGACGATCGGTGTCAACTATGGCGAGGCTCGTGGCGGCGGTGCCGACCGGGGAGCTGTGTGATGGTGGGATTCTGATGTGCCTCGCGTTTTCCGGACAGCTGATCAGCAACTAATTCATGCTGCGAGCTGGTGGTTCAGAAACTCGTTGCGGGCTTGTTGCGGCGTCCGGTAGCCGAGTCCTGAGTGGCGTCTGCGGGAATTGTAGCGGAGTTCGATGTATCTGGCAATGTCGCGTCGTGCGTGTTCGCGGGTCGGGTACTGGGTGCGGTTGACGCGTTCATTCTTGAGCGCGGCGAAGAATGATTCGGCCATCGCGTTGTCGTAGCAAATGCCGGTGCGGCCGACGGACTGCCGCAGCCTCAGTTTCTTCAGGATGGCGGCGAAGTCGTCGGAGGTGTAGTTACTGCCGCGGTCGGAATGGAAAATAGCGCCGTCGTCGGTCGGGTGGTTGCGCACGGCCATGGTGATCGCTGATTCGATCAGGGTGGTCTTGTAGTGGTCGTCCATGGCCCAGCCGACGATTTCGCGGGTGTGGCAGTCGATGACGGTGGCCAGGTACAGCCATCCCTGCCAGGTCGGAATGTAGGTGATGTCGCCGACCATCTTCTGCCCAGGCGCCTCGGCGGTGAAGTCACGGCCGACGAGGTCCGGCAGACGCCGGTCCTGGCCGTCGTTGTCGGTCAGGCTGTGCCGCCACGGCCGGGGCTGGCAGGGCACAAGGCCCAGCTCGCGCATCATGGACCGCACCAGCTCCGGGCCGCAGGTGACACCCCACGCGGCCAGGTCGGCGTGCACCCGTCGGTACCCGTAGGTGCCGTCGGACTCCTCAAAGGACACGATGATGAGGTGTTTCAGCTCCTCCCGCCGGCGGGCGGTCGCTGATTCGGGCCGGTCACGCCATTCGTAATAGCCGGATCGGGACACGCCGAGCCAAACGCACATCGCGGCAACTGACGGCCTCACAGTGGGAATGTCCTGGGCGGAACCGTGCGCGTACTCGGCGTCGATGAACTCAAACGTTTCACTCACCGATGATCCTTGGCGAAGTACTCGGCGGCTTTCTTCAGGAACTCGTTCTCCATACGCAGTTCCCGCGCTTCACGCTCCAACTGCCGCAGTCTTTCCCGCTCGCTGATGTTCAGCGCCGGCTCGTCACCGGCGTGGTCCCGACGGTACGCCGCGACCCAGTTCCCGAGCGTTCCTTCCCCGATCCCGAGTTCCCGGGCGACCTGAGCGATCGGACGAGACGTCTCGATCACCATCTTCACCGCTTCCTCACGGAATTCGGGAGAAAAATTCCTCTTCGCGCGTGGCAATAGTCTTCCTTCCAGACAGGGCAATTCTACTTTGGGGTCCCTGTCCGGAGAACCCGTGGCACCTCATTCGGTCGTCAGGTGCCGGAGCGGATCGGTGCGGTGCAGGGTGGGGGTTCCGGGCCGACGGTCGGGGTGAATCACGGGACGGTCGCGGGCACGATCCTGGCAGGCAATGCGACGGGCTTGGCGGACGTAGTTCTCGATCCGTCGCTGAATCCGCTTGAACTTGGCCTGACGGTCGGTGATGAACCGGTAGGAGGGTTCACCGGGCGTGGGTGGCTGGTAGAGAAGATTGACGCCCGGATCGCGCAGGTCGCTGCCCGACCGGTCGGTGGTTACGTGTTGGTGGAAGCGGAGGCGGGGCTGGGCAAGAGTGCCCTGGCGACGTATCTGGCGTTCTCACCGACGCGACGTTGGCCGGCGCACTTCTCGCGTCAGTCGACCAGCCCGGAGGCTGCGCGGGCGAACCTCGCCGCCCAAATCACCTATGCGCACACACCTGCCGACTCCCCGGACAGGTCGGGCAGGCTGCCGGGAAACTACACCGACCCCGCCTGGTTCGCTCAGCGGCTGATGACAATTCAGACGCAGCGGCGTGCGCGTGGTGAGGTTTCGCCTCTGGTGATCCTGATCGACGGGTTGGACGAGGCGCCCACGCCGTCGGCGGGTGAGGTCGCATTCGGACTGCCCCGGACCCTGCCGCCGGGAGTGGTCGTGGTGGCCACCACCCGCCCCGGGCATCCCTTGCCAGCTGGGGCGAGGGTGGAACGGATCGATGTCACGGGACAGGCGAACCTCGACGATCTGCGCGAACATGTCACCTTCCGGGCTCGTAGCGACCGCGCGTTGGCAGGCCAGCTCGCTGCCAGCAACGTCACCCCGGAGGCGTTCACGCGTGGGTTGCTGGCCGCTGCCGGTGGGGTGTGGATCTACGCGTTGTCTGTACTCGATCAGGTCCGCGACGGTGACCTGCCCGCTGACCGTCTCGACGCGCTGCCGGCGGGGCTGGCCGGGTACTACAGCGAGAACCTGCGGCGAATCCGCGAGCTGAACCCGGATCGGTGGGACGGCGTTGTGCTGCCGGTTCTGGGCACCCTGGCCGCGGTCACCGAACCGGTGACGAGTACCACGCTCGCTGTCTGGTCCGGGAATCTGCCGCTAGGTCCGGTGCAGGACCTTCTCGACGGCCCGTTGCGGCCGTTCCTCGCCCATACGAGGGGGCATCTTGAGGCGGCTGATCCGACTGGTTGGTATCGGCTGCGGCACCAGAGCCTGCGGGACTTCCTGACCGGGCGGGAGACCGGCCACGAGGACCACACGGTGGTGCAGCACTCGGCGCGCTGCGCCCAGGCGACCCGGGAGGCCCATGCGAGGATTTTCGCCTGCATCACCCCCGCCTTGGACGAGGCGGGCGTCCGACGGTGGGAGGAGGCCAGCAACTACGCCCTAGCACATCTAACCGACCACGCCGCCGCGGCGGTAAAACTCGGCCGGCTGGCCCTGGACCCTGGCTTTCTCTTGTGGACCCCGCTGGCGCCGCTGCTGCGCACGAGGAACACGGTCACCGACCCGCAGGCCCGCCGGGCAATTGCCGCACGAGAACTGATGGGTGACATTAGCGCCCTGACCCGCGACGAACAGTTGCGCTGGTTGCACGTGTGGGCGCTGAAGTGCCGTAGCACCGCCCTCGCCGCTGCCTGCGCCGCCCGCTTCCCTCCTGACGCTCTGTCCCGCACCGGGTTTGATGGAGACATCGAAACCTGGGAGGAACACCAGCGATGCCCGCACCCAAGAAGTACAACGATGAGCTGCGTGAGCGTGCGACACGGTTGGCCGTCGAGGCTCGCCGGGACCCGGCGTCCGCGGTCGGAGCGATCCGGCGGATCGCCGGTCAGCTCGGGGTTCATCCGGAGGCGTTGCGGACGTGGGTGAAGAAGGCCGAGACCTACGCCGGTGAGCGGTCGGGCATCACCAGCAGCGACGCGGAACGCCTCGCCGTGTTGGAACGGGAGAATCGTGAGCTGCGGCGGGCGAATCAGATTTTGAAGTCCGCGGCGTCTTTCTTCGCGGCGGAGTTGGACCGTCCGTCGCGATGAAGGTCGACTTCGTCGACTCCCAGCGGGTCGAACACGGTGTCCAGCCGGTCCTGCAGGCGCTCGAAGACACGCCGGCACAGATCGCACCGTCGACCTACTACGCCGCCAAGACCCGCCCGGCCTCGGCCCGGTCGCGGCGCGATGAGGAGCTGACCGCGATGATCGAGCGGATCCATGCGGAGAACTACGGTGTCTACGGCGCTCGCAAGGTGTGGCACGAGCTGCGCCGCCAGGGCGTGCCGGTGGCCCGGTGCACCGTGGAGCGGCTGATGCGTGAGTCCGGGCTGCGCGGGCTGCTGCGCGACAAGTCGCCGCGCACGACCCGGCCCGCAGCCGAGACCGGCCGCCCCGGTGACCTGGTCAAACGGGACTTCACCGCGGAACATCCGAACCAGCTGTGGGTCGCCGACCTGACCTACGTGCGCACGAGTGTGGGCTGGGTGTACGCCGCGTTCATTCTCGACGTGCACTCCCGCATGATCGTCGGCTGGCAGGTCGCCACCAGCCTCTACACCGACCTGGCTCTCGACGCGCTGAAGATGGCGATCTGGCGCCGCGAGAGTCAGGGTGCTGACCTGCGTAAACTGGTCCACCACTCGGACCGGGGAGTCCAGTATCGAGCGATTCGCTACACCCAGCGGCTCGCCGAGGCCGGCGCCGTCGCCTCGGTCGGGTCCAAGGGCGACTCGTACGACAACGCGATGGCCGAGGCGTTCAACTCCCTCTACAAGGCCGAACTCGTCCGCAACACCGGCCCGTGGCGCGGGCTCGACGACCTGGAGATGGCCACCGTCGAGTACATCGACTGGTACAACAACCGCAGGCTGCACGGCGAGCTCGGGCACATCCCGCCCGCCGAACACGAGGCACTACACGCGATGACCCAGCCGGTCACCGCACCCCTGAAAACCAGCTAACCAACTCTCCATCAAACCCGGGGCTTGACACTCCACGCGCTGACGGCGCGATCTGGCGAGGAGCTACTCACACCCCCCTCTACGGCCACACCGATCCGGTTCGCGCGGTGGGGACCTGGACCCGGCCGGACGGCACCACCCTGCTCGTCACCGCCGGCCACAAGTGGGTGCGGCTGTGGGACCCGCACACCCTGCAACCCGCCAGCGACTTCCTCCACGGACACACCAGCCCGGTGAACGCGGTGGGGACTTGGACCCGGCCGGACGGCACCACCCTGCTCGTCACCGCCGACGACAACGGGACGGTGCGGTTGTGGGAGCCGCGCGGGCTGCCACCCGCTGGCGAGCTTATCCACCGCCGGAACACACGGTTGTGGGACGACATCCTGGAACCCGCCGACCAACTCCGCGGACACACCAGCTGGGTGCGCGCGGTGGGGGCCTGGACCCGGCCGGACGGCACCACCCTGCTCGTCACCGCCGGCGGCGACCCGGTGGTGCGGCTGTGGGACCCGCACACGCTGCAATCCGCCGGCGAACTTCGCGGACACACCAGCCGGGTGCGCGCGGTGGGGACCTGGACCCGGCCAGACGGCACCACCCTGCTCGTCACCGCCGGCGACGACCCGGCGGTCCGGCTGTGGGACCCGCACACCCTGCAATCCGCCGGCGACCTTTACGGCCACACCAGCGCAGTGATCGCGGTGGAGACCTGGACCCGGCCGGACGGCACCACCCTGCTCGTCACCGCCGGCGACGACCCGGTAGTGCGGCTGTGGGACCCGCACACCCTGCAATCCGCCGGCGAGATTCTCCACGAACACACCAGCCGGGTGCGCGCGGTGGGCACCTGTACCCGGCCAGACGGCACCACCCTGCTCGTCACCGCCGGCCGCGACCGGATGGTGCGGCTGTGGGACCCGCACACCCTGCAACCCGCCGGCGAGATTCTCCACGGACACACCGGCTGGGTGCGCGCGGTGGGGAGCTGGACCCGGCCGGACGGCACCACCCTGCTCGTCACCGCCGGCGATGACTGGGTGGTCCGGCTGTGGGACCTGCACACCCTGCAATCCGCCGGCGAACTCCGCGGACACACCGACTGGGTGCGCGCGGTGGGGAGCTGGACCCGGCCGGACGGCACCACCCTGCTCGTCACCGCCGGCCGCGACCGGATGGTGCGGCTGTGGGACCTGCACACCCTGCAATCCGCCGGCGAACTCCGCGGACACACCGACTGGGTGCGCGCGGTGGGGAGCTGGACCCGGCCGGACGGCACCACCCTGCTCGTCACCGCCGGCCGCGACCGGATGGTGCGGCTGTGGGACCTGCACACCCTGCAATCCGCCGGCGAACTCCGCGGACACACCGACTGGGTGCGCGCGGTGGGGAGCTGGACCCGGCCGGACGGCAGCAGCCTGCTCGTCACCGCAGGCGACGACCGGATGGTGCGGCTGTGGGACCTGCACACCCTCCAACCCGCCGGCGAACTCCGCGGACACACCAGCCCGGTGAACGCGGTGGGCACCTGTACCCGGCCAGACGGCACCACCCTGCTCGTCACCGCCGGCGATGACGCGTGTGTCCTGACATGGACGACCGCATCCAACAATGGGTGAGCCTCACCATTGCCACCAGCCCGGACGCACTGCCACGGCCTCGCGCCAGCACACTAACCACCGCACCCCTTGCCTCAGCCATCCCGTCCGCCGCCGACCCACACCACCGTGGAGCGGGCCAGGGCCAGGGTGACCAGGTGGAGCGCCCTACCGGACGTACGATCTGGTCACCCTGGCCCTGGCCTGCTCGGCTTGCCTGGGTCGGCGGCTGGCGGGATGGCATCCCACCTCAAGCACCCACCCCCCGCAGCCGTTCGGCAATTAATCCCGGTGTCGGCGTACGGCTGCAGCGCAGAACCGCGTACGCCACCGAGTACACAACGGCCATCGACATCCGCAAGCTCAGCGGCGGTGACCGGCCGAGTCGCCGCCAGCACACAGAAGAGCGTCGCGCTGGACCGGCCGGTGAACCCGGACTACGGCGTGCTGCTGCCATCGACTACCCACAGTGATATTTGCCGAGCCCCGGTGGTGTCCGGATCTGCCGAGATGGGTGCGTGCCCAGCCAGCCATGTTCGAGCGGGACCGCGGGCGACAACGATGAATCACGGTGCGGCCATGCGTCCGGTGCGACGGGAGCCAGCGCCCCAAATGGGGTGGGCGGCCCACCTCACCTGGGGTTGCTGATGCGATTGCACGGTGAGGGCCGGCGGTCGGGGTCGAATCGGTCGGCGAGTTCCGCCAGCACGGCGGACCGGCGCTGCTCACGCTGGGCCGCCGTCTCGTCGGATTGGGCCGCCGCGCGGCGGCTGGCGAGCGTGGCCTGGGCGGCCATCATTCGCAGCCGCGGCCCAAGCCGGCCGAGCGCGTCGTCCGGCTGCACGGCACGCGACAGCAGTTGCACGACGTCCACGTCCTCGTTGTCCAGCGCCCGCGTAACCGCGCACGCATTGATCCTCGCGCCTCGGTCGAGGAGATCCCTGGCAAGGTCGAGGTCGACGGCGTGCGCGCCGACTTGCAGGGAGTTCTCGACCGGAACCCGTCGTTCGAGCAGCCACCGGACGACTGCGGAGGCCCGGTGGAGCAGGGCCACGTCGATCGCGGTCAGCCCGCTGCGAATCTGCTCCGCCGGATCACATCCCAGCGCCACCAGCCGCGCGAGCAGCGCCACGTCGTCGTCGGCTGCGGCCTGGTCTAGGGCGAGACGCCGTAGCCGGCCCTGGGTGACGAGCGTGCCCTGGTCCAAGGCGCGGCGCCAGTCGAGCACAGTTGCCTGCACGAGTTGGCGCAGCTTCGCCGCTGCGACCCGCGCGTGCGGGTCGCCGCTGGCTGCCAGGTCATCGATGGCATCGCGCATCTCCGCGCCCGTTTCGTCCTCCGCCTCCCAGGGGTCGTGCTCCAGCATCAGTCGACCGAACAGCGCCCGCAGGTCGTCGGCGAGCCGCCCGGCCCGGTCGCCCGCATGCAGCTCCCAGCCGGGTGGCAATCCCTGCCGCCAGCACACGACAGCGCCTTGGTCCGGGCCGATGACGGTGTGCACGTAAACGCGGTCGAGGTACTCGAAGCCACCGATCGGCAGGTGGACGAGCCGGCCGGACCGGTCCGGCTGGTGTTCCTCGGCCAGTTTGCGCTCGTGCTCGATCCAGCCCCACAGGTCGTGATAGTCGCCGCTGTCCGGGTAGAACAGCTCTGTGAACGACACCGGGACGTCTTGGCCGTCGAGGTCGGCGCACAGGTCGTAGTCGAGTCGCCCGCCGAAGGCGGTTCGCCATAACGCGACGAGCGAATCGGGAAGCGGCCCGGCGCACCGCTCGGCCACCGCGGCGAGTGTCGCGTCATCGATCGGAGGCTGCGCGTCCAGGACGAGCCGTCCGGCGAACAGCGCGATGCCGGCCTCGCTCAGAATCCGCCGTTCCTGGCCGGAAAACGGTTCGAGCAGGGCATCATCCGGTGCAGCGGTCACCGGCGCAGTCTAGAGGCTGGGTCCCTACCGATGAGCCACCAGAGACCAGGAGCGGGGTCTGTCGCGCTGGTGCCGTTCATACTCGGCGCCGCGCAGCGCTAACGCCGCCTCACCCCGGCCTAATGCCGCACTCATTTGCCGCGCTCCGGGCGCCAGCTCACGTCCACCGATTACTCATCGTGAGTAGCGGACGTGGGTCGTCCGGCCGGCCGCCGTCGCAGCGTCCCGAATGCTTCGCGCCCCGACCTCTGCACGTCTGGCGTACAGGTTCCGGCCGGCCCGCGACTGCAGGTACACCCCATCCGCCTCGCGGAAGGCGATCGCCCGCCACCCGTCCCACTTCGGCTCGTGTACCAGGCCCGGCCCTTCAGGCACCACGTCCACCGGCGCCGCGAGCATCGGCGCGACCGGCCGACGCAGCACCGGCTCCTCACCGGCGCTCCCCCGTGGGCGGGCTGGCATCACCTCCAGTCCCCACTACGCCGGCCGCTAGCGCCACTCATCCTCCGCCCCCTTCACGTCATGCTCGAAGAGACGAGGGCTGGCAGGGGTGGAGATCCGCGACAACGAATGACCGACGCGCCCCACAGCCGTGTCGGTGCTGGATCTCCAGCACAGGAGGATCCCTCACTTCGTGACGGGCACCTCGGCCAGACTGGCCGGCCCATTCCGGGTAGCTGCCACGGCCGTCGGGCGCACCGGGATGTTGGAGCCAAGCGGCGCCCCGTCTGGAAGCCGCCGGTATAACCGCTGGTCGCGGCGGTGTTAGCACATCCGGCCATGATCAGGGCGTTTTCCAAAGCCGCCGAAGTTCTCCACAACGCCAAGCCGTGGGCTGGCGAACTGTGGCGGCGTCGGCGAACCTCGACAGGTCGGCGAGGTCCCCCCTGGGGCTGCTGGCCACGGCCACGTGCAGGTGGAGCAGCCCCGGCCGCAGGCCACCGACATCCGGTCCCCGCAGCGTGAACGTCACGCTGCGGGGACCCACTCCTTCTCGACCCGTCCAAGGCGGCGGGGGTGATCGGTCGACCTCGGGCCCGGCCCTCGCGGATCACCTACGGTCGGAGGGGTGGAGGTGCTGCTGCGCGGCGGGCCGGGTGATGGCCAAGTGGTGTCCGGCGGCGGGGAGACCGTCGTGTGGCGGGCCTGCTTGTACGAGATCACGCCGGAGTTCGCCCGCCGGGGCGGGCGTGATCTTCGGGCGTGTCGGCACCGCCCGGACTGCTGCGAGCCCTATGGCCGGGGTGCGGAGGACCGCTGTGAGTAACCCTTCGATACGGGCGCGCGAGACACGTACGCCTGCGTGAGCGCACCGAGCAGGGTGCTCCGGAGCTGCGACTGGCGCTGTTGGAGGTAGACCTTGCCCTGCTGCCGGTCGGCGAGCGGCCAGTCGGCGGCCAACGAGTTGAGCCGGTCGCCCGTTCCGGTGACGGACTTCTGACCTGCAAATAATCTATGGTGGGCGATACTGGGATCGAACCGGTGACCTCTTCGGTGTGAACTCTCGGCGAGCGGGTTGGGTCGGGCTTGATACGAGGTCAAACGGCGTGCTGTGCGCTTCTCGGGTTGGTTCGGCTGGCACGGCTGCTGTACTTCGCTGCTGTACTTCTGGCTTCAGACAAGGCGCTGGATGCGAACCTTCGGCCTCTCGTTCTTGAGATGGGCAAGCTTGTGTTGGCGGACCTCCTCGTCCCAGACCTCTTGGTCGCAGTCCGGGTTCGGTGGGATCCACTTGTGGGAACCATCGCTGTAGTGGAACTTCTCGTCGCCGGGCCGCAGGATGCTCATCGGGTCCAGCCGAGGAAGCGCCGATGCAGCGTGCCGGCGGGTGCCCAGGCCAGGTCGGCGGTGGCGCGGACAAGCTGCGCCCCCATGTAGAGGGAGAGAGACACCGGGGCGTCCTCGAACTCTGCTCGCAGTTCCCGGCGTCGGGTGACGCACGGCCATGGTGCGCCACAGCCACCGCAACTCCAGATCGGCAGCACCGGCCCATGGGCGGTCACTCGTCACGTCCCGCGAGCCGATCCCGGTCATGGTCGAGCGGCCCACCGTCCGCCGTCGGGTGGTGCTCCGTGCCTCGCGCCTGATCCAGGAGCCGCCGCCGGGCCGCTTCCTGCTCCCCGGCTTGGATGCGCTGTCCGACGCTCGGCAGAGGCCGCGTCGACGGGAGCCACCGGCCGCTGATCCGTCTCAGAAGTCTGACAGTCACCGTCACGCTCGGCTCCTCCCTGTGGGGGAGCGCAGGTAACCGGCCGATGTGCCGTGTCCGCGCCCCGGTGCAGTGAGGACCAGAGTCGCGCCGCAAACGTCGTCGATCTAGAAGGTGACCGTCCGCTAACCGGTTGTACTGTCCGCTGATTGCCGACGTCGGGGGGCGTACTCGGCGCACAGTTCACCTAAGGCCGACGCCTCCGGCACCCCGGCCTGCTCCACCTTCGCCAGCAGTTCCATCGCCCGCCACCAGTTCGACGGCACCACCCGCCCGGACACGACAGCCTCCGTCCCGAGAGTGACCGCCTCGTCCGGCTGCCCGGCGGCAACCAGGGCAAGACCGAGGTCGAGACGGGCCGACGCAGATCGGCGCGGCCGTGCACCCCCGTCGCCGTCGGGGTCCAGGTCGGCCAGCACCGCCCTCGCCACCTGTTCGGCGCCCGGGTCACCCGCCCATGACAGGGTCGTGGCCGTGTACGCGGCAGCCTTGGCCGGGTCGTAGCGATAGTGGTGCTCGGCACGCTCCGGAACCGGCAGGTTGGCCGTCAGCCGCTCCACGCGGTCCAACGCTCGTCTGGTCTCACCCACGTCACCCATCCGCGCCCAGGCGCGCGCCTCCTGAGCTGTGGCCTGGATGTAGGCAGAGCTGCCTTGCGGGGCGATCCGTTGGGCCTGTCGAGAAAGGTCGAGCGCTGCCCGGTAGTCGCCCTGGGTCAGCACGTCCCAGGCACGGGTCTCCAGGCACCATCCCCGGATCTCCGCATGCTCCGCGTGCTCGGCGAGGTCATGAGCAACCCGCAGATGGGCAGCAGCCGCGGCCCGCTGTCTCAGGTCGATGTGCACGGTGGCCCGCAGCACCGCGAGCCACCCACCGGCGACCAGCAGCCGGCGTTGCTGCGCAAGCGTCACGCGCCCGTCCAGCAGCCGGCCGACATATGCCAGATGCCGCCGTACGAGCGGCAGGAGTTCAGCCGGGGCCGTCGTCGGATAGGCGCTGGCCAGATCATCGATGCCCTGCTCGATACGGTCGAGCACATCCTTGCCGACGTCGCTGGCCATGACCCTCGCGCGCAGCTCGCCGGCCTCGGCAGCATGGTCGATCGGCGCATCGACCATGCCAGCGAGCACGCCTCCGGCATCGAGAACCCGATCCAGGTGACGCGCGGTATCGGCGGTCGGAGCCTTAACCCCTGTCTCCAGCTCGTGTAGGTGGCTCTTACTCCGATGGGCGAACTGTCCGAGCGACCGAAGCGACAGACCCCGTCGCTCCCGAAACCCACGCAGAGCTACGCCAAAGCGCGGGTCGACGAATGAAGCCATACGCCGCTCCAAGCTAAAGGGTCCAAGCGGATCCACCCGGCCGCGATACAGCATGCCACCGATGTCGACGGTACCCCCGATAGCCAGCGCACCGATGACCCCTCGCTTGTAAGTTCTGGGCGCTTCGTCTGGACGTGTCCGTCCGCATCTGTGAGCTCGGGCGACTGTCCGCGCCCGGCGGCTGCTGACCGTCCTCGTCCGGGCCTGTTGCTGTCGCCGTTGCTGTCGACGGCCGCACCCCGGGGCCCGGCTCAGTCCGACCCGTCGGTGTCGGCGCTGCTGTCGTCGTAGAACCAAACCACCGCATGCGGTAGTTCTTCCGCAACACGCGCCGCCAGCAGACGCCCCTCGGCGGCGAAGGCTGCGTCCTCCTCTGCCCCGACTGCTCTGCTGTCTCCTGGATCGGCGATGTTGACCATGGATTCCGACCACTGCTGCCAGGCCGCCAGTCGCCCCACGAGACCGGCGGAGAGCCCGAGGGTGGCAGGATCGCGTGGCTCGTAGACGCCGATGGCCTCGTCACGAACCCACAGGGGCCAGCATCCGTAGTCGTCCATCACCTTGATCAGCACGACGTCAGGCTACGTCGAGAAGTTGAAGCGGAACTAAGGGCCGCTAGCTCGCCACCAGCGAGAACACGGCCCAACGCCTGCTGACGGGGCGTCGCGGGCTGTCAGCGCTGGACTGCTTGACGACATTTCACACTGTCTTGTGCCCCGTGTCTGCCCCGCTCAATCGTCGTCATCAGCCACGGCGATCTTCAGCCTCTTCCTCACAGCTTCGATCTTTTTCCGCAACTTGGCCACTGTTGGATCCGTCTCAGCCCATTGCACCTGAGGGCCCGCCATCCGGCACTCCTCGGCGAACACCTCCAACTGCCAGACGTATTCTCCCCACGCCTCGAACAGTCCGGGATCGCAGTACAGGTCCACTCGGGGTGTAAGCCGGGCGGTCGGCACGGGGTAATCCGGCCGTGGATTGGACCACGCGGTCACGTCGTCAGTCTCAAGGTTGATCCACCTCGCCGTCTCCTCGACGTGTTGCGCCATGTCATCAAGCTGCGTCGGGCGCCGTCTCGCCGGGCGGGAGCTTGACCCCTTCGTCCCGAAGGAACGATCATTGGCCGATGAGCTGAGAGAACATCGGGACTGAACTGCGCGGATGGTCAGCCGGCGTCCACCGGCGTCCGTCTCTGCTCGCGTCTGTCGTCACCCAGTTGGTCACCCAGGCGTGAGCGTCAGACGTTGAAGCGGGACTTTAGACCCGCAACTGACCGAGGAACGCCTAATGAAGGGCTTGTGCTGGCACACGTTTGGCTGCGCACCTACTGCTCGTAGCCATCAGCTAAACCAGTAATCGTGGTGAGGCTCATGAAGAGGAAGCCAACAGTAACGACGAAGATGCATATCCAAGTCGCTAAAGAACCGAATCCTGCGGGGTTGAACAACTGGATCAGCGCATATCCAGAGAAGAGCAGTGGAAGGACTAGCACGAGCAGGGTAGTTTCGGCTGCACGATGCCGTGAAATCCAGATCCCAGCTCGCTGGCCGACCACGTAATCCGGATAGGCATATGCCCCTATGAGTACCGGGTTATTCCTTAGCAGCCTGTCCATTTGGGATTTATGAAGATCCGTGAATATCTTTTCGGAAAGTCGGTAATACACTCGTTGCATAATTATTCGATCTCGCAGCGCCGCCATTGCCCGATAGTGGAGATAACCGAAGAGTATCGGAACTAAGTATCTTAGGAAGTCGAGCCTATCGGCCCCGAATCCGGCTATAGATACGTTACTAATTGCGCGTCTATTTAGCAGCTCGAAAATTAATGCCAGGCCTGTTATTGAAGTGAAGTCGCGTGCGGTCAAGCTATCTCGTTCGTTCATTTTGTCCACGAGTCGCCAGACGTATTCTCTTGCGAACTCTGGATGCTTCGCGGCGAAATTAGCGAAGTGTTCGTCGTAGGTGTTTCGTCCGGCATCTACATTGTCGTCCTCCATGAAATTGGAGACTAGGCTCTCTCGTCAAGGCGACAGCCGTCCTGTCTGCCGTCGACCCGCCCTCCTGGGGAGCGGGCCGCCGCCCGGCCCGCCACGTCATCCATGAAGGAGCGGGGCCGGTCAAGGTTGGGGTTTTGAACCGTTGACGTTGTTTTGCCCGTCTTCCGGCATGGTTCTGAGCAGGCGTGTGTGCGGCGTCGGGGTCAAGGCTGGGCCGCAGGCCCACCCGTAGGGCTTGGCCTTGGCGCCGGCGCCGTGGACGCCATCGTGATGATGCCGGAAGACGGTGTTGTGGGTGAGGTGCCACGGGTTCTCCGGACAGGGACCCCAAAGTAGAATTGCCCTGTCTGGAAGGAAGACTATTGCCACGCGCGAAGAGGAATTTTTCTCCCGAATTCCGTGAGGAAGCGGTGAAGATGGTGATCGAGACGTCTCGTCCGATCGCTCAGGTCGCCCGAGAACTCGGGATCGGGGAAGGAACGCTCGGGAACTGGGTCGCGGCGTACCGTCGGGACCACGCCGGTGACGAGCCGGCGCTGAACATCAGCGAGCGGGAAAGACTGCGGCAGTTGGAGCGTGAAGCGCGGGAACTGCGTATGGAGAACGAGTTCCTGAAGAAAGCCGCCGAGTACTTCGCCAAGGATCATCGGTGAGTGAAACGTTTGAGTTCATCGACGCCGAGTACGCGCACGGTTCCGCCCAGGACATTCCCACTGTGAGGCCGTCAGTTGCCGCGATGTGCGTTTGGCTCGGCGTGTCCCGATCCGGCTATTACGAATGGCGTGACCGGCCCGAATCAGCGACCGCCCGCCGGCGGGAGGAGCTGAAACACCTCATCATCGTGTCCTTTGAGGAGTCCGACGGCACCTACGGGTACCGACGGGTGCACGCCGACCTGGCCGCGTGGGGTGTCACCTGCGGCCCGGAGCTGGTGCGGTCCATGATGCGCGAGCTGGGCCTTGTGCCCTGCCAGCCCCGGCCGTGGCGGCACAGCCTGACCGACAACGACGGCCAGGACCGGCGTCTGCCGGACCTCGTCGGCCGTGACTTCACCGCCGAGGCGCCTGGGCAGAAGATGGTCGGGTCGGGTAGCCGGAGGGAGTCTCACCCTCCGGCTCCCACAGAACCGTGTCACTCCCATCCGACACTGCGCGAGCCTCCAACGCATCGAGCTCGTGCGCCACCACACCTCCGGCTCACGGCACCGACGCCCGCGTCGCTCTTCAGCCCACCCTTCCTTTCGACGAGGCCCCGGCAGTTGAGGGGCGAACGATCCACCTTCACCGACGGGTGCCTGCGCCGGCCAAGCCTCCGGACGGTGGCGCATGACGCTGCCGTCGGATCGCCAACATCAACAGCCCAGGAAGACCAATCCGGCGACGGACTCGGCAACGGACAAGCGACTTGACCAGCGCAGCGAAGGCGACGGTTCATGGACGATCGAAAACGTCGACTGCGCTGCGACGACCGGGCACATCAGAGTGGAGGCTCGCCGCCAGTTGGAGGGACACCGACAGGCCCGGGACGAATCGGCCGTCACCGGCGTCCGCCACCGCCACCTCGAGGTGCACGTTCGCGTCCTCGGCGGCCTCGCGCCACACCAGATGGTCGCCATCGAGGGCGTACATGCCCTCGGCCTCCTCGTTGACAAAGGCGATCAGGAAATCGCCGCAGCGGGCGGTGTTCGCCCCGTCCTCCTCGCCATCGCCCGGATCGCCCGCCCATACGCGTCGCCTTGGGCCCGGGCGACTTGAAGCTGCTGGGCAGTGGCCTCGTTGCTCGGCCGCATCGGGGGACCGTTGCGCGGTGTCATGTCTACTCCTGTCGAAATGTCGATAAAGGGGCTGCGACGACCGCCGGAGCGGTCACCACAGCCGAGGGCCTCATTACGGACGTACCTGTGTGCCCGTCAGCTCTGGTTGCCGGGCACGTTCTTCCACTGCTGCGGGCGAGTGCCCCTGGGCTGCGGGGAGTCACCCTTGCCCCCGCCGTGCCCAGGCTGCCCAGACCCGCCGCCACGGCTCATCGCCTGGATCATCTCGTCCTTGTTCATCTGATCGACGTTGTCGATCCCGGCCTTGCGCGCCTGCTTGGCCACCTCGCCGGTCTTCATCTGGTTGAGATCCTGGTGTGCCATGAGAATCTCCTCGCGTCGTATCGTTCCGGGCCCTCAGCCCCGGCCTACCCTGATCGTCCGAGCGGACACGCCGCGGCGACGATTTGGCGGCCGTCCCAGGCAGGTGAAGCGCTCGTTTCAGCGGGGTTTGTGCGGGAAGGCAGGACCTATGTGAAACGACCCCACACCGCCACGATGAGGACCGACGACTACGACGCGGTAGTCGTCGGGGCGGGGCACAACGGTCTGGTCGCCGCGAACCTGCTCGCCGACGCTGGTTGGCACGTCCTCGTGCTGGAGGCGGACGAAACGCCCGGCGGAGCGGTGCGGTCGGCCGACGTGCTCGGCTCGGGCTTCACCACCGACCTGTTCAGTGCCTTCTATCCCTTGGGCGGCGCCTCTCCTTGCTCCGCGCACTACAGCTTGAGCAGCATGGACTGCGCTGGAGTCACGCCCCCGCTCCACTGGCCCGCCTGTTGCCCGACGACCGGGTTGTGGTGCTGTCACGGGACCTGGCGCAGACGGCGGCATCGGTGGAGCGCTTCGCGCCGGGCGACGGCGTCGCCTGGGAGGCCCTGGTACGGCGGTGGGACCACTACGGCGGCGAGGTGCTCGACGCGCTGTTCAGCCCCTTCCCCCCGATACGAGCTGGGGTCTGTCTGCTGGCCCGCACGGGGCCGGCGGAAGCTGTCCGCGCCGCCCGTTTCGCCGCCCTGCCCGTCCGGCGGCTCGGGATGGAGCAGTTCCGCGGCGAGGGCGCGCGGCTGCTGCTCGCGGGCACGGCCCTGCACTCGGACATGTCGCCGGAGGAGCCGGGCAGTGGCCTTTTCGGGTGGCTGCTCACGATGATCGGCCAGCGGATCGGCTTTCCCGTCCCACAGGGCGGCTCGGGCCGGCTCGTGGACGCGCTGGTCCGCCGACTGCGAACGACCGGCGGGGAGCTGCGTTGCGGTGTGCGAGTCGAAAAGATCATTGTCGTGGGCGGCCGCGCCCGCGGTGTGCAGACCAGCGCGGGACGGGTCCTGGCCCGCCGGGCGGTCGTCGCCGACGTGGACGTTCCCACCCTTTACCTTCAGCTGGTGGGCGCGGACCGGCTACCGGAGCGGGTCCTGTCGGACCTGCGCCGCTTCGCCTGGGACCCGGCCACTCTCAAACTGAACTGGGCGCTGTCCGGTCCAATACCGTAGGTGGCCGAGGAGGTGCACGGGGCGGGCACAGTTCACCTGGGCGGCGGCCTCGACGGGTTGACCGACTACGCGGCGGACCTCGCCACCGGCCGGCGCCCGCGGCAGCCCTTCGTGCTGCTCGGGCAGATGACCACCGCCGATCCCACCCGCTCCCCGGCGGGCACTGAGATGGTGTGGGCGTACACGCACCTCCCACGCGGGATCGCCGGCGACCGTAATGTGGTGCAACGCTAGGTGGCAGCGGTGGAAGAGCTGATCGAGCGGCACGCGCCCGGTTTCCGTGACCGGGTGCTGACCGGCTGGTGCAGGCGCTGGGCGACCTAGCGGGGGCCGATGCCAACCTGGTGGGAGGAGCGATCAACGGCGGCACGACGAAGATCTACCAGGAGCTTGTCTTCCGGCCGCTGCCCGGCCTGGCCCGGGCGGAGACGCCAGTCCGGGGTCTCTACCTGGGCAGCGCCGGCGCGCACCCGGGCGGCGGGGTGCACGGCGGCCCGGGGGCCAACGCGGCGAAGGCCGCGCTGCTGCACGCCGGGGGCGGGCGGCTGAGGGCGGCCATGGTACGCCTTGCCGTGCATCGCATCAGCACGGCACCCGACCGGGGTATTCTGCCGCCATCCGTGGCGGATCTGCCCGAGGCGAGCAATTGTGGCGGCGTCGGCGGTGGTTCCGGAACGACCGGAGGATGACGGCTTTTCTCGTGCTGCCGGATCCGGGTTCCGGTTCAGTTCCGGCGCCAGACGGCCACACCCGCTACCGTCCCGGCCAGCCCGATGGCGGCAACCATGCGGTGGCGGGACAGCCAAGCCTGCGGGCTGTGGCTGTGCGAGAGGCCCGCGAAGCCGCCGCGCGCGCCGTAGTCATGTCCGCCCGGGCCGTCGAGGGGATGCCACAGGTTGTTGGGCCGATCGTGGTCGGCGGGGCGGCCGGTCTGTTGCGACCGGTAACCGGTCCGGGCCAGGTAGCGGTCGAGCAGGCCGGGCGCGATCCGGTTCCCGAGGATGGTGAGCACGGTGGAGGTGCCGATCCAGTACTCCCGTCGGTGTGGCCGGACGAGGCCAGCTACGTCTCCGGATCCTGCGTCGCCGTCACCGGCGGACGCCCAATCCTGTGATCGGTACCGGCGAGGGCCGGTAAGCCGCAGAGCTCATCCAACGCGCTCATGCCGGAAATTGCGGGCCGTGGCCCTGGCAAATGCCGGCATCGGCGTCGGCCCGCCGAAGACAGCTGCCACCTGGGTCCTGACTGCTACCTTTCTGAACACGTTGCTGTAATGGATGCACAAGACATGCCGTCCACCATCTGTGCGTGCCGCGCACCCCGGGCAGCATTCCGGTCGAAATGTCCACCGCAGCGAGCGGTGGCGCGGGCCGGAATGGCTGACACCGGCACCCGCCCGGGTGTCGGTGTCAGCGCCGAGTCCATCAGCTCTTGGCTTCTCGCTTGGCCATCCGCGGTTTAGCGCCCTTGCCAACCTTCTTCAGGGCTTCGCGCAGCTGGCCCTCGGTCATCTTCGAGTTGCCCTCGATGCCCGCGTCGTGAGCCTGCTGGCGCAGCTCGTGGAGTTGATCCCGGTCACCACCGACGTCAACCTCCCTGGCAACTACGGCGCTAAACCACATCGCGCTCGCGAGGACTGGGCTTCCCTGGCTCACGAGCGGCAAACCCGTCGACTCGCGCGGCAACAACGCATTCGGTCGTTACCGACAGCGCGAATTCCGGCCGGCAACCGGCCGCCGGTGCCGTAGCCGCTGGCGGGCAGTGGCTTGCGCAACAAACAGTGTGATCACTCGACGAGTCGGCAATAGGGGCCTCTGTGAGAGCCGTCTGCCCGCGCCGGAAACAGCTCCTCGTGCCGATCCGCCGGCAACGTTGCTGCCGCCGAAGTCGGGTACACAACCGCAGACCTGACCCAGGATTACCGGAGGCCGAGATGGACTACCGCGACTCGAACGTCGAGGCCGCTCACCGGCTCGGTCACTGGCGCAGCTAACACCACTTGGTGCGGTCGCTTAAGCGGAAGCTCAGCCCAGGGCAGCAGGCGGACAACGAGCTCTCGGGGACGGGAGTCGCATCCGCTGCTCGACGACTTCCGCAAGCTCGACCAGAAGTGCAAGCACCACACCGCCAACCCTACGGGCGCCTGCCAGGCCCTGCAGTCCGTCCACTGATCCACTCACCCGAGGAGGGGCGATGGCCCGCGATCTCGCGCAGATGACCACCGGAGAGGTGCGCAAGCAGGCAGAGCGCGCCGGAATCGACGACGTCGACCAGATGAACAAGCACGAGATGATCAACGCTCTGGGCGGGTCTACGAACGCCAACCGCGGCGGAGGCCAGACTCAGAAGGATCCACGCCCGAAGGGGGTCAGCCCGGAGGACTACAAGAACCTTCCGGGCAACCAGACCTGACCCGCCTTGGCGTCCCGCCCCGGGCTGGGGCGGGACGCCAAGGACACTTCGGGATCAGCCGTGAGCTTGCGATGGTTCACTCCGGCATCAAGGGGCATCTGTCCGACTGAGTCAGCTGGTCCGCCGACACCTGTGGGTCGTCACCGCGGCTCGCGTCGTGACCGCACCCTTTCAGCGAATGCGCGCACCGGTTCGGACCAGGCCTGCGGATCCCGCCAGGGAAACGTGTGAGCACCGGGGAGTTCGACGTAGCGGCCGTCGGAGACGATGAGGGTCAATCGCCGTCCCCACTGGGGTGTGCTTAGCCGGTCCTGTTCACCGCGCAGGACCAGCAGCGGCACGTTCAGCCGCGCTAGTGGTTCCTCCATGACGTGGCGCAGATGAGCGCGCACCAGATGCACCAGCCGGCGCGGACCGGCGCGTTTCCACTCGGGCCAGTGCGACTCGGTCAGGCCTGGGGGCTCGTGCCGGCCGTCGAGCTGCCAGCGGACGAGCAGGCGTACCAGGCCGCGGGCGACGGGGTCGACGGTGGGGCTGGCCAGCAGCAGCCCGGCCACCCCGGGATGTCCCACGGCGGCCTCCGCGGCGACCTGGGTGCCGCTGGAATGCCCCGCCAGGATGACGTGGCCGAGTTTTCGCGTTGTCAGCCAGTCGGCCACGGCGTGCCCGAACTCTGGCACCGACAGCTCGTGCGGCGGCTCCCCGCTGCCGGAAAACCCAGGGAGCTCCACCAGATGCGCGCGGGTCCAGCGGCCGAACGCGGTCAGTCCGGGCAGGAGGTAGTCGGCCACGGCCATGCCCTGCACAAGGACCACCTCCGGCACGCCTGTCCGGGGCTCGCCGACGGCGCGGCTGCGCATCCGGCCAAGAACCCCGTCGTGGTGTGACGTGGTCACGTCGCGAGGGATCTCGGGCATGCCGTGTGTGGTACCCGCGCGGACGGGCATGTATCGGCCGGAGGTGCCATGAAGCTACCCCGTGAGGTCGCCGGGTTCGACTCCGCGTCCGCGATGGTCGTGGCGTTGGCCCGATTCCTGCGCGGCCGGGACACGCCGCCGCTGGGCAAACCCGCGCTCCGGGCGTTGCGGCCGGCCGCCGCCGTGGCGGCCCGGCTGCCGTTGGGCACCCGCGAGCGGATCTACAGCGTGTTCAGCGGCGCCGAGGGACGCCCTGAGCCGGACCTCGCCGGGCTCGACATCGGCGCCGTGACCGGATCGGTTGCGCGGCTCTATCCGCGCCGCCGCTACCCCGCAGTGGTCGTCGGGTCCTCCGGCGGCGCGCTGACGCATCTGTGCGCCGCTCTGGGGGTGCCCTGGCTGCCGCAGACGCTGCTGTTGCCCGTACGCCAGCGCCGGGTCTCGCCCGATGATCCGATGCGGGCCGCGCACGCGTTCGACAGCACCGCCCAGGCGATGCTCGACCGCAACCCGGATGTGGTGCTGCACCACATGCACGACCCGAACCAGGACCGCCTCACCCTGCGTCGGATGGCGTACTTCCGGGTTAAACGCACCCGGCTGGGCCGGGCGTACGAGCGGTTCCTCACCGACGTCCTCGAACCGGGCGGCATCGTCCTGATCGCCGAGTGCGGTCAGCATTGGCCCACTACCCGAATCGGCGAGCGACACCTGTTCCAGTTCGGCGCGGTGGGCGGCATGCCCCCGCAGGAGTACCGCGACGGCAGCCCGAGAGTCGCGGACTATCTGCGCCGGTACGGTGCTCCGGTCACCGGATGGCAGGCGCCGCCGGTCGATGCCGAGAGCCCGGAAGCGGAATGGGGCTTCGAGCCGGCGCTCCGCGACGACATCGCCGCCTTCGCCGACCGCCACGGCTACCGGGTGAGCCGGCTGACGTTCGGCGAACCGGAGGACCTCAGCCCGCTAATCGCCGACCTTTACCGCTGGTGGCACCGGCAACGGGGGCTTCCGGCCAACCGGCTGGTGATCGACTCGTTCATGTTGCTGGACCCGTGGTGGACATTGCGCACCGGTGCCGTGCCGTACTGGACAGCCTTCCCAGTTCAACCATCGCTCGCTGGCCTGCACCGGTACCTGGACAGTGGCGACGGCTACGACTATCTGCACCTGGGGCTGTTCTGCCACGGCGTGGACTCGGTCGGCACCGCGAGCGCGCGGCAGTGGCGCGGGATCCTGCGGAGGGCCCGCGTCGCCGGTGTCTTCGCGGGCGTTTCACCGACACGGTATCCCAACGACCCGCACACCTTCTTCGGCTACCAACGCGCACTGCGCGCCATCCCGGACCGGCATCCCCTGCCACCACCCCTGCCCCTGGCAGCGTTCCAGGCTTTCCTTCGCGACAGACCAGCCGAGTACCCGACGGTACGGATCGACGCTGACTGAGCGAGGAAAGCCCCTGCAGGGCACCGTGAGCGGTTCGCCGCGGACGGGGCGACATACCTGAACAAGACGCCAAGGAACTCAGCGACATCGAGCAGCTCGCCGCTGCGGCGCTGCGGGCCGGCGATCCTCATTAGCTGCGAACCAGCCGGCTCCGCTGGTCGACGCGGTCGATGGCCAAGGCCGCCGGGCTGTCGCAGACCGCGGTGTCGCGGATCTGGCGGGCGTTCGGCCTCAGCCGCATCTGATGGACACGTGGAAGCATCCGGCTGACCCGTTGTTCGTGGAGAAGGTCCGCGACGTGGTGGGCCTGTATCTCGATCCGCCGGTCAAGGCGATGGTGTTGTGCGTGGACGAGATGTCGCAGATGCAGGCACTCGGTCCCGCAGGCCGTTGACCCACTTCGCGGCGGACCCGGCGGATGCTGCCGATGCTGCCTACGGTCCCCGCCCGGCAGACCCACGACTACATCCGCCACGGCGTAGCCAGCCTGTTCGCCGCGTTCGACGTCGCCACCGGCACCGTCATCGGGCAGGTCCACCGCAAGCACCGCCATCAGGAGTTCCTCAAGTTCCCGAAGGTCGTCGACGCCAACACGCCCGCAGCGTTGGATCTGCACCTGGTCCTGGACAACTACGCCACCCACAAGACCCCGGCTGTGCAGCGGTGGCTGGCCGCGCATCCCCGCTTCCACCTGCACTTCACACCGACCTCGGCGTCCTGGCTCAACCTCGTCAAACGCTGGTTCGCGCGTCGACTACCTGCTGTGGGTGCCGGTCGTCGCGGTGGTGCTGTGGGTCGCGTTGTGGCGGGCGAAGTTCTCCCTGCTGGAGAACCTGTTCGGGTTCACCGGGATGGCCCTGGTCATGTTCGTGGTCGCGTTCTTCCGCCTCTCCCCCGACACCGGGCAGCTGTGGCACCAGCCACCCGGGACCGCCCGCCGGTGAGGACTGGGGCACCTACTGGTTCTTCGCCGTCGCGCTGTTCGCCTCGGCCATGACTCCCTACCCGCGAGCGAATGATCGACCATGGGCTACAGGCCAGCCATACGCTTATGCAACGGTGACACCTACGCCCGCCTCGCAGCCGGGTTCGGCATGGGAACGTCGCGACTGCCTGAGGCTATGGCGTTGGCTCGCCAGCGACGGCCGCGCTTGTCGGTCGGCCAGCGGCGGTCGACCGTGCCGGCGCGCTCGGCACAGAGGTGATGAGGAGTCGCGTGACGGCCCCGAGAAGGCACACGAAGCGGTATTACGGCTGTCTGCTGCGCCCGCGGCCCCGGTGTCATGATCGGGAGCTATGCGGGTACCAGCCACCACGCGTTATCGACGTTTCCGCAACTCGGAGACACTCACCAGGTTTCATCACCCGTCCGAGTGACCCGCCGCCCGATCTGCCGGTGCCGGCGCGTTCATCACGACAAAATCTCTGCGGCGTTCAAAATGCCGCGATGCCGGTGCGCCTGCCCGCGCCCGCGGCCGAGTGGTATACGACCGATTGGGTCTTGACTACCGATGAAAGTCTCGCGCGCAAACCACATCGTCCGCGAACCTGTTTCGGGGCCGCTCTCTTTCCGGAACGAGATATGCGTGGAGGAGTGGTTCACTGACGCCGAGGGCCCGGTTGTCCTCATGCTGCACGGAAGGAGCGTGCCGTCTCGCCAGGTGTTCGCCTATGGTGGCTTCCGCACCGTGACTGGTGGTGGACAAACCAGTCCAAATCCCTTATGGCACTACAACTGGGCCGGGCAGCTGGCGGAGCAAGGTATCCGGGTCTTCATGATGGACTTGCCAGGGATGGGCCGTTCCAGTCGGCACGCCCGCTTCAACGAGCCGCGTAACGCGTACAAGCGCGACCAGAAACGCCTCGCGCCGTTCCCGTTGGCGACACCTGACACCGGTCCGTATCCGTCCCCGGTTTGGTCCCACGATCAGAATAGTGACATGTTGGCTGTGGAGTCGGTCATCCATTTCATCACGGGAACTACCGGTGTGCCAAAGGTCCACCTAGTTGGCTACTCGGCCGCCTCATTCGTCCTCGGGCCGTTCGCAATGCAACACCGAGATCTGGTGCACAGCCTGTTCCTGCTCGCACCGATCTTTCCGCCCTTTGGCTACAATGACCCGCCACCATTCATGAACGACCTGTCACAGCCTGTGCCGGAAAGACTTCAGTTCCCCATGTTCATCCAAGACAAGGACACCGCCCTGGGGGATCCATTTGCGACAGAAAGCTTTTTGGATAGTTGGAACGCCGAACAGCTCAAGGGCGCGGAGCGGGAAGGCTTCATAGCCGCACAATTGTGGGCCAGCATCTTGAGCGAAGATGCGACCGGGCAGAGCTGGGGTAGGGGCGTGAACCGGATCCGCAATCCGCTGTGGTGGGGTTGGAGCAAGTCCAAGGTTGTGAACGACAGAGTCGTTCTCGGCAAGCAGGTGCCTGTGTGCATCGTGTACGGACTCTGCGATCTGCAGGTGTTTAAGGAGCTACCTGGCCGGAAACTGCCCGAGCCCGGTAAGCCGGACTTGGCCCCCGCGGCCGGTCCACCATTTAGTCCCAAGTGGCTATTCGACGAGATCCAGGGCGAGAGAAAGCTGATGATCGCGATCCCACAAACCGGACACTTCATGCCCTGGGAGACGTCACACGGGATTCTGCACAATTTCTCATCCGAATGGATTAAACAGCAAAAGGTCCGGCTGCCGCCGCATAGCGTCCATTCCTCTGGCTCCAGTTCGCCAGTGAGCACCGGTAGCTACGAGGTGAGCAAGCTCTTCGGCCTCGTTCCGGCGAATTGACGGTGAAAGTTCGCGGCCAGCGCATCATTGAGCCTTTTCAAACGGGTCTGTTGCGTTGCTCGTGTCCAGGGGTCGAGGCAGGCTTGACGGGTGAAGCTATCGAGCCCTCGTCGTCCCTGGTCGCCGCCGAAGTCGGCGTTCACCGGGTTCCGGTTCCCCGCGGAGCTGATCGTCGCCGCGGTCCTTCCCGCGCTACAACCTCTCCTACCGAAATGTGGAGGAACTCCTAGCTGAGCGCGGTGTGGAGGTCGACCACGTCACCGTGTTCCGGTGGCTGCAACGGTTGACCCCGCTGCTGGCCGACGCCGCCCGTCGCTCGCCACTTCCCGGGTGACCGGTGGTTCGTCGACGAGACCTACTTCAAGGTCAACGGGGTTTGCGCTACGTCTACCGCGCGATCGACCAGCACGGACAAGTCATCGACGTGCTCGTCTCAAGTCGCCGTCATGCCGCTGCGGCCCGGCGGTTCTTCCAGCGCGCACTGGGGATGCTGAAGGTGACGCCAGCGAGGTGGTCACCAACGCCGCTCCGGTCTATCCCGCCGTGTTCGACGACCTGATCCCCCGGCTTGGCACCAAGTCGAGCGACACACGCGAACAATCCGATCGAGGCCGACCACAGCCAGCTCAAGCACCGGCTACGACCCACGCTCGGGCTCCGGACCGACCCAACCGGAGAGGTGATCATCGCCGGACACGCGTTCATGCAGAATCTCGGCCGCGGACACCACGAACTCGGGCTCGACAGTCAGCCCAAGCTTCGAGTCGCTTCGGCGTTCATTCAACTCGCCCGGGTGATCTGACCGCGGACCCGATCCGGGCGTAACGCGTCTCCCGATCGGTCAATGCAACGGCACCCCGGTATCACCACGCCGGCTCCGAAGGCACCAACCGGGTGGTCAAGACCGCCGCCCGCGACGCCTACGGCTGCCGCGGCCCGCGTCAACCAACGGCTCCGAACCCGCTGCGCCACAACCCGACGAGCCCGAGGACACCTCGACCCCCGCTAGGGCCTGTGTCGAAGTCGGTGGCGGGTGCAGGGGCGAGGAGGTTTCGGCGTGGCGGTGATCGATAAGTAGCGAGGTCTCCGGTAGATGGTTCATCGACGAAGAAGACCATCAGCACGGAGACCTCGTGGCCACTGTAGCGGTGACGAGGCGGCACGACCTGACTGACGCGCAGTGGGCGGCGCTGGAGCCGTTGCTGCCCGTGGGACGCAGGCCGGGTCGGCCGCCGACATGGACGAAACGACAGCTCATTGATGGGATCAGGTGGCGGATCCGGGTGGGTGCGCCGTGGCGGGACATACCGGAGTGCTACGGGTCCTGGTCGGCGGCGTACGCGGTCTTCCGGCGTTGGCAGCGCGACGGGACCTGGGCGAAGATCCTGACCGCGTTGCAGGCAGTGGCCGACGAGGCCGGGTGGGTGACGTGGGACGTGTCGGTGGACTCGTCGGTCGCTCGGGCGCATCAGCACGCCGCCGGGGCGCGTAAAAGGGGGATCTGCAGGTCGAGCCGCCGGGCGGCGTGGCGGTCGAGCCCGGCGATCATGCGCTCGGGCGGTCGCGGGGTGGGCTGACGACGAAGTTGCACCTGGCGTGCGAGCAGGGGCAGAAGCCGTTGTCGATCGTGCTGACCGCCGGGCAGCGCGGGGACAGTCCCCAGTTCGTCGCGGTGCTCGACGGCATCCGGGTGCCCCGCCTGAGCGCCGGTCGACCGCGCACCCGCCCGGATCGGGTCTTGGCCGACAAGGCGTACACGTCCAAGGCCAACCGCCGCTACCTGCGCCGCCGCGGAATCAAGGCCACCATCCCGTCGAAGGCCGACCAGGACGCCAACCGGCGCAAGAAGGGATCCAAGGGTGGCCGGCCACCGGCCTTCGACCCCGAGCGGTACAAGCAGCGTCACGCCGTCGAATGCGGCATCAACCGACTCAAGCGCAACCGCGCCGTGGCGACCCGCTTCGACAAGCTCGCCGTGCGCTACGAAGCCACCGTGCACATCGCCGCGATCAACGAGTGGCTGTGACCGACTTCGACACAGGCCCTAGGGCGGGCCTTTTGTTGGCGCCGCGAAGCCGGTATGAAATACCGTGCCATGCCGGATGACCTGACCGCAGTAGGGAAGGCCAATAGTGACAGAGATGAATTGGAGCCGGGTCAACCGGGAGAACCGTGCGATCAGGGAGGCGAATCGACTCGCCGCCGCCAAAGCTAGCGGCAAGACGGCCGCTCGGTCCACCGGGAGCGGACAGGTCGCGCGGCTCCTCATGGTGTTGGCGTTGAGGCGCGAGCAGGCGAGGAGGGCGGCCGCTGCTACCGAAGCTGCTACGGCCGCTCAGTCCACCGGGAGCGGACAGGTCTCACCAGAGCTGGCCCGCATGTTGGCGGTGTTGGAGCGCGTGAGGTCGAGGAATGCGGCCGCTGTTACCGACTACACAAGCGGTGCCAGCCTTCCACCGTGCGCTTCTCGCGGCCGAACGCGGCCGGCGGAAGCCTGCGTCAGCGACCGAGGCACTCCTGGTCGGCCGAGGCGGTCACCGGTCGCAGCCCGGGCCAAGCGGCCGGGCCAGCCTTGCAGCGTCGCGGGCAACGTCTGCGGCACGGTCGCACCATGCGCACACCGGACGGCGGCCGGACGTCTCGCTCTGCCGGTAGTCGGACCACACGCGGCGCGTGTGGCACCGGGAACAGATGATCGCGGGCAGGCCACCCGTGTACGGGCCAGGGTCGGTCGCTCCGGGCGGAATGATGCGGCGGCGGCGCATGTTGCCCTCCTTCAGAGATGATCTTTAAAACTCCAGTCCCGTACGCGGCGGCTTCTGCCATACCGACCGGGGAAGCTGCCAGCGTCGAGAGGGTCCACCCCCAGCCGTGCACATCGATGATCTTGCCCATCGATCGGCGCGCGTTCGTCGTGCTTGCGTTGCATTCGTTGCTCGCGACTGTTGACTCAATCGATGATCGCTGCTGTGCTGCTCTCTGCTGCTGAGGTCTGTCCCGCACCGGGTTTGATGGAGACATCGAAACCTGGGAGGAACACCAGCGATGCCCGCACCCAAGAAGTACAACGATGAGCTGCGTGAGCGTGCGACACGGTTGGCCGTCGAGGCTCGCCGGGACCCGGCGTCCGCGGTCGGAGCGATCCGGCGGATCGCCGGTCAGCTCGGGGTTCATCCGGAGGCGTTGCGGACGTGGGTGAAGAAGGCCGAGACCTACGCCGGTGAGCGGTCGGGCATCACCAGCAGCGACGCGGAACGCCTCGCCGTGTTGGAACGGGAGAATCGTGAGCTGCGGCGGGCGAATCAGATTTTGAAGTCCGCGGCGTCTTTCTTCGCGGCGGAGTTGGACCGTCCGTCGCGATGAAGGTCGACTTCGTCGACTCCCAGCGGGTCGAACACGGTGTCCAGCCGGTCCTGCAGGCGCTCGAAGACACGCCGGCACAGATCGCACCGTCGACCTACTACGCCGCCAAGACCCGCCCGGCCTCGGCCCGGTCGCGGCGCGATGAGGAGCTGACCGCGATGATCGAGCGGATCCATGCGGAGAACTACGGTGTCTACGGCGCTCGCAAGGTGTGGCACGAGCTGCGCCGCCAGGGCGTGCCGGTGGCCCGGTGCACCGTGGAGCGGCTGATGCGTGAGTCCGGGCTGCGCGGGCTGCTGCGCGACAAGTCGCCGCGCACGACCCGGCCCGCAGCCGAGACCGGCCGCCCCGGTGACCTGGTCAAACGGGACTTCACCGCGGAACATCCGAACCAGCTGTGGGTCGCCGACCTGACCTACGTGCGCACGAGTGTGGGCTGGGTGTACGCCGCGTTCATTCTCGACGTGCACTCCCGCATGATCGTCGGCTGGCAGGTCGCCACCAGCCTCTACACCGACCTGGCTCTCGACGCGCTGAAGATGGCGATCTGGCGCCGCGAGAGTCAGGGTGCTGACCTGCGTAAACTGGTCCACCACTCGGACCGGGGAGTCCAGTATCGAGCGATTCGCTACACCCAGCGGCTCGCCGAGGCCGGCGCCGTCGCCTCGGTCGGGTCCAAGGGCGACTCGTACGACAACGCGATGGCCGAGGCGTTCAACTCCCTCTACAAGGCCGAACTCGTCCGCAACACCGGCCCGTGGCGCGGGCTCGACGACCTGGAGATGGCCACCGTCGAGTACATCGACTGGTACAACAACCGCAGGCTGCACGGCGAGCTCGGGCACATCCCGCCCGCCGAACACGAGGCACTACACGCGATGACCCAGCCGGTCACCGCACCCCTGAAAACCAGCTAACCAACTCTCCATCAAACCCGGGGCTTGACAGTCTGAGCATCGTTCGCTGAGTTGCACGCGCGCTTGCGCTCAACGTCTGAGTCGTAACCAGCGCGTGCGCGTGGCTGTGCTGTGTCGCTGTGCTGTGTGCTGCTGTGCTGCTGTCGTGCACGAGCGCACGATCGCGCGCACCGGGTGGGGCGTTGACAGCGGGCCGGGCCGGTCAGCGTCGCCCAGGTGCACGAGCGCACGAGCATGAGCACGAGCGCCAGCGGCCGGGGTGGGGGTGGGGCGGACAGTGGCGGGGGGCGGCGAACAGCGGGCCGGGGGGCGTGTCGGCATACCGGGGCGGGCGGTCAGCGACCGGCCGGGCGGGTCATGCGTGGGACACGCCCGCCCGGCGGCGGAGCCGACGCCCGGCGCAGCCGGGGAGGGCCGTTAGTACTGCTACGGCGGATCGCCATCTTGAGCGGTCCGTCCGCGTTCGGCGATCGGAGCGAAGACTGGCTTGCTCGAGTGTCAGAGGCGCCCGAGCAGCTCAGCCTTCTTCGCCGCGAACTCCTCATCCGTGAGGATGCCGGCGTCGTGGAGCGAGGCGAGCTTTTCAATCTGCCCAACGACATCCGGCTGAGCCGCGGCCACGGCCGGCGTCGCCGGCATGCCTCGCTGGATCACCGAGGAGGCGAGGTCCAAGATCTTGTCGGTCACGCCGGGCTGCGCCTGAAGCTCCGAAGACTTGGCCTGCGCGGAGGCTTCGGTGACGACCTGCCGGCCCTGGAGCAATACGGAGAAGACCGTGAACAGCTTCTCCGGCAACTCGAGGACGGACTGATCGCCGTCGGCCCAGTCCACGCGGACTATCCGCGGGGGCTTCATGGCAGCCCCGAGGCTGGCGCCGACAGCCTTGCCGATCCTCCCGGGCAGAGCAGCCGTCGCGGCAGCCCGGCCCATGGCGCCGACGACACCTTCCTTGCCCGGAAGTTCCTCCCACTCGAGCACGGTCTCGGCGTTGAGCTTGTACCGCTTAAAGGGGTTGTACGGGTGCGGGATGACGAGTCCGCCCTGGCCTGAGTCAACGCTGGCGCCCGTCAGGCGGCCACCTACCACGCGTCCCTGGTTCGTCACGTGCGAACCGTAGATCAACACTTTGGCCCACGCAATCGTCGTGCGGATGAAATCGACCGTGCCTACCCTGCGGCATGCCCGCTGGTCAGCGATAGGTAGGCCGGCTACGTAGGCGTCTACCTGGTCGCACGGTTGCCGGGTGGTTGTGTCAGGCGGCGGCGGCGGTCGGCTGCTGCGTGATGTGCACGGCGGAGCGGCGCAGCTTGCTTGCGAGGCAGTCGATACCCCTGGCATCCGCAATCGGGCGGCCGTCGAGGAGGTCAAGCATGCGCTGCCAGTCGCGCTGATTGTCCCGACGGTCGGAGCGGTCGCGCGCGGCGACCAGGAACGCGCGCAGGGCGGGCCGGCCGACCTTGTCGGCGAGGTCGTCGAGGCCGGCGCGCAGCTCGGCGAGGCGGGCCGGGCTGGCGGCGCCGGCGGCCCGCGTGGGTCAGGACGTCCGCCGAAGTGGAGCAGACGGCAGTTGATCGACGGGATCCGTTGGCGCACCCGGGTCGGCTCGCCGTGGCGGGACGTGCCGGCGCTGTATGGGCCCTGGCAGACCGTCTATGGGCTGTTCCGCAGGTGGCAGCGGGCGGGAGTGTGGCGGGAGGTGGTCACCGGGTTGCAGACCCGGGCCGACGCGGCGGGGATGATCACGTGGGACGTCAGCGTCGATTCCACCAGCGCCCGGGCTCACCAGCACGCCGCCGGCGCCCGCAACCGTGGCCAGTTGCAGGTCGAGTCGCCCGGCGGTGTCGATGACGAACCCGACGATCATGCCCTGGGACGGTCACGAGGTGGGTTGACCACCAAGCTTCATCTGGCCTGTGAACAGGGCCGTAAGCCGTTGTCGACGGTGCTCACCGCCGGACACCGCGGCGACAGCCGGCAATTCGTCCCCGTGCTGGCTGGCATCCGGGTCCCCAGGGCCGGCGGTGGCCGGCCCCGCACACGACCAGATCGGGTCCTGGCAGACAAGGCCTACAGTTCCCGCGCCAACCGGCAGCACCTGGCGCGCCGAGGGATCGCCGTGACCGGCGCCGGTCCACCCTCGGTCGCGGCGGCCCTGACCCGTCAGTGGGCCGACCGGTGCGCCACCTCGGTTGGCGGGCCGGTCGGGCCGGCATCGGCCAGGCAGGCTTCCAGCTGCGCGGCCTCGGCGGCGGCGCCCAGATCGGTGAAGATGGCCAGGGCCCGCCGCCAGTGCTCCCGGGCCTGCCCGGCGGTGGATGCCGAGCCATGCAGCACATGCCCGATGCCGGCGAGGGCCTCGGCCTCCTTGTGCCGCTCACCGATCTCGCCGGCCAGGACCAACGCCCGGCCGTACTGCTCGAGGGCCGCCGCGGGCTGACCGGCGAGGCGACAGGCCGTACCGATGCCGATCAGCGAGGCGGTCTCGATGCCGCGGTTTCCGATCTCCCTGGCCAGGGTGCGGCTCTCCCGGTACCGGTCGACGGCCAGCCGGTGGTCGCCCAGGGCCTGCAGCACCGCGCCGAGGTTGATCAGGGCCGCGGCCTCCATGTTGCGGTGGCCGACCTCGCGCGCCAACTCGAGCGCCTGTTCGCCGTGCCGGCGCGCCTCGTCGTAGCGACCGAGCCCCTCGTAGGTCACCCCCAGGTTGCCCAGTAATGCCGCCTCACCGGCCCGGTCGTGGCGATCGCGGGCCAGCGCGAGCGCGCGGTGGTGCAGCTCGAGGGACCGCTCGCCGTGCCCGAGCTGGCCGTGCACGATGCCCAGGCTGTTCAGGGCACGGAATTCGCCGAAGTGGTGGCCGGCCGCACCGGCGGTCGCCAGGGCCCGGTCGAGATGGTCGATCGCCTCGTCGTAGCGCCCCTGCCGCTCGTACCCGACGGCGAGGTCGATGAGCGCGTCGGCGTAGGCGGCCGGGTCGCCGGCCTCTTCCGCGGCGCGCAGCGCATGGCCGTGCAGCGCCTCCGCGTCCGTGTAGTGCGCCCCCATGTTGAGGTACCGCCACAGGACGGTGGACAACCGGGTGGCGTAGGTGGGCCATCCGTCGTCGGCGGCGTAACCGGCGACGGCTACCAGGTTGCGCCGCTCGGCGTCCAGCCACGCCAGCGCCTCGGCCGCCGTGGTCAACGGGACCACCGGGTCGGTGGGCGCCGCGATCGTCGGCCGGCGGTACCGTTCGTGCGGCGCGACCAGGTCCATCGCCGCCGCGGCGGTGCGCAGGTAGTGCTCGAACACCCGGGTCAGGGCGGCCCGGCGGTCGCTGTCGCTCTCCTCGGTCTCCGCCCGCTCGGCGGCATACGCGCGCAGCAGATCGTGCATCTGGTACCGGCCGGTGCCGATCGGTTCGATGAGGAAGCCGCCGAGCAGCGCGTCGAGCAGGCGTCCGGCTTCGGCCAGGCCAACCGCGGCGAGCTGGGCGGCGGCGTACCGGTCGAGGTCGTGGCCCGGGTGCAGCCCGAGCAGCCGCAGCAGCCGGGCGGCCGCGGGCGGCAGGGCATCGTGGGACCAGGACAGTACCGTGCGGACCGCTGCGTGCGGGTCGTCCGCCGGGGACAGCAGATTGAGCCGCTCCGTGCGTTCGGACAACTCCGCGATCAGGTCGGCCAGGGGGACGTCGGGGCGGCGCGCGGCGCGCTCGGCCACCACGCGCAGCGCCAGGGGCAGGCCGGCGCAGAGCCGTACCAGCTCGGCGATCGCCGTGGCGGCGTGGTCGGTTCGGGCCGGGCGGAGGATCTGGCGCAGCAGTTCGGCCGCCTCGGCGCCGGGCAGCCGAGGCAGGGCCAGCCGGTGCGCGCCGTCGCGGGCGACCAGGCCGGCGAGGTCGTTGCGGCTGGTCACCAGGACCAGGCAGCCGGACGTCCCGGGCACCAGCGGGCGGACCTGCTCGGCGGTGCGCGCGTTGTCCAGCACCACCAGCATGCGCCGGCCGGACACCGCCGACCGGTACGCGGCGGCCCGCTCGTCGAGCCTGGCCGGGACCTTCGACGGTTCGGTGCCCAGCGCCCGCAGGAACCCCTCCAGCGCGCTGGCCGCCGGCAGCGGCTCGCCGGGGTCGTAGCCACGGAGGTTGACGTACAGCTGTCCGTCCGGAAACCGGTCGAGCACCCGGTGCGACCAGTGCAGGGCGAGCGCCGTCTTGCCGACCCCGCCGGTGCCGGTGATCGCGGCGATGGTGACGACAGCCGGCCCGTCCGCCGTTTCCAGCAGGGCGTCCAGCTCCGCGAGCGAGTCGTACCGACCGGTGAAGCCGTGCACGGCGGGCGGCAGCTGCGCGGGCCTGCCGACGGCGCCCGGGACCGGCCGGCCGCCGGGACCGGGACCGCCGTCGGGACCGGCGCCGGCGGCGGGTGGGCCGCCCAGTCCCGGGTCCTGCCGCAGCACCGCCGCGTGCAGGGCCTGCAGCTCGGGACTCGGGTCGATGCCCAACGCGTCGGACAGCCCGGCCCGCAGCCGCTGGTAGGCGGCCAGCGCCTCGGACTGACGTCCGCCCCGGTAGAGGGCCAGGATCAGCTGGCCGGTGAACCGTTCCCGGAGCGGGTGCTCGGCGCACAGCGTGGCAAGTTCCGGAACCAGGTCGCCGCCGTGACCGGCGGCCAGGTCCGCGTCGAACAGCTCCTCGTACCCGGTCAACCGGCACTCGGTCAGCCGGGCGGCCTCCGCGACCAGGGTGGGCGTGTCGGGCAGGTCGGCCAGGGCCGCTCCCCGCCACAGCCCGAGGGCCTGGCGTAGCAGCGTCGCGCACGCGGTGAGCTGCCCGGCCTGCCGGGCGGTGCGCGCCTGCGCCACCATGTCGTCGAACCGGTGCAGGTCCAGTTCACCGGGACGGACCACAAGCTCGTAGCCGGACGGGCGGGTCAGCAGCCGGACCTGATCGACGGCTGCGGCGCCGGACGGGGTCAGCACCCGTCGCAAGCGGGACACGTAGCTGTGCACCATCGCCCGGGCGTCCGTGGCCGTGCCGTGCGGCCACAGCTCCGCGATGAGCTGGTCGACCGTCGCCCTGCCCCCGCGCAGCAGCAGCACCGCGAGCAGCGCCCGCATCTGCGGTGTGCCGACCGTGAGTGGCCGCCCATCGTGGCTGATCTCGAACGGCCCGAGCAGCCTGAACTCCACGACCTGGGGCCCTACGTGCCGTCGCCCAGGGACCGTTCAGGTTTCGTGCAGGGGTGGCCCGGAGGATGGATCCCGCTACCGGTCCCGAGTCGATGCCGGCGGATGTGATCGATCATCGCCACTCGCCAACGATAGCAATCCTCGTGTTAGGAGAAGTCGATGGGTGTGCGGCCCTTCCGGATCGCGCTGGTGGCCGGAGCGGCCCTGGCATTGCTGGGGTCCGGTCTACCGGGTGCGGCCGCTGCCGCGTCGGCGGCGGACCCCGCGGCGAGCAACGCACCGGCCGGCATGCACCAGTTCGTGGTGTCGATCGGCGAGGTGCGGGCGAGCGTACGGACGAACTGGGTACGGCTGGCGACGTACACCTTCACCGACACCAACGAGGTCGTCGAGTCGCACTGGCATTGGAGCCAGCGGGATCGGGTGACCCGGAGTTCGACGGGGGTGACCGCGGCGAACTGCGCGGCGCGCAACTGCGTGGTGAAGACGGGCAACGGTTTCCAGAGCACGGCAGCGCCGAACACATTGCACGGGACGTACACGGTGGACGGTCCGCTGTTGCGCGTCACCTGGGACGGGACCACGGGTTGGGAGGAGTGGACCGTCAGCGAGCCCATCCCCGGCAAGTTGGCGAGGCTGGCCTACGTGGGCAACTCGTTCGGTGCCACCAACGGGTGGGGGTACGGCAGCAACGCGTCGCTCGGCACCCAGGCCGGCATCGCACAGATCGCGGCGGCGGACTGGAGCGCGATGCTGCACTACTACGACATCTGGCAGACCGACAGCAGTGGTACGCCCTACGTCACCGACGGCGGCGGTGATCCGTTCTGGAACCGGGACTGGAACCCCTGCTCGAGCGGCCGCTGTCTCGGCGGCACCACCACCAAGAACCAGTACTACCTGTCCCGGGCGAACACCACCAGTACCGATCGGCGGGACACCCTCTGGTACTGGCGGACCGCCAACGCCGACGCCCGGGGCGAGTACTGCTATACCGGCAACTCGCACGTCGTGCCGATGATGGAGATCATCGACAGCGACGGGGTGCTGCACGGTTGGGTCGGCGTGGAGGCGTCCATCAACCAGAGCGTGCCGGCCCAGGGCACCAGCGCCGACGACATCGGCTTGTTCCGGATCAGCGACGTCTGACGGCATGGCCCTGTGACACTGGCGACCGCGGCGCCGGCGGTGACCTTCCCGGCCGCGCGCATGGAATTCCGACTGCTGGGTCCGTTGGAGGCGGTGAGCGCCGGCCGGACGCTGCAACTGGGCGGCGCCCGGCTGCCAGCCCTGTTGGCCACGTTGCTGCTGAACGCCAACCAGGCGGTCAGCGGCGAGAACCTGGCCCGGGCGCTGTGGACGCAGCCGCCGCGCGCGGCCGAGTCCAACATCCGGACGTACGTGGCCCGGCTGCGCGGCCAGTTCGGCGCGCCGGGCGAGGGCGAGTCCCGGTTGATCAGTGGGCCCGGCGGGTATCGGCTGCGGGTTCGGTCGGACGAGCTTGACCTCACCCGGTTCACCGAGCTGGTGGCGGAGGGGCGACAGGCGGTCGACCGCGCCGATCGCGCGGTTGCGCTGGACCGGCTGCGCCGGGCGTTGGACCTGTGGCGCGGCGATCCGCTCGCCGGTGTGCATGGCGGACCCCAGCTCGGGGTGGAGGGGGCCCGCCTCGAGGAACGCCGGCTGGACGTCGTCGAGCAGTGGGCGGAGGTGGCACTGGCCGCCGGCCGGGCCGAGGAGGTGGCGACCGAGCTGGCCCGGATCGTGCCCCAGCATCCCCTGCGGGAGCAGCTCTGGGTGCTGCTGATGCTGGCGTACTACCGCAGCGGCCGGCAGGCTGCCGCGCTGGCCGCCTACCGGGACGTGTACCGGTTGCTGGACCAGGAGCTGGGCATCCGGCCGGGTCGGCCGCTGCAACGGCTGCAGCAGCGAATCCTGGCCGCCGACCGGGCCCTCGACCTGCCGCAGCGGCCCGCCCCGGCGGTTGCTGGGGCCGCGCCGCGCCCTCGTCAGCTCCCCGCCGACCTGGCCACCTTCGCCGGTCGCGGCGAGCAGGTGGCGACCCTCGACGCGCTGACCGGGGACCCGGCCGCCGACCGGCCGGCGACGGTGACCGTCGCGCTGATCACCGGTACGGCCGGGGTCGGCAAGACCGCCCTGGCGATGCACTGGGCGCACCGGGTGGTGCACCGGTTCCCGGACGGGCAGTTGTACGCGAACCTGCGCGGCTTCGATCCGACCGAGCCCCCGGTCGACCCGGCCGAGTCGCTCCGCGGTTTCCTCGACGCGCTCGGCGTGCCGCCGGAGCGGATCCCGGTGGGCCTGGACGCGCGGGCGGCCCTGTATCGCAGCCTGGTCGCCGGGCGGCGGATGCTGATCGTGCTGGACAACGCCCGGGACGCCGGGCAGGTGCGGCCGCTGCTGCCCGGCAGCCCGGGGTGCCTGGCCGTGGCCACCGGTCGGGGGTGGCTGTCCGGGCTGATCGCCACGGCCGGCGCGTACCCGATGGAGCTGGATCTGCTCCCGGTGGGCGAGGCGCGGGACCTGCTGGTCGGCCGGCTCGGCGCCCGGCGGGTGGCCGGCGAGCCCGCGGCGGTCGACGAGATCATCAGCCGGTGTGCGCGGCTGCCGCTGGCGCTGGCCCTCGTGGCCGCCCGGGCCGCCACCCGCCCCGATCGTCCGCTCGGCGCGGTCGCCGCGGAACTCCGGCGGGGCGACGGGGGCCTCGAGGCGTTCCGCGACGGTGACCCGGTCCTGGATGTCCGGACCGTGCTCTCCTGGTCGTACCGGGCCCTGGATCCGGCCGCCCGCGGGTTGTTCCGGCTGCTCGGGACGCATCCGGACCCGGAGATCTCGGTGGCCGACGCCGTCGGACTCGCCGGCGCTCCGACGCCGGTGGTGCGCCGCTGGCTGGCCGACCTGGCGGAGGCGCGGCTGGTGACCGAGTGCCGGCCCGAGCGGTACGCCATGCACGCCCTGCTGCGCGCCTACGCCCTCGATCGGTGACACCCGGCGTCGCCGGACCACACGGCTGAGCCGTGGGATCCGGCGATGCCGGCGCTCACATAGCCCCGTAGGCGTCCAAGCCGGCGGCACCGTACTGGGTGAACCGTCCCACCCGTTCGATCCCCCTGCCGACGTAGGTCCGTCCGTAGCCGCCCAGCCGCCGGATCGGGTTCACCAGCCACCGGGTCTCGTCGAGGGTCATCCGCCCGCGGAGCACCATCCTGGCACCCGACACCTCCGTCGCCTCACCGCCCATACCGAGGCCCATCGAGGCAACCCCGATGCCGCAACTGCTCCACTGCCGGTGGCTACAGGAATCGGCCGTGCTCGCCGTCGACATCGCCACGCCGACGAAGCCGATGAGCCCGCAGACCGGGCAGGCGAACAGCCCGACGACGCCGGCCGCCACGGCAGCCCACTGGAACCACTTGTTCTGGACCACCGAATGGATCTTGTCGGAGAGTCGCTTGTACCAGGGCTTGCCCTTGTCCCGATCCTGCTGCTTCTGCTGCTGGTCGGCGATGGCCTTGGCCATCATCATCACCGAGGCGGCGGACCGGGCGAGACTCAGCCCGATCTGGTTGAGCCGGTCCAGTTGGCCGGCGAGACTTCGCAGGTGCTTGGCGGTTTTGGAGTCATGGGTGCGGACGAACACCCGGATCAGCCTGGTTATCTTGACGATCCGCTTCACCACCTCCTTGATGTACCGGACGATCAGCTTGGTCACGTAGTAGCTGTAGACGTGCCAGGGCGCTGAGATCATCATCAGGAACCAGAAGACGATCACCGTGACCAGGACCTGGATGGCCTCCACGACCTTGCGGATCACGGTGTGATAAACGGTCTTCCAGGTGGTCACCGTGCGGGTGACGTAGGCGGTGCCGTCCGGGTCGGTGAAGGTGACCGGGCTGTTGTTCGCGTACGCGAACCCGTTCATCTGCTGCGGATCCTCATAGTCGATCTCCGGGTCCACCGAGATGAACCGGCCGGTCGTCGCGTCGTAGTCGCGGGCACCCAGGTGGGTCAGCCCGGTGGTGGCGTCGGTGACGCCACCGACGAAGCCGCGGTCCCCGGCCACCGGCGCCGTCTGGGTGCCGCGCGTGTTGCCGTACGGGTCGTGGCGTTGCCGCTGGATCGCCTGGGTGTCCTCGGCGACGGCGATCTCGGCGGTCCCGTGCTGGTCGGAGACCAGCCAGGTCAGCCGGCCGTCGAGGCCGTTGCGCATGGCGATGGTCTGCCCGTTGTGCTGGTAGTAGCGGGTGCCCACCCGGCCACCGCCGGAGTCGACGTGCAGCTCGCTGTCGCCGAGGTAGAGGGTGGCCGCGCCGTCCGGGTCATGGCTGATCAGCCGGTTGCCGTCGGCGTCGTAGAGATAGCTGGTGGTCTTCCCGTTCTCGGTGACCGTGCTGACGTGCCCCTCGGCGTCCCACTCGAACGTCTGCCCGACACCGGCCCGGGTGCGGGTCGTCAGGTCGCCCGCCGGGTCGTAGTCGTAGCCGTTGCTGGTGGTGCCGCCGGGGCCGGTGGTGGTGACACCGCGCAGGGCGTGCGGCTGGGCGCCGCCGGCCGCGTTGTAGGAGTAGGTGCTGGTGGTGGTGGACCCGCCCGGGCTGGTCCGGGTTTCCGTCTTGCGGTTGCCGGTCGCGTCGAAGGTCCAGGCGTGCCAATAGGGGGCGGCGCCGCCCAGCGCGGCGGCCGTGGGCGCGGTGCCGCAGTCGCCGTTGCCGGGCGTCCACGCCTGGGTGAGCCGGCGCAGGTAGTCGTAGTCGAAGCACTGCGTGTCGGTGCCGGAGCCGGTGGCCGGGTCGGGGGCGTCGCTGATCCGCCGGAGGTTGCCCGCGTCGTCGTACCGGTAGCTGACGTCGGAGACCAGCGCGGCGCCGTTCTCGCGCCGGGTGGTCGCCTCGGTCAGCCGCCGGCTGCCGGTCTCGTAACTGAAGTCCCGGTAGACCTTCTTGCCGCCGGCCGAGAGGGTGAGCTGGTTCTGCTCCCCGTACTCGGTGTAGCCGGTGCCGGTCACGTAGCTGGTGGCACCGGTCAACGTCGTCGCCATGCCCAGGGAGTTGACGCCGAACGTCAGGGTTTCCTCCGGTAGCCCGCCCAGCGCCGGCAGCTTGCTGGTGGCCACCTCGCCGTCGATCGCGTACGACCTGCCGAACGTGTAGGTGCCCGCCAACTTCCCCTCCTTGTCGGGGATCGTGACGGTCTGCTCGGTGGGCCGGCCGACGGTGTCGTACTTGGTGACCGCCGTCGTGTACCGCTCGCCGTTGACGTACCGGGTCGTGGTGGCCGGCAGACCGGGCACCGCCGTGCCGTCCGGCAGCTTGTCGTACGTCCACTCGGCGAGCTTCGGTCCGGTCACCGAGTCCTGGTGCTCGACGGTCTTGCGGCCGAGGGCGTCGTACTCGAACGCCAGCATCGTGCCGCGGGCGTCGGTCGTGGTCAGCAGCTCGTCGCTGTCCCCGAAGGTGGAGGTCGTGGTGCCCTGGTCGGGGTCCTCGACGCGGGACCTGTTCCCGCGGGCGTCGTAGGAGAACCGCCAGGTGTTGCCGGCCGGGTCGGTGACCGTGGACAGCTCCCCGCGCGGGGTGTAGGCGTAGCTGGTCGAGTCGTACGGCCCGGACGCGGTGTCACCCTTGTACTGGCGCAGCTCGGCCAGGCGACCCTGGGCGTCCACGAAGCGCGTCGTCGGGGTGTCGCCCTTGGGCGGAATCGTGTCCTGCCGGTCGAGATGGTGGACGTAGGTGGTACGCCACTTCTCCAGGCCGAGCGACGAGAAGATCTCGTTGGTGACCCGGCCGGCGTCGTCGTAGAGGGTCGTGGTCTGCGCCGGCAGCAGGTCCTCCTGCGGCAGCAGCAGGTCGGTGCCGGGCGGCGCGTCGTTGTGGTACGGCCCGTTCTCCTTCACCTTGCGGCCCTGCGAGTCGTACACGATGTCGGTGACCACCCGACCGCCGGCCGGCGACGGGTCCTGGGTCTGCCGCACCCGGAGCTTGCCGTCGAGCAACTGGTACTCGGTGCGGTACCCGCCGTCGGCCTCCAGGGTGGAGGTCGTGAGCACGTTCGGTCCGTCGCTGCGGAGCAGGTACTGGTACTTGTTCGTCGGACTCTGGCCGTGGTCCCGGCCGGGTGCCCAGGTCTTGACCACCCGGCCCAGCGGGTCGTACTCGACGTCGGTCCGGGCGCCGCTGACCGTGGTGGTCTCGGTCGCGGTCCCCCACGCCGGGTCGACGTCGGTGGTGGCCTGCTGACCGAGCTGGTTGAGCGTGGTCGTCCTGGTGGTCGGGCCGCTGGCCGGGGTGTACGTGAACGTCTGTGGCCGGTCGTACACGTCCCGGGCCTCGATGAGCCGGCCGTACCCGTCATACCGGGAGCGGAGGGCGGTCAGGAACGTCGGCGCCCCGTTCGACCAGCCCTTGAACTGGTCCCGACGGGTGACGTCGCCGAGAACCGGCGCCGCGCCCAGGGTGTCGCTGCCGTCGTAGTAGAGCCGCTCGTCGGAGATCACATCCGGCGCGCCGGTGGGCTGCCGGGCGCAGTCCCCCACCGTGGTCCGCCGCTCGGCCGGCGCGTCCAGGATCCACGCCGAGGTGTTGCGGGCGTACGTGTACGTGGTGCAGGTGTCGTCCTTGGCGTCGGCGAGGTCCCCCTGGTCGTACTCCCGCAACAGGGTGCCGTCCGGGTCGTAGGTGTGCACGGTCGCGGTCTGCCGCCACTGACCGTTCTCCGTCTCGCCCTGGGTGATCTTCTGCTGCTGCACCTGGTAGGCGCTGGTGGTGCCCCACGACCGGACCCGGGTCGCCGTCGCCGTCGACAGCCACGGGTCGGTGATGGTGCGCGAGAGGATGGTGCCGTCGTTGCCGGTGTAGGTGGTCGTCTCCCGTGGCATGCCGGCGAGCTGGTCGGTGTCCGGCCAGGGGGTGTTCGTCGAGTCCACCACCTGCACATGCTTGGCCACCCCGGCGGTGGCGGTGGCGTCCCCGTCCATACCCCGGAAGTACCGCATCTCGGTCATCGACCGGGGCTGGTCGGCGCGGCCCTTGCGCACCCGCACCTGGGCGTAGCCGCGCCACTGGCTCCACGTCTTGCGGTCCTCCGGGACCAGGCCGTCCTCCTCGTCGTGCCGCCACGCCGCGGGTCCCACGTACTCCACGTCCGAGACCTCCGGCTCGAAGCCGGTCGTCCGGTCGGACTCGGTGACCTGGGTGACCACGTACTTGTTGAACCAGTCGGTCTGCTCGCTCAGCCCATCCGGTGTCCAGCGCAGCGGGTAGCAGCGCAAGCCGTTGGTGTCCGGCGCCGGCAGCTTGGTCAGGTAGTTGCACTCCTGCGGCGAGTAGGTCACCCGGATCTCGTCGCCGCTCTCGCCGCGGATCGCCTTCATCCGCCACCAGTTCATCGCGGGGATGTGGTCGGTCCCGTCCACCCGGTTGGGCAGCTGTTGGCCCTCGAAGGTCACCGGCGGCAGGGTCGCCGAACCGTTCACCAGACCGGTCTGCTGCACGGAGTTCAACCACAGCCGGGGCTTCGTCCCGTCACCCGGGTCGGGATACTGCGGGGTGAAGTTCCACTGGTTCACGTCCCGCGGCCCGCTACCGCCCCACACCTGGGTCTTCAGCCAGGACAGCCGCTTCTGCGTCCAGAACGTCGGCGAGTACTTGTCCTTGCAGCTCGTCGACGAGGTGCAGGACTGGTCCCAGGGCACGTCCGGCCAGTTGCCCGGGTGCGCCGTGTCGCAGGTGGTGCCGGGGATGCACCGGTCGGCCGCCTGGAACAGCACCCGGCCGACGTACGGCGTGGTGTAGACCTCCCGGTCGCGCTGCCCGTACTCGATGTGCTCCAGCCAGCCGCCGCGGACGTAGCTGGACACCTTGCTGGCGGTGAGGTTCCGGGCGTAGTTGTTCTTCTCCTGCTGGTAGAAGAAGCTCATCGTGTTCTTGTGCGGGTCGACCACGTAGTCGAGGTTCCACCGCCAGCCCTGCGGGCAGGACGAGGCGTCGAAGGTGGACCCGTGACACGGTTCGCCGGGGTGGTTGCCGAAGACCGGAACCGTCCAGACAGACTGGGTCTGCAGGTTCGGCGACGTCCAACCCGGCAGCTTGTTGAGCCCGAAGTAGTACTGCACGCCCTGCCGGTTGGTGATCCGCCAGTACTCGCCGTTTCGGGCCCCGTTTCCGAGACTCGCGTCGTACAGCTGCTCCACCTTAGACCCGTCGTCCACCCGCGGATGCCACGTCCCGGTGGCGTCGTCCCGGACCAGCTCCCCGCCGGCGCCGTTGAGCGAGAAGTACAGGTTGTCGTTGCCCCAGCACAGGTCGCCGGTCTTGGTGGTGTTGTTCGGCTTCTGGCCGTTGACGGTTTTCATGTCCGAGGCGCACGGGGTGTACCGGCGCTCCACGTACCCGCCGGGGGAAAGGTCCATCCCCTCGCCGACCCAGGACGGCTGGTTGTTCGTTCCCGAGGTGCGCCCGTCAACGTTGCCGGAGTTGTAGGTGAGGGCCAGTTCCGGGGTCGGTCCGCCGAGTGCCGGCGGGATGGCCATCGGGTAGTTCCAGGTGAAGTCGCCGGACGGACCGCCGGCCTGCCAGGTCGTGGACGGCGACATGGAGGAGGCGCCGAAGTCGCCGGCACCGCCGGAGGAGGACGCCAGCACCGCGAACAACCCCGACCCGGCGGCCGACCCGGCGCTGGTGCCCGACACACCCACCGACACGTCCCCGGTCAGCCGGCCCGAACCGTTGTTGGCGGTCGGCACCGGGACGCCGCGGCAGTCCGGCCGGTCCGGGGTGCTGGCCGCGCACTCGGGCAGCGACACCAGCCGCAGCCGGGTCGCCCAGTCGCCGCCGAAGGTGTCCCGGAACGCCGAGTAGTCGACCTCCAGCGACACCCGTCCGGCCCGGTTCCCGCCGTCGGCCCGGTTGACCCGCAGCAGGAGCCCGTCGCCCCGCCGTCCCAACAGGTCCACCCGGACCCGGGCCGGCGCGACCGCGGCGTCCTCGACCGAGGACGCCTGGCCGGCCGCGGCCGCCGTGCCACCCGCCGCCGCGGGGCCCACCGACACCGGCAGCGAGCCGGCCTTCGCCCGGGCCGGCGCCGCCGACCGCGGCGCGGCGCCCGCCGCCGCGCCCGTCTCCGCCGCCGAGCGGGGTACGTCCACCGTGGCGCTGCCGGCGCCGGGCCACACCGTCGCGGACGGGGCCTGGTGGACCGCCTTCTGCTCGACCGGATCCGGCGCCACCGGGCGGGTGGCCGCAGGCACACCCGGCACGGACTTGTCGTGTGCCGGCGCCGGCCGGTGCACCCCCGGCGCCGCGGTGGCCGGCAGGACGACCACCAGCGAGTCGACGAGAACGAACCCCAACACGAACGCCAACACCCGGAACCATCCGGGCCGACGTAGATAGGGCACAAGCACCATCAGAGACACCTCCCCGCGCGCACAGCAACGGCCAGACTCGGTCGACGGCAGCATCGCAATCGGCGCGCACACGATCCGCACACGACCGGCACACCCCAGGCGGTCGGCCGACCCGGAAGGCGCCGCGCCGACCGTAGGATGCTGCCCGTCCAACCCCGGATCGCAGGCGAATGAGGTGGCGAAGAGTGGCATCATCCACGGCGGCGGTGCTGTTGACGACGCTCCTGGTCGGAACGGCTCCAGCCCTCTCGACGCCGACGGCTCCGCCACCATCGGGCGCGCGAACGGCCGCCTCGGCCGCGAGCCCGACCGCCGAGGCCGCGGACGCGGCCGGCGCGGTCGCCCTGGCCCGGCGGACCGGCCGACGCGTCGAGATCACCGGCGAACGTACCGAGACCACGCAGGTGTTCGCCAATCCGTCGGGCACCCGGACCATGGAGCAGTACGTGCTGCCCGTGCGGACCCGCCGCGACGGCCTCTGGGTGCCGGTCGACACCCGACTGGCCCGCAACGCGGACGGCTCGGTGTCCCCTGGCGCCACCTCTACCGACCTGCGGCTGTCCGGCGGCGGCTCCGGTCCACTGGTGACCGCCTCTTGGGACGACGGCCAGCTGTCGCTGTCCTGGCCGACCGCCCTGCCGGCGCCGATCCTCGAGGGCGACACCGCCACCTATCCGGCGGTGCTGCCCGGGGTGGACCTGCGCGTCGCGGTGGATCCGGTCGGCTTCTCCGAGGTGCTGGTGGTGCACGACGCCACGGCCGCCCGCAATCCGGCGCTGCGCCGGATCCGGTTCGCCACCGCCACCCGCGGGCTGACCCTGCGGGCCGATCCGGACGGTGGGAGCAGCGCGGTGGACCCGCAGGGACGGGCGGTGTTCACCTCCGGCACGCCGATGATGTGGGACACGCCCCCCGCCGCCGGGACCCCCGGCGGTCCGGCCACCGCGCCGGACAACGGCGCCACCGCGTCCCGCCGGTCCGCCGCGCCGGATGCGGGTGCCGCACCCGACGATGGCGCGGCACCGGGCGTGCCGGCGCGGGAGCCGCGGCGCTGGGCGATGCGAACCGAGATGGACCGCGGCGAATTGGCGGTGCTACCCGACCCGGCGGCGCTGTCCGACCCGGACGTCCACTATCCGCTGTACCTAGACCCGTCCTACAGTGCCGCCCAGTACCGCTGGACGCTGGTCGACAAGGCCAGCCCGAGCACGTCCTACTGGACCGACGACTTCTACCGCAAGGACGTCCGGGTCGGCCCGGTGTACGGCAGCAGCGACGGGCCGTGGCGCAGCTTCTTCCAGATGAACGTCGCGCCGCTGGCCCGGGCCACGATCTCCCGGGCGTGGTTCTCCATCACGATGACGCACACCGGCAGTTGCTCGGCGACCAGCGTGGAGCTCTGGCACACCAAGACCATCGACCCGGCCACGGCGGTTACCTGGAACAACAGCGGGGTCAACTGGCTGGACGGCAAGGCGCTGGACACCCAGAGCGGCAAGGCCAACAAGACCGCCTGCGGCCAGCCGCCCCTGCTGATGGAGTTCGGCCTCGGCAACGGCAGCGTCAAGTCGGTGGTGCAGCAGGCGGTGGACGCGGCCGCCCCGCAGGAAGCCGTCGGCTTCGGACTGCGGATCCCGAGCGCGCACGAGAGCGACGACAACTACTGGAAGCGGTTCGACCAGGCGACCGCCCGGCTCGACGTGGAGTACAACACCGCGCCGCTGGCTCCCACCGGCGTGAGCACGGTGCCGCCGACCCCGTGCGGCACCGCCACCGCCCCAACGCCGCTGAACACCACCACCCCGGCCCTCACCGGTGTCGGTTACGACCCCAACGGCGACAACGTCTCCAACGACCTGGACATCCTGTCCGGTGAGACGGTCGTGACCACGATCAACTCTGGCACGGTCGCCTCCGGGACCGCCGTGCCGTGGCCGGCGGTCCCGCCCGGGGCGCTGCCCGGCGGCCAGCCGAACACGGTGTTCAGCTACCGGGCCCGCACTACGGACGGTGGCCTGGCCGGGCCGTACTCGGCCCGTTGCTACTTCACCGTGGACACCGCCCGGCCGGGCACGCCCACGATCGCCTCGACCGACTATCCGGCGGGGACCGCCGTCCGCTCCGTCGGGGAGACCGGCACGGTGACGTTCACCAAGGGCGCGGCCGACGCCGACGTCACGGGCTTCCAGTACGGCTTCAGCCCGGAGAGCACCACCATGTGGGTGGCCGCCGGCGCCGACGGCACGGCGACGGTGCCGGTTACGCTCTGGCCCTCGATCGCCGGCGACACCTCGGACGTCCGACGCACCCTGTACGCGCGGGCCATCGACCGCGCCGGCAACTCCAGCGGCCTGACCGCCGGCTGGAGCCTGGTCGCGCACGGCCGGACGGTCAGCACGCCCCCGGTGCCCGGCGACACCAACGGCGACCGGCACGCCGACCTCACCGCGGTGATCGACCAGGGGTACGGCCGGACCACCGTGTGGAGCGTGCTGACCAGCCCGCAGGGCAGCCTGTCCACCGGATACATCGGCTGGGACACCGACACCAACGGTGGCTTCCCGCTCGACCGGATCAGGAGCGCCAACGGGGACTTCAACGGCGATGGCCGGGCCGACGTGGCAGTCTTCCGCGAGGACCCCGACGGCTATCTCCGGCTGTTCCTGCTGCTGTCCGACGGCACCCGGTTCACCGCCGCCAGCCAGCCGACGTGGTCGGGCACCGGCTTCCACGTCAGCCACCTGAAGGTGGTGGCCGGCGACTTCAACGGCGACGGCTACGCCGACCTCGCGCTGCTGCAGGGCCTGGCCGGCAACCAGGGCAGGCTGTGGGTGCAGCTGTCCGCGCAGGGTTCCTTCGGGAACCCGGTCCTGGCCTGGGACAGCGGCGCCGGCAATCTGGCCTTCGCCCAGGCCAACCTGGTGGCCGGCGACTTCAACGGCGACGGCAACGCCGACCTCGCCGATGTCTACGACGCCGGCGGTAGCCGCACCAAGGTCCAGCTGTACACCTCCGCCCAGGGCACCTTCGGCGCCCCGGCCCAGGTCTGGGACAGCGGCGCCGGCGCCTTCGCCGCCGGCCGCGCCCGGTTCGCGACCGGCGACGTCGACGGCACCGCCGGCGACGAGATCGTCGCGCTCTACGACGACGGCGCCGCCACGGCCCGGCTGTTCACCATCGGCAACCGGGGCGGCACCTGGTCCAGCGCGGCGTGGTGGAGCAGCGGGACCGGAGCGTTCGACGCCAGCCGCGCCACCCTGGCCGTGGGTGACTACACCGGTGACGGCCGCGCCGACGTCGGGACCCTGTACGACCTCGGCGGCGGCGTGCGGCGGATGTACACTTTCGCTTCGAGCGGTACCGCCTTCGCCGACAAGCAGACGCGGTGGGAGGGGTACGTCAGCAACGCCCAGCCCGGGGTGTACGTCGACGGTGGCCGCAAGTACCGCCTGCAGCCGGTGCACAGTGGTAAATGCGTCGACGTGCCGGGCGGCAGCACGGCCAACGGGACGGCCCTCGACCAGTACGACTGCGTCGCCACGGCAACCTGGGAACAGTTCCGCGTCACGCGGGTGGGCGCCTCGCCGTACTTCCGTCTCGGCACCGACGCCGGCAAGTGCGTCGACGACAAGAGCTGGAGCCTGCTCGACAACGCGGCGGCCGTCCAGTGGACCTGCGACAGCGACGGGCTGCCGCAACCGAACCAACAGTTCCGGCTGGACTACGTCTCGGGCCGCGACCTGGACACCGTGGTCACCATCCGCAACGTGCACAGCGACAAGTGCCTGACCGTCAGCGGCGCGAGCACGGCCAACAACGCCGCCGTCGTCCAGACCAGCTGCGCCGCCACGCCCCCCACCAACCAGCAGTTCTTCCTCCGGGTGGATCCCTGACGGGTGGATCCGCTCGGCCGAGGTACCTGGCCGTCGCCCACGTACCGGGGGGGTACGTGGGCGACGGCGACGTGTTCCCGGGCGCCCCGGCCCGCTGCGGCGGGTCAGCCGGCGATGACGGCCGCGGTGGTGCGGCCGCCGTCCACGTCGAGCACGATGCCGTGCACGAACTCGGACTCGTCGCTGGCCAAGTACACCGCGGCGTTCGCGATGGCGTCCGGGGTGCTGTGTCGTTCGGAAACTCATCGCTGCTGCTCGAAGTGGGTGTGGCGCGCCACGACGGCCTGCCGGAAGCTTGTCCAGGTGATCGTCTCACTGGTGTACCAGGTAGCACGCAAGCTGCTCACGGTCCCGGCGGTGTTACTGCGCCGGGACGCGGCCAAGGATGCCGAACTGCTCGTGCTGCGGCATGAGAACGCGGTGCTACGCAGACAGCTCACGGGACCGATGCGGTACAACCCGGCGGACCGACTGTGGATCGCGACGCTGTCCTCGCTCATACCCCGACGCCGGTGGGCGCAGGTGTTCCCGGTGACGCCCGCGACCCTGCTCGCTTGGCACCGCAGACTCATCGCGAGCAAGTGGGACTACAGCATGCGCCGGGGCAAACCTGGCAGGCCGCCGACCGGGAGCGCGGTGAAGGCACTGGTGCTGCGGCTGGCTCGGGAGAACCCGCGCTGGGGCTGCCGTCGGATCCAGGGCGAACTTGTTCGCCTCGGGCGTCCCATCGGCACCACGACAGTTTGGGAGATCCTTACCGCTGCCGGCATCGATCCGGCCCCGCGCCGCAGCGGCCCGACCTGGCGCGAGTTCCTGACTGCGCAGGCCGAGGGCGTCATCGCCTGCGACTTCGTACACATCGACCTGGTCGACCTGCACCGGGTGTACGCGCTGGTGTTCCTCGAACACGGCACGCGACGACTGCACGTCGCCGGGGTGACCGCGCATCCGACGGCCTCCTGGACGGTACAGCAGGCAAGAAACCTCGCCGCCGAGTTGGGCGTACGGGTCAACTCGCTGCGCTTCCTGATCCGCGACCGGGACACGAAGTACACCAAGGCATTCGACGCGGTCTTCGCGGCCGACGGCATCGAGGCCGTGAGGACCGCTCCGCGGGCTCCTCGGATGAACGCCCACTGCGAACGGGTCATCGGAACCCTGCGGCGCGAAGCGCTCGACCACCTGCTGATCTGGAACGAGACCCACGCCCGGCACGTCCTCGACGCCTACGCCCGCCACTACAACCGCCACCGCCCGCACCAGGCTCGAGGACAGCTACCTCCCCTCGCTAAAGAGCACCCCGCGCCCGTGACCGACCTTACCGCTCACCGACTCCTACGAACCCAAGTGCTCGGCGGCGTCATCAACGAATACAGATATCCAGGCTGACCAGCAGCGACGAGTTTCCGAACGGCACAGGCTCAGCGCCGGCTCGGCGCCTGGACGAGGTCCGGGTCGACCACGGCCTCGCGCAGGAGATCGTGCAGGCGCTGGTGGAGCGGCGTTATTGTTCCTCGGCCGGATCATCGATACGCCGCGAGTAGACCATTTGCCGGTCGGTGACGTCCTCGGGGATCTCGCGCAGGAAGTCGAAATGAGCGACGTCGTTCTCGTCCGGCGTCAGCCGGGCGCTGCCGTCGGGGAGCTGTTCAATCCGTGCGGAGAGCGGCCGCGCCCTCTGCGCGCCGAGAACGTGCCGTGCGGACCCCAGCGACACGGTCAACGGCTCGATGACCATGAACTCATAATCCCCGGCCGGATCGAATTCGGCGGTACCGGTGTCGGCGACCTTGAACGGCCGCCAGTGGGCGACCAGCGTACGGCCGCTGATCAGCGACGCCGTCCGCATGATGGTGAGGCGTTCTTGGGTGCTCATGGCCGAGACGTCGGGGATCACCACCGGCATCGTGGTGACGGTTTGGATCGTGTCCAGGTTCTCGACGAAGCAGACGACCGCCTCGGGCAGGAGCGGCCCGGCCATCGTCAATTGCACCATGTCGCTGAAAGGGCCGTAGGCACCGGCGAACTGCAGCGTGTTCGGCGCGGTCAGAAAACCGGCGAACCGGACCGGGCTGAGCACTGCGTTGGCCTCGCGTCCCGCAAGCGCCTCAATCCGGAAGTCGGTGGTGGTGGCTCCGTCGGTCGCGATGAGCATCTCCAGGCCCAGGAGGGCGGCGTCGTCCGTCCCGCGTACCCACATTCCGTCGCTGCCGTTCGCCGACTCCGTGCGGAATGCGCACTCCGCCAACGGGGTCCCCGCAGGATTCACGATCCGCAACCGGACCCGGGCCTGCTTCAGCACGTCGGCCGCCGGCGAGAGACGCACCGTCCCGGCCCGACCTCCGCGGCTCAGTCCGCCCGGCATGTCGGCCTCGATCGTCCCGGCTACCTGCACCGGCTTTCCAAACTTCTGCCAGAGCTCGATGGCCCGCAGATCCTCGGCGGACTGCTCGAAGTCGAAGGTCATGGTCACCGGGATCGGCCGTTCGATCAGTGACTGCGCCGACCGTACGTAGACCTTGAACGTCAGCCACCGCCCGCCCGAGATCTGCTCCTGGGTGGCCGCGACCAGGCCCGGCTCCGGAAGCAGGTCGGGAGGGTTCACGTCCAGGCTGTGGCCGTACCGGAAATGGGGGTCGGTGTCGAGCACGCGGTCTAGCCGCAGCAGGTGCTCCCGGATCTCGCCCGGCGTGAGCAGCGCGGCCGTGGGTTGCGCGTCACCTGCGGCGGCGCCCTCGTTGGCCTGCAGTGGTAAATCCTGCTGCAGGAGCTTGGCCACCTCGGCCACCGCGTCGCGGATACGTTGCTGGCCGCCGTGCAGGTAGTAGTCGACGACGTACGGGTAGTCGGCGACGAGACTCTCGCAAGCATTGAGACCCAGCCAGGCAATGGTTCGTCCCGGGGCATCGAGCCATTCACGGATCCGCCCCAACTCGTCGGCCGTGAGCGCGAGGTCCGCGTCGGCTTCCAGCTCAGCGCACGCGGTCTCTGGCATTGCTTTGAACCACGTGACGTTGTCCGGGGTTGGGTCCAGCGGCATCACGACGTACCAGTCGTTGAGCGGCAGCCCATGACGCACGAGGGCGACGAGAACCCGCCTGAACGACGCCTCGATCTGGCCCTTCTGACCAGAAGTCAGATTCAGGGCGAACTTCTTGATCTGGTAGACGTCCCACAGCTGCGGCTTAGCAGCTACGGGCAGGATCAGGTCGACACCGAAGTCGCCTTGAGCAGGCCGGATTCGCAAGAACCGCCCGTCACGGTTGTAGTACAAGTTTGCCAGTAGCGTCTCGACCTCGTCGCCGCTAAGCGCCGACCACTCCACCCGAGCCATCGTGGCACCCTATCTGCCACACGGCACGGGGACCGGCTGCCTCCTGGACCCGGCAGCAGTCGGAACCGATCAGCGGCGGCGACGGGCTGAAAGGATCGCAGCCGTGACCCCTCTGCCCCAACCCGAAGACCTCACGTCGCTGGTCCTGCGTACCGACTTCACCGATAACGCGGCCTGGGACGCACTGAAAGCCGCCCTCATCGCCGGAGACCCTTACCCCAACGCGACCTTCGTCAGCGACCCTCAGTACGCCCGGGTAGGCATCCATGCCCTGATCCAAGCCGATGCCGACGCGGACGACGACGACAAGCTGACCTACCTGTTCCTCGCCGACTCGACCACCATGGCCGACGACGAACACCCGCTGCTCGCCGTCGGCCTCTACGACCAACCCGGCCGCACCTTCCGGGTGCCGCCCCGCTGGTATGCCGAAGTCTCCGCCAACATGTCCATCGCGAACATGGACTTCGCCGACTTCGCCGACGCCGCCGACGAGTCCGGCACGTTCCGCGGCTTCGAGGGTGACTGACCAAGCCCGTGAAGGAGAAGCCAATGGCCCGCCGAATCGGGCACGCCGCGGACTGGAGAGCGAGGCACAAGGTCTACCAGTACCGGCCGCCCGCGACGGAGACGACAGACTGACAGCTTGTCGCAGCACGTCGATAGCCCTCGCCGTCAGGACTTATCCCGCGCCTTGAAGCGACACCCCTGTTGGCCCGTTCCGACCCGGTACCCGTTTCCCTACTCAGAAATTGGCCCGGCCTGCCGGCGGCGCAGCGTGCGGATCCACCCCTGGGCGGTGTGCCGAGGCACGTCATAATGGTCGGCAACAGCCGTCACACTGCCGGCCTGCTGGTAGACCGCTTCGAGATCGGCCGGTGAGCGCCGGTACACCCGTCCCTCGCCTCCAGAGGATCCGCCTTTGGCGGTCCGCTTCCTGGCCTTCGCCGCCGTAGTCGTGGCCTTGGCCCCCGTTGCGGTCGGCTTGCCCGCTCGGCTGCGGGCCGCGCCGGCGCCTGACGCCCGGGTGGCCTTCTTCGCTTTGCTTGCTTTGGTCGCCGGTGACGCCTGCTTGGGCACCACGACGTCAACCGCACCAGCTTCCACAGGGCTACTCGTAGCCGGCTCATCCGCACCCGTGGTAGGGGCGGTGGGCTGGACCGCCGTCGGCTCGGCGGCGGGCTCACCGTCGTCAACGGGCACGGCATCGGCTGCGGGCGCCTCGTCGGATACGGCAATGGGCGGCGTGGCTATCGCCTGCCGCCCACCGGCGGCGGGCGCGATCGCCCTCAGCAGCAGGTCCAGGTCGACCGCGGGGATCTGGCCCGCGGTCAGCCCGTCCCCTTGCCCGGCGCGTACCACCAGTTCGGTGATGCGCGGGATGGTGTCGTTCACCTCGACCTTCAGGGTTGTGGTCGCTCGACTGGGATCGTCAGCAGCGATGGTGATGGTGTAGGAACTCATCAAATCATTGCCTCCAATGTGGATATCGGTTGGCGCCTCATGTAAGACGTCCGGCATCGCGGCAGGAACTTCACCTGTTAACCGATTGGTGTTGGTGAAGAAAGTACCGCAGGCCCTAATTTGCTATTTCAACCCATCACCTAAGGGACGTCTCGTAACTGGGTGAAGGCGTTGTCCGGCATCAGGCCGGTGGTCAGCCGGCGAGGATGATGTTGTGGAGGTTGGCGATGCCGGAAGCGGCGTCGGCCAATGTGTGGGCGGCCCGGCGGTAGTCGCGCAGGATTTTGAAGCACTTCATCCTGGCCAGGGCGTGTTCTACCCCTGCTCGGACGGTGCGGTGTTCGATGTTGAGGGCTTCTTTCCAGTCAGGCAGGACGGTGCCGTCGGAGGGCTTGCGGTACGGCATGATCACCTCGGGGTTGCCGCGGTAGCCGCCGTCGGCCATCACCGGCCGCCCGTCCAGCTTCTCCTGGATGCCCGAGGTGCGGTAGACGATCGTGTCGTTGCGGTTGCCCGGCTGTGGGTCGCCGACGGCGATGACCAGGCGGGTGCTGGCGTCGATGGCGACCTGCAGGTTCGTCGAGTAGCGGTAGTTCTTGCTCCGGGCGGCCAGGCGGTGATCGCGGGTGGGGACCAGGGTGCCATCGACGATCGCGATCTGCTCGACCGGCCGTTTACGTACCGGCGCCAGGGCCAGCAGCGGCGCGAGGGTGTCGATGACGCGGTGCGCAGCGGAGTGCGACACCCCGAACAGCGGGCCGATCTGGCGCATCGTCAGGTTCGTGCGCCAGTACGCCGCGACCAGCAGCACCCGGTCGGCGAGGTCGAGGGCCCACTGCCGGCCTGGCCGGCCGTCGGCGATGCCGTCACCGCCACGCTCGGCGACCAGCCGGACCAGCTTGCGGAACTGAACGGGCTGCAACCCGGTGAACGGGAAGATCCACTCCGGGCGGGCCGCGGTGATCACCTGCATCCAGGCATCCTGCCCGACCATCCTCAAGAGACAGACGCCAGGGTTACGAGACATCCCTTAGGGCGCGTTTCGTAAGTGGGCGTGGGCTGGGTGAGGTCACGGCGTGGCGGTGATCGATAACTGAAGAGGTCTCCGGTAAGTGGGTTAGCGACCAAGCAAACCTGAATACCGGAGACCTCGTGGCCAGCCTAGCGGCGGCGGCGCGGCATGACCTGAGCGACATCCAGTGGCAGCACCTGCACCCGTTGCTGCCTGCGGAATCGTCGCGGGGAAGACCGTGCAAGTGGACCAGACGACAGATCATCGACGGCATACGGTGGCGGGTCCGCACCGGTGCACCCTGGCGTGACGTGCCCGCGAACTACGCTCCATGGCAAACGCTGTATCGATGGTTCCGCCGCTGGCAGCGTGATGGCACCTGGGCCCGCGTCCTGGCCGGGCTGCAAGCCGCCTCCGATACGGCCGGGCGGATCGACTGGACCGTCAGCGTCGACTCCACGATCAGCCGCGCCCATCAACACGCGGCCGGTGCCCGTCGCGACGGCGACCGGCAGAAAGAACCACCCGGCGGGATCCATGCCGAGCCTGCCGATCACGCGCTGGGCCGTTCGCGAGGCGGATGGACCACCAAGACTCACCTTGCCTGCGAACAGGGCCGCAAGGTCCTGGCCACCGTCGTCACGGCCGGGCACCGCGGTGACAGCCCGCAATTCACCACGGTCCTCGACCGCATCCGAGTCACCCGCTCCGGGCCCGGCCGGCCCCGAACCCGCCCACAGCAGGTCCTGGCCGACCGGGCCTACACCTCCAAAGCCAACCGCGCCTACCTACGCCGACGGGGAATCAAGGCCTGCATCCCGAGCAAGAGCGACCAAGACGCCCACCGCCGCGCGAAAGGCTCCCGCGGCGGCAGGCCACCCGCCTTCAGTCCTGAGACCTACCGCCGGCGCCACGCCGTGGAATGCGGCATCAACCAGCTCAAGCAACACCGCGCCATGGCCACCCGCTACGACAAACTGGCCGTGCGCTACGAAGCCACCCTGACCATCGCCGCAATCAACCAGTACCTCCGGGCCTTATGAAACACGGGCTAGCAGCTCCGCAGCCTCATCTAGCCGAGGACACCCCACGGCCGTGCAGCGGTCACAGGTGTTCTTCTCGTGGTAGCTGACGCAGTAGGAGGCCTGCTCGACGTAGAACGGGACCTTGCTGAGGATCTCGACGCTCACCGCTCCCGCCCCTCGGGCTCAGGGTAGCGGCGGGAAGCGGGGACGCGAGTTCAGCCAGGTACCGGGTGGGCCAGTTCGCCCACGTCCGATCACCATACGAGCACCGAACGACTCTGGCTCCACCTACGTCGGCCGGGGTGACGTCGTTGAGGCTCGCCAATGAGCCTCTTCTAACCTGATCTTGCAGGTCACGGTGGGTGTGGCAGACCTGAATATCGATGAGGGCGAGGGTCCACGACAAGCAACGGGCGGCCCGGCCGCAGACGCCGGGCCGCCCGGGTGTCGCCGGAACGGCGTCGAGAAATGTCAGCAGGACTCGATCCAGCGTGACCGCACGCCCGCGTCCAGCGTCACCTCGTCACCCGTAGCCACGGTGACCCAGTCGGTGTAGCCGTAGTTGGCGCCGCCGGTCTCGTTCCAGTAGTAGATCAGGTCCGAGTCGACGGAGTCGATGAAGTCGTGCGGGTGATACACGTGGAACTGCACCCGATAGGTGCCCGAGCGGACGTACGCGATGAACGTGCCGTCGGGGTTGATGGTGGTCAGCCCACCGGAGCCGGGCTGCCCCGGGGCCGTCACCACGTCGATGCGGGAGATGCCCTCGGAGCCGACCGGGGCGCCCACCTCGCACGAGTCCCATACGCGGTTGTTGTTGCCGTCCACCCAGACGGTGCCGCGAATGATGGCCCCCTGTTCGACGGTGATGGTGTGCCGCGCAGTGTTGTTGTCCAGGGTGGTCTCCAGCGCGGTCGTCGCGGCGGTCGCCTCCACCGTCACGACCTCGCCGACCGTGGTGGCGGTGAGCATCCCGCCGTAGTACAGCTGCTCGCTCGTCTGACCCGGCTGCAGCGGGCCGTGCATGCAGCGCCAGCCGGTCCGGCCGTCGGCCACGCCGTCGCCGAACGCGCAGTCCCACCCCTCGCTCGACGTCTCCGAGCCCTGCACCCCGGCCGGCACCGGGATGGTGACGGTCACCTCACCCGAGGGCGAGTTCCCGGTGTTCCGGACCGACGCGGAAAGGTTCACATACTCGTTCGGGAGCAGCTGCTGGCTGTTTGCGGCGGGCACGAACTCGAGGTCCACGGTGCTGGGCACGTAACGCACGCTCGCCCGGCCGGTGTTGTTGGTGGTCGTCGAGTCCGTACGGGTCGACGCCGTGACGGTGACGGTGAGCGTGTCGCCGGCGGTAGCGGCCGGGACACCGAACGGGATGTTCAGCGCGTCGGCGACCTCCCCGGCGGCCAGGGGGGCGTGGGTGCAGGTCGCGGCGCCTGCCAGGTCGCAGTGCCAGCTTGGCGGAATCACCAATCCGTCGGTGGAGAACCAGGCTCCCGGCGGCAGCGTGAACGCCACGGTCACATCCTGGCTGGCCCTGGTGCCGGCATTGCGCACGTCGAGCGTCAGGGTCGACCAGCCACCGCTGGCCGGCACCTCGACCGGGCTGACGGACGCGGCGACCACCAGGTCCGCCCGGGAGGCGGCGGCGCCGGCCGGGGCGGCGGGCAGCAGACCGGCACCGAGACCGGCCAGCGCGCCGACCAGGAGACTGCTACGGAGCAGGTGATGGCGGGTGGAACGGAGACGAACGGACATCAGGTCCTAACGTCGGAGGGATCGACCGGGCCAGCCGGCCCGAGTCGTCGGGATCGTCGGCGTCCCTCGGGTTGAGCGCGAAGACCGTAGTCACTGTTACGTCCGCGCCGTCGTCCGTTCCGGCTCTCGTCCGACAGTGGCACGCGCCTGGCTTCCGGTCCCCGGTCGGCGGGCCTCACGCTGAGACTGGCCCACTCCTCCGCCTCATCTGGCCGCCTCGGTGCCGGGGCGTTTCCCGTATTTTCCACTTCGGAGGCTCGGCCAACTGGTCAGTGACCGCGTAGATCTTGTTGCCGGACACGGCCAACCCCAGCCGCCCTGGGTGCGGCGCTGGGTGATGTCGGTAACCCACAGCGCGTCCTTACGCAGCGTCGCGAGCTCTCCGCGTTCGTCGCTGGTCAGGCCCTCGCGCTTACCGTCGTCGGTGTCGGCCTGGCCCAGCCAGTTCCGCAGACACGGCTCGGAGATCCCCAGATCGTTGGCGATCTCCTGGATCGGCTTGTCCCGCAGCCGAGCCAACTCGACCGCGCGCTGACGAAACTCCGGCGGGTGTGGTGCGGGCATCCGAACTCCTCCCTCGGCGACCAGTGTCGCCTCAGCTCAGGTGTCCGGGAAACCGGGGGAAGCTCAGTCTGCTCCGGAATCTCCACCCGCGACCGCGGCTGCATCGACACCCACACACCCCCATCCCGCGGCCACCAACGACGAGAACACGACCGCGAACAGGGATCATCAACCCAGAACCAGCCAGCCAGAACGATCCCGCCGGCGTGTCACAAACTCGGCAGCAGAGTCGGGATGTTCCACAAACCCGCCAGCCCACACACCGCGGGCCACCGCCGGATGGGCGGTAACGAGCCGGACGCCCCGGATCTGTTCTCACTGGTGTCTCTGGTACATCGACGCCTCGACGGGCGCCCACGTCATGCACCCGACCGTGATGAATTTCGGCTCGGGCCGAGGTGAGGCACGCCCGGGGTGATCACGATGGGTTGGCGGGGGTCGGCACGCCAGCGAGCACATGTAGGAAGGGCGGCAGAATCTGGGGCAACAGCTCGAACTGTCCGTCGGGCACCAACTCGCGTAGCCGGTGCAAACCGTCGCTGATGAGCAGCAGCATGATCGCGGTGTTGACCCGGGTGCCGATGGATGGGCGGCGATCGCGCAGCACGTCGCGGACGAGCAGTCGCGGCAAGCCGAGAACGGCGCCCAACATCCAGGTCAGCGTCGCGTCGCCAAGGTCGCCGCTGTTCAGTTCCGCTTCGACGGCGGTGCACTGGGCCAGCGCCCAGTCGCGCATGTCAGCCGCAGCGCGCCAAGCGGCGCCCATTTGCTCCGTCGTCGCTCCGTCGATGACGCTCAGCAGGTAGCCCCGCTGGCGGGTGAGCACTCCCCGTTGCAGGACGTGCTTGCAGTCCTATTGACAGATCGTGCCCCTGCCGGTGGTCGGGAGACGTAACCGCTGATGGGATGTCGTGCCCGCCGCACCGGCGTGAGCACTTGATCATTAGCTTGCGGAAGGTCTCCCGGAGGCTGCCAGACAGCTCGCTCGACCTTGGACCAGCGGGAGGAGGACATGCTGTTCGTGGGAGACGACTGGGCCGAGGACCACCACGATGTCGAGATACAGGACGAGGCGGGCCGGCGGCTGGGCAAGGCGAAACTCGAGGAGGGGATCGACGGGATCGCCCGCCTGCACGCGCCGGCCATCTGGAGTCCGAAGGGCTCATCATGCTGAAGACCGTGGTCCGAGGTGGCAAGTTAAATTCGCCTCAGCCGCCGGGACGATACCGACGGCTGGTGCCGCAGAAGCCAGAGTCATGGCTTGATGCGGCGCCGTGCTGCTGGGCCGGTGCCAGCATCTAGGGGAACGGCCCGCACCGGCGAGACGCGGTGCAGCCCGGGCTGACCACTTCGTCTTCCCCGCCGAACGCTGCAGCGCATCGACCTGCGGAGACGAGAGTGGACATGCCCGGGCAACTGCTGTTGAACTCGTTCAAGGTGCCGCTGAGCGCTGTTCAGCGCCGTTCATTGCACCCAGACTACTCGCAAGACGAGGGTGATAAGCGAATTTCCGCTCTTGCCCACAGGGCCTCCACTCCAGGCTATTCCCCGAAGTCGAATACACGAGGCCGATACTCCGGACGGCCACACGAAAGTACGCGTTCAAGTTGCCGCCGAAGTTCGTCTACGTTAGCCAGAGCATCACTGATTACGAATTCCCAACTAGGTTCTTCCAATCCCAGCACTCGCGTTGTCTTTTCATTGAAAACCATCCGCAATACCCTGCCGCGAAACGAGGCTTCCGTTACGCCGCCATAGCTTGTGCGGCCCCAGGTATCCGTCACGCAGTAAGTCTCGCCCTCGGGCCAGTTACTTTCAGCTGGGTAGCTGTTGTGCCTGAGGTCGCATTGAAAAATCAAGTCGCGGCCGCTCTCGTCTGCTGACTCGGCCAACCCGACCGAAAGCACCGGACCATGCTCCTCGAAACTGAAGTCATTAATAATCAGCGTGCCCACATCATCTCCCACTTGGTCCGCGCCACCAGAATTGCTCAACCCCACCTTCGACCCAGCGATATACGAAGTTCGCGCCAGTGTTTTCGGCAGCTTCCTCCATCGCGATTTGACACCATTGGCATGGCGGCAAGTCACCTTCAAAGAATACCGTGTCACCTGCTGCAGGGCGCTGCCGCCCCAAGATCGGATCGTCGCCGCCCTTCCAGTACGGATGAGGAGAGCCAGCTTCCCGAGTCGCCCTAGATTCCGTGTGAGAAATCAGTCCGCCCTTGTATCTACCTTGGGCCCGCTCCTCCGGCGTCTGACGCCCTGCGTAGTAGGTCTGCTCAGACCCCACCCGCTTATTGCCACGGGAATCGAAATCAGTTCGCTTCATAATATGATTCGGAACCGGGCAGGCCGCGTTGTTATTGTGGACGAGGACTGAGGTCCCGCCGACCATCACGTAGTAGGTGTGGATGTCGGCGATGGTGAGGTCGTTCATGCCGACCGCGCCGGTGTAGTTCCGAACTCCGGTTACGGTGACGGTCTTGCCGTCACTGGTCTGGAGTCGGTGGCCGGTGACAAGGTTGGCCGCGTCGACCCAGTCTTCGAGGGTCTCATCCCAGAATGGATGGGTCTGGGTGGTGTGCAGAACATTGTTGACGTTGGGGCTATCCCCATCGCTGGGTGCACTGCCCTCGACTCGGACAGTGAGTTCGGTCAGTTCGGTGTCATGGTTGAGGTGAAGCTGTTCGACCTGCTTCGACTCGGTGTCGCCTGTCTCCGGATCGGTAGCAACGACTTCGTCACCGAGCTCTACTTCCTCGATGGGTTTGGTGGTGCCGTCGGCCATCAGGACAGGTGTGTTAGGCGCGAAGCTGTGCTTGCTCACGCCGCACCCGCCGCGAATCTTTCTGGCGGCCTTTCCTGCTATTGCCCCTGCGAAGAAGAAGGTGGCGGCCGCCGCTGCGGCTTCTGCTGTTTGCCGCCAGTCGACCGTGCCGGTGGTGAGAAGTTGGCTAGCGACGTTTTCGGAGGCTCCGGCGGCGACGGTGGCGGCGAATAGCCGCGCTCCGGAGATCGCTGTAATACCGGGGGTTACGCCTAGGAGCCCTCCGACGCCGCCACCGACGCCTCCGGCGATGGCCCCGATTACTCCGCCTTCGGTCCGGTGCCCCTCCTCGGCAAATGTTGCGCCTAGCCCGAAGCCAACGGAGACGCCGATCATGATTGCGCAGCCGACTCCCGCGGTGGCTGCGCAGACCGCGAACGCCGCTACGACGGTCGCGCCGTATACCAGCACCGCTCTTTGGTTGTCGGACAGCTTGCTTCCGCCGATGCCATACAGCTCTTGCGGCAAGAGGCCGCTGGGGTCGCTGAGGGTGATGGGGTTGTGGTGTGCGTAGGCGTAGGGGTTGAGGCTGTTCGGGTTGCCTGGGTTGATGAGGGGGTCTGGGGAGGTGAAGGTGCCGGTGTCGGGGTCGTATTCGCGGGCGCCGACGTCGAGGAGTTTGGTGGAGCCGTTAGCGGGTGCGTTGAGGAAGCCGCGGTCGGTGGGCCAGTCGGTGGCGCCGGTTCGGTCGCCGCCGTAGGGGGTGTACCAGCGTCGTTGGGCGGTGCCGGTGGTGGGGTCGACGGTGAGGTTGGCGCTGGTCTGGTGGTCGGTGGCAAGCCAGTCGAGGCCGTCTTTGGCGCGGACGGCGACGGTGGCACCGTTGTGGCTGTAGTAGCGGGTGCCGGTGACGGTCTTGCCTTCGAGGCGGAGTTCCTCGCTGCCGAGGTAGAGGCTCGTGCCTGTCGGATCGCGGCGCACCAGGAGGGCACCGTCGGCGTCGTAAAGGTGTTTGGTCTGTTCGGTGCCCGTGCCGACGGTGACGGTGGCGGTGTCGAACCGGCCTTCAGCGTTGAAGGTGTAGTCGGTCTTGACTCCGTTGACGGTGCGGGTGCGCATGTTGCCGGCGAGGTCGTAGCCGAAGGTGTCGGTGCGGGTGGTGCTGCCGGTCACGGCGATCGAGCTCATGCCGTGGACCTGAGGTTGCCCCTTGGCGGGGTAGGTGTAGGTGCGGTTGGTGGCAGTGCCGGTGCGGTGGATGTCGGTCTTCCGGCGGCCGCTGGTGTCGAAGGTGTAGCTGTCCCAGTAGGGCTGTTTGCCGGTGGCGGCGACGTCGGTCGGGGTCGCGGCGCAGTCGTCGATGGCGGTGGTGAACGCTTCGGTGAGGCGGTGGAGGCCGTCGTAGCGGTAGCACTGTGACTGGCCGTCGGTGCGGTCCTTGACCGAGGCGATGTCGCCGGCGGGTAGGTAGGTGTAGAGGTCGTCCTGGATGGTCTTGCGGGTTCCGGGCAGTGTCGGGTCGGGCAGGGTGGCGGAGATTGTGGAGAGTCGGCCGGTGGCGGCTTCCCAGCTGTAGTTGCGGATGAGTTCGCCGGCGCCGGGGTCGCCGTAGGTGCGGGAGGCCAGCTGTCCGGTGTTGGTGTAGCCGGTGGTGGTGACGTAGTTGTTGACGCCGGCGAGGGTGGTGGCGTAGCCGAGGGTGTCGTAGCCGGTGGTGACCGTTTCTGCTGGCAGGCCTGCCCCTCCCGCATAGGACAGAGTCGTCAGGTGGTCGGCGGAGTCGTATCCGTAGTCGACCCTGTAGGTGCCGGCGAGGTCGCCTTCCGCTTGGGGGATGATCCAGCGGGTGCCGGTCGGCCGGTACCGGTCGTCGTAGCCGATGGGTTGGACGACGTAGTCGGCGTTGCCGACGTGACGGATGGTCGAGGACAGCATCCCCGTGGCCTTGGTGAGGCCGTCATACACGTAGGTCGTGAGTTTCGTACCGGTGCCGGGGTCGCCCGCCCACTTCACGGTGGGTCGTCCGTGGGTGTCGTACTGGTAGGAGATTTTTTGGCTGCGGGCGTCTGTGGTCGATAGCAGGTCGCCCATTTCGTTGTAGGTGGAGGTGCTGGTGCCGGCGTCGGGGTCTTCGACGCTGGTGCGGTTGCCGGCCAGGTCGTAGCCGTAGCGGGTGATGTTGCCGGCGGCGTCGGTGATTGTGGTGAGTTCGCCGGCGGGGTTGTAGTCGTAGGTGGTGGTTTCGGAGGTGCCAGTGGTGGGGTTGACCGTGGTGCGGGTGGCGCGGCCGGCGGCGTCGTAGTAGGTCGTGCTGTTGCCCCCCGAGGCGGGGATGAGGGTGTGGCGGTCCCCGTCATAGCTGTGGCGGGTGCGCCACTTCTCGCTGCCGCTGGCCTCCAGCGCCTCAGCGGTGGTCTGGTCGAGGTTGTTGTAGCTGTAGACCGTGCGGGAGGGCAGGTTCGCCGCGGCTGCGGTTGCCATGGACGAGCCAGCGGTGTTGGTGTCGTAGTAGGGGGCGGTTTCGGCGGCGACGTGGCCACGGGCGTCGTAGGTGGTTTCGGTGATGATCCGGCCGACGCCGCCTGGAGCGGTGGTTTGCGCGTTTCGCGGGCGCATGCGGCCGTCGAGGAACTGGTACGAGGTGAGGTAAACCGCGCCGCTGGTTGCGGTCGGCCGGTTCTGGAGGGTTTCGGTGGTGAGCTTGCTCGGCGCGTCCGCTCTGATGTCGTAGCTGAACGTCATCGACGGCGGGTCGCTGATTTCCTTCTTTTCGGTAGGAAGCCAGACCTTGGTGCGGCGGCCCAGCGGGTCGTACTCGGTCAGCGTGGTCCTGCCGTTGGGGTCCAGAGTTTGCGTGGGCAGCGCCCGGCCGGGGTCGAAGGTCGTCTTCGTGACGTAGTCGAGGTCCTGGCGTATGGGCTTGTTGACCGTGATGTCCTTGAGCGGCAGGTTCCCGGGCGGGTTGTAGGTCGTGAAGGTGAACTGGCCGCGGGCGTCGATGTTGGTGTCGGGACGGCCGAGCAGGTCGTAGGTGGCCTGGGTGGTTGCCCAGGTATCAGGGGATTTGACGAGGGACTCGTTCTTGGTTTTGTCCCCCCTGGTGGGCGCTGTGCCGAGGATTAGGCTGCCGTCGTAATAGGTGCGGCTTTGGGCCAGAATCGTCGCGCTGCCGCAGGCCCCCGCGTACTCGGTGGTCTGGTAAGGGAAGGCGATGAGGTAGGCGGTCGTGTTGGGCTTGTATTCGGCGCGCAGGCAGGTGTCGTCGCTGGGGGTGGAGATGTCGCCGAGGTCTCGTGTTTCGGTCGGGAGGCCGTAGGTGTCGTAGCTGGCTTGGGCTTCGGTCCACCGCCACTTGGCGTCCGCGGCGATCCGGGTGCGCGTTCTGGTGCTGCTCTCGGTCACCCGCTGCGCGTAGAGATCTTGCCCGCCGGTCACCGGTTTCGTCCGCACAGCCGTCTGGGTGGTGCTGGGGACGTGGATGGTGGAGGCGGCGATGTCCGTGCCGTCGAGGTCGATGCTTTCGCGGAGGAAGCCGGCGAGCCCGTCGGCGTCGTTGAACCGGTTGGTCCACTTCTGGCTGAGGCGGGTGGGGTCGCAGTCGTTCAGCACGAGCTGGCCGTTGGCGCCGCCGGTCACGTCGGGGCTGGCGTCGAGGCACTTGTTGGACTGCGGATTTCTGAGGCTGCCGTCAGGCTGCTGCTCCCAGATCTGACTCCAGGTGGCGTAGCAGTCCCATAGGTGGATCACGGTGCCGCTGACGCTGTAGGGCCCCTTGATGTCTAGACAGCGGGTGGAGTTCGGGTTCTTCAGTTTGCCGTCTGTCTGCGCCTGCCAGACCTGGTTGGCGGCGCCGTTGCACCGGCGGGACTGGATGACGGTCCCGTTGATCGTCGCGGAGCCCGCGACGTCGATGCAACGCTCTGCCTGCGGGTTCAGCAGACTTTGATTGGCCTGCGGCTGGAAGACCTGGTTCCAGTTGCCGCCACAGCCCCACGTTTGGACCTTCGTGCCGTCGGCGGTGCCGAAGTTGTAGATGTCTACGCACTTCGCCGCGTCGGGATTTTTGAGGGCTCCGTTGGGCTGGGGCTGCCATATCTGGTTCCAGCCGCCGGCGATGCAGTCCCAGATTTGCAGGGTGCCGCCGTTGGCCTTGTTGTACTCAGAGATGTCGAGGCATTTGCCCGACCACGGGTTCCTGAGGTGGCCGTCAAGTTGCAACTGCCACACCTGGCTCGGCGTGTCGTAGCACTTCCACATATGCACGAGCGTGCCCCTGACGGTACTGGGGCCCTTGATGTCGAGGCACTTGCCGTCTCGGCCGGAGATCGCACCGTCCAGGCCGGGGGTACCGATGGGGGTCAGCAGTCCGGCATTGCGCTCGTACCAGGCCACCCCTGTGCCGTCGCCGGTAGTCTTGCCGTCACCGTCCATGCCGCGGTGGTAGATGTTGCGGTTGATGGTCTGCGCGGCGGCGGTCGCCTTGGTGGCGGTGACGCTGCTGTAGCCGCGCCACACCGACCACGTACGGTACAGCAGCTCCACGTTCTCGTTCACGTCGTGCGCCCACAGCGCACTGTCGGATGAGGCGTTGTTGACGTACCGGTAGGTGGTGGTTTCGTCAGGTGAGCCGCCGACCAGATCCCGTTGGGTCACCTTGTTGACGAGGTACTTGAAGAACCATCCGTAGCCGCTGGCGTTGCTCGGGTCGCTGCTCTGCTGGTAGTGGCGTTGCGGGAAGCACAGGTACGGGTTGTTGTCCGGAATGGGCTCCCATGTCGAGTCGCAGACCACGCCACCGTCGGGGATGGTGGTGTACTCAACGAGGGTGTCACCGCCGGTGCCGTTGGTCGCCGAGGTGAGCCGGTAGTGCATGTACTGGGGGCCGCCGGTGGAGTCGACCCGGTTAGCTTTCCTGGTGCCGCCGAACTGGATCTTCGGCTCGGTCTTGGTGGTGCCGTCGACACCCCGGCCGGTGTGCTCGATCGACTGCAACCACAGATGTGGCGAGGTGTTGGACTCGCCGGTGTCCGGGTAGTTCTGCGTCAGCTTCCACTCATCGACGGTGCGCCACTGCGGCGGGTTACCGTCATCCATCACCATCGTCCGAACTCCGGCCAACCGCTTGGTGGTCAGAAAGTTCGGGCTGTGGTTTCCACAGGGCAGGCCTATCTCGCAGTAGAGGTCCCACGGGGTGTCGGGGTACTTGTCGCGAATCGGGGTGCCGTCGGCGTTGAGGCAAGGCTCGCCGGTGCAGCGCTCGGCGGTGTCGAACTCGACGCGCATCGGCGCCCGCTGTCCGTGCTCGGTGCCGGCTCGGTCGCCGTAGTCGATGTAGTCCAGCTGGGCCGCGATGTCATAAGTGGTTGAGGTGGCGGTGCCGGCATAGGCGCCCTGCTGCTTGGTGTAGCCGTAGGTCATCGACGTGCCGTGGGTGTCGACGACGTAGTCGAGGTTCCATCGGTAGGCCTGGTTGCAGCCGCTGGGGCATGGTTCACCGGGGTTGTTGCCGATAACCGGCACCGTCTGCACCGAGTTCGTGTCTTCGTTGTCGTTGCTGTAGCGCTTGTTGATGCCGAAGTAGTACTGGATGCCGTCTTGGGTCGTGACGCGCCAGAACTCGTTGTCGTTGTCGCCGTTGTTGACGGGGTAATCAGGCCAGGCCGTGCTGTCGTCGAACTTTTCGATGCGCAGTCCGTCATCGTTGGCTGCCCGCCACACACCCGATGCGGTGTCGCGGACTAGGGGTGACGCTTTCCCCGCGAACACCAGCGTCGCGTTGTGCGGAGAGAACCCGCAGAGGTCACCGACGTTGGGCAGACCATCCTGTGCGCACGGCCGGTAGGAGCGTTCGACGTAACCGGCCTGCAGGTCCCAGCCCTCACCGACCCAGGACGTCTGCCCGTTCTGCGTCGAGGTTTGCCCGTCCACCCGCCCGCTGTCATAGGTCAGCGCAAGGTTGGGCTGCGGGCCGGCACCGGCCGGCGGAACCGGCAGCGGATAGCTGTAGGTGAAGCTACCGCTCTGATTGCCGGCCGCCCAGGAATACGCCTGCGACATGTTCGTCGAGGCGAACGTCCCACCACCGGACGACGAACCAGCCGTCAACGCCAGCACCGAAGCGCCCTCAGTATCGGTCAACATCACGTCCGCGGTCAGCGTGGTTTGCGCCCGCACCGCCGCCAGGTCCCGTGGAACACGACAGCTCGCAACGGCAGGGGTGGTGAGCACACAGGCGGGAAGAGCCACCAGCCGCAGCCGGCCGGCGTAGTCCCCGCCGTAGGCTTTGGCGAACTTGGCGAAGTCGACTCCGAGCCGGACCTTCCCGGCCCCGCGAGCACCGTCGGCCCGGGAAACGGCCAGCACCGCACCGGACACTCCCGCCGCCTTCGCCACCTTGCGGTCGAGCACCCGCACCGTCACCGACGTCGGCATCAGCTCCGGCCGCTTGATAGCCCGCTGCTCATCCTCCGCCGACACAGGGACCAGAGGACTGACCACAACCGGCAAATCACCGACCTTGGTCCTGCGCCCGGACACCGCCACCCTCGCCGATCCTGCCTTCGGCAGCACGCTGCTACCCAATCGGGTGACTCCACGCCCATCGGTCTGGGCCTTGACCGTCGCCCGAGGCTTCACCTTGCGAGTCGGCACCGGCTTCTGCGACTGCACTGCCGGTTTCGGTTTAGGCGCGGCGGATGCTGGCACCTGCGTCAGCAAACTCGCCGTCAGCGCCACCACCAACCCGACCGCCAGCACCGGCCAAGACCGGCTCCTCGCCAGACTCATCAACCAGCCGGATCCCCAACCCACCCGCAACCGCCGTCGAACCCCTGCGCGCCCCACCACGAGCCCTCCCAGATCGACACACCAAGTTCCGAGGACGCTACGTGCAGTAATTCACGTGTGGCAATACCTAACATCATCGATTACCGAGAGGAACGAACGCCTGGTAGACAGCATGATCACGCCGACCTGCGGAAAGCGTCTTGACCACGCCCTGGAAGATGTCTTCGTCGATCACCTGGGGTGACGGAAGAAATCTACAGACACATCGGCACCATTCAGACACTTTGCACCTCATGACCTGTTGCCTTGGAAGCCCTCACAAGGCCGCACAGGCGAGCGGCATCAACTGGCCCCGTCGAAGGGCGGAGAGCGGAGGGACAGCGCAGCACCCCACGGCCATCTAGCATGTCCCGCCATGCGCACCGAACCCATACAAATCGATGGCCTCGCCGGCCCGGTCGTCGTCACCGCACCCACCTTCGGCGTCGCATCGATCACCGTCGGAGAGCAGCGCGCCACCCGCACCCGCGGAAACAGGTACGTCCTACCGGCGGCCGACGGAACGCTGGTCGACGCCAAGCTGACCAGCGGCCTGTTAGACCCCTACCCGAGCCTCGAGATCGCGGGCGTCAAACACCGCACGGGGCCACCTGTACCGGCCCTGCTACAAGTCATGACCGCCCTGCCATTTGTCGTGTTCATTTTCGCACTCCACGGCGGATTGATCGGCGGGATCGTCGCTGGCGCTGCCATGGTCACAAACGTCAAGATCGCACGCGGGAGCCAGCCCACCGCGCTTCAAGCACCGCTCATGCTCTGCGTCCTCGGCGCCAGCACCATGGCCTGGCTTGCCATCGCCGCACTCCTCCGGCAAGCCGTCGATCCGACCTGAGTCTGCAGAAGCTGGGCGCAGGTTTCGCGGGCGAGTGGTTCGCGTATCGATGGCTGGAGCGGCATTACAGGGTCGAATTCACCCCAGAGTGCTGGGTCCCGCGGTACCGGAAGCAGGTCTTCCCCGGCGCTGGTGACGACAACTTGGCTGGGACTGCGAAATCCCCGGCCGACGCGGCAGCCAGCACTACGGGGTCAAGACCACGCTCAGCGAGGGCGGCCGAACCAAACCCGGTGAGACCCAGGTGACCGCGGCGCAGGAGAACGCCCGCGACCAGCGATGGCGGTTCCTCGTGATCACCAACGTCATTAACGAGAACCGCTGCATCCACATGCTGCCGAACGCATTCGACCTCGCAAGCCGCGACCGTTACCACTTCGCTGGCCACGGCCTACGCCTGGAGTGCCGCTGGTCGTGATCGTCGGTATCTACACGGGTGTGCCTAAATTTCGTTGTCGCGTAGGGCTGCTGAAGAGCTTCGGATCGTGTGATCGAACGCTTCTCAGCCACGCTCGGCGGCGAGGACCGCCTTTCCGTCGACGACGCGCACGGTCCCGCTGATGTCAATGCTGGCGGTCTCCTGCCAGGAGGCGCCGACGCCCGAGGCACGGACAACGGTCGCAGCGGCGACGCCGTGTGCGGGACTCGTCACCGACACCCCGCCGTCCGCGGCGACCGTGAAGCTCAACTCCGAGTACCGGACGATGGTCCAGGACAGGACCTTCACCGGCACGCTGCTGCTCGCGACGAAGGGACAGCCAGAGGGGGCCCGCTCGATAGGGCGCACGCAGGAGTCCAACTGGGCTCTAACCTGCTGCCCGACGTCCTGGCGCACGTTCTCGTGAACCTGGACCGGCGAAGGCAGGGTCAGCGCACCGCCAGCGAATGCGATCGCCGGCTCCGCCCGCTAGAGCGAATGATCCGGGAGCGCGACCCGGTAGGCGCCCGGGGAGGCGCGCTGGCCGCCGATTCGCGAGTGCATCGCGTCCTCTAGGTGGGCCGGTTGGCCGACCGGGAGGCCAGCCGGCGGATAGTGACCCGGCTCGCCGGCACCGCGGTTGCCCTGGCACCCCGTGACATTCCGAACTTCCGCGACGAGGTGCTGCCGGTCCTGCTGGACGAGTTTTGTTCAGCCCGGTATTCGACATCCGCCTCCAGGCAGCCATCGTGCTGAGCCGGACGCCCTACCGCGGCCCGCTCGCCGCTGCCTTGGCTGCGAGACTGACCAGGCCAGCGGGCCGCAGATCTCACGCGAGCGAGCACAGCAAACCCGTATGCGACCGGCGCAAAGGCGGCGACAACCAGGAGAGCCGCAGGTAATCAGCCATGCGGGCGCAGATTGAGCATCGTCTTAGGAAACCGATACTCTATCCCCTGAGCTACGGGGGCGCGAGGGCCCAGTCTAGCGACATGGGGGTTCACCTGGGGTGGCAGGGAGTGACCCATGTTCACCCACGTCACCCGGACCCCCGTTCTCCCAGCCCAGGACCACACCCGGAGCACACGAACCCCGGTTTGCGACCGGCGTCGGCCGCAGTGACCCGCGTTGGCACCGGTTGACCCGGGTTGGCATCCGCTGGAGAGCACACACCGCGCACACCATCGGAGATCAACAACGTTCCGTCCATGTACCCACCTTCGGCGTCGCCACCGGAGGACCACGGAGCGCTCACGCCGGGGGCGCTCGGACTCCGCCGTGATACCGCCTACGACGGTTCCCGCCGAGCGTCCGCTCATGCCGAGTTGACTGCACTTGGTCATGTCGAGCGGAGCGCCGGGTGTGGCGTTCTTGCGAGGCGGTTTGATCGGACTGAATCTGGAATCGAGGTCGATGAGCCGCGACCCAGCGCGGCGACGACTCAGTGCTGTGGCCCGGCAACCTAATACTCCAACGTCAGTTCGCCTGTCTGCGCTGGTAGTGGGATCGTCGGGCTCGGGCTTGGGATGTTCGCCGCCAGATCGACCAGTGCAGGGTGTGCTCTGGCGGTAGCGATGCGGCGAGGACGAAGGCGTTGAGGAGGCGGCGGATCTCGGCGACGGTCAACGCGATGATCTCCGGGTCAGCGTCGGGCTGCTGCGCGGTGGCGGCGAGGATGGTCAGGACGGCCAGGGCGAGCATGGCCAGGGTGATGAAGCGGTGCCAGCCGGTCCAGCCGCGGACCTGGTAGTGGTCCAGGCCGACCTGGCCTTTACCGGTCTGGAACAGCTCCTCGATGCTCCAGCGGGAGCCGGCGACGGTCACGAGGGTGTGCAGCGGCACCGGGCGAGGTGACCAGCACAGGTAGAAGGCCAGCTCGTCGGTGGTGCGGTTGCGGCGGATGAGCAGCCACCGGTGCTCACCTGGCTGGGTGGCGGTGGTGATCCACGCCCACAGGTAGTCGCGGGGGCCTTTCGCTCCCGGTCCACAGCTGTGCTGCTGCCACTCGCTGGTGGGGATCCGGTCGGCGAGTTCGTCGACGCGTATGAGGGTGCGGCCGTCGTTGACGTGCACGCGTCGGTCGCAGCCGACCGCCAGGACGTAGCCGATCTCGCGGTGTTCCAGGTCAGCGCGTAGGCCAGGGTCGGCGCCGTAGACCTCGTCGCCGGTCACCCACCCGACCGGGACGCCAGCCTCGATTGCGGCGGCGATCATCTGCCGGGCCAGGGCAGGCTTCGTCGCGAACCCGACGTCGTCCGGCACGCCGGCGGCGGTGAGGCGGTCGGGCTGCTCGCACCAGGTCGTCTCCGGCAGGTAGAGCCGGCGGTCGATCAGCGCCCGCCCGTGCGGGGTGACATAGGCCAGGAACACCCCGACCTGGCTGTTCTCCACCCGGCCGGCGGTGCCGGTGTACTGCCGCTGGACCCCGACCGAGTACACACCCTTCTTCAGGAAGCCGGTCTCGTCGGTGACCAGCACACCGTCGGGATGGCCGAGCTGCTCGACCAGCCACGAACGCACGTCATCGCGCACGGCGTCGGCGTCCCACACCGCCGTGCGCAGCAGCCGCTGCATCGCCTGCGGGTCGCAGTGGCCGGCCCGCTCCGCCAACGACCAGCAGGTCTTGCGTTCCGCGTCCGACAGCAGCCCTTCCACGAACTGCCCAGCGGTCCGGCGTGGCTCCACCCGCACGAACCGGGCAGCGACACGCGTCACCGCCTCGTCCAGGATGACCCGCCACCGGTCAAGGTCTAGGCTGTGGCCCACGGCCACCGCACGATCTTCGGTTGTCCTCACAAACCATCGATGATCAACGCGGTGGCCGTCCTCATGCCCACGCCACGCCCAACGCCGAAGCCAAGTGACGTTGGAGTACTAGGCGCGCAGCAGCAAGCCCCGCCATTAAGCAACGCTCGCCCATGCCAAGGCTGCCAAGGGACATGACAACCGCAGAGATGTAACGCCCGCCCTGCTCAACCAGCGGCCGGTGCCCGACGGCACCGGCCGCTTCTTCATGCCTGCCGGACCAACCGGCCACGACCAACTCTCGGAGGACCGCTCCATGACAACCCACCCATCCGCCACGGCGCGAGTCGCCGACGCATCGAGCTGCAGCGCCACCACCCCGCCCGCTCACAAAGCCGATGCTGGCATCGCCCTCCAGTCCGCCCTCTTTCGCATCGGGGTCGCGGAGGCCGAGGAGCGAACGATGCACGCCCACCGACGCGTGTCTCGGCCGGGCCAACCGCCGGACGGAGGCGCATGACGCTGCCGCCCGATGACCAACATCAGCAACGCAAGGAGCCCGATCCGGCAACGGCCGCGGCACCGGGCAAGCGACTTGACCAGGCCAGCGAAGACGACGGTTCATGGACGGTCGACAACGCCGATGGCCGCGCAACGAACGGGTTCACCAAGGTGGTGGCTCCCGGCCAGCCACCCGATCTGCACCCCGGCGCAGCTGCGGCCCTGCTGAAGCTGCTCAGACGCGTCAACGACCGCCGCATGGACAACTCGAACGAGGAGAACCGATGACCACCCCTCAACCGAAACTCTTCGCCTTCTACGGCCGCGTGTCGACCGAGGACATCCAGGACCCCGAATCGTCCCGGAGCTGGCAACTCACCCGGGCGACTACCCTGATCCAGCCCCACGGCGGCAGCATCGTCACCGAATACTTCGACGTCGGCCAGAGCCGCTCCCTGCCGTGGCAACGCCGAACCCAGGCCAACCAACTCCTCGCCGCGCTGCGCAACCCACGGCGCGGGTTCTCCGCCGTCATCGTTGGCGAACCCCACCGGGCCTTCTACGGCAACCAGTTCGGCCTGACGGTGCCTCTGTTCGCCCACTACGGCGTCGAACTTTGGGTGCCTGAGATCGGCGGCCCGATCGACCCCGACAACGAGGCACACGAACTCGTCATGTCCGTCTTCGGCGGCATGAGCAAAGGCGAACGCAACCGGATCAAGCTCCGCGTCCGCACCGCCATGACCGCCCAGACCCTCCTCGAGGGCCGCTACCTAGGCGGACGCCCGCCTTACGGCTACACCCTCCGCGACCTCGGACCCCACCCCAACCCCGCCAAGGCCGCCGACGGCAAACGCCTCAAGGGCTTGACTCCCGATCAGGAGACCGCGCCGATCGTCCGGCGTATCTTCGCCGAGTTCCTCGCCGGAATCGGACTCTTCGCCATCGCCGAAGGACTCACCGCCAATCACCTACCCTGCCCGTCGGCGCATGACCGCGCCTGCAACCCGCACCGCAGCGGAATCGCTTGGTCCAAGAGCGCCGTTCGGGTCATCCTCACCAACCCCCGCTACACAGGGCGGCAGGTGTGGACCAAGCAACGCACCGACGAGGTGCTGCTCGACGTCGACGACGTAGCAATGGGCCACACCGGCGTCATGCGCTGGAACACCCGAGACAAGTGGGTGGTCTCAAAGGAGATCATCCACGAGCCGCTCATCGACGATGCGACGTTCGAGCAGGTCCAAGCAATCCTGCAACGGCGCGGACGGGGAACCCGCGGTCAGCACGTCAGGCAGCGCACCCGCAACCCGTACGTCTTCCGCGGGATGATCTACTGCGCCGCCTGCGATCGACGCATGCAGGGCCAGTACAACCACGGGGACGCCTACTACCGCTGCCGCTTCCCCCAGGAATACGCCCTCGCCAACCAGGTCCCACATCCCCGCAACGCGTACCTACGCGAGGACGCCCTCACCGACCCCCTCGACACCTGGCTGGCCTCTGCCTTCGCACCCCACCGCATCGAACAGACACTCACCGCGCTCGCCGACGCCCAACCCTTGAATCTTTCGCCCGCTCCGGCCACGGCAGCCCAGACGATCATCAACGAATGCGACGCGAAGCTGGAACGCTACCGAGCGGCCCTCGATGCCGGCGCCGACCCGGCGGTAGTCACCGGGTGGATCGCTCAAACCCAGACCGAACGCGCCCGCGCCGAAGCGGATTTTGACGCGTACGCGGGCAACAGCCCACGCCGGATGAGCCGAGCGGAAATCACAGGCCTGGTGACGGCCCTTGGCGATATCGCCGCGGCCCTTCGCGACGCCGACCCTGCGGACAAGGCCGAGGTCTACCGCCAACTCGGCCTTCGGCTCACCTACCAGCCGGAAACGCAAACGGTGCGCGCTTCAGTGGATCTAAGCGCGCACCGTGGGGTAATGGTTTGTGTCCGAGGGGGGACTTGAACCCCCACGCCCTATACGGGCACTAGCACCTCAAGCTAGCGCGTCTGCCATTCCGCCACCCGGACCTACTCGTCCAGCCTACCCTGTCAGCCGAGGTGACCTTGTCACCGGTTCGGCCGCCCCGGTGGGCCGCACGGGGCATTACTGTACACGGCCCGGATGGATCATGCACATCGCCGTCACGCTGCCGCCTTTCCGCAGGTCAGTACGACACTGGAGCGGCCGACTCCGGCAGCCGATACCGGATCCTGGGGGCCGGGTAGCGAGGAACCGGCGATTCCGGGCAGCATTGCTCACGTGTCCCACCCCTCCCCCCTGACCGCCGCTCAGCACCAGGCCCTCGCGCTGCGCTCCGCGGGTGATCTGCCGACCGCCCGCCGCCTGCTCGCCGACGCGATCGCGGCGGCCCGGCCGGCCTACGGGGAGGACCACCCCGACGTACTGGCCACCGGCCACCTCCTCGCCCGGCTCCACCGCGAGGCCGGCGCCCCGGCCGCCGCCCGGCGGGTCCTCGAAGAGGCCTACGCGGCCGGCGAGCGCCGCCGCGGCGACGGCGACCCGCTCATGCTGGCGCTCAGCTTCGACCTCGCCGCGGTGGCGGAGGAACTGGGCAACCGGCACGAGGCCCGCCGCAACTACGCCCGCGTGGCCACCGCCGGGCCCGCCGTGCTCGGTCCGGACCACCCCGCGGTACGCGCAGCCCGCCAGTACCTCGGCGGCTCCGCCGCCGCCGCCGATTCGCAGCCCGGTCCAGGGGCGCTGTCGGGGCCGACCATGTCACTACCCGCGGTGCAGCAGCCACACCCGGCGCAACCCGCCCCGCCCCGACCCGGCGCGCCCGCGGCGCCCGTCCCGCCGGTGCCCGGTGCCGAATGGGCACCCCAGCCGGGACCGGCTCGGCCGGCCTCCTGGGCGCCGCCCTCCGCCGGTCCGGCGACGCATCTGCCGCCACCGCCGCCGGTGCCACCCGTGCCGATCAGCGCCGCTCCCGCCTCGGCCCCGCTGCCGCCGCCCCCGGTCGTTCCCGCGCCGATGTCCGCTCCCCCGGCCCCGACCTCCGGGCCGGGTGCACCTGTCGGCGGCCCGCCGAGTGGCTGGGCGCCGCCAGCGGAGGCGACGACCCGCTTCCCCGTGCCGCCGGCTGCCGGCCCGGCTCCGGCCGCCCCGGCGCCGCCACTGGTCGCCGCCGCGCCCCCGGCACCCGGGGTCACCCGGGTCGGCGCCGTGCCGCCGGCGCCCGGGATCACGCCGGTCGCACCTCGACCTCCGGTCGTCCCGCCACCGCCCGTGATCCCCGCGCCGCCGGGGCCCGTGCCGCCCCCCGCGCACCCGGCGCCGCCAGCGCCGGAGCCGGTGCCGCCAGTCCCGGCCGCGCCGCCCGTGGCCGCGAGGTCAGTGCCGTTGCCGCCGGCACCGGTCATCCCTCCTCCGGCCCGCCCTGTCTCGACACCGCCCGCACGCGACATGCCGCCGGCCGCGCCGACCTCCGGCGCGCCGGGACCGTCGGTTCCGCCCGCCCCGGCAGCAGTGCCGCCCGCGCCGAGGATCGCGGCCCCGACCTCGGCTCCGCCCGCGTCCGGCGTGCTGCCTCCACCTCCGTCCCCGTTCTCCTCCCCACCTGCCGCCGCTGCGCCGATCCCGGCGCCCACCTCGGCCCCGCCGGCATCCGCACCCTCGACTCCCGTCCCACCACACCGGACGGATGTGCAGTCGGCCGCCGATGCGGGCGGGTCCGGTGCGGGCGACCGCGCCGGCGCCCCAGCGAGCCCTGCGCCGGGGTGGGACAAGCCGACCATCCAGGTGCAGCAGATCAGCCCGCTGCTCCAGGAGGAGGCGGAGCGGATCGCCGCCTCGTCTTCCCCGGGTGCCCCTGCGACCGCCCAGGTGAGCGGTCCGCCCGCCAGCGGATCCCCGGCGAGCACCTCGCCCGAAAGCGCGTTCCCGGTGAGCGGTCCGCCAGCCGCCTCGACCGCCGCCGGAGCCGTCGCCGAGCCGCCCGTCGGCGCCCGGCCGGCGAGTGCCCCCATTAGCGGGCCGCCGTCGGGCGGCACCGCACGGGAGGGTCAATCTGGGGTGGAGGGATCCGCTGTCGGCGCGCGGGCGATCCACGACACGTCGACCGCTGGCGCGCCGGAGCCGCTTCCGCCGGCCAGCACCTCGGTCTCGGAATCGCCGACCGGCGGTGCGCCCGACAGCGACCGGCGCCTGCTCGCACCACCGGTGAGCGTGCCGCCGACCGGCGGCGCGCCCTTCCGGCCGCAACCCGTTAGCGGGCCGCCGACCAGCGGCATCCCCTCACCACCGCAGGCGGTCGGCAGCCCACCGGTCAGAGGCATCCCCTCCGCGCCTCAGCCCGTCGGCGGGCCCCCGAGCGGCTCCCCCTTCCCCCCACTGCCGGTCAGCAGTCCACCGGTCAGTGGTGTGCCCTCCGCACCGTTCTCCATCAGCGGCCCACCGACCAGCGTTGCCCCGTTCGCACCCCAGCCAGTCAGCGGCCCGCCGACCAGCGGCGCGCCCCATCCGCCGCCTCCCGTCAGCGGCCCGCCCGCCAGTGGTGCGGCCTTCGCCGCGCCACACGGCAGCGGAGCACCCGTTCCGCCCCAGCCCGCCAGCGGCGCGCCCCTTTCGCCGCCGGTCAGCAGCCCGCCAACCAGCGGCACTCCCCCTTTGCCGCCGGTCAGCGGCCCGCCCGTCAACGCCGCACCGGGCACGGGAACGCCCTTCGCCACCCCGCCGGGCGCCCACCCGCCGTTCAGCGCGCCGCCCGCGAGCGGACTAACGCCAACCGCTCCCCCACCGCCCGGCCATCCGGTCAGCGGCCCGCCCGGCTACCCGGTGAGCGGGTCGCCGTCGCCCGGGTACCCGCCGTCGGTGAGCGGGCCGCCCGCCGCCGCTCCGGTCAGTTCGCCCGTGCCGCCCTGGGGGATGACCGCGCCGCCGTGGAGCAGCGCGGCCCCGCCGCAGCCGGTCGACCGGCCCGGCGACCCGCAGCGTGAGCCAGTCGTGGACGCGCCCGCCACGGTTGAGCCGGATCCGGCGCCGGAGAGCGGGGACGGGGCGGCTCGGCCGCTGCCGGTCTACGACGACCTGCTGACGTTTCCCGAGTCGAAGGAGGCGGCGCCGGAGGCGTACCCGAGCCAGGGGGCGTGGCCGGCGGTGCCGCCGGCGTTCCACCAGCCGGCCGCGTACCCGGTGGTGGAGGAGCCGGAGCGGCGCGGCCGCAACCGGACGGTGGTGGCCGTGGTGGCGGGTGCCGTGGTGGTCGCGGTGACGGCCGCAGTCGGTGTGGGCGCGGTGCTGCTGAATCGGGACCCGGCGCCGCCGCCCGCGCCGGCGCCGACGGCGGCGAAGCCGAAGGTGAGCGGGCCGCCGCCGGGTGAGCTGCGGTTGCAGGACGACGCGACCACGATCACGGTCACCTGGACGGATCCGACGGGCGGCGGTGTGCCGTTCGTGGTGGCCGGCGGGCGGGCCGGGCAGAAGCTGGGGGTGATGGCCACGGTGGACGCCGGGCAGACCCGCTACACGGTGAACGGGTTGAGCCCGAAGCTGGACTACTGCTTCACGGTGCTGGCCGTCTACTCGACCGACACCTACGCCACCTCCGGCCAGGTCTGCACGGACCGGGAGGGCGGCACGACGCCCAACTGACCGGCCACCGGCGACACGCTCGGTGTCCACAGGCGGACGGTGCGGGTTTCACCGGCACCGGCCGGCCCCTATGATGGCTCCCGGCTCTGGGGAGGGTCGACCACGCGCGCCGCCCTCCCCCACCGATGCGGGGAGGCAGCCGCCAGTGACCACCATCGAGGACGTCACGAGCACCGGGCCGGAGACGGCCCGCCCCCGGTCCCGGATGCGGGGCGGGCTGGTGACCATCGGCACCGTGGCCGCGCTGCTGGCCGCCATGGGGTTGACCGTGCTCGGGCTGGGCGCCGCCGACAACGCGGTGGCCAACTACGACGCCTCCTCCTGGTTGTGGAGCACCAGCCGCAGCGAGCTGGCCCGGGTCAACGGGGTCACCGCCCGGGTGGACACCCGGATGGAGGTGCCCGGCGGGCGCCGGCACCAGATGCAGGTCGCCCAGACCGACCGGCTGCTGATCCTGCGCGACCTGAACACCGGTCAGGTCAGCTCGCTGGACCTGGCCACCCTCCAGATCACCGCGACCACGCCGACCGCCCCCGGCCTCGGGGTGAGCGTCGCGCTGCAGGAGGACGCGGCGTTCGTCGTCGACGCGGTGCAGGGCATCGTCCGGCAGCTCGACCCACGGTCGCTGACCCCGATGGGCGAGCCGGTCCGCTACCCCCCGGGCATCACCGGCGGGGCGTTCGACGGCGCCGGCAAACTGTGGATCGCGGTGCCGAGCGAGGGCACGGTCTCGGCAGTCACCGCCGCCGAGCTGCCCGCCACCGCGGGCGCCGCGCCGCCGGCCGGGCTCAGCCCCAAGCGGGTCGAGACGTACGAGGTGGCGGAGCCGGCCCACGAGCTGGTGGTGTCCACGCTGGACGACGGCGTGGCGGTGCTCGACCGCACCTCCGCCTCGCTGGTCACGGTCCGGGCCGGGCAGACGCAGCGGGCCAACCTGACGATGACCGCCCCGGGCAGCCTGCCGACGCGCACCACGGGCCCGCAGGTGCCGGTCACGGTGGCCGGCGAGCGGAAGGTGCACGTGGTCAGCGACGGCGCCGAAGTGCGGCGGTTCGCGGTGCCGGGCGCGGGTGAACGGCTGAGCCCGGCGGTGGCGTGGGCGGGGCGGTTCTACTGCGCCGACGAGAACACCGGCACGGTCTACTCGTTCGACGCGAACGGGCAGCTCGTCGACACCATCAAGGGCTCCGGCCGGCCTGGCCCGATGGAGCTGGAGGTCCGCGAGAACCACCTCTTCATCAACCCGCCGAACTCGTCGACCGCGCAGGTGGTGGACGACCGGAACCAGGTCCGCGAGGTCAACAAGTACGCCAACGACGTGCTCGGCGGCGACCCGCCGCCGGTTGCGCCGCCGCCGCCCCCGCCGAAGAAGCCGAAGGTGGGCAAGCCGGGCGCGCCGCGCGCGGTGACCGCCGCCGCGGGGAACGCGTCGGCGCGGGTGAGCTGGCAGGCGGCCGCGTCCAACGGCGCCGAGATCACCAAGTACGTGGTGGAGGGCGCCGGCCAACGCCACGAGGTGGGCGCGAACCAGCGGGCCCTGGAGATCACCGGGCTGACCAACGGCGAGACCTACAGGTTCTCGGTGCACGCGGTGAACGCCAAGGGCGACGGACCGGCCCGCCGGAGCAACCCGGTGACGCCGACCGCCGCCGTGCCGGACCCGCCGGCCAGCGTCACCGCGGAGGCCCGGCCGGACGGCACGGTGCTGGTGAAGTGGCCGGCGGCGAACGGCCAGGGCAACACGGTCACGAAGTACGCGGTGACCGCCAGCTCGGCCGGCGCGAGCGCCCCGGCCGGCGAGTCGCCGAAGACCGAGCTGGTCATCCCCGTCGGCGAGCTGGAGTACGGCACGCAGTACGGCTTCACCGTGATCGCGGTGAGCGACAAGGGCGCCGGGTCCAAGGCCTCGCCGGTGAGCAACACGGTGGTGCCGTTCACCGCCCCGGCCGCGCCGACCGAGCTGCGCGCGTCCACGGTGGCCGACCAGCCGGGCACCATCGCGGTGCAGTGGGCGCCGGCGGTGGAGAACGGCCGCCCGGTGACGAAGTACGTGGTGGAGGCCGCTGGCAAGACGACCGAGGTGACCGACGTGCGGACCACGATCGGCGGGCTCGGTGACGGGCAGAACGTCACGGTCAAGGTGAAGGCGGTCAACGAGGCCGGCCCGGGCGCGCAGGCCAGCACCACGGCCCGCACGGTGGCCGCGCCCCGGGTCACGGTGACCGGCTCGTCGGCCGACGCCACCTCGGTGACGGTGACGTTCACGGTGGACGCGGGCGGCGGCCGGGCGACCTGCACGGCCGCCACCGGCGGCAAGACCGCCAGCGGGAGCTGCTCCAGCCTGCGGGTGACCGGCCTGACGCCGGGCATCGCATACACGGTGACGGTGACCGCGACCAACGCGGCCGGCAAGGGCACTGACACCCAGGCGCAGAGCACCGACGCGCTCTACGGCATCGCGACCTGCAACAACGGACCGACCGGTGACCAGCGCACCTACTGCAACGCCGAGGTGGACGGCCGCAACGGCAACGAGATCTTCTCGGTCCCCCAGCAGCTCAACGCCAAGCAGGTCGGCTGGGCGAAGCCCGGCACCCGGCTCAAGGCCTACTGCAAGAAGCAGGGCGAGAACGTCGACTCCTGGATCTACAACAACCAGAAGCAGAGCACCTGGTGGGTGCAGGTCGAGTACTCGGGCAAGAACTACATCCCGTGGGCCTGGCTGAACCTGGAGGGTGGCGACAACATCAACCTCCTGCCCACCTGCTGACCGCGCCGCACCGAGGAGCACTCCCGCCCGTGAACATCCACGAACCGCTCACCCAGCCGGAGGTGCAGGGTTTCGCCGCCCTGGCCGCCCGGCTGGCCGAGAACGTCAACGCGGTCGTGCTGGGCAAGCCGCAGGTGGTCCGGCTGGCGCTGACCGCCCTCTTCGCCCAGGGGCACGTCCTGCTCGAGGACGTGCCCGGGGTGGGCAAGACCACCCTGGCCCGGGCCGTCGCGGCCACCGTGAAGGGGCAGTGGCGGCGTATCCAGTTCACCCCGGACCTGCTTCCCTCGGACGTGTCCGGCGTGACCATCTTCAACCAGGCCACCCGGGGCTTCGAGTTCCACCCGGGACCGGTGTTCGCCAACATCGTGATCGCCGACGAGATCAACCGGGCCTCGCCGAAGACCCAGTCGGCGCTGCTGGAGGTGATGGAGGAGCGCACGGTCACCGTGGACGGCGTACGCCACCCGGTGCCGCAGCCGTTCCTGGTGGTGGCCACCCAGAACCCGGTGGAGATGGACGGCACCTACCGGCTGCCGGAGGCTCAGCTCGACCGGTTCCTGGTGAAGCTCTCCGTCGGCTACCCGGACGAGGCGGTCGAGGTGGAGGTGCTGCGGGGCGCCACCCTCCGCTCCCCCGACTCGCTCACCGCGGTCACCGACACGGCCACCGTCGGGGAGATGGTGAAGATGGCCCGGCGGGTGCACATCGCCGAGCCGCTCTACGCGTACGCGGTACGGCTGGCCGCGGCGACCCGCACCCACCCGCAGGTCCGGGTCGGCGTCAGCCCCCGGGGCGTGATCGCGCTGACCCGGGCGGCGTGCGCGTACGCGCTGATCGACGGGCGAGGCTGGATCATGCCGGAGGACCTGAAGACGCTGGTCGAGCCGGTGTTCGCGCACCGGCTGCTGCTCACCCCGGACGCGCAGGTGCGCGGGGTGACCCCCGCCGACGTGCTGCGCCAGGCGGTCGCCTCGGTGCCGGTGCCGCTGCCGTCGGGCCAGCCCGCCCCGGTCCACGGCTGACCGGTGGGGATCACCGCCCGCGGCGTCGGGCTGCTCGTCGCCGCCGTCGTGCTGCTCGGCGTCGGCTTCCGGTACGCGTACCCGGAGCTGACCGTGCTCGGCGCGGCGGCCGGAATCGCAGTCGCGTACGCCGTGGTCACCGCCGCCTGGCGCCCCCGGTTGACGGTCGAGCGGGTGGCCGACCCGAACCGGGTGGCCCGCGGTGAACCGGCGGCCATGGTGCTGACCGTGCGCAACACCGGCCGGCTGCGGGCGGCGAACCTGGTCGCCGAGGACCGGTGCGGCGGCCGTTTGGTGCCGGTGCCGCTGCTGCGGCTGCGTCCCGGCCGGGACACCGAGGTGCGCTACCCGGTGCCGACCCGGCGCCGCGGCGTGGTGCCGGTCGGGCCGCTGCGGGTGACCCGGCGCGACCCGCTCGGCCTGGTGGCGCTGGCCCGCGCCTACGGGGAGCCGGTGCCGGTGTGGGTGCACCCGCGCATCCACCCGCTGTCGGCGGTGCCAACCGGCGCCGGCCGCAGCCTGGACGGGCGCACCGACAGCGTGCCGCACGGCTCGATCACCTTCGACTCGCTGCGCGAGTACGTGGTCGGCGACGAGCTGCGCCGGGTGCACTGGCGGACCAGCGCCCGAGTGGGCGAGCTGATGGTGCGGGAGAACGTGGACACCAGCCTGCCCCGGCTCGTGGTGGTGCTGGACAACAGGGCGGCCGCCCACCCGGACCGGGACGCCGGGGTGGCCGAGTCGTTCGAGTCCGGATGCGAGGCGGCGGCGTCGGTGGTCGCCGCCGCGACCCGGGAGGACCTGCCGGTGAGCCTGCTGCTGGTCGCGCCCCCGCCCGAGGAGCCGGCCGAGGACGGCTCCGGGTCGTCGCGCGGCGTCAGACGCGCCGAGCTGGAGTTGTCGCACGGGCCGCTGGACCGGCTCGCCGCGGCGGAGCTCACCGAGGGCGGGGCGGACGTGCTGCGTGCCGCGCTGACCCGGCTGCGGCAGGACCGGCTCGGCGACACGCTGGTCTTCCTCACCGGGCCGGGTGCCCGCGGCGACCTGGGGCACGTGGGCGCGCTGCGCGGGCCGTACCCGTCGGTGGTGGTTGGGATGTTCGGCGCGGCCGGGCCGACGGCGGCCGGCGCGGGCCTGGTCGTGGTGGACGCGGCCAACGGCGCCGAGTTCGCCGCCGAGTGGGACGGGATCCGCCGGTGGTGACCGAGGCACCGCCGCGCCCGGACATCGCCGCGCCGGCCGGCGCGGCGGGTGGCGGCGCGGCGCGGGTGCTGCGGGCCGTGCCGGTGCCGCTGGCGCTGATCGTCATGATCGCCCTGGCCGGCGTGGTGCTCGGCCGGGTGTACGCCGACCCGCTGCTGACCCGCCTGACGGCCGGCGCGGCGGTCGGCTCGGTGCTGGTCAGCGTGGCCGCCCGGCGGCTGCCGTCCTGGCTGGTGGCGCCGCTGTCCGTGGCCGCCCTCGCCGGCTGGACGCTGCTGTCGCTGCGGCTGGCGGCCAGCCACGCGGCGCTGCCGGGCGGCCTCGGCGAGGTGGCGGCGGACGCCGCCCGCAACGCGATCCCCCGGCTGCTCACCGCGATGATCCCGGTGGAGCCGGCCCCGGACACCGTGCTGCTTCCGGTGGTGGCCGCCTGGCTGGCCGGGCTGGCCGCCGCCGAGGTGGCGCTGCGGGCCGGCCGGGTGCTGCTCGGCTACCTGCCCCCCGTGCTGCTCTTCGCCGGCGCGCTCTACGTGGTCGGGCCGAACGCGGGCCCGGCGGTCGGCCCGACGGTGGTCTTCGCCGCGGCCGCGGCCGCCGGCCTGGCGGCGCCCGCCGGGCGGGCCGGACCGGCCGATCCGGTCGCCGGCCTGGCCCCGGCGGTGCGCGCGGCGGTGCGGCTGCGGCTGCTCGCAGCGAGCGCGGCCGGGGTGGCGGTGGTGGTGGCCCTCGCGGCCCTGCTCGCCCCGGTGGTGGCCGGCCAGGTCGACGACCGCCCGGTCGACCCGCGCCGCTACGTCGAGCCGCCGCAGGTGGAGTCGCTGGACGAGAACCCGCTGATCCGGATCTCCGGGTGGGCGCTGAACCCGGACCAGAAGCTGCTCGACGTGCGGACCGAGGCGGGCCCGGCGGACGCGGGGCCGCCGCGGATCCGGCTCGCCGTTCTCAGCGACTACGACGGGGTGACCTGGCGGGTGGGCGCCACGTACCGCAACGCGGGGCGGATCCTGCCGGCCGCCGACCCGACACCGGGTACCGCCACCGATCCGGTACGCCAGGAGATCACCGTCGCCGACCTGACCGGCCGGCTGCTGCCCGCCGTGCCGACCCCGCACGAGGTGACCGGCGCGCGGGTGGCATACGACCCGGCGACCGGGACGCTGATCCGGCCGGAAGGGCTGACGCCGGGGCTGCGGTACACGGTCGCCTCGGTCCGGGAGCGCCCGGACGTGAACCTGCTCAGCACGGCGAACGTGCCGGCCGGGGACCCGGTGGCCCGGGTACTGCGAGTGGCCGACGGGGCGCCGGAGCAGCTGCGCCGGCTGGCCACCCAGCTCGCCGAGGAGAACGGCGCCCCGTACGCCCGGGCCACCGCGATCGCGGACTTCCTCGCCGAGCACTACCGGGTCACCGCTGACGCGCCGAGCGGACACGCGTACCCGAACCTGACGTTCTTCCTCTTCGGACCGCGCAACGGCGGCGGGCAACGGGGCACCTCCGAGCAGTTCGCAGCGTCGTTCGCGGTGCTGGGCCGGCTGGCCGGCCTGCCCACCCGGGTGGTCGTCGGCTTCGAACCCAAGGCGGACGGCCCGGTCCGGGCCGCGGACGCGTACGCCTGGCCGGAGGTGCTGTTCGACGGCGTCGGCTGGGTGCCGTTCGACCCGATGCCACGCCCGGACGAACAGCCGCGCCCGGTGGAGGAGGACTTCCGGCCGAAGCCGGAGGACCCGCCGCCGTCCGAGGTGCCCGCGCCGACCGTGGAACCCACCGCCACCCCGCCGGCGGCGGCCGGCCCGGACCGGCGCGGCGGCGACCGGGGGCCGGGCCTGCCGGTGCTGGTCGGCGGCGGCGTCGGCTGCCTCGTGCTGCTGGTCGGGGCGCTGCTGCTGACCCTGGCCGCGCTGCGCCGCAACCTGACCCGCGCCCGGCTGAGGCAGGGTGACCCGGGCCGCCGGATCGCCGGCGCCTGGCGGGAACTCACCGACGCCCTGCGGCTGGCCGGCCACCCGGTCGGCGCGGACCTGTCCGCCGCGGAGGTCGCCGAGCGCGCCCGCCGCACCCTCACCGAGGCCCGCGCCGCCACATCGCGGCCGGCTCAGGCGGCGCAGGCCGCACCGGCGCAGGCCCGGTCGCCGCGGGCGCCGATGCCCGGTCCGGCCGGCGAGGCGGGCGCCGACCTGCCGGGCGTCGAGGTGGACGAGCTGGCCGGCCTGCTCAACGAGGTGGCCTTCGCCCCCGGCACCGCCAGCCCCGCCCAGGCCGACCGGGCGGCGGCGGTCGCCACGGCGTACGTGGCCGCCCTCCGCGCCACCCGCCGCCGCTGGCGCCGCCTCCTGTGGACCGTCCACCCCGGCCCGTTGCGCTGGCGCCGCTGACCCACGACCGATCCTGGCGGGATCCCGCGCGGGCCGAGCGCCAACTCGCCAAGGGCTCCGACGAACCGGTGCCGACCGGCGGGCTGGCGCGGGGCGCTTAGCGTGAGGGCATGTCCGTCGCGATGTGGGTGACGCTGTCCCTGGTGGGCGTCGCGCTGGCGGTGACCGCCGGCAGGCGGTGGCGTGCGCGGGCCCGTCACGAGCCGACCCGGGCGGAACGGTTGGCCGCGGCCCGGAAGGCCGCGCGCGACCTGCGCCGGACAGGCCCGCGGGCGCACCGGGACACCTTCGAGCGGGGCGCCGCCCCCGTCGACCGCCACTCCGCAGCGATCCTGGAGAACAGCGCGTACGGCGACGCCGCCGGCCACACGGCGGCGGGGACGGCGGCGGCTCCTACTGATCCGCCGCGCGTAGCTTCCGGACGAGTTTGCGCAGGCCGGCCTGCCAGCCGTCGGGGTCCTCGGCGCGGCGGCGTGCGTAGCCGGCGACCTCGGGGTGCGGCAGGATGAGGAACCGCTCCTCGGCCAGCCCGGCGATGGTGGCGTCGGCGACCTGGTCGGGGGTGAGCACCGCGCCGGAGGCGGCGATCACCCGGGCGCCCAGGTGTCCCTCGGCGACGTCGCCGGCGAGCATCGGGGTGGCCACGCCCTGCGGGCAGAGCGCGCTGACCCGGACGCCGGCGTCCCGGTAGGTGATGGCCAGCCACTCGGCGAGGCCGACCGCCGCGTGCTTCGTCGCGGTGTACGGGGCATCGCCCACCGCGGTCAGCACGCCCGCCGCCGAGCAGGTGAACAGCAGGTACCGTTACCTTTCAGTGCGCTCTAGCGAGCACACGGTGGGTAGTCCCGCCTTGCGGGGGGACGGTCCCGGTCTGACCGGCGGGCGCCGTGCCGGGTTCATGCTTCACAGCCGCCTGCCCGCGTTGGCGGGTCTTCTGGTCGGCTCCACGTGCTGCCACCGGGCCACTCCCGGCGGTGTCGAACTGGGCCGCCAGGGCGGCCAGGTTGAGTGAGGCGTTGCGGTTGCGGTCCATCACCAGGCCGCACGCCTGGCAGTGGTAGGTGCGCTCGGACAGGGCCAGCTTGGCTTTCACCGCGCCGCAGCCCGAGCAGGTCTTCGAGGACGGGTACCACCGGTCGGCCACGATGAGCCGGCCGCCGCTCCACTGGGTTTTGTAGGCGAGCCCAGTCGGCGTCGGGCGCCTCCACTCCCCCGCCGGTGGCCACTCCGGCGTTGGCGCAGAAGAGGTCGATGCGGCCGTACCGGCGCTCGGTCTCGTCGACCAGCGCCCGTACCTGCGCCTCGTCGGTGACGTCGAGCCCGTCGCCGTGCGCCACCGCGCCGATCCCCTCGGCCACCGCGCGGGCCGCGTCGGCGTCCAGGTCGGCCAGGACGACGGCGGCGGCTCCCTCGGCGGCGAACCGGCGGCCGAGGGCGGCCCCGATGCCGCCCGCCCCGCCGGTGATCACGGCCACCCGATCGGTCAGGTTCATCTCAGCCCGCCTCCTCACCGGTCACGCCGAGCCGCCGGACCAGCGCGGCCAGGGCCACCGCGCCGCCGGTGGTCAGCTCCGGGGTGGGCAGCAGCGCCAGCACGGCCAGCCAGTTGAGGATCACCGTTACCTCTCAGCGTGCTCTGGTGAGCACGTGATTGGTAGACCGGTGCCTGTCTATGGATTTGATCGGATGTGGTCAAGCATCCGCCCAGTCCCGCCCGGTCCGTATCGATCCCACCGGATGCCAGCAGGTCCAGGCCCTGTATCCGGTTTCGTCGATCGCCGCTCGCCGCCAGATGACGCCCCGAAATCCGAACAGGTCCCGGCACGTCTGGACCAGTCCCCCGACGTCCGAGCAGCCACCGAGCACCGTGGATCGCCGTTCACGACGCCGCTGCAGCAGGCGCGACGACCGCTCTGGCTCATAGCCGCCATGTGGCGCGAACGATCACCCCGGAGGACCACGCCGCTGGATCTTGGCCGCCTTCATGGTGCCTCTGACGATCTCTTGCTTTGACCTGCCGAACACCGGCGGGAGGGCTCGACGGGGGGCGGAGATGACCTGTGACCCGCGGTGGAGCGCTAGTCAGCATAGGGACGACCCCGCCGGGGGGAGCCTGATCGCGGTTGTCAGCCAGCACCAACAGGTGTCGTCCTACGCGCTCACGCTCGGCGGCACTGTCGCTCCTTCCGACCGGCGTCGTCGCGTGGTGCGCCTTTTGCTGACGCGTTGCTGACTCCGCCTGACAACGGCTGGCCCGCGTCCTACTTCTGGTCCTGGCCCCGCTCGTCGAGGACGTCCTTAAGGGATTACCGGCGAGACGGTTGCTACGCGCCGGAACTCCGGTCGGACCCCCTACGCCGCCTTGTGGCGCTGGCAAGCTTCCGACGGTAGGCCGTAGTGCTAATGGCGCTTCTGATGCCGTCGAACCTGGCCCTGTAACAGCGCGAGCCGGCGATTGATGTCCGCGAGCTGGATTGCTGCCTGTTGCGCGCGGACATGCAGCTCTTCCAGATCCAGTCTCAGCTGTTCCTCGGTATCGACCTCGACCGGCGCTGGCACCTCGGCGATGGTCATGCCTGTTCTCCCGTGATTGAGCAACCCGCGGAGGGGCCCCGGGTTGGGCAGAACGTACCCAGCCATCTGAGCAGGGAAACGATCGTCGGCTGACCGCCCACGGGTGGGCGCGTCGGGTAGAAGGCGATCAGGCGGTTGGGCGGACAAGGTTTGCAAGACGCGTGTAAGCGAGAAATCCGACCATCTCGGATGCTGAGACATGTAACAGACCACCGCCACTCACCGCCTATTGCTCTTGGAAGGTCGGGTGCGCGGCCTCCACGACCGGGCAGGACTACCGACCCGACCCCCTCGGCCCCGCCCGGTCCCAAGACGGAACAGCACCATGACGCCGTTGGAGGCACCACATGATGCCTAAGCCGCCGATCCCGACCCCGCCACCGCTGTGGTCAGACCGCCGCCACGCCCTGGCTGCACCTCCCGCGTGGAACCAGCCGACGCAGCAATTTCGCCGGACGCCGCAACGCGCCCGCCAGTGGTCGACGTATGGCATCTTCGGCGGAATCATCCTCCTGGTCGGGTGCCTCGCCATCCTGGTGACCGTCCTGGCCAGATAAGGAGGCCGGGCACGCCCGCCAGACACCTCGGCCAGGACCCGGGCACCGGGGAAGGGGCTGAGCGCCCCGCTGCCGGACGCTCGATTACAAGCTCTGTGCATCGCGTCCGCACACGTCCGGCAACGGCTGCACACTCGGAGCTTCGTCCGTGCCAGCGCTCGTCAGTGCGCTGCCGTCCGGCGCGGTTGCTGTCGGCGTTGCTGTCGACAGCCGTTCCGAGACACACGCTTTCCAAGTCTGCTCGGCCCCGTACGCGATTGATCGGGCCGGTTCGCCATCTAGATGATTGAGTCCGAAGTTCGGGCTGGTCAGTGGTCGTATGCGATGAGTGATCGTTTCCTGGGTGCGCCGGTGTTGGTGTTGTGCCAGATGCAGGTGGCCATCGCGAGCAGACGCTGGCCGACGCGGGCGTAGATGCCGGCCCGGCGGCGGGCTCCGTGTTGTTCGAGACTGAGCTGGCCTTTGAGGGTGTCGAAGATCGCCTCGATCCACTGGCGCATGCGCAGCAGACGTTGTTCGGTGCAGCTCGGTGTCGGGTCCCGGGTGCCCTTGCGGGCGGGGCGCAGCAGGTGGACACCGAGGTCGTCGAGGAACGCCTCGAACGTCTGACCGGCGAAGCCCCGGTCGGCCAGGATCACCTGCCCGGACTGGACAAGGTGGTGGTCGACTTGCAGCAGGGCGGCCAGGACGTCGCGTTCGTCGAGTTTCGGGTTGGCCAGGCACCAGGTCACCGGCATGCCCTCGACGGTGGTGACCAGATACAGGCGCATGCCCCAGAAGTAGCGGGAGTGGGAGGCGCAGTAGCCGTAGCCGGCGTCGCCTGCCAGGTCGGAGCGTTTCGCGGTCTCGCGAGAGGCTCCGCAGGGCACGGGCGTGGAATCGACCAGCCGCAGGATCGGTACCCCGGTCGGGGTGTTCTCGGCCAGGTGTCGGATCGCTGCGGCGATCAGCGGACCGGCGGCTCGTAGCCGCTTGCCGTATCCGGACTGGTCGGGGATGTAGGGGAACAGGTGACGCAGGTGCTTACGGGCGTAGCGGATCCAGTGCCGCTCACGGGGGAAGTCGAGCAGGACCTGCGCGATGGCCAGGCACAGCAGTTCGGCGTCGGACAGCAGCGGCGGGCGACCGATCCGGCGACGGCCGATGACGTGATCGTCGAGGAACACGTAGAGTGCGGTCAGAAGGGTATCGAGGTCTGTCTTCACAAACTGACATCGATACCCTTCGCCGTGTCCAAGTCAAGCTGCCCAGCCACACAGCTCAGACTTCGGACTCAATCATCTAGGCTACCCGAACGGCCGGTCGTCTACGGTCACCCGCGCACGCCCGCGAACGAGACGACAAGTGAGAGAAGCAGGACGCCCGACCGACCATCCTGATCTAGAAGCCTGACCGGTGCCCAACCGTAAGTCCACGCCAGGCTGGCCCGTGAGACCGACACAGAAACGCCGACGGCGGCGCGGGGCCACCCGTGCCGCCGTCGCTCGTCGCGGAGGTCAGGCCTTCTTGGTCAGGCAGAGCAGGTAGTACTTGTCCCCGGTGCGCTCGTTGCCCCAGAAGACGTAGCCGTCCTCGCCCTCCTTGATGTACTGGTCGCAGGCCTCGCCGGCCTGCGCCTGGGCCTCAGTCTGGCCGTCAACCCGACCCACGACGTTGTACACCGCCTCGGTGGAGGTGCACTCCACCACCTTGGCGTCGTTGGCCTCCGTTTCCTTGCCGTCGGCCAACTCGGGCAGCTTCGCGATGCAGTCGCCGGCCTTCGCCTGCACGGTGTCATCGCGCTGCTCCCACAGGTGGAGGCCGCCCTTGACGAGGCCAATCGCCACGACGGCGAGAAGGAGGCCGACGATGCTGAGGATCTTCCGACCCCGAGACTTCTTCGCCTCCGCCGGCGGCTGCGCCGGGAAGGCCGGCTCGGGCTGGCCGGGCTGCGGGGGGAAAGGCGGTGCGACCTGCTCTGACACTGGTGTTCCTTCCAAGGGGTGATACAGCAGGCGACACCATAACCAGCACGCCCAACCGGGCCGATCATCCTTTCAGCCAGTTTCCAGACTCCACCGCCACCAGCCAAACCACGCCACTCTGCGATCTCTATGCTCTGGGACGGCGTGTGGTACGGAGGGGTCGTCGCGTGGTTCGACGGCGAGTGCCCCTGTGGCCAGCCCGACGGCGGTCAACGGCACTGGCGGACGTGCTGGCGGGCGCCGGAATCAGGGGTTCCGCAGGACGAGCCGCCCAACGTCCACTGACGGGTTTTCGCAGCTACGACCCCTCGCTTGTAAGCTCTGTGCGGATCGTCCGGCCTCGTCTGGCGCGGCTCCAACTATCACTGCCGCGTAAAACTGACCGCCTGGTTCTGGGCGGAAGTTGGCGGATGGCCACCCCTCCCAGACGTGTGGACCAGGCATGGCCCGTCTCGGCACGTCGGGTGCGGGTCAGGCGATGGCTGGATCGCTCTGTTGCTGGAGTCTGCGGTTCCACCAGCCCGGCCGCCGCTGCGCCAGGTCCTTGAGCCGCAGTTGTTCGGCGTGTTGCAGCACGATGAGCATCGGGACGAGGGCGAGCGTCAGCAGCGGGAGGTAGCGGGGTGCCGAGCGGTTCTCCCAGACCAGCCCGGCGACCGCCGCTCCGCTGGACACGTAGAGGATCGGGTTGTAGAACGTCATGAGTTCCGGTCCCATACCCTCGCACTCGCGCAGCCGTGGCAGGCCGAGATAGCCGCGCTCACGCGGCCACCCCTGCAGGTGGGCGATCACCGCGGCCAGCCCGATGCCGTTGCAGGCGGAAAAGGCGGCGTCGCTGGAGGGCGGGTGGCTACCCGCTGCCCGCCAGACCGTGGCGGCGCCAAGCGCCCACAGTCCGGCGGCGGGCACCGGTCCCAGGATGGAGGCGGTGGGCATGCCAACTCCGGCCCCGAGCTCGAAGAAGACGTGCGCGGCGACCCCTGCGGTGGCGAGCCGCGTCATGGGTCGGATCGGCCGACCGGACCGTCCCGGCGTGCCGCCGCCCTTCCGCCCGATCCTGGGTGTCAACAAGGCTCGACCTTTCGACGTTCGCGAAGGCAGTCGCCACGGTCAGCTCCCGGCCGGCCCGGTCGCGGTACCCGCTTCCCGTCGACCTACTCCTCGGTTCCTCGGGCGGAGGTGCGCCCGCGCGGGTGGCGGGCCTGCGAGGTGTGGACCGGGCGCTGGTCATGCGGCCTGGTCAACAGTTCAGCCGCTCGTCGGCTTGCCGGTGGCCACGGCGGACTCGGTGGTCCTCGTGGGCCACCTCACCACGGTGGAGCACTTTCTCCTGACGCCGGAGTAGCCTGCCGGAGAGCGCCGCGAGTCCGGACAGCGCGAGGAAGATCATGATGCTGTTCTCCGCCGTCCGCCCGGTGGCACCGGCAGCCGCGTAGAGCAACGCGGGAGGTGCCAGTCCCGCAGCGCCGGCCACCGCGAGGTAGCCCCCACGGCTCGCGCGGACCGATCCGGTAGTCGTGCTGCCGCAGCAGCACCGAGGCGAGCGGCACGACGAAGAACCCCGACCGAGCGGGCCACAGTGCAGGGCCGTCCGCGAGGACGCGAGCGCCCTGGTCCCATCCGCATGGCCTGCATAAGCGTGGGTGGCTGGCAGACACGAATGTCCGGTTGCACATCTGCACGGCGACGACGGAGGTGCCTTCGCGGGTCTCATGGGTCAACTCCACGAGTTCGTCAGCGGCGCCAACCAGTTGCCGGTCCACCCGGCACCACCGCATACGGGGAGTCGGTGCACAGGGGCGTGGGAGAGGTTGTGGCGGCATGGCGATTTGTCCGCATGATGCGTTTGGCCCGGTCTACGCTCGGAGGCGCCACCAGGAGCCATCCGAGGGAGTCCCATGTCCACGAACGCTATAGACCTGCTCATTGAGGACCACCGCGAGGTACGCCGGCTGTTCAAGGAATTCCAGGAGACGGGCGCGGACGCGAACAGGAAGAAGCAGTTGGTCAGCCAGATTCTCGAAGCACTGACCATGCACACTTACATTGAGAACGAGTGCATGTACCCGGAGACCCGCAGGCTGGTGCCGAACCTCGATGAAGCGGTGCTGGAGTCCTACGAAGAGCACCACGTCGCCGACGTGCTGGGCTTCGAGCTCGCCATGATGAGCCCCGATGATGAGCGTTTTGAGGCCAAGACGATGGTGCTCATCGAGGCGGTCACTCATCACATCGAGGAAGAAGAGAAGGAGTGGTTCCCGAAGGTGCGTGAGGCCGTCTCATCGCAACAGTTGCAGGACCTCGGGGCCAGGCTGGCCGCAATGAAGGAGAAGGCGCCCCGGAAGCCGACCGCCCCGCGCGCGCTGAAGAAGGCCATGGATGCGGTGCGGGCCTGAGCTGAGGAACCTGGCTGGTACAGGTTTCCGGATTTGACCGAAGAAAGTGTTGCCGGTCGACCTGGACGGCCATGAGCCGCTCGAAACCGGGCAAATCCGGAGCGGCCACCCGCGCGTCCCAACTCGGCCTGTTGCCAGCCGTTCATCCCAGCCATCGGCGACCGGCCGCGACGGCCCAGGTCAGCGCTGCTGCTGCGGTGCCGACGCCGCGCAGTGCCATGCGTCGCGGTCCGGTCCAGCCGCCGTGGGCTGAGCCGGTGCCGGGTGCCGGCTGGTACAGGTTTCCGGAGCTGGCCGGGGCCGGCTGGTCACGGGACAGATGCTTTCGATCAACCTGGACGGCCATGAGTCTCTCGACGAGCCCGGGAGTCAGTCGGGACTGCGCGACCAGAGCCCGACCCATGGTCCCGACGACGGCCTCCCGCCGCGGCAGCCGGACCAAGTTCACGATCGTGCGCGCCACCCGTTCCGGCGGATACACCGGGGGCATGGCCCGCACGGCACGACCGGTGTAGTTCGCTGCGTGCTGGAACAACGGGGTGTCGATCGTCGCCGGTAGAACCGTGCACACGTCGATGCCGCGTGCCCCCTCCAGCCGCAGTTCCTGCCGCAGGCTGGCGCTCAACGCCCGGATGGCGAACTTCGCCATCGTGTAGGCGTGGGTGTAGGGCTGAGAAACGACGCCGACGATCGACGACACGTTGATCAGCACACCGCGGCCCTGCTCCCGCATGATCGGAAGCACCGCGCGTGCCCCGTGCACGTACCCCATCACGTTGACATCGAGAACCCGGCGAAAGTCCTCCACCGGGACGTCCTGAAACGGGCCGAACACGCTCACCGCCGCGTTGTTCACCCAGACATCGATTCGCCCGTACCGCTCGACCGTACGCCGAGCCAACTCCTGCACGGCGTGCTCGTCGCTCACATCCGTCGGCACGACCAGCGCCTGCCCGCCACGAGCCACGCACTCCTCGGCGACCCGCTCCAACCCCGCCTCCCGGCGAGCGGCCAACGCCACCGCGCACCCGTGGGCGGCGAAGGTCTCCGCGGTGGCCCGGCCGATACCCCCCGACGCTCCGGTGACGACGACGACGAGACCCGTGGTACGCATGGCCGGCAAATTCCCCATATCGCCCGGGTCAATCCCGCAAACGCCATTCAGGTGCTCCGGCATCTTTCCCGTTGCCCAGGGTATGGCGAGGAGCTGAACGTTCGTCGATCGAGTTGAGGTACCGGTGGCACGCTCTACCCGAGAGGTCGTGGAGGACCATCTGCGCCGCCGCCGGGTCGGCGACCTCGAGGGCGACCTGGCGCACAACTACCACCCCCACGTCCGGCTGATGTCCGCCGAAGGGGTCAACCATGGCCACGACGGCGTACGCAAACTCGCCCAGATCCTCAACAGCTACCTGCCCGAGAGCGAATACCGGTACCACCGGGTACTCCACGACGGTGACGTGGCGATGCTGGCCTGGACCGGCCGCAGCGCCGACACCAAGGTGCACGACGGCGCTGACACCTACGTCGTCCGCGAGGGTTTGATCGTCGCCCAGACCATCCACTACTCGACAGCCCCGAACCACTGACTTCCTGATCCTTATGCGACCAGCGGTCGGCCAGATCAGCCGCCCGCCGTTCCATTCAGTCTTGTACGCCAGTTGCCGACGCATCTCGGCGAACCCGGCGTCGGTGATGTGCCGGGCCAGGCAGCGATTGCGTAGCATCCCGGACAGGTTGAGGTCTTCCACCGCGACCGTGCCGTGCTCACCAGCCGGCCGGGTGGTCAGCTTGTGTAGGCCGTCGCGGCGCAGGTTCGTCACGCGGGCGTTAGCTTGCGCCACTTGTCGCCGTGCCCGTTCCCGCCGGTGCGAGGCTTTCTGACCCGTCCGCCGGTCCGGGCCGACCCGCCGGGACATCCACCGCGCCAAACGGCGCATCCGACGAGACGCCGCGAGTGCGACCAGTTCTTCAAGGCACGGGCGAGGGCATCAAGGCCGGAGCTGAACGCCTCCTTGGAGTAGTCCCGCGACCACGGCGCTACCCCATCCTTGACGGCGTTCCACGTCTTGCGCAACGCGGGCAGCGACCACGAGATCGACGGTGTGAGTTGTTGGGCGGGGATGCCGTAGGTGCGCTCGGCTGCCCGCTGGCCCCTTACCGCTTGCACCCGTTCCAGCGCCCAGTTGTACGCCTTACGGGCGGCGCCGGCATGACCCAGCACGGCGCGTTCCTGCCTGGCACTGAGGTCTACGGCCTGTTTCATAACTCGGTGGAGTTGTGAGACAGCGCCCTTCTCGGGCGTCCGCGCCTCGCCCCGGGTGGGGTGGGTTCGGTTCCTGCGTCGTCGGGGCCGGTTTCGCCCGCGCGTGTGCGCGGGCCAGAGCCTTCCCCTCGGCCGGCGTTGGTGACCGGGCCCCCTGCGGGGAGGTCCCGGACCTGGGCGTGGTGCTGCTCGGCCCAGACAGCGAGGTTGACTGCGGCGTTGTGGTCCCGATCGGCCTGATACCCGCACACCTGGCAGGTGAACGTGCGCTGGTGCAGAGGCATCGCGGGGGCCACGGTCCGGCATGCGGAACAGGTCTTGGTCGACGGGTACCAGCGGTCGACCAGGGCCAGTTGGCCGGCGCGCCACTGCTGCTTGTAGGCCAGTTGGCGGGCCAGTTCGCCCCATGCCGCGTCGGCGACCGCCGACGCCAGGCGCCGGTCGCCGAGCATGCCGGTGATGGTGAGGGTCTCGATGGCGAGCCGGTCGTGGGTATTGACCAGCTGGTTGGAGACCTGGTGCAGGAAACGACGCCGGATCGCGGCCACCCGGGCGTGGTGGCGGCCCAGCCGGGCCGCGGCCTTGGCACGGTTGTTGGAGCCGCGCTGTTTGCCGGTGACCTTCCGGGACAGGCGGCGCCGGCGCGCCACCGCAGCCCGGGCGGGCCGTGGCCAGCCGTCGACCCGCAGGACCTGCGTGCCGTCGGCGAGCGCTGCGGCGACGAACGTCGACAGGCCCCGGTCGACACCCACCCACCCCGCGGCGCCGGTGTTCGGCTCGTGACGGCGGGCATCGTGCAGGTCGGCGGCTTCGCAGGTCAGTGACACCGCCCACCGGCCGGCCCGGTGGCTGACCGTCGCGGACACCACCTTCGCCCGCCCCTCGGCCAGCATGCGCCGCACCCGGCGGGTGTCCTGCCCTACCGCCAGAGCGCCGATGCCAGGCAGGGTCACGGTCCGCGGCGTGCTCACCGACCCGGATACCCGCCCGACCTGCGGCAGAGGTCCTGCCGCGGATGCGAAACGACAGCGGTGCGCGTTTCTTCGACTTGAACCTCGGAAAACCGACCCGCCGACCCCGCCGGTGGCCAGTGCCCGATGCCGTGTACGCGGACAAGCCGCGGCCCAGATCGACCGCGGCTTCTTCAAAGACCTGCTGACACACCTCGCCCCGCCACGCCAGACCGGTCACCTGCACCGTCACGGTGCCGTCACCGGCGGCGACCATCACCCGGCCCGCGTCACCCGACCGTTTCCACCCGTTGAACGCGTTGATCAGGTCGAAGCCCGACCACGGCACCTTGCCGACCGTCCCACCGCGCTTGCCGTCCAAAGCGTCCTTGACCAGCCGCAGGCACTGGTTGTAGCCGAACCGGGCCGCACCCGCATGCCGACGCAGCACAATCTCCTGCTCGCCGGTCGGGTTCAGACAGAACCGGAACGTGGTGAAACGGGCCACGGCAGCACACCATGCCACACACCACCGACAAACACCCCACCACTTGCACTGAACCGCCCCGAGTCTGGTGGAGTCCTCAGACTGTGACCAGCTCCGGCTGGTCGGGCTGTTGGTGAGCGTAGAACATCGATTCGTGTTCGGCGGGTGGGCGGTGGCCGATCGCGGAGTGCAGGCGGTGGTGGTTGTACCAGTCGACCCATTCGGCGGTGGCCAGCTCGACGTGGGCGAGGCTGCGCCACGGCCGCCGCGGCTTGATGAGCTCTGTTTTGTAGAGGCCGATCGTGGATTCCATGAGGGCGTTGTCGAGGGCGTCGCCGACGGTGCCGATGGAGGCGTCGATGCCGGCGGCGACGAGGTGAGTGGTGAACCGGAACGACGTATATTGCGACCCGGCGTCGCTGTGGTGGATCAAGCCTCCCGTCACGGTTCGGCCGTCGCGGTCGCGGCGCCACAGGCCCATGTCCACCGCGTCGAGGACCAGGGGTGTGCGTTTGTTGGTCGCCGCTGACCAACCCACGATCGCCCTCGAGTAGACGTCGACGACGAACGCGACGTAGACGACGCCGGCGAAGGTGGCCACGTGGGTGAAGTCGGCCACCCAACAGCGGTTGGGTGCTGCGGCGGTGAAGTCCCGGGCGACGAGATCACCGGCACGATCGTGACCGGGATCGGTGACGGTGGTGCGGATCTTCTTGCCGCGTACGACCCCGCGCAGGCCGGCGTCGCGCATCAGTCGCTCGACGGTGCAGCGGGCCACCTCGATCCCGTCACGGCGCAGCTGCGCCCACACTTTCCGGGCGCCGTAGACGCCGTAGTTGCCCGCGTGCACGCGGCGGATCTGCTCGGTCAGCTGAGCGTCGGAGACGGCCCGCGCCGAGGGCGGCATCGCCTTGGCCTTGTAGTACGTGGAGGCCGCGATCTGCACGCCGTGCCCGGTCAGGGCACGGCAGATCGGCTCGACTCCGCCGAAGCGGGCCTTGTGCTCGTCGATGAACCTCACGAGCGTGTGTGTGGCCGGTCGAGCTCGGCCGCGAAGAAAGCCGACGCGGCCTTCAAGATCTCATTCGCCCGGCGCAACTCGGCGTTTTCCCGCTTCAACCGGCGAAGCTCCGCCGACTCATCGCTGGTGACCCCGGCGCGCTGCCCGGCGTCAACTTCGGCTTGGCGGACCCACTTGCGCAGCGTCTCGGCTGACCCGATCCCGAGCTTGGCCGCGATCGACCCGATCGCCTCCCACTCGGTGCCGTAATCGCCGCGATGCTCACGAACCAGGCGCACCGCACGATCACGTAGATCCTTCGGGTACTGCTTCGGCATGACGAAGATCCTCTCAAGTAAAGAGGTCTCTACCAGCGTCGGGGCGGTTCACAGCAGACGTTGTTCGGTGCAGCTCGGTGTCGGGTCCCGGGTGCCCTTGCGGGCGGGGCGCAGCAGGTGGACACCGAGGTCGTCGAGGAACGCCTCGAACGTCTGACCGGCGAAGCCCCGGTCGGCCAGGATCACCTGCCCGGACTGGACAAGGTGGTGGTCGACTTGCAGCAGGGCGGCCAGGACGTCGCGTTCGTCGAGTTTCGGGTTGGCCAGGCACCAGGTCACCGGCATGCCCTCGACGGTGGTGACCAGATACAGGCGCATGCCCCAGAAGTAGCGGGAGTGGGAGGCGCAGTAGCCGTAGCCGGCGTCGCCTGCCAGGTCGGAGCGTTTCGCGGTCTCGCGAGAGGCTCCGCAGGGCACGGGCGTGGAATCGACCAGCCGCAGGATCGGTACCCCGGTCGGGGTGTTCTCGGCCAGGTGTCGGATCGCTGCGGCGATCAGCGGACCGGCGGCTCGTAGCCGCTTGCCGTATCCGGACTGGTCGGGGATGTAGGGGAACAGGTGACGCAGGTGCTTACGGGCGTAGCGGATCCAGTGCCGCTCACGGGGGAAGTCGAGCAGGACCTGCGCGATGGCCAGGCACAGCAGTTCGGCGTCGGACAGCAGCGGCGGGCGACCGATCCGGCGACGGCCGATGACGTGATCGTCGAGGAACACGTAGAGTGCGGTCAGAAGGGTATCGAGGTCTGTCTTCACAAACTGACATCGATACCCTTCGCCGTGTCCAAGTCAAGCTGCCCAGCCACACAGCTCAGACTTCGGACTCAATCATCTAGGGAGGGACTGTACAAATAACGGCTGATCGACCGATCAAGGGAGAGACGCCAGATGACGACCGAGATCACCTCGGGGCAGGAGCCGGCCGCAGGGTCGGTGGGTGCGGTCACGGACGAGCAGTTGATCGCGATGCTGGTCGATCGGGCTCGTGGTGACGGGCTGAAGCTGACCGGCGAGGGTGGGCTGTTGCAGCAGCTGACCAAGCGGGTCCTGGAGTCGGCGTTGGACGGGGAGATCACCGATCACGTCGGCTACGACAAGCATGACCCGGCGGGTCGGGGTAGCGGGAACACTCGTAACGGCAGCCGGACCAAGACCGTGCTCACCGACGTCGGGCCGGTCGAGGTCCGGGTGCCGCGGGACGCGGCGGGCACGTTCGAGCCGCAGATCGTGCGCAAGCGGCAGCGGCGCCTGACCGGGGTCGACGACATGGTCCTGTCGCTGTCGGCCAAGGGCCTGACCCACGGCGAGATCAGCGCCCACTTGGCCGAGGTGTACGGCGCCGACGTGTCGAAGCAGACGATCTCCACCATCACCGACAAGGTCATGGACGGCATGGCCGAGTGGCAGAACCGGCCCCTCGACGCCATCTACCCAGTCGTGTTCATCGATGCCATCAACGTCAAGATCAGGGATGGTCAGGTCGCGAACCGGCCGATCTACCTCGCGATGGCGGTCACCGTCGACGGGCACCGTGACATCCTCGGCATCTGGGCCGGTGACGGCGGCGAAGGCGCCAAACACTGGCTGCACGTGCTGACCGAGCTGAAGAACCGCGGCGTCGCCGACGTGCTCATGCTCGTGTGCGACGGGCTCAAGGGCCTGCCCGAGGCGGTTGAGACGGTCTGGCCACGCACGATCGTGCAGACGTGTGTGGTGCACCTGCTGCGCAACTCGTTCCGGTACGCGGCCCGGCAGGACTGGGACAAGATTGCCAAGGCGCTGCGGCCGGTCTACACCGCAGCGACCGAGGACGCCGCGACCGAGCGGTTCCTGGAGTTCGCCGACGCCTGGGGCAAGAAGTACCCGGCGATCGTGAAGCTGTGGGAGAACGCCTGGGCCGAGTTCGTGCCGTTCCTCGCCTTCGACGTCGAGATCCGCAAGGTCATCTGCTCCACGAATGCGATCGAGTCGGTGAACGCCCGCATCCGCAAAGCCGTCCGCGCCCGCGGCCACTTCCCGAACGAGCAAGCCGCCTTGAAGTGTGTCTACATGGCGTTGATGAGCCTTGACCCCACCGGCGCCGGCCGCCGGCGGTGGACCATGCGCTGGAAGGCCCCATTGAACGCCTTCCAGATCGCCTTCGAAGGCCGGCTCACCCCGGCCAACCACTGACCACCTCAAGAACCAAGATCAGCCGTTAACTTGACACTCCCTCTAGGGGAAGAAGATCGCAAACCAAGGGCTGTCTGGTGATCAGTGTGCACGATGGCGCGACGACCGATGAGGTCGGGCGGCTGTCCGCGTTCCGGCGTGAGTTCCACAGTTGTCTGACCGCTCGTGGGGATGCGTTGTTCGAGCTGGCGGACGCGCTGTTGTGCGGTGACGGCCCGGTGCGGTCGCTGGTGGAGTTATCGCTGGTGGGTGAGCACCGCCGTGGTCACGGCTCGCTGTACGCGGCGTTGAACCGCGGCCGGATCGACATCGAGCGGCTGCGGACCGCGGTGGCGGCGGTGCCCCTGCCGCGGGCCGCGGACGGGCGGATCGTCCTGGCGGTCGATGTGACCTGCTGGTTGCGGCCGGAGGCGCACACCTGCCCGCAGCGGGTGCTGTGCCACACCTACGGGCGCGGCAAGGACACCCACATCGGGGTTCCGGGCTGGCCGTACTCGTTCGTCACCGCCCTGGAAACCGGGCGCACCTCGTGGACCGCGCCCTTGGACGCCCGCCGGCTGGCGCCCGGCGGCGACGCCGCCACGGTCACCGCCGGCCAGTTGCGGGACGTGGTGCAGCGGCTGATCACTGCCGGGCAGTGGCAGCCTGGTGATCCGGACGTGTGGATCGTCGCGGACGCCGGATACGACGGGCCCCGGCTGGCCTTCCTGCTAGCCGACCTGCCCGTTCAGGTGTTGGTGCGGATGCGCTCGGACCGGGTACTGCGCCGACCCGCACCACCCCGGCCGCCCGCCACCACCGGCCGCCCACGAAGGCACGGCGGCGAGTTCATCTTCGGTGACCCGGCCAGCTGGGGCGACCCGGACGTGGCCACGACCACCGACACCCGTCTCTACGGCACCGCGACCGCACGGGCCTGGCACCGGCTGCACCCCAGACTGACCCTCCGCACCGCCTGGACCGCCCAGCACGGCCCGCTGCCGATCATCGAAGGCACCGTGATCCTGCTGACCGTCGACCGACTGCCCAGCGGCGCCACCGCGAAACCGGTCTGGCTGTGGTGGTCACAGGCAACCGCCACCGACGCCGAGGTTGACCTGCTCTGGCAGGCGTTCCTGCGCCGCTTCGACATCGAGCACACCTTCCGCATGCTCAAGCAAACCCTCGGCTGGACCAGCCCCAAGCTGCGCGACCCACACGCCGCCGACCGCTGGACCTGGCTGGTGCTGGCCGCCTACACCCAACTACGGCTGGCCCGCACCGCCGCCGCCGACCTCCGCCGGCCCTGGGAACGCCCCACACCACCCGAACGGCTCACCCCAGCCCGCGTCCGCCGCGCGTTTCGGCACCTACGCACCAAAGCCGGCTGCCCCGCCGCCGCACCGAAACCGAGCCGACCAGGCCCAGGACGACCACCCGGACACCCCAACCGCCACCGAGCCGCCCGCCACGACGTCCACATCGTCACAGCCACTACCAGCAACAAGCCGAACAGCAACACCAAGAAAACGAAGACCTCGAATAGCCCGAGGCCACGACGCACAGGTTAAAGATCAAGGTAGGACGAACCGGTACACCTGGATCACCTTCACGTCGGGTTGTCTCCGATCGCGGCCTCAACGGCTCAGCCAGCCTTCACGCCGGTCCGGGAGAGCCGCGGGATCAGCCCCGCCCAGGCCGCCGCGCCGCCGGCGGTCAGCTCCGGGGTGGGCAGCAGCGCCAGCACGGGCACGTCCACGCCGTTGTCGGCGTACCGGCGGACCTGGGCGACGCACTCCTCGGGCGAGCCGTGCAGGACCAGCGCGTCGACCACCTCGTCCGGCACCGCCGCCGAGGCGCCCCGCCGGTCGCCGGCGGCCCACGCCTTCCACATCGTACCGAGGCTGTCCTGCCGGCCCAGCCAGCGGTGGAAGGCCGCGTACGCGGGCACGGTGAGGTAGCCGGTGATCAGCCTGCGGCCCAGCGCCCGGGCGTACGTGGCGTCCTCGGTGGGGCAGACGAAGATCCGGGCGGCGACCTCGAAGCCGGGGCGGCGCTCGCCCAGCTCGGCCAGGGCGGTCGGCACGTCGTCGGCGGACAGCCAGTTGAGGATGACCCCGTCGGCTTCGGCGGCGGCGAGCCGCAGCATGCCGGGGCGCAGCGCGGCCAGCAGCACCGGCGGCGGCACGGCCGGCGGGCGTTCCAGGGTGAACCGGCGGACGGTGAAGGTGTACGCCTCGTCGACGGTCTCGCCGCGCAGCGCGGCACGCAGGAAGCGCAGCACGTCCCGGGTCCGCTGGAACGGCTCGTCGAAGGGCACCGCGTTCCAGTCCCAGACGAGCACCGGCGAGGAGGCGCCGATGCCCAACGCGAAGCGGCCCGGGGCGGCCTCGGCGAGGGCGGCGGCGCTCATTGCGAGCAGCCCCGGCCCGCGGGTGAAGACCGGGGTGATCGCGGTGCCCAGCCGCAGCCGCGGCTGCCAGGCGGCGGCGAGCGCCAGCGGCGTGAACGCGTCGGTCCCGGCGACCTCGGACGACCAGACGTCGGTGAAGCCGGCCCGGTCGAGGGCCGCGTAGACGGTGGCGTGGTCGGCGAGCGTGATGCCGCCCAGCGGCACCGTCATGCCCCATCGATTCGTCATCGGTCGATCGTGCCCGGTCGCCGTCGTCCCGAGCAAGATCCTGATCGGTCCCGATCGGGGCGATCCGGCGATACGCACCACCGCACCCGGAAAGAGTGTTACGACTGCCAGGTGGGTTGGGCCGAGGGCGGGAGGCCGCGGTGACGACTTCCGAGCCGGCCGCCGTGGCCCCTGCGGAACGCGGTCCGAACCGGGCGACGTTCCTGGAGCTCTTCTTCGACCTGGTGTTCGTCTTCGCGCTGACCCGGGTCTCCGCCCGCGCCTTCGAGGACCTGGCGCTGGAACCGGGGCAGATCGGCTGGTCGGCGGTGACCGGGGGCGGCAAGACGCTCCTGCTGCTCCTCGCGCTCTGGGCCGTGTGGCAAGGCACCTCCTGGACCACCAGCCGGTACGACCCGTACGAGATCTGGCTCCAGGCGGTCGTGGTCATCGCGCTGGTCTGCAGCATGGTGATGGGGATCGCGATCCCCCGTGCCTTCTCCTCCACCGGGCTGGCCTTCGCCGCCGCGTACGTGGTGGCCCAGGTCAGCCGGCCGGCGATCCTGCTGGTGACGTTGGGCCGGTACCAGCACCGCCGGTTGAAGCTGCGCATGCTGATCACTTTCGGCTTGACCGGGGTGCTCTGGCTGAGCGGCGCGCTGCTGCCCACCACCCCCCGGGTGATCCTCTGGACGCTGGCGCTCCTGCTGGAGTACCTCTTGGCCCGGCTCGGCTGGCCCGTGCCGGGGCTTGGCCGGTCGACCGTCTCGCGCTGGGACATCCACGGCGAGCACCTGGCCGAGCGGTATCAGCAGTTCTTCCTCGTCGCGCTCGGCGAGGCGATCCTGGTCGCCGGGCTGGCGTACAGCCGGGCGCCGGCCAGCGCGACCCGGACCGCGGCCTTCGCCGTCGCGCTGGTCACCTCGGTGCTGATCTGGCGGATCTACGTGCAGCGGGCCGGGCAGATCCTGGGCGAGGCGGTGATGGGGGCCGCGCACCCGGCCACCATCGGCCGCTCCGCCGCCGACACCCACCTGGTGATGGTGATCGGCGTGGTGGCCACCGCGATCGGCTACGAGCTGGTGAACGAGCATCCCACGGGGCACAACGAGGTCGGCTGGCTCGCCATGATCCTCGGCGGCCCGGCGCTCTTCCTGGCCGGCCGCGCCCGCTTCGAGTACGAGGTGTTCGGCCGGGTGTCGCGGTCACGCTGGGTGGCGATCCTCGTCCTGCTGCTGCTCATGGCGCCACTCAAGCCGGTGGTGCCGCTGGCTGCGGCGATCGCCGCCCCACTGGTGCTGCTCGGGGTGGCGGTCGCCGACGCCCGCCGCGCCTGGGGCCGCCCACCGGAGCAAGCCGCTCCGCCGTTCTGACCGCGATCGGTCGGGGGCCGCCGACGGGCCCGCCCCGGCGCTAACATCCGCGGGTGACCTTCTCGATCGTCGCCCGCTCCGCCGACGGCCTCGTGCACGGCATCGCCGTGGCCAGCAAGTTTCTCGCCGCCGGGGCGCTGGTCCCGGCCGCCGAGGCGGAGGTCGGCGCGCTCGCCAGCCAGGCGCACGCCAACCTGGCGTACCGGGCGCAGGGGCTCACCATGCTGCGCACCGGGGTGCCGGCGGCGGACGTGGTGGCCGGCCTGATCGCCGCCGATCCGGGCCGCGACGACCGGCAGCTCGGCGTGGTCGGGGCGACCGGCGACGGCGCCACCTGGACCGGGCCCCGCTGCCACCCCTGGGCGGGCGGCCAGTCTGGCGACGGCTGGGCGGCCCAGGGCAACATCCTGGCCGGCCCCGAGGTCATCGACGCGCTCCGGGACACCTGGCTCGGCGGCGCCGACCTGCCCTTCCCGCAGCGGCTGCTGGCCGCGCTGGCCGCCGGCGACCGCGCCGGCGGCGACCGGCGGGGCCGACAGAGCGCCGCCCTGTTCGTGGTGCGGCGCCACGGCGGCTACGCCGGCACCGGCGACGAGCTGGTCGACCTGCGGGTCGACGACCACCGTGACCCGGTGGCCGAGCTGGGCCGCCTGCTCGACATCCACACCCTGCTGTTCGGCAAGCCCGACCCGGCCACGCTGCTCGATCTCACCGGCCCGGTCGCCGGCGAGGTGGCCGGGCTGCTGGCCGCCGCCGGCCACCCGGTCCGCGCCGCCGGGCTGGAGGAGGCGCTCGACGCCTGGGCCGGCGTGGAGAACCTCGAGGAGCGCATCGTCCCCGGCCGGATCGACCCGGTCGTGCTCGAGCACCTGCGCCGCACCGCCGCGCCGGCCGGTGACGCCTGACCGTCGCCGGTCAGCCCCCGAAGGCAAGCCAGCGGAAGCCGGTGCGGTCCAGCACCGTCCGCTCCGCGTCGGTCACCGGCACCCGGCCGGTGGCCTTCCGCACCAGGGTCAGCGCGTCCCAGCCGAGCCCGTCGGGCACCGGCCGGCCGTCCCGCAGCAGGTCGGCGACCACCGCCGCCGCGGTCGGGGTCAGCCAGGGCCGCCGGCCCAGCGCGTCGGCCACGTCCAGGCCGTGCACCGCGACCTCCACCACCCGGGTACGCAGGAACTCGGTCAGCGTCATCGCGTCGCCGTGCCGGGTGCGGACGAGCCGCCCCGGCGGCTCGGCGGCCACCGCCGCGTCCGCGGCCCGCCAGGCCCGCGCGAAGCCCTCCGCCACCTCGGGTACGCCGGGCAGGTCCCGCGCCTCCCGCCGGGCGCCGTCGATCCGGTCCCGGTCCACCTCGGGCGCGAACTTGGCCGCACCGAAGTAGCCGGCCGCGTCCACCTCGGCGCGCTCGGGAGCCGGCGCGGCGAGCATGCCGACCAGCCGCCCGGCGCCGGTGCGCACGTGCGCAAGCAGGTCCCGCACCGCCCAGGGCAGGCACGGCGTGGGCCGGTCCAGGTCCGCCTCGTCGAGGTCGCGCAACACCCCTTCCAGCCGTGCGCACTCGTCGCCGAACGCCGCCCGTACCGTGTCCATCCGCCCGTCCTGCTTCCGCTTTCGAACTCATGGGTGTGCGGTCGGATTATTCGCTCGCCGCCCGGACCGGCCGGGCTGGGGGTCGACCGCTGGCAGCCACGTCACGACGAGACCTACCCGCGGGGGTGGCGCGGGAGCTGCGGTTTGCCACACCTGCGCTTACTGGGGTCGGCCGTCCGGAGTCGGCGGTCGACCTCATGGTGGGGCCGCGGGTGGGTTCCTAGGGTCGTTGACATGATCCTTTTGGGGCACGCCTCGACGCATGCTGGTCCGTGGGCCGAGAAGTTCGATCCGCCGCCGGGCGGCCTGGTGGGGTTGGTGACCGACCTGGTGGAGCGACTCGGTGCGCCGGGCGCCGGCCTGGCGGTCGCGTTGGAGAATCTGTTCCCGCCGATCCCGAGTGAGGTGATCCTGCCGCTGGCCGGCTTCACCGCGGGTCAGGGCAGGATGAACCTGTTCGCCGCGATCGTCTGGACCACGATCGGCTCGGTGGTCGGCGCCATGGCGCTGTACGCCATCGGCGTCGCGCTCGGTCGGGACCGGATTCGCGCGATCGCGGCGCGGCTGCCGCTGATCAAGCTGAGTGACATCGACAGGACGGAGGCGTGGTTCGCCCGGCACGGGGGGAAGGCGGTCTTCTTCGGGCGGATGATCCCGATCTTCCGCAGCCTGATCTCCATTCCGGCCGGTGTGCAGCGGATGCCGTTCGCCACGTTCCTGCTGTACACCACGTTGGGCAGCCTGATCTGGAACACCGTGTTCGTGATGGCCGGTTACGCGCTCGGGGAGAACTGGCGTTCCGTCGAGCCGTACGTGGGGACGTTCCAGAACGCCGTCATCGCGGTCTGCGCGCTCGCCGTGGGGTTCTTCGTGGTGTCGCGCCTGGTCGGGAGGCGCCGGAGTCGATCGGCCCTGGACGCCGAGCCGGTACCGAGTACGCCCGGGCCGTACGGGCCGGGGGCGCGCGTCGCGCCATCCGGGCACCCCGGGGCCGATCGCCCGCCCCACGCCGTACGCGGCAGACTGTACGGCACCCCGCGCCGGTCGGACTCAGGTCGTGTCGACCGGTAGCGCGAGGGCGGGGCTGCCACGCATTGCCGGTGACCGGCCGCCATCGATCGGACGACGGGGATCCGAGACGCCACGAGTTGGGGAGGGGACGGCCGGGTGGCAGAGCGCGCGGTGCACGGTCGGCGGTCCTGGGCCGGCACCGTGGGGTGGAGCCGACCCGTGGCTGGCGTGGCGCTCGGCGTCCTCACCGCCGCGGCCGAGGCGCTGTTCCTGCTACTCGCCGGGCTCGCCGTGGTCGCGGTCGCACCGGTCCCGGCGACCCGACGCCGCCTCGGCACCGCCACCCTCCGGTACGCCCGACGCATCACCGAGTGGGAGCGGCACCGCCTCGCCGTCGTCGCCTCGGCACCACCGCCGCCACCGGTCCGGGTGAGCGGACCGCGCGTACTCGGCTATCTCACCGCCCGTCTCCTGCCGGCGGCGCTCGGCCTGCTCACCGTCGGCCTGCTCGTGGTCGGTGTCGTACTGGCCGCCATCGTGGTGCGCTCCTTCGTCGCGGGCACCATGACCGCGGCCGTCCTGCTCCAGGGGGTCATCGGAGCGGCCCTGCTGCTGCTGAACCTGCAGGCGATGGTCAGCGTGGCGGCGCTGGACCGGTGGCTGGCCCGCAGACTGCTCGAATCCACCACCCGCGAGGCGCTGCAGCTGCGGATCAGCGAACTGACCGTCAGCCGGGCCGGTGTGCTGGCCGCGGTCGACGCCGAACGTCAGCGCATCGAACGCGACCTCCACGACGGGCTGCAGCAACACCTCGTCGCCCTCGGCATGCTGCTCGGGCGCGCGCGCCGCAGCCGGGACCCCGACCGGGCGCGCGAACTCCTCGTGCAGGCCCATGAGGGCACTCAACGCGCCATCGACGAGCTGCGGGACGTGGCCTGGCGGGTCTATCCCTCGGCGCTCGAGCACACCACCCTGGACGAGGTGCTCACCATGGTGGCGCAACGATCGGCGATCCCCGTCAGGATCAGCTACTACGTGCCCGTCCGGCCTGCCCGGCCGATCGAAACCGTGCTCTACTTCGTCGCCCGCGAAGCGATCACCAACAGCACCAAACACGCGGGAGCTACCCTGGTCACCATCGAGATCGAGACGCGGGACGCAAGGATCGAGATGCGCGTGCGCGACGACGGCAGCGGCGGCGCCGACCCGCAGGGCAGCGGCCTGCAGGGGCTCGCCCGCCGGGTCACCGCGCTGGACGGACGATTCGACCTGCACAGCCCACCCGGCGGCCCGACGACGATCCGGGTCGAGTTGCCATGCGCATAGTGCTCGCCGAAGACTCCACCCTGCTCCGGGAAGGGCTGGTCCGCCTGCTCGCCGACGAGGGACACCGGGTGGTTGCCGCCGCCGCGGACGCCGAGCAGCTCGTCACCGCCGTCGAGCAGCACCGCCCCGACGTCGTCGTCACCGACGTCCGCATGCCGCCCACCAACACCGACGACGGGCTCCGGGCGGCGCTGGAGATCCGCCGCCGCTGGCCCGACATCGCCGTGCTGGTCCTCTCCCAGTACGTCGAGCGGCGCTACGCCGCGAAGCTCCTCGCCGACCGGTCCGAAGGTGTCGGCTACGTCCTGAAGGACCGGGTCGCCCAGGTCGAGGATTTCCTCGACGCGCTCGACCGCGTCGCCGCCGGCTCCACCGCGCTCGACCCCGAGGTCGTCCGGCAGCTCATCTCCGCGACCAGTCACGCCGATCCGCTCAGCCGCCTCACCCCGCGGGAGCGCGACGTGCTGCACCACATGGCTCAGGGGCACACCAACGCCGCCGTCGCCGAGCGCCTGCACGTCTCACAGAGCGCGATCGAGAAGCACGTCAACACCATCTTCGACAAGCTTGACCTCACCCACACCACCGGCTACAGCCGCCGGATCCTCGCGATCCTGCGGTACCTCGGCTCCTAGCCGGCCGGCGGGCCTGCGCAGCCATCGAAGGGAGGACGGGTACCCCCGCCCGCGGGGCGCGGTGGCCCTGACGACACATGACCACGCCATGGGACCCCGCAGCGACCGGCGTACTGCGGCTGCCCTCCGGTCGACTCGTCCGCGGCCGGGCGCTCCGCCGCCCCCTCCCGCCCTGCCCGCCGCCCACCTTCGCGCTCTACCTCCTCGGCCGCCGGCCACCGACGGTGCCGTGGGAGCATCGATGGCTGCGCTGGCCCGACTTCCGGCTGCCGTCCGACCGCGCCGCGACCGCCGACGCATTGCGGGAGGCGTGGGCTCGCGCCGGGGACGAACGCGTCGAGATCGCCTGTGGCGGTGGAAAGGGGCGCACCGGCACCGCCCTCGCCTGCCTCGCGGTGCTCGACGGGGTGCCCAACGACCGGGCGGTCGCCTACGTCCGGCAGCACTACGCCCGGCAAGCCGTCGAGACTCCCTGGCAACGCCGTTTCGTACTCCGGTTCCGATAGCCCCCCGAAGACCGCTTCCGCTCCGGCCCGCGCACCTCTGCCGCCGTCGTTTCGTCGCCCACCGGCCGGGTACGCGCCGGTCGACGAGGAGAGGGGGCGCCGAATGGCCGGCATCATGCTGCGCAGCACCGCGTTCAACGACCACGACCTGCTGCCGGGGCGGTTCGCCAAGGACGGCGACAACGTGTCACCGCCGTTGCAGTGGTCGGACGTGCCGGACTCCACCGAGGAGCTGGTCCTGCTCGTCGAGGACCCGGACGCGGGCAAGGAACCGTTCCTGCACTGGCTGGTCACCGGGATCTCCCCGGAGCCCGGCGAGGTGCCCGAGGGCGGGGTGCCGCCAGGGGGCCAGGAGTGGCCGAACAGCTTCGGCGAGACCGGCTGGAGCGGGCCGCTGCCGCCGCGGGGCGACGAGGCCCACCGCTACTTCTTCCGCCTCTACGCGCTGAACCGTCCGCTGGAGCTGTCCGGCGCGCCGCAGGCCGCCGACGTGCACCGCGCGCTCAAGGGCCGGGAGATCGCCAGCGGCAACACCGTCGGCACCTACTACCGCTGACCCGCTCCGGGGACCGGCCGGCGACCCCGGCCGGTCAGCCCTTCCAGCGGGGCACCAGGCGGTGCACCATCGCGAGGACCAGCGCGGCCACCACGGCGATCGTGCCGGCGATGCCGGCCGCGCTGCCCGCGTACCCGATGAAGAGGGCACGGCGGGTGAGTTCCTCGACGGGGGTGGTGGAGCGGTCGACCAGCCAGGACAGCGCGAGCGCGGCGAGCACCAGGGCGAGGGCCCCGGCGAGGCCGAGCACGGCGGCGGCGACCCGGTGCGCGTCGGCCCTGGAGACCACGGCCTGCTCCCGCTGGAAGAAGAGGAGCACCAGGCCGGCGACCGCGGCCCAGGCGCCGACCACGAGGAACGCGGCGACGGCGTCGCTGGGCCGGTGCCAGCCGGCGGAGAGGGTGGCCACCCCGGCGGCGGCCGCGTAGCCGGCGCCGAGGAACGCGCCGGCCACCCGCAGTTTCGGCGGCAGCACGAGGATCAGCGCGACCGCCACCGACGCGGCCACGGCGGTGTGTCCGCTGGGCAGGCTGTTGCCGGCCGCGGCCCGTTCCGGGTCGATGCCGAAGTCGGGGCGGTCCAGGTAGCGCTTGAGCAGCTGGGTGCTGACGTTGGCGCCGGCGATGAGCAGGGTGGCGGTGACGGCGAGCGCCTTGCGGCCACGGATCAGCGCGATGAAGCCGATCACGGCGGTGGCGACCAGCAGCGACACCACCGACATGGCGTTGAGGATGCGGTCCACCGGGCCGTCGATGCGATCCTGGCCGATCCGGTTGCCGGTCAGCGCGACGGTGTCCAGCCACTGGCCGAGCTGGGTGTGCACGGCGAAGCGCCACACCACCAGGAACGCCGCCGTCTGGGCCAGCGCCAACACGACCAACCAGACCGCCGTCCAACCCCTCGCCGTCTCGCGCACCCGGACAACGTAACGGTCGGCGGGGTCCGGCGCTCGTCGGAGCAGCGCGCCCGTCGGGTTAGGTTGTGGACGCGACGGGAGGGGGTGGCGCGTGACCAGCACGCCGGAACCGGACCGGCCGTCCGGGGAACGGCCGGAGTCGCTGGCCGACCTGCTCGGCGGCCGGCGGGGCGCGGTGGACGCGACGCTGCCACCGGTGGCCTTCGCGATCGGCTGGCTGGCCGCCGGGCTGTGGGGCGGGGTGATCGCCGCGGTGCTGACCGGCACGGCGGTCGCGGGCTGGCGGTGGCGGCGTGGGGACCGGCCGCGGTCGGTGCTGATCGGGCTGCTCGCCGTCTGCGTGGCCGCCCTGATCGCGCTGCGGACCGGACGGGCCACCGACTTCTTCCTGGTGCAGCTGGTCTCCAACGCGGCGAGCGCGCTGGCCTGGATGGTCAGCATCGTGGTGCGCTGGCCACTGCTGGGCGTGCTGGTCGGCGCGGCGCTGGGCCAGCGCGGGCGGTGGCGGCGCGACCCGGCGTTGCTGCGGGCGTACGGGCGGGGCAGTTGGGTGTGGGCGGCGACCTACCTGCTGCGGCTGGCGGTGTTCGTGCCGCTGTGGCTCGGCGGGCAGGTGGTCGCGCTGGTGGTGGCCCGGGTGGCGCTGACCTGGCCGCTGGTCGCCGCGGCGCTGGCGGTGAGCTGGCTGGTGATCCGGCGGTCGCTGCCGGCGGAGCACCCGGGGTTGCGGCACCCGGTCGTGCTGTCCGAACGGGACGACGCACCGGCAAAGTAAAAGAGAGGCCGCCACGGGGGGAGCGGCCTCTCCGGTGAATTACGTTACTCCGTCCACGGCTTTCGTGTGATCCCGTGGAGCGCCGATTTTCCCGAGCTTTTTCGCGGCAAGTTCGTCTCCGGGCGGTTCGGTGGGCCGGTCCGTCCGCTGCGTCGGCCGGACGGCCGGCCCACCCAGCCTGACCGTGGGAGTCAGGCCGCCCGCCGACCGGGCCGCTCCCTCCCCCTTCGGCCCGGGTCGGCCTCCGCCGCGGGCAGGGCCTGCCCGCCCGCGGCGGAGTGGTCACCTCATCCCGCCGGGAAGTAGGTGCCGTAGTCGGCGTACGCCATGGCGACGTCCGCCTGGGCCCAGAACCGGTGGTAGTTGAAGACCGGCTCGGCGCCGCCGTTGAGGTACGCCTGCACCTTCGGCCAGTCCGGGTCGTTCTTGTAGAACGAGCGGATGTCCAGGAAGCTCTTGCCGGCGGCGATCGCGTCGCCGTTGGGCATCTTCCCGGTCCAGCCGGCGGGGATGTAGAGGCCCTGGCCGTCGGCGGCGTTGTAGACGTCGTCGAAGCGCTTGTAGTCGCCGCGCTTCTCCGGCATCGAGACGCCCTTGGTGTCGGCGGCGGCCGACAGCGCGTCCAGCAGGCCCTTGGCGGTGTTCTTCGCCGCGGCGTTGCCGGACTTGGCGGCGTACGCGATGAGGGTCCGGGCGTAGGCGGCGGCGACGCCGACGTCCTGGCCCTTCACCGTCACCTCGACGTGCAGGTTGGTGTTCGCCTGCGGGTTGGCCGGGTCCCAGTTGTTCGGCTGGCCGGTCCACTTCATGTCCGACGGGATCGACCAGGTGGTGCCCAGCGTGGTGTTGGCGATGGCCCACGGCACCCACTTGTCCAGCAGCGCCTTGGCCTTCGCGTTGCCGGTCTGCAGGTACAGCTCGGCGATCCGCTGCATCGACCAGGCCTGCATGCCGAACCACTGGTTGGACGGCGGGTCGTTGTAGACCGGGTCGACGTCGTAGAACATGCCGTAGAAGGTGGCGGTGCCGGCCGGCGGCTGGGCGTAGCTGCCGTCCCAGCTGTTGGTGGCGCCGCCGGCGATGCCGCCCTCGGCGGACTGCAGCCAGGTGTAGAACTCCAGTTGCCGGTCGAAGCTCTTCTGCCAGTCCGCGGTCGCGGTCGACGACTTGGGCTTGAGCTCCGGCACGTTGGTCAGCGCCCAGGCCGCGAGCGGGTTCTGGTAGCCGAAGTGGTTGTGGCTGGAGCCGATCCGCCACGACCAGTTCTGCGACGTGTCGTACGCGCCGCCCCAGGCGTAGTACCAGGAGAGCAGGTAGTGCGCCGAGTCGCGGCCACTGCCGGCCGGGCAGGTGGACGCGCCGACGCAGTTGCCGATCTTCTTGAAGTACTTGTCGAACAGCGCGTAGCGCAGGTAGTCGCCCATCTTGGCGGCCTTCGCCACGGTGGCCGCGACGTCGGCCTCCTTGCCCTGCGCCTTGGCCCAGGTCAGGGCCCAGTACGCGGCCTGCACGGCGCGCGCGTCGGCGTCGGGGGCGTTCGTGTACTTCCACTGCTTGGCCGGGGCGGCCGACTCCTTGACGAACAGGTCGAGGTAGCCGTACTGGCCGCCGTGCTTGAAGGTGTCGCAGGACGGCTGCGGCACGGTCTCCCAGACGGACTCCTGGGTGCCCCGCTGGAAGGTGTTGATGTAGGCGGGGCGGGTGGTGCCGTCGCCGCAGCGGCCGTAGCCGTAGGTGTTGTCGACATCGAGCAGCCAGTGCATGCCGTAGATGTCGCCGGTGCCGTAGGTGGACTGGAGCTCGGAGCGGAGCGGGTCCTGGCCGACCGGGACGTTGGGCTCCAGCGCCGACGGGTACTGGCTGGGCAGGTTGTGCTCGGCGGCGTACTGGGGGGTGCCCGGGGCGCCGGCGGTGGGCTGGTCGGCGTGCGACGGGATGATGTACTTCTCCATCACCGTCCACGCGTTGTTGAACGGGGCCCAGTTCTGGGTGACTCGGCCGTACTGCGCCTCGAGCCAGAGCCAGAAGCTGAACGCCTCCGAGGTGGTCTCGTGGCCGTGGTCGGGCGCCTCGACGATGAGCGTCTCGACCGAGTGGTACGGCACTCCCTCGGGGCTGAAGTACCCCGAGTTCTTGATCTTGCCGTACTGGTCGAGGAACTTCTTGATGTAGGCGTTGTCCCCGCCCGGGGTGTCGTTGTCGATCTCGGTGGCGGTGACCGCGACGGGGGCGAAGCCGGTGGCCGAGGCGGTGATCGTGGCGGTGCCGCCGGTGGTGTCGGCGTCCTCCGCGGCCGCGACGGTGGCGCTGACCCCGGTGTTCCAGTTGCTCGGGGTCAGGGTCAGCGTCGCGGGCGACACGGTCACGTCGCTGTCCCCGGTGACGGCGAGGGTCACCGGGACGTTGGCGGTCGGGGCGGCGCTGAGGGTGAACTTCACCGACGAGGTGCCGCCCTCGTTGACGCTCACGGCGGACGGGGTGGCCACCAGCACCGGGCCGGAGGCCGGGTTGACGGTGAACGACTTCTCGGCCACCCCGATGCCGTTGGCGTTGTCGTACGCCTTGGCCTGCACGGTGTAGCTGCCGGCCGGCAGGTCCTCCAGGGTGTAGCCGTAGGGGGCACTGGTGTCGGTGTTGACAAGCAGGCCGTTGCGGTAGAACTCGACCTTGCTGATCGTGCCGTCCGGATCGCTGGCGGTGGCCGTCAGCGGCACGTCGGCGGGCGCCTCGAAGGGCCCGGCCGGCACGGCCAGCGAGACCGTCGGCGGCTGGTTGGCCGGGGTGCCGTTGCAGGCGACGCCGTTGAGGGTGAACGCGGTCGGCTTCGGGTTGCTGTCCGAGTAGGCGCCGTTGAAGCCGATGGTGGTGGAGGCGCCCGTGCCGAGGCTGCCGTTCCACGACTCGTTGGTGGCGGTCACCTCGCTGCCGGACTGGCTCCACTTGGCCGACCAGCCCTGAATCAGCTTCTGGGTGCTGTTCGGGAAGGCGAACTTGAGCGTCCAGTTGGTGAGCGCGTCACCCAGGTTCTTGATGGTCACGTTGGCGGTGAAGCCCGTGCCCCAGTCGTTCGTCGCGTAGGTCACGTCGCAGGCCGGGGCGGCCTGCGCGGCGCCCGCCGGCAGGGCCACCCCGCCGATGGCGAGGGTGGTGGCGGCGAGCATCGCCGTCCGGCGACGTCTGGCCATGAGTCTCATGTGCGCGGTGTCTCCTCGGACCGGGCCGGGACGCGGGGCCCCGGCGGGGCACCTCCATGCGTCGACGGGGCCGGCGCGGGGGGACGGAGGCGCCCGGAAAGGTGGTCGACCCGGCCGTGCCGGGGATCGGGGCGCCGCACCGGTGCTACCGGGTGCCCTCGGCTGCCCTCACTCGCGCGAGCTGGCTCCGCGTCGCGGTTGAGAGTGTGCCATGGAAGCGCTCCCACCACAACGGGCGGGGCAGACATCCAGGTCGATGTTTCGATCTCGTTTAGGGGCTTTCACAAACCCGTGACGGGGGTTACAGTCGCAGCATCGCCGATGGGAGCGCTTCCATCGACGGAGATGCAAGTACAAGATCGCCGGGGACCCCGTGTGCCCGGCGCGCCAGCCCCAGCGGCTGACGGCGGGCCAGCCCGGACGCCGCCGTCAGCCCTCACCCACCGACATGGAGGGAGGTGGAACCAGAGCCACTCGCGTGGCCCGGCTCCCGCGCGACACGCACGACCGGACGCCATTTCCACTCGTGCGTGTGTGCATCACAGGTGGGGACGGGGGTTGCCCTCCCCCGTCCCCACACTAAACCCCCGTTGTCGACGGGAAAGAGGCCGACGGGACAGGCGCGACGCGCCGCCCGGACGGCCTCCTTCGCTATCTGCCCCACCCTTCGCCGCTCGCCCCCGCCCCCGAGCGGCACCCCGCCCACCCACATTTCCGGCCGCCCGGCGGTCGGACCGCGCCCAGCCGCGGTCCGCCCTCGGGACGCGGCCGGCCGCCCCTGGCCTATGCTGGGAGCGCTCCCGGCCCTCAGGGCGGCCAGTCATTCCGAGGAGAACGCCCATGTCGCTACTCACCAGACGGCGCCTGCTCCACCGTGCCGCCCTCTCCGCGACCGCCGCCGGCGCGGCCCGGACCGGGCTGGTCGGCGCCGCCGTGGCCGGGACCGTCGCGTCCGCCGCCGTCGCCGGCTGCGACGACGAGCCCGACCCCGACGCGGACCCCGACGGGGCGCTGCGTTTCCCGCCCGGCTTCGGCTGGGGCGCGGCCACCTCGGCCTACCAGATCGAAGGGGCGGCCAAGGAGGACGGGCGGGGCGACTCCGTCTGGGACACCTTCAGCCACACCCCGGGCCGCACCCGCAACGGCGACACCGGCGACGTGGCAGCCGACCACTACCACCGCTACGCCCAGGATCTCGACCTGATGCGCGACCTCGGGCTGCGCAGCTACCGGTTCTCCATCTCGTGGCCGCGCATCCAGGCCGACGGCTCCGGCCGGCCCAACCAGCGCGGCCTGGACTTCTACCGGCGGCTGGTGGACGGGCTGCACGAGCGCGGCATCGCGCCGATGGCCACGCTCTTCCACTGGGACCTGCCCCAGGCCCTGCAGGACGCCGGCGGCTGGGAGAACCGGGATACCGCCGAGCGCTTCGCCGACTACGCCGACGCCGTGTTCGGCGCCCTCGGCGACCGGGTGCCGGTCTGGCTGACCGTCAACGAGCCGAAGACCGTGGTGCAGAACGGCTACCTCTGGGGGCACCACGCGCCCGGCCGGCAGGACCCGGCGGCGGCGTACCTGGTCGCCCACCATCTCCAGCTCGCCCACGGCCTGGCCGTCCGCGCGCTGCGCGCCACCGGCGTCAAGGGGCGGATCGGCCCGGCGCTCAACCTGCACCCCTGCTACCCCGCGGACGAGACCGCCGAGGCGGCCGCCGCGACCCGGCTGTACGACGGCTACGAGAACCGGCTCTACCTGGACTCGATCTTCAAGGGCGCGTACCCGGAGGACGTGCTGGCCGACCTGGGCGCGGAGAGCCGGCTGGTCCGCGGCGTGCGCGACGGCGACCTGAAGATCATCTCCAGTCCGGTCGACCTGCTGGCCGTGCAGTACTACACGCCGATCTACGTCACCGCCCAGGGCGACACGGTCCGCCGGTGGCCGACCTCGGAGGCGGAGTGGCAGCAGATCTACCCCGAGGGGATGTACGACATCCTGACCCGGGTCACCCGGGACTACGGGCCGATGCCGATCACCATCACCGAGAACGGCCTGCCCTGCCCGGACACCCTCGCCGCGGACGGCACCGTCGACGACGCCGCCCGGGTCGACTTCCTCCGCGACCACTTCGCCGCCGCCCACCGGGCGATCCGGGACGGGGTGCCGTTGGAGAGCTACCACGTCTGGTCGCTGCTGGACAACTTCGAGTGGGCCGAGGGGTACGAGCAGCGCTGGGGCCTGGTCTACGTGGACTACCCGACCCAGCGCCGGGTGCTCAAGCGCAGCGCCCACTGGTACCGCGACGTGATCCGCCGCAACGGTCTCTAGGCGGACCGGCCCGGCCGGCGCGACGCCGGCCGGGCAGGGTCCCGCCCCGGCTCAGCGGGGCAGCGCCTGCTGGAGTTCCGCGCGCAGCGCGGGGGTGAGCATCTCGCCGGCCTGCTTGGCCAGCCGGGCCATCTCGTAGCCGACCACGCCGATGTCGGCGTCGGCCCCGGCCAGCGTGGCCAGGATCGAGCCGTCCCTGATCTGCATGACCAGGAAGTAGCCCCGGCCCATCTCGACGACGGTCTGCTTCACGACGTCGCCGTCGAACATCTGCGCCGCGCCGGCGGTGATGCTCATCAGCCCCGAGGTCACCGCGGCGAGCTTGTCCGCGTGGTCGCGGGGCAGGTGCGCGGAGATCGCCACCAGCAGGCCGTCGGAGGAGACCACCACGGCGTGCGCCACCCCCGGCACCCGCTCCGCGAACGCGTTCACCAGCCAGCTCAGGTCCCGTGCCTCCTGGCTCAACGTCGTCACTGTCGTCGTCCTCCTTCATCAAGCGGCAGGTACATCTCGGTGGTCTCCTCGGCCTCGGCCCGCCGCACCCCGCCGTAGTAGCGGGAGAGCATGCCGCCGACCGCCTCCGGGTCCGGCTCGTGCCGGGCGGGCCGGTTCGAGCCGGCGGGCTGGGTGACCGCGCTGAGCTGGGCCATCGGTACGCGTACCGGCAGACCCCGCTCGTTGGTGCCTCCGGTGACCGGCGTCGCGGCGGGCGGTGGCGTCACACCGAGCACCGCCGACGACGGGCCCTGGCGGCTGAACCAGCCACCGCCGGCCGGCGACCCGGCCGCCGGGGCGAGCACGTCCTCGGCCCGGCCCGGCACCGGGCGCGGCCTCGGCACGGCCGCTCCGCCGGGCGCCAGGTCGGGCCGGCCCGCCAGCGGTGGCTCCATCCCGGGCGGCGGCGCGCCGAGCGGAAGCCCCGTCAACGGCGACACTGGCAGCTCCGCCGGCGGCGCCAGCGGGCGGCGTCCGGCCACCGGCAGCTCAGCGGTCGCCGTGGCCAGCGCGCCGGCGCCGGGCGTCAGCCGGGACGCGGCGGCCGCCTGGCTGGTCAGCATCCGCGGCGCGGCGGGCTGGTCCAGTCCCGGCGCGGGCGCCGGGGCCAGCAGCTCGGCCGGGATGCTGACCCGGGCCACCAGGCCCTCGTGGCCGCTGCGCAGCCGCACCTGCACGCCGTGCCGCGCGCCCAGGTGGCTCACCACGAACAGGCCCATCCGCTCGGAGGCGGCCACGTCGGCCGCCGGCGGCTCGGCCAGCACCGCGTTCGCCTCGGCCAGCGCGGCCGGGCTCATCCCGAGCCCCTGGTCGACGATCTCCACGAACGCGCCCGTGCCGTCGCCCCCGGCGACGACCCGCACCAACGTGTCGGGCCGGGAGAAGGCGGTGGCGTTCTCCAGCAGTTCGGCGAAGAGGTGCACCAGGTCGCCCACCGCGTGGCCGACGACGTACAGGTCGGACCGCGAGTCGTGGCGCACCCGCTGGTACTGCTCGATCTCGGCGCTGGCGGCCAGCAGCACCGCGCCGAGGCCGACCGGCCGGTTCCACCGCCGGCTGGACTCGGTGCCGGCGAGCACCAGCAGGCTCTCGTCGTTGCGGCGCATGCGGGCGGCGAGGTGGTCGAGCTTGAACAGGTTCTCCAGCTGGTCCGGGTCGCTCTCCTCGCGTTCCAGCTCGTCGAGGAGTTCGAGCTGCCGCTCGACCAGCACCTGGCTGCGCCGGGCCAGGTTGACGAACATGGCGTTGACGTTGCGCCGCATCATCGCCTGCTCGACCGCGACGTCGACGGCGCTGCGGTGCACCGCCACGAACGCCTCGGCCAGCTCACCGATCTCGTCCTGCGAGTCGACCACCGCCGGCGGCACGTCGATCGTGCCCGCCGGGCGGTCCACCGCGCGCAGCCGGTCCAGGGTGTGCGGCAGCTCCACCTGCGCGATCCGCAGCGCCTGGCTGCGCAGCAGCCGCATCGAGCGGGCCACCGACCGGCCGACCAGCAGCGAGACCAGCACGGCCACCAGGAGCACGCCGACGATGCCGCCGACCACCAGCAGGGTGTCCCGCAGCTGCCGGGCGCTGGCGTCGTCGGCCTGGCGTACGGCGTCGTCGAGGACCGTGTTCTCGAGCTGGCGGAGCAGCTCCTGCCGCTGCTCGCTGGCCGCCCACCACTGCGTCGCGGGCAGCAGCGCCGGCTCGGCGGCCCCGTTGGGCAGGGTCTGTTCCTCCAGGCGGGCGGCCGAGACGAACGCCGGGTCCACCGAGGTCTCGTCGTAGCGGCGGACCTGGTCGGCGGTCGCGGCGACCCGGAACGCGCCCAGCGCGGTGAGCTGCTGGGCGCGCAGGTCGGTCAGGGAGACCTGATCGTCCACCTCGTACCGGCCGGCCCGGGCGGCGGCGTAGAGCTCCGCCCGGATCCGCGAGGACAGCTCCTTGACGCGGGAGAGCTGCACGTACCGCAGCACCGCGTTGGTCAGCGCGCGCTGGTCGTCGCCGGGCGACGGCTCGGCCAGCAGGTTGAGCAGGGCGGCGATGGCCCGGTGGTAGTTGCTCAGCACGGTGTCGCTGGAGAGCACCGCCGGCGCCACGGCGGCCCGGATGTAGACCACCTGGTCGTAGGCCTCCAGCACCTCCGAGTAGGCCACCCGCCAGGCCGCGTCGGCGTCGGCCAGGGGCTCGGCCGCGGCGCGCAGCTCGCTCATCGCCCGGTCGGAGGCGTCCTGGAGCGGCTTGAGCGCGGCGACCGCCGCGTCCCGGTCCGCGCCGCCGCGCGCCTTGCGCAGCGCGGCCAGCTCCCCGGCCGACCGGTCCCGCTCCTGCTGGAGCCGGTCCACCGCGGTGCTGATCTGCCGGCCGATGCCGACCTGCTGGGCGAAGTCGCTCAGCGCGGTGGTCTGCCCCACCAGCCCCCGCGTCTGCACCCCGGCGAGCACCAGGAACGCCACCGAGGGCAGCACCAGCACGGTGGCGAGCTTGGTGCGCATCCGCCAGTCCCGCAACCGGAAGCGCGAGCGCCGCCGCCGGTGCGGCGCCACCCGGTCGCCGGGCGGGCTCCGGCGCGGCTGCGGCGCCGCTCCGCGAGCCGGGTCGGGACCTGCGCCCACACGTTCCTCCTCGGTCCCGATCGGCTCCACCGGTACGGGGAGCGGAAGTCCATCCAACCAGGCCGCCGGGCGGTGTCAAACGGAACGGCCAGTCGCAGGACCAGGAAGGTCAGCGCGGTGGGCGGGCGCCTACGGTGTTCGGCGTGTCCCCGTCGTCCGTCCGGACGATGCCGCCCACGCGCGCCGCCTCGGCGACCCGGCCGAGCGCCACCAGCGCGGCCCCGGTCGCCCCGATCTCCGGGTTGCGTTGGTAGCACACCGTACGGGGGGCCAGCGCGTCGGCGAACGCCCCCCGCCACCAGGTCGAGGCGGCCATGGCGCCGCCGCCGAGGACCACCTCGGTCCGCTCGCCCACGTCGGCCTCCACCAGGGCCAGGTCGTCGGCGACCAGCCGGCACAGCTCGGTCATCAGCCCGGCGAGGATGTCGACCGCGGTGGTGCCGAAGCTCAGGCCCCACAGCTTCCCGGAGCCGGACGGGGCGACGCCCGGCGGACGGTCTCCGCCGAGCCGCGGGTTGGCCCGCACGGTCAGCTTCGCGCCGGCCCGGGCCAGCGCGGCCTCCAGCTCGGCGCCGGGCGGCAGCCGCAGCTCCCGGGACGCCCAGGCGAACAGGTTCCCGCCGCTGGAGTACGCCGCCCCGGTCACCACGTACTCGTGGTCGACCCGGTAGCGCCAGAGCTGCTCGGACAGGTGCGGCAGATCCGCCCCGGCCGGCACCGCCTGGACCAGGCGTACCGCCGCGGAGGTGCCGACGGTGACCGAGGCCCGGGACGAATCGACGCAGCCGGAGCCGACGTTGGACGCCGCGCCGTCGCCGACCGGGGCGGCCCACCGGGCGTCGGCGAGCTGCGGCCAGCGCTGGGTGTACTCGACGCGGAGCCGGCCGCGCCACCGCTGCGGGGCCAGCGGCGGCAGCTCCTCGGGGCGTACGCCGGCCAGCTCACAGGCCTCGGCGTCCCACTCCAGCCGCCGCAGGTCGAGCAGGCCGGTGCCGGAGGCCATCGACACGGACATCGGCGCCTCGTCGAGCAGCACGCCGAGGACGTACTCGACCAGCCCACTGAAGCGGGCGACCGGGCTGCCGCAGTGCTCCCGCAGCCAGGGCAGACGCATGGTCCAGTAGCAGCGGTGCCACCACGCGCCGGTGCGCTCGTGGAAGGCGTCCGGATCGGCCGGTCCGGTGAGGCCGTCGACGGCCTCGGGCCGGGTGTCCATCCAGGTGAGCACCGGGCCGAGCGGCGCACCGTCGGCGCCCAGCGGCAGCACCGAGTGCCACTGCGCGGAGGTGGCCACCAGCTCGACGTCCCGCAGGTGCCCCCCGGCGGCCAGCTCGTCCAGGCACTCCACGAGACAGTTCAGGTAGCGAGGGCCGTCCTGGGTGCCGCTGCCGTCGTCGCCGGCCGCCAAGTGCAGCTTCCGGCGGGCCAGCGCGCCGGGGCGCGGGACGGCGTCCCCGTCCAGCACGAGCCCGCGCACCGAGGAGGTGCCCAGGTCCAGAGCGAGAATGTCCATCGCGGGTCAACCTACCCGCCGGGAGCCGCGGTGAAGCCAAGATCCGCCGGGCCGGCACGGCGATCGGGTTCCCCGGCACGGCCCGCTCGCGTACAGTGATCGCCATGCCCGCGCACCTGTCCTGCTGGTGGCCCGCCGACCCGGCGGCCCACTTCCGCGCGTAGCTTCCCCACGCGGCCGCCCGACGAGGCGGCCGCCGGTCTCTCCCCCGGCACCCGGGCCGCCCCGCCGGCGGCCTCCGGCCCGCCGAGGAGACCCGATGACCCGCCCGCACGACCCGCTCGCCGCCGTCGCGGCCGGCCGCGACCCCGGCCCGTTCGCGCTCGTCCGCCGCGAGGGCGCCGACCACGTCGACCTGTTCACCGGTCCGGTACGCACCGCCGACCGGCTCGCCGACCTGCCGCTGCCCGACGACGCTCCCGGGCCGCGCACGCTGGCCCTGGTCCCCTACCGGCAGATCGCCGAGCGCGGCTTCGCCTGCGTGGACGACGGCCTGCCGCTGGAGTTCATGCTGGTCGCGGAGCACCGGCGGCTCCCGCTCGGCGAGGTGCTGGCCGCGCTGCCCGACGCGCCGGTGGTGACCCGCGACGCCGCCTTCGACATCTCCGACGCCGAGTACGCGGACACCGTCGGCCGGGTGCTGAGCGACGAGATCGGCCGGGGTGAGGGCGCCAACTTCGTCATCCACCGCACGCTGCGTGCCACCGTCCAGGGCGCGCCGCTGGTGGCCGCCCTGGCCGCGCTGCGCCGGTTGCTGCTGCGCGAGCGGGGGGCGTACTGGACGTTCGTGGTGCACACCGGCACCCGGATCCTGGTCGGGGCGAGCCCGGAACGGCACGTCAGCGTGGACGACGGCCTGGTCATGATGAACCCGATCAGCGGCACCTTCCGGCACACCGGCGCGGCGGCCGACCGGGACGCGCTGCTGCGCTTCCTCGACGACCCGAAGGAGGTCGAGGAGCTGTACATGGTGCTCGACGAGGAGCTGAAGATGATGGCCACCGTCGCCGAGCACGGCGGCCAGGTGGTCGGGCCGTACCTGAAGGAGATGGCGCACCTCGCGCACACCGAGTACCTGCTGGCCGGGCGGGGTTCGCTGGACGTCCGGGAGGTGCTGCGGGAGACCATGTTCGCGCCCACGGTCACCGGCAGCCCGATGGAGAACGCCTGCCGGGTGATCGCCCGCCACGAGCGGACCGGCCGGCGCTACTACGCCGGGGTGCTCGCCCTGCTCGGCCGGGATGAGCACGGCCGGCAGACCCTCGACGCGCCGATCCTGATCCGCACCGCGGAGCTCTCCCCCGGCGGCGAGCTGCGGGTGCCGGTCGGGGCCACTCTGGTCCGGCACTCCACGGCCGCCGGCGAGGTGGCCGAGACGCACGCCAAGGCGGCCGGGGTGCTGGCCGCGCTCGGCCTCGGCCCGGACGCCCCGTCCGGCGGCGGGGAACCCGGTCTGCGGTACGCCGACGACCCCGAGGTGCGCGCCGCGCTGGCCGCCCGGAACACCCCGCTGGCCCGGTTCTGGCTCGACCAGCGCGTCCCGGGGGCGACCGCGCTGCCCGGGCTGGCCGGCCGGCGCGCGTTGATCGTGGACGGTGAGGACACCTTCACCGGGATGCTCGCCCACCAGCTCGCCGCGCTCGGCCTGGGGGTGACCCGGCGGGACTGGCACGACGCCGGCCCGCTCGACGGGTACGACCTGGTGGTGGTCGGTCCGGGCCCGGGCGACCCGAACGACCTGGCCGAACCGAAGATGGCTAGCATGCGGGCGCTGCTGGCGGAGCTGCTCGCGGCGGGCCGGCCGACCCTGGCGGTCTGTCTGGGCCACCAGCTCCTCGCCGGACTGCTCGGGCTGCCGCTGCACCGCCGGGACGCGCCCTACCAGGGGCTGCCCCGGGAGGTGCCGGTGTTCGGGGCGACCCGGCGGGTCGGCTTCTACTCCAGCTTCACCGCCCGCGCCGGCGCGGACCGGATCGCCACCGGGTACGGCCCGGTCGAGCTGTCCCGGGACCCGGCGGACGGGGCGGTGCACGCGCTGCGCGGGCCCGGCTTCGCCGGGGTGCAGTTCCACCCGGAGTCGGTGCTCAGCCGGGACGGCATGGCGGTCCTGGCCGACCTGCTCGGGCATCTGCTGGCCCATCCGGCGCTGACCGGGCATGGACCGGCCGATCAGGGGTAGGGCCAAGGGCGACCGGTGGTCCGGACGGGTCGAGAGCCCCCGTCCGGCCACCGGTCACCTTGTGCCCAGGGGTCAGCCGGCCATGCCCTTCTTGAGCGCGGCAGCCATCTGCACGGTCCGCTTGGCGGTCAGCGCGGTGGCGGTGAGGGCCACGTGGTCCGGGGGGACCTCCCCGTTGTTGCTGGTGTGTGAGGCGCCGTAGGGGTTGCCGGCGACGAACTGGCTGGGATCGGTGTAGCCGGGGGTCACCACGACGCCGCCCCAGTGGTAGAAGATCGTGTACAGCGAGAGCAACGTGGACTCCTGGCCGCCGTGCGAGGTGGCGGTCGAGGTGAAGCTGCTGTAGACCTTGTCGGCCAGCGCGCCCTGGGACCAGAGCGGGCCGGTGGTGTCGATGAACTGCTTGAGCTGAGCGGCGATCATGCCGTAGCGGGTGGGCGAGCCCATGATCACGGCATCGGCCCAGGAGAGGTCGTCCGGCTGCGCCTCCATCACGTCCTGGGTCTCCAGGCGGTGCGCCTGCCAGCCCGAGTTCGAGCGGATCGCCTCGTCCGGCGCCAGCTCACGTACCTTGCGCAGGCGCACCTCGGCCCCGGCCTCCCCAGCAGCCTCGTACGCCGCCTGCGCCATCTGGTAGGTGATGCCGGTCGCGCTGTAGTAGATCACCGCGACCTTGACCTGGCCATCCATCAGACGTTTCCTCCTCGGTGTCGGGTCAGCTCCGGCGACTACCCGGCGCTTGCGCCGTCAAACGCCGGGTACGGACGGCCCGTGGCATGCTCGGCGGAATGGAGATCCGCGAGGCGACCGCCGCCGACTGGCCGTTGATCTGGCCGTTCCTGCGCGAGATCGTGGCGGCCGGTGAGACGTACACCTGGCCCCGCGACGTCACCGAAGCCCGGGCCCGCGAGCTGTGGCTGGTGGGTCCGCCGGGGCGGACGGTGGTCGCGGTGGACGGCGCGGTGCTCGGCTCGGCCAAGCTGGTGCCCAATCAGGCCGGGCCCGGCGACCACGTGGCGAACGCCAGCTTCATGGTCGCCCCGGCCGCCGCCGGCCGGGGCGTGGGCCGGGCGCTCGCCGGGCACGTGCTGGCGCTGGCCCGCGCCGAGGGCTACCGGGGTATGCAGTTCAACGCGGTGGTGGCCAGCAACACCCGGGCGGTGGAGCTGTGGCGCTCGCTGGGCTTCGAGGTCGTCGGCCGGGTGCCGGAGGGCTTCCGGCACCCGAGCCAGGGGTACGTGGACCTGCTGGTGATGTACCGGCGACTGAGCTGAGTCGATTCCTTGCCGCGGCTCAAGATTTGCGCAAGTTCCGATGGAAACCGCTTCCCCGGGCCGGGACGCCCGAGGATCCTGGTGCCACCGGTGCCGGTGTACCGCCGCCGCCCCGCACCGGGAGCCTGAACGGGGGATCGCGCTCCGCCGGCAACGTGGCTGGCGTAGCGCGATCAGGGGCGTTGTCCCCGCTCAGTCGTTGAGCTTGTCCCGCAGGTCGGTCACCCGCTTCTCCAGCCGGTCCACCGCCTGCTCGTTGTTGATGAACGTGCTGATGCCGGCGGCGAGCGCCAGCCCGATCAGCACCGCCAAGGCGCTGAGCACCAGACCACCGATCGCCACCCCGCGCCCGGTGACGCCGGGGCGCCGGCTCATCCGCAGCCCGAAGATACCCAGGATGAGCCCGATGATCCCCAGCAGCAGACCGACCGAGGCCAGGATCGCGGTGAGCACGCTGAGCAGGGCCGCCACGCCGAAGACCAGCGAGAAGGTCGCCGCGGCGCTGGTCTTCGCCCCGCCCGCCGGTCCCGCCGGCCGGGCCGGGGCGGCTCCGCCGCCGCCTCGCATCGGTTCACTGGACGCTGTCATCACCCACACCTCACATTCCTCGCACTGGTTGCCGGCGGCGCATCCCCGCTCTGGCCACGCTTATGCGTCGGGGCCGGTCGTTTCCGGCACCGCTGCTGCTCCTACTCCTATTCGTCCCACTTCCGGGGCATGCCCGCGGCCCCGCCCGGGGATCCAGGCGGTGACCCACGAGAGGAAGGACGAACCATGCGACTCACGGAGCAGCAGGTCCGCTCGATGTACGGGCAGGACGTCCAGGACCGCTCGGGCGCGAAGATCGGCAGCGTGGGCCAGGTCTGGGCCGATCCCAGCGGCGAGGCGACCTGGGTCAGCGTGAAGACCGGGGTGATGGGCCACCACGAGTCGATGGCACCGCTGCAGGCGGCCCGGATGCAGCAGGACGGGCGGCTTCAGGTGCAGTACGACAAGGCGACCGTGCGCAGCGCTCCCAGCGTGGAGACCGGCACCAACCAGCCGCTCAGCACCGAGCAGCTCGCCGAGCTCTACCAGCACTACCAGATCGGGGAGCAGGCCGCGCCGCCGCAGAAGAAGCCGGGCGCGCCGGAGGTGACCCGCTCCGAGGAGCGGCTGCGGGTCGGCACCGAGAGCGAGCCGGCCGGCGCCGCGCGGCTGAGCAAGCGCGTGGTCACGGAGAACGTCCAGACCACCGTGCCGGTCGAGCACGACGAGGTAACTGTGGTCCACGAGCCGATCCTCGACGCCGACCGGGGCAATGTCCGGGCCGGCATCGGCGAGGAGCAGCGCGAGATGGAGCTGCGCGCCGAGCACCCGGTGGTCGCCAAGGACCAGGTCCCGGTCGAGCGGGTCCGGCTGAACAAGGACGAGGTCGTCGAGGAGCAGCCGGTCAACGCGCAGGTCCGCCGGGAGCTGGTGGACGCCGACGTGCCGGAGCGGGCACGCCGCAACCGCTGACGCGACGGCATCCCGGACGGGTGGGCACGGCCCACCCGTCCGGTCGTCCGTCTCCCGGGAACGTCGCACCGGCCACCTATGCTGACCGTCCACCGACGACGGGAGCACCCAGGTGACCGTACGCCTCACCGGCGCCGAGGCGCTGGCGCTGCGGATGACCAGCCTGCTGCTGCGCCCGCACCCCACCGCGCGCCCCGAGAGCGTGGCCGGGGTGGTCGAGTGGTTCGGCGCCATGCAGGCCCAGGACGCGGCGAGCGGGCTCTGGTCACTCGGCGTACGCCTGCCCGGCCGGACCCAGGACGACGTGCGCGCGGCGCTGGAGCGGCGCGAGGCGCTGCGCACCTGGCCGATGCGCGGCACGGTGCACCTCGTGCCGCCCCGGGACGCGCGGTGGATGCTGGCGGTGACCGGCGTCCGGGCGCTGGCCGGCGTGGCCGGCCGCTGGGCGCAGCTCGGCCTGACCGAGCCCGACGCCGACCGCGCCGCCGACGTGCTGGGCGGGGCCCTCGCGGGCGCGGGCCGGCTCACCCGCGCCGAGTGCCTGGCCGCACTGCGCGACGCCGGCCTGGACACCACCGGCCAGCGCGGCTACCACCTGCTCTGGTACGCCAGCCAGCGCGGCGTCACCTGCATCGCCCCGCACGTCGGCACCGAGCAGACGTTCGCGCTGCTGGACGAGTGGGCACCCGATCCGCACCGCCCCGAGCGGGACGAGGCCCTCGGCCTGCTGGCCCACCGCTACGTCCGCGGCCACGGCCCGGTGACCCGCCACGAGCTGGCTCGGTGGACCGGCCTGACGGTCACCGACGCCACCCGGGGCATCGCGGTGGCCGGCGACGCGCTCGCCCCGGTCGAGGTGGACGGGGTGCCGGGCGTGGTCGACGCCGCCCTGCTCGACGCGCCCCGGACACCGGTCGACGACGTACACGCCCTGCCCGGCTTCGACGAATACCTGCTGGGCTACAAGGACCGCACGCTGATGCTCGATCCGGCGCACGCGAACGCCGTCGTCCCCGGCAACAACGGGATCTTCCAGGCCACGCTGGTGCGCGGCGGCCGGACGGTCGGCACCTGGAAGCGCACCGTCGGCAAGCGGGCGGTCACCGTGACCGTTCAGCAGTTGACGCCGTTCGACGCCGCGCTGCGGGCCCGCGTCGAGTCGGCCCTCGCCGGCTACGCCGACTTCCTGGGCCTGCCGCTGCGGCTCGCCTGGTAGCACGGATCCGGGCCGGTGAGCGTTGCCCACCGGCCCGGATCCGGGTGCCGCGTCAGTCGTCCAGCGCGCCGGCCGCCCGACCCTCGTGCAGCGTGAGGTTGCGCCCGGTGGACGGGTCGAAAAGGTGGATCTTCTCCAGGTTGAACCAGACCCGCCGCGGCTCGCCCTCGCTGACCGGCGACTCCGCCGACAGCCGGGTGACCAGGCTCGACCCGGTGCCGGTGAAGTCGGCGGCCCCCGCGTCGGCGGCCAGTTCCTCCAGCTCGGCCGCGCTGGCCCGCTCCCCCTCGACGGTGAAGTAGACGTACTTGTCCGAGCCCATCGACTCGACGATGTCGACCGGCGCGTCGAACTCCAGGCCTCGGCGGCGGGTCTCGTCGTCGATCAGCGCGGCGTCCTCGAAGTGCTCCGGGCGGATGCCGAGGATCAGCTCGCGCGGGGCGTCCGCGCCGTCGAGCTGCCGGCGTACCCGGTCCCCGATCGGCACGTCCCCCAACGCCGTGCGCAGGTGACCGTCCTCGACGGCGGCGTGCAGGAAGTTCATCGACGGCGAGCCGATGAACCCGGCCACGAAGAGGTTTCGCGGGTGGTCGTAGAGCTCCTGCGGCGGGCCGACCTGCTGCACGGCGCCGCCCCGCATGATCACCACGCGGTCGCCGAGGGTCATCGCCTCGGTCTGGTCGTGGGTCACGTAGACCGTGGTGGTGCCGAGCTGCTTCTGCAGCCGCGACACGACCGTGCGCATCTGCACCCGCAGCTTGGCGTCCAGGTTGGACAGCGGCTCGTCCATGAGGAACGCCTTGGGCTGGCGGACGATCGCCCGTCCCATCGCCACCCGCTGCCGTTGCCCGCCGGAGAGGTTGGCCGGCTTGCGGTCCAGCAACGGGGTCAGCTCCAGGACCTTCGCCGCCTGCTCCACCTTCTGCTGGATGGTCTCCCGGTCCAGCTTCGCCAGCCGGAGCGGGAAGGCCATGTTCTCCCGCACGGTCATGTTCGGGTAGAGCGCGTAGGACTGGAACACCATGGCGATGTCGCGGTCGCGGGGCGCCTTGTCGTTGACCCGCTCCCCGGCGATGCGCAGCTCACCGGAGCTGATGTCCTCCAACCCGGCGATCATGTTCAGGGTGGTGGACTTCCCGCAGCCGGAGGGGCCGACCAGGATGACGAACTCGCCGTCGGCGATCTCCAGGTCGACGTCCTGCACCGCGGTGGTCCCGTCCGGGAACCGCTTGCTCACCTTGTCCAGCACGATGTCGGCCATGACAACACCACCTATCCCTTGACTGCGCCGGAGGTCAGGCCCGAGACGATGCGGCGCTGGAAGAAGAGCACGAACAGGACGATCGGAATGGTGATCACCACGGCGGCGGCGCAGATCGCCCCGGTGGGGTCCTCGAACTGCGACTCGCCGGTGAAGAACGACAGCGCCACCGGGACCGTGCGGGCCCGCTCGGTCGAGGTGAGCGTGATGGCGAAGAGGAAGTCGTTCCAGCAGAAGATGAAGACCAGGATGGCCGTGGTGAACAACCCGGGCGCGGCCAGCGGGGCGATCACCCGCCGGAACGCCTGGCCCTGGGTGGCCCCGTCCATCTTCGCCGCCTTCTCCAGGTCCCACGGGATCTGCTTGAAGAACGCCGAGAGCGTGTAGATCGCCAGCGGCAGGGCGAAGGTGATGTACGGCAGGATCAGCCCCGGCCAGGTGTCGAAGAGGCCGACCTGCCGCTCGATCTCGAACAGCGGCGACACCAGCGACACCTGCGGGAACATGGCGATCAGCAGGGACACCCCGACCAGCAGCTTCTTGCCGGGGAAGTCCAGCCGGGAGATCGCGTACGCGGCCATCGCGCCCAGCACCACAGCGACCAGGGTGGCGATCAGCGCGATGCCGATCGAGTTGACCAGGGCCCGGACGAACTGGTCGGTGTCGAAGATCGTCCGGTAGTTGTCCAGCGTCCACTGCCGGGGCCAGAACTTCCCGTCGGTGATCGTGGCCGAGGTCTTGAACGACAACGAGGCGATCCAGAGCACCGGGACCAGCGCGAAGACGACGACGATGACGTCCAGCAGGCCCCAGCGCAGCTTCGCCCGCGGGGTGGTTTCGGTGGCCATCTCAGCGCCTCTCCCCGTCGTCGCTGCCGGGGGCAGCGGTGCCGAACAGCTTCACGAACACGAACGCGATGACCGCCACGGTGAGGAAGATCAGCACCGACATCGTGGAGCCGATACCGAGGTTCAACCCCCGGATCAGGTTGTTGTAGGCGAGCATCGACACCGACGAGGTCTCGTTGCCGCCGGCGGTGAGCACGAAGATGTTGTCGAACACCCGGAACGCGTCGAGGGTGCGGAACAGCAGGGCGACCAGGATGGCGGGCTTCATCACCGGCAGCATCACCTTGGTGAACCGCTGCCAGGCGGTCGCGCCGTCGGTCGAGGCGGCCTTGAGCAGGTCCTCCGGCACCAGCGCCAGCCCGGCCATCAGCAGCAACGCCATGAACGGGGTGGTCTTCCAGATCTCGGCCAGCATGATGATCGCCAGCGAGCTGGCCCGCTCGGTCAACGGGGCGCTGCCGTCGAAGAGGTTGGCCAGGTAGCCGGTGCCGGGCGTCCAGGCGTACCGCCAGGAGAAGGCGGCCACCACCGTCACGATGCCGTACGGGATCAGTGCCGAGGTGCGGACGATGCCCCGGCCGACCAGCGTCCGGTGCATGATCAGCGCCAGGCCCATGCCGAGCACCAGCTCGACCGCGACGGTGACCACTGTGATCAGCGCGGTCACCCCGAACGCCGTCCACCAGAACTGGTTGGTCAGCACGGTCGCGTAGTTCTCCAGCCCGATGAACTCGCGCTGGTCGGGGAAGCGCAGGTCGAACCGCTGCAGCGACAACCAGACCGAGTAGAGGATCGGGTACGCGGTGACCAGCACCATGACCAGCGCGGCCGGGGCGCAGAGCAGCCAGCCGAGGCGCCGCTCGGCGCGCTTGTTCTCACTCAGCGGCGGTCTCGCCCGGCGGCGGGCCCGCTGCGTGGGCACGGCGGCGTGCCGGCCGGCGGGGCGCTCGGCCTCGGCGGCGACGTCCGCGCCGGCGGGAGTGGCGTTGATGCTCATGGCAGGACCCCCTTCGACTCGAGGGCGTCGGCGATGGCGTCGCGCAGTTCGTTCGCGGTCTGCTCGGGCCGGATGGCCGACGGCGGCGAGAGGATCGCCGACATGACCGTGGAGATGCTCTGGTACGCCGGAGTCAGCGGCCGGACCGCCGGCTCCTTGAGCTCCTCCAGGATGGTCTCCTTCATGGGGTACGCCTTGTCCATCTCCGGGTCGGCGTAGACGGCCTCGATGGTGGGCGGCACGCCGTCGTTGACCGCGGAGAACTTCTGGTGCTCGGCGTTGCGGATGCACTTCGCCGCCTCGAAGGACTCCGTCGGGTGCTTCGAGTAGGTGCTGACCGCCATGTTCACCCCGCCGATGGTGACCTTGCTCGGGGTGTTCGCGTCGATGCCGGGCATCCGCGCCCACTTGACCTTCTTCGCCAGGTCCGGGGCCGCCTCCTGCATCGCCGGGTAGACGAAGGGCCAGTTGACCTCGAAGGCGCCGGCGCCGGACTGGAACTCCAGCCGGACCGGGTCCTCGATGGCGTTGCTGAACGACGGCGAGGTCACGCCCGAGGTGGCGAACTTCTTGAGCTGGTCCAGCGCCCGCACGGTTCCGGCGTCCATCACGGCCCGCTTGCCGTCGTCGCTGAGGATCTTCCCGCCCGCGCTCTCGGCCAGGGTGTTGTAGAGAACGACCAGACCCTCGTACTGCGCCCCCATGGTGAGCACCTGGTACGGCTTCCCCTGCTGCTTCAGCTGCTGGGCCGCGGAGATCATCTCGTCCCAGCTCTTCGGCGGCTCCTGGACCAGGTCGCTGCGGTACCACAGGAGCTGCACGTTGGTGTTCTTCGGCGCGGCGTAGAGCTTGTCCTCGTAGCGGGCGGTGTCCAGCGGCCCGGCGAGGGTGCCCTGCTCCACCTCGGCCTTGTCCTGGCCGGTCCACTCCCGGATCCAGTCGGCGCTGGCGAACTCCTGGGTCCACGTGACGTCAAGGCCGAGCACGTCCATCCCGCGGTCCCCCGCCGCGAGCCGCCGCACCATCTGCACCCGCTGTTCGTCGGCCTGCCGCGGCAGCACCCGGTAGACGATCCGGTAGCGCCCCTGGGCCTGCGCGTTGCAGTCGTCGACCACCTTCTGCAGGTTCTGCTCCGGCGGGTAGTACAGGTTGATGGTGGGCGGGCCTCCCTCGCCGCCGGATCCGCAGGCGGCCAGCGGGGCCGTCAACGCGAGTGCGGCGGCTGCCGCCGCCGCACGCCGGGCCGGCCGCCGCCGCGGGGCCGTGTCGGGGTCTGTCGTCATCGCCCTCCCCCTCTCTTCGGCGAAGAGCCGGGGAGATCACCCGTGCCCCGGCGCACGGCGAGACGGTCGGGACGCCGGCCGTCGCCCCGCGCCCCGGGACGTTTCGTGCGGCAGACAGTGCCCTGGCTGCGACGCTGCGAAACCTGACGGTCACGAGACGGATACGACGGTCGACACCGTGGCGTCGGTCACCGCGCTGCGGGCCGGGCGGCCCCGGCCTACGCTCGGCCCATGGACGCCACCTTCTTCTTCGATCCGGCCTGCCCGTGGACCTGGCGCGCCTCCCGCTGGCTGGCCGCCGTGGCCGAGGCGCGCGGGCTGCGCGTCGAGTGGCGGGCGTTCAGCCTGGGCATTCTCAACGAGGGCCGGGTCGCCCCGGAGTACGCCGAGCTGATGGCCGCCTCCGGCCGGGCGCTGCGTCTGATCGAGGCGCTGCGTGCCGAGGGGCGGCACCACGACGTGGCCCGCTTCTACACCGAGCTGGGCGCCCGCAGCCACGACGCCGGCAACCCGCTCTCCGACAAGATCGTGGCGGCGGCCGTGGCGGCGGCCGGCCTGGAGCCCGCCGCGCCGGCGCTCGACGACGAGCGCTGGGACCGGGCGGTGCACGAGTCGCACGCCCTGGCGTACGCCTCGGCGGGCCCGGACATCGGCTCGCCGGTGCTGATGGTCCCCGGCGCCCGGCGGGGCATCCACGGCCCGATCCTCACCGAGGTCCCCGGCGTCGACGACGCCCTGACCATCTGGGACTCGCTGCTGCCGCTGCTGCGCCTGGAGACCTTCCACGAGGTCAAGCGCGGTCGGCACTGATCACCCCGGCGCGGGGTCCGGACCCGCCCGGCATGATGGCCGGTTGATCGCGCGCTTCAAGGACCTCTGCCGACAACGGGCCGACCCTCGTCGATTACCTGGGTAAGTGACGGACCAGGCAGAAGGGATGCCCTGCGGGGTCGGCATAGATGCGCCAACTGCGTCCGGCACCCTCGTCCAACACCGTTGCGCCCAGGGTCAGCACCTGCTCCTGGGCGCGGTCCAGGTCGGCAACACCGAAGTCCAGGTGGAACTGCTGGGGCCGGGCCGGGTCGGGCCAGAGCGGTGGCCGGTAGTCCGCCACCCGCTGGAAGGCCAGGACGAGGCCGGACGGCGTGTGCAGCGTCGCCCAGTCGTCACTGAGCGCCCATCGCTGATCCCGCTGGTTGACGGCACCGCCAAGGAGTGCCTGGTAGAACTCCGCAAGGTGGGCCGGGTGAAAGCAGTCCAGCACCACACACTGCAGGTCAGCGATCATGGGCCGACCCTACAAGCCGAAAGACGAACATGAGGACGCCCCGCCTTCCCGGCCCGTCCCACGCAATGAACGGCGAGGCTACCCAGCGTGCGCCCGGTCGACTAGCGTTTCCCTAGCCCCGCAGCCAGCGCGTCGCCGTCGAAGTCGATACGCCTCCGGCCGACCCCCAGCCCGTCCGATCGGTTGGTTCTCGCGCGAACTCCCTCTTGCGGTCCCACCGGTTCGGCAGGATCCCCATGAGGAGGTGCCGTCGTGCAGGACACCCGCGCTCTCGCCCTGACGTTCGAGGTGAGCGGCCTGCCCCCGGTCAAGACCGAGGCCCTGTCCATCTTCGCCGCCGGGCACCGGCAGGCGACGAGGGTCCGCGCCCTGCTCCAGGCCGCCTGCACGGCGGCCCAGCGCACCGGGTGGACCCCGCTCACCGGTCCGATCGAGGTGGACATGATCATGCGCTGCCCGCCCGGGCACCGCACCTCCGACGCCAGCACCCTGCTGGGCGGGGTCTGCTCCGTGCTCCAGGACAAAAAGCGGGTGGCGAACATCGGCCTGGCCCACCTCGGGGTGCTGGTCGACGTCGCCCTCTGGTCCGACGACCGGCAGATCCGCCGGCTGTCCTACGTCGAGGAGCCGGCGGAGAACTTCTCGTACCAGGTCCGGGTGGCGGCCGTACCGAGGATGGTTTGACCGACGAGCGCGGTGGGGTACCGCGATCGCCGACGAAGGGAGCGCCGATGTCGGAGCCACATGTCACGCTCGATCCGAGCGGGCTCGATCCTGTGCAGCAGAAGCTGCGCGGCCCGCTGGAGGATCAGCTGACCTCGGCCCTGCAGGCGGCCGCCGACCGGGTCCGCGGCGGCTACGCGGGTGAGCCCGTGGAGGAGGTCTGCCGTCGGCTGCTCGACGAGACCCGCGCCGGGCTGCACCCGGACATCGCCGCCGGCTTCAACCCGGACATGGACGAGTTCTGCCGGGTCGCGGTGGCCATCGTCCGGGGCGAGGTCTCCTGACCCACGCGCGCCCGACCGCGTCGGCCAACACGGCCGGCGCGGTCGTTCCGCGCGGCCCGGTCAGCCGCGTCGCACGTCGACGGCGACGACGTGGGTGCCGTCGGGGCGGGTGGACTCGCCCAGCCGCACCGGCAGCGTCCCGCCGGCCGGCGGCCGGAGGCCGAGCCCGAAGCTGAGGTGCCCCTCGAAATCGCCGGCCGCGGCCCAGCCGTGCAGCGTCGGGTAACCGATCCGGGACGGCGGCAGGTCGGCCGTGGCGACGCCGCGCGCGTCGTGCGCCTGCGCCGGGTCGAACCGCACCGACAGGTAGGCGGTGCCAGGCAGTTCGACAGGCGCGCCACGACCCTCGGTCGACACCTGCGGGACGTAGCCGACCTGGTATGAGGGCGTCGGGCCGCGGACGGCGAAGGTGATCCGGCTGAACCCCTCGGCCGGATGGTCCCCGAACCGCACCTCAACCAGGACGGGCAGCGGCTCCCCTGGCGCCGGGGTGACCGGCACCCGGACCTGGTGGGTCACCCGGGCGGACGTGGCGGGCACCGCCCAGCCGTAGGTCACCCGCCAGGAGCCCTCGACGGGCGCCCCGCTGGTGGGCGCCGCCGGAGTGGCGGCGGGCGTGGTCGCGGCGGTCGCGCCGGAAGCCGGCGCCGTCGCGGTCGGGGCGGCCGCGCCGTCGTGGTCGGTCGTCGTGCAGGCCGCCGCGAGCAGCACGACCAGGCCGACGAGCAGTGGTACGCGCTGAGGTGCCATGAGTCACTGTCGCTCTGGCCGGCACTCGCCTGCCAGAGCCGATCGTCCCCGGTCAGGGAGCCGACCGGATCGGTCGAACCCCGCTACGGCAAGTGACCGTCGGTCCGCCGGCCCCGGGCCGGTGCGGTCGGTTCCGATCGACGCCCTACCAGAACCGGTCGTCCCGTGTCGGGGACCCGGCCCATCGGGCTGGTCCGGCCGTCGGCTCAACGCGGCACCCCGCGCCGGCCCGCCACCGCCATCGGGTCCGCCGCCGACTCCTCCCGCCACGTCGGCAGCGGGTGCAGCGCGGGCATTTCGGACAGCTCGGCCAGCTCGGCCGCGTAGTCCCGGACAAGCGGCGGCAGCCGGTACCCGCCGGAGGCATCAAGGCGGACCAGGTGGGCATCGAGCAACATCTCCAGTGCCCGCCACACCCGCTCAGCCGGCACGCCCAGCCGCTCCGCAGTGTCCTCTGGCGGCACCGCCGCCTCCGGGTCGCCGCCGAGCAGCGCGAACAGCCGCCCGGCCAGGTCGTCGTCGGCGCGGACGGCTGCGTAGCCGAGGTCGATGCGCTGCCGCACCGACAGGTCGTCGTCGGCCAGCCAATCCAACCGGCGGCGGGGGTCGCGCAGCTCCACCAGCAGCCCGGCGACCGTGGCGGTCGGCCGCGCGGCCAGCCGGGATGCGACGATGCGCAGGGCCAGGGGAGACCCACCGCAGAGCCGGACCAGCTCGTCGGCGGCGACGGGGGCGCTGGCCAGCCGCTCTTCGCACCCGAGTGTGTGAAGCAGCGCCCGCCCATCCTCGGCCGGCAACGGGTCAAGGTCCACCCGAAGTACGCCGTCCAGGCTGCGCAGGTGCCGCTGGGTCACCACGATCAGCGCCGAGCCGGGGCCGGCCGGGACGAGCGCGCGCACCTGGGCGGCGTGGGTGACCCCGTCGACCACGATCATGATTCGGCGCTCGGCCAGCAGCGACCGCATCCGGCCGGCCCGCTCGGAGGTCCGCTGCGGGATCGCCGCGCCGTCGACGCCGAGCGCCCGGAGCACGCGGGCCAGAACCTCGTCCCCAGTGAAGGACGGCTGATAGCTCAGGTCGACGTAGACCTGACCGTCGGGGAAGTCGGCCGCTACGGCGTGCGCCACCCGCACCGTGAGCGCAGTCTTGCCGCTGCCGGCCGCACCACTGACCACCGCGGCAACCGAGGTGCGACCGGACAAGGCCGCCATCACCTCCGCCTGCTCTCGCGTACGTCCGACCAACGCCCCCAGCGCCGCCGGCAACTCCCGCGGTACCTCCCGGCCGTCGCGCTGCCTCACGTCCTCCCGGACCGTCACCGTGGCAGCCGGCGCCTCGTACGAAAGCTCGGGAGAACGTTCGAGCACCGCTCGGTGCAGGCGCTGCAGCTCCTCCCCCGGCTCGATTCCCAGCTGCTCCTGCAACGCCGCTCGCGCATCCCGGTACGCGCCCAGTGCTGCCGGCACATCGCCTCTGCGGTAGAGCGCCACCATCAGCTGTCCCCAGCCCCGCTCGCGGAGCGGTTGGGCCGAGAGCGCCTGGCGGAGGTGGGGCAGCACGTCACCGTGCGCGCCGACCGCGAGCTGAGCCTCCACGAGGTCCTCGAACACCTGGAGCCGCTGCTCGTCGAGGCTGGCCCAGCGGTTGTCCAACCGGGTACCACGGGACAGGCCGTCACCGGCCGACCCTCGCCACTGGTCCAGCGCCGCGCTCAGCGCCTGGATCGCGCCCGCCGGATCGCCCGCGCTCAAGCTAGCCCGACCTTCCTCGGCGAGCCGCTGGAAATCAATGACGTCCAGCTCGCCCGGCGCGAGTCGCAGCTCGTACGCCTGCGGTCGGGCGACCAGCCGGTCCCCCACGGCCTGGCGGAGGGCGGCGGCGTGCGAGCGAAGGTTGGCCACCGCCGAAGAGGGCGGGTCGGACCACACCTCGCCCGCCAGTCGCTGCAGGGACACCGGCCGGTTGGCCTCCAGGGCCAGACCCGCGAGGACGGTACGGCGTTTCGCCGCCCCAGGGGTGAGCCGCTGGCCGTCGACCCACAGCTCCATCGTCCCCAGTAGCCCGATACGAATCTGCATGCCTTCTCCCCCGTTGACGTTGAGCGCCGCTCACGCTAGGCGACCACCCGTGTACGCAACAAGGAGAAGGGCGGAACGGAAAAGGTGACGAAAGTCAATTGATCAGACGGCGCGTCTCTGTAACGAGAAGAAGGGACCGAACGCTGCGAAGACCTCCTTCCAATCGCCTTGGCCGATATCGCTTATGACGTCATCGTATCCGGACTGCGCCTTGAGGCGATTGGTGTGATTCGAGCAGTCATCGGTTCGGCGAGCCAACAGGAAACCGGCCGGTCGGCCACACGACCCCTCCGCAGGCTGCCGGCAGGCTGCCGTCCGGCCAGTCCTGGGCAACCATCCGCGATTCCGCCTCATCAAAGCGCGCCGGCCTCTTCGTTGACACGCGTAACCGGTCACGGACACCCTCATTCTGCTGACAGTCCTGTGGCCAAACCAGCTCACCGCAAGTTCTCTCGGGTCATGCGGCATGTTCAGGCTTTTGTCATCGTCGGCCGTCAGCCCGGGGACGCCGCGTCAGATCCCAAGCGCGAAACGCTGCGCTGGCTGAGGCGTCTGCCCCGCGGCTGCGCACCGAAATGCGCAGCCGCGGGGCAGACATGCATATTTCGGGATCGGCCTGCGGTTTCACGACCGGTTCGTCAAACGATTCTCCTCTATATCATCCGCTCTGCTCTTCAAACCAAGCGCCAGGTCGTTCAACTCCAGGTCGTGGTTGTACAGATCCACCGCTGCCTCGCGCAGTAGCGCTACATCATCCGGCCGCTGCAGAAGTGGCTCGCTGAGAACACCCCGCCTATTCTTCGCAGCCGCGGGAGACGGTTCTGGCCCCTAGCAGGGTGCGCGAATCAAACGTAGTTTTCCAAGGATCCCCAGTTTCCGTACGCACCTCCACCTCGTGTTCGCCCACGAACCGAGCACTTTCAAAAGTGTTATCCGGATCGAGTTGGCCCAACGTCTCCGCAAAACAGACGAGGTCCTGGTCCGCCTCCCGGCTCATCAGACCGGCCCGCGAACGAACCCGCACAAGCTCGTAACGTGTTGTGAAGATGACGTGCTGCACAACCACCAGATCAAACCCTCCCTCTGGCGATACGGCCACCACGGTTCGTGTACCGTTCGAATCAACTTCGTCCAAGATCGACTCCGTCGCCGAAATCCGGTAGCCAACTGCACACATAAAGACCGTCATGGCAACTACGGCGCCTGCTATCACCCGCACCATCCGCCTTTTTCCCATCAGCAACAAGGCCGCAACGCCGAGCAGCGTCGGAGACAGGACCAACACGGGCAAAGCGTGCGAGGCCCGGCCAAACGGGATCAAATATACGTAGTGCCATGGATTGTATGCCGCAAGCAGGACGGTGGACACAGCCACGGCCACTATGCCGGCGAGAAATCGTGCGATCACACGACGGCCGCGCGGGCCAGCCAATCCGTGGTCATCCTCAACCATCCGAACACTATCCTTCGCAGATCCAGATTCGCATCAAGCGCACTTCGCGCCTCCCGTCGGACGACGGGTAAGGAAATTTCGCAGCGATCGATCGTGCCCGGGGGCACTGTCGCAGACATGGACCGCCACGGGCAAGCCCCGCCCCTCTGACGACCGTCAGAGGTCCAAAACTCGCCCGCGGCGGCCACTCGTCTAGTACTCCACGGTCAGGCAGTTACTGCCGCACGTGTTCGGGTTCATCGCCTTAAGCGCTAGTTGTTCCAACTCATACAGAGGGTCATGCCTGAAGGTCGGCACTCCAGCGCGTCCCCCAGTGTAAGACCCCTTTGTACTCGTGGAATTGATCTCGTTCCTAGCCGTCTCTCCAAGTCGTATACTGACAAAGTTGTTGCGCATGTCCTTGCTCGACTCTGGACCGTAAAGAGGCAGATCGCCGGCTTTAGCCGAGGAGTGATCAAGTTCATGAGCGACCGCGAACATCATGGCATCGTGCTCAGAGACACCCAGCACACGCATAGCCCCAACCCAGAGCCCATGCTGGTAGGCATTCATTTCCCTTTTGTCCCAACCGTACTTTTCCTTCATCTTTGCAACTTCCGCCCAAGACCATTCCGAAGCCTTCTGAACCGCAAGACAATCTAGCCCAACGTCGTTACAAACGGCGATCTCGTGTGGCCCGAGCTTGTTACCTTTAGGACCATCGCCTTGCCGGGCGCACATCCATGAAGGGGCGTCGTCGGTAAGGCAAAGACCCGCCTCCTCTGTGTTGTTCGTCTTCGCAATCTCCTCAACTTGCGCCTTGAGGGAGCTGAGCGGTCTTGCATCCACCGTCTGCCCGTCGGGAAGTTCGTACAGTTGACATGTGTCGTCGCCACATGGCTTGTGTCCGTCGTCCTCGATCCTGCTGATCGGGTTGCCGCCACCAAAGGCGTAGCGGTTGCCAGTCCATGGGTTGAGACCGAGCTTGAGGTCGGAGATCGCGCCGTTGTAGCTGTCGCGTGACAGGAACCGGTTCAGGCCGGGGTCGTAGTCCCGAAAGCCCATGTCATACGAGCCGGAACTTTGGTCCCACCGCTTGGCGTTGTAGCGGTAGGCGTTGTACGGCTCCTTGGTCGGATCCTGCGCGTCCGGCTTGTCGATACCCGTGAACTGGGCGTCGTCGTTCTTGCCGTACGCGGTGTATCCGTAGGTGGCCTTCGTATCGCCGGTGTCATCGGTCAACTGCTCGACATCGGTGTGCGGGTCGTAGCCGTAGTAGGCGTTCTCCTCGGTCCCGTCGTCCTTGTGCGTGATCTGGGACAGGCGCTGACCCCACGGCGAGTACTGGTACGACTTGGTCAGCTTGCCGGCGACCTCCTCGTCAAGCACCTCGCTCGACAGGCCGAGGTAGCTGAACGTGGTGGTCTTCTCCTTCGTGCCGCCGGCGTCGGTCGTCTTGGTGGCGGTCCGGTCCAGCGGGTCGTACGTGTACTTCGTCGTCGACGTGCTCGTGCCGTTGTTCTTGCGGTTCTCGACGACGTGGTCGAAACCGTCATAAACGTTGCGCTCGAGAACCGTGCCCGCGGCGGTCACCGTGTCGAGGCGCCCGAACGGGTCGTAGTTGTACGACGAGGTCGCGCCAGCCGCACTGGCGGTGAGGAGCCGGTTCCGGTCGTAGTTGAACCTCGTCGTGGTGCCCTTGAGGGTCTGCTCGATGACGTTGCTGTTGGCGTCGTGGATGTAGGTTTCCATGCCGGCGCCGTCCCCGGTCTTAGTCAGGGTGGCCAGGCGGTCCCGCGGGTCGTAGGTGTAAATGCTGGTGGTGCTGAGGTACGCCGAGTGGTTGTCGGCGTTCATCTTCCTGGCGACGTCGCGGGTGCGGTTGCCGTTCAGGTCGTAGGTGTAGGTGTGCTCCGACACCACCGTCGCGTTGGACTTCTTCTCCACCTGGGTGTTCAGCAGCCCGTCGAGGTAGTACGTGTAGTCGACGGTGTTGCCGTTGCCCTTGGTTTCCTTCAGCTTTTCGCCACGGTCGGTGTAGGTGAAGGTGGTGGTCTTGCTGCCCGAGTCCGTGGCGGACTTGCCGTTCACCACCTCCGACACCAGGTCGCGCGGGTCGTAGGTGTAGCCGGCGTACTGCTTGTCGTGGGTGGTGGTCAGCGGTGCGCTGTTCTCGTTGTAGCTGAACGAGGTGGCGTTGGTGACCGTTCCGGACTTGCTCTCCGTGACCGTCTTCACCTGGTTCAATCCGGTGTAGACGACCGAGTAGTCGTCCACCCGGGCGCCCGGAGAGGAGTCCGTGATCTTCTCCAGGTTGCCGTTCGGGTCGTAGCGGTAGCGGTAGTCGTGCTTCTCGTTGTCCGCCTCACCTGTGTTGTCGCGGACGAGCTTCACGGCGTCGGCGACGACCGTGCCGGTCGCCTGGTCGGACAGCGACACCTTGTGGCTGTTGCCCTCGGTGAAGCTGTACGAGCCGAGGCTCACCCAGGTCCCGGTGTTGGTGCTCTGGTTGACCGTCTTCGGGGTGCTGCCGCCGCCGTGGCTCACCGTGTACTTCGCGTCGATCGCCGCGCCGGTGACCTGCGGGTAGCGGGCGAAGACCTCATACGTGCCGGACTGCGGCACGTTGAGTTGCCAGGTGAACGTGTTCGAACCGGTCCCGGCGGGGCGGGTCGCGTAGTTGGTGCCGTACTCGCCGGTGGCCGAACTCGCGACGGTCCAGGTCCCGGTCGCCGACGCGTTGTTGAACTCGGAGTTGTCAACGAGGACGACCTGCTTGCCGACCGGCACGCCCTCGTCCGAGCGGGACTTGAGCTTGCCGTCCGGGAAGTACGACCAGATCATCGTCCGGTTCGACGACCCGCCGGCCGAGGTGACCGTTCGCTCGGTCTGGGCACCCAGGTCGTTGTAGTCGTACGAGGTGACGATGTCCCACGGGTCGGACGAGGACTTCGTCCAGCCGTTGTCGTAGTAGGTGTACGTGGTGTCGTTGCGGTCCGTCTGCCCGGCCGACGGGGGCGCCGACAGAGTCGTCAGGCGACCCACGGCGTCGTACTGGTAGGTGGTGACATCCGCCGTCTTGTAACGGCTGTCGTCCTGGTCGTACGCGCTCTGGGTCTCCTTGACCCGGTTGAGCTTGTCGTAGACGGTGACCGTGGCGAAGTCGTTCGCATCCAGGTCGGTGGCCACGCCGCGGGGGGTGATTACCTTGGTCTGATTGCCGACCTCGTCGTACTCGTACCTTGTGGTGCGGTAGGTGATGGTGCCGTTGTCGTTCTTGTGCGGCACCTTGACCTCGGACGGCTTGCCACGCGGATCGAGGGTGACCTCGGTGGTGTTGCCGAGCTGGTCGGTGGTGGCCGTGACCAGGCCGTCACGGTCGTAGGTGCTGCTGGTGGACTTGCCGAGCGCGTCGGTGCTCTTGGTGACCCGGTGCGCCTGGTCGTACGCCAGCTTGGTGGTGTAGTCGGCGGTGTCGGCCGTCGCGTTCTTGCGCGGGTCGACCACGGTGACGACGTTGCCGACGTTGTCGTACTCGTAGGTGATCTTGTCACCCTTGGCGTTGGTGACGCTGGTGAGCTGGTAGATCTCGTCGTAGCCGTTGGTGGTGGCGTAGTCACCGACATCCAGCGAAAGGTTGCCCTTGGGCTCGGTGGTGGTCAGCAGGTTGCCGACCTTGTCGTAGGTGAACGACGCCTTCCGCTCTGGGTCGCCCGCGACATCCACCGGCGCCTTGGTCCATTTGAGCTGGTCGGCTTCGTCGTAGTAGGCCGTTGTGACGGCGGCGTTCGGCGCGGTCGACTCCGTGACGTTGTCGTTCGCGTCGTACGTCGGTGCCGGGGTGGTGATCCAGTCATCGCCGAGCTGGTCCTTCGCGACCTTGTTCTCCAGCGGACGGCCGAACGTGTCGTACGTCTGCGTGGTGTCGTGGGTAAGCGCGTCGGTCACCTTGAGGACCTGGCCACGTACGTCGTAGACGAACTTCGTCTGCTTCTGGTCGGCGTCCTTGATGGTCTGGGGGTAGCCGTTCGGGTCGAAGCCGTTGTACCCCGTGGTGTTGCCGTTGGCGTCGGTCGCCGTCAGCATCTGACCCCAGGCGTCGTACGTGTATGTGGTCTTGTAGTCGTCCGGGTCGGTCGTGGTGTTGCCGATCGGGTCGACGACCCAGGACAGGTCACCGTCGGCCTCGTAGCCGAAGGTTGACTTGCGACCCTTCGAGCTGGTCTTGCTGACCAGGTCGGCGACGTAGCCGCCCAGCTGGTACTGGTAGGTCAGCGTCGTGCCCGGCCAGCCGTTCTTGACCGCCTCCGCGTCCTTGATCTCCGTCGGATAGCCGGTCTTCGGGTCATACTTCCAGCTCGACACCGCGCCGTTGTCCTCGGTGAGCGTGGTGACGTTGTGGTCGTCGTCCCAGCCCAGCGTCGTGACCTGATTCTTCGCGTTGGTGGTCTGGTACGGGCGGCCATAGCCGTCCATCCGGTACGCCGTCGCGTGGTTCTCCGCGTCGGTCACCGTGGCATCGATTTTGGTGCCCTGCGGGCCGTCCGGGTCGACGTAGCCGAACTGGGTCAGTTTGTCGAGCCGGTCGGTGTAGGACTTGGTGGTCCAGTGGAACTTCGGGTCGTCGCCGGTCTTCGGGTAGTTGTACTCCAGCTTGGTGGCGTAGGAGGACTTGGCAGCGTTGGCCCGCGGGTCCGTGATCTTGACCAGCTTGACGTTCTTGTTGCCCTGGGTCATGTCGTAGGCGAACGTGAACGTCTTCGGCGCGCCGTTGGTCGACCCGGCACCGTCGATCATTTCGCCCAGCAGACCCTTGTCGGTGTAGGTGAAGATCAGCTTCCGCCCGGAGATGTCGGTGATCTGCGAGACGTGGTCGATGATCTTGGGGTTGGTCAGGCCGCCCGTGGCCCGAACCTTGGCCCAGGTGGTGTCGTCGATGTAGTCGTACGTCTGCCCCTTGGCGTAGTAGTCCAGGGTCAGCGTCGTCCGGCCGGCCGGGTCGGTGATGTACTTCAGGAACTTGGTCGGCTTGTTGTTCGACCGCCGCTCCTCGTAGGTGAAGGACATCTCGTTGCCGTTGTTGTCGACAGTGCTGGTGAGGAAGCCCTCACAGTCGTAGTAGAACTGCGTCCGGTCCGGCTTCGTCAGCCGCCAGGCCCGCGGCTCGTCGGTGTTCGGCTTGCAGTCGAGGCTGGTGACCTTCTGCAGGTAGAGGTGCACGCCCTTCGGGCTGATCCACTCCCCCGTCTGGTCGTTCAGGGTGAAGCGGTGGGCCGTGCCGTCACCGTCGGTAAGGGTGACCGTCCTCGGGTTCGGGTTCGGGTGGAAGTCCAGCGGGGTGCCCAGGCGCATCATCGACGACGCCTGCAGCGACCAGCCGAAGCCGGCTGCGGAGTCCGAGGTGTCCAGCGAGTTGTAGGACATCCGCACGAACGTGGACAGGCCTCGCGACGGGTTGCTGAGCGCGTTGTACGACCAGACGCTGTTGCCGGCGTACAGGTTGTTCATCAGCGTGCCGCCGGCACCGGTGTTCTTGCCCGCGTACGAGTAGAACTTCTCCAGGCCGAGCTGGTCGGAGGTGGGCTCCTCCACCGCGATGTCCTGCGCCAGTGCACCGACTCCGGTCAACTTGGTGCCGTCGGCCTTGCTCAGCTCCCACTTCAGCGTGTAGTTGTTGCGCCGGTTGCCGTCGGCACCGGTTGCTGGAGCCTTCACCTGGGCGGTGACGTCCACGCTGCTCGTGCCGATCTGACCGATCGGCACCACGTCCACGGGCAGCGGCGTCCGCAGCGAGGTCCCGGCCGTCGGGACCGGCGAGCCGTCCGGCAGCGTCCAGCTGTACGACAGCGCCCAGTCGCTCTTGAGCCAGGTGGCGGACGTCGTGTTGGCGATGGTGACCGGGACGCTGTAGGTGCCGTCGGTGGTCATGGTCGACGGGGTGGTCGGCGCGTAGTAGGTCTGCGCGGCGTCCGGCTGGGTGTAGATCACCTGCAGCTGCGGGCGCAGCGGCTGGGTGCCCTCGCTGGATAGGAAGAGGCTGTCCTCCTTCAGCCGGCCGGCCTCGTCGGCGTACTTGACCAGGAAACCCTTGTTCGTGCCCGGGCTGGTGACCCAGTTCTGCACCGAGTCCTTGACCGTCCAGCGCCGCCACTGGGGCGGGTCGTCGACGCCGAAGGGGCCCACCGCGGCCATGGGCGTCGTCGCGTAGTCACCGCCGGCGACGGTCCAGTTGGTGGTGCTGGTCGCCTTCTTCCAGGTCGCCACGGCCGGGTCGAACCCGGTGTTCAGCGGGTACGCCTGGTAGGTCGACACCTGCGAGGTGCCGATGACGGTGCTGAAGCCCCACACGTTCAGGGAGCTGGAGAGCACCTTCGCGTTCGCCGGGATGGACGAGGTGTCGAAGCGCATCAGCGACCGGGTGTAGCCGTATGTGGCGGAGTTGTTGCCCACCATCAGCTGCGGCTTGCCGGCCAGGGTGTCGAAGTTGGCGTCCGGCTTGGTGGAGGAGAGCACGACGTCCGCGCCGGCCGGGATGGTCTGCACCACCTGGCCGGACTTGGGCAGCTTGGCGACCTGGGCCGCGGACGGCACCAGCGCGCCACCGGTGGTCTTGACCGCCACCTGGTAGTAGTACGTCTGGCCGTACGGGTCCGTGGAGGTCGCCGGGGTCGGCGTGGCGGTGGTGTCGGTGTACGACGTGACCGCCTTGTTCACCGGCGCGACCAGGGTGGCCGCGGTCGGGGTGAAGTTCGGCGTGGTCGACCGGTGCACCTGGTACTCGGCGATGTCCCCGCCGGAGTAGCTCGACCAGCGCAGCGCGGCGCCCGTGGGGTACAGGGTGCCCGGCGGGTCGAGGACGACGCCGGGGTTGCCGTAGGTGACGACCAGCTTCGGCATGTTCTGGGTCTCGCCGTTGAAGAGGTCCTCACCCGACTCGTAGCGCGGGCCGCCGTGGCCCAGCCGGGCCTCGTCCACGGCCTTGATCATGAAGCCGTGGTTGCTGGTCGAGTCGTTGAGCCACTTCTGGACCAGGTTGGTGGCGGCGAAGCTGTGCCAGACGTTGGTCTCGTTGGACTTCTTCAGCCCACCGGACTTCGTCAGCCGGACCGCGTCGGCGATCACCGCCGCGTTGCTGCCGGAGTTGGCGTCGGTCAGCACGACCCGGCCGACGGTGCCGGCCTTGAACGGGTACGTGCCCAGGCTGGCCCAGTCGGCGTTGGTGGGCTGCTTCTGGCTGATTGTCTTGCTGGCGACGGTACCGTCGCCGTAGGTGACGTTGTAGACCGTGTTCGCGTTGCGGTCGGTGGCCGGAACGTAGTGTGCCTCGACGGTGTAGTCGCCATCCTCGGGGACGGTGGGCATCCAGGTGTAGGTGTCCCCCAGCACCGCGTCGTTGTTGACGAGGTACGTCCCCTTGACGGCGTCCTTGGTGAGGCTGCTGGTGGAGGCCGGCCAGGCGCCCTTTGCCGCGACCTGACCAGTGTCGGTGTCGTCGACCATCGTCACCGTGGCGGCACCGGCGCCCATCTCGGCGTTGATGGCGTTCCAGGTGACCGTCTCGTCCCAGTCCTTGGTGACCTCGCGGACCTCCATCGGCACGTCGTACGCGTCGGTCGTGTGACTGGTGTCGTAGTACATCTGCAGCGACGCCGAGTCGACCGTGGTGTTGGCCGGGATCGCGTCCAGCCCGAACCGGACCAGGGCGCGCGAGGCGCCGGCCGTGGTGGTGCCCACCGACAGCCGCCAGAGGTTGCCGAACGGCTGCGCCGGGGTGTCCTGGGTGACCATCGCGTCGACGGCGTTGCTCCCGCTCGGCTGGATCTTGATGGTGGGGTCGACGGTGACCGGCCAGACCCGCTTCGGGTCGGCGAGCCAGTCCTTGTCGGCCGCCACGTCGATCGCCCACCGGCCACCCTCGGCCCGCAGCTTCTGGGCCACCTTGAGGCTGTACGCGAAGCCGTACGGCGACGACTTGTCGGCCTTGGCGTCGTACATGAACGGGGCCGGCATGACCAGCAGCACGCGGTTGTCCAGCGGGGATCGGAACTCGATCGCCCCATCCTCGCGCTGGGAGACCTTGAGCCGTCCCGCGTCGAGGGTGAAGGTCATCGCGGCGGTCGCGGACGCGTCGCGCAGCACCAGGCGCTCCTTGAGCGCGGTGGCGGTCACGTCGTACGCGAGGTCGACGCCGTCGGCGATGCCGGGGTAGGTGGCGGTGTGGCCGGTCAGCACCGGCTTCACCGTGCGCGGCGCGCCGGCCAGGCCGAGGGTGACCTGCTCGCCGTCGAGCTCGAAGCGGGTCAGCTTCGCCGTGGAGGCACCGAAGCGGCTGGCGAACGTGTTGGTGGTGTTGGCGGCGGCGAAACCGGCCGCCGTCGAGGGCGAGACGGTGGTGTCGATCGGCTGCCAGTTGCCCTTGGCGTCCCGGTAGTGGCGCGGCGCGGCGGAGATCTCCGCCTGGAGCCGGCCGTCGGACATCGCGAAGACTCGGGTGGTGGCGGTCCGCCGCCCGGTCAGCTCCTTCACCCGCTTGACGGGCTTCTTGCGTACACCGGTGGGAAGCTTCTGCGCCATGTACAGGCCGGCGCGGACCCCCTCGGCCGGCGCCTTGGCCCGGCCGCCGTTGACCAACTGCCGCGCGCCCCGCCCGAGCCGGTCCAGGAAGCTCTCCTCCTTGCCGGACGAGGCGGTCGACGACCGCTCCGGCCCGGATCGGCGGAGCACCTCCATCCCGCCGAGTGTGGCCACGAGGGCCAGCACCAGGGCCACCACCAGCGGCCCCCGCAATCTCTGTCTCACCCGTCGTCCTCCCCGTCCTCGTGAAACATGTGGGTAGGAAACTAGGGACGAGGCATACACGCGCAGCTATGTTTCCGATACGTCACGGTCGATCGGAGCGCCGACTTGGGCGTACGAACGGAAACGACGCCGGTGGCGAGGTCGCCACCGGCGTCGTTCGAGCGGAGGGTCAGGCTGCGGTCTGGTGGATCCAGTCGGCAAGGCGGTCGACCCGCTCGGTGGTCTCCTCCTGGGAGTGCGGGCACGCCGGCCCGTCGGACTCCACCGACACCAGCGCCTCGGTGCCGTCGGCGTTCTCGACGAAGTACGGCGCGCCGGAGTCCCACAGGCAGGCGCTGGTGTTCGCCGCCGGGGCGTAACCGACGACCATGACAGCGGAGCCGGCGATCCGGTTGATCTTGAACTGACCGGTCTGCAGGTGCGTGGTCGGAGTGGCGTCGACCGAACCGGTGGCGCCCCAGCCGGTCAACCGCAGGATGGTGCCGGTCCTGGGCGCGGTGGTGCTCACCGGGAGCGGCGCGATGTCGGTGATCGGGGTGGCCAGCTTGACGAGCGCCACGTCCTGCCGGGACGCCTGCCGGACCTCCACCACGTCGACGACGTGCCCGGTGGTGGCGGACAGGTCGGCGCGGCCCAGGGTGGCCGTCGTCGCGTACGGCACCGCACCGCTGACCCGGGCGCCGGAGGTGTTGTGGAAGCAGTGACCCGCGGTGATCACCCACTGCGGGGCGACGAGCGCCCCGGAGCACGCGCTGTCGTACGTGGTGCCGTCGGCACGCGGGATGTTGGTCATGGTGAGCTTGGTGGAGAACTGGTACTGCCCCTCGGCGACGTCGGACCCGTTGGCGACGGCGTGGGCGGTGCCGGGGACGGTCAGCACGGCGGACAGGCCGAAAAGTGCGGTGGCGGCGCTGGCCCGGAGGACCCGCGCAAGGCCGGACGAACGATTCATACGGGGAACGGTAGGAAAGGCCGATACGGTGCCAGCTATCGTCGAGCTACTTCCATGTGCCGGGTCCGGCCCTGTCAGCTGGTGAGGTCGAGCGACTTCAGCACCACCAGCGCGAGGAGCAGCACGGCGACGACCACGGTGACCGCCACCTGCACGGCGGTCCGCCGCTTCGCCGGCGCGTAGGCGAGCCCAAGGCCGACGACACCACCGGCCAGCAGACCGCCCAGGTGCCCCTCCCACGACGTCCAGCCGGCGGAGAACACCATCCAGATCAAGAACGGGATGATCACCCGGTTGGGGTCGATCGGGTGGTGGTGCAACCGTCGGGTGAGGATGAAGTAGCAGCCGGCCAGGCCGTAGATCGCGCCGGAGGCGCCGACGGCCGCCTGGTGCGGGTCGACCAGGAACCCCAGCACTCCCCCGCCGAGCGCGGACAGCAGGTAGACCGCGAGGAACCGGGCGTGGCCCAGCCGCTCCTCGATCACCCGGCCGAGCAGCCACAGCCACCACAGGTTGAACGCGATGTGCAGGATGCCGAGCGCGCCCTGGGTGGGCAGCAGGTGCAGGAAGGACGAGGTGATGAGGCGGTACCACTCGCCGTGCGCGACCCCGATCGGCTCGTACCCGGGGCGGGTGACGCCGTCGTCGACGTAGCGCTGGCCGGCGTCGTCGACCAGCCCGGTGCCCAGGCTGTCGAACTGGTCGAGGACGGCCGGGTGGACCAACTCGACCAGGTACGCCAGCACGATGAGGGCGACCAGCGCGTACGTGACCAGCGGTCGGGCGACCAGCCGGCCACCGAAGACCGTGCGGGCCTGGCGGACGGTGCGGTTGTCCGCCCGGACGCACTCCGGACAGCGGTGGCCGACCGGCGCCTCGCGCATGCAGTCGGGGCAAATGTGGCGGTCGCAGCGGGTGCAGCGCAGCAGCGTCTCCCGCTTGGGGTGTCGGTAGCAGGTGCTGGCGGCGTTCTCGGCGGGCGACTGGCCGGTGCTGATCGTGTCCATCGGAATGCGGTCCTGGCTGGCTCGTGGGGGGCGGGGGGGTCAGTAACGGTCGAGCCGCTCGGCGGGGCTGAGCACGACGTGCGGCACCGCCACGGGATCGAGCCAGGTGAGCACCGCGACCAGGTGCTCGTGGGCGAGGCTCACACAGCCGGCCGTCGGGTTGCCCTCGGCGCGGCTGAACTGGTGCAGGAAGATGCCGCTGCCGGCGTGCGGCACCGGGGCCGGGACGGTCGGCGGCATGTTGTAGCTGATCACGGCGAAATGGGTGTACGCGGGATCCTCCCGCCACAGCGCCTCGCTCTGGCCGCCCAACGGCTCGGCGGACCGCTGGAAGCTGTTGTAGTGCGGGGAGTCCGGCTCGGCGTTCCACCAGTCGTCGACGGCCACCCGGTGGTAGGGGTAGCGCACGCCCGGGTCCGCGGCGATGCCGTAGATGGTGGGGCCGATGGCGTAGACGCCGGTCGGGGTGGTCGGCACACCCTCGACGTGCCGGTCGCTGAACCCGTCGGCGCCGATCCGGGCCGGCAGCGCAGGCAAGGCCGGCCGCCAGTCGCCGCCGGCGCGCTCGTAGGTCTCCAGGGTGGCGTGGGTGGTGCGCCAACCCTCGCCGGTGACGATGACGACCTGCCGCGTGTGCGGTGGCAGGGAGGTCAACCGGGCGGCCCTCGACGGCTTCACGCGGAGGATCCTCGCACGTGGCCGGTGGTCCGCACCGCCCCGCCCGGGTGATCTCCGAGAGGTGGCCGGACGGGTCAGGACCGGGTCCGCAACTCCCCGGTCCTGACCCCCAGCCGTCCGGCGTGGTAGCGGTCTTCGCCGTTGCGAGCGCGGCAGGCGTGGCACGCCGCCAACGCCGGGCTCATACACGGCGAGCCGGCCCGCCTGCACTCAGCTCCACGGTGCCCAACTACCGGACTTCGGCGCGCCCCCGACTCACCCCGAAGAGTCGTGGGCGCGGGCTCAGGTTAGGCAGGTTCTCGCAGGCCGGACAAGGTTCGGCGGGCCCGGGAGAATGTGATTGATACCAACGTTGAAATACGGCATGTCGGCGTAACAGGGTCAGCCGGACCAGCGCTGTTTGTCGTCGAGGCGATAACCACGCCCGGCGTCCGGCGGAGGCCTGTTCAGGGCCCCGGCCGCGGCCGCCCCGGCGATCATCGCAACCGCCGCGAGGTGCAGCAGGCGCACCCCGGCCGGGGCCGCGACGGTGGCCGCCGGCAGGCCCGGCAGCAGCAGCGCCCCGAGCCCGGTGACCGCCAGGGCCACCCCCCAGAACACGCCCGGCCGGGCCGGCGGCGCCAGCGGCCGGACACCGTCGAAGATCTCACGCCGGCGGGCGGCGCGCACCGCCAGGGCGGCGACCAGCAACCCGCCGCCGAAGGTGCCCGCCACGTCGGCCACCTGCCACCAGTAGAGGCCGGTCAGCGCGTGGAAGTCGGCGATGCCGAGCAGGCGCGGCCACCGGTCGCTGTGGGTGATCCGGTCCCAGGCGACGTGGCTGAACGCGCCGATCAGCGCCGAGCAGACGGTGACCTGCCAGGGGTGCCGGACGCCGGCCAGCGCGGCGTGGTCGGGCCAGCCGAACAGCCGCTGGCCGGGCAGGTGCACCGCGATCCCGGCGATCACCCGGCGGACGATCCAGGCGTAGCCCAGGGCGACCGGCAGGCACCACCAGAGCAGCCCGCCGAGGGTGTGCGTGCGCAGCCCGAGCGCGAGCCCGGTGCCGGTGAACAGGTAGCCCACGTCCGGCGCGACCGCGCCGGTGGCCAGCGCCACCCCGTCGAACCAGTGCGGGCGCCAGAGCTTCAGCGGCAGCACCGGCGCCAGGTGCGACGGGAAGGTCAGCGGCACGCCTGGGACGTTACCCGCCGGATCAGAAGTGCCGGACCAGGTCGGGGAACGCGGCCAGCCGGATCACCCCGGGGTCGGACGGGTCCAGCTCGTCGTGCTCCAGCACCCAGGTGTTCTCGTTGGGGATGAAGACCGCGTTCAGGCCGGCGGCCCGGGCCGGCAGGATGTCCGAGCGCGGGGAGTTGCCGACCATCCACGCGGTGGCCGGATCGAAGGCGTGCTCCCGGGCCAGCCAGCGGTAAGTGTCGGCGTTCTTCTCCGGCACGATGTGCGCGGCGCGGAAGTGGTGCAGCAGCCCGCACGCGTCGAGCTTGCGCTGCTGCTCCTCGCGCTCGCCCTTGGTGAGCAGCAGCAGCTCGTGCCGGGTGGCCAGGTCGTCCAGGGTCTCCGCCACGCCGGGCATCAGCTCGACCTGGTGGCCGACGAGCGCCGCCGCCAGGTCGTCGATCTCGGCGCGCTCCCGGTCGGTGGCCGGGCGCGCGCGCAGCTTCTCCAGGCACTCCCCCAGGCTGCGCAGGAAGACCTTGCTGCCGTAGCCGTGCGCGACCGCATTGGCCCGCTCAATGTCGTCGAGCACCGACCGGATCTGGATCCGGTCCAGCGTCGGATGGTCCAGCCAGGTGAGGAAGTCGTCGATCACCCGCTCGAAGAGGACGTTGTTCTCCCAGAGCGTGTCGTCGGCGTCGAAGACCAGCACCGCGGCCTCCCGGCGCTGTGGCATTGCGAACTCCTCCCGTGTGCCGGACCGGGACACGGTACTGCCTGCCGGTCGCCCCGGCAGCCCGGTTTCCGGCACCCCCGCGGTCCCGCACCGGGACTGGCCGACAAGATCACCCCCAGCCGGACGGACGGACCGTCCGGACTGGCCGAAAGCCGTGCGACGGGCGGCGGGAACCCGACTGCGCGGACCAGGGCCCGGGCGGCATGCTTCATCGATGACGACCTCACGCGATCAGCCCCGCGCGACCCCGGCCCGGCGCCGGCGTCGCCGGAGGGCGGCCACCGCCGTGGTGGCCGCGCTCGCCGCCGCGGGCGGCGCGCTCCCCCCGTCCCCGGCCCTCGCGGTCAACGCGGTGCACTCCACAGTGGTCGGCACCAACCCGGTGGACTGGACGCCGCACGCGCTCGACGGCACCGTGTACCGGATCCTCCAGATCGGCAACCGGGTCTATATGGCCGGCTCGTTCACCAAGGTCCGCAACGCCGGGCAGACCGCCCAGCTGGCGATGCCGCGGCTGGTGGCCCTCGACGCCACCACCGGAAAGATCGACACCACGTTCCGGCCGGTGGTCAACAGCACGGTGAAGGCGCTCGCCGCCGCGCCGGACGGCCGCTCGCTCTACATCGGCGGCGCGTTCACCACGGTCAACGGCGTGGCCGCGCCGCGGGTGGCCCGGATCAACGCGGCCACCGGCGCGCGGGTCGCCGGGTTCGCCCCGGCCGCGCTCAACAACCAGGTCAACGACATGCGGCTGGTCGGCAACCGGCTGATCGTCGGCGGGGCGTTCCAGACCGTGGGCGGGGTGACCCGGCGGGCGCTGGCCGCGTTGAACGCCACCACCGGCGCCGCCGACGCGTCGGTCAACCTGCGCATCGAGGGTCCCCGGAGGACCACCTCCGGGGTCACCGCGCCGGTCAAGATCGAGGCGCTGGACGTCTCCGCCGACGGCCGCCGGCTGGTCTTCGTCGGCAACTTCAGCTCGGTCGCCGGCGTGGCGCGCCACCAGCTCGCGGTGGCGAACCTGAGCGACACCGGGGCGACGCTCTCCGGCTGGTCGACGCTCCGCTACCAGCCGCAGTGCGCCGCATCCACGCCCACCTACCTGCGCGGGGTGGACATCTCCCCGGACGGCACCTGGTTCGTGGCGGTCACCACCGGCGCCGCGTTCCCGGGCACGCTCTGCGACGCGGCCTCCCGCTTCGAGTTCGGCACGGAGACCGCCGCCAAGCAGCCGACCTGGGTGAACTACACCGGCGGCGACACGCTGCTCTCGGTGGCGATCACCGGCGCGGCGGTCTACGTCGGCGGCCACCAGCGCTGGCTGGACAACCCGTACGGGCACGACTCGGCCGGCGCGGGCGCGGTGTCCCGCCCGGGGATCGGGGCCATCCACCCGACCACCGGCAAGGCGCTGGCCTGGAACCCGACCAAGACCCGGGGCGTCGGCACCGCCGAGCTGTACGCCACCGACCGGGGGCTCTGGGTCGGCAGCGACACCGTCACGATGGCCGGCGAGTACCACGCCCGGGTGGCGTTCCTCCCGCTGCCGTGAGCGCGAGGAGTGCGCCGGATCCGCGAGCCCCGCAGTCGCGAACAACGGCTCTCTGAAGCGGTTGGGGCGCGGCGGTTCCGCCGCGCCCCACCGTCACCGGCGCAGGGTGAGGATCAGGTCGGCGACCAGGGCCGTCCACCCGGTCTGGTGCCAGGCGCCGAGGCCGGCGCCATTGTCGCCGTGGAAATACTCCGGGAAGCAGATCAGGTCCCGCCAGTCCGGGTGGGTCTGGAAGAGCTGCGCCGCGCCGTAGATCGGCCGCCGGCCCCAGCCGTCCCGGGTGAACAGCGAGATCAGCCGGGCCGACAGGTCGTCGGCGATCTCGTCGAGGGTGCGCTTCACCCCGGACCGGGTCGGATACTCCACCTGGAGGTCGTCGCCGAAGAAGGCGGCGTAGTCCCGCAGCGCGCTGACCAGCAGGAAGTTGGTCGGCATCCAGATCGGGCCGCGCCAGTTGGAGTTGCCGCCGAACAGGCCGCTGGTCGACTCGGCCGGCTCGTAGCCGACGCTGAACTCCTGGCCGCCGAGGGTCACCGTGAACGGCTTGTCCAGGTGGGCGCGGGAGAGCGTGCGCAGCCCGTACTCGGAGAGGAACTCGTCGGGGTCGAGCATCCGGGCGAGCAGCCGGACCACCTGTTCCGGGCCGACCATGGAGAGCAGCCGCTGCTGCCGGCCGTCCGGGCCGAGCCGGCGGGCGCCGATCACCTCGGCGTACTCGGGACGGTTGGTGAGGAACCAGCGCAGCCGGGCGCCCAGCTCGGGCAGCCGGTGCAGGGTGCGCGCGGTGAGCCGGGTGACCGCGGCCAGCGGCAGCAGCCCCACCACCGAGCGGACCTTCAGCGGCACCTTCGTACCGTCGGCCTGCCGCAGCACGTCGTAGAAGAACGCGTCCTCGTCGTCCCAGAGCCCCTGGTCGTATGCGGCCGCCGCGATGTACGCGAAATGCTCGAAAAACTTCGTCGCGGTGTCCACGTACGCCCGGTCGTGCTCGGCCAGCACGACGGCCATGTCGAGCAGGTTGAGCGCGTACATGGCCATCCAGCCGGTGCCGTCGGACTGCTCCAGCACCCCGGCCACCGGCAGCGCGGCCGAGCGGTCGAACGGGCCGACGTTGTCCAGCCCGAGGAAGCCGCCCTCGAAGACGTTGTTGCCGCCGGTGTCCTTCCGGTTGACCCACCAGGTGAAGTTGAGCAGCAGCTTGTGCATCACCCGGGCCAGGAACTCGTGGTCCCGGCAGCCGTCGATCTCGAACACCTTGAGCGCCGCCCAGGCGTGCACCGGCGGGTTCACGTCGCCGAACGCCCACTCGTACGCCGGGATCTGCCCGTTCGGGTGCAGGTACCACTCGCGGAGCAGGAGCAGCAGCTGCTCCTTGGCGAAGCCGGGGTCGACCCGGGCGATGGTCACGCAGTGGAAGGCCAGGTCCCAGGCGGCGTACCAGGGGTATTCCCACGGGTCCGGCATGGAGATCACGTCGAAGCTGTTCATGTGCCACCAGGCGCTGTTGCGCCCGTGCCGGCGGCCGGCCGGCGGCGGCGTGGAGCCCGGGTCGCCCTCCAGCCAGCGCTTGACGTCGAAGTGGTAGAACTGCTTGCCCCACATCAGCCCGGCGATGGCCTGCCGGGCGACCAGCGCCTCGTCGGCGCTCGCGGCGGCCGGGATGACACTGTCGAAGAACCGGTTCGCCTCGGCCCGCCGGGCCCAGAGCACCGCGTCGAACCCGTCGCCGAGATCCGCCGGGGGCGGCGGAGGGCTCGCCGGGGGCGGGGCGGTGCGGGTCAGCCGCAGCCGGATCTGCCGCTGCCCGCCGGCCGGCACGTCCAGCACGTAGTGCAGCGCCCCCTTGGTCCCCTCCCGGTCGGGGTTGACGGTGTCCGCGCCGGCCACCACGTGGTCGTTGATCCCGTCCTTCGGGTACGCCGACCGCCCCGGCAGCCCCCACAGCCGCTCGGCGTTGGTGTCGTTGTCGCAGAGCAGCGGCGTCGGCGCGCCGTCGCCCTCCAGCCGGAGCTGGCCGAGCACCCAGTGCTCGCCGACCAGCCGGGAGCCGTCAGCCACCAGCCGGGGCACCCGGTCGCCGCCGGGCAGCCCCCACGCCCAGGTGTTGCGGAACCAGAGGGTGGGCAGCACGTGCAGGGTCTGGTCGGTGTCCCCCCGGTTGGCCACCGTGATCAGCACGCACAGGTCGGTCGGGGACGCCTTCGCGTAGTCGACGGTCACCGCCCAGTACCGGTCGTCGTCGAAGATCCCCGTGTCGACCAGCTCGTACTCGGTGTCGTCCCGGCCGCGCAGCGCGTTCACCGCGACCAGCTCGTCATAGGGGAAGGCGGCCTGCGGGTAGTGGTAGCGCCAGCGCATCCAGGAGTGGGTGGGCGTGGAGTCCTCGTACCACCAGTAGTCCTTGACGTCCTCCCCGTGGTTGCCGCCGTCGCCGCCGAGGCCGAACATCCGCTCCTTGAGGATCGGGTCCCGCCCGTTCCACAGGGCCAGGGCGAAGCAGAACGTCTGCCGGTCGTCGCAGACGCCCGCCATGCCGTCCTCGTTCCACCGGTAGGCTCGGGACCGCGCGTGATCGTGGGGGAAGTAGTCCCACGCCGTGCCGTGTTCGCTGTAGTCCTCCCGTACCGTCCCCCACGCCCGCTCGGACAGATAGGGACCCCATGCGCGCCAGTCCTGCTCCCCGGCGTCGGCCTGGGCGAGCCGGTGCCGCTCTGGGTCGGGGGTCGCGGAGTTCGGACGGTCGGTGATCACCTGCACATCTTCGACGCCGCCGGGGTACTTGACCACAGGGGCCATTGTCGTCGTGGCGGGTGACACCCCGCCGGTGGTGGAGGAAAGTTGATCGAGATTCGCTTCGGTCCGCAGGTCTGCGGGGATCTGTCCGCGTCGTCGACCCGGGAGTGGCTGGTCACCGACGGGCGGGGCGGCTACGCCATGGGCACGGTGGCCGGGCTGCGCACCCGGCGCTACCACGGGCTGCTCGTGGTGGCCGGGGATACGCCGGCCGCCCGCAAGGTGGGTCTGGTCAGCCTCGACCCGGCGGTGACCCTGCCGTCCGGGCGGCAGGTCCGCCTCGGCGCGCACGAGTGGTCCTCCGGCGTGGTCGACCCGCGCGGCTTCGAGCTGCTGGAGCGCTTCGACCTCACCGAGGGGGTGCCCCGCTGGCGCTGGCGGGTCGGCGACGTGGTGATCGAGCGGGAGATCGCCATGGCGTACGGCCGGTCCTGCGTGGCGGTGGTGCACCGGCTGATCTCCGGCGGCCCGGTGCGGCTCGACCTGGCCGCGGCCTGCACCTGGCGGGACGCCCACGGCGAGCGGCGGGCGGACGGCCCGACCCCGCGACTGGAGCAGGTGGCCGGCGGGGCGGTGGTGGAGGGCGCGTTCCGGCTGGCCGGGCCCGACTGGACCCCCGAGGGGCGGTGGTGGCTCGGCGCGCACCACCGGGAGGAGGCGGCGCGCGGGCTGCACCCCGACGAGGATCTCTGGTACGCGGGCCGGTTCTCCGGCGCCCTCGACGAGCCCGGCGCCGAGGTGTCCGTACTGGCCTGGGCGGACAACCTGGCCGAGGAGCCGCCGCCGGCAACCGCGCTGGTGGAGGCGGCCCGGCGTCGCCACCGGGCGGTGGTGGCGGCGGCGAAACCGGACGACGACGTCGACGCCACCCTCGCCCTGGCGGCCGACGCGTTCGTGGTGCGCACCCGCACCGGCCCGGACGTGGTTGCCGGCTACCCCTGGTTCGGGGCCTGGTCGCGGGACACCATGACCTCCTACGAGGGGCTCTTCCTCCGCACCAATCGCGGCGACGAGGGCCGGGAGCTGCTGCGGGCGTACGCGGCCACGCTGTCGGAGGGGATGCTGGCGAACACCGCCGACACCGGGCGGGTGGAGCACAACACGGTCGACGCGACGCTGTGGTTCCTGCACGCGGTCAGCCGGCACGTCACCGTCACCGGCGACACCGACCTCGGCGCGGAGCTGCTGCCCGCGCTGCACGGCGTGGTGGCGGCGCACGTGGCGGGCACCCGCTACGGCATCGGCGTCGACCCGGCCGACGGGCTGCTCACCCAGGGCGGCCCGCCGGACGTCGCGCTCACCTGGATGGACGCCCGGGTCTACGGGGAGCCGGTCACCCCGCGCACCGGCAAGCCGGTCGAGGTCAACGCGCTCTGGGTGAACGGCCTGGCCGGGCTCGCCGAGCTGACCGAGCTGGCCGGGCAGGACGCCACCGAGTTCCGGGGGCGGCACGCGCGGGCCGCCGCCGCGTTCCGGGAGCGCTTCCCCACGCCGGCCGGCTGGCTGCACGACGTGGTGGACGCGCCGGCGCCCGCGTACCCGCTCGGTGGGGCGCCGCACCACGACGACGACCTGCTCCGCCCCAACCAGCTGCTCGCCTGGTCGCTGCCGTACGCGCCGCTGGAGCCGGACGAGGTCACCCTGCGCCGGGTCGCCGAAGGGCTGTTCACCCCGCTCGGGCCGCGCAGCCTCTCCCCCGACTCCCCCGGTTTCGTCGGGCGGCACCGGGGCGGCCCGGCCGAGCGGGACTCCGGCTACCACCAGGGCACCGTCTGGCCCTGGCTGATCGGGCCGTTCGTCGACGCGTACCGGCGGGCCGGTCTGCCCACCGACGATCTGCTGGTGGGGCTGGAGGGGCACCTGACCGAGTACGGCCTGGGCTCGGTGAGCGAGACGGCCGACGGGCTCGCCCCGCACGCCGCCACCGGCTGCCCGTTCCAGGCGTGGTCGGTGGCCGAGCTGCTGCGCGTCCGACGGCTGCGCCGGTAACACGTTACAGACCGGCAACCGGCGCGTCTCCGCTGGTTATCGACCGCTGGGCAGGATGGGCTGCGACTCCACGACGCGCCCCACGCGGTGCCGTCGCGGTGCGGAAACCACAACCCAGAGGGGGCCGCATGTCCGCTGACGCCGAAGTGATCGACATCCAGCCCGCCCGGCGCCAGCGGGTGCTGATCCTCTCCTGGGAGTACCCGCCCGTGCTCGTCGGTGGCCTCGGCCGCCACGTGCACGCGCTCTCCGTCGCGCTGGCCGCCGCCGGCCACGAGGTCACCGTCGTCACCCGGCACGCCGAGGGCGCCCCTCTGGAGGAGTACGCCGACGGCGTGCGCGTCCTGCGGGCCGCCGAGGACCCGGTGCGGTTCCCGCTCGCCACCGACTCGCTGCTGGCCTGGACCATGGCGTTCAACCACACCCTCACCCGGGCCGCCCTGCGCGCCGCCGAAGCCGGCGACTACGACGTCGTCCACGCCCACGACTGGCTGGTGGCGCACACCGCGGTCACCCTCGCCGAGCACCTGGACCTGCCCCTGGTCACCACCATCCACGCCACCGAGGCGGGCCGGCACCAGGGCTGGCTGCCGGCGGAGATGAACCGCACCATCCACGGCGTCGAACACTGGCTGAGCAACGCCTCGGCCCGGGTGATCGCCTGCTCCGGCTACATGCGCGACCAGGTGGCCCGGCTGTTCGACGTGCCGGCCGGGCGGATCGACGTGGTGCCCAACGGGGTGGACCACCGGGCCTGGCACGCCCGCCCCCGGGCCGTCTCCGCCGCCCGGGCCCGGTTCGCCGGGGCCGGCCCGCTGGTCGGGTACGCCGGCCGGCTGGTGTACGAGAAGGGCGTGCAGCACCTGGTGCACGCGGTGCCGTACCTGCGCGACCGGCACCCGGGCCTGCGGGTGGTGATCGCCGGCGACGGCCCCTACCGGGACGAGCTGGTCGACCAGGCGCGCCGGCTGCACCTCACCGACACCGTCCGGTTCGCCGGCTTCCTGGACGCCGCCCACCTCCCGGCGGTCCTCGGGGCCACCGACGCGACGGTGGTCCCGAGCCTCTACGAGCCGTTCGGCATGGTCGCCCTGGAGGCGGCCGCCGCCGGCGCGCCCCTCGCGGTGGCGGAGACCGGCGGCCTCGCCGAAATCGTCGAGCCCGGAGTGACCGGGGTGACCTTCCCGCACGGCGACCCGGACGCGCTGGCCGGCGCGGTCGACCGGCTGCTCGGCGACGAGGTCTTCGCCCGCCGGGTGGCCCGCCGGGCCCGCAGCGTGGTCGCCGAGCGCTACGCCTGGTCCGCCATCGCCGCCCGGACCGCCGGCAGCTACGCCACCGCCCGCCGTGAGCACGGCGCGTTCCAGGCCCGCCGGTCGGCGGCCCTGCCGCCCGGTGGCCGATCCGCCATCGCCATCCCGGACGGAAATCTGCTGGCCGGGGCCGCGAGCTGAGCCGCGCCGCCCTGACGGGCGATAGGTGTTGTCCGATCCGTTGGCTATTGTGGACATCCACCAGCGGTGAGGAGTGCGGTGCAGCAGGTAGTGATCGCCGGCCGGTACCGCCTGCTCGACCTGGTCGGACGCGGCGGGATGGGCCGGGTCTGGCGAGCCCGGGACGAGATGCTGCACCGCGAGGTGGCGGTGAAGCAGGTGGTGCCGCCGAACTGGCTCGCCGCGCCCGAGCGCGACGAGGTGCGCGGCCGGACACTCCGCGAGGCGCGCACCGCCGCCCGGCTCAGCCACCCCAACGTGGTCCGCGTCTACGACGTGGTCCGGGTCGACGACGACCCGTGGCTGGTGATGGAGTACGTCCCATCCCGGTCGCTGCAGGAAATCATCGAGACGGACGGGCCGGTGGACCCGCGCCGGGCCGCCGGGATCGGGCTGGCGGTGCTGGCCGCACTGCGCGCCGCGCACGAGGCGGGGGTGCTGCACCGGGACGTGAAGCCCGCGAACGTGCTGCTGGCCCGGGACGACCGGGTGCTGCTCACCGACTTCGGGCTGGCCGTCTTCGACGGCGGCGACGGGATGATGACCCGACCCGGCCTGGTCCTCGGCTCCCCGCAGTACGTGGCCCCGGAGCGGGCAGCCGAGGGGGTGTCCAGCATCGAGGCGGACCTCTGGTCTCTCGGCGCCACCCTGCACGCGGCGGTGGAGGGCCGTTCCCCGTACGCCCGCAGCACCGCGATGGCCACCCTGACCGCGCTGGCCAGCCAGCCGCCGGACCCGGCGCCGCACGCCGGCCCGCTGGCGCCGGCGCTGGCCGGGCTGCTCCGCCGCGATCCGCGGCACCGGCTCGGCCACGACGGCGCGGCTCGGCTGCTGGCCGCCGCCACCGCACCGAGCGTCGACGTGCCGGCCCGGCCGTCCCCCGCCGCCACGCCGCCCCACGTACACCCGTCGAGCTGGGACAGCACCGACGCGGGCGCGGTGCCGCCACCGCCGGAGGACGGGTTCCCGGACGTGATGCCGCCGGCCGCCGCCGCCCGGGCGTGGAGCCGGGCCGCGCGCGGCCGACACACCCGTGACGTTCCACCCGCCACCGGGCGGGACGGCGACGGGGGCACGGAGTGGGCGGCATACACCACCGGCGCGGGCCGCGCCTCGGGCGACGAGGCGGCGGGCGTACCGGAAGCAGCCGGAAGCGGCGGGAGCGCGGAGCCGGTGGCGCCCGCGCCCGCCGTCACCGACGTCTCCGGCACGCACGGGCCGGCGGCTCCGGCCGTCACCGCCGCCGCGCTCGCCGTGGCGGCGGGGATCGGCACCGCGCTGGCCGTCACCGACGACCACGACAGGCGGCCGCAGGGTGACCCGCACGCCGAGGCGCAGGACGAGCCCTGGGGGCACCCTCCCGGCCCGCCCGGTGGTCCGCCGCCCGGCGCTCCGCCACCGCCCCCCTTCCCCTGCGTTCGGCCCGAGGCGACGGGCACGCCGGTGGGGGCCGGTCCGCCGCCGCCCGACGCGGCGCTCACCCTGCCGGCGGGCTGGAACTGGTACGCCGACTCCGCCGGCTTCCGGGTCGCCGTGCCGGCCGGTTGGCTGCGGTTGCGTTCCGGCAGCACCACCTGTTTCCAGGACCCCGTCACCCGGCGGATCCTCGGCGTCGAGCCGTACCCGGGCGGCGGTGACCCGGTGGGCCAGCTGCGGGCGGCCGAGCGGGACCTGACCACCGGCGGCCGGCTGCCCGGCTACCAGCAGGTGCGGCTGACCGCCGACGGCGGCGGCGCGGAGTGGGAGTGCCGCTGGACGGCGCCGTACGGGGAGCGGCTGCACGCGCTGCGGCTGCTGCCCGGCGACGTCGGCGGGTGGACGCTCGGCTGGACCACCTCCGACGCCGACTGGTCCGCCTCGGCCGGGCAGCTCGCGCTGATCCGGGACAGCTTCCGGCCGGGCCGCTCCACCCGCCCGGCCGGCTGACACGCGGCGTCTCATCACCGACAGATCCCCCGGCCCCGCCGGGTCGGGACGACATACTTCCTGGTGATCCGGGGGCACCCGCCGGACGGTCCCGCGAGCCCCTCCCCAGTGGACCGTCCGGGTGATGCCCCGCGGCCCGATGCCTAACTACAGTGGCGTAGTTTTTGTCGATCAAGACCTCTGGGGAGGGCGAGCCGAGATGATGGGACCGTCCCACGCGCTGTCCGGCGCGGCCGTGTGGCTGGCCGGCTCCTGGGCGCTGGACCAGTTCGCCGACTACCACCAGACGCCACTGGCGCTGGCGGTCGGCACCGCGGTCTGCGCGGGCGGGGCGCTCTTCCCCGACCTCGACCTCTCCGGCAAGGTGACCCGCAACCAGGGCGGCGCCACCGTGGCCCGGACGTTCGGGGTGTTCAGCCTCTTCATCGCCGAGGTGATGGAGAAGATCTCGCTGGGCGTCTACTACGCGACCAAGCTCAGCCGGGATCCGCGCCGCAACAACGGGCACCGGACGCTGACCCACACCCTCCCGTTCACCCTGCTGGTCGGCTGGGGCACCACCGCGCTCTGCGCCGCGTACGGCAAGTGGGCGGTGGTCAGCATCCTCTTCTTCATGATCGGTCTGGCGCTGCGCGGGCTCTTCGACGAGTGGGCCGAGCGGGCCGGTTGGGTGGTCGTCACCCTGTTGTCGGCGGCCGCGGCCTGGTTCACCTTCGCCAACCTGCCCGGCGACCGCGGCTATCCGCTCATCGGCACCGCGGTCGGGGTGGGCTGCTTCGTGCACATCCTCGGCGACATGATCACCAAGGCGGGGGTGCCGATCCTCTGGCCCATCCCGATCAAGCGGCGGATGTGGCTGATGATCGGGCTGCCCAACGGCATCGCGCTGCGTACCGGGAGCAAGGCCGAGACGATCGTGCTGCGCGCGGCGCTGACCGTGCTCGCCGTGCTCGCCGCGGTGGGGCTGGTCGCGCCCTCGGTGCTGCACCGGTTCAACATCGAGGTATGAGGGACCCGGTGGACGGCGAAGGGCCGGCGGACCACACCGGGCCGCCGGCCGAGGACGCGGCCGTGCCGGAGTTCTGGCGGCGGCTCGGGTTGCCCGGGCTCGCCGACGTGCACACCCACTTCCTGCCGCCCCGCATGCTGCGCAAGGTGTGGGCGTACTTCGACGCGGCCGGGCCGCTGGTCGGCACCGAGTGGCCGATCCGCTACCGGTGGGACGACACGGCGCGGGTGGCGCACCTGCGCCGGCTCGGCGTGCGGGCGTTCACCGCGCTGGCGTACCCGCACCGGCCCGGCATGGCCGAGTCGCTGAACGCCTGGACGCTGGAGTTCGCGGCGCGTACGCCGGGTTGCCTGCCCTCGGCGACCTTCTTCCCGGAGCCGGCGGCCGCGCGCTACGTGGCGGACGCCCTGGCGGCCGGCGCCCGGGTGTTCAAGGTGCACGTCCAGGTGGGCGGCTTCGCGCCGACCGACCCCGCGCTGGACGCCGTGTGGGGGCTGCTGGCCGAGGCCGGCGTGCCGGTGGTGGTGCACGCCGGGCACGCGCCGGTCGGCACCGCCCACACCGGACCGGCCTCGTTCGCGGCGCTGCTCGCCCGGCACCCGGGGCTGCCCGCGATCGTGGCGCACCTGGGCGCGCCCGACTACTCGGCCTTCCTCGACCTGGCCGAGCGGTACCGGCAGGTGCGGCTGGACACCACCATGGCGTTCACCTCGTTCTTCGACCGGTTCGTGCCGTTCCCCGCGGCGGAGCTGCCGCGGCTGCGGGAGCTGGGGCTGGCCGGCAAGGTGCTGCTCGGCAGCGACTTCCCGAACATCCCCTACCCGTACGCCAGCCAGCTGACCGGGCTGGCCCGGCTCGACCTCGGCGACGACTGGCTGCGGGCGGTCTGCTGGGACGCGGCCGCCACGCTGTTCGACCTGGCCTGAGCCGGCCGCCGCGCCGGCGGCGGCGCCATCTTGTCACCGGCTATTGACGTGCCCGCAACACCTGGCCTACCTTGCTGTCGAAACGCTTCGTCGAAGCGCTTCGACAACCGCCCTGAAGCGCCGGAGGAGGTGCGGGATGGCCACCATGCAGGACGTCGCCCGCCGCGCCGGCGTGTCGGTCAGCACCGTGTCGTACGTGCTCACCGGCGCCCGCCCGATCTCCCAGGCCACCCGGGACAAGGTGCACGCCGCGATGGCGGACCTGGACTACCAGCCCAACGCGATGGCCCGGGGGCTGGCCAGCCGGCGCAGCCGGATCCTCGGGCTGCTCATGCCGATGGACGAGCGCGGCCTGGGCGCCACCGAGACCGCCTTCGTCACCGGCGCGGCGGCCGCCGCCAGCGCCGCCGGCTACCACCTGGTGCTCTCCCCGATCGGCGCGGGTGACAGCGACGAACTCCGCCGGCTGGCCAGCCAGCGGATGCTCGACGGGGCGCTGCTCATGGAGGTGCAGCTCGACGACCCCCGGGTGGACCTGCTGCGCGAGCTGGGCGTCCCGCTGGTGCTGATCGGGCGCACCGCTGACACCACCGGCCTGTCGTACGTCGACATCGACTTCGACCGCACGGTCCGGGACGCCGTCGACCACCTGGTCGGGCTCGGGCACCGGCGGATCGTCTACGTCAACCACTCCACGGCGACCATCGCGCAGGGCTACGGCCCGGCGCTGCGCACCCGGGACGCCTTCGTGGCGGCGATGACCGGGCACGGCCTCGACCCGCTCATGATCGCCGCGGAGGACAGTGCGGCCGGCGGGCGGGCCGCGCTGAGCGACGCGTTCGGCCGGGCGCCCGACCTCACCGCGGTCCTCGCCATGAACGAGAACGCCGTCTTCGGCATCCTCGGCGAGCTGGTCGGACGGGGCCTGAGCGTGCCGAGCGACGTCTCGGTGATCTCGATGGTCACCTCACCCCAGGTCGCCGAGCTGGCGACACCGGCGCTCACCGCGATGACCTCACCCGGCTCCGCGCTGGGCCGGATCGCGGTCGAGACGCTGCTGCGGCACCTCGACGCCGGCAGCGGCGAGATCCACCAGCAACTGCTCCCCTGCGTCCTGGAGGTCCGCGGCTCGAGCGGACCACCCGGTGCGGCGGGTGGCGACAGCACCACCGGGGCCGGCCCTGCCAGGCCGGCGCCGGCGCGCACCGAGGAAGCAGCCCGCCGCCGCGCTGCCACGCGACGACGGGCCTGAGGGAGTACCGGCTCGATACTCATCAAGGAGACTAGCAATGCAGCGACTCCGGAGAGTCGCCGCGGCGGCCGTGGTGGCCGCGCTCGCGGCGACCGGCGTGACCGCCTGCGGCGACGACGGCGAAAAGGGCAGCGGGGCGAAGGTCCTCAAGCTCTGGCACTACGAGAGCGCCAACAGCGCGATGGGCGTCGCCTGGGACAAGGCGATCGAGATCTTCAAGCAGGAGCACCCCGGCGTGGAGGTCCGCTTCGAGCGCAAGGCGTTCGAGCAGATCCAGCAGAACGCCGGCATGATCATCAACTCGTCCGAGGGCCCGGACATCATGGAGTACAACAAGGGCAACGCCACGGCCGGCCTGCTCTCCTCCCAGGGCCTGCTCACCGACCTGACCGGCGAGGCCACGAAGCGCGGCTGGGACAAGGCGCTCAGCCCCAGCCTGCAGACCACCGCCCGCTACGACGACAAGGGCGTGATGGGCTCGGGCAACTGGTTCGGCGTGCCGAACTACGGCGAGTACGTGATGGTCTACTACAACAAGGACCTGTTCACGAAGTACGGCGTCAAGGTGCCGACCACGCTCGACGAGATGACCGCAGCGATGGACACCTTCGTTGGCAAGGGCGTCACCCCGCTGGGCACGGCGGGCGCCGAGTACCCGGCCGGGCAGCTCTTCTACCAGCTCGCCCTGTCGAAGGCGGACCGGGCGTTCGTGAACGACTACCAGCTCTACAAGAACCCGGTCGACTTCCACGCCGACCCGCTCAAGTACGGCGCGGAGACCTTCGCGCAGTGGGTGGGCAAGGGCTACGTGTCGAAGGACTCCGCCAGCGCCAAGGCGGAGGACATGGGGACCGCGTTCATCGCCGGCAAGACCCCGATGATCGTCTCCGGCAGCTGGTGGTACGGCCGGTTCAAGGACGAGATCAAGTTCGACTGGGACACCTTCCTCTTCCCCGGCAACAAGCTCAACGCCGGCTCGTCGGGCAACCTCTGGGTGGTCCCGGCCAGCAGCAAGGCCAAGAGCCTGGCGTACGACTTCGTCGACATCACGCTGCGCCCGGAGGTCCAGGCGCTGATCGGCAACAACGGCGGCGTCCCGGTCGCCGGTGACCCGGCCAAGATCAGCGACCCGAAGGACAAGAAGCTGATTGAGAACTTCAACGCGATCAGCGGCCAGGACGGCCTTGCCTTCTACCCGGACTGGCCGGTGCCCGGCTACTACGACGTGCTCGTCTCCGGCTTCCAGGGGCTGATCAACCGGTCCAAGTCGCCCGAGCAGGTGCTCGACGCGATCGCCAAGCCCTACCAGGACGGCGTCGCGGAGATCAAGCGCGACTGACGACGGCGCGGGTGGGCGGCGCCCGGCGCGACCGGGCGCCGCCGCCCCACCGCGGAAGGACCCTCCCATGGCAGTGCCCGACACCGTGGCCGCCCCCGAGCGCGCGACCACGCCACCCCCGCCGGCGGTGACCGCCCGGCGTCGCCGCCCCCGCCCCGACCGGGCGTACTGGCTCTACCTGCTCCCCGGCGCGGTGCTCTTCCTGCTGGTCATCGGCGGCCCGCTGGCCTACACCGGCTACCTCTCGCTGACCCGCTGGTCCGGGGTCGGCGACCCCACCTTCATCGGCCTGGAGAACTACCAGAACCTGCTGCACGACGACGTCTTCTGGGCCTCGTTCCGCAACACCTTGGCGATGATCGTCGCGATGGTCGTGCTGCCCACCCTGATCGGCCTGGTGCTCGCCGCGGTGCTCTTCGACGCCATCGGCCGCACGTTCCGGCCGCGCACCGCCGCCGCGCTGCGGGCCGCCTTCTACCTGCCGCAGGTGCTTCCGGTCGTGGTCGCCGGCATCGTCTGGGGCTGGATCCTGCGCCCGGACGGCGCGTTCAACGGGCTGCTCGACGCCGTCGGGCTCGGCGCGCTGCGGCACGACTGGCTCGGCGACCCGGACACCGCGCTGCCCGCGGTGATGGCGGTGATGATCTGGGTGCAGATCGGCTACCCGGTGGTCGTCTTCATGGCGGCGCTGGAACGGGTCGACCCGGAGCTCTACGAGGCCGCCGAGATGGACGGCGCCGGCTGGTTCCGCCGGTTCCGGGCGATCACCCTCCCGCAGATCCGGCCCGAGACGTTCGTGGTCGGGCTGACCTGCACCATCGCGGCCATGAAGGTGTTCGGGCCGATCTACGCGCTCACCCGGGGTGGGCCGGAGAACGCCACCAACGTCCCGTCCTACTTCGCCTACTACACCTTCTTCAAGAAGCTGCACGTCGGCTACGGCTCGGCGATCTCCATGGTGCTCACGCTGATCATCGTGGTGGTGAGCGTGCTCTTCATCCGGGCGCAGAACCGGGCCGAGCGACGGGACGGAGGACTCTGATGGCCGTCACGACCACCCCGGCCGGCCCGGCGCCACGGGTCCGGGACCGGCGCCACCGCGGCGCCGGCCGCTGGGCGGTTCTCGCCCTGGTCACCGTTGCGGCGCTGGCCATGCTGGTGCCGTTCGCGTTCATGCTGCTCAACGCCTTCAAGTCCCCCGGCGACTACTCGACGAACGGCCCGCTGAGCTGGCCGTCCGAGTTCTACACCAAGGGCCTGCGGACCTACTGGGAGCAGGTCGACTTCCCGGTGAAGCTGTGGAACTCGGTCCTCATCGCCGGCTCGGTCGCCGTGGCCGGCGTGCTGGTCTCCCTGCTGAACGCGTACGCGCTGGGCATCGGCCGGGTCCGCGGCCGGCTCTGGATCATCGGCCTCTTCCTGCTGGCCAACATGCTGCCGCAGGAGGCGCTGGTCTACCCGCTCTACCACTTCGCCAAGGAGGCCGGGCTCTACAACACCCGGCTCGCCGTGATCATCATCTTCACGGTCATCCAGAGCGCCTTCGGCACCTACCTGCTGGCCTCGGTGCTGAGCACCTTCCCGCGCCAACTGCTGGAGGCCGCGGCGCTGGACGGCGCCGGCAAGTGGCGGATCCTCTGGCGGGTGGTGCTGCCGAACCTACGGCCCACCCTCGCCGTGCTGCTGGTCTTCTTCTTCATCTGGACCTGGAACGAGTTCCTCATCCCGCTGGTCATGCTCATCGACAACCAGACGCAGACCGTCCCGGTCGCGCTCGCCTCGTTGCAGGGCGACCGGCTGATGGACGCCCCCACCACCAACGCCGGCGCGTTGCTCAGCCTGCTCCCGGCGATCCTGTTCTTCCTCATCTTCCAGCGCACCCTGGCGCGGGGCATCACGGCAGGAGCCGAGAAGTGAAGTTCACCGACGGGTACTGGCAACTGCGCCCCGGGGTCCGCGTGCTGCGGCCCGGCACGGTCGAGTCGGTGGAGCCGGACGAGCGCGGATTCACCGTCTTCGCCCCGACCGGCCGGATCACCGGACGCGGCGACACCCTCAACCGGCCGGTGGTCACCGTCCGGTTCTTCTCCCCGGCGCCCGGGGTGATCGGGGTGACCATCGGCCACCACACCGGCGGGCTGCCCCGGCAGCCCCGCTTCGCCCTCGCCGACTCCGCCGCGCACCCGGTGCACGTCGAGGTCACCGGGCTGCACGCCCTGCTGACCACCGGCGAACTGACCGTCCGGGTGGCCCTCACCGGCCGCTGGCGGGTCGACTTCCTGCGCGGCGACCGGCTGGTCACCTCGTCCACCGAGCGCAGCGTCGGCATCGTCACCGACGCCGACGGCGGCACGTACGTGCACGAGCGGCTCACGCTCGGCGTCGGCGAGACGATCCACGGCCTCGGCGAGCGGTTCGGGGCGTACGTCAAGAACGGCCAGACCGTCGACATCTGGAACGCCGACGGCGGCACCGCCAGCGAGCAGGCGTACAAGAACGTGCCGTTCTACCTGAGCAGCGCCGGGTACGGAGTCTTCGTCGACCACCCCGAGCACGTCTCCTTCGAGATCGGCTCGGAGGTGGTGTCGCAGACCCAGTTCAGCGTGGCGGGGCAGTCGCTCACCTACCACCTGATCGACGGCCCCACCCCCAAGGACGTGCTGCGCCGGTACACCGCGCTGACCGGCCGCCCGGCCCGGGTACCCGCCTGGTCGTACGGGCTCTGGCTGTCCACCTCGTTCACCACCTCGTACGACGAGAAGACGGTGAACGAGTTCATCGACGGGATGGCCGAGCGGGAGGTGCCGCTGTCGGTGTTCCACTTCGACTGCTTCTGGATGCGGCAGTTCCACTGGGTCGACTTCATCTGGGACCCGGCGACCTTCCCCGATCCGGAGGGCATGCTGCGCCGGCTGCACGAGCGCGGCCTGAAGGTCTGCGTCTGGATCAACCCGTACATCGCCCAGCGGTCGTACCTGTTCGAGGAGGGCCGGCAGGCCGGCTACCTGGTGCGCCGGCCCGACGGCTCGGTCTGGCAGTGGGACATGTGGCAGGCCGGCATGGCCCTGGTCGACTTCACCAACCCGGACGCGGCCGCCTGGTACGCCGGCAAGCTCAAGGTGCTGCTCGACATGGGCGTCGACTGCTTCAAGACCGACTTCGGCGAGCGGATCCCGACCGACGTGGTCTGGCACGACGGCGCCGACCCGCAGCGGATGCACAACTACTACTCCTACCTCTACAACAAGACCGTCTTCGAGCTGCTGGAGGCCGAACGCGGCGAGGGTGAGGCTGTCCTCTTCGCCCGGTCGGCCACCGCCGGCGGGCAGCAGTTCCCGGTGCACTGGGGCGGCGACTGCGAGTCCACCTTCGAGGCGATGGCCGAGTCGCTGCGCGGCGGGCTGTCGCTGGCCGCGTCGGGCTTCGGCTACTGGAGCCACGACATCGGCGGCTTCGAGGGCACCCCGGACGCCACGGTGTTCAAGCGGTGGATCGCCTTCGGGCTGCTCTCCTCGCACTCGCGCCTGCACGGCTCCGGCTCCTACCGGGTGCCGTGGGCGTTCGACGACGAGGCGGTGGACGTGCTGCGCCACTTCACCCGGCTCAAGCTGCGCCTGATGCCGTACCTGGCGGCCGCCGCCGAGGAGGCGCACCGGGAGGGCCTGCCGATCATGCGGCCGATGCTGCTGGAGTTCCCGGACGACCCGACCGCCGCGTACCTCGACCGGCAGTACATGCTCGGCCCGGACCTGCTGGTGGCGCCGGTGCTGAGCGCGGACGGCCAGGTGACCTACTACGTGCCGGCCGGCACCTGGACCCACCTGGTCACCGGCGAGCGGGTGAGCGGCCCGGGCTGGGTGACCGAGAAGCACGACCCGGACAGCGTGCCGGTGCTCGTCCGACCCGGTGCGGTGATCCCCACCGGCGCGCGCGACGACCGGCCCGACTACGCCTGGGCCGACGGCGTGCGGCTGCGGCTGTTCGCGCCGGTCGAGGGGCAGCGGACCCGGGTACGGGTGCCGGCGCCCGACGGCGGGCCGGGCGCCGAGTTCGAGGTGCGCTACCGGGACGGTACGGCCGACGCCGAGCTGGTGTCGGGGTCTTCGTCGGGATACGTGGTGGAGGTGACGGGATGAGCAGAGTCGAGTTTCCCGAGGGATTCGTCTGGGGTACGGCCACGGCGGCCTACCAGATCGAGGGGGCGGCGAAGGAGGACGGCCGGGGACCGTCCATCTGGGACACCTACAGCCACACGCCGGGGCTGACCCACAACGGGGACACCGGCGACGTGGCCGCCGACCATTACCACCGGTGGGCGGAGGACCTGCGCCACCTGGCCGAGCTCGGGGTCGGGGCGTACCGGTTCTCGATCTCCTGGCCCCGGGTGCAGCCGGGCGGCGCCGGCCGGCTCAACCCGGCCGGGGTGGACTTCTACTCGCGGCTGGTGGACCGGCTGCTCGACCTCGGCATCCAGCCGGTGGCCACGATGTACCACTGGGACCTGCCGCAGGAGGTCGAGGACGCGGGCGGCTGGCCGGCCCGGGACACGGCCCTGCGGTTCGCCGACTACGCCGCCGGGATCGTCGAGGCCCTCGGCGACCGGGTGCACACCTGGACCACGCTCAACGAGCCGTGGTGCTCGGCCTACCTCGGGTACGCCTCCGGCGTGCACGCCCCGGGCCGGACCGAGCCGGCCGCGGCGCTGGCCGCCGTGCACCACCTGAACCTGGCGCACGGCCTGGCCGGACGCCGGGTCCGCGAGCTGGCCCCGGCCGCCCGGCTCTCGGTCACGCTGAACCTGCACGTGATCCGGCCCGAGTCCGACTCGGCCGCCGACCACGACGCCGTACGCCGGATCGACGCGCTGGCCAACCGGGCGTTCCTCGGCCCGATGCTGACCGGGGCGTACCCGGCCGACCTGCTCGCCGACACCGCCGCGGTGACCGACTGGTCCTTCGTGCGCGACGGCGACGAGCGCACCGCCGCCGTGCCGCTGGACGTGCTGGGCGTCAACTACTACTCCAGCACGCTCGTCCGGGCCTGGGACGGGGCGTCGCCCCGGTCCGACGCCGACGGGCACGGTGCCTCGGCCCACACCCCGTGGGTGGGCGCCGGCGACGTCGACTTCCTGCCCCAGCCCGGTCCGCACACCGCGATGGGCTGGAACATCGACCCGGGCGGGATGACCGAGCTGCTGCTGCGCCTGCACCGGGAGTACCCGGACCAGCCGCTGATGATCACGGAGAACGGGGCGGCGTTCGAGGACGTGGTCTCGCCCGACGGCGCGGTGCACGACGACCGGCGGGTGGACTACCTGCGCCGGCACATCGGCGCGGTGGCGGACGCGATCGCGGCGGGCGCCGACGTCCGGGGCTACTTCGTCTGGTCGCTGCTGGACAACTTCGAGTGGGCGTACGGGTACGACCGCCGGTTCGGCATCATCCGGGTCGACTACGACACCCAGGCGCGCACCTGGAAGGACAGCGCGCACTGGTACCGCCGCCTGGCCACCACCAACCGGCTGCCGGACGCCTGACGGTCACCGGAGCTGCTCGTCCGCCCAGCGGGCGAGCAGCTCCAGCACCGGCCGGCGGCCGGCGAAGATCTCCCCCTCGTCCCGCCGGTCGTAGGTCTGGCCGGTGGCGCCGCCGGCCCGGTTCAGCATCACCGGCGCGAGCCAGAAGTACTTGGCCGCGCCGGTGAGCCGGACCGCACGGGCGGCCAGCGCGGGGTCCACCGCGCCGCGCAGCCCTTCCACGTATCCCGCCACCACCGCGTCCGCCACGTCGCTCAGCAGCGCGACGTCCACCAGGCCGTCGAAGAAGGTGTCCAGCACCAGGTTGGCCGCGTCCTCGCCGATCGGGCCGGGACCCACGAAGGACCAGTCCAGCAGCACCGGCGCGCCGTCGGTGAAGATCAGGTTTGCCGGCCACACGTCGTGGTGGCAGAGGGTCCGGGGCAGCCGGTCGGTGGCGGCCAGCATCGCGTGCCGCCGCTCCCAGAGCCGGCGGAGGTCCTCCCGCAGCGGGGCGGGCCAGGCGGTGACGGCGACCGGGTGGTCCCACGGCACCGGCTCGCTCACCGGACGGCTCAAGGTGTAGTCGCGCAGCCAATCCCGGGCCAGCCAGTCCTGGCGGGACGGCTCGCCGCCCCGGTCCAGCCAGGCGGCGTGCGCCGCGCCGAGCCGGCGGGCCAGTTCGGCGAAGTCGCCCACCGTGCCGGCGGTCCCCGGCCGGCCGTCCACCTCGGCCAGCCAGAGCGCGACCGTGCCGTCCGGCCGGTCCTCGACCGCCAGCACATCCGGTGCGGCCAGGCCCGCGCCGGCCCAGGCGCTGGTGGCCAACCCGCTGCGGTACGCCTCGACCTCGCGCCGCCAGTAGTTCCAGTGACCGGCGTCGGCGCTCGCCGCCCAGTGCGCCGGGCCGCTGCCGCCCGGCGGCGTGATCAGCTTGAGCACCGCCGGCCGTCCGTCCCGACGGGTCCGCCAGATGCCGCCGGTCACCCCGTTGAGCGGGTTGTGGGTCAACGGCTGCGCGGGCACCTCGGCGGGGACCAGATCGAGCGGAGGTCGGGTCATCGCGCGCAGCCTACCGGCCGGGACGGCCACCGACCGGACCGTACGCGCTCCAGGGCCATCGGCGCGAAGACGTCCCGGCGACGCCGGGTCTCGTCACGGGCCCATTCCCGCCCGAAGCGGGTGGCCACCGCCGAGACCGCGGTACGCACGGGCCGGCTGCTGCGCTGCCCGGTCGTCCTGCCGCGCGGGCTGGCGCACGTCTACGCCGGCCCGGACGAAGAGGTCTCGGCGGCGCCGGTGCCGGGCCGCTTCACCCTCTTCCTGGTCACCCGGCGGCCGGCCCCCTCCGCACTGGCGGCGATCGTGGGCGAGCTGGCCGACCGGCTCGGTCTCGAGCCGCCGTCCAGTGGTCGCCGCCCTACTTCGCCGGCAGGGTCCCGGCGTAGCTGACGCCGCGATCGACCCAACGGGCCAGATCGGCATCACCCGCGCAGGCCGAGGGATCCACCGTGATCCATCCCCGCATCGGCCGCCCCCGCATCACCGTCGCCTGCGCACCGGGCTCCGCCTCCAGCCGCTCGGACTCCGCCGGGTCGACGCGGACCATGAGCCCGCCGGCACCGCGGACGACCACCGCCATGTTGCCCTGCACCATCATCGCCAGGCCGCCGAACATGCGCCGCTCGGCGAACCCGGGCTCGCCCCCGACCAGTTCCCGGACCCGGTCCGCGAGGTCCTCGTCATACGCCATACCGGCATCCTGGCACCCAGGAACATCCCGGGACGCCCCGGCGGACGGATCAGGACGGCCTGGGCAGGTCGGCGCAGAGCTTCTCCGGGAAGGCCGGCTCCACGGTGCGGGCACGTCCGCAGCCGGCCTCCGTCGAACTGGCGATCGTGGCCCAGCCGCGCTGGCCGGCCCAGCGCAGGAAATAGCGGCGCACGTTGACCGTCGGTTCGCAGCCCGGCCTCGCCTCGGCGCCGCACGGCACCGGATCGAACGGCACCGTCATGACCAGCCACGTGCCGTCGCAGCCCTCGGGCGAGCCGACGGAGTGCCGGGACACGTCCATGCCCCGGACGGCGACGCTGATCCAGGCGGGGTCACAGTGGTTTGCCGGCATCGGGTCACAACCGAACGTCGGATCGCAGCGGCGGTAATCTCCACCGTCGACCTTCCACGGCTCGCCGTTGAGCACGACGACGCGGCCGGCAATCGGGCCCGGCGCGGACAGCCTCACCTCGCCGGGTGTGTGGGTGGGGCAGGCCCCGACCACCCCCGACAGGCGGGAGTCCTGCACCACGTTGGCGAAGATGCGGTTGTTCTCCTCGACGAAGTAGGTGACTCGCGGATTGCGGGAGCATCCGTCGGCGTCAGCGAGCAGCGCCACGGTCAGCACGAGCGAGCGTGGGTCGTCGCTGAGGCGTACCGCGGTGACGTCGGCCTGGTAGGTGGCCCAGCGGGTGTCCTCGGCGGAGTCGCCCGGCGTGGGCGTCTCGCCCGGCCTGGCGCAGCTCACGAGCGCGGCCAGGCACAGCAGGGCGGTGGCGAGTCGACGCATGGGAATGAGTATGGGCGCTCTGCCGCCCGCCACATCCGTACGGATACTCAGTCCGCCTCAGACACCGACCCGCTGCTCGGGGATGCTCAGGCCGTAGAGGGCCATCAGTTCCGGGCTGTCGATCCGGCTGCCGTCGGCCACCGAGTCGCAGGCGATGTCGACGATCTGGTCCTTGTGCGCCAGCAGGTAGGGCCGGGCGCCGACGTCGGCGCTGGCCAGGGTGGCGATGCCGGACCAGTGCCGCCGACCGAAGAGCATCGGGTAGCCGCGCAGCCCGTCGTAGGTGGCGCAGACCAGCACGTCGGGGTACGGCAGGGCGGCGACCCGGCGGACCGCCGCGGCGGTGAGCCCGGGCATGTCCACCGGCACCACGACCACCGCCTCGATGGTCTCGTCGGTCAGCGCGGCCAGCCCGGCCCGGATCGAGGAGCCGACCCCGGTCCCCCAGGCCCGGTTGACCACCACGGTGGCCGCGGTCAGGTCGGTCGTCTGCCGCACCTGGTCCGCCGCCGCGCCCAGCACGACCACGACCTCCACGCAGCCCGCCCCGGCCAGCGTGTCGATCATCTGGCTCACCAGGGGCTTCTTCCCCTGGTGCAGCAGCGCCTCGGGCCCGCCGATCCGGCGGCCCCCACCAGCGGCGATGATCATTCCTGCGATCCGGTTCAGCGGTGCCCCCTCGACCTGGGGGACGGACCGTAGGCAGCCGCGCCCGGTCCGTCCCGTCGTACGCACACCGGGCCCAACGAGCGCGCCCGGGAGCGGGTAGCGGGGCAAAACGGAAAATTGACCGACTATGCCGCGTCGGCGTAGCAGTCCACCACGGACAGGTCGAGCGGGAAGCGGACCGGCGTCTCGCCGAAGAGCAGCCGGGTGGCCCGATCCCCGGCCTCGGTGACGGCGGCGACGACCGCCTCCGCCGCCTCGGCCGGGCAGTGCACAATCACCTCGTCGTGCTGGAAGAAGACCAGCTCGGCCCGGGTGCCGGCCAGCTCGGTGCGGAGCGTGGCCAGCAGCGTGGAGGCCCACTCCGCGGCGGTGGCCTGGATGACGAAGTTGCGGGTGAACCGCCCGCGCGAGCGGGCCGCCCGGGCGCGCGGGCTCTGCGGATCCGCCCCGGCGTCCGCCGCCGCCTCGTCGCCCTCGTCGAAGCCGGCCGACCCCGGCGGGCAGGTGCGCCCCAGCCACGACCGGACCAGCCCACCCGCCTCGCCGGTGCGGGCGGCCGCCTCGACGTGGCCGAACGCGGTCGGGTAGTTCTTCCTGAGCACCGCCAGGGCCGGCACCGCGGCGCCGCCGGTCTGCCCGTACATGGCGCCGAGCAGGGCCACCTTGGCCCGGGCCCGGTCACCGGCGAAGGCGTCCCGGGCCAGCGCCGCATAGAGGTCACCGGCGCCCCCGGCGGCCGCCAGTCGCTCGTCGCCGGAGACCGCGGCGAGCACCCGCGGCTCGAGCTGGCCCGCGTCGGCCACCACGAAGGTCCAGCCCGAGTCGGCCACCACGGCCCGCCGAATCACCTTCGGAATCTGCAACGCCCCGCCGCCCCGGGTGGCCCACCGGCCGGAGACCACGCCGCCCGGCACGTACTCCGGGTGGAAGCGGCCGCCGGAGACCCAGGCGTCCCGCCAGGCCCAGCCGTGCGCCGTCCAGATCCGGTAGAGCTCCTTGTATTCCAGGACCAGCGGCACCGCCGGATGCTCCACCCCGCGCAGCACCCAGGCCCGGGTGTTCGGCACCTCCACGCCGGCCCGGGCGAACGCCTTCAGCAGCTCGGCCGGAGAGTCGGCGTGCACCTGGCGGACGCCGAACGCCTCGGCGATCCGGGCGGCCAGCTCGGCCAGCCGGCGGGGCGGCCCGCCGACCGGGGACGCCTCGCCGAGCAGGTCGGCCAGGATCGCGTCGTGCACGTCGGCGCGCCAGGGCAGCCCGGCCGCGCCCATCTCGGCGGCGATCAGCGCGCCCGCCGACTCGGCGGCCACCAGCAACCGGAACCGGCCGGGGTGCCCGGTCCGCGCGATCCGGGCGAGCTGGTCCGCGTACACCCGGGTCAACGCCGCGACGCCCGGGCCGGGCGGGCCGGACGGCGCGTCGAAGAGCGCGCCCTGGCCGTGGCCGGGCGGCTCCGGCGGGCGGGGCGCCGGGTCCGGCGGGACCGGCGCCCCGGTGAGCCGGGCCCAGGCCGCGGCGAGCGAGCGCGGCTCGCCCCAGCGGCCGGCGTGCCCGAGCAGCAGCGCCTCGGTCAGCTCGACGTCGTGGCACCGGTCGAGCCGGACGCCGGCGCGCAGCAGCGCCGGGTAGAGGGTGGCGCCGGTGGCCCAGACCCAGCGGGGCCGGTCGGCGGCCTCCCGCGCGGCCACCGCGGCGGCCAGATCGGCCACCGGCTCGGCCGGGCCGGTGGGGCGGCCGGCCGGGTCGAGCGGTTGCAGCACTCCGCCGCCCCGCTCGTCGGACTCCACCGCCACCAGCACGGACGCGATTCTGCCCGGCCCCTCCGACAGACGTGGGAGGGACCGGGCAGCGGGGTTGCGGGGGTTACTTGCCGACGCCGGCGGTGAGGCCCGACTGCACCTGGCGCTGGAACACGATGTACACGATCAGCACCGGCAGCATGGCCATGGTGACCCCGGCGAAGAGGCCGGACCAGTCGGACTTGTAGCCCTGGTTGACCGAGAGCTCGATCAACCCCTGGGCGATCACCTGGTGCTTCGGCTCGCCGGCGACCGACTGCATGAGCAGGGTCGGCAGGTACCACTGGTTCCACTGGCCGAGCACGTTGAAGATGCCGATGCTGATCAGGCCGGGCTTGGCCATCGGCAGCATCACGCTGAAGAACGTCCTGGTGTGCGAGGCGCCGTCGACCTGGGCCGCCTCGGCGATCGTGTCGGGCAGCGTCCGGAAGAACGAGTGCATGAAGAAGACGGTGAACGACAGCGACCAGGCCACATAGACCAGAATCAGCGTGACGTGCTTGTTCGGGCCGAGCAGCGGAAACACCACGTTCATGTTGTAGACGCCCTTGAACAGTGGCACCGCGGCGAGGTAGACCGGCAGGGTCAGCCCCGACAGGAACATCCAGTAGATCAGCCGGTTGCCCCGGAACTCGTAGCGGGCCAGCGCGTACGCCGCCATCGAGCCCAGCAGCATCGTCAGGGTCACGCTGAAGACCAGCACGAGCAGCGTGTTCAGGAAGAAGCTGTCGATCCCGGCCGTCCACGCCCGGGCGAAGTTGTCCCACTGCAGCGACTCGGGGATCAGCGAGAGCGGCTCGCGGATCACCTCGGAGTCGGTCTTGAGTGCGGACATCACCACCCAGAGCAGCGGGTAGACCACCATGATCGCCCACACGGCCAGGAACAGGTGTGAGAAGCCGTTGAATATCCGGCCGCCGATGCTGCCGGCGGTGGATCCCGCCCGTCGGCCCCCTGCGGGACCGGTCGGCGGCGCCGCGTCGGGTCGCCTCTGGTCGGAGGTGTGGGTCACCGTGCTCATCGTCCAGGCCTCCTCAGAACTCGATCCGCTCACGGCGGGTAATCCTCAGCTGGAGGGCGGCCAGCAGGATGGTGAAGATGGCCAGCGCCACGGCGATCGCGCAGGCGTAGCCGAACTGGCCCTTCTGGAACGCGTTGAACTGGATCACTGAGGCGAAGATCTCGCTGGCGTGGTTCGGGCCGCCCTGGCTCGGCGTCATGACGAAGACCAGGGCGTACATGTCCAGGGCGATGAAGCCCAGGTAGACCCACGCGACCGAGATGGTGTCCCGGAGCAGCGGCAGGGTGACCCGGAAGAAGGTGTGGAACCGGCCCGCCCCGTCGAGGATCGCCGCCTCGTAGATGTCCTTCGGGATCGACTGCATGGCCGCGGAGAAGAGCACCATGTAGAAACCGGCGCCGCTCCAGACCGCGATCAGCAGCAGCCACCACAGCACCGCCGGGACGCCGAGGAACGGCTCCGGGTCGGCCGTGAAGGCGATCGGGTTCTCCGCGTCGATCAGCCCGATCTTGATGAGCAGGCCGTTGATCAGGCCTTGCTGGTCGGTCCGGTAGATCTGCTGCCACATGACGGCGATGACCACCAGCGACAGCACCTGCGGGAAGAAGAAGATGACCTTGTAGAGGGCGGAGCCGAACACCCCGCGGATGCCGGCCCTGTCCTCGCGTCCGCCCACGTTGAGCAGGAACGCGAGGAACAGGGCCAGCGCGATGGTGAACAGCGGCACGGTGACCAGGAAGAAAACGTTGTGCCAGAACGCCTTCCGGATCAGCTCGTCGGAGAGCAGCCGGACGTAGTTGTCCAGCCCGACGAAGTTCTGGGAATCCGAATACCCGCCCCAGTCGGTCAGCGAGTATCCCGCCGCCTGCGCGAACGGCCACACCACGTAGAACAGGTACAGCGCGACGGGCAGGGCCAGGAAGCCCGTGACGAAACGCGCGACTCCGTGCCGCATTGGACTCACTCTCTCCGTCTGATCAGGCGGTGCGGGTCTGCTTCTTGATCGACGAGTCCTTGGCGACCTTGTCGGCGGCCGCCTGCATCTTGTCGACGAACTGCTGCGCGGTGAGCCGGCCGGCCATCAGCTCCTCGGAGAGGTTCTGGCTCTCCTTGTCCAGGTCGGCGTAGAAGTCCTGGAACTTGACCGAGATCAGCTCGGTGCCGCCGTTCTTCATCAGGTTGTTGGCGCTGGCGAGCGCGGTGTCCTGCACGTTGTCGCCGGAGCCCTTGGTGGAGGCCAGCGACTTGGTCAGCTCGGCGAACTTGGCCGAGCCCGCCTTGGACAGCATCGCCCGCAGGAACTCCTTCGCGGCCTCCTTGTTCGGGGCCTTGCTCGGCACGACGAAGCCCTCACCGGACGCGGCGAACACGTCCTTCGGTGCCTTGTCGTCGGCGTTGTGCCAGTAGTCGGACAGGGTCAGCTCGAAGCCCGGCGGGATGGTGGCGGCCATCTCGTTCTTCAGCCACGTGCCGACCTGGATGAACGCCGCCTTGCCGTCGAGCCAGGCCTGCTGCGACTGGGTGTGGTCGAGCTTGCCCGGCAGCAGCAGCCGGTCCTTGACCAGCTTCTCCCACGGCTCCAGCGCCTTGAGCACGCCGTCGGCCTTCCAGGCGTTCTCCTTCAGGTTGTCGATGTCGACGACGACCTGCTTGCCGGCGGTCTTCCAGATGCTGGCCATGAGCGCCCAGCGCGGGTAGTAGCCGTGCGCGGCGTCGTGCACGTACGGCGCCATGCCCTTGGCCTTGATCTTCGGGGCCAGGGCGAAGAACTCGTCCCAGGTGGTCGGTGCCTGCCAGCCCTCCTTCTTGAACAGCGCCGCGTTGTACCAGTTGCCCCACACCGTGTAGGCCACGTTCACGACGTAGAACTTGCCGTTCTGGGTGCCGTCGCCGACCGTGCCCGGCAGCAGCGAGTCCGCCACGGTGCCCTCGCCGTCCCAGGCGGGCGCGGTGAGCAGGTCGTCGAGCGGCTCGATGGCGCCCTCGTTGATCAGCGTGCTGCGGTCCATCATGTCGGCGCCCGAGTTCATGACCAGGTCACTCGGCTGCGTCGCCATCTTCGGCTGCTCTTCGGTCTTGATCTTCTGGGTCGAAGACATGTTGACCGTGACGTTCGGGTGCTTGGCGTTGAAGATGACCTTGTCTTCCTTGGCCCACTGGTCGCCCAGACCGCCGTTGAAGACGACCACCTTGACGGCGCTGCCGTCCTTGACGCCGAACGGGTTGTCCTTGCTCTTGGCCGCGCCGCCGGTGTCGGACTTCTCCGGCTCGCTGCCGGCGCAGGCGCTGAGCAGGCCCATCGCCGGGGCGGCGAGGAGGCCGGCCGCGGCGGCCCGCTGAAGCAGGGTCCGGCGGCTGAGGTCGCCGAGGTTCTCGGGGGTAACCGACATCTTTGTCTCTCCTTGTGTGACGGGTCAGGCGGTCCGCCGGAGGCGCCCGGCGTACCGCGACTCGAGGGCGAGGTTGTGCTCGTCCCCACCGGGGACGTTGGCGGAGAGGTAGATAGGGGGTACCTCACCGGCCTGGTGGAACCGTCGCACGACCTCGGCGGTCAGCAGCTGCGCCAGCAGCGCCGCGGTGACCGACGAGACCGCACAGACCGCGCCGCCGCCCTCGAGCGGCAGCAGTGCGTCGCCGTACGGCGCGCCATTGTCCAGCACGACGTCGGCGAGGTCGGCGAGCCGCTGACCGGACGGGTGCCGCGGGGCGACCCGAGCAGTGTGCTCGACCGAGGTGACCGCGATCAACGGGTGGCCGTGCTCCCGGACCAGCGCCGCCAGCTCGACCACCGAGCCGTTGATGCCGGACTGCGAGGCGACCACGAACACATCCTCCGGCTGCGGCGCCGCCAGGGCGTAGAGCTGGTGCGCCACGGCCGGGTCGCGTTCCAGCTTGGGGTCGGCGAGCACGTCGCGGGGCGCGTCGCCGTGCAGCACGAGGTCGTGCAGGGAGAGTCGGTTGGTCGGGACCAGGCCGCCGGCCCGGGCCACCAGCTCGGCGGCGAACGCCTCGGAGTGGCCGGCGCCGAACGCCTGGAGCACACCGCCGGCGCGCAGCCCGCGGGCGATCACGTCGGCCGCCCGGTCGACCGCCTCCGCCTGGGTGTCGACCAGCCGGTCGAGCACCGGGCGGACGGCGTCCGCGTAGCGCTGGGCACTGATCATGAGGTGGCCCCCTTCTCGGCCTTGTGCCCGTCGACGGCCTGGGCGGTACGCCGGAAGGCCGCGTGGGCGCGGTCGTGGGTGCGCTGCGCCACCGCGATGTAGAGCAGGTCGAGCACCACGAGTTGGGGGTGCCGCGCGGAGAGCGCGTCGGGCCGGAAGGTGGTGGCCTGGCTGGCGGTGACCAGCACGATGTCGGCCAGCTCGGCCAGCGGCGAGCGGGGGAAGCCGGTCAGCGCGACGGTGGTGGCTCCCCGACTGCCGGCCTCGGCGAGCATCTCGATGGTCTCCCGGGTCTGCCCGGTGTGCGAGATGCCGAGCGCGACGTCGCCGACGCCGAGCAGCGCGGCGCTGGCCAGCCCCTCGTGCACGTCGCTCCAGGCCCAGGCGGCCACCCCGATGCGGTGCAGGCTGAACTGCATCTCCTCGCCGACCAGGGCGCTGCCGCTGGCGCCGAAGATGTTCACCCGGCTGGCCCCGGCGATGGCCACCGCCGCCCGCTCCACCTCGCGGAGGTCGAGCAGCGCGGCGGTGTCGTGCATGGCCCGGGTGTCGGCGGCCATGATCTGGTCGAGCACCCGGGACAGCGGGTCGCTGGGCTGGATCTCCCGGCCGATGTCGACAGTCCAGCCCGCCGAGCGGGCCCGGCCCGTCTCCGCGGCGATGCCGAGCCGCAGGTCGGCGTAGCCCTCGAAGCCCATGGCCCGGCAGAACCGGGTGATGGTCGCCGGCGAGGTGCCACTCCGCTCGGCCAGCTCGACGATGGTGGCCCGGGCCGCCGCCTCCGGGTCGCTGAGCACGTGCTCGGCGACCCGGCGCAACGCCCCCGTCAGCTCCCCCGCCCCGGCCCGGACCCTGGCCAGCACGCCGTCGGAGGAGACGATCACCGCACCCCGCCGGTCGACCGCGTCGGCGTCGACCACCGCGGTCCCCGCGGGGGTGTCCACCTCGTGATCAACCATGGGATGCCTTTCGGAAAAGAGTGTTAACTGTTAGTGGTAAAAGTTCTTACTGAAGGCCCCTCTGTGTCAAGAGCGTGGGCGAAGTTTTCAAACTGTTACCTGGCGCACAGCCCGGATCTTGCGCCCGGAAGCCCGGCCGACCAGCATGAAGGGATGTCGGACACCGTCGTGGTCGGCCTCGACGTCGGGGGTACGTCCACCCGCGCCGCCGCCCTCAGCCTCGACGGGTCACGCCTCGGCACCGGACGCGCCGGCGGGGGCAACCCGACCAGCCACGGCGCCGAGCGGGCCGCCGCCGAACTCCTCGCCGCGCTGCGCGCCGCGCTCACCGACGTCGACCCGACCCGGGTCCGCGCCGGCGTCATCGGGCTGGCCGGGGCCGGCCGGCTCCTCGCCGACCCGCAGGGCCGGGCCGCCTTCGACCGGGCCTGGGCCGACGCCGGCCTGAGCTGCCCGTACGCCGTGCACGGCGACGCCCTGGTCGCCTACGCCTCCGGCACGGCGGCCCCGGACGGCACCGTGCTCGTCGCCGGCACCGGCGCGATCGCCGCCCAGGTACGCGACCTGCGCCTCGACCGCACCGCCGACGGGCACGGCTGGCTGCTCGGCGACGCCGGCTCCGGGTTCTGGCTGGGCCGGGAGGCGGTCCGCCGGCTGCTCACCGACCTCGACCGGGCCGACCCGCCGGGCGACCTGGCCCGCCAGGTGCTCGCCGACCTGACCGGCACCACCGAGGTGGCCACCCGCGCCCGGGCGACCGCCGAGGCGGTGGTGCAGGCGGTGACCCGGCGACCCCCGGTCGAACTGGCCCGGCTCGCGCCGCTGGTCGTCGCGGCGGCCCGCAGCGGCGAGCAGACCGGCGTGGCCCTGGTCGCCGAGGCGGCCGCGCTGCTGGCCGAGAGCGTCTCCCGGATCCGGCCCGCCGGCGCGACCGACCCGGTGGTGCTCGGCGGCGGCCTGCTCACCGGGGACACCCCGCTCGCCGCCGCGGTCCGCGCCGAACTGGCCCGCCGGTGGCCGGACGCCCCGCTGCACAGCGCCGGTAACGGGGCGGCCGCGGCCGCCTGGCTGGCCGCCCGCGACCTGCCCGAGGTCACCGACCCGGCGGCACTGCACGCCCTCCTGGTCCCCCCGGCCTGACCCGCACCACCGCCGCGCCAGCTTGCCCGGCCCCTGGAACTCGACGACGTTTCGCAGTGCCGCAGGCTTGTCCACCCGGCCACGCTGGCTCCGGATCTTGGAGAGTTGTTGTTCACCACGAACGGTAAGTCGCCAAGACTGTACGGCGGGCGGAGGAAGGAACCGGTGCGGGCGACCGCGGCGCGAAAGCTCGAATCGGTGGTCAAAATCGGTCACCCCCCCGCGAGCCGACTCCGCCAGCTTGCCGACGTGGCGCCCTGGGGCGGGGGCCGAGACGAAAGCAGCGGGCCGGTCGACAGCGCGTCGACCGGCCCGCTTCGCGGGGTGCGAGGCTCAGGCGTTCGGGTAGCCCGGGTGCCCCTGGGGCTGGCCGTACTGACCCTGCTGCTGGCCGTACTGACCCTGGGGCTGGCCGTACTGGCCCTGCTGCTGGCCGTACTGGCCCTGCGGAGCCTGCTGGCCGTACTGGCCCTGCGGGGCCTGCTGGCCGTACGGCGCCTGCGGGTGGCCGGGCTGGCCCGGCTGCTGCGGGGCCTGGCCGTAGTGCCCCTGCGGCGCCTGGCCGTACGGGTCGGGCTGGCCCTGCGGGGCCGGCCAACCCTGGGCCGGCTGGCCCGGGGCGGACGGGGCGAACTGGCCGGGCTGGGGCGCGCCGGCGAACTGGTGCGCCGCGGCCTGCTCGCGGGCCTCCTTGCGGGCCTTCACCGCGCGCACGATCAGCAGGATCGGCAGGATGAAGGCGTAGAAGAAGATCGTGTACCTACTGCCCACGGGAGCGAGGAACATCAGGTAGAAGCCGTAGCCGAAGAAGCCGAGGCCCACGACGACGTTCAAGATCCGAGAGCCGGTGCCCTGCTCCTTGATGGCGATGCCGATGGCGACCATCGCGATGCCGCCGAGAATCAGCAGGAGCTCGTAGACAAGTTCAAACATGTGATTCCTGTCAATCGGTGAAGGTGCCGGCCCACGATAGAGGGGCCTTCAGCGGTCCCGCTGCCCCGTTGCCTGTGGCAACCACCACCTCACCGCAGCCGGCACCTCACTTGAGCTGACCGGCGGTGAGGCCCGCCTGGATCTGCCGCTGGAAGCTCACGTAGACCACCAGCACCGGCAGCACCGCGATGGTCAGGCCGGCGAAGAGCTGGGCGTAGTCGCCGGCATAGCCCTGGTTGACGGCGAGCGCGTTGAGCCCCTGGGCGAGCATCCACTTCGACTCATCGCCCTGCATGAGCACCTGCGGCAGCAGGAACTGGTTCCAGTGGCTGAGGAAGTTGAAGATCCCGACGCTGATCAGTCCCGGACGCGCCATCGGCAGCATCACCCGGAAGAAGAGTCGGAAGTGGCCGCAGCCGTCGATCAGGGCGGCCTCGGCGATCGCGGTCGGCAGGGTGCGGAAGAACGCGGTCAGGAAGAACACCGTGAACGGCAGCGAGTAGGCGGTGTAGACCAGGATCAGGCCGGTCCAGGTGCCGAAGAGGCCGGCGTTGCGGACCACGAAGAAGAGCGGCACCAGGGCGAGGAAGACCGGGAACATCATCCCGCCGACGAACAGGTAGTAGACCACCTGGCGGCCACGGAACTCGTAGCGCGCGAAGACGTACGCGGCGGTGGCGCCGAGGAGCATGGTCAGGGTCAGCGAGCCGGCCACCACCACGGCGCTGTTGAGGAAGTAGCGACCGATGTGCGCCTTGGTCCAGGCCCGCGCCCAGTTGTCCAGGTGCAGCGCCCCGGGCAGCCCCCACGGGTCGGTCAGGATGTCGCTGTTGCTCTTCAGCGAGCTGAGCACCATCCAGGCCAGCGGCAACACGGTCATGGCCGCCCAGAGCAGCAGGAAGCCGTGCGAGAAGACGTTCGCCACGCCCAGTTCCCGGCGCGGCGGCCGGCCGGTCGTCGGCTCGGCGAGCGCCGCCGGGGCCGGCCGGGTGCCGGAGTCCACACTGGTCATGAGTACTCGATCCGATCGCGCCGGGCGGCCCGCAGCGCCAGCACCGCCACCGACAGGGTCAGGAAGAACATCACCACGCCGATCGCGGAGGCGTAGCCGAACTTGGTCTCGCTGCCGAACGCGGTGTCGTACATCCGCATGCCGATCACGTCGGTGGAGAAGTTCGGGCCGCCGTTGGTCATGAGCTGGACCAGGATGAACCCGTCCAGCGCGGCGATGGCCAGGTAGATCCAGGCCACCTGGACGGTGTCCCAGAGCAGCGGGATGGTGATCTTGCGGAGCATCACCGCCCGGGACGCCCCGTCGAGCATCACGGCCTCGTAGATGTCGCGCGGGATGGCCTGCATGGCCGCCCCGAAGAGCACCACGTAGAAGCCGACGTTGCTCCACACCATCACGGCCAGCACGCACCAGAAGGCGAACCGCGGGTCGCCCAGCCAGGCCGGGGTGGGCAGGCCGAGCGCGTGCAACGCGCCGTTGAGCAGGCCGCTGCGCGGGTTGTAGATCTCCTTCCAGAGCAGCGCGATGATCACCACCGAGAGCACCTGCGGGAAGAAGTAGACCAGCTGGTAGATCGCGGCGCCCCGGACGCCGGTCACACCGGCCCGGCCCTTGCGGCCGCCCATGGTGAGCATGGTGGCGAAGAACAGGCCGAGCGCGATGGTCAGCACCGGCACCACGAGGAGCAGGACCGCGTTGTTCGTCAACGCGTTCCAGACGTAGCCGTCGTGCAGCATGGTGCGGAAGTTCGCCATGCCCACCGGGTCGGCCTGCGCGGAGTAGCCCAGCCAGTTGGTGGTCGAGATCTGAAAGGCCTGAAGGTACGGCGAGAGCACGAAGACGCCGTACAGCACCAGCGGCGGCAGCAGGAAGCTGACGATCAGCGGGTATCTGCCATGTCGCACCTGGCGACCCCTCCCTGGTTCGACCGGTGGGGGTGGGCGGACCCACCCCCACCGGGCACGTCACGCGGCCCGCTTGTACTTCTTGATCGAGCTGTCCTGGGCGATCGAGTCGGCGCCCTTCTGGCACTGGTCGAGGAAGTCGGCCGGCCCGATCCGGCCGCTGAAGAACTCGCCGCAGGCGGCGTCGACCAGGTTGCGCTCGAGCTTGCGGTAGTAGTTGTTGTAGACCCAGTTGAAGCCGTTGGACCCGGACGCGTCCAGCGCCTTGACCACGGTGCTCAGCCCGAACGGCAGCTCGACGCCCTCGGTCGTGCCGGCCACCACGGTGAGGCTGGCGACCTTCTTGGTGAAGTCCTGGGCGCCCTTCTTGGACAGCATGGTCCGGAAGTACTCCAGCCCGCCGGCCACGTTCTTGGCCTTGGCCGGGACGATGAACGGCTCGCCCGCGGTGCCCCGGATCGCCTCGAACGGCAGCTTGTCGCCGCTGCCCAGGCTCGGGGTCGGCGCCACGGTCATGTTGAAGCCGGCCGGGGTGACGTCCTTCTGCTCGCTCTCCAGCCAGGAGCCGCAGGAGATGAAGGCGGCCTTGCCCTGACACCAGGCGGTCTGCGACTGCTTGTGGTCCAGGCCGGGCGAGCCCTCCAGGATGTACTTGTCCTTGACGATCTGGTGCCAGGCGTCCGCGGCGGCCTTCATGGCGTCGGACTTCCAGGCGTTGGGCTCCAGGTTGTCGATGGCCAGCGCCACCGACGGCCCGCCGAGCTTGATCGCGGTGGAGATCAGCGGCCAGCTCATGTAGCGCGGGTGCAGGCCGGCGTACGTCCAGGGGGCGATGCCGGCGGCCTTGATCTGCTTGCAGAGCGCGATGTGCTCGTCCCAGGTCTTGGCGTACTGCCAGCCGCGATCGGCGAAGAGCTTGGTGGAGTGCCAGATGCCGTACACCGTGTAGGTGTAGTTCATCACCAGGAACTTGCCGTCGTAGGAGCCGACCTCGACGGCGCCGGGGAGCAGGGTGTCCTTGACCGTCTTGCCGGGGATGTCGAGGCTGGGCGCGGCGAGCAGGTCACCGAGGTCGGCCAGGGCGTTCTGGGAGACCAGGCCGTTGGGATCGATCTGCCCGGCGCCGGAGTTGTTCACCACGTCCGGCGGGGTGCCGTCGACGAAGCGCGGCTGGAGCGTCTTGCTGATCTCCTGGGTGGCCGAGTGGTTGATCTTCGCCTTCGGGTACTTCTCCTTGTACATGGCCTCGTGGGCCTTGGCGTACTCCTCGCCGAAGCCGCCGTTGAAGATCACCACCTCGAGCGGGGCGTCCTCCTTGACACCGAGCGGGTTCTGCTCGCTCTTGGTGCCCTTGTAGGCGCTGGAGTCGCCCTTGTCGTCGCCACCGGAGGTGGCGCAGCCGGCGAGCAGGCCGGCGGCGGGGGTGGCCAGGAGGCCGGTGGCGGCGGTCCGCCGGAGGATTTCACGCCTGTTCATCGCATCTCCTCGGTTCGGGTACGCACGGCCCGCCGGGTCTGGGGGAACGGCGGCCGCGGCGTCGAGGCTCTGGGGGTGTCAGCTGTTGCTTGTCTTCAATTCAGTTGATGTTGCTGAAGAATTTCTACGGCAGCGCGGCCCGGACCACAAGACCTCACGACCGAACCGTTATCCGTACCAGTTGGCGGCGGCTGGCATAGCCTGAGCCCATGCGCCGCCTCCGGCAGCTCGCCGAGCGCACGCCGGCCGGCCGGGAGCGCTACGTCGACCTGCTGCGAGCGCTCGCCATCACCATGGTCGTGCTCGGCCACTGGGGCGTCACCGTCATCGACTACGACCGGGCCGGCCGCCCCGCCGGCCATTCCGCCCTCGGCGACCTGCCCTGGGCCTGGCCGCTGACCTGGGTGGCCCAGGTGATACCGGTGTTCTTCCTGGTCGGCGGCTACGCCAACGCCGCCTCGCTGACCGCCCGCCGCGACCGGGGCGGCACCGCCACCGGCTGGCTGATCGACCGCAGCGCCCGGCTGGTCCGGCCGACCACCGCGCTGCTGGTGGTGCTGGCGGCCGGCGCCGCGGTGGCCACGCTGCGCGGCGCTGGCCCGGCCGAGGTCCGCACGGTGGTCTGGTTCGCGACCATCCCGCTCTGGTTCCTGGTGGCCTACCTGGTGGTGGTGCCGCTGAGCCCGCCGATGTACGCGCTGCACCGCCGCTTCGGGCTGGCCGTGCCGCTGGTGCTGGTCGCCCTCGTCGCGCTCGGCGACCTGGGACGGATCTTCGGCCCGGCGGGCCTGGCGACCGGCAACTACCTGTTCGGCTGGCTGGCCGTACATCAACTCGGCTTCGCCTGGTACGACACCCGCGCCCCGGCCGGGCGCCCCGACGACCCGACGGCCGGGCCGGTCGACGCCAGGCCGCGCGGCCTGCGCCGGCGCCGGCTGCCGCTGTCCCGCCGGGCGGGGGCGGCCCTGCTCGCCGGCGGGCTGGTCGCGCTGGTGCTCCTGACGGTGGTCGGGCCGTACCCGGTGGCGATGCTCAACGTGCCCGGCGAGCGGCTGGACAACGCGGCCCCGCCGAGCCTGGCGCTGCTCGCCGCGGCGGCCGCCCAGCTCGGCCTGATCCTGCTGCTGCGCGAGCCGGCGCAGCGCCGGCTCCGGCGCTCCCGGCCGTGGCAGGCGGTGATCGCGGTGAACGCCGTGGTGCTCACCGTGTTCCTCTGGCATTTGACCGCGGCGGTGCTGCTCACCGGGCTGCTGGACGCGCTGGGCGTGCTGCCCACTCCCCCGGTCGGCTCGGCGGCCTGGTGGGGCTGGCGGATCCCCTGGCTGCTCGCCCTCACCGTGGTGCTGGCCGCGTTGGTCGCCGTCTTCGGCCCGATCGAGGCCCGCACCCGCCGCCTGCCCGCGACCGGCCCGGCCGGCGAGGGCGCCCGCCGGCTCCGCACCGCGCTGGCCGTCCTCGGGTACGCCGGGCTCGTCGCCGGGCTGCTGCTGAACAGCCTCACCCGCAAGGCCGCGCCCGAGCCCCTGGGACTGCCCGCCCCGGCGCTGGTGGCGTACCTGGCCGGGGCGGGGGTGCTGCGGCTGCTCAGGTCTGGGTGGGGAAGCCGAGGTTGACCCCGCCGTGGCGCGGGTCCAGCCAGCGGCTGGTGACCACCTTGCCCCGGGTGAAGAAGGCGACCCCGTCGGCACCGTGCGCGTGCAGGTCACCGAAGAGGGAGGCCTTCCAGCCGCCGAACGAGTAGTAGGCCATCGGCACGGGAATCGGCACGTTGACGCCGATCATGCCGACCTCCACCTCGTGCTGGTAGCGCCGGGCGGCCCCGCCGTCGTTGGTGAAGATCGCCGTGCCGTTGCCGTACGGGTTGGCGTTGACCAGCTCGACCGCCTCGTCGTACGAGCCGACCCGGACCACGCTGAGCACCGGGCCGAAGATCTCGTCGGTGTAGATCGACATCTCCGGGGTGACGTGGTCGAAGAGGGTCGGGCCGAGCCAGAACCCGTCGGCGTCCCCGTCCGGGGTCACCTCGCGCCCGTCCACCACCGGCACCGCGCCGGCCGCGATGCCCGACTCCACGTAGGAGCGGACCCGCTCGGCGTGCGCGGCGGTGACCAGCGGGCCCATGTCGCAGCCCCGCCGGCCGTCCCCGGTGCGCAGCCGGCCCATCCGCTCGGCGATCCGGGCGACCAGGGCGTCGGCCACCGGCTCCACGGCGACCAGCGCGGAGATCGCCATGCACCGCTCCCCCGCCGAGCCGAAGCCGGCGTTGACCGCCGCGTCGGCGGCCAGGTCCAGGTCGGCGTCCGGGAGCACCACCATGTGGTTCTTCGCCCCGCCCAGCGCCTGCACCCGCTTGCCGGCCAGCGAGCCGCGCTGGTGCACGTAGCGGGCCACCGGGGTGGAGCCGACGAACGACACCGCCTTCACACCGGGGTGGTCGAGCAGCGCGTCGACCGCCTCCTTGTCGCCGTTGACCACGTTCAGCACGCCGTCCGGCAGCCCGGCCTCGGTGAACCACTCGGCCAGCAGCAGCGCCGCGCTCGGGTCCTTCTCGCTGGGCTTGAGCACCACGGCGTTGCCGCAGGCGATCGCCACCGGGACGAACCAGAGCGGCACCATCACCGGGAAGTTGAACGGGGAGATCACCGCCACCACGCCCAGCGGCTGCCGCAGGCTGTACGAGTCGACCTCGGTGGAAACGTTCTCGCTGAAGCCGCCGCGCAGCGCCGAGGGGATGCCGCAGGCGTACTCGATCACCTCCAGGCCGCGCTGCACCTCGCCGGCGGCGTCCGCGAGGACCTTGCCGTGCTCGGCCGTGATCACCTCGGCGAGCCGGTCGCGGCGGGCGTTGACCAGCTCGCGGAAGGCGAACATGACCGCGGTCCGCTTGGCCAGCGAGGCGTCCCGCCAGGACCCGGCGGCCCGCTCGGCCGCCTCGACGGCGCCCGCCACGTCGGCGGCGGAGGCCAGCGCCACCTGCCCGGTACGCCGTCCGGTGGCCGGGTCGAAGACGTCCCCGCGCCGCTCGGAGTCCCCGCTGACCCGCTTCCCGTCGACGAAGTGCCCGATGGTGGTGGTCATGCGGTCACCTCCGCGGCGACGGAGGAACGGATGGCCTCGACCAGGATGGCCAGGCCCTCGCGGGCCTCGTCCTCGGTCAGGGTCAGCGGTGGGCCCATCCGCACCACGTTGCCGTGCAGGCCGCCCTTGCCGACCAGCAGGCCGCCCTCGCGGCAGGCCTCGAAGACCCGGGTGGTGAGCGCCGGGTCCGGCTCGGTGGTGCCCGGGCGGACGAACTCGACGCCGAGCATGAGGCCCTTGCCGCGGACCTCGGCGACGCGGTCGAGACCGCCGGTGGCGGCCCGCAGGCCGTCGCCGAGGATCGCGCCGACCCGCGCCGCGTTGGCCTGGAGGTCGTGGTCGAGCAGGTAGTCGAGGACGGCGTTGCCGGCCGCCGTGGAGACCGGGTTGCCGCCGAAGGTGGAGAAGCTGATCGCCGGCACCGCCTCCAGCACGTCGGCCCGGCCGACCACGCCGGCCAGGGCGAAGCCGTTGCCGATGCCCTTGGCGAAGGTGAGCAGGTCGGGGGTGACCCCGTGCGCCTGGTAGCCCCAGAAGTGCTCGCCGGTGCGGCCCCAGCCGGTCTGCACCTCGTCGGAGACGAGCAGGATGCCGTGCTCGTCGAGCACCTTCTTCCAGCCGGCGAAGAGCCCGTCCGGGCCGTGCACGAAGCCGCCGACGCCCTGGATCGGCTCGGCGATCAGGCAGGCCACGTCGCCGGCGGTCTGGGTGGCGAGCACCTCGCGCAGGTCCTCCACCGCCGCGTCGATCCGGTCGTCCTCGTCGAGCCGGGCCAGCAGGCCGCGCAGCCGCTCACCCGAGTGCAGCCAGGCCACCTGGAGCGGGTTGAGCGCGCTGGCCGACCAGCCCCGGTTGCCGGTGACGCCCATGGCCGCGTACGACCGGCCGTGGTAGCTGTTGCGCACGGCGAGGATCTGGTGCGAGCGGCGGTAGTTGGTGGCGACCAGCAGGGCCGCCTCGTTGGCCTCGGTGCCAGAGTTGGTGAAGAAGACCCGGGCGTCGGGGATGCCGGAGACCCGGGCGATCTTCTCGGCCAGCTCGACCTGCTGCCGGATCAGATAGAGCGTCGAGCTGTGCACGATGCCGGTGCGCAGTTGCCGCTCGACCGCCTCCCGGATCTCCGGGATGTCGTAGCCGATCATGTTGGTCAGCACGCCGCCGAAGAAGTCCAGGTAGCTGCGTCCGGCCGCGTCGGTCACCCGGCGGCCGGAGCCCGAGACCAGCTCGAGCGGTTCGGCGTAGTAGAGCGGCATCCAGGACGGGAGCACGGCCCGGTGCCGGGCCAGCAAATCGTCGGAGGTCATCGGCGCACCCTTCAGCGGCGGTTGGTCTCCGCACGCTCTCACCACCTGAAGGCAGGGACAACTGTCACTGTGTAGCGCAGCGGGGCCGCCCACCTGACACCGCGTCAACCGACCCACTGCGGTTTCCGGAGCGCAATCCGAGCGGCACCCAGCATTTCGCTGGTCAGCGGCCTGCACGACCACCCGATCCGCAGTAGTGGAGCCGAGTGTCTACCCTGGGCCCGTCGCCGGCGGAGGGAGCGTCATGCGGGTCGAGGAAGCCGTCGCCGAGCTGGCCCGGGTCGCCGCCCGGGAGGTGGGCCGGGGCAGCGAGGCGCTCGCCGTACCGACGGCCGGCGGGCTGCTCACCGCCGCCCGGTCGCTCGCCGGCCGGCCCGCGCCGGACGCCGCCGTGCTGACCGGCTTCTTCATCCCCGGCGCCGACCCACCCGCGGCCGAGACCGACGGCCCGATCGGCGCCGTGCATCTCGCCGCCGCGCTGCGCGCGCTCGGCGGGCAGGCCCGGCTGGTCACCGACGCGCCCTGCGCGCCGGTGGTCGAGGCCGCGATCGCCGCCGGCGCGCCCGGCGTCCCGCTCGACGTGGCGCCACTGCGCGGGTACGACGACTGGGCCGCGACCATGCTGCCCCGGTACGCGCGCCTGTCGCACGTGATCGCCTGCGAGCGGGTCGGCCCGGGCGTCGACGGCCGGCCCCGCAACATGCGCGGCGAGGACATCGGCGGGCACAGCGCCCCACTCGACCGGCTCTTCACCGCCGGGCCCGCGTTCCGGATCGGCATCGGCGACGGCGGCAACGAGCTGGGCATGGGCCTGCTGCCGGCCGAACTGGTGACCCGGGTGGTCGACCGGGGCGAGCGGATCCGCTGCGTGGTCGGCTGCGAGACGCTGCTGGTCGGCGGCACCTCCAACTGGGCGGCCGCCGCGCTGGTCGGCGCGCTGGCGGTGCTGCGCCCCGAGGTGCCCGCCCTGCGCGACCTGCTCCGCCCCGAGTGGTCCGCCGAGGTGCTCACCGCGATCGTCGCGCGGGCCGGCGCCGTGGACGGCGTACGCCGGCGGGCGACGCCCAGCGTGGACGGCCTGGACTGGCCCGCGTACGCCGAGCCCCTGACGCGGATCGCGGAGCTGGTGGCGGCCGCGGCCTGAACCCCGGCGGCGGGTCGGTCAGGTGGCCGCGGGGCGCTCGGGGCCGGGCAGCGGCCGGCGGCCCGGACGCGGCTCGGCGCGCTCCGGCCCGGTCTGCGCGGCGGCCGGCCGGGCGGGACGGCGGCGGGGCAGGTGCAGTGCGGCGGAGACCAGCGCGAAGGCGGCCCAGCCGCCGGCCAGGGCGAGGGCCGGCGCGGTGTCCTGGAGGTAGTGGTAACCGGCGAGGAAGCCGATCAGGCCCAGGCTGTTGCGGGCGAAGTGCCGGCTGAACTCGGCGAGCTGGTGGCGGGCCTCGACGGCGACCAGCACCCCCGAGTAGGGGAAGGTGACCACCATGCCCCGCAGCAGCTCGCCGAGCAGCCCGGTGAGCAGCGCGCCACCGAAGATGACCACCAGCTTGACCGGCGCGGCCAGGCCGTCCCGCCGGTTCTCCGCCGGCTCCGGTGGCGGCGCGGCGGCGGCCCGGCGGCGCAGCAGCACCATGGTCAGCGCCCAGAGCGCCACGGTGCCGGCCAGCGCCGCCTCGAACGGCACCGGCACCGCCAGCACCCCGGCGCTGAGCGCCACGTAGACCGCGACGCCGGCCAGGTCGGCCAGGAGGATCGGCCAGCGCAGCCGGCGGTGGGTGAGCGCCACCGTGACGAAGAAGAGGTTGAGGCCGACCACCCCGAGCAGCTGCGGCCCGTCCACCCGGTGGCCGGTGGTGACCAGGGCCAGGGTCATGGGCAGCGGCAGGCTGTAGACGAACGCACGCACCCGGACCGAGCGGATCACGCTGACCGCCCAGACCACGGCGGTCACCAGCAGGACGGCACTCCACGTCATGGCGCCTCAGTCCTGGAAGGTGGCGATGTCGGCGCAGAGCCGGAAGGCCCGGGTCAGCCGCTCCACGTCGGCCGGGTGGACGGAGAACTCATTCTCGCTGATCTCGCCGTGCGCGGTCATCTTGGCCTCCCAGCAGCTCGACCCGTCCCAGACCGCCAGGTTGATGTGCAGGTGCGGACTGACCGCGCCGAGCGGCAACAGGCCCACCCGCACGCCAGCCCGCCGCTGCGTCTCCACCAGCTCGGACAGCTCCGGGCTGAGGGTGGCGTAGGTGAAGATCCGGGTGATTCGCACGCCCCGCTCCAGGGCGGCCAGGTTCGCTTCCCAGTAGCGCCGGCCGACATCCCCGCGCCACCAGCTCAGCTCGCCGCTGACCCGGGGCATCACGTTGGTCAGCGCGACCAGCTCCCGGGCGCAGTCCCGGGTGGCGCCGAGCAGGTCCTCGTCGTCGTCGCCGCGCCGGATGATCCGGCCCGCGGCGAGCTGCTCCGCCTCCCGGCGGAACTCCTCGAAGCGCCGCTGCGCCTCGGCCGCCACCCGGGTCCCGGCGTGCCGCTCGGCGGCCTCGCGGAGCGCGCCGGCGAGCTGCGGGGTGGCGCGGACCAGCCAGGGCGGCCCGTCCAACAGCGTGCGCAGGTGGAACCGGCGCTCGGCCCGGGCCAGCGAGTCGAGCACCAGCGAGATGGTGATGCCCATCAGCCCGGCGAGCAGCGACTCGACCCCGGTGGCCGCGTTGGTCAGGTCGAGCGTCACGGACAGCAGGATCGAGAGCGTGATGCCGACCAGAGCCACCGGGTCGGTGTGCGCGACCAGCCGCACCAGGTTCTCCGCCGAGCCGCTCCGGCCCCGCGCCCGTCGCCGCATCGCCTCACCCGCCACCGGCCACCCCCGATCACTCGTGTGCTCAGCGTAGCCACGATCCACAACGGCCGGTCGGCCGCCGCCCGCCGCCGGTAGCATCCGCCTGGTGCGGACGACGGAGGTGGCGCTGCCGGCCGGCGCGGCGGGGACGACCCGGGCAGAACTGGCGGCGGGGATCCGAGCCTGGGCGGACTCGCCGCCGATGCGGGCCCTGGTCGGGCACTTCGGCGGCGACTGGCCGGCCGGTGACCTGAGCGCGGTGCTGGCCGGGCTGGACGACTTCTCCGCCCGGCACTGGGACTTCCGCGACGGGCGGGAACGCCCCGACGCCCGGGAGCCGGCGTTCGACCCGGCCACGGTCGGGCTGGTGCTCGACGCGGCGACGGCGCTGGGCCTGGTCCGGGCCGTCCCGCCCACCCTGCCCCGGTACGCGCACCTGCTCGTCCTCGGCGGCCTGGCGCACGCCTGCCTGCGGCGCACCGCGTACGCCGCGCACCTGGCCCGGGCGGTCGCCGGGGTCGCCGGCGAGGTGGCGGTGCTGGGCAGCTTCCGGGCCCTCTCCCCGGTCGAGTCGCGGCTGCTCGGCGACGTCGGGGTGCACGGCTGCGCCACCGAGGTGGACGCGCTGGACGCCGGGGTGCGGCTGGCGTTCGGGGTGGACGCGCCGAGCGAGGAGACCGGCGAGACCGCGGACCACCCGCACCGGGCCTGGTCCTCGCGCACCTACCGGCCCGCCGGGCTGCCGCCGGTCCGGGTCCTGGCCGCTCCGTCCAGCGAGCCGGACCACCGGCGGGCACACACCGCCGACACCCAGCGGTTCTGGGCCGCGCACGTCCGGCTGCGCGCGGACGATCCGGTGCTGGTGGTGACGGCCCCGATCTACGTGCCGTTCCAGCACTGCGACGCGCTGCGCACCCTCGCCGTGCCGTTCGGCTGCGGAATCGACACGGTCGGGGTGGACCCGGCGCTGGCCCCGCCGGTCCCGGTGCCGGAGCCCACCCTCACCGCCGGGCGCTACCTCCAGGAGATCCGCTCGGCGGTCCGGTCGATGCGCGCCCTGCACACGGCGCTGGCGGCCGGCTGACCGGCGCACGGCGGGGCCGGTGCCCGGCGAACCACCGCGCACCGGCCCGTGGACCGGGGTCAGTTGACGTAGACGGGGTTGCCCGCCTGGGTGGCGTCCTGCGCCGGCGAGTACGTCGCGGAGAAGTACGCGGTGCCGAAGCAGAGGCTCGGCCCGGACGACTTGGTCAGCACCTGGTTGGTGAAGGCGATCGAGTTGGTGGCGTTGGCCGCCGTGCCGGTGATGCTGTTGGTGGCGGTCCGGTAGACGCAGGTGATCGGGCCGAGCAGGCTGTTCAGCAGGACCGTGCTCTGGATCGGCGCGCCGGCGGACGACGCCGAGCCCGCGCTGCCGCCCGGCGCGGAGTCCCCGGCCCCGGCCGACCGGGGCTGAGTCAGCGGGCGGTGTCGACCACCGCCTGCGCGAAGACCTCGGAGCGGTGCTCGTAGTTGCGGAACTGGCCGTAACTCGGCGCGGCCGGGGAGAGCAGCACCACCCCGCCGGCCGGGGTGAGCTTGCGGGCCAGCCCCACGGCGGCGACCAGGTCCTCGGCGATCTCCGTCCGCACCGCCGGCAGCCCCGCCAGGGCGTCGACGATCCGGGGGCCGCTGTCCGGGATGCCGATCACGGTGATATCCCGCTCGGCCAGGTGGTCGCGGAGCGGGGTGTAGTCCAGCCCTCGGTCCGTCCCTCCGACGATCACGGTCAACGGCCGCCCCTCGTACGCGTCGATCGCGTGCATGGCCGCGTACGGGCTGGTGGCCAGGGTGTCGTCGACGAAGGTGAGCCCGGACGCGTCGGGAATCTCGGTGAGCCGGTGGGCGAGGCCCTGGAACCCGGCGACCGCGATGGCGAGGCTGTCCTTGCCCGCCACCACGTCGACGCCGAGCGCGTCGAGCACCGCCAGCGCAACGCAGAGGTTGCCCTCGTTGTGCCGGCCGACCAGGGGCAGCACCGCGCGCGGGAAGAGCGGGGTGTCCCGCAGGTGGAACCAGGGGGCGCCGTCCGGGCCGCTCGCCACGTGGGTGGTGTCCGGCGAGCCGGCCCGGACCGCCGCCCGGTCCCCCAGTTCGAGCGCCAGCCGCGGGTCGGCGCCGTTGACCACCACGGTGTGCGGGCCGTGCGCCAGCAGGTTGAGCTTGTCCCGGTAGTACTCCCGCTCGCCGCCGTGCGCGTCGAGGTGCTCGGGGAAGAGGGCGGTCACCACGGCCACCCGGGGCGAGTCGGTCAGGTCGGCGCACTGGTAGCTGGAGAGCTCCAGCACGTACAGCCCCGCCTCGGGCAGGTCGAGCAGCGGCACGCCGATGTTGCCGCCGAAGACGTTCGGCCGGTCCATCGCGGTGAGCAGGTGGCTGATCAGGCTGGAGGTGGTGCTCTTGCCCTTGCTGCCGGTCACCCCGACGGTCCGGTCCGCGTGGTCGGCCATCCAGAGGGCGCTGCCCTGGGTGACCGGGACGGCCCGACGGCGCAGCTCGACCATCCACGGGTGGGTGTTCGGCACCCCGGGCGAGCGGACCACCACGTCGGCGGCGGCCAGCCGGGCGAAGCCCTCCTCCCCGGTCACCAGCGGCGCGGCCTCGGCGAGCGGGCCCTCCCACGGCAGGGTGAGGAAGTTCGCGCTGTCGTCGACGGCGACCAGGCCGGCCGGGCCGTGCGCGGCGATCGCGGTCACCGCGGCCCGGCCCTCCCGGCCGGCGCCCCAGACGGCGACATGACGTCCGCGCAGATCAGACAGGCGCACAGGCTCTCCTCGTTGACATCCTCCCCCTCATGAAGAATGAGGGCGATTCCAGCCTATACAGGCTGAGGTTCACGGCCGTTCGAACGGCTGGTGGCCGCTGTCGCCCATCCGGCACCGGCTGTTCTTCGGGGGCAGGGGATTCCGCCCTGTCCTGCAGCGACGTTAACTGTTGTGTCGTAGGTGGCAGGCATGCTGTGGGGCTGTGGGGAGGTTTACCGCGTTCCGGTTCACAGCTGACCCGTCACCGTCGCAGGTGGTGGTGTTGGTCCGTCATACGGGGGCGGCTCGGTTCGCGTTCAACCAGTGCCTGGCTCTGGTGAAGGACGCCCTGGATGCGAAGCATCGGGGCGGGTCAGTGGTGGTGCCGCGGTCGGGTTTCGACCTGATCAACGCGTTCAACTCGTGAAAGACCTCGGCGCAGGCGAGTCGCCGCTTCGTGGTCGACTCGGCCGGTTCGGCCGAGATCGTGTCGACGGGGTTGTCGTGGCGGACGCAGGTGTGTCAGCAGGTGTGTGAGGAAGCCGCTGTCGACTTGGGCCGCGCCCTGACCGCCTGGGCCGACTCCCGGCGGGGGAAACGGCCGGGCCGCCGGGTGGGGTTCCCGACATTCAAACGCAAGAGCCGCACCCAGCCGTCGTTCCGGATCCGCTGCGAAACCAAGGCGGGTCGGGCGAGCATCCGGGTGGGGGATCCGACGGCGGGGCCTCGGAGTATCTGTCTGCCGAGGATCGGGGTCCTGAGGGTGCGGGAGGACACCCGCCGACTCCGGCGGATGATGCGCACAGGCCGAGCCCACATCCGGTATGCCACCGCCTCGTGCCGGGCCGGCCGATGGACCATCACCGTGACAGTGGAGGCGGCGGATTTGCATCCCGCCCGCCAGCACCCGCCCCGCCCCGACGCCGACTGCGGTGGTTGGGTAGGCATCGACCGGGGCCTCGCTGCCCTCGTCGTAGCCGCCGACACCACCGGCCGACAGCGGCTGCGCGTCACTGATCCACCGCGCCCGCTGCGGACCGCCCTGCCCCGGCTACGGCGGCTATCCCGCCAGGTCACCCGCAAACAGCGAGGCTCGCGCAATCGGGCCGAGGCTGTCGCCCGGCTGGCTCGTGCCCACCACCGTGTCGCGAATGTGCGTCGCCACTTTCTGCACAAGGTCGCCAACCGGCTGGTCAAGACCCACGACCGGCTGGCTCTGGAAGACCTCCACACCGCCGGTCTGCTGCGCAACCGGCGTCTGGCCGCCGCCATCTCCGATGCGGGTTGGGCTGAACTGGCCCGCATCATCGGCTACAAACAACGCTGGCGGGGCGGGCAGGCCACCCGGGCACCCCGCTGGTACCCGTCCACCAGAATGTGCAGTGCCTGCCGCACCATCGGCCCCGCCCTACCCCTGTCCATACGCATCTTCCGCTGCGACGAGTGCGGGCATACGGCGGACCGGGACGTCAACGCGGCGGTCAACCTCGCCGTCTGGGCCGAGCGACACCATGCCCAGACCCGGGACCCCGAAGCACGAGGCCCGGTCACCAACGCCTCCCGAGGGAACGGCTCTGGCCAGCGCCCACGCGCCGGCGCAACCAGCCCTGATGATGGAGGAACCCCACCGCCACGAACACCCGCGACGGCAGGGACGCCCGAGAAGGGCGGTGTCTCATGACCCAACGGACTATTGAGACACGCTGTAGTATGGCGTGTGCCCAACGAGCAGCTCCGGCGGATGGACGCCTTCACCTTCCCGTCCTACTCGATCGACTTCGCCACCGGCGAGGTGTTGTTCGACTACGCCCTGACCGGCCCCGACGGCGAGCAGCGGTTCACCGAGGTGGTCACCCTTCCCCTGCCGGCGGAGCCGGTGTCCGACGAGACCGCGGCCACCCTCGCCCGGGTCCTCGAACTGCTGCACGTGGTCGCCGGGGTCAGCTACTACAAGGCCGCCGCGCCGCCCCGGCTGGTGCTGCCGGCGCCGCTGGGCGCGGCCGCCGCCGACCTGGTCACGGCCGTCTACACCAAGGGTCTCGCCGAGTACGCGTACCGCAACCAGCTGCCGCACGTGCTGGAGCTGCGCCCGGAGGTGCCGGCCGGTGAGGTCGCCGCGCCGCGCGTGTACGACGACTCGGACCGCCGGCCGCTCTCTGCCGTCGGCGGCGGCAAGGACTCCATCGTCACGCTGGAGGCGCTGCGCCGGGCCGGTTTCGACCCGGTGCCCTTCTCGGTCAACCCGAACCACGTCATCGTCTCGGTCAACGAGGCGTCCGACCTGGTGCCGCTCGCCGCCCGCCGGCGGATCGACCCGGTGCTGCTCGACCTCAACGCGGCCGGGGCGCGCAACGGGCACATCCCGGTCACCGCGATCAACTCGCTGATCGCAGTCGCCACCGCCGTGCTGCACGGGCTCGGGCCGGTGGTGATGTCCAACGAGCGTTCGGCGTCCGACCCGAACCTGGTCTGGCAGGGCCACGAGATCAACCACCAGTGGTCCAAGGGCGTCGAGGCGGAAGGCCTGCTGCGGGCCGCGCTGGCTGAGCACGCCGGTCTCACCGAGCCGTACTTCTCGCTGCTGCGGTCGCTGTCCGAGCTGCACATCGCGCGGCTCTTCGCCGAGACCGACCGGTACGACGCGGTGGTGACCAGCTGCAACGCCGCCTTCAAGCTGCGCGATGCGAGCGAGCGCTGGTGCCGCGACTGCCCGAAGTGCCGGTTCGTGTTCCTGGCCATGGCGCCGTTCATGTCCCGCGACCGGATCACCGCCATCTTCGGCGGCGACCTGCTGGCCGACGAGTCTCAGATTCCCGGCTACCGGGAGCTGCTCGGCGTGGACGGGCACAAGCCGTTCGAGTGCGTCGGCGAGGTCGAGGAGTCGGTGGTCGCACTGAGCCTGCTCGCCGAGCAGGAGCAGTGGCGCGACGCCCCCGTGGTCCGCGCCCTGGTCGACGCGGTGCCGCCGACGGCCTGGTCGGCCGCCGCCACCTCCGACGTCTTCACCCCCGGCGGCCCCACCTACGTCCCCGCCCCCTACGCCAAGGCCCTGACGGCCCTCACCTGACCCCGCCCACCCACCCCACCCCGCCCTCGCCCCGGCTCGCCCCGTTGATCATGAGGTTAGCGGGGCGGATCGCCCGGATTGTCGCCGCCAACTTCATGATCACCGAGGACGGCGGTCAGGGGGTGCGGACGGCGTCCAGGGCTAGCAGGGCCACGTGGAGGGACAGGCACTGCTCCACCGAGTCGAGGTCGACGTCGAGGATGCGGCCGATGCGGGCCAGGCGTTCGTAGAAGGCCGGCCGGGACAGGTGGGCGGCGGCGGCCGCGGCGGACTTGTTGCGGCCCTGCTCCAGATACGCGCGGAGGGTGCCGAGCAGTTGTTCCCGGGGGTGCTGGGCGTCGTACGCGAGCAGCCCGCCCAGCTCCCGCTCGACGAAGGTCTGCAACCGCGGCTCGTCCCGGAGCAGGTGCAGCAGGCCGGCCAGCCCGACGTGCGGCAGCCGGAAGTAGGGCAGCTCCCGCCGGTCCCGCCGGGCCGCCTCGGCGATCTGCCGCGCCTCGACCAGTGAGCGGCGCGCCTCCCGCAGGCTGCCCACCCCGGACCCGGCCGCGACGATCACGGCCGGGCCGGCCGGGCGCGGGCGGGACGCCGGGTCCGCGGCGCGCAGCGCGCCGACCGCCGCCGTCCGGGCGGCCGAATCGGCGGGGCGGGCGGACCGGGGCGCCGGCGGACGGGCCGGGTCGGCGTCGAGGCGCACCCGGCGCAACGCGGCGGCGAACGCGGCGAGCGCTTTCTCCTCGGCGGCCGGGTCGGGCAGCGCCAGCAACGCGCCGACCGCCTGGTCGTCGACGGCGCTGGTCAGCGCGGTGAGCTTGGCCTCGCGCAGCGCCTGGCCGACCGCCTCGGCGAGGTCGCGCAGCCGGGCCGGACCGGCCTCGGGGCCGACGTCCGGGCCCGGCCCGCCGCCCTCGGTCGGGTCGTCAGCCCGGTGCCGGACCACCACACCGACCAGGTGGCGGCGGTCCAGGGTCACGCCGAGCGCCTTGGCCCGTAGCGCCACCTCGTCGACCGGGCGGGAGTGGTCGATCAGGGCGGTGAGCAGGGTGCGGTGGATCTGGCGTTCCAGCCCCTCGGCGTCGCGCCGGATCAGCCGGCCCAGGGCGAGGGTGGAGGCGGCCCGCTCGATCAGGATGGTGAGCCGGGTGGGTGGGGTCGCGCCCGGTCCCCCGCTGAAGCCCGGGTCCCGACGCGGATACGGTGGCGTCCAGCCGCCGACCGGCGCGGTGTCGACCGGCGCCGCGTCGACCGGCGCCGCGTCGACCGGCGCGGCGCCGGCGATCGGCTGACCGCGGTCGGCGTCGTACCCGCCGGACGGCCGGCCGGTCGCCCCGGCCGTCGTGGCCGGGAAGGCGTCGGACGACGGTCGGTCCTCCACGCCGGCCGACGGGCGGTCGGGACCGCGCGTGGTCAACTCGTCGCCCCCGGCCGGCCAGCGCAGCAGCAGCCGCCCCCAGTCCTGGCCCCGGGCACCGACGGTGGTCACCAGCCACCCGCTGTCCGGGTCGTACGCGGTGCGCCCGGCCGGCCGGATCCGCCGGGAGTGCTGCTCCCAGCCGTCCAGCAGCAACTCGGCGTTCTCCCCCGCCGGGTCGTACGCCAGCACCTGCCGGGACAGGTTCTCCAGCACCACCGGGCAGCCGGCCAGCTCGGCGGCCTGCCGCACCACCTCGGCCGGCTCGGCGCCCTCGACCGACAGCTCGGTGAACCGCTGGTGGATCTCCTCGGTGGCGCGCAGCTCGGTGAGCTGGGCGTCCACGATCAGCGCGTGCACCGCCTCGGTGATCCGCACGAACGGAGTGGCCCGGCGCAGCTCGACCAGGGGCAGCCCGCGCCGCTCGGCGGCGGCCGCCATCACCCGGGGCACCCCGCTGACGTAGCGGCGGCCCAGCTCCACCACCAGCCCGGAGACCCCGACGTCGGCCAGGTCGCCGATGAACGCGCGCAGCCCGGCGTCGTCGGCGGGCAGCCCGATGCCAGTGGTGAGCACCAGCTCGCCCCCGCCGAGCAGGGTGGCGATGTCGGGCACCTCGGCCACGTGCACCCACCGCACCGGCCGGTCCAGCCCCGCGTCCCCAGCGACCAGGCGCGGCGCGCCGTGGCGCACCGGCACCAGGGCGAGCACCTCACGGACGGTAGGGAACACGGGCGACACGCTACCCTGCGTCACCGCCGATTCCGAGCGTGCGCCCGCCCAGGCCGCCCCCGGCGTCCCAGCGGGTCGTCGCGGCCCAACTCCCGGCACGCCACTTTCGAACCCTGCGGCACTACTGATCCCTTCCCGAGGCGTCGCTCAGTCGACGCCGAACTCCATCGCGGCGCGGTCGAGTGCCTCGTCGTCGGCGGAGGGGACGCCCCGGGAGGCGATGGCTTCCGCGCCGCCCTCTGGCATCGCACCGATGAGACCGGTCGAGGCTGCCTGCGCGGCGCCGACCATCCGCTGGGGGGTCGCGCCGCCTACCATGCCGAGGGTTGCGTACTGCTCCAGCTTCGCCCGCGAGTCGGCGATGTCCAGGTTGCGCATGGTGAGCTGGCCGATCCGGTCCGACGGGCCGAACGCCGAGTCCTCGGTACGCTCCATCGACAGCTTGTCAGGGTGGTAGCTGAACGCCGGGCCGGTGGTGTCCAGGATCGAGTAATCCTCGCCCCGGCGCAGCCGCAACGTCACCTCGCCGGTGACCGCCGTGCCGACCCAGCGCTGCAACGACTCGCGCAGCATCAGCGCCTGCGGGTCCAGCCATCGCCCCTCGTACATCAGCCGACCGAGGCGGCGGCCCTCGTTGTGGTAGTTCGCCAGGGTGTCCTCGTTGTGGGTGGCGTTGACCAGCCGTTCGTACGCGGCATGCAGCAGCGCCATGCCAGGCGCCTCGTAGATGCCCCGGCTCTTGGCCTCGATGATCCGATTCTCAATCTGGTCCGACATGCCCAGGCCGTGCCGGCCGCCGATGGCGTTGGCCTCCAGCACCAGGTCGACAGGGCTGCCGAACTCCTTACCGTTGATCGTCACCGGGCGACCCTGGTCGAAGCCGATCGTGACGTCCTCGGTCGGGATCTCCACCAAGGGGTCCCAGAACCGGACTCCCATGATCGGGTTGACCGTCTCGATGCCGGTGTCGAGGTGCTCGAGGGTCTTCGCCTCGTGCGTGGCGCCCCAGATGTTGGCGTCGGTGGAGTATGCCTTCTCGGTGCTGTCCCGGTATGGCAGGGCGCGTGCGAGCAGCCACTCCGACATCTCCTTACGCCCACCCAACTCGGTGACGAAGTCGGTGTCGAGCCACGGCTTGTAGATGCGCAGCTGCGGGTTGGCCAGCAGGCCGTACCGGTAGAACCGCTCGATGTCGTTGCCCTTGAAGGTCGAGCCGTCGCCCCAGATCTGGACATCGTCGGAGATCATCGCCCGCACCAGCAGGGTCCCGGTCACGGCCCGGCCCAGCGGGGTGGTGTTGAAGTACGCCCGCCCGCCGGAGCGGATGTGGAAGGCCCCGCAGGTCAACGCCGCCAGGCCCTCCTCGACCAGGGCGGCGCGGCAGTCGACCAGTCGGGCGACCTCGGCGCCGTAGCTGAGCGCGCGACCGGGCACCGAGGCGATGTCGGGCTCGTCGTACTGGCCGATGTCGGCGGTGTAGGCGCAGGGGACGGCGCCCCTGTCGCGCATCCACGCGACCGCGACCGAGGTGTCGAGGCCGCCGGAGAAGGCGATGCCGACACGTTCGCCGGCGGGCAGGGAGGTGAGAACCTTGGACACAAGGAAGATTATGCACCATGTCGCATGGTCATGCAAAGAACACCGGCCGCAGAGCTGCCCGCTGCCGAACAGCGGGGCACCGCGGCCCAGCTCCCAGCAGGCCACTGCGGTGGCGGCGGCCACGTTGAGCGAGTCCACCCCGCGCCGCATGGGGATCACCACCCGGACGTCGCTGGCCTCCATGGCGGCCCGGGTCAGGCCGGCGCCCTCGGCCCCCCATGAGCAGGGCCGCGCGGGCCCGCTGCCCGGCATCCAGCCGCTGGATCGGCACCGCGTCCGGCACGGGCGTCATGGCCAGCACCGTGAAGCCCGCCGCCCGGACCTGCCGAGCGCGTCCGGCCAGGGCTCCAGCTTCGCGTACGGGATGGCGAACACCTCACCCATGCTGACCCGGACGCTGCGCCGGTACAGCGGTCGGCGCAGGTCGGTGAGAGCAGCACGGCGTCCACCCCGGGCGCCGCCACGGCCCGGAAGATCGCGCCCAGGCCTATGCACAACACCAACCTGCACCCCAGCCCTCCTCCCCAGCTCACGCAGCCGATGAGCAAGACTCGGCGGGTGACCGTAGAGCTGATCACCGACCCGGCGGACGAGCGGATCGCCGACTACCGCGCCCTGACGGACGTTGAGCTGCGCACCAGGTGGGAGCCCCCGCACGGGCTGTTCATCGCCGAGGGCGAGCTAGTGCTGCGCCGGGCGCTGCGAGCCGGCTATCGGCCGCGGTCCTTCCTCGTGGACGCGAAGCGAGTAGACCAGCTCCGCGACCTGCTCGACCACGGGCCGGCGTACGCGGCCAGCCAGGAGGTACTGGAGGCCGTCACCGGCTTCCATGTCCACCGAGGCGTCCTGGCCAGCTTCCACCGCAAGCCGTTGCCTGCGGCGGAGGACGTGCTGGCCGGCGCCCGCCGCGTCGCGGTGCTCGAAGGGCTCAATAACCACACGAACCTCGGAGCCGTGTATCGGGGCGCAGCCGCCCTGGGCATCGACGCCGTGCTGCTCTCGCCGACGTGCGCCGACCCGCTCTACCGGCGGAGCGTCCGGGTCAGCATGGGCGAGGTGTTCGCCGTGCCGTACGCAAAGCTGGACCCATGGCCGGCGGGGCTGGACCTGGTGCGCGAGGCCGGCTTTACGATCCTCGCCATGACGCCGGCACCCGACGCCGTACCGATTCAGCGCCTCACCCCGGCTCAGCGAGCCAAGGCCGCCCTCCTGCTGGGAGCCGAAGGCCCGGGGCTGACGGCAGCGGCGCAGGCAGCCAGCGACGTCCGGGTGGTCATCCCGATGCGACGCAGCGTGGACTCGCTCAACGTGGCGGCGGCTGCTGCGGTGTCGTTCTGGGAACTGGGCCGCGAGGATGAACTGTGACCGTCTCCCGTGTGAACGAAGACGCTTTCCCTGCTCACGCCCGCACTCCTGTCACCAACTGTCGTATAGCCTGGCCAGTCGGACGTATGGTGCCGATGCGTGGCAATTCACCGCAGATGATCTCGCGTACTGGCTCGACGACGAGCGGCGCCCCGTCCGATGCAAGGTCGAGCGGTGACCGACACGAGCGTCTACCTGCGGGCCACGGCCAACGACTATGGCCGGCATCAGCGATGAAGTAGGCATCGCGGGCGTCGGTCTTCGCCGCGCCCGGATGCAGGTCAGCGATGTGACGCATCGGCATGCCAGGCAGATAGGCCACCTGGTGCCCGCACGCACGGGCGACCGCGACCGGCAGCGCCCCGATCGAAGCGGGCTGGTCGACCACCACCAGGACCCGCCCGTGCCGGGTCGAGGCGTCAGGACCGCCGCCCGGATCCTGCTCGAAGTCGGCGACGGCAGCTCGTTCGCCACCCCAGGACAGCTGGCCGCCTACGCCGGCCTGGCCCGGTCACCCGCCGCTCCGGCAGCTCGATCCGCGGCGAACACCCCGCCCGCGGCGGCAACAAACAGCTCAAACGCGCGTTCTTCCTCGCCGCGTTCGCTGCTCTGGCCGACCCGGTCAGCCGCGCCTACTACGACCGCAAACGCGCCCAAGGCAAGAAATACAACGCCGCCCTGATCTGCCTGGCCCGCCGCCGCTCCGACGTCCTGTTCGCCATGCTCCGCGACAAGATCCCTTACCAGCCCCGGCCGCTGCCGGCTCTAGCATCAGCGGCGTGATGGACCTGGACCTCGACGATTTCGCCGATGCTGTCACCGCCCGCGCCAGCCAATGGAACAGCGCACGCGTGCGATGGGAACTGCACCGCGGACCCACCCGCGACAAGTCAGCGGCCTGGATCGTCTGGACCACCACCGACCGCGAGGCCCAGCTGACCGTCTGGACCAGCGGCGAAGCCGAACTTGACCTCGTCCAGATCTCCACAGGCACCGTCATCAGCACCCACTACGAAATGTCCACCGCCGCCGACCTCACCGCCTGCCTCGACGAACTCACCCACCGATTAACGTCGGCCCCTTCCGGGACTTGACCAAACCCATAGGGACACCCCCCGGATCATCCGTACGACAGGGGCAGTAAGTCATACCGGGCCGGGCGACCGAGCAGTCCCTGGCTGGGGCCGATCAAAAGGTAACGGGGCATTCTCGTGTCTCAGGCGGCAGCCTTGGCCCACTTGGGCACCGGGATCACCTTCTTGCCCGGCTCGTACGGCCCCGGCATGACCGTGATCGAGCTGACCATGTGCAGCAGCATCTCCCGACGCTCACCCGGGGTGAACTCCGGCCACTCCTCCCGCAGCGCGATGAATCTCTGCTGCGCGTAGGCGTCGGCTGCCTCCGAACGAGCCAGGGCGGCGTCCCTGTTGGACTCGGCGACCTCGATCTCCTGCTTGAGCCCGTCACGCCTCCGGTGGTAGCCCTCCTTGTCCAGGTCACCCTCGGCGTACATCTCCTGATACCGGGAGAGCTTGGCCTTCAGCTTGCGGACCTCCCGGTCCAGCGCCGTCGCATCCGCGACCGCATCGCGGCCCGCCTCCAGCCTCGCCTTGCGCCCCTCGACGTCGTCACCGCCCTCAGCCTCCCGATCCAGCCAGGCGAGCACGTCGGCCTCGGCGCGAGCGTTGGACACCGAGTTGAACGGGTGCTCCTTGCGGTCCCGCGCCCGGTAGCAGGTCCAGGAGTGCCTTTTGTGGCGCCCCGAGTACACCGACACCATCGGCCCGCCGCAGCCCTCCCAGCCGCACGTCATGAGGCCGGACAGGGTGTGCACCGTGGTCCGCAGGCGTGGCGCCATGAGCGCCTGCTCGTCGCGGCGCTTCTTGTAGGCGTCCCACGTCTCGCGGTCGATGATCGGCTCGTGCTTGCCCTCGCGCCATACGTCGAAGCACCAGATCGAGCGCCCGTTGCTCCCGCCGGCCTCACTGGAGGTGGGCGGGTTGGTGCGCTCGCGGATCAGGCCGGCGGCGAAGCCGGTATCCATCATCCGGGAGATCGACTGGAGCGACCAGCGGTTGCCCCTGAGGGTAGTCAACCCCAGGGAGTTCCACTCCAGGGCCAGCGCGCGCATGGACTCGCCAGCCACGTACCGCTCGTAGGCATTCTTGAGGACCTTCATCTGGTCCTCGTTCACGGTGTAGCCGGTGCGCCTGTCGTAGTCGTAGCCGAACCGCGGACCGCCCGTGTGCGGCAGCCCGTCGCGGCGACGCTTGGCCTGCGCCTCCTTCCATGAGTCGCTGATCATGTCCGACTGAAGCTCGGCGATGAGCAGCATCTGGTTCCGGCTGAACTTGCCGACCGACGTCCTCGGATCGAAGTCCTCCGTGGCCGCCCGCACGATGCCCCGCGCCTCGTCCTCGACGTGGCTGAGGTAGACCAGCGACTCCTTCATGTTGCGGCCCCAGCGGGACCACTTCCAGAGCAGCACGTTCTTCCACTGCCGGTCGCGTACGCCCTGGGCGACGTCCTTTACCCGGCGCTTGGTGAAGTTTCGACCTGACTTGTCCTTGTCGTAGATCCAGGCAACGACGACCAGGTCCTCGCGACCAGCGAGCGTCTGGATCGAGTGCTTCTGGATCTCGGGCGAGATAAGGTACTCGCCTCGACCCTTCTCGTCGGACACGCGGATGTATCCGAGCGCCCTCTTCTCGAACGGGATGCGGTCCAATTCTTCGGGCGCGACTGCCCGCTCAAAAGCCGGCTGCTCGGACAATGCGCCTCCTGGCCAGGAACTTTGATGGGGGCACTTTACCGCTCTCAATAGCGGTGTGGTTGTTGATGTCCTCCAGGATCACCATCCGCCGGGCGGTGGTCAGCACCTGGGCGGCGGACGGCAGCGGCTTGCGGCGGAATGAGGCGAGCACGCCCCGGTGCACGTGGAAGCCGGTGGCCCGCTGGAGCACCTCCTGGGTGGCCGCGTAGACCGGGGTGTCGCCGGTGTCGAGGTCGGCGAGCTGGTCGACCCGCTTGGCGTCGACCAGGTACGACCGGGCCGGGTAGCCGGCCCGCAGCGCCCGCCGCAGCACCAGCTCGCCCTCGGCGATGAACAGCCCGTGCGGCGGCTCCCAGCGGGTGCGCAGCTCCACGTCGGTCAGCGCGCGGTAGTCGGCGATCCGGTCGTCGTCGGGGTCGGTGATCTCGTGGACGGGCACCGGACGATTCTGCCTGGTCGGTCCGGCCGGTCCGGCGCGGCCCGGGTTTCCGCCGCCCCGGGCGGGGAACGGAGCCCCGGAAAGCGGACAGCGACGAAGGGATCACCACGATGAGCGCGGACCCCACCGGCGACGGCCGGCTGCCCCGGGACGCCACGGTCGCCGACTTCATCGTGGCCCGGCTGGCCGAGTGGGGCGTGCACCGCTACTACGGCTATCCCGGTGACGGCATCAACGGGATGACCTCCGCGCTGCAACGGGCTGCCAGCCGGGCCCAGTTCATCCAGGTCCGGCACGAGGAGACGGCCGGCTTCGCGGCCAGCGCCCACGTGAAGTACGGCGGCGGCCCGCTGGGCTGTGTGGTGGTGACCAGCGGCCCCGGCGCGATCCACGTGCTCAACGGCCTGTACGACGCCAAGCTCGACCACCAGCCGGTGGTGGCGCTGCTCGGGCACACCGCGCTGCCCGCCGAGGGCGGCGGCTACTACCAGGAGGTGGACCTGCTCGCCCTCTACAAGGACGTGGCGTCGGCCTTCCTCGCCCAGCTCGACGACCCGTCGCAGGCGCGGCACCTGGTGGACCGGGCCTGCCGGACCGCGCTGGCCCGGCGTACGGTCACCGCCCTGGTGCTCCCCTCCGACGTGCAGGACGAGCCGGCGGTGCCGGAGCCGCCGCACGCGCACGGCTACTACCACACCAGCGCGGTGCCGAGCAGCATGCCGACCGTGCCGCCGGAGGAGGAGGTGCGCCGGGCGGCCGAGGTGCTGCGCGGCGGGCAGAAGGTCGCCATGCTGGTCGGGCAGGGCGCCCTCGGCGCGGAGGAGGAGGTCCGCCGGGTCGCCGACCGGCTCGGCGCCGGGGTCGCCACCGCCCTGCTCGGCTTCGCCGCCGTCGACCACCGGGAACCCTGGGTGACCGGGGCGATCGGCCTGCTCGGCAGCCGCCCGAGCTGGCAGCTCATGCAGGAGTGCGACCGGCTGCTGATCGTGGGCAGTCAGATGCCGTACTCGGAGTTCTACCCGCCGCAGGGGCAGGCCCGGGCGGTGCAGATCGACCTGGACGGCAGCCGGATGGGGTTGCGCTATCCGACCGAGGTGAACCTGACCGGCGACGCCGCGCCGACCCTGCGGGCGCTGCTGCGCGAGCTGGGCACCGGGCCGGTGCCGGCCGCCTGGCGGGCCACTTTGGCCGACGCCACCGGGAAGTGGCGGCAGGCCCAGCGGGAACTGGCCGAGCAGACGGCCGACCCGGTGAACCCGCAGCTGCTCTTCGCCACCCTGGACGACGCCCTGCCGGACGACGCCATGCTGGCGGTGGACTGCGGCACCGCGACCGCCTGGTATGCCCGCCACGTCCGGGTCCGCCCCGGCATGCTGGCCAGCCTCTCCGGCACCCTGCTCTCGATGGGCGGGGCCATGCCGTACGCGATCAGCGCGAAGTTCGCCCACCCGGACCGCCCGCTGGTCGCGCTGATCGGCGACGGCGCGATGCAGATGAACGGGGTCAACGAGCTGATCACCGTGGCGAAGTACTGGCGGGAGTGGGCGGACCCCCGCTTTGTGGTGCTGGTGCTCAACAACCGCGACCTGTCCTTCGTCAGCTGGGAGCAGCGCTCGGGCGAGGGGACGCCGATGTTCCCGGCGAGCCAGGACCTGCCGGACGTGGGCTACCACAAGTGGGCCGAGGTGCTGGGGCTCGAGGGTGTGCTGGTCGACTCCCCCGACCAGGTGCCGGACCTGTGGCAGCGGGCGCTCAGCGCCGACCGGCCGGTGGTGGTGAACGCGGTCGTGGACCCGGCGGAGCTGATGCTGCCGCCGCACTCCACCGTCGAGCAGGCCCGCAAGACGGCCGCCGCGGTGCTGCGCGGGGACAGCGACCGGACGGAGATCCTCCGGCGGGGACTGCCCTCGGTACTCGCCACGTACCGTCCCCGCCGCCGCGGCCGGTGAGGCGTCAGGCCCGCTCGTAGCGCAGCAGCACCGACCGCCCGTCGAAGCCGCGGGTCCCGGTCAGCCGCAGATCGAGGCGGTCCTTGCCGGGGAAGACCGGGGTGCCGCCGCCCAGCACGACCGGGTGCACCACCACCTGGTACTCGTCGATCAGCCCCAGCTCGGTCAGGGCCGCCGCCGCGCCGGCGCCACCGGTGAGCAGCAGATCCCTGCCCGGCTGCGCCTTCAGCTCGGCGACCTCGGCGGCCAGGTCGCGGCCGATCACCCGGGCGCCGTACTCGGCGCTCTCCAGCGTGCGGGAGATGACGATCTTCGGGGTGCGGGCCCAGATCGGGGCGAACCGCAGGTCGTGCGGGTCCTGGGAGATCTGCTCGGCACGCGGCCAGTACCAGGACATCAACCCCCACACCTTGCGGCCGTAGAGGAAGGCGTCGGCCCGGTCGGTCAGCTCGAAGGAGTACGCGGACAGCTCCGGCCCCATGACCGGCCAGTCGAACTCCCCGTTCGGCCCCTCGATGAAGCCGTCGACCGACTGGTGCACCCAGTGGATGAGCTTGCGCATGGTGTCTCTCCTCGCTCGGTGACGCCCCGGCGGGCGCGCTCACCGGTGGGTCGGAGCCGGCCGACCCGATCCGACAGCCGGCGCGGATCTTTTCCGGAGATTTGCCGAGGGCGACTACCGTCCGGATCCGTGGCCCGTTGCGTGATGATCGCCCTGGTCGGTGTCGACGGCTCCGGCAAGAGCACCCAGGCCAGGGCGCTCGCCCGCCGGCTGACGGCCGGGGGGATCCCGGCGACCTACTTCGAGAACGCCGGCGGCCGGCCGCTGTGGAACCGGCTGGCCCGCGCGCTCGGCCGGCCGGACGGGGTGGCGCTGTTCGGCCGTACCCTCTATCCGGCGCTGGAGGCGACGGTCCGCGCGCTGGCGATGGCCCGCACGGTGCTGGTGGCCCGGCTGACCGGGCGCACCGCGGTGCTGGACCGGTGGACCTGGTGCCAGGACGTCATCATGGCCGCCCGCGGCGACCGGGGGCGGCGGGCGGTCCGGGCCGCGTTCGCGATCTTCCCGCGCCCGGCGGTGGTCTGCTTCCTGGCCACCTCGCCGGAGGTGGCGCAGCGGCGGGTGGCGGCCCGGGGCATCGACACCGAGGAGTTGGGTCACCTGCGCGCGCTGGACGCCGCCTACCGGTCCCTGCCCGAGTTCGGCTCGTTCGTGGTGCTCGACGGCGACGCCGAGCCCGACGAGGTGGCCGCGGCCCTGGACCGCGCGGTGTCACCCCTGGTGGCGGGGTGACACCGCGGATCGAGGTCAGCCGCGGCCGCGGCCCTGGAGCCAGCGGAGCAGGTCCGAGGGGAGGTTGTCCCGGTCCTGCTGGCGCCGCTCGGGTGGCGGGGTGGGACGCGGCTGCGGGCGCTGCGGGTCGCCGGCCAGCTCGCGGCTTGGCGCGGTGAAGTCCCGCACCGGCTTGCCGTCCACCGCCGTCCTGATCACCCGGGCCACGGCGTCGATCACCCTGGCCTGCACCGCCGAGCCGACCAGGTCGGTCGAGTCGTCGGGGTTGGCCGCGATGCCGGCCACGGCCACCTGCGGGGTGAACCCGACGAAGGTCTCGGTGGCGTTCTGCTCGGAGCTACCCGTCTTGCCCGCCACCGGGCGGCCGACGAGCCGGTCGACCGAGGTGGCGGTGCCACCGTTGCACTGCCCGTACGCCGACTGCTGGCCGACCGGGCAGCGGGCCGCGTCGGTCGCCGCCCGGGCCACGTCGGCGTCCAGCACCTTCCGGCAGGAGGGCTGGCCGACGTCGACCTTCTCGCCGTTGGCGGCGGTCACCGAGACCACCGGCAGCGGCGAGCAGTACGTCCCCTCGGCGGCCACGGTGGCGTAGGCGTTGGCCAGGTCCAGCGGGGTGGTGGCGGCCACGCCGAGGGTGAACGCGCCCCAGTTCTCCGCGTTGTCCTTGGCGAAGGTGGCGTCGGAGTCGGCCCGGAAGGTGATGCCGAGCCGCTGCGCCATCTCCACCACCTTGTCCTCGCCGACCTGCTCGGCCAGCCAGACGAAGTAGGTGTTCACGGAGCGGCCGAAGCCGTCCCACATCATCCGGTAGCCGTCCATCCACTCCGGGTTGGCGTTGGCCGGGCACCACTTGCCGGCGCAGTTGCCCTCGGCGTCGGAGGCGTAGCGGGTGGGCAGCTTGGCTGGGGCGTCGAAGCCGGTGGCGAGCGGCTTGCCGGCCTCCAGGGCGGCGAGCATGGTGAACAGCTTGAAGGTCGAGCCGGCCTGGTAGCCGTCGACGCTGGCGCCGCCGGAGATCAGCGGGTTGACGGTGTTCGGGTGGTTGGCCTGCCCGGCCGGGTTGTCGGCGAGGCTGTAGTGCCGGTTGACCGCCATGGCGAGCACCCGCCCGCTGCCCGGCTCGACCGCGGCGATCGGCAGGGCGCGCTTGTTGCCGTAGCCGTAGACGGAGGTGGCCTGCTTCTGCGCGGTCTGCTGGATCTTCGGGTCGAGGGTGGTGACCACGGTGTAGCCGCCCCGGCGCAGCGCCTGCTCGCGCTCCTTGACCGTGTCCCCGAAGGCCGGCTGGGCGAGCCACCACTGGCGCAGGTAGTCGCAGAAGAAGCCCCAGTCGTCGTGGCCCGCGGCGGTCGCGGTGCACCCGTTGGGCTGGGCGGTCGGGTGCAGGGTGAGCGGCTCCGCCCTGGCCGCGGCGGCCTGCTGGGCGGTGATCGCGCCGGTGGCGGCCATCGAGTCGAGCACGTAGCCGCGGCGGGCGAGCGCCTGGTCCTTGTCGCCGTCGATCGGGCTGTACTCGTCGGGCGACTGGACCAGCCCGGCGAGCAGCGCCGCCTCGCCCAGGGTCAGGTCGGCCGGGGCCTTGCCGAAGTAGCGCTGGCTGGCCGCGGCGACGCCGTACGCCCCGGAGCCGAAGTACGCGATGTTGAGGTAGCGGTTGAGGATCTCGTCCTTGCTGAGCGTCTTCTCCAGCGCGTTCGCGTACCGGATCTCCTGGAGCTTGCGCCCGACGGTCTGCTCGGTGGCGGCCTGCCGCTCCTCGGCGGTGCGGGTCGGGTCGGTCTTGAGCACGTTGCGGACGTACTGCATGGTCAGCGTGGAGCCGCCCTGCTCGGTGCCGCCGCCCTTGACGTTGGCGACCAGGGCGCGGGCGATGCCCCGCAGGTCGGCCCCGCCGTGGGAGTAGAAGCGGCGGTCCTCGGCCGCGATGATCGCCTGCCGCATCACCGGGGCGATCTCGGCCAGCGGCACGTCGGTGCGGTTGACGTCGTAGAACGTGGTGATCAGGGTCTTGCCGTCGTTGGCGTAGAGGTAGGAGCGCTGCGGCTGCGCGGGGGTGCGCAGCGCGTCGGGCAGCTCCGCGTACGCACCCAGGCCGGCCTTGGCGGCGAGCCCGCCGAGCAGGCCGCTCGGGAGCGCGGCGACCGCGAGGACCAGCCCGGCGAGGACGCCGGCGAGCAGCACGGTGAAGAGCCGCGACAGTGGCGACCGGGGAGACGGCATGGACTCCAGGATTGCCGCGAATGTCGCCAACCGGCCACCCCGCCAGGCAACTGTCAGTTACCTCACGGCGACCTCCCAGCTCCGGCGGAGACGCGGAACCGGGCGGAACGGTCAGCCGGCGGCGAGCGGGCCGTTGGGGGGCGGAGCCGGGGTGGCGGCGACGCTCGCCGCGACGGTGTCGCGGGCGATCGTGGCGGGCACGAGGCGCCCGGAGCGGTAGCCGATGCCGATGCCGGCGACCAGCACGAAGATCGCGCCGAAGGTCTGCAAGGAGCCGATCAGCGCGCCGCCCAGGCCCAGCAGCGGGGCGGCGATCATGAGCATCGTCCCGTCGCCGTAGGAGAACATCCCGGACCGGGCGACCGACCAGCCGACGAGGAGCCAGCCCAGGCTGTAGAAGGTCGAGCCGATCAGGACGAGGGTGCGCGCGGTGGTGCCGAAGACCGGCGCCTGCTCGGCCAGCCCGGCGAAGGGCAGCATCAGCACCATTCCGCCGATGTTGGCCAGCAGCCCGACCAGGGCGATCCGCCGGCACCGGGTGGCGGCGAGCAGGCCGGTGAGCGCCAGCAGGGCGAGCAGCCCGAGCCAGACCGAGGCCACCCAGCCCACGAGGTAGAGCGGCTGCCCCTCGGCCGGGTAGGGGTCGTTGCCCACCCCGCCGTCGCTGGCCATCGCCACCAGGCCGTAGAGGACCGCGTACGCGGGCAGCAGCCAGACCGCCGCGCGGGCGAACCGGCGCACCGACCAGGCCCAGCTCGCGTCGGTGGCCGGGGCGGCCGGCCCGGGCTCGGCGACGAACGGCAGCACCCCGAACCCACCCCCGGTACGCCGGCTGCCGAGCGGCCCGGCTGGGTCGTGCGCGCCGGGGACCGGGGTCCTGGAAAACAGCCGGTTCGCCGGATCCTTCATGCGTCACCTCGCTCCGCGGGCGGCGCGGGACGCGCAACGGCGCCCCGGTCCTGGTCACCACCCGTCCTCAGACCGATCGTGGCAGGCACCGGGGCGCCGCATGAGGGATTCTCGGATTTGCCGGCGGCGTCCTCGTTCAGCCCCGTTCGCGCTGGTCGGAGGGGTCGTTGAGCAGGCTCTGCGGTGAGACCGGCTCGGGCGCCGGCAGCCCCTGCGGGGCGTTGCCGCCGGTGGCCTGCGCCTCGGCGACGCGTACCTCGTCGTGGATCTCCTGGGCCGCGGTGGCGGCGGCGTGCGCGGCCTCGGCGGCCTCCCGCTCCACCTCGACGGCGCTCTTGGTGGCCTCCGGCGACGGCACGTCGCCGACCATGTTGGCCAGGCCACCGAGCGCTCCGCCCATGCCCTCCAGTGCCTTGGTCAGCTCGGTCGGGACGATCCAGACCTTGTTGGCGGTGCCGTTGGCGATCTGCGGCAGGGCCTGGAGGTACTGGTAGGCGAGCACCTTCTGGCTCGGGTTGGCCTGGTGGATCGCGTCGAACACGGTCCGGATCGCCTTTGCCTGGCCCTCCGCCTGGAGGATCCGGGCCTGCCGGTCACCGTCGGCGCGCAGCACGGCGGCCTGCTTCTCACCCTCGGCCGTGAGGATCTGCGACTGCTTGTGCCCCTCGGCGTTGAGGATGGCGGCGCGGCGGTCACGCTCGGCGCGCATCTGCTTCTCCATCGAGTCGCGGATGCTCGGCGGCGGCTCGATCGCCTTGATCTCGACCCGGGTCACCTTGATGCCCCACCGGCCGGTGGTCTCGTCCAGCACCCCGGAGAGGTGCCGGTTGATCTCCTCGCGGCTGGTGAGCGCCCGCTCCAGGTCCAGCGAGCCGATCACGTTGCGCAGCGTGGTGACGGTGAGCTGCTCGATGGCCTGGAGGAAGTTGGAGATCTCGTAGGTGGCGCGGACCGAGTCGACCACCTTGAAGTAGAGCACCGTGTCGATCGAGACGACGAGGTTGTCCGAGGTGATCACCGGCTGCGGCGGGAAGCTGACCACCTGCTCCCGCATGTCGACCTTGGTCCGCACCGCGTCGATGTACGGCACGAGCAGGTTGAGCCCCGGGTTCAAGGTCCGCTTGTACTTGCCCAGCCGCTCCACCACGTCCTGGCGCTGCTGCGGCACGATCCGCACCGCCTTCACCAGCGTCACCACGACGATCACCGCGATGGCGATCAACAGGACCGCTGCAAACTCCATGCCTTCACCTTTTCCCTTCGGGCAGTCCGCCCGGGGTGGAAATCTCGTCCTGCCAGACCAGGGCGGTCGCGCCCCGGACCTTTATCACCTGCACCCGCTCGCCCGCCGCGTAGCTGCGCGTCGCGTCGTACGACCGGGCCGTCCACAGCTCACCGTCGATCTTGACCAGGCCGCGCTCCGCGTCCACCGGCTCCAGCACCACCGCGCTGGAGCCCTCGATCGCCTCGATCCCGAACGGCTGCTCGCCGCTCTCCAGCGCCGGCATGGCGTGCCGCTTGATGACCGGCCGAACCAGCGCCACCGACAGCGCGGAGACCACCGCGAAGACCAGCGCCTGGAGCGCGACCGGGGCGCCGAGCGCGGCGGCCCCGGCGGCGGCGAAGGCCCCGGCCGCGAACATGATCAGGAAGAGCGTCGTCGTGAAGATCTCGGCGACCGCCAGCAACACACCCAGCACGATCCAGAACACGGCGTCCACCCTTGAATCGTGACACGCCGACGCTCGCCACAACGACCCCCGATGATCACCTAAGCTCGGCACCGCCCCGAAGACCGCCGAGGAGGACGCCATGGCCCTGCTGCCCGAGACCGCCCGACAGGTGGACCTGCTGGTCGCCCGGGCCCAGGCGGAGGGGCGCGGGCCCTCGCTCGCCCTCGGGGTGGTCCGGGACGGCGACCTGGCGCACGTCGCGCTCGCCGGCGAGCAGCCCCACCCCGACGGGGACCTCCAGTACCGGATCGGCTCGATCAGCAAGACCATGACGGCCGTGCTGGTGATGCAGCAGCGTGACGCCGGCCGGCTGGCCCTGGACGACCCGCTGGCCAAGCACCTGCCCGGCACCCCGGTCGGCGCGCTCACCCTGCGCCAGCTGCTCGGGCACGCCAGCGGCCTGCAGCGGGAGCCCGACGGGCAGTGGTGGGAGCGGGCCGCGGGCGCCGACCTCGCGACCCTGCTCGCCGGGCTCACCCCGGCGAAGATCGCTCACCCGCCGCACCACGTCTACCACTACTCGAACCTGGCGTACGGGCTGCTCGGCGGGGTGCTGGAGCGGATCACCGGCACGCCCTGGGCCGACCTGCTCCGCGAGCGCCTGCTCGAACCGCTGGGCATGCGCCGCACCACCTACCACCCGACCGAGCCGTACGCCCCCGGCTACGTGGTGCACCCCTGGCACGACACGCTCCGGGAGGAGCCGCGCACCGACACCGGGGCGATGGCGCCGGCCGGCCAGCTCTGGTCGACCGTCGAGGACCTGGCCCGCTGGGCGGCCTTCCTGGCCGACCCGGCCCCGGATCTGCTCGCCCCGGCGACGCTCACCGAGATGTGCGCGCCCGTGGTGATCAGCGACCTGGACGCCTGGACCGGCGGGCACGGCCTCGGCGTGGAGCTCTACCGGGTCGGCGACCGGGTGTACGTGGGCCACGGCGGCTCGATGCCCGGGTACGTCGCCGGGCTGGCCGTGCACCGTCCCACCCGCACCGCCGTGGTCGACTTCGCCAACTCGTACGGGCTGCGCGCCGGCCACCACGTCGTCGGCCTGGCCCGCGAGATCCTCACCCTGGTGCTGGACGCGGAGCCCGCCGCGCCCACCCCGTGGCGCCCAGCCGAGGCGCCGCCCGCCGACCTGGCCGAGCTGACCGGCCGCTGGTGGTGGATGGGCGGCGAGTACGAGTTCCGCGTCGACCCCGCCGGCGACCTGGTGGGCGGCCCGGTGGGCCGCCCGGTGCTGCGGTTCACCCCGGAGGCACCGGACCGCTGGCGCGGCCGCTCCGGCTCCCAGGACGGCGAACTCCTCACGGTGATCCGCGACGCCGCCGGCCACCCCGTCGCCCTCGACATCGCCACCTTCGTCTTCACCCGAACCCCCGACCAGGAACCCTGACCCGCCCTCGCCGGGACGACCAGTTCCCGTTCAGCCGCTACGACCTTGATGACGCAGGTGGATCGCCCCTGATCCGTTCGAGCTGCTACGAACGTGATGACGTAGGTGAATCGCCCTACTCCGTTCCAGCCGCTACGAACTTGATGACACGGACGACTCACCCCGCGATCCGTTCACCTCATCAAGTTCGTAGCGCCCCTGAGTCACCCCGCCGCAACCGAACCGCGCACCCGACACACGACGGGCCGGGGGTGCAACCACTACTCAGGCGAAGTGACGAAATCGATCAACCGCTCGACCGCGTTGATCAGTGGCGTCTCCACGTCCGCGAAACTGTCCACCCGGGACAGGATGTGCCGCCACATGTCCGCCGGCTCGGCCACCCCGAGGGCCGCGCACACCCCCTCCTTCCAGGGCCGCCCCGGCGGTACCACCGGCCAGGCCGGGATGCCCAGCGCGCGCGGCTTCACCGCCTGCCACACGTCGACGTACGGGTGCCCGGTGACCAGCACGTGCGGCGAGGTGACCTGCGCCACGATCCGGCTCTCCTTGGAGCCGGGCACCAGGTGGTCGACCAGCACGCCGAGCCGGCGACCCGGGCCGGGGCCGAAGGCGCGCACCTCGGCGGCGAGGGCGTCGATGCCGTCGAGGGGTTCCACCACGACGCCCTCGATCCGCAGGTCGTCGCCCCAGATCCGCTCGACCAGCGCCGCGTCGTGCACGCCCTCGACCCAGATCCGGCTGGCCTTGGCGACCTGCGCCCGCACGTTGTCGACCGCGATCGAGCCGGAGGCGGTGCGCCGCCGGGCGGCGGGCACCGGGGCGCGGGCCGGGCGGCGCAGGGTGACCGGCTTGCCGTCGAGCAGGAACGCGGCGGGCAGCAGCGGGAAGTTGCGCCGCCGGCCGTGCCGATCCTCCAGCACCACCGCGCCGGACTCGAAGCCGACCACCGCGCCGCAGAACCCGGAGTCGGCGTCCTCGACCACCAGCTCGGGTTCGGCGTCGACCTCCGGGATCACCTTCCGCCGCCGCCAGTCACCCGCCAGCACGTCGCCGTCGTATCGCCCCGCCATGTGGATCACGCTAGTCACCGGCCCGGCGCGTCGCCCGGCGACGCGCCGACCAGGCGTCCCACCGGTGGCACAGAAAGGGGCGAAGGGGGTAGTTGGGGGCAGGTCACGCCGCCGGAGCGGCAGCCGAGACAGCGACGGCGGCGAGCACGTACCCTTTCGGCATGTCCTCCCCCGCAACGGGCGCGGCCACGCTGGCTCCGCGCCGGTCGAGCCGCTTCGTCGCCTGGGTACGCGCCTGGCGGGCCGGCCTGGTGCCGTTCGACGAGGTCGCCGACGAGATCGCCGGCGACGAGGAGCACCTGGTCGCCGACGCCCCCGGCACCTGGACCGACGTGTCCCTGCGGGACGCGCTGCCCAGCCTGGCCAAGCTCTCCCCGGACGAGATCCGCCTGGTGCTGCCCGCCCCGGGCGACCCGCGCGGGCTGCCCGGCCCCGGCGACTTCGCCGGGGCGGCGCTGCTGGCCGGCGAGGCCGTGGTGGCCAGCGGGCTCGGGTTCGTCCCCGAGGTGCGCACGCACACCTCGGGCTCGGGGATGACCTGGGAGACGGTGCTCTGGCGGGTCTACCCGCTGCCGGTCGACGCGCCGAAGGCGTCCCTGGTCACGCCCGGCGCGGCCGAGGCGGAGGCCGAACTGGCGGCGGCGCTGGCCGAGACGACCGCCGCGCTGACCCGGCTCGACGTGGCCCAGTGGCGGCCCGAGCTGGCCGGCGCGCTCGCCGCGCTGCGCCGCCCGGACGGCGGGACCGACCTGCCGCCCGGCTTCGACCCGCGGTCCCGCCGGCTGTTCGCCCGCGCGGCCGTGCTGGACCGGGTGCTCGCCCTGGCCGGGGAGAGCGCCCCGGGCGGGGCGGTGAACACCTACGAGGCGCAGCAGCGAGATGCGGCGCTGCGGCCGTTGACCACCGCCTGCCGGCAGGCCCTGGTGGCCGCCTGCAACGCCCCGCTGCGCCCCTGAGCCGGGCTCAGACCTCGTCGATCAGGTCGGCCACCGACTCGACGATCCGCGACGGCCGGTAGGGGTAGCGCTCCGCCTCGGTCCGGCTGCTGATGCCGGTGAGCACGAGGATCGTCTCCAGCCCCGCCTCCAGGCCGCAGAGGATGTCGGTGTCCATCCGGTCGCCGATCATGGCGGTCGACTCGGAGTGCGCGTCGATGGTGTTCAGCGCCGAGCGCATCATCATCGGGTTCGGCTTGCCGACGAAGTACGGCTCCACCCCGGTCGCCTTGGAGATCATCGCGGCCACCGAGCCGGCGGCCGGCAGCGCGCCCTCCACCGACGGGCCGGTCGCGTCCGGGTTGGTGCAGATGAACCGGGCCCCGTCGTTGATCAGTCGGATCGCCTTGGTGATCGCCTCGAAGCTGTAGGTGCGGGTCTCCCCCAGCACCACGTAGTCGGGGGCGAAGTCGCTGAGCACGTAGCCCACCGCGTGCAGCGCCGTGGTGAGGCCGGCCTCGCCGATCACGTACGCGGTGCCGCCGGGCCGCTGGTCGGCCAGGAACTGGGCGGTGGCCAGAGCGGACGACCAGATCGCCTCCTCCGGCACGTCCAGCCCCATCCGGGCCAGCCGGGCCTGCAGGTCGCGCGGTGTGTAGATCGAGTTGTTGGTGAGCACCAGGAACGGCTTGCCGGAGGCGCGCAGCTTCTTGATGAACTCGGGCGCGCCGGGCACCGGCTGGCCCTCGTGCACCAGCACGCCGTCCATGTCGGTGAGCCAGCTCTGCACCGGCTTGCGGTCATGCATCTGTCGTCCCCAGGGGGTGTCGGAGGTGGTCGGGCTCACGGACGGCGGGCCGGGGGCACGCAGCACAGCGCCGGGCAGGTGTCCCAGGTGGGCAGCTCGCCGAGGCGGCGACGGAACCGCGCGCCGTCCGGGGCGGTGCCTTCCAGCACCAGCTCGCGGACCATCGCCACGAAGCGCGGGTCGGTGCCGGGCGTGCCGGCGCGGACGAAGTCCAGGCCGAGCTGCTTGGCGGTGTCGAGGGCCTCGGTGTCCAGGTCCCAGACCACCTCGAGGTGGTCGGAGACGAACCCGATCGGGCTGACCACCACGCCGGTCACGCCCTCGCCGGCGAGCGCGGCCAGGTGGTCGTTGATGTCCGGCTCCAGCCACGGCACCTGCGGCGGCCCGGAGCGGCTCTGCCAGACCAGGTCGTACGGCAGGTCCGGCGCGGCGGCGGCGTGCACCAGCCGGGCCGTCTCCGCGAGCTGGGCGGTGTACCGGCCGCCGTGCGGGCCGGCGGTGGCGGCCGCCGACACCGGGACGGAGTGCGCGGTGAACACCAGCCGGGTGCTGTCCCGCCGGGCCGGGTCGAGCTGCGCCAGCGCGGCCCGGACCGCGTCGGCGTGCGGCTCGACGAAGCCGGGGTGGTCCCAGAACTGGCGCAGCTTCTCGATCAGCGGGGCGTCCGGGCCGACGGCGGCCCGGGCCGCGGCGATGTCCTCCTGGTACTGCCGGCAGGACGAGTAGCCGCCGTAGGCGCTGGTGACGAAGGCGAGGGCCCGCTGGATCCCGTCGTCGCGCATCCGCGCCACCGTGTCGGCGAGCATCGGGTCCCAGTTCCGGTTGCCCCAGTAGACCGGCAGGTCGACGCCGTGCGCGGCGAAGTCCTCCCGGATCGCCGCGAGCAGGTCACGGCACTGCTGGTTGATCGGGGACACCCCGCCGAAGTGCAGGTAGTGCTCGGCGACCTCGGCGAGCCGCTCCGGCGGCACGCCCCGCCCCCGGGTCACGTTCTGCAGGAAGGGCAGCACGTCCTCGGGCCGCTCGGGGCCGCCGAAGGAGACCAGCACCAACGCGTCGTACGCCATAGCGCCATTCTCCCCCGACGGCCGTGCCGGTCCGGCGACCACCCCGGGACGAGCGGGTTTCGCGCCCGGTGTCAGGCGCCGATCGCGTGGTAGCCGCCGTCGACGTGGACGATCTCGCCGGTGGTGGCCGGGAACCAGTCCGACAGCAGCGCCAGGCACGCCCGGGCGGCCGGCTCCTGGTCGGTCAGGTCCCAGCCCAGCGGGGCGCGCTCGGCCCAGGCCTCCTCGAACTGGTCGAAGCCGGGGATGGACTTGGCGGCGATGGTGCGCAGCGGCCCGGCGGCGACCAGGTTGCTGCGGATGCCCTGCTTGCCCAGGTGCAGGGCCAGGTAGCGGGAGGCGGACTCCAGCCCGGCCTTGGCCACGCCCATCCAGTCGTAGACCGGCCAGGCCTTGGTGGCGTCGAAGGTGAGGCCCACCACGGCGCCGCCCGCCGACATCAGCGGCAGCGCCGCCATGGCCAGCGACTTGTAGGAGTAGGTGGAGACCTGGAGCGCGGTCGCCACGTCCTCCCAGGGCGCGTCGAGGAAGCCGCCGCCGAGGCAGCTCTGCGGGGCGAAGCCGATCGAGTGCACCACCCCGTCGAGGCCGTCGACGTGCTCGCGCACCCGGTCGGCCAGGCCGGCCAGGTGCTCGGCGTTGGTGACGTCCAGCTCGATCACCGGCGCCGGCTCGGGCAGCCGCTTGGCGATCCGCTCGACCAGGGAGAGCCGGCCGTAGCCGGTGAGCACGACCTGGGCGCCGTTGGACTGGGCGAGCTTCGCCACCGAGAAGGCGATCGAGGCGTCGGTGATGACGCCGGTGACCAGCAGCCGCTTACCGGCCAGGAGTCCGGACATCGTTCTATCTCCTCCGTACTTTCTCAGTGGCCCATGCCGAGGCCGCCGTCGACCGGGACGACGGCGCCGGAGATGTATCCGGCCGCGTCCGAGGCGAGCCAGGTGACCACGCCGGCCACCTCCTCCGGCTCGGCGAAACGGCCGGCCGGGATGGCCTTGCGGTACTCGGCGCGCCGTTCCTCGGGCAGCGCCGTGGTCATGTCGGTGTCGATGAAGCCGGGCGCCACCACGTTGGCGGTGATGTTGCGGCTGCCCAGCTCGCGGGTGATCGAGCGGGCCACCCCGACCAGGCCGGCCTTGCTGGCCGCGTAGTTGACCTGGCCGACGCCGCCGTAGAGGCCGACCACCGAGGAGATGAAGATCATCCGGCCCCACCTGGCGCGCAGCATCTTCGTCGAGGCCCGCTTGGCGACCCGGAACGCGCCGGTCAGGTTGGTGTCGAGCACTCGGGTGAACTGTTCCTCGGACATCCGCATGAGCAGCGTGTCGTCGGTGATGCCGGCGTTGGCGACCAGCACCTCGACCGGGCCCAGCTCGGCCTCGATCGCGGCGAACGCGGCGTCCACCGACTCGGCGTCGGTCACGTCACACTTCACGCCGAACAGCCCTGCCGGGGCCTCGCCGCTGCGGTGGGTCACCGCCACCCGGTCGCCCTGCTTGGCGAAGGCCTGCGCGATGGCCAGGCCGATTCCCCGGTTTCCGCCGGTCACCAGCACCGTACGGGCCACGGTTCCCCCTCTGCTCAGCTGATCTCCCAGTCGGTCGGAGCCTAGGGGTTACCGGCAGGTAAGCGCTAACGGGGAGGTGCCCCGAGCGGCGGGAAGAGCAGGCGGGGGTGCCGCGCCGAACTGGCACGACACCCCCGTCGTGAGGGTCAGAAGGTGTAGGGGTAGGGGGCGTCGTTGCCGTAGTCGAAGTACTCGTCGGCGGTCCCACCGCTGACCGAGTTCTTCAGGTACCAGCGCCACACCCGGGACTCGAAGTTCTCCACGATCCCGGGCTCGGTGGCCGCCGTCGCGCCGTTCCAGTTGCCCGGCACCGGATACGTCCCGTGCGAGCCGTAGTTGAACTGGACGTCGGCCAGCCCGTCCGTGCCGAGGTCGTTCTTCAGGAACCACCGCCGCGGACCATCGGTGTCGTCCACCACCGCCGGAGTCCACGTCTTGTTGCCGTCCCAGTCACCGGCCACCGGCCACGTGTTCGAGTTGCCGTACCGCAGGGTCGCACTCACCGCACCACCGCTGTTGGCGTTACGCACCTCCCACTTCCACGCCCCGTTGTCCCTCGACACCACCCCTGGCGTGAACGTGCCGTTGCCGTCCCAGTCCCCCGCGACCGGGATGTAGTCCTTGCCCCCGTACAGGAAATCCACGTCGGAAACCCCACCGGCCAGCGAGTTCTTCAGATACCACCGCCGCGAGTTCGACTCGTTGGCCACCACCCCCGGCGTCCAGTCGCCATCGCCGTCCCAGTCACCGGCCACCGGCACCATGTCCGCGTCCCCGTAGGTGAACTTGACATCCGCCGCACCACCGGACTGCGACCGCTTGATGTTCCACTCCCACACCGAACCGGACCGCTGCACCACCGCCGGCGTGAACTCACCCGTGCGGAACCAGTCACCCGACAAGGCGTACGACGCCCCGCGGCTCAGCCACTGTTCCACGGTTTCGCCCCGCAGCACGCTGAGCAGAGCCTTCTTGTTCTCGTAGCTCGACACCTTGCCGCGGTCCTCGCTCAGGTGAATGTGCCACAGGTGCGAGGAGTCCGATGACACGGCGGTGTCGTACCGGAAGTCCCACCCCTCCACACTGCTGTCGGTGTCGGCCTGGCCGTAGAACTCCCGCCAGCCGTCGAGACGCGGGTCGCTCGGATCCTTGCCGGATGCCAGGAGGCGGCTGGAGTAACGGGCGATGTTGCTGTAGTCGGAGATCGTGGCCTGCAGCCCGGACGGAAGAAGCAGGTCGGGCTCCGCGCCGGTCTCGCCCGCCGCCAGCGCCAGGCTCTGCGCTTCCGGGAAGGTCCAGTCGTAGGCGGCCGCCTTGTCCGACGGCCCGGCCTGGTCCTCGGCGTCACGGACGGAATAGTTGCTCGGATCGTTGGCTGCGCGGGTGTTGTGATAGCCCGGCTTGTTGGCGTAGATACCGCCGTTCTGCGTCCCCGGGTCGAGTTTCAGGAGTTCCTCCATGAGCCACCAGGAAGCCTCGGTGATCCTGGACGGGTTCGGGTTCTCGGCGGCGCTGGCCGGGGCGGGCGAGACGACAGCGCCGGCGATCATCAGTGCGGACATGACGACGGCGGCTCTGCGTGGAATCCGTAGCACCAGCTTTTCCATCGACAGGAATTCGTTACGCATCATTGAGGGCTCCGAGTCAGAAGGTGTAGGGGTAGGGGGCGTCGTTGCCGTAGTCGAAGTACTCGTCGGCGGTCCCACCGCTGACCGAGTTCTTCAGGTACCAGCGCCACACCCGGGACTCGAAGTTCTCCACGATCCCGGGCTCGGTGGCCGCCGTCGCGCCGTTCCAGTTGCCCGGCACCGGATACGTCCCGTGCGAGCCGTAGTTGAACTGGACGTCGGCCAGCCCGTCCGTGCCGAGGTCGTTCTTCAGGAACCACCGCCGCGGACCATCGGTGTCGTCCACCACCGCCGGAGTCCACGTCTTGTTGCCGTCCCAGTCACCGGCCACCGGCCACGTGTTCGAGTTGCCGTACCGCAGGGTCGCACTCACCGCACCACCGCTGTTGGCGTTACGCACCTCCCACTTCCACGCCCCGTTGTCCCTCGACACCACCCCTGGCGTGAACGTGCCGTTGCCGTCCCAGTCCCCCGCGACCGGGATGTAGTCCTTGCCCCCGTACAGGAAATCCACGTCGGAAACCCCACCGGCCAGCGAGTTCTTCAGATACCACCGCCGCGAGTTCGACTCGTTGGCCACCACCCCCGGCGTCCAGTCGCCATCGCCGTCCCAGTCACCGGCCACCGGCACCATGTCCGCGTCCCCGTAGGTGAACTTGACATCCGCCGCACCACCGGACTGCGACCGCTTGATGTTCCACTCCCACACCGAACCGGACCGCTGCACCACCGCCGGCGTGAACTCACCCGTGCGGAACCAGTCACCCGACAAGGCGTACGACGGCTGGGGCGCGGGAGCCCAGAGCGCGTCCACGATGATCTGCGCGTCGGCGGCCTGCACCTGGTACTTGTCGGGGTAGGCGGAAACCTGCACCTTCTGGCAGACCGTGCCGATCGGGGCACTGGCCCAGGACCCGTTGGGGTAGAGCTCGACCATCTTCTGCAGGAACTTGCCGGTCGCGTAGTCGGGGTTGAGCCGCTGTTCACGGGTGCCCCACCAGTCCTGCTGCTGGAACAATCCCAGGCTGGTGTGGTCGACCATCTCGTCGATGTTCTGCAGGTGGGTCTCCACGATCACCGTGGCGATGGCGATGACCGCCGCCCGGGAGGCGAAGCCACGCGCCCGCACCGCCTCGACCACCTCCCGTGCGCAGGACACCCGGTAGGCGGTCAGGTAGCCCGCCATGTCGGCGTTCAGCTTCGAGTTGAGGTCGGTTGCCAGGGCGCCGTCGGCGGTCGTCGGACCGTTCGGGTCGCACGGCGCGACGCTGTACAGCGTCGTGATCGGTGCCAGCGCCGGCGGCAGCGCCGGCTCGGTGTCGCTGGCGGCGGCCGGTGACGCCGCCGTGACCGCGGCCACGGTCAGGGCCGCGGCCAGTCCGAAGTGTCGCAGTCCCGACACTCCGTTTAACACACGTCGATTCATGCACATCTCCAGTTCACGACGGATCCCCTGTGGACCGGTCGTGCGTCCGAGCTTCCCGGCGGCCGCTGGACCGGTGCTGGAGGGACGGCACCGGTACCGGATCGGTACTACCGTCTGTCGCGGTCAAGACAGTCAGTGACGGGGGTTGATGACATGACCATTGGCGTGAGCCTGCCCGGGTACGGTTTCGCCGGCCTGCTGCGGCGTTGCCGCGAGGAGGCCGACCTCACCCAGGTGGAACTGGCCCGGACGGCGGGTCTGAGCCCGACCGCGGTCCGGGACCTGGAGCAGGGCCGGACCCGCCGCCCGACCGCGGGATCCATCTCCCGCCTGGCCGACGCCCTGCGGTTGACCGGGCCCGAGGCCGCCGAGTTCCACCGCGCGGCCCGCGACCCGGTCACCCGGCCGGCGGGTCCCGACCCGGTTCCGGCTGGCGAGTCGGCGGCACGGCCCGCCATCCGCATCGAGGTGCTCGGCACGCTGCAGATCCAGCGCGGCCGCGGGCTGCCGCTGCTCGCGTCGCCCCGGCAGCGGGCGCTGCTCGGCCGGCTCGCGATCAGCCCCGGCACCGTGGTGTCCAGGGCCGAACTGATCGACGTGCTGTGGGGAGAGGATCCCCCGCGCTCGGCGGTGAACCTGGTGCACACCTATGTGGCGCGGCTGCGCCGGCTGCTCGAACCGCAGCCCACGGCCAGCGGTGCGGCCACAGTGCTCCGGCTGGTACCCGGGGGTTACCGGCTCGACCTGTCGGAGGAGCAGCTCGACCTGCGGCGCTTCGAACGACTGGTCCGGGAGGCGAACCAGGATTCGCCGGCCGTGACGGCCGCGACGAAACTGGAGCAGGCGCTGGAGCTGTGGCGCGACGACCCCGTCGCCGACGTGGAAGCCCTGACCGCACATCCGGCGCGTATGCTGCTCGTCGCCCGTGGCACCGCCGAGGCGACGCGTTGCGCCGACCTGCTGGACGAGCTCGGCGAGTACGACCGCCTGGTCCGCGTCCTGCGTCCGTTCGCCGGCCGGCACCCGCTGGACGAGCAGGTCCACGGCCGGCTGGCGCTGGCCCTCGGTGCCACCGGGCGGCAGGGCGAGGCGTACGCCTGCTACGACGGCGTGGTGCGCCGCCTCGCCGACCAGCTCGGGGTGGACCCGGGCCCCGAACTCCGGGCGTACCGCGAGCGGCTGCTCCGGCAGCAGTGGCACCGGACCCGATCCTCCGCCGCCCGGCGCAGCGCGCCGACACCGCGGCAGTCGCCCGCGCCGCCGGCCGACTTCACGGGTCGCGAGGCGGAGCGGGCCGAGTTGCGCCGGCTTCTCGACGACGCCGGCCACGCCGGCCGCCGGGCCCTGCCGGTCTGCGTGATCACCGGCCTGCCCGGGGTGGGCAAGTCAGCGCTGTCGGCCGCCGCGGCGGCCGGGATGGCTTCTCTCTTCCCGGACGGCCATCTGCATGCCGACCTGCGGGGCAGCTCGGCGCGGCCGGCTCGGGCCGCCGAGGTGCTGCGCCGATTCCTGCGGACGCTCGACGTCGCCGAGTCGGACCTGCCGGAGGACGAGGCGGCGGCTGCCGCGCTGCTCCGGAGCCTGCTCGCCGACCGGCGGCTGCTCATCCTGCTGGACGACGCCCGGGACGCGGCCCAGGTCCGGCCGCTGGTGCCGGGCTCCGGCCCCAGCCGGGTGCTGGTCGCCAGCCGCAACCGCCTGGTCGACCTGGAGGCTGCGCGCCGCCTCGAACTGGCCGTGTTGTCGACCGACGACGCGCTGGCGATGCTCGCCGCGGTGGCCGGCACCGCCGGGCCGGGACGCGACGCGGCGGCGCGGGACCTGGTGCGTTCCTGCGGTCGCCTGCCGATGGCGTTGCGGATCGCGGGCGTGTTGCTGGCCCGTCGGCCGGGCTGCACGACGGCCGCCCTGGCTCGCCGCCTCGCCGACCCGGACCAGGCCCTGCACGTGCTGCGGGCCGGTGACCTCGATCTGCGCGCGGTCCTCGGATCAGGCATGGCGAGGCTGTCCGCTCCCGCCGCGCGGGCGTTCCGGCTGGTGGCCGTCGCACCGCTCGAGCGGATCACGGTCGCGGCCGCCGGAGCACTTCTCGATCACCCGGTCGCGGAGACCGAGGACCTGCTGGACCGGCTCGCCGACGTCAGCCTGCTCACCCCGGTGGACGGCCAGCACTTCCAGATGCACCGACTGCTGCGCGCCTACGGCCGGGAGCTCGCCGAGCGGCACGAGCTGCCGGCCGCCCGGTCGGCGGCGCTGCGCCGGCTGGTGTCCTGGCAGCGGATCAGCGGCCCGAAGGCCGCCTGAACCAGACCCACCTGGGCACGGCCCGGGCGGCCGGATGTCACGCCCGGCTGCCCGGTCGGCCGAGTGCGTGCCGCGCGCGCCGCGGGTGTACGATCATCAGCGTTTGCGGGCAGTGGGTCGCCCGCCGTCGAGCCCCGCCGACCGCAGGAGGTGATCGCTGTGCGAGATAGCGATCCTCCCAGTCGTGGCCGGGCCGACCGTCAGCCCCGCTGAGCCACGACTCAGCCGGCGCGGCTGACCCCGCTTCCCGCCCTCCGCACCGCCCCGTCTCCTCGGCCGTTCGCCGGGGCGACCGTGCTGCGCGGCACGGGCGGAGCACCCCGGTCACGACTTCGTGTGCGTACGTCCTGATCCACCCCCGCGGTCCGTCCCGCCCGGACCGTCCGTCGCCACGGAGCAGTCCCATGAGCCGTTACGTCGCCCCGCTGGGCTTCACCCTCGCCGCCGTCTGGGTGGCCGTCATCTTCGTCCTGGCCGGCGGCGGTCACTGACCACCGCCGGCCGGGCCCCGGCGCCTCAGATCAGGCGGGACGACCAGAGCAGGCTCAGCCCGCCCGCGCAGAGCGCGAGGAGCAGGGCGATCCCCGCGTACCACTGGGTGATCTCCCGCGGCTCGGTCCGGAACCCGATCGAGCTGCCCATGTCCTGGTAGACCTGCTTCAGCTCGCTGACCGAGGCCGCCTCGTAGAAGTAGCCCTGGGTGGTCTCGGCGAGCTGCGACAGCGCCATCCGGTCCACCGGCACCCGCTGCAGCTGGCCGCCGATGTCCACCTGCCCGGAGTCGGTGCCGAACGCGATGGTGGAGACCGGCACATTGGCCGCCTGCGCCGCCGCGGCCGCCTCCTCCACCGAGCGGCCCGAGGTGCGGTAGCCGTCGGAGAGCAGCACGATCCGGGCCGGCGGGATGCCGGCCGCGCCGTCCGCCGGCACCGAGCGGATCGCCTCCAGGCAGGTGAAGACCGCCTCGCCGGTGGCCGTCGCCTCGGCCAGCACCAGGCCGTCGATGGCGCTGGTCACCGCGCCCCGGTCCTTGGTCGGCGGGACCAGCACGTTCGCCGACTTGGCAAAGGAAACCAGCCCGAGGTTGTAGCTCTCCGGCAGCTCACCGACGAACTGTTTGGCCGCCTCCTGCGCGGCCTCCAGCCGGTTCGGCGCCACGTCGTCGGCCTGCATCGACAGCGACACGTCGATGGCGAGCATCACGGTCGCCCGTTCGAGGGGCTCCTTGGTGTCGATCGCCGGCCGGGCCAGCCCGGTGGCGAGCACCAGGAGGCAGAGCAGGAAGGCGGTGGCCGCCGCGTGCCGCCGCCAGCCCAGCCCCTTCGGCGCGAGGGTGCGCAGCAGGTCCACGTTGGTGAACCGCATGGCGTACTGCCGGCGGTGCAGCTGCCGCCAGACGTACGCGGCGGCGAGGGCGAGCACCGGCAGCACGGCCAGCAGCCACCACGGTTGCAGAAAACGGATCATCGGGTCGTCCCTCGGGTACGGGCGTGCCGCTGCGCGGCCACGAAACGCACCATGTCCAGCAGCCAGTCTCGGTCGGTACGCAGTCGCAGGTGGGCCGCGCCGGCGGTGCGCAGCTCGGCGGCGATCGCCGCGCGCTGGGCGGCCGCCGACTCGGCGTACCGGCGGCGCAGGCCCGGGTCGGCGGTCTGCACCTCGTGCAGCTCCCCCGTCTCCGGGTCGACCACCGGCAGCACCCCCACGTCGGGCAGTTCCAGCTCACGCGGGTCGACCACCTCGATGGCCAGCACGTCGTGCCGGACCCGCAGCTTACGGACGGGCCGGCCCCACTGCGGCGGCGGCGCGAGGAAGTCGGAGATCACCACCGCCACGCCCCGCCGGCGCGGCGGGCGGTTGAGCATGTCGACGAGGACGCCCAGGTCGCTGCGGCCGGGCCGGATCTCGGTGCCGGCGATGGCCCGCAGCAGTCCCTGCGCCTCCTTGCGCCCGCCCCGGGCGGGCAGCCGGTGCAGCGTCCCCGGCCCGGCGGGCGGGCCGCCGCCCCGCCACCGGCCGGCCGGCGCGGGCGCGCCCGTGCCGACCACCGCGCCGATCCGGTTGCCGCCCCGGACGGTCAGGTGGGCCAGGGCGGCCGCGGCGGCGACCACCACGTCCCGCTTGAGCCACTGCCCGGTGCCGAAGTCCAGGCTGGCCGAGAGGTCCACCGCCAGCCAGGTCTCCAGCTCCCGGTCGGCCACGGTACGCCGGACGTGCGGCATGGTGGTGCGAGCGGTGACCGGCCAGTCCATCCGGCGCACGTCGTCGCCGGGGCGGTACTCGCGGGACTCCCCCGCCTCGCTGCCCGGTCCGGGCAGCAGCCCGGCGTAGTCGCCCTGGAGCAGCCCGTCCAGCTTGCGGGTGACCATGAGCTGCAACCGGGCGAGGACGGCGCCGGAGCGCTCGTTCCCGGCCGGCAGCCGGGTGGGTGGGGTCACGGCCGCTGCCCGGGCCAGCCGCCGTGCGGCATGGCCGGTGGCGGCGGCGTGGCCTGCTGCCGGGGCGCGACGGCGGGCAGCGGGATGGTCGACATCACCCGGTGCACGATGTGGTCGGCCGGCACGTCGTCGGCGAGCGCGTCGTAGCTGAGCACCAGCCGGTGCCGCAGGATGTCCGGGGCGATGTCCTGCACGTCCTGGGGCAGGGCGTAGTCGCGGCCGCGCAGCAGGGCCAGCGCCCGGGTGGCCCGGACCAGACCGAGCGAGGCGCGCGGGCTGGCGCCGTACTGGATGAGCTGCGCGACGTCGGGCATGCCGTGCTCGGCGGGGGCCCGGGTGGCGAGGACCAGCCGGACCGCGTAGTCGACCAGCGCGTTGTGCACGAAGACCTGGTCGGCCTTGTGCTGGAGCGCGATCAGGTCCGGGGTGTCGAAGACCCGCGCCGGCTCGGGCGGGGCGACGCCCATCCGGTAGACGATCTCCCGCTCCTCGGCGTCGGTCGGGTAGCCCACCACGATCTTCATGAGGAACCGGTCCCGCTGCGCCTCCGGCAGCGGGTAGACGCCCTCCTGCTCGATCGGGTTCTGGGTGGCCATCACCAGGAACGGGTCCGGTACGCGGTGGGTCTCGCCGCCGATGGACACCTGGCGCTCGCCCATCACCTCCAGCAGCGCCGACTGCACCTTCGCCGGGGCCCGGTTGATCTCGTCGGCGAGCAGGAAGTTGACGAAGACCGGCCCCAGCTCGACGTCGAACTTCTCGCTGGACTGCCGGTAGATCCGGGTGCCCATGATGTCGGCCGGCACCAGGTCGGGGGTGAACTGGACCCGGGCGAACGACCCGCCGACCACCTTGGCCAGGGTCTCCACGGCGAGCGTCTTGGCGACGCCGGGCACGCCCTCGAGCAGGCAGTGGCCCCGGGCGAGCAGAGCCACGAACATCCGCTCGACCATCCGGTCCTGACCGACGATCACCCGCTTGATCTCGAACAGCGCCCGCTCCAGCAGGGTGGCGTCCTGCGCCGGGGTGGTGGTCGCCGGGGGCGGCGCGTCCGGGGCGGCCTCGGTCGGGGTCGGGGCGTCGGGCGTGGTCGGCTGGGCCACCGGTCCTCCACAGCTTGGTCGTCGTCGCGGTGTGGTGCGTATCAAGACTGTCATGCCTCGCTGAGAGCCGAGGGCGGGAGAGGGACGATTTTCGCCGCGCCGTCCCGGGGCCCGGAAAACGCTGAACACGGGTGGACAACAAGGGGTCCGGCGTGTGTACGATTCACCCCGTCGCCGGGCGGCTCCCCCCGTGGCCGCCCGGCGCTAAAGCTCCCGGGCGCGCGGCCGTAGACTCGCCCCGGTGACCACTCCCACTCCCCCCGACGACGAGCTGATCTGCTCGGCGCGGGGATGTCGCGCCCTCGCGGTCTGGGAGCTGCGCTGGAACAATCCCCGCCTGCACCCGCCCGAACGGCGCAAGACCTGGCTGGCCTGTGCGGCGCACCGCGGGTCGCTGGGCGACTTCCTCGACGCGCGCGGCTTCCTCCGCGAGGTCGTACCGGTGCCCGGATCGCCTACGCTCGAATCGTGAGCGAACCGGTGAACGGTGACGACCTCGCCGGCCGGCCGCCGGCCCCGACCGGTCCCCTGGAGCCCTGGCCGGAGACCGTCCGCTGGCAGCCGATCTCCCGCGACCTGATCTGGGTGGAACTGATCCGGCTCGGCATCCTGCTCGCCGTGGCGCTGGTGCTGCTCGGCGTGGCCTGGGCGGTCACCGGCCACTGGCTGTTCGGCGCCGCCCTGGGCGTGGCGCTGCTCCTGGCCGCCTGGCGGGCGGTCACCATCGTCCGCGCGGTGCGTGCCTGGGGTTACGCCGAGCGGCCGGACGACCTGCTGGTCCGGCACGGCCTGCTGGTCCGGCGGCTGTCCATCGTGCCCTACTCCCGGATGCAGTTCGTCGACGTGAGCGCGGGGCCGCTGGAGCGCGCCTTCGACCTGGCCACCGTGCAGTTGCACACCGCCGCGGCGGCGAGCGACGCCCGGGTGCCGGGCCTGCGACCGGCCGAGGCGTCCCGGCTGCGGGACCGGCTCACCGCGCTCGGCGAGGACCGGGCGGAGGGGCTGTGACCGACGGCCCGGCCGAGCCGGAGCCCGGCGCCCCGCCGCCGCAACCGCCCGCCGATCACGGCGATCCGGCCGCCGCCCCGCCGCCGGCCGCGGGCGAGCCGACACACAACGGCCACCCCTGGCCACCGCAGCCCGGGTACGCCCACCCGCCCGGCCCCGCCGCCCCGGCCGGACCGTGGCCCGGCCACCCCCCACCCCCGCCCGGCTACGGCCATCCCGCGCCGCCGCCGGGATACGGCCACCCCGCGCCCCCGCCCGGACACGGCCCGCCCCTACCTCCGCCCGGCTACGGCCCGCCCGCGCCGCCGCCCGGCTACGGCCGGCCCGCGCCGCCGCCCGGCTACGGCCCGCCGGGCTACGGCCACCCCGCGCCGCCCTGGCCCTCGGCCGGTCATCCCGCCCCGGGCGGACCCGGCCCATGGGGGCCGCCCGCGCCCGGTGGACCGGGGGCGCCCGCGCCGGCCGGCGAGGAGCCGCGGCAGCGGCTGCATCCGCTGAGCCCGGCGCTGCACGGCGCGAAGTCGCTGGTCGTCGTGATCGCCGGACTCTCCTGGTCGACGCTGTCCCGGGTCGGCTTCGGCTGGTTCGCCGTGCTGGTCGCGATCTTCGTCCTCGGCGCCACGGTGCTCTCCGTGGTCAGCTGGTGGAACACCGGCTACCACGTGGTGGGCCGCGAGCTGCGGGTGCACGAGGGGCTGCTCTGGCGGCGTACCCGGGCGATCCCGCTGGAGCGGTTGCAGGCCGTGGAGGTGGTCCGGCCGCTGCTCGCGCAGCTCACCGGGCTGGCCGAGCTGCGGCTGGAGGTGGTCGGCGGGGGCAAGACCGAGGCGCCGCTGGCGTACCTGAGCGTGGCCGAGGCGACCGCGCTGCGGAACCGGCTGCTCGCCGTAGCCGGCCGCGCCCCCGAGGCCGCCCCGCGCGCCGCCGGCACACCGCCCGCGCCGGCCCCGGCCGGGCGGCTGCTGCACGGCGTTCGCAACCGGGACCTGCTGGTCAGCCAGTTGCTCACCCCGCAGGCCTTCCTGCTCCCGTTCGGCGTGGCCTTCGTAGTGGCGCAGTTCCTCTCCGAGGGTTCCTGGTCGTTCATCGCGGTGGCCAGCACGTTGACCGCGATGGCCGGCGTGGTGCTGCAACCGGTCCGCCGGGTGCTCGACGACTGGGGCTTCCGGCTGGACCGGGACGGCGACGCGCTGCGGGTGCGCAACGGGCTGCTGGAGACCCGGGTGCAGACCGTGCCGCTGCACCGGGTGCAGACCGTCGGGGTGACCTGGCCGCTGCTCTGGCGGATGAAGGGCTGGCTGCGGCTGCGGCTGGAGGTGGCCGGCTACTCGGCGGCCGAGCCGGACGACCGGAACCGGCCGGACCGGCTGCTACCGGTCGGCGACGCGCCCACCGGGGAGCTGATCGTCGCGGAGGTGCTGCCCGGCGTCCGGCTGGGGGCGCTGCCCGCCACGCTGCCGCCCCGGCGGGCCCGCTGGCTGCGCCCGCTGAGCCGGGCGAGGGTGGGCGCCGGGCTCCACGAGCAGGTCTTCGTGGCCCGGTCCGGGCTGCTCACCCGCCGGTTGACGCTGGTGCCGTACGCCCGGATCCAGAGCGTGCGGGTGACCCAGGGCCCGGCGCAGCGGCGGCTGCGGCTGGCCACCGTGCACGCGGACACCGCCGGCGGGTCGGGCGCGGCGGCGCTGGACCGGGACCTGGTTGAGGCGTGGGAGCTGGCGGCGGAGCTAACCGCGCGGGCGCACGCCGCCCGGCGGACCGACCGGAGCCGGCCGCCGGGCTGAGCAGCCGGACGGTCAGCGCTCGGCCGGCACCGTGGCCGGGTCGGCGGCGGGCGCGGCGTCGGCCGCGTCGGACGCCCGGGTCGCCTCGACGGCGGGGGTGGCTCCGCCGGCCGGAGCGGTCCCACCGGCCGGGGCGAGCGCGGCCCGGCGGGCCCGGCGGGCCGCCCACCAGCGCTCGGCCAGCCCCACCACCAGGAAGGTCAGCCCGACGTACGTCCAGCCGACCAGCACGTCGATCAGGTAGTGCTCGCCGCTGTAGATCAGCGTGAAGGTCATCGCCAGCGGATACGCCAGCAGCAGCGGCCACCAGCGCTTCCGCGTCGCGCGCAGGAAGAACAGGACCACGAACAGGGCGAACGCGGTGTGCAGCGACGGCATGGCGGCCACCGGGTTGGCGGCGATCTGCCCGGCGTTGAGCAGGTTGCCCGCGCCGTGCATGCCGATCTCCTTCCAGCCCCGGGTGGAGATCCGGGCCACCTCGGTGAGCAGCCCGTTCTGGGCGGCCCACCACGGCGGGGCGGCCGGATAGAGGAAGTAGGTGGCCAACCCGGCCGCGCAGAGGAAGCCCCACCGCCGCATGTACCCGGCCCAGCGCGCCCGGTCCCGCAGCCAGAGCACCGCGGCGGCGGCGAGCGTCGCCACGAAGTGCGAGAAGTAGATCCAGCTGACCGCCACGTCCCACCAGTGCACCTGGTCGGGCCGGTAGAGGTGCTGCTGGAGCCAGATCGTCGGCACCTCGCCACCGGTGGCCCAGCCGGTCAGGAACCGGTCGGCGACGATCAGCTCCATGGCGTGCGGCGTCGCGCCGTTGTCGGCGAACCCCCGGGAGAAGTTGTACGCGGCCAGCAGCAGCACCACCGGGATCCAGTCCCGGGCGAAGCGCAGGTGGCTGCGCCACGGGCGGGACGAGTGCCAGGCGATGGTGCCCGCCCAGATCCAGAGGAACGCGTACGCCGGGTCGGTCGGCAGGCCGATGGCGAGCCAGGCGGCGACGAAGGCCATCCCCCAGATCACCATCGCCACCACGCGACGGCGTCCGCCGTCGGGGGACGCGGTCGGTCCGGCGGGGGCGGGGGGCGGGGGGTCAGTCAGCACGGCCATCGCGGACAAGGTTAACGGCGTGCGACGGGGTCGCCGACGCCGACCGTCCGCCGCCGGGGCTGGACGGTTCCCGGAGCGGGCGATTGGGAGGGTCGGGGCGGCGGTCGGGACGCCGCCCGGGTCCGGGGCCGCTGCACTAGGCTCGGCCCATGCAGGAGCAGCCGGACCCGCCTCTCCTCCCGGGCCTGACCGCCCGGGTCGAGCTGACCGTCACCGACACGGACACCGCGCAGGCGGTGGGCTCGGGCGACGTGCCGGTGCTCGGCACGCCCCGGGTGCTCGCGCTGGCCGAGGCGGCGACCGTGGCGGCCACCGCGGCCCGGCTGCCCGCCGGGTCGACGACCGTCGGGACCTGCGTCGAGCTGGAGCACCGCGCGGCGACCCCGGTCGGCCGGACCGTGGCGGCCCGGGCGGAGCTGGTCAAGGTCGACGGCCGGCGGTTGACCTTCGAGGTGATCGTGACCGACGGGAACGAGGTCGTGGCCACCGGGCGGGTCGAGCGGGCGCTGGTCGATCGGCAGCGCTTCGTCGAGCGCGCCGTGCGGGCGTCATGAGCGCCCGGTTCGTCGAGGTCGCCGACCGCGTGCACGTGCTGCGCGACCCGCTGCTGCGGGTCAACGTGACGCTGGTGGTGGGCGACGGCGCGGCGCTCCTGGTGGACACGCTCTCCACCGCCGGGCAGGCCCGGGAGCTGGCCGCGGCGGCCCGGGCGGTCACCCCGCACCCGTGGACGATCGTCAACACCCACCACCACTTCGACCACTGCTTCGGCAACGCCACCCTGGCCGCCGATCCGCCCCGCCCGGTGTACGCGCACGCCCAGGCCGCGGCGGTGCTCCGCGACCACCCGGACGAGCTGCGCCGGGCCGCGTACGAGGAGATGCGCGCGGAGCAGCCGGAGCTGGCCGCCGAGCTGGCCCGGACCGAGCTGCTGGCCCCGACCCACCCGGTGCACCGCGAGGCGGTGCTGGACGTGGGCGGCCGGCGGGTGGTGCTGCACCACCCCGGACACGGGCACACCGACGCCGACCTGGTGGTGCACGTGCCGGACGCGGACGTGCTGGTCGCCGGCGATCTGGTGGAGCAGAGCGGGCCGCCGGCCTTCGAGGAGTCGTACCCGGTGCAGTGGCCGGAGGCGGTGGCCGGGCTGCTCCGGCTGACCACGCCGGCCACGGTGGTGGTGCCGGGGCACGGCGATCCGGTGGACGTGGAGTTCGTCCGGGAACAGCACGCGCAGCTCGCCCGGCAGGCCTGGCTGATCCGGGCCGGCCACACCGGCAACGCCCCGCCCGAGCGGGTGGCCGCCGAGTCGCCGTTCGGCGCTCGTCCCGGTCTGATCGCCGCCCGCCGCGGCTACGCCGAGCTCGACGGCGCGGCCTGAGCGCGCTGGGGCGTTCAGGGGCGGGCGCGCAGGGCGGTGAGCAGGGCGTCGAGGTGCGGGGCGGCGGCGAGGATCGCGTCGCGGGCGGGCGGGTCGAGGGTGGCCAGGGCCTCGGTGAGCAGGGCGCTGCGGTGGGTCGCGTAGTCGGCCATCCGGGTGCGGGCGGCGTCGGTGAGGGTGAGCCGTACCACCCGGCGATCGGCCGGGTCGCGGTCGCGCGCCAGCAGCCCGGCGTCGGTGAGGTCGCTGACCAGGGTGCTGACCGTGTTCGGCGCGGTGCCCAGCCGCCGCGCCACCTCCTTGCCGCTGATCCCCGGCTCGGCGCGGACCAGGTGGAGCACCTCCACCTGCGCCTCGGGCAGGGCGTCGCGGTTGGCCCGGGCGATGGTTCTGCGGCGCAGCAGCCGGTGCAGCTCCCCCAGTACGGCCCCGAACCCCGCGATGCCCTCTTCCCTCGACACGGAGTCACCTTCTTCACATCGCAATAGTTCTGAGTACAGAGCTAAGGTTACCCCGAGATGACCGACCTCAGGGGGAACCTCGTGAGCCAGACCGTGCGGACCGTCGCGCGCCCGACCGTCGACCCGCCGGCCGCACGGGGCGGCGGAGCGACCCTCCTGGTGCTGCTCGGCACGCTCACCGCGATCGGCCCGCTCTCGCTGGACATGTACCTGCCGGCGTTCCCCGCGATGACCCGCGACCTCGGCGCCGACCAGGCCGGCATCCAACTCTCGCTGACCACCTGCCTGATCGGCCTCGCCATCGGGCAGTTCGTCACCGGCCCGCTCAGCGACCGGTGGGGGCGGCGCCGCCCGGTGCTGATCGGCGTCGTCGGGTACGCCCTGCTCGCGCTCGCCTGCGCGGCGGCGCCGAGCGCCCCGATGCTCGCCGCCGCGCGGTTCGCCCAGGGCCTGGCCGGCGGCATGGGCGTGGTGGTCGCCCGGGCCGTGGTCCGCGACCTCTACTCCGGCCGCGCGGCCGCGAAGTACTTCTCCCGGCTCACCCTGGTCTTCGGCGTCGCGCCGGTGGCCGCGCCGAGCGTCGGCAGCCTGGTGCTGCGGTTCGGCGACTGGCGGGCGGTCTTCCTGACCCTGGCCGCCATCGGGCTGCTGCTCGCCGTCGCGGTCGCCCTGCGCCTTCCGGAGACGCTGCCGGCCGAACGCCGCAGCACCGGCGGCCTGGCCGCCACCGCCCGGACCATGCGGTCGCTGGCCACCGACCGGATCTACCTCGGGTACGCGCTGACCCAGGGCTTCGCCTTCGCCGGGCTGTTCGCGTACATCTCCGGATCGTCCTTCGTGTTCCAGGACGTCTTCGGCGTCTCCGCGGTGGCGTTCAGCCTGATCTTCGGCCTCAACGCGCTCGCCCTGGTGGCCACCGGGCAGGTGAACGCCCGGCTGCTCGACCGGTTCAGCCCGCGCCGACTGCTGGTCACCACGGGCGTGGTGGGCGTGGTGGCCGCGGCCGGGGTGCTCACCGGAGCGCTCGGCGGCAGTCTCGCCGTGTTCGCGGTGGCGCTGTTCGCCTTCGTCGGCTCGCTGGGCATGGTGACGCCGAACAGCACCGCGCTGGCGCTGGACGCGCACGCCCGGCACGCCGGCACCGCCGCCGCGCTGCTGGGCGGCGTGCAGTCGGTGATCGGCGCGCTCGCCGCACCCCTGGTCGGGCTCGGCGGCGAGGGCAGCGCCGTGCCGATGGCCGTCGTGCTGGCCGCCGCCGCCGCCCTCTCCCTCACCGCCGTGCTCGCCCTGGCCCGCCCCCGCTGACCCGGGCGGCCGGTCAGCGGAACCGGTTGGCCACCGCCTCCCGGGTGGGCATGGCGGTGGCCCCGCCGGGCGACTCGCAGACCAGCCCGGCCACCCGCAGGGCGAAGGCCACCCGGTCCCGCCAGCCCGTCGGGTCCACCGGCTCACCGGCGTTCAGCAGGTCGGCGATGAGCGCACCCATCACCGAGTCGCCCGCGCCCGTGGCGTCCACCGCGTCGACCTTCGGCGCGGGGACGCGTACCACGTCGTCGGCGGCGGCGACCAGGGCGCCGTCCGCGCCGAGGGTGACCACAACGGTCCCCGCGCCCAGTTCCCGCAGGTACGCGGCGACGCCCTCGACCGGCTCGTGCGGATAGAGGTGGCGGGCGTCGGCGGCGCTCAGCTTGACCAGGTGGGCGCTGGCGGCGAACTCGGCGACCACCCCGCGCAGGCCGTCCAGCGCGCCGGGGCCCGCGAGCAGGCTGGGGCGCACGTTCGGGTCGAAGACCCGCAGCGCCCCGGCGATCGTCCAGGCGCGGCGGGCGGCGGCCAGCACCGGCGGGTCGAGCAGCACGATCGAGCCGCAGTAGACCACCTGCGCGCCCTCGACCAGGGCCACGTCCAGGTCGTCGGCGGTCAGCAGGGCGTACGAGCGGGGCTCGCCGTAGAAGCGGAAGTCCGGTTCCGGGCCGGCGAAGGTGGCCACGGCCAGCGCCGTCGGGGCGGGCACCGTGACCGCCCCGGCCAGCCCCACGCCGGCGGCGCACAGAAAGGCGCGGATCCGCGCGGCGAGCGCGTCGTCACCGAGCGACCCGACGAACTCGACGGCGCCGCCGAGCCGGGCCACCGCGACGGCCACGTTGAGCGGCCCTCCGCCGATCGCCTGCCGGTAGACAGGTTCCCCGTCGTGCTCGGCGTCGAGCAGGTCGACCAGCGCCTCGCCGAGCACCACCGCGTACCCCATCCTGGCTCCCTCCGTCGGTGTACCTCCGATCCTGGCGCATGGCGGGGCCCGGCGCGACGAGACTCCCGCATCGACGGGCGGCTATTGCGCGGGATGCCCGGACGTGATGGGATTGCGCGTGCCGGGAGGGCGCGCGGGGGCTGCCGCGCCGCCGGGTCGAGCCGACGCGAGGGCACTGACCGGTCCGTGACACGGACCGCAGGCGGTGCGCGTCCCCCGACGGCCCCGGCCGCACTCCGACCGCCGGGCGTGGCACCGCGATCGTCGCATCCGCTCGTCGCAGCGGGGCGGGCCGATGCGGGTCGCGCCCCGCGAGTCAGGAGTTCCCGTGCACCGATCCCGTACGGCCGCGCTGCTCACCGCGGCCGCCACCCTGACCCTGGGCGCGTTCGCCCTGGCCACCGGCTCCGACCCGGCCGCCGCGCACGGCGCGGCGATGACCCCGGGCGCCCGGACCTACCTCTGCTGGAAGGACGGCCTCACCGCGACCGGGGAGGTCAGGCCGACCAACCCCGCCTGCGCGGCGGCGGTCGCCGAGAGCGGGGCCAACTCGCTCTACAACTGGTTCAGCGTGCTGCGCTCCGACGCCGGCGGCCGCACCGTCGGGTTCATCCCCGACGGCAAGCTGTGCAGCGGCGGCAACCCGAACTTCAGCGGCTACGACCAGGCCCGCAACGACTGGCCGGTCACCCACCTGACGGCCGGGCGGTCGATGGAGTTCCGCTACAGCAACTGGGCCCACCACCCGGGCACCTTCTACTTCTACGTGACCAAGGACAGCTGGAGCCCGACCCGGCCGCTGGCCTGGAGCGACCTGGAGGAGCAGCCGTTCCTCCAGGTGACCAACCCGCCGCAGCGCGGCTCGGTGGGCACCAACGACGGGCACTACTACTTCACCGGCTCGCTGCCGGCCAACAAGAGCGGCCGGCACATCATCTACTCCCGCTGGGTCCGCTCGGACAGCCAGGAGAACTTCTTCGGCTGCTCCGACGTGACCTTCGACGGCGGCAACGGCGAGGTGACCGGAATCGGCTCCGGCGGCACGCCGTCACCGGCCCCCACCACGCCGACGCCGGGCCCGACCAGCCCGACGCCCACCCCGACCTCGCCGAGCCCGACGCCGACCCCGACCACGCCGGGCGGCGCCTGCATGGCGGTCTACAAGGTGGTCAGCGCCTGGGGCGGTGGCTTCCAGGGCGAGGTCATGATCATGAACCACAGCACCCGGACCTACGGCGGCTGGACGGCGAACTGGACCTGGCCCAGCGGCCAGACCATCACCCAGCTCTGGAACGGCACGGTGAGCACCAGCGGGGCGGCCGTGACGGTCACCAACGCCGCCTACAACGGCAGCGTCCCACCGGAGGGCACCACCACGTTCGGCTTCACCGCGAACACGACCGGCACCAACACCCTGCCCACGGTCACCTGCACCGGCCGTTGACCCGGAAATGAGAAGGGCCCCCGGGGTACGCCCCGGGGGCCCTTCGGCACGCTCGCGTCAGCGCACCATGCTGCCGACCACCGGCTTGGTGAGCAGGGCCGACTGGTTGCGCTGGATGCCCGGGTCGAGGGTCTTCGCCACGAAGATGGCGTGCCAGATGCAGAAGATCAGCACGGTCCACACCTTGCGCGAGTGGTCCGCCTCCTCCCGCTTGTGCTCGTCCAGCAGCCGCATCGCGTACGACAGGTCGATCAGGTCCCCCGCGCCGGAGGTGGCCAGCACGTGCCGGGCCCACTCGTACATCTCGCCGCGCAGCCAGACCCGGGTCGGGGTCGGAAAGCCCAGCTTCTTGCGGTTGACGATGGCCGGCGGCACCACGCCCTGCAACGCCTGGCGCATCGCGTACTTGGTGGCCTCGGAGCGCGGCGGCAGTTTCAGGTCGACCGGGATGCCGGCCGCCACCTTGAACACCTCGCGGTCCAGGAAGGGCACCCGGACCTCCAGCGAGTGGGCCATCGAGATCCGGTCGGCCTTGACCAGGATGTCGCCGCGCAGCCAGGTGTAGAGGTCGACGTACTGCATCTTGGTGACGTCGTCCAGCTCGGTGGCCTCGGCGTAGATCGGCGCGGTGACGTCGGTGTAGCGGACCGAGGGGTCGTAGCGACGCAGCAGGTGCTGCTTCTCCTCCTCGGTGAACATCCGGGCGTTGCCGTAGTAGCGCTCCTCGATCGGGGTGGTGCCGCGCTCCAGGAAGCTCTTGCCCTTGACGCCCTGCGGGATGGCCTTGGAGACCGCCCGCAGACCCTTCTGCACCCCACCGGGCAGGCTGTTCACCGCGTTGAGCGAGAGCGGCTCGCGGTAGATGGTGTAGCCGCCGAAGAACTCGTCCGCGCCCTCGCCGGAGAGCACCACCGTGACGTGCTCGGCCGCCTTCTTCGCCACGAAGTAGAGCGGCACCAGGGCCGGGTCGGCGACCGGGTCGTCCAGGTGCCAGATGATCTTCGGCAGCGCCTCGATCATGTCCTGCGGCCCGATCTTGGTCGGGATGGTGGTCACGTCGAGGTGCCGGGCCGATTCCTGGGCCACGTCGATCTCGGAGTAGCCCGGCACGTCGTAGCCGACGGTGAAGGTGAGGATGTTCGGGTTGAACTCCCGGGCCAGGGCCACCACGGCGGTGGAGTCGATGCCGCTGGAGAGGAACGAGCCGACCGGCACGTCCGAGCGCATGTGCATCCGGACGCTCTCCCGCAGCGTCTCCCGGATCTCGTGGTAGAGCTTCTGCTCGTCGGCGACCGGGGCCGGGCGGAACACCGGCCGGTACCAGCGGCGCACCTCGATCCGGCCGCCCGGCGTCCAGGTCAGGTACTCCCCCGACCCGATCCGGCTGATCCCCTTGTGCAGCGTGCCCGGCTCGGGAACGTACTGCAGGGTCAGATAGTGGCTCAGGTTGGCGGTGTCGATCCCCGCGTCGCCCTGGTACGCCGAGTGCGCGAAGGGCAGCAGCGCCTTCTTCTCCGAGGCCAGGTAGAGCCCGTCCTGGGTCTCCAGGTAGTGCAGCGGCTTGATGCCGAAGTAGTCCCGGGCGCCGAAGGCCCGCCGCTCCTGCCGGTCCCAGATCACGAAGGCGAACATGCCGCGCAGCCGGGTGAGCACCTGCTCACCCCAGTAGTGGTAGCCGGCGACGATCACCTCGCCGTCGCCGTTCGTGGCGAACTGGGCGCCGTAGTCCCGGATCAGCTCGTCCCGCAGCTCGATGTAGTTGTAGATCTCACCGTTGAAGGTGAGCAGGTAGCGGTCGTTCGCGTAGGGCAGCGGCTCGTGGCTGAGCGCCACGTCGATGATCGCCAGCCGCTTGTGCGCGAACACTCCGTCCGCGTACCGGCCGGAGGCGTCGCCGACCACCTCGACCCCGGTCTCGTCCGGGCCGCGGTGGTGCAGGCACTCCAGTGCTCCGGCGATGTGGTCGCGGTGAGCGGCGGCGTCACCGCGCGCGCTGAAAAAGGCCAGGAGTCCGCACATGGCCGTCATCTTTCCACGCGGCGGAAGCCACCGTCGCGGCACCGCAGGCACTCCCCGCCGCCACGCGCGCGGTACCGTCTGGACCAGCGACGAGGCGGAGGAGGCGGATCAATGGCCGAGGAGCGGACGCAGCAGGGCAAGCCGGCGGACGGCACCGAATCGCACGACCCGGACTTCCCGGAGGCGTTCCTGTCCTTCATGCGGGAGGGCTGGCGGGACACGGAGCTGCCGGTCGGTCCCCGACCGGAGGTGCCCAACCACGCGAAGCGGCGGGCCGCGCTGGCCGAGGCCTTCCCGGGGGAGACGCTGGTCATCCCGACCGGCACCGAGAAGGTACGCGCCAACGACACCGACCACCGGTTCCGGCCGGGCAGCGACTTCGCGTACCTGACCGGCGACCTGGAGCCGGACAGCGTGCTGGTGCTGCGGCCGGGCGGCGAGGCCACGCTGTTCATGCGGCCCCGGTCGTCCCGGGCGACCGACGAGTTCTTCCGCAGCCGGCACGGCGAGCTGTGGGTGGGCCGGCGGCCGACGCTGAAGGAGAAGTCGACCGAGCTGGGCCTGCCCACCGCCGACCTCAACGAGCTGGACGCGGCGCTGGCCGAGCTGGCGCCGGGGCGGACCCGGGTGCTGCGCGGCTTCGACGCCCGGGTGGACGCCGCGGTGCGGCCGTACGACGGGGCGCGGGCCGAGGGGCAGCCGGGCCGCGACCGCGAGCTGGCCATCGCGATCTCCGAGCTGAAGCTGGTCAAGGACGAGTGGGAGATCGCCCAGCTCCAGGAGGCGTGCGACGCCACCGTCCGCGGCTTCGAGGATGTGGCCCGGGCGCTCCCGGCCGACCGGGCGGTCTCCGAGCGGCTGCTGGAGGGGATCTTCGCGCTGCGGGCCCGGCACGACGGCAACGACGTCGGGTACGGCTCGATCGTCGGCGCCGGCGAGCACGCCACGATCCTGCACTGGGTGCGCAACCACGGCGCGACCCGCCCGGGCGAGCTTTTGCTCATGGACATGGGCGTGGAGAACCGCAACCTCTACACCGCCGACGTCACCCGGGTGCTCCCGGTCGACGGCCGGTTCACCCCGCTCCAGCGCCAGGTCTACGACGCGGTCTACGCCGCCCAGCAGGCCGGCATCGACGTGATCAAGCCGGGCTTGGCGTTCCGCGAGGTGCACCTGACCGCCATGCGGGTGCTCGCCGAGGCGCTGAAGGATCTCGGCCTGCTGCCGGTGAGCGTCGACGAGGCCATGGACCCGGCGTCGACGGTCTACCGCCGCTGGACGCTGCACGGCACCAGCCACATGCTCGGCATCGACGTGCACGACTGCGCCAACGCCCGCAAGGAGACCTACCGGGACGGGCCGCTCGGCGAGGGCTACGTGCTCACCGTCGAGCCGGGGCTCTACTTCCAGCCGGAGGACGAGCTGGTCCCCGAGGAGCTGCGCGGCATCGGCGTGCGGATCGAGGACGACATCCTGGTCACCGCCGACGGCGCGGTGAACCTCTCGGCCGGGCTGCCGCGCCGCTCGGACGAGGTGGAGACCTGGCTGGCCGAGCAGCGCGAGGCCGGCCCCCGCCTGCCCGGCTGACCCGACAGGCACCACCCGACGACGGGCCCGCCGCCAGCGTCTGCGAGGTTTCTCGCGGTTTGACGCCGGCGCCGGGCCCGTCGTCGTTTGCGCTGCTCACGATCCTCCTGGGGCGGCTACGCCCCGGTCACGCCGACCGGCCGGATGTGAGCCAAATGCGCGATTTCTTCGGATCCGTCCGCGTCGCGAGGATCCTTCTCATACGGTGGCGATCAGAGGCTGCAACCCATTTGTAGCTGGTCGCATCACTGAGATCCGGTGCGACCCCTTTGGTAGAAACCGAAAGGGCGGAAGGCTCTGATGTCGAACGACGTAACGACTTCCGACGGCGGGGCACCGATGCCCCCGCCGACGAACAGGCGGCGGGCACTCTGGGTCGCCACCGGCGTGGCCGGGCTGACCGGCGTCGTCGGCCTGGCGGCCCTCGGTGGCCTCGCCGCTCGCGACAACAAGTCCGACGACCCGCAGCGGGTCGCGGACAACCACGCGGCGGCGCCACAGAACGCCAGCGACGCCGGCAAGGCGGACGACAAGCGGGGCGAGGACGCGGACGCGCAGAACCGCGCGGACGAGTCCGCCGGTGACGGCAAGGACCGCGGCGACCGCGACCGGGACAAGGGCCGGGACCACGACGAGCACGGGCGCGTGCGGGAGGTGCCCTGTGACGAGGAGAAGCTGATCGAGGCTGTCGACCTGGCCAACCGGGACCACGGCGGCACGCTCGAGCTGGCCAAGCACTGCACCTACGAGTTGAGCTTCAGCGACAAGAAGGACGGCTCCGGTCTGCCGACCATCCGGCAGGAGCTCACGATCAAGGGCAACGACGCCACGATCAAGCGCGACTCCGAGGACGCCTTCCGGATCTTCCGGGTCGTCGACGGCGGCGACCTGACCCTGAAGGACCTCACCGTCAAGGACGGCAACGCCGCCGAGTTCAAGTACGGCAACCCGGGCGGACCCGGCGGACCGGGCGGACCCGGTGGACCGGGCGGACCCGGTGGACCGGGCGGACCGGGCGGACCGGGCGGACCGGGCGGACCAGGTGGGCCGCAGGTCCCCGGTGGGCCGCAGACCCCGCCGGCCGCCCAGGGCGGCCAGGGCGGTGCGGCTCCCATGGACGGCCCGGGTCAGAACGACAACAAGAAGGAGGGCGACGCCGACGGCGGCGCGATCCTCGTCGAGCGCGGCGGCAGCGCCCACCTGAAGAAGGTCACGCTGACCCGCAACAACGCCGAGGGCAACGGCGGCGCCATCGCCAACTTCGGCCGGGTCGACGTCGAGGAGAGCAAGATCGAGGACAACCACGCCCAGAAGAACGGCGGTGGCATCTTCACCGTCGGCGTCCTCACGGTCAAGGACTCCCACGTCGCCAACAACACCGCCGGCAAGAACGGCGGCGGCATCGCCAACGGCGAGGGCAAGGACCGGGACGACCACAAGGGCAACGACCTCAGCTCCGACAACCGGCATGACGACCGGGACAAGGCCGGCAGCGTGGAGATCTTCAAGACCTCCATCGAGGACAACCGGGCCGGCGAGAACGGCGGCGGCATCTTCAGCGCCGGCGGCTTCGTCAAGATCGTCCTGTCCGACATCAAGGGCAACAGCGCCTGCGACAGCGGCGGCGGCATCTACGCCCGCGACACCAACCTCGACCTCGACAAGGTCGCCGTGATCAAGAACCACGCCGACAAGGACGGCGGCGGCATCGTCAACACCGGCGGCGAAGAGAAGAAGCGTGACGGCCGCAACGACAACACCATGAACGGCCAGAACGGTGAGTACGGCCAGAACGGTGAGTACGGCCAGGACGGCCGCGACAAGAAGGACGAGGCCTCGGCCACCATCTCCGACAGCAAGATCCTCGACAACAGCGCCGGCCGGTTCGGCGGCGGCATCTTCAACGGCGCCACCGGCCTGGACAAGGTCGAGGACGGCTACCAGGACTGGCCCGAAGACGAGGGCGACAACGCCACCCTCACCCTCCGGGACACCGAGATCAAGGGCAACACCGCCCTCAACGGCGGCGGCATCTTCAACAACAAGGGCACGGTCACCCTGACCAAGACCCACGTCACCAAGAACACCGCCACCGACAGCTCCAAGAACCACCGCGTCGCCGGCGGCATCCTCAACCACAAGGGCAAGGTCCGCCTCGACGACAAGTCCACCGTGTCCAACAACGACCCGACCAACTGCGCGGGCACCGTCAAGGACTGCTTCAACTGAACCACCACATAACAGTGGGAACCCCTTTCCGCCGCGCCACGGCGGAAAGGGGTTCCCACCCCCTTTCGGCCCGCGGCGGTGGCCTTCGCCGCCCGTGACACCCCCGGCCCGCTCCGCGCCGCTCTGCGCTCGCCGCACCGCCCACGCCCGAATGTGGGCTTTTTTCGTATAAGAGCACCAGGTGAAGAAGATTCCCATACGGTGTTCTTCAGCAGCTACAACCGATTTGTAGCGAAGGTCTCCTCGCCGAGGCGAAGCGACCTTGTCGGTACAAGGAGAGGGCAGAGAGCTCCGATGTCCAACTACCTTCGCAATAACGATGACGCCACCCGTGAGACCACCTCCCCGATCCGTCGTCGTCGGCTCTGGCTCGCCACCGGCGTCGTAGGCCTGACCGGAGCGGTCAGCCTCGCCGGCGTGGCGTACGCGACCACGGGAGCCACCGGCCCCCACCGGCTCGCGGACGTGAAGTGGTCGACCGCCCAGCAGCTCAAGGACGACGGCGGCGCGGACAACGCCGCGGACGAGTCCGCCGGTGACGGCAAGGACCGCGGCGACCGCGACCGGGACAAGGGCCGGGACCACGACGAGCACGGGCGCGTGCGGGAGGTGCCCTGTGACGAGGAGAAGCTGATCGAGGCTGTCGACCTGGCCAACCGGGACCACGGCGGCACGCTCGAGCTGGCCAAGCACTGCACCTACGAGTTGAGCTTCAGCGACAAGAAGGACGGCTCCGGTCTGCCGACCATCCGGCAGGAGCTCACGATCAAGGGCAACGACGCCACGATCAAGCGCGACTCCGAGGACGCCTTCCGGATCTTCCGGGTCGTCGACGGCGGCGACCTGACCCTGAAGGACCTCACCGTCAAGGACGGCAACGCCGCCGAGTTCAAGTACGGCAACCCGGGCGGACCCGGCGGACCGGGCGGACCCGGTGGACCGGGCGGACCCGGTGGACCGGGCGGACCGGGCGGACCGGGCGGACCGGGCGGACCAGGTGGGCCGCAGGTCCCCGGTGGGCCGCAGACCCCGCCGGCCGCCCAGGGCGGCCAGGGCGGTGCGGCTCCCATGGACGGCCCGGGTCAGAACGACAACAAGAAGGAGGGCGACGCCGACGGCGGCGCGATCCTCGTCGAGCGCGGCGGCAGCGCCCACCTGAAGAAGGTCACGCTGACCCGCAACAACGCCGAGGGCAACGGCGGCGCCATCGCCAACTTCGGCCGGGTCGACGTCGAGGAGAGCAAGATCGAGGACAACCACGCCCAGAAGAACGGCGGTGGCATCTTCACCGTCGGCGTCCTCACGGTCAAGGACTCCCACGTCGCCAACAACACCGCCGGCAAGAACGGCGGCGGCATCGCCAACGGCGAGGGCAAGGACCGGGACGACCACAAGGGCAACGACCTCAGCTCCGACAACCGGCATGACGACCGGGACAAGGCCGGCAGCGTGGAGATCTTCAAGACCTCCATCGAGGACAACCGGGCCGGCGAGAACGGCGGCGGCATCTTCAGCGCCGGCGGCTTCGTCAAGATCGTCCTGTCCGACATCAAGGGCAACAGCGCCTGCGACAGCGGCGGCGGCATCTACGCCCGCGACACCAACCTCGACCTCGACAAGGTCGCCGTGATCAAGAACCACGCCGACAAGGACGGCGGCGGCATCGTCAACACCGGCGGCGAAGAGAAGAAGCGTGACGGCCGCAACGACAACACCATGAACGGCCAGAACGGTGAGTACGGCCAGAACGGTGAGTACGGCCAGGACGGCCGCGACAAGAAGGACGAGGCCTCGGCCACCATCTCCGACAGCAAGATCCTCGACAACAGCGCCGGCCGGTTCGGCGGCGGCATCTTCAACGGCGCCACCGGCCTGGACAAGGTCGAGGACGGCTACCAGGACTGGCCCGAAGACGAGGGCGACAACGCCACCCTCACCCTCCGGGACACCGAGATCAAGGGCAACACCGCCCTCAACGGCGGCGGCATCTTCAACAACAAGGGCACGGTCACCCTGACCAAGACCCACGTCACCAAGAACACCGCCACCGACAGCTCCAAGAACCACCGCGTCGCCGGCGGCATCCTCAACCACAAGGGCAAGGTCCGCCTCGACGACAAGTCCACCGTGTCCAACAACGACCCGACCAACTGCGCGGGCACCGTCAAGGACTGCTTCAACTGAACCAGCTGCACAACGGGTCCGGCCCCCTGCCACCTTGGTGGCGGGGGGCCGGACCGTGATCGGGGTCAGCTCTGGACGAAGACCGCCACGCTGCGCGCCGGCACGGTGAACGTGCCGCCGGAGCGGTCGAACGACGCCGTCCGGAGCACCGGGTCGGCGGAGTTCCTCAGCACCGGGTGCAGCGCAACGTTCGCCCCGCGCAGGCCGGCGACGGTCTGCTTCGCCGTCTCCGGGGTGCCGTTGAAGACCACGGTGACCGACTTCCACTTCCCGCCCAGCCCGCGGGCGTCCAGGGTCATGGTGATCACGCCCGGGGTCTCCCGGTCGCCGGAGAGCGGGAAGGCGACCCGCTTCTGCACCTGGTCGGCGGTGGTCAGCCCGAAGACCGGCGAGGAACGCCGGATCCTCAGCAGCTCCGCGTACCGGGCGTCGGCCAGGTCGATCGCGGCGCAGTCGGGCACCAGCTTCGGGTCGGCCAGCAGCGGCTTGGCGTACGGCCACTTGTCCTTGTTGTCCTGTTCGGGCGGTAGGCCGGCGCCGAAGCCGTTGCCCTGGGCGCAGTCCCAGCGGATCTGGTTGAACCAGTCACCGGAGTCGTACGAGTTGCGGTCCAGCGACTTGGAGCGCAGCCGCTCCGAGCCGGCCGTCACGAACCCGGTCCCCTGCCCCATCACCACCGTGCTCAGGGCGAGCACCTGCATCCGGGCCCGGTCCTGCGCCGCGGTTCCCTGCGGCAGCTTGTACGCGAGGGCGTCGTAGAGGATCTCGTTGTCGTGCGCGTCGACGTAGGTGACCGCCTCGCCCGGCGCGGCGGTGTAGCCGGCCGGCGAGCCGTTGTAGTCCACCTGAGCGCCGGTGACCGGCCGGCCGGACGAGTCGGTGAACCGGTAGCCGCGCAGGTTGCCGGTGAGCCCCACCTTGATCAGGTCCTGCTGGTGCAGCAGCCGCGCCTTCTGCTCCGCGGCGGAGCCGTTGACGTCGTCCCCGTTGGGGTCGGTGAAGAGCCCGGACGAGAAGCCCTGGATCCGCGGGTTGCCGTCGAACGGTCCGCCGCCGCGCACCGCGTCGCGGAGCCGGTCGTTGAAGGTGCCGATCCCGGTGCCGGCCATGTTGGCCTGGGTGGCCTGCACGAACAGGGCGTCGTTGGCGACCTCGCCGAAGTTCCAGCCCTCGCCGTAGAGCAGGATCTTCTTCCCGTCCACGCCGTCGCGGGCCGGGGTCAGCTCGTCCAGCGCGGCGCGGACGGCCAGGATGTTCGCCTTCGGGTGGTGGCCCATCAGGTCGAACCGGAAGCCGTCCACCTTGTACGCCCTGGCCCAGGTGACCAGCGAGTCCACCACGAGCTTGCCCATCATGGCGTGCTCCGGGGCGGTGTTGGCGCAGCAGGTCGAGTTGGCGACGGTGCCGTCGGGCAGCAGCCGCTGGTAGTAGCCCGGCACCACCTGGTCGAGCACCGACTTCGGGTCGGTGCCGGCGGCCGAGGTGTGGTTGTAGACGACGTCCATCACCACGCGCAGGCCGGCCTGGTTGATCCCGGCGACCATCTGCCGGAACTCGGTGGTCCGCTTCGCCCCGGCCGGGTCGACGGCGTAGCCACCCTCGGGCACGGTGTAGTGCAGCGGGTCGTACCCCCAGTTGTAGCCGTCCTTCCCGGCCACCGCCGCGACGCACTTCTGCTGCTCGTCGGAGTCCGGCGGCAGCCCGGCCAGGTCGCAGGCGGGCTGCGCCTGGTCGGCCCGCCGCTCGGGGATGGTGGCGAAGTCGAACGCCGGCAGCAGGTGCAGGTAGTTGACCCCGGCGTCGCCGAGCGCCCGGAGGTGCTTCATCCCGGCCGTCTCCGGGTCTGTGAAGGCGAGGTAGGTGCCCCGCCGGTCGGCCGGCACGGTGGTGTCGGCGATGGAGAAGTCGCGGACCGACACCTCCTGGATCTGCGCCTTCGCCGAGGGCACCGCCGCCGGCTTGCGCAGGTTCGCCCAACCGGCCGGGGCCAGCGCCGGGTCGGCCAGGTCGACGATCTGGCTGTGCGTCGAGTCCGGCGCGAGGGCCACCGAGTAGGGGTCGGTGACCGCGGCGGTGACCACCTTCTGCGCCGCCGGCTGCCAGGCCTCCACCTGGTAGCGGTAGTACCGGCCGGTCCACGACCTCGTGCCGCGCACCGACCAGACGCCGGTGGTGTCGTCACGGCGCATCGCCACGGTCGTCGGCTCGGCCGTCGGCGAGTAGAAGAGCTGGAGCGACACCTTCCGGGCGGTGGGCGCCCAGACGGCCAGCGTGGGCACCTTGCCGGCGAACGTCGGGCCGAGCTTCGCCCGGGTGGCGGGCCGGTAGACGTCGTCGAGGACGCCGGGGATCTGCACCCCGGTGGCGCCGAGCAGGTTGCCGTCGGCGTCCCGCTCGGTCACCACGAGCTGGCCGCGCAGCGCCGCGGGCACCTTGGCCAGGTCGGCGCGGTTCAGCGTGAACGCGCGGTAGGCCCAGAGCTGCGGGTACGCCTGCCGCTGGGCCTCGGTCAGCCCGTTGCGCCCCGCCCGCAGCGGCAGCGTGGTGTACGTCCCGGTCAGCTCCCCGTCGGCGATGGCGAGCCCGCCGACCGGGGCGGCCACCAGGGCGTACCGCTTGCCGTCGGTCGGCCCGGTCTGCCAGGCCACGGTGGACCGGTCGATCCACTGCGCCTTCTGCTTGGTGATGTCGAGGTCCCTGGCCACGCCGGACGAGGTCGGTGGCAGCAGCCGGCCCTTGACCCCGGCGAGCAGCCAGACCTCGTGCCCGGCGGTGGCGAAGTCCAGCCGCTGGTCGTCGGGCTGATCCTTCACGTCACCGTTGTGCACGATGTAGTTCAGCCCGGTCGCGCCGGCGGCCAGCGGCACCCGGAAGACCGCGCCGTACGCGTCGATCTTCTCCGGCTTCAGCGGGTTGCCCCAGTCAGTCGGGTTGGCGGCGCCGTCCCAGAGGTGCAGGCCCCAGCCGTCGTAGTTCCCGTCCGCCTTGCGCCAGTGGATGACCGCGGTGCTCTGGTCGACCGGCGGGTCGGGCTCGCCGGTGGCGGCCTGCCGGGTCGGATAGAGGGTCGGGTCGCCCTGCTTGACCCAGACCTCGCCGGTCTGCGTCACGTCGATGGTGCGGTCGTTCGGGGCGTCCTTGTTCCCGTCCTTGTCGACCACGAGGAACCCGACCGACTGGGCGCCCGGCTTCAGCTTGACCCAGGCGAACCGGCCGAAGGAGTCCTCACCCGCGAACGGCTGCCCCTTGGGCCACTCGGTCTGGTAGGCCGGGTCGATGTCGCCCCAGGTGTAGAGGCCCCAGTCGGCGTACCCGCCGGCGGGCCGCTGGTAGTGCACGACCGCCCAGTCCCGTGAGGCGCTCTGCGCCGGGGTGCCGACCACACCGGTGGTGCGGGCGGCGGCCACCCGTCCCTTGCCGTCGCGGACCACGGCCTTGTACTCGACCTTCGTCCCGCCGGCCAGGCCGGTCAGGTCGTGGTGGACGGTGTACGGCGCCCGGTGCGCGCTGCCCAGCAGGGTCCACCGGCCGCCGGGCACCCGGGCGGCGAAGGTGACGGTCGCCAGCGGGCCGCCGGTGACCTGCGCGGTGACGGCGGCCTTGGTGGCCACCGGGGTGTCGCCCGGCTCGGTGAGGGTGATCCGCGGGGCCGCGCCGGCCTGCGGGATCGCCCGGTCGGCCTTGAGCACCACGGCCGACATGGCCGGCACGGTGACGCCCAGCATGCCGTCGGCGCCGGCGGTCGTGGTGCCCGCGCCGCCGTAGACGCCGCTGAAGGTGGCGCCGGCCGACCAGGTGTCCACGGTGACAGTCTGCGCGGTCGCGGCGTTGTTGACCGCGACGACGTACTCGGTGCGGTCCGCGGGCAGGACCCGGGAGAAGGCGAAGACGCCGGGGCCGTCGGCCGCGTAGCGGGTGACCTGGATGCCGTCCCGCAGCGCGGGGTGGGCCTGCCGCAGCTCACCCAGCTCGGCGATGGTCCGGTAGAGCGGGTGGGTGGTGTCGTACTGGTCGGCGGCGTGGGTACGGGTGGTGCCGATCAGGTCGTCGTCGAGGTAGTCCGCCGTCCGGCTGGCGAACATGTCCTGCCGGGCGTCCTTGTCCCCGCCGGGTCCGGTGAAGCCCTGCTCGTCGCCGGAGTAGACGACCGGCTGGCCGCGGGTGAGGAACATCAGCTGGTGGGCGAGCTGGTCGCGGCGGAGCTGGCTGACGTCGTCCCCGCCGGCGGTCGCGATGAACGAGCCGATCCGGCCCATGTCGTGGTTGCCGAGGAAGGTGGTCAGCCGGTTGGCGTCGGTGTCCCGGGCGGCGTAGAGGTCGTCCCTGGCGTACACGTCGGCGAGCGCCCTGGCCGAGCCGTCGGCGGCGGCGTAGCCCCGCGCGGCCTCCTGGAAGGAGAAGTCCAGGGTGGCCGGCAGGCCGCCCTGCCGGACGTAGGTCGACTCGATCTCCTGGTCGGCGCTGTAGACCTCGCCGAACATGAAGAAGTCGGGCTTGCCGGCCTTGGCGGCGGCGGCGTCGATGCCGCGGGTGAACTGCGGCCAGAAGTCGAGGTTGGCGTGCTTGACCGTGTCGAGGCGGAAACCGTCGACGCCGGCCTTGCCGATCCACTGCGCGTAGATGTCGGTCATGCCGCGGACCACCTCGGGACGCTCGGTCCAGAGGTCGTCGAGGCCGAAGAAGTCGCCGTTCTCGCTGTTCTCACCGGCGAAGGTGGAGTCGCCCCGGTTGTGGTACATGGTCGGGTCGTTCAGCCAGGACGGCACCTTGACCTTGGCGTCGGCCGCGCTGGCGAAGGTCGGGGTGTACGGGAACGACCCGCTGTCGACCTGCGGGAACGCCCGGGTACCGTCGGCGTAGTTGCGGTCCTCGAAGGCCCGCCCCTGCGCGTCGGTGTAGGGAGACGTCTTCTTGTCGACGTAGCCGTACCTGTCCTCGGCGTACCGGATGACGTCCGCGGTGTGGTTGACGATGATGTCCAGGTAGACCTTGATGCCCCGCTGGTGGGCGAGGCCGACCAGCTTCTTCAGCTCCGCGTTGCTGCCGAAGTGCGGGTCGACCTGGGTGAAGTCGGTGATCCAGTAGCCGTGGTAGCCGGCGGAGACGTCCGCGCCGGTGCCCTGCACGGGCCGGTTCTTGAAGATCGGGGCGAGCCAGATGGCCGTCGTGCCGAGGCCCTGGATGTAGTCCATCCGGTCGATGACCCCCTTGAGGTCACCGCCGTGGTAGAAGCCCTTGTCCGCGGGGTCCAGGCCGGTGCTGAGCCGGTCACCGGTCAGCCCGCCGGTGTCGTTGCGCTTGTCGCCGTTGGCGAAGCGGTCCGGCAGGACGAAGTAGAACTGCTCGGCTTTCGCGCTGCTGCTGCCGGCCTTGAGCAGCGTCTCGGCGGACGGCTCCCGGCTCCACTGCGCGGCGCCCGCGGCGGCCAGCACGTCCGGGGCGGCGGGGCGGTCGCTGCCGTCGGCACCCACCTGGTGGAGGGCCACCGGCACGCCGACGAGGGTGAGCACGAGGGAGGAGGCCAGGGCGGCCAGGGCCTTGCGGGATATCGGCGGGGGTTTCATCGACGGCCTTTCTCTGGTCGCTGATTCGCCCGCACGCTAGCCCTCGTCGAAACATTCTGCAATACCTTGCAAACAGAGTCGCAACAAAGCAGCCGTCTTGCGAAACACGGCAAGGCGAATCGGGAGGCGACCGGGGTCGAGGATCAGAAGCCGGAGCAGTTGGCGTCGTTGACCGTGCAGGTCGTCGGCCGGGTCGTGCCCGTCTGCTCAAAGTGGAACTGCAGCGCCACCGACTCCCCGGGCGCCAGGTCCGCCCCGCCCCGGTAGGTGAAGACGCCGTCGGAAAAGCTGCCTCTGCCCTGCTCCGCGCCGCTGACCCAGGCGGTCACGAGGCGGCCCCGCGGGAAGGTCAGCCGCACCGTCCAGCCCTGCGCCTGGTCGGCGGTGTTGACCAGCCGCACCTCACCGATGAACCCGCCGTCGAAGCTGCTCACCACCCCGTACCGGCCGGTCACCGGAGGAGCGGGCGGCGGTGGCGCGGGCTGCGCGCTGCGGCTGCCCGCGCTCGCCGACGGGCTGGGCTTCGGCCGGGCGGGCACCCCGCTCGAGCTGGGGGACGGCCCGGGGGTCACCGGCCCGGTGGCGGACGCGGACAGCCGGGTGGTCGCGCCCGGGGTGGAGGGGGTGGCGGGAGTGGTGACCGGCACCTGGGGCAGCGACATCGTCGGGGCCGGCGGCGGGGCCTCGGCGAACGTCCGCCGCCCGCGCACCGAGCCGAGCGCCACGAGCAGCAGGACCACCATGACGATCACGCCGATCGAGACGACGATCCACGGCGAGGAGGTGATGGCGGCGCCGGATGACGGGCGTGCGCGTCGCGTGCCGGACATGACCCTCCCCAGTCGATCCCCCTCGGGCGAGCGTAACCACCGCGAGGATCGCCGGACAGCGCGAGGTCCACCCGCCGCCGGCGCTCAGTCTCAGCCGATCACGCAGTCCGCGCCGTTGACCGTGCACTGGCCCGGCCGGTCACCGGTGCCCGTACGGCCGAACCGCAACCGCACCGTGGCGCTCTGCCCGGCCGGCAGCGGCCCGGTGCCGCGCAGCACGAACACCCCGCTGCCCTCGGTGCTGACCGACACCCCCGAGGTGGACGAGGCCTCGATCGTCTTCACGTTGCCGGCGAAGAGCAGCTCGACCTCCCAGCGCTGGCCGCCACCGGAGCCATTGACCACGGTCAGCCGCGCCTCGAACCCGCTCCGGTCGCTCGCGGTGGCCTCGTACCGTGCGGTGAGCGCACCCGGCGCGGCCTCCCGCGTCGAGGCACGGGGCCGCGGCGTCGCCGACCGGGACGCGCCGGCCGTGGGCGAGGGGCTCGCGCTGGGCGACGGCGTCGCCGGCCCGGTGGCGGCGACGGTCGCGGCTTCGGCCGTCGGCGCGGCGGTGGGGGTCTCCACTCCGAGGGTGGGGAGGTACATCGGCGGGGCGGGCGCCGGCACCGGTTGGCGTTCCTCCCCGCGAAGCGCGAGGAGGGCGACCACCAACAGGCTGACGGCCAGGCCGACGCCGAGCAGCACCACGATCCACGGCGCCGATGTGAGCGCCCGCGGCGCCGTCGGCGCGTCGGACGGCTGGGCTGGCCCGGCCCTCATGCGGCCCCCTCCTGATAGTCGACGCGCCAGCGTAGCCAGCGCGCCTCACCGGCACATCACGCCGGGGGCGATCCGACCCGACCGGACATCCGGGACGCCCGGAACGGATGATCACGAGCCCCGGATCGAGCCCCACCGGCCGACCCTTCGCCACGCCCCGCACCCACCACGTCGCGCCGCGTCGTCGGCTACGCTGTCCGCGCTCAGCCGTCGGAGCTCCTCGATGGCTCAGGTCCGGGCAGGGTCGCGCACCCGCGCCCGCACTGTCCATCATGGAGGCCGTCGACGGGCGTCCGCTCCGCCACCGCCGGTCGGCCGCCGACCCCCCTGCCGCCCCGACTACCCCTCCTCCCCCACTCGGAGCAGCTCCATGCAGATTGCCAGCGCGCCAACCGGGCTCATCCGCAAGTCCCTCGGCACCGGCGCCCTGTTGGTGTTCAGCGCGACCGCCTCCTCCCCGATGGCGGTGCTCGCCGGCGCGATCGTCGCCACGTACGCCTCGACCGGCGTCACCGGCACACCGCTCGGCTTCCTCGTGATCGCGGCCGCATTGCTCTTCTTCTCCGTCGGCTACCTGGCCATGGCCCGCTACGTCTCCAGCGCCGGGGTCTTCTACGCGGCCCTGGCGGCCGGCTTCGGACGGTTCTGGGGCGTGGTCGCCGCGCCCGTCGTGCTGCTCGGCTACAACGCCATCCAGACCTGCCTGTACGGGCTGCTCGGCGCGGTGGCCAGTGACAGCCTCGGCGGCACGTGGTGGGCCTGGGCGCTGCTCGCCTGGGCCGGGGTCGCCCTGGTCGGCGTGCTGAAGGCGCGGATCAGCGTCGGCCTGCTGGGCGCGGTGCTGGCCGCCGAGGTCGCGGTGATCCTGCTCTTCGTGCTCATCTCGTTCACCCACCCTGCCGGCGGGTCGGTGAGCTTCGCGCCGCTGGACCCCGGCAACCTGCTGGTCCCCGGCATCGGCGGGGTGGTCGCCTTCTGCGCGGCCTCGTTCGTGGGCTACGAGTCGGCCGCCGTCTACTCCGAGGAGTCCCGGTCGCCGCAGGCCGTGTCCCGGGCTGCCTACTCGGCGCTGATCCTGCTGGCGGTCCTCTACGCGCTCGCCGCCTGGGCCCTGGCCGTGGCCGTGGGCCCCGACCGGGTCGTCGAGCAGTCCCGCGACCCGAACGCCGGGCTGCCGTTCTCGATCCTCCAGGCGCACGCCAGCCCCGTCCTCGGCAGCGTCGCGACCATCCTGGTGGTGACCAGCGTGTTCGCCGCGATGGTCAGCTTCCACAACTCGATCGCCCGGTACGCCTTCAGCCTCGGCCGGGAGCGGGTGCTGCCGGCGGTATTCGAGCGGGTCGGCCGGGGCGGCGCGCCGATCGCCGGGTCGGCGCTCCAGTCGGCGATCGCCCTGGCGATCATCCTGGTCTTCGCGCTGACCGGGGCCGACCCGGTCGCCATCATGTTCAGCTGGCTCTCCGGCGTCGCGGCCATCGCGGTGCTGCTGATGATGGCGGCCACCTCGGTCGCCACGATCGCCTTCTTCCGCAGGGGCGGCGGCGAGGAGGGCGCCTGGCAGCGGACGATCGCGCCCTCCATCGGAGCGGCGCTGGTCGGCGCGGCTCTGCTCACCACGCTGGTCAACCTCTCCGCCGTGCTCGGAGCGCCCGCGGGCTCCGCCACGAAGTGGCTGGTCCCCGGCGCGGTGGCGGCCGCCGCGGCGGTGGGGCTGGTCTGGGCCGCAGTCCTCACGGCCACCCGCCCCGAGGTGCTGGAAAACGTCGGGCAGGGCCAGCCGCGCCCACTCGCGGTGATCGAGCAGGATCTGGTCGGCCGGTCCCTGTAGGACGCGCGGACGCGCGACGGCCCGCCCCCGACTCGAGGGTGGGCCGTCGGCGTGTTCAGCGCCGGCGCCGGCCCACGGCGGACCCGGCCAGCGCGAACTTGCGTTCCTGGCCGGTCATCACCAGCTGGTTGAGGTGCTGCAACCAGCGCCAGGCCGGGTGGACCTGCTGCTCCGGGGTGAGCGGAAGCCAGCTGCGGTACTCCACGCCCCCGCCGGGAAAGTGCGGGGCGGTGGAGTTCACCACGACCTGCTCGTGCGCCCGCGCCGAGCGCTCGACCACCAGCACGTTGTCGTCGGACATGACCACCAGGTTCCGCCCGGGGATCCCCGTCCCGCCGACCCCGGCCGGCTCGGCGCCGACGTCGTCGCCGCTGCCGAGCAGGGTCGACACGGAGACGCCGACGTAGCGCGCCCCGGCGGGCATGGGCTCGCCGGCCTGGGTCATCTGGCTGACCGGGTCGAAGACCCCGCCCCCGGCCAGGTAGCCCTCGGCGATCTCGCACAGCTCGGCGAGCAGCGCCGGCAGATCCCGCACCTCGCTGCCGTCCCGGAACAGCCGCGACGCCGCCTTGATCTCGTGGTACGGCTGGCGCGGATTGGTGGACCGTGGGTCCAGGCTGGCGTAGAGGAAGATCAGCGCGTGCGGCCCGACCGGCGTGGTCCGGCGCAGGTCCCAGTAGTGCGAGGCGTGCAGGGCGTTCGCGTACTGCACCCGGTGCACCACCGCCTGCCGGATCTGGTGCTGGACCGCCTGGTCGGCGTGGCCGCGGGCAGTCGACCCGGCCGCGTCGCCCAACGACCACCTCGCCGGGGCCGGCCCGGCGGCGTACCCGCGGGCGCCCGGCGCGCCGTAGCCGCCCGGCGTCACCGGGTGCGCCGGTGCGGGTGCCGCGGCGCCCGGCCCGGAGAGCCGGCGGCTTCCCCACCCCACCCGCGGCCTGACCGGCGATATCGGCGGGTACGCCGGCCGGTCGGCCGCGCGGTGGCCCCAGGTGGCCTCATCGGACGGACGTGGCAGCGGCGAGCGGTGATCCTGCGACACGTGGCAGCTCCCGGCTAGACGAGTGATTCCGAATTGATCAGTGGTCGTACGCGATCAAGGAACGCTTGACGGGTGCGTTGGTCCGCCAGTTGTGCCAGATCGCTGCGGCCATCGCGAGGAGCCGCTGCGCGACGCGCGCGAACACTCCGGCCGGGGTGCGCCCACCGTGTCCTTCCAGGTTGAGCTGGCCTTTCAGGGTGTCGTTGACCGACTCGATCCACTGCCGGACACCGGCGAGGTTGCCGAAGCGGCGTTGCTCGTCCTTGCGGTCCGGGCGGGCCAGCAGCACCCCGACCTGCTCGGCGGCGTACCGATCGATCTGCTTGCCGGACAGGCCCTTGTCCGCCAACACCACCATGCCGCTGCACAGCGAGCCCAGTTCGCGGGCGTGAGCCAGCAACTCCTCGGCCACCTCCCGCTCTCCGATCTTGGGGTTGGCCAGGCACCACGCCACCGGCATTCCCTCGGCGGTGGTCATCAGGTACAGCTTCAACCCCCAGTACCAGCGCGAATGGGAGGCGCAGTAGCCGTACCCGGCGATCTCTGCCAACGCCGAACGCTGCACGGTGGGCCGAGACGTGCCGCACGGGACCGGGGTGGCATCCAGCAACCGCAGGTCGTCGCGCCACGACGGGCACAGCGTGGCCAGGTACAGCGTGGCCCGGCAGATCAGCGGCGCGGCGGCCTTGACCCGCTTGTGGTATCCGGGTTGTTTGGGCAGGTACGGGAACAGATGCCCGAGCCGGCCGTAGCACAGGCGCAGCCAATGGTGCTCCGAGCGGGCACCCAGCAGCACCTGGGCCACAGCCAGGCATACCAGCTCGGAGTCGGACAGCCGCTTGGGTCGGCCCGGCCCACGTCGATGCGGCGGGATGACGTGGTCGTCGATCAGGACGTACAGTGCGGTCAAGAGGGTGTCGAGGTCTGTCTTCACAAACAACCATCGATGCCCTCTCTTCTTGTGCTGGTCAACCCGCCACGCCGCCCAACCCAGAGTTGGGAATCACTCGTCTAGCTGGAATTCGCCCGGCCGATGATTTCACTGAGTGCAGGCGTTATCAACTGTGTGCAAGCGTTCCCCGGCTCTGTCGCTGATCGGCAGGTGGGTGCTGGCCAGCAGCGCCGGTCGCAGTCACCTGATCTGCATGCCGGGCGTCACCCGGGAGGCCGTCGACGCCTTCGTCGCCGACGTGGCCGGCGTGGCCGACGTGGCCGACGGCGCGCTGCTCGACGCGCTGCCCCGGCGGCGGGCGCCGCGGGCCCTGGTCCGCTGAGCCGCCGGCTTCCTGGTCACGATTGCCGAGTTCCGCGCCGACGGGCGCGGCGACCGCCGTCAGGCGGTGCGGATGACGGTGCAGATGGCCGGGCCGTCGTCGGTGGCCCGGAGCAGGTAGCGGTAGCGCTCGCCGGGCACCGCCCGGCCCTGGCTGTCCAGGAACTCCCAGCGCACCGCCACCTCGGTGAGCAGCGCGGAGACCTGCTGCACGTCCTCGATCTGCGCGTTGGCCGCGACCAGTTCCCGCTCCTGGTAGTCGGGGGCCGCGCCGACGAAGCTGAGCGCCACGGCCGCCGGCGAGGTGAACGAGAAGCTGTAGGTGTCGGCGACCACCAGCCCCGGCAGCGCGTAGCAGCCGGCGATGGCGGGCACGTCGGCGGTGGTCAGCGCCACGCCGTACCGGTCAAAGAAGTCGGTGAGCGTGTCGAGGTCCGTGGAAGCCGTCACACCGCTCTCCATTACCGGACGGCGGGCGCGGCAAACCTGGTCAGCGGGGCGGGATGCTCACCTCGATCTCCGCCCCGAGCTGGGCGCCGCCCGTGAGGTCGAGGTCGTCGCCGCTCCAGAACCGGCCCGGGTCGTACCAGTTGGGCCGGCGGCCGGCGGGCAGCAACCCCATCGCCTCGTAGGTCACCGCCACCACCTCCGCGCAGTACGCGGTCTCCAGCGCCCGGTCGCGGACCGGCACGCCGCCACCGTCGTCCATGGAGAGGCCGAGGCGCAGGTTCGGCACCCGGCCGCGGGCCCAGCGCCAGGCGAGCTGCGCGGTGGACGGGAACGGGGTGCCGTCGAGGCGAGCCACGGTCCGCAGCACCGCCTCCTCCATCGCCGTGTCCGCCGACGGTTCGAGCTGGCGCAGCCACGCCCGCTGTCCGTAGCGGTTGGCCCAGACGCAGACCGCGTCCCGCAGGTCGTGCAGTTGCACGCCGCGCTGGTGGGCGCCGGTCCACATGTCCGGCAGGGAGCGGCCCAACTCGGCGTGCCACATCAGAGGCGGCATGTCGTCGAGCACCACCGCCATGCCCACGTGGTTGACTGGGCTGTTCGTAGTGAGCTGGATGGCGCGGTCCGGCACGCTGCGCCCGCGGAAGACCCAGAGGTCGCCGGTCCGGGTCAGCTCCACCGCCTCGTCCAGGCTGATGCTCATGGAGGACTACCCTATGCCGAAGCGGCAACGGATGCGGTGGTGGAAACTGCTCGGACTGGCCGGCCTCGCCGGGGTCGCGGCGACCGGCGTGGTGGTGGCCCGGGCCGAGCGGCGGCGCCGGGCGTACACCCCGGAGGAGATCCGGGACCGGCTGCGCGAGCGGCACGCGAAGGCCGGCGACCGCCCCTCCTGACCCACCGCCGCGCGCTCACCGGTCGGCGCGGCGCACCGCTTCGTCCAGGGCCTCGGGGGTACGACCGACCAGCGCGCTGCCGTCGTCCAGCAGCAGGATCGGGCGCTGGATGAGCTCGGGGTGCGCGACCATCGCGGCGATCCAGCGCGGCTCCGTCGCGTCGTCGCGGGGCCAGTCCGCCATGCCCAGCGCGGCGGCGGCCGGCTCGCCGGTGCGGCAGATCTCCCAGGCCCGGGCGTCCAGCCGGCGCAGCACCTCGGTCAACTCCTCCGCGCTCGGCGGCTCCGTCAGGTAGGCCCGCAGCCGGTAGGGCACCCGGGCCTCGTCCAGGGAAGCCCGGGCGGTGGCGCACTTCGAGCAGGACGGGTTGTTCCAGATCTCCATGCCCGACATGGTGGCACGCCCACAGTGGAGGCCCTGACGGGGCAGCGAAGACCGGGCGGCCTCACCTACGATGAGCCACATGCAAAACAGTTTCTGGGAGACACAGTTTGTTCTCGACCCGCCGCCGGCCCCGGTCGAGCGGCACGGCGACGTGGACCTCTACCTGCCGGCGGGCGACGGCCCCCGGCCCGCGGTCGTCCTGGTGCACGGCGGCCCACTGCCACCCGGCGCCCCGGATCCCCGGGAGTGGCTGCTCTACCAGGGCTACGGCGCCCTCCTCGCCGAGCAGGGCGTACTCGCCGCCATGCCCCGACTCCCCCTGCACACCCCCGGCGACCTGCCGGCCGCCGCCGCACACCTCGCCGGCACGGCCGACCTGCTGCGGGCCGACCCCCGCGTCGACCCGGACCGGCTGGCGCTCTGGTTCTTCTCCGGCAGCGGCCTGCTGCTGGCCGACTGGCTGCGCGACCCGCCCCCGTGGCTGCGCGGCCTCGCCGCGACGTACCCGCTGCTCGCGACCCTGCCTGGGTGGCCGGTCGACCCGCGATTCCACCCAATCGACGCACTCGACCAGGCCGGCGATCCGCCGCCGCTCGTGCTCACCCTGGCCGGCCGGGAACGCCCGGAGATCGCCGCCACCAGCGAGGCGTTCACCGCCGCAGCGGCGCGTCGGGGGACGCCGGTTCGGATCGTGGCGGTACCGGAGGGTCGGCACGGCTTCGACGCCCTGGACCACACCGAGGAGTCCCGCACCGCCGTCCGCACCGCCCGCGACGCCCTCCTCACCCTCCTCACCGCCGCCTGACCCCACGGCCCCCGGTGGAACACCATGTAGGTCTCCGCGCACCGGTGACCTACATGGCGTTCCACCCACGCGCCCCGACGCCTCCCCCGAGCCCCAGCCCGATGCCTTTCGGCCAGGGGCGGCCGCTGGACGACGGTCTCCGGTTGAATCTTGGACAGTTTCCGTTCGCTGCGAACGGAAAGTGCCCAAGATCCGGTTGTCCGTCACCGGGCGACGTGCGGTTTGGGGCTCGATGAGCGCCAAAGCACCCGGCTGTCCGGTTTGTGGGGTTGGCGGCACTCTCCCAGCGCCGGCGCGTTCGTGGTGCCCGGACTGGCCGGCCTGGGATCCGTTGGATGCGCCCGGGTTAGCACGGCCCGTGCGGCTGGGGCGGATGTCGGGTTCGTGGTGGCCGGTGCTGGGGTTGGTGTCTGGTTTCGGCCGGTGGTGTCGGGTGGTCGGCGCCATCGTCGAGGCGGAATCATGCCGGGGGCGGGGTCGTTGAACATGGCAGATCGCGCAGCACCCCGCCGCTTGCGAGGGTGAGGCGGCTCCGTTCGGAATGGCCGGCCCCCACCCGGTCGTTACATCCCCGGACCCCGCACTACCGGGTCCACCGGGCCGGCCGAGGGAATGACCTCCAGGCCCCGGCCGTTACATCCCCCGGACCGCGCACCACCGGTCCGAGCCGGTGAGCCAGGGAATCACCCCCGGCCCCCGGTCGTTACATCCCCCCGAGACGTCGGAACCTGGCCGTGGGAATCGCTTCCCCGCCGCCGACGGTTACACCCCCCGGACCGCCCGAGCAGGTCACCCCTGATCGCCGGGCCCAAGACTTTCCAGCCGCACGCGCACCCCTTTGCGGGTGCTGCTCACCCCCGACAGAGAGGCACTCATCATGCGTACCGATCTGCTGCGTAACACCGTTCTGACCGCCGCCGGCATCGCCGCGACCACCGTCGGCATCGCCGGCCCGGCCATCGCCGCCCAGGCCACCCCCGCCGAGAAGGCCGCCCAGGTCAGCACCGACCGTAAGGGTCACGGCGAGCGGGAGCTGGACGTCCGCTACGAGGCCCAGCCGAACTTCTACTACTGCGGCCCCGCCGCCGCCCGTAACGCCATCAGCGTGCTCGGCAAGAACATCGACGTCGACGCCATGGCCAAGGAAATGGGCACCACCGAGGCGGGCACCAACAGCATCAACGACATCACCCCCGTCCTGAACAAGGAGACCGGCAAGCACTACCGGTCCGTCGAGATCCGGGACGGCAAGGCCGACGACAAGCAGACCGACACCCTGCGAGCTGACATCGTCCGCACCGTCGACGACGGCCGCGCGATCGTCGCCAACATCGCCGGCACCGCCACCGACACCGACGGCAACACCCACTCCTTCGAAGGCGGCCACTACATCAGCGTCATCGGCTACCGCGACAACGGCCACACCGTGACCATCGCCGACTCCGCCGACCCGAACATGGCCTCCTACCGGATGAGCGTGGACAACCTCGCCGACTGGATCGCCACCCGCGGCTACAGCACCTCCTGACGAACCAGCACAGCAAGCAACACGAAAGGGCCCGACCCCACCAGGGGTCGGGCCCTTTCGGCGTCTGGCGTCAGCGGTCGCCGGCGTGCACCGGCTCGTCGGCCTCGGCGGCCGCCTCGACCGACTCCAGTCGCCGGGCGCGGCGGCGCAGCCACCAGGTGCTGGCCAGGCCGGCGAGGACCGCGAGGACCAGCCCGGCCCAGGAGATGTCCTTGAGCCAGTGCTCGGCCGCCCGGCCCACGGAGAAGAGCAGGTACGTGGTGCCGAACGCCCAGACCAGGCCGCCGGCCGCGTTGGCCAGCAGGAACCGGCGGTACGGCACGTGCAGCGCCCCGGCCAGCGGGCCGGCGAGGATGCGGAGCAGGGCGACGAACCGCCCGAAGAAGACCGCCCAGACACCGTGCCGGGCGAAGCTCTGTTCGGCGCGGGCGAGCTGCGCCTCGCCGAGGTGCTTCGGGAAACGCCGGCCCAGCCGTTCGAGCAGTGGCCGGCCGCCGCGCCGGCCCACGGCGTACCCGATGGAGTCGCCGATGATGGCTCCGGCCGCGGCGGCGGTGGCCACCCACTCGGGTTCGACCACCCCGGTGGCGGCGAGCAGGGCGGAGCTGACCAGCACGATCTCGCCGGGAAGCGGGATGCCCATGCTCTCCACGCCGATCACCCCGGCGACGATCAGGTACACCACGCCGGGGGGCAGCGCGGAGAGCCAGTGCTGTACGTCGACCACGCCCGAACCCTACCCGCGGAAGCTCAGTCGACGGGTGCGAGGAACTCCAGGCGGTTGCCGTGCGGGTCGTACGTGTGGAACCGCCTCATGCCGGGAATCTCGTCGTCGTCCCAGGTCACGGGGTGGCCGGCGGCGTCGAGCCGGGCGGCCAGCTCGTCCAGGTCGGGGCGGAGCAGCGCGGGGTGCGCCTTGCGGGCGGCCCGGAAGTCGTCCTCGACGCCGAGGTGCAGCTCCACGCCGTACCCGGTGAACCAGCAACCACCGCGGGCGGCGAGGGCCGGCGGTTTGGGCTTCTCGACCAGGCCGAGCAGGCCGCCGTAGAACGCCCGCGATGTGTCCTCGGAGCCACGTGGGCAGGCGAGCAGGACGTGATGGATCATGGCGGTACCTCCTCGTCCCGAACCCTGGCACGAGGTTGCGCGAATAGCAAGACGGACGTACGGTTTTGTTGAGACCGACGCGGGTAAGTGTTGCCTAACCACGGCAGCACCCCGGCCGGTGCGACAAACTGCTCAGGACTACTCAGGTCGCTGGTGTGAAGGAGTACGACGTGGCGAGCCTCGACACCTTCGGTGCGAAGACCCAGCTACGCGTCGGTGACGCGAGCTACGAGATTTTCAGGATCGACAAGGTGGAGGGCCACGACCGACTGCCCTACAGCCTGAAGATCCTGCTGGAGAACCTGCTGCGGACCGAGGACGGCGCGAACATCACCGCCGACCACATCCAGCAGCTCGGCGGCTGGGACCCCACCGCCGACCCGAGCGTGGAGATCCAGTTCACCCCGGCCCGGGTGCTGATGCAGGACTTCACCGGCGTGCCCTGCGTCGTCGACCTGGCCACCATGCGTGAGGCCGTCCGCGACCTCGGCGGCGACGCCACCAAGGTGAACCCGCTCGCCCCCGCCGAGCTGGTCATCGACCACTCGGTCATCGCCGACCTGTTCGGCCGCGAGGACGCCTTCCAGCGCAACGTCGAGCTGGAGTACGAGCGCAACAAGGAGCGCTACCAGTTCCTGCGCTGGGGCCAGACCGCGTTCAACGAGTTCAAGGTCGTCCCGCCGGGCACCGGCATCGTGCACCAGGTCAACATCGAGTACCTGGCCCGCACGGTCATGGAGCGCAACGGCCAGGCGTACCCGGACACCGTGGTCGGCACCGACTCCCACACCACGATGGTCAACGGCCTGGGCGTGCTCGGCTGGGGCGTGGGCGGCATCGAGGCCGAGGCCGCGATGCTCGGCCAGCCGGTCAGCATGCTGATCCCGCGGGTCGTCGGCTTCAAGCTCTCCGGCGAGATGCCGGCCGGCACCACCGCCACCGACCTGGTGCTCACCATCACCGAGATGCTGCGCAAGCACGGCGTGGTCGGCAAGTTCGTCGAGTTCTATGGCCCCGGCGTGAGCGCGGTGCCGCTGGCCAACCGGGCCACCATCGGCAACATGTCCCCGGAGTACGGCTCCACCGTCGCGATCTTCCCGATCGACGCCGAGACCGTCCGCTACCTGGAGCTGACCGGCCGCGACCCGCAGCAGGTCGCGCTGGTCGAGGCGTACGCCAAGGAGCAGGGCCTCTGGCACGACCCGGACCGCGAGCCGGAGTACTCGGAGCGGCTGGAGCTGGACCTCGGCACCATCGAGCCGTCGCTGGCCGGCCCGCGGCGCCCGCAGGACCGGGTGCCGCTGGGCAGCGCCAAGACGCTGTTCCGCTCGGCGCTGACCGACTACGTCGCCGAGGGCCAGGCGGCCGGCGAGCGCGACCTCAAGCCGAGCGTGGAGCGCGAGAAGCTCCCGACCGGCGCCGCCGGCCCGGCCGACGAGGCCAGCGCCGAGTCCTTCCCGGCCAGCGACCCGCCGGCCAACGAGTTCAGCGACCCGGCCGACGAGCCGCGCGACCTGGAGACCGCCGCGGCGGGCGCCGGCGGCCGCGCCACCAACCCGGTCCGGGTGACCGGGGCCGACGGCGTCGAGTACGAGCTGGACCACGGCGCCGTGGTCATCGCCGCGATCACCTCCTGCACCAACACCTCGAACCCGCAGGTCATGATCGGCGCCGCGCTGCTGGCCCGGAACGCGGTGGACAAGGGACTGGCCCGCAAGCCGTGGGTGAAGACCACCCTGGCCCCGGGCTCCAAGGTCGTCATGGACTACTACGACCGCGCCGGCCTCACGCCCTACCTGGACAAGCTCGGCTTCAACCTGGTCGGCTACGGCTGCACCACCTGCATCGGAAACTCCGGCCCGCTGCCCGAGGAGGTCTCCGCCGCGGTCAACGAGGGCGACCTGGCCGTCGTCTCGGTGCTCTCCGGCAACCGCAACTTCGAGGGCCGGATCAACCCGGACGTCAAGATGAACTACCTGGCGTCCCCGCCGCTGGTGGTCGCGTACGCGCTCGCCGGCACCATGGACATCGACCTGGCCAACGAGCCGCTCGGTGAGGACGCCCAGGGCAACCCGGTGTTCCTGCGGGACATCTGGCCGAACAGCGCCGAGATCCAGGACGTCATCGCCTCGGCGATCGGCGCCACCGGCTTCAGCGCCGCGTACGCCGACGTGTTCGCCGGTGACGAGCGCTGGCAGTCGCTGCCGACCCCGACGGGCGACACCTTCGCCTGGGACGGCGAGTCGACCTACGTGCGCAAGCCCCCGTACTTCGAGGGCATGGAGCGCGACCCGAAGCCGGTGCAGGACATCGCCGGCGCCCGGGTGCTGGCCAAGCTGGGCGACTCGGTGACCACCGACCACATCTCCCCGGCCGGCTCGATCAAGGCGGACTCCCCCGCCGGCAAGTACCTCGCCGAGCACGGCGTGGCGCGGCACGAGTTCAACTCGTACGGCTCCCGCCGGGGCAACCACGAGGTGATGATCCGGGGCACCTTCGCCAACATCCGGCTGCGCAACCAGCTGGTCCCGGGCGTCGAGGGCGGCTTCACGGTCAACCACCTGACCGGCGAGCAGACCTCGATCTACGACGCCTCGATGGCGTACCAGGAGGCGGGCGTTCCGCTGGTCATCCTGGCCGGCAAGGAGTACGGCTCCGGCTCGTCCCGCGACTGGGCGGCCAAGGGCACCATGCTGCTCGGGGTGCGGGCGGTCATCGCCGAGTCGTACGAGCGGATCCACCGCTCGAACCTGATCGGCATGGGCGTCCTGCCGCTGCAGTTCCCGGTCGACACCACCGCCGAGTCGCTGGGCCTGACCGGCACGGAGACCTTCTCGATCAGCGGCGTCACCGCGATCAACGAGGGCGACACCCCGCGCACCGTCAAGGTCACCACGGACACCGGCGTGGAGTTCGACGCCGTGGTCCGCATCGACACCCCCGGTGAGGCCGACTACTACCGGCACGGCGGCATCCTGCAGTACGTGCTGCGTCGCATGATCGCCGGCTGACGCCGTACCCGAACGAAGGGCCCCTTCCCGCGAGCGCGGGGAGGGGTCCTTCGGCGTTTCCGGCCCCGCGGGCGGGTGCGGATCGGGAATCTCACGGATCACGCGAACGCGCCGTCGGCGTCTCACGTGCGTGGGGTGGGCCGGCATCGAAGGAGTCGCGCAGTCGGGGTATGGGTGAGAGCAGGAGGATGAGCACGGGGAGTGCAAGGCCGACGGCGCCGATGAAGAGTCCTGTTCGGACGGTGGTGGCTTCGGAGAGCACGCCGGCGGCGGCAGAGCCTATTGGCAGGGCGCTGTAGCTGGCCAGCCGCATGACGGCGTTGACGCGGGCAAGCAGGCGTGGCGGGGTGACCGACTGACGCAGCGTGACGGACCCGATGACGGATATCGACGCCGGCTCCGGCGAGGAAGTGCGACATGGCGATCAGCGGGCCGGCGAGCTGGGGTGCCGTTCCGGCAAGTGGTACGAGGAGTGGGGCGGCGCAGCCGACCGCCGTTCCGGCGGTGAAGGCCGGCCCGAAACCGACGGCACGCACCGCATGGGGTGCCAGCGCCGCGCCGAGGACGGCGCCGACGCTGCCGAGGCTCCCACCGGCAGGGCCAGGACAACGAAGCGGATCGTTTCCAACACGCGCAGCAGCGCAACGTCGGAGGCGTCGGCGCCCAGCTGGGTAACGGCGAAGAGCGGGATGGTGAAAGCCGTGATCTGGGCGCCGACGACGGAGATGGTCTGCCCGGACCAGAACCGGCGGAAGTCGCGATCCCGCAACAGGGTGGACGGCGTACCACGCCTGCTGGTGGCTGCGGTTTTACCCGGGTCGCGACCAACCGGCGCCGACGCTGATGGGGGCGCCTGGTCGGCGGCCGAGGTCGGTGCTGATCGATTCTCCACGAGCACCCTACTGTAACTAGCGTAAGTCAGACGCAGGTTACGCGCGTCGACGTGTAACCTGTCATCGGAATTAGCCGGTGTCAAGCGGAGGGTGATCGAGTTGACCGCAGGTCAGACGCGCGCGGCACCTGCGCGGGCGCCGGAGCCGCTGGCTCGGGTGCAGGATTTCCTCAACTCGGTGCACGTCGAGCGAGGCACCGACGAACTGGCCGACCCTGCCGCGGCAACGCGGTTCCTCGCCGGCGAAATGGGTCCGGACACCCGTCGGCGGCTCGATGACGGCTGGGTGATCTCCAAAAGCGACGTTGACCGGCTCCTGGGAGTACGCGCGGCGCTGCGCGCACTGATCCGCGTCGGAACCGGCGAAGCCGAGCGTGCCGAAGCCGCCCGCACGCTGTCAGAGACTGCGCAGTCCGTCCCCGTCGCGCTACGCGTGGACCCGGATGGACGGCTCCAGGTCGTGCCCGCCGGCACGGACTGCGACTGGTTCATCGGCCAGCTGATGACATCGATCCAGCAGGCCCAGGGAGCCGGAACGTGGGAACGGCTGAAGATCTGCCGGGCGGATGACTGCGCCTGGGTCTTCTACGACACGTCACGCAACCACTCCGCCACCTGGTGTGCCATGGGTGTCTGCGGCAACCGGCAGAAGGTGACCCGCCACCGGGAACGCCGCCGGCAGTCCCGAAGCGACGAGCCCCTGACGGGCCAGGACTGACATGGCGCCTCGACCGCGCCAGCCCGCTACCGGGAACGATGTCATCGTCCGCCCACTCGACGCGGACCGGTGGCCCGACCTGGAGCGGCTCTTCGGACCGCGTGGCGCCCAGGCGGGCTGCTGGTGCATGTGGTGGCGGCTGTCCGCCCGGGATTTCACCGCGTCCACGCCCGATGCCCGCCGCCGGCTCATGGCGCAACGCGCCAGCGAGCACCCGGCCGCGGGACTACTCGCCTACGACAACGACGAGCCGGTCGGCTGGGTCGCTGCCGCCCCCCGCACCGAGTTCACCCGACTCGACCGTTCCCCCATCGTGGTCCGCGATCAGAGCAGGCCCGGCGACTGGGCGATCACCTGCTTCTACGTACGCCTGGACAGACGCGGTCAAGGCCTGGCGAGCGTCCTGCTCGACGCCGTCATCGCAGCCGCCGAGGCGGCCGGGGCGCGGCACGTGGAGGCGTATCCCATCGCGGCGACGAACAATCACCCCGCCGCCGACCTGTTCCCCGGCACCCTCAACCTGTTCCTACGAGCCGGCTTCACCGAAGTCGGCCGGCGACGGGGACGCCCCACCGTCCGACGCTCACTCACCGACGGAAAGCAACGCTGACCGCAGACGGCGATCGGGCCGCTGCTCAGGTTCGCGTCCGGAACGGGGCAAGGGTGGCGCGGACCTGTTCGCCCGCGCCCCAGTCGTCGTCGAACTGGGCCAGCACGGCGAGGTGTTGCCGCAGCTGAACGATCGGCATCCGGGCCCGCCAGTCGTCATCGAGAACGGTCAGCTCCGCATAGACCTCGAAGAACCGTTGCGCCTCGGGCGGGGGCGAGGTGGACCACACATGGGCGAGGTCGACCTCGGCCCACATGTAGGACACGGCCGGGTCGATCAGCGCGGGCTGCCCGTCCGGGGTGGCCAGGACGTTCTGTGCCTACAGGTCGCCGTGCGTAAGGCATGCCGGCCGGTCGGGCAGCAGCTCGGGCAGCCGGTGACACAGCCGCTCCAGCGCCGCCCGGTCTCCGCGGTCGAGTGCCGCCTCGACGCGGGGCTGCCCGAGCCACCGCAGCAGCCGGTGCTGTGCGAAGAAGGCAAAGCCGTCGTCATTCCAGGTGTTGACCTGCCGGCGGCGGCCCAGCCAGTTGTCGCGGTGCCACCCGAAGCGGGGATGGGTCGTGCTCAGGTGCAGGCGGGCGAGCGCGTGCGCGAACTGCTCCCAGAAGGTCTCGCTGCGCGGCCTGGGCCGCAGCACCGACAACACCATCAGTTCCCGGTCCGCCAGGATCACCTCGGGTGTCGCCACGCCGCCGAGCTCGCGGAGGGCGGCCAGCCCTTCGGCCTCCGCGAGGAAGACGTCGTCGGCCGGCGGGTCGGCGAAGGCCTTGACGAACACCGACGGCGCGTCCTGGCGGGTGGCGATGCCCGCGAGCGCCGCGACCCCACCCGTCGCCGGCTCCACCGTGACGGCATCGCGCATCCCGGCGCGGTGCAGACACTCCAGCAGGAACGCCGTTGACCGCATCACGACGGGCTCCTCCTGTCCGGGGCGCTTGTTCGCAAGATCTTATGTGAACACCAGCCTCCGCAGGATCGACCTCCGGGCCGAGCGCACCCTCGTGCCGATGAGCGGTACTGCTCGGACGGAGCCTCTTCCTCGGGGACGTGTGGTGGTCGCGCAACGTGTAACTTGCGAACGGCCGAGACGAGGAGGAGACAGGTGGCTGCTGGTGGCTTCTCGTCGAAACGTCTGGCTCGGTTGCGAGAGCTGCTCGAGCGTCACGTCGACTCCGGCTTCGTCCCGGGTGTGGTGGCCGTCCTCGCCCGCCACGGCGACGTGCGGGTCGAAGCAGCGGGGCATCTCGCGTTCGAGGGCGCGGGGTCGGAGACGCCGATGGCAGGGGACACGATCTGTCGTATGGGCTCGATGACGAAGCCGATCGTCGCCGCGTGCGCGATGACGCTCGTCGAGGACCTCACCCTCCGCATGGATGACCCGGTCGACGACCTGCTTCCGGAGCTGGCGGACATGACCGTGCTCGCCGATCCCGACGGGCCACTGGACAACATTGTTGCGGCGAGACGCCCGATCACGCTGCGGGACCTGCTGACCTTCACCCTCGGCACCGGCATGGTCCTTGCCGAGCCGGGCACGTTCCCGATCTCCGACGCGCTGAACGCACTCGGCCAGTCGGCGCCGGACGAGTGGATGCACCGGCTGGGCGCGCTTCCGCTCGTCCCCAGCCGGGTGAGCGCTGGATGTACGACACCGCCGCCGACGTGACGGGTGTGCTCATCGCCCGGGCCACTGGCATGTCCTTCGGGGATGCTCTGCGCGAGCGGATCTGCGATCCGCTCGGGATGAAGGACACCGGCTTCAGCGTGGGCGCTGAGAGCCTCGGCCGGCTGGCGACGGCGTACGAGCGCGACAATGCCGCCACCGGTGAGCCGGTCGTCGAAGACGCCCCCGACGGGCGGTGGAGCCGCCGGCCGGCGTTCGAATCAGGTGGCGGCGGGCTCGTGTCGACCGCCCACGACTATCTCGCCTTCGCCTCGGCTCTGCTCGCGGGCGGTATCCACCAGGGCGAGCGGGTGCTCTCGCGGCCCTCGGTGCTGCTGATGACCAGCGACCACCTGACCCCGGCGCAGAAGGCGGTCTCCGGATTCTGGCCGGGGTACTTCGACGCCATGGGCTGGGGTTTCGGGATGTCGGTCCGCACCCGCCGCACGCACCTGGGCCCCTCAATCGGGAGCTACGGTTGGCCCGGCTTCTACGGCACCGCCTGGTACAACGATCCCGCCGGGGACATGGCGACGATCCTGATCATGCAGCGGGCGCACGCGGGCGACCAGAGGCTGCCGAGGTCACAGGACTTCTGGACCGCTGTCTACCAGGCGATCGACGATTGACCGCGCGCGCCGGAGACCGCCAGGTCAGGCGGCGGTGTCCGCACGCGCCGCCCGGAGACCGGTCCAGTGACCGGTGACGACGGGGATACGCTGCCCCCGCCATGCGGGCGTTGGACCGTCGGGAGACAGATCCGGTCTACGCCTCACCTTTGGGTAGGAGGTCCCGGTGACACTGACCGACCTGTTCCGGTACGCCGACGGCACGCTGGATGATGATCCGTGGCCGCTCGTGCGGGAGCTGGCTGCGAGCGGTGATCGCGCGGCGGCACCGTCCGTGCAGGCCGCGCTGGAACGCTACGCCCGCGAGCGCAACTGGTACGGCCGGGACCTGATGGCGCACGTCCTGGCCGGGCTGTCCGGGGCCGAGGTGTTCCCGTTGTTCCTGCGGGTCTTCGCTGACGCGCTGCGCGGCGAGGACGACGATGACGGGGAACGACTGGGCATGGCGTTGAGCGCTGCCATGCGAGCCGATCGGGTCGGCTGCAGGGCCGTCATCCTCCCGATGCTCGCCGCCGATGATCCCGACTTGCGCAGAGCCGCGCTGTGGGCGCTCCGCGATGTGTTCGAGTCGCCCGACATGGGGACGCTGCGCGAGGCGCTGGGCGACACCGATCCGGCGATCCGGCGGACCGCCCTCAACTCACTGCCGAGGGTGGACGAGAACCCGCAGGCATATGAGCTCGTCGTCACGGCCCTGCAGGATCCGGACGCCTGGATCCGGCACGACGCCGTGCTCCTGCTGGCCTGGTCCGCCCCGCCGGCGGTCGTCGATCATCTGGTTCCGCTGACCTCCGATCCCGTCTGGTACGTCCGTTCGGCGCTGGGCGAGGCGATCGGCCGCCGGGCCGCGAACTCCGATCGCGTCCCGGCCGCAGCCGCCGCCCTGCGGAAGCTGCTCGCCGACTCCGAGGCGTCGGTGCGGGCCGGGGCGGCCCGCGGCCTCGGCCTGCTGGGCGTGTCGCTCGACGCGCTGCAGTCCAGGACGGACGACCCGGACTGGTGGGTCCGCGCTGCGGTCGCGAATGTCCTCGCCGCCAATCTGCGACGCTGGCCGCCCGCACGTCCGCTGCTGGCCCAACTGACCGACGACACAAATCCGACCGTGCGGGAGACCGCGACGGCGGCACTGCGCGCCTCCGAATGACACCGGCCAGAACTGGTGACATTCGCGGCGGCCGACCCGGCGCGCGCTCGTTGGGCCTGCGATAGGGTGAGTTGATCTTCAACTGGTACGCATGGGGGCTACCGCAGTGACGACCGACGTGACGCCCGAACTGGCCGAGGCGATCCAGCGCGGCTACGACCAGCGCGACCGGGCGAACATGGCGCCGACGATCGCCTACTTCCAGGCGCTGCTCGCCGAACACCCTGACCACCCCGTCCTCGTGTACGAGGTGGGTGGCGCCTACGACACCGCGGGCCAGGAGGAGACCGCCCGCGGCTACTACGAGCGGGCGCTCGCCCTCGGCCTCGACGGCGACGTCCTGCGCCGGTGCCTGTGCCAGTACGCCAGCACCCTGCGGTGGCTCGGCGAGCTGGACGAGTCGCTGGCGGTGCTCGACCGGGCCCGCAGGGAGTTCCCCGACTCCGACTCCGTACGCGTCTTCCGCGCCCTGACCCTCAACGACGCCCAGCGGCCGGACGAGGCGGTGGCCGAGTTGCTCACCGTCGTCACCGAGCACGCGGAGGTCACCGACCTCGGGCGGTGGGCGGTCGGGCTGCGCGGCCTCGCCCAGTGGCTCGCCGACGGCCGCCCCGAGTAGGAAGCAGCTACCCTGCACACGGCCGGCGACCCCGGGTCGGAGCGCACGACGCCCGACGGCCTGCTCCAGCTCGAACGACGAGACAGTTGAAGATGTCCGTCCCTTGGAGAAGGAGGGCACAGCATGATCCTCCCGAAGGTTCGGGACCCTCGCTTCATCACGCTTCGTCGCGGTGGAACCCTCACTGATTCGAATCATCACCTCCTCGCTCTCTGGGCGGCGTCGTGCGCCGAGCACGTCCTTCACCTGTTCGAGTCGGTTCAGCCTGAGGACCCACGACCACGTGAAGCGATCGAGCACGCCCGCGCCTGGGTGCGTGGTGAGGTCACGATGATGCAGGCGCGCGCCGCGGGCGGCCATGCCATGGGCGCGGCCAGAGACCTGCGTGGGGCAGCACGGCATGCCGCGTACGCCGCCGGCCAGGCAGGGGTTGTCGCCCACGTCGCCGCGCACGAACTCGGTGCGGCCGCCTATGCGATCAAGGCCGCACGTGCAGCCGCGCCGAAAGGCGAGAGCGAGGCCGCAGGGCGACTTGAGTGCCGATGGCAGCGTGACCAGCTCCCGGAGGCGATTCGCGAGCTCGTGCTCGACGACCAGCGGTTGCGGAACGACATCTGCTGGTCGGTGTTCGACTGACTGTCGATGACGCCAGGATGTAGGAGCGAGATGGACTGGCTCGAGGATCAGATCGAGGCGGCACGGCGCAGTGGTGCCTCGTCGCTGGATCTGTCTGGGCGCTCGTTGGGAAGCCTGCCGGAGTCATTGGGCAGCCTGACCGCCCTCACCAGGCTGATCCTGGCCGGCAATCAGCTGTCATCGCTACCGGAATGGCTGGGTGACCTGACCGCTCTCACCGAGCTGGGCCTGGGCAACAACCGGCTCACCGCTCTGCCGGAGTCGCTGGGCAACCTGACCGCCCTGACCTGGCTGGGCCTTTCCGGCAACCGGCTGTCGGTGCTGCCTGAGTCGCTGGGCAACCTGGCGGCGCTCACCTGGCTGGACCTGACCGACAACGAGCTGGCGGTGCTGCCGGAATGGCTCGGCAACCTGACGGCGTTGACCCGGTTGGATCTGACCGACAACCGGCTCACCGTGCTGCCCGAGTCACTGGGCACCCTGGCCGCACTCGCTCGGCTCGATCTGACCGGCAACCGGCTGACCGTGGTGCCGGAATGGCTGCGCGACCCCATGGCTCGCGAGCAACCCGTGAAGGCAGCTGCGCAAGCGTGGATCGACGGCACCCGCACGACCGTGACCGGCGCCGCCGACCTCGACGCCGTCCTCGACCGGATGCCGTCCAGCGGCCTGTCGCTGATCAGCGAGGACGGCGTCCGGTCCTTGCACGTCACCCTTGCTGGGGGCCGATCCGGGCTGGTGTGGGAGGCCGAGGACGAGATGATGCTCAGCTGAGGACCGGTACCGCCCGGTGCCCCACCCGGCATGACAGCCGGCGACGCCGAAGACGCGTTCTCCGACCCGTGGTTCACCGTCGAAGGCGCCGAACCCTTCGAAATCACCGAAGGACAGGCCCGCCGGGCAGCCCACGAATTCCTCCGCACCGGCCGTCGACCCACCAACGTCCAATGGGTCGACCAGCCATAGGTCAGGCCGGGTGTGGCAAGCCGACATCCACACCGACCTAATCGGTTGGCACCACACCGCCTGACCGCATTAGCGTGCCAGCCGTGCCCATCCATGACGACGAGGTCCGAGCCACCGTCGGGCAGGTCCGCCGCCTGCTGGCGGCCCAGTGCCCGCAGTGGGCCGCCCTTCCCGTGACACCCCTGGCGGACGAGTTGGAGGGCACCGACCACGTGCTCTTCCGGATCGGCAACGAACTCGTCGCCCGAATGCCCAAGATCGCTGGGGCGGTCGACCAGGCCGATTCCGATGCGCGATGGCTGCCCTTGCTGGCCTCCCACCTGCCGGTGCGGATTCCCGTTCCGCTTCACCTGGGCGAGCCGGGCGCGGGATACCCGTGGCGGTGGACCGTGGTGCCGTGGGTCGTGGGGAGCACGCCTCCCAGGCTCGGCTGCGACGACGTACCCCTGGCCCACGATGTGGCGGCCTTCGTTCGCGCCCTCCACCGGGTGGATTCGGCTGGGGGTCCACTCAAGCCACCGGGCTCTCGCGGGTCCGCCCTGCGCCACGCCGATGCAGCCGTCCGCCGTGTGCTGCCCCGGCTCGCAGAGCATGACGACGGCTTCGACGTGACCGCGGCCGAGGCGGCCTGGGACGCCTGCCTGGCCGCCCCGGAGTGGGACCGGGACCCCGTATGGATCCACGGTGATCTGCAGCCGGGCAACCTGGTCACCGACGGCGGCCGACTGGCCGCGGTCATCGACTTCGGCGCACTCGGTGTCGGCGATCCGGCGCCGGACGTGGCTCCGGCGCTGTGGACCTTCACCGGCGCGGCCCGGGAAGCCTACCGAGAGGCGATCGCGTACGACGGCGCCACGTGGCGCCGCGCCTGCGGCTGGGCCCTCGCGCCGTCGCTGACCGGCATCGACTACTACCGGCACACCTTCTCGCGCATGGCCGAGCACGGCCGCCGAATGGTCCGCGCAGTGATCGCCGAACTGACGTGAGTGCCACTGCCAGCCGACCGGAAACGCGGTACTAGCCCGTCCCCCGGTCCGCCTGGTCAGTCGGCGGCGGCGCGGCGGCGCTCCTCGCGCAGCTTCATGGCGTACTCCAGCAGCGTGATCAGCACCTCCTTGACCGACTCCCGATTCCGCGCGTCGCAGAGCACCACGGGCACCTCCGGGTCCAGGTCGAGCGCACCCTGCACCTCGTCGAGCCGGTAACGCTTGGCGCCCTCGAAGCAGTTCACCGCCACCACGAAGGGCGTGCCCCGCCCCTCGAAGTAGTCGATCGAGGGGAAGCAGTCGGCCAGCCGCCGGGTGTCGGCGAGCACCACCGCCCCGATCGCACCCAGCGCCAGCTCGTCCCAGACGAACCAGAACCGGTCCTGCCCGGGGGTGCCGAACAGGTAGAGCACCAGGTCGTCGCTGAGGGTGATCCGGCCGAAGTCCATCGCCACGGTGGTGGTGGTCTTCGTCTCCACGCCGGACAGGTCGTCGATGCCGATCCCGGTCTCGGTCAGCACCTCCTCCGTCCGCAGCGGCCGGGTCTCGCTGACCGCGCCGACCAGGGTGGTCTTGCCGACGCCGAAACCGCCGGCGATCAGGATCTTGATCGCGGTGGGCAGCGGCGTCGCGCCCGCCGGCCGCTCAGAGCGCCCGTAGTCCATTGATTACCGCCTCGAAAACACTGTCGTCGGGAAGGCCGGCGGGGGTCGCGCGCGGCTCACGGACCTGCACCAGGCTGCGGGCTGCCAGGTCGCCCAGGAGAACCCGGACGGTGCCCACCGGCAGGTCGAGATGGGCGGCGATCTCGGCCACGGACTGGATCCGCTGGCAGAGGCCGACGATCGCCACGTGCTCCGGGCCGAGCCCGGATTCCGAGGCCACGTCCGCCCGGGTCGCCGTGACCAGGGAGATCAGGTCGAACGTGCCGGTCACCGGGCGGGCCCGGCCACCGGTCACCGCGTACGGGCGCACCACCGGACCGGCGTGGTCGTCCACCCACTCGTGCTCCGCGGTCTCCCCCTGGCCGTTCATCGCGTCGGATTCTCGCCGAGGGGCTGTTCCCGGGTGGGTGAGGCGACGAACCGGCCGACCCGGGTGACCAGCATGGCCATCTCGTACGCGATCAGGCCCACGTCGGCGTCCTCGGACGCCAGCACGGCCAGGCAGGCGTTGCGCCCGGCCGCGGTGACGAACAGGAACGACGACTGCATCTCGATGATCGTCTGCTGTACCTGGCCACCGCCGAACCGCTTGCCCGCGCCCCGCGCCAGGCTCTGGATGCCCGCCGCCATCGCCGCCAGGTGCTCGCCGTCGTCCCGGCTCAACCCGCGCGACGAGGCCATCAGCAGTCCGTCGGTGGAGAGCGCCACGGCGTGTTCCGCCTGCTTGACCCGGCCGACCAGGTCATCCAGCAACCACGTCAGGTCCGCGCTCGAAGCCGTCTTCTGCGCCACTCGTCGTCCTCTTCTCCCCCGGCTGGTGTGCCGTGCTCGTGCGGGATCGCCGGATCGGCGTCCCTAGCTCGCCTGACCGTCGCCGGTGTCCGGCGCGCCGGCCTCGTGCGCCCCGCCGAGCAGCCGGGCCGCGTCGGTCCGGCCGCGTCGGGTGCCGCTCTGGTAGGAGCTCATCATTCGGCGCACCTGCTCCGGCGGGCGCACCGTGTCGTCGTCCTCATCATCGTCCGGAGTGGACGCGTCGTGCCGCAGCTCCGGCGCCAGGTTGGCCTGGCGGACCCGGACCGGGAGACCGCCGTCGGTCCGGGACGCGGCGTCCGCCGCCCCGGCCGAGGGTGGGTCGGTGGGCCGGGCGTCCACCGGGGTCAGCGCCGCGGTGGGCTCGGTCAGCGCGGGCTGTCGTTTCCGGGTACGTGCCGGCAGCCCGGACGGGGTGAGCCGGGGCTCGTCCGCATCCGCCTCGGGCGCCGGGTCGGTCTGCTCCGTGCCCTCCTCGACGGCCTCCGCGACGCCGGTGTTCTCGGCCACCGCCACCCCGGCGGCGGGCCGGTCGCCGACGGGCTCGGCCGTCGGGCCGTGCGCCGCGGTGAGGGCGGGCGCGGCCGGGGCGGGCTGCCCGGTGCCGACCGGGAAGCCGCCGGAGGTGCTCGGGTCCGGCCCGTCCTGGGTGACCAGCTCGATGGGGATCAGCACCACCGCCGTCGTGCCGCCGTACGCCGACTCCTTGAGCTGTACCTTCACGCCGTGCCGCTCGGTGAGCCGGCTGACCACGAAGAGACCGAGCCGGGCGGCGTTGGCCAGGTTCAGCTCGGACCGGTCCACGATGCGCCGGTTCGCGGCGGCCAGCTCCTCCGCGCCCATGCCGAGGCCGCGGTCCTCGATCTCGATGGCGAAGCCGTTGGCCACCAGCTGGCCGCGTACCTCGACCGTGGTGTGCGGCGGCGAGAAGGAGAGGCCGTTCTCGATCAGCTCGGCCAGCAGGTGGATGACGTCGCCGACGGCCCGGCCGGTCAGCGACACCGCGCCGAGCGGCCGCACCGTCACGCGGGTGTAGTCCTCGACCTCGGCGACGGCGCCGCGGACCACGTCGACCATCGGCACGTTGCGCCGCCACGCCCGGCCCGGCGTCGAGCCGGAGAGGACGATCAGGTTCTCCGCGTTGCGCCGCATCCGGGTGGCCAGGTGGTCGACGCGGAACAGGTCCTCCAGTTCCTCGGCGTCGTGCTCACGGCGTTCCATCGAGTCGAGCAGGGTGAGCTGGCGGTGCACCAGCGCCTGGGTGCGCCGGGCCAGGCTGAGGAACACCTCGCGGACGTTGCGGCGCAGCTCGGCCTGCTCGACGGCGGTCCGGATGGCGGTCTCCTGCACGGCGTTGAACGCCTTGCCGACCTGCCCGATCTCGTCGTCGCCGGTCTGCAGCGGCGGCGCCTCGCGGGCGACGTCCACCTCCTCGCCGTGGCCCAACCGCTCCACCACGCTGGGCAGCCGCTCGTTCGCCAGCCGGAACGCCGCCTCGCGCAGCCGTTCGAGCTGCCGGACCAGCGCCCGGGCGGTGGTGATGGACACGACGACGGACGCGACCACGGCGATCAGGCCGAGACCGGCGGCGAGCACCAGCCGGAGGATGACGCCGACGGCGACCGGGGTGGCCCGGGCGACGATGTCGTCGCCACCGGCGATGATCACGCCGCGCAGGTCCTCCATCGAACGGCTGGCGGCGGCCTGCCAGGCCGCGGCGGTGACCGGCGGGCGCACGTCGCTGCCCTTGGCCGCGAGCACCCGGTCCTGGAGGGTGCGCAGCTGCCGGAACGCCTCTCCCTCGGTCATCTGCTGGTAGCGCGCCCGGTCGGTCGGGGCGAGGTCGCGGGCGGTCCGGTCGGCGAGGAACCACTGGGCGCCGACCAGCCGGGCGAAGGCGGTCTGCTCGGAGGTTGTCATCCGGTTGGCCGCCACCGCGCCGGTGAGCAGCGCGTCCTGCTGGGACAGCAGCTCCCGGGTCCGGTTCAGGTCGATCAGCGCTGCGGTGTCCCGGGCGATCTCGTCGTCGTCCAGACCGCCCAGCGCGTCGAAGACCCCGAAGATGGCGTCGACCGCCTCGTTGTACGCGGCCAGCGTCGCGGTCCGGTCGATGGTCTTGCGGCCCACCTCGGCGCGTACCTCGCCGAGCTGCTCGACCTCGGTCTTCAGGTCGGCGATGCGCTGCTCCAGCTCGTCGCTGGCCGGGACCTCGGTGCGCCAGTCCTGCGCGGAGCGCCACAGCGCCGCGGCGCTCTCGTCGGTGCGCTGCCGCTGCGCGACGAGTTCCTGGAGCTGGTCCGGGTCGGACTGTCCCAGGTACAGCAGCGACAGCCGCCGCTCGTTCTGGAGCTGGAGCAGCAGCGGGTCGCTCGGCTCGAAGACCCGCGCGTTGAGCGCCTGCACACCCAGCAGGTTGAAGCCGTCCCGGACGGTCACCCACGCCGCGAAGGCCCAGAGGGCGATCAGGGACGCCAGCAGGGCGATGATCTTCGTACGGAGATTCGTACTGCGGGAACCCATCACACCGTCCTGGCCCGGTATTCGATCAGTCCGAAATCCGATCGACTCCGGCGCACGCTAGCAGCCGTCGTGAACTCCATTCAAGCGATCCTGATCATGGTGTTGCCGGCGCCGGCGGATTCGCCGTCTGACCAGGACGCGGCCAGCACGGCCGCGTGCACGATCAGTGTCGGACGGTAAAGGTCCTTGTCGTGCCACAACGCCGGCCCGTCGGCGCGTCCGTCCCACTCGGACAGTCGGTGCCGTCCCCGCAGGAGAGCCGCTGCGACCCGGGTGTCGTCCGGCCGCCCGGCGCCGGCCAGCGCCAGCACCGCGTACGCGGTCTCCTCGGCGGTGCCGCCCCACCGGCCCCAGGAGCCGTCCGCGCGCTGGGTCTCCAGCAGCCAGCCCACGGCCCGGTCGACGGCGGCCCGCGCCGCGGCGCCCGGGGCGTGGTCGACGAGCGCCAGCAGCACGCAGTACGTCGCGTAGTACGCCGACGCGTGCCAGCGGTCGGCCCACCGCCCGTCCGGCTCCTGCCGCTCGACCAGCCAGCCCGCGACCCGGTCCACGGTGGCCGCGACGCCGGGGTGGGCGGGGTGCTGGCCGAGGGCGTCGAGCACGTGCGCGTTCGTGGTCACCGACGCCCCGTCCTCCCCCGGCCAGGTGCAGAAGTGCCGGCCGGTGTCGTACGGGTCGAGCCGGGACACGTCGAGCGGCCGGCCCAGCCGGGCGAGCGCGTAGAGGGTCACCGAGGTGGTGTCGGCGTCGGCGGGCAGCCCGGGCCCGGTGGCCGCGCCCGCCACGCCGACGGTCGCCCGCAGTTCGGCCACGAGCGACCCGGGGACGGTCAGCGGCACGCCGGCCCGGGCCAGGATGCCGAGCACCCAGGCGCGCTCGAAGACGGTGATCGGGCTGGCGCAGGGCACCGGGCCGCGGCCGGCGACCGCGTGCAGGTAGTCCAGGGCTGGGCCGGGATCGGGGCGACCGAGCCAGGCGGCCGTCGCGGCGGGCGAGGCGCCGACCGCACCCGCCTCGGCGGGCCGAACCCCGGCCGCCCGGCGGGCCTGCTCGCCGCCCACCTCCAGGGCGTGCGCCAGCTTCTCCGGGACGGGCCGGCCGGCGGCCAGCAGGCCGCGTACCCGGTTCAGCCGGCCCGGGTCGAGACCGGCCGGCAGCGGCAGGCGCGCCCCGGCCCACTCGGCCAGCCCGGCCGGAGGCTGCGCGAGGTGCCGTTCGACGGCCTCCCGTAGCGCCGGCACGATCAGGTCGGTCGCGGGCAGGTCGGGCGGGGTGCCGGCGTCGAGGGCGCCGGCCAGGAAGGCCAGGCCCCGGTGCGCCGCGCCGGCCAGTGCCGCGGCCGGACCGTGGTCGCCGCGGCGGAGCACGGTCAGCAGGGCCTCGGTGGCGCTCAGCGTGGGCACCAGGGCGTACCCGCCGGGGCCGCCCCAGCCGCCGTCGGCGCGCTGCCGGTCGAGCAGCCAGGAGACGCGGACGTCGTGGCCGGGCAGCCAGGGCGCCAGGCCGACCAGCCGGCCGGTCTCGTAGACCGACGCGGAGGTCTCCCCCGCGGGGTTGGCCACCATGGCCGCGACCAGGTCCCGGACCGGCCCGGTGCGCCGGTCGTCGGGGTGGGTGACCGGCGCGCGACCGGCGGTGAGGCTCACCGGGCGCCCCAGAAGTCGGTGAGCCGGTAGAACCCACTGGTGAAGCCGAGCTGCCGGGCGAGGAAGTCGGCCTGCCGGGGGCAGTCGGGGGCGAGGTCGGCCAGCAGCCGCCGGCAGTGGTCGACCTGCTCCGCAAGGCGTCGCTCGATCTCCGCCGGGTCGTCCACCAGCATGAGCGCGTTGAGGTCGCCCCACTCCCGGTCGCGCTGGTGGGTGCCGAGGTCGTTGACCAGCCGCAGGGCCCGCTGCACCTCGTCGCTCACCGCGATCAGCCGGGGCAGCGCGCGGTGCGTGCCAGGGTCTCCGGTGTGGATCCAGTGCGCCACGTTCACGACCGTGGCGGCGAGGTTGTCGGCGTTCGCCAGGTAGTCGGCGAGGGTGGGGTGGTCGGCCTGCTTCCAGTCCCACTCGCGGGCCATCGCGTCCAGGGTGCGTTCCATGGCGTCCCGCCACGCCCCGCGCAGCTCGGCGTAGGCCGGGGTGGCGGCGAGGTCGTCGCGCAGCTCGGCGAGGAACCGGCCGAGCGGGTCGTCGGGCGCGGCGCCGTCGACCACGGCGAGGCAGGACTTGACGATCCGGTCGACCTCCGACCGGGAGGCCGCCAGGTGATCCACCTGCCAGTCGACCGCGAAGCCCCAGAGCACGGCGCGGTTGGTCACCGCCAGCTCCTCGGCGGTGCACCAGGGCGCGCTGAACGTCATGGCCAGCGAGATGCTGCTGAACAGCGCCGCGTCGAAGGGCCGGCCGGGGAACAGCTCGGAGTGCCGGGCTGCGCACCGTTGCAGGTCGCGCTGGCCCTTGGCGGCGAGCGCGCAGATCCGCCCCTGCTCCGCCGCGGCGGCGACCGGGTCCGACACCTCCCCGCCGGTCATGCCGGCTCCGCCCGCCGGTCGGCGGCGAGCAGGGTCAGCTCGACCCGCTCCCGGGGCCGCAGCGCCGCGGCCAGCCGTAACCCGGGTACGCCGGGGCGGCGCAGCCGGAAGCGGTAGCGGCTGAGCATCGTGGCGAGGATGAGCTGCGCCTCCAGGTAGAACAGGTACATCCCGAGGCACTGGTGGGGGCCGCCGCCGAACGGGAAGTGGGCGTACCGGTGCCGGGCGCGGACCCGTTCGGGCCGGAAGCGTTCCGGGTCGAACTCGTCGGGCCGGTCCCAGAACTGCCGCATCCGCTGGGTGATCAACGGGCTGGCCACCATGGTGGCCCCGGCCTCGATGGGCACCCCGTCGATGACGTCGGCGGCCACCGCGCGGCGCGGGATGATCCAGCCGATCGGGTAGAGCCGGAGCAGCTCGTCCAGGACCATCCGGGTGTAGGTGAGGTCGGCGAGGTGCTCGCGACGGACCGGTTCGTCGCCGACCACCCGGTCGATCTCGGCGTAGAGCCGGTCGGCGACGTCGGGCCGTTGCTCCAGGTGGGGCCAGGCCCAGGTGAGCACGTTGATGGTGGTTTCGGTGGTGGCCGCGAACATGGCCACGGTGTCGTTGCGGACCTGCCGCTCGTCGAGCTGCCGGCCGTCGTCGGTGCGGGCCCGCCAGAGCGTGGAGATGATGTCGTCGCCCTGGTCGGCCACGGCCCGGGTCTCCCGGACGATCGGCACCAGCACCTCGTCGACGACGCGGACCGCGCGGCGGAACGAGCGGTCCCCCGGCATGGGCAGGGAGAGCGGGGCGAACGGCACGACGATCCGGGGGATCACGGCGGTGGCGATGACGTCCTGCGCGTCGATCACCCGCAGCGCGTCCGGCACGGAGATCTTGTCGGCGAAGAGCACCCGCATGATCGCCCGGCTGACGATCCGGGCCTGCTCGGCGCCGATGTCGACGGGGCGCCCGGTGCGGAACGGCTCGTCCAGCTCGTCGACGGCGTCGCGGATCGCGTCGGCCATGCCGTCGATCAGCGCCTCCACCCGCTTGGCGGTGAACATCGGCTGGAGCATCCGGCGGCTGGCCGACCAGATCTGCCCCTCGCCGAGGATGCCCTCGCCGAACAGGCGCTTGACCGGGCGCCAGAACAGCCCGTCGCCGGCCCGCTCGTAGTTGTCCGCGCGGTCGCGCAGCACGTGCTGGACGTGCCGGGGGTGGGTGGCCAGGTACGGGCGGAACGATCCCAGGTTCAGCCGGACGAGCGCGCCGCCGGTGCGGTTGCCCACGTCGATCAGCGCGCGGGCCGGGTCGCGGAGCAGGCCGGGCAGGATCTGCCGCAGGGGAACGGGGTGGGGCCGCCCGGTGGGCCGGGGCGCGGCCGGCGACTCGTCCACGTGAATGGCTCCCTCAGTTGTACTCAGGGTCGCGACGTCGTCATGACCCGTGACGCTGCCCGCGAGCATGCCATCCTGAACGACGGATCAAAAGACGGACAGGAAAATATCTCACTGCGCAGCAATCCCGCTGTCGACAATGGAGCCGGTGGGATTTGCGTCACGCCGGAAGGCTTCCGGCGCGGGCCCTCCCTCCACGATGGACGCCGCACCCGGCTCCCGGCGCAGGTCCGCGCCGCGCGGCGGGTGGCACGCCAGGCGTGCCGGTCCCCGGACCGGCCCCGCCCCGCCGAGCCGGCCGCCGGCGGCTCCATGGCCAGAATGCGGGCGCGTGCCCGCCCCCTGTGCCAAGCTTCGGGCATGGACGACAAGACCATCCTGAGCCGGATCTCCGAACTCGTCGACGAGGAGCACCGGCTGCGCGCCGCCGCGCAGGAGCACGAGGCCGGCACCGACGACGATGCCCGGGAGCGGCTGCGGGCGCTGGAGGAATCCCTCGACCAGTGCTGGGACCTGCTCCGCCGCCGCCGGGCCGCCCGCCAGGCGCACGGTGACCCGGAGGCCCAGGGCCAGCGCCCCGTGACGGAGGTCGAGCGCTACCTCCAGTGACTGCGGGCCGGCGGAACCGCCACGTGCCGGCGTCCCGGGCGGGCCTGCTCCCGCCCGGGACGCGGCGCGCTCAGCGGATGCCCGCCTCCCGCAGCAGCACCTCGGTCAGCGCCTCCGGGTCGGTGTCCGTGGTCGGGAGGCCGCGGGCCGCGAACCAGGTGCCGACCACCCGGACGTCCCGGTGCAGGAACTCCGCCCCTTGCGGGTTGGCCACCACGTCGACCACCTGCGGCAGGTCGATCATGACCAGCCGCCCGGCGTGCACGAGCAGGTTGTACGAGGACAGGTCGCCGTGTGCGTACCCGGCGCGGGCCAGCACGACCAAGGCGTCGACCAGCTGCTCCCACAGGTCGCGCAGCTCGGCGCCCTCGGGCCGGAGCTGGGCCAGCCGGGGCGCGGCCTGGCCCGACTCGGCGTCCCCGACAAACTCCAGCATCAGCTCGGTGCCGAACAGCTGCACCGGGTAGGGCACGGCGATCCGCCCGGAGGCGGCGCCGATCTCCCAGAGCCGGGCGAGCGCGGCGAACTCGGCCGCCGCCCACTGCCCGGCGATCATCTGGCGGCCGAACGAGGTCCGGCCGGCCATCGCCCGCATCTCCCGGGACCGGCGCACCCGGCGCCCCTCCAGGTAGCCGGCGTCGCGGTGGAAGAGGCGGTGCTGGGTGTCCCGGTACCGCTTGGCCGCCAGCAGGCAGCCGCGGCCGGTGTCCGGCACGGCCCGGCGGACCAGGTGGACGTCCGCCTCCTTGCCGGTCTTCAGCACCCCCAGCTCGGTGTCCTTCGCGGCCAGCTCGGTGACCAGCCAGTCCGGGTGGGGTTCGGGCCCGTGCACGGCCTGGTCCCAGGAGGACCAGCGGTCCTCCGCGTCCGGCTCGGCATCGGGGTCGGCGAGGGTCGGCTCGGCGTGCCGGCCCCGCTTCAGGTAGTTGGGTTCGTCGTCGTCAAAGCGGCTCTTGCCGCGGCCACGGCGCTGCGGCGCCGGGAACTCGTGATCGCGCACGGGTGGATCGGTCCTTCGATCGAGGCTGGTGGAGGCAGGTGGTACGACCCTGCAAAGACGGCCATGACCGACCTCCTCTCCTCGACCGGGCACCGCCCGGCTGCGCCCTCGCGCCGCACCATGCTCATGGGCGGCCCCGGGCGGGTCAACCGAATTACGCCTCAGCCGGCCAGGACCGCGGCCACCGCGGCGATCAGCCCGTCCGCCGTCCGGGTGGGCGCGAACCGGGTGTCCGGCCAGCGGCGTCCGCGGTGCAGCCAGACGCTGGGCAGCCCGACCGCGGTCGCCCCGCCGATGTCCGCCTCCGGGCTGTCGCCGATCACCCAGGCGCCGCGCAGCGGCATCCGGGCCCGCTGGGCGGCCAGCGCGAAGATCCGCGGGTTGGGCTTGCTGACCCCGGCCTCCTCGGAGATCACCCAGTCGGCGACGTACCGGTCCAGCCCGGTTCCGCGGATCTTGGCGTCCTGCTGCCGTGACGTGCCGTTGGTGACCACCACCGGCACCCAGCCGGCGTCGTCGGCGATCCGCAGCGCGCAGGCCACCAGCGGGTCCAGCCTGGTGAACGCCACCACGCCGTCGTGCAGCTCCTCGACCAGGTCGATGGAGGGCATGCGCAGCCCGTAGCGGTCCCGGATGGCGTCCGCGACGTCCCACCGGTCGGTCAGGCCGTCGGCGTCGACGGAGAGCAACCAGTCGATGTCGGTGGGCGGCGCGCCGATGCTGTCCAGGAACCGCTCACCCCAGGCGCGAAACGGCCCCTCGCGGTCGAGCAGGGTGTTGTCCAGGTCGAGCAGGAGCAACGGCACTCGCGCACCTTACGGGACCGGGGTGCGCCACCGACAGGCCCGAGCGCACCGGGTCGTCCGTCAGCCGACGAGCGTCGTTCGGGCGAGCCCCTGGTCGGGCAGGCGGTCGGCGAGCATGGTGTGGGCCGCGCGGGTGGCGCCCAGGGCGGCCGGGTCGAGGGTCGCCACCAGTACGTCCTCGCCGGTGTCCGCGCCCCGGGCCAGCGGTCGGCCCTCCGGCTCGTAGACCGCGGCCCCGCCGTTGAACCGCCACGGGTCCGCGCCGCCGACCGCGTTGGCGAACACCACGTACATGGTGTTGTCCAGGGCGCGCGCGGCGTAGTAGAGGTCGCGGCGGTGCTCGGAGCCGGCCAGGTAGCCGCTCGGGCAGAGGTAGCCGTGCGCGCCGTCCGCGGCGGCCGCCCGGCCGTGCTCCGGGAAGCAGCCGTCGTAGCAGATGCCGAGGCCGAGCCGCCAGCCGTCGACCAGCAGGGTGGCGCCCCGCCGGCCGGCGTCGAACAGCTCGCGCTCGCCGCTCCAGAGCTGCTGCTTGTCGTACGCGGCGGTGACCGCGCCGGTCGGGTCGACCACCAGGGAGGTGATGGTGCGCCGCCGGTCGGGGTGCCGGACGGCGGCGCCGATCACCACGCTCGCCCCGCCCTCGCGGGCAGCCGCGCGCAGCGGGTCCAGCCGCGGGTCGTCGACCCGCCCCTCGGCGTCGGCGGCCACGTCGGTGCCGGTCGGGTCGGCGCCCAGGGTCGGCGGGTGGTACGCGGGCAGGAACAGCTCGGGCAGCACCACCACCCGGGCGCTGGCGGCCCGGGCGACGAGGCGGGCGGCGGTGGCGGCGTTGCCGGCGACGTCACCGGGAACCGGCTCGGCCTGCACGGCGGCCACGGTCAGCGGACGGGTGGGGAGGGGCACGACCTGGGTCACCGGTGGATCCTAACCGGCGCGGCCCACTGTGCCGATCTTGCGAGACCGCATCTCAAGCCGTACGTACGGTTTGCATCAGCCGGGTCCGCCTGGAACGATCGTTCCGTGCCCAGAGTAAGTCAGGACCAGCTCGACGCGCGCCGACAGGAGATCCTCGGCGCCGCACGGGCGTGTTTCGCCCGGCACGGCTACGAGGGTGCCACCGTCCGCCGGCTGGAGGAGGCCACCGGGCTCTCCCGGGGCGCGATCTTCCACCACTTCCGGGACAAGGACTCCCTCTTCCTCGCGGTGGCCGAGGACGACGCCGCGGTCATGGTGGAGACCGTGGCCCGCAACGGCCTGGTCCAGGTGATGCGGGACCTGCTGTCCCGGGCGGTCTCCCCGGACACCACCGGCTGGCTCGGCAGCCAGCTCGAGGTCTCCCGGCGGCTGCGCACCGATCCGGCGTTCGCCAAGCGCTGGGCGGAACGCTCGGCGGCGATCGCCGAGGCCACCCGGGAGCGCCTGGTCCGCCAGCGCGAGGCCGGGGTGCTCCGCGACGACGTGCCGATCGACGTGCTGGCCCAGTTCCTGGAGCTGGCGTACGACGGGCTCGTGCTGCACCTGGCGATGGGCCGTCCCGCCGGTGACCTGGGCCGGGTGCTCGACCTGGTCGAGGAAGCCGTCCGCCGGCACTGACCGGCCCCGGTCTCGGTCCGGTAACTCGGCCTTCCGGGAAGATCGTCGCTGGCGGACCTGCTCCACAATGAGCCGCGACCCCCTCGCGACAGGAGCAGAGCATGACAGTCCTCGCGGGCGACACCTGGGGCATCCCCGGCCCCGTCTTCCTCCGCTGGTACCTCGTGGCGGCCGTCGTGCTGGTCGTCGCGACCCTGGCCCACCGGTGGCGCGCGCTGGCCGGCACTCCGGTGCACGACGATGGACCGCTCGGGCCGCAGCAGGCGGCGTACCTCAACGGAGGCGACCAGCTCGCCGTCTGGACCGCGCTCGGCGGGCTGCGCCGTGCCGGCGCGGTCGGCGTGCGCCCCGACCGGCGGCTCACCACCGGCGCCCCGCTCCCGGCCGGCGTCACCCCCCTCGACCAGGCGATCCACCACGCCGCGAGCCGGCGCCTGCGCTCCCGGGAGCTGGGCCAGGACGAGTGGGTCCGGCGCGCCCTCGACGAGCTGCGCGACAGCCTCGTCCGGCGGGGCCTGGCGCTGGACAAGGAGCGGCGGGCGGCGCTGCGCCGCGGCGCGATGCTGATCGGCGCCCTGCTGGCGCTCGGCTTCGTCCGGGCCTTCGTCGGCATCTCGAACGGCCGCCCCGCCGGCTGGCTGATGCTCACCCTGGTGCCGCTCTTCATCGCGTTCCTGCTGCTCAACCGGGTGCCGTGGCGCACCCGGGCGGCCACCCGGGCGCTGCGCGAGCTGCGCCGCCAGCACACCTGGCTGCACCCCTCCGCCGCACCGGCGTACGCCACCTACGGTCCGTCCGACACGGCGATGGGCGTGGCGCTGTTCGGCACCGCCACCCTCTGGACCATGGACCCGGGCTTCGCCGAGCAGGCCGAGATCCAGCGCCACGCGATGGGGACGAGCGGCGGCTCGGGCAGCTCCTGCGGGGGTGGCAGCTCGTGCGGCGGGGGCAGCTCCTGCGGGGGTGGCGGCGGCTGCGGCGGCGGAGGCGGGTGCGGCGGATGACCGCCGGACCGTCCGGAGTGGGCATCGGATGGCGGCCGGAGATCGCCGGCTTCGTGGCCGGCCTGCCCGGGCTGCGCTTCGTCGAGGTGGTCGCGGAGACGGTCGCTCCGGCCGGGCCGCTCCCCGACGGGCTGGCCGAGCTGCGCGGGCGGGGCGTCACCGTCGTACCCCACGGGGTGAAGCTCTCCCTCGGCGGCGCGGAACCGGTCGACCCGGCCCGGGTGGCGCACCTGGCCGGGGTGGCCGCGGCGCTGGACGCGCCGCTGGTCAGCGAGCACATCGCGTTCGTCCGGGCCGGCGGCCTGGAGGCCGGTCACCTGCTGCCGCTGCCGCGCAGCCGCGACGCGGTGGCCGCGGTGGTGGCCAACGTGCGGCGGGCGCAGGCGGAGCTGCCCGTGCCGCTGGCATTGGAGCCGATCGCCGCGCTCTTCGACTGGCCGGACGACGAGCTGGACGAGGCCGACTTCCTCACCGAGATCCTCGACGCGACCGGGGCGCTGCTGCTGCTCGACGTCGCCAACGTGCACGCCAACGCCCGCAACCGGGGCGGCGACCCGGCCGCCCTGCTGGACCGCCTGCCGCTGGACCGGATCGCCTACGTGCACGTGGCCGGTGGCGCCGAGCAGGGCGGCTTCTACCACGACACGCACACCGACCCGGTCCCCGCCGAGGTGCTCGGCCTGGTCCGCGAGCTGTGCGCGCGGCGCCGTCCCCCGGCGCTGCTGCTGGAACGCGACGGTCACTACCCACCCGCGGCCGAGCTGCGCGGCGAGCTGGACGCCCTCGCCGCTGCCTCCGGGCATCCGGTGGTCACGTGACCGGCGGGGACCTGGCCGCACGGCAGGCCGCGCTGGTCGCGGCGCTGGTGGCCGGCGGGCCGCTGCCGCCCGGTTTCGCCCCCACCCCGGTGGAGGCGGCGCGGCGGGCGCTGCTGCGCAAGCGGGCCGGCGACGTGGCCCGGCACTGGCCGCTGCTCGCCGCCGGCCTCGGCGACGCCTGGTTATCGACCTTCGCCGGCTGGGCGGCCGGCCGCCCCACCAACGGCTCGCTGCGCGACGGCTGGGACCTGGCCCGGGAGCTACGCGACCGGGGCACGCTGCCGCCGCTCGGCGCGGAGGAGCTGGCCGCCCGCGAGGCGGCCACCCGCTACGACGGCCGCTCGGCTCCCCGGCCGCGTCGGCTGCCGGCCGTCGCCCGGGCCGGCGGCGCCGTCGCGGTCCAGCTCGCCGGCCGGGTACGCCTGCTCCGGCCGGCACCGCGCTGAGGCGGGTGGCAGGCGCCCTCCGGGTACGGCAGGATCGGCCCCATGGATCTCGGACTCGCCGATCGGGTGTACGTGCTGACCGGCGCCTCGGGCGGCCTCGGCTTCGCCACCGCCGAGCAGCTCGTCGCCGACGGCGCCCGCGTGGTGATCTCGTCCCGCGTCCCGGAGCGGGTGGCCGCCGCCGTCGAGGCCCTCGGCGGGCCGGAGCGGGCGATCGGGCTGACCGCCGACCTCACCGACCCGGGCACCCCGGAACGGCTCGTCGCAACGGCGCGCGAGGAGTTCGGCCGGCTCGACGGGGCGCTGATCTCGGTGGGCGGCCCGCCCCGGGGCACCGCCGCCCAGATCACCGACGAGCAGTGGCGGGAGTCGTTCGAGACGGTCTTCCTGGGCAGCGTCCGGGCCGCCCGCACGGTGGCCGCCGCGCTCACCGACGGGGGCGCCATCGGGCTGGTGCTGTCCACCTCGGTGCGTGGCCCGCTGCCCGGTCTCGGCATCTCCAACGGCCTGCGCCCCGGCCTGGCAGGGGTGGCCAAGGACCTGGCCGACGAATACGGTCCGCGCGGCGTACGGGTGGTCAGCCTGCTGCCGGGGCGGATCATGACCGACCGCAACCGCGAGCTCCTGGCCGCGAGCGGCGACGCCGAACGCGCCCGCGCCGAGGCGGAGGCGTCGATCCCGCTGGGCCGGATCGGCGACCCCGCCGAGTTCGGCCGGGTGGCCGCCTTCCTGCTCTCCCCCGCCGCCGGCTACGTCACCGGGGTCACCGTGCCGGTCGACGGCGGCGCGCTGCGCGGCCTGTGACGGCGCCCCGATGAGCGACCGACGCCGCCCCTCCGGCGGCCGGCCCGACCCCGCGCCCGGGCCGCCGGCCCGGCGCTACCCGCGCCCCAGCCGGGAGCAGCTCGCGGCGGCCGCCGACCGCCTCCTCCCGGACGTGATCGCGCCCGGGCTGGACGTGCTCTTCGTCGGGATCAACCCGGGCCTGTGGTCGGCGGCCACCGGCTGGCACTTCGCCCGCCCGGGCAACCGGTTCTGGCCGGCGCTGCACCGGGGCGGCTTCACCCCGCGCCAGTTGCACCCCAGTGAGCAGGACGAGCTGCCCGGACTCGGGCTGGGCATCACCAACATGGTGGCCCGGGCCAGCGCCCGCGCCGACGAGCTGACCGCCGAGGAACTGGTCGAGGGCGCGCGGGAGCTGACCGACAAGGTGGCGCGGTATCGGCCGCGCTGGGTGGCGGTCGTCGGGGTCACCGCGTACCGGATCGGGTTCGCCCGGCCGAAGGCCGGCTTCGGGCCGCAGCCGGAACCGCTCGCGGCGGCCCGGCTCTGGGTGCTGCCCAACCCGAGCGGGCTGAACGCGCACTTCACCCCGGAGACGCTCGGCGCGGCCTTCGGCGAGCTGCGCGCCGCGGTCGCCGGCTAGTTGGCGGCGGCCGGCGGCAGCGCCTCCTGTGCCACGTAGGTGCCGACCGGCACCGTGGTGACCACCGGCTCCGGCTGCTCCGGCTGGGCGTACGCCGCTGGCGAGTCGGTGACCGCGAACTGCGTGCGGTAGAGCTCGGCGTAGAGGCCGCCGACGGCGACCAGCTCGTCGTGCCGGCCGCGCTCGACGATCCGCCCCTCGTCGAGGACGAGGATCTGGTCGGCGTCGCGGACGGTGGAGAGCCGGTGCGCGATCACCAGCGCGGTACGCCCGGTCAGCGCCACCGACAGCGCCCGCTGCACCGCCGCCTCGCTCTCCGAGTCGAGGTGTGCGGTGGCCTCGTCGAGGATCACGATCGACGGGGCCTTGAGCAGCAGCCGGGCGATGGCGATGCGCTGCTTCTCGCCGCCGGAGAAGCGGTAGCCGCGCTCGCCGACCGTGGTGTCGAGCCCGTCGGGCAGGGCGCGGACCAGGTCGGCGACCTGTGCGCCGGCCAGCGCGGCCCAGATCTCGTCGTCGGTGGCGTCCGGCTTGGCGTAGCGCAGGTTCTCCCGGATGGTCTCGTGGAACAGGTGCGAATCCTGGGTGACCACGCCGATCTCGTCGCGCAGCGAGGCGAGCGTGGCGTCCCGGACGTCGACCCCACCGACCAGCACCTGACCGTCGGTCACGTCGTAGATCCGCGAGATCAGCATCGAGAGGGTGGACTTGCCGGCGCCGGAGGGGCCGACCAGGGCCACCATCTGCCCCGGCTCGACGGCGAACGAGACGCCCTTGAGCACCGGCTCGTTGACCGTCCGGTCGAGCGCCGCGACCTCCTCCAGGGAGGCCAGCGAGACCTCGGCGGCGCTCGGGTAGCGGAACCGTACGTCGCGGAACTCCACCCGGCCGTTGCCCCGGGGCACCGGCACCGCGTCGGGCTTCTCCTCGATGCCGGGGCGCAGGTCGAGCACCTCGAAGACCCGGTCGAAGGAGACCAGCGCGCTCATCACGTCGACCCGGACGTTGGAGAGCGCGGTGAGCGGGCCGTAGAGGCGGGTGAGCAGCAGTGCCAGCTTGACCACGGTGCCGGCGCTGACCGCGCCGGCGACGGCCAGCCAGCCGCCGAGCCCGTACGTGAGCGCCTGGGCGAGGGAGGCGACCAGCAGCATGGCCACGAAGAAGGTACGCGAGTACATGGCCGACTGGATGCCGATGTCGCGAACCCGCTCGGCCCGGCCGGCGAACCGGGCCGCCTCCACCTCGGGCGAGCCGAAGAGCTTGACCAGCAGGGCGCCCGCGACGCCGAACCGCTCGGTCATCGTCGCGTTCATCTTGGCGTCGAGGTTGTAGGACTCGCGGGTGATCTCGGCGAGCCGTCGGCCGACCCGGCGGGCCGGGATGATGAAGATCGGCAGCAGCACCAGCGCCAGCGCGGTGATCTGCCAGGACAGGACGAGCATCGCCCCGGCGGTGAGCACGAGCTGGATAACGTTGCTGACCACCCCGGACAGCGTCGAGGTGAACGCCCGCTGGGCGCCCAGCACGTCGTTGTTGAGCCGGCTGACCAGCGCGCCGGTCTGGGTGCGGGTGAAGAACTGCAGCGGCATCCGCTGGACGTGGTCGTAGACCCGGGTGCGCAGGTCGAGGATGATGCCCTCGCCGATCCGGGCCGAATACCACCGCTGGGCCAGCGAGAAGAGCGCGTCGGCGACGGCCAGCACGGCGATGATCAGGGCGAGCCGGACCACGGTGGCGCCCGCGTCGGAGCCACCACCGGCGATCGCGTCGATGACGTCACCCGCGAGCAGCGGGGTGGCCACCCCGATCACCGCGGCGATCACGACGGTGATCAGGAAGACGATGATGTCGCGCCGGTAGGGCTGGGCGAACGCGACGATCCGCTTGGCGGTGCCGCGCTTGAGCTGGTGGGTGGAGATCTCGTCGCGGCTGCGCATCGACCGGAGCATGCTCCAGCCGCCCATGCCGCCACCGGCCATCGGGTTGGACACTCGTCACCTCCGGGTCGTCGGCAGCCGTGGACCGTCGGGATCAATTGTCCCGACGACTACGACAACCTCGCGAGTAACCCGGATCTTCCCGAACGGTCCTTACTATTCGCCCCGCCCGGCCAGGTCGCGGATCCGCCGGGTCTGCGCCTCCCGCTCGGCCCGCTGCTGCTCGGCGTGGGTGCGCCCGCCCGCCCCGGCGAGCAGCGCCTTGATCTCCACGATCGCGTCGCGGTTGTTGGCCAGCAGGCCCGCGGTCAGGTCGCGCACCGCGCCGTCCAGCTCCGCGGGCGGCACGACGAGGGTGGCCAGGCCGATCCGGTCCGCCTCGGCGGCGTCCATCCGGCGGCCGGTGGCGCAGATCTCCAGCGCGCGGGAGTAGCCGACCAGCTCGGCGAGGCGCTTGGTGCCGGCCAGGTCGGGAACCAGGCCGAGGGTCACCTCGGCCATGGAGAGCTTGGCGTCCTCGGCGAGCACCCGCAGGTCGCAGGCGAGGGCGAGTTGGAAGCCGGCGCCGATCGCGTGGCCCTGCACGGCAGCGATCGAGATCACGTCCGGCCGGTGCAGCCAGGTGAAGCCACCCTGGTATTCCGCGATCCGGTCGGCGCACTCCTGCTCGGGCAGGGTGGAGAGCTCGGCGAAGGACCCCGGGCCGGACGAGCCGGCGACCGAGAGGTCGAGGCCGGCGGAGAAGGATCGCCCCTCGCCGCGCACCACGACGACGCGGACGTCGCCGGGCAGATCCCGGGAGAAGTCGCTCATCGCGCGCCACATGGCCGGGGTCTGGGCGTTGAGCACGTCGGGCCGGCACAACGTCACCGTCGCGACCGGCCCGTCGCAGTCGAGTCGTACTCCGGCCGTCTCGGCGGTCACCGGACCACCCGGAGCACAGCGCTGATGGACGACGCTGGGGGGCGGGTCACGCCTTCTTGCGGCGCCGGGCGCCGCCACGCTGCCGCAGCTGCACCCCGGACTCGGTGAGCACCCGGTGGATGAATCCGTAGGACCGGCCGGTCGAGGCCGCGAGCGCACGGATGCTCTCACCCGAGGTGTACCGCTTTACCAGGTCCTTGGCGAGCGTCTGGCGCTCGGCCCCGACGATCCGGCGACCCTTCTCAGTGCTGGTGGCTGTGCCGGTGGCTGCCATGCTGATTCCTCACGTCCCAGACTGTGCGGTTCGGATACGGTCCCACCTATTAGACCGCCTCGGACGATCATGCGCCAGATATCAACTATTCGCCAACCGACACGCTATGCAATGTCAGCTTCCCGATAGAGTGATCCTTCTGACCGGTCACTCCGCACCGGCCGGCTGGATCATGAAGGGCCGCCCGGCCGGCCGACCCGTACGCTGCCTCGGGTGATCGATCTGCTCGCCGCGGTGGCCGCCGCAGCCGGGGTGTTCGCCGCGACCAACCTCGACGACATCGTCGTGCTGACCGTGTTCTTCGTGGCGGCCCGCAGCACCGGCCGGCCCCGCCCCTGGCAGATCGTCGCCGGCCAGTACGCGGGCATCGGCGCGCTGGTCGCGGTCGCCGTGGTGGTCGCCGCCGGGCTGCTGGTGGTGCCCGACCCGTGGACCGGCCTGCTCGGGTTGCTGCCGATCGCGCTGGGCGTCCGCGCCCTGCTGGCCCGCGACGGCGACGACGAGCCGCCGGCCGTGGTCGGCAGCCTGCTCGGCGTGGCCGGGGTGACCGTGGCCAACGGCGCCGACAACATCGCCGTCTACGTGCCGGTGTTCCGTTCGCTCGACCCGGCCACCGGCCTGGTCTGGCTGCTGGTCTTCGCCGCCCTGGTGGCCGTCTGGTGCGCGGTCGCCGCCCTGCTCGGCAGCCACCCCCGGGTGGTCTCCCTGGTCGGCCGCACCGGCCACTGGCTGGTCCCGGCCGTGTTCATCCTGCTCGGCGTGGTCATCCTGGCCACCTCCGGCGTCCTCCCCCACCTGACCGCCGCCCTGCCCTGACGACCCTCCCCGCGTCGATCATGAGGTTGACGGCGATGTGGATCTCCGAAAGTGCCACCAACCTCATGATCGACGCGGGTACGGGCGCGAGTGGCGCGGACCCGAGTGGTCAGGCGAGTTCGACTAGTTCCAGGAGGTCGTCGGACCAGGCGTCCTCGTCGCCGTCGGGGAGGAGGATGGCGCGGTCGGGCTTGAGGGCCAGGACGGCACCCGGGTCGTGGGTGACCAGCACGATGGCGCCGGGGTAGCGGGCGATCGCGTCGAGCACCTGCTCGCGGCTGACCGGGTCGAGGTTGTTCGTCGGCTCGTCCAGCAGCAGCACGTTAGCGCCGGAACAGACCAGGGTGGCCAGGGCCAGCCGGGTCTTCTCACCGCCGGAGAGCACCCCGGCCGGCTTGTCCACGTCCTCGCCGGAGAAGAGGAACGCGCCGAGGATCTTGCGCAGGTCGGTGTCGGTCTGGTCCGCCGCGGCGCTGCGCATGTGCTCCAGGATGGTCCGCTCCACGTCCAGCGTCTCGTGCTCCTGGGCGTAGTAGCCGAGCCGCAGCCCGTGCCCGGGGCGCACCTCGCCGGTGTCCGGTTCGAGCAGGCCGCCGAGCATCCGCAGCAGGGTGGTCTTGCCGGCGCCGTTGAGGCCCAGGATGGCCACCCGCGAGCCGCGGTCCACCGCCACGTCGACGTCGGTGAAGATCTCCAACGAGCCGTACGACTTGGACAGGCCGGAGGCGGTGAGCGGGGTCTTTCCGCACGGCGCCGGGGTGGGGAAACGCACCTTCGCCACCTTGTCGGCGACCCGGACGTCCTCCAGGCCGGAGAGCAGCTTCTCCGCGCGGCGGGCCATGTTCTGCGCGGCGACGGTCTTGGTGGCCTTGGCCCGCATCTTGTCCGCCTGGGCCATCAGCGCGCCGGCCTTCTTCTCGGCGTTGGCCCGCTCCCGGCGGCGACGCCGCTCGTCGGTCTCCCGCGCCTCCAGGTACGCCTTCCAGCCCAGGTTGTAGACGTCGACCACGGAGCGGGTGGCGTCCAGGAACCAGACCTTGTTGACCACCGCCTCCAGCAGGGACGCGTCGTGGGAGATCACGATCAGGCCGCCCTTGTGGCTGGCGAGGAAGCCGCGCAGCCAGGTGATCGAGTCGGCGTCGAGGTGGTTGGTCGGCTCGTCGAGCAGCAGGATGCCGCCGCCGTTCTCGCCGGCGTCACGGAACAGGATCCGGGCCAGCTCGATGCGGCGGCGCTGGCCGCCGGAGAGGGTGCCGATGGTCTGCGCCAGGGCTCGGTCGGGCAGGCCGAGGTTGGCGCAGATCCGGGCCGCCTCGGCCTCGGCCGCGTAGCCGCCGAGGGAGGCGAACTGGTCCTCCAGCGCGCCGTAGCGGCGGACCAGCTTCTCGTCGTCAGCGCCCTCGGCGAGCTTCTCCTCCAGCTCCTTCATCTGCGCCATGAGCACGTCCAGCCCGCGGGCGGACAGCACCCGGTCCCGACCGGTGACCTCCAGGTCGCCGGTCCGCGGGTCCTGCGGCAGGTAGCCGATCGCGCTGCGCCGGTCAATCTGCCCGGCGTACGGCTGCCCCTCCCCGGCCAGCACCTTGAGGGTGGTGGTCTTGCCGGCGCCGTTGCGGCCGACCAGGCCGATCCGGTCACCCGGCTGCACCCGCAGCGTGGTGTCGGACAGCAGGATCCGGGAACCGGCGCGCAGCTCCAGGCCGGTGGCAGTGATCATCTCGGGGTACTCGCTCTCGGGGTTCGGCGAAGGGCTGATTCAAGGCACGCGAAAGCGCCGGCGGGTCATCAGTTCCCGTCGGCGCGGGGCCGTTCAGCCTTCGCAGCGCAGCACGAGCCAAGTGTACCGGGCCGCCCCCGGCGGGCCCGCCGGATTACCGTGCAAGATCATCGGGTACCGAAAACTCCGTCCGGACCCGGTCCGGTACCGCAACCACCACATACGGACTAATCGGTGATCGGGGTCAACATGGAGCTGAACGAGAACGCGCGGGTCGACACCAGCCAGGTGGAGGATCGGCGAGGGTCCGGCGGAGGCGGCGGGATGGGCATTCCGATCCCGATCGGCGGCGGTCGGGGCGGGATCGTGGGCATCATCATCGCCGTCCTGGTCGCCCTGGTGGGCGGCGGCTTCGGGCTGAACGCGGCCACCAACGGCGGCGGCTCCGAGCAGGGCGACAACACCTCGCTGGAGCAGAAGTGCTCGGCGCAGGACGCGCTGCAGCAGCTCGACTGCCGCAACACCCTCTACGTCAACTCGATCCAGGCCTACTGGCGGACCGCCTTGCCGGAGGTCTTCGGCGAGCAGTACCGGCCGTCGAAGACCGTGTTCTTCAGCCAGAACGTCAGCACCGGCTGCGGCGCGGCCGACTCCGGGGTCGGCCCGTTCTACTGCCCCGCCGACGACCTGGTCTACATCGATCTGACCTTCTACCGCCTGCTCGCCGACCAGCTCGGCGCGCAGGGCGAGTTCGCCCAGCCGTACGTGCTGGCCCACGAGTACGGGCACCACGTACAGGACCTGCTCGGCACCGAGGCGCAGATGCGCCGCCAGCAGCAGCGCGACCCGCAGAACGCCAACACGCTCTCGGTGAAGCTGGAGCTCCAGGCCGACTGCTACGCCGGCGCCTGGGCCAAGAACGCCACCGGCACCGCCGACGAGCAGGGTCAGAAGATCTTCAAGAGCATCACCGACCAGGACATCCAGCAGGCGATCGACACCGCCGAGAAGATCGGCGACGACGCGATCCAGCAGCGCTCCGGCCGGCCGGTGAACCCGGACGAGTTCACCCACGGCACCTCCGAGCAGCGCAAGCAGTGGTTCACCAAGGGCTTCTCCACCGGCGACCCGAAGGCCTGCGACACCTTCGGCGGCACCCTGTAACGCCCGACCGCACACCCGGACCCCGGCGACCACCCCGGCGCCGGGGTCCCGTCGTGTCCGCGGGCACCGGGCCCAGCCGGCCCGGGGCAGGATGTCCGGATGACCGCCCCACCCCGGCGACGGGTCGCCGCGTACGTCCTCCGGCACACGCCGGAGGGCCCCGAACTGCTCGTCATCGACCACGTCGACTTCCCCGAGGCGGGCACCCAGGTCCCGGCCGGCGGGGTCGAGCCGGGCGAGAGCCCGGCCCAGGCGGCCGTCCGCGAGGTCGTCGAGGAGACCGGGCTGACCGGCGTCGAGGTGGTTGCCGAGCTGGGCGTCAGCGAGCGGCCGCACCCGATGACGGGCCGGGCCCGGCGCACCACGTACGTGCAGCTCCGGGCCACCGGCGGACCCACCGTTAAGTGGGGGCACCGGGTCGCCGGAGACGGCGAGGACGGCGGGCTGCGCTTCGCCTGCCGGTTCGTCCCGCTGCCGCTCGTCGGCCACCTCGCCGACCACCAGGACGAGTTCCTCGATCGGATCGACCCGGCCAGGGCAACGTCGGCGGGCCACTGAGCCGCGCCGCCGGGCCCGGCCCGGTCACCGGGGCGACTGACCCGGTCGTTCGGGTGCGGGGTCAGCGAGCGTGACCGTCTCCTCCCGCCCGGCGCAGCGGCATCAACGCGGGGACCGTTGACTTCGGTCGGCCCCGTGAGGCGCGTTGTGGACCAGGAGCCGCACCCACGCCGACCGGTGATGTCAGCCGGGGCCATCGGGCGCGTCCCGGATCAGGATCCGCACCGCGCGGGCGGCTGCCACGGCGCCGACCAGGACGGCGTGCCGGGGCTCGGGCACGTCGAGCAGCCGCTCCGCGCGCACGGCGGCGAGCGGGGCCAGCCGCCGGTCGGCCAGCACCGTGTCCACGGCCCGCCGGTCGCCACCACAGACCAGCGCCGCGAGGGTCGCCGCCTCCGGCAACAGCAGGCGTACGGCCAACTCGGCCGCGTCGCCCAGGGCCGCCTTCGCCTGGTTGTCCCGCCGCCGGGCGAACCGCTGCTGGGACCAGCCGCCGGCGGCGGTGCGCCCCTGCACGTACCGGGTGTCCACCTTGGAGACGACCAGATCGGAGCCGTCGGCGACACCGACCGCCACCGCGCCCTTGCGGGCCAGCAGCAGGCCGAGCCGTCGGGGCGCGCCGGCCGCGGCCACGAACCCGGGCACGTCAGCGGAGGCCGGGGCGCCGGGCGGGGTGTGCAACTCGGCGGTGGCGCCGTCCGGGGCGGTGAGCAGCAGGCCGTACCCCTCGACGATGGTGGTGGGCGGGCCGTGCCGGTCGGCGAAGCCCTCGACCCAGCGAGCGACGCGGGTCGGGTCGACCTCGACCCACCGGCCGCCCCCGGCTGCGGGTCGGCTGGTCACCGCCCGACCGTACGACATGACGGGGCCGGCCGGCCCGCCGGGCGACGGTCGAGCGGCGGTCGGGGGCCGCCGGGCGAGGGTCAGACAGCGGTCGGGAGGCCGCCGGACGACGGTCAGACAGCGGTCGGGAGGCCGCCGACTGCCGTCGGGCCGGATGGGCGACGATCAGTTGGGCAGCAGGGTGGCGATCGCCAGGGTGGCGATCAGGGCGCTGGAGACCAGGCCGGTGACCAGGCGGCCGCGTGGCCCGGCCAGGGCCCGGCCGACCATGGTGCCGCCACCGGCGACGACCAGTTGCCAGCTCGCCGAGGCCAGGAACGCGCCGGCCACGAAGAGCGCGGCCGTGGCGCCGTCCGGGTCGGCGGTGTCCTGGCGGCCGAGCACCAACGCGGCGAAGTAGAGCACCGTCGCCGGGTTCAACAGGGTAAGGCCGAGCAGCGCCGCGTACGCCCGGCCGGGCGTGTTCAGACCGCGCCCCACCGGCGCCTCCGCCACCTCCCGGGTCCGTCGGGCGGACCAGGTCCGCCACAGCCCGTGACCGGCGAGCCCGAGCAGGACCAGCGCGGCGACCACGCGCAACGGCCCGGCGACCGGAGCGATCAGCCCGGCCAGGCCGGCGCCGCCCAGCGCGGCGACCGCCGCGTAGAGCCCGTCGGCGGTGGCCACGGCGAGCGCCGCGGCCGCGCCGACCCGGAAGCCGGTACGGGCGCTGAGCCCGAGTATGAGGATCGCGATCGCGCCAACGGGAACGGCGACGCCGTAGCCAGCCACCAGACCGGCGAGGAACGCCCCGGTCACGACGGTGGGCGGCGGGTCGAGGCGGCCGGCGGCACGGTGCGCTGTCGACGCGCGGCGGTGGCCGCACGGACAGGAACCTGCTTCGGGTACACCTCGATCACCGGCCCATCGTGCCCGCCCCTCCCCCACCCCGCCACCCAATTCCGCACCCGACGCGCCACCCCGCCGAGCTGGCGGTATCCGGTGCCCGTCGACACCGCCACACCGGCGCGCCGGAGTCGATCAGCCGGGTGGAGGGGTAGCCCGTCGGAGATCTTGGACGGAAATGGCCCCTACAGGGCCGATTCCCACCAAGATCTGCTGGGTGTTCGGGGTGTGGCGGGGGTCGGAACGGGTCGAGCGCGACACCGCGGGGGGTGTCGCGCTCGACCGGGACCGGGAACGGTCAGACGTTGAAGCCGAGGGAGCGGAGCTGGTCCCGGCCCTCGTCGGTGATCTTGTCGGGGCCCCACGGCGGCAGCCAGACCCAGTTGATCCGGATGTCGTTCACCAGGCCGCCGCCCGGCCCGGTGGTCAGCGCCTGCCGGGCCTGGTCCTCGATGACGTCGGTGAGCGGGCAGGCCGCCGAGGTCAGCGTCATGTCCAGGGTTGCCACGTTCTGATCATCGACGTGGATGCCGTACACGAGGCCGAGGTCGACCACGTTGATGCCCAGCTCGGGGTCGACGACGTCCTTCATCGCCTCCTCGATGTCGTCGATGGCCGGCTTGCCGGCCGCCGCGGCGCCGTTGGCCGGAGCCGCACCGGCCGGGGCCGCGCCGTCGGTCGCCACCGCGCCGGTCTCCGGCGTCGAGGCGGTCTCTTCGCTGCTCATGCCTTCACCTCCGGGCTCACGCCCACCCCGGCGCGTGCCGCGGCGTCCTTGAACGCCATCCACGACAGCAGCGCACACTTCACCCGGGCCGGATAGCGCGCGACACCCGCGAACGCCACCCCGTCTCCGAGTACCTCCTCGTCCGGCGTGACCTGGCCACGTCCGGACATCAACTCGACGAACGCCTCGTGCACCACGGCGGCGTCGTCGGCGGCCCGGCCGCGCAGCAGCTCGTGCAGCACGCTGGCCGACGCCTGGCTGATCGAGCAGCCCATCCCGTCGTACGAGATGTCGGTGAACACCTTGCCGTCGGTCGCCACCCGCACGGTGATCTCGTCGCCGCAGGTCGGGTTGACGTGGTGCGCCTCGCCGACCGCGGCGGCCCGGTCCGTCGCGTCCCGCAGGCCGCGGCCGTGCGGGTGCTTGTAGTGGTCCAGGATGATCTCCTGGTAGAGCTGGTCGAGCTGCATCAGTCGAACACCTTCCGCACCTGCTCGAGACCGGCCACCAGCGCGTCGATCTCCTCGGTCGTGGTGTACAGGTAGAACGACGCCCGGGTCATGGCCGGCACGCCGAACCGGGTGCACACCGGCTTGGCGCAGTGATGCCCCACCCGGACCTGCACGCCGAGCGAGTCGAGCACCTGCCCGACGTCGTGCGGGTGCACGTCGCCGAGCGCGAAGGAGATCGTCCCGCCCCGGCCGACCGGCACGTTCGGGCCGAAGACGCGCAGCCCCGGCACGGTGGCGAGGGCGTCCAGCGCGTACGCCGTCAGCTCCTTCTCGTGCCACTGGATGGCCCGCATCCCGATCCCGGTGAGGTAGTCGACCGCCGCGCCGAGCGCGACCGCCTCGGCGATCGGCGGGGTGCCCGCCTCGAACCGGGCCGGCGGCGCGGCGAACGTGGAGCGCGCCATCGACACGGTCTCGATCATCGAGCCGCCGCCGAACACCGGCGGCATCGCGGCGAGCAGTTCGCCCCGCCCCCAGAGCACGCCGATGCCGGTCGGGCCGCACATCTTGTGCCCGGTGAAGACGATGAAGTCGGCGTCGTAGTCGACCACGTCCATCGGCAGGTGCGGCACCGACTGCGAGCAGTCGAGCAGCAGCAGCGCGCCCACCTCGCGGACCCGCTGGGTGATCCGCGAGGTGGCGTTGACCGTGCCGAGGATGTTGGACATGTGCACCAGCGAGACGATCTTCGTCCGCTCGGTGACCAGGTCGTCCAGCCCGGACTCGTCGAGCCGCCCGTGGTCGGTGACCGGGAACCAGCGCAGGGTCGCGCCGGTCCGCTCCGCGAGGAGCTGCCACGGGACGATGTTCGAGTGGTGCTCCATCTCGGAGATGACGATCTCGTCACCGGGCCCGATCCGGAACCTCGGGTCGGCGTCCGGCCGCAGCGAGGCGTTGGAGAAGGCGTACGCCACCAGGTTGATCGCCTCGGTGGAGTTCTTGGTGAAGACCACCTCGTCCGCGCTGGGCGCGTTGATGAACGCGGCGATCTTCGCCCGGGCCCCCTCGTACGCCTCGGTCGCCTCGGTGCCCAGCGTGTGCACCGAGCGCGACACGTTGGCATTGTGCCGCGCGTAGTGCTCGGCGAGCACGTCGAGCACCTGCCGCGGCTTGTGCGAGGTGTTGGCGCTGTCGAGGTAGACCAGCGGATGCCCGTTGACCTCCCGGTCCAGGATCGGGAAGTCGGCCCGCACCCGCGCCACGTCGAAGCGGGGCACGTCGTCGTACTGCGGCATGCCCGACGGGATCGCGATGGAGGTCATCGTGCTCAGGCCCGCGCCGAACCGGCCCCGGCGACGTACCGCTCGTAGCCCTCTTCCTCGAGCTTGTCGGCCAGCTCCGGGCCGCCCTGCTCGACGATCCGGCCGGCCACGAAGACGTGCACGAAGTCGGGCTTGATGTAGCGCAGGATCCGCGTGTAATGGGTGATCAGCAGCAGGCCGGTGTCGCCGGTGTCGCGCACCCGGTTGACGCCCTCGCTGACCACGCGCAGCGCGTCCACGTCGAGGCCGGAGTCGGTCTCGTCGAGGATGGCCATCTTCGGCTTGAGCAGCTCCAGCTGCACGATCTCGTGCCGCTTCTTCTCGCCGCCGGAGAAGCCCTCGTTGACGTTGCGCTGGGCGAACGCCGGGTCCATCTGGAGCTTCTCCATGGCGCCGCGCAGCTCGCCGGCCCAGGTGCGCAGCTTCGGCGCCTCGCCGTCGATCGCGGTCTTGGCGGTACGCAGGAAGTTGGCCACCGAGACGCCGGGGACCTCGACCGGGTACTGCATGGCCAGGAAGAGGCCGGCACGGGCCCGCTCGTCGACGGACATGGCCAGCACGTCCTCGCCGTCGAGGGTCACCGAGCCGCCGGTGATCTCGTACTTCGGGTGGCCGGCGATCGAGTACGCCAGGGTCGACTTGCCGGAGCCGTTCGGGCCCATGATCGCGTGGGTCTGACCCGAACTGACCGCCAGGTCTACCCCATGCAGGATCGGCTTGAGCTCACCCTCGGGCAGCTTGACCGACACCTTCAGGTCGCGGATCTCCAGGGTGCTCATTATCGGGTCACTCCATTGCTCGGCGTCAGGCTGACGTAGATGTCGCCGTCGCGGACTTCGACGGGATAGACGGGAACGGGTTCGGTCGCGGGCAGCCCGGTGGGCTCGCCGGTCCGTAGGTCGAAACGGGATCCGTGCAGCCAACATTCCAGCGTGCACCCGTCGACCTCGCCCTCGGAGAGGGCCACGGCGGCGTGCGAGCACTCGTCGTACACGGCGTAGAAGTTGTCGTCCTCGCCGTGCACGACGGCGATCTGCGTGCCGTCGACGTCGGCGCTGATCGCGGTGCCCTTGGGCACGTCCTCGGTCGAGCAGATCTTGATCATCAGGCGCCGGCCTTGGTGAGGCGGGCCTCGATCGCGTCGCCGAGCCGCTCGCGCAGCTCCTCGACCGGGATCTTGTTGATCAGCTCGGCGAAGAAGCCGCGGACCACCAGGCGGCGGGCCTCGCCCTCCGGGATGCCGCGGGCCATCAGGTAGAAGAGCTGCTCGTCGTCGAAGCGGCCGGTCGCGCTGGCGTGCCCGGCGCCGGCGATCTCGCCGGTCTCGATCTCCAGGTTGGGCACCGAGTCCGCCCGGGCGCCGTCGGTGAGCAGCAGGTTCCGGTTGATCTCGTAGGTGTCGGTGCCGGTCGCCTCGGCCCGGATCAGCACGTCACCGACCCAGACGGTGTGCGCGCTCTCGCCCTGCAGGGCGCCCCGGTAGCCGACGTAGCTGCGGCAGTCCGGCACGGTGTGGTCGACCAACTGCCGGTGCTCCAGGTGCTGGCCGGAGTCGGCGAAGTAGACGCCGTAGAGCTCGGCCTCGCCGCCGCGCTGCGTGTAGTCCACCGAGGTGTACTGCCGGACCAGATCGCCACCGAGGCTCACCTGGACGTGAACGACCTTGGCGTCGCGGCCCAGCTTCACCCTGAGGTGCTGCGCGTGCACCGCGTCGTCGGCCCACTCGGCGACGGTGACCAGGGTGAGCTTGGCGCCGTCGGCCACGGCCACCTCGACGTTGTCGGCCAGGGTGGCGGACCCGACGTGCTCCAGCACCAGGGTCACCTCGGCGAACCGGCCCACCTCGACGAAGGTGTGGCCGAGGGCGAGCGCGTCGGCGCCCCCGCCGACCACCCGCAGGCTCACCGGCGCCGCGACCACGGCGTCCCGGGCGACCTGCACCAGCAGCGCCCCGTCGGCCCCGCCGTACGCCAGCGCGCTGACCCGGTCGAACGGGGTGAGCACGCTGCCCACCCGCGGGTCGTCCCTGCCGATGCGGCCGACGGTGACGCCCTCGGGCAGGTCGCCGTACTCGTGGCGGACCGCGCCGGTGGCGGCCTGCGCCTCACCGGCCAGGCCGCGCAGGCGCTTGAGCGGGGTAAAGCGCCACTCCTCCTCCAGGCCGGTGAGGGCCGGGAAGTCGGCGACGTCGTACGAGCGGAGCGCCTGCGACTTGGTCGCGGGCGGCGCGGAAGCCTGGGTAGTCATCTCTTCCTTGGTCTGTTCTGCGACGACGGTGTCATTGATCGGAGGGTGGGTCGGGGCCCGCACGGCCCGGCCCGACGGGCCGGGCCGCGGGGGTCAGCCGACCGCGCCCTCCATCTGGAGCTCGATCAGGCGGTTGAGCTCCAGGGCGTACTCCATCGGGAGCTCCTTGGCGATCGGCTCGATGAAACCGCGCACGATCATCGCCATCGCCTCGTCCTCGCTCAGGCCCCGGCTCATCAGGTAGAAGAGCTGGTCATCGCTGATCTTGGAGACGGTCGCCTCGTGCCCCATCGACACGTCGTCCTCGCGGATGTCGACGTAGGGGTAGGTGTCGGAGCGGGAGATGGTGTCGACCAGCAGGGCGTCGCACTTGACCGTGCTCCGGCTGCTGTGCGAGCCCTCCAGCACCTGGACCAGGCCGCGGTAGGAGGTGCGGCCGCCGCCCCGGGCGATCGACTTCGACACGATGGTCGAGGAGGTGTGCGGCGCGGCATGCACCATCTTGGCGCCCGCGTCCTGGTGCTGACCCTCGCCGGCCATGGCCACCGAGAGCACCTCGCCCTTGGCGTGCTCGCCGGTCATGTAGACCGCCGGGTACTTCATGGTGACCTTGGAGCCGATGTTGCCGTCGACCCACTCCATGGTCGCGCCCTCGTGGCAGACGGCGCGCTTGGTGACCAGGTTGTAGACGTTGTTCGACCAGTTCTGGATGGTCGTGTAACGGCACCGGGCGTTCTTCTTGACGATGATCTCCACGACCGCGCTGTGCAGCGAGTCGGAGGAGTAGAGCGGCGCGGTGCAGCCCTCGACGTAGTGCACGTACGCACCCTCGTCGACGATGATCAGCGTCCGCTCGAACTGGCCCATGTTCTCCGTGTTGATCCGGAAGTAGGCCTGAAGCGGGATCTCCACCTGCACGCCCTTCGGCACGTAGATGAACGAGCCACCGGACCAGACGGAGGTGTTCAGCGCGGCGAACTTGTTGTCGCCGACCGGGATCACCGTGCCGAAGTACTCCTTGAAGATGTCCTCGTGCTCGCGCAGCGCGGTGTCGGTGTCCAGGAAGATGACACCCTGCTCCTCGAGGTCCTCACGGATCTTGTGGTAGACGACCTCGGACTCGTACTGCGCCGCGACACCGGCGACCAGCCGCTGCTTCTCCGCCTCGGGGATGCCCAGCCGGTCGTAGGTGTTCTTGATGTCCTCGGGCAGGTCCTCCCAGCTGGTGGCCTGCTTCTCGGTGGACCGCACGAAGTACTTGATGTTGTCGAAGTCGATCCCGGTGAGGTCCGCGCCCCAGGCCGGCATCGGCTTGCGGCCGAACAGCCGCAGGCCCTTCAGGCGCAGGTCGAGCATCCAGGCCGGCTCGTTCTTCTTGGCCGAGATGTCCCGCACCACCGCCTCGTTGAGGCCGCGCTGGGCGGCCGCCCCCGCGACGTCGGGGTCGGCCCAGCCGTACTCGTAGCGACCGAGGGCGGCGAGCTGCTCCTCCTGGGTCAGGGGCTGAACGATCTGCTCGGTCATCTATCTGTCCTCACAGTGGTGACGGTGTTACCGGACTGGGCGCGCGGCTGGGTGGGAATGTGCGTGGTGCACACCCCGTCGCCGTGCGCGATGGTGGCCAGGCGCTGCACGTGGGTGCCGACCAGACGGGAGATCACCGCGGTCTCGGCCTCGCACAGCTGGGGGAACTCGGCGGCCACGTGCGCCACCGGACAGTGGTGCTGGCACAGCTGGCCGCCGGAGGCGATCGTGGACGCGTTGGCAGCGTAACCCTCGGCGGTCAGCGCCCCGGCGAGCGCCTCCGCCCGGGCGAGCGGGTCATCGCCGGCGTCCTCCATGGCGGCGCGACAGCGCTCCTCCAGCGCGGTCACCTGCTCGGCGGCGAACGCCTCGACCGCGTGCGAGCCGCCCGTGCGGGCGATCCAGCGCAGCGCGGCGGTGGCGATGTTGTCGTAGTGGTGGGTGCCGCAGCGCACCCGGGCCGCCTCGGTCAGCACGAAGACCTTGGCCGGTCGGCCCCGGCCCCGGCTGCCCCGCACGACCTGCTCGCGGGCCTCCACGTCGCCGTCGGCGAGCATCGCGTCGAGGTGCCGGCGGATCGCGGCCGGGCTGAGCCCGAGCGCCGAGCCGAGCTGGGCCGCGGTGGTCGCGCCCTGCTCCAGCAGCAGCTGGGTGACCCGGTCGCGGGTGGAAAGATCGGTGGACGCGGCAGTGCTGGCGACCGGAGCGGTCGCCTGGAGGTGCCCGGAGAGCGCCGCCGCGTTTTTCACAACGCCAACGTTACGTAATTCGCCGAAGGCCCGCAAACCCGGGGTCCGGTGATCCCGACCACCGGTGCGGCGGAGTCACCCGATCGGGATCAACTACGGTGCGTAGGATTCGCTCCGTGAAGGCTTCCGTCCGGTTCCCGGTCTCCCCCACGCTGCTGCGCCGCCTCGCGTACACCTCGATCATCGCGAACGTGGCGATCGTGGTCACCGGCGGGGGTGTCCGGCTCACCCGCTCCGGGCTCGGCTGCCCCACGTGGCCCCGCTGCACCGACGAGTCGTACATCGCCACCCCGGAGATGGGCGTGAACGGGGCCATCGAGTTCGGCAACCGGCTGCTCACCTTCGCGGTGGGCGTCATCGCGCTGGCCGTGGTGCTCGCCGTGCTGGCCCAGCGGACCCGCCCGCGCGGGCTGCTGCCGCTGGCCATCGGCGTGCTGTTCGGCATCCCCGCCCAGGCGGTGATCGGCGGCATCACCGTGCTCACCAACCTCAACCCGTGGGTGGTGGGCCTGCACTTCCTCGCCTCGATGGTGGTGATCGCCGCCGCGTACGCGCTCTGGCGGCGCACCGTCGAGCCGGACGGGCCGGTCAGCCCGACCGTGCCGGCGCCGCTGCGTACCCTCGCCGGGCTCACCACCGTGGTGAGCGCGGCCGTACTGGTGATCGGCACCTGGGTGACCGGCAGCGGCCCGCACGCGGGCGACCAGGGCGCGGCCCGCAACGGCCTGGACCCGGAGGCGATCTCCCAGGTGCACGCCGACGCGGTGTTCCTGCTCATCGGCCTCTCGGTGGCGCTGCTCTTCGCCTTCCGCGCGGTGGGCGCCGACCGGGCCGCCCGGGCCGCCGGGGTGCTGGTCGCGGTCGAGCTGGGCCAGGGCCTGATCGGCTTCGTGCAGTACTTCACCCACCTGCCGGCCGTGCTGGTCGCCGCGCACATGCTCGGCTCCTGCCTGGTGCTGCTGGCCACCCTGGGCGTGCTCTGGGCCACCCGGGAGCGGCGTCCGGCCGCCCCGCCGGCCCCGGCCGTGCCGGCCACCCCGGCCGACCAGCCGGTCACCGCGGCCGCCTGAGACACCCCCTGCGGCGTTACCGCCCAGCGGGAGCGGGAATGCGGTCCGCGTCACGGACCGTCCGCCCGAGGGGAGCCGCCGGTGTCGCGCAAGGGCCTGTCCACGACCGTCCCGCAGCGCCTGACGCCGGTGGCCGGGGCGCCGCTGTGGTGCGACGCCCACGACTTCGGGCTCACCGGCGACGGCGTGACCAACGACCAGCCGGCGCTGGCCGCCCTGGTCGACCGGCTGGGCGAGGGGTACGACGCCGACGGACGGGCCCGGGTGATCTACTGCCCGCCGGGCATCTACTCGATCCGGAACGCCGGCACCGTCTGGCACAGCGGGGTGTCGCTGGTCGGCGCCGGGTCGGCGGCCACCCGGTTCCTGCTCAGCAACGAGGGCAACCGGAGCGATCCCGTCCCGCTGGCCTTCTGGACCACCGTCCAGCACGGCGCGGACCGGGACCGGCACATCGCCGACTGCACGTTCGCCGACTTCGAGATCGACGGCTCCGGGGTCGGCATGACCCAGTACAACTACCTCGCCAAGGGCCTCGGCCTCCAGTACGTGGTCCGCGGCGTGTTCCGCAACCTCTACATCCACCACACCGGCGCGACCGGTCTGGGCTGCGACTTCCTCCAGGACAGCCTGATCGACGGGGTGGTCGTGGTGGGCTGCGGCCGGCTGGACAGCGGCGAGCAGATGGGCGGCGCGGGCATCGGCGTCGGCATCGGCGGCTGGGGCGACGTGGAGCGGCTCACCATCGCCAACTGCACCACCCTCGGCAACGGGACCAACGGGATCTTCCTCGAGCTGCAGAAGGACTACTGGCCGCCGCCGCGCGGCTTCCGCATCGTCGGGTGCCACAGCCAGGCGAACCGGTTCGGCATCTCCGACTGGGGCGCCGACGGGCTGATCGTCTCGGCCTGCACGCTGACGAACAACCTGGAGGCGGGCTTCGACGTCTCGGCCAACGGCACGGCCGGGATCGCCGGCCGGGGCGGACTGCTCACCGACTGCGTGATCGACCGCAACGTCGGCGACGGGATCAGCATGGGCAACACCCCCGGCCCGTACGCGGTCCGGGGCAACCGGATCAGCCGCAACGGCGGCTACGGCTACCACGAGCACGACCTCGGCCACGGGTACCGGGGCGCGGCGGCGGACGTGGTGATCGAGGGCAACGAGATCTGGGACAACGCGCTGGACGGGATCCGGATCGACCGGCCGATGCTCGACGCCGCGGTGGTCGGCAACCGGATCCGGGACAACGGGCGCCGGTCCGCGCCGGCGTGCCGCGGCTCGGGCGACACCGTGCGGTACGCCCCGCGCCGGGTCACCGACGGGTCGGCGGACTGGCCGGCCGGGGGGCACCGGGGCAAGATCCTCCGGGTCGACTCGCGGACCGCGGTGGTGGCCGACAACACCGGCACGGAGCTGTCTCTGGCCGAGGTGCGGCCCGACGGGGCCACCGGCTGGAACGAGACCACCCCGGCGCCCGGCACGCCGTACGAGCTGCCCGCCGGCCCGCCGGAGCGCGCCGGGATCGCGGTCAACGCCCCGTTCGATTCGGCCACCGTGCGGGACAACCGGATCTGGCACCGGGATGAGCACAGCCACACCTACGGGTTCTGGATCACCGGGGCGGGCAGTTGCGTCTCGTGCCGGGTGGAGGACAACGACTTCGCCGGGCACGAGGCCGCCGTCCGGCTGGACACCCCGCCGATCGGCGGGCGCTGGGACCGCAACCACTCCGACGGGGAGTGAGGCGGCTCCGGCCCGCGTCAGCGGGCCGGAGCGCAGGTCAGCGGGCCGGAGCGCGGGTCAGCGGGCCGGAGCGCGGGTCAGGGCAGCCGGGCCAGGTGGGTGGCGATCGCCGCGGCGAGCCGGTCCGGGGCGCCGTCGGCGTGGCCGATGAACAGGCTCGGCTCGGTCAGCTCCAGCTCGACCAGGACGGGTGCCCCGTCCGGGCCGGGGATCAGGTCCACTCGGGCGTAGAGCAGCCGGTCGGTGCCGCCGGGCACGACGGCCAGGGTCTTCTCGGCCGTGTCGAGCTGCTCCGGGGTGGCCGTGCGGGCGTCGATCCGCTCCTCCTTGTAGAGCTCGGCCACGCCGCGGTCGGGGCCGGTCAGCATCGGCCCCTTGCGGATCGCGTGGCTGAACGCCAGGCCGTCCGGCCCGGCCAGGAAGAGCAGCGCGGTCTCCCCGGCGGTGTCCACTGCCGCCAGGTACGGCTGGACCATGGTCACCCGGCCGGCGGCGGAGAGCCGCCGTACGTGGGCCACGGCCAGCTCCCGGTGCTCCGGGTCGGCCAGGTCGTACCGGCCGGTGTCCTGGCTGCCGGCGCTGACCGCCGGCTTGATCACGTACTCCCCGGTGCCGGCCGGCGGGACCCACTCCTCGCCCGGCTCGACCCAGGCGGTCGGCACGGTGGGCACCCCGGCCGCCGACAGCTCGGCCAGATAGCGCTTGTCGGTGTTCCAGGCGACCACGTCGGCCGGGTTAACCAGGGCCGGCACCGTGCGCGCCCAGGCGACGAACTCGTCGCGGCGCAGCGCGTAGTCCCAGGGCGAGCGGAGCACGACCAGGTCGTAGCCGGACCAGTCCACGGCCGGGTCGTCCCAGACCACCGCCTCGGCGGCGATGCCGCGGGCGGCGAGCGGGGCGAGCACGAGCCGGTCGTCCGGGTCGAGGTCGGGCAGGGCGGTGCAGGTGACGAGAGCGACCCGGGGTTTCCCCCGGGTCGGCTGGTAGTGGTTGGTCAATTTATGTCAACGGGCCATCGTGCGCCGGGCCATCGACCGCCAGAGGTCGTTGCTCGGACGCATCTGGTCCATCAGCTCACGCTCCCAGGCGTTCTCGACGGTGACCCCTGCCTTGGCGCAGGCCTGCCGCGCGATGTCGGTGCCGTCGGCGAACTGGTCGGCCCACACCCCGTCCTCACCCACGAGGACGATCCGTGCGCCGCGCTTGCCGACGTACTCGATGACCGCCTTCGCCCCGCCGTGTCCGGCGGCGAACGACTTGATTCCCGCGACCAGGCCGTTGGGGGCCTGCTCGGCGATCTTGTCAGCCGTCAGCGTCGTATCGGAACCATCTGCCATGACGCGAAGCCTAAGCAGACATGCACCCGGATGTGCGAGAACGATGAACTGAATGTGATGCCAATTACCTACTGGTTTAAGGAAGACCACAGGTAATTTGCCCGTGCATGTCGCCTATGCCTGGGCGAATCGGGCGGCCTGGATCGTCATGGTCTGTCCGGGTTAACCCCGTCCAACTCAGGTCGAAAAAAATTCTGATGAATTCCGCCACCAGGGGGAAAGCATCCACCCCGGTCAGCGCGGGCGACAGATCAGAGCAGGGCGTCGAGGGCGACGGCCGCGAACAGAATAGTGAGGTAGGTGGTGGACCAGTGGAACAGCCGCATGGGCTTGACCGCCTCGCCGCGGGCCGCGCGCCGGCACAGCTTGTGCGCCTCGACCACGAAGATCCCGCCGACCACCAGCGCGGTGACGCCGTAGATCGGGCTCATCCCGAGCGGCCAGACGGCCAGCGAGGAGAGCAGGGTCAGCCAGGAGAAGAGGATGATCTCCGCGTTGACCCGGCGGACCGAGGCCACCACCGGCAGCATCGGGATGCCGGCCCGGGCGTAGTCGGCCTTGTACTTGATGGCCAGCGCGTAGAAGTGCGGCATCTGCCAGAAGAAGACCACCGCGAACAGGCCCCAGGCGGCCGGGGACAGCGAGCCGGTGACCGCCGCCCAGCCGATCAGCACCGGCGCGGCCCCGCAGGCGCCACCCCAGAAGGTGTTGGCGGCCGTGGTGCGCTTCAGCCAGAGCGTGTAGACCAGGTCGTAGTAGGCGATCGCGGCCAGCGTCAGCCAAGCGGCCAGCCAGTTGGTGGCGGCGGCCATCAGCGCCACCGAGACCACCGCCAGCACCAGGCCGAAGATCAGCGCGTTGCGCGGCGACACGGTGTGCGCCGGCAGCGGACGGCGCTTGGTGCGCCGCATCAACTGGTCGATGTCCCGGTCGATGTAGCAGTTGAGCACGCTGGCCGCGCCCGCGGCGAGCGAGCCGCCGACCAGCACCACGGCGACCAGCCAGAGCGCCGGCATGCCCCCGTCGGCCAGCATCATCGCCGGCACGGTGGTGACCAGCAGCAGCTCGACGATCCGCGGCTTGGTGAGCGCCACGTACGCGGCCACCACGGCCCGCACGTCCCGCCGCCCGGTCGCCGCCACCTCCGCCACCGTGCGCACCGGCGGCTGCCCGGCAGAGTCGCTGACGGGGCGCTCGGTGATCATGCTCACGGATTGCCACCTTCCGGCTTCGGCGGGGGAGGTCGGGGTCGGGCTCGGACCCCTCCGGGCCCACACACCGCCCCACACACTACGCGGCGTCGTTTTGGCTGCCCCGGAGACCCGGCAACGGTGCGGGCCGTCACATTCCGAGTTGAACGGTGGATCCGGTCGGAGACGCACAGACCAGCATGCAGAGATCCCCGGGCGGACGTTTAGGGCCGCTCGATAGGGTCATCAGTGAGGGTTCCGCCCATCTGCCGAGGAGCACAACCATCGTGGCTGCCAACCGACCCGAGCTTCCCGCTCTCAACTGGTCCGACCTCGACCGCAGGGCCGTCGACACGGTCCGCGTGCTGGCCATGGACGCCGTGGAGAAATCCGGCAACGGCCACCCGGGCACGGCCATGAGCCTCGCCCCCGCGGCGTACCTGCTCTTCAACCGGGTCATGCGCCACAACCCGGCCGACCCGAACTGGCCCGGCCGGGACCGGTTCGTGCTGTCCGCCGGGCACTCCAGCCTGACCCTCTACATCCAGCTCTTCCTCTCCGGCTACCCGCTGGCCCTCGACGACCTCAAGGCGCTGCGCCAGTGGGCCTCGCTCACCCCGGGCCACCCGGAGCACGGCCACACCCCGGGCGTGGAGACCACCACCGGCCCGCTCGGCCAGGGCCTCGGCAACGCGGTCGGCATGGCGATGGCGGCGCGCCGCGAGCGCGGCCTGTTCGACCCGGAGTCCGACCGCGGCGACTCCCCCTTCGACCACGACATCTGGTGCATCGCCTCGGACGGTGACATCGAGGAGGGCATCAGCCACGAGGTGAGCGCCCTCGCCGGCCACCAGCAGCTCGGCAACCTCTGCGTGATCTACGACGACAACGAGATCTCGATCGAGGACGACACCCGGATCGCCAAGAGCGAGGACGTAGCCGCCCGGTACGCGGCGTACGGCTGGCACGTGCAGACGGTCGACTGGCGGCGCGGCGACGCCGACCAGGGCGACTACCACGAGGACGTCGAGGCGCTCCACCAGGCGCTGCTCGCCGCGAAGGGCGAGACCGGCCGTCCCTCCTTCATCGCGCTGCGCACCATCATCGGCTGGCCCGCCCCCAACAAGCAGAACACCGGCAAGATCCACGGCTCGGCGCTCGGCGCCGACGAGGTGAAGGCCACGAAGGAGATCCTCGGCTTCGACCCGCAGCGCACCTTCGAGGTCGACGACGAGGTGCTCAAGCACGCCCGCCAGGTGCTGGAGCGGGGCGCCGAGGCGCAGGCGGCGTGGACCACCCGGTTCGACGCCTGGGCGAAGGCCAACCCGGAGCGCAAGGCGCTCCGGGAGCGGATGTCCACCCGGACGCTCCCGCAGGGCTGGGCCGACGCGCTGCCCACCTTCCCGGCCGACGCCAAGGGCATCGCCACCCGGGCCGCCTCCGGCAAGGTCCTGGAGGCCCTCGCCCCGGTGCTGCCCGAGCTGTGGGGCGGCTCCGCCGACCTGGCGGAGAGCAACAACACCACCATGAAGGGCGAGCCGTCCTTCATCCCCGCCGAGCACGCGACCAAGGACTTCCCGGGCGACGAGTACGGCCGCACCCTGCACTTCGGCATCCGTGAGCACGCCATGGGCGCGATCCTCAACGGCATCGCCCTGCACGGCGGCACCCGCCCGTACGGCGGCACCTTCCTGGTGTTCAGCGACTACATGCGCCCCTCCGTGCGGCTCGCCGCGCTGATGAAGCTGCCGGTGACCTACGTCTGGACGCACGACTCGATCGGCCTCGGCGAGGACGGCCCGACCCACCAGCCGGTGGAGCACCTGACCGCGCTGCGCGCCATCCCCGGCCTGGACGTGGTCCGCCCGGCCGACGCCAACGAGACCGCCTGGGCCTGGCGGCAGGCCCTGGAGCACACCGACCGGCCCACCGCGCTGGCGCTCAGCCGGCAGGCGCTGCCGACGCTGGACCGCACCGAGCTGGCCGGCGCCGAGGGCGTCGCCAAGGGCGGCTACGTGCTGGCCGAGGCGTCCACCGGCAAGCCGCAGGTGATCATCGTGGGCACCGGCTCCGAGGTGCAGCTCTGCCTCACCGCCCGGGAGCGGCTGGAGGCCGACGGCACCCCCACCCGGGTGGTCTCGATGCCCTGCCAGGAGTGGTTCTTCGCGCAGGATGAGGCCTACCGGGAGTCGGTGCTGCCGCGCGGGGTAAAGGCACGGGTGAGCGTGGAGGCGGGCATCGCCATGTCCTGGCGGGGGATCGTCGGGGACAGCGGCGAGAGCGTGAGCCTGGAGCACTACGGGGCGAGCGCGCCGCACACCGTGCTCTTCGAGCAGTTCGGGTTCACCCCCGACCGGATCGTGGCCGCCGCGCACGCGGCGCTGACCCGGGTGGGCGACATCACCGGTTTCACGACCGGCAACTGAGGGGAGCGTGGACGGCATGACGGACAGGCTGAGTGAGCTCCAGGCCGCTGGTGTGGCGATCTGGCTCGACGATCTTTCCCGGGTACGACTCAGCTCCGGCGGGCTGGACAAGCTCCGCCGCGAGTCGCACGTGGCCGGGGTCACCACCAATCCGACCATCTTCGCCAAGGCGCTCAGCGACGCCGACGAGTACAACTGGCAGCTGCACGACCTCGCCACCCGCGGCATCGAGGTCGAGGAGGCGGTCCGCATGCTCACCACGTACGACGTGCGGTGGGCCTGCGACGTGATGCGCCCGTCCTACGACAAGAGCGCCGGGGTGGACGGCCGGGTGTCGATCGAGGTCGACCCGCGGCTGGCCCACGACTCCGACCGGACCGTCGCCGAGGCCAAGGCGCTCTGGTGGCTGGTCGACCGGCCGAACCTGTTCATCAAGATCCCGGCCACCGAGGCGGGCCTGCCGGCGATCACCGCGACCCTGGCCGAGGGGGTCAGCGTGAACGTCACGCTGATCTTCGGCCTGGACCGGTACTCGGAGGTCATGGAGGCGTTCCTGGCCGGTCTCGAGCAGGCGAAGGCGAACGGTCACGACCTGTCGAAGATCGGCTCGGTGGCCTCGTTCTTCGTCTCCCGGGTCGACACCGAGGTGGACAAGCGGCTGGAGAAGATCGGCTCCGACGAGGCCAAGGCGCTGCGCGGGAAGGCGGCCATCGCCAACGCCCAGCTGGCGTACGAGCGCTACGGCAAGGTCTTCGGCTCCGACCGGTGGAAGAAGCTGGCCGACGCGGGCGCCCACCCGCAGCGCCCGCTGTGGGCCTCCACCTCGACCAAGAACCCCGACTACCGGGACGTCATCTACGTGGAGGAGCTGATCGCTCCCGGCACGGTCAACACCATGCCGGAATCGGTCATCCACGCCTACGCCGACCACGGCGAGACCCGCGGCGACACCATCACCGGCTCGTACGACGAGGCTCGCAAGGTCTTCACCGACCTCGAGGCGGCCGGCGTGGACATGACCGACGTGATCGCCACCCTCGAGCGGGAGGGCGTGGAAAAGTTCGAGACGAGCTGGCTCGAGCTGATCGACGGGGTCAAGAAGTCCCTGGCCGAGGCGGCCAAGGGCATCGGCCAGCCGGGCCGGGCCGCCAAGGGCAACGCGAAGGCCGCCGAAAAGGCCGGGGGCGACGCGTGACGGACGGCGCCGGACGCGTCCCGGGGGACCACCCCGGGACGCGTCACGCCACGAGGACGGGGTGGTGAGGTGAGCGACCTGCTGGCCGGCCGGGCGGACATCGCCGCCGGGCTGGCCGTGCACGGCGCGGACGCGGTCGACGGGTCCGCGCCCGCGTCCGTGCGGGCCGCGCTGGTCGCCGCGGACCTCCCCGCCCGGCTCGCCGCCAAGGACCCGACCCTCTGGGGGCCGGACGCCGAGGCGACGGCCCGGACCCGGCTGGGCTGGCTGGACACCCACGCGCGCAGCCGGGAACTCCTCCCCCAGCTCGCCGAGCTGACCGAGGAGCTGGCCGACCTGGACCACGTGGTGCTCGCCGGGACGGGCGGCTCCGCGCTCGCCCCGGAGGTGCTCGCCCGGACCCTCGGCCGGCCGCTGACCGTGCTGGACACCACCGACCCGGGCCAGGTCCGGGCGGCCCTGGCCGACCGGCTGGAGCGCACCGTGGTGGTGGTCGCCGGCAAGTCCGACGGCACGGTGGAGACGGACAGCGTCCGGCGGGCGTACCGGCAGGCGTTCCTGGACGCCGGGCTGACCGAGGCGGAGGCCGCCCGGCACTTCGTCGTGGTCACCGACCCCGGCTCCCCGCTCGAGGCGGTCGCCGACGAGTTGGGCGTGGTGGTCATCCAGTCCGACCCCGAGGTGGGCGGGCCATACTCGGCGCTCACCGCGTTCGGGCTGGTCCCCGCGGCGCTGGCCGGGGTGCCCGTCGCCGACCTGCTCGACGACGCCGAGGCCCTCGCCGGCGCGCTCGGCCGGGACCGGGACAACCCGGGCCTGGCCCTCGGGGCGGCACTCGGCGCGGCGGCCACCACCGGCCGGCCCACGGTCGCGCTGGTGTCCGACGGCACCGGGCTCGACGGGCTGGGTGACTGGGCCGAGCACCTGCTCGCCGAGTCCACCGGCAAGGCCGGCCGGGGCATCCTGCCGGTGGTGGTGGAGTCCCCGGACGCCCCCGGCGCCACCGGCCCGGACGTGCTGACCGTGGGCTACGGCGGCTCCCTCGGGCCGGGTGTCGCGCCCGGCCCCGCCGACGTGGCGGTCAACGGCCCGCTCGGCGCGCAGTTCCTCACCTGGGAGTACGCCACCGCGATCGCCTCCGCCGTGCTCGACGTCGACCCGTTCGACCAGCCGGACGTCGCCGAGGGCGAGGAGCACGCCGCGCGGCTGCTCACCGCCGGCCCGCCGCCGGAGTCGCCCTCGTCCACCGACGGCCCGGTCCAGGTGTACGCCCCGGCCGGGGCGCCAGCCGACCTGGCCGGCGCGCTGCGCTGGCTGCTCGACGGGCTGGGCGACGACGGCTATTTGGCGGTGACCGCGTACCTCGACCGGTGGGCCGACGCGGCGGTGGCCGGGCTGCGCCCGCTGCTGGCGCGGGCGACGGCGCGCCCGGTGACCTTCGGGTGGGGGCCGCGGTACCTGCGCTCCACCGGGCAGTACCACAAGGGCGGCCCGCGGGCGGGCAGCCACCTGCAGGTGACCGGGGCGGTCACCGACGACCTGCCGGTGCCCGGCCGCCCGTACACCTTCGGAGACCTTCAGGCGGCCCAGGCCGCCGGCGACCGGCGGGCCCTCGCCGGTCGCGGGCGGCCGGTGCTGCGCCTGCACCTGACCGAGCGGGCGGCGGGCGTCGCCCAGCTACTGGATGCGGCCGGACGGACACTGACGTGACGATGAATGACGTGACATCGGCGGAGCGAGGAGGCGGCATGAACCCGCTGCGCGATCCTCAGGACCGCCGGCTGCCACGGATCCCGGAGCCGTGCGCTCTGGTGATCTTCGGGGTGACCGGCGACCTGGCCAAGAAGAAGCTCCTGCCGGCGGTCTACGACCTGGCGAACCGGGGGCTGCTGCCGCCCGGTTTCGTGGTCCTGGGCTTCGCCCGGCGCGACTGGGGCGACGGCGACTTCGAGTCGCTGGCCCACGAGGCGGCCAAGAAGCACGCCCGTACCGCCTGGCGGGAGGAGGTCTGGGCCCGGCTCGCCGGCAACATCAAGTTCGTCGGCGGCTCGTTCGACGACGACGCCGCCTTCGACCACCTCGCCGCCACCCTCGACGAGCTGCGCGACACCCACGGCATCCCGGGCAACGCCGCCTTCTACTTCTCCATCCCCCCGGCGGCCTTCCCCGTGGTGCTCAAGCAGCTCGCCCGCACCGGCATGGCGGACAACGCCAAGTCCGGTGGCTGGCGCCGGGTGGTGGTGGAGAAGCCGTTCGGCAACGACCTGCCCTCGGCGAAGGCGCTCAACGACCTGGTCGACGACGTGTTCACCCGGCAGGACGTCTTCCGGATCGACCACTACCTGGGCAAGGAGACGGTCCAGAACATCCTGGCCCTGCGGTTCGCCAACAACCTGTTCGAGCCGCTGTGGAACTCCAAGTACGTCGACTCGGTGCAGATCACCATGGCCGAGGACGTCGGCATCGGCACCCGGGCCGCCTTCTACGACTCGGTCGGCACGGCCCGCGACGTGCTGCAGAACCATCTGCTCCAGCTGCTCGCCCTGGTGGCCATGGAGGAGCCGACCAGCTTCGACGCCGACGAGATCCGGACCGAGAAGCTCAAGGTCCTCAAGGCCATCACGGTGCCGCAGGACGTCTCCCAGGACACCGTCCGGGGCCAGTACCTGCCCGGCTGGGTCGGCGGCGAGCGCGCCGTCGGCTACCTCGAGGAGGAGGGCGTCCCGCCGGACTCCACCACCGAGACGTACGTGGCGGTGAAGCTGGGCATCCAGAACCGGCGCTGGGCCGGGGTGCCGTTCTACATCCGGGCCGGCAAGCGGCTGCCCCGGCGGGTCACCGAGGTGGCCATCGTGTTCAAGACGGCGCCGCACCTGCCGTTCAACCCGGCCGACATGGAGTCGCTCGGCCCCAACCAGCTCGTCATCCGGGTCCAGCCCGACGAGGGCGTGGTGCTGAAGTTCGGCTCCAAGGTGCCGGGCACCACCATGGAGGTCCGCGACATCGCGATGGACTTCCAGTACGGCGAGGCGTTCACCGAGTCCAGCCCCGAGGCGTACGAGCGGCTGGTGCTGGACGTGCTCATCGGCGACCGGACGCTGTTCCCGGACGCCGCCGAGGTGGAGCAGAGCTGGCAGGTGGTGGACCCCTTGGAGCACGCTTGGACGGGCACCACGCCGGAGCCGTACCGGGCCGGCGAGTGGGGTCCGCGGGCCGCGGACGAGATGCTGGCCCGCGATGGCCGGTCCTGGCGGAGAGCGTGAGCGAGCACTGTGAGCGAACCAGGAGGTTCCATTGATCGGGCTGTGGGACACCACCGGGAACGAGGTGGTCAAGGCGCTCGCCGCCGAGCGGCGTAGCGCGGGCGGGGTGGCCAGCGGCATGGCGCTCACGCTGATCGTCGTGGTCGACGAGAAGCGGGTCCGGGAGGCCGAGGCCGCGGCGACCATCGCGGCCGCCGCCCACCCGTGCCGGCTGCTCGTCGTGGTCCGCTCCGACGTCGAGCGGGACCGCAACCGGCTGGACGCCGAAATCGTCGTCGGCGGCCGGCTCGGCCCCTGCGAGGCGGTGGTGACCCGGATGTACGGCCGGCTCGCGCTGCACGCCGAGTCGGTGGTGATGCCGCTGCTGGTGCCGGACGTGCCGGTGGTGACCTGGTGGCACGGCGAACCGCCGGAGGAGATCGCCACCGACTTCCTCGGCGTGGTGGCCGACCGGAGGATCACCGACGCGGCGCAGGCCGCCGACCCGATCGCTGCGCTCAAGCAGCGGGCCGCCGACTACGCCCCGGGCGACACCGACCTGGCCTGGACCCGGATCACCCCGTGGCGCACCCTGGTCGCCGGGGCCTTCGACACCACCGAGGCGCGGGTCACCGAGGCGACCGTGGTGGCGCCGCGGACCGACCCGACGGCCGCGCTGATGCGGGGCTGGCTGATCGCTCGGCTCGGCATCGACCCGGCCTGGCAGCACACCGACGAGTTCCCCCGGATGCGCGAGGTGCAGCTGCGCTGCGCCAACGGCGACCAGCTGACGCTGAGCCGGGACGAGAACGTGGCCATCTTCCGGCGTACCGGCCAGGAGGACCGGACGCTGCCGCTGGTCCGCCGGCCGCTCGGCGACGAACTGGCCGAGGAGCTGCGCCGGCTCGACGCCGACCAGGTCTACGCGGAGGCGCTCGGCGCGACCGCCGGCCTGACCGGGCTCGACCAGCGGCCCGCCCAGCGGGTGCACGTGTGGAAGGATCCGGCGACCGCCCAGCGGGCCGAGGCCGGGCTCACCGCGCACGCCGGCGCGACCGCCAACGAGTGAGCGGCACCGCCGCGCGGCGGCACCGCCGCGCGGCGGTCGGACAGCACAGGTGACCGCCGTGGGGCGGTCGGAGGGCGAAGGCACGATGGATGAGTGAGGCGAGTGTCGCCGTACACGCCGATCCCGACCTGCTGGCGCAGGCGGTGGCGGCCCGGTTGGTGGTGAAGCTGCTCGACGCGCAGGCCGAGCGGGGCCAGGCGTCGGTGGTGCTGACCGGCGGGCGGATCGCCGCGGCGGTGTACCGGGCGGTGGCGCAGCTGCCGGCCCGGGACGCGGTCGACTGGTCCCGGGTCGACGTCTGGTGGGGCGACGAGCGGTTCCTGCCCTCGGGTGACCCGGAGCGCAACGAGACCCAGGCCCGGGCCGCGCTGCTGGACGGGGTGCCGCTGGACCCGGCCCGCATCCACCCGATGCCGGCCTCCGACGGGCCGGCCGGCAACGACCCGGAGGCGGCCGCCGCCGAGTACGGGCAGGAGCTGGCCCGGGCCGCCCGGCCGGGGACCGCCACCCTCCCCCACTTCGACGTGCTGATGCTGGGTGTCGGCGAGGACGGGCACGTGGCCTCGGTCTTCCCGGAGCATCCCGTGCACCACGACACCCGGCTGTGCAGCGCGGTCCGCGGCAGTCCCAAGCCGCCGCCGGTGCGCACGACGCTGACCCTGCCGGCGATCAACACGGCCGAGGAGGTGTGGCTGATCGCCGCCGGGGCGGACAAGGCCCGGGCGGTCGGGATGGCCCTCGCCGGGGCCGGGCCGGTGCAGCTGCCGGCGGCCGGGGTGCACGGGGTGTCCCGTACCCTCTGGCTGCTGGACCGGGCGGCGGCGGCCGACGTGCCGCCCCGGCTGCGCAGCCTGCGCTGAACGACGGTGGGAGCCCCGGCCCGGGCGGGTCGGCGCTCCCGCGTGTTCAGGCCCCGCCGCGCCGCCGGCGCAGCGTCTCCAGGGCCTCGGCGAGCAGCGCCTCGCCCTGCTCCGGGGTGCGCCGCTCCTGCACGTACGCCAGGTGGGACTTGTAGGGCTCGACCCGAGCCCGGCCGGGCGGGTTGCCCGGGTCGGGGCCGGCCGGCTCACCGCAGCGCGGGCAGTCCCAGGTCTCCGGGGTCTCCGCCTCGGCGGCGATGAGGAACTGGACGCGGTGGTTGTTCCCGCACCAGAAGGTGACGGGCCGGCGGGGCGCCGGCTCGATGCGCTGCTCGAAGCGCTCAGGGGCGGACCCGATCCGGGTGCCGCGGATGACGTTGCCACTGGACACGGCTGCTCGCTCCTGTCGTCGGAGGGGACCGCCGCCTTCGGGGGTGGGCGGCGGGCGACGCGTGGAGAAACACAAAAACTGCGCGCGGTCCGTAACGGACCGCGCGCAGATTGTACGACTCGGAGCGCCCGCTCAGGCGCCGCTGCCCGTCTGGAGCCGGAGCCAGAGCCCGATCCCGACGATGCACGCGAACCAGATGATCCCCACCAGAACCGTGTAGCGGTCGAGGTTCTTCTCGGCCACGGAGGAACCGGCCAGGCTGGAGCTGACGCCGCCGCCGAACATGCTCGACAACCCGCCGCCCTTACCACGGTGCAGGAGGATCAGCAGGGTGAGCAGGATGCTCGTGATGACCAGCAACACGATCATCGTGTAGGCGAACCAGATCGGCATGGCGGGGGTCAGTCCTCTCGTTGCGATCACTGCCCGGTCCTGACGGGCACGGCGGCACCGACCGGTGGGCGGGCAGCGTCAAGGATAGCGAGCGATCAGCGGGCGATGTGCTCCGGGAACCGGCAGATCTGCGCGAATTCCTCGGCGTCCAGGCTGGCGCCCCCGACCAGGGCCCCGTCCACGTCCGGCTGCGCCATGGTCGCCGCCACGTTCGACGACTTCACCGACCCGCCGTAGAGGATCCGGACCTGGTCCGCCGTGTCCTGGCCGAAGGTCTCCACCAGGCGCTTGCGCACCTCGCCGCAGACCTCCTGGGCGTCCTCCGGGGTCGCCGTCTTGCCGGTGCCGATCGCCCAGACCGGCTCGTACGCCACCACGACTTGGGTGACCTGCTCCGGGGTGAGCCCCTTCAGGGCGGCGTCGAGCTGGTCGCAGCAGTGCGGCACGTGCCGGAGCTGCTCGCGGATCTCCAGCCCCTCGCCGATGCAGAGGATCGGGGTGAGCCCGTTCGCCAGCGCCGCGGCCACCTTGGCGTTGATCAGCGCGTCGTCCTCGTGGTGGTACTGCCGCCGCTCGGAGTGGCCGACCACCACGTAGGTGCAGCCCAGCTTGGCGAGCATCGGCCCGGCGATGTCCCCGGTGTAGGCGCCCGACTGGAACGGCGACAGGTCCTGCGCGCCGTAGCCGATCAGGAGCTTGTCGCCGTCCACCGCGGTCTGCACGGTGCGCAGGTCGGTGAAGGGCGGCAGGACCACCGTCTCGACGGCGGTGAGCTGCTTCTCGTTGAGGCTCGCGGCCAGCTTCTGCACCAGCAGGTTGGCCTCGAGGTGGTTCAAATTCATCTTCCAGTTGCCGGCCATCAGCGGCCGACGGGTGGTGCTCGCCATTCAGCTCTCCAGGGCCGCGATGCCGGGGAGGGTCTTGCCCTCGAGGTATTCCAGGGAGGCGCCACCGCCGGTGGAGATGTGCCCGAACGAGGACTCGTCCAGGCCGAGCGCCCGCACCGCCGCGGCCGAGTCGCCGCCGCCGACCACGCTGAACGCGTCGGCCTTGGTGATCGCCTCGGCGATGCCCCGGGTGCCGTTGGCGAACGCGGCCATCTCGAACACGCCCATCGGCCCGTTCCAGAAGATCGTCTTCGCCTGGGACAGCGCGGCCGCGAAGCCGGCCACCGTCTCCGGGCCGATGTCCAGCCCCAGCCGGTGGCTCGGGATGCCGTCGGCGGGCACCGTGTCGTGGGTGGCGTCGGGCGCGAACGCGTCCGCGGCCACCACGTCGACCGGGAGCAGGATCTTGCCGCCCGAGCGCTCCAGGAGGTTGCGGCAGGTCTCGACCATCTCCTTCTCGAGCAGCGAGGCGCCCACCTCGTGGCCCTGGGCCTTGAGGAAGGTGAAGCACATCCCGCCGCCGATGAGCAGCCGGTCGACCGTGGGCAGCAGGGCCTCGATCACGGCCAGCTTGTCGGAGACCTTGGAGCCGCCCAGCACCACCACGTACGGCCGCTCCGGGTCGCCGGTGAGCTTGCTGAGCACCTCGACCTCGCGCAGCACGAGCCGGCCGGCGACGTGCGGCAGCCGGGCCGGCACGTCGTAGACGCTGGCGTGCTTGCGGTGCACCGCGCCGAAGGCGTCGTCGACGTAGGCGTCGCCGAAGGCGGCGAGCTGGTCGGCGAACGCGCCCCGCTCGGCGTCGTCCTTGCTGGTCTCACCCTTGTTGAAGCGCAGGTTCTCCAGCAGGGCGACCTGACCGTCGGCCAGGCCCTCCACGGTGGAACGGGCCGAGTCGCCGACGGTGTCCTCGGCGAAGTGCACCGGCGCGCCGAGCAGCTCGCCGAGCCGCCCGGCGACCGGGCGGAGGCTGAACTGCGGGTCGGGCGCGCCCTTCGGGCGGCCCAGGTGCGAGCAGACGACCACCTTGGCGCCGGCCTGGACCAGCGCGCTCAGGGTCGGCAGCACGGCCCGGATCCGGCCGTCGTCGGTGATCTCACCGCTCTGCTTGTCGAGCGGGACGTTCAGGTCGGCGCGCACGAGCACGCGCCGACCCGACACCCCCTCGCCGAGCAGGTCGTCGAGGTTGCGGATGCTCACAGCGACGAACCCACCAGCTTGACCAGGTCGACCAGGCGGTTGGAGTAGCCCCACTCGTTGTCGTACCAGCCGACCACCTTGACCTGGTTGCCGACCACCTTGGTCAGCGGCGCGTCGAAGATGCACGACGCCGGGTCGGTGACGATGTCGGTGGAGACGATCGGGTCCTCGTTGTAGATCAGGATGCCCTTGAGCGGGCCGTCCGCGGCGGCCTTCAGCGCGGCGTTGACCTCGTCCACGCTGGTCTCCCGAGCGACGTTGACGGTGAGGTCGGTGACCGAGCCGGTCGGGATCGGCACCCGCAGCGCGTACCCGTCGAGCTTGCCCTTGAGATCCGGCAGCACCAGGCCGATGGCCTTCGCGGCGCCGGTCGAGGTCGGCACGATGTTCAGCGCGGCGGCCCGGGCCCGGCGCAGGTCCTTGTGCGGCGCGTCCTGCAGGTTCTGGTCCTGGGTGTACGCGTGGATCGTGGTCATCAGACCGTGCTGGATGCCGAACGTGTCGTGCAGCACCTTGGCCATCGGAGCGAGGCAGTTGGTGGTGCAGGAGGCGTTCGAGATGATCGTGTGCTTGGCCGGGTCGTACTGGTCCTGGTTGACGCCCATGACCACGGTGACGTCCTCGTTCTTCGCCGGCGCGGAGATGATGACCTTCTTGGCCCCGCCGTCGATGTGCGCCTTCGCCTTGGTGGCGTCGGTGAAGAAACCGGTGGACTCGATGACGACGTCGGCGCCGACCTCGCCCCACGGCAGCTTGGCCGGGTCCTTCTCGGCGTACGCCTTGATGGTCTTGCCGCCCACGGTGATCTCGTCGGCGGTGGCCTTCACCTCGTGCGGGAGGCGACCCAGGATGCTGTCGTACTTGACAAGGTGGGCGAGCGTGGCGTTGTCGGTCAGGTCGTTGACCGCCACGACCTCGATGTCAGCGCCGGACGCCAGCACTGCCCGGAAGAAGTTGCGGCCGATCCGGCCGAAGCCGTTGATGCCAACCCGGATGGTCACAGGTCCCATCTCCTCGCGTTCTGGTCCGCCGGCGTCGAACCCCGGCCGGCGGAGATTGTTCGCCGACCGGTGGAGCCGGCCGTTGACGGTTCATCTCGGCCACCCCGCCGCGGTCCCAGGAGACCAGACCGCCCGAGGCGGTGAGCACGGCGAGGAGAGCCTTTGCCGGCCCCCTTGCCGTACGCAGCGACCCTATCCGAGCGCGCGCCGCCTCGCTGCGGCGGGTGGTGATCCCCCTCGCAGCTCGACGCCTCACCGGTCCTATCAGACCACGAGCATGTCGGGCGTGACGGCCGCTTCGGTATCCGGGATGCCCAGGTCGCGGGCCCGCTTGTCGGCGAGCGCGAGCAGCCGGCGAATCCGGCCGGCGATGGCGTCCTTGGTCAGCGGCGGGTCGGCCAACGCGCCGAGTTCCTCCAGCGAGGCCTGCCGGTGCTCCAGCCGCAGCCGGCCGGCCGAGGTCAGGTGGTTGGGGGCGTCCTCGGCGAGGATCTCCAGCGCGCGGGTGACCCGGGCGGCGGCGGCCACCGCGGCGCGGGCCGAGCGGCGCAGGTTGGCGTCGTCGAAGTTGGCCAGGCGGTTGGCGGTGGCCCGGACCTCGCGGCGCACCCGCCGTTCCTCCCAGGCGAGCACGCTGGAGTGGGCGCCGATCCGGGTGAGCAGCGCGGCGATCGCGTCGCCGTCCTTGACCACCACCCGGTCCACCCCGCGCACCTCGCGGTTCTTGGCGGTGATGCCGATCCGGCGGGCGGCGCCGACCAGGGCGAGCGCGGACTCCGGGCCGGGGCAGGTGATCTCCAGCGCGCTGGACCGGCCCGGCTCGGTCAGCGAGCCGTGCGCCATGAACGCGCCGCGCCAGGCGGAGACCGCGCAGCAGACGTTGGCGGCCACCACGTGCGGCGGCAGGCCGCGCACCGGGCGGCCCCGGACGTCCAGCAGGCCGGTCTGCCGGGCGAGGGCCTCGCCGTCCTTGACCACCCGCACGATGAAGTGGCTGCCCTTGCGCAGGCCCCCCGAGGCCAGCACGTGGATCTCGCTCGGGTAGCCGTAGACCTCGGCGATCTCCCGGCGGAGCCGCCGGGCCACCGCGCCGGTGTCCAGCTCCGCCTCGACCACGACGCGACCCGACACGATGTGCAGGCCGCCGGCGAACCGGAGCAGGGCGGCCATCTCCGCCCGCCGGCAGCAGGGCTTGGGCACGTCGACCCGACTCAGCTCGTCCTTGACCGCAGCCGTCATCGCCATGTTGCGCGCCCCCTCACGGACCGGTTCCGGCGTGTCGCCGGTGATTACGTACGTGTCTAACGATCGGCGCCCAGGACAGGCACCAGCGCGGCGCCCAGGGCGGCCGGGTCATGACGGGGCGTGCCGTCGGTGACGGCGACGGGAGCGAGGACCAGCCGGGCACCCAGCGATTCTGCCGCACGTTCGACCGCCACGGGATCACCCACCGCCTTGGAGTCGGCCAGCACCATGTCCACCTTCAACTCGGGCAGATAGCGCCGGAGGGTGTCCAAATGGTCAGGCAGGGAGAGCCCGAGGGTCTCCTTCTCCGCCACCAGGTTGAGGGTCACCAGGCGACGCGCCGGGCTGGAGACGATCGCGTCGGCCAGGCCCGGCACCAGCAGGTGCGGCAGCACGCTGGTGTACCAGCTGCCCGGCCCGAAGATCAGCCAGTCGGCCGCGCGCACCGCGGTCACCGCCTCGGCGCAGGCGGCCGGCGCGGCCGGGGTGAGCCGCAGCGACTCAACCGTGCCGGAGGTGACCGCCACCTGGTGCTGGCCGCGCACCGTGCGGACCTCGTCGGGGCGGTCCGGGTCGGCGCCGCGTACCCGGGCCTCGATGCCGACCGGCTGCCGGGACATCGGCAGCACCCGACCGACCGCGCCGAGCATCGCGCCGGCGTGGTCGAGCGCGACCACCGGGTCGCCGAGCAGCTCGGTCAGCCCGTGCAGCAGCAGGTTGCCGACCGCGTGGCCGGCGAGCGAATCGGCCGCTCCCCCGCTCGCCGCGGCCGCGGCGGCGGCGGCGAAGCGGTGCTGGAAGAGCGCCGCGCTGCGCCGGGTGGCCGGGTGGTCGCCGGCCAGGGCGACGAGCGCCTGCCGCAGGTCGCCCGGGGGCAGGCCGCCGCGCTCCGCGCGCAGCCGCCCGCTGGAGCCGCCGTCGTCGCCGACGGTGACCACCGCGGTGATGTCCAGGTCCAGTTCGGGTACGCAGTGCCGCAGCGCCCGCAGCGACGCCGAGAGCCCGTGCCCGCCGCCGAAGGCGACCACCCTGGTCGGGTTCATTCCCGCCCCAGGTCCCGGTGCTGCGCGTTCGCGGCGATGCCGGAGCGGCGCAGCCGGGCGGCCAGCTCCTCGGCGATCGCCACGCTGCGGTGCTTGCCGCCCGTGCAGCCGACGGCCACGGTCAGGTAGCGCTTGCCCTCCCGCTCGAAACCGGCGGTGGTGGCGTTGACCAGGTCCGCGTACCCGGCCACGAAGGCGTCCGCCCCCTCCTGGCCCAGCACGTACGCGCTGACCGCCTCCTCGCGCCCGGTGTGCTCGCGCAGCTCCGGCACCCAGTACGGGTTGGGCAGGAACCGGGCGTCCATCACGAAGTCGGCGTCCGGCGGGAGGCCGTACTTGAAGCCGAAGGAGAGCACGGTGATCCGCAACCGGCGGGAGTCCTCCCCGCCGAACAGCTCCTCGACCCGGCGGCGGAGCTGGTTCACGTTCAGGTGGCTGGTGTCGATGATCACGTCGGCCTGGTCCCGGGCCTCCTCCAGCAGGGCCCGCTCCACGGCGATCCCGTCGGCCAGCCGCCCGTCGCCCTGCAACGGGTGCGAGCGGCGCACGCTCTCGAACCGGCGGATCAGCACCTCGTCGTCGGCGTCGACGAAGACCACCCGGGGCTGGAAGCCGCGCTCGCGCAGCTCCCGGATCGCCCCGGCCAGGTCGGTGGAGAAGGCCCGCGAGCGGACGTCCAGCACCATCGCCGTACGCCGGGCCGCGCCACCGGCCTTGAAGGCCAGCTCGGCCATGTCCAGCATCAGCGCCTGGGGCAGGTTGTCCACCACGTAGTAGCCGACGTTCTCCAGCGCCCGGGCCACGGTGCTGCGGCCACCGCCGGACAGGCCGGTCACCACCACCAGGGTGGTCTCCGCCTCGGCCGGTGCCGGCCGTCCGAGAGCTGTCTCCGCGTTGGTCGGCACCAGGTCTCCCGCCGTCCGCGCCTCGCTCACCCGCTACCCCCAGCCGTGGCGCCGCGGCCGGTCGGCCGCGCGTGGTCAGTCAGCGACTCTAACGGCTGCGACCCCGCCCGGGATTCCACGGGGTGACGACCGGAACAGCTGCTTGTCCGTTTTGTCGAGGTCCGGGTTGCCGCCACACGCCCGTTCGGGGGCGGGGCGCTGTCGGCGGACGCTCGTAGACTGCGCGGATGGTCTCCCCCACCGATGAGCGGACCGAGGACGCGCTGCGGGTGCTCCGCCGGGTGTTCGGCTACGACGCCTTCCGCGGATTCCAGCACGAGGTCGTCGAGCACGTGGTGGCCGGCGGCGACGCGCTGGTGCTGATGCCCACCGGGGGCGGCAAGTCGCTCTGCTACCAGATCCCGGCGCTGGTCCGCGACGGCGTGGCGGTGGTGGTCTCGCCGCTGATCGCGCTCATGCAGGACCAGGTCGACGCGCTCACCGCCGTCGGCGTCCGGGCCGGCTTCCTCAACTCGACCCAGGACCTCACCGAGCGGCGGCGGGTCGAGGCGGCGTTCCTCGCCGGCGAGCTCGACCTGCTCTACCTGGCGCCGGAGGCGCTGGCAACGCGCGGCACGGTCGCCCTGCTGGAGCGCGGGCGGATCGCGCTCTTCGCGATCGACGAGGCGCACTGCGTCTCGCAGTGGGGGCACGACTTCCGCCCCGACTACCTCAACCTGTCGATGCTGCACGAGCGCTGGCCGGGCGTGCCGCGGATCGCGCTGACCGCGACCGCCACCGGGGCCACCCGCACCGAGATCGCCACCCGGCTCAAGCTGACCGACGCGCGGCACTTCGTGGCCAGCTTCGACCGGCCCAACATCCAGTACCGGATCGTCCCCAAGCGGGAGCCGCGCAAGCAACTGCTCGCCCTGCTGCGCGACGAGCACCCGGGCGACGCCGGCATCGTCTACTGCCTGTCCCGGGCCTCGGTGGAGAAGACCGCCGAGTTCCTGGTCGCCAACGGCATCCCGGCGCTGCCCTACCACGCCGGGCTCGACGCGGGGACCCGAGCGGTCAACCAGCAGCGCTTCCTGCGCGAGGACGGGCTGGTCATGGTCGCCACCATCGCCTTCGGCATGGGCATCGACAAACCCGACGTGCGCTTCGTCGCCCACCTCGACCTGCCCAAGTCGGTGGAGGGCTACTACCAGGAGACCGGCCGCGCCGGGCGGGACGGGCTGCCGTCGACGGCCTGGCTGGCCTACGGGCTCCAGGACGTGGTGCAGCAGCGCAAGATGATCGAGACGTCGGAGGGCGACCTGGCCCACCGGCGCAACCTCGCCGCCCACCTCGACGCCATGCTGGCGCTCTGCGAGACCGTCCGCTGCCGCCGCGCCCAGTTGCTCGAATACTTCGGCGAGGGCGGCACCGCCAACTGCGGCAACTGCGACACCTGCCTGGAGCCGCCGGAGTCCTGGGACGGCACGGTCGCCGCGCAGAAGCTGCTCTCCACCGTCTACCGGCTGGACCGGGAACGCAACCAGCGCTTCGGCGCCGGGCACTGCGTGGACATCCTGCTCGGCAAGCGCACCGACAAGGTCGACCAGTACGGCCACGACTCGCTGAGCACCTTCGGCATCGGCACCGACCTGCGCGAGGCCGAGTGGCGGGGCGTGGTGCGGCAACTGCTCGCCGAGGGCCTGCTCGCCGTCGAGGGCGACTACGGCACCCTGGCCCTGACCGAGGCGAGCGCCGAGGTGCTGGGCCGCCGGCGCACGGTCACCATGCGGCGGGAGCCGGAACGGCCGACGTCCGGCCGGTCCGCCAAGCCCCGGGGCGCGGCCACCGTGGTGGCCGACCTCGCCCCGGCCGCCGTCCCAGTGTTCGAGCGGCTCCGCGCCTGGCGGGCGGCCACCGCCAAGGAACAGGGCGTCCCGGCGTACGTGATCTTCCACGACGCCACCCTGCGGCAGATCGCCACCGAGGCGCCGACCTCGCTGGCCGAGCTGTCCCGGATCAGCGGCGTGGGCGACAACAAGCTGGCCAAGTACGGCGAGGGGATCCTCGCCGTCCTCGCCGACTCCTGAGACACGGTCCTGAGACATGACGAAGGGCCGGCCCCTTGTGAGGGCCGGCCCTTCGTGCTCGCTCCTGTTCAGCTGGTCGCCGGTCAGGAGGCGCTGTAGCCGCGGGTGGCGATCCAGTCGGCGAGGTTGTCCACGCTCATCCGGTAGGAGGCCATGTTCGGGTCGGCGGAGTCCGCGATGGTCACGGTCTTCCCGCCGTCGCGGTAGCCGATGACGCTGATGTAGTGGCCGCCTTCGAAGGAGTGGGTGTTGCCGTCGGTGTCGGTGGCGGTGCCGGCGATGTTGGCGACGATCGCGCGGCCGTCGTCGACGGTGCGGACGATGTCAGCCCGCAGGGTGTCGGTCTGCTTGTCGTCGGCCTTGCCGTCCCGGATTTCCACCGACCGGTAGTGCTTGCCGGTCTCCTTGTTCAGGACGGGGGTGATGTCGTTGATGCTGTTGGTGCCCGCCTCGGTGGTGCCCATTTCCTTGGCCATGGCGTCGACGTCGATGTTCTTGCCGAGCACGCTGATGGCGTTACGGGCGGCGGCGGGGCCGCAGTAGTAGAAGTTCGGCTGGGCCTCGTAGCGGACGTCCAGCTCCCGCTCGCCGTGACCCTTACGGTCGGTGCTGACCTGGGCGGCCTTCTCGGCGGGGGTGGCCTGGGCGGCGATGGCCGGGCCGGCGATCCCACCGGCGGTCGCGGCGAAGCCGGCGGCGGTCAGAACGGTGTTACGAAGCATGGTGTTGGTACGCATGATGAAGTCACGCCTTCCGTTCGGGGGTGAGCGGCACACGCAATAGGGGGTGCGGGTGCCGCTGAAAGGGAAAGTCTGTGAGTGGGTGCCCGGCGATCAGGGGGTGACCTGCTCGGGCGGCCGGGGGGTGTAACCACCGGCGGCGGGGAAGTGATTCCCACGCCCAAGGTCCGGTGTCCTCGGGGGGATGTAACCACCGGCGCCGGGAGACGATTCCCTGGCTCACCGGCTCGAACCGGTGGTGCGCGGTCCGGGCGATGTAACGACCGGGGCCTAGGGGTCATTCCCTCGGCTGACCCGGCCACCCGGTGGTGCGGGGTCTGGGGGGTGTAACGACCGGGGCCGGGACGTGATTCCCTCGGCTCGCCTGCTCGGCGCTACGAGGTCCACCAGCTGTAACGACCGGTGGGGGCCGGTCATTCCGACCCGCAGCTGGCCTCACCCTCAGGTCGGGCGGGGTGCTGCGCGGTCTGCCATGTTCAACGACCCCGCCCCCGGCATGATTCCGCCCTGACGGTGGCGCCGACCACCCCACGGCACCGGGCCGAAATCGGACACCGACCCCACCACCGGCCACCACGAACGCGACAGCCGCCCACGCCGCACAAGCCGGTGCTGACCCGCGCCCCAGTACAGAGCCCACCGCCAGGTCGGCGAGGTGGCGGTATCCGGGCAGCACGGACACCCCCACCTCGCCGAGCCGGAGCCGATCATGCAGGGGTGGTGGCCATCGGCCGCGCCGACGCGACGAATGGGCGGTTTGCCCGGTATCCCCGCAGAAACTGACGCCAACTGGCAGGTGCTTGGGCACGAGGCCCGCGTCATGCCCGCCAGGCGGCCAGCGCTTGGGCAGCCCATCGAGCGCCCGAAACTGCACGCCGCCGGGCGGCCCGAACTGCACGCCGCCGGGCGGCCCGGCACTTCGGCGCCCATTAAGGGCCCGAACCGCACGCCGTCGGTAACGGACAACCCGGATCTTGGACACTTTCCGTTCGCAGCGGACGGAAACTGTCCAAGATCCGCCGCGAGAGGTGCGCCGCCCGGCGGACCGAGCGAGGGCCAGCGACCACCGGCCGCAGCAGTCAGCAGTCAGCAGTCAGCAGTCAGCAGTCAGCAGTCAGCAGTCAGCGAGTGTGTAACGGACATTCCACCCACCCGCGTCCAGGCCGCTCGACCGGCGCCCATGGGTGGAACCTCCCGAACCCGGAGAACCCGGGACCCGGTCAGGCGCTGGGGGTCCGCTGGGCGCCTTCGTCGAGGGCGGCCAGGATCGCCTCCGCGGTCCGCTTGCCCACCCCCGGCACCTCGGTGATCTCGTCGACCGTCGCCGCCGAAAGCCGCTTCAGCGAGCCGAAGTGCCGCAGGAGCGCCTTGCGGCGTACCTCGCCGAGGCCGGGAATGTTGTCCAGCGCCGACTCGGTCATCCGCTTGGAGCGCCGCTGGCGGTGGAAGGTGATGGCGAAGCGGTGCGCCTCGTCGCGTACCCGCTGGAGCAGGTAGAGCGCCTCGGAGGTGCGGGGCAGGATGACGGGGAACTCATCGTCGGGCAGCCAGACCTCCTCCAGCCGCTTGGCCAGCCCGCAGAGCGCCACGTCGTCGATGCCCAGCTCGGCGAGGGCCTGCGCGGCGGCCGCCACCTGCGGCGGGCCGCCGTCGACCACGACCAGCTGCGGTGGGTACGCGAACTTGCGGGGCCGTCCGGTGGTCGGGTCGATGCCGGGCCGGTCGGGGTCGCTGGCGGTCTCGTCGCCGATCTCCCCGGTTTCGGCGCGGGCGTCGAGGTAGCGGGCGAAGCGCCGGCGCAGCACCTCGGACATGGCGGAGAGGTCGTCGGTGGCCCCGCGCACGATGAACCGGCGGTACTCGCTCTTGCGGGGCAGGCCGTCCTCGAAGACGACCATGCTGGCCACCACGTCGGTGCCCTGGATCTGGGAGACGTCGAAGCACTCGATGCGCAGCGGGGAGGTCCGCATGCCGAGCGAGTCGGCGATCTCGTCGAGGGCCTGGCTGCGGGTGGTCAGGTCGCCGGCCCGCTTGAGCTTGTGCCGGGCCAGCGCGTCCTTGGCGTTGCGCTCGACGGTCTCCAGCAGGGACCGCTTGTCGCCGCGCTGCGGCACCCGCAGTGACACCCGGCTGCCCCGGCGGGTGGAGAGCCAGTCGGCGAGCGCGTCGACGTCGCCGGGCAGCTCGGGGACGAGCAGCTCGCGCGGGAGGTCGGCCTCGCCCTGTTCGCCGCCGTAGACCTGGGTGCAGAAGTGGTGCACCAGGTCGCCGGTGGTCAGCTCCTCGGTCTTCTCCACCACCCAGCCGCGCTGGCCGCGGACCCGGCCGTCGCGGACGTGGAAGACCTGGACCGCGGCCTCCAGGGGGTCGTCGGCGAAGGCCACCACGTCGGCGTCGGTGCCGTCGCCGAGCACGACGGTCTGCTTCTCCATGGCCCGGCGCAGCGCCGCCACGTCGTCGCGGAGCCGGGCGGCCCGCTCGAACTCGAGCTGCTCGCTGGCCTCCAGCATCTCCTTCTCGAGCCGGCGGACCATGGTGTCGGTGCGGCCGGCCATGAAGTCGCAGAAGCCGTTGACGATCTCCCGGTGCCCCTCGGCGGTGACGCTGCCGACGCAGGGCGCGGAGCACTTGCCGATGTAACCCAGCAGGCAGGGCCGGCCGACCTGGCCGGCCCGCTTGAACACGCCGGAGGAGCAGGTCCGCGCCGGGAAGACCCGGAGCAGCAGGTCCAGCGTCTCGCGGATGGCCCAGGCGTGCGAGTACGGCCCGAAGTAGCGCACCCCCTTGCGCTTGGCGCCGCGCATCACCTGCAGCCGCGGGTATTCCTCGTCGAGGGTCACGGCCAGGTACGGGTACGACTTGTCGTCGCGGTAGCGGACGTTGAACCGCGGGTCGTACTGCTTGATCCAGGTGTATTCCTGCTGGAGCGCCTCGACCTCGGTGGCGACGGTGATCCAGTCGACCGACTCGGCGGTGAAGACCATCTGCCGGGTGCGCTGGTGCAGGTTGACCGGGTCGGCGAAGTAGGAGTTGAGCCGGCTGCGCAGGTTGCGCGCCTTGCCGACGTAGATCACCTGGCCGGTGCCGTCGCGGAAGCGGTAGACCCCTGGCGACTCCGGGATGGTGCCAGGTGCGGGACGGTAGGTCGAGGGGTCAGCCACGCGCCAAGCCTAGTCCGCACCCCCGACACCCGGCCGTCGCCGCGTGTCCCCCGCCACGGCGGCTGCGGGCAGGGGACGCGCCGGGACGGTCAGGCCAGGGTGATCTGCTCGCCGGTGACCTTGATGTTCTTCGGCGCCAGCGGCCTGGTCGCCGGGCCCTGCTTCACCGAGCCGTCGGTGATCGAGAACCGGCTGTTGTGGCAGGTGCAGTTGATGGTGCCGCCGTCGACGTTCGACACCGGGCAGCCCTGGTGGGTGCAGATCGGGTCGAAGGCCTTGAACTGGCCGGCCTCGGGCTGGGTGATGACGACGCCCTGGCTGGCGAAGACCGCACCGCCGCCGACCGGGATGTCGGTGGTCCGGGCGAGCGGGCCCTTGCTGTCCCGGTTGCCGCCCTCGGGATCGCCGGCGTTGGTGGCGCCGGGAGGGCCGGCGCTGGTGGGAGCCGAGCCGCCCGCCGTGTCGCCCGCGTCGTCGCCGCAGGCGGTCAGCACCACAGCCGCCCCGACCGCGCCGGCGCCCGCCAGCAGGGCCCGGCGAGTCTGCCCACCCGGCCCGGTCAGCACCTCGTCGTCACTCATGTCCGGCCTTTCTCTCGGCTGCCGCCACCCGTCGTGATCAGTGGCCTCAGTTCAGGACACGAACCACTGTGGCGCACGGTTCATACTGACGCGTCACGAAATGGATATCCGAAACGGGCGGGCCGTGGCCGGCCCGCCCGTTCGGTGTCCATCGCTCAGCGTGCTCCGGCCGGCACCTTGCGGGTACGCGACTTCACCGCGCTGCCGTTGGCCTTCGCCGCCCGGGTGGTGGCCGCCTTCGCGCCCTTGGCCGCGCCGTCGAGCTTGAGGATCGGCCGCAGGAACTGACCGGTGTGGCTCTCCGGGACCTCGGCGACCTCCTCCGGCGTGCCGGTGGCGAGCACGGTGCCGCCCCGGTGCCCGCCCTCGGGGCCCATGTCGATGATCCAGTCGGCCGACTTGATCACATCGAGGTTGTGCTCGATGGTAATCACCGTGTTGCCCTTCTCGACCAGGCCCTCGAGCACCATCAGCAGCTTGCGGATGTCCTCGAAGTGCAGGCCGGTCGTGGGCTCGTCGAGCACGTAGACCGTCCGGCCGGTGGAGCGCTTCTGCAACTCGGAGGCGAGCTTGACGCGCTGGGCCTCGCCGCCGGAGAGCGTCGGCGCGGGCTGGCCGAGGCGCACGTAGCCGAGGCCGACGTCGACCAGGGTCTTGAGGTGCCGGTGGATGGCCGGGATGGCGGAGAAGAACTCGGCCGCCTCCTCGATCGGCATGTCCAGGACCTCGGCGACCGTCCTGCCCTTGTAGTGGACCTCCAGGGTCTCCCGGTTGTAGCGGGCGCCCTTGCAGACCTCGCAGGGGACGTAGACGTCCGGGAGGAAGTTCATCTCGATCTTGATGGTGCCGTCGCCGGAGCACGCCTCGCAGCGCCCGCCCTTGACGTTGAACGAAAAGCGGCCCGGACCGTACCCCCGGACCTTGGCCTCGGTGGTCTCGGCGAAGAGCTTGCGGATGTGGTCCCACACCCCGGTGTAGGTGGCCGGGTTGGAGCGCGGGGTCCGCCCGATCGGCGACTGGTCGACGCCCACGACCTTGTCGACGTGCTCCAGCCCGGTGATCCGGGTGTGCCGGCCGGGCACCAGCCGGGCGCCGTTGATCTGGTTTGCCAGCACGGCGTGCAGGATGTCGTTGACCAGCGTCGACTTGCCGGAGCCGCTGACCCCGGTGACCGCGATGAGCTGGCCGAGCGGGAAGCCCACGGTGAGGTTGCGCAGGTTGTGCTCGCGCGCCCCGTGCACCACCAGCTCGCGGCCCGGAGTCTGCGGCCGGCGCGTCGCCGGCGTCGGGATCGACTTCCGACCCGACAGGTACGCCCCGGTGACCGACTCCTCGTTCTCCAGCAGGGCCGGCACCGACCCGCTGTGCACGATCTTGCCGCCGTGCTCGCCGGCGCCCGGGCCGATGTCGACGATCCAGTCGGCGACCCGGATGGTGTCCTCGTCGTGCTCGACCACGATCAGCGTGTTGCCCAGCCCGCGCAGCCGCAGCAGGGTCTCGATCAGCCGGTGGTTGTCCCGCTGGTGCAGGCCGATGGAGGGCTCGTCCAGCACGTAGAGCACGCCGACCAGGCCGGAGCCGATCTGGGTGGCGAGCCGGATGCGCTGCGCCTCACCGCCGGAGAGGGTGCCGGCCGGGCGGTCCAGGGAGAGGTAGTCGAGCCCGACGTCGAGCAGGAACTTCAGCCGGGCGTTGATCTCCTTGAGCACCCGCTCGGCGATCATCTTCTGCCGGTCGGTCAGCTCGATGCCGGCGAGCAGGTCGGCGGCCTCGCCCACGGACAGGTTGCAGACCTCGGCGATGCTCTTGCCGGCCAGGGTGACCGCGAGCACCTCCGGCTTGAGCCGGGTGCCGCCGCAGGCCGCGCAGGGCACGTCCCGCATGTAGCCCTCGTACTTGTCCCGCGACCACTCCGACTCGGTGTCGGTGTGCCGGCGCTCGATCCACTGCATCACACCCTCGAAGCCGGTGTAGTAGGAGCGCTCGCGGCCGTACTTGTTGCGGTAGCGGACGTGCACCTGGTCGTCGGAGCCGTGCAGGATCGTCTTCTGCGCCCGGGAGGGCAGCGCCCGCCACGGGGTGTCGATGTCGAAGTGCTGGGCCTCGCCGAGCGCCTCCAGCAGGCGCAGGAAATATTCCAGGTTGTGCCCGGTCGCCCAGGGCTGGATGGCGCCCTCGCGCAGGGTGCGCTCCGGGTCCGGGATCACCAGCTCCGGGTCGACCTCCTTCTTGGTGCCCAGGCCGGTGCACTCGGGGCAGGCGCCGTAGGGCGCGTTGAAGGAGAAGACCCGGGGCTCCAGGTCCTCGATCGCCAGGGGGTGGTCGTTGGGGCAGGCCAGGTGCTCGGAGTAGCGGCGCTCCCGGCCCGGGTCGTCCTCGGCCAGGTCGACGAAGTCGAGCAGCACCAGGCCGCCGGAGAGGCCGAGCGCCGCCTCGACCGAGTCGGTCAGCCGCTGCTTGGCGCTGGGCTTGACGCTGAGCCGGTCGATGACCACCTCGATGGTGTGCTTCTCCTGCTTCTTGAGCTTCGGCGGCTCGGTCAGCGGGTGCACCACGCCGTCGACCCGGGCCCGGGCGTAGCCCTTGGCCTGGAGCTCGGCGAAGAGGTCGACGTATTCGCCCTTGCGGCCGCGCACCACCGGGGCGAGCACCATGAACCGGGTGCCCTCGGCCATGGCCAGCACCCGGTCGACGATCTGCTGCGGGCTCTGCTTGGAGATCCGCTCGCCGCAGATCGGGCAGTGCGGCTCGCCGATGCGGGCGAAGAGCAGGCGGAGGTAGTCGTAGACCTCGGTGATGGTGCCGACGGTGGAGCGCGGGTTGCGCGAGGTGGACTTCTGGTCGATGGAGACCGCGGGGCTGAGGCCCTCGATGAAGTCGACGTCGGGCTTGTCCATCTGGCCGAGGAACTGCCGGGCGTACGACGACAGCGACTCGACGTAGCGGCGCTGGCCCTCGGCGAAGATGGTGTCGAACGCCAGGCTCGACTTGCCCGAACCGGAGAGCCCGGTGAAGACGATCAGGGCGTCCCGGGGCAGGTCGAGACTGACGTCACGCAGGTTGTGCTCGCGCGCGCCACGGATGATCAGTCGGTCGGCCACGGTGCGTGTGCTCCCGGAAGAAGAATGTGAGGCGGATCTGTCCGCCCGACGCGAGGTCTGGGCAGTTTTCGAGGGTTGACGAGGCGCAGGGAAGACGCCTCGGCAACTCTAGCCCCGAGGTATGACAACTTCCGTGGCGGCGACATTCCCCCAGGTCAGCACGGTCGGGCCGGATGCGGTGCGGCCCGCCCGACCGCCCCGGCAGACCTCTAGAGTGCCCCGGATCCGGGCGGGGTCGCCGGACGCCCGGTCCGCCGCCGGCCGCTGCGCCAGCTGCCCCGGCGCTCGGCGGCAAGCCGGACCTCCCGGCGCCGGCTCTCGTAGACCACCTCGCGCTGGAGCCGGCGCCAGTTCTCCCAGCGCCGGACCGGCAGCTCGCCGCTGTCCAGCGCCGCCCGCACCGCGCAGGCCGGCTCGGCGTCGTGGGCGCAGTCGGCGTACCGGCAGCCGGCGGCGAGCTCGGCGATGTCGGCGAACGCCCGGTCCAGGCCGGCCGAGCCGTCCAGCAGGCCGACCGCCCGCACCCCGGGGGTGTCCAGCACCGCTCCCCCGCCGGGGATCGGCACCAGCGCCCGCCAGGTGGTGGTGTGCCGGCCCTTGCCGTCGGACCGGCGGATCGCCTGGGTCCGCATCACGTCGGCCCCGGCCAGCGCGTTGACCAGGCTCGACTTGCCTGCGCCGGAGGGCCCGAGCAGGCCGAGGGTGCGCCCCGGCGCGACGTACCAGCGCAGCGGCTCCAGCCCCGCGCCGCGCTCGGCGCTGACCGGCAGCACCGGCACCCCGGGCGCCAGGGCGGCCAGTTGCCGGGCCACCGCCGCCGGGTCGGGGGCCAGGTCGGCCTTGGTGAGCACGACGAGCGGCTCGGCGCCGGACTCGTGCGCCAGCGAGAGCAGCCGCTCGATGCGAGCGGCGTCCGGCGCCGGGTGCACCGGCTCGACCACCGCGGCGGCGTCGAGGTTGGCGGCCAGCACCTGGCCGCTGGCGTCCTTGCCGGCGGTGCGCCGGATCAGCGCGGTGCGGCGGGGCAGCACGGTCTCCACGGTGACCGGCCCGTCCGGCCAGGTGGCCAGCAGCACCCAGTCGCCGGCGCAGGGCAGCGCGGTCAGGTCGCGGGCCGCGGCGGCCAGCACCCCGCCGCCCAGGCTGGCCCGGACGGGCCCCTCCGGGCGGAGCACGGTGCAGACCCCGCGATCGACGCGGGCCACCCGGCCCGGCCGGCGGTCGCCGCGTGGATTCAGGTACGCCGCCCGGTCGGCGTCCCAGCCGAGGGCGGTCAGATCGAGGTTCATGGGTGTCCTCATCGGTGTCGAGGGGATTCATGGCGGAACACGGGTGCTACGACCGGCATGCTCACCACCTCCGCTCCGACTCCCGGTGCCGCGCCCTACGGCGACTTCGGCCCGGCGCGTGTGACGCCGCGACCTGAAGCCGTCGGCCCGACGGTAGGGGGCGCGCCGACGCGCCGAAAGCGATTTCCCCGGCGACGCGACCGCGGCGTACCGCTAGGGTCGATGCGTGACGAGCGATCCCCTCCTGCTGACCGGCGAACTGGACGAGGCGACCGCCCGGCTGCTGCGTACCGCGGCGGCCCTGGGCGACCACGACGTCGCCGCGCCGTCCCGGCTGCCGGGCTGGACCCGCGGCCACGTCCTGACCCACCTGGCCCGCAACGCCGACGGGTTCGTCAACCTGCTCACCGCCGCCCGCACGGGCGAGGACATCCCGATGTACCCCAGCCCCGAGGCCCGGTCCGCCGACATCGAGGCCGGGGCCGGCCGCGGTCCGGCCGACCTCATGGACGACCTGCGCCGCAGCTCGCAGCGGTTCACCGCGGCGGTCGCCGAGATGCCGGTCGAGGCGTGGGGGGCCACCGTGCAGACCCGGCGCGGCCCGTGGCCGGCGGCGATGCTGGTCTGGGGCCGGCTGCGCGAGGTCGAGGTGCACCACGTCGACCTGGGCGCCGGCTACCGGCCCGCCGACTGGCCGGACGCGTTCGCCCAGCGGCTGCTGCACGAGGTGGCGGCCGGCCTGGCCGGCAACCCGGAAGCGCCGGCCATGGTGCTGCGCTTCGACGGCTTCCGGCACGAACTCGTCGTGGGTGACCCCGAGGGGACACCCACCGTCACCGGCCCCGCGCCGGAACTCGCCGCCTGGCTGACCGGCCGCAGCGCGGGCGAGGTGCTCACCGTCACTCCCGACGGTCCCCTACCGACTCCACCGGAATGGATCTGAACGCCGTCATGACCTACAGCGGAGACGTCACGCCCGGCGGTGCGCCGGCCGTGCGCGAGCTCGACCGGCTCACCATCAGCAAGCTGTCGGTGGGCCCGATGGACAACAACGCCTACCTGCTGCGCTGCCGGGAGACCGGCGAGCAGGTGCTGATCGACGCCGCGAACGAGGCACCCCGCCTGCTCGACCTGGTCGGTGACGGCGGGCTGGCCGCGGTGGTCACCACCCACCGGCACATGGACCACTGGGTCGCCCTGGAGGAGATGGTCGCCAAGACCAGCGCCCGCCCGCTGGTGCACTCCGACGACGCCGCCGGGCTGCCGATCGAGGCCGAGCCGCTGCACGAGGGCGACACGGTCCCGGTCGGCGACTGCGCGCTGGAGGTGATCCACCTCAGGGGGCACACCCCGGGTTCGATCGCGCTGCTCTACCGCGACCCGTCCGGGGTGCCGCACCTGTTCACCGGGGACTCGCTCTTCCCCGGCGGGGTCGGCAACACCGAGCAGGACCCGGAACGGTTCGGCCAGCTCATCGACGACGTCGAGCAGAAGCTCTTCGACCGGCTGCCCGACGAGACCTGGTTCTACCCGGGCCACGGGAAGGACAGCACGCTCGGCGCCGAGCGGCCCGCGCTGCCGCAGTGGCGGGCCCGGGGCTGGTGAGCGCGGCGGGCCGGCCCGGCCGGCCCGCTCAGCCGGCGTCCGCGGCGGTCACCGCGCGGAGCCGGTGCCGGGTGCCGAGCAGCACCGGACCGGCGAGCAGCAGGCCGACCGCCATGGTGAGCACGGTCGGGTTCGGCGCCCCGGGCAGCAGCCCGGTCAGCGCCCGCGCCGTGATGCCGAGGGCCACGTAGAGGCCGGCCCAGAGCGTCGCGCCGAGCGCCGCGCAGGCCGCGAACCTCCGGTACGACATCCGCAGCCCGCCGGCGGCCAGCGGCAGCAGCGCGTTGAACACCGGCAGGAACGGCGCCACCAGCACCATCCGCCCGCCGCCGCGGCGCAGCAACGCCTCGGCGGCCGCCCAGCGCGGCTCGCCGATCCAGTCGCCCAGCCGGCTGCGCCGCAGCCGCTCGCCCCAGCGCCGCCCGGCCAGGAAGCTCAACGACCAGCCGGCGAGGCAGCCCGCCACCACCGCCACGACGGTCGCCAGGCCGGTCGCCGGCCGGCCCGCGCCGACCGCGGCGAGGACCGCGGCGTCGCCGGGCACCAGCACCCCGAGCAGGGGTACGGCGTCGGCGAGCATCACCATGCCCAGCATTCCCATCAGCAGGGTGGTGGGCAGCTCCCCGACCTGGGCCAGCAGATCCGTCATGCTCCGTACGCTATGACCCGCGGGCGACCCGGCACATCGGGCATGAACCCCCACCGATCCCCGAGGCCAGCTCCGGATGATCCCTGAGGGGTCAGCGGGGGCGGAGGACCTGGACCCGGCGGAACGGGGAGTCGACCGAGGGCTCCGTGATGGGCACCCGGTACGCCGCCACCAGCTCCAGCCGGTCCGGCGGCAGGTGCCCCCGGTCCGGGTCGCCGACCAGCACCTGGACCCCCCGGTCCGCGGCCCGTTGCAGGTACGGCAGCATCCGCGCGGCCAGCGCGGCGTCGTAGAGGACGTCCCCGGCCAGCACCAGGTCGGCGCTGGCGGTGCCGTCCAGCAGGTCGTCCCCGGTGGCGGCCACGGTCACCCGGTTGGCCCGGGCGTTGACGGTCACGGCCGCCACCGCCCAGGGGTCGACGTCGTTGGCGACCACCCGGTCGGCGCCGGCGAGCGCGGCCGCGATGGCGACCAGCCCGGAGCCGGCGGCCAGGTCGAGCACCCGCCGCCCGGCGGCCAGTTCGGGGTGGTCGAGCAGGTGCCGGGCGAGCGCCTGCCCGCCGGCCCAGACGGAGGCCCAGTAGGGCGGCGGCAGCGACCGGCCGGCCGCCGCCTCCATCCGGGCCCACCAGAGGATGGCGTCTTCGGCGAGGTGCAGACGGACCTCCGGCACGAACGGCGCGTGGACCAGCCGGAGCCGGTCCAGGCCGTCGCCGGGCGCTGTGATCTCCCGTTCCAGGTCGGCCAGCGGCGTCTGTGTCCTCACCGGGGCAAGCATGCCCCCCTCGGCCCCGGGGCGGAGGGATTTTCCCGCTGACGGCGTATTCGCGAGGCGCGCCACGCACTTCCGCCAGCGAATCGCGGTTCGGGCGGTTACTGTCGGGAAGGTAAAGGGCGATCACCGGCCGCGACCGGTGCTCGCTCGCATTGAACAGGGAGAGACGCATGGCAACCGGCACGGTCAAGTGGTTCAACTCGGAAAAGGGCTTCGGCTTCATCGAGCAGGACGGCGGAGGTCCGGACGTGTTCGTCCACTACTCGGCCATTCAATCCAGCGGCTACCGCGAGCTGAACGAGGGCCAGAAGGTCGAGTTCGAGGTGACCCAGGGGCAGAAGGGCCCACAGGCGGACAACGTCCGTCCGATCTAGCTTCGTGCCGGTGGCGGCGGTCGGCTGTCCGACCGCCGCCGCAGCGCATTCTCAGTGCGGCGCCGCCGGCAGGTCACGCCGCCGCCGCAGCGGCCCGGCGAGCAGGATGAGCGGGGTCAGCGCGAGCCAGGCGGTCATCACCCGGATCGCCCCGGCCGGCCCCCACGCGGCGCCCAGCGCCCCGGCCAGCACGGCGGCGAGCGGGATGGTGCCGTAGTTCAGCAGCTGCATGCTCACGGTCACCCGCCCGAGCAGCCGGTGCGGCGTGTACGTCTGCCGGAAGCTGCCCTTCACCACGTTGCCCACGGCGACGCCCAGGCTGACCAGCGCGCCGCCGAGCACCAGCCACGCCACCCGGCTGCCCGGGCCGGCCAGCGGGATGAGCAGCGCCGGCGGGCCGGCGAGCGCGCCCGCCACGAGCAGGGCGCGGGCCGAGCCGAGCCGCCGGGCGAGCCCGGTGGCCAGGGCGGCGCCGAGGAGCCCGCCCACACTGGCCAGTCCGATCAGGAGCCCGACCAGCCCGGCCGGCAGCCCGGCGGAGCGGACCAGGAAGACCACCAGCACCGCCTGGTAGCCGGAGAGCCCGATGTTGCTGGCCGCGCCGAAGACCGTGAGCACCCGCAGGTACGGGTCGCGGGCGACGAAGCGCAGCCCGTCGGCGACCTCCCGGCGCAGTGAGGGCGCCTCGGTGGGGCGCGCCGGCCGGGGCTCGACGGCCCGGATGCGGCTGAGGCACGCGGCGGAGACCAGGAAGCTCACGGCGTCGAGCAGGACGGCGGTGACGGCGCCGGCGAGCTGGGCGATCAGGCCGGCCAGCCCGGGGCCGACGAGATAGCTGGCGGTCTGCGTGGCGTGCAGCTTGGCATTGCCCTCGGGCACCTGCTCGGGGCGCAGCAGGGTGGGCAGGTAGACCTGGTCGGCGGTCTCGAAGAACACCCGGGCCAGGCCGGCGCCGAGGGCGACGACCAGGAGCTGGCCGACCGTGAGCAGATCGAGCAGGGCGGCCACCGGGACGCTGGCGAACAGCGCCGCCGAGACCAGGTCGGCGGCGATCATCACGGGGCGCCGGCGGACCCGGTCGACCCAGGCGCCGGCGGGCAGGCCGGCCAGCAGCCAGGGCAGCCAGGCCGCGGCGGTGAGCACCGCCACCTGGAACGTGGTCGCGTCGAGCACGGCCACCGCGACCAGGGGCAGCGCCACGGCGGTCACGTTGCTGCCGACGGCGCTGACCGCCTGCCCGGCCCAGAGCAGCCGGAAGTCGCGGTGCCGGACCAGGCCCCGGCGCGGTCGGGAACCGGTGTCCGGCGCGGTGGTGCGGACCGGGGCGGTCACGGCTGGCCCGGGACGCCGTGGGCGAACAGGAAGACCGGCTCGCGTCGCTGCCCGTCGTCCGGAGCGGGCCGGTCGGCCCAGCGGGCGAAGAGGTCGGTGACCTCGCGGCTGAGCTGGGCCAGCTCCGCCGGGGTGAGCCGCAGCCACTTGTCGGTGCTGAACGGGCCGTCGCCCCAGGCGGCGTGGGCCTCGTCGGGCGCGGCGTGCCAGGCCCGGACCAGGGCGACGTGCCGGTCCAGGTTCAGCGAGCCGGCCGCGTCGGCCACGGCCCGGGCGGCGGGATCGGCGTCGAAGTCGGTGTTGGACCAGCGCACCGCCGGGTCCCGTAGCCGCCACCAGTGTTCCCGGCGGTCCCGGGCCAGTTCGGGCGCCTCCAGCACGAGGTCGGCGGCGGCCAGCACCTTGAGGTGGTGGCTGACGTTGGCCGGGGCCTGGCCGGTGCGCTCGGCGAGCACGCCGACGGTGCACGGGCCGTACACCTTGAGGACGTCCATGAGGCGGCGCCGCAACGGATGGGCGAGCGCGGCGAGGACGCGGGAGTCGGTGACGTGCCGGACGGCGGGCTTTTCCATGGGGAGAGCGTGACATCCGCAAGAGCTGTTGCGCAATATCTGTTGCTGATTTCCCTCACGAGACCCGGGGCCGCGGCGCGGCACTCGCCGCGGGTCCGGGTCGGATCAGGAGGTCAGTCGCCGGGACAACTCGTCGGCCACGTCCCGGGCGATCTGCGGCGGGATCGCCTCGGCGATCTTCTCCGGCGGCAGCCCGGCGAGCACCCCGGTGACGATCTGCTGCTCGTCGGTGAAGTCCTTGCCGGACAGCGCAGTCACCTGTGCGACGAGGGCCGGCCAGGCCCGCGCCATGGCCAGCATCTGCTGCAACGGCGAGTTGGCCTGGGGTGGGGCGACGAGCCCGGTGGTGCCGGCTGGCGAGATGAGCCAGTTGCGCAGGTTCTCCAGGTCGGCCAGGACGTCGCCGACGGTCCGGTTGCTGTATCCGGTGTTGTTGAGGAGTTTGTCGGTCTGTTCCATGTCGGGCTCCGGTTTCGGTGGGGCGATCAGGCCGATCGCGGTCAGGTAGCGACGGAACAGGGGGGTCTCGTCCCGGCCCGCCTTCGTGGAGTCACGGAAGAAGCTGAAGTGGGTGTGGAACAGGTGGCTGCTGTCCCCGCTGGTGCGCTTGCCCAGCCGGTCCCAGCGCTTCACGGTCGTGCCGTCCGGGGAGTAGATGATCTCCCGGATGTCGCGGGCGTCCGCGGCCCCCGCGGCGCACTGCGACACGCACCAGGTGGAGAAGGTACGCAGGTTGTGGGTCGCGCCGCCGGAGGAGACGGAGAAGGTCCCGACGTCCAGCGCGGAGGCGTGCAGGGTCAGCCCGGACGAGTCCCGGCGGGACTCCACCACCGAGTAGTCGTTGGGCACCACCCGGTCGGAACCGCAGTGGTATCCGCCCCTGTGGTTGGGATCGCCGACGATACCGACCTCGGCCGGTTCCAGGTCCTGACTTCGTACGGTGTCCTTGTCGACGTTGAGATAGCTGAGCAACAGGTTGCGGACGGCCAACAGGTTCGCCGGGGCCGACGTCATGGGATCTCCCCTCGGATCGGTCCGATGGGGCACGACAATCACTACACGTGAAGGCGCACGATCCGGGGCCGCGCCCCACCGGATGGCTGCACGGCACCGGGCACTTGGCCCGAGGATATCCACACCGGCAAGTGAATGCCCAGCTCAGAGCACTATCTGGAACTATGGGCCCGCTGTGGACGATGCCGGGACGACGGGCAGCACCAAGGCCGAAGGATGCTCGGGTTCGTGCAGGATCTCCCGCCAGCCAGCACGAAGAGTGATGGCGGTGCCGAGCGGTTCGCCGGTGCCCGGGTTCCGCGCGTAGCGCGGGTGGGCGCCACCGGAGACCTGGACGCGGAGCCGGTGCCCGGTTGCGAAGCGGTGCGCCGCCGGCCAGAGGGTGACCGGCACCCGGACCACACCGGACGGATCGCGCGGAAAGCGCCCGGGGGCGACCCGGACCAGGCCGTCGCAGACGTTCCAGGACCGCCCGCGCCGGTCGACGTCGCAGAGCCGGACGAAGACGTCCAGGTAGGACAGCTCGCTGCGAATGTGGATCTCGGCGTGCACCGGGCCGACCACCTCGACCGGGCCGACCAGCGGTGCGCTGCTGTACGTCAGCACGTCCGGCCGGGTCTCCACCGGCCGGTTGTCCACCGCGCCGGCCCGCTGGGCGACCAGCAGCGGGCCGCCGAGCGACGGCGTGGGGTCGGCCGGGTCGTAGCAGAACCGGTCGGGTGCGGAGGTGACCGGCGGCGCGGGGGCGAGCACCTGGCCGGCGTGCAGGTGCCAGCGGGTCGGCTCGGCCGCCGGGGGCCAGTCGGGCAGGTCACGCCAGCCGCCGCCGGCGCCGCCGACGTGCACCCGGACCGGCGCGCGGCGCTGCGCGGGGCGCCCGGCCAGGTGCTGGTCGAGCCAGTCGAGCCCCTCGCGCAGGGCCGCGACGAGGAGCCCGGGGCTGCCGTGGGTCCACGGGCCGACGGTCAGCCGGGGGCGGGCACCGGCCGCCCGGAGCCGGGCGTAGTCGTCGAGCTGGGCGGGGAGGAAGATGTCCTGCCAGCCGCTGACCATCGTCACCGGCGCGCGGACCTCGGCGATCCGGTCGCCGAAGATGCGGGTCCGCCAGTAGTCGGCGTCCGGGGTGTGGTGGCGCAGCCACTCCTGGAAGAACGCCACGGTCACCCCGGTGGCGATCCGGTCCGCCTCGGCCAGCGGCAGGTGGGCCAGCGCCCGGGTGAGCCGGGGCTGCCCGCGCTTGAGCTCCCACTGCCGGGCCAGCCAGGGCACGGTCTGCGCCTGGAGCAGCTCCGCCCAGGTGAGCACGGTGTCCAGCGCGAACGACTCGCCCGCGTACGTCGAGTCCCGGGTGGCCGAGGCGGTGACCACGGCGACCATCGCGCGCAGCTCGTCGCCCGCCTCGGCGGCCACAGCCCACTGCACGAACCCCTGGTAGCTGGCGCCGAACATGCCGAACTCGCCGGTCCACCAGGGCTGCCGACGCAGCCAGTCGAGGGTGTCCAGCCCGTCGTCGCGCTCGTGCACCAGCGGGGCGAACTCGCCGCCGGAGCCGTACGTGCCCCGGCAGGACTGGATCACCACGTGGTAGCCGCGCTCGGCGACGAGGCGGCCGAGCAGCCGGACCGGACCGCCCCGCCCGTACGGGGTGCGGATCAGCACGCAGGCCGCCCCGGGCAGATCCGGGGCGTAGTGGTCGGTGCGCAGCGTCACCCCGTCGCGGACCCGGACCGGCAGGTCCCGGGTGACCGTGATGCGCCGGACCCGGGCGGCCGGCAGCCGCAGCGCCGCCGCGGCGAGCCGGGTGAGCAATGGCCGCACGTTCAGTCCGCGGGGCGTTGCGCCGCGCCGCCCCGCCGGGGCTCGCCCCGGGCCGCGCGCACGGCGTCCCGGTGCTCGCGCATCGAGACCACCATCTCGGCCATGAACCGCTGCACGACGGCCAGCTCGTCGTCGCTGAACCGGGCCATCACCTCGTCGGTCCGCCGGCCCAGCGGGGCGAAGAAGCTGCGGGCCAGGGTGGCGCCCCGGTCGGCGTAGTGCAGGAAGACCTTGCGACGGTCGGCGGTGTCCCGGTCGCGCCGGATGTGCCCGCCCCGCTCCAGCCGGTCCACGAGCGCGGTCACCGAGCCGGAGGAGAGGTTGAGCGCCTCCCCCAGCCGCCCGGGGGTGATCGGGTCGCCCAGCAGCTCGGCGTCCATCACGGCGAGGAGGGCGTGCAGGTCGGTGGCGTTGAGGCCGTGCAGGCCGGCGAACGCGTGCCCGATGTGCTGTGCGTCGACCGAGTAGCGGCGCAGGTCGCTGGTGATGTCCGCGATCATCCGCCCACGCCGATCGTCCCGCCGCCGGTACATGCCCTGCGCGCCCACGTCTCGCCGCCACCCCCCGCCCGAACCGTCCGGTTGCAGCATAGAACCCCTGCCGATAATCTCGACCATCAAGATACTTGGCAGGCGAGAAAAACCACGTGAGGGCAGCCCCGATGTCACTGTTCACCCGCGTCGCCCGGGGCCGGCTGGCCGCCTGGCTCACCGTGGCCGCCGCGCTCGTCGTCGGCGCGGTCGTCTTCGGCCTCCCCCGCCCCGACAACCCCGAGCCCGTCTCCGCCACCGGGCTGTCCGTCCGGTGGCAGTCGACGCAGGTCGAACGGCTCCAGGACCAGCTCCCGTCCAGCGACGTGCAGCCCGCCGTCGTGGTGGTCAGCCGCGCCGACCGGGCCCCGCTGAGCGAGCCCGACCGGGCCGCGCTCGACGGCGCGTCCGCCACCCTGGGCCGGCTCGCCGCCGGGGGGCGGGTCGCACCGGCCCAGTTCTCCCCCGACGGCACGGTGGCGCTGGTCGCCGTGCCGCTCCCCACCGTCGGCGGCCAGGAGGCCGTGGTGGACAAGGTGGGCCGGCTCCGCGCGGCGCTGGCCGACCTGCCCGACGGGCTGACCGTCGAGGTGACCGGCGCGCCCGCCTTCACCGCCGACCTCACCAAGGTCTTCGACGGCGCCGACATCACCCTGCTCGCGGTCACCACCGGCGTGGTGGCGCTGCTGCTGCTGATCACCTACCGCAGCCCGTTCCTGTGGATCCTGCCGCTGCTCGTGGTCGCCGCGACCGAGCAGCTCACCCTGCGCGCCGTCGACACGATCGTCCCCGCGCTCGGCATCCACCTCCAGGAGGGCCAGGTCACCGGCATCGCCAGCGTGCTCGTCTTCGGCGCCGCGACCGACTACGCGCTGCTGCTGATCGCCCGCTACCGGGAGGAGCTGCGCCGCGAGGAGAACCGGTTCACCGCCATGCGAGCGGCGCTGCGCCGCACCGCCGAGCCGATCCTGGCCAGCGGCTGCACCGTGGTGCTCGGCGTGCTCACCCTGCTGCTGTCCGAGCAGGAGACCAACCGGGCGCTCGCGGTGGCCTGCGCCACCGGCGTGGTCTTCGCCATGGCGTCCGCGCTCCTCGTGCTCCCCGCCGTGCTGGTGCTCTTCGGGCGGGGGCTGTTCTGGCCGTTCGTACCCCGGGTCGGTGGCGCGGTGCGCGAGGGCCGGCTCTGGGGCCGGCTCGGCGACGCCGTCGTCCGCCGGCCGCTGCCGGTCGCCGCGCTGGCCACCCTGCTCCTCGCCGCCCTCGCCCTCGGCGGCCTGGGCATCCGCACCGGCCTGTCGGAGACCGAACAGTTCCGGGTGAAGCCGGAGGCGGTGGCCGGCGCGGAGACGCTGGCCCGGGCCTTCCCGGCCGGCACCACCCAGCCGGTCGCCGTGCTCACCAACCCGGGCGCGGCGCCCGCGGTGCTGGCCGCCGCCGGGGCGGTCGACGGCGTCGCCTCCGCCCGGCCCGGCGCCACCGGCGACCGGGTTGCCCAGGTCGACGTGGTGCTGGCGGCCGAGCCGGGTACCGCGGCCTCGGACCGGACCGTCGAGGCGCTGCGCGAGGCGGTCGCCGCCGTGCCGGACTCCGCCCCGCCCGCGGTCACCGGCGCCGACGCCCCCGAGGGCGCGCTGGTGGGCGGCACGGTGGCCGCCACCTACGACTCCGACCGGGCGAACACGAAGGACCTGTGGCTGATCCTGCCGCTCATCCTGCTCCTGGTCGGGGCGGTGCTGGTGCTGCTGCTCCGCGGCCTGCTGGCCCCGGTGCTGCTGGTGCTGACGGTCATCGCCTCGTTCTTCGCCAGCCTCGGCGCGGCCTGGCTGCTCTTCGACCGGGTGCTGGGCTTCCCGGCGCTGGACAGCGCGGTGCTGCTGCTCGCCTTCGTGTTCCTCGTGGCGCTCGGCGTGGACTACAACATCTTCCTGGTCACCCGGGCCCGCGAGGACGCCCGCCGGCTGGGCACCAGGGACGGGATGCGCTCCGCGCTGCGGGTCACCGGCGGCGTCATCACCAGCGCGGGTGTGCTGCTCGCGGCGGTCTTCGCCGTGCTCGGCGTGCTGCCACTGATCACCCTCACCCAGATCGGGGTCATCGTCTGCGTCGGCGTCCTGCTGGACACGCTGCTGGTCCGCACGGTGCTGGTGCCGGCGCTGGCGTTCCTGCTCGGCGACCGGTTCTGGTGGCCCGGGCGGATCGCCCGCGAACCCGACGCCCCGGCGGAGACGCCCCCAGCGCCCGTGACGCCGGCCGGCGCGCGGCACTGAACCGGGCGGGGCCCCGGCGGTCGTCCGCCGGGGCCCCGTTCCGTCAGCTCAGTAGTTCAGGCAGACGCACTCGGTCATCAGCGCCCGCACGTTGCGCACGTACTGCGGGTTGGGGATGGCCAGCGGCTCGCCCTCGCGGGCCACCGCGCCGTGCCCGTAGTTGTACGCCGAAATCACGGCGTTGAGCAGGCAGGAGTTCAGCTCCGACGTGCAGAGCGAGGCGTCCAGCCGGTAGTCCGACTCGAAGTACATGTCGCCGATGTACTTGGTGAGCCAGGCCAGGTAGGTGCCGCCCAGGTAGGCGTTGTCGCCGTAGTCGTCGATGTCGTAGGACTGGCCGAACCGCTGGTTCATCCAGTCGGCGGTGGCGGGCATGACCTGCATCAGCCCGATGCCGCCGTCGCAGGCGACGATGTTGGACTGCCAGCCGCTCTCCTGCCAGGCGGTCGCCTTCATCAGGGTCAGCGGGATCTTGATGTCCGGCGCGGAGGTCGGCCAGTAGGTCCGCGCTGCAGCGTCGGACAGCGCCGACTTCACCTGGCTGCGGGTCGCCTGCGTGCCCCGGTAGGTCGGCTCGCAGCCGCTCGCCGGCGGCTTCGGCGGGGGCGGCGGCACCTGGGTCTCGGTGGGCGGCTTCGGCTTGGCGAGCGGGCCGGTGGTGGTGCGGGTCGGTTTGGGCTTCGGCTTCGCCGACGCGCTCGGGCTGGGCTTGGCGCTGGGCTTCCCGCCCATTGCCGCGACCGCCGGCGGTTCGTCGCTCGGCAGGTCGGCGGGGCCGTCCGCGGGGGCCTCGACGGGCGCCTCGCTGGGCAGTTCGACCGCCACCTCGCGGGTCGGCTCCTCGCCGCCGCACCCGGTGACCATGCTCGCCGTCAGCAGCGCGGCCACCGCCGCCGTCGCCCAGCGACCCACTCCTCGACGCATCAGACCTCCCCCGTGGTCGTCCGCCGCACCCTAGCAGGGGTCGACGGGTGGACGGGGTACCCGCGACGCCGGCCGGGAGCCCCGCGGCCGCGGCGGGCCGTCTCCTGTGGCCGGTTCGGCCGGCTCGCCGGGCGACGGGTCGTCCGCGCCGACCGCGCGGTCCCGGGTGGCCCAGGCGACCACGAACACGGTCACCCAGGCCGCTCCGAGCAGCACCGAGGTGGCGGTGCCGCTGGCCGTGCTCCACCCCAGGTAGAGCCGGGCGCCGGTGACGGCGACCACACCGACCAGCGCGCCGGTCCAGACCGCCACCGCCACCGGCCAGCGGGCGCCCCGGGACAGCAGCCAGGCCAGCGTGCCGAAGCTCGCGGTGACCACCGCGTTCTGGGTGGGCAGCAGGTCCGGGCCGCCCGGCCCGGTCAGGTCGGCGACCACCACCAGCACCACCAGCGGCACGAACGCCCCGACCGTGCCGAGCACGCTGAGCAGGTCAGCCCGCCAGGGCCGGTTCCGCCAGGCCACCACCGCCGCCACCACGGCCACCGCGGCGATCAGCACCCAGCCACGCAGCACCGAGACGGCGGCCAGCACCGTGTCGACCACCCCGGGGGTACGCCGGGCGGCGAACCAGTCCGCGACCAGCCCGTCGAGCACCCCGAGCCCGCTGTGCCGGACCACCGCCTCCAGCACCGCCGCGACGGCCAGTCCGGCGGCGAAGAGCAGCAGCAGCCCGGCGGCCAGGTTGATCAGCAGCGTCACGGCCGGGCCGAACCGCATGGCGATCAGGAAGAACAGCACCCCGTAGCGGGCGCGCAGCCAGCGCAGCGGGGGCAGGGCGACGGCCCGGGCGGCCAGCGCCCGCACCGGGTCGGGGTTGCGGCCCAGCCAGCGGCCGGCCAGCACCACGCCGACCAGGCAGACCAGCAGCACGAGCACCGCACCGGTGGCCCGCCCCAGGAACCGGGACACCCGCTCGTAGGACTCACCGGCGGCGTAGCCGGCCAGCACGGAGGCGCCGACCCAGGTCACCACCCCGGCCAGGTTCCACGGCGCGAACCGCCGGTACGGCATCCCGGCCGCACCGGCCAGCCGGGGCGCCAGGGTGCGGGCGAAGGCCACCCAGCGGGCCGCCAGCACGCCCCGGCCGCCGAGGCGGTCGAGCAGCGAGTCGGCGCGCCGCCACCGGTGCGGCCCGATCCGGGCACCGAGGCCGGAGGCGCGCAGTCTCGGCCCGTACCGCCGGCCGGCGCGATAGGCGAGTGTGTCTCCGATCACGGCGGCCGCCGTCATGGCCAGCAGCGCCGGAATAATCCGCAGCGTCCCCGCGTAGGCTAAGAAGCCGACCAGCAACAGGGTCGCCTCACCCGGCACCAGCAGCCCGAAGATCACCGCGGTCTCGCCCGCGACGATCATCGCGGCGACCAGGTAGATCAGCAGAGGCGGCAGCTCCTGCAGCCAGTTCAGCAGGTCAGGCATCCGGTCCCCCGCACGGGAGCCAGCATGCCAGTCGCTGGAACGGTCGGGACAGCACTTTCGGCAGAGATCCGGGCGATCTCGGGGTGACCCCGAGACGTGCCCCGGCAACCGCAGACAGGAGTATGGAGGGTATGCAGCTACGCACCGACCTCCGCAACGTCGCCATCATCGCCCACGTCGACCACGGCAAGACGACCCTGGTCGACGCCATGTTGCGGCAGGCCGGCGCCTACGGCGCCCGTGGTGAGGACACCGAGCGGGTCATGGACTCGATGGACCTCGAGCGGGAGAAGGGCATCACCATCCTCGCCAAGAACACCGGCGTGCACTACCTGCCGGCGGACGGCTCCGAGCCGGTGACGATCAACATCATCGACACCCCGGGGCACGCCGACTTCGGCGGCGAGGTCGAGCGCGGCCTCACCATGGTCGACGGTGTGGTGCTGCTGGTCGACGCCAGCGAGGGCCCGCTGCCGCAGACCCGGTTCGTGCTCCGCAAGGCGCTGCGCGCCCGGCTGCCGATCATCCTGGTGATCAACAAGGTGGACCGCCCCGACGCCCGGATCAAGGAGGTCGTGGACGACACCTACGAGCTCTTCCTCGACCTGGACGCCGACGAGGAGCAGATCGACTTCCCGATCGTCTACGCCTGCGCCCGCGACGGCATCGCCTCGCTGACCCAGCCGGCCGACGGCTCGGTGCCCAGCGACAGCCACAGCCTGGAGCCGCTCTTCCGCACCCTGCTGGACACCATCCCGGCCCCCGCGTACGAGGAGGAGGCTCCGCTTCAGGCGCACGTCACCAACCTCGACGCCTCGCCGTTCCTCGGCCGGCTGGCGCTGTGCCGGGTCCGGCAGGGCAACATCAGCAAGGGCCAGACGGTGACCTGGTGCCGCACCGACGGCAGCACCCAGCGGGTCCGCATCTCCGAGCTGCTGATGACCGAGGGCCTGGAGCGCAAGCCGGCCGACAGCGCCGGCCCGGGCGACATCATCGCGGTCGCCGGCATCCCGGAGATCATGATCGGCGAGACCCTGGCCGACGCGGAGAACCCGGTCCCGCTGCCGCTGATCACCGTCGACGAGCCGGCCATCTCGATGACCATCGGCACCAACACCTCGCCGCTGGTCGGCCGGGTCAAGGGCGCCAAGGTCACCGCCCGCATGGTCAAGGACCGGCTGGACAAGGAGCTGGTCGGCAACGTCTCGCTGCGGGTGCTGCCCACCGAGCGGCCGGACGCCTGGGAGGTGCAGGGCCGCGGTGAGCTGGCCCTGGCCATCCTGGTGGAGCAGATGCGCCGCGAGTCCTTCGAGCTGACCGTCGGCAAGCCGCAGGTGGTCACCAAGGAGATCGACGGCAAGACCTGCGAGCCGGTCGAGCGGCTGACCATCGACGCCCCGGAGGAGTACCTGGGCGCGATCACCCAGCTCCTCGCCACCCGCAAGGGCCGGATGGAGCAGCTGGTCAACCACGGCACCGGCTGGATCCGGATGGAGTGGCTGGTCCCGGCGCGCGGCCTGATCGGCTTCCGCACCGAGTTCCTCACCGAGACCCGCGGCACCGGCATCCTGCACCACGTCTTCGAGTCGTACGAGCCGTGGTTCGGCGAGCTGCGCACCCGCAACAACGGCTCGCTGGTCGCCGACCGCGCCGGCTCGGTCACCGCGTTCGCGATGACCAACCTCCAGGAGCGCGGCCAGCTCTTCGTGGAGCCGGGCACCGAGGTGTACGAGGGCATGATCGTCGGCGAGAACTCCCGCTCCGACGACATGGACGTCAACATCACCAAGGAGAAGAAGCTCACCAACATGCGGTCGTCGACCGCGGACGAGACCGAGAAGCTGATCCCGCCGCGCAAGCTGTCGCTGGAGCAGGCCCTCGAGTTCTGCCGCGAGGACGAGTGCGTCGAGGTGACCCCGGCCGCGGTGCGGATCCGCAAGGTGGTGCTGGACCAGACCCAGCGCGGCCGGATGGCCGCCCGCCGCAAGCACGCCGGCTGACCACTCAGCCACCCGGAGCCCGGCCCGCCCACCCCGGCGGACCGGGCTCCACCCTTTCCACCCTGTGCTGCCCTGTCCCGGCGATCATGAAGTTGGCGGCGGTTTCGGAGATCGACATCGCCGTCAACTTCATGATCGACCGCGGCAGGGGCGGCCCGGGCGGGCGGCGACGGTGGAGGGTCAGGCGGGTTTGGTGGCCCGGAAGGCCAGGACGTCGGGGAGGGGGCCGGGGGCGGACTCGCGGACGGCGGTCAGCGTCAGGCCGGCGGCCGGGACCGCGTCCAGAAGGTCGGCCAGGGGCAGGTGCCACGCGCCCACCCGGGCGCGGACGCCGACGGAGTTCCAGGACCGGAAGCTGCGATCCCGCTCGGCGTACCCCTCGTCGATCACGGCCCGGCCCGGCTGAGAGCGGTCGGCGAACGCCCCGACGAAGCAGGGGTGCACCCCGACGTGGACCAGCCGCCCGCCGGGCGCCAGCACCCGGGCCGCCTCGGCGATCGCCGCCGGGTAGTCCGGCATGTCGGTGTGGGCGAGCACGCAGGCCACGGCCGGCAGGGCGCCATCCGGCAGGGGCAGCGCGGTGGCGTCGGCCCGGACCACCGGAAGCCGCGCCCCGGCGTGACGCAACTGCCCGGCGGACAGGTCCACCCCGATCGGCTGCCAGCCCAGCCGACGCAGCTCCGCGGCGTGCGCCCCGGTGCCGCAGCACAGGTCGAGGCAGCGCCCCGTGCCCGGACCGAGCAGCTCGGCCAGAACCGACCGGACCCGGTCGCTGTAGTCGTTGGCGGTGGTCGTGACGTAGTCGTCGTACCAGTCGGCAATGGCGTCGTACGCGGCGGTCGTCATCTCCGCACGCTAGACCCGGCGCGGGCCGGACCGCAGCCCCCGCCGGCCGCGATGATCCGCTACGGTCTCCGGCATGACCTGGGAGGATCTCGACGCGCACCTGGACAAGGTGCCCGGCACCATCTCCGCGTACGTGGGGCGGCTGGGCGCCCCGCCCACCTGGACCCGGCAGGCCGACGCCACCCACTACGCGGCCAGCACCATGAAGGTCGCCGTGCTGGTGGCACTGCACCGCGCCGCCGAGGCCGGCCGCCTCGACCTGGACGGGCCGATCCCGGTGCGCAACGCGTTCGACTCCGCCCTGCCCGGCGCGCCCCGCTTCAGCAACGCCCAGCACTACGACAACGACGACGAGGTCTGGGCGCGGGTGGGCGGCGAGGCGCCGCTGCGCTGGCTCGCCGAACGGATGATCGTCCGCTCCAGCAACCTGGCCACCAACATCTGCCTCGGTAAGGTCGGGCTGCCCGCGCTGGCCGAGGCGTGGAAGCTGGCCGGGGCCCGGCACAGCGTCACCGGCCGGGGCATCGAGGACTTCGCGGCCCGGGACGCCGGCATCGACAACCTGGTCACCGCCGCCGACCTGGCCGCCCTGCTCGGCGAGCTGGCGCTCGGCGCGCGCCGGCCCGGCCCGCTCGCCTCGCCGGCCGGCTGCGCGGCCATGCTGGACGTGCTGTTCGCCCAGGAGCACCGCGAGGACCTCGCCGCCGGGCTGCCCGAGGGCACCCGGATCGCCCACAAGAACGGCTGGGTACGCGGCGTCCGGCATGGCGCCGGCGTGGTCTTCCCCTCCGACGCCCCGCCGTACGCCGTCGTGGTCTGCACCACCACCGACCTGGCCGACGGCGGCCCCAGCGGCGAAGAGGTCGAGGACGACGCCTGCCGCCTCATCGCGCACGTCTCCGCGCGGGTCTGGGCGGCCCGGCACGACCTGGCCGGGTGACCGCTCAGTCCAGCAGGTTCGCGCGCAGCGCCGCCAGCGTCTCGTCGGTCAGCCCCAGGCCGTCGCGCAGGTACGCGTCGAAGGAGCCGTGCACCCGCCGTACCTCGTCGTAGGCGGCGTCCAGGTAGTCCGGGCGCACCTCCAGCAGCGGCCGGGCCATCGTCGGATCCAGGTCCGGCCGCTGGCGGGTCATCGCGGCCAGCAGCACCTCGCGCAGGCTTTCGGTCAGCTCGTTGTGCCGCAGGTAGTCGGCCCGGATCGCCGGCTCGTCCACGCCCAGCGCGGTGAGCAGCACCACCGACAGCCAGCCGGTGCGGTCCTTGCCGGCCGAGCAGTGAAACAGCAGCGGCAGGTTCGCCGCGTCGGCGGCCAGCCGCACCGCCGTCCCGAACCCCTCCCGCGCCGAGTCGCCGGTGACGAACCAGCGGTAGATCGCCGCCATCGCCCCCGGCATGCCGCCCCGCGCCAACTCCTCGTACGCGTTCAGGTCGTGGCCGAGCAGCACCGCCGAGACGTAGGTGAACACCGGGTGGGCCGGGTCGTAGACCGGCAGGTGCACCAGCCGCGGCTCGCCGGCCAGGCGGTCCGGCGGGGCGACCGCCTGCTCGGTGGCGTGCCGCAGGTCCACCACGCAGGCCGGGGCCAGCTTGCCCAGCACGGGCAGGTCCTCGTCGGTGAGCCGGCCGAGCGCCGCGGTGCGGATCAGCCGGCCGGCGCGTACCCGCCGCCCGTCCGAGGTGGGCAGCCCGCCCAGGTCACGGGCGTTCGGCGCGCCCACCAGCTCCCAGTCCCGCCCGGTCATCGGCCCTCCCCTGATCGCTGCCAGCTCCGTATAGGGTGCCCCACATGACGATCGCCGCGGTACGCACCCACCGGCTCTCGGCCCCCTTACACACCCCGTTCGTCACCGCGCTGCGCCGCACCACCACCGTGGACACCCTGGTCGTCGAGGTGGTGGACGCCGACGGGCGGTCGGGCTTCGGCGAGGCCCCGCAGGTCTGGCAGGTGACCGGGGCGTCGATCGCCGGCGCCGAGGCGTGCGTCCAGCAACTGCTCGGGCCGCTGCTGACCGGGCGGGACGCCGACGACCTCCAGGCCCGCTGCGCCGAGGTGCGCCGCGCGGTGGTGGGCAACGAGTCGGCCCGGGCGGCCGTCGACGTCGCGCTGCACGACCTGGCCGCGCGGCGGCTCGGCGTACCCCTGGTGCGGTTGCTCGGCGGCACCACGCTGCGCGTCCCGACCGACGTCACCCTCGCCGCCGGCGACGCGGTCGACCTCGCCGCGGCGGCCACCCGGCGCCGGGCCGAGGGGTTCACCGTGCTGAAGCTCAAGGTGGGCACCGACGCGCGGGGCGACCTGGACCGGGTCCGCGCGGTCCGCGCCGCGGTCGGCCCCGACGTGCGGATCCGGCTGGACGCCAACCAGGGCTGGACGCCGCGCGAGGCGGTCCGGGTGATCCGCGGCATCGAGGACGCCGGGCTCGACGTCGAGCTGGTCGAGCAGCCGGTGCACCGGCGGGACCTGGACGGGCTGGCCTGGGTCAGCGACCGGGTGGAGCTGCCGATCCTCGCCGACGAGTCGGTCTTCGACCTGCGCGACCTGGTCGAGGTGATCCGCCGCCGGGCGGCCGACATGGTCAACGTCAAGCTGGCCAAGTGCGGCGGCCTGCACACCGCCCGGTCGCTGCTCGACCTGGCCGCCGCGCACGGCATGGGCACCATCGTCGGCTCGATGATGGAGAGCCAGGTCGGCCTGGGTGCGGCGGCGAGCCTGGTCGCCGCCTGTGGCACCACGGCCGTGTCGGACCTCGATGCCGCCTGGTGGCTGGCCTGGTCGCCGGTCGCCGGCGGGCTCCGGTACGACGGCGCGACCGTCGTGCTGCCGGACGCCCCCGGCCTCGGGATCGAGAACGTGAGTGAAGCAAAAGTTCAGCCTCGCGGTTGAGAGCCGTTGGAATTTTTCATAGGGTCGCTCGAGAGCGCTGTGAGGTGGGGGTGGGCGTGGAACTTGAGCCGGGCCGCGAGGCCGTCGTCCGGGTCCCGGTGGCGACCCTCTGGAGCGCCCCCGAGGCGGTCCGACCGGTCGACCGCCCCGCGCTGGCCGACCCGCCGGACGTCGCCGCCTGGGTCGCCGGCATGGACCGCGACCAACAGGTGGGCGACTGTGTCCTGACCCAGCTGCTGCTCGGCGAGCGGGTGCTGGTCACCGAGCTGCGCGCGGACGGCTGGGCGCACGTCGTCGCGCTGGCGCAGCCCGCCGCCAAGCTCGACGTACGCGGCTATCCCGGCTGGCTGCCCGCCGCCCAGCTGGCCGCCCCGGCGGAGCCCGGCCCACCGGCCACCCCGCTGGTGGTGGACGTCGGGCACACCGCGCTGCGCGCCGCCCCCGACGGCCCGCCGGCCCTGACCGGCGTGGTCCTCGGCACCCGCCTCGCCCCGGCCGGGCGGCCGGTGGACGGCTGGCGACCGGTGCTCGTGCCCGGCCGGGCCGATCCGCTCTGGGCTCCCGAGGGCGACCTGGTCCCGCTGCCCGGCGAACGGCCGGAGGCCAAGGAGGTGCTCGCCGTCGCCGAGCGGCTGCGCGACCTGGTCTACGTCTGGGGCGGGCTGTCCACCGATGGCATCGACTGCTCGGGCCTGGTGCACCTGGCCTGGCGGCGGTACGGCGTCACCCTGCCCCGGGACGCCGACGACCAGGCCGAGGCGACCACACCCCTCGCCCTGGGCCAGGAGCGCCCCGGCGACCTCTACTTCTTCGCTCGGCCGGGCCGGCGGATCCACCACGTCGGCATCGTCAGCACCGAACCGCAGGGCGAGATCCGGCGGATGCTGCACGCCTGCTACGTCAAGCGCCTGGTGGTGGAGGAGCGCCTCCCCGCGGACCGGGAGGCGACCCTGGTGGCCGTTCATCGCATCTGACCCCCGTACGCCGAAAGGGGCGCTCCCGACCGTGGGAGCGCCCCTTTCGCGTAGGTGCGATCAGCCGCGGGCCTCGGCCAGCTCGCGGCGCCGGTCACGGGACGACTTCACCAGGCTGGCCGCGGTGGCCGCGGCGAGGGTGCCCAGGATGACGGTGAGCGACAGCCAGATCGGGATGTGCGGGGCCCAGCCCACGTGCGCGCCACCGTTGACGAACGGCAGGTTGTTGTCGGCGAGGGCCTCCAGGACCAGCTTGACCCCGATGAAGCCGAGCACCACGGCGAGGCCGTAGCTGAGGTAGATCAGCCGGTCCAGCAGGCCGCCGAGCAGGAAGTAGAGCTGCCGCAGCCCCATCAGCGCGAACACGTTCGCGGTGAAGACCAGGTACGGCTCCTGGGTGATGCCGAAGATCGCCGGGATCGAGTCGAGGGCGAAGATCAGGTCGGTGGTGCCGATCGCGATCATCACGATCAGCATCGGGGTGAACAGCCGCCGACCGTTCTCGTGGGTGGTCATCCGCGCCTCGTCGTAGTCACGGGACAGCGGCAGCGCCTTGCGGCTCCACCGGATCAGCACGTTCTCGCTGAACTCGTCCTCGTCCGGCTCCCCTTGGCGGGCCAGGTTGATCGCCGTGTAGATCAGGAACGCGCCGAAGATGTAGAACACCCAGGAGAACTGGGAGATCAGCGCGGCGCCGGCGGCGATGAAGCCGCCCCGCATGACCAGCGCCAGCAGGATCCCGACGAGCAGCACCTTCTGCTGGTACCGCCGGGGCACCCCGAAGCGGGCCATGATGATCACGAAGACGAAGAGGTTGTCCACCGAGAGGCTGTACTCGGTGAGCCAGCCGGTGTAGAACTGGCCGGCCACGCTGGGGCCTGAGGTGAGCCACAACCCCGCCCCGAAGAGCAGGGCCAGCGCCACGTAGAAGCCGACCCACAGGCTCGACTCGCGGACGCTGGGCTCGTGCGGGCGGCGACCGATGATGAACAGGTCGACCAGCAGGACCGCGGTCAGCGCGATCAGCGTCCCTGCCCACACCATTCCGGACACGTTCAAATCCATCCTCCGGCAGACACACAGCGTCGGGCACACCGTACGTCGGGTGACGGGCCGGGGTGCGTCGACGCTGACTCTGGTGACTGTCGGAGGTCTCTTCCGCCACCGGCCCCAGGAAAGGGTCGGTGACCGACGGAGCCGGGTCGTGCCACCGGGGGGCCGGCGCTCTTCCGTGCTGACGACTCCGTCACGAGGGAATACTCCCCTCCTCGGCCGCCATTGTTCACCATCGGCCGGGGTCGGCGCATCTTCGGGGCCCTCGTTTGCCGCGGTCGTCACGTTCCGACGTCGTGGCGGGCCTCGCGCAGCCTAGGGGGTCCTAGGGGGCTAGGGTCTCGGTGGCAGCGGATCGGTGAAGGACCAGCCCGCAGCGAGCAGGGCGTCGCAGGCGCCGACGGCGACCGCCAGCCGCTGCTCGTGTGCTCCGCGCAGCTCGACCACCGGCACCCCGCAGCCGGCCAGCTCCGCCCGGAACCGCTCGGTCATCCAGGCCCGCAGGTGCTCCCCGTCGCGCAGGCCGTCGTCGGCGAAGGGCACGCCCTCGTGGTCGGTCAGCAGGTACAGCGCCGGCCGGCGGGCGGCCGCCCGGACCGCCGCCGACGACGACGCGAGGTAGCGCTCCTCCCAGATCGCGGTCGCCCGCGCGTCGGTGTCGCAGAACAGCAGCGGGCCGCTGACCCGGGCCGTTGCGTCCTCGGCGGCCTGCTGCTCGCGCACCACCTCGACGAAGTCGTCCCGGTCCCAGGTGACGTCGAAGATCGTCGCCTCCGGCCGGACCTGCCGCAGCTCGGCGAGCTTGCGCTCGGTCAGCTCGCGGCCGTGCTCCGGGACCCAGCGGGTGCCGTAGTGGGCGGCGAGCGCCTCGGCCATCGCCGTGGTGCCGGTCGACTCGGCCCCGACCACCACGACCCGGCGGACCAGCCAGGCCCGCACCGGCGGGCTCAGCCGACGCCAGTGCGCCGCCGGGTCCGCGCGCACGGCGGTGCCGGAGACCGGGACGGCGCGCCGGTCCAGGTCCACGCAGACCGCGACCGCGTCGAAACGCCGGGCCAACTCCTCGCCGTACGCCTCGGAGGAGAAGACCGCGTCGACCGGCTCCCCGCCGAGCGCGTCGGCGCACACCGCGCAGTGCAGGTCCCAGACCGCCGGGTCGGCGTAGTCGACCGGATGGTCGTCGTACCGCCCGACGAACCGCACCCAGGGCGTGGCGGCGTGCGCCTCACGCAGCCAGGCGACCCGCAGGTCGAGCGGGATCGACTCGCGCCGGGACGGGGCGACCACCACGGTGACCGCCGCGCAGCGGGCCGCGGCCGCCTCGATCAGCGCGTGGTGCCCGGCGTGCGGCGGATAGAACTTGCCGACCACCAGACCGTGCCGGAACCGACGCCCCGCGTCGCCCGTCACCGGGCCTCCCCGGTTCCCGGCCGCGGAGCCGGCCGGAGCGCTCCCCCCGCTCACGCGGCGATCGGGGCCGGGCCGGGCGGCACCGGGGTCGCGGCCGCGCGCCGGCTCAGGTCCGCCCGCCACTCCCGCAGCCCGACCACGCAGAGTGCCAGGAAGATCAGGTAGAGGCCACCGGTCAGCCAGAGTCCCTTGTACGCGTAGAGCGGGATGTAGATCAGGTCGGCGGCGATCCACAGCCACCAGCTCTCCACCAGCTTGCGGGTCTGACCGTAGGTGGCGAGCAGCGACAGCGCGGTGGTGACCGCGTCGGCCAGCGGCACCGTGGAGTCGGTGGCCCGGTCCAGCAGCGCCCAGAGCCCGACGGTGAGCAGCACTCCGGCCGCGCCCAGCGCCCACCACTCCCACCGGCCGGTCCGGGCCACGGTCAGCCGGCTGCGCCGCTCCCCGCCGAAGAGCCAGTGCCACCAGCCGTAGAGGCCGAGGACGACGTAGACGACCTGGAGGCCGGCGTCGGCGTACAGGCCGGCGGTCCAGAACAGCAGCATCAGCAGCAGCACGTTGGCGATGCCGATCGGCCAGTTGGCGATGTGCTGCCGGGCCACCAGCCAGACGTTGACCACGCCGGTGGCGAAGCCGAGCAGCTCGGCCCAGGTGGTGCCGGCCCCCAGGACGGTGAACGCCGTGGCGGTGAGCCGGTCGAGCATCTGTTCCTCCCCCGTTTCCCGAGCGCCCACCCTAGAGCGGGTGTGGCGCGCGGAACAGCCCCCGGGGCGTACCGGGCAGGGGGCGGCGTGCGAGGCTTTCGGGCATGGTTCTTGAGGTCGCGCTGATCGATGTGACGCCCGGAAACGAAGACGACTTCGCCGCCGCCTACGCGCAGGCGCGCTCGATCCTCGCCGGCACCGAGGGCTGCCGCTCGGTGCGGATGACCCGCGGCATCGAGTCGCCGTCCCGGTTCGTGCTGCTGGTCGAGTGGAACACGGTCGAGGCGCACGACGTCAACTTCCGGCAGAGCGAGCGGTTCGGGCAGTGGCGCGGGCTGATCGGGCCGTACTTCGCCGGCCCGCCGCTGGTCGAGCACTTCGTCGACGTGCCGGCCTGAGCTGTCGTACCCCTGACATAGTTTTCGGTCGACGCGCCGGCCACCGGTCCCGACGGGCATCGGGGGCGCCGGGCCCGGTGGTCGCGCGCCCAACGCCGCGCCGGGCAGCACAGCCGTCCCGACGCACATCGGGGGCGCCGTGCCCGGTGGCCGCGCGCCAACGTCGCGGCCACTGAGCGCTCAGTCGGCGTCCTGCGGTTCCCGGGGCCGGGGCACCGCCGCGGGGCCGAGCCGGCGGGTCAGCAGCTCCACCGTCTCCTCCTCCGGCAGCGCCGCCGCCAGCAGCCAGTCGACCAGCCGCTCGTAGCGGGCGACGTCCGCCCCGGCGACCAGCCGCAGATCGGTGGTGAGCGTCTCCACCAGCACGGTGCGCGGGTCGGCCGGGTCCGGGTACGCGTAGTAGGAGAACGGCGCGAGGGGGTGCAGGTCGCCGTAGGGGGAGGCGTCGCGGGGCAACAGCCGGATGGTGACGTGCGGGCGTTCGGCGAGCGCGGCCAGGTGCCGGAGCTGGTCCCGCCAGACCTCGGCGGGAAGGCCGCCCGGGTCGCAGGCCCGTTCGTCGATCAGGGCGGTGTAGTGCGGCGGCTCGGGCCGGCAGAGCACCTCCTGACGCACCGCGCGGGCGCGCACGTCGGCCTCCACGTCCACGTCGTCGGCGAGCAGCGCGCCGGCGGACACCCGCAGCCGGGCGTACTCCGGGATCTGGAGCAACCCCGGCACGAGCGCCGGCTGGTAGTCCACGATGCGCACGGCGCCCGCCTCCAGCTCCGCGTACGCCCGCTGCCGCTCCCCCATCTCGCCCAGCGCCTTGGACCAGCCGCGGCCGGTGGCGGCGTCCCGGGCGATGACGATCAGCTCGTCCCGCTGGTGGGGTGGCACGGCGTAGACGTCGAGCAGGTCGAGCACGTCGGCCAGGTCCGGCCGGCTCTGCCCCAGCTCGATGCGGGACAGCTTCGATGTGGACGCCCAGCCGAGCCGGCCGCAGACCTGCTCCAGGGTGAGCGACTCCCGGCGGCGCAGCCGGCGCAGCTCCGCGCCGAGCCGCACCCGCCGGACGACAGGACTTGCTGACAACGGCATGCGCGCCTCCCCACCGAGGGAGAGTACGCATGACCGTCACGCACGGCAATACCTTGCTCGCGGAGAGCTATCGCCGGGCGTCAGGGACGGTAGGTGCCGAAGGACCAGACCAGGCCGGCCAGATCGCGGGCGACGTAGTCGCGGGAGCCGTAGTCGGTGTCGAAGGGCGGCCGCACGATCTCCGCGCCGGCCGCCCGGGCCCGCTCGTGGTGTGCGTCGACGTCGTCGACGGCCACGTAGACGCGGTAGTCGTCGTCGGCCGGCCGGGTCGCCGGGGCCGGCCCCGGGCCGAGCATGACGAGGTCGTCGCCGTAGCCGAGTTCGGCGTGCCGCACAGTGCCGTCGGGCCCCTCGTGCACCTCGTGCACCTCGTGGACGGTGAGGCCGAACGCGGACCGGAGGAAGTCGACGGCAGCGCGGGCGTCGGGATACCGGAGGACCGGATAGATGCTTCGCATGGTTCCGAGTCTGCCGGGGGACGGGTCAGCCCGGATTGGACGAATGTGACCCGGGCCGGGCCAGCGCCGCGGGAGTCGCCCCGGCGAATTCGCGGAACTCCCGGATCAGGTGCGACTGGTCGTAGTAGCCGCAGCGCACCGCCAGCTCCGCCCACCCACGCGAGTCCGGACCGGCCGCCGGTTCCGCGGCCCCGACCGGCGCGGTGACCAGCGTGCGGCCCACCATCGCGTACGCCCGCTGGAAGCGGAGCAGCCGGGCGACGGTCTTCGGCGGCAGGCCGAACTCCTGGCGGAACCGGACCGCCAGGTGGCGCCGGCTCCAGCCGACCTCCTCGGACAGCGCGGCGACGCCCACCCCGGCGCCGCTTCCAGCGAGCCGCCGCCAGGCTCGCAGCAGGCGCGGATCGACCGGCCCGGTCACCGCCAGCCGGGCCGCGAGGGCGGCGTCGAGCCGGGCGAACCGGCCCGCCCAGTCGGGCAGACCGGCCAACTCGTCGCGGAGCCGGACCAGCCAGCGGTCGAGCCGGTCGACCGGGACCGCCCGGTTGGCCAGCTCGCCCAGCGGCAGCCCGAGCAGCCGGCGGGCGGCCGGGGCGGTCAACAGCACCTGTACCCCGACGCCCTCGCCGGCCGTACGGGTCGCGCACCAGCCGTCGAACGGCCCGGCCAGGAACGCGCTCGTGTCATGCGCGCCCCGGTCGGCCGCGCGCGGATCGGTGACGTCGAGCGGGGCGCCCCAGCCGAGGATCAGCACCACGAAGGCGCCGGCGGCCTCCCGGCGCACCAGCGGGCCGGCCGCGTGCTCGCGGTAGCCGAGGTAGCGGTCCACGTAGGGCCGGAGCCGGGGGTCGGGGAGCCCGAGCACGGCCTCGGTCAGCACGGCGGCCTCCCCCGACCCCGGTCCGTCACTTCACCCCGGCGGCGTCCATCCCGCGGAGTTCCTTCTTGAGGTCGGCGACCTCGTCGCGGATCCGGGCGGCCAGCTCGAACTGCAGCTCCCGCGCGGCGGCGAGCATCTGGTCGTTGAGCTCCTGGATGAGGTTGGCCAGGTCGGCCCGGGCCATCCCCTCCCGGGACGGGGTCGCCGCGCCGCCGCGGCCCCGGCTGCGGGTCTCCTTGACCGGCGCCTTGCCCCGGGACAGCTGCCGGACGGCCCCGCCGACCCGGCTGTTCTCGGTGTCCTCCGCCTCGCGGTAGATGTCGTCGAGGATGTCGTGGATCTTCTTGCGCAGCGGCTCGGGGCTGATCCCGTTGGCCTCGTTGTGCGCGATCTGCTTGGCCCGGCGCCGGTTCGTCTCCTCGATCGCCTGGGCCATCGACGGGGTGATCTTGTCGGCGTACATGTGGACCTGGCCCGAGACGTTACGGGCCGCGCGACCGATGGTCTGGATCAGCGAGCGGCCGCTGCGCAGGAAGCCCTCCTTGTCGGCGTCGAGGATCGCCACCAGGGAGACCTCGGGCAGGTCGAGGCCCTCGCGGAGCAGGTTGATGCCCACCAGCACGTCGTAGTCGCCCTTGCGCAGCTCGCGCAGCAGCTCCACCCGGCGCAGCGTGTCGACCTCGGAGTGCAGGTAGCGCACCCGGATGCCGTTCTCCAGCAGGTAGTCGGAGAGGTCCTCGGCCATCTTCTTGGTCAGCGTGGTGACCAGGACCCGCTCGTCGCGCTCGGTCCTCAGCTTGATCTCGTGCATCAGATCGTCGATCTGGCCCTTGGTGGGCTTCACGACGACCTCGGGGTCGATCAGACCGGTGGGGCGGATCACCTGCTCGACGAACTCGCCCTGGGCCTGCTCCAGCTCCCACGGGCCGGGGGTCGCGGAGAGGAAGACCATCTGGCCGACCCGCTCCAGGAACTCGTCGAAGCGCAGCGGACGGTTGTCGGCCGCGCTGGGCAGCCGGAAGCCGTGGTCGATCAGCATCCGCTTGCGGGAGGCGTCGCCCTCGTACATGCCGCCGATCTGCGGGATGGTCACGTGCGACTCGTCGACCACGGTCAGGAAGTCGTCGGGGAAGTAGTCGAGCAGGCAGTGCGGCGGGCTGCCGGGCAGCCGCCCGTCCATGTGCATCGAGTAGTTCTCGATGCCGGAGCAGAACCCGACCTGGCGCATCATCTCGATGTCGTAGGTGGTGCGCATCCGCAGCCGCTGAGCCTCCAGCAGCTTGCCCTGCCGCTCCAGCTCGGCCAGCCGCTCGGCCAGCTCGACCTCGATGTCGCGGATCGCCCGCTCCATCCGCTCCGGGCCCGCCGCGTAGTGGGTCGCCGGGAAGATGACAAGCCCGTCGACCTCCTTGACGACGTCACCGGTGAGCGGGTTGAGGTAGTAGAGCTTCTCCACCTCGTCGCCGAACAGCTCGATCCGGACGGCCAGCTCCTCGTAGGCCGGGATGATCTCCAGCGTGTCGCCCCGGACCCGGAAGGTGCCGCGCTGGAAGGCCATGTCGTTGCGCGTGTACTGGATGTCGACCAGCCGGCGCAGCAACTGGTCACGGTCGAGCTCCTGCCCGACGGCGACCCGCACGGCCCGGTCGAGGTATTCCTCCGGGGTGCCCAGGCCGTAGATCGCCGACACCGTGGCCACCACGATCACGTCGCGCCGGGTGAGCAGCGACATGGTCGCCGAGTGCCGCAGCCGCTCGACCTCCTCGTTGATCGAGGAGTCCTTCTCGATGTAGGTGTCGGTCTGCGGGATGTAGGCCTCGGGCTGGTAGTAGTCGTAGTAGGAGACGAAGTATTCGACCGCGTTCTGCGGCAGCAGCTCGCTGAACTCCTTGGCGAGCTGGGCGGCGAGGGTCTTGTTGGGCGCGAGCACCAGGGTCGGCCGCTGCAGCCGCTCGACCAGCCACGCCGTGGTGGCGCTCTTGCCGGTGCCGGTCGCGCCGAGCAGCACCGTGTTACGGTCGCCGCGTCGCACCCGACGCTCAAGATCGTCGATGGCTGCCGGCTGGTCGCCGGCCGGCTGGAACTCGCTGACGACCTGGAAGCGGCCGTCGAGCCGGGGAATGTCGAGCGCCATGACCTCAACGGTACGCCGGAGGACCGACACTTCCGGGCCGAGCACGGACCGTCCCTGATCGGCTTCGATATTCCCATTGTGTGCCTCATCTCACCGGACTACCCTCGTACCGTAGGCCGCTCGCGGCGGCCGACCGGGCAGGTGGCCGCCCCTCCGGGGCCCGGCCGCCCCCGGCACCGGGGGTCGCAGCACCCGAGAAACCGGCGTGCGCACCCGAGGTGGTCGCGCTCGATGCGCTGACCGGCCGCCGCGAGCGCCCCTGCTCGTCACCGAAACCCGGCCGCCGCGTTGGGCACTCGTGGAGACCTCTCCCGGACGCCGGCCGCGACGGGCTCGCGGCACCGGCCCGCTCCCCACCGACGACACCCACCCCGCCCCGCCCGATCCCCTCCCGTCCGCCGCCCCGCACGGGGGCGAGCCCACGGCCAACGCCGACCGCCCTCCGGGCGAGCCGCCCGCGCCCGCCGACCCCGCGGCGGACCACCCGGACGGTCCCGCCGGTCCCGCCGGCCCCGCCGCGGACGACCCGGACGGTCCCGCCGGCCCCGCCTCCGTCCCGTCGATCCACCCCCGCACCAACACCTCGATCCGCCCGAGCCGCCCGGGCCGCCCCACCGCGCCTGAATCCGAGGCGAGGCCCGCCCCCCGCGAACCCGGCCGGGGCCACCGCCACGCCCGCACCAGCGTCAGCGCGTCCTCCCCCGGCCACCGCCGGCGGGCCGATCCGGTCGGCAGGCGGCCAGCCGCCTCGTTCGAGCCGCCCGGCGACCCCGAGCTGGACGGGAGCAGCGACCCACCCGAGCCGACCCGCCGCCGGGCCACCCTGGTCGCGCTCGCGGCGGCCGCCACGGCCTCGGCGGCCGCCCTGGTCGCCGGCCTGCTGAGCTGGTCGCCCGAGCCGGCCGACCCCGCCGAGCCGGCCCGCCCCCTCACCGTCGCCGAGGCCGACCGGCTGGCCGCCCTGCGGGTCACCAACCAGCGGGACGTCCGCGCCGGCGTCCGGGTCACCGTGGGCGAGGGCGGCGGGCGTACTGAGCTGGTCGGCTGGGTCGACTGGGCTCGGCCGCTGGTCTACCTGGATGTCGCCGGCCCCGGCGCGGGCGCCGAGCGGGGACTGCTGCAGGCGACCGCGTCGACGCTGCTGGTCCGGCCCGATCCCGCCGCCACACCCGCCCCGGCGCCGCCCCCGCTGGTGCCACCGGCCGACCGGTGGCGGCTGCGGGAGCTGCCGGCCGGGCGGGGCCTGCCGGCGGTCCGGGACCTGCTGCTGGGCCTCGCCGCCGACCGGGTCGAGCCCGCCGGCCCCGAGGCGCGCTGGCTGCACCGGGAGACCGTCGACGGCGTCCCGGTGGACGTCCTCGAGGCCCGCCTCGCGTCACCTCGGCCGACCGCGTCCGGAGGCGGCGCGGGGCCGGCGCCCGACCGGCCGCTCCGGCTCTGGGTGGACCGGGACGCCCGGCTGCACCGCCTGGCCGGCTGGCTGCCGGACGGCACCCCGGTCACCGTCGAGCTGGCCCGCACCGACCGCCCCACACTGCGCCCGGTGGACGCGCTCGGCGGGCGTCCCGGGCTGCCCCGGGCGCTCTCCGACGCCGAGGCCGACCGGTTGGCCCGGCTGCCGGCCCGGCTGCGGGCGGCCGGCGGCGCCACGCTGACCCTGGCCGCCCCCTCCGCCGACCTGGGCGGCACCGGCTGGCTGAGCTGGGCGGGCTCCACCGCGTACCTCTCGGTGGTCGAGGTCGGGAACCCGGGACGCCGCACGCTGCTGCGGGCGCGGCCGGGACGCGTGGCCCGGCTCGTGGTGCCGGCGGGCGGCGCGGCGGCCCCGCCGCTGCCGGCACCGGCCGGGCTGGTCAGGGCGGCTGGACGAGCGCCCGGCGACGACGTGGAGCGCTTGCTCGACGCGGCGCTGCAGACCGGCCGCACCGCCGTGCCGGCCGCCGGGGCGGTCCGGATCCGCGGTGACCGGGTGGCGGACCGGACGGTGGACGTCATCGAGGTACGCGGCCGGCTGCGCTGGTGGATCGACCGGGGCGGGCTGCCGCGCCGGCTGGAGCTGCGGACCGCGCGGGGCGTCTGGGCCCAGTTGGAACTCGCGCCGGGGCGGGTGCCGGCGCTGCCCGGCGCCGAGCGCCCGGTCAGGCCGCCGGCGAAACGCCGCTGAGCGGGCTCACGGGCGCCAGCCGGTCTGCGCGGCCCACTCCTCGGCCCGCAGGTGCTCCTCGTCGAACCAGGGGTCCTTCAGCGTGCCGTAGGTGGCGCTGTCCGGCGCGGAGGCCACCAGTTCGCGCTTCAACTGCAGGTACGCGGCCCGCTGCCCGGGGTCGGCGCGCAGGTGGTCGCGCGTCAGCAGGGCGTACCGCCAGCCGGGCGAGTCGGCCACCCGCAGATGCAGGTGCACCGGGCGGCCGGGATCGGCGCTGCCGTGCAGCCGCTTCTCCCAGCGGAGGCTGGCGGGCGGCCGCGGGTTGTCCCACCAGTCGCCGGGCAGCCGGGGGAAGCCGGCCTCGGCCAGCCGGTCGGCGAGCGGCCCGTCCGCCTCGGCCAGCGACGGCACGGTGAGCTGGATGTCGATGACGTCCTTGGCGGCCAGCCCGGGCACGGCGGTGGAGCCGATGTGGTCGATCCGCAGATCGGGGCCGGCCGCGTGGCGGATCCGGGCGGCCAGCCGGGCGTACTGCTGGGGCCAGGTCGGGTCGGGCTCGGTGAGCACCACCTGCTCGGGCCGGACCGCGCGGCATTCCCGGACGTTGCGCTCGTAGGGCAGCAGGCGCTCGTGCCAGAGGGTGTCCACGGCGGCGTGCAGGTCGGCCAGCGTGCCGTCGTTGCCCAGCAGCACGTCCGCCGCCGCCTGCCGGCGGGCGTCGTCGGCCTGCGCGGCGATCCGCCGCTCCGCCTCCGCGCGATCCATGCCGCGGTCGCGGGCCAGCCGCTCCAGCCGGGTGGCCACCGTCGCCTGCACCACCACCACCAGGTGGTACGTGGGCGCGAGCCCCACCTCCACCAGCAGCGGCACGTCGTTGACCACGACGGCGTCCCGGGGCGCCGCGGCGACCAACGCGGCGGTGCGGGCCCGGACCCGGGGGTGGGTGATCGCCTCCAGCCGGCGGCGGGCGGCCTCGTCGCCGAAGACCAGGGCGCCCAGGGCGGCCCGGTCCAGCGCCCCGGCGGCGTCGAGGACCCGGTCGGAGAAGGTCGCGACGATCTCGGCGAGACCCTCGCTGCCCGGAGCGACCACCTCGCGGGCGATCCGGTCCGCGTCGATGAGCACCGCGCCGAGCGCGGCCAGTCGGTCGGACACCACGCTCTTGCCCGACCCGATCCCGCCGGTCAACCCCACCTTCAGCACCGGGACAGTCAACCCGATCACCGTTCGCGGTGCCAACTTCCCCCGGGCACGGCGAAGGCCCCGCCCCCGGCGACCCGGTGGTACCGGATCGCGCGGAGACGGGGCCTGTCGTCAACGACTGCTCCAGCGTCAGCCAGGCCGAGCTGGAGTCGTCACCGGGTCACTTGCCGCCGGCGAGCTTCTCCCGCAGCGCGGCGAGCGCCTCGTCGGTGGCCAGCGTGCCGGCCGGCTCCTCGGCCTGACGGCTCGGGGCCGTCGTCGTGGTCGTGGTGCCGGTCACGGCCGGGGCCGGGTTGGCAGCGGCCTCGGCGTCGGCGGCCCGGGAGGTCTGCACCTGCTTGGTGTGGGCCTCCCAGCGCTGGCGCGCCTCGGCGTACTGCTGCTCCCACGCCTCGCGCTGCTTGTCGTAGCCCTCGAGCCACTCGCCCGTCTCCGGGTCGAAGCCCTCCGGGTAGATGTAGTTGCCCTGCTCGTCGTAGGTCGCGGCCATGCCGTAGAGGGTCGGGTCGAAGTGCTCCTCGCCCTCGACGAAGCCCTCGTTGGCCTGCTTGAGCGACAGCGAGATCCGACGGCGCTCCAGGTCGATGTCGATGACCTTGACCATGACCTCGGAGCCGACCTGCACGACCTGCTCCGGGATCTCCACGTGGCGCTCGGCCAGCTCGGAGATGTGGACCAGGCCCTCGATGCCGTCGTCCACCCGGACGAAGGCGCCGAACGGCACGAGCTTGGTGACCTTACCCGGCACGATCTGCTGGATCGCGTGGGTGCGGGCAAACTGCCGCCACGGGTCCTCCTGGGTCGCCTTCAGCGACAGCGAGACCCGCTCGCGGTCCAGGTCGACGTCCAGGACCTCGACCTCGACCTCCTGGCCCACCTCGACGACCTCGGACGGGTGGTCGATGTGCTTCCAGGAGAGCTCGGAGACGTGCACCAGGCCGTCCACGCCGCCCAGGTCGACGAACGCGCCGAAGTTGACGATCGAAGAGACGACGCCCTTGCGGACCTGGCCCTTCTGCAGCTTGTTGAGGAACTCGGTGCGCACCTCGGACTGCGTCTGCTCCAGCCACGCCCGGCGGGACAGCACCACGTTGTTGCGGTTCTTGTCCAGCTCGATGATCTTGGCTTCGAGCTCGCGACCGACGTACGGCTGCAGGTCACGCACCCGCCGCATCTCGACCAGCGACGCGGGCAGGAAGCCGCGCAGGCCGATGTCGAGGATGAGACCACCCTTGACGACCTCGATGACCGAGCCGCGGACGACGCCGTCCTCGTCCTTGATCTTCTCGATCGTGCCCCAGGCCCGCTCGTACTGCGCCCGCTTCTTGGAGAGGATCAGACGCCCCTCCTTGTCCTCCTTCTGGAGGACAAGGGCCTCGATGTGGTCACCGACCGAGACGACCTCGGCGGGGTCCACGTCGTGCTTGATCGACAACTCCCGAGAGGGGATGACGCCCTCGGTCTTGTAGCCGATGTCGAGCAGGACCTCGTCCCGATCGACCTTGACGACGGTGCCTTCGACAATGTCGCCGTCGTTGAAGTACTTGATGGTCTCGTCGATCGCGGCGAGGAAAGCCTCCTCGGAACCGAGATCGTCGTGCGTGACCTTGTTGGCGCTCGAGGGGGCCTCGATGCTGCTCGTCATGTGGGCGGTTGCTCCGGTCGGATGGGTTGTCACAGCAGGCGTGGCGTCGCAGTGACCTGTCCGCGCCAGCGGATCCGTCGCCGGGCACACCGAACGATCGCCATGAGAAGATCATTAGTGGCTCCGGTGACCGCGCACCTGCTCCCTGCCGAGGCACACGATCCGCGAGCGCATCGTCTAGCCTACCCGCTGCATTACCACAGCGTGCAAGCCCTCCCGGGTCTCCTCGGGCGCGTCAGCTGCGAAAGCGGAGATTTCGCGCGGTAAGGTGCCACAGCTGTCTCGTCCGTCACAAGTGCCCCACCCGCCACACGGCCCGCCCGGCCGCCGTGGGCGGCACCCGGGGGCCTAGCGTGAGCGGGTGGACGACGACAGGGTGACCCGGCGCCGGGTGGGCGCGGCCGAGGTCCGCCGGGCCAACCGGGGCTGGTGGGACACGGACGCCGACGCCTACCAGGCCGAGCACGGCGCGTTCCTGGGCGAGGTGGACTTCGTCTGGTGCCCGGAGGGGCTGCGCGAAGCCGACGCCCGGCTGCTCGGCGAGGTGGCCGGCCACCGGATCCTGGAACTCGGCTGCGGCGGGGCCGCCGCCGCCCGCTGGCTCGCCACTCAGCACGCCCGGCCGGTCGCCCTGGACCTCTCCGCCGGCATGCTGCGGCACGCCGCCGAGGCCGCCGTCCGGACCGGGGTACGCGTACCGCTCGTGCAGGCCGACGCGCTCGCCCTGCCGTTCGCCGACGCAGCCTTCGACACGGTCTGCACGGCGTTCGGCGCGATCCCGTTCGTCGACGACTCGGCGGCGGCGATGCGGGAGGTGGCCCGGGTGCTGCGCCCGGGCGGCCGCTGGGTCTTCGCGGTCACCCACCCGATGCGCTGGATCTTCCTGGACGACCCGGGCGAGGGCGGGCTGACCGCCGTCCACTCGTACTTCGACCGCTCCCCCTACGTCGAGCAGGACGAGCACGGCGTGGCCACGTACGTCGAGCAGCACCGCACGCTCGGCGACCGGATCCGGGAGCTGGTCGGCGCCGGATTCCGCCTGCTGGACCTGGTGGAGCCGGAGTGGCCGGCGGGGCACGAGGGGATCTGGGGGCAGTGGAGCCCGCTGCGCGGCCGGCTCTTCCCCGGCACCGCCATCTTCGTGGCGGAGAAGCCGGCCGCCGGCTGAGCCCGCCGTTTCCGCCCGCCGGCCCCGGGTAACCGGACGCCATGGCCGAGAACGAGGAGTTCCGCCGGGGCGACCACGTCTCCTGGGCCAGCCACAGCGGCCGGGCGTACGGGATCGTCAAGGAGAAGCTCACCGAGCGCACGCACGTCCGCGGGCACGCCGTGAACGCCTCGCCGGAGGAACCGCAGTACCGGATCCGCAACGACGACTCGGGCCGGGACGTCGCCCACCGACCGGAGGTGCTGCGCCATGAGCCCAAGTGACGACCCGCAGCAGACCTACCGGGAGTTCACCGACGCGGTGAACATGAAGCCCACCGAGCTGCAGAAGTGGCTGGAGACCGAAGAGTCCAAGCACGTGGGCTGGCGGAAGAAGGGCACCGCGGGCGGCGAGTCGGTGGGCCACGAGTCCGGCCGGAAGATCATCGACCTGCTGCGCCGCAAGCGCGACCAGCTCACCGACGCCGACTACAAACACATGCGCAAGGTCGTCGGGTACGTCCGGCGGCACATGGCCCAGCGCCCGAGCGGCGACGTACGCCGGACCCGGTGGCGCTACTCGCTGATGAACTGGGGCCACGACCCGGTCAAGGGCCCACTCCCGCCGCCGGGCGGCCCGTCCCGCAAGGCCCTGCAGCGGCACGGCGCCCCGCCGAAGGAACGCCGGGGACCAGGCCGCTGATTCGCCCGTCACCGTCGCCGGAGGCGGCCTCTGGTCTGGCGGAGGTTCCGTCCGCCCCGTCGGGGCCCGACTTGGATCGAGTGGACCATGGCCGGTGAAGCCACCTCTGCCCTGCCCACCATCACCATCGGCGGCGACCTGCCGGTCGGCCATATCGGCTTCGGGGCGATGCAACTCACCGGCAGGCAGGTCTGGGGCCCCTATCCCGACCACGAGGGTGGCGTGGCCCTGCTCCGCGCCGTCGTGGCCGAGGGCGTGACCTTCATCGACACCGCCGACGTCTACGGACCGCACACCAACCAGTTGCTCATCCGCGAGGCCCTGTACCCCTACCGGCCGTGCCTGGCCATCGCGAGCAAGGGCGGCTTCGTCCGTGGCGGGTACGACCTGTCGACCCTCGGCTGGGTGGGCAACCCCAAGTACCTCCGGCAGTCGGCGATGCTGAGCCTGCAGCGCCTTGGCCTGGATCGGTTCGACCTGTACTACCTGCACAGCGGCTACGCCACCGACGCCCCGTTCGAGGACCAGGTCGGCGAGCTGAAGAAGCTGCAGGACGAGGGATACATCCGGCACATCGGGCTGTCCAACGTGACCCCGGACCAGTTCGAGGCGGCGCGATCGGTCGCGGACATCGCCGCGGTGACCGCCCAGTACAACGTCGGCAACCGGGCCGGTGCCCCGCTCCTCGCCGCCGCGGAGAAGGCCGGGGCGGTGTTTTCACCCTGGCATCCGGTCAGCCTCCGTGACGGCGGGGACAACGCCGACCAGGTCGCCGCGGCCATCGCGCCGCTGGCCGCCAGGTACGAGGCGACGCCCCAGCAGATCGCGCTGGCCTGGCTGCTGCACCGCTCCCCGGCGATGCTGCCCATCCCGGGCACGACGAGCCTCGCCCACCTACGGGAGAACCTCGCCGCCGCGAGCATCCGCCAGAACGACACGGAGGTTGCCGAGCTGACCGCGCTCGTCCAGGAGGGCGGCGGCCCGACCGCCGGAGAGTCACTTCTGGGCTGAGCGGTCACAGCACAGGGGCGGTTGCCGAATGCCGAGGTCTGCGACGCTCGGTGTCGCCGACGGACCGGCGGTCAGTGGTCGGCGCTGTTCCAGTCGCGGCCCTCGCCCACGGAGACCTCCAGCGGCACGGACAGCGGGTACGCCTCCCCCATCTCCTTGCGCACCAGCGCCTCCAGGGTCTGCCGCTCGCCCGGGGCGACCTCGAAGACCAGCTCGTCGTGCACCTGGAGCAGCATGCGGGAGCGCAGCCCGGCGTCGCGCAGCGCGGTGTCGACGCGCAGCATGGCGACCTTGATGATGTCGGCCGCGGAGCCCTGGATCGGGGCGTTGAGCGCCATCCGCTCGGCCATCTCCCGGCGCTGCCGGTTGTCGCTGACCAGGTCGGGCAGGTAGCGGCGGCGGCCCAGGATGGTGGAGGTGTAACCGTCCTGCCGGGCCCGGGCCACCACCTCCTGGAGGTAGTCGCGGACCCCGCCGAAGCCGCCGAAGTAGTTCTCCATCAGCCCGCGGGCCTCCTCGGCGGTGATGCCGAGCTGCTGGGACAGGCCGAACGCGCTCAGTCCGTAGGCCAGGCCGTAGTTCATCGCCTTGATCTTGCGGCGCTGGTCGGCGGTGACCTGGTCGACCTCGACGGTGAAGACCGAGGAGGCGGTGGCGGCGTGGAAGTCGTGCCCGGAGTTGAACGCCTCGATCAGCGCGTCGTCGGAGGAGAGGTGCGCCATGATCCGCATCTCGATCTGGCTGTAGTCGGCGGTGAGCAGGCACTCGTAGCCCTCGCCGACCACGAAGGCGCGCCGGATCCGCCGCCCCTCCTCGGTGCGGATCGGGATGTTCTGCAGGTTGGGCTCGGTCGAGGAGAGCCGGCCGGTGGCCGCCACCGTCTGGTTGAAGGTGGTGTGGATCCGGCCGTCGTCGGAGACCGACTTGAGCAGCCCGTCGACGGTCATCTTGAGCTTCGCGACGTCGCGGTGGCGCAGCAGGTGCGCCAGCACCGGGTGCGGGTTCTGCGCGTAGAGCCACTGCAGGGCGTCGGCGTCGGTGGTGTAGCCGGTCTTGATCTTCTTGGTCTTGGGCAGGCCCAGCTCGCCGAAGAGGATCTCCTGGAGCTGCTTGGGCGAGCCCAGGTTGAACTCCCGGCCGATCTCCGCGTAGGCGCCCTGGGCGGCGGCCTTCACCTCGGCGGCGAAGTGCGCCTCCAGCTCGGAAAGGTATTCAGTGTCGGCGGCGATGCCGGTGCGCTCCATGGTGGCCAGCACCCGCATCAGCGGAAGCTCGACGCCGGCCATCAGCCGGGCGGACTGCTCGCCGTCGCGCGACAGCTCGGCGTCGATCGCGTCGGCCAGGTCGAGGGTGGCCCGGGCCTGGAGCATCAGGTTCTGCTCGGCCGCGTCGTCGTCGCCGAGCCCGTCGAGGGTGAGCTGGCCGCTCTCCGGCGCGTCGACCCGCAGCTCCCGGTGCAGGTAGCGCAGGGCCAGGTCGGTGAGGTCATAGGAACGCTGGTCGGGGCGGGCCAGGTAGGCGGCGATCTGGGTGTCGCGGGAGATGCCCTGCAGGTCCCAGCCGTGCGCGGCGAAGGCGAGCACCGCCGGCTTGCTGTCGTGCAGCACCTTGGGCCGGGCCTCGTCGGCGAGCCAGCCGGCCAGCGCGGCCTCGTCGGCCTCCACCAGCCCGGCCGGGTCGAACCAGGCCGCCGCGCCGTCGGCGGTGGCCAGCGCCATGCCGGTCACCGCGGCGGTGTGCCGCCGGTTGGGCCCGGTGTCGAGCTTGGCCGCCAGGCCGACCGGGGTGCCGGCCGGGGCGTGCGCGGCCAGCCAGCCGGCGAGCGCGCCCGGCTCGGTGAGCACCTGCCCGGCCAGGTCGAAGCCGGCCTCGGCCTCCGGCTCGACAGCCTCCAGGTACTGATAGAGCCGGTCGCGCAGGATGCGGAACTGGAGGGTGTCGAAGACCTGGTGCACGGCCTCCCGGTCCCAGCCCTGCCAGCGGGCGTCCTCGGGGCGCACCGGCAGCTCCAGGTCGGTGACCAGGCAGTTGATCTCGTAGTTGCGGATCACGTCGGCGAGCCGCTCGCGCAGGCTGTCGCCGGCCTTGCCCTTGATCTCGTCGGCCCGGGCCACCACGCCCTCGACCCCGTCGTACAGGTTGATCCACTTGGCGGCGGTCTTCGGGCCGACGCCGGGGACGCCGGGCAGGTTGTCGCTGGTCTCGCCGACCAGAGCGGCCAGGTCGCGGTAGCGGTCCGGGGTGACGCCGTACTTCGCCTCGACCGCGGCCGGATCCATCCGGGCCAGGTCGGAGACGCCCTTGCGCGGGTAGAGCACGGTGACCCGGTCGCCGACGAGCTGGAAGGCGTCCCGGTCGCCGGTGGTGATCAGCACGTCCATGCTCTGGTCGCGGGCCTGGCAGGCGAGGGTGGCGATGACGTCGTCGGCCTCGTAGCCCTCCTTCTCCACCACCGGGATGCGCAGCGCCGCGAGGACCTCCTTGACGAGGCTGACCTGGCCCTTGAAGTCGGTCGGGGTCTCGCTGCGGCCGGCCTTGTACTCCGCGTACTTCTCGGTGCGGAAGGAGCGGCGGGAGACGTCGAAGGCGACGACGATGTGGCTGGGCTGCTCGTCGCGGAGCACGTTGATCAGCATCGAGGTGAAGCCGTAGACGGCGTTGGTCGGCTGCCCCGTGGTGGTGGAGAAGTTCTCCACCGGCAGGGCGAAGAATGCCCGGTATGCCAGGGAGTGTCCGTCGACGAGGAGCAGGCGCGGCGTCGTAGCTGTCACGGCAGCGACTCTAGTCCGTACCGCCGACAACCCGACGGACGGCGGCACCGCGAAAAGCGGCGGCCGGCCGCCCCGGGTGGGGACGGCCGGCCGCCGACGGTACCGCTCAGGCGACGCCGAGGTACGCCTCCTTGACCGCCGGGTCGTGCAGCAGGTCCCGGCCGGTGCCCTCCTTGACGATCCGGCCGGTCTCCAGCACGTAGCCCCGGTGGGCCCGGGAGAGCGCCTGCTGGGCGTTCTGCTCCACCAGCAGGATGGTGGTTCCCTGCTCGTTGATCCGGGTGATGATCTCGAAGATCTGCTGGATCAGCATCGGCGCGAGCCCCATCGAGGGCTCGTCGAGCAGCAGCAGCCGCGGGCGGGCCATCAGCGCCCGGCCCACCGCCAGCATCTGCTGCTCACCGCCGGAGAGCGTGCCGCCGGGCTGCTTGCGCCGCTCGGCCAGCCGCGGGAAGAGGTCCATGACCATCTTCATGTCCTCGGCGATGCCCGACCGGTCCCTGCGGGTGTACGCGCCCATCTCCAGGTTCTCGATGACGCTCATGCCGGGGAAGACGCCCCGGCCCTCGGGCGCCTGCCCGATGCCCCGGACCACCCGCAGGTCGGCCCGCATCCGGGTGACGTCGGTGCCGTCGAAGACGATCGAGCCCGACGCCACCGGACGCAGCCCAGAGATGGCCCGCATGGTGGTGGTCTTGCCGGCGCCGTTCGCGCCGATCAGGGCCACCACCTCGCCCTCGTTGACCGTCAGGCTGATCCCGTGCAGCGCCTGGATCCGCCCGTACAGCAGGGTCAGGTCGTTGATCTCAAGCAGCATCGGTCGGCACCCCCAGGTACGCGGCGATCACCTTCGGGTCCTCCCGGACCTCGGCCGGCAGGCCCTCGGCGATCTTCTTGCCGAACTCCAGCACCACGATCCGGTCGGTCACGCCCATGACGAGTCGCATGTCGTGCTCGATGAGCAGGATCGTCGTGCCATTGTCGCGGATCTTCCGGATCAGGCCGAGCAGTTCCTCCTTCTCCGCCGGGGTGAAGCCGGCGGCCGGCTCGTCCAGGCAGAGCAGGGTCGGATCGGTGGCCAGGGCCCGGGCGATCTCCAGCCGGCGCTGCTCGCCGTACGAGAGGTTGCGGGCCAGGTCCCCGGCGCGGCGCTCGATGCCGACGAAGCGCAGCAGCTCGTGCGCCTTCTCGCGGCCCTCCCGCTCCTCCCGCCAGTGCCGCGGCAGCCGCAGCATCGCGGCGATCACGCTGGTCTTGTGGTGGGCATCCGCGCCCACCATCACGTTCTCCAGCGCGGTCATCTCCGGGAAGAGCCGGATGTTCTGGAACGTCCGGGCGATGCCCGCCTTGGTGATCCAGCTCCGGCGCTTGCCGTTGACCCGCTGCCCGGCGAACCGGATCTCACCCTCGGTGGGCCGGTAGACGCCGGTCATCGCGTTGAAGCAGGTCGTCTTGCCGGCGCCGTTCGGGCCGATCAGGCCGAGGATCTCACCCTTGTACAGGGTGAAGGCGACGTCGTTGAGGGCGACCACACCGCCGAAGCGGAGGGTGACGTGGTCGACCTCCAGCAGCGGCTCCCGCCCGGTCGCGGGGGTCTCGCCCGGCGTGGGCTCGACCGGGGTGTCCGCGCCCTTCTCCGGCGGGGTGCCGACCGTGCTGCGACCGTCGTCGGCGATGTCCCGCTCGCTGGTCTCGTCCCGCTCGCTGTGCATCTGCGGCTCACTCATTGGGCACCGTCTCCTGGGGAACCGCTTCCTTGCGCCGGTCGGCGAACTCCGCCGCCCGCCGCCGGTTGGGCACCAGACCCTGCGGCCGGAAGACCATCATGACGATGACCACCAGGCCGAAGACCAGGATCCGGTACTCGGCGGCGTCGAACTCCACCCCGATGAGGTCGCCGACGCCGCGCAGCCACTCCGGCAGGTACCAGGTGACCGCGCCGCCGACGATGGCGCCCTTGATGTTGCCGGCGCCGCCGAGGATCACCGCGGCCAGCACCAGGATGGAGCTCTCCAGCACGAACTGGTCGGAGTTGATGAACGTCTGCTTGCCGGCGAAGACCGCGCCGGTCAGACCGGCCACCGCCGCGCCGATGGCGAACGCCCACAGCTTGTACTTGAACGTCGGCACGCCCATGATCTCGGCGGCGTCCTCGTCCTCGCGGATCGCCACCCAGGCCCGGCCGACCCGGCTGTTGGCCAGGTTCCGGATCAGCAGCAGCACGATCAGGATCAGCGTCAGCATCAGCCAGTAGTACGGCCGCGCGTCCACCACCCCGAACAGCGGCTTGCCGTCGGTGCCGGTGCCCGGCGGGTGCGGGATCGCCGGGATGCCCCGCTGGCCCTGCGCGATGCCGTCCTGGCGCGCGGCGTAGAGCCGGATCATCTCGGCGAAGCCGAGGGTCACGATGGCCAGGTAGTCGCCGCGCAGGCGCAGCGTCGGTCCGCCGAGGATCACGCCGGAGACCATCGCCACCATCACCGCCAGCGGCACCGCCGCCAGCCACGGCCAGTTCGTGCCGAACCGGCTCTCCGGCGAGGTCAGCAACGCCACGGTGTACGCGCCGAGCGCGTAGAAGCCGAAGTAGCCCAGGTCGAGCAGGCCGGCGAAGCCGACCACCACGTTGAGGCCGACGGCCAGCAGAACGAACACCGCGGTGTCGAAGAGCACCCCGGCGAAGTCCGAGCGGGTGGTGTAGAAGGCGAAGTAGTCGCTGCCGATGGGGAAGCCGAGGTACTCGTAGAACCACTTGTTGGGCAGGATGTAGAGCAGCACGATCAGCGCGGCGATCGCCGCCCAGCGCACCTGCTTGGGCATGGCCGCCCAGCGGCTCTTGAAGCCCGCGGTCCTCTTCTTGTCCACGGTGGCGGTCATGCGCGCGCCCTCCCGAGAGATTCGCCGAGCAGACCGGTCGGCCGGAACATCAGCAGCACGATCAGCAGCACGAAGCCGGTGAAGTCCTTCCACTCGCCGCCGAAAAGGCCGGCCGCGTAGTTCTCCACCACGCCGAGCAGCAGGCCGCCGAGCAGCGCGCCGCGCAGGTTGCCGATGCCGCCGAGCACAGCGGCCGAGAAGGCCTTGAGCCCGATCAGGAAGCCGACGTTGAACTTGGTGTAGCCGAACCGGAGGTCCCACAGCAGGGCGCCCACGCCGGCCATCAGGCCGCCGAGCACGAAGACCAGCAGGATGACCCGGTTCTTGTTGACACCCATCAGCGCGGCGGTGTCCGCGTCCTGGGCGACCGCGCGGATGCCACGGCCCAGCCGGCTGCGGTTCACGAACTGGTCCAGCGCGATCATCATGATCAGCGTGACGGCGAGGATGAGCAGCTGGACGTTGGTCACCGCGGCGCCGAAAAGGGTGAAGACCGTCTTGGACGGGATCAGGTCCGGCATGCCGAACGGGGCCCGCCTGGTGCTGATGCCGAACGACTCGGCGAGCACGAACGACGCGCCGATCGCGGTGATGAGGAAGGCCAGCGGCGGCGCGTTGCGGCGGCGCAGCGGCCGGTAGGCGACCAGCTCGACCGTGACCGCGGTGACCGCCGAGGCGGCCATCGCGACCACGAGACCGGCGACGATCGCCAGGATCAGCGGGCCGAGGGCCGGGGCGGCCGAGTTCTGGTCGTAGCCGAGGGCCTGCCAGGTCCACAGGGCGGTGAAGGTACCGACCATGAAGACCTCGGAGTGAGCAAAGTTGATCAGGCGCAGAACGCCGTACACCAGGGTGTAGCCGAGGGCGATGAGCGCATAGATCGCGCCCTGCTCCAGGCCGGTGATGGTCAGCGCCGGGAAGTTCCCGAAGAGCTCATCGAAGTTCAAGTGGGGGCTCCAACTGTGCGGCCAAGCGGTGCGGCCGGGAGGAAATCTCCCGGCCGCACGCCTGGTGTCCCGTGCCGGGACCGGACGAACCGGTCAGGACTTGGGGATCTCGATGTCGGGGACGACCTTGCCCGCGTTCACCTTGAACGCCCAGACCAGCACCTGGGCCGGGTCAAGCTCGCCGTTGGACTCGAACTTGTAGGTGACGCCGGTGGCGCCGCCGGTGCCGTTGTAGGAGTTCACGAAGCTGAGCAGGTCGGCGCGAGAGGACTTACCGGCCTTGATGCCCTCGAGGAAGATCTTCGTGATGTCGAACGACACGTCGGCGTAGGTGCCCGGCTCGGCGTTGTCGAAGGCCGCCTTGTAGTCGGTCACGAAGGTGCCCTTGGCCGCAGTGGCCGGGGCGCACGGGCAGGTGAGGATGGTGCCCTCGGCGACCTGCTCGCCGGCGACCTTGATGAAGTTGGCGTCGTTGACACCGTCACCGGCGACCATCGTGCCCTTCCAGCCCGCGCCCTTGAGCTGCTTGAGCAGCAGGCCGGCCTCGGTGTAGTAGCCACCGAAGAAGAGGACGTTCGCACCGCTGCTCTGGATCTTGGTGACCACGGCGGAGAAGTTGGTCTGCTTGACCTGGATCTTGTCCTCGCCCGCGACCGAGCCGATGACCTTCTTCACCTCGTCCACCAGGCCGGCGCCGTACGCCGACTGGTCGTCCACCACGTAGACCTTGTCGGCCTTGAGGACGTTCTTGATGTACCGACCGGCGGCCGGGCCCTGCGAGGTGTCGTTACCGACGCCCCGGTGGAAGATCTTCCAGTTCTTGGTGCTCAGGCTCGGACGGGTCGCCGACGGGGTGATGATCGGCAGGCCGGCCTCGTCGAAGATCGGGTCCGCAACCTCGGACTCACCCGAGAACGCCGGGCCGATGATGCCGACGACCTTGGCGTCGCCGACCGCCTGCTGCGCCAGGGCCGGGGCCTTGGCCGGGTCGCCCTGCGAGTCGTACTCGGAGAGCTGGACCTTGCAGTCCGCGTTGTCCTTGTTGTACTGGTCGATGGCCAGCTTGGTGCCGTTGCGCATGTGGATACCGAGACCCGCGGCGTCACCGGTCAGCGGGCCGAAGAAGCCGATCTTCAGGTCGCAGGCGGCCTTGCTGCCACCCGCATCACTACCACTGTCAGCCTTGCAGGCCGCGCCACTGAAAACGAGCGCGCCGATGGCCACGCCACCGAGCACCCGTGCGAGCTTCTGCCTCACGGCTCGTACCCTCCTCCGTCCGATGGCCCGGAAACCACCCACCACGAATTGGACCTTGCGGGGGTTGGCCGGGCCGACCGCGATCCCGGTCTGGGGCGGGACGTTATCCCACCTGTGGGCTGCGAAGGTAGACCTGAGCGGCGGGGTTGACCTAACCGTTACGTTGAGTGGCCGGATTCACAGATGTGCTGTAACACACGGGACTGGTGGGAGCGAGAATCGGACATCCGACAGCGACCCGAAAATGCCTGGTGAGAGCCTCAGACGGGCCGCCACGGCCCGCGCGCCGACCAGACCTCGGCCCGCGCGCCGTCATCCACCAGCAGTAGCGCCACCTCACCCGCCGCGGCAACCGCCACGGTCCGGTCACTGGCCGTCGGCACCCCCACCGGCAGCGCCACCGGCGACCACCGCGCGCCGTCCGCGGAGAACCATCCCGCGCCCGCCGCCGACCCGGCCGCCACCGCCCACACACCGTCACCGCGCGCCGCCAACCCCCACACCCGGCCCGGCCGGTCCGTGCCCGCGCCGCCCAGGCCCCCGCCCGGCCGCCAGGCGTCGCCCTCCCCCAGCCAGGCGCCCAGGCCGTCACCGCGCCGGCCCACCGCCACCGTCCGGTCCCCCACCCGGACCACCCGCTGCAGATCCTCGGCCGCGCCGCCGCCCGGCAGCACCGCGCGCTGCCAGGCCGACCCGTCCGCCGAGGTCCACACCACGGCCCCCGATCCGGTACGCCCCGACGACAGCACCGAGCCCACCATGAGCCATCCCGACGCCGTCGCCGTGCCGTCCGCCGCCCAGGGCCGGCCGGACGCGTTCGTCGCCAGCCCCGGCACCCCGCTCACCAACCGGAAGTCCGCCCCGTCCGGCGACACCCACGCCGCCGCGCCGGTGGCCCGGTTGCCGGAGACCAGCCAGCCGCGCGGCCCGCCCGCGATCCGGCCCACGTTCACCGCGTCCGCGCCGCCGAACACCTCGAACTCGGCCGGCACCTCGACCAGCGAGCCGTCCGCCACCTGCCGCCAGGTGCTGATCCGCGGATTGCCGTGCACCCCGCCGCTCTTGCCGCCCACCGCGGCCAGCCGGCCGTCCCGGCAACCCGCCGCGGTCAACACGTTCTCCACCCCGTACGGGCTGCGCGGCGCCGGCCGCAGCGGAGTCCAGGTGGCCGCGTCGGCGCTCGACCAGGCCGCCGGATGCGTCATCCCCGCAGCGTCCACCACCGCGCCCACCACGAACCAGCGCCCGGCGCAGGCGGCCGCGTCGCGCAACGCCAGCCGGCCGGACAGGCCGGACGGCATGGGCAGGGTGACCGGCTGCCACGACGGCCGGATCGCCGCGGGGGCCGGCTCGGCGCGACCGGTCGAGTGACAGGCGGCGAGCAGCACGACGACCAGGCCGAGTACCGCCACGGGACGCCGCATGGCGGCGATCGTATCGACCGGGCGCGACGCGGGGAACCCGCCGACCGACGCCTCCGTCGGGTCGACGGGACGCGCCGGAGCGGTCCGACCGGGCGATGCCGGACGGCCGGGCGGTCGGGAATCAGGAAGCGGGCTGAGCCACCTCGCCGCCGGCGGTCTCGGCCAGGATCCGCTCGGCGACCTGCTTCATGGTCATCCGGTGGTCCATGGCGGTGCGCTGGATCCACTTGAACGCCTGCGGCTCGGTCATCCCGTACGTCGTCATGAGCGCGCCCTTGGCCCGCTCGACGGTCTTGCGGATCTCCAGCCGGTCGGTGAGGCCGGCGACCTCCGCCTCCAGCGCCGCGATCTCCGAGTAGCGGGACAGCGCGATCTCCACCGCCGGCACCAGGTCGCTCTTCTGGAACGGCTTGACCAGGTAGGCCATCGCGCCGGCCGCGCGGGCCCGCTCCACCAGGTCACGCTGGCTGAACGCGGTCAGGATGATCACCGGGGCGATCCGCGCGCCGGCGATCCGCTCGGCGGCGGCCAGCCCGTCCATGATCGGCATCTTGATGTCGAGGATGACCAGGTCCGGCTTGAGCTCCTCGGCGAGCTTGACGGCGGTCTCGCCGTCACCGGCCTCGCCGACCACCTCGTAGCCCTCTTCCACCAGCATCTCGGCCAGGTCCAGCCGGATGAGCGCCTCGTCCTCGGCGATCAGAACGCGCTTGCGCTCGGCATCCGTCTGCATCTCGCCCACGAGCCACTCCCACCAGTTCGAACCCGACACCTGCCCTGCCGGGTGTCGCCGCCACTAGCGTAGTGGGTAACCTATGCCGCGACGCGAGAGCGTCGGGCGAGCCTGTCCCCGTATTCCAATCGGCAGAGAAGCGGAGCTCAAACCTCCGACAGTGTGGGTTCGAGTCCCACCGGGGACACCGAAAGTGTCGTACGGGTGTTCGAGGATGTCCGTGTGCACTCACCCGAGATACGTGCCCGCGCACGGCAGCTCTATCTTGCCGGGGCGACCGTCGCCGAGGCTGCCCGCGCCGTCGGGGTCTCCTATCCCACCGTCAGAGAGTGGTGCAAGGTCCGACCTGAGGCGAAGCGGCAGGGCACGGCGCTGCGCTGTTTCCGCTGCCGCCCGGACGTCGACCATCCGACAGATCCCGTGGCGTATGCCTACCTGCTCGGCCTGTATCTGGGCGATGGACATCTCGTGACCACCACGCGCGTGCCCGTGCTGCGAGTCTCCTGCAGCACCAGCTGGCCGGGCCTGATCGACGCGTGCGACGCCGCCATGCGGCGAGTCATGGCGGAAAGGGTGCAGCGCGTTCAGCAGCAGGGCTGCGTCAATGTCCAGAGCTACGGCAAGCACTGGCCCTGCTTGTTTCCTCAGCACGGGCCCGGCAAGAAGCACGAACGCCCGATCGTCCTGGCCGACTGGCAGCGGACCATCGTCGAGGCGCACCCGGGCGACTTCCTCCGTGGCCTCTTCCACTCCGACGGGCGCCGGTTCGCCAACCGGGTGGTCGTGCGCGGAAAGGAGTACATCTACCCGCGCTACATGTTCACCAACGAGTCGGCCGACATCATGGGCCTCTGCCAGTGGGGTCTCGACCTGCTCGGCATCGCGTGACGGATGAACCGCCGCAACTCGCTGTCGGTGGCGCGGCGGGACGCCGTGGCGGCGCTGGACCGCCACGTCGGCCCGAAGTCCTGACCCCTCAGAGCGCCGCGAGCGCCTGCGCCAGGTCGGCGCGCAGGTCCTCCGGGTCCTCGAGCCCGACCGACAGGCGCAGCAGCCCGCCGCACGGCTTGGCGTCGCCCTCGACGGGCCGGTGGGTGAGCGAGGCGGGGTGCTGGATCAGCGTGTCGACGCCGCCGAGCGACACGGCGTGGGTGATCAGCCGGCAGGCGCCGGCGACGGCGGCCGCCGCGGGGGCGCCGCCGCGTACCTCGAAGGCGAGCAGGCTGCCGGGGCCGGACATCTGCCGGCCGACGAGCGCGGCCGGGTCGCCGACGCTGGGGTGGTGCACCCGGGTGACGGCGGGGTGGTCGGAGAGCCAGGCGGCGAGCTTCTCGGCGCCGGCCTGCTGGGCGCGGACCCGCAGCGGCAGGGTCTGCAGGCCGCGGTGCAGGAGGTAGGCGCCGAGCGGGTGCAGGACGGCGCCGGTGACGGCGCGGACCTGGCGCAGCCGGGCGGCCCAGTCGGGGGCGCAGGCGACGACGCCGGCGAGCACGTCGCCGTGGCCGCCGATGCTCTTGGTGGCGCTGTGCAGCACGAGGGCGGCGCCGTGCCGGGCAGGTTGCTGGAGCACCGGGGTGGCGACGGTGTTGTCGACGAGCAGCGGGACGTCGCCGGCGGCGCTGGCGAGGGCGGCGATGTCGACGAGGTCGAGGGTGGGGTTGGCCGGGGTCTCGACGACGACCAGGGCGGTGTCGGGGCGGATCGCGGCGGCGACCTCGTCGGGCCGGGCCCAGGTGACCTCGGTGCCGAGCAACCCGGTGGCGAGCACGTGGTCGGTGCCGCCGTAGAGGGGGCGGACGGCGACGACGTGCCGCTTCCCGTCGCGGGTGGCGGCGAGCAGGGTGGCGGTGAGGGCGGCCATGCCGCTGGCGAAGGCGACGGCTTCGGCGGTGCCTTCGAGTTGGGCGAGGGCGGTCTCGAAGCGGGCCACGGTGGGGTTCCAGAGCCGCTGGTAGACGGCGCTGCCGCCGGCGGGGAGGGTGCCGCCGGTGGCGAGGGTCTCGTACGCGTCGCCGCCGCCGGCCACGGAGGGCAGCGGGTTGGTGGTGGAGAAGTCGATGGGCGGTACGTGGACGCCGAGGCCCGCGAGGTCCTCGCGCCCGGCGTGTACGGCTGCGGTGTCCACGGCGGTCATGGCGGAAGCGTCGAACATGAGGCTGCCGTTCGGCAATAGAATCGAAGAACATTCTGTGCGGAGCCCTTCCTGGGGAGGGAAGCTCGGGGAAAGATGTTCGCATGCCTGTCGCACCGAATGATGTACGGCCCTTCGCGGCGCTGGACGACGTCGACCGCGCGATCCTGGCCGAGCTGGCGGCGGACGGCCGGTTGCCGAACAACGCCCTCGCCGAGCGGGTGGGGGTGGCCCCGTCGACGTGCCTGACGCGGACCCGGGCGTTGCGCGAGTGCGGGGCGATCCGGGGTTTCCACGCGGAGGTGGACCCGGCGGCGGTGGGTTTGCCGTTGCAGGCGCTGGTGTCGGTGCGCCTGGCCGCGCACGAGCGGGCGGCGGTGGACGCGTTCCGGGCCCGGTCGGTGCGGCTGCCGGGGGTGGTGTCGGTGTTCCACGTGGCCGGTGCGGACGACTACGTGCTGCACGTGCGGGCGGCGTCGGGGGACGCGTTGCGGGACTTCGTGCTGGATCACCTGGCGGTGGATCCGGCGGTGCAGCACACCCAGACGAGTCTGATCTTCGAGCAGGCGCGCGGTATGGGCTAGGGCACCCGAGGGAACAAATCCGGCGCGTGGCGGGTTGCTGTTGCGTGTGATCGACGTACCCCTGTCTGTTCTTGATCTTGCCCCGGTCGCCGCCACCGGCAGTGCCGGCGAGGCGCTGCGGCACACCACCGAGCTGGCTCGCCGCACCGAGGAGCTGGGCTACCGCAGGTTCTGGGTGGCCGAGCACCACAACATGCCGGCGATCGCCAGTTCCGCGCCGGCGGTGCTGCTGGCGCACCTGGCTGCGCACACCTCGACGATCCGGCTGGGCTCCGGCGGGGTGATGCTGCCCAACCACGCCCCGCTGGTGGTGGCGGAGCAGTTCGGCACCCTGGAGGCGCTGCACCCGGGCCGGATCGACCTCGGCATCGGCCGGGCGCCGGGCACCGACCAGGTGACCGCGCTGGCGCTGCGCCGGACCATGGAGGGGCTGTCGGCGGAGCACTTCCCCCGCGAGCTGGCCGACCTGATGAACTACTTCAGCGGCGCGGAGCCGGGCCCGATCACCGCGACCCCGGGCCGGGGACAGTCCCCGGCCGTGTGGCTGCTGGGGTCGAGCGGGTTCAGCGCCCAGCTGGCCGGGCTGCTCGGGCTGCCGTTCTCATTCGCGCACCACTTCAGCGCGCAGAACACCATTCCCGCGCTCGAGCTCTACCGGCAGAGCTTCCGGCCGTCGCAGTGGCTGGAGCAGCCGTACGCGATGGTGGCGGTCAACGCGGTGTGCGCGGAGACCGACGAGCGGGCGGAGTGGCTGGCCGGTCCGGCGGGGCTGTCGTTCCTGAAGCTGCGCTCGGGGCGGCCGGAGCCGCTGGTGAGCCCGGAGGAGGCGGCGGCCTACCCGTACTCGGAGCTGGAGCGGGAGTTCGTGACGCAGCGCCGCGAGGGCCAGGCGACCGGTTCGCCGGAGACGGTGGCTCGCCAGCTCGGCGCGCTGCTGGAGCGCACCGGCGCGGACGAGCTGATGCTGACCACGATGGTCTACGACGTGGCCGACCGGGTCCGCTCGTTCGAGCTGATCGCCGAGAAGGTGGCCGGTGGGCTGCGCCGGAAGGGCTGAAACACGCTCTTCATAGCCACGTCACCCCACCGTCGCGCGGGCCGCCTAACTTTGATGCCGGTGGTGGTACGGCATTCCCGGTCGGGACGGGTCGGGAGTGCTGCGGTGTGGTGCACCGGGTCGCCGGCGGAGCGGGTTCCGCGGCCGGCGACCCGGTGCCTGCCCGTTCAGCGCAGGTAGATGTTCGGCGCGGGCGGGGTGGTCATGCCGTCGCCGAGGTGGAAGCCCGGGTGCGGCGGCTGGTTGTAGGCGGTGTTCTGCCAGGCGATGGCGACCCGGTACTGCGGGTCGTGCATGAGGGTCGGCAGGCGCAGGGCGGTCGGGGTGGGTGTGCTGTAGATGCGCAGGGCCGTGCTGTCGGCGGTGCGCCAGACCACCTCCTCCCGCCAGTCGCCGAGGAGGTCGCCGGAGAGCGCCGGGGTGGACTTGGTGCCGTTGTTCGACGCGACGCCGCTGCCGGTGAGCAGCCGGGTGTCGGCGTCGGTGCCGTACTTGTCGATCTTCGTGGCGTCGAGGAGTTCGCGCACCGGGTCGCCGTCCCACCAGGCGAGGAAGTTCGCCGAGGACGGCTTGCGGCCGACGTTCTGTCCCCTGGTGTTCAGCAGGCCGTCGACGGCGGAGGACCAGGACTCGGCGCCGGGGCTGCCGGCCCAGACGTCGTCGGAGACGCCGCGGCCGTTGTCGCCGCTGGGCGCGGTCTGCCAGAGCAGTTGGCCGGTGCGCGCGTCGGCCATCCAGGAGCTGGGCTTGCTGCCGTCCTCGTCGACCTTGAAGACCTCCAGTCCGGTGCGGGCCGGGTCGAGGTCGCCGACGTGCATGGCGTCGCCGTGCCCGTTGCCGGTGGACCAGAGCAGCCGGCCGTTGTCGTCGATGGCGGCGGCGCCGTACACGATCTCCTGGCGGCCGTCGCCGTCCACGTCGGCCACCGAGAGGTTGTGGTTGCCCTGGCCGGCGGCGGCGCCGTTGCCGCTGGCGTTGGAGTCGAAGGTCCACCGCTTGCGCAGGGTGCCGTCGCGGAAGTCCCAGGCGGCGATCACCGCGCGGGTGTAGTAGCCGCGGGCCATGACCAGCGAGGGGCGCTGGCCGTCGAGGTAGGCGGTGGCGGCGAGGAACCGGTCGACCCGGTTGCCGTAGGAGTCGCCCCACGAGGAGACGGTGCCGCGCGGCGGGTCGTAGTCGACGGTGGACAGGGCGGCGCCCGTGCGGCCGTCGAACATGGTCAGGTACTCGGGTCCGGCGAGCACGTAGCCGCTGGAGTTGCGGTGGTCGGCCGAGGACGAGCCGATCACCTGGCCGGTGCCGGAGCGGGCGCCGTCGGCGGTTTTCACGGCCATCTCGGCGTCCCCGTCGCCGTCGTAGTCGTACACCTGGAACTGGGTGTAGTGGGCGCCGGCGCGGATGTTGCGGCCCAGGTCGATGCGCCACAACCGGGTGCCGGTGAGGGTGTAGGCGTCGAGGTAGACGTTGCCGGTGTAGCCGGACTGGGAGTTGTCCTTGCTGTTGGAGGGGTCCCACTTGAGCACGAACTCGTAGCGGCCGTCGCCGTCGAGGTCGCCGATGCTGGCGTCGTTCGCCGAGTAGGTGTAGGCCTCCCCGGTCGGGGTGGTGCCGCCGGGCGGGGCCTGGATCGGCACGTCGAGGTAGCCGTTCGCGAACTGGAGCGCCGGGGCGGAGGCCGCCTGCTCGGCGCCGTTCACCACGGCCCGCACCGTGTACGCCGACCCGGCCGCCGCGCCGCTGTCGAGATAGCTGGTGGCGCCGGTGATCGGGGCGCTGTTGACCCGGGTGGCGCCGCGGTAGAGGTTGAACGACACGCCGGAGGTCTCGGTGCCGAGCAGGCGCCAGGACAGCAGGTTTCCGCTGCCCGAACGGACGCTGACCAGCCCCCGGTCGAGCTTCTCCAGCTGCTTCGCCCCGGTCGGCGGGGTGGTGGTCGTCGGGGTCGGGGTGGGGGTGGCCGAGGTGGGCGGCGGCGCGCTGGTGGGTGTGGTCCCGCCGGTGCAGGTGGTCCCGTTGAGCGCGAAGCTGGTCGGGGCCGGATTGCTGGCGTCGTTCCAGGACGCGTTGAAGCCGAAGTTGGCGGTGCCGCCGGTGCCGATGGCGGCGTTGTAGCCGGCGTCGCGGGCGGTGACCTGGGGGCCGGACTGGCTGACCGTGGCGTTCCAGGACTGGGTGACCTGCTGCCCGGCGGTGTAACTCCAGGTGAGCGTCCAGCCGTTCACCGGGTCGCCGAGGTTGGTGACGGTGACGTCGGCGCCGAAGCCGCCGCCCCACTGGTTGGTGATCCGGTAGTCGACCCGGCAGCCGGTGGCCGCCGCGGGGGCGGTCACCGTGGTGAGGGCGCCGGCCAGAAGGGCGGCCGCCGAGGCCGCGGCGAGCAGCGCGGTACGGCGGCGCGGAATGAAGGGGTGCACGAGGATGCCTTTCGCGGAGGTCAGGCACGCGACGGACGCGCCGGCCTGCCCGGGCCGGCGAAGAGGGGTACGCCGCGCTGACGTGACGGGGGACGCCATCTATCGACGTCGGTAGTTCGGCTCCGCGCCCCGTCAGGGTAGGACAACGCTTTCCCGCCCCACAACCAAGTCCCATCCCGCCCTGTGCGCGCGCACCGAGCGTGCGGGGCCGACCTCCCCCGGCGATCTTGCAGTTGCTGCCCCGGCAGAAGGGGCGAAAGCCTCGGCACACGGGCACAAAGTGCAAGATCGCGAGTCGGAGAGGCCGGGTCGGCCCGGGCGTCAGCCCTCGACGGCGGCGGCGAGCCGGCGCGGCTCCTCCGGGGTGGGGGTGGCCGGGGTGATCGGGTCGGTGGTCTGCGCGGCGAGGGCGGCCTCGGCGGTGGCACGGGCCCGGCGGGTGCGGCGCAGCGCCCGGGTGGCCAGCACCAGGGCGACCAGCCAGCCGGCGCCGAGCACCGTGTAGGCCAGGGCCGGGACCGGGCCGCCCAGCTCGCCGACCCGCAGCAGGGTGCGGGTGTTGGTCAGCACGATCACCCCGCCGATGACGGCGCCGAGCAGTTGGGCGGGGACGATGCGGACCAGCCAGGCGGCGATCGGCGCGGCGATCAGGCCGCCGATCAGCAGCGCGGCCACAGTGGGCAGCAGGAAGCCCTCGGAGCCGAGGCCGATCAGGAAGCCGATGCTGGCCGCGCCGGCCACCAGGAACTCGGAGGTGTCCACCGAGCCGATCACCTTGCGCGGCTCCATCCGGCCCGAGACCAGCAGCGCCGGGGTGGCCACGGGGCCCCAGCCGCCCCCGCCGGTGGCGTCGACGAAGCCGGCGAACAGACCGAGCGGAGCCAGGAAGCGGCTGCGCAGCCGGCCGGCGGCCCGGTTGGCGCGCAGCGGCCGGGAGAAGCGGACCAGCAGGTAGGCGCCCAGGCTGAACAGGATGGCCGCCATCCACGGCGCGGCGGACTCGGTGGAGATCGAGCTGAGGAAGGTGGCGCCGGCGAACGCGCCGACCGCGCCGGGCAGTGCGATCCGACCGACCACCCGCCAGTCGACGTTGCCGAAGCGCCAGTGCGAGACACCGGCGGCGAGGGTGGTGCCGATCTCGGCCAGGTGCACCGAGGCGGACGCGGCGGCCGGCGCCACCCCGGCGAACAGCAGCAGCGTCGAGGAGGTCAGCCCGTACGCCATGCCGAGCGCGCCGTCGACCAGTTGCGCGGCGAGCCCGACGAGGGCGAGGACCAGCAGCTTGCGCACGAGCGCCCCCTGACTTTTCGGCATCTCCTATCGACTTGGTCGACAATGCGGCACGGCGGCGCTCCGGTCAAGTCCTCCATCCGGTTGATGGGACGCGCCGGACGGCCCGGCGGGGCGCGCGGGTCAGCCGCCGGTGCGACGCCGGCGGGCCGAGGATGGCGTGGTCAGCTCCAGGCGCTGGGGTCGGCGACCAGCTCGTTGACCCGGCCCGGCAGGTTGCCGCTGGCCACGTCGGCGATGGTGACCAGTTCGAGGATCTCCCGCTCGCTGGCCCGCAGCGCGATCCACACGTCCTGCAACGCGCGCGCCGCGCCCTGGTAGCCGAGCTGCTCCGGGCGCTGGCCGCGGACGTGCGCCAGCGGGCCGTCGATCACCCGGATCACCTCGGCGAGGGAGATCTCCGACGCCGGCCGGGCCAGCCAGTAGCCGCCCTCCGGGCCGCGCTGGGCGTGCACGATGCCGCCCCGGCGCAGCTGGAGCAGGATACTCTCCAGGAACTTCGGCGGGATGTCCTGGGCGCGGGCCATCTGCTCGGCGGTCACCGGCCGGCTCCGCCCGGCGGTCGCGCCGCCAGCGACCGAGGCCAGCTCGGCGGTCGCGCGGAGGGCGTAGTCGACCCGGGCGGAGAGGCGCATGGCGGCAAGGTTAGTCGCCTGGTCAGCCGCCCGGTTTCCCGACCCTCGGCCGAACGGTCACGGTTGCCCGGTCAGGCGCCGACCCGGCGCAGCAAACCCTCCTGCACGGCGCTGGCGATGTGCCGGCCGTCGGTGGTGAACATCCGGCCGGTGGCCAGGCCCCGGGCACCCGAGGCGGACGGGCTCCAGCAGTCGTAGAGGAACCACTCGTCGGCACGGAACGACCGGTGGAACCAGAGCGCGTGGTCGAGGCTGGCGCCCACCACTCCCCCGGGCCCCCACACCTCCCCGTGCACCGACAGCACCGAGTCCAGCAGGGTCAGGTCGGAGGCGTACGCGAGGGCGCAGGCGTGCAGCAGCGGGTCGTCGGGGAGCTTGCCGTCGAGGCGCATCCAGACCCGCTGGTGCGGCTCGGCGGGGCGGTCGCCGGGGCGTACCCAGCCGGGCTCGCCGACGTAGCGGACGTCGATCGGGCGCGGGATCTGGCCCCAGATGCCCAGCCGCTCCGGGTAGCGGGAGAGCCGGTCGGTCATGGTCGGGACCTCGTCCGGGGCGGGCACGTCCGGCGGGACCGGCGCGTGGTGGTCCAGCCCCTCCTCCTGCCGCTGGAACGAGGCCGACATGAAGAAGATCGGCTTGTCGTGCTGGAGCGCCACTGAGCGGCGCACCGAGAAGGAGCGGCCGTCCCGGACGTTCTCCACCTGGTATTCGATCGGCTCGACGGGGTCGCCGGGGCGGACGAAGTAGCCGTGCAGGGAGTGCACGAAGCGCTCCGGGTCGACGGTGCGCCCGGCGGCGACCAGGGCCTGGCCGGCGACCTGGCCGCCGTACACCCGCTGCGGGCCCACCGGCGGGCTGATCCCGCGGAAGGTCATCTCGCCGGTGTGGTCGAGGTCCAGCACCTCCAGGAGCTGGTCGACCGCGGCCTGGCCGGTCGCCACCGGACGCTCGGTCACTGGTTCACCTTCGTTCGCGACTGCGGGGCTCGCAGAACCGGCTCACTCCTCGCGCTCACTGCAAGGCCCGCGCGGAGGCGGCATCCACCAGCGAGCCCAGCTGGTGCACGCGCAGCGTGTTGGTGGAGCCGGGGGTGCCGGGCGGGCTGCCCGCCACGATCACCACGTAGTCGCCGGGGTTGGCCCGGTTGAGACCGAGCAGCGCCTGGTCGACCTGGCGGAACATGTCGTCGGTGTGCTCGACGAACGGCATCAGGAACGTCTCCACGCCCCAGGAGAGGGCGAGCTGGTTGCGCACCTCGGGCACCGGGGTGAAGGCCAGCAGCGGCAGGTCGCAGTGCAGCCGGGCGAGCCGCTTGACGGTGTCGCCGGTCTGCGAGAAGGCGACCATGGCCTTGGCGCCGATGGCCCGGGCGATCGAGGAGGCGGCGACGGTGAGCGCGCCACCGTGGGTACGCGGGTCGTGCTGCAGGCGCGGCACGCCGATCGAGCCGGCCTCGGTGGTGGTGATGATCTTCGCCATGGTGCTGACCGTGAGCACCGGATACTTGCCGACGCTGGTCTCGCCGGAGAGCATCAACGCATCCGCGCCGTCGAGCACCGCGTTGGCGACGTCGGAGGCCTCGGCGCGGGTGGGCCGCGAGTTCTCGATCATGGAGTCGAGCATCTGGGTGGCCACGATGACCGGTTTGGCGTTCTCCCGGCAGAGCTGCACGGCGCGCTTCTGCACCAACGGCACCTGGTCCAGGGGCAGCTCGACGCCGAGGTCGCCGCGGGCCACCATGACCCCGTCGAAGGCGAGCACGATCGCCTCCAGGTGGTCGACCGCCTCGGGCTTCTCGACCTTGGCCAGCACCGGGCGGAGCACGCCCTCCTCGACCATGATCGAGTGGACCAGCTTGATGTCCTCGGGCGAGCGGACGAACGAGAGCGCGATCAGATCGACGCCCAGGCCGAGGGCGAAGCGCAGGTCGTCGGCGTCCTTCTCCGACAGGGCCGGGACGCTGACCGCCACGTTCGGCAGCGAGACGCCCTTGTTGTTGGAGACCGGGCCGCCCTCGGTGACCAGGACCCGGATGTCGTTGCCGGTGACGTCGCTGACCTCGACCGCGACCCGGCCGTCGTCGATCAGCAGCCGGTCGCCCGGCTTCACCTCCTGCGGCAGCTTGCGGTAGGTGCAGGAGACGCGGTCCTTGGTGCCGAGGATGTCGTCGCCGGTGATGACCACCGAGTCGCCGGTGCGCCACTCGTACGGGCCGTCGGCGAACCGGCCGAGGCGGATCTTGGGGCCCTGGAGGTCGGCGAGCACCGCGACCGGCTGCCCGGCCGCCTCGGCGGCCTCCCGGACCAGCCGGTAGACGCTTTCGTGGTCCTCGTGACTGCCGTGGCTGAAGTTCAGCCTCGCCACGTTCATGCCCGCCTCGACCAGGCCCCGGATGCGCTCCGGGGACGAGGTGGCGGGGCCGAGTGTGCAGACGATCTTCGCGCGGCGTGTCACGCCCATCAGGCTAGTCTCTCCTCCGGGTCGACCTGCCGGCCGACCCCTTTCGGACTGCGGAACAGTTGTCCAACGACGCGCGATATCCCGCGCCGGCGGGCGGGGGTGGAACCGCACCGGGACGTCGTGTGTGGCGGGCATCGGCGACCGCGCGGCGGAAATCGTACCGCTCGCCGGCATTCCCCGACGCGGTGCTCCCGGGGCCTCCCGTCACGGAGGCGGGGCGGCGCGTCCACGGGAGCCGACGGCGGGGCGGGTGGCCCGCCGTCGCCGGCCGGCCACCCGCCAGCGGCGCCAGCCGGTCGCAGCCATGCTGTCGTCGGCCCGGATCGGGACGACGGTGCGCCGGCGGGCACGGTCGCGCCGGCCGGCCGGCGGGCGTCAGGTCTGCGTCTTGGCGAGCGGGAACTCCAGAGAGCCGGCCGGGCAGAGGAAGGTGAGCACCTCGACCCGGTAGAGCCCGGCCTGCACCGCCGGGTCGGCCTCCATCACGCTGCGGACGTCGTCGACGGAGCCGGTGCGGGCCAGGCCGAAGCCGATCGGCGGGTCCGGCTCGCGGGCCGGGCCGTCCACCGAGCCGTCGACCAGCACGATGCCCTTCCGTTGCAGCGCCTGGACGTGCCGCAGGTGCTCGGCCTGGAGCCGTTGCACGGTCTCCTCCGGCAGGGCACGGCCCGACGGTCCCGGGTAGAGCACGATGCACTCGTACGTGTCGAGCGCGAAGTCGAGCCGTGGCGTCGCGGCCATGCGCACCTCCAGACCACCGTCCCGCCCAGCGTCGCACGGCGGTCGCCGCCGCCGGGGTCGCTCGCCGCAACTGCCCCGGCCCGCCGGCCGGGTTGCCGACCCACTGGGCCGTTCGTCCGCCGCGACGGGGGCGACGGGCTCGGCGCGGAAACGCCCGACCTGGGACGTTGACGACGGCGATTCACGGGAAAGACTTCCGGTCGGGGCGGTGACGTCCGCCGACGACGACGCACAGGAGGACAGCCATGGTGACCAGCACCGGGCCCGCGAAGGCCTCGGGCACCTATCGGATCGGCGGCGACCTGCAGGTCGACCGACTGGGATACGGGGCCATGCAGCTCACCGGCCCCGGGGTCTGGGGTGATCCGAAGGACCCGGCCGAGGCGGTGCGGGTGCTGCGCCGGGCGTACGAGCTGGGCGTGACCTTCATCGACACCGCCGACTCCTACGGCCCCTTCGTCAGTGAGCTGCTGATCAAGGAGGCGCTGCACCCGTACGCCGAGGACCTGGTCATCGCGACCAAGGCCGGGCTGACCCGCTCCGGCCCGGGCGACTGGCGGCCGGTGGGCCGCCCCGAGTACCTGCGCCAGCAGTGCGAGCTGAGCCTGCGCCACCTGGGCCTGGACTGCATCCCGCTCTACCAGCTGCACCGGATCGACGCGAAGGTGCCGCTGGCGGACCAGCTCGGCGAACTGGCGCTGCTCCAGCAGGAGGGGAAGGTGCGGCACATCGGCCTCTCCGAGGTGACCGTCGAGCAGATCGAGGCCGCCCGGCAGATCGCCCCGGTGGTCTCGGTGCAGAACCTCTACAACCTCGCCGACCGCAGCGCGGAGGACGTGCTGGACCACTGCGAGCGCAACGACCTGGCGTTCATCCCCTGGTTCCCGATCGCCACCGGCAACCTGGCCCGGCCGGGCGGTCCGCTCGACGCGATCTCCACCGAGCACGGCGCGACGCCCGCGCAGCTCGCCCTCGCCTGGCTGTTGCGCCGGTCGCCGGTCATGCTCCCCATTCCGGGTACGTCCTCCGTGGCGCACCTGGAGGAGAACGTCGCCGCGGCCGAGGTGCGGCTCAGCGACGACGAGTTCGAGGCGCTCGCCAAGGCTGCCTGAGCCGCCCACCACAACCTGACCGCGCAGCCCTTTCCGAAGCGTGATCGAGTCGCTACCGTCAGAAGGATTCTCACGCCCGGGACAAGGTGGGGGTGGCCGGAGTGGACGGTTTCGACTACGTCATCGTCGGCGCCGGCGCGGCGGGGTGCGTGCTGGCCAACCGGCTCACCGAGGACCCGGGCACCCGGGTGCTGCTGATCGAGGCGGGCGGCTGGGACCGCAGTCCCTTCGTTCGCGTGCCCAAGGCGTTCTCCCGGCTGATGGACGACCCGCGCACCGCCTGGCACTACCCGGCGACCACCGCGCCGGGGCGGCAGGAGACCTGGCAGCGCGGCCGGATGGTCGGCGGCTCGACCTCGATCAACGGTATGATCTGGAGCCGCGGCGCGGCACCGGACTGGGACACGCTGGCGCACCTCGGCTGGGGCTGGTCCACCATGCGGCCGATCTTCCAGCGGTTGGAGGACCACCCGTTGGGCGCCTCAGCGCACCGGGGCGCCGGCGGCCCGCTGCGCCTGTCCGTCGCCACCGGCACCGACCCGCTCTGCGAGGAGATGCTCGAGACCGGGGCGGAGCTGGGCTGGCGCCGGGTCGACGACCTCGACGCCGACGACGGCGAGCGGATCGGCTACGCCACGGCCACCATCCACGCCGGACGCCGGGTCAGCGCCGCCGACGCCTTCCTGCATCCGGTACGGGACCGGCCGAACCTGACCGTCGCGGTCGACACCGTCGCGCTGCGCGTGCTGGTCGAGGACGGCCGGGCGGTCGGCGTACGGGTCGCGCACCGCGGCCGGGAGGTCGACCACCGGGCCGAGGCCGAGGTGATCCTCGCGGCGGGCGCCCTCGCCACCCCGCAACTGCTGCAGGTCTCCGGCATCGGGCCGGCCGACACCCTGCGCTCCGCCGACGTCCCGGTGCTGCTCGACCGGCCCCGCGTGGGGGCGGGCCTGCGGGAGCACCGGTCGATGGCCCTGCAGTACCGGCTCGTCGAGCCGGGCGGCTACAACCCCCGGCTCGCCAGCTCGCTGGGGCAGGCCCGCGCCGCCGTGCACTACCTGTTCACGCGCCGTGGCCCACTGGCCCTGCCGGTGATGGACGTCGCGGCCCACGTCAGGTCCCGTCCGGAGCTGGACCGGCCGGACGCCCACCTGCTGATGGCGCCCTTCTCGGCGGCCCCACCGCGCCCCGGCCGCGCCTTGGAGCTGGAGCGGGAGCCGGGCCTGCTGTGCCTCGGCACGGTGACCCGCCCGGACAGCGAGGGCCGCCTCGCCATCACCGGCCCCGACCCCCGCACCCCGCCCGCGATCGTGGCGAACTACTTCGCCACCGCGCACGACCGCCGGGTCGCGGTGGAAACGTTCCGCCGGATGCGGGAGCTGTTCGCCACCGGGCCGATCGCCAAGCGGATCGCGGCGGAGACCCTGCCCGGGCCGGCGGTCCAGACCGACGAGGAGATCATCGAGGCCGCCCTGGCGCACGGCTACAGCGGCTACCACGCCATCGGCACCTGCGCCATGGGCCCGGACGACGAGCACGTCGTCGACCCCCGGCTCCGGGTGCGCGGGGTGACCGGGCTGCGGGTGGTCGACGCGTCGGTGCTGCCGGTGATGGTGTCGGGCTGGACCAGCGCGCCGGTGACCGCGCTGGCCTGGCGGGCCGCCGACCTGATCCGGGGCGGCGCCACCACGTGACGGACGGGCTCGACGGCCGCGGGGTGCGACCGTCGAGCCCGCTCGCGGTCTCAGATCGCGAAGCAGTTGGGCCGGATCGCGGCGTCGGCGAGCACCTGCCGCACCACCGTGTAGGTGGTCCCGTCGAGGACCAAGCCGAGGTGGCCGACGATCCGCAGCGGGCACCACGCCTGGACCAGGACGTTGGTGGCGCCGTCGGCGAGGGCGGCGTTGTCGACCGGCCGGACCAGCTCGTCCTGCCAGGTGCGGACGGTTGTCCAGCGGACCGCGCCCGGGGTGTCGTCGCCGCCGTTGAGGTCGGTGAGGAGGCTGGACCCGATGGACATCTGCTGGCAGGCGACGATGCCCGCGCAGCTGCCCAGCCCGAGGAAGTTGATGATGTTGGCGACGTAGGTGCCCTGCTGCGGGCTGCCGAGGCTGACGTAGTGGTCGACCTTGCCGGCGCCGCCGAGGAACTTGACGTACCAGCGGGAGACCAGGCCGCCCTCGGAGTGGGTGACCAGGTCCACCTTGGCCGCCCCGGTGGCGGCGCGGACCCGGTCCACGTAGGACGACAGGGCGCGGGCGGACTCGCGGATGTCGCCGAAGCCGAGGTTCGGCAACTGGTAGATGGAGACCCGGTAGCCGTCGTCGCGCAGCCGGGCGGCGATCGGCTCGTAGGCGATGGAGATTCCGATCAGGCCGCCGACCACGATGACCGGGTCGGCGCCGGCGAGGCCGGTCGCCTCGGCCGTGGCGGCCTCGGCGGTGCGGGTGGCGCCCGCGGTGGTGGCGGTTTCGGTGGTGGGCTCGGCGTGGGCGGCGGTGGCCGGGACGAGCAGGGCGGTGACGGCGGCGGTGGCGGCCAGGATCGTTCGGAGCAGCATGGGCTGCACCTCCGGTGGGAGGCCCCGGGTGAGCCGGGAGGGACGGTGGGGGATCCGATCGATCGTGGAAACGATGATGCGTGTCCGATTTCACACACGTCAATGGAAAGTTACGCGCCGGTAACCCGTTGTCGCGCGGGAGGCACAAACCGGCCAATCACCCTGCGGTCCCTTTCGGTCCCGCGCGGGTCAGCTGCCGAGGGCCTGGACCTTGGCGATGGTCTCCTGGAGGTGCTGGCGGGCCGGCTCCCCGCCCTGGGCGGCCTGGGTGAGCGCCTGCCGGTAGGCGTCGATGACGCCGATCAGCGGTCCGGCGGCCACGCCCTCCAGGGCGCCGGCGACCAGTGCCCGGGCCTCGGCGGCGTCCTGCGCCGCGGCGGCCGTCCGGGCCTTCGCCTCGTCCAGCTTCTGGGCCGCTGCCGCCAGCCTCGCGATGATCTGCGCCGCGCTCACGCGCCCTCCCCTGCTCGCCTGCCCCGCAGCCTACGTGACGCCCGCGCGCCGACCCGGCCCGTGAACCACGCGCCGCTCAGCCCAGCAGCCGGAACACCACCAGGTAGAGGCAGAACAGCGACGGGGCGACCAGCGCGCAGATCACGAAGCCGAGCGGCACGTACCGCCCCGACGGGGTCTCGCCGCCGATCACCGGGCGGCCCCAGCGCCCGAGCACCAGGTGCCCGGCCAGAAAGGACAGCAGCGGGACGCCGGCGCACGAGACGGCGGCCACCAGATCGAGCCCGGTGGCCGGCAGCGGCGAGCCGATCAGCGCCACCAGCATGAGCAGGGAGCCGGCCAGCGCGCAGGCCGCGTAGACGGCGACCGCCCGGGCCGGCGCCGACCAGGTGGGCAGCAGCACGGGCCGCTGCGCCAGGGCCTCGGCCTGCTGCCCGTGCCGGTCGGCCTCGTCGGCCAGCTGCCCGGCCGCGGCCAGCTCCGTCGCCGGGTCACCCACCCGGGGCCCCGGCAGCGTCCCATCCTGATAAGCCCCGACCCCCGGCCGCCCCGGCGCGGCGGCTGCGCCGCCGGTCGCCCCGGCCCCGGTTCCGGGCTTCTCCGCGCCGGGCGGCACCGGCGCGGCCGATCCCGCCACGGGTGCGGCCGATCCCGCCGCCGGCGGGGCGCCGACCGGAATCGCCGGCGCGTTCGGAGCCTCGGCCGGGACCGACCGCATCGGCAGGTCGATGGCCTGGCCGAGCTGGTCGAGGCGCTGCCCCTGGGCGGCGAGGCGCCGGCCGAGCTGGTCGACGGTGGACTGGAGGGTGCGCCGCCGTTCCGCCTCGGCGGCGACCGCCCGCTCCCCGCCCCGCTGCCGGGTGGAAAGCTCCCGGAGCAGGGCCGCGTACTCGTCGAAGCCGCTCACGACTCGTCTCCGTCGCCGACGAAGGGCACGATCAGGGCGGTGCGGTGCTCCTGCCGGTCGACCAGCAGGGCCCGGCCGTCGCGCGGGGCGTACGCGAGGTCGTGCGCGCCGAGGTGGAGCCCGAGGTCGGCGGCGGGCACGTTCAGCGCGACCAGGCAGGCCACGTCGTCGCGGTTCTGGCTGCCGCCGAGGTCCTCGGCGAGCCGGCGCAGCCCGCGCCACCAGCCGAGCAGGTGCACCCCGTGCCCGGGTCCCTGGCGCAGCACGGCCCGCAGGTCGTCGTGTCCGGAACGGAACGTCTCCGGATCGGTCGCGGCGAGCGCCCCGGCGGCGGCGTCCATTCCGAACACCACCAGGTAGGTCCGCGCGGGGGTGGCGGCCGGCCCGGCCGGTCCGGTCCGGTGGTCGCCGGCTCCGGGGCGAGCGGGCGCGGCGGGGCCGGCTGACACGGCGGGGACAGCGGGCGCGGTGGGGACAGCGGGCGCGGTGGGCACAGCGGGCGCGGCGGGGACAGCGGGCGCGGCGGAGGCGGCGGACGCAGCGGGCTCTGCGGCCAGCTCGGCGAGGTGGGCGCGCAGTGCCGCCGCGTCGAGGCGGCGGACCGGGTGGCCGGCGGCGGCCAGCGTCATCGCCAGGTCGTCGGCGGTCTCGGTGGTCCCGGGCGCCAGCGGCGCGAACAGGAAGCGGGCCGTGCCGGGGGCGTGCTGCCGGGCCAGGCTCCGGGTGGCCGACCGGAGCACGTCCACGCCGGCCACGGCGGTGCCCACCACGGCCAGGTGCCGGCCGGGGCTGGCGTCGAGACGGAACCCGGCGGGGCTGCCCGCCACGTCGACGGTGCGGCCGACCAGGGCGAGCGGCGGCTCGGCCCCCGGCGCCAGGTCGAGCCAGGTGGGGTCGTCGGCGAGCCGTGGGCTCTCGTATCCCCGGAAGACGGCGGGTGGGTGGGCGCCGGCGGGCCGGGCGGCGAACAGCTCGTGGCGCAGGGCGGCGAGGTCCGCCGCGGCGGCGTGCGCGTCGGGGAAGCGGACCAGGGTGTCCGCGCCGGCCGTGCCCCCGGCGGTGTTGACCACTGCCGTGCCCACGACCAGCGTCTTCGCGGCGTCGTTGAGGGGGTCGAGCACGCCGCCCCCGCCGGGCAGCGCGACCCGGAGCGGGAACTGGCCGAAGATCGCCTCGGCCCGCCCGTAGAGGGCCTCGATGCCGGTGGTGCTCTGGCTGGCCAGCACCAGGTGCAGGCCGTAGGAGCGACCCTTGCGGGCCAGCTCCTCGATCAGGTCGACGGCCTGCCGGGCGAGCGGGTCGTTGCCGGCGAACAGGACGTGGAACTCGTCGACCACGGTGACGATCCGGGGCGGCCGGGCGTTCGGCGGCAGGTCGGCGAGCTTGCTGACGCCGTGCCGCTTGAGCAGGTCGGCCCGGCGGGTCAGTTCGGCGCGCAGCTCGCGCAGCACGGCCACGCCGTACTCGCGGTCGGACTCGATGCCGACGGCGCGGGCGTGCGGCAGCCAGGACGGGTCCCGCTCGGTGGGCACGAACTCGGTGAAGCTGACGCCCTCCTTGAAGTCGAGCAGGAGGAGCTGGAGTTCGGCCGGCGAGTAGCGGGCGGCCAGCCCGTAGAGCACGTCGAGCAGGAACACGGTCTTGCCGGCGCCGGTGCGCCCGCCGACCAGCCAGTGCGGGGTGGCGTCGTCGAAGGCCACGGTGACCGGTTCCCGGCCGGCGGCGCTGGGCGCGGTGTCGGGCGCGCCGAGCGGGAGTTGGCGCACGGCGCGGCCCAGCACGGTACGCAGCCCGGCGCCGGACGACTCGGCCCAGCACCGGGCCGGCAGCAGGTCGGCGAAGGTGACCGCGGTGGCGAGCCGGGCGGTCTCGGCGAGCCGCCGGGCCAGCCCCGTCACGGTGGCGTGGGACGGGTCGCCGTCGAGCAGCACCGGGGCGGCCAGCCCGCTGCCGTCGGTGCTGAACGGGCGGCCGGGCGGGTCGCCGACCAGGGCGTACCGCTCGTTGAGCCGGAGCTGGGTGGTGGCGCCGAGCGGCGGGGCCTCGCCCGGCCCGGCCGCCGGGTGACCGGCCAGCAGCACGCAGACCGCCGCGGCCGGCCCGGCGTGGGTGAGCGCGGCGAGCCGGGCCAGCTCGCGCGGCGGCGGGGCGGATGCGGCCACCACCAGCAGCAGCTCCCGGTCCTCGGGCGCGGCCAGCTGGGCGGTGCGGGCGTGCCGTTCCGCCGCGTCCAGCAGGGCGATCGTCTCCGCGACGGTGGTGGCGGCCGGGCCGAGCACGCCGGCGTCCAGCAGTGGGCGCAGCGGCAGGAACGCGGCGCCGAACGCGGCCGGGTCGATGCCGGCCACCCGGACCGTGCCGGCCGGCGCGGCGGCGAGCAGCCGCACCACCAGGGACCGCAGCAGCTCGCCGACCCGGGGATCGCGGGCGTCGGTGTCGATCGCGAGGTGGGCGCCCGCGCCCAGCGGCACCAGCACCGGGAAACCGCCGTCCACGGTGGTCGCCTCGCCGAGGCGTACCGGAACGGGGTGGGTGGCGGCGCGGGCGGTGCCGGGCACCGGGGCGGCCAGCTCCCCGCCGAGCCGGGCCAGCCGGGCGACCAGCTCGGGGCTGCCGACGGGCGCCGGGCCGGCGGCGGCCAGCGCCCGCCGGGCGGCCTCCCAGCGGCGCAGGGCCTCCCGGTGCAGGGCGACCGCCTGCCGGTACGCCGTCGCGAGCCTGCCCACCGTCCGCCCTCCGACGCCGCCTTACCTGATCGAGGGGAACCCTAACGGACGCGCGCGGGCCCGGCACAGTACGCGACGCGCACCCGACGTTGGTCCACTGTTCATCCCCCGGTGGCCGTTCCCGCCGGACGCCGTTCCCCCGGCCCGACTTGCCTCTGCCCTGAGCACCGATGTGAACAGGAAGGCAATGACGTGACCTCCTCCCCCATCTCCCGGCGCGCCCTGCTGCACGGCGGCGCGGCCGCCGGTCTCGGCATCGTGGTGGCCGGCAACCTGGACGCCATCGCCGGCCCGGCGGCGGCCCGGGCGGCGACCCGTCCGGCGGTCGGCTACGGCGACCTCGTCCCGGACCCGGCCGGCCTGCTGGCCCTGCCGCCCGGCTTCTCCTACACCATCGTCGCCCAGGCGGGCGTGACCCTGCTGGAGTCCGGGCAGGCCACCCCGAGCGACGCGGACGGCACCGGCTGCTTCCTCGGCCCCAACGGGTCGGTGCTGGTGAACAACCACGAGATCGGCGGCGGCGAGCCGTTCCCGGTGCCGGCGCTGGCCGGGCTGACCTACGACCCGGGCGCCCGCGGCGGCACCACCACCATCGAGGTGGACCAGCGCGGGCGGCGGCTGCGCGAGTACGTCAGCGTGGCCGGCACGCACAACAACTGCGCCGGCGGCATCACCCCGTGGGGCACCTGGCTGACCTGCGAGGAGACCGAGCAGAAGGCCGGCGGGCAGTACCTCAAGGACCACGGGTACGTCTTCGAGGTGGACCCGCACGACCGGGCCGCCAACCAGAACCCGGTGGCGCTGAAGTTCCTGGGCCGCTACTCGCACGAGGCGGTCGCGGTGGACCCGTACACCCACGCGATCTACCTGACCGAGGACGCGGGCGGCCCGAACGGCCTCTACTTCCGCTGGACGCCGCCGGCCGGGTTCCGCGCCGGCAAGGGGGCGCTGCGGGCGCTCGCCGAGCGGCCGGACGGCGCCACCGCCGGCCGCCTCCAGGCGATGAACTGCTTCCGGGGCAGCCAGCACGTGGCCGACCTCTCCGAGGCCACCACCCCGGGCACCCGCTACAAGGTCGAGTGGGTGGACGTGCCGGACCGGGACGCCCGGACGGTCTCGGTGCGCAAGCAGTTCACCGACGCCGAGGTGACCCGCAGCCGCAAGCTGGAGGGCGCCTGGTGGGCCGACGGCGGCGCGTACTTCGTGGCCAGCTTCGCCCGGCTCGACGACGGCAGCGCCCACGAGCACGACGGCCAGGTCTGGTTCTACGACCCGCGCACCGAGACCGTGACGCTGAAGACCATCTTCGGGGTGAACCCGGACCCGGCGGCGGACAACGGCAACTACGACGGGCCGGACAACATCACGGTCTCCCCGTACGGCGGGGTGATCCTGGCCGAGGACGGCGAGGGCGTGTCGCACCTGGTCGGGGTGACCGAGCAGGGCAAGGCGTACCCGCTGGCCCGCAACGAGCTCAACGACAGCGAGTTCACCGGCCCGACGTTCAGCGCGGACGGGAAGATCTTGTTCGCCAACATCCAGTCCCCGGGCTACGTCTTCGCGATCACCGGCCCGTGGGGCCGGCCGAGCAACGCGGACGTCGACGCGTCCTGACCCGACGGTGACGGCCGGCGGCGCCTCGGGGGCCGCCGGCCGTCGCCGCGTCAGCGGGGGCGGCAGCCCGGGTCCGGACCGCCGTCGGCCACCCCGCAGGCGAACACCTCGACCGGCGCGGCGGCGACGTCGGGCACCCGGGCCACGGTGAGCAGCGCCAGCCGCTTGGCGACCGGCTCACCGGAGTCCGGGGCGTACCGGATCAGCCCGCCGACCCCCGGGTAGCCGCCGGCGGCGTTCTGCCGCAGCACCTCGGCGTGCACTCCGACCGGGTTGACCGCGCGGGGGTCCCAGCGCCGGCCGGTGTCGGCGTGCCGCAGCCGGGCGGCGAGGCTCTCCAGCGCGCGCACCACCATCATCGAGGCGTCGTAGGCGAGGCTGACCCGCTCGCCGACGGGCGGGCCGGCGCCGTCCCGGCAGCGCGGCGGGTCGAGCAGGTCGTCCGCGCCGATCCAGGTGAGGAAGCTGCCCCGGGCGTCGTCCCGCCGGGCCTGGGCGGCCCGCAGCGCGGCGCAGGTGGCCAGGGCGGCCTTCGACACGTACGTCACCGGCAGGTTGCCGGGGGCGCTGGCCCGCAGCCCCGGGTTGGCCATGTAGCGGTTCACCGAGTCGTCGGCGACCAGGTGGCGGGGCGGGTCGGCGCCGCACTCCTTGAGCGCCCGCAGGAACCCGTCGAACTCCGACCAGCGCCCGGCGAAGAAGAGCATCCCGCGGTAGCCGCACTCCTGGGTCATCCGCCGCCCGCTGCGCCACTCGTCGAGCCGGGTGAGCCGGCTGCCGAACCGCTCCCGCAGCCCGTCGACCAGGGTGGCGACGTAGAGGTCCTCGTCCAGCGAGCTGCCCTCGCCGGTGGTCCAGTAGACGTGCGCCTCCCCTACCCGCAGCACCTGCCGGGCGTACGTCTCGACCATCCGGGCCTGCTCCCGGTTGGGCGCCGACATGGCCAGGTAGAGGCTGGAGTTGGCGTCCATCCGGTCGGCCGACAGGGTGGGCGCGAGCACCGGCAGGCCGACCCGGTTGAGCTCGCGCAGCGCCGACGCCGTGCTGCTGCGGCTGTCCACCAGCCCCACCACGCCGAGCACCGTCGGGTCGTCCCGGGCCAGCCCCTCCAGCAGCCGCACCGCCGCACCGGCGTGCCGCATCTGCCGGCCGGCGTTGGCGACCACGATGTGCAGCAGCGCCGCGTCGTCCGCCGCCGCCGACTCCTTGAGCAGCGCGTACTGGGCGGTCGCCATGCCCTCCAGTTCCTCGCGCTCGGAGACGTAGGACTCCTCGTCCGCCCGGGTGCGGTTGCCGGTGAGGCTGCCCAGGTAGACCAGGGTCAGGTAGGGCCGGCGGTGGTCACTGCGCGACCACACCTCCTCGGCGGCGCGGTTCTGCGCGAAGATCCGCCGCTGCACCGCCCGCAGCCGGTCCTGCCCGGGCTCGCTGTTGAACACCTGGCCGGCGGTGTCGCTGTAGCCGACGCACTCGCCGCCGACGAGCCGCACGCTCACCCGGTCTCCCGGCCACGGGCGGCAGTCCGGGGCCCACCGCCCGGTGGCCCACACGGCCACCCCGGCCAGCAGCACCAGGGCCACCGCGGCCGGCAGGAACCGCCGCGACCACCAGGGCGGGTCCGGAGCGACCAGCGCCGGCGGGGCGACCCCCACCGGGGCGGCGAGGTCGTCGCCGTCGATCCGCAGCACCACGAGCCAGGCGCCGGCGCGGCGCAGCCGCCGGATCTCCGGCAGGGCGTCGGCCCACTCCTCGTACGCCTCCTCGGCCTGGGCCACCGGGCGGGTCGCGGCCGGCTCCGGCGGCGGGCCGGCGGCGACCGCCACCACCAGCAGCGGGTCGTTGCGGCCGGTCTCGTTGCGCACCTCGTCGAGCAGCCGGACCAGGGTGTGCCCGACGTTGTCCGGGCTCACCCCGTCGAGCAGCAGCACCGGGTACGCGGTGCGCCGCCAGTCACCCGGCCGCCAGAACCGCCGCCGGTACGCCTGCCGCAGGTCCTCCAGGAAGGCGTGCAGCAGCAGCTTCTCCACCTGCGCCGGGTGCTCGCCGTCGCGCCAGCCGGCGGTGAGCCGCTCGGCGAAGCCGAGGAACGTCACCGACTGCCGGGGCGCCAGGTACTGCTGCCGCATGAACCAGCGGTACTGCCGCCCGAACACCGGCACCCGGCCGGAGACGGCGATCCGGAAGACCACGCTCGGCATCGCGCGGCGCAGCAGCCAGAGCAGCACCTGGAGCGCGGTGCCGACGGCGGAGCCGCCGCCCACCTGGGGATCGTCACCGGCCCGCCGGCCCCGCCAGTCGCGTAGCCGGCGAACCAGCGCGGCCCGGCCGCTGTCCGCGGCGTCCATGCCGACGGCCAGGGTCTGGTGCATCAGCCAGTCGGCCAGCGGGTAGTGCCGGAACCGCAGCCGGGCGGCCCCGAAGGCCTCCACGGAGAGCTGCCGGTGCAGTTCGCGCAGCACCCCCGCGACGTCGTCGGGCCCGGGCCGGGCGGCGGCGTCGCGCGCGGGTCGGGCGGCCAGGTCCAGCACGGCGTGCGGTACGCGGCGCCGGGCGCCCTGGCCGACGAAGCGGCGCAGCAGGGCGCCCACCGCGCCGGCCCCGGCCGGGCTGACCAGCCAGAGCAGCGGCAGCCGCCGGTCGCCGTGGCGGGGTCGCCGGAGCAGCCGGGCCAGCAGGGAGAGCAGTTCGGGACCGCCTGCCGGAAGCTTCTCCCGGGCGGGCCGGGACCGGGTCGCCGGTTCGCGCATCGTCACCTCCGGGCCACGACGGGTGTCGCACCATTGTCGACACCCGGCGCAACGCCCGCGACCCCTATGGTCCCTGGTGGAATCCGCCGGCCGGCAACGGTCAGCCGACCGCGGCCGGCGGGAGCGTCAGCGGTCCGTCGCCGGGGGGCGCAGGCCGTCCAGGGCGATGGCCAGCACCCGGTCGCGCTGGGCCGGCTCGGGGAACTGGTACGCCATGATGCCGCTGACCAGCCGCACCACGTCGTCGAAGCTGGCGTCCGGCCGGGCCGCGCCGGCCTCCTGGGCGCGGCGCAGCAACGGTTCGCCCGCGGCGTAGATCTCGGTGCGGCAGCTGCGGAACACCTCCGAGTCGTGCACCAGCTCCTCGGCGAGGGCCCGCTTGGTGCCGACGTAGGCGACGAACCGGTGCAGCCAGGCGACCAGGGCGTCCCACGCGGGCAGGTCCGCCAGGTCGGTGGCCGACGCGCTGAGCGCGCGCACCTCCTCGACGTAGACCGCCTCGAACAGGTCCCGGCGCTTCGGGAAGTTCCGGTAGAGCGTCCCGATGCCGACCCCGGCCCGCCGGGCGATCTCCTCCAGCGACGCGCCGGCGCCGCACTCGCCGAACACCTCCCGGGCGGCGGCGATCAGCGCGTCGTAGTTCCGCCGGGCATCGGCCCGTTTCGGGCGGCGCGCGAAGACCTCCCCGAGCTGGTCGCCGCTGGCCATGACGCGCGTCACCCCTTTCGTCTTGCAAACGGAGGCACCCCTCCGCTACGTTAGTGGAGGCATCCCTCCGGAACTGACCGGAGCCTTGCCTCCGGATACCTTACTCCGGCCTTCCCGCCCGATCCCAGCCGGCGCGATCGGCGAACCAGACACCGGACCCCGGGAGGTCCCCCATGCCCGCAACCCGCTGAGACACCCCAGCCCCAATACCTCGTACGTGAACGGGAGCCTTCTCCGTGATCGACACCGTCCGGCGCGACTCGCGCCGGTTGACCTTCCTCGTCCTCGCGGCCGGCGCCGGCTTCTTCGCGATGCTCCAGTCGCTGATCACCCCGGTGCTGCCCACGATCCAGCAGGACCTGCACACCTCACAGAACACCGTGACCTGGGTGCTGACCGCCTACCTGCTCTCCGCGTCGATCTTCACCCCGGTCCTGGGCCGGGTCGGCGACATGGTCGGCAAGGAGCGGACCCTGGTCGTCTCCCTCGCCGCGCTCGCGCTGGGCTGCCTGCTGGCGGCCGTCGCGCCCAACATCGGCATGCTCATCGTCGCCCGGGTCGTCCAGGGCATCGGCGGCGCCGTCTTCCCGCTCTCGTTCGGCATCATCCGCGACGAGTTCCCCGCCGCCCGGGTGAGCTCGGCCGTCGCGGCGATCTCGGCGATCGTCGCGGCCGGCGGCGGCCTCGGCGTCGTGCTGGCCGGGCCGATCGTCGCCACCCTGGGCTACCGCTGGCTGTTCTGGATCCCGATGGTCGTCGTCGGCCTCACCGCGCTCGCGGCGCACCGGTTCGTGCCGGAGTCGCCGGTGCGTACCCCGGGCCGGATCAGCTGGGCGGCCACGCTGCTCCTCTCCAGCTGGCTGGTGGCGCTGCTGCTGCCGGTCAGCAAAGGCGCCACGTGGGGCTGGACGTCCGGCCGGGTGATCGGCCTGCTGGCGCTCGCCGGCGTGCTCCTGGCCGGCTGGCTGGTGGCCGAGACCCGCTCGGCGAACCCGCTCATCGACATGCGGATGATGCGCCTGCCGGCGGTCTGGACGACCAACCTGGTCGCCCTGCTCTACGGCGCGTCGATGTTCTCCGTCTACGCCTTCCTGCCGCAGTTCGTGCAGATCCCCACCAGCGCCGGGTACGGCTTCGGCGCCAGCGTCACCCAGGCCGGGCTGCTCATGCTGCCCATGCTGGTCGGCATGTTCGTGGCCGGCCTCGTCGCCGGCCGGCTGGCGTCCCGGTTCAGCGCCAAGGCGCAGCTCTCCACCGGCGCCGTGTTCAACGTGCTCGCCGCGGCGATGCTGACCGTCGCGCACGACACCCGCTGGGAGATCGGCGTGGCCGGCGGCCTGGTGGGCGTCGGCATCGGGCTGGCCTTCGCCTCGATGGCCAACATCATCGTGGCCAGCGTGCCGGCCCGCCAGACCGGCGTGGCGACCGGCATGAACGCCAACATCCGCACCATCGGCGGCGCGATCGGCGCCGCGGTGGCCAGCAGCGTGATCACCGCCCACCCGCAGGCGAGCGGACTGCCCCGGGAGGCCGGCTTCACCATGGGCTTCCTGCTGCTCACCGGCATCTCGCTGGCGGCCGCGCTGGCCGCGCTGGCCGTTCCCTCCGGCCGCCGGGCGGCGCGCGGACGGCGCGGCGAGCCGTCGGTGCGGAGCATCGAGCCGGAGCTGACCGGCGAACTGGTGACGGCGCGCTGATCGGGCCGGAACCCGGGACCGCAGCGTCCCGGGCTCCGGCGGCCGGCCGGCGGTCCGGGTACGGGCCGCCGGCCGGCGTCGCGTCGGGTCAGCCGATGGCGGCGGTCAGCGCGGCCAGGTAGCCGTAGCGGTAGCCGTCGGCGTCCGGGTGGTACGCCTCGATGAGCCCGCTGACGTCGTTGATCCACGGGTCGGCGGCGCAGACGCCGTGGCCGGCGAAGAACGGCCGGGCGTCGACGAAGGTGGCCCCGGCGGCCCGGGCCCGGTCGGCGATCACCGTGGCGAGCAGGTCGGCAGCCTGGTTGAGGATGGTCCGCTTGTAGGTGCTCATGGCCAGCAGGCCGCAGTAGCTCGTCTCGAACAGCCGCGGGTAGCCGAGCACCACCAGCCGGGCGTTGGGGGCCCGGTTCCGGATGGCGGCGTACGTGTTGTCGAGCCGGCCGGGCAGGGTGGTGGTGGCGAAGGCCCGGCTGTCGTTGACGGCGCTCTCGCAGCTCGAGGTGCTGCCGAAGCGGCAGCTCGTGATGACGTCGGCGAAGCCGGCGTCGTTACCGCCGATGGTGACGGTGACCAGGGTGGTGCCGGTGCCCAGGGAGTTGACCTGGCTGTTGATGACGTCGGCGGTGACGGCGCCGCCGCAGGCCGGGAACTTGAAGCTGGTGACCGCGTGCCCGGCGGCCCAGAGCGGGGCGTACGACTTCTGGCTGCGCAGGCAGGTGGAGAGGTCGTACGGGCCGGCTCCGACGCCGGAGGAGTAGGAGTCGCCGAGGGCGACGTAGTTGACGGTGGCCGCCCGGGCGACGCCGGGGACGAGCGTGGCGCCGAGGACGGCCGCGAACAGCGCGGCCAGGGCGGTGCGGACGCGACGGGACATGACAGGACCTCCACGGGACAGGGGTGGTGGAGCCCGTAGACCGCGCGCGTGGCCAGGGGGTCGGTGCTTGTTACTAGTCGGTAATGCTATCGAAACATTGCCATAAATTGAATAGCGCCGGCCGGCGTTCCGGGGCAGACGCGTTCACAAGCGTCGATTAGGTTGGCGGTGCGTACACCCCGATGGAGGGAGTCCACCCCGTGCGACGCGCTCTCACGGCGGCCATCGCCGCCCTGACCGTCACCACCGCCGGCACCGTCGTGACCGGCGCCCCCGGCCAGGCCGCCCTACCGGGCTGGGGCCGACCGAAGCCCGCGGCGGCCACCCCGACCCCGGGCAGCCCCGGGCTCGGCGACAGCTACTTCCCCGACTACGGCAACGGCGGCTACGACGTCGGCCACTACGACATCCGGCTGCGCTACGAACCGGCCACCGACCGGCTCAGCGGCACCACGACGATCCTGGCCACCGCCACCCAGGACCTGTCCCGGTTCAACCTCGACTTCGCCCTCGACGTCGAGTCGGTCCGGGTCAACGGCTGGTCGGCGGGCTTCGCCCGAGAGGGCGCGCACGAGCTGGTGATCACCGCGCCCCGGCCGATCCTCAAGGGACAGCCGCTCACCGTCGTGGTGAAATACGCCGGCGTCCCGTCGGAGACGCTGGTCCAGGGCTACACGGGCTGGACCCGGGTCGCCGACGGCGCGCTCGCCGTCAACGAGCCCGAGTCGGCCTGGTGGTGGTACCCGAGCAACGACCACCCGACGGACAAGGCCACCTGGGACATCTCCGTCTCGGTGCCGACCGGTCTCGAGGTGGTCAGCAACGGCGTGCAGCCGCGCGCCCCGCTGCCCGAGGCCGGCAACCGCACCCGGTGGAGCTGGCGCAGCGTCAAGCCGGGTGCCACCTACCAGGCGTTCCTGGCCATCGGGCAGTACGACATCGTCACCGACACCGCCCCGAACGGGCAGCCGGTGGTGAACGCGTACAGCACCACGTTGGGCGAGCGCGGGCCGGCCGCCCGGGCCAGCATCGAACGCACCGCCGAGATCATTGACTGGGAGAGCGGCCTGTTCGGGCCGTACCCGTTCGAGGCGCAGGGCGGCGTGGCCGGGCCGGTCGACGGCATCGGCTTCGCCCTGGAGACGCAGAGCCGCCCGGTCTACGGCCCCAGCTTCTGGCGTCGCGGCTCGAACACGTCGGTCGTCGTGCACGAGAACGCCCACCAGTGGTTCGGTGACTCGGTCTCGGTGGCCGACTGGCGCAACATCTGGCTGAACGAGGGCTTCGCCTCCTACGCCGAGTGGCTCTGGTCGGAGGAGCAGGGCGAGGGCACCGCCCAGGAGTTGTTCGACTTCACCTACGCCAGCTACCCGGCCGACTCGGAGTTCTGGCAGGTCCTCCCCGGTGACCCTGGGGCCGGCAACGTCTTCGCCGACGCGGTCTACGACCGGGGCGCCATGGCGCTGCACCAGCTCCGGCTGGCCGTCGGCGACGAGGCGTTCTTCCGGATCCTGCCGGCCTGGACCGCCGAGCATCGCTACGGCAACGGCACCATCGCCCAGTTCCAGGCGCTCGCCGAGCGGATCTCCGGCCGGGACCTCGACGCGGTCTTCACCACCTGGCTGTTCACCGCCGGGCGCCCCGAGCCGGCCGCCGCCGCACGCGGCGCGCTGGTCCCGGCGCAACCGAAGTCGTGGACGAAGATCCGGGAAGCCCACCAGCTGCTGCGGCACTGACCGGCGCCGGCCGGGGCCCGCTCCACCACCGCGGGAGCGGGCCCCGGCCAGTCAGGCCGGCACGGGAGTGGCCGTGGCCGGTGCCGCCGCCTCGATCGCCCGGATGTGCCGGTAGGCGAACCAGAGCGGCGGGAACGCGCCGACCGCGAAGGAGAGGTCGACCAGCGTCCAGAACCACGGGATGTCCCGCACCGGCCCGCAGATCAGCGCGAGCGGCACGATCCCGGCGCAGGCGATCATGCCGAGCTGCACCACCCAGACGTTGCGCACCGGATCGCGCAGCGGACCCCAGAACGCCACCGCAAGCACCAGGTGCGCGAAGGCGAGCCAGTCGGTGCCGTAGAGCATGAACGGGTAGCGCTCGCCGGTCTCGACCAGTCCGGTGTGGACCCGCTCGATCCAGTCCACCAGCGCCGGGAACTGGCCGGCGAGCGGGTCGAGCGCCCGGAGCAGCCAGCGCACCTCCAGCTCCAGCGGAAACGCGGTCACGCCGCTGAGGAACAGCCCGACCACCACGACCCAGAGCCACCGGCGGATTCGCCGGAGGCGTGTCTCGACGTCCATACCCGCAGCGTAGTGACGATCTTCGCGGCGCCGCGGCCCGCGCGGCCCCGCGCCGGCATGACCTCCCTCACGGGGGCCGGGCGGTGCGGGTCAGGCGGCGGGGCAGCCGTCGCGGTGCGCGAACGGCGACCGCAGCCCGGTCCACTGCGAGCGGCGCGGACCCCGGTGCGGCGCGCAGGCCGCGCACTCCTGGGTCGCGCGGGCGGCCCGGCTCGACCGGAGCCGGCCGGCGCCGGGACGCGCGCCGGCCGCGGGGCCGGGAAGCGCCACCGGGGAGGCGCCGGCGAGCGCCGCCGGCCGGGGCAGCGTCCCGGCGCGGACGGCGCCCAGCCCCGCGCCGGCCGGGCGGACGACCCGGGCGGCGGTGGCGGCGATCCGGCGGACCGGGCGGGCGGCGGGCGCGGCCAGCACCAGGGTGAGCCGGTGACGCAGCCGGCGCTCGCGCAGCCGGTCCAGGGTCACCCCGGCCGCCGCGGTCGCCACGGCGGTGACCGTGCCGGCCAGCACCAGGGTCTGCCGGGGGCCGGCGTGCTCGGCGAACCAGCCGAGCAGCGGCGCGCCCACGGCCGCGGAGACCGAGCCGGTGACCGCCAGGGCGGCCAGCACCCGCCCGCGCATGGCGTAGTCGGTGTCGAGCTGGGCCCGGGCGCCGACCGTGGTGTCGATGACCACCGCCGCGGCCGCCACCGGCAGGATCACCGCGGCGAAGCTCAGCGTGCCCGGGGCCAGCCCGGCGACGATCTGCAGCCCGCTGGCCAGCAGGCCCGCTCCGACCAGCACCGCGTAGCCGAGGTCCGCGCGGCGGGCCGCGAACAGGGCGCCGAGCACCGTGCCGACGGCGAAGACGGTGGAGAGGAAGCCGTAGCCGGACGCGCCGCCGTGCAGCGGCCCATCGCTCATCGCGGCCATGGTGACCTGGTAGTTGCGGCCCAGGCTGCCGAGCACGAAGGAGAGCGCCAGGGCCACCAGCACGACCGGCTGGCGTCGCAGGTAGCGGAAGCCGGCCCGGATGCCGCCGTCGCCCGGCGCCGCGTCGGCCGGCGCGGCCACGCCGCCGTCCCGCTCCCCCTCGCGTACGGCGAACAGCGCCACGACGACCGCGACGAAGCTGACGGCGTTCGCGGCGAAGAGCAGCGCCGGGCCGACGACGGCGACCACGACGGCGCCGAGGCTCATGCCGAGGATCCGCCCGGCGGAGTTGGTGAGCGAGCCGAGCGCGAGGGCGTTGCCGAGCGTCTCCCGGTCCACCAGCGTGGACGCCCAGCGGCCCATCACCGGCCCCTCGATGGCCGAGACCGCCCCGGTGGCCAGCGAGATCGCGTAGATCGCCGGGAGGCCGCCGGCGCCGGTGACGGCGACCACGGCCAGCCCGGCGGCGAGCAGCGCGTGCGCGGCCTGGGCGCCGATCAGCAGCGGCTTGGCGGGTACGCGGTCGGCCAGCGCGCCACCCCAGACGCTCAGCACCAGGGTGGGCAGCGCCTGGAGCAGGACGGTGAACCCCATCGAGGTGGCCGACCCGGTTTCGGCCAGCACGTACCAGTTGACGCCGAGGACCTGCATCCAGGTCCCGATGACCGACACGAACCCGGCCGCGGCCCAGATCCGGTAGTTGCGGTGGCGCAGCGCGGCGAACGTGGCGCCGAGGGCCATGAGTGTTTCCCCGTCCAGACGGTGGCACGACGAAGCCGGACCCCACTCGGGTCCGGCCAGCGGCCAAGTCTGGCGGCCGGTAAACCTCCCGACGACAGTTGGTGAGAGGGTTCACCCGGGAGGCCGGGCGTCCGGGGCGGGCCGGGCACGAACCGGACAGCGACGCCCGACACCCCGGTCCGCCGGGGACCGGGGTGTCGGTGAGCGTCGGGTCAGCGGGCTGCCAGGGGCTGCCGGGCCGGGTCGACCGGCGCGGGCAGCGTCCCGACCCCGCCCAGGTGGGCGTGGATGGCCGCGGCGGCGGCCCGGCCCTCGGCGATCGCCCAGACGATCAGCGAGGCGCCCCGGTGCATGTCCCCGGCGACGAACACCCCGTCGGCGTCGGTCTGCCAGTCGGGGCGGGCGTCGACCGCGCCCCGGCCGTTGCGGGTCACCCCGAACTGGGTCAGCAGCGGCTGCTCCTCGGTGCCCTCGAAGCCGATGGCGAGCAGCACCAGGTCGGCCGGGATCTCCCGCTCCGAGCCGGGCAGGGCGGTGACGATCCGGCGGCCGTCCACCTTCTCGACCGTCACCTCGGCGATCCGGACTGCCCGGACCTGGCCGGTGCCGTCGTCGACGAACTCCTGCACCGCCACCGCGAAGACCCGCTCGCCGCCCTCCTCGTGCGCCGGGTAGCTGCGCAGCACCCACGGCCAGGTGGGCCACGGGTCGCGGGCCGCGTCCCGGTCGGCCGGGGGCTCCGGGTAGAGGTCGAGCTGGTGCACGCCGGCCGCACCCTGCCGGTGGGCCACGCCGAGGCAGTCGGCGGCGGTGTCGCCGCCGCCGATGATCACCACGTGCTTGCCGGCCGCGTCGATCGGGCTGCCGTCCGGGAGGGTGGCCAGGGCGGGTTGACCCGCACCGGCCGCCGCGACCACCCGGTTGGCGGCCACCAGGTGCGCCATGGCCTGGTGTACGCCGCGCAGCGCCCGCCCGGGCGTCTCCGGGGTGTCCCGGCCCTGGAGCGCGCCGCAGGCGAGCAGCACCGCGTCGTGCTCGGCGCGCAACTGCTCGGCGGTGACGTCGACGCCGACGTCCACCCCGGTGCGGAAGCGCACGCCCTCGGCGGCGAGCTGGGCCAGCCGCCGGTCGATGTGCCGCTTCTCCAGCTTGAAGTCGGGGATGCCGTAGCGGAGCAGGCCGCCGAGCGCGTCGTCCCGCTCGTACACGGTGACGGCGTGGCCGGCCCGGGCGAGCTGCTGTGCGGCGGCGAGCCCTGCGGGGCCGGAGCCGACCACGGCGACGGACCGCCCGGTCGGGGCCGGCGCCGGCTGCGGGCGCAGCCCGCCCCGGGCCACCGCGGCGTCGGCGATCTCCACCTCGACCTGCTTGATGGTGACCGGCTGCTGGCCGCCCAGGCCCAGCACGCAGGCCGCCTCGCAGGGCGCCGGGCAGAGCCGGCCGGTGAACTCGGGGAAGTTGTTGGTGGCGTGCAGCGACTCCACCGCGGCGTCCCAGCCGCCGGTGCGGACCAGGTCGTTCCAGTCCGGGATCCGGTTGCCGAGCGGGCACCCGTCGTGGCAGAACGGGATGCCGCAGTCCATGCAGCGGGTGGCCTGCTCGCGGATCAGCTCCTCGCCGGCCGGCGGGTAGACCTCCCGCCAGTCCATGATCCGCACCGGCACCGGGCGGCGGGCCGGCAGCCGCCGCTCGTAGCGCAGGAAACCGTTCGGGTCAGGCACGAGCCACCTCCTGGGCGACCGCCCGCGGGGCGGGCGGCACCGGCGCGGCCGACGGCGCCGAGAGGGCGCTCATCACCGCGTCGTCGACGTCATGGCCGGCGGCTTCGGCGGCCCGCATGATCTCCAGCACCCGGCGGTAGTCCCGGGGCACCACGGCGGTGAACTCCTCCACCGCCTCCGGCCAGCGCTTGAGCAGCTCCTCGGCGACCGCCGAGTCGGTCTCGGCGAAGTGCCGCTGGACCAGCTCGTGGAGCCGGTCGCGCTCCTCCTCGCGCAGCGGCGACAGGTCGACCAGCTCGGCGTTGACCAGGCGCCGGTCCAGCCGGTGCACGAAGGCGGTGCCGCCGGACATGCCGGCGGCGAAGTTGCGCCCGGTCGGCCCGAGCACCACCACGGTGCCGCCGGTCATGTACTCGCAGCCGTGGTCGCCGACGCCCTCGACGACGGCCACCGCGCCGGAGTTGCGCACCGCGAACCGCTCGCCGACCCGGCCGCGCAGGAAGACCTCGCCGCCGGTGGCGCCGTACAGGATGGTGTTGCCGGCGATGATCTGGTCCTCGGCGCGCCGACCGGGGTCGGCGTCCGCGCCGGCGAACGGCGCGGCGGAATCCGGGCGGACGACGAGCCGCCCGCCGGAGAGGCCCTTGCCGACGTAGTCGTTGGCGTCGCCGTGCAGGCGCAGGGTGACCCCGCGCGGCAGGAACGCGCCGAACGACTGGCCGGCGGTGCCGTGCAGCAGGAACTCGACGGTGTCGTCGGGCAGCCCGGCGCCGCCGAAGCGGCGGGTCACCTCGCCGCCGAGCATCGCGCCCACGCTGCGGTGCTCGTTGCGCACGGCCACCTCGACCCGGACCGGGGTGCCGTCGCGCAGCGCCGGCTCGGCCAGAGCGATGAGCTGGTTGTCCAGCGCCAGCTCCAGGCCGTGGTCCTGGGCCCGGACGCCACGCCGGGCGGCGCCCTCGGGCAGCTCGGGCAGGTGCAGCACCCGGCTGAGGTCGAGCCCGTGGCCCTTCCAGTGGTCGATCGCACCGGCGACGTCGAGCAGCTCGGTGCGGCCGATCGCCTCCTCGATGCTGCGGAAGCCCAGCTCGGCCAGGTAGCCGCGGACCTCCTCGGCCAGGAAGAGGAAGAAGTTCTCCACGAACTCGGGCCGGCCGGTGAAGCGCTCGCGCAGCACCGGGTTCTGGGTGGCGATGCCGACCGGGCAGGTGTCGAGGTGGCAGACGCGCATCATCACGCAGCCCTCGACAATCAGCGGGGCGGTGGCGAAGCCGAACTCCTCGGCGCCGAGCAGCGCGGCGACCAGCACGTCCCGGCCGGTCTTGAGCTGCCCGTCGACCTGCACGGTGACCCGGTCGCGGAGCCGGTTGAGCAGCAGCGTCTGCTGCGCCTCGGCCAGGCCCAGCTCCCAGGGGGTGCCGGCGTGCTTGAGCGAGTTGAGCGGCGACGCGCCGGTGCCGCCGTCGTGGCCGGAGATCAGGATGACGTCGGCCTTCAGCTTGGCCACGCCGGCCGCCACGGTGCCCACCCCGACCTCGCTGACCAGCTTGACGTGCACCCGGGCGGCCGGGTTGACGCACTTCAGGTCGTGGACGAGCTGGGCCAGGTCCTCGATGGAGTAGATGTCGTGGTGCGGCGGCGGGGAGATCAGGCCGACGCCCGGGGTGGCGTGCCGGGTCCGGGCGATCCACGGCCAGACCTTGTTGCCGGGCAGCTGGCCGCCCTCGCCGGGCTTCGCACCCTGGGCCATCTTGATCTGGAGGTCGTCGGCGTTGACCAGGTATTCGCTGGTCACGCCGAACCGGCCGCTGGCGATCTGCTTGACCGCCGAGCGGCGCTGCGGGTCGTGCAGCCGGTCGACGTCCTCGCCGCCCTCGCCGGTGTTCGACTTGCCGCCGAGGCGGTTCATCGCGATGGCCAGGGTCTCGTGCGCCTCCGCCGAGATCGACCCGTACGACATGGCGCCGGTGGCGAACCGCTTGACGATCTCGCTGGCCGGCTCCACCTCGTCCAGCGGCACCGGCGGGCGCACCCCACTGCGCAGGGTGAACAGCCCGCGCAGCGAGCCGGCCCGCGCGGCCAGCTCGTCGACCTTGGCGGTGTACTGCCGGAAGACGTCGTACTGACGGCTGCGGGTGGCGTGCTGGAGCAGGAAGACCGTCTCCGGGTTGAACAGGTGCAGCTCGCCCTCGCGGCGCCACTGGTACTCGCCGCCGACCTCCAGCCGGTCGGTCGCCCGCGCGCCCGGGGCCGGCCAGGCCAGGGTGTGCCGGGCGGCGACCTCGGCGTGGATCTCGGCCAGCCCGATGCCGCTGATCGTGCTCGGCGTGCCCCGGAAGTAGCGCTGGACCAGCCGGGTGTCCAGGCCGACCGCCTCGAAGACCTGCGCGCCGCAGTACGACGAGACCGTCGAGATGCCCATCTTCGACATGATCTTCAGGACGCCCTTGCCGAGCGCCTTGACGTAGTTGCGGATCGCCTTGCCCGGCTCCATGCCGGCCAGCGCGCCCGTGGAGATCATGTCCTCGACCGACTCGAAGGCCAGGTACGGGTTGACCGCCGCCGCGCCGTAGCCGATCAGCACGGCCGCGTGGTGCACCTCGCGGCAGTCGCCGGACTCGACGATCAGCGCCACCTGGGTCCGGGTCTGCTCCCGCACCAGGTGCTGGTGGACCGCGGCGGTGAGCAGCAGCGACGGGATCGGGGCCAGGTCGGCGTTGGAGTCCCGGTCGGAGAGCACCAGGATGCGCACGCCGTCCTCGATCGCCTCCGAGACGTGCCGGCAGATCTCGGTGAGCCGGGCCTTGATGCCGGGCCCGCCGTCCCGGATCCGGTACAGCCCAGAGACCCGGACCGCCTTGAAGCCGGGCAGGTCGCCGTCCTCGTCGATGGAGAGGATCTTGGCCAGCTCGTCGTTGTCGATCACCGGGTACGGCAGCACGATCTGCCGGCAGCTCGCCGGGCCCGGGTCGAGCAGGTTGCCCTCCGGCCCGATGGTGGACGCCAGGCTGGTCACCAGCTCCTCCCGGATGGCGTCCAGCGGCGGGTTGGTGACCTGGGCGAAGAGCTGGTGGAAGTAGTCGTAGAGCAGCCGCGGCCGGGTGGAGAGCGGGGAGATCGGGGTGTCCGTGCCCATCGAGCCGATCGGCTCCGCGCCGCTGCGAGCCATCGGGGCGAGCAGGATCTTCAGCTCCTCCTCGGTGTAGCCGAAGGTCTGCTGCCGGCGGCGTACCGAGTCGTGGGTGTAGACGATGTGCTCGCGCGGGGGCAGCTCGTCCAGCTCGATGAGGCCGGCGTGCAGCCACTCCTCGTACGGGCGGGCGGCGGCCAGCTCGGTCTTGATCTCGTCGTCGGAGACGATCCGCCCGTTCACCGTGTCGACCAGGAACATCTTGCCGGGCTGGAGCCGGCCCTTGGCGACCACGGTGGCCGGGTCGAGGTCGAGCACGCCCGCCTCGCTGCCCAGCACCACCAGACCGTCGGCGGTCCGCCACCAGCGGCCCGGGCGCAGCCCGTTGCGGTCCAGCACCGCGCCGACGATCTCGCCGTCGGTGAACGCGACCGAGGCGGGGCCGTCCCACGGCTCCATGAGGCTGGCGTGGAAGCGGTAGAAGGCGCGCTTGTCGGCGCGCATCTCCGGGTCGTTCTCCCAGGCCTCGGGGATCATCATGAGCACCGCGTGCGGCAGGCTCCGGCCGGCCAGGTGCAGCAGTTCGAGGACCTCGTCGAAGTTGGCCGAGTCGGACGCGGCCGGGGTGCAGACCGGGAAGACCCGGCGGATGTTGCCGGGCAGCCGCGCGCTGCGCAGCAGCGCCTCCCGGGCCTGCATCCAGTTCCGGTTGCCGCGGATCGTGTTGATCTCGCCGTTGTGCGCGATGAACCGGTAGGGGTGGGCCAGCGGCCAGGACGGGAAGGTGTTGGTGGAGAACCGCGAGTGCACCAGCGCGATCGCGCTGACCACCCGCTCGTCGGTCAGCTCCGGGTAGAACGCCGGGAGCTGGTCCGGGGTGAGCATGCCCTTCCAGACCATCGTCCGGCCGGAGAGCGACGGGAAGTAGGCCGCCACGCCCCGCTCGGCGGTCTCCCGCTCGACCTGCTTGCGCAGGCAGAACGCCACCCGGTCGAGGTCGAGCCCGGTCAGCGGGGAGCCGGCCGGCCCGGCGGGCGCGTCGGTGAGCCGGTGCGCGGCCAGGAAGAGCTGCCGGACCCGGGGCATCGCCGCGAGGGCGGTCTCGCCGAGGCCGGACGGGTCGGTGGGCACGTCCCGCCAACCGAGGATGTCGGCCCCCTCGACCAGGGCGTACTTCTCCACCACCTGGCGCGCCCGGGCCTCGGCCACGTCGTCGTCGGGCAGGAAGACCAGGCCGGTGGCGTACTGGCCGGCGGGCGGCAACGGGAAGTCGACCACCGCGCGGAGGAACGCGTCCGGCACCTGGATCATGATCCCGGCGCCGTCACCGGTGTTGTGCTCCGCGCCCCGGGCACCCCGGTGGTCCAGCCGGCAGAGCGCCCCGAGGCCGTTCGCGACGACCTCGTGCGAGCGGCGCCCGTACAGGTCGGCCACGAAGGCCACACCGCAGGCGTCGTGCTCGTGCGCGGGGTCGTAGAGCCCCGTCGTCCGCGGGGCCGGCTGGGGGCTGTGAGGGTACGGAAAGGCCACCGGGCCTCCTGTCGTCACTCAGGTTGGAACATGGTGGGGACGACGTCGGCCCTCGGGGGTTTTATTGAGTCTACGTTAGGGCGTCCGGCGCAAGGCCAGTTCAGATTGATCACACTTCCAGAATCTGGGACATGTAGTCTCGCGCGGTGGATGTCGTACGCGCTGACGTGCTCGACCGGTTGGAGCGTTTCTACGACGCGGTGCCCCGGGGCGGGGCCCGGACGGAGGAATACGGCGCCCTCGTGCTGTTCGTCCGGGACGGGGCCGGTTGGCCGTTCTACGCCCGCCCCCGGCTGGACGCCGCCGGGCCGCCCTCGCTGGCCGACGTGACCGCGGTCCGGGCCCGGCAGCGCGAACTCGGCCTGCCGGAGGCGTTCGAGTGGGTGCACGAGGTCACCCCGGACCTGCTGGCGGTGGCCCGCTCGGCCGGGCTGAGCGTGCTGGAGGCGCCGCTCATGGTGCTGGAGCCGGACCGCCTGCCCGACCCGGCGACGCTCAGCGACGTACCGGTGCGGGTCCTCGACCCCGCCGACCCGAGCTTCCCCGCGGACGTGGCGCTGCGCCGCGCCGTCGCCGCGGTCGGCTTCTCGCACGGCGGCACCGCGCGCGGCCAGGCGGGCCCGGCCGAACGGGACGCCGCGGTCTCCCGGCTGGACGTGGCCGCGCTGGAGGAGGAGGCGCTCCGCATCGCCGACGGCCGGCGCATCTCGGTGCTCGCCGAGACCCCCGCCGAGGGGGCGCTGGCCAGTGGGATGGCCATGCGGGTCGACGACGTCGCGGAGATCGCCGGGGTGGCCACGCTGCCGGCCGCCCGCCGGCGTGGCCTCGGTGCGGCGGTGACCGCCACCCTCGCCCACGGGCTGCGCGCCGCCGGCACCGACCTGATCTTCCTCTCCGCCGGCAGCGAGGAGATCGCCCGGGTCTACCTGCGGGTCGGCTTCCGCCGCGTCGGCACCGCCTGCATCGCCGAGCCCACGGCCGTGCTCGGCTGACTCCCGCCCCGACCCGGGGCGATGCAGGCTTTCCTGACGGAAGGGCCGGGGTCAGGCCGGCGGATGCCAGGAGGCGGCGGCGGCCGCGGCCGTGCTGCGCAGCCGGGGGCTGATCGTGCCCAGCGCGGCGTCGCGGGCCCGCAGGGCCAGCCGGCCCCGGGTCTGCAGGACGGCCGACATCCGGCGGGTCTGCCGCACCATGGTGGCGGCGCGCGGCCGGCGCAGCCGGTCGTAGGCCGTCACCGCGTCGGGGAGCCGGGACTCCCGCAGCAGCGCCGCCAGGGTGGCCGCGTCCTCGAAGGCGAGGCAGGCGCCCTGCCCGAGGTGGGGCGGCATGGCGTGTGCGGCGTCGCCGAGCAGCACCACCCCGCCCGGCCCGGCCGGGAAGCCGTACGCCCGGGGCAGCGGGCGCAGCTCGCGGATCTCCTGCTGCACCAGGTCGGCCGGGTCGGTCGCGTCGAGCAGCGTGCCGATCGGTGCCGGCCAGCCCGCGTACCAGCGCTTGAGCAGGGCGAGCTGGGTCTCCGGCGGCTCCGGGCGGGGCGCCCCGGCGGCGGTGGCCACCCAGTAGATGCCGCCCCGGCGGGAGGCGCCCGCGGTGCCCCGGTCGCCGAGCGAGGCGGCCACGAAGCGGTAGCCCGCGCCCAGCGTCTCGCCGTGCACCGGCTGGTCGTCGGGGAGCCGTGGGGCCCGGTACCAGGGGATGACGGCCCGCCAGGCGGCACAGCCGGAGCTGACCACCTTCGTTTCCGGGGCGAGTTGCCGCCGGACCTCGCTGTCGGTGCCGTCGGCCGCGACCACCAGGTCCGCCTCGACGGTGTGCCGGCCGTCGCCGACCGCGGGACGCTCGCCGGGATCCGCCCGCACCGTTCGCACGGTCACCCCGGTGCGCAGCTCCACCTGGTCGCCCAGCCCGGCGATCAGCGCATCGTGCAGGTCCTCCCGGTGCACCACCACCGGCATCCGCTCGGCCGGGGTGGGGCGGGGCTGCACCAGCCAGTGCCCGTCGGGGCGGCGCACGCCGCCGTCGGGCAGCGGGGTGGCGATCGCGTCCAGCCCGGCGCCGAGGCCGAGGGCGCGCAGCGCACGTACCCCGTTGGGCCAGAGCACCACGGCGGTCGCCTCCGGACGGACCCGGTCGGCCCGTTCGAGGAGGGTGACCCGCCAGCCGGACCGGGCCAGCACGCCGGCCACCGCCAGCCCGCCGAGGCCGGCGCCGACCACCACCGCGCTCCGCATGACTCCCCCGCTCAGCTGTCCCGGTCGGCGGGGCGGGCGCCGCCGGCGCCGGCCCGGTCCTCGTCCGTCCGGTCCGGGTCGGGCCGCGCCGCGCCGGCCGGCTCGTCCACCGGCTCGCGCTCGGCGGTGTCCGCAGCGGTCGCCGCCTCCGCGGTCGCGCCCTCGTCGGGCTCGTCCCGGTCGGCCTCTTCGGTCGCCGCCGGCTCCTCGGCGGGGACCTCGCCGGTCTCCTGGTACGCGCGGAACTGCTCCTCGCTCACCACCCGGTAGCCCTCCGGCGCGACCGGCCGGGCGCCGGCCTCCCGGGCGGAGAGGTCGACCTGCGACACGTCGCCGCCCGCGGGCGGGACCGGGGCGGCCGGCTCACCGACCGGGATCAGGTATTCGCGCGGCCCGCGCACCCGCAGGAAGTAGACCAGCGCGCCGAGGAAGACCAGCGCCGCGGTCCACACGTTGAGCCGCAGGCCGAGGATGTGGTTGGCCTCGTCGGTGCGCATCAGCTCGATCCAGAACCGGCCCGCCGTGTAGCCCATTACGTAGAGCGCGAAGGCCCGGCCCCGGCCCAGCCGCAGCTTGCGGTCGAGGACCACGACCAGCGCGGCGACGCCGATGTTCCAGAGCGCCTCGTAGAGGAAGGCCGGGTGGTAGAGCCCCGGCTGGAGGACCGGGTTGCCGGCGTCGTCGCGCAGCGCGTGCCCGGGGTTGTCGGGGTCCATGACGTGGACCTCCAGACCCCAGGGCAGGCTGGTGCGCCCGCCGTAGAGCTCGTTGTTGAACCAGTTGCCGAACCGGCCGACCGCCTGGGCCAGCGGCATCCCGGGCGCCAGCGCGTCGGCCACCACACCGAACGGGATGCCGAGCTGCCGGGCGGCGAACCAGGCGCCGACCGCGCCGCCGGCCACCGCGCCCCAGATGCCGAGGCCGCCCTCCCAGATGGCGAACGCCTTGAGGGGCTGGCCGTCGGCGCCGAAGTATTTCTCCGGCGAGGTGATCACGTGGTAGATCCGGGCGCCGACGATGCCGGCGGGCACCGCCCAGACGGCGATGTCGAGCACGGCGCCCGGGGCGACGCCCCGGCGGCGCAGCCGGTATTCGGTGACCACGCAGGCCACCACGATGCCGACGATGATGCAGAGCGCGTACGCCCGGATCGGAACCGGTCCGAGCTGCCAGACGGCGGTGCTGGGGCTGGGCAGGGCCGCCAGTGGGGTCATCGGGGCGAGGGTCACGGGTGCACACGGTACCGGTGCGGACCGTGCTCGCGGCACCCCGGTCCGGCCGGGTTCGTGGCTCGGATGACTTCTGGTTTGCGCGGTCGTAGGCTCTTTGTCCATGAGCGCGCTCACCTGGGCGGTCGCCGCGGTCGTCACCGACCCGTCCGGCCGGGTGCTGCTCTGCCGGCAGTCCGGCGGCGGCCGGCGCTGGGCGCTGCCCGGCGGGCGGCTGCGGGCGCGACGAGAGCCCGCCCGCCGCCGCGCGCCGGGAGATCCGCGCCGAGACCGGCTGGGAGGTCGAACTGGTCGACCTGGTCGGTCTCTACCGGCTCGGCGACCCCGCCGCTCCCCCGCCCCGGGCGGGCCACTGCGGCGCCCTGCCGGACGTGCTGGTGCACGTGTTCCGGGCGCGGGTGCTCGGCGACGCGCCGGCCGGCACCGCGGCGGGCGGCTGCCACCTCGACTGGCATCCGCCGGACGCGCTGCCCGAGGCGCTCACCCCGACCACGCGCACCGCCGTCGCCGACGCCCTCGCCGGCCGCTCCGGCGTGCTGCGCGAGCCGGCGCACCACTTGCCACCCGGACAGCGGGCCGCGGGCGAGGTGGGCACCACCCGGCCGTGAGGTCAGCGGGACGGGTTGCGGACGCCTTCGGCGAGTTCGGCGCTGAGGGTGCGAAGGGCGGTCAGACCGGCGGCCTGGTCGGGGGCGTCGAGCAGGCAGCGGATCAGGGCGCTGCCCACGATCACCGCGTCGGCGTAGCCGGCGACGGTGCCCGCCTGCGCTCCGGTGCCCACGCCCAGCCCGACGCCGACCGGCAGGTCGGTGACCTCGCGCAGCCGGGAGACCAGGACCGGAGCCGCCTCGGAGGTCCGCGCCCGGGCGCCGGTGACGCCCATGATGGCGGTGGCGTAGACGAAGCCGCGGCAGTGCTCGGCGGTCATCTTCAGCCGGGCGTCGGTGGAGGACGGGGAGACCAGGAAGGTCCGGTCCAGGCCGTGCGCCTCAGAGGCGGCCAGCCACTCGCCGGCCTCCTCAGGGATCAGGTCCGGGGTGATCAGGCCGGTGCCGCCGGCGGCGGCCAGGTCGCGGGCGAACGCGTCGACGCCGTACTGCTCGATCGGGTTCCAGTAGGTCATGGTGACCACCGGGGCCCCGGTCGCGGCGACCGCGTCGATGATGCGCAGGGTGTCGCGGGTGCGTACGCCCCCGGCCAGGGCGATGTCGCTGGCCTTCTGGATGACCGGGCCGTCCATCACGGGGTCGGAGTAGGGGATCTCCACCTCGATGACGTCCACGCCGGCCTCGACCATGGCGGTCATCGCGGCGATGCTGCCCTCGACGGTCGGGAAGCCGGCCGGCATGCAGCCCACCAGCACCGCCCGTCCGTCGGCCCGGGCCTTGTCGAAGGCGACCCCGATCCGGCTCACGCTCTCACTCCTTGTCGAGGATGCCGAAGTAGCCACCGGCGGTGTGCACGTCCTTGTCGCCCCGGCCGGAGAGGTTGACCACGATGACCGGCTCCCGGCCCAGCTCGGCGGCGAGCTGCGGGGCGATCTTGCGGGTGCCGGCGAGCGCGTGCGAGCTCTCGATCGCCGGGATGATGCCCTCGGTGCGGCAGAGGAGCTCGAAGGCGGCCATCGCCTCGTCGTCGTCGACGGGCAGGTAGGTGGCCCGGCCGCTGTCGTGCAGCCAGGCGTGCTCCGGCCCGACGCCCGGGTAGTCCAGGCCGGCCGAGATCGAGTGCGACTCGACCGTCTGACCGTCCTCGTTCTGCAACACGTACGTCCGGGTGCCGTGCAGCACGCCCGCCGAGCCGCCGGTGATGCTGGCCGCGTGCCGGCCGGTCGTCACGCCCTCCCCGCCGGCCTCGAAGCCGTAGAGCCGCACGCCGGTGTCGGGCACGAAGGCGTGGAAGATGCCCAGCGCGTTGGAGCCGCCGCCCACGCAGGCCGCGACGGCGTCCGGCAGCGCGCCGGTGAGGTCGAGGCACTGCTGGCGGGCCTCCACGCCGATGCCGCGGACGAAGTCCCGGACCATCTCGGGGAAGGGGTGCGGGCCGGCGGCGGTGCCGATCAGGTAGTGGGTGCTGTCGACGTTGGCGACCCAGTCCCGCATCGCCTCGTTCATCGCGTCCTTGAGGGTCCGCGAGCCGGTGGTGACCGGGACGACGGTGGCGCCGAGCATCCGCATCCGGGCCACGTTGAGCGCCTGCCGCTCGGTGTCCACCTCGCCCATGTAGACCACGCACTCGAGGTCGAAGAGGGCGGCGGCGGTGGCGGTGGCCACGCCGTGCTGGCCGGCGCCGGTCTCCGCGATCACCCGCTGCTTGCCCATCCGCCTGGTGAGCAGCGCCTGGCCGAGCACGTTGCGGACCTTGTGCGCCCCGGTGTGGTTGAGGTCCTCCCGCTTGAGCAGGACCCGGGCGCCGAGCTGGGCGGAGAGCCGCCGGGCCTCGTAGAGCAGCGAGGGGGTGCCGGCGTAGTCGCGCAGGAGGGCGTCGAACTCGGCGAGGAAGCTCTCGTCGGTCATCGCCTTCCGGTACGCCGCGTCCAGCTCGTCGAGCGCGGCGACCAGGGCCTCGGGGACGAACCGGCCACCGAACCGGCCGAAGTGACCGGCGGCGTCGGGGAGCTGGCCGGCCGGGGCCGCGGCGTCACTGCTCATCGCGGGAGTCCTCTCGAGACGTGTCGGGACCCGGCGCGGGTCAGCGCACCGGGCGGGGCGTGGCCGGGTGGTTGCCGGCGTTGACCAGCTCGGCGACCGCCTCGCGGGGGCTCTTCTGGGTGACCAGACCCTCGCCCACCAGGACCGCGTCGGCGCCGGCCGAGGCGTAGCGGATCAGGTCGTGCGGGCCGCGCACGCCGGATTCGGCGATCTTGACGACGCTGCTCGGCAGGCCGGGCGCGATCCGCTCGAACACCGAGCGGTCGACCTCCAGGGTACGCAGGTCCCGGGCGTTGACGCCGATCACCTGCGCGCCGGCCTCCATGGCCCGGTCGGCCTCCTCCTCGGTGTGCACCTCGACGAGCGCGCACATGCCCAGCGACTCGATCCGCTCCAGCAGCCCGACCAGGACGTTCTGCTCCAGCGCGGCGACGATCAGCAGCACCAGGTCGGCGCCGTGCGCGCGGGCCTCGTGCACCTGGTAGCTGGAGACCACGAAGTCCTTGCGCAGCACCGGCACGTTCACGGCGGCGCGGACCGCGGCCAGGTCGTCCAGCGACCCGCCGAACCAGCGGCCCTCGGTGAGCACGCTGATCGCCCGGGCGCCGCCGGCCGCGTAGTCCCCGGCCAGGTCGGCCGGGTCGGCGATCTCGGCCAGCCGCCCCTTCGACGGCGAGGAGCGCTTCACCTCGGCGATCACGGCCACGCCGGGCCGGCGCAGCGCGGCGTACGCGTCCAGCGGCGGTGGCGCGGCGGCGGCAAGCTCGCGGATCCGCTCGAGCGGAACCTGCTCCTGTCGCCGGGCCACGTCCTCGCGGACGCCGGCCAGGATCTCGTCGAGCACGCTTGCGGACGCCGCCGATCCGGCCTCGTCCCCCTCCGCGTGCGCATGCTCAGCAGTCACCAACGGACTCCCCTCTCCGGGTGTCATGGGCCGATGCTAGGGGGCGCCACCTGGCGACAAGCGCCGGGGGTATGGCGCTCCTCACGAAATGGGCTGTGGCATGATGACCGACTTCGCGTGAACGCGGTGTCACGCAGCGCCACCGCGCCCATCGACCGGCGTCGCCCGGGCGCGTCCCGCGCCCCCGGCCGCCACATCGACCGCCGCCCATGACCCATCTCACCACGGCCGCCCCGTCCGCGCAGGACTGCGACGGCCGTCGATGTTGTGAGCAAGCTCAAGGACGAAGGTCCCTACCCAGGTCGGGCGGGCTGCCACAGAGTTGACCTGTGCGTCACGGGGGCGAAACGTGAGCCCGGCAGCATCGTCCTCGGGCAGACTCGATGCGGCGGCCGCCGACCGCCGCCAACGATCTCGTGCGGAGTGACCATGAGCGCCAACGGTCCGAACCAGACCCTCGGATTCACCACCATCTCCCGGAGCGTCGCGTCGCTCGCCGTCAGCGTCGTGCACACCCTCGAACGCGCCGTAGCCGGCGACGGCCGGATGCGCACGGCCCGGGGCAACGCCTGGGAGGCGGTCTGCGCCGACCGGGCCCGGGCCGCGCAGCGCCGCGAACTGGACCGCCTGGTGGCCGAGCTGGCCGCCGCCCGCGCCGCGGTCCAGGAGCGCCGGGACGCGCGCGACGCCCAGCCGGTGAGCTGACCGGGGCACGTGACGATCGGGACGGGCGCCCGGTCGGTCAGCTGACCGTCGGGTCCTCGCCCCGGTCGAGCGCCTCCCAGGCGTCCCGGGTGCCCCGCTCGACCGCCGGCCGGTTCGCGCCGGCGGGCTCGGCCGGCCGCGCCGCCCGCCGCTCGTAGCGGGCGCCCATCGCCGGCCAGCCGGCGCCGCGCAGCAGGGTGAGCAGCGCGCCGGCCACCAGGACCAGCCCGCCCACCAGCACCAGCGCCGGCCACTGCCGGCTCACCCCGGACCCGGTCAGGCCGTAGCCGCCGCCGGCCGCCACGCCCAGCCCGAGCAGGGTCAGCAGGCCGCCCAGCAGCCGCCGGACCCGCCCCCCGGTGGCCAGCACCGCGCCGCCGCCGGCCAGCCCGACCAGGGCCAGGGCCGACACCCAGGGCAGCAGCTCCGCGCCGGTGCGGGCGTGCCGGGCGGGCGGCAGCGAGCCGCGGGCGGTCAGCTCGACCGACCAGGTCCGGGTCACCGCCCAGAACGCGAGGCCCGCGCCGGCCAGGCAGAGCAGCACGGCGTACGTCAGCTCGCGCCGGCCCCGGGCGGCGGGCGCGCCGGTCGACGCGCTCATCGGGCGGGCCGCAGCGTCTCGGCGGCGGCGATCGCGGCCAGCACGGCGGCGGCCTTGTTCCGGGTCTCCTGGTCCTCGGCGGCCGGATCGGAGTCGGCCACCACCCCGGCCCCGGCCTGGACGTAGGCCCGGCCGTCGCGGATCAGCGCGGTGCGGATGGCGATCGCCATGTCCAGGTCGCCGCCGAAGCCGAAGTAGCCGACGGTGCCGCCGTAGAGGCCACGACGGACCGGCTCCAGCTCCTCGATGATCTCCATGGCCCGCACCTTGGGGGCGCCGGAGAGGGTGCCGGCGGGGAAGGTCGCGGCGAGCGCGTCGAAGGCGGTGCGGTCCTCCCGCAGCTCGCCGACGACCGTGGAGACGATGTGCATGACGTGGCTGTACCGCTCGATGGTGGCGAACTCCGGCACCTCGACCGTGCCCGGCCGGCACACCCGACCCAGGTCGTTGCGGCCCAGGTCGACCAGCATGACGTGCTCGGCGCGCTCCTTCGGGTCGGCGAGCAGTTCGGCGGCGAGCCGGGCGTCGGCCTCCGGGGAGCCGCCGCGCGGCCGGGTGCCCGCGATCGGGTGCAGCAGCGCCCGGCGCCGCCCGTCGGCGGCGGTGCTCACCTTGAGGTGCGCCTCCGGCGAGGAGCCGACGATGTCGAAGCCGTCGAAGCGCAGCAGGTACATGTACGGGCTGGGGTTGGTGGTGCGCAGCACCCGGTAGACGTCGAGCGGGTCGGCGTGGGTGGGGCGCTCGAAGCGCTGGCTGAGCACGATCTGGAAGCCCTCGCCGGCCCGGATCGCCTCCTTGGCCGCCTCCACCGCCTTCGGGTAGCCACCCTCCGGCGTCCGGCTGACCACCTCGCCGACGCCGGGCCGGGCAACCGTCGAGATCATGGGCGGAATCGGTCGGGACAGCGCGGTGGTCATGGCGTCCAGCCGCCCCACCGCGTGGTGATAGGCGGCCGCCACCAGCGACGCCCGGTCGGGCGCGTCGAGCGGAGGCAGCACCGCGTTGGCCACCAGGATCGCCGAGCCGTCGTAGTGGTCGAGCACCACCAGGTCGGTGGCGAGCATCATGCCCAGCTCGGGCACGTCGAGCTCGTCCTCGGTCAGCTCGGGCAGCCGCTCGAAGCGGCGGACCAGGTCGTAGCCGAGGTAGCCGACCATCCCGCCGGTGAGCGGCGGCATGCCGCTGGCCGGGTCCCAGGCCGGGCCGGCCAGCGCGGCGACGGTCTCCCGGAGCGCGGTCACCGGGTCGCCGTCGACCGGCACCCCGGCGGGCGGCTCGCCGGCCCAGACGGCCGCGCCGTCCCGCTCGGTCAGCGTGGCGCTGCTGCGCACCCCGATGAAGGAGTAGCGCGACCACGCCATCCCCGCCGAGCCGACGCCCTGCTCGGCGGACTCCAGCAGGAACGTGCCGGGGCCGCCGGCGAGCTTGCGGTAGACGCCGACCGGGGTCTCCGCGTCGGCGAGCAGCCGCCGGGTGACCGGCACGACCCGCCAGCGGGCCGCCAGGTCGGCGAAGGTGCCCTGGTCGGGGCTGACCGTGCCGTCGGTCATGACGTTGCCTCCGCGGAGCCGACCGGCAGCTCGGTGAAGAAGCAGGTGCGGTGCCCGGTGTGGCAGGCCGCGCCCACCTGTTCGACGCTGACCAGCAGCGCGTCGCCGTCGCAGTCCAGCGCCACCGAGCGGACGTACTGGTGGTGGCCGGAGGTGGCGCCCTTGACCCAGTACTCCTGCCGGCTGCGCGACCAGTAGGTGGCCCGGCCGGTGGTCAGCGTGCGGTGCAACGCCTCGTCGTCCATCCAGGCGACCATCAGCACCTCGCCCGAGTCGTGCGCGCGGACCACCGCGGCCACCAGGCCGTCGGGGGTGCGGCGCAGCCGGGCCGCGATGGCGGGGTCGAGCCGGGAGGGGCGGGCCGGGCCGGGGGCCGCGGCACCGCCGGAACTGGCGGGTGCGCCGGTCACCGGCGCGTCAGAGGCGGGCACGGTTGACCATTCTCCCGCACGGGGCACCGGCAGCGCCGACGTGTCCCGGAGGGCGGGCGCGGGACGGACCAGGGCCCGGGTGAGTTGACCGAGGTAGCGGTCCAGCCGGCCGTCCACCAGGGCCTCGGCCAGGTCCGCGCCGCCGACCGCGGCGATCTCCCCGGCGTGCGGGCGGACCAGCGGGACGATCCCGGTGACCAGCCGGCCGGCGGCGGCGCCCACCTCGGCGCTGCCGGCGGGGCGCAGCCCGAGGCAGAGCAGCATGTCGTCGCGGTAGCCGGCCGGCGCGACCGGCAGCTCCAGCGCGGCGGCCAGGGCCGCCCGGCGGGACACCACCCGGACCGAGGGGTTGGCCAGGCGCAGCACCGACGGGCAGAGCCGGGCCAAGTCGGCCGCGGCGAGCCGGACGCCCACCGGGTCGCCGGCCCAGCGGGCACCGGCCACCTTGCCGAGGGTGGCGATCAGCTCCTCCAGACGGGGCTCGTCGGCGGGCTGGCAGAGCACCGGCAGGTCGATCCGGCGCCGCCATTCCGGCGCCGCCCAGAGCAGCCGGGCCGGCGCGCTGACCGGCAGCCCAAACGCCCAGTCGGCGGGCTGGCCCAACCGGTGCACCCAGGAGCGGACGTCCCGGGCGGCCACGGAGACGTGCACCAGCCGGCCGTCGAACTCGGCCAGGTAGGCCCGGCGGGCCGCGTACGGGGTGGCGGCCCGGGCCGGGCCCGCCGTCCCGGCCGCCGGGGCGGCGGGTCGCCCGCCGACGACGAGCGGCCCGCCGGCGCCGGCGGGCCGCTCGTCGTCGGCGGCGACCAGCACGTCGACGTCGACGTCGCTGTGCTCGGTGGCGGCCCGCCGGGCATGGCTGCCACGCAGCATGATCCCCACGACGGGACGGTCGGCGGCCTCCCGGAGGCGGGCGGCCCACTCGTCGAGGAATTCCGGCAACTCCAGCTCGGCGCGTCTGGCGCCGCGCTGCGACCTGGAGCCGCCGCCGGTCTCGGGCAACGGAGCGGGACCCACGGCGTCATGGTGCCGGACGTCCGATCTTGGCGCAATGACCGATGGCGGACCGGGTGTCCGCCGCTGGGGCTAGTGCCCGACCGTTCGCATTCCTGCCGGGGTGTACCTTTCCCCGGCGACCGCCCCGGCGGGCACCGCCCCGCGCAGCCGGTCCTGCTGCTCCGGGGTGAGCCGCAGGTCGGCCGCGGCGGCGTTCTCCTCCAGGTAGCGGACCCGCTTGGTGCCGGGGATCGGCAGGACGTCCTCGCCCTGGGCGAGCAGCCAGGCCAGCGCCGCCTGGGCCGGGGTGCAACCCAGCTCGCCGGCGACCGCGCGGACCGCCGCGGCCAGCTTCAGGTTGGCGTCGAGGTTGCCGTCGGCGAACCGGGGCACGGTGCGCCGCCAGTCGTCCTCGGCGAGCTGCTCCCGGCTGGTGATCGTCCCGGTGAGCAGCCCCCGCCCGACCGGCGAGTACGCCACCAGGGAGACGCCCAGCTCCCGGCAGGTGGCCAGCATCTCCCCCTCGACGTCCCGAGTGAACAGGGAGTACTCCATCTGGACCGCCGAGACCGGGTGCACCGCGTGGGCCGCCCGCAGGGTCGCCGGGCTGACCTCCGACAGGCCGATCAGCCGTACCTTGCCCGCCTGGACGAGCTCGGCCAGCGCGCCGACGGTCTCCTCGATCGGGGTCCGCGGGTCGCGCCGGTGCAGGTAGTACAGGTCGATGGTGTCGATGCCGAGGCGGGCCAGCGACGCGCCGCAGGCCTGCTTCGCCCAGGCGGCGCTGCTGTCCACGAAGGCGCCCGGGCTGCCGGTGCCGCCGAAGCTGTCGCCGCTGGTGCGGTTGCCGAACTTGGTGGCCAGGAAAACCTCGTCCCGGCGGGCCCGCACCACCGGGCCGAGCAGCCGCTCGTTCGCCCCGAAGCCGTACATGTCGGCGGTGTCGAGGTGGTTGACGCCGAGGTCGAGGGCCCGGTGCAGGGTCCGGGTCGACTCGGCGTCGTCGGCGCCGCCGTAGGCGAAGCTCATGCCCATGCAGCCCAGGCCGATCGCCGAGACCTCCGGGCCGGTCGCGCCCATTCGTCGCTTGATCATGCCAGCTCCTCCTCCGCTCGGCGGTATGCGTCGATCTTGTAGTCGAGGACCTTGAGGTCCTCCTCCAGCTCGGCCATCCGGGCCAGCACCCGGCTCCGGTGCGCCTCGAACAGCGCCCGCCGGGCGCCGAGCGTGCGGTCGCCCTGCCGGGCCAGTTCGGCGTAGCGCCGCATGTCCCGTACCGGCATGCCGGTACGGCGCAGCCGGGTGAGCAGGAACAGCCAGTTGACGTCGGACTCGGTGTAGCGCCGCCGGCCGGCGGAGTCCCGGCCGACCGGGGCGACCAGGCCCTCCTGCTCGTACCAGCGCAGCGTGTAGGTGGTCAGGCCGACCCGTTCCGCCGCCTCACCGACGGTGAGGCTCATCTCCCGCGTGCTGATGTCCACGCACCCAGGCTTCCAGTTCGAGGGCACTCGAAGTCAACCTTGCGCGAAGGCCGGTAACTCATCTAGCGTTGAGTTCAACACTTGATGAGTTTTTGGAGGCGGGCATGGACGACGCGGTGTCGGTCCGTGACCTGGTGGTCGAGCGGGGCCGGCGGCGGGTGCTCCAGGGCATCTCCTGCGCGGTGCCCCGCGGCGCGGTCACCGGGCTGCTCGGGCCGAGCGGCAGCGGCAAGACCACCCTGATGCGCGCCATCGTCGGGGTGCAGACGGTCGACTCGGGCACGGTCACCGTGCTCGGCCGGCCCGCCGGGGCGGCCGAGCTGCGCCGCCGGGTCGGCTACCTGACCCAGGCGCCCAGCGTCTACGCCGACCTCACCGTCCGGGAGAACACGCGCTACTTCGCGGTGCTCCAGGGGCGGAGCCGGGCCGAGGCCGACCGGGCGGTCGCCGACGTCGGGCTGGCGAGCGCGGCCGACCAGCTGGTCGGCACCCTCTCCGGCGGGCAGCGCAGCCGCGCCTCGCTGGCCTGCGCGCTGGTCGGGGACCCGGAGCTGGTCATCCTCGACGAGCCCACGGTCGGCCAGGACCCGGTGCTCCGCGCCGACCTGTGGGCCCGGTTCCACGCCATGGCCGCCGCCGGCACCACGTTGCTGGTCTCCAGCCACGTGATGGACGAGGCGGCCCGCTGCGACCGGCTGCTGCTCATCCGGGACGGCCGGCTGGTCGCCGACGACACCCCGGACGCGGTCCGCGCCGGCACCGGCGTGGACGACCTGGAGGAGGCCTTCCTCCGGCTGATCAAGGCGAGCGAGCAGGAGGCCGGCCGGTGAGTCCCCGCATCCTCGCTGCCACCACCGGGCGGATCCTGCGCCAGCTCCGGCACGACCGGCGCACCGTGGCCATGCTGGTGGCCGTGCCCACCGTGCTGCTCACGCTGGTCTACTTCATGTACGTCGACCAGCCCACCCCGCCCGGGGGGCCGAGCGTCTTCGACCGGGTCGCGCTGATCATGCTGGGCTTCTTCCCGTTCATCATCATGTTCCTGATCACCAGCATCGCCATGCTGCGCGAGCGCACCACCGGGACCCTGGAGCGGCTGCTCACCACCCCGCTCGGCAAGATCGACCTGCTCTTCGGCTACGGCATCGCGTTCGGGCTGGCCGGGGTGCTCCAGTCGACCCTCGCCTCGCTGGTGGCCTACCAGGTGTTCGGGCTGGACACCGCCGGCAGCCAGTGGCTGGTGCTGCTGATCGCCGGTCTGAACGCCGTGCTGGCGGTGGCGCTCGGCCTGCTCTGCTCCGCGTTCGCCCGCACCGAGTTCCAGGCCGTGCAGTTCCTGCCGGTGGTGGCCCTGCCGCAGCTGCTGCTCTGCGGGCTCTTCGTGCCGCGCGGCGAGATGGCCGGCTGGCTCCAGACGATCAGCGACGTGCTGCCCCTGTCGTACGCCGTCGAGGCGCTCCAGGAGGTCGGCGCGCACGCCGACCCGACCGCGACGATGTGGCGGGACGTGGCGATCGTCGCCGCGGCGGCGGTGGCGGCGCTGGTGCTGGCCGCCGCGACGCTGCGCCGGCGCAGCGGGTGATGGCCCGGCGCACCGGCCGGCGGCCCGGCAACCCGGACACCCGGGAGGCCATCCTCGCGGCGGCCCGGGCGGCGTTCGCCGAGCGCGGCTTCGACGCCGCCTCGATCCGGGCGATCGCCACCGCCGCGGGGGTGGATCCGGCGCTGGTGCACCACTACTTCGGCACCAAGGAGGAGCTGTTCCGGGCGACCGTGGCGATCCCGGTCGACCCGGCGCGACTCCTGCCGGCCGTGCTTGCCGGCGGCCCGGAGGGAGCGGGCGAACGCCTGGTCCGCACGTTCCTGAGCGTCTGGGACTCGCCCGTCGGCGGGGCCGCGGTGGCCCTGCTCCGCTCGGCGGTGAGCAACGAGTGGACCGCCCGGATGCTGCGCGAGTTCCTGACCACCCAGGTGCTGCGGCGGGTCCTCGACCAGCTCGACGTCGACCCGACGGAGCTGCCGCTGCGCGGCGCGCTGGTGGCGACCCAGGTCGCCGGCCTGGCCATGATGCGGTACGTCATCCGCCTCGAACCGGTGGCCTCCGCCGACCCGGAGACCCTGGTCGCGGCCATCGGGCCGACCGTCCAGCGTTACCTCACCGGCGACCTGGACTAGCGGGTCTGCTCCAGCCAGGAGGCGTAGAGCAGGGCGTAGACCGACTCCGGGTCCCGCACCAGCTCGTCGTGCGGGCCGCGCTGCACGATCCGGCCCCGGTCCACCACGATCACCTCGTCGGCGGCCTGGGCGGTGGAGAGCCGGTGGGCGATGGCCAGCGTGGTCCGGCCCCGGGTGACCGCGTCCAGGGTGCGCTGGAGGCGTACCTCGGTGGCCGGGTCGACCGCGCTGGTCGCCTCGTCCAGCACCAGCAGGTCGGGGTCGGCCACGTACGCCCGGGCCAGCGCGACGAGCTGCCGCTCGCCGACGCTGAGCGCCTCGCCGCGCTCGCCCACCGAGGTGTTCAGCCCGCTCGGCAGCCCGTCCAGCCAGTCGGCCAGGCCCAGCTCGGAGAAGGCGGCGGTGAGCTGCGCGTCGGTCAGCTCCGGGCGGGCGAAGCGGACGTTCTCCCCGACTGTCGTGTCGAAGAGGAAGCCGTCCTGCGGCACCATCACCACCCGCGACCGCAGCGACTCGAAGCGCACCTCGCGCAGCGAGACGCCGGAGAGCAGCACCTCGCCCTCGGTGGGGTCCATCAGCCGGGTGAGCAGCTTGGCGAACGTCGTCTTGCCGCTGCCGGTCTCGCCGACCACGGCCACCCGGCTCTTCGTCGGGATGTCCACCGTCACGTCGTGCAGCACCGGCGGCCCGCCCGGGTAGGCGAAGGTCACCCCGGCGAAGCGGATGTCCAGCGGACCGGGCGGCAGCTCCCGGCCCTGCTCCCCCGGGTCGGCCACGTCCGGCGCGACGTCCAGCACGTCGAGCACCCGGCGCCAGCCGGCGATCGCGTTCTGCGCCTCGTTGAGCACCTCGGTGGCGATCTGCACCGGCTGGATGAAGAGCGTCACCAGGAACAGGAACGCGGTCAGCTGGCCGATGGACAGGGTGCGGTCGACACCGAGGTTGACCCCGACCACCACCACACCGGCCAGCGCCAGGCCGGCCGCCAGCTCGCCGACGGAGCTGCCCACGATGCTGATCCGGATCGCCTTCTGCTGGGCCAGTCGCTGCCCCTCGATCGCCGCGTCCAGCCGCCGGGCGGTGCGCCCGGCGATCCCGTACGACCGGATCACCGGGGCACCCACCACGCTCTCGCCGATCGTGCCGAGCAGGGCACCCATCCGCTGCCGGACCACCCCGTAGGCGCCGGCCAGCCGGCGCTGGAGCAGCCGGATCACCAGCACCGCGGGCGCGAACGCCACGAGCACCACCAGGGTCAACTGCCAGGAGTACGCGAGCATCACGGCCGTGGTCACCACGAGCTGGCCCAGGTTGACGATCAGGATCACGCCGCCCCACTGGAGGAACTGGGTGATCTGGTCGACGTCGCTGGTGACCCGGGAGACCAGCGAGCCGCGCCGCTCGGACTGCTGGTGCAGCATGGACAGGTCGTGCACGTGCCGGAAGGCCCGGGTGCGCACCCCGGCCAGCGCGGTCTCGCTGACGGTGAACAGCCGGCGCATCATCAGGTAGCCGCAGGTGGTGGTGACCACCAGCACGGCGGCGGTGACCAGCACGGTCAGCGTGACCACGTCCAGGTCGAGGCCGCCGAGGATGCCGTGGTCGATGCCGCGCTGCACGGCCACCGGCACGGCGACCCGGCCGATCATGTAGATCAGGGCCAGCGCCACGGTGCCGGCCAGACCGGTCCTCAGCTCCGGGGAGAGCGCCAGCCCGCGCCGCAGCGTCCGCCAGGTCGACTCGGTCCGCTGTTCGGCCGCAACGGTGGTGCTCGTCACCGGTCAACCTCGACTTCCAGGCCGGAGGTCAGCGGGGTGACCTCGTCGTACGTGCGGGTCTGCTCGCGTTCCTGCTCGGCCTGCTCGTAGGCGGTGACCAGGTCGGCGTAGCCGGGGACGGTGGCGAGCAGGTCGGCGTGCGTGCCCCTGGCCACCACCCGGCCGTGCTCGACGTAGATCACCTCGTCAGCGAGCGCGATGGTGGCCCGCCGGTAGGCGACCACCAGGATCGAGGCGGCCGCGCCTCCGTCACTCGGGGCACGCAGCCCGGCCAGGATGGCCGCCTCCACCCGCGGGTCGACGGCGCTGGTGGCGTCGTCGAGCACCAGCAGCCGGGGGCGGCCGGCGACCGCCCGCGCCAGGGTGAGCCGCTGCCGCTGGCCGCCGGAGAGCGAGGTGCCCCGCTCGCCGACCATGGTGTCCAGCCCGTCGGGCAGCGCGGCCACGAAGCCGTCCGCCTCGGCCAGCCGCAGCGCCGCCCAGACCTCCTCGTCGCCGATCCCGGGACGGTCGAGGGCGATGTTGGCCCGGACGGTGTCGTCGAAGACGAACGGCACCTGGGCGACGAGGGCCACGGTCGAGGCCAGCGAGGCGGCGGTCAGCTCACGCACGTCGACCCCGTCCAGGCTGACCGTGCCACTGTCCGGGTCGACCAGCCGTACGGCCAGCGAGGCGATGGTGGACTTGCCGGCGCCAGTCGGCCCGACCAGGGCGACCGTCTTCCCGGCCGGCACGGTGAAGGTGACCTCGCCGAGCACCTGGGCGCCGGGCAGGTGCGCCTCGGCCGGCTCGTACCCGAAGTGCACGTCCTCGAAGGCGAGGGTGGCCGGCGCCGGCGCGGCCGGGTCGAGGGCCACCTCGCCGTACGGCATCTCGCCGGTGGCGTCGAGGACCCGGCGGACCCGGTCCCAGCCGGCGACGCTGCGCGGCAGCTCGGCCAGCACCCAGCCGATGGCCCGGACCGGGAAGGCCAGCACGGTGAAGAGGAAGGCCACGCTGACCAGCTCGGTCACGGTGATCGCGCCCTCCCCGAGCCGGATCGCGCCGACCACCAGCACGGCGAGCGTGCCGAGGCTGGGCAGGGTCTCCAGCATCGGGTCGAAGACGCCGCGCAGCTTGCCGACGGAGATCAGCGCGTCGCGCAGGTCGCCGGCCCGGGCGGCGAACCGGGTGGTCTCCTGGGCCTCCCGGCCCATCGTCTTGACCACCAGCGCGCCGTCGAAGCTCTCGTGCGCGATGCCGCTCACCTCGGCGCGCAGCCGCTGGGCGCGGGCCTGGCGAGGCGCCATCCCGCGGGAGTAGACCACGTTGAGCGCGAACAGCGCCGGGAAGACGGCGAGGCCGACCAGCGCGAGGGCCCAGTCGGTGAGGAAGAGCGAGATCACCGCGCCGACCAGCATCACCAGGGTGCCGACGGCGAAGGGCAGTGGTGCGATCGGGTACCAGGCGGCCTCGACGTCCGAGTTGGCGTTGGAGAGCAGGGTGCCGGTGGCGTTGCGGTGGTGCCAGGCCAGCGGCAGGTCGAGGTAGCGGCGGGTGACCCGCCGGCGGTAGGCGGCCTGGAGCCGGTACTGCATGTAGCCGGCGCCGAGCCGGCGGCCGAAGATGCCGACCACCCGCAGCACGCTGATCCCGAACAGCGCGGCCGCGGCGAGCGCCAGGGCGCCGCCGGTCACCGAGCCGCGGGTGACCGCCGGGACCACCACCTTGCCGACCACCGCGCCGACCACGTACGCGCTGGCGATCACCATGAGGCCGAAGAGCACGCTGCCGGCCACCGCGACCGTGAAGATGCGCGGCTGCTCCCGGATGGCCCGGCCGAGCACCCGTAGCCCTCTGCCGAGGACGTCCCGACTTGTCCCGCTCGCCACGCTCTCCCCCGCCGTAAGCCGCAGTTCTCCCCCTCATCCTTACTGCTCCGTGCCGCCTCCGCCGACCCGGCCCCGATATGTCGACCGTCACTCCTCCACGTGGACCCGCCGAGCAGGGCGGACGGCCGGGCGCCGGCAGACCGGTGACCGGGCGCGCCGGCGCCGTGTCCGGGCCGGGCCCCCGACCGGCCCCGCCGGGCCTACGATCGGGCCATGCCGCGGTACGCCCGGTCGGAGCGCGAGGCGCTCGCCGACCTGATGCTGGAGCTGGGACCGGACGCGCCGACGGTCAACGAGGGGTGGACCACCCGCGACCTGGCGGCGCACCTGCTGGTGCGGGAGCGCCGGCCGGACGCGGCCGGCGGCATCCTGCTGCCGCCGCTACGCGGGCACGGCGAGGCGGTCCGCCGCCGGGTGGCCGCCGGCCCCTACGCGGACCTGGTGGCCCGGATCCGCCGCCCGCCGCTGTGGAGCCCGGTGAGCAACCCGCTCACCGACGAACTGGTCAACGGCCTGGAGTTCTTCATCCACCACGAGGACGTGCGCCGGGCCCGGCCCGGCTGGCTCCCCCGCGACCTGCCGGCCCGGCAGCACGCGGCGCTCTGGAAGCGGGCATCCGTGCTGGCCCGGCTGTCGTTGCGGCGCTTCCCGGCCGACCTGCTGATCCAGGCCCCCGGCTACGGCGAGCGCGCCGTCGGTCGCGGCGGCGAGCGGCTGCGCCTGGTCGGCGCCCCGGGCGAGTTGGTGCTGTTCATCTCCGGCCGGCAGCGGGTGGCCCGGGTCCAGGTGGACGGCCCGGCCGAGCCGGCGGAGCGGTTGCGGGCGGCCAGCCTGGGTCTCTGACGGAGCGAGCCGACCGGTGTCGACGGATCCGTGGGAATCGCTCCGGCCCAGCGACGACGGCCGATCCGCGCTGCCGTACGCTCCTGTCCCGCCGCCCGACCCCGGGCGGGCGGGACAGGAGAGACGGATGCGAGGCTTCGCGCTCTCGGCACTGCACGAACCCCCCTTCCCGGCGCGCCGCCACGCCGCCGTCGAGCTGGTCGTCGGGGAGAGCGCCGGGTGGGTACGCGACCTGGGCCTGATCGGCACCCCGGCCGGGCTGCGCCGGCTGGCCGCCGCCCACCCCGTCGAGCTGGCCGGACGGGCCTGCCCGGACGCGTCGGTCGACGGCCTGCGGCTGCTCGCCGACCTGATCAGCTGGCTGTTCGTGATGGACGACGCCTGCGACGAGGACGGCCTGGGGGCCAGCCCGACCCGGCTCGCGCCGACCGTGGCGGCCCTGCTTGAGGTGCTCGACCGGCACGGCGACCCGGCGGCGCCGATCCCGGCCGACGCCGGCCCGCTCGCCGTGGCGCTGGACGACCTGTGCCGGCGGGTCCGCGACCGGCGCCGGCCGGGCCTGCTGCTGAGCCTGGTCAGCCAGTTGCGCGAGTACCTGCTGGCCCTGCTCTGGGAGGCGGCCAACCGGGAGCACCGCCGCGTGCCCGGAGTGGCCGAGTACGTGCAGATGCGCCGGCACACCGGGGGCGTCCGGCCCAGCTTCACGCTGACCGACCTGGCCCACCCCGAGCGGTCCGACCCCGGCAGTCGAGCGGACCCGGCGCTGGCCGACCTGGACGCGCTCGCCACCGACCTGGTCTGCTGGTGCAACGATCTCTTCTCCTACGACAAGGAGCGGGCGACCGGCCCGGACGCGCACAACCTGGTCACCACCATCGCCGGGGAGACCGGGCAGGGTGAGGAGGCGGCCCTGCGCGCGGCGGCCACCCGGTTCAACGCGGTGCTGGCGGCGTACGTGGAGCGGGACGCGGCGCTGGCCGCGACGGCCGACCCGGGGGTGCGGGCCCTCCTGGACACCCGGCGGAACTGGATCCGGGCCACCTACGACTGGTCCCGCGCCGCCACCCGGTACGCCTGAGCGCGTTCCCGCTCCCGGGCGAGGGTCGCCGCAGGCCACGGGGGCTAGCCGCTGCCCGGGTCCAGGCAATACTCTTCGGTAACCGCAGAATGGCGTGACCCCCGTCACGTCCCTCCACCCCTGAAGGCGGCTACAGCGATGGCTCTCGATGTACCGTACCGTTCCGTACCCGACATGTTCCTCAAGCGCGTGGCGGACTCCCCCGATCGCCACGCGTTCGCCCATCCCGCTCCGGACGACTCGGGGCCGGTCTGGCTGACGTGGGAGCAGGTCGGGCAGCGCGCCAAGGCGATCGCCGCCGGGTTGCACGGGCTCGGCGTCGGCCTGGAGGACCCGGTGGCGATCCTGGCCAACACCCGGCTGGAGTGGGTGCTCGCCGACTTCGGGATCATGTGCGCCGGCGGGGCCACCACCACCGTCTACCCGACCACCGAGCCGGAGGACGCGACGTACATCGTCGCCGACTCGGGGTCGAAGGTGCTCTTCGCGGAGAACACCGCCCAGGCGGCGAAGATCGCCGGCACGGCGGTGCCGGCGCTGACCCACGTGGTGCTCTTCGACGGCGCGCCCGACCCGGCCGCCACCGTCCCGCAGCTCACCCTGGCCGAGCTGGAGGAGCGCGGGGCCCGGGCGCTGGTGAACGAGCCCGACCTCATCGACATGCTGGTCGCCGGGATCGGCCCGGACCACCTGGCCACCCTGATCTACACCTCGGGCACCACCGGCCGACCCAAGGGCGTCGAGCTGCTGCACGGCGGCTGGTGCTGGGAGGGCGTGGCGCAGGCCGAGCTGGGCCTGCTGCACGCCGACGACCTGCAGTACCTGTGGCTGCCGCTGTCGCACTCGTTCGGCAAGACGCTGCTCTGCGGCGCCACCCACGTCGGCCTGCCCACCTACGTCGACGGCCGGGTGGACAAGCTGGTCGACCTGCTCGGGGTGATCCGGCCGACGCTCATGTGCGGGGCGCCCCGGGTCTTCGAGAAGGTCTACAACAAGGCGGTGACCACGGCCCAGAGCGCCGCCGGGGCGAAGGCGAAGATCTTCGCCTGGGGCGTCGCGGTGGGCAAGGCGAAGGTCGCGCTGGAGCAGGCCGGCAAGCCGGTGCCGGCCGGCCTGAAGTTCAAGTACGCGCTCGCCGAGAAGCTGGTGTTCAGCAAGCTCCAGGCCCGGCTCGGCGGCCGGATGCGGGTGCTGGTCTCCGGCGCGGCGCCGCTGAGCAAGGAGATCGCCACCTTCTTCGCCGCGGCCAACCTGCCCATCTCCGAGGGGTACGGGCTCACCGAGACCAGCGCCGGCGCGTTCGTGAACCCGCCCGACGGGCTGAAGATCGGCAGCGTGGGCCGGGCCATGGGCGACCTGGAGTGCCGGATCGACACCGACGGCGAGATCCTGGTCCGCGGCAAGCCGGTCATGCGCGGCTACCACAACCTGCCCGAGGAGACCGCGGCCGCGTTCACCGAGGACGGCTTCTTCCGCACCGGCGACATCGGCACCCTCGACGACGACGGCTACCTCCGCATCACCGACCGGAAGAAGGACCTGGTCAAGACCTCCGGCGGCAAGTACATCGCGCCGTCGCACATCGAGGGCATGTTCAAGGCCGTCTGCCCGTACACCTCCCAGGCCGTGGTGATCGGGCAGGCGCGCAACTACTGCACCATGCTGGTCACGCTCGACCCGGACGCGATCAAGGGCTGGGCCGCCGGGACGCCGCTGGAGGGGCGCGACTACACCGCGATCGTCACCTCGCCCGAGGCGCAGGCCATGGTCGAGGGCTACGTGACCGAGCTGAACGGCAAGCTCAACCGCTGGGAGACGATCAAGAAGGTGACCATCCTCCCCCGGGACCTCACCATCGAGGACGGCGAGGTCACCCCGTCGCTGAAGATCAAGCGCCGGAGCGTGGAGACCAACTTCGCCGGCGAGATCGACAAGATGTACGCGGGCAGCCTCGCCGAGCTGTAGCCGGCCCGCACCGCCCGGCGGCCGCGCCCCTCCGTCCCGGGGCACGGCCGCCGCCGTGGTTTCCGGGCCCGGTCACAGCGCCGGTCTTCGTTTGCGACTGCGGGGCTCGCAACCCCGGCTCACTCCTCGCGCTCACAGGTGCCTCTGGCGCCAGTGGCTCTGCTCCGCCTCCGCGGCGAGCTGCTCCTCCAGCGCGAGCTGCCGGACCCGGCGCCGCCGGCCGTTTTCGCTCAACGTCTCCGCCAGCACCCCGAGGGTGGTGAGCCCCGTCAGCAGCGCGAGCGCGACCAGCTCCGGGATCGGGGCGGCGAACGGGGCGACCGCGGCGAGCACCACGATCGTGACCAGCAGCGGCCAGTGCACCTCCCGCAGCGCCACCAGCGCGCAGCCGGCGAGGCTGAGCAGGTAGAGGCCCACCCCGCCGTAGAAGACGGTGACCCAGAAGCCGCCCAGTGGCTCGCCCCAGGTGGGAGTCATCGGGCTCGCCGACTCGGCGAGCAGGTCCTTCAGGCCCAGGGCGAAGAGGATGACCCCGGCGATCAACGGCAGGTGCAGGAACGTGTAGACGTCCCGGGCGAGCCGGAGCCGGGCGGCCGGGTCGCGTGCCTGGTGCAGCGCCTGCTCCAGCGCGTACGCCAGGGTGTCGAAGTACGCCCACCAGAGCATCGCCACGACCAGGACGCCGAGCAGCGCGGCGATCGCCACCGGACCGCTGAGCGGCAGCCCGGTCTTCGGGCCGAGCCCGAGCGCGATGATCGACTCCCCCAGCGCGATCAGCACCATGAGCGCGTGCCGTTCCGCCCAGTGGCCGGCGGAGACCACCACCCACCAGCGCTGGGCCAGGACCACCCCGCCGACGTACTCGACGAGCAGCGCCACGGTCCAGAGGCCCAGTTGCAGCGCCACGGCGATCGGCCGGTCGGCGAGTCGCTGGGGCACCGTGCCGGCCACCACCAGCAGCGCGGTGGCCACCGCCGGCAGCACGACGCGCGGCAGCAGCCGCCGGCGCAGCACACGATCCGACCAGTCCATCCAGCCGAGGACCGCGAGCTGGGCCGCCCGGATCACGAAGTAGCAGGCCGCGAAGACCAGCGGGCCGTTCAGCCAGCCGGGAGCGTCCACGAACGCGCCCGGCACGCTGAGCACCAGCAGGAACGTCGCGGCCACCGTGAGGAAGCCGACCAGCGGCAGCAGGCCCTGGTCGGCACGTACCGCGTTGCCGAGCCGGGCGAAACCGGTCCACAACCACCAGAGCAGGGCCAGCACCAGCAGGCAGCGGTAGAGGTTGGCCGGGGTGAGCCGGTTGGCGGTCAGGGTGGTGACGTTGACGAACGCGAAGACGAAGACCAGGTCGTAGAAGAGTTCCAGCCGGGTGGTCCGGGAGCCGGGCGCCGCGGGCCGCACGAGGCGCGACCACCGGGCACCCTCGCCGTTCCCCACCCGGGCAGTCTCCGCAATCCCGCCCCGCGCCGCTGCGATCCTTCGGATCCGTACCGGAACGGGGCTACCGCCCGGGCGGGCCGCCGACGCCGTGCTCCTCGAGGAACTCGTCGCGCAGCGCCCGGCGGGCCGCCCCGAAGAGCACCACCTCGGCCACCACCATCCCGGCGCAGACCACGGCGAGCAGCCCCAGCGCGGCCAGCGCCGGCAGGTGGTCGGCCACCGGCAGGAGCAGCACCAGCAGCGCCGTGGCGGCCACCCGCGGCCAGTTGACCGAGCCCATGTTGCGCAGCCGGAAGCCCACGTGGCCGAGCAGGTAGACGATCACGCCGCCGTAGAGGGCGAACAGGCCCAGCCCGTGCAGCGGGTCGGTGAGCCGGTGGTCGCTCTCGTCCCCGACGTACGACATCACCTTCTTGAGGCCCAGGGCGAGCAGGATGATCCCGGTGACCATCGGCAGGTGCAGGTAGGTGTAGGAGTCCCGGCCCAGCGCGGCCCGCTCGGCGCCGCGCGCCCGGGCCAGGACCCGCTCGGCGGCGATCGACACCACGTCGAAGTACGCCCACCACAGCGCCCCCGCCACCGTCACGCCGAGGAACGAGGCCACGATGATCGGCCAGGAGATCGGCAGCGCGGTGATCCCGACGCCGATCGCGACCAGGGACTCTCCCAGCGCCACGATGATGATCAGGCCGTGCCGCTCGGTCCAGTGCGCGGCCGAGAAGATCTGCCAGCCCGCCGCGCCGATGGCCATGATGCCGCCGTAGTCGACGGCGAGGGCGAGCACCCAGATCAGGGTACGCAGCGGGACGACCCGCGCCGGGTCGTCGGTGAGGTACGGGGGCAGCAGCGCCGCGGCGAAGAGCAGCACCGCGCCGCCCAGCATCGGCAGGGCGGCGCGCACCAGCTGCCGGCGCAGGCCGGCGTCGCCGCGGGCGGCGTACCGGTAGATGGTCAGGTGCAGCACCCGGACGGCCAGGTAGCAGGCGGCGAAGACGACCGGGCCGGGAAGCCCGCCGGGCAGGTCGACGAAGGCCTCCGGGATGGTCTCGGCGACCACGAACATGGTGGCGATCACCGCGAAGAGGACCACCCGGACCACGCCCTCGTCGGCGCGGACGGTGTTGCCGAGCCAGGCGTAGCAGCACCAGCTCCACCAGAGCAGGGCCAGCACCAGCAGGCCCCGCCCCACGCCGGGCCAGGTCAGGTCGGCCGCCATCAACGCGGTCACCTGGGTGAGCGCGTAGACGAAGACCAGGTCGAAGAAGAGCTCCAGCGGGGTGACAGAGGCGCCCTCGGTCAGCACCCGCATCCGTGGCCCGCGCCGCGTCCCGTCCGTCACGGCGGACAGTCTGGCAGCCGGTCGGCCGGGCCGCTGTCCTCCGGGCAGCCCGGGCGCGCCGCGGCCGGGCTCATGCGATGACGGAGGGCTCCCGCCACTGCGGGCGGCCGGTCCGGTCCAGGTCGTAGCGGACCGCGGCGAGCCGGCCGACGGCCTCCACCAGGTCTGCGGCGGGCAGGGTGAAGGGCAGCCGGAGGAACCGCTCCAGGGTGCCGTCCAGGCCGAACCGGGGTCCGGGCGCCAGGCGTACGCCGGCCTCCTCGGCGGCCCGGGCCAGCGCGCTGGAGATCGGGCCGTCCAGCTCCACCCAGAGCGTCACGCCGCCGCGCGGCACGGTGACCCGCCAGTCGGGCAGCCGGTCGGCCATCGCCTTCACCAGGGCGTCCCGCTGGGCGGCGAGCTGGGCCCGCCGGGCGGCCACGATGCTCGGCCCCTCGGCCAGCAGGTGCACCGCGACGAGCTGGTCGAGCACCGGGCTGGCCATGTCCACGCCGACCCGGGCGGCGGCCAGCCGCTGCACCTGCGGGGCGGACGCCCGGACCCAGCCGATCCGCAGGCCACCCCAGTAGGGCTTGCTCATCCCGCCGATGCTGATCACCCGGGAGTGCCGGTCGAAGGTGGCCACCGGCGGCGGCAGCGGGGTGCCGTCCAGCGGCAGCTCCACGAAGGACTCGTCCACGACCAGGTCGGTCCCGGCGGCGTGCGCCGCGCCGACCAGCCGCTCGCGCAGGTCGGCCGCCATCAGGTGGCCGGTCGGGTTGTGGAACTCGGGGATCACGTAGGCGAGCTTCGGCCGGGTCTGCCGGATGCTGCCCAGCAGCAGGTCGGCGTCCCAGCCGACCCCGTCGGCGGCCAGCCCGTGGGTGGTGATCCGGGCCCGCCGGGCGGCGAGCGCGGCGAGGGCGTTCGGGTAGGTCGGGGACTCCACCAGCACCCCGCCGCCGGGCGACAGGGCCAGCCGCAGCACCAGGTCTAGCGCGTGCTGTGTGCCGCTGGTGACCATGATCTGCTCCGGGCTGGTCGGCAGCCCTCGCTCGGTGTACGAGCGGGCCACCGCCTCGCGCAGCTCGATGATGCCGGTCGGGTGGTAGCCGGCCCCGCCGAGATAGCGCGGCAGGTCCTCGGCGGCGGCCCGGGCCGCCGGCACGAGCTGCGCCGGGGCGGAGAGCGCGGCCACCCCCAGGTCGATCATGTCGCGGTCGTCCAGCGGGGTCCAGAGGCCGGTGCTGGCCACCCGGTGGGTGCCCGGCAGCATGGTCCAGCTCCCGGCGCCCCGCCGGCTGGCCAGGTGGCCGGTCTCCCGCAGCTCCCGGTAGGCGGCGGTGACCGTGGTCCGGCTGATCCGCAGGGCCTCGGCCAGGTCCCGCTCGGCCGGCAGGCGTACCCCGAGGGGGAGCCGGCCGTCGGCGAGCAGCCCGCGGACCGCGGCGGCGAGCGCGGCGTAGTCCGGGCTGCGCCGGCGGCCCGGCAGGGCATGCCACTGCCCGAGGAGCCGAGCCAATTGGACGCCACGTACCTGACTCGTCATGGCCACCCCTCCTAAATTGGCTCTGTCACGGGCAGGATTGGCCCCTAGGGTGGCATGCATGGCACAGATTGGCAATCTCCGGTACCGGCCGGCCCGGCGGCTCAGCCAGCTCTACGTGGGGCTCGCCCTCTACGGGATCAGCATGGCGCTGATGATCCGGTCCGGCCTGGGGCTCGACCCGTGGGACGTGTTCCACCAGGGGCTCGCCCGGCAGACCCACCTCTCCTTCGGCACGATCACGATCGCGGTCGGCGCGGTGGTGCTGCTGCTCTGGATCCCGCTGCGGCAGCGCCCCGGCCTCGGCACCATCAGCAACGTCGTGGTGATCGGGCTGGTCGTCGACGCCACCCTGGCCCTGCTGCCGCCCGGCGACGGCCTGCCGATCCGGGCCACCCTGCTGGTCGTCGGGATCGTCGCCAACGGCGCCGCCACCGGCCTCTACCTGGGCGCCGGGCTCGGCCCCGGCCCGCGCGACGGCCTGATGACCGGCTTCACCGCCCGCCACCCCCGCTTCTCCATCCGGCTGGTCCGGACCGTCATCGAGGTGACCGTGCTGAGCCTGGGCTGGCTGCTCGGCGGCACCCTGGGCCTCGGCACCGTGGCGTACGCGCTGGCCATCGGGCCGCTCGCCCAGTTCTTCATCCCGATCTTCGCGGTGCCGGCCCGACCGGCCGACGAGCCGGCGGTCGCCACCGCCCCGCGCCCGGCCGGCGAGACGGCCTGATTCGCCCCTCGACCACGCAGCGTCACCCCCGCCACGCCGACCGCCACCGGCTGGGACGCCCGGGACGTCGCTGAGCTGCGGCGACGCCTCGCCGGGAAACCGGGTGTTTTCTCTGCCGTCGCGGCCGGGCATCATTCGTTCATGGGGGAGAACGGTTGGCGTTGGAGCGACGCCTGGATCTTCGTCTCACTGATCATCGCGAGCGGCGCCGGTCGGCACCGCCGGGCCGCCGCCACCCGGCGCCCGGAGGGCGTGCGCCTCGCCGACGTCCTCTCCACAGCCGACCACCTCAACCAGGCCATCCCCGAGCGGCACGAGGTGGAGGGGGCGGTCCGTCGGCTCGTGAGCGCCGGCCTGGTCAGCGTCACCGACGGCTGGTTCCGGGTGACCCCGGACGGCGAGCGGCTCTGGCGCACCCGGCCCAGCGCCGGGCTGGGCACCACGGTGGACACGGTGCAGGGCGTGCTGAGCCGCCGCCCCGCCCCGAACGAGTCCGACTGGCAACTGGACGAGGACGACCACGCCGCGGCGGTCCAGGAGTATGCGGTTCGCTCGATACCGATGCCGCGCCGCTCGCCGGAGGGCCACTCCGGCCGCCCCTGACCGGCACCTGCCCCGCAGGAGCAGGGGGCGGGCGGTCAGCGCACGGGGTGCCCGGCGCCGCGCAGGGCGTCCTTGACCTCGCCGACGGTCAGCTCGCCGAAGTGGAAAACGCTGGCCGCGAGCACCGCGTCGGCGCCCGCGCCGATGGCCGGCGGGAAGTGGGCCACCTGGCCGGCGCCGCCGCTGGCGATCACCGGCACGTCGACGACCGCGCGGACGGCCTCGATCAGCGGCAGGTCGAAGCCCGCCTTGGTGCCGTCGGCGTCCATCGAGTTGAGCAGGATCTCCCCCGCGCCCAGTTCGGCGCCGCGCGCCGCCCACTCCACGGCGTCGAGGCCGGTGCCCCGGCGCCCGCCGTGGGTGGTCACCTCGAACCCGCTCGGCGTGGTGCCGGCGGGGGCCCGGCGTACGTCGAGGGAGAGCACCAGCACCTGGCGGCCGAACCGGTCGGCGATCTCGGCGATCAGCTCGGGGCGGGCGATGGCCGCGGTGTTCACCCCGACCTTGTCCGCGCCGGCCCGCAGCAGGGTGTCGACGTCGGCGACCTGGCGGACGCCGCCGCCGACGGTGAGCGGGATGAAGACCGACTCGGCGGTGCGCCGCACCACGTCGAGCATGGTGCCGCGGTCGCTGCTGGAGGCGGTGACGTCGAGGAAGGTCAGCTCGTCCGCGCCGGCCCGGTCGTAGGCGGCCGCCAGCTCGACCGGGTCGCCGGCGTCGCGCAGGTCGAGGAAGTTGACCCCCTTGACCACCCGCCCGGCGTCCACGTCCAGACAGGGAATCACCCGTACCGCCACCGTCATGCCGCGAGCCTATCCAACCGGCACGGCACGGCGGCCGGCCCGATCGGGCCGACCGCCGTGAACGAGGTCCGGGTCACACGCGGACGAGCATCTTGCCGAGGTTCTCGCCCCGCAGCATGCCGAGGAAGGCCTCCGGAGCGCGCTCGATGCCGTCGACCACCGTCTCGTCGTAGGAGATCCGGCCGTCCCGCAGCCAGCCGGCCATCTCCTGGACGAACTGCTCGCGCAGGTGCCCGTGGTCGCCGACCAGGAAGCCGCGCAGCGTGAGCCGCTTGCCGATGAGCAGCGCCAGGTTGCGTGGGGCTGCCGGCGGCTCGGTGGCGTTGTACTGCGCGATCATGCCGCAGATGGCGGCCCGGCCGTGCAGGTTCATCGCGCCGATGGCGGCCTCCAGGTGCTCGCCGCCGACGTTGTCGAAGTAGACGTCGACGCCGTCCGGCGCGGCGGCTCTGAGCCGGTCCCGGACCGGGCCGTCGTGGTAGTCGAACGCGGCGTCGAAGCCGAGCGCCAGGAGCCGCTCGACCTTGGCCGGCGAGCCGGCGCTGCCGACCACCCGGGCCGCGCCGCGCAGCTTGGCGATCTGCCCGACCATGCTGCCGACCGCACCGGCCGCGCCGGAGACGAAGACCGTCTCGCCCGGCTTCATGGCCGCCACGTCGAGCAGCCCGGCGTACGCGGTGAGCCCGGTCATGCCGAGCACGCCCAGGTAGGCGCTGACCGGGGCCAGATCCGGGTCGACCTTCCGCGCGCCCTTGGCGTCGACCAGCGCGTACTCCCGCCAGCCCAGGCCGTGCAGCACGACGTCGCCGGGCGCGAAGCCCTCGGCCTCGCCGGCCACCACCTCACCGACCGCGCCGCCGTCGAGCGGGGCGTCGAGCGCGAACGGCGGCACGTACGACTTGACGTCGTTCATCCGCCCGCGCATGTACGGGTCCACCGACATGAACCGGTTGCGGACCACGAGCTGGCCCGGACCCGGGGTGGGCACCTCGGTGGTGACCAGCCGGAAGTTGTCGGCGGTCGGCCAGCCCTGCGGCCGGGACGCCAGGTGGATCTCCCGGTTGGCCGTCATCGGGCATCCCGGACGGTCAGGGCGACCTCGATGTTGCCCCGGGTCGCGTTGGAGTAGGGGCAGACCTGGTGGGCCGCCTCGACGAGCTGCTGCGCGGCGGACCGCTCGACGGCGGGCAGGTCGACCACCAGGGTCACGGCCAGGCCGTAGCCGCCGCTGCCGTTCGGGCCGATGCCCACCTCGGCCTCGACGACGGAGTTCGAGACGTCCGCCCGGGCCTTGCGGGCCACCAGGCGCAGCGCAGAGTGGAAGCAGGCCGCGTAGCCGGCCGCGAAGAGCTGCTCCGGGTTGGTCGCGCCGCCGGCGCCGCCCATCTCCTTCGGGATGGCCAGGTCCAGGTCGAGGCCGCCGTCGGAGGTGCGGACGTGGCCGTCCCGGCCGTCGCCGGTGGCCCGCGCGGACGCGGTGTAGAGCACCTGCATGGTGGTCACTGCTCCTTCTGTCGGTGGATCGTCTCGGTGACCCGGGTGAGGGTGTCGCGCAGGGCGACCAGCTCGGCCTCGGTGAGACCGGTGGCGCAGGCGACCCGCACCGGCACCTCGGTCATCCGCTCCCGCAGGGCCACACCGTCGGCGGTGAGCCCCACCTCCACCCGTCGCTCGTCGCTCGCCGAGCGCGTCCGGACCACCAGGCCCGCCGCTTCCAGCCGCTTGAGCAGCGGGGAGAGCGTCCCGGAGTCCAGCCGCAGCGCCGCGCCGAGCTCGGAGACCGTGGGGGCGTCGTCGCCGCGCTCCCAGAGCACCAGCAGCACCAGGTACTGCGGGTAGGTCAGGCCGTGCTCGTCGAGGATGGGCCGGTAGACGTCGGTGAGGGCGCGCGACGCCGCGTAGAGGGCGAAGCACACCTGCCGGCGCAGCACCAGATCATCGGTCACCCCGAAACCGTAGCGCCCAATTGAGTTGCGCACAACCTAATTGCACCGGGTGGCCGCCCCCACACCGTGGGAACGACCGTCAGCGGTCGCCGAGCCAGGCTTCCAGCTCGACCTCGACCAGGTGGTCCGGGTCGATCAGCCCGGCCACCACGACCATGGTGGCCACCGGGCGGACCGGGCCGAACACCGCGTTGTGCGCCCGGCCGACCTCGTCGGCGTAGATCCGGTCGGTCACGTACATCCGGGTGCGCACCACGTCGGCCGGCTCGGCGCCGACCTCGGCGAGCGCGTCCAGGCCGATCCGGATCGCCTGGGCGGTCTGCGCGGCGGCGTCCCCGACGTGGGCCACCCGGCCGTCCACGGTCGAGGTGCAGCCGGCGGTGATGGCCAGCCGCCCGGCCCGGACCACGCGGCAGTAGCCGTAGAGCGCCTCCCACGGGCCGCCCGAGCCGAGCCGGGTGACGGCCGCACCGTCACCCGGGACCTCCAGCCCCGCTCCGGCGCTGTCGCCCGCGACGGCGGTCACGCCCCGGCCCGCAGCGTGGCGAGCGCCTCGGCGACGGTGAACGCCCCCGCGTAGAGCGCCTTGCCGGCGATCACGCCCTCCACGCCCACCGACTCCAAAGTCGCCAGGGCGCGCAGGTCGTCCAGGGTGGACACACCGCCGGAGGCGATCACCGGGGCGTCGGTGCGGGCGCAGACCTCGCGCAGCAGGTCCAGGTTGGGCCCGCGCATGGTGCCGTCCTTGGTGATGTCGGTGACCACGTAGCGGGCGGCGCCGGCCTTGTCCAGCCGGTCCAGCACCTCGTAGAGGTCGCCGCCGTCGCGGGTCCAGCCACGCGCGGAGAGGGTACGGCCGCGCACGTCCAGCCCGATGGCCACCTTGTCGCCGTACTCGCCGCAGACCCGGTCACACCACTCCGGGTTCTCCAGGGCGGCGGTGCCGATGTTGACCCGCGCCGCTCCGGTGCCCAGCGCCGCCTGCAGCGACTCGTCGTCCCGGATGCCGCCGGAGAGTTCGACCTTCACGTCGAGCTGGCGGACCACCTCGGCGAGCAGATGGGCGTTGGTGCCCCGGCCGAACGCGGCGTCCAGATCGACCAGATGGATCCACTCCGCCCCGTCGGACTGCCAGGCGAGGGCGGCCTCCACCGGATCGCCGTACGCGGTCTCGCTACCGGCGGCGCCCTGGACGAGCCGGACGGCCTGGCCGTCGGCGACGTCCACGGCGGGCAACAGGGTGAGAGTCAACGCTCTTCTCCTCGCATCTTCAACGGCGGTCCAGAGCGATCACCACGACCGCGGGCAGGACCAGCAGCAACAACACGACCAACGCCAGCCGCAGCGCCAAGTCGTCGACGAAACTCCAGATGCCGGCCACCGCCGCGCCGGTGAGCAGCACGATCGCCGCCCGCTCGCCACGGCTGTGCCGGCGCAGCCGGCCGGTCCGGCCCCGCCGCGGCGTGGGCGTCAATCGGCGTACGACGGCTCGCCGCCGCGCCCGGCGCGCCACCCGGCGGGCGCGCGCGGCGCGTTCCCGCTCCAGCTCGGCCTGGCGCGCCTCCCGGCGCCGGGCCCGCTCCTTGCTCAAAGGCTGCCCAGCCAGTTGCGCAGGAGGGTAGCACCCGTGTCGGCCGACTTCTCCGGGTGGAACTGGGCCGCCGACAGCGGGCCGCGCTCGACCCCGGCGACGAAGTCGGTGCCGTGGTGTGCGGTGGTGACGGTGGTCCCGGCGGCGGTCAGCGCGGCCGGTTCGGTCACCCCGTAGGAGTGGACGAAGTAGAACCGCGCGTCGGCCGGCAGGCCGGTGAAGAGCACCGAGCCGGCCGGGGCGTGCACCGTGTTCCAGCCCATGTGGGGCAGCCGCGGCGCCGGCAGCCGGGTCACCCCGCCGGGCAGCAGCCCGAGCCCCTTGGTGACCACGCCGTGCTCGTCGCCGTGCTCGAAGAGCACCTGCATCCCGACGCAGATGCCGAGCACCGGGCGGCCGGCGGCGACCCGGTCGGCGATGACCGGGCCGGCACCCAGCGCCTCGATCCCGGCCATGCAGGCGGCGAACGCGCCGACGCCCGGCACCACCAGACCCTCGGCCTCGGCGGCGGCGGTCAGGTCGGCCGTGACGGTGACGTCGGCGCCGGCCCGCTCCAAGGCGCGCTCGGCCGACCGCAGGTTGCCCGAGCCGTAGTCGAGCACCACGACCCGCCTGCTCATGCGCCCTCCCCGGGAAGCAGCCAGAGCAGGCCGCCGGCGGTGGCCAGCACGGCCAGCAGGCCGGTGATCACCACCGCGCCGCGGGCGGCGCCCTGCTTGTAGAGCGACCAGGTCCCGCCGACCAGCACCCCGGCCACGATCAGCAGCAGCGTCGGCAGCGCCCGCCCCATCAGAGCCGCCTTTCATTCGCGACTGCGGTACTCCGCTGCGCTGCGTTCCTCGCGCTCATCAGAGGGCGCCCTTCGTGCTGGGGATCGCGCCCGCGGCCCGCGGGTCGATCGACGTGGCCTCGCGCAGCGCCCGGGAGACCGCCTTGAACTGGGCCTCGACCACGTGGTGGGCGTCCGGGTTGCCGCCGGGCCGGGCCGCCCGCAGCACGTCCACGTGCAGGGTGACCCGGGCGGCCTGGCCGAACGACTCCCAGATGTGCCGGGTCATGCTGGTCGGGTAGACCGGCCCGATGTACGGCGCGAGCGCCGGCTCGTCGTGCACCACGTACGGCCGGCCGGAGAGGTCGACCGCGGCCCGGACCAGCACCTCGTCCATCGGGACGGTGGCCGAGCCGTACCGCCGGATGCCGGCCTTGTCCCCCAGCGCCTGGTCGAATGCCGAGCCCAGGGCGAGCGCGGTGTCCTCCATGGTGTGGTGGGCGTCGATCTCGAGGTCGCCGACGGTGTGCACGGTCAGGTCGAAGCCGCCGTGCCGGGCGATCTGGTTGAGCATGTGGTCGTAGAAGCCGACGCCCGTCTCGATGTCGGCCTTGCCGGTGCCGTCGAGGTCGATCTCGACGAGGACCTTGGTCTCCTTGGTGATCCGCTCCACCCGGGCGGTCCGGCTCATGACAGCTTCTCCATCGCAGACAAAAAGGCGTCGGTCTCGGCGGGGGTGCCGGCGGTGACCCGCAACCAGCCGGGCAGCCCGACGTCACGGACCAGCACGCCGGCGTCGAGCAGGGTGCGCCAGGCGGTGGCCTGGTCGCCGCCGACCTCGAACAGCACGAAGTTGGCGTCGCTGTCGGCCACCCGGTGCCCGCGGGCGCGCAGCTCGGTGACGATCCGGTCGCGCTGCCGCATGATCGCGGCGACCGTGCCGAGCAGGGCGTCGCGGTGGGCCAGCGCCGCGCGGGCGGCGGCCTGGGTGAGCGCGGAGAGGTGGTACGGCAGCCGGACCAGCTGCACCGCCTGCACGACGGCCGGGTCGGCGGCCAGGTAGCCGAGCCGGCCACCGGCGAAGCCCAACGCCTTGCTCATGGTCCGAGTGACGACCAGCCGGGGGTGCCCGGGCAGCACGGCGAGCGCGCTGACCGTGCCGGGCCGGGCGAACTCGGCGTACGCCTCGTCCACGACCACCATGCCGGGCGCCTCGGCCAGCACGGCGGCGACCACGGCCGGGTCGAGCGCGGTGCCGGTCGGGTTGTTCGGCGAGCAGAGGAAGACGACGTCGGGCCGGTGCGCCCGGACCTGGGCGACCGCGTCGGCGGCGGTCAGCCCGAAGTCGGCGTCGCGGGCGGCCGGGATCCAGCCGGTGCCGGTGCCGAGCGCCAGCAGCGGGTGCATGGAGTACGCCGGGGTGAAGCCGAGCGCGGTGCGCCCCGGGCCGCCGAACGCCTGGAGCAGCTGCTGCTGGACCTCGTTCGAGCCGTTGGCCGCCCACACCTGGTCGACGGTGAGCCCGTGGCCGAGGTATTCCGCGAGGTCGGCGCGGAGCGCCACGGCGTCCCGGTCGGGGTAGCGGTTGAGGTCCCGCAGCTCGGCCGCGACGGCCTTGCCGATCGCCTCCACCACCGGCTCGGGCACCGGGTAGGAGTTCTCGTTGGTGTTCAGCCGCACCGGCACGTCGAGCTGCGGCGCGCCGTACGGGCTGCGGCCCCGCAGGTCGTCGCGGATCGGCAGGTCGTCCAGGGTCGTCACGGCCGCTCCCCCGGGAAGCGCGCGCTGACGGCCTGGCCGTGCGCCGGCAGGTCCTCGACCCCGGCCAGGGTGACCACGTGCGGGGCCACCTCGCGCAGCGCGTCCTCGGTGTATTCCACGAGGTGGATGCCGCGAAGGAAGGACTGCACGGACAGGCCGGAGGAGTGCCGGGCGCAGCCGCCGGTGGGCAGCACGTGGTTGGAGCCGGCGCAGTAGTCGCCGAGCGACACCGGCGACCAGGCGCCCACGAAGATCGCGCCGGCGTTGCGCACCCGCAGCGCCCACTCACGGGCGTCGGCGGTCTGGATCTCCAGGTGCTCGGCCGCGTACGCGTCGACCACCCGCAGCCCGGCCTCGAGGTCGTCGACGAGGACGACCCCGCTCTGCTCGCCGCGCAGCGCGGTGCCGATCCGCTCGGCGTGCTTGGCGGCCGGCACCTGCCGGGCCAGCTCGGCGTCGACCGCGTCGGCGAGCGCCGGCGACGGGGTGACCAGCACGCTGGCCGCGAGGGGGTCGTGCTCGGCCTGGCTGATCAGGTCGGCGGCGACGTGCGCCGGGTCGGCGGTGTCGTCGGCCAGGATGGCGATCTCGGTGGGGCCGGCCTCGGCGTCGATGCCGACCACGCCGCGCAGCAACCGCTTGGCGGCGGTGACCCAGATGTTGCCCGGGCCGGTGATCATGTCGACCGGGTCGCAGCGCTCGGCGCCCTCCGGGTCGACGGTCGCCCCGTATGCCAGCATGGCCACCGCCTGGGCGCCGCCGACGGCGTAGACCTCGTCGACGCCGAGCAGCGCGCAGGCGGCGAGGACCCGCTGGTCGGGCAGGCCGCCGTTGTCCTTCTGCGGCGGGCTGGCCACCACCAGCGAGCGGACCCCGGCCGCCTGGGCGGGGACCACGTTCATCACCACCGTCGACGGGTACATGGCCAGGCCGCCGGGGACGTAGAGCCCGACCCGGTCGACCGGCACCCAGCGCTCGGTCACCGTGCCGCCCGGCACCACCTGGGTGGTGTGGTCGACGCGACGCTGGTCGGCGTGCACCTTGCGGGCCCGGGTGATCGACTCCAACAGCGCGGCGCGGACCTGCGGGTCGAGGGTGCCCTCGGCGGCGCGGATCACCTCGACCGGCACCCGCAGCCGCTCCGGGGAGACGCCGTCGAACCGTTCGCTCGCCTCGCGGATCGCCGGGTACCCATGCTCCCGGACCGCCTCCACGAGGGGGCGGATCCGCTCGACCGCCACGGAGACGTCGAGCTGGGCACGGGGCAGCAGGCGGCGCGGGTCGCGGGACCCGCCGCGCAGGTCGATCCGGTTCAACACCCTTGCGAGTCTAGGCGGCCCGCCCGCGCGCCGACCGGAGCCGCCCGTACGCCGGGACGGTGAGCCGGGACACGCCGCCGGGACGCGCTCGGGATACTCTCGATCACGTGACCGCACGGCTGCCGGTTTTCCCGCTCGGGACGGTCCTCTTCCCGGGGCTGGTCCTCCCGCTGCACATCTTCGAGGAGCGTTACCGGGCACTGGTGCGCCACCTGGTCGGGCTGCCCGAGGGCGCGCCGCGCGAGTTCGGCGTGGTGGCGATCCAGGCCGGCTGGGAGGTCGCGCCGGCCGGGCCACCGGACCGGTCCGGCCTCGCCGGTGGCGAGGTCACCCTGCACGAGGTGGGCTGCACCGCCGAGCTGCGCCAGGTCACCGAGCTGGCCGACGGCGGGTTCGACATCGTCACCGTGGGGCGGCGACGGTTCCGCATCGCCGAGGTCGACGACGCCGCCGCGCCGTACCTGACCGCCGAGGTGGAGTGGCTGCCCGAGCCGGCCGGCACCGACGAGGTGACCGACCTGCTGGCCGCCCGGGTGATCTCGGTCTTCCGGCAGTATCTGGGCCTGGTCCGGCCCGACCCGCAGGAGATCTCCGAACAGCTGCCGGAGGATCCGACGGTGCTGTCGCACCTGGTCGCCGCGACCGCGGCCCTGACCGTCGACGACCGGCAACGGCTGCTCGCCATCGACGACACCGCCGGCCGGCTCCGGGCCGAGCTGCGCCTGCTCAACCGGGAGACCGCCCTGCTGCGCGAGGTGCGGGCGGTCCCGGTGCCGCTCAGCGAGCTGGCTGGTCCCCCGGCTCCGAACTGATCCCCGGCCCGCCGGGCGCCCAGCCGCCGTCCCACTCCGGCTCCGGGCGCAGCGAGGGCCATCGCGACCAGCCGGCCAGCAGGGTGTACGTCACGGCCGCGCCGAACGCCGCCAGCAGCAGGTTGCCGTGCGGCACGGGCAGCGGCCCGTACCAGTCGATCCCGCCGGCGCGCAGGTCGGCGGGCTTGGCGAAGTCGGTCCCGGGCGGCGCGCTGTCCAGCAGCCGTTGGTAGGTGCCGAGCCCGATCCGGCGGCCGACCTGCCAGGCCACGACCGCCGCGCCGAGCCCACCGAACGCCCCGGCGAGCAGGCCGGCCGGGCCGCGGCGGCGGCGCAGCACCACCCAGAGGGTGATCGCGGCGAGCACCCCGAAGCCGAGCCCGAGCAGGCTGAACCAGCCGTCCGCGGCGACCGGCTGCTCCGGTTGCGGAGTTGCGTAGACGGCGCCCTCGGCGGTCATCTGCACCGGCGTGCCGGGGGCGACCAGCGCCCAGAGCAGGCCCAGGGGCGCGCCGAGCACGGTCAGCAGCAGCGCCATGCCGAGGGCGGTCGCGGCCGTCCGCGCGCCGGCCCGCCGGGTGGCGGACGGCGCACCGGCCACCTCGCCCACGACGCCCGGATAGCCGGCCAGCGGGTCTGCGCCGGGCGCGGTGACCGGGGTGCCGGCGGGCACCGGCAGGCCGCCGGGCCAGCCGGGCGCCGTGGCACCCTCGCCCGCGGACCGGTCGGGCGTGCCGTCGGCCTGCCGGTCGGGGTGCGGGAAACTCTCCGCGCCGGCGGGCGGGGAACTCTCCGCACCGGCGGGCGGGCGGGCGGCGGCGCCGGGCGCGCCGGAACCGTCGGCGGCCCGCTCGGAATCAGGGGTGTCCGGACTCACCCGGTGATCCTCTCAGGCGACGGGGCGGCGCGGGGCGGCGGTGGCGGTCAGCGGGCGAACGGCTCCAGCATCACCGCGGCGGCCTTGAGCCAGCCCTGCCGGGTCACGGCCTGGAGCTGGTGGTACTCGATCGAGGAGCCGGTCTCCAGCGCCGGGTCGTAGGGCACCACGGCGACCGCCCGGGTCCGGGTGGCGAAGTGGCGCTCCAGGTCGTCCTGGAGCGGCGTGCGCCCGGGGGTGGGGCAGGAGATCAGGGTGACCGCGTTGTCGGCCAGCTCGCCCATGCCCTCCTCGTGCAGCAGGTCGAGCATCCAGTCCGCGCTGAACGCGGCGTCCTCACGCGGCACGGTGGTCACCACGAGCTGGTCGGCGGCCTGCATGACGGTGCGCCAGTTGGGGCTCTCCACGTTGTTGCCGGTGTCCACGCAGACCACGTCGTGGGTGCGGCGCAGCAGCTCCAGCACCCGCTTGACGGTGAACTGGTCCAGCCGCTGGGCGAAGCGCGGGCTCTCCTCGCCGGCCAGCACGTCGTACGAGCCGTCGGAGGCGTGCCGCAGGTAGTCGTCGAGGTGTTCCAGCAGAACGTCGCCCTCCAGGATCTCGATCTGCGCGAGATCGTGGATCAGGTGCCGGATGGTGCGGGCGTGCCGGGCGCTGCCGGCGCGCAGGCCGAGGGTGCCGCGCAGCTCGTTGTCGTCCCAGGCGAGCACCCCGCGCCCCCGCACGCTGCCCACCGTGGCCGCGGCGAGCACGGTGGCGGTGGTCTTGTGCACCCCGCCCTTGGGGTTGGCGAAGGCGAGCACCCGGGGGCCGCCCAGCTCGCGGCGGAGCACCCCGGCCGCCCGCTCCAGCTCGGTCTCGGGCTCCGGGGCGCGCCACTCCACCCGGGCCGCCTCGATCCGGGCCGGGTAGCCCTCGATCTGCGCCGGATAGGCCGGGGCCGGCTCGGCCGCCGGTGGCGTCTCCGGCCGGTAGCGGCCCCGGTCCAGCAGCGCGTAGCGGGACTCCGCCGAGGGTGGGTCGGGCTGGTAGCCGCTGTCGAGCAGGGCGTACCGGGACTCGACCGAGGCGGTGCCCCGGCCGCGCGCCTCGGGCTCGGGGTAGCGCGGCTCCGGCTGGTGGGCCGGCTCGGCCCGCCACGACGGCTCGGCGCGCGGCTCCGGCTGGTGGAGCGGCTCGGCCCGCCAGGACGGCTCGGCGTGCGGCTCCGGCTCGGCCCGCCACGACGGTTCGCCGTGCGGCTCCGGCTCGGCCCGCCAGGACGGCTCGGGGTGCGGCTCCGGCTCAGCCCGCCAGGACGGTTCGCCGTGCGGCTCCGGCTCGGGTCGGTAGGCGGGCTCCGCCCGGTACGCCGGCTCGCCGCCGTAGCGCGGGTCGACCCGGTAGGCCGGCTCCACCCGGTAGGTCGCCTCGACGCGGTAGCCCGGCTCGGCGCCGTACGAGCCGTCGGCGGGGTGGGCGACGGCCTGCGCCCGGCCCGTCCAGCCGGTGCCGGCGGCGCGCCGGGGCAGCGGCTCCGGTGGCGGCGGCGGGCTCTCCTCGACGCGACCGTCGGCGTCGGGGTGTTCCGCGCCGCGAGCGCCGAGCCGGGCCCGGTCGAGCAGCGCCCGCCACCGTGGTGCCGGCTCAGCCTGCCGACCCCAACCGGTTTCGCTGCCGTCCAAGGCCTCGCCCCTCCCCCAGCCCATCGATCTCCGCCTGACAGGCTACGAACGAAACCCTATTCGGACCACACCCCGGTTCGCACATCCCCCGGGGGGTCTCCTCACCGGCCGGCCGGCCCGACGCCGCCCACCTGCACGTCTCAGGAGGTGGGAGCGGGATTGGGCGGTCCCGCCCCGGCGGCGGGCCGGCCGGTGGCGGGTGATGATCCGGTCACCGTCGGTGCGGCTTCCGACGAATCGCCCATACCGGCGGCCGGCGCGAGTCCGGTGTCGGCCGGCGGCCGGGCCACGTCCCGCTGCTCCGGCAACGGCGGAGTGAACACCGCGCGGTCCAACCGGGTCACCTCCGGGGCGGGGTCGACCGCGCGGACGCCGGGGCGGGCGGCCAGCTTCCGCAGGGCCTCCGGGGCGTCCCGGACCACGGCGGCGTAGACGCACGCGCAGCCCGCCCGGTAGCCGGCCGCCTCCCGCGCCGCCACGGCGGCCCCGGTGTCGTACACCCGGCGCAGCTCGGGATCGGCGGTGGCCGCCGGGGCGGCGGCGCGGGCCCGGTAGTCGGCGGCCTCCCGGTCCTTGCGCGCGGCTACCTCGGCCATCCCGGCGACCACGTCGTCGGGCAGGCGCAGCGCGGCCATCCGGACGATCTCGGTCTGCCTCCCGGGCACCGGCACGCGGGCCACCACCGCGGCGACCGGGGCGCCGCCCAGCGCGGTGGCCACCTGCGCCGGCGTCAGGTACGCGGCGAACGAGACAAGGGCGTAACTGCCGGGCGCCGGGGCGTTGAGCCGGGCGAGTTCGTCGGCAGCGCCGCGCAGGTAGGCCGGGACGGCGTCGCCGTCGGCCACCCCGACCCGGGTCACCTCGCCGACCGTGCGGTCCCCGACCGGCTGGTCCCGCCGCTGCGCGACGGCGACCGCCAGCACCACCAGCGCGCAGGCCAGGGCGAGCCAGGTGAGCGCGCCGGAGCGCGACCGGCGCGGCGGCTCGGTGTCGGTCGTCATCGGCGGGTCAGTCGCCGAGGATCTCCAGCGCCCGGGCCAGGTCGTCCGGGTAGTCGCTGACGAAGGTGACCTCGTCGCCCGTGCGTGGGTGCAGGAAGCTCAGCGAGCGGGCGTGCAGCCACTGCCGGCTCAGCCCGAGCCGGGCGGACAGGGTCGGGTCGGCGCCGTAGGTCAGGTCGCCCACGCAGGGGTGCCGCAGCGTGGAGAGGTGCACCCGGATCTGGTGGGTACGCCCGGTCTCCAGCCGCACGTCGAGCAGGCTGGCCGACGGGAACGCTTCGAGGGTGTCGTAGTGGGTGATGCTCGGCTTGCCGCCGGAGACCACGGCCCAGCGGTAGTCGTGGTGCGGGTGCCGGTCGATCGGCGCGTCGATGGTGCCGCGCAGCGGGTCCGGGTGGCCCTGCACCACCGCGTGGTAGCGCTTCTCCACCTCGCGGTACTTGAACGCCCGCTTCAACGCGGTGTACGCCTGCTCGCTCTTGGCCACCACCATGACCCCGGTGGTGCCCACGTCGAGCCGGTGCACCACCCCCTGCCGCTCGGCGGCGCCGCTGGTGGAGATCCGGTGGCCGATGCTGGCCAGCCCGCCGATCACGGTCGGGCCGGTCCAGCCGGGGCTGGGGTGGGCGGCCACCCCGACCGGCTTGTCCACCACCACGATGTCGTCGTCGGCGTAGACCACGGTGAGGCCCGGCACGGCCTGCGGCACCACGGTCGGCGGGGCGGCCGGCGCGGGCAGCGTGACCTCCAGCCAGGAGCCCGCCTTGACCTTGTGCGAGTTGGGCCGGGCCGCGCCGTCGACCAGCGCGTCCCCGGCGTCGACCAGCGCCGCCGCGGCCGTCCGGGACAGCCCGAAGAGCCGGGAGACGGCCTGGTCCAGCCGCATGCCGTCGAGCCCGTCCGGGACGGGCAGGGACCGGTGGTCGCCGCCGGCGGCGAAGGCGGAGGTCATGCGCGCTCCCGCTGCTCGGCGGGGGCCTCGACGTCGGACCGCTCGGCGGTGGCCCGGGAGCCGTCCCGCTGCCGGCCGGTCAGCTCCAGGAACACCGCCAGCAGCACGCCGCAGACCAGCGAGCTGTCGGCCAGGTTGAACACCGGCCAGACCTGCCCGTACGGGTCGAAGAGGCTGACCATGTCGACCACGTGGCCGACGAAGTGCCCGGGGGCCCGGAAGATCCGGTCGGTGAGGTTGCCCAGCGCACCGCCCAGCACGAGCCCCAGCGACACGGCCCAGGGCACCGACCGCAGCCGCAGCGCCATCCACGCGATCCAGGCGATCACGCCGATGGTGATCAGCGGGAAGACCCAGGTGTGGCCGGAGCCGATGCTCCACGCCGCGCCGCTGTTGCGGGTCAGGCTGAGGTAGACCGCGCCGCCGAGCAGCGACACCGGCCCCCGCCCGGTGAGCTCCGAGAGCGCGAGCTGCTTGGTGACCAGGTCGGCGACGAGCGAGGCCAGGGCCACGCCGAGCAGCAGGCCGGTCGCCTTGCGGCGGGGCGTGCCGGTGCCCGATTCGGCGGTGCCGGACCCGGCGGGCGGTGCTGCGGTCATCTGCTCCCCATCGACGCTCGCGACGGTGGCGGTCACCGTCTGCCGTTCGGCCGCCGGGGAACGGACGTCAGCGCCGCTCCTCCAGCTGCTTGCAGCTCACGCAGAGGGTCGCCGACGGGAAGGCGGCGAGCCGCTCCACCGGGATCGGGTTGCCGCACTTCTCACACCAGCCGTAGCCACCCTCGTCGAGGCGCTCCAGCGCGCGCTCGACCTGCGTGATCCGCTCCTTGATGCTGTTGGCGAGTGAGATCTCCTGCTCGCGCTCGAACGTCTTGGTGCCGGTGTCGGCCTGGTCGTCCCCGGCCGAGTCGGTCAGCCGGTCGCGCTGCAGCTCGGTGATCTCGCTCAGCGTCTGATCGTACTCGGCGTTGAGCTCGTCCCGCCGTGCCGCCAGGGCGGCCCGGATCTTCTCGGTCTCCGCCGCGCTGCGGGTGGCCTTCACCACCGGCTTACGGCCGGCGGTCCTGGTGTCGGCTGGCTTCGCCATCGTCAGCTCCCTCAGCCGCGTGCCGCGGCGGTCAACGTGCCTGGGCGGGGCTCGCCGGCATCGGCGTCCCCCATGTACGGAACGGGCGCGCGGCGACGGGGGCCGCGCACTCCGGAGGGTGGCAAGAATACGGAACGTACAGGCGTCCGACAACGTGCCGCACCGTCGCACCGCGATTCAGCCCCGAACAGCCACCAATTGGGGCAAAGGGAACGCTAGCAGATCAGCCGGTCCGGTCCTCCCCGTACTCGCCAAACCACCGGGCCAGCCGACCCCGCCGGCTCACCGCCCGCAGCCGCCGCTCCGCCTCGTCCCGCACCTCCGCGGTGGCCACGATGAGCAGGCTGTCCCCGACCTTCAGCCGGGTGTCCGGGCCGGGCACGAAGCCCACCCCGTCGCGCAGCACCAGGGTCACCGAGGCGCCCACCGGCAGCCGCAGCTCGTCGACGTGCACCCCGCCCAGCCGGGAGCCCGGCGGCACCTCCAGCTGGAGCAGGTCGGCCCGCATCCGCTCCAGCGGGGCCGTCTCCAGCAGGATCTCCGCCGCCTCGGCCGGCGCGGTCACCCCGAGCCGGCGGGCCGCCGGCGCCAGGGTCCCGGCCTGGAGCAGCGTGAAGATCACCACCAGCACGAAGACCGCGTCGAAGAGCCGGTCGGCGCCCGGCACCCGCAGCGAGAGCGGGATGGTGGCCAGCACGATCGGCACCGCCCCACGCAGCCCGGCCCAGGAGAGGAAGAGCTGCTCGGGCAGCCGGAGCCGGAACGGCAGCGCGGAGACCGCCACCGACAGCGGCCGGGCGAGCAGCAGCAGGGCCAGCCCGGTGACCACCGCCGGCAGCACCGCCGCGTCCAGCCGGCTCGGCGAGACCAGCAGGCCGAGCAGCACGAACAGACCGATCTGGGCGAGCCAGGCCAGCCCGTCGGCGAAGCCCAGGATGGCCTGCCGGTGCGGAAGCCGGGCGTTGCCGAGCAACACTCCGGCCACGTAGACGGCGAGGAAGCCCGAGGCGTGCAGCACCGATCCGGCCGCGTACGCCAGCACGGTGAAGCCGACCACCGCGATCGGGTAGAGGCCGGCGGACGGCAGGGCGGCCCGGCGCAGCACGTACCGGCCGGCGATCCCGGCGGCCACCCCGACGGCGGCGCCGGTGCTCAGCTCGTAGCCGACCAGGAGCACCTCGTGCCACCATGGGTGGGTGGCCGCCACCCCGGCCCGGGACAGCAGCAGCACCAGGATGACCACCGGGGCGTCGTTGATCCCGGACTCGGCCTCCAGGGTGGCGACCAGGCGGGGCGGCAGGCGCAGCCGGCGCAGGGTGGCGAAGACGGCCGCCGCGTCGGTGGACGAGAGCACCGCGCCGTAGAGCAGCGCCAGCCGCCAGTCCAGGCCGAGCAGCAGGTGCACCACCACGCCGACGACCAGGATGCTGACCGCCACGCCGACCGTGGAGAGCGCGGCGGCCAGGCCGAGCACCGGCCGCAGGGTGCTCCACCGGGCGGTCAGCCCGCCCTCCGCGATGATCACGATGAGCGCGCAGAAGCCGAGCACCCGGGTCAGCTCGACGTCGTCGAAGCGGATGCCCAGGCCGGCCTCGCCGATGGCCACCCCGAGCGCCAGGTAGACCAGGAGACTCGGCACGCCGAGCCGGGTGGAGAACCGCACCGCGCCCACCGCGACGAGCAGGACGCCCGCGCCGATCAGCAGCGCGACATCGAGCCCCGGCGTCATCCGGGACCGGTCCGGACGGTCCTCACCCGACCGATCCGTCGCGCAGCCGCCGGAGCACCTCGGGCAGCCCGGGGGCCGGATGCTCGACCAGGAAGAGTTTGTCCCGGCTGGCCGCGCCGGCCCGCAGGGCGACCGCCGCCGGCCGGACGCCGAGCGCGTCGGCCAGGGCCCGGCGGGCCGCCTCGGTGGCCCGGCCGTCGACCGCGGGCGCGTTCACCGCGATGACCAGGGCCGGTCCGTGCGGCCCGTCGAACCGGCCGCCGACCCGGGTCCGCGAGGCCCCCGGCTTCACGCGTACGGCGACGGTGAGCGTGTCGTCCATGGCCATCATGATCAGTGCGGCCGGGCCTCGGCGAGCAGGGTGGTCGCGGGCGCGCAGCCGGCGCACGGGGTGAAGCCCAGCGCGACCGCCTCGGCGACCGGCAGGGGCTCGTCGATCCGGCCCACCAGGTGCGGGCAGCCGGGCAGGTGGAAGCGGGGGTGGCCGTCGACCACCCGGACCTCGCCGTCGAGCCGGACCAGCTGGGCGACCTCCCCGGCGGAGAGGAACTCGGCGGGCGGGTCGCCCTCGAACGGGCCGTCCGGCGCCGGCGAGGTGGGCGCCGGGGCGTCCGACGCCGCCTCGGCCCGGGACGGGCCACGCGGGGCGGGCGGCGAGTAGGGCTCGGCCGGCGGGTCGAACGGGTCGGCCGCCGGCTCGAACGCGGCGGCCGGCGCGTCGACTGTGCGGGCCGGAGCGTCGAACGGGTCGGCCGCCGGTGACTCGGGTGGTTGCCGCCACCCGGGCGCACCGGCGCCGACCGTCGACGTGACGTGCGGGACCTCGACCTGCGGTCCGTCGTGGGACGGGCCGGTCGGCGCGGTCCGGCGGCGCGACCGGGTCTCCCGGCCCGCCGCGCCCCGGGCCGCGACCGCCTGGCGGGCGCCCGCGACAAGGGCTACGGCGGCCAGCAGGCTGGCCGCGATCGAGGTGATCAGCAGCGGGCTGGACCCACCGGCCAGCCCGGCCACCAGGAGCACGACCGCGACGAGGATGAGCGGGATGCTGACGGCTATCACGGCTCACCCCCGGCCGCGTCGTGTCGGTCTGCGCGGTCGGTGGCCGCCCCGGGGACGGCCACCGACGGCGGGATCAGCGGCCGGACTCGAGGGAGCCCGCGCGGCCGCCGCCGTAGGAGCCGGCGAGGCCGGCGGTGGCGAGGCCGTTGCTGCCGCCGGTGGCACGGGTGCCCTCGGAGCGGGTCATCTCGGCCTCCAGGCCCTGGCCGCGACCGTCGAGGTCGCGCAGCTGGCTCTCCAGGTAGGCCTTGAGGCGGGTGCGGTACTCGCGCTCGAACTGCTTGAGCTCCTCGATGTGCTTCTGCAGCGCGGTGCGCTTGGCGTCCAGGCCGCCCATGGCCTCCTGGTGCCGCTGGCGGGCGTCGCGCTCCAGGGCGTCGGCCTTGGCGCGGGCCTCGCGGGTGACCTCCTCGGCCTTGGAACGGGCCTCGGAGAGCAGCTGGTCGGCCTCGCGCCGGGCGTCGGACACGTGGTCGTCGGCGGTGCGCTGGGCCATCATGAGCACGCGAAGCGCCTGCTGCTCGCCGTCCGCGGCGGCGGCCGCCGGGCCACCCTGCGTGCGGACCTGCTCCAGCTCGGCCTGCATCGCCCGGGCCGCCTGCTCGGCGGCCGCCTTGTCGCGCTGCACCCGGTCGAGCTGGGCCTTGACGTCGTTGAGCTCCGCCGCGAGGCGGGCGTCGCCGCCGGGGCCGGCGGGAGCGCCACCCCGACCGCCGCGCTCCACCTGGGCGCGCAGCTCGTTGTTCTCCTCGATCAGACGGGCCAGCTCGCGCTCGACCTCGTCCAGGAAGGCGTCGACCTCCTCCTCGTCATACCCCCGCTTGCCGATCGGCGGCTTTTTGAAGGCGACGTTGTGGACGTCGGCCGGGGTCAGCGGCATCGAAACTCCTCGGGTCAGTTGCGGCCGCGAAAGCGCTCTGGTCAGGCGAAGGCCAGGATCAGGCGCCTAAACACGAACTCCATCAGCACGAACAGGATAACCAGGAGCACAAGGGAGGCCAGGTCGATGCTCACGGTACCAATTCGCAGTGGTGGGATCACACGCCTCAACGCGCGCAGGGGCGGATCAGTGACGCTCCACACGACTTCCAATCCCGCCGATGCTCCCCGGCCCGGTTGCCAACGGCGACCGTAGGCCAGAACAGCGCCGAGGACAAATCGGGCCAACAGCACAAGCAGGAAGAAATACAGGAGCAAATAGAGCACCTGGAACAGGATCGACAACACGGCAGGCGACGTCCCTCGGTCGTGCGGGCTAGCTCAGGCTGAAAAAGCCGCCCTCAGCGATCTTGGCCTTGTCCTCCGCGGTGACCTGGACGTTGGCCGGTGAGAGCAGGAACACCCGGTTGGTCACGCGCTCGATCGTACCGCGCAGGCCGAACGCGAGCCCGGCGGCGAAGTCGACCAGCCGGCGGGCGTCCGCCTCGTCCATCTCGGTGAGGTTGATGATCACCGGCACGCCGTCGCGGAAGTGCTCACCGATGGTGCGCGCCTCCCGGTAGGTGGTCGGGTGCAGCGTGGTGATCTGGTAGCGCTGCTCGTCCTCGGGCACCACCGCCCGCTCCCGCGGCTGGGCCTGCGGCGCCAGGGCGAGGTTGTCGCGGGTGTGGTAGGTCAGCGCGCCGGACGTCTCCCCCGCGCCCGACCGGGTGATCGACCGGACGCTGGACCGCTCGGCCCGCTCCGGCCGCTCGTCGGCCCGGTCGGCCTCGACGGCGCGGCTCGACGCGCGCTCGGTCAGCCGCCCGCGGTCGCCGACCCGGCCCCGGGTCGCCGGCGGCTCCTCGGACTCGTCGTCCTCGTCGTCGGCGAACTCCTCGGAGTAACGGCTCGACCGGTAGCGCGACTCGCGGTAGCCACCCTTGTCGTAGCCACCGTCCTCGTACGCCCGCTCATCGTCCTCCTCGACGAGACCGAGCCAGACCCCCGCCTTGCGCAGTGCACCCATCCCCGCGCCCTTCCGTCCGCCGTGCGGCACGCGCCCCCGTTGCCGTGTCGCTTGATCACGGGTGGACAACTGCCCACCGGACCGGATCGGCAATCCCCTGGCGAGCGATTCGCGGTCCGCCCGCCACGGCCCCCGACTACGGGAACGCCGTTCCTGAAACAACACTGCTGTAATTTGCTCTTTCGCGGTCAGGCTACCGCAGCGTGGGACGCATTCCGAGCAACGCGCTGCCGACGCGGACATGTGTCGCGCCATATCCGATCGCGATTTCCAAATCTCCGCTCATGCCCGCCGAGAGGACCGTCGCACCGGGATGGTCGGCGCGGAATCGTGCCGTCACCTCGGCCAGCCGGGCGAACGCCCGGTCCGGTTCCCAGCCCAGCGGGGCGACCGCCATCAGGCCGGCGAGTCGCAATGCGCCGGCGCCGGCCACCGCCGCGGCCACCGGGCCGAGCCCCCGGTCCGGGTCGGCCGCGTCCGGCAGCGCCCCGCCGCGGGCCGGGTCGCCGTCGATGCTCACCTGCACCAGCACGTCCAACGGCCGGTCCCGGGCGGCAGCCGCGGCGCCGTCCAGCGCGGCCGCCAGCCGCACGCTGTCGACCGACTGGACCACGTCGGCGTAGCGGACCACCGAGCGGGCCTTGTTGCGCTGGAGCTGGCCGATGAAGTGCCAGCGCGGCGCGGCCCCGGCGGCGGCCGCCTCGGCGGCCTTCGGGGCCGCCTCCTGGTCGCGGTTCTCCCCGACGTCGGTCACCCCGAGCCCGGCCAGCGCGACCACGTCCGCGGCCGGGTACGTCTTGGTCACCGCGACCAGGGTGACCTCGCCCCGGTCCCGGCCCGCCGCCGCACAGGCGTCGGCGATGCGGGCCCGGACCCGGGCGAGGCCGGCTGCGAGCTCGGCGCGACGGTCGGGTCGCACCGTGGTGGGTGAGTCGGTCATCGGCGCGGCTCAGGACCCGTTCTTCAGGAAGTCCGGCACGTCGACGTCGTCGAAGAGCACCCGGCGCGGCGACTGCTGCGGGGCCGGCATGGTGGCCGGCGGGCTGACCGGCGCGTTCGCCTGGGTCGGCGGGTTCTGGTTGGTCTTGCGGGCCGGCTCGACCGCCTTGTAGGCGGGCGCGCCCCCGTCGAAGCCCGCTGCGATCACGGTCACCCGCACCTCGTCGCCGAGCGCGTCGTCGATGACCGCGCCGAAGATGATGTTGGCGTCCGGGTGGGCCGCGTCGGTGACCAGCTGGGCGGCGTCGTTGATCTCGAACAGGCCCAGGTCGGAGCCGCCGGCGATGGAGAGCAGCACGCCCCGCGCGCCGTCCATGCTCTGCTCCAGCAGCGGGCTGGAGATGGCCGCCTCGGCCGCCTCCACGGCGCGGTTCTCGCCGCGGGCGCTGCCGATGCCCATGAGCGCGCTGCCCGCGCCGCTCATCACGCTCTTCACGTCGGCGAAGTCCAGGTTGATCAGACCCGGCGTGGTGATCAGGTCGGTGATGCCCTGGACACCGGAGAGGAGCACCTGGTCCGCGGTGCGGAATGCGTCCATCATGGAGATGTTCCGGTCGCCGAGCGCCAGCAGCCGATCGTTCGGGATCACGATGAGCGTGTCGCACTGGTTGCGCAGCTCCTCGATGCCCGACTCGGCCTGCACCTGGCGGCGCTTGCCCTCGAAGGAGAACGGCCGGGTGACCACGCCGATGGTGAGCGCGCCGAGCTTGCGGGCGATGTTGGCCACCACCGGCGCGCCGCCGGTGCCCGTGCCGCCACCCTCGCCGCAGGTCACGAAGACCATGTCGGCGCCCTTGAGCACCTCCTCGATCTCGTCGCGGTGGTCCTCGGCGGCGTTCTTGCCGACATCGGGATTGGCGCCGGCGCCCAGCCCGCGGGTCAACTCCCGGCCGACATCGAGCTTGACGTCGGCGTCACTCATCAGGAGCGCCTGCGCGTCGGTGTTGATCGCGATGAACTCGACGCCCTTGAGCCCAACCTCGATCATCCGGTTGACGGCGTTCACGCCGCCGCCCCCGATGCCGACGACCTTGATGACCGCCAGGTAGTTGTGCGGAGGTGTCATCTCCGGTCCTTTCCCTTCGAGATTGGCATGGGCCGACCCCACACGGCTTGGCCAGACCAGCGGCGGAGCATTTCCCAGCTGTGCCGAGGGTTGAAACCCTCACCCTCTACTAGAGGCTTAGAGCGATGTCAACCACTGATCTCTTCGGGGCAACGTATGCGCCGCCGAGCGCTGAGCCAAGGACCCTTCCGGCGTGTCGCCCGGGGAGCGGGCCGGCTCACGTCGGCTGACCGGCGGATCACTGGAAGGTGACCACGTCCGGCGCGCTCACGTCGATCGTGTCGGCTTTCCGGCCGAGCAGGGCGGTGGCCACCCTGGACTTGTCCGGACTGCGGGCCGCGTCGCCCCAGACCACCTTCCGGTCGCCGCGCAGCAGCAGGGTGATCCGGGCCAGCCCGGCCACGTCCACCGCCACCAGCTCGGCGCGCAGTTTCGGGCTGAGCGCGGCGAGCACGTCCAGCCCGGCGCGGGTGCCCGGGTCGTCGGGGGCCGGTTTGCCGACCCGGACGACCGGCAGCCCGGCAGGGGCCTGGTCCAGGTTCTGGAAGACCACGCCGGCACGGTCGATCACGGCCCAGCGGTCGCCCTGCGGCACCGCGGCCACCGGGGTCCGCTCCACCACCCGGATCACCAGGGCGCCCGGCCAGTCCCGCTCCACCGAGGCCCGCTCCACCGCAGCCAGCGCGCCGACCCGGCGGGCGGTGGCGGCCAGGTCTACCCGGGCCAGCGGAGCCTCGTCGGGCACGGCCGCGGCGTCGCGTACCTCGACCGGGGTGACCAGCTTCGCGCCGACCACCCGCACCTCCCGGACGCCGAACAGGCCGGTGCCCAGCACGGTCCAGGCGACCAGCCCGGCGATCGCCAGCACGGCGGCGGTGACCGCCCAGGGCAGCGCCGCGCGCATCCGCCGCTGCCGGGCCCGGGCCATGAAGCGCCGGGTGGACGGGGGTACGGCGTCCGCGCCGGCCCGGACCAGCTGCCACCGCCGGGCCGGGCTGCGCCGGCCGGCCCCGCCGTCCTGGCCGGGGGTGCGGCCGCGGGCCGGGCCGGGGCTCATCCGGCCGTGGCCGCCGCGCCGTCCGGGTCGACGCCGGTGCCGATGGCCGCCGCGTCGCCGGACCTGGCCAGCAGGGCGTCGAGCAGCTGGTCGCCCATCAGCGAGATCGGCGGCGCGCCCATGGTCACCACCACGTCGCCCGGCCGGGCCCGGCGGGCCACCTCGGCCGGCACGTCGTCCCAGGCCTCGACGAAGACCTTGCGCTCCGCGGGCAGCGGCACCACCTGGAGCAGCGCGGCCGAGCCCTCGCCGGGCTGGCGCAGCTCGCCCGGGCCGAAGACCTCCAGCAGCACCAGCTCGTCGGCGATGCCGAGGGCCGCGGCGATCTCCGGCTGGAGGTCGCGGGTGCGGTAGAGGCGGTAGGGCTGGAAGACCACGATCAGCCGGCCCTCGCCGGCGACCTCGCGCAGCGTCTGCAGGGCCAGCGTCATGGAGGTCGGGTGGTAGGCGTACTCGTCGTAGACCAGCACGCCGTCCGCGACGCCCTTGCGCTCGAAGCGCCGCCGCACGCCGGGGAACACGCCGAGCGCGCCCTCCGCCGACGTGACCGGCAGTTCCAGCAGGTACGCGGCGAGCACCGCGGAGGCGCTGTTCAACCCCATGTGCCGCCCGGGCACCGGGAGCCGGATCTCACCCAGCGACCGGCCCTCGATCTCGGCCAGGTAGCGCACCCCCTGGGCGGAGGAGGTCATCCCGCTGAGCTTCAGGTCGGCGTCGGCGGACTCGCCGTACGTCCAGACCCGGCGCCCCTCGGCCCGCAGCGTCTCGGCCAGCCGCCGGCCGCCCGGGTCGTCGGCGCAGGTGACGATGAAGCCCTCCGGGTCGGTGAGCCGGGCGAACTCGGCGAAGGTCGCCTCCAGGTTGGCCAGGTCGCCGTAGGTGTTGAGGTGGTCCGCCTCGATGTTCGTGATGATCGACACGTACGGGCGGTAGATGAGGAAGGAGCGGTCGCTCTCGTCCGCCTCGACCACGAAGTACTCGCCGGTGCCGTGGTGCGCGCCGGAGCCGACCTCGGAGATCTCGCCACCGATTACGAAGGACGGGTCGGTGCCGGCCTGCTGGAGCACCATGGTGACCATCGAGGTGGTGGTGGTCTTGCCGTGGGTGCCGGCGACCGCCACGGTCCGGCGGCCGGTCATCGCGGCGGCCAGGGCCTCGGAGCGGTGCAGCACGCGCAGGCCGCGCCGGCGCGCCTCGACCATCTCCAGGTGGTCCTGCGGGATGGCCGAGGAGTAGACCACGGTGTCCACCCCGTCGAGGTTGGTCGCCTCGTGGCTCATGTGGATGGTGCCGCCGAGCGCCCGCAGGCCGGCCAGGGAGGGCCACTCCCGCAGCTCGCTGCCGGAGACCGGCAGGCCCCGGGTGAGGAAGAGCCGGGCCAGGCCGCTCATGCCGACGCCGCCCACCCCGATGAGGTGGATCCGGCCGAGGTCCTCCGCGGTCATCGTGCCGGCGGGGGTGAACTGCGCGGTGTTCATGGGACGTACCTTCCGGTCGCGGCGGCCCACATCAGCGGGACACCGCCTCGTAGACGAAGTTCAGCAGGGCCACGTCGCCGTCGCGGCGGCCGTACGCGGCCGCGGCGGCGCCCATCGCGGCGAGCCGCTGCGGGTCCCGGATCAGCGGGATCACCGTGCGCTCCACCCAGGCCGGGGTCACCTCGGCGTCGTCGACGAGCACCCCGCCGCCGGCCTCCACCACGGGCAGCGCGTTGCGCTTCTGCTCCTGGTTGCTGTGCGGGTAGGGCACGTAGATGGTGGGCAGGCCGATCGCGGCCACCTCGGCGCAGGTCATCGCGCCGCCGCGGCCCAGCATCAGGTCGGCGGCCGCGTAGCCCAGCTCCATCTCGGACAGGTAGGGCAGGGTCACGTACGGGACCGGCAGGTCGGTGGGGACGGAGACCGGCTCGTTGCGGGCGCCGATCACGTGCAGCACCTGCACGCCGTTGCGGGCCAGTTCCTTGGCCGCCCCGGAGACCGCCAGGTTGATCGAGCGGGCGCCCTGCGAGCCGCCGGCCACGAAGAGCACCGGCAGGTCGGGACGGAGTCCGAAGTGGGCGCGCGCGGCGTTGCGCACGGCGGCCCGGTCCAGCCCGGCGATGCCCCGGCGCAGCGGCACCCCGACCACCCGGGCGTCGCGCAGCGACTCGGCCTGCACCGGCTGGTGCGGGAAGCCGACCGCGACGTTCTTCGTGAACTTCATCCCGAGCCGGTTGGCCACGCCCGGGGGCACGTTCACCTCGTGGATGACGATGGGCAGCTCGCGCCGCCAGGCGGCCAGGTAGCCGGGGACCGAGACGTACCCGCCGAAGCCGATTACGACGTCGGCCCGCACCTCGTCGATCACCTTGCCCGCGGCGCGGGCGGCCTTCCACATCCGGTCCGGGGTGCGCACCAGGCTCATGTTGACCGAGCGCGGCAGCTGGTAGGCCGGGATCTGGCGCAGGTCGTAGCCGGCCGGCGGGATCAGCTCGTTCTCCAGCCCCTTGGGTGTGCCGAGGCAGGTGATCCGGACGCTCGGGTCGTGTCGGCGCAGGCAGTCGGCGAAGGCGAGCAACGGGTAGATGTGACCGCCCGTACCCCCTCCGCAGAGCACCACCGAACGCAGCGGACCCATCAGCGTCTCCTCTCGTTCGCCGTGCCGGCGCGTGCCCGGTCGGGCCGGGCGCCGCGGGCCGCGGCCTGGTCGTCCGGCCGACGCGGGCGGGACCGGGGCACGGACCCTCGGTCCGCCGGCGGCGACGCCGGTCGGCGGCGCCGGCCGGGAAGCGGCGGCAACGGGGCCCACACTAGTCGGACCCACCGGGCCGGCGGACGGGCATGCAGGGCTCGGGCCGCGTCGGGCTCGGCGCGGGCGAAGGAGGCGAGCATCCCGACCGCGGCCAGCGTCACCACCAGGGCGCTGCCGCCGTCGGAGATGAACGGCAGGGGTACGCCGGTCAGTGGCAGCAGCCCGGTGACCCCGCCGACGTTGATCACGGCCTGGCCGACCAGCCAGGCGGTGACCCCGGCGGCGGCGAGCCGGCGGAACGGGTCCTCCACCCGGCGGGCGATGCGCAGCCCGGTGTACGCCAGCACGGCGAAGAGCACCAGCACCACTGCGCAGCCGACCACGCCGAGCTCCTCGGCGATGATGGCGAAGATGAAGTCGTTGTGCGCCTCGGGCAGCCAGCCGAACTTGAAACTGCTCTTGCCCAGCCCGACGCCGAACCAGCCGCCGTGCTCGATGGCGTTGCGGGCCTGCACGAGCTGGTAGCACTGGTCCTCGAAGCACTTGGCCGGATCAGACTGGTTGAGGAACATGGTGAGCCGGGCCAGCCGGTAGTTCTCCGCGCCCCGCTCGCCGGAACCGGCGCCGAGCGAGGCCACCGCGACCAGCAGGCCCACCCCGGCCAGGCCGAGCGCGGTCAGCGCCGCGAAGACCTGCAGCCGCACCCCGGCCGCCCAGAGCAGGCCGACCACCAGGGCGAGCAGGCAGAGCATGCTGCCCAGGTCGTTGTAGCCGACCAGCACGAAGAGCAGCCCGACCACCGGGAAGAGCGGGGTGGCCAGTTCCTTCCACCAGCCCAGCGCGGCGCCCTTGCGGGCCAGCACGTGCGCGCCCCACAGCACGAGGGCGAACTTGGCCACCTCGACCGGCTGCACCGAGATGGGGCCGAGGAAGAGCCAGAGCAGCTCCGCCTTGAGCGGGCCGACCGACTCCACCCGGAACAGCGCCTCCAGGGCGACCAGCACGTTGAGCAGGAGCAGCAGCACGACGGCGATGCCGAGTGCCGGGCGGCTGCCGGCCCGGAAGGTCTTGGCGGGCAGTCGCTGGCACGCCCAGAACGCCACGATGCCGACCACCGCGAAGATGGTCTGCTTGACCAGGGAGGCGGTCGCGTCACCGCCCTCGGCGAAGTCCTTCACGCTGGTCGCGGAGAAGACCATGGTCAGGCCGATCAGCAGCAGCAGGCCGGCGCTGGAGAGCAGCAGGTAGTAGGAGGCCAGCGGCCGGGCCAGCAGGCCGCGCAGCGCGGCCAGCCCACCGGCCGCGTCCAGCCCGAGCAGCGGCCCGGGCGGGTCGGCCGGGCGGGTCGCGGCGGGCGGCCGTCGGGCCTGCGTGTCGGTCGTGCCCTCGGTGTCTCTTGCCTCCCCCACCCGCCCATCATGGCGGCTCGACCCGCCCGTCCGTGGCGCAACCGCCCGGTCGGCGTGTCGGAAGGCGAAACGGCGGGACCCCTGGTAACACCGAGGGATCCCGCCGTGACGCAGCGCCAGCCGGTTCAGCTCACCGCGGCGAGGAACTCGCTGTAGAACAGGCCCAGCGCGATGGCCACCCCGATGCCGGCGATGATCCAGAACCGGACCACGATGTTGACCTCGCTCCAGCCGGCCAGCTCGAAGTGGTGCTGGAGCGGCGACATCCGGAACACCCGCTTGCCGGTGGTCCGGAACGAGATGATCTGGATGACCACGGACATCGTGATGATCACGAAGAGGCCGCCGATGATCGGCAGCAGCAGGATGGTCCGGGTGGACATCGCCATGCCGGCGATCAGGCCGCCCAGGCCCAGCGCCCCGGTGTCACCCATGAAGATCCGGGCCGGCGAGGTGTTCCACCAGAGGAAGCCGACGCAGGCCCCGGCCGCCGCCCCGGCGATCAACGCGATCTCCAGCGGGTCCCGGACGGCGTAGCAGTACGCCTCGGTGTAGTTCGGGTCGGCGCACCAGTGCCGGTACTGCCAGAAGGCGATCAACGCGTACGCAGCCAGGACCATCACCGAGGCGCCGGTGGCCAGGCCGTCGAGGCCGTCGGTGAGGTTCACCCCGTTGGTCGCCGCCATCACCACCAGGATGATGACGATCACCGCGCCGATCTTGCCGATCTCCAGGGCCGGGATGTCCCGGATGAAGCTGAGCATGGTGCTGCCGACGGTCTCGGTGTTGGTCGCGTTGCCGCGGACGTCGGTCATGCTGCTCGGGAAGTAGAGCGCCACCACGCCGAAGATCGCGCCGACCAGGATCTGGCCGGCGAGCTTGCCGCGCTTGTTCAGACCGCCGCTGTGCCGCTTGCGGACCTTCAGGAAGTCGTCGATGAAGCCGACCGCCCCGGAGAACACCATCAGCCCCAGCAGCACCAGCGCCGTGATGGTCGGCTCGACCTGGGCGATCTGCGCGTCCGGCAGGGTGGTCAGGGCCAGGTGGCCGGCGACGTACGCGATCACCGTGGCCAGGATGAAGACCACGCCGCCCATGGTCGGCGTGCCCTTCTTGCCCTGGTGCATGGCCGGGCCCTCGGCCCGGATCGGCTGGCCGGCCTTGAGCCGGGTGAACACCTTGATCGCGATCGGGGTGCAGAACAGCGAAACCAGGAAGGCGACCCCGATGGCGACGATCACCGCCCTCATGCGGCCGAACCCTTCGTGGCGTCCGCGCGCAGCGCGTCGGCCACCTCCCAGGTGCGGTACCGGGAGCCCTTCACCAGCACCACGTCACCCGGACGTAGCTCGCTCCGCAGCACCTCGACGGCCGCCGCCTGATCGGTGAGCAGCACCGACTCTCCTCCCCAGTTGCTTACCGCTGTCGCGCCTTCGTGGATCGGCGCCGCCGACTCGCCCACCACGAGCAGCCGGTCGACCCCCAGTTCGGCCGCCAGACGGCCGACCTGCTGGTGCCCCTCCCGTTCGAAGTCGCCCAACTCGGCCATGTAGCCGAGCACCGCGACGGTACGCCCCGTACCGCGCATGCTCGCCAGCGCCCGCAGCGCCACGCCGGTGGATGCCGGGTTGGCGTTGTACGAGTCGTCGATCACGGTCACCCCGTCGGGGCGCTCGAACACGTCCATCCGGCGGGTGGAGACCAGGCCCAGCTCGCCCAGGGCCACCGCCAGCTCGGCCAGGGGCAGGCCCAGCTCCCGGGCGACCGCCGCGGCGGCCAGCGAGTTGGACACCTGGTGCCGGCCGGTCAGCCCGAGCCGCACCGGCGCGCTGCCCTCCGGCGTGACGAGGGTGTAGGAGGGTCGGCCCCGCCCGTCCAGCGTCACGTCGACCGCGCGCACGTCGGCCCGCTCGGACTCGCCGTAGCGGACCACCCGCGCCGAGGTGCGCGCCGCCATGGCGTCGACCCGCGGGTCGTCGGCGTTGAGCACGGCCAGCCCGTCGGCGGGCAGCGCCTCGACCAGCTCCCCCTTGGCCAGCGCGATGGTCTCCACCGAGCCGAACTCGCCGAGGTGCGCCACCCCGACGTTGAGCACCACCGAGATCCGGGGCGGCACCACGTCGCACAGGTAACGGATGTGCCCCACCCCGCGGGCGCCCTTCTCCATCACCAGGTAGCGCGTCTCCGGGCCGGCCTGCAACGCCGTGTACGGGTGCCCCAGCTCGTTGTTGAACGAGCCGGGCGGCGCCACGGTGGGGCCGAGCCGGACGGCGAGCTGGGCGATCAGGTCCTTGGTGGTGGTCTTGCCGGAGGAACCGGTCAACCCGATGACGGTCAGCCCGGGCAGCCGGTCGACCACGGCGCGGGCCAGCCGCCCCATCGCGTCGAGCGCGTCGCCGACCAGCACCATGGGCACGCCGGGCACCTCGCGGGTGCCGAGCACGGCCACCGCACCGGAGGAGACCGCGCCGGCCGCGTAGTCGTGGCCGTCCACCTTCTCGCCGGGGAAGGCGACGAAGAGGCCGCCGGGGGTGACCTTGCGGGAGTCGAACTCCACCGAGCCGGTCACCCGGGCGTCCGCGTCGGCGGCGACCAGCCGGCCGTCGACCGCGGCGGCCACCTCGGCCAGGGTCAGCGGGATCATCGCTGCCCCACCAGGTCGCCGAAGCGGGCGCGCAGCGCCTCCGCCAGCTCCACCCGGTCGTCGAACGGCAGCACCTCGCCGTTGATCTCCTGGCCGCGCTCCTGGCCCTTGCCCAGCAGCGCCACGATGTCCCCCGGTTCGGCCACCCGGACCGCCTCCTCGATCGCGGCCCGCCGGCCGGGCGCCTCGATGATCCGCGCGCCGGCGCCCGCCGCGTACGCGCCGGCCAGCACCTCGGCCCGGATCGCGGCCGGGTCCTCGGTGCGCGGGTTGTCGTCGGTCACCAGCACCACGTCGGCGCCGAGCGCGGCGGCGCCGCCCATCACCGGCCGCTTGCCCCGGTCCCGGTCGCCGCCGGCGCCCAGCACGCAGATCAGCCGGCCGTCGGTCAGGTCCCGCAGGGCCGCCAGCACCGCCTCGATGGCGTTCGCCTTGTGCGCGTAGTCGACCACCCCACGCACCGGGGCGTCGCCGCTGACCAGCTCCAGCCGGCCGGGCACCCCGCCGCAGGCGGCCACCCCGCGGGCCGCGGTCGCCGGGTCGACCCCGGCGGCCACCAGGGTGGCGACGGCCAGCAGCGCGTTGGCCACGTTGTGCCGGCCGGGCAGGGCCACCCCGGTGGGCAGGGTCAGCCCGTCCGGGCCGTGCACGGTGAAGCGCTGGGCGTAGCCCTCGCCGCCGATCCCGTCGGCCCACCAGGTGGCGGTCGGGTCGCCGGCCGCCGAGTAGGTCACCGTCGCCGGCTTGCGCAGCGGCCGCAGCGCCGGGTCGTCGTGGTTGAGCACCTCGACGCGGCAGCGCCCGTCGAAGAGCTTCGCCTTCGCCGCGAAGTAGTCCGCCTCGTCGGCGTGGAAGTCCAGGTGGTCGGAGCCGAAGTTGGTGTAGCCGCCGACGTCGAACCGGACCCCGCCGACCCGGCCCATGGCCAGGGCGTGGCTGGAGACCTCCATGACCACGGTGTCCACCCCGCGCTCGCGGGCCACCGCCAGCATGGCGTGCAGGTCGGTCGCCTCGGGGGTGGTCCGGACGCTGTCGATCACCAGGTCGCCGAGCCGGGTCTCCACGGTGCCGATCAGGCCGGTGGTGTGCCCGGCGGCGCGCAGCCCGGACTCGATGAGGTAACTCGTGGAGGTCTTGCCGGCCGTGCCGGTCACGCCGATCATCGTGAGCCCGGCGGTCGGGTCGCCGTAGACGGTGGCCGCGACCTCGCCGAGCACCGCCCGGGGGTCGTCGACGACCAGCACGGGCAGGCCCGCCCCGGCGGCCAGCGCGACACCGGCCGGGTCGGTCAGCAGCGCCACCGCGCCCGCACCGGCCGCGGCGGCGGCGAACTCCGCGCCGTGCCGGCGGGCCCCGGGCAGGGCCGCGTACAGGTCGCCGGGACGGACCTCCTGGCTGGCGTGGGTCACCCCGGTGACGGCCACCTCGGCGGCCCCCTCCGGCGGCGCGACGGCCAGCCGGGCGGCGAGATCGCCGAGCCGGACGGGATTCACGGTGGCGGGACGTGGATTGCCGGGCACGGCGTCAGACCCTACCCGGTCGTCCGGTCCCGACCCCACAGCCGCCCCGGTGGTTCGTCGCCACTCACCGATGATGTCCCGCCCTCCCGGTTCAGCGCGGAAAGACCTCGAACTTCGGGGACCGGTCGGTCGCCGAGGGCGGCACCCGGTAGTGGCGCAGAGTGAAGCCCATCATCTCCCGGAAGGCCGGCGCAGCCACCGCACCACCCTCACCGCCGGGGCTCCAGACGAAGACCGCCACCACGTAGCGCGGCTTCTCCGCCGGGGCCATCCCGATGAACGAACCGACCTCGCCGGGCTGGAGCCTGCCGTTGTCGTAGCGCAGGCCGGTGCCGGTCTTTCCGGCCACCCGGTAGCCGGGCACCGCGGCGGCCAGGCCGGTGGCCCGCCCGTCCGGGCCGTCGACCGTGGTGACCGCCTCCAGCATGCTGCGCAGCGCGGCCGCGTTGGCCGGGCTGAGCACCGACCGGGTGACCGGGGTCGCGCCGGGCGTCTTCTTCCCGTCCGGGGCGATCACCTGCTTGATCAGGTGCGGCTGGACGTACGTGCCGTTGTTGGCGATGGCGGCGTACGCGGCGGCCATCTGCAACGGGGTGGCGTCCACGCTGTGCCCGATCGGCACCGACCCGTAGGAGGAATCGCTCCACTCGCTAGCGGGGAGCAACCGACCGGCGGCCTCCCCGGGCATGCCCTCGCCGGTGGGCTGGCCCAGCCCGAACCGCTTCTGGTAGTCGATCAGCCGGTCCCGGCCCAGCTTTTCGGCGATCTCGATGGTGCCGACGTTGGACGAGAAGGCGAGCATCCCCGGGATGCTCATCTTCTGCCCGTTCGCGGGGTGGGTGTCCCGGAACGTCGTGTCGCCCTTCCGGATCGTGTTGGTCACCGGGAAGGCGGTGTCCGGGGTGATCACGCCCTCCTGCAGGGCCGCGCCGTAGGTGATCGCCTTGTGGATCGAGCCCGGGTCGACGATGAAGCTGGTGGCCGCGTCCTCCCGGTCGGTGGGCGCGCTGTCCCCCGGGTCGGCCGCGTCGTACGTCGGCTGGCTGGCCTGGGCCAGCACCTCGCCGGTGGGCACGTCGATGATCACGGCGGCCCCGACGCTGCCCCTGGTCTGGGCCATCTGCTCCGACAGGATCCGCTGCGTCATGAACTGGAGGTCCCGGTCGATGGTCAGCGTCAGCGAGCTGCCCGGCTTCGGCAGGGTGGTCTGGCTGTAGCCGCCCGGAATGGGCGCGGCCAGGTCACCCTGGCCCACCTCGTAGGTCTTCTTTCCGGGCTGCCCCTCCAGCAGGTCGTCGTACTTCATCTCCAGGCCCTCGATGCCGTTCATGTCCTGGCTGACGAAGCCGATCAGGTTGGCCGCCAGGTCACCGCCGGGCACCTCGCGCCGCTCGTCGCGGTGCACGTTGATGCCGGCCAGGTCGAGCGCCATGATCTGCTTGGCCTTGTCGATGTCGACACCACGCGCCAGGTAGACGAACTGGGACGGGGTGGTGGTGCCGGGCAGATTGCGCTTCTTCATCCGGTCGGCCAGCTCGGAGACCGGCACGCCCAGCAGCGGGGAGAGCAGCCGCGCGGTGGCGAGCCGGTCCTTGACCCGGGTCGGGTCGGCGAAGACATACCGCGCCTCGACGCTGTGTGCCAGCGGGGCGCCGGTGCGGTCGTAGATCGCCCCGCGCGGGGCCGGCAGCTCGACGACCGCGACCCGGTCGGCCAGCCCGCCGTCGGCGTACGCCGGGGTGCTGACGGTCTGGAGGAAGACCAGCCGGATGCCGATGGTGGCGAAGAGCGCCAGCGCGAGCAGCGTGCCGAGCCGCAGCCGGCGGCGCGGGTCGGCGAGCTTCGGCGGGCGGCGTGGCTTGCGGACCGGACGCCGGGCGGCGGGCGGCCGCGGTGGGCGGCGCGGCCCGGGCCGGCGCCGCGACGGCGGCTCGTCGTCGTCGAACGGCTCGCGCGCCGACCGGGCGGACACCGTCCGCACCACGCCGGCCCGGCCACCCGCGGCGGTCTCCCGGCGACCGGCGCGGGTCGCCCCGGTCCGGCCGCCGTCGAGCACCTGCAGGGCCGGGCGGAACGGGTCACCGGAGCGGCTGCTGCGCGGGGTACGCCGCTGCTCGATGCCCCCACCGGTCCGGGCGGCGCCGCCGCCCTCGCGGATGGTCCGGCCCCGCGGGGTGTACGCCCGGGCGTCGGAGATCCCGCCGACGCCCGGCTCCCGGGGCTCCCCCCGGGACGAGCCGCGCCGGGAGCCCTTGGCGTCCCGGCGCGGTTCCTCCGATCTCGGCGGCACCGCTCAGCCTCCGTTGCCCTGCTGGCTGGTGATCGCCGGCGCGCCCTCCACCGGGTGCGGGACGCCGATCACCTTCCCGTCCGGCAGCCGGATGTAGGCCACCTCGTCCGAATCCACCAGGCCCAGCTTGCGGGCGTTGGCGGTCAGGTTGCCGGGCGCCTTCTGGTCGGCGATCTCCTTCTCCAGCTGCTGCTGGTCGACGTCGAGCTTGGACTGCTGCTGCTGGAGCTTCTCCAGCTTGAAGGCGTTCTCGTTGATCTTGGTGTTGACCGCGAGGATGCCGAGCACCCCGCCGACCACGAGCACCAGGATCAGCCCGACGAAGGGCGCCCGCGGCACCCGGACCGGCGGCGGCGGGGCGACCCGCAGCCGCGGCGAGGTCGCGCCGGTGGTCCTGGTGCCCTCGGCCGGCCGCAGAGCGGCGCTGCCCTGGGTGGGGAACTCGCGCGCCCCCCGGGCGCGAGTCTCCCCCCGGCGGTCGGGCCGGTCGGCCGCCACCGTCGACGTGGTGCCGCGCGGGGCGCGCTGCGCCGCGGTCCGGCCCCCCGACCGCGGTGCGCGCTGCCCGATGCCGGTGTCCCGGCCGTCGCGCTGGTTGACGTTCATGTCCCCTCCCCCTCTTCGTCCGTCCCGTTCCCGTCCCCCGGCGCCGACCGCGGGTCCGTCGCGGACCCCGGTGACCCCGTCCCTGGTTGGTGCATCGCCTTCACCCGGCGGCGGTACCGTTCGCGGTCGGTACGCCCCTGCCGGGCCGCCTCCGGGTCGAGCCGTTCCGCGGCCCGCAGCCGCACCGAGGCGGCGCGCGGGTTCGCGGCGACCTCCGCCTCCCCGGGCAGCTCCGCGCCCCGGCTGAGCAGCCGGAACGTCGGACCCGACCCGGGCAGTTCGACCGGGAGGTCGACCGGGCCCTTGCTGCGGACCCGGTCGGCGAGCGCGTGCTTGGTGAGCCGGTCCTCCAGCGAGTGGTAGGACAGGACCACCATGCGACCGCCCACGTTGAGCTTGTCGAGAGCGGCCGGCAGCGCCGTCTCCAGCGCTGCCAGTTCCCTGTTTACCTCGATCCGTAAAGCCTGAAACGTTCTCTTTGCCGGGTGTCCCCCGGTTCGTCGGGCTGGTGCCGGAATGCTCTCCCGGACCAGCTCGGCCAGTCGCGCCGACGAGGTGATCGGGGCGCGCTCGCGCTCCCGGATGATCGCCGAGGCGATCCGCCCGGCGAACTTCTCCTCGCCGTACACCCGCAGCACCCGGGCCAGGTCCGGGTGGGCGTAGGTGTTGACCACCTCCTCGGCGGTCACCCCCCGGGTCTGGTCCATCCGCATGTCCAGCGGCGCGTCCTGCGCGTAGGCGAACCCGCGGTCGGGCGCGTCCAGTTGCAGGGACGAGACGCCGAGGTCGAACAGGATCCCGTCGATCGCCGGGTAGCCCAGCCGGTCGAGCACCTCGGGCAACTCGTCGTAGACGGCGTGCTCGAGGTGGATCCGGTCGGCGAACCGGGCCAGCCGGACCCGCGCGTGGGCGAGGGCCTCGGTGTCCCGGTCCAGGCCGACCAGCACCGTGTCCGGGTGCGCCTCGAGCACCGCCTCGGCGTGCCCGGCCAGGCCGAGCGTGGCGTCGACGTAGACCGTGCGGCCGTTCCGACCCAGCGCGGGGGCCAGCAACTCGAGACACCGCTCGAGCAGCACCGGCACGTGCGTGCCGCGTAGCTCGCCCATCTCGACCCCCACTGGTTGAAACCCGCTTCCGTCCCTGTGTCCGCCGTCGCCACGACGCCTCGCCATACCGCCAGATCCCCATCCGCTCCCGCCCGCCGGAGGCCGCGGCCCTCCGTATCGGATCGTGCGCCTGGCACCGGGGAAGGGGTGCCAGGAACTCGAAAGCGGCTGGAGATCTCGCAGTACGTCGGGCGCCGTCACGCCCTACAGACCGCCGGGCAGCACCCCCTCCTCGATGTCGGCGAAGTCGTCTTCGCTCTCCGCGAGGTAGGCCTCCCAGGCCGCCTTGTCCCAGATCTCCACCCGGCTGCTCGCGCCGATCACGACCAGGTCGCGGTCGAGAGCGGCGTAGGACCGCAGGTGCGCGGGGATGGTGACCCGCCCTTGCTTGTCCGGCACCTCGTCGTGCGCGCTGGCGAAGAAGACCCGGCTGTAGGCCCGGGCCGCCTTGCTCGTCATCGGCTGCGCGCGCAACTGGTCGGCGATGCGCTGGAACTCGGGCATCGGGAAGACGTAGAGGCAGCGCTCCTGCCCTTTGGTGATCACGACACCCCCCGCCAGTTCATCCCGGAACTTCGCCGGAAGGATCAACCGGCCTTTGTCGTCCAGGCGCGGAGTGTGGGTGCCGAGGAACATCGGCCCAACCCCCTCGCCCTGAGCGGCGTTCGCGGCGCCGCTGACCCCCCCGGGCCGGTGTGGCCCTCCCGGCCTCACCATCGCGCCCCACTCTACTCCACTTCCCTCCACCTGCAACCAGAAACGCCCGCGCGGCGCGGCGTTTCGGCGCGCAAAACAGCACGTCAACGGGGGTGGGGCGGAGTGGAGGGGCGCGGCGCGCCCCGCCAGCGGTCCGCTTCCCGACATAGATCGACTCCGCCCGGCGGAGCGCGCGTCGCCCGTCCGCCGGGCCTCCTCGGCCGAACGGATCGCCGTCGGCGGCGATCTGGTGGGCCCGGTGGTCCGGTAACCTCGCTCGGGTGACGGACGCGAAGATGCCCCTGCGGGCAAAGGTGGCCAGCTCCGTGTCGCGGACAGCCGCGGCGCTGTCGCGGGCCGCGGGCCGTGGCGACGGCTCGGTGATCGGCGGCTGGATCGGCCTCAAGATCGACCCGGAACTGCTGGCCCACCTCTCGGCCGGGCGCGCCATCGCCCTGGTGTCCGGCACCAACGGCAAGACCACCACCACCCGGCTCACCACCGCCGCCGTCGGGGTGCTGGGCCGGGTCGCGACCAACTCCTTCGGCGCCAACATGCCGACCGGGCACACCTCGGCGCTGGCCAAGGCCGGCAGCACCCCCTACGCGGTGCTGGAGGTGGACGAGCACTACCTCGCCCAGGTGCTGGAGGCCACCGACCCGCACGTGGTGGCGCTGCTCAACCTCTCCCGCGACCAGCTCGACCGGGCCAAGGAGGTCGCCATGATGGCGCAGCTCTGGCGGGTCGCGCTGGTCCGGCACCCCGACGTGCGGGTGGTCGCCAACGCCGACGACCCGATGGTCGTCTGGGCCGCCACCCCGCCGGCCGACCCGACCCAGGGCCACATCCCGCCGCACGTCACCTGGTTCAGCGCCGGCCAGCGTTGGCACGACGACTCCTGGGTCTGCCCCGAGTGCGGCTCCACCATCCAGCGCTCAGGCGAGCAGTGGTGGTGCACCGGCTGCCCGCTGCGCCGCCCCCAGCCGCAGTGGACCGTCGAGGACGACGGTGTGCTCGACCCCACCGGCGCCTGGCACAAGGTGCAGCTCCAGCTCCCCGGCAAGGTCAACCTCGGCAACGCGGCCACCGCCCTGGCGGTCGCCGCCGAGTTCGGGGTACGCCCGGTCGACGCGGTCTCCCGGCTCGGGGTGGTCACCTCGGTGGCCGGCCGCTACGCCCAGGTCGACCGGGACGGGCGCAACATCCGGCTGCTGCTGGCCAAGAACCCGGCCAGCTGGCTGGAGGCGTTCGACATGGCCGACGTCGCGCCGACACTGCTCTCCATCAACGCGCGCGACCCCGACGGGCTGGACACCTCCTGGCTCTTCGACGTCGACTTCGCCCCGCTGCGCGGCCGGCAGGTGCTGATCACCGGCGACCGGGCGTACGACCTGGCGGTCCGGCTCGACGTCAACGGCGTGCCGTTCCAGCACGTCCGGAGCTTTGACGACGCGGTCCGCGCCGTGCCGCCGGGCCGGCTCGAGGTCATCGCCAACTACACCGCCTTCCAGGACATCCGAGCGGAGCTGGACCGTGTCAACTGAGAGCCTGCGCATCGTCTGGATCTACCCCGACCTGCTGTCCACCTACGGCGACCGGGGCAACGCGCTGATCCTGGCCCGGCGGGCCCAGCTGCGCGGCATGCCGGTCGAGGTGCTGGAGGTCCGCTCCGACCAGCGGCTGCCCGCCACCGCCGACATCTACCTCATCGGCGGCGGCGAGGACGGCCCGCAGGCGTTGGGCGCCCAGCGGCTGATCGCCGACGGCGGTCTGCACCGGGCGGTGGCCCAGGGCTCGGTGGTGTTCGGCGTCTGCGCCGGCTACCAGTTGCTCGGCACCTCCTTCTTCGCCAAGGGCACCCGGTGCACTGGCCTGGAGCTGCTGGACATCTCCTCCGACCGGGGTCCCACCCGGGCGGTCGGCGAGCTGGCCGGTGAGGTCGACCCGCGGCTGGGCATCCCGTACCTGACCGGGTTCGAGAACCACGGCGGGCGGACCCACCTCGGCCCCGGCGCCTCGCCGGTGGCCCGGGTGACCGCCGGGGTCGGCAACGACGGGACCACCGAGGGCGCCTGGCGGGGGAAGATGCTCGGTACCTACTCGCACGGCCCGGCGCTGGCCCGCAACCCCGACCTGGCCGACCTGCTGCTGCGCTGGGCGACCGGCATCCACCAGCTCCCCCCGCTCGACGACACCTGGGCCGACCGGCTCCGGTCCGAGCGCCGCGCCGCGGTGACCGCCGCCGCGAGGGCATGATCGGCGCCGCCCGACTGTGGCGGCGACGACCGGCGTCCGGCCGGCTCGTCCGGTTGCTGCGGCAGCCGTCGGCGCGCCGGTTCGCACTGCTGCTCCTGCTCCTCGCCGGGTTCGGCATCGCGCTGCTGCTGATCCCCCGCCCGGACCCGGGCGACCTGCCCCGGCTGGCCGACTCGCTCGGCGGCTACGCCCCGGTCGCCGCCGTGGTGGGCGGCGCGCTGCTGCTCGTGGCGCTGGTCCCGCGTACCTTCGTCACGCTGGCCGCGGGCGCGATCTTCGGCCCGGTGCAGGGCGCCGCGTACGCCCTCGGCGCGGCGCTGCTCGCGGCGGCCCTCGGCTTCGCGGTCGGCCGCCTGCTGGGCCGGCAGTTCGTCGCCGAGCGGGTCCGCGGCCAGCTGGCCCGGCTGGACGGCTGGTTCGCCCGGCAGAGCGTGTTCGGCGTGATGACCGTCCGGCTGCTGCCGATCGCCGGGTTCGGGCTGGTCAGCTACGGCTACGGCACCACCGGGGCCCGGGTGCTGCCGTTCCTGGCCGGCAGCGTGATCGCCGCCGCCCCCACCGCGATCGGCTACGCGGCCATCGGCGCGGCGGTCAGCTCCCCCGACTCGATCAACTGGTACGCCGCAGCCCCGGCCAGCCTCGGCCTGATCGCCAGCGTGCTCATCATCCACCGCTGGTGGCGGGCGGAGCGGCACCGCCGGCTGGGCCCGAGCTGAGATGCCCGCCGCGGAGGAGCGGCTGCCCGGCGGGTTCGTCAGCGAGGTGGTCCGGATCGGCGACACGGTGCGCCGCACTCCCCCGGCCCGGGCCGCGTTCGCGGCTGCCCTGCTGCGGCACCTGGCCGCCGCCGCGCCGGGCCTGGCGCCCGGCTACCTCGGGGTGGACGAGCGGGGCCGGCAGGTGCTGACCCACCTCGACGGGCGGGTGCCCTGGCGGGACCGGGAGGACCCGGCCTACTTCGCCGATCCGGCGCTCACCCGGCTGGCCGGCCTGATCCGGGCGCTGCACGACGCCTGCGCCAGCAGCCCGCTGGCCGGCGACGCGGAGACGGTCTGCCACCGGGACCTGTCGCCGAAGAACACCGTCTACCGGCCCTCACCGGCCGGGCCGCTGCCGGTGGCCTTCCTGGACTGGGACCTGGCCCGGCCGGGCCGGCGCATCGAGGACGTGGCCTTCGCCGGCTGGCACTGGGCCGCGCTGGGCGGCGACGCTGACCCGGCCGAGCTGGCCCGGCGCTGCCGGCTGCTCTGCGACGCCTACGAGTCGGCCGCCCCCGGGGTGTCCCTGCCCCGGGGCGAGCTGGTCGGCGTCATGCTCGACCAGCTCGACGGCACCTGGCGGGGCATCGACGCCGGCGCCGACCGGGACGAGCCGGGCATGCGCCGGCTCCGGGCGGCGGGCGCCGTCGACGCGGTACGCGGCTGGCACGGGTGGCTGCTCCACCACCGCCCGGCGGTCGAGGCGGCGTTCCAGGCCCGCTGACCGACGGCCGGTTCCCCGCCGGCCCGGGACACGGCGGAGGCGCGTCCCGGGCCCGGGACGCGCCTCCGACACGCGGCGGTGGGGTCAGGCGACGACCGAGACCATCCGGCCCTTCACCACGATGACCTTGCGCGGCTCCTTGCCGGCCAGCGCCCCGGCGACCGCCTCCAGCGCGGCCGACCGGACGTCGTCCTCGGACGCGTCGGCGGCCACCTCGACCCGGCCCCGGACCTTGCCGTTGACCTGCACCGGGTAGGTCACCGACTCGGCGACCAGCAGCGCCGGGTCGGCGGTCGGGAAGCCCGCGTACGCCAGCGAGGTGTCGTGGCCCAGCCGCCGCCACAGCTCCTCGGCGATGTGCGGGGCGAACGGGGCCACCATCAGCACCAGCGGCTCGGCCACCTCGCGGGGGGTCTCCGCCAGCCGGGTCAGCCCGTTGGTCAGCTCGATCAGCTTGGCGATCGCGGTGTTGAACCGGATCGCCTCCATGTCGCCGCGGACCCCGTCGATCACCTTGTGCAGCAGCCGCCGGGTGGCCTCGTCGGCCGGCGCGTCGGTGACCCGCACCGCGCCGGTCTGCTCGTCGACCACCGCGCGCCAGACCCGCTGCAGGAACCGGTACGAGCCGACCACCGCCCGGGTCTCCCACGGGCGGGACACCTCCAGCGGCCCCATCGACATCTCGTAGACCCGGAAGGTGTCCGCGCCGTACGCCGCGCACATCTCGTCCGGGGTGACGACGTTCTTCAGGGACTTGCCCATCTTGCCGTACTCGCGCGTGACCTCGGTGTCGCCGTGGAAGTAGCGGCCGTCGACCTCGACGACCTCTTCGGCCGGCACGTAGGCGCCGCGCGGGTCGGTGAAGGCGTACGCCTGGATGTAGCCCTGGTTGAACAGCCGGTGGAACGGCTCGATCGACGAGACGTGGCCCAGGTCGTACAGCACCTTGTGCCAGAAACGGGCGTACAGCAGGTGCAGCACGGCGTGCTCGGCGCCGCCGACGTACAGGTCGGTGCCGCCGGAGTCGCCGGCCGCGCGCGGCCCCATCCAGTACGCCTCGTTCGCCGGGTCGGCGAAGGTCTGCGAGTTGGTCGGGTCCAGGTAGCGCAGCTCGTACCAGCAGGAGCCGGCCCACTGCGGCATCACGTTGGTCTCCCGGGTGTAGCGCTTCGGCCCGTCGCCCAGGTCCAGCTCCACCTCGACCCAGTCGCGCCGGCGGGACAGCGGGGTCTCCGGGTCGGACTCGGCGTCCTCCGGGTCGAACGTCTTCGGCGAGAAGTCGTCCACCTCGGGCAGCTCGACCGGCAGCATCGACTCCGGCAGCGCGATCGGCGCGCCGGTCTCGTCGTACACGATCGGGAAGGGCTCGCCCCAGTAGCGCTGCCGGGAGAACAGCCAGTCCCGCAGCCGCCAGGTGACCGCGCCGGCGCCGTGCCCGTTGGCCTCCAGCCACTCGATGATCCGGGCCTTGGCGTCGGCCACCCCCAGGCCGTTCAGGTCCAGGCCGCGGTCGGGCGCGGCGCTGTTGATCGCCGGGCCGTCCCCGGTGTACGCCTTGCCGGCGAAGCCCTCCGGCGGCTGCACGGTGCGCACGATCGGCAGGTCGAAGACCTCGGCGAAGTCCCAGTCCCGCTCGTCCTGGGCGGGCACCGCCATGATCGCGCCGGTGCCGTAGCCGGCCAGCACGTAGTCGGCGATGAAGATCGGGACCGGTCCGCCGGTGACCGGGTTGGTGGCCCAGGCGCCGACGAAGACGCCGGTCTTCTCCTTGGTCTCCGCCTGCCGCTCCACGTCCGTCTTGGCCGCGGCGGCCTTCCGGTACGCGTCGACGGCGGCCCGGGGGCTGGCGTGCCCGCCGGTCCAGGCGTCCTTCGTCCCCTCCGGCCAGGCGGCCGGCACCAGCACGTCGACCAGCTCGTGCTCGGGGGCCAGCACCATGTAGGTGGCGCCGAAGACGGTGTCCGGGCGGGTCGTGAACACCCGCACTGGGCCGCGCTCGGTCGGGAAGTCGATGTGCGCGCCGGTGGACCGGCCGATCCAGTTGCGCTGCTGCAGCTTGATCGGCTCCGGCCAGTCCAGGGTGTCCAGGTCCTCCAGCAGCCGGTCCCCGTACGCGGTGATCCGCATCATCCACTGCTTCAGGTTGCGCTTGAAGACCGGGAAGTTGCCCCGCTCGGAGCGGCCGTCGGCGGTGACCTCCTCGTTGGCCACCACGGTGCCCAGACCCGGGCACCAGTTCACCGGCGCCTCCGAGACGTACGCCAGGCGGTGGTCGTCGACGATCTTCCGCCGCTCGCCCACGGTCAGCTCGGCCCACGGCCGGCCGTCCGGGGTGGGCCGGGTGCCCCCCTCGAACTCGGAGATCAGCTCGGCGACCGGCCGGGCCTTCTTCGCGTCCGCGTCGTACCAGGAGTTGAAGATCTGCAGGAAGATCCACTGGGTCCAGCGGTAGAACTCGGTGTCGATGGTCGCCACCGAGCGCCGCTCGTCGTGGGCCAGGCCCAGCCGGCGCAGCTGCGCCTTGAACCGCTCGATGTTGGCCACGGTGGTGGTCCGCGGGTGGGTGCCGGTCTGCACCGCGTACTGCTCGGCGGGCAGGCCGAACGCGTCGAAGCCCATCGCGTGCAGCACGTTCCGACCGGCCATCCGCTGGTAGCGGGCGTAGCAGTCGGTGCCGATGTAGCCCAGGGGGTGGCCGACGTGCAGGCCCGCGCCGGAGGGATAGGGGAACATGTCCAGCACGTACAGCTTCTCGGCGCCCGCGCGCGGGTGGTCCGGGTCGGCCAGCGGGCCGACCGGGTTCGGCGCGTGGAAGGTGCCCTCGCGCGCCCAGGTGTCCTGCCAGCGGTGCTCGATCTCGTCGGCCAGGGCGGCGGTGTACCGGAACGGGGGGATGTCGGTCGCCGGTGCGGCTGCCTCACTCATGGCGTCTCCTCGGCGCGGGTCATGTCGGATATGGGGAGGTCTGCTGCGGGCACAAAAAAGCCCCTCGCGCAGGAGGGGCGGCCGTGCTGTCGCGCGTTCAGCGCATCAGCACGGCTCGGTAAGAAGCAGGAAGGCTCCGGCCATGCCCCGGAGTGTACCCCGCCTACCCGTCGGCCATCTCGCCCGCACCACCGGTCGGGACATTCCCCCGGTCCGGCGAATATTCCGGGCGTAACCGACCGACCGCCTGCGGGGGTCGGCGACGACGAGAAACATGGTTAGCCTGAGAGACAGTTGAGATTTCTGCGGCAGACGTGGCTCGACGTCGCGAACCTAACGGCGGGTCCAGGTGCTCTATTCAGCGCTGCCGTCCAGGCGACGAGGAGGAGGCCCGTGACACAACAGACCTGGGACGAGGTGGGCGGTCTGCTGCCGCACGACGAGTTCCGCGCCGCCAGCGAGGCCATCGTGGCCAACATCGAGCAGGTCATCGAGGGCAAGACGGCCACCGTCCGGCTCGCCCTCGCGGTGCTGCTGGCCGAGGGCCACCTGCTGATCGAGGACGTCCCCGGCGTCGGCAAGACCAAGCTGGCCAAGGCCCTGGCCCGGTCGATCGACTGCTCGGTGCGCCGGATCCAGTTCACCCCCGACCTGCTGCCCAGCGACGTCACCGGGGTCAGCGTCTACAACCAGGAGACGCACGACTTCGAGTTCCGCCCCGGCGCGGTCTTCGCCAACCTGGTGGTCGGCGACGAGATCAACCGGGCCTCGCCGAAGACCCAGTCGGCGCTCCTGGAGTGCATGGAGGAGCGGCAGGTCACCGTCGACGGCGTGACCTACCAGCTGCAGACCCCGTTCATGGTGATCGCGACGCAGAACCCGATCGAGATGGAGGGGACGTACCCGCTGCCGGAGGCGCAGCGCGACCGGTTCACCGCCCGGATCGCGATGGGCTACCCGGATCCGGGCGCCGAGCTGGCCATGCTGGACGGTCACGGGGGCACCGACCCGCTGAACGAGCTGCGGCCGGTCTCCGACGCGGCCACCGTCCGCCGGCTGATCGGCCACGTCCGGCAGGTGCACGTCGCCGACGCCGTCAAGCAGTACGCGATCGACCTGGTCACCGCCACCCGCGAGGCGACCGACCTGCGGCTCGGCGCGTCCCCGCGGGCCACCCTCCAGCTGCTGCGCACCGCCCGCGCGGTGGCCGCCCTGGAGGGCCGCGACTACGTTCTGCCGGACGACCTCCAGGCCCTCGCGGTGCCGGTGCTGGCGCACCGGATCATCCCCACCGCCGACGCCCAGCTGGCCCGGCGCACCACCGACGCGATCGTCGCCGAGCTGGTGCACCGCCTCCCGCTCCCGCACGACCGCAAGCGCTCCCCGTACGACACCCGGCCCGGCGGCAACGGTCGCGGGCCGTACGAGCCGCGGAGGCCGTGAGGTGCGCGACGGGCTGCGAGGACTGACCACCCGCGGCCGCTCGTTCCTGGCAGCCGCGGTCGCCGCCGCGATCTCCGCCGGCATCCTCGGCGAGAAGGACCTGCTCCGGGTGGCCGTCCTGCTCGCCATCCTGCCGCTGCTCGCCGCGGCCTACGTCGGGCGCAGCCGCTACAAGCTCGCCTGCAACCGGTCGCTGGAGCCGCACCGGGTGCCGGTCGGGGCCAGCTCCCGGGTGGTGCTGCGGCTGCAGAACCTGTCCCGGCTGCCCACCGGCACCCTACTGCTGGAGGACCGGCTGCCCTACGCGCTCGGCAGCCGGCCGCGGGTGGTGCTGGAGCGCCTCGGCGCCCACCAGGCCAGCTCGGTGGCGTACACGGTCCGGGCCGACGTGCGCGGCCGCTACGAGGTCGGGCCGCTGGTGATCCGGCTGACCGACCCGTTCGGGCTCTGCGAGCTGAGCCGGGCCTTCCCCAGCACCGACCACCTCGTCGTGATCCCGCAGGTCACCCCCCTGCCCTCGGTCCGCCTCCCCGGCGAGTACGCGGGCAGCGGCGACAGCCGGGCCCGCTCGGTGGCGGTGCACGGCGAGGACGACGCGGCCACCCGGGAGTACCGGATGGGCGACGACCTGCGCCGCGTGCACTGGAAGTCGACCGCCCGCACCGGCGAGCTGATGGTGCGCCGGGAGGAACAGCCCTGGGAGAGCCGGGCCACGGTGGTGCTGGACACCCGCGCCTTCGGGCACCGGGGCGACGGGCCCACCGCGAGCTTCGAGTGGGCGGTGTCGGCCGCCGCCAGCATCGCCGTGCACCTGCGCCAGGCCGGCTACAAGCTGCGCCTGGTCACCGGCTCCGGCGCGGACGTGGACGCCACCGAGGCCGGCGGCGAGGGTCTGCTCCTCGACCAGCTCGCCCAGGTGCACCTGGACAAGCGCGGCGAGCTCACCACGCTGGTGCAGCAGGTCCGGCAGCGGGCCGACGGCGGCCTGATCATCGCGCTCCTCGGCACGCTGAGCACGGCCGAGGCGGAGCTGCTGGCCGGGCTGCGCGGCAGCGGCGCGACCTGCGTGGGCTTCCTGCTCGACAGCAACACCTGGCTGAACCTGCCGCCGAAGGCCCGGGCCGAGGCGGAGCACGCGCACGGCGCCGCCGCGCTCGCCCTGATGCAGAGCGGCTGGCGGGTGATCGGGGTGGAGCACGGCAACCGGCTGCCGGTGCTCTGGCCGCAGGCGGCCCGCGGGTCCCAGGGGTTCGCGCTGCGGGCGGCGCTGGCCGAGACCGTGGCCGGAGGCGTGCGATGACCGGAAGGGTGGACCCGTGACCGCGCACCGCAACCTCGGCTTCGTCGCCGCGGCGGCGACCCTGCTGGCGGCGGCCCCGCTGTCGGCGATCTTCGAGCGCTGGACGTGGCTCATCCAGGCGGCCATCGTGGTGGCCGTGGTGGCCGGCGCGGCCGCGCTGAGCCGGTTGGTCCGGGCGCCGCTGTGGGGCCAGGTGCTGGCCATGCTGGCCGGTCTCACCCTGGCCCTGACCTGGGTCTTCCCCGGTGGCACCGAGTTCTTCGCGTTCGTGCCCACCCCGGCCACCTTCGCCCACTTCGGCGACCTGCTGAGCGCCTCCCTGCCGGACATGCGCTCCTACGGCGTGCAGGTGCCGGATGTGGACTCGCTGCTCTTCCTCGCCGTGCTCGGCATCGGCGCGGTGGCCGTGGTGGTGGACGTGCTCGCCGTCGGGCTGCGCCGGCCGGCGCTGGCCGGGCTGCCCATGCTGGCCATCTACTCGGTGCCGGTGGCGGTCTACGTGGACAGCGTCCCGGCCACCCCCTTTGTGGTGGGCGCCTGCGGCTTCCTCTGGTTGCTGGTCACCGACAACGTCGACCGGGTACGCCGCTTCGGCCGCCGGTTCACCGGCGAGGGGCGCGACGTCGACGTCTGGGAGGCGTCGCCGCTGGCCGCGGCGGGCCGCCGGCTGGCCGTGGTCGGGGTGGCCCTGGCGGTGGCCCTGCCGCTGGCCGTACCCGGGATGACCGGCGGGCTGATGAGCGCCGTCGGCGACGGCACCGGCACCGGCAACGGGCGGCCGGGCCAGGGCGGCAGCCCCGGCCGGATCGACCTGTTCGCCGCGCTCAGCGGCCAGCTCAACCAGACCGAGGTGTCCGAGCTGGTCAAGGTCACCACCAACGAGCCGAGCCCGTTCTACCTGCGCTTCGGGGTGGCCGACGAGCTGCGGCCGGACGGCTTCCGGGTGCGGGTGCCCACCGGGCGGCCGGTCAACCGGGACCTGCCCGACCCGGCGGAGCGCGGCGGCCGGGGCGTGGAGCAGCAGCGCTACCGGGCCAGCGTCGAGGTGACCAAGAACCTCAACATGCCGTTGCTGCCGGTCTACGCCGAGCCGGTGAAGACCGAGGACCTCGGCGGCAGCTGGCTCTACGACCAGAACCTCCAGATCGTCTTCTCCAACCGGGAGAACTCCCGGGGCAAGCGCTACTCGTTCGACTACGTCCGCTCGACGTTCAGCCCGACCGCCCTGCGCTCGGCGCCGTCCCTGCCGGCCGACGACCCGGTGCTGCGGCAGCAGACCAACACGCCGGCCGTCCGGGGGGTCGACCGGCTGGTCGAGCAGCTCGTCAAGGGCAGGACGAACGACTACGACAAGGTCCGGGCGATCTACGACTACTTCTCGGTGGAGAACGGGTTCACCTACTCGCTGTCGACCCGGAACGGCACCAGCGGGGAGGACATCACCGACTTCCTCAACACCAAGGTGGGCTTCTGCCAGCAGTACGCCGCGGCGATGGCCTGGCTGGTCCGGTCGGCCGGCATCCCGGCCCGGGTGGCGTTCGGCTTCAGCAACGGCAGCAACTCCGGCGGCGGCACGTACGTGCTGACCAACAAGAACCTGCACGCCTGGACCGAGGTCTACTTCGCCGGGTTCGGCTGGGTGCCGTTCGACGCCACTCCGGCGGCGAGCATTCAGGGGTCGGTCCGCTCGGCCTGGGCCCCGGACACCGACGCCCCCGAGGACGTCACCCCCGTGCCGGGGAGCACCGCCGCTCCCGACGGGGTCGACCCGTCGGCCGGCCCGGACGACCCGGACCGCCTCGACAAGGACGCCGACCAGGGCCTCGCCGTCGGCGACGGCGGCCCGACCCGGCAGAGCCCGGTCTGGCCGTGGTGGGTGGCCGGGGCGCTCGCCCTGCTGGTGCTGCTCGCGGTGCCAGCCCTGCGCCGCTCCGCGCTCCGCCGGCGCCGGCGCGCCCGGGCCGCCGTGCCCGCGGCCACCACCCTGGCCGCCGTGCCGGGGCAGCGGGGCGAGGCGCGCGAGATCGTGGTGGGTGTGGACGCCGACCGGGCCCGCGCGGACGCGCACGCGGCCTGGGACGAGTTGCTCGACACCCTGGTCGACTTCCACGTCCGGGTGGACCAGACGGAGACCCCACGAACCACCGCCGAGCGGCTGGCCCGGGAGGCGCTGGTCGAGGACGCCGGGGCGGTGACCGGGGTCCGGCTGCTGGGCCGGGCGGAGGAGCGGGCCCGCTACGCCCGCGACCCGCTGACCGGCGAGGAGCTGTACCGGGCCCTGCGGTCGGTGCGCGGCGCCCTCGCGGCCCGGGCCGACCGGCGCACCCGGTTGCTGGCGGCCCTGCTGCCGCCGTCGGTGCTGCTGCGCTGGCGGAACGCCCTGACCGAACGCTCGACCCGACTGGTCACCACGACCGGGCAGGTGCGGCAGCGACTGCTGCGCTGGAACCCGCGTCGTCTCCTGGCGGGCCGACCGGCCCGCTGACCCGGTTCCGCCCGCCGGCGCTCCCCCGCCGGCGGGCCGGACCGGGTCGCCCCGGGCAGGGCAGGCGCGCCGAGGGACGGGCGGCGCGGGCGCACGGACTAGCCAGAGCGCGGAAGATCAATCAGGGCGTGCCGAGGATCAGGGCGCGCGGAGCCGACCACGCTCGCCGGGCAGTGCCGGCGATCCGCCGTCGCGAAGGACCCGCCCGATCAGGGGCGGGACGTGCTCAGCGATGCCCCTCCGGGCGCTGCCGCCAGCGGTCCTCCATCCGGTCGAGGAAGGAGCCCCGGCGGCCGCTGCGGCCACGGGGACGACGACGGCTCGTCGTGCCGCCGACCACGTGCAGGTCGGGCGACTGGGATCGGCGGTGCGACTGCACCGCGTAGCCCAACGAGGCCAGCATGACGACAAAGCCCGCCACGGCCAGCGGGGGCGTCTTGATCACGGCACCGTAGATCAACAGGGCCAGACCAGCGATGACCACGCCGGCAGCGACGAGCACGCGACGCCGCGCGTGGAAACGCGGGTCGCTGGCGCGCACGGCCGAGGCGAATTTGGGGTCCTCGGCAAGCGACCGCTCGATCTGCTCGAACAGCCGCTGCTCGTGCTCCGAGAGCGGCACGGCACTCCTCCCCGGTCACGTTGGTCGGCCCCGGACGGGCCGACAGACCGTGGCAGCCGACCGGCTGCTTACCCGCAAGTCTACGAGGGGTCTCGCGCGTCGGAAAGCGGGACGACCTACGGCCGGGCCGGTTTTTCGACTCGCCGGGGATCACGCTTCCCGAGAAGACTGGCCGGACCTATGACGGACCGCCCGAATCGGGCGGCCGCCGCATCGGCCGCCGCCTCCGCCTCCCGCCAGCCGCGCTCGGGCGCGCCCAGCGTGAGCTGCTGCGGCGTCTCCTCCGCCGCGGCGAGCCCCTCCATCCGGACGCCGACCAGCCGGACCGGCTCGCCGGGGGCGAGGGCGGTCCAGAGCGCCCACGCCGTGTCGAACATCTCCCGGGCGGTGTCGGTGGGCACGCCGAGGGTGCGGGAGCGGCTGACCGTGCGGAAGTCGGCCAACCGGACCTTGAGCGACACGGTCCGCCCGACCTGACCCGCCGCGCGCAGCCGGGCGCCGGCCTTCTCGGCGAGGGCGAGCAGCGCGCGGCGGATCTCCACCGGGTCGGTGACGTCGGTGTCGAAGGTGACCTCAGCGCCGATCGACTTCTCCACGTGCTCCGGCGAGACCCCGCGCGGGTCCCGCCCCCAGGCCAGCTCGTGCAGGTGGCCGGCGGACGCCTCCCCCACCGCCCGGCGCAGCAGGCCCGGTGACGCCTCGGCCAGGTCGCCCACGGTGTTCAGGCCGAGCCGGCGCAACGCCTCGGCGGAGCGCTCCCCCACCCCCCACAGCGCTGCCACCGGCAGCGGGTGCAGGAACTCCAGCACCCGGGCGGCGGGCACCACGAGCAGCCCGTCCGGCTTGGCCCGGGTGGAACCGAGCTTGGCCACGAACTTGCTCGGCGCCACCCCGACCGAGCAGGTCAGCTCCTGCTCCTCGGCGACCCGGCGGCGGATCAGCCGGGCGATCTCGGTGGGGGCGCCGAAGAGCCGCCGGGCGCCGGCCACGTCGAGGAACGCCTCGTCCAGGGAGAGCGGCTCGACCAGCGGGGTGACGTCGCGGAAGATCCGCATCACCGCCCGCGAGGCGGCCGAGTAGGCGGTGAAGTCCGGCGGCAGGTAGACGGCCTGCGGGCAGAGCGCCCGGGCCCGGGCGGTGGGCATGGCGCTGCGGACGCCGTAGCGGCGGGCCTCGTAGCTGGCCGAGCTGACCACCCCGCGCGGACCGATCCCGCCCACCACCACCGGGCGGCCGCGCAGCTCGGGGCGGCGGCGCACCTCCACCGACGCGAAGAACGCGTCCATGTCGACGTGCAGGATCGGGCAGCCGGTGTCGTCGGCGTCCGGCCCGAAGCGCGGATCACCGCCCCGGGGCAACGACTGGCTGCGGCCCATCCCCGCAGGCTAGCCGCCCGGTCCGACAGTTCCGCCCCGGCGGGTCAGCCGCGGACCACCAGCAGCGGGATGGTCATCTCGGCGGCGGTGTCCGCGCCGTGGTACGCGACCAGCCGCGACTCCATCGGCTTCTCGGAGCGGGTGGCGACCACGGCGTACGTGTCGCGGCAGACCACCACCACGTCCCCGATCCGGCCCAGGTGTGCCTCCGGCACCGGCCCGAACCAGCCGGTGGCCACCGCCTCCGCCCGGGTCAGCACCCGGGCGGCGTCGTCCAGCACCGCCGACCAGGCGGCCACCACGTCGGCGGTGGCGCCCGGCTCGACGTGCAGGTAGCGGACCCGGGGCTCGCCGGCCACCACCCGGACGCCGGCCCGCAGCCGGGGGTCGGTGTCCAGGTCGATCCGGTGCCCGTCGGGCACGTTGAGCTGCCCGTGGTCGGCGGTGACCAGCAGCGCGGCGTCCGGCGGCAGCCCGTCGACCAGCCGGGCGAGCAACCGGTCCACCTCGGCGGCGGCCAGCCGCCAGGGCGCGGAGTCCACGCCGCTGAGGTGCCCGTGCCGGTCCAGGTCGGGGTGGTAGCCGGAGACCAGTGCCGGCCCGGGACCGGCCGCCAGGGCGGCGAGCATCCGCTCGGCGAGCGGGTCGACGCCGGCCGCGCCCCGGTAGTCGCCGCCCCGGTTCGCGGCCAGGGTGAGGCCGCTGCCGCCGTACTCCGGGCGGCTGACCACGGTGACCGCCACCCCGGCGGCGCGGGCCCGCTCGTACCAGGTGGCGACGGGCTGCCAGCGCAGCGGATCCGGGTCGGCGGCCCACTCGATGTGGCTGAGCACCCGGTCGGTGCCCGGCACCCGGACCTTGAAGCCGAGCACCCCGTGTGCGCCGGACGGGGTGCCGGTGCCGAGGCTGACCAGGCTGGTCGGGGTGGTGGAGGGGAAGCCGGCGGTGAGCGGGACGCCGACCGTGGCGGCCAGCCCGGCCAGCGTCGGCGCGTACGGGGCGGCGGTGGGGATCTGGTACCAGCCGAGCCCGTCGACCAGCAGCACGGCGATCCGGCGCACCCCGGCCAGCCGGGGCGCCAGGCCGAGCAGGTCGGCGGCGCCGGGCACGCCGAGCAGCGCGAGCGCGCTGGGCAGCACGTCGACCAGGCTGCCGCCGCCGTAGCGGGGCGCCACCCGGTCGAGCGGACCCACCGCCGGGCCTGTCATGCCGGGCGGCGGGCGAACAGGTGCAGCTGGGCGGCGAGGTCGCGGTACGGCGGCCGGGCGGCGAGGGTCCGCTCCAGCTCGACCAGGGCGGCCGCCTGGCCGTCCGCCACCGCGGCCGGGAGCAGGTCGGCGAACACGCGTACGCCGTGGATCTCCTCGACGGTGAGACCGGCGGCGGCGAGCAGGGCGGTGGCGCCGTCGGCGTCGTAGCGGCGGCGCAGGGTGTCCCGGGCACCGGCGGTGCCGGCCGGGTCGGCGGCGAGCGCGGCGGCCACGTCGAGGTGGCCGTTCATCGCCCGGGCCAGCACGGCGGCGGCCCGGCCGGCGACCAGCACGCTGGCCGCGCCGCCGGGGCGCAGGGCGGCGGCCAGCGCGGCGACCACCGGGGCGGGGTCGTCCACCACCTCCAGCACCGAGTGGCAGAGCACCAGGTCGACGGTTGCCGGCTCGACCAGCCCGGCGAGCGCGTCGCCGTCGCCCTGCACCGCGCGTACCCGCTCAGCGACCCCGGCCTCGGCGGCCCGGCGGGTCAGCGCGGCGAGCGCGTCGGGGCTGGCGTCGACCACGGTGACCCGGTGGCCGGCCTCGGCGAGCGGGACGGCGAAGCCGCCGGTCCCGCCGCCGACGTCGAGCACCGTGAGCCGCTCGCCGGCCCGCCGGTCCAGCTCGGCCCGGAGCACCGCCCAGATCACGGCGGTCCGGGGGGTCAGGGTTCGGGTGCGCTCCACGCCGCCGAGCCTAGTCACCCCCGGGCCCGGGGTCAGGACTCGCCACCGCCGGCGGGGTCCTCCTCGGCGCGGGACCGCTGGGCGTTGGCCACCGGGCCGTCGGTCACCTGGTATTCCCGCGGCTCCACCTCGTGGGTGGGCGCCCAGCCGGCGCCCAGCCGGGTCCGTCGGGCGTTCGCCACGCCACCGGGGTACGTGCTGTGAAAGGTCATCGGTTCATCCCCCATAACGCAGGTGGGCCACTCTGCCCACCCGTGCCGGGAGTCTCCCGCCTCCGGGGCCGGGAAACCGTAATGTGGATCACTCCACTCAACGGAAATCCCGGGACGCCGGCGTGACGGGCGGCTCGATCGCATCCAGCCGGTCCGCGGTGAGGCTGACGACACCCTCGTGCCGCTGCAACCGGCCCCGCACCACCAGCGCGCTGCTGGTGCGGGCGACTCGACGGTAGCGCTGCCAGAGCCCGGGGGAGCAAGTGACATTGAGCATGCCGGTCTCGTCCTCCAGGTTGAGGAAGGTGACCCCGCCGGCGGTCGCCGGCCGCTGCCGGTGGGTGACGATCCCGCCGACCCGGATCCGCTGCCCGGGCTCCACCCGGCCCAGCCGGGCGATCGGCACCGCGCCCAGCGCGTCCAGCCGGTCCCGGATGAACCGGGCCGGGTGGCTCTCCGGGGACAGGCCGGTGGCCCAGACGTCGGCGACCAGGCGGTCCACCGCCTCCATCCCGGGCAGGGTGGGCGGGGCCGTGCCGGTCACCGTGCCGGGCAGCCGGCCCGGCCGGTCCTGGGCCGCCGCGCCGGCGGCCCAGAGGGCCTGCCGCCGGGTCAGCCCGAAGCAGGCGAAGGCGTCCGCGGTGGCCAGCGCCTCCAGCTGCGCCGCGGTCAGGCCGACCCGGCGGGCCAGGTCCGGCATGTCGCGGTACGGCCCGTTGGCCGTCCGCTCCGCCTCGATCCGCTCGGCCACCTCGTCGCCGAGGGTACGCACGCCGGACAGCCCCAGCCGGACCGCCGGGCCGCCCAGCCCCCAGGCGTGCGGCGGCTCGCTCGGCTGGCTCCCCCACCGGGTCTCCGGCGTGGACTCCAGCACCGCCTTGGCGCCGCTGGCGTTGATGTCCGGCCGGCGGACCTCGACGCCGTGCCGGCGGGCGTCGTCGACCAGGGTCTGCGGCGAGTAGAAGCCCATCGGCTGGGCGTTGAGCAGCGCGGCCAGGAAGGGTCCCGGGTGGTAGCGCTTCAGCCAGGAGCTGGCGTACACCAGGTAGGCGAAGCTCATGGCGTGGCTCTCCGGGAAGCCGTAGCTGGCGAACGCGGTGAGCTTGCGGTAGACGTCGTCGGCCAGCTCGCCCGTGATGCCCCGCTCGGCCATCCCGGCGTAGAGCCGGTCGGCGATCTGCGCCATCCGCTCCACCGAGCGCTTCGCCCCCATGGCCCGGCGCAGCTGGTCGGCCCCGGCCGCGTCGAAGCCGGCCAGGTCGATGGCGAGCTGCATGAGCTGCTCCTGGAACAGCGGCACGCCGAGAGTCTTCTCCAGCGCGTTGCGCATCAGCGGGTGCGCGAAGGTCACCGGCTCCTGGCCGTTCTTGCGCCGGATGTACGGGTGCACCGAGCCGCCCTGGATCGGGCCGGGGCGGATCAGCGCCACCTCCACCACCAGGTCGTAGAACTCGCGGGGCTTGAGCCGGGGCAGGGTGGCCATCTGGGCGCGGCTCTCCACCTGGAACACCCCGACCGAGTCGGCCCGGCAGAGCATGTCGTAGACCTCGGGGTCGTCCAGGGTCATGTCGCCCAGGTCCAGGCTCATCCCGATCAGGTCGTAGCCGTAGTGCAGCGCGGAGAGCATGCCGAGGCCCAGCAGGTCGAACTTGACCAGGCCGACGGCGGCGCAGTCGTCCTTGTCCCACTGGAGCACGCTGCGGCCGGGCATCCGCCCCCACTCCACCGGGCAGACCTCGATCACCGGCCGGTCGCAGATCACCATGCCGCCGGAGTGGATGCCCAGGTGCCGGGGGAACGTCTGCAGCTCGTTGGCGTACGCCACCACCTGCTCGGGGATGTCCTCGACGTCGACCGCCGCGACCGAGCCCCAGCGGTCGATCTGCTTGCTCCAGGCGTCCTGCTGCCCGGGCGAGAAACCGAACGCCTTGGCCACGTCCCGCACCGCCGACCGCGGCCGGTAGGAGATGACGTTGGCGACTTGGGCGGTGCGCTCCCGGCCGTACCGGGCGTAGACGTGCTGGATCACCTCCTCCCGGCGGTCGGACTCGATGTCCACGTCGATGTCGGGCGGGCCGTCCCGTTCCGGGGCGAGGAACCGCTCGAAGAGCAGCCGGTGGCGCACCGCGTCCACGTTGGTGATCCGCAGCGCGTAGCACACCGCCGAGTTGGCCGCCGAGCCCCGGCCCTGGCAGTAGATGTCCTGCTCGCGGCAGAACGCGACGATGTCGTAGACCACCAGGAAGTAGCCCGGGAAGCCCAAGTCCTCGATCATCCGCAGCTCGTGCTCCAGCTGCGCGTACGCCTCCGGGTGCGCCTCGGGCGGGCCGTAGCGCTCCCGGGCGCCGGCCATGGTGAGGTGGCGCAGCCAGCTCATCTCGCTGTGCCCCGGCGGCACCGGGTACGCCGGCAGCTGCGGCGCGACCAGTTGCAGGTCGAAGGCGAGTTCCGCGCCGAACTCGGCGGCCCGGGCCACCGCCCCCGGGTACGCGGCGAACCGCGCCGCCATCTCCGCGCCGCTGCGCAGGTGGGCGGTGGCGGCGGCGGGCAGCCAGCCGTCGATCTCGTCCAGGCTGCGCCGGGCCCGCACCGCCGCCACGGTGGTGGCCAGCCGGCGCCGCCCCGGGGTGGCGTAGTGCACGTTGTTGGTGGCCACCGTGAGCAGCCCCGCCGCGGCGGCCAGCTCGGCCAGCGCGTCGTTGCGGTCGGCGTCGAGCGGGTGGCCGTGGTCGGTCAGCTCCACCGCCACCGTCTCGGCGCCGAAGAGCGCGGTGAGCCGGTCCAGCTCCCGGGCCGCCGCGTCGACGCCCTCGGTGAGCAGCGCGGCGGGCACGTGCCCCTTGCGGCAGCCGGTGAGCACCAGCACGTGGTCGCGCAGCTCCTCCGCGACCTCCGCCAGCTCGCCGTAGACCGGGCGGCCCTTCTCGCCGCCGCGCAGCTGGGCCCGGGCGATGGTGGTGGCGAGCCGGGCGTACCCCTCGTGGCCGTGGGCCAGCACCAGCAGGTGCGCGCCGTGCGGGTCCGGCTCGCCGTTCTGCGGGCCGGGCAGCCCGAGGGAGAGCTCGGCGCCGAAGACCGTCGGCAGGTGCAGGGCGCGGGCCGCCTCGGCGAAGCGCACCACGCCGTAGAAGCCGTCGTGGTCGGTGACGGCGAGCGCGGTGAGCCCCAGCCGGGCGGCCTCCTCGGCCAGCTCCTCCGGATGGCTGGCCCCGTCGAGGAAGCTGAAGTTGGAGTGCGCGTGCAGCTCCGCGTAGGGCACCGCGTCGTCCGGGCGGTCCAGCTCCGGCGGCCGGTAGTCCTGGCGCTTGCGGCTCCAGGCCGGGGAGTCGCCGCCGTCGGCGTCGACTGCGAGCGGGTCCACCACGTGCAGGTGCCGCTCGCCCCGGGGCCGCCCCTTGCCGGACCGCCCGTCGGGCCGCCCGGAGAGCACCTGCTCCAGCTCCGACCAGGGCATCTTCGGGTTGTGGAAGCTCACCGGTCGGCTCCCGAAGGGTTCCGCGTCGAGATCCTGGCCGGTTGCGGCCCCCGGCGGGGCCGGATTCCCCCAGGATCTGGTTCCACCCCCGCCGGGCGGCGGGTAACCGTTGGTTGACTACGAACTTGATGACGCGGATGAATCGCGGAAGCGGGAGCGGGAGCGGAGGCGGAGGCGGAAGCGGAGGCGGAAGCGGAAGCGGAAGCGGAAGCAGAAGCAGAAGCAGAAGCAGAAGCGGAAGCGGGAACGGATGGCGATCCGTTCACGTCATCAAGTTCGTAGCCTCCGACGGGTGGAAGCCGGGGCGGCACGTCGGCGTGCCGCATGGCCGGAGCACGGCCCGCGGCCGGGGCACGACCCCCGACCGGAGCACGGCCCGCGACCGGAGCACGGCCCGCGACCGAGGCACGGCCCGGGGCCAGGGCACGGCGCTCAGTCATAGATCGCCTCCACCAGCCACTGGCCGCCCTCGACCGCGAGCAGCAGGGCGGCCCCGTCGGCCAGGCAGACCTGGAACCGGGCCCGGCGGCGGGCCTCGGCCGGCGCCCACCAGCGCTCGTCCACCGGCCATGGGCCGGCCCAGCCGACGATCTCGGCCGGCTGGCCGGTGCCGACGGTCAGCCGCGCGGGCGCCGCGCTGACCGCCAGCCGGGCGCTGACCACGACCGGCTCGCCGGCGGCGTCGTGCACGGCGGCGAGCAGTGGGGTGGGCAGCACGACGGCCGGCGCGGGCGGCGGGATCCGCCCCGGCCACGGCGGCGCCGGCGCCGCCCCACCGCTCTTGGCCGGGCGGCCAGGCCGCGCCACCGCACCGGCTCGGTCCGGCCGCGCCACCGCACCGGCCGCGGCCCGCCCGGTCGGCACCGCCGGCCCGGTGGCGGAGCCGGGCGCGGCGACAGAGCCGGGCGCGGCGACAGAGCCGGGCGCGGCGGCAGAGGCGGGCACGGGCGCGGCGGTCGGCAGGGGTGGCGGGCCGGGGCGGGCGGGCAGGCGCTCGTCGCCCCACGGGACCAGGCGCACCTGATCGGCCGGGGAGCGGCCGCCGCCGAGCACGGCGGTGACCACCGCCTCGGGGCCGAGGATGCCCTGCACCCGGCTCAACGCGCGGTGCGCCCGTTCCCGCTCCTCGCCGGTCTCCCCCCACAGGCCGGGTTGCAGGCCGGCCTGGGCGAGTACCCCGTCCGGCACCAGCCGCAGCCGGATGATCCCGGCGGTGGGGCGGGCCGGGCGGGCGCCGCCCCGGCCGTTGCTGCCGGAGAGCCAGCCGTCGAGCTGCCAGCGGACCCGGTCGGCGATGGCCGCGGCGGTGAGCAGGCCGTCGTGCCGCCAGACCCGGTGCAGCTCCTGGCCGTGCGCGGTGACCGCCTCGATGCCGAGCCGGGTGCAGGCCAGCCCGTATCCGGCAAGCCGCTCGTGCAACTGCTCGGCCAGCGTGCGAGCGGCGAACGCCGCGGCGTCGACCCGGTCGATCGGCTCGTCGTGGTCGGCGGTGACGGTCAGGTCGGCGGGCGGCTGCCGGACCGCGAGCGGCCGGTGGTCCCGGCCGGCGGCGAGCCGATGGGCCAGCGCCCCGTCGAAGCCGAACCGGGCCAGCACGTCCCCGGCGGGCAGCGCGGCGAAGTCGCCGAGGGTGCGTACTCCCAGCCGGCGCAGCAGGTCGGTCAGGGTGGGCAGGCCGAGCGCCTCGACGGGCAGGCCGGCCAGGAACTCCGGGGCCCCGCCGGGGGGCACGATCCGCCCGTCCCGGGCGGCCAGCCCGGCGGCGAAGACCCCGTCGGCGATGCCGACCTGGCTCTCCACCGCGCAGGTCTGGGCGACGTGCTCGACGATCCGCTCGGCCGCCGCCTCCTCGCCGCCCAGGTAGCGGCTGGGGCCCCGGGCGGCCAGCGCGCAGGCCCCGGGGCGGATCACCTCGACCCCCGCGACCACCTCCTCGACGGCGGCCACCACCGGCTCGAACGCCCGGGCGTCCCGGGCGGGGTCGTGGTCGACGACGATGAGCTGCGGGCAGCGCCCCTGCGCCTCCCGCCGGCGCAGCCCCCGGCGGACGCCCTCGGCGCGGGCCCGCTCGGAGCAGGCGACCACCCGGTTGGCGTGCAGCACCGCGACCGCGTCGGTGGCCGGCACCCCGTCGACGATCTCGGCGGCGAGGACCGGCCAGTCCGGGCACCAGAGCAGCAGGGTCCGTGCCGGCGTACCGCTCATGCCGACCCGACCACGGTGAGCGGCCGGACGGCGGCGGCCGGGGCCACCACACGGAGCCGGCGGGGCGCGGCGGCGCGGACGGCGCCGGCGCCGGTCGACCGGGGGATCACCCGGGTCAGCTCGTCGCCGGGCAGCCAGACCTTGATCTCCTTGGGGCGGGCGGCCGCGCCCCGGCCGCGGGCCGAGACGGTCACCTCCCGGCGGCGCAGCCGGCCCCGGCCCGGCCCGAGCCCCTCCCAGACCCCGCGGACCACCTGGAGCGTCACGTCCGCGCCGTCCCACCGGCCGTACGGGACGAGCACGCTGCCGCGCTGCCGGGCCCGGGCGGCCAGCCGGTTGGCGACCGAGGCGGAGACCGTGGTCGGCACGGCGGTGACCACCACGTCGACCCCGTCGATGAGCGCGGCCACGACGGTGGGCCACTCCGGCCCGGGGTTCGGCACCAGGGCGAGCCGGTCCAGGGCGATGCCGGCCTCGGCCGCCGCGCCGGCCCCGAAGGTGGGTACGCCGACCACGGCGCACCACGAGCCGGCCCGGGACGCCTCGGCGAGCAGGGCGAGGATCAGGGAGGTGGCGCCGCTGCGGCGGGGCTGGCCGACGCCGACCGCGATGGTGCTGCCGCGCCGCAGCCCGCGGTTGGGCAGCAGCCCGGTCAGCTCGGGCCGGACGGGGAGCACCCGGTGGCCACCCGCCGGGTCGGGCGCGCTCGCCGGGCGTACCAGCTCGGCCAGGGCGGCGGAACCGACCACCATGCGGCCCGCCATCGGACCTACCCCCCGTCATGTGTTGACCACGGGCACCGGCCCGTGGATGGTGCTTGGATCGTGCGTGCGGGACGCATGCGGCCCGGCGCGGCGCGGCGTACTCGCCGCCGCCGGGAGTGGCGCCCGGCCACCCGGGGTCCCGCCGGTGATGGCCGGGCGCCACGACTCAGGCGGCGGCTGCTCCGGGCCGCGGCGCGGCGTCGGACACGCCGAGCCGGAGTGGGTGCGGCCCGTCGAGCGCCGGTTGGTGCGCCAGGCCGAGCGCGGTCTCCACCACGGTCACGAACTCCTCGGCGGCGCGGAGCAGGTCGTCGGCCTCCCGGGCGGTGACCACCCGGGGGATGCCGGCCTCGGCGGCGGCCCGCTTGCCGGCTCCGGCGGCGAAGTAGTTGGCCCACTCGTCCAGCTCGGGGGCGACGGCGGCGAGCAGCACCCAGACGCTGGTGATCCGGTTGCGCCGGGTGGGTGCGGGGCGGGCACGGGCGGCCAGCAGGGCGGCGGCGGCGCGCAGCGCGGCGAGGTGGGCGGCGGCGTACCGGAGGCCGTCGGGCCGGGTCCGGGCGGCCTCGGCCAGCCCGTGGCGGGCCACCACGAGCAGCTGGGCGGGGGTGCGGTGCGGCAGCACGTGCGCGGGCACCGTGGGCGCCTGGGCCGGACTGGTCGACATGGTCTCTCCTCCGCGTGGGCCGGGGCGGGGCGGCCCACGCGACGGGAAACCGTCGCCCGGGACGCCCGGAACGGGCGGTGCGGAGGAAGACGCACCAGGGTGGTGGCCGGCCGGGTGTGGATGCTTCCCCACACCACACCCGGCCGGCGTACCGGCGGGTCCGTCGCCCGCCGCCCGGGGGTCGTGGGCGGCGGGCGACGATCCTGCCTGATGGGTCCGGACTCGCGACTGTCCGGAGCCCGGTGCGGTCCGCGGAACCGCACCTCCCGGGAGCCGGCGCCGCGAAACACCGCTCCCGGACGTTGGAACGGGCGTACGACTGAATCGAACACTCGTTCTAACTGCTCTGACAGTACACCTCCCCTCCGACGAAAATGCAACGTGTGACGCACCGGCGTGCCGAGCGCCGGCCGGTGAACTCTCAGGGCGCGCACAGCATCGGCAAAGGAGCCGCCGAGGTCGGGGCCCCAGGGTTGACGACATGGACGTCAGCCGTACCGCCGTCGCCGACCGGCGTACCCCGCGCCGGACCCTGCCGGCGGTCCCGGCCTGGTGGGCCGACGTGGCCGGCGTCGCCGCGGTGCTCAGCCTGCTGGTGGTCACCGCGCTCTGGACCGCCGACCGTGGCGTGCAGGAGCTGCTGGGCGGCGCGGCCACCGGCCTCACCTCACTCGGCCGGCTCGCCGGCCTGGTCAGCGCCGACCTGATGCTCGTGCAGGTGGTGCTGATGGCCCGGGTGCCGCTGGTCGAGCGGCGCTTCGGCCAGGACCGGATCGCCCGCTGGCACCGGCTCACCGGCTTCACCTCGTTCCACCTGCTCCTGGCGCACGTGCTGCTGACCGTCCTCGGCTACGCCGGCACCGCCCGCCGGGGGGTGCTCGCCGAGACCTGGGACCTGGTGGTCACGTACCCGGGGATGCTCCTGGCCACCGCGGCGCTGGCCCTGCTGGCGCTGGTGGTGGTGACCTCGGTCCGCGCGGCCCGGCGCCGGCTGCGCTACGAGTCCTGGCACCTGCTGCACCTGTACGCGTACCTGGGCGTCGCGCTGGCGCTGCCGCACCAGCTCTGGACCGGCGCCGACTTCCTCGCCTCGCCGCCGGCCCGCGCCTACTGGTGGACCGTCTACCTGCTGGCGCTGGCCAGCGTGCTGGTCTGGCGGCTGGGGCTGCCCGCCTGGCGCTCGCTGCGGCACCGGATCGAGGTGTCCGCGGTGGTCCCCGAGGCGCCCGGGATCACCTCGGTCTGGCTGCGCGGGCGCGACCTGCACCGGCTGCCCGTCCGGGCCGGGCAGTTCCTGCTCTGGCGATTCCTGGACGGCCCCGGCTGGTCCCGGGCCCACCCGTACTCGCTGTCCGCGCCGCCGAACGGCGACCTGATGCGGATCACGGTCAAGGACCTGGGCGACGGCAGCGCCCGCGTGGCCGCCCTGCGCCCCGGCACGAGGGTGCTCGTCGAGGGGCCGTACGGGCGGCTCACCGGGGAGCGCTGGCGCGGCGGCGGGATCACCATGCTGGCCTGCGGGGTCGGCATCACCCCGCTGCTGGCGCTGCTCTGGGAGCTGCCGTACGCGCCCGGCCAGGCGGTGCTGCTCTACCGCGCGCGTACCCCTGCCGACCTGGCCTTCCGGGCGGAGCTGGACCGGCTCGCCGCGGAGCGCGGCCTGGTCGTGCACCACCTGGTCGGTCCCCGGGCGGCGCGCCCGTCCTGGCTGCCGGCCTACGCCGAGGGGCTCTCCGACGCGGAGGCGCTGCGCCGGCTCTCCCCCGGCGTCGCCGGCCACGACGTCTTCCTCTGCGGACCGGACGGCTGGGTCGACGCCGCCCGCGCCGCGACGCGCGCGGCGGGGGTCCCCGACGCGCACACCCACCACGAACGGTTCGCCTGGTGACGGGCGCGAAGGGAGGATCCGTGCGACGGATCACCGGCTGGTTGCTCTCCACCGTGGCGGCACTGGTGCTGCTGTTCAGCTACCGGACCAGCACCATGGGCGCGGGCGGGGAGAGCAGCGCGGTCACCTCGGGCGCCGACGGCTCGGCCGGCAGCACCTGGCGCGGCACGGACGGCGGCGGCACCGGCTCCGCCGGGACGGACCCGTCGTCGACCGGCTCGTCCGGCGGCGACGGCACGGCCACCGGGTCGGTGGCGCAGACCCGGTGGGGGCCGGTGCAGGTGCGGATCACCGTCTCCGGCGGGAAGATCACCGACGTCGCCGTGCTCCAGGTGCCGGACGGCAACCACCGGGACCAGGAGATCAACGACTACGCGGTGCCGGTCCTGCGGCAGGAGGCCCTCGCGGCGCAGAGCGCGCGGATCGACACCGTCTCCGGGGCCACCGTCACCAGCGACGGCTACCGCGAGTCCCTCCAGTCCGCGATCGACGCGGCGCACCTGGGGTGAGCGGGACCGTGCCCACCGGACCGGACCGGCGCGCCTGGGTGGTGCAGGTGATGGGGCTGCCGGTCAGCGTGCACCTGCGCGGCCCCGGGGTGCGCACCGACGCGGTGGCCGAGCGGGTGGCGCGGGTCTTCGCCGAGCTGCGCGCGGTGGACGCGACGTTCAGCACGTACCGGCCGGACAGCGTGCTGGGCCGGCTCGGCGGGGCGATGCCCGACCCGGCCGCCGCGGAACCGCTGGTGCGCGAGGTGGTCGAGCGCTGCGAGGCGGCCCGCCTCCGCACCGGCGGGTGGTTCGACGCCCGGCGGCTGCCGCTGCCCGGCGGAGGCGCCGGCTTCGACCCGTCCGGACTGGTCAAGGGGTGGGCGGTGGAGCGGGCCGCGCGCTGGCTGGCGCTGCCCGACCACGACCTGTGCCTCAACGCCGGCGGGGACGTGCTGCTGCGTACCGCGCCGGACCGGCCGGCCTGGCGGGTCGGGATCGAGGACCCGGACCGCCCCGAGCGGCTGCTCGACGTCGTCGCCCGCCGGCACGGCGCGGTCGCCACGTCGGGCACCGCGCGACGCGGCGCGCACATCACCGACCCGCGCGCCGGGCGGCCGGCCGAGGCCGTCCGGTCGGTCACCGTGGTCGGGCCCGAACTGCTCTGGGCCGACGTGTACGCCACCGCGGCGGTCGCCCGCGGCGCGGACGCGCTCGACTGGCTGGCCACCCTGGACGGGTACGCGGCCCTGCTGGTGGACGCCGCCGGCGGGATCCGGGCCACCCCGAACTGGCCCGGATCCCGGCCGGCGGCTCAAACCCGCGCCGCGTAGTCGGGCAGGTCGGCCTCGGTGGCCAGCGAGCCGGTGCCGCGCACCAGCAGTGCCTGGACCGGGCGGGTGGCCAGCAGCCGGTCGCGCAGCCAAAGCCCCCAGCCACTGGCCGGGGCGAGGAAGTGGCCAGGGCTGGCGCCGCGCTGCCAGCGGCCGGCGTAGGCCCGCATCCGCCGCTCGTACGCGGGCAGCGCCACCCGGTGGTCGCCGCCGGCCAGGGCCAGTTCGCCGGCGAGCACGTACGCCCCGACCAGGCCGGTGCCCACCCCCATCCCGCCGAGGGTCACCCCCCAGGCCGCGTCGCCGACCAGCACCGCCCGGCCGACGTGCCACCGGGGCACGCTGACCCGGGCGATCGCGTCGAAGTAGAGCTCGGGCGCGTCCCGCAGCCCGGCGAGCAGCCGGGGCACGTGCCAGCCCAGCCCGGCGAAGGCGTCGGCGACCAGCGCCTTCTGCCGGTCGAGGTCGAGCCGCTCGTGGTCCTGTCGGGGCGAGGCGAACACGACGAAGGCGCCCGCCCGCTCCGGCTCCCGCTGGTCGGCGGCCACGCTGGCCATCCGGCCGGGCACGTTGTACTGCCGCGGGACCGGGCCCGCCCCCATGTCGTTGGGCAGGTCCCAGCCGGCCAGGTGGTAACCGAGATGGGTCACGTACGCCGACTCGGGCCCGAACGCCAGCCGGCGTACGCCGGAGTGCAGCCCGTCCGCCCCGACCACCAGGTCGACGGTGCGGGAGGCGCCCCGGGCGAGGTCGACCCGCGTCCCGTCGGCGGTCTCGGTGAGCGCGGTGATCCGGTCGCCGAACACGTACCCGACCCGGTCGGCGCCGTGCTCGTGGAGGATCCGGGACAGGTCCCGGCGGCGGACCTCCAGCTCGCCGCCGGCGAACTCGGCCGGCAGCCGGAAGATCTCCCGGTCGTGCTCGTCCACCCGGCTCATCGCGCCGGCGTGGGTCTGCACCGCGCGCAGTTCGTCGAGGACGCCCATGGCGGCGAGCACGCCGAGGTGGGTCGGGCCGCGGAAGTCGACCGCGAAGCCGCTGGTGCGCAGCGCCGGGGCGGCCTCGACGACGGTGACCTCGGCCCCGTGCCGGGCCAGCCACCAGGCCACCGCCGGGCCGGCCACCCCGGCGCCGGAGACGAGCACGCGAAAGCCGTGCAGTGGAGTCGGCATGTCTTTCCCCGTTCTAAACTGTGTCCCTCGGATACAGAGTACTCTAGACACAGTTTCGGGACGGGACAAGAGGGGTGATCGTGGAGACCGGTGGCGTCGACAAACGTCGGCTGTTCGAGCTGCTGTGGGGCACCCCGAGCGGGCCCCGGCGCGGGCCCCGCCCCACCCTCACGCTGGCCGCGATCGCCCGCGCCGGCATCACCATCGCCGACGCCGACGGGCTCGACGGGCTGACCATGCAGCGGGTCGCCGAGTCGCTGGACGTCACGAAAATGGCGCTCTACCGCTACGTGCCCGGCCGGGCCGAACTGGTGGCGCTGATGCTGGAGGCCGCGATCGGCGAGCCGCCCGCGCCGCCGCCTGGCGCCGACTGGCGTGGCCAGCTCGACGACTGGACCCGGCAGCTGTTCGACCGGTTCCGCCGGCACCCGTGGGCCCAGGCGGCGACCGTCGGCGCCCGGCTGCCCGGCCCGAACGAGCTGGCCTGGGTGGAACGGGTGGTCGCCGCCCTCACCGGCACCGGACTGACCGGCGCCGAGCAGCTCGACGTCGCGGTGCTCCTGGTCGGGCACGCCCGCAACCTGGCCCAGCACGCGGCGCCGGACGGCGCGCCCGCCGGAAGCCGGGAGACCGCCTTCGGCGTCCTGGTCCGCGGCCGGGAGGAGCGGTTCCCCGCGCTGGACGCCGCCCTGCGCGGCATCGACCCGGAGGCCACCGACGCGGCCCTCGACTTCGGCCTGGCCCGGATCCTGGACGGCATCGAGGCACTCGTCACCGCCCGCTCGACCCGTCGGTCATGACAGTCGTCGCGCCGGCCGCCGGCGTGTCGCGACAGGAGCTTCACGATCGACGCGCCGGGGGTGGGGCGGGGGCGTGGGACCGGGCGCGGTGGGGAGAATGAGGGGCATGCAGCCACACCCGAACGTGCAGGCGGTGCAGCGGGCGCTCGACGACGCGGGGGCGCGGGACGGCTCCGGCGGCCCCAGCCAGGTCCGCCTGCTGCCCGAGGCCGTGCACACCGCCGCCGCGGCGGCCGAGGCGCTCGGCGTCCAGGTCGGCGCCATCGCCAACTCGCTCGTCTTCGACGCCGACGACACGCCCCTGCTGGTGCTCACCTCCGGCGCGCACCGGGTGGACACCGCCGAACTGGCCGCCTCCCTCGGGGTCACCCACCTGCGCCGGGCCACCCCGGAGTTCGTCAAGGGGCACACCGGGCAGGTGATCGGCGGGGTCGCCCCGATCGGCCACCCGCAGCCGCTGCGCACCATCGTGGACACCGCACTGGCGGCGTACGACGAGGTGTGGGCGGCCGGCGGCGTGCCGCAGGCGGTCTTCCCCACCACGTACGCGGAGCTGCTCCGGCTCACCTCCGGCACCCCGACCGAGGTGGCGTGACCCCCGAACTCGTCACGCTGCACGTCTGGCGGATCCCCCGGGCGGCCGTCCCCCGGGCGCTGGCCCGGATGGCGACCCACCCGGCGCGGCTGCGCCGGATGCCCGGCGTCCGGTTCGCCAAGCTGCTCGGCACCGGGACCGGCACCGGCTTCGGCCCCGGCGACGCCGACCTGACCCGGTGGGCCGCCCTGGTGGTGTGGGACTCCCCCGCCGCGGCGGCCCGCTTCGACGCCTCCCCGGTCGGCCGCTCCTGGGCCCGGCTCGCCCGCGCCGGCGTCCGGGTGGAGCTGCGCCCGCTGACCAGCCGGGGCGAGTGGTCCGGCCGCCGCCCGTTCGGCGAGCCGTCCGGCGGCCGGGTCGCCGGGCCGGTGCTCGCGCTGACCCGGGCCCGGCTCCGGGCCCGCCGGGCGGCCACCTTCTGGCGGGCGGTCCCGCCGGTCGCCGCCGCCCTGCACGCCGCGCCCGGCCTGCTCGCCCGGTTCGGCGTCGGCGAGGCCCCGCTGGGCTGGCAGGGCACGGTGAGCCTGTGGCGCGACGCGGCGGACCTGGTCGCGTTCGCGTACCGTCAGCCGGAGCACCGCGCCGCGATCACCCGCACCCCCATCGAGGGCTGGTACGCGGAGGAACTGTTCGCGCGGTTCGCGGTGGGCGAGGTGGTCGGCGACCGCACGGTGCTGGGATGGGGCGCCCCCGAGAGCGACCCGGAAACGGCGAGAGGGAACGCATGAGGTTGGTGCGGTGGACGCCGGACGATCTGGTCCGGCGGCTGGACGACGTGGTGGCCGTCTACGGCGAGGCGATGGGCTACCGCGCCGACCTGCTGGAGGCCCGGCGCGGCTACATCGCCACCCACGTCCGCCGGCCCGGCTTCCGCGCCGTCGCCAGCCTCACCACCGAGGGACACCTGGCCGGCTTCGGCTACGGCTACCTCGGCGCCGCCGGCCAGTGGTGGCACGACCAGGTGCACCGGGCGCTGGACGCCGAGACCCGGCAGCGCTGGCTGAGCCACTGCTTCGAGGTGGTCGAGCTGCACGTCCGCCCGCCCGCGCAGGGGCACGGCCTGGGCGCCGGCCAGCTGCGTGCCCTGCTCACCATGGCCGAGGGGAGCACGACCCTGCTCTCCACGCCGGAGGCCGACGAGCAGAAGTCCCGGGCCTGGCGGCTCTACCGCCGGTTCGGCTTCGTCGACATCCTGCGCCACTTCCACTTCCCCGGCGACGAGCGGCCGTTCGGCGTGCTCGGCCGGGACCTGCCGCTGCCTCCACCGGGCCCCGGCGGCGCACCCGCCCCGGACACGCCGTGAGCGCGAGGAGTGAGCCGGGGTTGCGAGCCCCGCAGTCGCGAACCGAGGTGGTGCCGTGAGCCGGGGCCGGCTGCCCTGGGCACTGCTGGCCGTCCTGGTCCTGGCCCAGATCTGCTACCCGCTCACCGGCGGCGCGACCCGGGCCGGGCTGACCGTGGCCACCGTCGGGCTCGGCTGGCTGCTCTCTGTGGGGCACGCGCTGCTCAGCCGGGGCGCGCGCCCGGCGCTCGCGCTGGTCGCCGTGGCCACCGGCGGCGGCTTCGCGATCGAGGCGCTCGGAGTGGCCACCGGCTTCCCGTTCGGCAGCTACGACTACTCCGGCGAGCTGGGCCCGAAGCTGGCCGGGGTGCCGCTGATCATCCCGCTGGCCTGGACCTGGATGGCCTGGCCGGCCTGGCTCACCGCGGTGCGGCTCACCGGCTCCCGCCCGGGCCGGGTCGCCCTCGCCGCGGTCGGGCTGGCCGCCTGGGACCTCTTCCTCGACCCGCAGATGGTGGCCGAGGGCTACTGGCGCTGGCGGGACGCCACCCCGGCCCTGCCCGGCCTGCCCGGCATCCCGGTCAGCAACTACCTCGGCTGGCTGCTTTTCGCGGTGCTGCTGATGACCGCGCTGCGCCCGCTCGCCGGGCCGGTCGTCGACCGCGCCGGCGACCGGGACGGGCCGATGTTCGCGCTCTACCTGTGGACGTACGTCTCCAGCGTGCTGGCGCACGCGGTCTTCCTCCGGCTGCCCGCCTCGGCGGTCTGGGGCGCGGCGGGGATGGCGGTGGCCGCCGTGCCGCTGGCGGTGACGCTGCTGCGCGCCCGCCGGGACGGGGCCGGTCGCCGGGCGGCCGAGCCGGCGTCTCGCGTCGACGCGCCGGCATGATCCCCGCGCTCGTCCTGGCTGCGGCGGTCGCCGCGCTCACCGTGCACACGCTGGTCAACGCCACCGTGTGGCTGCGCCGGCCCGGCGCCGGCCCGGTCGAGGTCACCGAGGCGGTGGCGGTGCTGCTGCCGCTGCGCGACGAGGCCGGCCGGGTCGCCCCGTGCCTGCGCGCGCTGCTCGCCCAGCGCGGCGTGCCGGAGCTGCGGATCGTGGCGCTCGACGACGGCTCGACCGACGGCACCGCCGACGTGGTCCGCGCGGTGGCCGGCGACGACCCGCGGGTCACCCTGCTCACCGGGGTCGCCCCGCCGCCGGGGTGGCTGGGCAAGCCGCACGCCTGCTGGCAGCTCGCCACCCGCACCGGCCCGGCCCCGACCGTGCTGGCCTTCGTCGACGCCGACGTGGTGCTCACCCCGTACGCGGTCGCGGCGGCGGTGACCGAACTGCGCGCGGCCGGGGCGACGCTGCTGTCGCCGTACCCCCGGATCGTGGTGCGGACGGCGGCCGACCGGCTGGTGCAGCCGCTGCTGCAGTGGTTGTGGCTGACCTTCCTGCCGCTGCGCGCGATGGAACGCTCGCCGCGGCCGTCGCTGGCCGCGGCGGGCGGGCAGTTCCTGGTCGTGGACCGGGCCGGCTACCTGCGCGCCGGCGGGCACGCGGCGGTGGCCGCCCGGGTCCTGGAGGACATCGAGCTGGCCCGGGCGGTGAAGCGGTCCGGCGGCCGGATCGCCCTCGCGGACGGCGCGCGGCTGGCCGCCTGCCGGATGTACGAGAACTGGCCGCAGCTGCGCGACGGCTACACCAAGTCGCTCTGGGCCTCGTTCGGGCATCCCACCGTCGCGGCGGTGGTGGTGACCCTGCTGCTCCTGCTCTACACCGCTCCCCCGCTGGTCGCGGCCGGCGCCCTGGTGGCCGGCGCGCCGGTGACGGCCGGGCTCGCGCTGGCCGCCTACCTGCTCGGCGTCGCCGGGCGGGCGGTCAGCGCCCGGGCCACCGGCGGGCGGGCGTGGCCCGACGCGCTGGCACACCCCGTATCGGTCGTGGTCCTCGGTTGGCTGACTTTCCGGTCGTACCATCTGCGAAAGCGACGCCGGATCACCTGGCGGGGTCGCCCGGTCGGCTAGGAGGGGGCGGCATGGCGCGGATCGTGGTCATCGGCGCCGGCGTGGGCGGGCTCGCCGCCGCCGCCCGGCTGGCGGTCACCGGGCACGAGGTCACCGTCTTCGAGCGGGCCGACACGGTCGGCGGCAAGCTCGGCCGGCACCGGCAGGACACCCCAGAGGGGTCGTGGTGTTTTGACGCCGGGCCGAGCCTGGTCACCCTGCCGCAGGTGTTCCACGACCTGTTCGAGACGACCGGCGCGAAGCTCGACGAATACCTGGACCTGGTGCCGCTGGACCCGATCGTCCGGCACGTCTTCCCCGGCGGCGGCCCCACCCTCGACTCCTGCGCCGACCCGGCCGAGTTCACCGCCCGGATCGGCGCGGCGCTCGGCGACCGGGCCGCCGCCGACTGGCAGCGGCTCTGGCGGCGGGCCGGCCGGGTGTGGGCGGCCTCGCACCGGGAAGTGCTGCGCCGCACCGTGGACTCCCCCCGCGACCTGGCCGCGCTGGCCTGGCGGCTGGGCGACCTCGCCGCCATCGGCCCCGGCCGCAGCCTGCGCGGGCTGGGCCGCCGGCACCTGTCCGACCCCCGGCTGCGGATGCTGCTCGACCGGTACGCCACCTACACCGGCGCCGACCCGCGCCGCGCCCCGGCCGCGCTGGTCGCCGTCCCCTACGCCGAACTGGCGTACGGCGGCTGGTATCTGCGCGGCGGGCTGGGCACCCTGGCCGACGCGCTGCTGTCGCGTTGCCTGGACCTCGGCGTGGTGGTGCGGACCGGCGCCACGGTCACCCGGATCGACGCGGCCGGCGGCCGGGTGCACGGGGTACGCCTGGCCGGGGTGGCCGCCCCGGTCCCCGCCGACGTGGTGGTGGCCAACGTCGACGCGCTGACCCTCTACCGGGACCTGCTGCCCACCCCGCGCCGGCTGGCCGCGCTCACCGACCGCAGCCTGGCCGGATTCGTGCTGCTGCTCGGCGTCCGCGGCGACTCCGGGCTGGCCCACCACACCGTCTTCTTCCCGCGCGACCACGACGCCGAGTTCGACGCGGTCTTCGGCGACCCGGGGCGGGGCGTCCGGGTCCGGCCGGCACTGGACCCGACCGTCTTCGTCACCGTGGCCGACGACCCGACGGTCCGCCCGGCCGGGCACGAGGCGTGGTTCGTGCTGGTCAACGCGGCCCGACACGGCACCGCCGCGGGCGCGGTCGACTGGCGGCGGCCGGGGCTGGCCGAGGCGTACGCCGACCGGATCCTCGACGTGCTCGCCGAACGGGGCGTGGACGTGCGGGACCGGCTGGTGTTCCGGGAGATCCGCACCCCGGCCGACCTGGACGCGTCGACCGGCGCGCCGGGCGGCGCGATCTACGGCACCGCGGGCGGGCTGCTCCGCCCGGCCAACCGGGGCCCGGCTGCCGGGCTCTGGCTGGTCGGCGGCTCCAGCCACCCCGGCGGCGGCCTCCCCATGGTCACCCTGTCGGCGGAGATCGTCGCCGACGCCATCGGCCCGGCCTGGTAGGCCCGGTCGCCCGCGCCGGATCAGGCCGGGGTCAGTCGGCGTCGATCAGCGCGCGGCGGACGGCGGAGAGCAGTTGGCCGAGGCCGAAGCCGGCCAGCAGCACCCAGACCGTGGTGGCCATGGTGATGGTGCCGGCCATCAGGTCGGCGTCGACCAGCCCGGTGAGCCCGGCCACCAGCAGCCCGACCAGCGCCACGCAGACCCGGGTGGGGCGCTCCCCCACGGTCACCGCGCCGATCTCCCGCATCCCGGCGGAGACCGCCCGGGCCCGCACGTACTCGTGCAGCCAGGACAGGCCGCCGGCTGCGGCGACCAGCGCGCCGGGCGCGCCGAGCAGCCAGAACGCGGTCAGCCAGGCGGCCTCGCCGAGCCGGTCGGCCACCGAGTCGTAGACGTAGCCGAGCCGGGTGGTGCGGTTGGTGGCCACCGCCACCGCGCCGTCGACGCTGTCCGCCACCGCGGCCAGCAGCACGAACAGCGCGCCCAGGAACGGCCCGTCACCCACCCGCCCCACCAGCAGGGGTACGCAGAAGCAGAGCAGCACCCCGACCACGGTCACCGGGGTCGGGCCGACCCGCAGCCGGCCCAGGATGTAGCCCACGTGGTAGGCGAGGCGCAGCCAGGCGCGGACCACCGGCGCGGCCGCCCGGGGATCGAAGCCGCCGTGCAGTCGCGCCCACGCGGTCGCGTACTGGTCCCAGTTCAGCTGTGTGCCCACCACGGGATCAACCGTAGAAGGACGGTGCGGGTGTCGTGGGCCGGGTGCTCACACCCGCGCGGCGGCGCGCAGGCGCTGCCAGACCTCCCGGGTGGCGGTGGAGCGGTTGAGGGTGATGAAGTGGATCCCCGGCACGCCCTCGTCGAGCAGCTTCGCGCACATCTCGCTCGCCTGCTCGATGCCGAGCCGGCGGACCGCCTCCGGGTCGTCGGCCACCTCGGCGAACCGCGCCGCGAGGGCCGGCGGGAACGGCGCGCCGGAGAGCTGCACGGACCGCTCGATGGTGCCCAGCTGGGTCACGGGCATCACCCCGGCCAGGATCGGGGTGTCGCAGCCGGCGGCGGCCACCCGGTCGCGAAGCCGCAGGTAGTCGTCGGCGTCGAAGAACATCTGGGTGATCGCGAACTCGGCCCCGGCCCGGCACTTGCGGACGAAGTGCGCGGTGTCGCTGGCCACGTCGGGCGAGCGGGGGTGCTTGTACGGAAAGGCGGCCACCCCGACGCTGAAGTCGCCGGCGTCCCGGACCAACCGGACCAGCTCCTCGGCGTACCACACGCCCTCCGGGTGCTTGATCCACTCGCCGCCCGGGTTGCCCGGCGGGTCGCCGCGCACGGCCAGCACGTTGCGCACCCCGACCGAGGCCAGCCGGCCGATGACGTGCCGCAGCTCGGCGACCGAGTGGTCGACCGCGGTGAGGTGGGCCATCGGCAGCAGCGTGGTCTCGGTGGCGATCCGCTCGGTCACGGCGACCGTGGTGTCCCGGGTCGAGCCGCCCGCGCCGTAGGTGATCGAGACGAACGAGGGACGCAGTGACTCCAGCTCGCGGATGGCCTGCCAGAGCAGGCGCTCCCCCTGCGGGGTCTTCGGCGGGAAGAACTCGAAGGAGAAGGTGGGCCGGCCGTCACGGATCAACTCGCCGATGGCCGGCTGAGGGTTGGGGAGGACCGAGGGAAGACCGAGCGCCACGGACCGACTGTAACCGGCGGGTCCGGGCCGGCCCAGGATCTTCCCAGCCCGCGAGCACGAGCGGGGCGGAGCGTCGTACCCCGGGGGTAGGAAGGGGGCAGCGCGGTGGGGCCGGCCGGTGGCCGGTCCCGGGGGCCCGCGCGGGGGTCGCCACGATCGGCGGCGCGTCGGTCCGGCACCGCCGGGCGTCCGCGTCGCCGCCCGCGCCGTCGCCTCCGGAGGACCCGATGACCCCGTCCCCGTCACCCGGCCCGCGCCTGCTCGGGCCGCTCCTGGTCGAGCTGCGGGTGGCCCGCGGCTGGAGTCAGCAGCGGGTCGCCGCCGAGCTCTGCGCGGCCGCCGGCGTGCCGACCCTGACCCGGCACGAGGTGTCCCGGTGGGAGCGGCAGCGCCGGCTCCCCGGCGACTTCTGGTCCGGCTGGCTGGCGGTGGTCCTCGGGGTGCCGGGCGAGCTGCTCGCGGAGGCCGCCGCGCACAGCCGCCGGCTCGGTGCGGTGCCGGCGGCCGTCGGCCCGGCCGGCTCCCGCGCACGGCTGGCCCTGCTCACCCTGGCGCACCGCTGGGCGGCCGACCCGTCCGGTGCCACGCTCGGCGGCCCGCTCGTCGACCTCGCGCCGGCCGAGCCGCCCCGCCCCGACGACCTGCCGGGCGGCGGCGACCTGGCCGAGCTGCGGCGCTGGGACGACCTGCTGGGCGGGGCCGACCTGGCCGGGCACGGCGCCCGCCGGCTGCGCCACGCGGCCCGGGGCTACCGCGCGGCCGGGCCCGCCGGCCGGCGCCGGCTGCTGCCGGTGCTGGCCGAGTCGGCGCAGCTGGCCGGCTGGCTGGCCGCCGACGCCGGGGACCTGGCCGGCGGGCTGACGACCTACCGGCTGGCGCTGCGCGCCGCGGTGGCCGCCGGGGACCCGCCGCTCGCCGGGCACGTGCTCGGGTCCGCCAGCCAGTTGCTGGCCGGCGCCGGGGACCCGGCGGGGGCGCTGACGCTGGCCCGGATCGGCTACGCCGGCTGCCGCGCGGCCGCCTCCCCCGGGCTGCGGGCGCTGCTGCTGCACCGGGTGGCCCTCGCCGCCGCGCTCGCCGGCCGGGCGGGCGCCGCCGGGCAGGCGCTGGCCGGGGCCGCCCGGGCCGACACGCCCGACCCGGGCCGGGAGCCGCCCTGGCTGTACTGGCTCGACGAGGCGGAGCTGGCGGCGCTGACCGGGCGCACCCTGGTCGCGCTGGGCCGCCCCGGGCCCGCGGTCCCGCTGCTCCGGCCGGTGGCCGGCGGGCGGGGCCGGCCGCGCCGGGCGGCCGTCTACGGCGGCTGGCTGGCCCGGGGCTATCTCCAGCTCGGCGAGATCCCCGGGGCCTGCGCGGTGGCCGGCGCGGCGCTGCTCGACGCCGTCCGGTCCGGCTCGCCCCGGGCGGTCGGCCAGCTCACCGAGGTACGCCGCCGGCTGGCCGGGCACCCGCACGAGCCGGCCGCCCGGCGCTACGCGGGGCTGCTCGCGGCGGCCCGCCCGTACCTGCCGGTCACGCCCCCGGCGGCGCGGGCGCGACGGTCCCGGTCGATGCCGCGCGCGGCACGCCGGGACGGGGGGTAGGGCGCGAGCGGCGCACACCGGATAGCGTCGTCGGCGTGACCCACGCTGCTCCCGTGTCCCCCGTCGACCGCGCCGGCCTGCGCCAGCGGATCGACAAGGCCCTCACCGAGTTTCTCGCCGGCCAGCGCGGCTGGCTGACCACCCTCGACGACGGCCTGGTGCCCGTCGCCGAGGCGATCGAGGCGTTCGTGCTGGGCGGCGGGAAGCGGCTGCGCCCGGCCTTCGGCTACTGGGGCTACCGGGGTGCCGGTGGGGTCGACTCCGACCAGGTGGTCGCCGCCCTGGCCGCGCTGGAGTTCGTGCAGGCCAGCGCCCTGATCCACGACGACCTGATGGACCGCTCGGACACCCGCCGGGGCGAGCCCGCGGTGCACCGGCGGTTCGCCGCCCGGCACCGCGCGGCAGGCTGGAGCGGCGACCCGGACGGGTTCGGCGACGCGGCGGCGATCCTGCTGGGCGACCTCTGCCTGGTCTGGTCCGACGAGCTGCTGCACTCCGCCGGCCTGGACCCGCGCACGGTGGCCCGGGCCCGCCCGGTCTTCGACGAGATGCGCACCGAGGTGACCGTCGGGCAGTACCTGGACGTGCTGACCCAGGCCACCGGGGACACCTCGCTGGAGCGGGCCGGCAAGGTGGCCCGCTACAAGTCGGCGAAGTACACCGTCGAGCGGCCGCTGCTGCTCGGCGCCGCGCTGGCCGACGCGCCGGCCGAGGTGCACGCGGCCTACTCGGCGTACGGGCTGCCGTTGGGCGAGGCGTTCCAGCTCCGCGACGACGTGCTGGGGGTGTTCGGGGACCCGGAGCGCACCGGCAAGCCGGCCGGCGACGACCTGCGCGAGGGCAAGCGGACGTATCTGGTGGCGGCGACCCTCGAGGCGCTCGACGACACCGGCCGCGACCTGCTGCTCGGCGGCCTCGGCGACCCGGATCTGGACGCCGCCGGCGTGGCCCGGCTGCGCGAGCTGATCACCGCCAGCGGCGCCCTGGACCGCACCGAACGGCGCATCGCCACCCTCACCGAGAGCGCCCTGGCGGCCCTCACCACGGTCGACCTCGACACTGAGGCCCGCCAGTCCCTGGTCGACCTGGCCATCGCCGCCACCCGCCGCACCGACTGACCCCGATCCCCACTCCCCCGGCATCCCCCCGGGCGATCATGAGGTTGACGGCGAAGTCGATCTCCGGAAGTGCCGCCAACCTCATGATCGACGGGGTTGGGCGCCCGTCAGAAGCCGAGGGCCTGGGCGCGGCGCTTGACCTCGCGGGCCTGGTCGCCAGCGAGGGCGGCGGCCGGCGTGGTGCCGGGGAGGCTCGGGTCCTCCTGGTAGAGCCAGCGCAGCGCCTCCTCGTCGTCGTAGCCGGCGTCGGCGAGCAGGTTGAGCACGCCGGGCAGGTGCTTGAGCACGGTGCGGTTGGCCACCAGGTCGGCCGGGATCCGGCGGACGCCGTCGCGGCGCACCGCGAGCAGCTCCCGGTCGCGGATCATCTGGTGCACCTTGCTGATCGACAGGTCGAGGCGCTCGGCCACGTCCGGCAGGGTCAGCCAGCCGGCCGGGTCGGTCGGTCCGGGCAGGTCGGCGCCCGTGGCGGCGGTCTCGGCGGGTACGGAATCGGTCACCCGACCACCCTGCCACGTGCCCGCCGGGGCCGGTCGGCGGCACCCCGTACCCCGCCGGCGGCCCGCGGCGTTCCACCACGGTCCCAACCCGGCTGTAGCATCCTGTTCAACCTTCACCCTCCCGACACATAGACTGCCTGCCGATGGACACACAGGTCGCCGACACGTTGCTGGGCTCGCTGATCGACGGGCGCTACCGCATTCGCGGTCGCGTGGCCCGCGGCGGCATGGCGACCGTGTACACCGCCACCGACGAGCGCCTGGAGCGCACCGTGGCGGTCAAGATCATTCACCCGACCCAGGCGCCCGAGGCCCGGGCCCGGATGGCCGGCTTCGTCGAGCGCTTCACCGACGAGGCGAAGACCATCGCCCGGCTCACCCACCCCAACGTGGTGGCGGTCTACGACCAGGGCAGCCACGCCGGCCTCCCCTACCTGGTGATGGAGTACGTGCGCGGCCGCACCCTGCGCGACGTGCTCGCCGAGCGGCGCCGGCTCGCCCCGGACGAGGCGCTGGCCATCGCCGAGCAGATGCTCGCCGCGATCGCCGCCGCGCACCGGGCCGGCCTGGTGCACCGCGACGTCAAGCCGGAGAACGTGCTGGTCGCCGAGGCGCCCACCGGCGGCACCACCACCAGCCTGGTGGACAGCGTGGTCAAGGTTGCCGACTTCGGGCTGGCCCGCGCGGTCGAGGCCAGCGCCGAGGAGGAGAACGGCAACCAGCTCATGGCCACCGTGGCGTACGTCGCTCCGGAGCTGGTCACCCAGGGCCACGCGGACCCCCGCACCGACGTCTACTCGGCCGGCATCGTGCTGTTCGAGATGCTCACCGGCCGGGTGCCCTACGACGGCGACCGCCCGGTGGAAGTCGCCTGGCAGCACGTCGACCGGGACGTGCCGGCCCCGTCGACCCTGGTGCCGGCGCTGCCCCCGGTCCTCGACGAGCTGGTCGCCCGGGCCACCCGGCGTGACCCGGCCGCCCGCCCGGCCGACGCCGGCGCGCTGCTGACCGAGGTGCAGGCCGCCCGGGACGAGCTGGGCAACGGCCACTCGCGCACCGCGGTGCTGCGGCAGGTGGGCGACGAGACCGCCGTGCTCGCCCAGCCGACCATGGTGGTAGCGGCGGTCCGCCCGGCCGAGCGCCCCGCCTGGGCCCGGCTGCCCGAAGGCGGCGGCCAGCGTTCGCACCGCCGCCGCGCCGTCGAGGACGAGGGCCTGGGCAGCCGGCTGGCCGGGCTGCGTACCCGGGTGATGGGCTCGCCGCGCGGCCGGCTGGCGGTCGCCGCGGCGGCCGTGGTGCTCGGCCTGGTGGCCGCGATGGGCGGCTGGTGGTTCGGGGTGGGCCGCTACACGGTCGCCCCGCAGCTGGTGAGCCTGAGCAAGGTCGACGCGGAGGCGCAGGCCACCCGGGGCGGCTTCACCCTGCGCTACGCCGAACCCCGCTACGACGAGAAGATCCCCAAGGACACGGTGCTGGGCCAGGACCCGGTCTCCGCCACCCGGATCGTCAAGGGCGGCACGATCACCCTGACCCTCTCGCTCGGCCCCGAGCGGCTGCCGGTGCCGGACGTGGTGGGCAAGGACTTCGAGCTGGCCCAGGCCGAGCTGACCGACGCCAAGCTGGCGCCGGTCAAGGGCAGCTCGCGCTACGACGACGCGCTGCCGGCCGGCGTGGTGCTGGCCACCGACCCGAAGGTCGGCACGGTGGTCAAACCGGGGTCGAAGGTGACGGTCATCCTCAGCAAGGGCCGTGCCCCGGTGACCGTGCCGAACCTGGTGGGCAAGAACCTCACCGAGGCCCGCACCATCCTCGGCCAGCTCGGGCTGACCCCGGTGGAGAACTACAAGGACTCCGACAAGCCGAAGGACGAGATCCTCGGCCAGAGCCCGGCCGACGGCACCGGCGTGGAGAAGGGCGCCCAGGTCAAGCTGGAGGTCAGCAAGGGCCCCGCCCAGGTGCCCGTCCCCCGGGTCGTCGACCTGCCCTGCCAGCAGGCCAAGCAGGTGCTGGAGAGCCAGGGCTTCCCGGTCAACATCCAGCTCAACCCCAACGGGGTGGCCCGCTTCCAGAACCCCGGCGAGAACACCCCGGTGCCGCCGGGCACCCCGGTCACGGTGACGTGCCTGTGAGCGAGCAGAGCGTGAGCGCGCGGCGGCGGGTCGGCTCGCACACCCCCACCTCCGGCGGGCTGGCCAAGGCGGCGCTGCCCTACGCCGACGCGGCCGCCTCCGAGGCGGTGCAGGTCTACGTCTCCAACTCCCGCGGCTGGGCGCTGCCGGCGGGCGACCCGCAGCAGGACGTGCTGTTCCGGGACGGCTGCGGCGAGCGCGGCCTGCCGGTCTTCATCCACGCCTCGCTGCTGGTCAACCTCGGCTCACCCACGCCGGCCACGGTCGAGCGGTCGGCGGAGACCCTGGCGCACGCGCTGCGCCGGGGCCGGGCCATCGGCGCGCAGGCCGTGGTGTTCCACGCCGGCAGCGCCGTCGACGCGGGCCACGCCGAGGCGGCCATGCGGCAGGTCCGCGCGGCCCTGCTGCCGCTGCTCGACGAGAGCGCGGCCAGCGACGGGCCGATGCTGCTGGTCGAGCCGAGCGCCGGGGGCGGCCGGTCGCTGGCCTCCCGGGTCGAGCACCTGGGCCCCTACCTGGACGCGGTGGACCGGCACCCGATGATGGGCGTCTGCTTCGACACCTGCCACGCCTGGGCGGCCGGGCACGACCTGGCCGCCGAGGGCGGGATGACCGCCACGCTGGACGCGCTGGTGGCCACGGTCGGCGCGGACCGGCTGAAGCTGGTGCACGCGAACGACTCGAAGGACCTGTGCGGCTCCACCCGGGACCGGCACGAGAGCATCGGCAAGGGCACCATCGGCGAGCCCGCGTTCGCCGAGCTGATGCGCCACCCCGCCACCGCCGGCGTCCCGATCCTGGTGGAGACCCCGACGGAGAAGCACGTCGGCCACGCCGCCGACATCGCCACCCTCAAACGCCTCCACCCCTGATCCCCCCTGATCCCCGCCCATCCGAGTTGATCAAGAGGTTCGCGTCGGGATCCGCGCCGCGGATGACGCAAACCTCTTGATCAACGAGGCGTGGAGCCCAGGGGTCAGGCGCGGAGGAGGCCGGTGAGGATCTGCGCGGCGCGGTCGACCTGGGCGTCGGAGACGTCCAGGTGGGTGACCAGGCGGGCGGTACGCGGGCCGAGCACCGAGATCAGCAGCCCCTCCGCCCGGGCGGCGGCCGCCAGGGCCGGCGCGTCGAGCGGGTGCTTGGCCAGGTCGAGCGGGACGATGTTGGTCCGCACCACGGTCGCGAGCACCCCGTACGGGGCGACCGCCTCGGCCAGCCGGGCCGCCTTGGCGTGGTCCTCGGCGAGCCGCTCGACGTGGTGGGCCAGCGCGTACCGGCCGGCGGCGGCCAGGATGCCGACCTGCCGCATGCCGCCGCCCATCCGCTTGCGGACGAACCGCGCCCGGGCGATCTTCTCGGCGCTCCCGACCACCACCGAGCCGACCGGGGCGCCGAGGCCCTTGGAGAGGCAGACCGAGAGGGTGTCGAACAGCGCGCCGTACTCGGCCAGCGGCACCCCGTCGGCGACGTGCGCGTGCCAGATCCGGGCGCCGTCGCAGTGCAGGGCGAGCCGGTGCTCGTCGGCGACCCGGCGCAGCTCACGCAGGGTCGCCAGGGGGATCACCCCGCCGCCGCCCCGGTTGTGGGTCTGCTCGACGGCGATGGCCCGGGTCGGCACCGCGAAGTAGCCGTCGGGCCGGACCATCCCGGCCACCACCTCGGGGTCGATCTCCGCGCCCACCGCCGGCCAGGTCCGCGAGGAGATGCCGCCGTACGCGGCGGCCGCGCCGATCTCGTACGTGACCACGTGCGCGTCGGCGTCGCAGAGCAGCTCGTCCCCGGGCGGGACGAGGAGCTGGAGAGCGATCTGGTTGGCCATCGAGCCGGTCGGGGCGAACAGCGCCGCCTCGTGCCCGAAGAGCGCGGCGACCTCGGCCTCCAGCGCGGTGACCGTGGGGTCCTCGGCGTAGACGTCGTCACCCACCTCGGCGGTGGCCATCGCCTCCCGCATCCCGGCGGTCGGCCGGGTCACGGTGTCCGAACGAAGATCGATCAAGTCAGCCACGGTTGTCCTTTCGGCTGCCGACTGCGGGGCTCGCAAGCTCACTCCTCGCGTCAGCCACGCAGCATCTCCGCAACGAGGAAGGCCAGCTCCAGCGACTGCTGGGTGTTCAGTCGCGGGTCGCAGGCGGTTTCGTACCGGTCGGGCAGGTCGAGGTCCTCGATGCCCTGGGCGCCGCCGAGGCACTCGGTGACGTCCTCGCCGGTCAGCTCGACGTGCAGGCCACCCGGGTGGGTCTCCAGGCCGCGGTGCACCTCGAAGTAGCCGAGCACCTCGTCGACGATCCGGTCGAAGTGCCGGGTCTTGTAGCCGTTCGAGGACTCGTGGGTGTTGCCGTGCATCGGGTCGCACTGCCAGACGACCTTGGCGCCGGCGGCGGTGACCTTGGCGACGATCGGGGGCAGCGCGTCCCGCACCCGGTGGTTGCCCATCCGGCTGATCAGGGTGAGCCGGCCGGGGACGTTGTCCGGGTTGAGCTTCTCGCAGAGCTCGATGGCCTCGTCCGGGGTGGTGGTCGGGCCGAGCTTCACCCCGATGGGGTTGGCGATCCGGGAGATGAAGTCGAGGTGCGCCCCGTCGAGCTGCCGGGTCCGCTCGCCGACCCAGAGGAAGTGCCCGGACAGGCCGTACGCCCGGCCGCCGGAGATCCGGGTGAGGGCCCGGTCGTACTCCAGCGCCAGCGCTTCGTGGGAGCAGTAGAGGGTGACGGTGCGCAGCGCCTCGTCGTCGGTCATCCCGCAGGCGCGGATGAAGGCCAGCGCCCGGTCGATCTCCCGGGCGATCGCCTCGTAGCGCTCGCCGGCCGGGGACTGCTTGACGAAGCCCTTGTTCCAGTCGTGGACCGCGTGCAGGTCGGCCAGCCCGCCGGCCAGGTACGCCCGGAGCATGTTCATCGCGGCGGCCGAGTTGGCGTACGCCCGGATCATGCGCTGCGGGTCGGCGACCCGCGCCTCCGGCGTGGCCTCCAGCGAGTTGATCATGTCACCGCGGTAGGCCGGCAGGCCCCGCGCGTCGGTCGGCAGGGACCGGGGCTTGGTGTACTGGCCGGCGACCCGGGCGACCTTGACCACCGGCAGCGACGCGCCGTAGGTCAGCACGATCGCCATCTGGAGCAGGGTGCGGGCGTTGGCCAGCAGGTGGCTCTCGGTGTTGTCGGCGAAGGTCTCCGCGCAGTCGCCGCCCTGGAGCAGGAACGCCTTGCCCTCGCAGACCAGGGCCAGCCGCTGCCGGAGCTGGTCGACCTCGTAGGGGGCGACCACGGACGGCACCGTGTCCAGCACCTTGCAGACCTCGGCGACCTGCTCCTGGTTCGGCCAGGGCGGGGTCTGCGCGCGTGGGAGCTCCCGCCAGCGGTCCAGGCCGAGGGCCGCGTCCTCGGCGGAGTCGGCGGTCGGACGACTGGTCTGGAGCCCCGGGCTGCCCACCGCGGGGTGACTCAGCTGATGCCACTCATGGCGCATGGGAGAAAGCGTACGGCGACCGCCGGGGCGGCCCGTCGCCGAGGGGGACGGTTCCGGTGGTTGGGAGATCATCGACACATTCCGGAACCGCCGCAGGTCGGGGCGGGTGCGGGGTCAGGGGGTGGCCGCCGGCTCCGGGGTGTTGCCGCCCAGCGCCTCGCCGGCGATGCACCAGTCGGCGCCGGTCCGGGTGACCGTGAACAGCAGCGACCGGGTGGCCTTGCGGGAGCCGACGGCGACGGTGATCGTGGTGCTGACCTCTTCGCCGTGCGGGCCGGACCGGACGTCGGTGATGGTGGCCTGCGGGACGGTGAAGTGGTCGGCGAAGTCGCCGTTCGGGCCGGTGGCCGCGGCGTCGAAGGCGGTCTGCATGGGCGCGCAGAGCTGGCTGCGCCCGGCGTCGACGTCCTTGGCCGCCATCGCGTCCAGGTACGCCTGGACCCGCTCCCGGCTCTTGGCCGCCGCCTCCTCGGCCGGCGCCCGCTGCGACTGGCTGGCCGGGGTGCCCGCGGCGTCGTCCCCGCCGCCGAGGCCGCAGCCGGCCAGTGTGACCGTCAGGAGCGCGAGCAGCGCGCCGCCGGCCACCGCCCTCGGGTGCGTCAGGCCCATCGGTCCCCTTCCATCGCGCGGGCATCGGGACATGCCGAGCGGCGAGTCTGTCACATCGACGCCGTCGTATGCCGGCCCGCCAGGCCGGCCGGCGGGCGGCTGCCACCGCCCTCGACGACCTGCCCATCCTCGCCCGGATCGCCCCGGCCGGCCAGAGCGGCACGCGGATCGGCGTCCGGCCCCCACCGGTTGGACGCCGGGCCGGCCGGCGCCGACAATGGCGTACCCCTGAAGGAGGTGATGGTCGTCCTCGCCGTGGCATCGATCGACACCGCCGGGCTGCCCCCGGCCGAGCGGTTCGCCTTCTGGCAGGACGTCGTGGCCCGCGACTCGGCGGCCGCCCGGATCAGCAGCGCGCACGCGGCCGACTTCGCCGCCTCGGCCCGGGCCGTCGACCTGGGCGTGGTCCGGCTCGGCGTCTGGCGGTACCCGTCGCTGGAGCTGGCCCGCACCCCCCGGCTGATCCGCAGCTCGGACCCCGAGTTCTATCAGCTCGCCCTGCCGCTGAACGGCCACGGTGTGGTGTCGCAGCAGCGGCGGTCGGCCCGGCTCGACCCGTCCGGTTTCGCCTTCATCGACACGGTCCGCCCGCACGGCTCCCGGCACGCGCCGGACCGGGCCGCCGGCCCGCTGGAGACGCTGACCGCGCTGGTGCCGCACCGGGCGCTGCCGCTGCCCCCGCGCCGGGCGGCGGCGCTGCTCGCCGCGGAGATCCCCGCCGACGCCGGGATGGGCGCCCTGCTGGCCAACTTCCTGCGCCGGCTGGTGGCCCACCCCGAGCAGTACGCCGCCTCGGACGCGCCCGGGCTCGACCGGATCGCCCTGGACCTGATCGCCGGCACCCTGGCCCGGCAGCTGGAGGTGGAGGGGGAACTGCCCGTCGAGGTGCGGATCACGGGCCTGCGGGCCCGGGTGGAGGCGTGGATCCGGCGGCACCTGGCCGACCCGGGGCTCAACCCGGCCGCCGTGGCGGAGGCGCACCACCTCTCGGTGCGCGCACTGCACCGGCTCTTCGACGACGCCGACACGACCGTGGCGGCCCTGATCCGCACGGCCCGCCTGGACCGCTGCTTCCGCGACCTGGCCGACCCGGGGCTGCGGCACCTCGCCGTCCACCAGGTCGCCGCCCGCTGGGGCTTCCGGGACCGGGCTCACTTCAGCCGGGCGTTCCGTGCCGCGTACGGGCTCTCGCCCCGCGAGCACCGGGACCGCAGCATCCGTACCTGAACCGACACCGTGCGGGGAGGGGCCGGTGCGGCCCCTCCCCGCCGGGTGGGTGGTGCGTCGGCCCTCGGCTCAGCCGAGACCGCCCTTGATGGCGCTGATCAGCTCACCGTTGCTGGTGTCTCCGGAGAGCTCCCAGAAGAACGCGCCACCGAGGCCCTGGTTCTTCGCGTAGGTCATCTTGCCGCCGATGGTCGCCGGGGTGTCGTAGCTCCACCAGTTGCTGCCGCACTTGGCGTAGGCGGTGCCGGCGATCGTGCCGGTGGCCGGGCAGGTGTTCTTGAGCACCTTGTAGTCCTCGATGCCCTGCTCGTAGGTGCCGGGCGCCGGGCCGGTGGCGGTGCCGCCGGGTGCCGACTGGGTCACCCCGGTCCAGCCGCGGCCGTAGAAGCCGATGCCGAGCAGCAGCTTGTCGGACGGGACACCCTTGGACTTGAGCTTCTGGATCGCCGCGTCGGACCAGAAGCCCTGCTGTGGGATGCCGGTGTACGAGGTGAGCGGCGAGTGCGGGGCGGTCGGGCCCTGGGCCGCCCAGGCGCCGAAGTAGTCGTACGTCATCGGCATCAGCCAGTTGAGGTTCGGCACGGCGCCGGCGTAGTCGGTCGCGTCGATCTTGCCGCCGGTGCTGCCGTCGGCCGTGATCGCCGCGGTGACCAGGAAGCTGGAGCCGAACTTGCTCCGCAGCGCGCTGATCACGTTCTTGAAGGCGTTCGGGCCGCTGGTGTCGCACTGGAGGCCGCAGGCGTTCGGGTACTCCCAGTCGATGTCGATGCCGTCGAAGACGTCCGCCCAGCGCGGGTCCTTGATCAGGGAGTAGCAGGAGTCGGCGAACGCGGCCGGGTTCTGCGCGGCCTGGGTGAAGCCGGCCGACCAGGTCCAGCCGCCGAAGGACCAGATCACCTTGAGGTTCGGGTACATCTTCTTCAGCTTGCGGAGCTGGTTGAAGTTGCCGCGCAGCGGCTGGTCCCAGGTGTCGGCCACGCCGTCGACGCTGTCCGCCGCGGTGTACGCCTTGTCGTAGTCGGCGTAGCTGTCGCCGATGCTGCACCGCCCGCCCGTGGTGTTGCCGAAGGCGTACAGCAGGTGGGTCAGCTTGGCGGCGGACCCGCTGGTGTGCACGTTCTTCACGTGGTAGTTGCGGCCGTAGACGCCCCACTCGGTGAAGTAGCCGACCACCTTCTTGCCCCCGCTCGGCGGGGTCGTGGTGGGCGGAGGCGTGGTCGGCGGAGGCGTGGTCGTCGGCGGGGCCGTGGTGGGCGGAGTGGTGGTCGGCGGCGGCGTCGTGGTCGGCGCGGTCGTCGTCGGAGGAGTGCCGCCGGAGCAGGACGCGCCGTTGACCGTGCAGGTCAGCGGCGCCTTGTACGCCCCGGTGCCGTTGTAGCCCCAGCTGAAGCTGGCGCCCGCGGCGAGCGGGCCGGCCCAGCTCTTCTTGACCGCCACGTAGTGGTTGCCGCTGCTGGTGACGTCGGCGTCCCAGGAGCTGCTGATGGTGGTGCCCGCGGGCAGGTCGAACTCGATGCGCCAGGTGTCGACGCTGGCGCTGGTGCCGTTGGTGATGGTCACTTTCGCCTCGTGACCGGTTCCCCAGTCCTGCACCTTGGTGAACGTGGCGGTGACGCTGCCCGCGGCGGAGGCGGTCGCCATCGGCACCGCCGCGACCGCGAGCGCGACCACGGCGCCGGTGGCCCAGAGGGCCCGGCGGAGCGATCTCTTCATACGGCGTCTCCCCAAACAGTTAGGAAACTTTCCAGATTGGATGCTGAGACGCTACTCACGCGTCACCACTTCGTCAAGATGTAGATACATCGATTCATCGGGTCCGGCGCCGGCGGGCCCGGCCAGCCCCGTAGCCTCGTCCCATGACCGTTTTCGACGTGCAGATCGACGCCCTCGCCGGCGGCCCGGCCGACCTTGGGCAGTACCGCGGCCGCGCCCTGCTGGTGGTCAACGTGGCCTCCCGGTGCGGCCTCACCCCGCAGTACGCCGGCCTCCAGGCCCTCGCCGACGAGTACGCGGACCGGGGGCTGACCGTGCTCGGCGTGCCGTGCAACCAGTTCGCCGGGCAGGAGCCCGGCACCGCCTCGGAGATCGAGGAGTTCTGCCAGGTCAACTACGGCGTGGCGTTCCCGCTGACCGAAAAGGTCGACGTCAACGGCCCGCACCGGCACCCGCTCTACGCCGAACTGGTGTCCACCCCGGACGTCGAGGGGCACACCGGCGACGTGCGGTGGAACTTCGAGAAGTTCCTCGTCGCGCCGGACGGCACGGTGGCGGCCCGGTTCGCCCCCACGATCACGCCCGACGCTCCGGAGCTGCGCGCCGCGGTCGAGAAGGTGCTGCCGGTCGGCTGACGCCCACCTTTGTAGGGAACCTTCCTTGACCGCCCATCGAGCTGTAGCTAAGTTTCAATGACCTCGGACGAGGAGGTCATGATGGAGCGCAGAAGGTTCCTGGCCGGCGCGGGTGCGGTCACCGCGGGCGCGGTCGCCGCGGCGGCCCCGGGCACGGCGGGGCAGGCGGTGCCCGGCATCCGTCGGGTGGCGACCGGCTTGGACGTGCTGGTCGATTCCGGATTCGCCGCACTGGCCGGCCAGCGGGTGGGGGTGGTGTCCAACCCCACCGGTGTGGACGCGGCCTACCGGCACCTGGTCGACCTCATGCACGAGTCGGGCCGCGTGCAGGTGGTCGCGGCGTTCGGCCCCGAGCACGGATTCCGCGGATCCGCCCAGGCCGGCGGCAGCGAGGGCACCGGCACGGACGCCCGCACGGGCATCCCGGTCTACGACGCGTACGGCGCCAGCCAGGCCAAATGGGAGAGCCTGTTCACGTCCACCGACGTGGACACGGTCGTCTTCGACATCCAGGACGTGGGCGCCCGCTTCTACACGTACATCTGGACGATGTACACGTCGATGGTCGCGGCGGCCCGGGTCGGCAAGCGGTACGTGGTCCTCGACCGGCCCAACCCGGTCGGCGGACGGGCGTACGGGCCGATGATGACGCCCGCCTTCACGTCCGGCGTGGGGCTGAAGGAGATCGTCCAGCAGCACGGCATGACCGTCGGCGAGCTGGCCCGGTTCTTCAACGCGGAGTTCCTGCCCGCTGAGGCCGGACGGTCGGTCGAGCTGGAGGTGGTGCGCTGCCGGAACTGGAAGCGTGACCTGCTCGCCGCCGACACCGACCTGCCCTGGGTGATGCCCAGTCCGAACATGCCCACGCCGGACACCGCGCTGGTCTACCCCGGCACCTGCCTGTTCGAGGGCGTCGCCTCGATCACCGAGGGGCGGGGCACCTGCCGGCCGTTCGAGCTGATCGGCGGGCTCGCCGGCGACTTCGACCACCACTGGGGAGACCGGCTCAACGCTCGGAACCTGCCGGGTGTCGAGTTCCGCGAGGCCTACTTCTCCCCCACGGCGGCGGGGCAGAAGCCGGCCCTGCTGAACAAGCTCTGCGCCGGCGTCGAGGTCAAGATCATCGACCGGGCCGCCTACGACCCGATCCGCACCGCGGTGGCGATGCTGGTCGAGGCGCGGAAGTACCCGGCGTTCGCGTGGCGGATCGACTCGTGGGACGCCCGGCCGTACTGGGTGGACAAGCTGACCGGCTCGCCCCGGCTGCGCACGATGATCGACGCCGGAGCCGAGGTGGACGACGTGGTCGGCGCCTGGGCCGACGAGCTGGCGGCCTTCGAGCAGCGGCGGCGTCCGTACCTGCTCTACTGACCGGGCCCACCCCGCGGCCCCCGCTCCACTCGTCCGTCGGGCGGAGCGGGGGACGCGCCCGGGTCAGCCCGCGGCGGAGCGGAAGACCGGGTAGTAGCCGCCGGACTGCCCCGCGGCGGTCGGGTGGTACGAGACGGTGAGGTTCAGGTAGTTCAACGCGTGCAGCCACTTCTCGCCGTAGCTGCAGAGCTGGTGCCCGACGAAGATCGACCGGACGTCGGCGAAGGTGAAGCCGGCCGAGGTGGCCGCCGTCCGGGTGATGTCGTCGACCAGGTTGATCCCCTCGTTGATCTTCGCCCGCGAGGTGGCGCTCAGGCCGACGCAGACCGTGCCGAGCTGGTAGAAGACGGGGTAGCCGACCACCACGACGCGGGCCGAGGGGGCCCGGCTCCGGATGCCGTTGTAGACGTTGGCCAGCTTGCCGGGCAGCTGGGTGCGGGCCTTGTCCTCGGCGGCCTGGACCGCGGCCACGCACTGGGTCTCGCCCTGGAGCACGCAGGTGCTCATGATGCTGGAGAAGCCGACGTCGTTGCCGCCGATCGTGACGCTGACCAGCGTGGTGGTCGAGGAGAGCGCGGAGATCTGGTTGTTGACGACGTCCGTGGTGGTGGCGCCGGAGCAGGCGACCGAGCGGTACGAGGCCGGCCTGATGTTGGCGTTGTAGAGCGCCGGGTAGGCGTTGGTGCTGCGCAGGCAGGACCCGCTCTCGGAGGTGTAGCTGTCGGCGCCGACGCCGGAGGCGTACGAGTCGCCGAGAGCGACGTAGCGATCGGTCGGGGCCGCCTGGGCGGGGGCGGCCAGGGGCAGCGTGACGCCGAGGGAGGCGGCCAGGGTCAGGGCGAGGGTGGCTAGACGGGATCTCCGCACGTCGCACTCCTGGGGGTGGGAAGTGGTGGTGGGAGATAGATACCAATAGATTGGACGCCGACGAAAGATCGACGATTCGCGCCGACTGCAGATAGACGCTTATTGATACAAACCGTTGCCGGGCACGTGAGCGCAACTGAAGATTTTCGCCATCGCGCGGAGCGGGTTAGGCTCGCCGGGTGGGGTTGATCAGCGGGGACGACATCACTGCGGCCGAGAAGCGCCTCGACGGACGGGTGGTCCACACCCCGCTGCTGGAGGCGCCGGACCTCGGCGCCGACCTGGGCCTGCGGCTGGCGGTGAAGGCGGAGAACCTCCAGCACACCGGGAGCTTCAAGGTCCGCGGCGCCACCAACGCGCTGCTCGCCCACGCCGAGCGCGCCGGCACGCCGGCCGGGCTGGTGGCCTTCTCCGCCGGCAACCACGCGATCGCGGTGGCCCACGTCGCCCGCGCGGCCGGGCTACCCGCCGTGGTCTGCATGCCACCGCACGCGGTGCCCAGCAAGCTGGCCGCGGTACGCCGGCTCGGCGCCGAGGCGGTGCTCACCGACGACCTGCTGGCCACCGCCGAGACGGTCGCGGCCGAGCGCGGCTTCCACCTGCTCGCGCCCTTCGACGACCCGGACGTGATCGCCGGTCAGGCCACCGTCGGGCGGGAGATCCTGGCCGACGGCCCGCGCCCGGACCTTGTGCTCGTACCGGTGGGCGGCGGCGGGCTGATCAGCGGGATCGCCGCGGCCGTGCGCGCGGGATCGCCGGCGACCCGGATCGTCGGGGTGGAGCCGGACGGGGCCAACGCGATGTCGTACGCGCTGCGGACCGGGACGCCCACCCTGCCGGTCCGCCCGGCCTCGGTCGCCGACGGCCTGGCCGCCCCGTTCGCCGGGCGGCACACGCTGGCGCACGTCCGGGCGCTGGTCGACACGGTCGTGGAGGTGCCGGAGGCGGCCATCCTGCCGGCCTGGGCCGATCTGGTGGTGGCCACGAAGCTGCTGGTCGAGCCGGCCGCCGCGGTCACCCTGGCGGCGTTGCGGGCGGGGCTGGTCGAGGTGGCGCCCGGCGAGCGAACGGTCCTGGTGCTCAGCGGCGGCAACGTCGCGCCGGCCGTGCTGGCCACCCTCGGCTGACGGGGCTCAGTCGGCCTGGGCGGCCAGTTCGCGGGCCCGGTCGCGGGCCGCCTCCAGCGCCGCCAGCATGGCCGCGCGAACGCCGTGGTTCTCCAGCTCGCGGACGGCGGAGATGGTGGTGCCGGCCGGCGAGGTGACCGCCTCGCGGAGCTTCACCGGGTGCTCGCCGGAGTCGCGCAGCATCACGGCCGAACCGATGGCGGTCTGCACGATCAGCTCGTGCGCCACCTGGCGCGGCAGGCCGAGCAGGATGCCGGCGTCGATCATGGCCTCGACCAGCAGGTAGAAGTAGGCCGGGCCGGAGCCGGAGAGCGCGGTCACCGCGTCCTGCTGGGACTCGGGCACCCGCAGGGTGGCGCCGAGCGGCTTGAACATCTCCTCGGCCAGGGCCAGGTGCGCGCCGGTGGCGTGCGCGCCGGGCGAGATCGCGCTCATCGCCTCGTCGACCAGCGCCGGGGTGTTGGTCATCACCCGGACCACCGGGGTGCCCTCGGGCAGCCGGCGGTTGAAGAAGGCCGTCGGCAGGCCGGCGCAGAGCGAGATGACCAGCTTGTCGGCGGGCACCTTCGGGCCGATCTCGTCCAGCAGTGCCGCCGCGTCCTGCGGCTTGACCGAGACGGCGAGCACCTCGGCCTCGTCCACCGCGGTGAGGTTGTCCACCACCCGGACGCCGTACCGGGCGGTCAGTTCCTCGGCGCGGGCGGGGCGGCGGGCGGTGGCGAGCAGCCGCTCGACCGGCCAGCCGGAGCGGAGCAGCCCGGAGAGCATCAGCTCGCCGATCTTGCCCGCGCCGATCACCGCGACCGTGTGCACCTCGGGTGCCATGAGCCGTACCCCTCTCAGTGGAGGTGCGGCGCGGCGGGCCCGTTCGAGGACCCGCCGCGCCGCCCGCCGTCGGTCAGCTGCCGAAGAAGACCTCGGCCTCGGCGTACCGCTCCAGCGGCACGGTCTTCAGCTCGCGGGTGGCCTCGGCCAGCGGAACCCGGACGATGTCCGTGCTCTGCATCGCGACCATCTTGCCCCAGTCGCCCTCGTTCGCCGCGTCGATCGCGTGCAGGCCGAGCCGGGTGGCGAGCACCCGGTCGAACGCCGTCGGGGTGCCGCCGCGCTGGATGTGGCCGAGCACCACGGTGCGGGCCTCCTTGCCGGTCTTCGCCTCCAGCTGCTCGGCGAGCCACTGACCGATGCCGCCGAGGCGGACGTGGCCGAACGCGTCGAGCTCCTGGTTGTGCAGCACCATCTGGCCGTCCAGCGGCTGGGCGCCCTCGGCGACCACGACGATCGGGGCGTACTGGTGCTGGAAGCGCTTCTCGACGTAGCCGGCGACCTGCTCGACGTCGAACTGCCGCTCCGGCAGCAGGATCACGTTGGCGCCACCGGCGAGACCGGCGTGCAGGGCGATCCAGCCGGCGTGCCGGCCCATCACCTCGACGACCAGGGTGCGGTGGTGGCTCTCCGCGGTGGTGTGCAGCCGGTCGATCGCCTCCATGGCGATGTTCACGGCGGTGTCGAAGCCGAAGGTGTAGTCGGTGGCACCGAGGTCGTTGTCGATCGTCTTCGGCACGCCGATGACGTGGACGCCCAGCTCGTGCAGCTTGGTGGCGACACCGAGGGTGTCCTCGCCGCCGATCGCGATCAGCGCGTCCACGCCCTGCGCGGCGAGGTTGTCCTTGATCCGCTCCACGCCGCCGTCGATCTTGAACGGGTTGGTCCGGGACGAGCCGAGGATGGTGCCGCCACGCGGCAGGATGCCGCGCACCTCCGCGATGCCCAGCGGCTTGGACAGGCCCTCCAGCGGGCCCTTCCAGCCGTCCCGGAAGCCCACGAACTCGTGACCGTAGGTGGCGACGCCCTTGCGGACCACCGCCCGAATCACCGCATTGAGACCTGGGCAGTCGCCGCCGCCGGTGAGCACGCCGATACGCATGATCTGCTCATCCTCCTGGAGCATCAGGTGAAGCCCGGATAAGCCCCAGGATATGTGTCAGATCAGACCATCGGCGCCGTTGCCGGCCCGGGGCGGGCCGTCAGTGCGCACTGTAGTCGGCGTGGGTGCCCGCCGACACCGCGCCCCGGCCCCGTTCCGACCCCCGGACCGGCTACCGGTCAGTAGCTGACCTCGCCGTTCTGCCCCGCCTTCGGCGGGTGCCGGGTGACCGCCGCCCGGGCCAGGCCGAGCAGGCTCACCACCGTGTTGCTCGGCGCGTCCCAGTACTCGGCGGAGCCGGCGTGCACCTTGATCAGCGTGAGGCCCGGCGTGTCCAGCCCGTCCGGGAACCAGGCCTTCAGCAGCGGGTGCCACAGCCGCTCGGCCCGCGCACGGTCCCACTCCTCGGCGGCGGTGCCGGCCACCGACACCCAGGCGTGCTGCCGCTGGTCGGAGAAACCCACGTTGACCTGCGGGTTGACCCGGATCTGGCGGACCTTGGCGGAGTCCGCGTACGCGAAGAACCAGAGGTCGCCGTCGAACTCCGCCTCCTGGAGCCCCATCGGGCGGCTGACCAGTCGCCCGTCGACGGCGCTGGTGGTCAGCAGGCAGATGCGCGCGGCCCGGATCAGCTCGGTGAACCGGCGGCGGCCATCCGCGGCGCTGGTCGGCTGCTTGCTCATGCGGCCCTCCCTCGGATCGGCTCGATGCCGATCCTGCCCGGGACAGAACCGGTCAAACCTGCCGACAGCTCACCGGACGGTCATCGCCCGCCAGCGGGCCAGGTTGTGCCGGGCGTCGACCAGCGCGTCGTGCCGGCCCGCTTCCGCCTCCGGCAGCCGCGGCCGGCCGCGCTCGTCCCAGAGCTGGCGCAGCTCCTTGGTGAACCGCGGGATCTCCCGCGGCAGCGCCGGCATCGCCCCCCAGAGCTGGGCCAGCACCACGTGGTCGTACGCCGCGTACCAGGCCCAGAGCTCCAACTGCTCGCCGGGCCGGTCCCGGACCGGCGCCATCAGGAACTCGTAGAGGTCGTCGCGGATCCGCTCCCGGGAGCGCCAGGCCCGGTCGGCCGGCGAGGGGAGCTTGTCCAGCACGTTGCGGCGCACCCAGGGCACCGCCCGGGAGTCGTCGAACTCGGTGGAGACCGCGTAGAACTCGCGGCCGTACTCGTCGACGACGCCGATCGACACGAGGTCGACGATGCGGCCGTCCTCGATGAACTCACAGTCGTAGAAGTAGCGGTAGACCATCGGCACCATCCTCGCCCACCGCCGCCGGCCGCTGGTCGCCGGGGCCGTCCGCCGAGGTCGACGGCGCGTCCGCCGCAGTTCGTGACGGTCACGGAAGTGTCTCCAGGGGTGTACAGCACGCGACGGGAGCGTCATGATCTGATGTGTACCGCTACCGGACGCCGAACCGGTTGAGATGCCTCGTACCGGGCTTTGCGGGTTCACCCGGTGTGCGAGTTGTGGTCCTTGACCGGGGAGGGGTTGGGCCGTGGAGGTTCGCCTGCCGGAGCCGGGTGACGCGCTCACGGGCGTGGAGATGTTCGCCGGGCTGGAGCCGGAGGTGCGGCAGCGGGTCATCGCCGCGGCCGTGCCGCGCACGTACCGCAAGGGTCAGTTGCTCTTCGTCGAGAACGACCCCGGCGAGTCGCTGATCGTGCTGCGCCGCGGCGCGGTGGCGGTGTTCCGCACCGCCCCGACCGGCGAGCGCGCCGTGCTGTCGGTGATCCGGCCCCCGGACGTGCTGGGCGAGGTCTCGCTGCTGGACGCCTCGACCCGGTCGGCGTCGGCCGAGGCGATCGAGGACAGCGCCGCGCTGGCGCTGTCCCGGCCGGCCTTCATGGAGCTGGTGCACTCCAACCCGCGCATCCTCGACGCCGTGATGCGCTCCCTCGGCCAGCTGATCCGCCGGCTCACCGAACAGAACGCCGACCACGTCTTCCTCGACCTGCCCGGCCGGGTGGCCAAGACGCTGGTCCGGCTGGCCGGCGAGAGCCAGGCCCCGATGATCACCATCGAGCTCAACCAGAGCCAGCTCGCCGAGATGGCCGGCGGCTCGCGGCAGAGCGTCAACCAGGCCATCGGATCCTTCGCCAGCCGGGGCTGGCTGCGCACCGAAGGACGCCGCATCGTGGTCACCGACGTCGCCGCGCTGCGCCGCCGCGCCGGCATGAACGACCGCTGACGGACACGGAAAGGGCCGGGGCACGCCGCCCCGGCCCTTCGTCGTGCGTCCGCCCGGCTCAGACGCCGGCGCTGCCCGGCCCCGCCCACGCGGTGGTGCTGCCCGGGCCGGCCCACTCGCTGGTGTCCTTGCCGCCGCCGGAGCCCTCGCTGACGATGCCCTCGGCCTGCAGCGTGGCGAGGGTGGCCGCGTCCACGTCGACGGACTCCCCCGCCACGTGGGCGACGCCGTCGCCGTCGGTCCAGTCGCTCTCCAGCTTCACGTACACCATGGTTGGTCCCCCTCGATCGCGGTCGTCGTCGTCCGGCGGCATGAATGTAGTCGCCCGACGGCCCCACCGGCCGCCCGGACGAGTGTCCACAAGCCAACAGCCCGGTACCTGACACTGCCGGCGGGCGGGATACTCACCGTGACGCCGCGGGGGACGGCGCCCGGCCGGGACCGGCCGGCAGATCCAGTGGAGGCCTGACATCTCCGCGCAGTGTGACCGTTGTGGACGTACCGCGACCGAGGGCGACCGCTTCTGCGGTGGCTGCGGCGCCGAGCTGGGTGCCGTCTGCCCGCACTGCCTGCGCCCGCTCGCCACCGACGTGGCGTTCTGCACCTCGTGCGGCTCGCCCCGGGCCGGGGCCAGGCAGCCGGTGCCGACGCCGCAGGAGGACCGCCGCCGGGTCAGCGTGCTCTTCGTCGATCTGATCGACTTCACCCCGTACGTCGAGCGGGCCGACCCGGAGCAGGTCCGGGGCATGCAGACCGGTTTCTTCTCCGCCGCGAAGCGGGTCGTCGGGCAGTACGGCGGGGTGGTGGAGAAGTACATCGGCGACGCCGTGATGGCGCTCTTCGGCGCCCCGGTGGCCACCGAGACCGACGCGCTGCGCTGCGTACGGGCCGGTCTGGAGTTGCAACGGGTGCTCACCCGGTTCGCCCCGAGCGGCCACGACGAGCTGCGCTTCCGGGTCGGGGTGGCCACCGGCGAGGCGCTGGTGGACGTGGCCGCGGCCCGCGACGGCGGGCAGGCCATCGTGGCCGGTGACGTGGTCAACACGGCGTCCCGGATGCAGTCGGTGGCCCCGCCCGGCGGGGTGCTGGTCTGCGGCGTCACGCACGCGCTCACCAAGGACGCCATCCGCTACGAGGAGCAGCCGGCGGTCACCCTGCGCGGCCGCTCCAGCCCCACCGAGGTCTGGCTGGCCCTGGCCCCGGTGCGCCGGCAGCCCACCGACCGCGAGCCGGACACCACCCCGCTGATCGACCGCGAGCACGAGCTGGGGCTGCTGGTCAACGCGCTGCACCGCTCGCTGCGGGACCGGCTGCCCCAGGTGGTGACCCTCTTCGGCCGGGCCGGGCTGGGCAAGAGCCGGCTGATCCGGGAGCTGCACAAGCACGCCGGCCGGCTGGTCGACGAGCCGCTGACCTGGCGTACCGGGCGGTGCCCGCCGTTCGGCGAGAACGTCACCTTCGCCGCGCTGGCCGACGTCGTGAAGACCGAGGCCGGCATCCTCGACACCGACCCGGCGTCCACCGCCGCCCAGCGCCTCACCGCCGCGGTCAGCGAGCTGGTCGGCCCGGCCGAGCGCGATCGCCTCGTCGACGCGCTGCGCCCGCTGGTCGGGCTCACCGGCACCGCCCTGCCCGCCGAGGAGGCCGAGTCGGCCTGGCGGCGGTTCCTGCTGGCGCTGGCGGTCCGGCGCCCCACCGTGCTGGTCTTCGAGGACCTGCACTGGGCCGACGACGCCATGCTGCGCTTCGTCGAGCTGCTCGGCACCGCCGCCCGGGACGTGCCGCTGCTGCTCCTCTGCACCGCCCGCCCGGAGCTGGTCGACCGGGACCCGAGCTGGGCGGGGACGATCACCGGCTCGGTCACCGTCACCCTGCCCCCGCTGCGGGACACCGGCATCGCCTCGCTCTACGCGCACATGTTCGGCCAGGCGGCGTTCCCCGCCGAGATGCTCACCCCGCTGGTCGAGGTGGCCGGCGGCAACCCGCTCTACGCCCACGAGTACGTCCGGATGCTCATCGAGCAGGGCGCGCTGCGCCAGTCGGGGCGCGGCTGGTCGCTGGAGAAGCACCTCGACCTGCCCATGCCGGAGAGCGTGCACGCGGTCATCGCCAACCGGGTCGACCTGCTCGACGCCAAGGACCGGGCGGTGCTGCTGGCCGCCTCGGTGGTGGGCGTGCAGTTCTGGCCGGGCGCGGTGGCCGCCGCGCTGGGCCAGCCGGTCGAGCCGGTGGAACGGGCGCTGCGCCGGCTGGAGCAGCGCGACTTCGTGCACGAGCAGGCCGCGTCCACGATGGCCGGGCAGGCGGAGTTCCGGTTCCGGCACGTGCTGGTCCGGGACGTCTGCTACCAGCGGCTGCCGCGCACCGAGCGGGTGGCCCGGCACGAGCGGACCGCGGACTGGCTGGACGCCCTCTCGCACACCCGGGACACCGACCTGGCCGAGGTGCTCGCCCACCACCGGTGGGCGGCCCACGAGATCGCCCGCACCCTGGGCATGGACACCCACCGCTACGCCGGGCCGGCGCGCGCCGCGCTGCACCGGGCGGCCCGCCGGGCGTACGCCCTGCACGGGCTGGACGCGGCGGCCGCGCACGCCGGCCGGGCGCTCGGCCTGGCCGACGACAGCGACCCGGTGGGCCGGCTCCAGCTGGAGCTGCTCAGCACGGAGATCTCGTTCTACCGGGACGGCAACGCGTTCCTCTCCGGGGGCGGGCCGGAGCAGTTGCACGCGCTCGCCGACCGGCTGCTCGCGCACGGCGACGAGGCCTGCGCCGCCCGCGCCTGGACGCTGCTCGGCCAGGCGGCCTGGCTGCGCGCCGACCGGAGCGCGGCGGTGGCCTGCCTGGACCGGGCGGTCGGGCTGTTCGAGCCGCTGCCGGACAGCCCGCAGAAGGCCGACGCGTACGCCGAGCTGGGCCGGCTGCACATGCTCAACTACGAGCGGGACGCGGCGGTGGCCGCCGCCGAGACCGCGGCGGAGATCGGTGAGCGGCTGGGGCTGTCGGAGACCCGCACCAACGCCCGGATCACCGCCGCCACGGCCCGCTACCAGGCGGGCGACCGGTCCGGCCTGGACGACCTGCACGCGATCGTGGGATACAGCCGGGGGCAGCAGTTGCTGGCGCTGCACCGGGCGGTGCAGAACCTGGCGTTCGCGGTCCGCGAGGAGGGCGACTGGCTGCGCTCGGACGCGCTGCTGACCACCGCGCCGGCCCGGACGGCGAGTGGCCAGACGCTGACCACCAGCTACTCCGGCGAGGCCATGCGGGCCTACTTCGACGGGGACTTCGACCGGCTGATCACCGCCGCGGACGCGTTCGTGGACACCCCGACCGGTGGCTGGGACATGCAGGTGCGCGGGCTGCGCTCCTGCCTGCTGGTGCTGCGCGGGCAGCCGGTGCCGCCGGCGCCCCGACCGGCCCCCACCCCGCGCGACGGCGCGGCGGCGGCCCGGCACCGGGACGACGTGGCCGCCGCGCTGGACAGCGCCCGGCGCAGTGGCTTCCACCGGCCGCACTGGACCATGCTCGGCATGGCGGCGCTCTGCCGGGCGCTGCAGGGCCGGGCCGAGGAGGCGGCGGAGCTGATCGACGAGCTGGCCGACGCCTGGTCGGCGGTGCCCGCGCTGGCCAGCGGCGAGTGGATCGCCACCGCCGCGTACGCGGCCGCCCTGGCCGGCCGGGACGCGACCGTTCGGGTCCGGGCCATGCTGGACCGCCTCGACCACCGCACGCCCTGGTCGGAGGCGGCGCTGCGGACGGTCACCGGGGCGGTCGCGGCGGCCGACGGCGATCACCGCCGGGCGGCCGAGCTGCACCTGGCCGGGGCGGAGATCTACGCCCGGATCCCGGACGTGACCGACCGGATGCTGGCCCTCGCCCTGGCCGCCGCCGAACTGGAGCTGGCCGGCGACCCGGAGCCCGCCCCGCTGGCCGAGGTGCGGGCGTTCGCCCAGCGCAACGACGCGCCGGGCCTGCTGGCGCTGGCCCGCCGCCCGGTGCCGGACGCCGGGTCCGCGGTCGCCTGCTGAGCCGGGCGCCCTTCCGGCGGCGTCAGGCGGGCACCGGCTGCCGGGGCTGGGCCTTCGCCTTCTGCGCGTACATGTCCACGTACTCGCGGCCGGAGAGCTCCATCAGCTCGTACATGATCTCGTCGGTGACGGCGCGCTCGACGAACCGGTCGCCGGACATCCCGGCGTAGCGGGAGAAGTCGAGCGGGGCGCCGAAGCGGATCCGCACCCGGCCGAGGTTGGGGATGATCTGCCCGGTGGGCTGGATCGCGTCGGAGTTGAGCATGGCCATCGGCACCACCGGGGCGCCGCTCTCCAGGGCGAGCCGGGCCACGCCGGTCTTGCCCCGGTAGAGCCGGCCGTCCGGCGAGCGGGTGCCCTCCGGGTAGATGCCCGCGATGCCGCCGGAGCGCAGCACCCTGAGCTGGGTGTCCAGGGCCGCGCGGGCGGCCCGGCCACCCGAGCGGTCGACCGGGATGGTGCCGGAGCCGACGAAGAACATCTTGGTCAGCCAGCCCTTGAGGCCCTTGCCGGTGAAATATTCGGCTTTCGCGATGAATGTAACTTTTCGCTTGACGATCAACGGAGTGAAGATCGAGTCCGAGAAGGAGAGGTGGTTGCTGGCCAGGATCACCGGGCCGGCCTCCGGGACGTTCTCCAGCCCCTCGACCTGCGGGCGGAAGATCAACCTCAGCAGCGGGCCGAGGATGATGTACTTCAGCAGCCAGTACAGCACCGGAGTCCTTCCAGGCGGGAGCGGTGACGGGCCCCGTCGCCGGGGCGCGGCGGGGGCCGCCGGGACCGCGCCCGGGGCGTTGTCGGCGAGCGGACTGTCGGGGAAGAGCGTACGAACAGGGAGCGGCACGCCACAACGCACTCCCGGAACCGGGTCCCGACGTGTCACGATTCAGGGCACGACGGCTTCAGGCCGCGGCGCGGCGTCCGACGCGCCGGGCTGACGTTGATCGCAGGCGTACGGGGCGCCGGGGCGGAGTGCACCGACGGGTGCGGCGAAGGGGGTGTCCGGTGTCAGGGGGCGGGCCCCGCCGGGGACGGCGGGACAACGGGCTCGACGCGGCCGAGTACGCGGTCGCGGGCGACGTCGATCCGCGCGTGGGCGAGCACCTGCTCGACGTGCTCGCGGCCGGCGGGATCGCCGCCTACCTCCAGCCCTCGGCCGACCTCAACCCGGTGACCCGCACCACCACCGTCCCGTCGCGCCCGATCGACCGGCTCTACGTCGACCGCTCCCACCTGACCACCGCCCGCGACTACCTCACCCAGCTCACGGACGAGGGGGGCCGCGAGCCGGCCCGCGACGACGAGCCGGACATCGAGGCCGAATGGGCGAAGATCGTCGCCGGTTTCCACACGGCGCCGAGCGCCGGGAGCCACCCCTGGCCGGCCGCCGAGGACGTCGACGACCCGGTCGACCCGGCCACCCCGGGCGGCGGCGCCCCGGGCCGGGCCGAGGAGCCCGCCGGCCCGACCGCCACCGACGTGCGGCGGCTGCCCTACGCGGCCGACGTCTCCGGCATCTCGCTGAGCCGGGGGCGGCAGGACGAGCCCTCGCTCCTCGACGGCCTGGACACCTTCGGCGCCGACCTCCCCGGCGACGAGGACGAGGAGCACTTCACCCCGCCACCGCCGCCACCGCTGCCGCGCTTCTCGAAGTACGCGGTGGTGGGCGTGCTCTGCATCGTGCTCGGGTTCCTGCTCTTCCTGTCGCCCACCATGCTGTCGGCGGTCGACCCGTCGGTGGTGACGCTGTTCGGCTTCACCGGCATCCTGGCCGGCTTCGTGATGCTGATCTGGCGGCTGCGCCCGGGCGACTCCGACGAGCACGACCCGGACGACGGCGCGGTCGTCTGACCGGCCTCCGGCGGCCCGGGTGGCGGGACGCCGCTGGCCCGGGGCGGCGGCGTAACAGGGGTGTAACTTACTGTCAGTAGGAATACCGCTGTACGTCACGTCCCGCACCGGCTGTCCGGGTTGGGCCCCTCCTCCGGTGGTCGGTCCCCTGCAGATCGGAATGCCCGAGATGCGACAGAGCCCCCTCGTAGTGGTGGCCAACCGCCTTCCCATCGACGACAGTGTGGCGCCGGACGGCGCCTTCGAGTGGCGCCGCAGCCCCGGCGGCCTGATGAACGCCCTGCACCCCCTGCTCCGGCACACCCCGGCGACCTGGGTGGGCTGGGCCGGCGGCACCGGCCTGGCACCGCACCTGCCTGACGTGGACGGGGTCCGGATGCGCGCCGTCCCGCTCAACGGCGAGGACTTCCGCGACCACTACGAGGGCTTCGCCAACGCCACCCTCTGGCCGCTCTACCACGACGCCGTCGAACAGCCCGAGTACCACCGGCGCTGGTGGGAGGCGTACCAGCGGGTCAACCAGCGGTTCGCCGAGGCCGCGGCCGAGGTGGCCGAGCCCGGCGGGCTGGTCTGGGTGCAGGACTACCACCTCCAGCTGGTGCCGGGGCTGCTCCGCGACCTCCGTCCCGACCTGCGGATCGGCTTCTTCCTGCACGTGCCGTTCCCGCCGCCGGAGCTGTTCATGCAGCTCCCCCGCCGGGCCGAACTGCTGCGCGGAATGCTCGGCGCCGACCTGATCGGCTTCCAGCGGGCCCAGGCCGCGCACAACTTCGCCCAGCTCGTGACGAGGGTGCTCGACCTGCCCGCCACCGACCGGCGGATCGGGGTCGGCGACCGGGTGGTCCGGATCGGCGCGTTCCCGGTCTCCATCGACACCGCCGAGATGGCCGCGCTCGCGGCCCGGCCCGACGTGGCCGAGCGCGCCCGGCGGCTGCGCCAGGACCTCGGCGGCCCGGAACGGGTCATCCTCAGCGTCGACCGGATGGACTACACCAAGGGCATCGAACAGCGGCTCAAGGCCTACCACGAGCTGCTCGCCAGCGGCGACGTCAAGGTGCGGGACACCGTGCTGGTCCAGGTGGTGGTGCCCAGTCGGGACCGGGTGGCCCAGTACCAGATCCTGCGCGACCGGGTGGAGCACCAGGTCGGCCGGATCAACGGCGAGTTCGGCCGGGTCGGCGAGCCGGCGATCCACTACCTCAGCCAGCCCTTCGACCGCACCGAGCTGGTCGCCCTCTACCGGGTGGCCGACGTGATGGCGGTGACCCCGCTGCGGGACGGGATGAACCTGGTGGCCAAGGAGTACGTGGCCGCCCGGGTGGACGGCACCGGCGCGCTGCTGCTCAGCGAGTTCGCCGGGGCGGCCGCCGAGCTGGCGCAGGCGTACCTGGTCAACCCGCACGACCTGGACGGGCTCAAGGCCGCGCTGCTGGCCGCGCTGCGGGCCGCGCCGGAGGACGTGGCGGCCCGGATGCGGGCGATGCGGGAGCACCTGGGCCGCAACGACATCCACGCCTGGGCGGGGTCCTACCTGAGCGCGCTGGAGGAGACCACCTCCCCGCTCGGCCGGCGCGCCAGGAGCGGCTGACGCCGGCCCTCACCCGAGGGCGCGTGCGGGATCCTTCTCCAGCCAGTCGAGGATCGCGTCGATCGGCTCCCGCCAGCGCGCGTCGAGCATCAGGTCGTGCCCCATGCCGGGGAAGAGCAGCGGGGCCGAGGCGTAGCGGCGGGCCGCCCGGGTCAGCGCGGCCGGCGGCACCACCCGGTCGTCGGGGCTGCCCAGCACCAGCACCGGCGGCCGGCCCACCGCCGGCTCCGGCTGGCGCCCGGTGAGCAGCTGCCACTGTGCCCGGCGGCCGGCCCGGCCCAGCCGGGAGACGTGCCGGCGGGCGTCGGCGTCGGGCAGTTCCCGGCTGAACAGCTGGCGGCGGTTCAGGCGCAGGCCGGCGCCGAACACCGCGGGCACGGTGCCGACGGGGTTGCGGCGCAGCGCCGTGCCGAGGGTGCCCCAACCGCCGAGCACCGGCGCCACGAGCACCGCCGCCCGGGCCGGGTAGCGGGCCAGGGCGTGCGTGACCACCCGGGCGCCGGCGCCGTGCCCGACCAGCACCGCCTGCCGCGGCAGGCTCGCCGCCGCCTGGACCACGTCATGGGCGTACGACCGCAGCGTCGCCTCCGGCGCCGGCTCGCTGCCGCCGTGCCCGCGCAGGCTCAGCGCGTACGACGGGAAGCCGCGACCGGCGGCGTGCCCCAGCCAGTGCTCGGCGAACGCCCACGCCCCGTGCCCGAACCCGGGCACGAACAGCAACGGCGGCCGCGCCTGATCCTGCTCGGGCACCGCGGCGACCACCTCGCGGCGGGCCGGCCGCTCCGGACGGGCCCACTCCCATCCCCGGACCACCCGCACCCGGTCCGCCATCACTGAGCCACCCTTTCGTTCGCGACTGCGCGACTCCGCTGCGCTGCGTTCCTCGCGCTCACGTGCCCTCCAGGTCGTGGAGCGCCCGCTGGAGCGCGCGTAGGTAGTCGGCGTGCCCGACCTCGAACCAGTGCCGGGTGCTGTCCTTGACCTTCCCCGAGTACCGCTCGCCGAGGCCGGCGGCGACCTTGCGGCCGAACGCGGCGGCCCGGTCCGGTCGGGTGGCGCGCAGGGTGAGCAGCCGGGCGAAGAGCACGCTCTGCCAGTGCGAGATGGGGAAGATTCCGGAGTCCGGCTGCACCAGGCCGACCACGGCGAGGGTGGGATGGCCGGCGGCGAACGCGTTGAGCCAGAGCCGGGGCCGGCCCGAGCCGTCCGCGTCGCCGAGCACCTTCCCGGCCAGGAACTCGAAGCGCGGCAGGTAGCCGGTGGCGAAGACGACCAGTTCGGGGTCGATCTCGCGGCCGTCGGCCAGCTCGACGGTGCGGTCACCGAACCGCGTGACGTCCGGCACCGGGGTGATCTCGCCGTGGCCGACGTAGTAGACGAGCTGGCTGTTGGCGATCGGGTGGGTCTCGTAGACCCGGTGGTCGGGCCGGGGCAGGCCGAACCGGGTCAGGTCGCCGACGGTCAGCCGCAGCGTCGAGTGGTAGAGCCACTGCCGCACCCGCAGCGGCACCCGCAGCGCGAGCAGGGTGTCGTTGACCTGGTCGGCGGGGCGGCCGAAGACGTACTTCGGGGCGTACCAGTAGCCGCGGCGGGTGGAGTGCCAGCAGCGGGACGCCTGCTGGGCCGCCTCGACCGCGATGTCGCAGCCGGTGTTGCCCGCCCCGACCACGAGCACCCGCTTGCCGCGCAGCTGGGCCGGGTCCTTGTAGGACGAGGCGTGCATGACCTCGCCGCGGAACTGCTCCAGCCCCTCGTAGCGGGGCAGCTTCGGCGACCAGTTGTGCCCGTTGGCCAGCACCACCGCCGCGTAGCGGGAGGTGCGCTCCGGGCCGTAGCCGCCGGTGCTGCGGGTGGTGACGTCCCAGCGGTCCCCCTCGACGGGCTCCACCCGGACGACCTCGGTGCCGAACCAGACGTGCTGGCGCAGGTCGAAGTGGTCGGCGTAACGCTCGAAGTAGGACAGCAGCTGGGCGTGGTGCGGGTAGTCCGGCCAGTCGTCCGGCATCGGGAAGTCCGGGAACTGGGTGAACGGGCGGGACGAGATGAGGTGCGTGCTGGCGTACACCGGGCTGCGGTCGTGCCGCCAGTTCCACGCCCCGCCGACGCCGGTCTCCCGCTCGTAGCAGTCCACGCCGAAGCCGGCCTCGCGGAGGTTCTTCACGGCGGTCAGGCCGCTGGCCCCGGCGCCGATGACGCAGACAGTGTCGCCCCGGTCGGAGACCGGGCGGCCGTCCCGGGTCGGGGCGACCGTCGGGTCCGGATCGGGGTGGCCGAGGTCGGTGGAGGAGGACACCGGGAATCTCCTTTTGTGCGGCACGAGTGCCGGGTCGGTGCGAAATCCTGCCGACAATGCCCGCCGTTGTCCAGCCGCCCGCACTCCGGGATGTTGCGGCGACCGGCCTCCGTGGCGCTGGGTAACCGACCCTTCGGTCACGCAGCGTGTCGTCCGGGGTCTGCTCGCCCGCCACCCGCCCGCGCAGCACCGCGCTGAGCTGCCACCTCGCGCTCACCCTCCGGCTGCGGCCACCGCGCGGCGGTCACGCAAGGTAGCCGATGCGGATGTGGCTGCACCCGGTGCGGTAGGCGGGGACGGTCAGTCGCCGGCGGGCAGCAGCAAATCGACCAGGACCGGGAAGTGGTCACTGGCCTGCCGCGTCCGCGGCGTGTCCACGACGTCGTAGTCGACGACCTCGACACGCGGGTCAACGAAGAGGGCGTCGATGCGCCGGCGCGGGTTCGCACAGGAGTACGTGTGCCGGTCGGCCCGGTCCATCGCGACCGCCGCGTCGACCAGCCCGTCCGCGACCGTCCGCCAGGCCGCCCCGTCCGGCCCCTCGTTCAGGTCCGCGCCGACCACCACGGGCAGCGTCGCGGCGGCCAGTTCCCGCTTGAACGCGGCCGCCTGGGCGGGCCGCTCCGCCGGGTCGGTGGAGAGGTGGGAGCCGGCCAGCAGGAACCGGCTGCCGCCTACCAGGCACTCGGCGTACGCGGCCCCGCGCAGGTGCCGGCCGGGGGTCAGCGGGTAGCGCACGCAGCGGGTGTCCAGCACCCGCACCCGGAGGCTGGTCAGCAGCAGGTTGCCCAACGAGGGCAGGCCACCGGCCGCCACCACCAGGCCGAACGAGTCGGCCAGCGTGGCGCACTTCTGTCGCCACCGGAACCGCCGTGGCCCCTCCTGGACGATCACCACGTCCGGCGCGGCGGTCCGGATCACCTCGGCCAGCGCGGCCGTGTCGTCCCGCTGGCTGTGGATGTTGTACGACACCACCCGCAGGGGCACGCCTGCTGCCGGCACCTCAGATCCGCCGGGCCAGGTCGGCGGCCCCGATGACGCCGGCGGTGTTGCCCAGCTCGGCCGGGCGTACCTCGGCGACGGGCAGGCGGCTGCGCTGGGCCAGGGCGTCGGTGAACGACCGGCGGGTCGGGCCGAGCAGCAGGTCGCCGGCGTCGATCACGCCACCGCCGACCACCAGCACCTGCGGGTCGAGGATCTGCGCCATGTCCGCGAGGCTGGTGCCGAGCCAGCGGCCGACCTGGGCGAACGCCTCGGTGGAGACGGGGTCCCCGCCCTTGGCGGCGGCGGTGACCATCGGCCCGCTGATCCCCTCGGCCTCGCCGCCGGCCAGCTCCAGCAGGGCGGTGGCCCGGTGCGGCTCCTGGCGGGCGGCGGCGCGGGCGAAGCGGACCAGGGCGCTGCCGCTGGCGTACTGCTCGATGCAGCCCAGCCGGCCGCAGCCGCACTGGTGGCCGTCCGGCACCGTGAGCATGTGCCCCAGCTCGGCCGCGATGCCGTTGGCCCCGCGCACCAGCTCGCCGCCGAGCACGATGCCGCCGCCCACGCCGGTGCCGATGGTGAACATGACCATCGAGTCGTCGGCGTGCCGGGCCGCGCCGTAGCGGAACTCCGCCCAGGCCGCGACGTTCCCGTCGTTCTCCACGATCACCGGCAGGCCGGTCGCGTTGCTGACGTACTCGCGCAGCGGCTCGTCCCGCCAGGCCAGGTTGGGGGCGAAGAGCACGGTGGAGCGGGAGGCGTCGATCCACCCGGCCGCGCCGATGCCGACCGCGTCGACCGTCCGGCCGGTGGCCAGCTCGGTGACCAGCTCGGTGATGACGTCGCGGGTCTTGGCCACGTCGTCGGCGGGGGTGTCCCGTCGGGCCTGCACGAGAACCTTGCCGGTGTCGTCCACGACACCGCCGGCCACCTTCGTGCCACCGACGTCGACTCCGATGGTCAGCGTCACCGCTGCCACTCCCCTCTGCTGTGCTGCCCGGCTCCCCGGCCGAACCGGCCGTGCGATCCCGGGATGTCCGGTGGTCAGGCCCCGTCGCCCGGTGCGTCCTCGCCCACCTCGCCGGACGCCCGCGAGGCGGGGACCACGGGACGGCCGGCCGGCGGCCGGCTCTGCGCCGGCACGTCCGGCCCGGCGGCATCGACGGGCGGCACGACCGCATCGGCCGCGCCCTCCCCCCGGGTGGCGGCGGACCACACGTCCTGCTCGGGTGCCGGCTGAGAATCATGCCCGGTACGGGTCGCCTCGCGCCACACGTGGTCTCCGGCCGCCGCCCCGTCGGACCCACCGGCCCCGCTCGGGCCGGCCGGCTCGGCCGGGGCGAACGCGCGCAGCAGGCTGGCCACCCCGGCCGCCAGATCGCCGGCGCCGGTGGCGAGCCGCTCGGCGAATTCGGGATTCGGGTCGCGCAACGCCGCGATACCCCGGCAGACGGGGCAGACGCAGCATTCCGGCGATCCGGTCGCGAAACCCGCCCCGCCACCGGAGGGGGCGGATGCCCCGTCGCCCGCGCCCGCGCCGCCCGGGGTGTGACCGAGGACACCCGACAGGATCCCACCGAGCGGACCCCAGGGGCCGGCCCCGGGCGCGGCGGCGGCCAGCTTCGCGCTGGCCAGCAGCATGGCGACGAGACGCTCGGCCTCTTCCCGGGCCGAACCCGGATCAGTGGTGCCCATGGTTCGGCTCCTCCAGCGTGACAACCGCGACGACGGTCGGGTCAGTGGGCCGCACCGAGTGCTTCTACCCGGCGCTTGAGCTGCTTCAACGCCGCATCCATGATCATTTTCTCGGCCTTGCGGCGAAACATGCCGAGCATCCCCACGGAGAGCTCCACCTCGAGGGTGTAGGTCACCGTGGTCGTTCCGTCCGGGTTGCCGACCAGGTCGTACGACCCGCGCTGGGACTTCTGCATCTTCGAGGGCGCCACCAGGTGCCACTCGATCCGGGAGATGTCCTCCGCGTACTCGTAGGCCAGCACGTACTCGTCGGCCATCACGTCCGCGTCGATGGTGAACCGGACCTGGCTGGCGTAGCCGTCCTCGTACTCCTCGATCACCTCGGCCCGCCGCACCGCCTCGGCCCACTCCGGGTAGCGGGGGAAGTCGCAGATGACCGCCGCCACCCGGTCCGGTGACGCGCCGACGACGATCGACTGGGTGGAGGAGTCCGCCATGGGGGGAGGCTACCCGGCGGCCGACCCCCGCGCGGCGCTCCACCCCCGCCCATCGCGGGCGCGCCGGGGAACGGGGGCGTGTCCCATCAGCCGGGCGGGCAACCTCCCCACCCTCTCCCCGGAAGCGGCCGGGTAGGTTTCGACAGAGCCGGACCCGGGCCGGCCCGCCAGTGCGAGCACGAGGGAGTGCAGGTGCGCGAGTTCTCCGTTCCGCCGATCGTCACCGTCGGCGACGCGGCCAACCTGACCGACCCGGTCTGGGACAACGCCGAGTCCGCCCCCGACACCGTGCAGTTCGTGCGGCGCGCCGAGGGCACGGGCGGCGCCTGGATCGACGTGACCTGCCGGCAGTTCCGCGACGAGGTCGTCGCGGTGGCCCGCGGCCTGGTCGCGGCCGGCATCTCCCCCGGTGACCGGGTGGGGCTGATGAGCCGCACCCGCTACGAGTGGACCCTCGTCGACTACGCGATCTGGGCCGCCGGCGCGGTCACCGTGCCGATCTACGAGACCTCCAGCGCGGAGCAGGCCGCCTGGATCCTCTCCGACTCCGGCGCGGTCGCCGTCGTGGTGGAGAGCACCGCGCACGCCACCCTCGTCGCCGGGGTCCGCGACCGGCTGCCCGAGCTGCGCGAAGTCTGGCAGATCGAGCTGGGCGCGGTGGACGAGCTGGTCGCCGCCGGCGCGTCGGTCGACCCGGCCGAGGTCGAGGTACGCCGCTCGACGCTGAAGGCCGACGACGTCGCCACGATCATCTACACCAGCGGCACCACCGGCCGCCCCAAGGGCTGCGTGCTGACCCACCGCAACATCTACGCCGACATCGCCAACGCCGTGCCGGTGCTGCCGAACCTGTTCCGCCCGGGCGCCTCCACCCTGCTCTTCCTGCCGCTGGCGCACGCCTTCGCCCGGCTCATCCAGGTCGGCGTGGTGCAGGCCCGAGCCACCATGGCGCACTGCTCGGACACGAAGAACCTGGTCGGCGAGCTCCAGGAGTTCAAGCCGACCTTCGTGCTCTCCGTACCCCGGGTCTTCGAGAAGGTCTACAACGGCGCGCGGCAGAAGGCCGAGGCCGACGGGAAGGGCAAGGTCTTCGACCGCGCCGAGAAGGTGGCCATCGCCTACAGCGAGGCGCTGGAGACCCCCGAGGGGCCGGGTGTGGGCCTGCGCGCCCAGCACGCGGTCTTCGACAAGCTGGTCTACCGCAAGCTGCGGGCGGCGATGGGCGGCCGGTGCCGGGACGCGATCTCCGGCGGCGCCCCGCTCGGCTCCCGGCTCGGGCACTTCTTCCGCGGCGTCGGGGTGACCATCTGCGAGGGCTACGGGCTCACCGAGACCGCTCCGGCCGCCGCCGCGAACCTGCCCGGACACACCCGGATCGGCACGGTCGGCCGCCCGCTGCCCGGCGTCACCATCCGGATCGACGGCGACGGCGAGGTCCTGATCTCCGGGGAGATCATCTTCCAGGGCTACTGGCACAACGAGGCGGCCACCGCCGAGGCGCTGAGCACCGACGGCTGGTTCCGCACCGGCGACCTGGGCCGGCTCGACGAGGACGGCTACCTCACCATCACCGGCCGCAAGAAGGAGATCATCGTGACCGCCGGCGGCAAGAACGTCGCCCCGGCGGTGCTGGAGGACCAGGTCCGAGCCCATCCGCTGATCAGCCAGTGCGTGGTGGTCGGCGACCGGCAGCCGTTCATCGCCGCCCTGGTCACCATCGACGAGGAGGCGCTGCCGAAGTGGCTGGCCGCGCACGGCCGCCCGGCGGACACCGGCGTGGCCGAGCTGCGCGGGGACGAGGCGCTGCGGGCCGAGGTGCAGGCCGCGGTCGACCAGGCCAACCAGTCGGTCTCCAAGGCCGAGGCGATCAAGGTGTTCCGGATCCTGCCGCAGGACTTCACCGAGGCGACCGGCGAACTGACCCCCTCGCTCAAGGTCAAGCGGCAGGTCGTGCACAAGACGTACGCGGCGGAGATCGCCGATATCTACCGAGGCTGACTACCATCCGTCAGGTGCCCGCCTCCACACCCACCCAGCCGCAGACGCAGTCCCTCGCGGCCGCGGCACGCGTGGTCCTCCTCGCGCTGGTCGCCGCCCTGACCCTGTTCGCCACCCGGGACGCCACCCAGCTGTGGTGGATCGCCCTGCTCGGCGTCGCCGGGCTGCCCGCCGTGCTGGCTCCCCAGCACCGGCTGCTTGCCCCGATCAGCCGCTTCGCAGAGGTGGTGGTCCTCGGGCTGGCCGCCAGCCAGGTCGCCGCCGACACCCACCTCACCGGGGTCACCGGCGGGCTGGGCGCCTCGGCGGTGCTGCCGTACCTCGCCGTGCCGGTCACCGTGACCGCGCTGCGCCGCCGGTTCCGCGAGGGCGCCGCGCTGCTCGTGGTGGCGGCGGCCACCCTGCTGGTCACCGCGGCCTTCACCGAGGTCGGCGGCGAGCCGCAGCTCGGCCAGCTCGGCTACCTGGCGGTCTGCGCGCAGTGGCTGATCCTGGCCGGCCTCGGCCTCTACACCGCCGGCACGCTCCAGCGGGTGATGCGGGTCCGCGGCGAGGGCAAGCCCCAGCCGTACGCGGAGGCCACCCGGCTCCTCACCCAGCTGCGCACGGTCGCCCGCCAGCTGCCCGGCGCCACCCTCGACCCGGGCGGCATCTCCGAGCACCTGCTGGAGGAGCTGCGGGTGGTGGCGAAGACCGACCGGGGGGCGGTGCTGTCGGCCAGCGGCGGCGGCCGGCTGGTGGTGCTCGCCCAGATCGGCGCGGACCGGGTGGACTGGGAGACCACGCTCGACGCCGACTCGGCCATCGCCGACGCCTGGGCCAGCCAGCAGCCGACCACCTCGACCCGCTCGCAGGCCCGCTCCCGGGCCTCCGGGGAGGTCTCGGCGCTGATCGTGCCGCTGGTCGCCGGGGTGCGCACGGTCGGCCTGGTGGTCGTCGAGGCGGACACCGCGCACGCGTACCCGCCGCCGGTGGTGTCCCGGGTGACCGCGCTGACCGGCCCCGCGGCGCTGCGCCTGGAGGCCGCGCTGCTCTTCGACGAGGTGCGCTCGCTGGCCACCAACGAGGAGCGGCAGCGGCTGGCCCGGGAGATCCACGACGGGGTGGCCCAGGAGCTGGTGATGGTCGGGTACGGCATCGACAACGCCCTGGCCACCGTGCACGACGACGCCGAGGAGACCGCCGACTCGCTGCGCACGCTGCGCCAGGAGGTCACCCGGGTGATCACCGAGCTGCGGCTGAGCCTGTTCGAGCTGCGCAGCGAGGTGGACCGGCACGGGGGCCTGGCCGCCGCCATCGCCGAGTACGCCCGCACCGTCGGCGCCTCCGGCGGCCTGCGGGTGCACCTGTCCCTGGACGAGTCCACCGCCCGGCTGCCCGCCGCCACCGAGGCCGAACTGCTGCGCATCGCGCAGGAGGCGGTGACCAACGCGCGCAAGCACGCCGGGGCCGCGAACCTGTGGGTCACGTGCGAGGTGGACCCCCCGTACGCCCAGATCGAAGTGTCGGATGACGGTCACGGCATCGGTGACCAGCGCCCCGACGGGCACTACGGTCTTGCGATCATGGCCGAGAGGGCGGAACGTATCCGGGGCCGGTTGGAGATCAGGCCGCGGCGACCCAGCGGCACAACCGTGGCGGTGGTAGTCGGCTCCTCGCCCCGGCGCGATAAGGTGCGCGGCAGCGCAGCAGCAGAAGGGGAGTAACCCGAGGATGACCACTAGCCCAACACCGGCCACCCGGACCAAGGTGCTCCTTGTCGACGATCACGATCTGATCCGCAAGGGTCTGCGGCACGCCTTCGAGCGGGACCGGCAGTTCGAGGTCGTGGGCGAGGCCGCCACGGCCGCGGAGGGCGTGCGCCAGGCCGGCGCACTCCAGCCGGACGTGGTGATCATGGACCTGCGGCTGCCCGACGGCAGCGGCCTGGAGGCCACCCGCGCCCTGCGCAAGTCCAGCGCGTCGATGGGCATCGTGGTGCTCACCATGTACGCCGGCGACGACCAGCTCTTCGGCGCTCTGGAGGCGGGGGCGAGCGCGTTCGTGCCGAAGACCGCCCCGGCCGACGAGGTGGTGGCCGCCGCCCGGCACGCCGCCTCCTCCCCCAGCGCGTTCACCGCGGCCGACCTGGCCGAGGCGATGAAGCGCCGGCTGGCCCCGTCCGGCCCGCAGCTCTCCCCCCGCGAGGGTCAGGTGCTGCGGCTGCTCGCCGACGGCATGAGCGTCGCCGGCATCGCCAAGCAGCTGTTCGTCAGCGAGTCGACCGCGAAGACGCACATCTCGAAGCTCTACGAGAAGCTCGGCGCCGCCAACCGCGCCCAGGCGCTGATGACGGCGCTGCGGCTGGGGCTGCTGGAGGCCCCGGACGCCCCGAAGTTCTAAAACGGCGCACCGCCAGCTCGATGCCGGAGAGGCCCCCGTCCGCACCTCGGACGCGGGCCTCTCCGGCATTCCGGGCGGCCGTGACCGCGTACGGTGAGGGGCCGGACGCGTAGCGACGGTGGTCTTTGCACCGCGACGGCGGGCGGGCAGAATACCCGGGTGATCCGAGCGGCGGTGACCTTCCGCGCGTCGCCGAGCAAAGGGGCAAGCGCATGCAGCGGCCGGACTGGGCACCCGAGACCATCGACATCGAGCGCCCCAGCGTGGCCCGCATGTACGACTACTACCTCGGCGGCTCGCACAACTTCGCGGCCGACCGGGCCGCCGCCCGGGCCATGGTGGAGGCGGTGCCGGAGGCCCCGCTGATGGCCCAGGCCAACCGGGCCTTCCTGCGCCGGGCGGTGCAGTTCCTGGCCGACGCCGGGGTACGCCAGTTCCTCGACATCGGCTCCGGCATCCCGACCGTGGGCAACGTGCACGAGATCGCCCGGCGGATCGACCCGGAGTCCCGGGTGGTCTACGTCGACGTCGACCCGGTCGCGGTGGCGCACAGCCAGGAGATCCTGGCCGGCAACGACCGGGCCACGGTGGTCCAGGAGGACCTGCGCCGGCCGGAGGCGATCCTGCGCCATCCCGACGTCCTGCGGCTGCTGGACTTCTCCCAGCCGGTCGCCGTGATGATCGTGGCGGTGCTGCACTTCGTCCCGGACGCGGACCGCCCGGAGGAGGTCCTGGGGGCGCTGCGCGCGGCGCTGGCCCCCGGCAGCTACCTGGTGATGTCGCAGGCCAGCGACGAGGGCCGGGCCGGCACCGGCGAGCGGGCCGAGGCCGAGCGGGTCTACCGGCGCACCGACAACCAGCTCTTCTTCCGCAGCCGCGCCGAGCTGACCGCGCTCTTCGCCGGCTTCGAGCTCGTCGACCCGGGCGTGGTCTGGGTCCCGCAGTGGCGGCCGGACGCCCCGGAGCACGCGGAGAACGCCGCGCAGGCGGTCTTCATGGGCGGCGTCGGGCGGCTCGGTGGGTGACGACGGGACCACCGCCACCACCCGCGCCCGCCCCGGCGCCTTCGCCCGGGCCTGGGCCAAGGCGGTCTCCGGGACCAGCTACCTGCCGATGACCCAGGCGCAGTTGGAGGCACTGCTCCAGCGGCTCACCGAGCGGCTGGCGCTGGCGCTGCGCGCCGACCCGTTCGACCTGCGGATCGGCCAGCAGGTCGGCGCCGACCTGGTGCAGTCGCACATCGCCTCCGCGGAGGGGCTCGGCCGCACCATCGAGGTGATCCAGCTCCGCCTGGTCCGGGATCTCGACCTGGCCGTCGACGACGTCGAGGACCGGATGGCCCGCCTGCTGGCCACCGTCGCCACCGGCTACGCCCGCGCCCTGCGGGACCGCACGCTGGACGAGCAGGAGGCCATCCGGCGGGCCGCCATGGTGGCCCGGGCGCAGGCCGAAGGGGCGCTGCGGGAGAGCGAGGCCCGGTTCCGGCACCAGGCCACCCACGACCCGCTGACCGGCCTGCCCAACCGCACCCTGTTCACCGAGCGGCTCACCGCCGCGATCACCGCGCCCGGGCGGGGCGCCGACCGGATCGGGGTCTGCTTCCTCGACCTGGACCGGTTCAAAGTGGTCAACGACTCCCTCGGCCACCAGGTCGGCGACTCGTTGCTGGTCTCGGTGGCGCGGCGGCTGCGCCGGGCGCTCGGCGAGCACCTGGTGGCCCGCCTGGGCGGCGACGAGTTCGTCATCCTGGTCGAGCGCACCGGCTGCACCGAGGCCGTGGTCAAGGTGGCCGAGGCGGCCCTGGCGGCGGTGAGCGAGCCGGCGCTGGTCGACGGGCACGAGCTGACCGTGTCGGCCAGCATCGGCATCGTGGAGCGGCCGGTGGCCGACACGTCGCCGATGGAGCTGATGCGCGCGGCGGACAGCACCCTGCACTGGGCCAAGGCGGCCGGCGGGGCCCGCTGGTCGCTCTTCGACGCCGACCGCAACCGCCGCGAGCTGGCCCGGTACGCCCTCTCCGCGGCGATCCCCGCCGCGCTGGACCGGGGCGAGTTCTACCTCGACTACCAGCCGCTGACCGGGCTGGGCGACGGCCGGGTGGTCGGCATGGAGGCGCTGGTCCGTTGGCGGCACCCGGAGCTGGGCGTGCTCCGCCCTGACAGCTTCATCCCGCTGGCCGAGGAGACCGGCCTGATCGTCCAGCTCGGCAGCTGGGTGCTCGCCGAGGCGTGCCGCGAGGCGCGCACCTGGGCGGCGGGGGCGGCCGGCGCGCCGTTCGTCAGCGTCAACCTGGCCGTCCGTCAGCTGCACCGGCCCGGGCTGGTGCAGGAGGTGCAGGGGGTGCTCGGGCGCACCGGCCTGCCCGCGGAGCGGCTGCAACTGGAGATCACCGAGAGCACCATGATGAGCACGGTGGCTGATCCGGTCCGCGCCCTGCGGGTGCTGGCCGACCTGGGCATCCGGGTGGCCATCGACGACTTCGGCACCGGCTACTGCAACCTGGCGTACCTGCGGGACCTGCCGGTGAGCGAGCTGAAGGTGGCCGGCGAGTTCGTGGCCCGGCTGCGCGCCCCGGCCGACGACCCGGGCAGCCGCACCGACGAGCGGATCCTGGCCTCGCTGGTCTCCCTGGCGCACGCCCTCGGCCTGACCGTCACCGCCGAGGGGGTGGAGACGGCCGACCAGGCGGACCGGCTGCGCGCGATCGGCTGCGACGCCGGGCAGGGCTGGCACTTCGGCCGTCCGGGGCCGGCGGGGCGGCACCTGGACCGCTCCCCCGTACTGACCGACACCGCCTCCTGACGCGGGTCAGGCCGGGGTGCGCGGCCGGCGGCCGTCCTCCCCGTGCAGGTAGGCCAGCACGGCCAGCACCCGCCGGTTGTCGTCGGTCGACGGCGGCATCCGCAGCTTGCTGAAGATGTTGTTGATGTGCTTGTTGACCGCCTTCTCGGTGACGAAGAGCCGGGCCGCGACCGCGGCGTTGGACCGGCCCTCGGCCATCAGGCCGAGCACCTCCCGCTCCCGGGGGGTCAGCTCGTCCAGCGGCCCCGCCCCGGACCGGCTGGCCAGCAGCTGAGCGACCACCTCCGGGTCCATCACCGTGCCGCCGGCGGCCACCCGGTGCACCGCGTCGACGAACTGGTCCACGTGGGACACCCGGTCCTTGAGCAGGTAGCCCACGCCGCCGAGCCGGTCGGAGAGCAGCTCGCGGGCGTAGAGCTGCTCGACGTGCTGGGACAGCACGAGGATCGGCAGCCCGGGGATCTCGGTGCGGGCCCGGATGGCGGCCTGCAGCCCCTCGTCGGTGAAGGTGGGTGGGAGCCGGACGTCGAGCACCGCGACGTCCGGGCGGTGCGCGATCAGCGCGGGCAGCACCGAGGGTCCGTTGTCGACGGCCGCGACCACCTGGCAGCCGAACGCCTCCAGGATGCGGATCAGCCCGTCCCGGAGGAGGGCGAGATCCTCGGCGATGACAACTCGCACGGCAGCTCCATGCTGATGACGGTGGGCCCACCGGCCGGACTGGTCACCACCATCGTCCCATCGAACGCGGCCAGGCGACGCCCCATCCCCGCCAGGCCACCGCCCGCCGCCGGGTCGGCCCCGCCCCGCCCGTCGTCACCGACCACGATGGTCAGCCGCCCGTCGGCGTGGCCGAGCTCGATCCAGGCCCGGGACGCCCCGCTGTGCTTGCTGACGTTCGCCAGCCCCTCGGCCACCGCGAAGTACGCGGCGGACTCCACCGGGGCGGCCGGGCGGCCCGGCAGGTCGACGGTCACCGCCACCGGCAGCGGCACGGCCAGCGCCAGCGCGCGTACCGCGCCCGCCAGGCCACGCTCGGCCAGCACCGGCGGGTGGATGCCGCGCACCAGCCCGCGCAGCTCGGCCAGCGCCTGCCCGCTGGTCTCCCGGGCCTCGACGAGCAGCCGCCGCACCGCCTCCGGGTCGTCCCCCAGGAGCTGCTCGGCCAGGCCGATGCTCATGCTCAACGCGACGATCCGGGCCTGCGCGCCGTCGTGCAGATCCCGCTCGATCCGCCGCAGCTCCGCCGCCTGCGCGTCCACCGTCTCCGCGCGGGTGACGGTGAGCTGGTGCACCCGCAGCGCCAGCTCGGCCGTGCGGGTCGGCGGCAGGAAGAACCGGGCGAAGGCCAGGTGCAGCCAGACCAGCCAGCGCCCGGCGGCCAGCCCGCCGACCAGGAACAGCACGCCCAGCGGGAAGCAGAGCAGCGCCTCGACCAAGTTGTGGATCGGCCAGAACGGGCCGTAGCCGTAGAAGTCGACGGTCAGGTGCAGCACCAGCGGCACCTCGAGCACGCCCTCCAGGCCGTACAGCGGCAGCACGAAGGCGGCCAGGCAGACCGCCCCGGTGACCGCGCCCGGCAGCAGCCAGGACAGGTCGCGCCAGGTGGCCGGGTCGCTCACCACCCAGCGGAACCGCCGCCAGGTGCCGAACTGCGCCCCCGCCGGCGCCGGCGGGTAGGGCGTGGCCATCTCCACCCCGCCCCAGCGGGCCAGCCGGCGGTGCAGCCCGGCGCAGAGCCGGACCAGCGCGGTGGCCACCGGGAACAGCGCGAAACCCACGCCGAACACCGGGATCAGCAGCAGCGACACCAGCGACAGCACGAAGAGCGCGACGTGCGTGCTCAACGACAGCAGGGCGATCAGCAGCCCCTGCGCCGCGGTGACCGCGCCGGGCCGGATCCAGGTGCGGAGCAGTCCGCGTACGCCGTCCACGGGCCTCATTCTGCGGCACCGGCCGCCCCGGATCCGTGGTGCTGGCACCACCGGGGCCGGCGCGCTGACACCCCTGACCCGCGCCGGACCGGGCCGAAGGATCGGAAGCGGGGTCGCCGACCCCGTAACCGTGACGACGAAAGGGAACTCGCATGTCCCCGCAACGCCTGGCCGGCCTGCCCGCCGGCCGCCGCGGCAAGTACGCGGTCCTCCTGCTCTGGCTGGTGGTGCTCGTGGCGGCCGGCCCGCTCGCGCTGAAGCTCGGCGAGGTGCAGGACAACTCGACGCTCGGTGCGCTGCCGGCCGGCGCCGAGAGCAGCCGCGCCGTGCAACGCGCCGAGGCGGCCTTCCCCGGCTCGCGGCACCCCCTCGCGATCGCCGTCTACGTCCGCGACACCGGGCTCACCCCGGCCGACCGGGCCCGGGTCGACGCCGACCGGGCCGCCTTCGCCGCCTACGCCGACGGCGGCGCGGTGTCCCCGCCGGTGGCCGCCGCCGACGATCGGGCCCTGCTGCTCTCCCTGCCGGTCAGCCTCGACGACGAGCGGCGCGCCGAGGCGGTCGACGCCCTCAAGGACCGGCTGGCCGACGGCGCCCCACCCGGCCTGCGGACCGCGCTGACCGGCGACGCGGCCGCCGAGCACGACGTCTTCGACGCGTTCTCCGGGATGGACGGCGCGCTGCTGCTGGCCACCGCGCTCACCGTCGCCCTGCTCCTGCTGGTCACCTACCGCAGCCCGGTGCTGTGGCTGATCCCGCTGGTCGCGGTGGCCGTCGCCAACCAGCTCGCCGGGGCGGTGGTCTACCTGCTGGCCCGGCACGCCGGACTGGCCGTCGACTTCCAGAGCCAGACCATCCTCACCGTGCTGGTCTTCGGCGTCGGGGTGGACTACGCCCTGCTGCTCATCGCCCGCTACCGGGAGGAGCTGCGCCGGCACGCCGACCGGCACGCCGCCATGGTGGCCGCGCTGCGCCGCTCGGCCGGCGCGCTCTGCGCCTCGGCGGCGACCGTCGCGGTCGGACTGCTCTGCCTGCTCGCGGCCGACCTGCCGGCCACCCGCGGCCTGGGCCCGGTCGGCGCGGTCGGCATCGCCGCGGCGCTGCTGGCCATGACCACCCTGCTGCCGGCGGTGCTGGTGCTCTGCGGGCGGTGGCTGTTCTGGCCGTTCGTGCCCCGGTACGACCCCGGCGCCGACACCCGAGACCACGCGGCCGACCACGGGGTGTGGCGCCGGATCGCCGGCCTGGTCGCCGGCCGGCCCCGGGCGGTCTGGCTGGGCACCGCCGCCGCGCTGGCCGCGCTGACCCTGGGTGTCGGCAACCTCAGCCTGGGTCTGCCCGACGACGAGTCGTTCACCACCGAGGTCGGTTCGGTCGCCGGGCAGCGGCTGATCGCCGCCCACTACCCGGGCGGCTCGGCCGCGCCCGCCGAGATCCTGGCCGCCGCCGGCACGGCCGACCAGGTGGTGGCCGCCGCCCGTGCGGTGCCGGGCGTCGCCGAGCTGGGCCTGCCGGAGCGATCGGCGGACGGCCGGTGGGTCAGGGTGCCGGCGGTGCTCGCGGCCGCGCCGGACAGCGACGCCGCCCGCGACACGGTGACCCGGCTGCGGACCGCCGTGCACGCGGTGCCCGACGCGCGGGCCCTGGTCGGCGGGCGGACCGCCACCATGCTCGACGAGGAGCACACGGTGAACCGGGACAACCGGGTGGTCATCCCGCTGGTGCTCGCGGTCGTCCTGGTCATCCTGGTGCTGCTGCTCCGGTCGCTGGTCGCGCCGCTGCTGCTCATGGTCAGCGTGGTGCTGTCGTACGCGGCGGCCATGGGGGCGGCCGGGCTGCTGCTCGACGCCCTGGGCCACCCCCGGCTCTTCGTCGGCGTCCCGTTGCAGGCGTTCCTGTTCCTGGTGGCGCTCGGCGTGGACTACACGATCTTCCTGATGACCCGGGCCCGGGAGGAGGTCGGCCGGATCGGGCACCGGCCGGGCGTGCTGCGGGCACTGACGGTCACCGGCGGGGTGATCACCAGCGCGGGCGTGGTGCTGGCCGCCACCTTCGGCGCGCTGCTGGTGCTGCCGCTGGTGCCGTCGGTGCAGATGGGCGTGATCGTGGCGGTCGGCATCCTGCTCGACACCCTGCTGGTGCGCAGCCTGCTGATCCCGGCGCTGACCCTGGACCTCGGGGTGCGCACCTGGTGGCCGGGCCGGCTCGCCCACCGGTCACCGCAGCCGGTCCCGGCGGAGCCGGCTCTCGTCGGGAGCTGATCCCCCGCTCCGACGTGGTGGCCCCGGCACGACGCCGGGGCCACCACGCGCGAGTCAGTCGGCGAGCAGGGCCGCCATTCGCTCGGCCTGCGTCTCCCAGCGCCACTCGCGCTCCACCCAGGACCGGCCGGCCGCGCCGAGCTGGCGGGCCAGGTCCCGGTCGGCGAGCAGGGTGGCCACCCGGTCGGCGAGCTGGGCGACGTCCCGGCCGCGGACCACGTATCCGGTCTCGCCCTCGCGGACCGCGTCCGGCGCGCCACCGGAGTCGCCGGCCACCACCGGCAGCCCGGTGGCGCTGGCCTCCAGGTAGACGATCCCCAGGCCCTCGACGTCCAGGCCGCGGTTGCGGGTCCGGCAGGGCATCGCGTAGACGTCGCCGGCGGCGTAGTGGGCGGGCAGTTCGGCCGTGGGCACCGAGCCGGTGAACACCACGTCGCGCTCCACCCCGGTCTGCCGGGCCAGCTTCTGCAGCGTCGCCCGGTAGGGGCCGCCGCCGACGACCAGCAACGCGGCGTCCGGCACCCGGCGGCGGATCTCCGGCATCGCCCGGATGAGCATGTCCTGCCCCTTGCGCGGGACCAGGCGCGACACGCACACCACGACCGGCCGGTCGGCCAGCCCCAGCCGTACCCGCACCCGCTCGCCGTCGACGTCCGGGTGGTAGGTGTCCACGTCGACGCCCGGGGCGAGCCGGCGCAGCTCGGTCACCCCGTCCAGCACCCGGGCCAGCCGGACCCGGGTGTACTCGCCCAGGTAGGTGGTGACGTCCACGCCCCGGCCGATCCGGCGCAGCGCCGACCGGGCGCCGGGCAGCGTGGCCCAGCCGGCCTCGTGCCCGTGGGTGAGCGCCACCGCCCGGCGGATCCCGGCCCGCCGGCGCAGCCCCGCCGCGAGCAGCCCCAGCGGGGCCGCCGCGCCGAACCACACCGTGTCGCAGTCGTACGCCCGGGCCAGCCGCGCCGCCCGGCGGGCCACCAGCGGGGTGGGCAGCAGCACCTTGGTGCGCTCGCGGACCACCTCGAACGGCTGGTCGGCGTCGAACTTGGCCGCGCCCCGCCAGCTCGACGCGTAGACCACCACCGAGCCCGGGGGCTGGCGCACCGCCAGGTTGTGCACGAACGACTGGATGCCGCCGGGGCGCGGCGGAAAGTCGTTGGTGATCAGCAAGGTGCGGCTCATCCGCCGGTCTCCCTGGCGTAGGCGCGGGCGGCGGCCATCCGCTCCACGGTGGACGGGTGGGACGCGGACCAGAGGTATTCCCAGCGGGGCGGGTCGGGGTCGGCCAGGTTCACCCCGGCCAGCCGCCGCTGCATCGCCTCGAAGGTGGCGGGGTCGCCGGTGAGCGCCAGCGCGTGCGCGTCGGCTCGGGCCTCCACCCGGCGGGAGATCAGCGCCTGCAACGGGGTGGCCACCAGGCCCGCCACGGTGACCAGCGCGATCAGCAGCGGGAAGGCCCGGGGCTGGGCGATCGAGTCGACCCCGGCCAGCCGCAGCAGCGGCGTCCAGGAGCCGATCAGGTAGAGGGCGACCACCGCGGCGGCGGCGCCGAGCGCCCCGACCAGGGTGCCCGTCCAGACGTCGCGGTCCTTGGCGTGCCCCAGCTCGTGGGCGACCACGCTGGTCACCTCCGCCGGGTCCGCCTCGCGCAGCAGGGTGTCGTAGACCACCACCCGCCGGGTGGGCCCCAGCCCCGAGACGTACGCGTTGACCGCCCGGGTCCGCCGCGAGGCGTCGGCGACCAGCACGTCGCGCACCGGCACCCCGTCCCGGGCCGCCAGGCTCGTCAGCTCGGTGCGCAGCGGGCCGGGCTCCATCGGGGTGAACCGGTTGAACACCGGCTCCACCAGCACCGGCAGCACGAACGACAGCAGCACCACCAGCCCGGCCGCCCCGGCCGCGCCGAAGGCCCACCACCAGCGCGGGGCGAGCCGCACCACCGAGTAGAAGCCGAGCAGGACGAGCGCGCCGATGACCGCGCTGACCGCGTACGACTTCAGCAGGTCGACCGCCCAGCCGCCCCAGCCCTGGGTGCTCAGCCCGTAGCGGGTCAGCACGGTCTGCCGCCAAGCGGCGAAGGGCAGGGTGAGCAGGTCGGCGAGGAACATGACGGCCAGGCCGCCGAGCACCGCCTGGGCGGCCCAGTGGCCGCCGAAGGGCCGGCCGGCCAGCTCGACCAGGCGGCCGCCGAGCGGGGTGAGCCCGAGCAGCAGGGCCACCACCAGGCCGACGGCGAGCGCCGACCAGCCGGCCGGGCGCAGGGCGCCGTGGAACGCCCGGCCCCGGGCCACCTGCTCGACCGGGAGCGCCCGCAGGGCCGCGAGCTGGTCGGCGCGGGGCGCCGGCGGCCGGTGCCACGGGATCAGCAGCGCCCCGGCGACGACCAACGCGACGGCCAGCCCGGCCAGGGTGAGCACCGCCCAGCCGCGCGGGGTCACCGCAACACCCCGTCGCGCCGTACCCGCGTCATGCCGCTCCCCTCCCGCCGTGAGGGCCCATCCTAAGGCCCGGCGGGCGCCGGGTGGCCGCGGTGCCGTGGGGGATCAGGCGACCCGGCGGCGGCGGACCGGCCGCCGGGGAGCGGGCGGGGCGGGCAGCACCTGCACCTCGAACCCGGCCCGGGCGAACACCTCGATCGCCCGGTGCTCGGCGGGGCCCAGGTCGGCCGCCGCGGAGCCGGTGTCGAGCAACGCGGTCACCAGGCAGCCGGAGCACCCGGCGCCGCGGATCCCGCAGGTGTCGCAGTCGATGAGCATCAACGCCTCCTGACGCTGTCGCCGGTGGCGGACAGGAGAGGAGCCCACCACCGTCGGTCACCACGAGGCTAGGCCGGGGGTATGACAGAACCGGACAACGAGGCAGTACCCACCCCGAATCCGATCATCGCGCGTCAGGAGCGGGCGAGCCGCCGCAGCAGCGAGTCGGCTCCGAGCGGGTAGGCGCCGTGCCGGCGTACGCCGTCGGCGACCTCGCGGTCGGAGGAGACCACCACCACCGGCCGCCCGGCCGGCTCGGCGCGGACCAGCCGGCGGATCAGCTCGTCCGCGGTCTCCCCCTTGTGCGAGAAGAGCACCCGCACCCCGCGCGGCGTGGGCGGCAGCCCGTGCATCCGCTCGGCGCCGTCGAAGACCACGGTGACCTCGTCGCCGGTCTGCGCGGCGATCCCGCCCAGACCGCTGATCAGCCGCTTGCGCTGCTGCTCCAGCGACATCTCACCGAAGCCGCGCTTGGTGACGTTGTAGCCGTCCACCACCAGGTGCGCCTTGGGCAGGGCGAGCAGCTGGTCGAGCCGGGCCGGGTCGTCGGTGTCCCGGGCCCGGGCGGCGGCCCCGGCCGGGGCGGCGCCCGTCTGGTCGGCGAACGCGTCAGCGACGAAGTCGGCGGGCAGCTTCTCCACCGGGTCCAGGGCCAGCTCGCGGCGGAGCCCGACCGCGGCCTGCCCGATCGTCTCCAGCAGCAGCCACAGCCTCGCCTCGTCGACCGAGCGGGCCTCCTTGGCGCTGACCCGGGCCGCCCCGGCCGCGGCCTCCGCCTCGGCCAGCCGGGCCCGGGCGCGGCGCAGCTCGGCGTCCGCGTCGGCCGCCGCGCGGGCGGCCCGGCCCCGCTCGGTGGCCAGCATCTCGGTGGCCCTGCGCTCCCGGGCCTGGGTCTCCCGGAGGGTACGCGCAAGCTGCCGGGCCTCCTCGCGGAGCTGGCCCAGCTCCTCGCGGACCCGGGCGAGCTCATCGCGGAGCTTCTCCGCCTCCACCCGGGCCACCGCCCGGTCGTGCTCGGCGCGGGTGGCCCGCTGCTCGGCCTCGCGGACCAGCTCGGCCACCACGGCGCTGTCCGCCTCGGCGCGCACCGCGGCGCCGCTCGCCTCGATCAACTCCCGCCAGCCCCGCGGCCGGGCCAGGTAGGCCAGCGCGGCCACCTCGACCGGGTCGGCCGCCGCCGGGGCGGTCCCCTCCACCACGGCCGCGCCCAGGTCGCCGGCGTCGGCGAGCACCCGGGCGGTGATCCGCTGCCGGAACAGCGGGTCGGCGGTGAGCTGGGCGGCGATGGCCGGGGCGCCGAGCCGGGCGCGCCGGTTGGGGGCGAACTTGGCCACCCGGCGCAGCGGCACCGGCACCTCGTCGGCGGCCAGCCCGGGCAGCACCGCGGCGGTGAGCGCCACGATCCGCTGCCGGACCGGCTCGGGCAGGGTCGGCTCCGGCTCGGGCGGGGCCGACGGGCTCTCACCGGCGTCCTGCGCGCCGACCACCGGCTCCTCCGGGGAGGAGTGGTCGTGGTGCGGCTCGGTGAGGGGCATGTGGCAAGTCTCCCACCCCGAACGGGCCCACCGCCCGGTGAGTGAGCCGATCTCTCATCCTAGCTCCGTGGTAACGGCTGGGACTGCTGGGACGGGAGTGTCGGACCCCGCCGCTAGCGTGCCGCGGGTGACGCGAGCGGAGTACGTCCAGGAGTCGCTGGCCGGCCTGGACCGGGTGGCGGGCACGGGGGTCGACCCCGCGCTGCCGCTCTACGCGACCACCTTCGTGGTGGTCGACCTGGAGACCACCGGCGGTGCGCCGGACGGCGGGGGGATCACCGAGATCGGCGCCGTGAAGGTGCGCGGCGGCGAGGAGCTGGGCGTGCTGGCCACCCTGGTCAACCCGGGGGTGCCGATCCCGCCGTTCATCACCGTGCTGACCGGGATCACCCAGGCCATGCTGCTCCCCGCCCCGCCGATCGAGCAGGTGCTGCCGAGCTTCCTGGAGTTCATCTCCGACGCCGTCCTGGTGGCCCACAACGCCCCCTACGACGTGGGCTTCCTCAAGGCCGCCTGCGCCCGGCACGGCTACCCCTGGCCCAACCCCCGGGTGCTGGACACCGCCGCGCTGGCCCGCCGGGTGCTGACCCGCGACGAGGTGCCCAACCGCAAGCTGGGCACCCTGGCGGCCTACTTCCGCACCGCCACCCAGCCGACGCACCGCGCGCTCGACGACGCCAAGGCCACCGTCGACGTGCTGCACGGGCTGATCGGCCGGCTCGGCGGGCACCGGGTGGACACCGTCGGCGAGGCCATCGAGTTCGCCCGGGCGGTCACCCCGACGCAGCGCCGCAAGCGGCACCTCGCCGACGGGCTGCCGAAGGTGCCCGGGGTCTACATCTTCCGGGCCGCCGACGACCGGCCGCTCTACGTCGGCACCTCCGGCGACATCGCCACCCGGGTGCGCAGCTACTTCACGGCGGCCGAGAAGCGGGCCCGGATCTCCGAGATGCTGGCCGCCGCCGAGCGGGTGGAGGCGGTCGAGTGCGCCCACTCGCTGGAGGCCGAGGTGCGCGAGCTGCGGCTGATCGCCGCGCACGCGCCGCCGTACAACCGGCGGTCGAAGTACCCGGAACGGCAGGTTTGGCTGAAGCTGACCGACGAGGCCTACCCGCGGTTGTCGATCGTGCGCGATCTCGCCCCCACCGACTCGGCCTACCTCGGCCCGTTCCGGTCCAAGCAGGCCGCCGAGCTGGCCGCCGCCGGGTTCCACGACGCGGTGCCGCTGCGCCAGTGCACCCACCGGCTGTCCCGGCGCACCACCATGCCGGCCTGCGCGCTGGCCGAGCTGGGTCGCTGCCCGGCGCCCTGCGAACACCGGATCACCCCCGAGGAGTACGACGACCGCGCCGCCGTCCCGTTCCGCACCGCCACGCGGGACGACCCGCAGGTGGTGGTGGACGCCCTGCTGGCCCGGATCGAGGTGCTCTCCGCCGCCCAGCGCTACGAGGAGGCCGCGGTCGTCCGCAGCCGGCTGGCCGCGGTCCTCCGCGCGGCCGTCCGGATGCAGCGGCTGGCCGCGCTGACCGGCATCGCCGAGCTGGCCGCCGCCCGCCCGGCCGCCCGGGGCGGCTGGGAGCTGGCCCTGGTCCGCCACGGCCGGCTGGCCGGGGCCGGGGTGTCCCCGCCGGGTGTCCACCCGCGACCGACCATCGCCGCGATCCGGGCCACCGCCGAGACGGTCCTGCCCGGGCACGGCCCGGTGCCGGCCGCCACCGCGGAGGAGACCGAGCGGATCCTGTCCTGGTTGGAGCGACCGGAGACCCGGCTGGTGGAGATTTCGGCCGGGTGGGCCTCGCCGGTCGCCGGCGCGGGCCGGTTCCGCGACCTCTTGACCAAGGCGGAGAACGCCGGATCCCGCCAACTCTCAACCGAACGCTCATGACCAAGTGTCCGATCGGACTACGTCGACTCCCTTAGGCTGTTAGAGAAGTGCAGTCCTGCCCGATTCGCGGGCCTGCTCCCGGTCGCCGGTCCCGGCGGCCCGGGGCCGGGGTGAGGAGGTGTCCCAGGTGGACGTCGACGCCGGACACGGCGCCGCCCTGGGCGGCGCCCTCCCGACCCAGCCCGCCGAGCTACCGCTCTCCCGTCGGCTGCGTTCCCTGCTCACCTGGCCCACCACCGACAACGACCCGGTCACCGCGCTGGTCCGCGCCCATCGCGGCATCCATCCCAGCGCCGACGCGTCGGTGCTGCGGCGGGCCTACACGATCGCCGAGAACATGCACCGGGGCCAGTTCCGCAAGAGCGGCGAGCCGTACATCACCCATCCGCTCGCGGTCGCCCAGATCTGCGCGGACCTCGGCATGGACACCACCACCCTGGTCGCCGCGCTGTTGCACGACACGGTGGAGGACACCCGCTACACCCTCCAGGCGCTCCAGGAGGACTTCGGGCGCCAGGTGGCCCACCTGGTCGACGGGGTGACCAAGTTCGACAAGGCGTTCTACGGCAAGGCCGCCGAGGCGGAGACCGTGCGCAAGATGATCGTGGCGGCCGGCAAGGACGTCCGGGTGCTGATCATCAAGCTGGCCGACCGGCTGCACAACATGCGCACCCTCGGGGTCCGCTCGGCCGCCTCCCGGGAGCGGATCGCCCGCAAGACCCAGGAGGTGCTCGTCCCGCTCTGCGACCGGCTGGGCATCCAGACCCTCAAACGCGAGCTGGACGACGTGGTGCTGCTGCACCTGCAGCCGGAGGAGCACGCGCGGATCGCCCGGTTCGTGCACGACCGGCCGGGCTGGGACGCCTACCTCGACGATGTGGTGGCGAAGACGCGGGTGGCGTTGCGCCGCAGCCGGGTGGACGCCGAGGTCGGCCCCCGCCCCCGGCACCTCTACTCGATCTGGAAGGACACGGTGGCCGGCGACCACGCCGCCCCGTACGACCTGCCCCGCATCGCCATCGTGGTGGACGGCCCGGCGACCGACTGCTACGCCGCGCTCGGCGCGGTGCACGGGCTCTGGCGGCCGGTGCCGGGCCGCTTCAAGGACTTCATCGCCTCGCCGAAGAACAACCTCTACCGGTCCCTGCACACCAGCGTCTGCGGTCCGCAGGACCGGACCGTCGAGGTGCTGATCCGCACCGAGGAGATGCACCGCGCGGCGGAATACGGGGTCGCCGCCCACTACCGCTTCCCGCGCGCCTCCGGCCGGGCGGCCGACCGGTCGGACGAGCTGGCCTGGCTGCGCCGGGTGCTCGACTGGGAGCAGGAGACGGTCGACCCCATCCAGTTCATGGAGTCGCTGCGCTGCGACCTGGCCGAGGCGCAGATCCAGGTGGTCGCCGACGGGCGGCAGGTGGTGCTGCCGGCCGGGGCCACCCCGGTCGACCTCGCCTACGAGTTGGGCACCGAGCGGGGCGACCACTGCCTCGCCGCGCGGATCAACGGCCGGCTGGCCCCGCTCTCCTCCGAACTGGAGGAGGGCGACGTGGTGGAGATCTTCACCGAGAGCGACGCGGAGAGCGGCTTCGAGGTCGACGTGGCGCCGCGTGGGCCGCGCCGGGAGTGGCTCGGCTTCGTCAAGTCCCCGCACGCCCAGATGCAGATCAACCGCTGGTTCGCCGAGCACACCGAGCCGGGCATCTCGATCGCCGACAAGGTACGCCTCGGCCGGGCCACCATCGGCCTGGCGCTGCGCAAGCACGACCGGGGCCTGGCCAGCGACCTGCCGCTGCTGCGGCTCTCCGAGGAACTGGGCTACCCCGACCTGGAGACCCTGCTGGTGGCGGTCTTCGACCGCACGGTGGAGCCGGACACGGTGGTCCGGCAACTGATCGATCTGGTCGACCACCGGCAGTAGCCGAACTCCGCTCATCCGCCGGGGCCGCCCGGCAACTAGCCTTACAGGCATGATCCCCCGCGCGCGTGCCACCGGACGGGCCCTCGGCTACCAGATCTTCTACCGGCTCCCGGTCCCGCTGCGGCGCCGGCTGGTCCGGCTCGCCGTGCCGAAGTACATCGTCGGCGCGGTCACCCTGGTCCGGGACACCGAGGCCGACGGGGCGGGGCGGATCCTGCTGCTGCGCCAGCCGCCCGGCCACAGCTGGACCCTCCCGGCCGGGCTGCTGCAACGGGGCGAGGCGCCGGTGGTGGGCGCGGCCCGCGAACTGTACGAGGAGTCCGGCATCCGGCTCTCTCCCGACCGGCTCCGCCCGGCCGTGCCGAACGCCGTGGTGCACGCCAAGGGCTGGGTGGACGTGGTCTTCGAGGCCGAGGTGCCCGCCTCCCGCACCGACCTGACCGTGGACGGCGCCGAGGTCTTCGAGGCCGCCTGGCACCCGCTGGACGACCTGCCCCGGCTGAGCCGGGCCACCGCCAACCTGCTCCGGTACTACGGGATCGGCCCGCACGCCGGCGAGGTCCCGCCGGCGGCGCCACCGGCCGCGTGACCGCCTCCGGGGCGGCGGCGACCGGGCCCGGCTGGCGGGCCGCCGTGGAGGTCTGTGGGGTGGTGCTCGCCGCCGGCGAGGGCACCCGGCTGCGTCCGCTCACCGAGCACCTGCCGAAGGCGCTCTGCCCGGTCGGCAACGTGCCGCTGCTCGACCGGGCACTGGACCGGCTGGCCGGGCTGGGCCTGGCCGGGCCGGACCGGGTCGCGGTGAACGCCTGCTACCTGGGCGGGCAGGTGGTGGCGCACGTGGGCGCCCGGGCGCACCTGTCGGTCGAGCCGGGCGACCCGCTCGGCACCGCCGGCGGGGTGGGCAAGCTGCGGGACTGGATCGCCGGGCGGGGGGTGCTGGTCGGCAACGCCGACGCGTACCTCGTCGATCCGGGCGTCCCGCCGGGGCCGGACGTGGCGGCGCTGCTGGACGGCTGGGACGGGCGGAGCGTACGCCTGCTCGGCCAGCCGGCGGACGACCCGGCGGCCCCCGGCACCTTCGGCGGCCACCGGTTCGTGGGATTCTCGCTGCTGCCCTGGCGTCTGGTCCGGCAACTGCCGGCGAGCTTCGGCGACCTGGTCCGGGCGGTCTGGCGGCCGGCGGAGGCGGCCGGCGCGCTCACCGTGGTCCCCTACCGGGGCACCTTCTACGACACCGGCACCCCGGCCGACTACCTGGCAGCCAACCTGCACGCGGCCGGCCCCGGCGGCCTGGTCGACCCGTCCGCCAGGGTGGAGGGGCAGGTGACCCGCTCGGTGATCGGGGCGGGCGCGGTGGTGCGCGGCGCGGTGGACCGGTCGGTCGTGTGGCCCGGCGCGACGGTCGCCGCGGGGGAACGCCTCCGCGGCGTGATCCGGGCCGGCGCCGACCTGACCGTCCCGGCGGCCCGGTGACCCCCGCAGCCCTTAGCATGGGCCTCGACGTCGACGAACGGAGAAATGTCCCGTGATCACCGCGATCGTGCTGATCGACTGCGCCACCGACTCCATCCCCGAGGTGGCCGAGACGCTCGCCAACCTGCCCGGCGTCAGCGAGGTCTACTCGGTGGCCGGGCACGTCGACCTGATCGCCATGGTCCGGGTCCGCGAGTTCGAGCAGATCGCCCAGGTCATCGCCGGCAGCATCTCCAAGGTGCCCGGCGTGATCAACACGGAGTCGCACATTGCGTTCCGCGCCTACTCGCAGCACGACCTGGAGGAGGCGTTCGCGATCGGGCTGGCCAACGCCGACTGACCCGTACGCGGGTGGCCGGGCCGCCCCGCGGGGCGGCCCGGCCACCGTGGGCCGTACGCGTCAGCTCTGGCCGGGCGCCGGGGTCTCCGTGGTGCCCGGACCGGGCTCCTCGGTGCCGGTGCCGCCCGGAGCCGGCGACTCCGTGCCGGAGCCGCCCGGGGCGGGCGTGCCGCTGGCGCTGGTCTGCGGGACCGGGACGCCCAGGGTCTGAGCCAGGGCCACCAGCGCGTCGTAGTGCGCCTGGAGGACCGGCAGGGCGTCCTGGGCGATCTGGACCACCGACTGCTCGGAACCCTGCGAGATCTCGGTCTGGGTGGCCTGGATGGCCTGGACGTGGCCGGCCAACTGAGCGGTCACCCACGCCTTGTCGAACTCGGCGCCGCTGAGGTTGTTCAGCCGGTCGAGGACCTGCTGCTGGTCGGCGGTCGGGTCGGCCGGCAGCTGGACGTTGAGCTGCTGGGCGGTGGACTGCACCGTCTGGTCCAGCTGGGTGTGGTCCGTCACGAACATCTTGCCCAGGTCCTTGACCTGCTGATTCTGGCCCTTCTGCTGCGCCAGGTTACCCGCGGTGATCTCGAACAGGTTGACCTGGTGCACCGCCTGCAGATACTGGGTGTCCTGCGTCGACGGCTGGGCCGCGGCCTGGGCCGCGGCGGCTGGTGCCAGTCCCACGAGCACCAGCGCGGCCAGCAGGCCCAGACGTTTGATTCCCAACATGCTTTCCCCCCCTTGAGACGTTGGACCGCACGGATACCCGGCTGACCGGGGTTATTCCTGCGATTCCACCCGTCCGTGTCAGGGGGTGGCGGGACACCGGAGCGGGGCCGACCGGCGTCCGGCGGGCGGAACGGGACGGCCGGGCCGGAAACGGCCGTGGCGCCCGCCGGGTGATCCGGCGGGCGCCACGGTCAGTCGTATCCGGGCGGGTCAGCGGCGGCTCTCGCCGCTGGTGATCTCCTCCCGCTCCGGTCGGGGTTCGACCGGCGGGTGACCCGGCGAGACCGGCGCCTCGGCCGGCCGCTCGATCGGGTAGAAGAAGCCCCGGATGGCCGGCCCGAGCGCGCCGAGCCGGTTCATCTTCTTCGGCACCACCCAGCCGGCGTAGTCCAGCGCCGGGCCGTGCCCGTCGTGCCCGTCGACCGGGGTCAGCGGCTGGTGGACCTCGACGAACCGGCCGTCGGGCAGCCGCCGGATGATGCCGGTCTCCACACCGTGGGCCAGCACCTCCCGGTCGTGCTGCTGCAGGCCCAGGCAGAACCGGTAGGTGACGTAGTAGGCCAGCGGCGGGACGACCAGCAGGCCGATCCGGCCGGCCCAGGTCATCGCGTTCAAACTGATGTGGAACTTGTCGGCGATGACGTCGTTGCCGCCGGAGAGCGTGAGGACCAGGAAGAAGCCGACCGCCATGGCACCCGCCGCGGTGCGGGCCGGGGTGTCCCGGGGCCGCTGGAGCAGGTTGTGGTGCTTGTAGTCCTTGAGGTGGCGGGCCTCCAGGAACGGATAGAACAGGGAGATCATCACCAGGATGCCCGGCAGCACCACGGTCGGCCAGAACAGCGGCGGGATGACGTAGCCGTCCCCGAGGGGGATGCTGATCTCCCACGCCGGCATGAGTCGGGTCGAGCCGTCGAGGAACATGACGTACCAGTCGGGCTGGCTGGCGGCCGAGACCACCCACGCCTCGTACGGGCCGAAGTACCAGATCGGGTTGATCTGGAACAGGCCGCCCATCATCGCGATCACGCCGAAGACGACCATGAAGAAGCCGCCCTGCTTGAGCGCGTAGCGCGGGAACATCCGCTCGCCGACCACGTTCTCGTTGGTCCGGCCGGGGCCGGGCCACTGGGTGTGCTTCTGCTTGAAGACCAGGCCCAGGTGGACGCTGATCAGCGCCACCAGCAGACCCGGGATGAGCAGCACGTGGGCGATGAAGAAGCGGCTGATGATGATGGTGCCCGGGAACTCCCCACCGAAGACCGACGAGGTGACCCAGGAGCCGATCACCGGGATCGACAGCATGATGCCGGAGGCGATCCGCAGACCGGTGCCGGAGAGGCCGTCGTCCGGCAGCGAGTAGCCGGTGAAGCCGGCCAGGAAGCCGACCCAGAACAACAGCGAGCCGATGATCCAGTTCGTCTCCCGCGGCTTGCGGAACGCGCCGGTGAAGAAGACCCGCAGCATGTGCACCACGATCGCGGCCATGAACAGCAGCGCCGCCCAGTGGTGCATCTGCCGCATGATCAGCCCGCCCCGGACGTCGAACGACAGGTCCAGGCTGGAGGCGTACGCGGCCGACATCGGGGTGCCCCGCAGCGGGGCGTAGCTGCCGTCGTAGACCACCTCGGTCATCGACGGCTCGAAGAAGAAGGTCAGGAAGACACCGGTCAGCAGCAGGACGATGAACGAGAAGAGCGCGATCTCGCCCAGCAGGAAGGACCAGTGGTCCGGGAAGACCTTGTTCAGCAGCTTGCGCAGCGGGGTGGCCACCTGGAAGCGGTCGTCCACCGCTCCGGCGGTTTTGGCCGGCAACGCGGCCGCATCAAACTTTCGGCGCTTCATGGCCGCTCCCAGAAGTCGGGACCGATGGTTTCGGTGTAGTCGGACCTCGCCACGAAGAAGCCCTCCTCGTCCACCTCGATCGGCAGCTGCGGCAGCGGCCGGTTCGCCGGGCCGAAGACCGGCATGGCGTTGTCGGTGATGAGGAACTGCGACTGGTGGCAGGGGCAGAGCAGCCGGTTGGTCTGCTGCTCGTAGAGGCTGGCCGGGCAACCGGCGTGCGTGCAGATCTTGGAGAACGCGACGAAGTTGCCCCACATGAAGTCGCCGTGGCCCTTGCGCTCGTTGGCGGCGCGCGACTTCTGCGCGTCGTCCTCGCGCAGGTGGATCAGCAGGGTCGGCGAGTCGGCGTGCTTGTTGCTCACGCCGCCGTCGATGCCCGGGAACACGGTGAGTTGGCCGCCGACGCTGACGTCCGCCGGGCGGATCGGCCGGCCGTCCTCGCGGACCAGCCGGATCCGCTCGCCGCCCTCGGCCGGCGCGAAGCCGGTGGTGAACATCTGGTTGTTCTTGTGCGGGTGCGAGATCAGGCCACCGACCAGCGGCGCCGCGACGACCGCGCCGACCGGCGCCAGGCCGGCGAGGAGCGAGAGGCCGAGCAGCGGCCGGCGCTTCACCCCGAGCTCGTCGGCCATGTAGACCATGGTCTCACCGGTGATCCGGCGGTCCTCCGGAGAACCCGGCTGGTCGTGCCGGTCCTGGATCGACACCTCCTTGGGCAGCAGCTTCTTGCCCCAGGTGAGGATGCCGAAGCCGACGGCGAGGAGGGCGATGCCGAGGGTCACGCCGAGCAGCGGGGTGTAGAACTTGTCGCCGCCGCGGCCGGCCTCCCACTTCCACGGCCACCAGATGTAGATGACCAGGAACGCGGTGGCGGCGGCGCCGGTCAGCAGGAACATCGAGGCGACCGTGCGGGTCAGCCGGCGCTCCGCCTTGCTGCCGGCGACCACCTGCGGCTCGTAGTGGACGATCTCGATGTCGTCCCGCCGCGCGCCCTCCTGGACGATCTCGAACCGGGAGAGCCGCGGGTCGTTCACGTCGAGCGGCTCCCGGCCCTGCGGGGCCTGCGGCTCGGTGTGGGTGCTCATTCCGTCACCTCGCTACGGGTGGCGCCGGGGGTCGGCGCCACAGCACTGAAACGAATGATCCGCCCGGTCACGACTTGCCCGCAATCCACAGGCTCGCGAAGACCAGCGCGACGATGCCGACCAGGAAGATCGCGAGACCCTCGGTCGACGGGCCGTACCGGCCCAGGTTGAAACCGCCCTGGTCCTGGTTCTCCTTCAGGGTCTCCTGGATGTAGGCGATGATGTCCGCCTTCTGCTCCGGAGTGATCTGGTTGTCGCCGAACACCGGCATGTTCTGCGGGCCGCTCAGCATCGCGGCGTAGATCTGCCGGTCGCTGGCCGGCTTCAGGCTCGGCGCGTACTTGCCCGAGGAGAGGGCGCCGCCGCCGGCGCCGAAGGCGTGGCACTGCGAGCAGTTGATCCGGAACAGCTCACCACCGGTGGAGAGGTTCGCGCCCTCGCGCAGGTCACCCTGCGGCACCTGCGGGCCGCCGCCGAGCTCCTGGATGTACTGGCCGAGCTGGCGCACCTGCTCGTCGGTGAACTGCGGGGGCTTCCGCATGGCCTGGGCTTCCTGCCGGGCCAGGGGCATCCGACCGCTGCTGACCTGGAACTCGACCGAGGCCGACCCGACGCCGATCAGGCTCGGACCACGTCCCTCGACGCCCTGGGCGTTGCGACCGTGACAGGTCACACAGCTCACGTCGAACAGCGCCTTGCCCTCGTTGGCGGCGGCGCTCAGGGGCGGGTTGTCCTGCGCCTGCACGTCGGGGGCGAAGACGGTGTAGGCGCCGCCGGCCAGCATCAGCGCGGCGGCCAGCCGGACCGCGGCACCCAGCCGGCGGCGGCCCCTGCTGCGCGCTACGGGCCGCCCGCGCAGCCGCGCGAGCAGACCGCGTCGGCGGTCGTTGTCAGAAGTCATGACCTGTGTCCTTAACCGGTTGGACCTTGTCTCAGGGGACGGAGCAGCGGCGCGATGTGTGACGCGCCAAGATCACTGAAGCCAGTAGATCATGGCGTAGAGCCCGATCCACACGACGTCGACGAAGTGCCAGTAGTAGGACACGACGATCGCCGAGGTCGCCTGCGCCGGGGTGAACCGGCCCATGGTGGTGCGGACCATGAAGATGATGAACGCGACCAGACCGCCGGTCACGTGCAGACCGTGGAAGCCGGTGGTCAGGTAGAACATCGACCCGTAACCGTCTTCGTTGATCTTGACGCCCTCGTGCACCAGGTTGCGGTACTCGTTCGCCTGGCCGAGCACGAAGATCAGACCCATCACGAAGGTGATCGTGAACCACCGACGCAGGGCGTGGACGTCACCCTTCTCGGCCGCGAAGACACCGAGCTGGCAGGTGACCGAGGACAACACCAGGATCACCGTGAAGGTGGTCGCGTAGGGGATGTTGAGGATCTCGGTGTGCTTCTCCCACTGCTCCGGCGCCGCAGCGCGGATGGAGAAGTACATCGCGAACAGCGCCGCGAAGAACATGAGTTCGCTGGAGAGCCACACGATCGTCCCGACGCTGACCATGTTGGGTCGGGTCAGGGAGTGGATCCGGCTCTTGTCAATGGCTGGGGCCGCAGTCACGCGGTCATTATTGCCCTTGACCGGGACCGACCATCAGCGGGGTGGCAAACGTGTGCCATCCGTGGCCCGATCGGGGTCGTCCGCTTCGCCTGACCTACCCTGAAAAGCGTGCTGCACGTCGATCCGATCTTCGCCGCCACCTCGGTGGCCCCGGCGACACTCGCGGCGGGGGGCGAGGCCGTCCCGCCGCCGTTCACCGTTGCCCGGGTCCTGACCGAGACCCGGCTGGACAGTTGGCTCACCCTCGGCCTGGTGCTCGCCGCCGGTCTCTACCTCTACGGGGTGTACCGGCTGCGCCTGCGCGGCGACCGCTGGCCGGTGGTGCGTACGGTCTGCTTCCTCGTCCCGGGCCTGGGCGGCATCGCCGCGGTCACGGTCACCGGGCTGGGCGCCTACGACACCGCCCTGCTGTCGGTGCACATGATCCAGCACATGGTGCTGTCCATGATCGCGCCGATCTTCCTGGCGCTCGGCGCGCCGGTGACGCTCGCCCTGCGTACCCTGCCGCTGCGCCCGCGCAAGCGGCTGCTGGCGATCGTGCACAGCCGGGTCGCCCGCGTCTACAGCTTCCCGCTGGTGGCGTTCGCCATCTTCGTGGTGAACCCGTTCGCCCTCTACTTCAGCGGCCTCTACGAGATCACCCTGCGGCACGAGTGGGCGCACGAACTGGTGCACGCGCACTTCATCATGACCGGCTGCGTGTTCTTCTGGCCGCTGCTCGGCCTGGACCCGCTGCCCGGGCGCTGGCCCTACCCGGCCCGGGCGCTGCTCATGCTGCTCTCCGTGCCGTTCCACACCGTGCTTGGGCTCACCATCATGCAGAGCACCACACTGCTCGGCGGCGACTGGTACCCGTCGCTGCACCTGAGCTGGTCCGACCCGTGGAACGACCAGGTGGTCGCCGGCGGTGTGCTCTGGGCCGGCGGCGAGTTCGTCAGCGTCACCATGCTGGCCGTGCTGGTGGTCCAGTGGATCAAGCAGTCCGAGCGCGAGGCCCGCCGGCTGGACCGCGAGCTCGACCGCCAGGAGGCCCGCCAGCACGCCGCGGAGGCGAGCGCCTGACCGTCGCCAGGGCGGGGCGACCGGCCGGATGTGACGCCCGCTACGATCAGCGGGCAGCTACGAAGTGGGAGCCACGTCACGATGAGCGATCGTCTTTGCACCGTCCTGCTCTACAGCGACGACCCGAAGGTCCGTGACCGGATGCGACTCGCCGTCGGCACCCGGCCCGCGCCCGGGCTCGAGATCGAGTTCGTCGAGGCCGCCGACTACGCCGGCTGCGTCCGGCTGGTCGACGACTACGAGATCGACCTGCTCCTGCTCGACGGCGAGGCGAGCCCCGGCGGTGGCATCGGCATCGCCCGCCAGATCAAGGACGACCGGGACGACGCCCCGCCGACCTGCGTGGTGCTGGCCCGGGCCGCCGACCGCTGGCTGGCCGCGTACGCCGAGGTCGACGCCACGCTGACCCACCCGCTCGACCCGGTGACCACCGGCACCACCGTCGCCGACCTGCTGCGGCGCACCCACGCCGCGGCCTGAGCCACCCTGCGACGACTCCAGCTCGGCGCGTCTGACGCCGCGCCGCGACCTGGAGCCGTCGTTCCGGCGCCACGGCGACGCGGCCGTGGCGCCGACTTCGGCCATAGTTCAACCTCCGCGCCGCCAGACGGCGCTACGGACGAATGAAGGCCGCCGGCCATGATCCGGCCCCCGCGCCAGGCGGCGCTACGGACCGGATGACGGCCGCCACACCCGCTCACACGCCGCTCGGGAGGCCCGCCATGGGCGAACGGACCTGGCCGCTTCTGCTCAACGCGCTGCTGCGCGGCGAGGAACTCTCCACCGCCGACACCGCCTGGGCGATGGGCGAGATCATGGCCGGCTCGGCCACCCCGGCCCAGATCGCCGGCTTCGCCGTGGCCCTGCGCACCAAGGGCGAGACGCCGGCCGAGCTGGGCGGCCTGGTCGAGGCCATGCTGACCCGGGCGGTCCCGGTGACGCTGCCCGAGGAGATCCGGGCCGGCGCGCTGGACGTCGTGGGCACCGGCGGCGACCTCGCCCACACCGTGAACATCTCCACCATGGCCGCGCTCGTGGTCGCCGGGGCCGGCGTCCGCGTGGTCAAGCACGGCAACCGGGCCGCCTCCTCCTCCTGCGGCACGGCCGACGTGCTGGAGTACCTGGGCGTCCCGCTGGACCTGGAGCCGGAGCAGGTGGCCCGCTGCGTGATCGAGGCCGGCATCGGCTTCTGCTTCGCCGCCCGGTTCCACCCCGGCATGCGGCACACCGGCCCGGTCCGCCGCGAGATCGGCGTGCCCACCGCGTTCAACTTCCTCGGCCCGCTGACCAACCCGGCCCGCCCGCGGGCCGGCGCGGTGGGCTGCTTCGACCCGCGCATGGCCCCGGTGATGGCGGCCGTCTTCGCCGCCCGGGGCGACTCGGTGATCGTGGTGCGCGGCGAGGACGGGCTGGACGAGTTCAGCACCGGCGCGCCGACCCGCGTCTGGGTGGCCCAGCAGGGCACCGTCAGGGAGGCGCTGCTGGACGCGACGGAGCTCGGGGTACCCCGGGCCACCCTGGCCGACCTGCGCGGCGGTGACGCGGCGTACAACGCCGGGGCCGTCCGGCGGCTGCTGGCCGGCGAGACCGGCCCGGTCCGCGACGCGGTGCTGGTGAACGCCGCGGTCGCGCTGGCCACCCAGGGCCCGCTCGACGGCGACCTGCACGAGGCGCTGCGCGCCGGCCTGGTCCGGGCGACCGAGTCGGTCGACTCCGGCGCGGCCGCCGGCACCCTGGAGCGCTGGCTCGAGGTGGCCGGCACGCTCTGAGCCGGGTACCGCCCGATTCTGTCGGACCGGCGTGCCAAACTACACGGGAGTAATTTTCCGTTTTCCGCCGATGCCGCCCCTCGGCGCACCGGAACGAGAGGAGACGCCCGTGTCGGACCGCGAGCTCTACTGCGACACCTGCGAGGGCGTCGTGCTGTTCGAGGCGCCCACCTGCGTCGACGGGCACGGCGCCGACTGCCCCGAACTGGTCTGCACCGGCTGCGGCGCGGCCGTGCTCATCGCCACCTTCGCCTTCCGCGCCCCGCGCCTGGCCCAGCGCCACGCGCCCACCGCACCACCGCACCGCCGCGCAGCCTGACCCGCCGGCCCACCCTCGCCCGGCAGACCCCCTCCGAGCAGCGCACGCCGCCCTCGCCGCCCTCGCCGCGCTCTCCAGACCCCCACCAGCGGACGATCATGAAGTTCGCCGCGACAAAAGGGAAGACTCGCGCCAGCAACCTCATGATCATCGACACCAGGGGCGGGGAACGCGGGGGCGGGACGGGGCGAGAAATGCGGAAGGCCCGCGACCCCCGGAAGGGGGCGCGGGCCTTGCCGTTGGTTCGGGTGTCAGTGCTCGGCGGTGCGGCGGGTCCCGGAGTAGTACTCGAAGAGCAGGCCGCAGGCGGCGAAGACGACCGCCACCATGCCCGCGCCCAGCAGCCAGAACTGCCAGAAGACCAGGCCGAGACCGGCGATCGCGGCGGCCAGGGCCAGGCCGAACGGCCAGTAGCTGCCCGGGCTGAAGAAGCCGACCTCGCCCGCGCCGTCGGCGATCTCACCGTCCGGCCGGTCCTCGGGACGCAGGTCGATGCGGCGCGAGACGAACCAGAAGAAGCCGCCGCACATCGAGCAGAGCAGGAAGGACAGCAGCAGCGCCACGGTGCCGACCCACTCGACCCGGCCGCCGTCGCCGTACGTCCAGGCGCCGTAGAGGATCGCCGCGCCGAAGAGGAACGTCGCGATGGTGAGGAAAATCTTCCACTCGGTCTTCATGCCGGACCCCTCAGCTTCCCGCGCCGGCCGTCGCGTCGGACGGGTTGAAGTTGGCGGTGTTGCGCCGCGTCTTGAACGGCTCGGTCTCGGTGGCGTACGGGTCCTCACCGATCGCCTGGAGCGCCTCCTGGGTCGACTTCCCGGCCTTCTTGGCCGCCAGGAACTGCTCGTACTTCTCCGGCGAGACGACCCGCAGCTCGAAGTTCATGAAGGCGTGGTAGCTGCCGCACAGCTCGGCGCAGCGGCCGACGAAGTGGCCCTCCTGGTCGATGCTGGAGACCTCGAAGGTGTTGCGGATGCTGCCCGGCATGACGTCGCGCTTGAACAGCAGCTCCGGCACCCAGAAGGAGTGGATGACGTCGCGGCTCTGCTCCTCGAACCGGATCGACTTACCGCTCGGCAGGACCAGCACCGGGATGACCTCGCTGGTGCCCAGCACGGAGGCGACGGTGTTGGCGTCGCGGCCCTGGCCGTCGCGGTAGTTGAACTGCCAGTTCCACTTGAAGGCGACGACCTCGACGGTGACGTCGGGGTTCTTCGTCTCCTTCACCACGTCGGTCTGCACCACCGCGGTGTAGTAGAAGAGCACGGAGACCACGAGGATCGGCGCGATGGTGTAGAGGAACTCCATCGGCAGGTTGTAGCGGGTCTGCACCGGCAGCGCGTTGCCGCGCTTCCGGTAGCGGATCACGCACCAGAAGATCAGGCCCCAGACGAACACGCCGACCGCGAGGGCCGCGATGCAGGACGCGATCCACAGGTCGTACATCCGGTGCGACTCGGGGGTGATGCCGCCCTGCGGCCAGCCGAAGCCGCCGAACGTCTTGCCGACGTCGCAGCCGGTGAGCAGAACCAGCAGCGCGGCTCCGCCGAGACCGAGCCCGGCGAGTCGACCAGCACCACGCCGCCGGCGCCCGCCGGCCCCCGGGGAAGCGCTGTGCCGTACGGCCGACGGCCGTACCTCCGAACTCCTTGCGACCACCTGGTCCTGCCTCCCTAGCGCGCCGCGGTGATTGTTTCGCTCGACACCGACGGCAAAGGCGTCACCGACGGTCGCAGATTACTCGACCATGGCGGGCCTGACCGTCTTGGGGTCACTGTCCGCCCCCATCGGGGGGATCTTGGGGGTACCGGCGCGATAGCGTGGACGTTCGTGAGCGCAAACCCGGTCTATCTGGACGCGGCCACGGCCGCCCCGCTGCATCCGGTCGCGCGGCAGGCGCTGCTGGCCGCGCTGGACGACGGCTGGGCCGACCCGGCCCGGCTCTACGGCCAGGCCCGCCGGGCCCGCCAGCTCCTCGACGCCGCCCGCGAGGCCGCCGCGCAGACCCTCGGCGTCCGCGCCGACGAACTCTCCTTCACCCCCAGCGGTACGGCGGCCGCGCACGCCGCCGTGCTCGGCGGCCTGTCCGGGCGGCGCCGGGCCGGGGCGGCCCTGGTGCACTCCGCGATCGAGCACTCGGCGGTGCTGCACGCCGCGGAGCGGCACGTGGCCGGGGGCGGGGACGCGGTGTCCGTACCCGTGGACCGGCTCGGTCGGGTGGACCTGGACGCCTGGGCGGCGGCGGTGGCCGCGCCCGGGGTGGCCCTGGCCGCCCTGATCGGGGCGAGTCACGAGGTGGGCACGGTGCAGCCGGTGCCCGCGGCGGCGGAACTCTGCGCCGAGGCGGGGGTGCCGCTCTACGTCGACGCGGCGCAGCTCGCCGGCCGGGCGCCGCTGCCGGCCGGCTGGTCGGTGCTGAGCGCCAGCGCGCACAAGTGGGGCGGGCCGCCCGGGGTCGGGCTGCTCGTGGTGCGCAAGGGCACCCGGTGGGAGTCGCCGTTCCCGGCCGACGAGCGGGAGTCGGGGCGTACCCCGGGGGTGGTGAACCTCCCGGCGGTGGTGGCCGCGGCGGCGAGCCTGCGCGCGGCGGCGGCCGACGCGGCGGCCGAGGCGGCGCGGCTGGCGCCGCTGGTCGACCGGATCCGCGCCCGGGTGGCGGCCGAGGTGCCGGACGTGGAGGTGGTTGGCGACCCGGTGGACCGCCTCCCCCACCTGGTCACCTTCTCCTGCCTCTACGTGGACGGCGAGGCGCTGCTGCACGCGCTGGACCGGCGGGGCTTCGCGGTCTCCTCCGGCTCCTCCTGCACCTCCTCGACGTTGCGGCCGTCACACGTGCTGGAGGCGATGGGGGTGCTGTCGCACGGCAACGTCCGGGTGTCGCTGCACCGGGAGACCACCGAGGCGGACGTCGACCGGTTCCTGGCCGAACTGCCCGGGATCGTCGCCGGCCTGCGCGCCGAGGCGGGGGTGACCGGGTTGTGAGCGAGCCGGACGAGGTGCTCGACTACCGCGGGCAGCGCTGCCCGCTGCCCGTGATCAATCTCGCCCGGCGGCTGCCCGAGCTGCCGGTCGGCGCGGTGGTCCGGGTGCTCGCCGACGATCCCGCCGCGGCCGTGGACATCCCGGCCTGGTGCCGGATGCGCGGTCAGGAGTTCGTGGCCGCGCATCCGGAGGGCCCGGGTTACGACGTGCGCCGCCGCCAGTGAGTCCGGCGGGTCAGCGGAGGTAGGCGAGGATCCCCGGCGTCGAACGGGCCGGGCCGGCGCTGTCGCAGGACCGCGGCCCGATCCACCCCCGGGCCGGTCACAGCAGGTGCGGCCGGACGTCCTCGGCGGCTGCGTCGCCGTACGACTCGGCGAGCCGCTTGACGAACAGGTCCCGGCGGACCTCGTACTCCTGGCCGCCGAAGTTCTCTAGCACCAGCGTGGCGAGCAGGCAGCCGACCTGGGCGGCACGCTCCAGGTCGACGCCCCAGTTGAGCGCGGCGAAGAAACCGGCCCGGAAGCCGTCGCCGACGCCGGTCGGGTCGACCGCCTGGATCTCCCGCGCGATCGGCACGTGGATGGTGCCGACCTCCCGGCCGGCGATCTCCACGCCCCGCTTGCCCAGCGTGGTGACCCGGACCCGCACCCGGTCCAGCAGCTGGGCGTCGGTCAGCCCGGCCTTGCTCTGCAGCAGCGACTTCTCGTACTCGTTGGTCATCAGGTAGTCGGCGCCGTCGACCAGGCCGAGCACGTCCGCGCCGTCCATCCGGGCGAGCTGCTGCGACGGGTCGGCCACGAAGGCGTAGCCGCGCTCCCGGCACTCGGCGGAGTGCCGGATCATCGCGGCCGGGTCGTTGGCGCTGACCAGCACCAGGTCGAGACCGCCGAGCCGCTGCGCCACCGGGGCCAGCTCGATGTTGCGGGCCTCGCTCATCGCGCCCGCGTAGAACGAGGCGATCTGGCACATGTCGGTGTCGGTGGTGCAGACGAAACGGGCCGTGTGCGCGACCTCGCTGACGTGCACCGAGTCGCAGTCGACGCCGTGCCGCTCGAGCCAGGACCGGTAGTCGGCGAAGTCCGGCCCGACCGCGCCGAGCAGCACCGGGCGCAGCCCGAGCTGGGCCATGCCGAAGGCGATGTTCGCGGCGGTGCCGCCGCGCCGGAGCACCAGCTCGTCGACGAGGAAGGAGAGCGAGACCTTGTCCAGTTGGTCGGCGAGGAGCTGGTCGGCGAACCGGCCGGGGAAGCTCATCAGGTGGTCGGTCGCGATCGAGCCGGTCACGGCGATCTTCATGTCAACCCTCGTGGTCGGGAGCACGGCGCGGGTCAGCCTACCGGTCGTCCCGCCCGGACGGACGGGGGTCGGTCGACAACCGGACGCCTCCCGCACCCGCGGAGGTCACCCTCCGGACACCCGTCGGGTACGACAAAACGGCGGGACCAGCCCGTGAGGGATGGTCCCGCCGTCAGGCAGGCGTCGTCGGCCTCGGCGGCCGGCGTCGACTCAGCTGAACGAGTCGCCGCAGGCGCAGGAGTTGCCGGCGTTCGGGTTGTCGATGGTGAAGCCCTGGGCGTCGATCCGGTCGGCGAAGTCGATGGTGGCACCGGCCAGGTAGGGGGCGCTCATCCGGTCGACGACGACCTCGACACCGCCGAAGTCGGTGACGACGTCACCGTCGAGCGACCGCTCGTCGAAGAACAGCTGGTACCGCAGGCCGGAGCAGCCGCCCGGCTGCACCGCGACCCGGAGCCGCAGGTCGTCACGGCCCTCCTGCTCGATCAGGGCCTTGACCTTCTGCGCCGCGACGTCGGTGAGGACGACGGTGCTGGGGGCCTTGGCCTCGGTCGACTCGGTCTGCGCTGGCGTGGTCACGTGAAAGTCTCCCTGCGCGGTATGGGGTCCGGACTCACTGGCCAACGCCGCACGTCCGCCAGTGATTCCCGGTGTGGTCCAGATCCGATCGTACGCCGCTCCCACCGAGGTCACCCGGCTGTGATGACTGACTCGCCCCAGTGGGCGGCGGGCCGTCAGGCGGCCGGCGGGCGCCCGGCGGTGAACGAATCCACCTCGACCGTACCGCCGCAGGCCCGCCAGGCGCCCTCGGCGGCCAGATAGCCGGTGCCGCCCGGCGGGGTGAGCCGGAGCGCGGCGGCCGGCGGCTCGCACGGCGCTCCGTCGTCGTCCGCGCCGGGCACGTGGCTCAGCGTCACCGCGGTCCAGGCCGTGCCGCCGGGCGCCAGCACCACGCGGTGCGCGGCGAGGTGGTGCCGCACCCGCACCGGGAGGGCCCGGCCCGTGGCGTCGACCAGCCGGACCTCGGGGAAGCCGGCCAGCGCGCAGTGCCGGCCGGACCGGTTCCCCAACACGAGGTAGGCGGTCCCACTGCCGGCGTGGCCGGACGAGCCGGCGGACGCCAGCGAGAGGTCGGCGGTCCGGCAGTCCGGGGTCCCGGAGGCCGGGCGGGTCGGGCTGGTTGCCGGTTGCGGCGTGGCCGGCGGGGACGGCGCGGCCGACGGGGGTCGCGTGGCCGGCGAGGTGGCCGATGCCGTGGGGGCCGCCGAGGCCATCGGGGCGGTGGCGGACGGGCCCTCCCCTGCCGGAGCGCAGGCCGTGAGCGCGAGGGCGGCCGCGCCCGCCGCCAGCCGGCGGCCGGTCCGCCGCCGTGCCGCGAGGTCCCTGGTCAGCTCAGCCGTGCTCGTGGTCATGTCGACCTCCTCGTCCGGTGTCCTTCGGCACACGCGCCGGGTCCGGGCCGCGCTGCGGGCGGGACCTGCCGGGTGCGCGACACCGGCCACGGCGCGCCGAGGGCGTCCGGGTGGGTTCAGCGGCTCCACTGGCCGGCGAGCCGGGCGCCGAGCGCGCGCAGCCCCTCGGCCGGGCGGCTCATCGCCGCCTCGACTCCCCCGCGCTCCTCGCCGCCGAAGTGCTCCACCAGGCTGTGCGCCTCGGACACGCCGGCCGACGCGGCCTCCCGCCGCCCGGTGCTGACCCGGCCGGCCAGCACCACGCAGGGCACCCCGCGGTCCCGGGCCGCCCCGGCCACGCCCGCGACCACCTTGCCGCGCAGCGACTGGTGGTCGAAGGAGCCCTCTCCGGTGATCACCAGGTCGGCGGCGTCCAGCGCGGCGTCCAGGCCGATGGCCCGGGTGACCAGCCCGATGCCGGACTCGCACCAGCCGCCGAGCGCCAGGATCGCGGCGCCCAGGCCGCCGGCCGCGCCGCCGCCGGGCAGCGCGCCGAGCCCCGACGGGCAGCCCGGCAGGTTCTCCTCCAGCACCGCCGTCCAGCGCTCCAGGGCGCCGTCGAGCAGCAGCACGTCCGCCCGGGTGGCGCCCTTCTGGGGGCCGTACACGTTGCTGGCGCCGTGCAGCCCGAGCAGCGGGTTGTCGACGTCGGTGGCGGCGACCAGCGCCGCGCCGCGGACCCGGGGCGCGCCGTCCAGCGCGGTCACCGCGGCGAGGGCCGCCCCGCCGTACGGCAGGGCCCGGCCGGCCTCGTCGAGCGGGGTGACGCCGAGCGCGGTGAGCATCCCGGCGCCGCCGTCGTTGGTGGCCGAGCCGCCCAGCCCGATCACCACGGTCCGCGCCCCGGCCTCCACCGCGGCGGCGACCAGCAGGCCCAGCCCGTAGGAGGTGGTCGCCTTCGGGTCCCGCTCGGCGGCGGAGAGCAGGTGCAGCCCGCACGCCTGGGCGCTCTCCAGGTACGCCACGCCGTCGTCGGTGAGCAGGATCTCACCGGCGGCGGGGCGGCCGAGCGGGTCGACGGTGGGCACCGGCAGCAGCCGGCCGCCGAGCGCCTCGGCGAGCACGGCGACGAACCCGGGGCCGCCGTCGGCCAGCGGCCGGACCAGCAGCTCGTCGCCAGGGGCGACCTCCCGCCAGCCCTCGGCCACCGCGGCGGCCACCTCCTGGGCCGGCAGCGTGCCGGCGAACTTGTCCGGGCAGAGCAGCACGCGCATGCCGAGCAGTGTGGCAGGCCACATCCGGGACGGCTGCGCGGCCGTCCCGCTGTGGGACCATGGGTGGCGTGACTTCGACCTGGGTTGAGCCCTCCAACACCGCCACTGCGCTGCTGCTCCTCGGCCGCGGCAGCGACCCCGCCACCGAGCGTGGCGTGGAGTGTCCGGGTGACCTCCCCGCGCCGAGCGACCCGGACCTGGTGGCCCGGGCGACCGCGGCGAAGGCCGCGCTCGGCACGAAGGTCTTCGTGCTGGGCCACCACTACCAGCGCGACGAGGTGATCCAGTTCGCCGACGTGACCGGCGACTCGTTCAAGCTGGCCCGGGAGGCGGCGGCCCGCCCCGACGCGGAGTACATCGTCTTCTGCGGCGTGCACTTCATGGCCGAGAGCGCCGACATCCTCACCTCGGACCGCCAGAAGGTGATCCTGCCCGACCTCGCCGCCGGCTGCTCGATGGCCGACATGGCGGTGCTGTCGCAGGTCGAGACCGCCTGGGACGTGCTGACCGAACTGGGCATCGCGGCGGACACCGTCCCGGTGACCTACATGAACTCCTCGGCGGACATCAAGGGCTTCGTCGGCCGGCACGGCGGCGTGGTCTGCACCTCGTCCAACGCCAAGCGGGCGCTGGACTGGGCGTTCGAGCAGGGGCAGAAGGTGCTCTTCCTCCCCGACCAGCACCTGGGCCGCAACACCGCCGTGCTGGAGATGGGCTTCTCGCTGGACGACTGCGTGCTCTACGACCCGCACAAGCCGAACGGCGGGCTGACCCCGGAGCAGCTGCGCGACGCGAAGATGATCCTCTGGCGCGGGCACTGCTCGGTGCACGGCCGCTTCACCCTGGACAGCGTCAACGACGTGCGCGAGCGGGTGCCGGGGGTCAACGTGCTGGTCCACCCGGAGTGCCGGCACGAGGTGGTCACCGCCGCCGACCACGTGGGCTCCACCGAATACATCATCAGGACCATCGAGGCGGCCCCGGCCGGCTCGGCGTGGGCGGTCGGCACCGAGCTGAACCTGGTCCGCCGGCTGGCGCTGGCCCATCCGGACAAGCAGATCATGTTCCTCGACCGGGCGGTCTGCTACTGCTCGACGATGAACCGGATCGACCTGCCGCACCTGGTCTGGGCGCTGGAGGAGCTGGTCGCCGGGCGGGTGGTCAACCAGATCACCGTGGATCCGGACACCGCCGGACACGCCCGGGCCGCCCTGGACCAGATGCTCGCCCTCCCGGGCGCCTGATCACCCTCGGTCATGCCACTGGTACGGAAACGCGGCGGAATCCCCGGTTCGTGCCCTCACTGGTGATGTGACCGATTCCCTTTTCGTCACCGAGGGCTATGCTGCCGGGGCGACGACACACGCGGGCCCGTTTTGGCCGGGCCGCCTTTCGGGTAGCGATGCAGATCGTGGACCCCACTCATCTACACGGCAGCACCAACGCGCTGGAGGTTGCGTTGACCGACGACGTCCTGGTCGTACACGGAGGCACTCCGCTTGAAGGGCGGATCCGCGTACGCGGCGCGAAGAACCTCGTGTCCAAGGCGATGGTCGCCGCCCTGCTGGGCGACACCCCCAGCCGCCTGTTCGACGTGCCCCGGATCCGGGACGTGGAGGTCGTCCGCGGGCTGCTCGGCCTGCACGGCGTCAAGGTCACCGACGGCGAGGAGGACGGTGAGCTGGTCTTCGACCCGTCCAACGTCGAGAGCGCCAGCACCGACCAGATCAACGTGCACGCGGGCTCCAGCCGGATCCCGATCCTGTTCTGCGGCCCGCTGCTGCACCGGCTCGGCCACGCCTTCATCCCCGACCTGGGCGGCTGCCACATCGGCCCGCGCCCGATCGACTTCCACCTCCAGGCGCTGCGCGAGTTCGGCGCGACCGTGGACAAGACGCCGGAGGGGCTGCACCTGTCGGCGCCGAACGGGCTGCACGGCACCAAGTTCGCCCTGCCCTACCCGAGCGTGGGCGCCACCGAGCAGGTGCTGCTCACCGCGGTGATGGCCGAGGGCGTCACCGAGCTGCGCAACGCGGCGGTCGAGCCCGAGATCATCGACCTCATCTGCGTGCTGCAGAAGATGGGCGCGATCATCAAGGTGCACACCGACCGGGTGATCGAGATCCAGGGCGTGAAGCGGCTCAGCGGCTACACCCACCGGCCGATCCCGGACCGGATCGAGGCGGCGAGCTGGGCGGCGGCCGCGCTGGCCACCCGGGGCCACGTCGAGGTGCTGGGCGCCCAGCAGGCCGACATGATGACCTTCCTGAACATCTTCCGCTCGGTCGGCGGCGAGTACGAGGTGACCGACCTCCGCCCGCCGCGCGGCGGCGGGCCGGGCCAGGAGGGCGGCATCCGGTTCTGGCACCCGGGCGGCGAGTTGAACGCGGTGGCGCTGGAGACCGACGTCCACCCCGGCTTCATGACCGACTGGCAGCAGCCGCTCGTGGTGGCGCTCACCCAGGCCCGCGGCCTGTCGATCGTCCACGAGACGGTCTACGAGCAGCGGCTCGGCTACACCGAGGCGCTGAACTCGATGGGCGCCAACATCCAGGTCTACCGGGACTGTCTGGGCGGCACGCCGTGCCGCTTCGGCCGGCGCAACTTCAAGCACTCCGCGGTGATCGCCGGCCCGAGCAAGCTGCACGCGGCCGACCTGGTCATTCCGGACCTGCGGGCCGGTTTCAGCCACCTGATCGCGGCGCTGGCCGCCGAGGGCACCTCCCGGGTCTACGGCGTCGACCTGATCAACCGGGGCTACGAGGACTTCGAGGCCAAGCTGGCGGATCTGGGCGCGCACGTCGAGCGCCCGTAAGGTCACACTCCCGCGGCCGGTGCACCGCGATGTGCACCGGGCGCGGGTGTTTGGCTACCCTTGCCGACGTGCCGTCGCTGTTTCGCCGTAAGCCCACCGACCTCGTCGAGGATTCCGTCACCCCGGTGACGACCGACGAGGCGCCCTCCGCTGCCCAGTCCCGGGGTTACACCCCGAGCAAGAAGGACCTCGGGCGGACCACCCCGAAGCGGCCGACCGCGGGTCGCCGCCCGGCCGCCCCGGCCCGTCCCCTGACCAAGGAGGAGGCCCGGGAGCAGCGCCGCGCGGCGCGCGCCGAGTCGGCGGCCGAGTTCCGGCGCGAGGGCGGCCCGCGCGACCGGGGCCCCGAGCGGCTGCTGGCCCGCAACGTGGTCGACTCGCGGCGCACGGTGGGCACCTGGTTCTTCGGCGGCGCGCTGATCGTGCTGCTCGGCTCCAACCAGGCCATGCCGCCGATCGTCCGGCTGCTGTCGAACGTGCTCTGGGGCGCGCTGGCGCTCGGCGTGGTGATCGACTCGGTGCTGATCGCCCGGAAGATCAAGAAGCTGGTTCGCGAGCGCTTCCCGAAGAGCACCGAGCGGCTCGGCTCGCTCTACTTCTACGCGATCATGCGGTCGATCACGTTCCGCAAGATGCGGGCCCCGGCGCCCCAGGTGAACATCGGCGACAAGATCTGACTCGGCCGGCTCAGCCCACCTCAACCGGAGCGCCGTAGAGCCGGGCCACGACCTCCTCGATGTCCGGCTCCACGATCGAGATGTCGCGCAACGTGGCCACGCCGGCCAGCCCGGCCACCACCTCGGCGACGCTCGCCGACTCCAGCGCGAAGACCAGCCGGCGCCCGTCCGCCTCCACCCGCTGCACCGGCGCGCCCGGCAGCACCGGCGGCGCGGGCAGCGCGGCGTCCAGCTCGGCCACCACCATCCGGCGGGAGCCGTACCGGCTGTGCAGGGCGGCGATCGAGCCGTCGTGCACCACCCGCCCGTGGTCGATCACCACCAGGCGCCGGCAGAGCCGCTCGATGTCGGCCAGGTCGTGGGTGGTGAGCACCAGGGTGGTGTCGCCGGCCCGGCCCAGCTCCGCCAGGAAGCCGCGGACCGCCTGCTTGCTGACCACGTCCAGCCCGATGGTCGGCTCGTCCAGGAAGAGCACCTCAGGGCCGTGCAGCAGGGCGGCGGTGAGCTCGCCGCGCATCCGCTGGCCCAGGGAAAGCTGCCGGACCGGGGTGTCCAGGAACTCATCGAGGTCGAGCAGGCCCCGGCAGCGGGCCAGCCGGGCCGCGTGCTCGCCGGCCGGCACCCGGTAGACGTGGCGCAGCAGCGCGAACGAGTCCCGCAGCGGCAGGTCCCACCAGAGCTGCGAGCGCTGCCCGAAGACCACGCCGATGCGCAGCGCCAGCCTGGTCCGGTCGGCCACCGGCCGCAGCCCGCAGACCCGGGCCTGGCCCGCCGAGGGCATCAGCACGCCGGTGAGCATCTTCAGCGTGGTCGACTTTCCGGCGCCGTTCGGGCCGATGTAGCCGAGCATCTCGCCCCGCTCCACCCGCAGGTCAACCCCGTCGACCGCGGTGACCGTCCGCTTCTCCCGGCGGAGCCGCCCGGCCTTCACCCGGACGGTGAACTCCTTGCGCAGCCCGTCCATCTCGATGACGTTCATGACCCCGTACTCCGGTAGTGGCGGATCCCGACGCGCCACGCCACGGCGGCGACGGCCGCGGCGACCAGCGCGACCCCGGGTGCGGCCCAGCCGACCCAGGGCGGCAGGCCCAGCGGGTCGGCCCGGCCGAGCAGCGCCAGCGCCGGGTGGTAGCTGACGAAGGCGAAACCCATCCCGTACGCGAAGACCGCGCGGAACCAGCCGCCGTAGACGGTGACCGGGTACGAGGTGAAGTCGCGCCCGCCGTAGGTGACCGAGTTGGCCATCTCCCCCGAGTCGATCCAGTAGAACGACACGGTGGCGGTGGTGACGAAGACCGCGGCGAAGAAGACCACTCCGGCCGGCGGGGCGACCAGCGCGAGCGCCACCCGGCCCGGCGTCCAGTCGATGCCGGCCGAGCCGAGCGCGAACAGCAGCACGGCCAGCCCGAAGAGCGCCCGGGAGACCTTGCGCAGCGGCAGGTCCATCAGGAGCAGCTGGGGCAGCGCGGCCAGCGGCCGGACCAGCACGGCGTCGAAGAGGCCGGTGCGGACGTACCGGGGCAGCCGCTCGATGTTGCCGACCAGCAGGTCGGCGGTGGCGAACGCGGACGACGACAGTCCGACGACGACCAGCGTCTCGCGGAGCGTGAAGCCGCCCAGCTCCCGGGTGACCCCGAAGAGCACCAGCACGGTCACGACGTCGAACACGGTGGCGCCCATGTTGCCGACCAGGTCCACCACAAACGAGGTGCGGTAGGCCGCCTGCGACCGGGCCTGCGCCCCGAGCAGCGCCCGGTACGCCCGCAGCGCCCCCGTTCGCGTCCCCGGCTCAGCCACCCTGCACCACCAGCCGGTGCTCGGCCCGGCGCTGCACCAGCCGGCAGAGCGCCAGCAGCAGCACCACCCAGCCGAGCTGGAGCCCGACCAGGCCGAGCTGGGTCGGCATCGGCTCCCGCTCGACCAGCACGTCGAGCGGGACCTGCAGCAGGCTGGGGAACGGGGTGGCGTACCGCAGGGTCGCCTCCAGCCGGCCCGGGAGGAAGCCGAGCGGGAAGTAGAGGCCGGCCAGCACGCCGGAGCCCAGCGTCCAGAGGATCATCGGCCCGCGGACGTCCTGCAACCAGTACGCGGTCGCGTTGACCAGGTAGCGGCAGGCGAAGCAGACCAGCACGGCGAGCAGCACGGAGAGCCCGAAGAGCGGCAGGGTGGCCCAGTGCCGGGGGAGGTAGACCTCGAAGAAGAACGGGCCGATCACCACCGGCGGCAACAGCCGGGCCAGCGAGGCGAACCCGGCCCGGCCCAGGTCGGTGGCGAGGTAGCTGGTCACGGGGTGCACCGGGCGGAGCAGGTCGGCGGCGATCTCCCCGGTCCGGATCCGGTCGGCCAGCTCCGTCCAGCCCCAGATGGCGATCACCGCGAGCAGCCCCTGCCCGGCCCAGACGAAGGTGGCGAGCTGGGCCCGGTCGTAGCCGGCCACCGTGCCGGCCGCGCCGGCCACCGCGAGGAAGATGTAGCAGCGTAGGAAGCCGAAGACGGTGTTGGTGACGACGCCCGCCACGGCGGCCTGCCGGTAGCTGGCGTGACGCCGAAAGCCGGAGGCCACTATCGCGCCGAATGTCCGAAACCATCGGGTAACGTTTGGATCCGTGGGCGGTGCCACAGTGGCGGTGACAGAGCCCACGCCGCTACCCTCCTTCCGCAGCCACGACGTGCTGGACCGGGCGACTCTACCGGCACGTCGGGGCCCCAGCACGACAATTTCCAACGAGGTGACATCGCCGTGAGCGAGCGACGCGAGCCGGCCCCGGGGCCGCGCCGCGCGGGCGGCGACAGGGTCTCCCGATGAACGGCTGGGACCGCTGGCGTGAGCTGGCCGAGCCCTCCTGGGCTGCCGAGCCCACCCACGAGTGGCGTCCGCAGTTCCCCGGGCAGCGCTATCCGGGCGACATCGGCCTCGAGCACCTCACCCCGCCCGCGCCGCGCGGGCGGGCCGCCGTGGTCGGCCGGGCCGAGGTGCACCCGGTCAGCCCAGCGCCGGGGGGCGAGGACCCGTATCCGGTCAGCCCGGCCGGACCGGACGACCTCGACCGGCGACGCGGCGCATACCCCGTCAGCCCGGCCGGACCCGACGACCTCGACCGGCGACGCGGCGCATACCCCGTGAGCCCGGCCGGACCGGACGACCTCGATCGGCGGCGCGGCGGGCGGCCGGGCGGGCCCGCCGAGGACGGGCGGTGGGCCGATGACGGTTCCCGGTCCGGCGGACGTGGCGATCGGTTCGACCAGCGGTGGGTACGTCCCGAATCGGCGCGGGGGACGGCGCCGCACCGGCCCGTCTCCCCTGCCCCCGAGCCCGGCTGGGTGCCGGAGCCGGACGAGCACCCGCATCACGCACCGCCGCGACCGGGCCGGCCGGAGCAGCGCCGCGGGCCGGCGGACGGGCGGACCGGTCTACCGCCGCACGGCCCGGCGGACCGGCGTGAGCCGGCGTTCGACGGCCGGCGGGACCCGGCGTTCGACGGCCGGCGTGATCCGGCGTTCCAGGATCGCCGGGAGGCCGGGTTCGGTGGCGGGCGCGAGGCCGCCTTCGACGGGCGGCGGGATCCGGCCTCCGACGGGCGGCCGGGTCGGCGGGAGGCCGACCTGGGGCGTCCGGCCGACCGGCGCGACCAGGAGGTGCCCGGTCGGCGGGACCAGGCCTTCGATGGCCGCCGCGATGCCGGGGTGGCTCGCCCGACGGACCGCCGGGACCAGGACTTCCGCCAGCCGGGCGACCGGGGCTACGACGGGCCGCCGCGCGGCGAGCCGGGCCGGGGTCACGACGGACCGCCACGCCGGGAGCCGGACCGGGGTCATGACGGACCGCCGCGCCGGGAGGCTGCCGCGCGCGCCGAAACCTACCGGGACGCGCCCGAGGCAGGGCGCCGGCCGGTGGACCCGTACCGCGCCGAGCCCGGCCGGTACGGCGAGTCGCGTTCCGCCGCGTTCCGGCCCGACGAGCGGTGGGAGGGCCAGCGCCACCCGGGCGACCGCGCCCGCCCGCACCACGAGGAGTGGCCGGTCGTCGAGCGGCGGCCGCGCACCGAACCGGCCGCGTACCGGCCCGACCAGCGGCACCGGCCCCCGGTCGACCGGCCCGGCCCGGACGGCCGCCCCGCCCGGCCCGTGGACGAAGCGGCGCGCTACGACGCCCGTCGCCCCGACGTGCCCGGCCCGCGTCCCGACTTCGTCGGCCCCCGCCCGGAGTCGGGGCGTCCCCGGCCGGAACCGGTCGACGGCCGACCCGAACCGGCGCGTCCCCGGCCCGAGTTCGGCGGTCCGCGCCCCGAGTCCGTGGGGCCACGGCGCGAGTCGGTCGGTCCGCGGCCCGAGTCGGTGGGTCCCCGGCCGGATTCCGTCGGGCCCCGACCCGGGTCCAACGGTCCTCGCCCGGAGTCGGTCGGGCCACGGCCGGAGCCCGTCGAGCCACGGCCGGAATCCGTCGGTCGCCGGCCGGACTCCGTCGGTCCCCGGCCCGAGTCCGTCGGACCGCGGTCCGAGTTCCGCGCGCGACCGGACGGGTGGCAGGGTCGGCCGGGCGAGCCCGGACCGGCCCGGCCGGGCGACGGCTGGCGACCGCCGGTCGAGCCGGCCGCGCGTACCCGCCCGGACGAACTCCGGGACCGGCCGGCGCACCCGGACGAGGCCAGGCAGCAGCCCCAGCCCGGCGCGCGGCCGGACCAGGGACGCGAGGCAGGCGCGCCGGCCGCCCCGACCCGCCCCGGAGAGCGGCAGGTTCGGCCGATGGTGCCGCCTCCGCCGCGCGCCGAGGACACCCGCCCGCAGCCCGTGCCGCCGGCGCGGCCGGACGAACCGCGTCAACCGGCGATGCCGGCCCCGCCGACCCGGCCCGACGAGATGCGGCGCCCGCCTGTGGAGCCGGCGACCCGACCGGACCCGAACCGACCGGACCCGGGCCGACCGGTCCCGGGCCGGGCCACGCCCACCTCGGGCGCGCCGGTGTCGGGCGCGCCGGTCGCCAACGCGCCCGTCTCCGGCATGCCCGTGTCGAGGCCACCCGTCTCGCGACCGCCGGTCTTCGACGCGCCCGTGCCCAGCCGACCGGTGTCCGGCGCACCGGTGTCCGGCGCGCCCATCTCCGGGCCACCCGTCTCGCGACCGCCAGACTTCGACGCGACCGTGCCCAGCCGACCGGTGTCCGGCGCACCGGTGTCCGGCGCGCCCATCTCCGGACCGCCCGTCCCCGGCACGCCCATCTCCGGACCGCCTGCCTCCGGAGCACCCGTTCCTGGCACGCCCGTTTCCGGACCGCCCGCCTTCCCCGGCGACCGACCGGTGCCGGGCGACCGGTCCGACCGGCCGGCGGGACCGAAGGCGGCGGGCCCACCCACCTATCCGGCCGAGCAGCCGCCGGTGGACCGCCGCTCCGACCGCCCGGCCGCACCGGAGGCTTCGGCCGGCGCACCTCCCGCCGCCGACCTGCGCGTCGAGTTCCGGCCCGGACCCGCCGACTCCACGCCGCGGCCCGGCCCCGACCGCCCGACTCCGGCCGACCTCGGCGAGCCGGCGGGGCGGACCGGGCCACGCCCGGATGTCCCGCCGCGCCCGGCCCGACCCGCGCCGCCCGCCTACCCCGGCCCCGGAGTCACCCGGCCGGAGCACAGCGCCGGCCCGACCACGCCCGCCGAGGACTCCCGGCCGCTCAGCGCCGCCGGTCCGACCACGCCCCACGTGGGCACCCGACCGGCGGACGACGGCCGCTCGACCACGGTGGCCGGCCCCGGCTCGCCGGACGAGAGCGACCGCGCGTCCGCACCGGTCGCCGCCGACGGGCACGGTGGGCGTTCCGAGGTCGACCGGCCGGCGGCCGCGCGGCCCGCCGAGCCGGTGGACGGTGGCCCGGACGCCTGGTTCCGGGCGAACGAGCCGGTGTCGCCGGCCGCTCCGACTGAGGCGTCCGCCCCGGCGCGCGCTGCCGAGCCGATGTCCGCCGGGTCGGCCGATCCCGCGCCCGCGCGACCGGTCAGCGCGCCGCCCGCCAGCCCGTCCGCCGACCAGGGCCCCGTCGATCCTGGCCGGCCGGTCGACGTGCCCGCCGCGGCCGGTTCGCCGGCCGAGCGGATGCCGCAGCCGTCCGCCCCGGCGCTCGACGCCCCGGACGACGGCCCGGGCCCCGACGCGACCGCCACCCAGCCGGCGCCGGAGCTGTCCGGCCCGGCGCGCGATGCTCAGGTGGCGTCCCGTCCGGCGGCAGCGGCACCCGAGCCGGAGCGTTCCGCCGCCGCCCCCGGCGCCCAGGCCGGGCCGGACCCGCGAGCCACCCGGTCGTCGGAATCGTCCGCGCCCGCCACGATCGAGCCGGGCACCGCAGCACCCGACGCCCGGCCCGTCTCCGGACCGCCCGGACCGGCGCCCGACGCGCCGGAGACGAGCAGGCCGCCGGTCCCGGCCCGGCAGCCCACCGATCCCGATTCACCGGCACCGGCCGCCACCCCGAACGCCACCGCCGGCCCGGTCACGAGTGAGCACGCGCCGACCGAAGCCGAGGTGCCGACCCAGGCGTCCACTCGGGACGTCCCGACCTCCGATGTCGTCCCGGCCGCTGCGCCCCACGGGGCGAACCCGGCCGAGGTGGCGGCACCCGCGGCCCACCCGACCCCCGAGGTCGCCCCAGCCCCTGCGCCACACCCGCCCGGTCCGGCCGAAGTGGCGGCACCGGCAGCCCACCCGACCTCCGAGGTCGCCCCGGCCGCTGCGCCGCACCCGCCGGCTCAGGTCGACGTGCCGGCACAGGCGGCCCCGCCGCGGGAGGCCGCCGCACCGGCAGCCACCTCGGACGAGACCCCCGCGACCGCCGACGCCGCACCGGCCGCGCCGGAGCCGACTCCCGGCCCCGACCAGCTACGTCCCGTCCCGGCTCCGCCGGCCGCACAGGAGGCACCGCCCACGGCCGAAGGGGCCGCCGACTCCACCCCGACCGGGGAGGCTCCCGCCACGCCGACGGCCGGACCGGCCGACCCGGGCGCGGCCGAGCCGGATGCCGGCACCGAGCGGCGGGAGGCCCGCCCGGCGGACCCGGAGCAGGCCCTCGCCGCCATCCGCTGGCGGCTGAACCCCGAGACCCTCCGCGAGGAGGCCCCCGATGCCCCGGCGCTGCGCGAGATCCGGGACGGCCTCACCGCCAAGCTCGGCAGCGCGCTGGACAACCGCAGCCGGGCCCGGCTGCTGAGCCTGCGCTCGGTGGCGTCCCGCATCCTCGGCGACCTGGACGACGCCCTGGCCGACGCGCGGCTGGCCCTCACGTACGCGGAGGCCACCGGCGAGTTGCGGCGGACCTCGCTGGCCCGCGCCCGGCTGGCGGAGGTGCTGCGCTGGCGGGGCGAGCATCCGGAGGCCGACCGGCTCTTCGCCGAGGCCAACTCGCCGGAGCTGCCCGACCGGCTGCGCGCGGTGCTGCACGAGCACGCCGGCCGTTCCTGCTACGACCAGGGCCGGCTGACCGAGGCCTGCCTGCACTTCGAGCGGGCGCTGGACCTGCGGCAGGGCGAGGACTCGGAGTTGAACGCGCGGACGACGCTGGCGCTGGACGCGGTCGCCGAGCGGGCCGTGACCGGCGGGTTCGGGCCGAAGCCGCGCAGCCGGGAGGCGCTGCTGGGCGGCGAGCGGCACCCGGTGCCGACCTTCGACGAGGAGCAGGAGCTCTGGGGGTACGCGGACGCCGAGGGCGAGCTGGTGATCGAGCACCGGTACGCCGAGGTGCAGCCGTTCCGGGAGGGCCTGGCGTGGGTGCGCCGCCCGGAGGCGTCCCGCTGGGCGCTGATCGACACGACCGGCGCGGCGCTGATCGAGGCGAACAACGGCTACCGGGCGGTGGGCTCGTTCTCCGAGGGGCTGTCCTGGGTGTCCATGGACGGCAAGAGCCGGTGGATGGCGGTCGACCCGACCAACATCGTGAAGATCCCGCCGGGCTTCGAGGACGTCCGGCCGTTCCGGGGCGGCCTGGCGGCGGTCCGGCAGAACGGCGGCTGGGGCGCGGTGGACCGGACCGGCCAGGTGGTGGTGCCGACCCGGTACCACCGTCTGACCACGACACTGGCCGACGGCCGGTCCGTGGACGGCTTCACCGAGGACGGGCTGGCCGTGGTGGAGCTGGCCGGTTGCCGGGGCGTGGTGGACCGGACCGGCCGGGTGCTGGTCGCGCCGGCGTACCCGACGTTGGTGGTGCACCCGGTGGCGTTCCTGTTCGGCGACGAGTCGGGCCGGTGGGGCGCGCTGGACCGGCGGGGCGAGCCGCTGATCGACCCGGTGCACCGGAGCCGGGACGCGGTGGTCGCGGAGATCGACCGGCTCCTCGCCGACACCAGCCCGGTGCTCTGACGCCCGGCGTCACGCCCGGGGCGGCGGCCCCAGCAGTTCGATGCCGTTGCGGGCGGCGGCGTGCCCGAGCGCGGCCGGGTCGACGGGCCCGGGGTCGGGCAGCCGGCGTTCCAGCGCGGGCAGGCCGGCCTCGGCGGCGAACCGCTCGAATCCGGTCGGGGTGGTGATCTGGAGGGCGCGCAGCGGCTCGTCGGGGCCGACCACGAAGCTGTGCGGCAACCCCACCGGGAGCAGCACGAAGTCGCCCGGGCCGGCGGTGAAGCTCTCCCCGTCGCAGTGGAACCGGGCGGTGCCGGCGAGCAGGTGGAACATCTCGTCCTCGACGTGGTGCCGGTGCAGCGGCGGGGCGAAGCCGGGCGGGTTCACGAACTCGGCGACGGTCAGCCGGTCCCGGGTGTGCCGGCCGCCCGCCTTGATGGTGCACAGGCTGCCGAGGAACCAGTACGCCTCGCCGTCGTCAGGGCAGAGCAGGTAGGGGCGGACGGACATGGGACGCCTCCCGGTGCGGTTTTGGATGGACGGACCAATATTCGATAGCCAGGAGTTTAGTGAATATGTTGTTAGTATCGCGATGTCATGGCTGGAGTCAAGGACGGAAAACCGACCCGCCCCTACCGCTCGGCGGTGCGGGAGGAGAGCGCCCGCCGCACACGCCAAACGGTGGTGCGCGCGGCGACCGAACTCTTCGTCACGCGCGGCTATGCCGCGACGTCGCTGGCCGACGTGGCCGCCGCCGCCGGGGTGGCCCGGCCCACGGTGTTCGCCGCGTTCGGGTCCAAGGCGGCGCTGCTGCGCCAGGTGCTCGACGAGGCCCTCGCCGGCGACGACGAGCCGGTGCCGGTGGCCGAGCGGCCGTGGTTCCGGCCGGTGTGGGACGCGCGGACCCAGGGCGAGGTGCTCGACGCGTACGCCGGGGTCTGCACTCTGATCGGCGGCCGGGCCGCCGGCGCGTTCGAGACCGTGCGGCGCGCGGCGGACGAGGCGCCCGAGGTGGCCGAGCTGTGGGAGACCCTGCTGCGCAACCGCCGAGCCGGCGCCCGCATGGTGGTCGACCGGCTGGTGGCCGTCGACGGGCCGCTGAAGTCCGGCGCCGACACCGGGCGTGCCGTCGACGAGCTGTGGTTCTACAACGACCCGGCGCACTACGCCGCGCTGGTGCACCGGTGTGGCTGGACCGAGGAGAGCTTCCGGCACTGGCTCGCCGCCCGCATGCGCGACGCCCTGCTGCCCCGCTGAGCGTCACACCCCGTCGCGCCGCGCGCCGACCATGATCGGGCGGGGCTAGGGTCGGGGCATGGAATTCCGACACCTAGGCCGCTCGGGCCTACTGGTCAGCGAGATCTCGTACGGCAACTGGATCACCCACGGGTCGCAGGTCGAGGAGGAGGCCGCCACCGCCTGCGTGCGGGCCGCCCTGGACACCGGCATCACCACCTTCGACACCGCCGACGTCTACGCCGGCACGAAGGCCGAGGAGGTGCTCGGCCGCGCCCTGAAGGGCGAGCGGCGCGAGGGGCTGGAGATCTTCACCAAGGTGTACTGGCCGACCGGGCCGGGCCGCAACGACCGGGGCCTGTCCCGCAAGCACATCCTGGAGTCGATCAACGGCTCGCTGCGCCGCCTGCAGACCGACTACGTGGACCTCTACCAGGCCCACCGCTACGACTACAGCACCCCGCTGGAGGAGACGATGGAGGCGTTCGCCGACATCGTGCACTCCGGCAAGGTGCACTACATCGGCGTCTCGGAGTGGAAGGCGTCGCAGATCCGCGAGGCCCACGCGCTCGCCCGCGAGCTGCGCATCCCGCTGGTCTCCAACCAGCCGCAGTACTCGATGCTGTGGCGGGTCATCGAGGCCGAGGTCATCCCCACGAGCGAGGAGCTGGGCGTCGGCCAGATCGTCTGGTCGCCGATGGCCCAGGGCGTGCTCTCCGGCAAGTACCTGCCGGGCCAGCCGCCGCCGGCCGGTTCCCGCGCCACCGACGAGAAGTCCGGTGCGGGCTTCATCGCCCGGTTCATGACCGACGAGGTGCTCACCCGGGTGCAGCGGCTCAAGCCCCTGGCCGAGCAGGCCGGCCTGACCATGCCGCAGCTCGCCATCGCCTGGGTGCTGCAGAACCCGAACGTCTCCTCGGCGATCGTCGGCGCGTCCCGGCCGGAGCAGGTGCACGACAACGTGAAGGCGGCGGGTGTGAAGCTCGACGCCGACCTGCTCAAGGCGATCGACGAGATCGTCGAGCCGGTCACCGAGCGGGACCCGGCGAAGACCGAGAGCCCGGCGCAGCGTCCGTGACGCTCTCCCCGGGCCGGCGCCACCACCGCGCCGGCCCGGGGCCCCACGGAGGTACGCGCACCCCGGAGCGCCCCGCCGCTGCGCGGCGGCTCCCGGAGCCGGAGTGTCAGCCCCGCCAGAAGCGGATCAGCTCGAGCCCGAGGACGTAGAGCTGAGGCGGCAGCCCGAGGAAGTCCGCCACGTCGAAGACGGCGCCGAAGAACACGTTGCCGATCCGCGGGCTCCACAGCAGCGCGAACAGCAGGATGAAGCCGTACGGGGCGAACAGGTCGTACATCCGCCGGTACTCCGGGCTCAGCCACGGCTGGATCATGTTGCCGCCGTCCAGCCCCGGCACCGGCAGCAGGTTGAGCACGCTGGCGGTGAGCTGGAGGAACGCCAGCAGCCCCACACCGGCCCAGAACTCCGTCGGGCCGCCCACGTCCGGGCGGATCCGCACGGCCAGCACCAGCAGCAGGGCGAACAGCACGTTGGTGGCCGGCCCAGCCAGGCTGACCAGGGTGTGTCGCAGGCGACCCGGGATGGCGTGCCGGTCCACCCAGACCGCGCCGCCGGGCAGGCCGATGCCGCCGAGCAGCACCACCACCACCGGCAGCACGATGGACAGCAGCGGGTTGGTGTACTTCAGCGGGTTCAACGTCAGGTAGCCCCGGTGCGCGATGTCCCGGTCCCCCGCCCGGTACGCGACCAGGGCGTGGGCGTACTCGTGCAGGCAGAGCGAGACCAGCCAGCCGGAGACCACGAAGAGGAAGACGTCGAACCGGACGCTGCCGAACCGGTTCCAGGCCATCACCCCGCTGGCCACGAAGAGCGCGACCAGGGCCAGGAAGATCGCACTGGGCCGGAACGCCGCCCGGGGCACCCCGAGCACCAGCGGGTCGCGCGGGCGGTCGTAGCTCGTCATTCGGCCGGGGGCAGCAGGCTCATGCGGTATTCCACCCGGTCGTCCTCGACGAGCGCGACGGAGGTGACGCCGGACGCCGCGAGCTCCCGCCAGGCCTGGCCGATCCACGACTCGGCGTCCGCCTGGCTGGGGAACGACTCACCCGGCCCGTCGACCGAAGCGCCGTTCGTGCCCTCGTACCGCCAGCTCCACGCCATGCCGCGTCTCCCCTCGCCGCCGTCGCCCTGGGACGGAAACCCCCGCAAGCCTAGTCGGCCGGACGCGGGACGGCCCGGCCGCCATGGATCATGCCCACCGCCCGGCCGGTACGGTGGCGCGGTGCTGACTCAAGGAGTGATGCTCAGCGACCGCTATCGGCTGGGCGAACGCATCGCGACGGGCGGCATGGGGGCCGTCTGGAAGTGCACCGACACCCTGCTGGGCCGCGAGGTCGCGGTGAAGGTGCTGCTGCCCTCGCTGGTCGCCGACCCCGAGTTCACCACCCGCTTCCACGCCGAGGCCCGGATGCTGGCCGCGCTGCGCCACCCCGGCATCGTCCAGGTGCACGACTTCGGCTCCGCGACCCTCGCCGACGGCAGCCAGGTCAGCTACCTGGTGATGGAGTACGTCGACGGCGAGCCGCTGGTCACCTGGATCCGGCGCGCCGGCCGGCTCGATCCGGCGTCGACCATGTCGGTGGTGACGCAGGCCGCGCACGCGCTGCACGCCGCCCACCTCGCCGGGATCGTGCACCGCGACGTGAAGCCCGGGAACCTGCTGGTGAAGCGGGACGGCACGGTGGTGCTGGTCGACTTCGGCATCGCCCGGGCCAGCACCATGGCGGGTATCACCGCCGCGCACATGGTGCTCGGCACCGCCTCGTACATGTCGCCGGAGCAGGCCGCCGGCCAGCCGGTGTCGCCGGTCACCGACGTCTACGCGCTCGGCGCGGTGGCGTACTACTGCCTGGCCGGGCGGCCGCCCTTCGAGGGCGACAACCCGCTCCAGGTGGCCATGCGGCACGTCCAGGACGAGCCGCCGCCGCTGGTGGGCACGCCGCCGGCGGTGGTGGAGGTGGTCCGCCGGGCGCTGGCGAAGCGGCCGGCCGACCGGTTCCCGAGCGCGCTGGCCCTGGCCGAGGCCGCTCAGGACGCCCGGGACGCCACCCTCGCCGCCCTTCCCGTCCCGCCCCGCCCGCCGTGGGCGGTCGCCGGCCCCGCCGTGCCCGGGCCGGCCGTCCTGCCGGCGCCTCCGCCGGCCGAGAACCGGACCGGGGGTACGCCGCCCGCCGGCCAGCCACCGGCCGCGTTTCCGGCCACCCCGCCTCCCGCCGCGGCCCGCGACGACGCCGGGGCGTCAACCGGTGCGGGCTCCGGTGTCCCGTTCGGGCCCGCCACACCGCCCGCGACCGGGCAGCCCGGCGCGGGCGGCCCGGGTCAGCCCCCGGCCGGGCCCGTCTGGTCGGTCGGGGTCGCGCAGCCCGGCCCGCCGCCCGGCGGGTACGGCCCGGTGCAGGAGCGGCACGCCGGGTCGGGTGTGCCGCCGACCCGGGAGGAGGCGACCGGGCGACGGGGCCGCGGCCGGGTGCTGGGGCTGACCGGGGCGGCCGGCGTCGTGCTGGTCGCGGTGGTGACCGCGGTGGCCGTGGCGGCGCTGCGCTCCCCCGACGGCACGGATCCGGGGCACCCTCCGGCCGCGCTGGCCGGGGAATCCGCGTCGGCCGACCCGGCGCAGCCGGAACCGCGGGCCACCGCCACCGCCGGCCAGCCGACGCCGAGCCGTACCGGGCGGCCGGGCCGGTCCCCGTCGGCCACGCCGAGCCGCCCGGCGGCGGACGCCGGCGCCCCGTCGACCGGTGGCCCGGCGGCGACCACCGGCGCGCCCGCGCCGACCGGGGGCACCACCGCCCCGCAGAAGCCCAACCCGTACACCGCGGGACAGGCGTGCGGCAGCGGCTACCAGGTGGTCGACTCGGCGACGCTGACCGCCGGCGGGGTACGCCAGGGGCGGGTCTACCTGCTCTACCACGCCGGCAGCGGCACCAACTGTGTGGTCACCCTCAAGGACACCGACGTCGGGCGGGTCACCACGGTGACCGCGTACCTGGAGGTGCAGGGCAAGGCACGGCAGACCGAGAGCGGCGGTTACCAGTACTACGCCGGGCCGGTGCGGGCGAACGCCGCCGGGGTCTGCGTGAAGTGGGGCGGGTCCGCGGGCGGGGCCTCCTACGCCAGCCCGTTCGAGCACTGCGACTGAGCCACCGGGCCGGCGGGCGGCGACCCGCCGGACGGCTTTAAGGTACGGGCATGTCCGTTGACGGGTGGAACACCCTCCTGGTGCTCGGCGGTATCCGCTCCGGCAAGTCGGAGTTCGCCGAGTCGGTGGTCGCCGAGGCGCCCACGGTCCGGTACGTGGCCACCGCCCCCGAGGGGGACCCGGAGGACACCGAGTGGGCGACCCGGCTCGCGGCCCACCGGGCCCGCCGGCCGGGCAGCTGGACGACCGAGGAGACCGCGGCCGACCCCGGCCGGCTGGCCGAGGTGATCGCGGCGGCCGGGCCGAACGAGACGCTGCTCGTCGACGACCTGGGCGGCTGGGTGACCGTGCTGCTCGACCCGGCCCACCAGCCGGCCGACGACACGGCCACCATCGCCGAGCTGGCCGCCGCGATCCGGGCCAGCGCCGCCCGGCTGGTGCTGGTCAGCCCGGAGGTGGGCCTGTCCCTGGTGCCCACCACGCCGCTGGGCCGGGCGTTCACCGACGCGCTGGGCGCGACCAACCGGGCGGTCGCCGACGCCTGCGACGCCGTCGCGCTGGTGGTGGCCGGGCAGACCGCCTGGCTGAAGCGGGCCGCACCGGCGCAGCCGGCCGGCCCCGGCCGGGCGGGCGCCCCGGAGCCGGTGACCGGCGCGCCCGACGAGGCGCTGCCCGAGGTGCTCACCCCGACCGCGGCGGCCGCCCCGGCCCCGGCGCCGGGCGGCGCGACCGGCGCGGCCGACTGGGCCGCGCCCACCATGGCGCTGCCGATGGTCGCCACCGGCCTGGTCATCCAGCCCGGCATGGAACTGCCGATGCCCGACGACTACACCGGCCCGCAGGCGGTCGACCGGCTCGCCACCCTGGACATCCCCGGCGCCGGCCTCGGCGTGCTGGAGCGGGTGGTCGGCTTCGCCGGCGCCACCCAGGGCACCGCGACGCCGACGCCGTGGGCTTCGGTCCGGGTGCTGCTGCTGCACGGCGACCACGAGGGTGGGGCGTCGGCCGGCGCGGCACCCGGCGAGTCGGCCCGCCGCGCCCGGCAGGCGCGCGCCGGCAAGGGGCCGCTGGCCCGGCTGGCGGCCGAGAGCGGGGCGAGCCTCCAGGTGGTCGAGACCCCCGCCTCCGCACCGATGGAGGACGGGCCGGCGCTCACCGCCGAGCAGGTCGAGTCGGCCCTGCGCTACGGCTGGCGGCTCGCCGAGCAGGCCGCCGACGCGGGCGTACAGCTGCTGGTGCTGGCGGCGTGCGGGGCCGGCACCGAGGCGGCCGCCGCGGCGGTGCTGGCGGCCACGGCCGGCGCGGAACCCCCGGCGGTCCTCGGCCGGGTGGTCACCGAGCACGGCGAGTACGACGACGCCGCCTGGATGGTCCGCTGCGCGGCCGTCCGGGACGCGCTGCACCGCACCCGGCGGTCCCCCCGGGAAGCCAAGGACGTGCTCGCCGAGCTGGGCGGCGGCGACGTGGCGGTGGCCACCGGCGTGCTGCTCGGCGCGACCGCCCGCCGTGTCCCGGTGCTGCTGGACGGGCCGGTCGGGGTGGCCGCCGGCATGGTCAGCCGCGACCTGGCCGGGCAGGCCCGGCACTGGTGCCTGCTGCCCGACCACGGCGGCCGGCCCGGGGTGCGGCTCGCCGCCGACGTGCTGGGCCTGGCCCCGCTGCTGGACCTGCGGCTCGACCTGGGCGAGGGAGCGACCGCGCTGGCCGCCCTGCCGCTGCTGCGCTCGGCCCTGGCGCTCGCCGCCGGCCTGCCCGTGCACCCGTCGCTGAGCGGCGGCGACGACGAGGACTTCGCCGAGCCCGAGCCGGCCGGCCCGGGTCCGACCAGCACCGAGCCCGAGCCGCGGTTCGCCGAGCCGGAGCCGGCCGGGCCGGGGCCGACCAGCACCGAGCCCGAGCCGGCCGGCACCGAGCCCGAGCCGCGGTTCGCCGAGCCGGAGCCGGCCGGGCCGGGGCCGACCACGATCGAGCCCGACGAGCCGGTCGCCCCCGGCCGACGTGCCGACTGAGTTCCGGCTCGCCGACGGGATCCGGCTGGCGCTCACCACCTTCACCACGGCGCCGGTGCGCGCCGGCCGGGTGGACCGGGCCGCGGCTGGCGCCGCCATGGCGCTCGCCCCGGCGGTCGGGGCGCTGCTCGGCGCGCTCCTCGGGGTGGTGCTGCTGCTCGCCGCGGCGGTCGCGCCCCCGCTGGTCGCCGCCGGGGTGACCGTCGCGCTGGCCGCGCTGCTCACCCGGGGCCTGCACCTGGACGGGCTGGCCGACACCGTGGACGCGCTGGGCTCCTACCGCCGCGGGCCGGCCGCACTGGAGATCATGAAGAAGCCGGACGTCGGCCCGTTCGGGGTGGTCGCGCTGGTGGTCGTACTCCTGCTCCAGGCCGCGGTGCTCGCGGAACTGGCCGGTCGGTCCCGGCCGGCGGCGCTCGCGGCGGTGGTCGCCGCGACGGCAGCCGGCCGGCTGGGCGTCGCGCTGGCCTGCCGGCGCGGGGTGCCGGCGGCCCGGTCGGAGGGGCTGGGCGCGCTGGTGGCCGGCACGGTGGGGCCGGTCGCGCTGGTGGCCGGCGCGGCCGTCGTGGCGCTGCTGGCCGTGCCCGCGGTGCCGGGCCGCCCGTGGCAGGGGCCGCTCGCCGTGCTCGCGGCGCTCGCCGTCGCGGCCGGGCTCCTCCGGCACCTGGTACGCCGCCTCGGCGGGATCACCGGCGACGTGCTCGGCGCCCTCGTGGAGATCGTCACCACGCTGTCCTACCTGGGACTGGTGCTGTCCGCCTGAGCGTCACCCGTCCGGGCGGGTAGCGTTCTCAGGCGAGGTGCACCGGCGCGGTCGAGGGGGACGGCATGCTCATCACGGACGACTTCCTGCCCGTACCGGTGCCGGAGTCGCTGGACGCGACCTACCTGGTGCCGATCGTCGGCCTGCCGAAGGTGAGCCCGAAGACCGCGGTGGAGGGGCTGGCCGGCCGGCTCGCCGAGCCGGTGCACGGGCTGGCCAAGCAGATGCTCGACAGCCCGCTGATGACCGTGGACACCCGGCCGGTCAGCGAGTTCCCCGAGCTGCCGCCGGACCTGCTCACCGCGTTCGGGGCGACCGAGCCGCAACTGGCCCGGCTGGCCGCCGCCACGCACCTGGTGGTGGTGCAGGCCGAGTACCGGCCGGGCTGGCCGCCGGCGCACGAGTGGGCGGCCCGGGCGGTGGCCGCGGCGGTCGCCGAAACGGTCGACGGGGACGTGGTGGACGTCTTCGGGCTCCAGTTCCTCGACCCGGCGGCCGCGCTGCGGTCGCTCCCCGACGAGCAGGGCCGGATCCGGCTGGTCGACTGGGTGCTGGTGCCGTACTCGTCGGACACCGACGGGCTCTGGTTCACCACCAAGGGGCTGCGCCGCTTCGGGCTGCTGGAGCTCCAGGCCCAGGGCGTGCCGGACCACCTCACCCGGGCCTGGGGCGCGGTGATGACCGGGGCCGCCCGGCGGCTGCTGCGGGACTGGACCGAGGGCCTGGCCGGCGAGGAGGTGCCGGCGTTCGTGCAGCTCCCGGTGCTGGCCACGGTGACCGGGCACGACATCGCAGTGGCGTACGGCAATCCGGAGCAGCACGGCGCGACGGCGCCGGTCCTGCTGCGGCTGGAACTCGACCCGGCGACCGACCCGGACGCCGACTCGTTCCTCACCCTCAACCCGCCGCCCGGGCACCCGGGCCCGCCCGGCCGCTACTTCGCCGCCGCCTGCGCGACCCTGTTCAACAGCATCCAGCCCGACATCCGGTACGCCCGCTCGGGCGACGCGATGAGCCGGGCGATCGCCACCGCCCGGGAGGGGCTGGACGACATCCGGGCCCGTTTCCTCGCCGGCCTGCTCCCCGCCGAGAGCCAGCTCGTGGTCAAGTACGGCCTGCCCGGCGACGACGGCCCCGAGTACGTCTGGGCCGGGGTGACCTCGTGGGACACCCCGGAGCGGATCGTCGGCGCGAGCGCCAGCGACGCCGCCGGCGACCCGACCGTCCGGATCGGCGCCCCCGTGGTGGTGGAGGCCGCCGACGTCGTCGACTGGGCCCTCCTCGACGCGACCGGCGTCATCGAGGGCGGCTGGACCCAGGCCGTCCTCGACGCCGGCGAACCCCCGACCACCGACTCCTGACCGTCGGGCCCCCGTCGGTCAGCGGACGGAGGGCTGCACGAAGGGCGGGCGGGTGAGGCGCATCTGGGCGCGGCGACCGCGGATGTCCACCTCCAGCACCTCGCCGTCGGGAAGCTTCGGGTCGGTGTCGACCAGGGCCAGGGCGATGCCCTGCTTCCTGGTCGGGCTGAAGGTGCCGCTGGTGACGACGCCGACCTGCTTGTCGCCGGCGTACACGGCCATGCCGGGGCGGGGAATGGCCCGGTCGACCGCCTCCAGGCCGCGCAGCGTACGGGCGGGGCCCGCGGCCTTCTCGGCCAGCAGCACCTCCCGGCCCCAGAAGGCCGGCTTGTCCCAGCCGACCGCCCAGCCGGAGCGGGCCTGCACCGGGGTGATGTCCAGGGAGAGGTCCTGCCCGTGCAGCGGGTACCCCATCTCGGTGCGCAGCGTGTCCCGCGCGGCCAGGCCGCAGGCGCGCAGCTCGTACGCCGCACCGGCGGCGAACAGCGCGTCCCAGACGGCGAGCGCGTCGCCGGCCGGCACGACCAGCTCGTAGCCGAGCTCGCCGGTGTAGCCGGTGCGGCAGACGGTCAGCTCGACGCCCTCCAGCGAGGCGGTCGAGAAGCTCATGTAGTCGTGGTCGGTGGGCAGGCCGAGCGCGCCCAGCAGCTCGGCCGAGCGCGGCCCCTGGACCGCGAGCACCGCGTACGCCTCGTGCTCGTCGGTGACGGCCACGCCGTCGGGCGCGGCGGCGCGCAACCGGCGGACCACCTCGGCGGTGTTCGCCGCGTTCGGCACCAGGAAGACGTGGTCCCCGGCGTGCAGGTAGGCGATGATGTCGTCCACCACGCCGCCGGTGGCGTCGTCGCAGCAGAGCGTGTACTGGGCCTTGCCGGGCGCGATCCGGCCGAGGTCGTTGGACAGGCAGGAGTTCACGAAGTCCGCGGCGCCCGGCCCGGTGATCCGGGCCTTGCCCAGGTGCGAGACGTCGAAGACGCCCACCCCGGTACGCACGGCGGTGTGCTCCTTGAGCACGCCGCCGCCGGCGTACTCGAGCGGCATCTCCCAGCCCCCGAAGGGGGCGAATTTCGCACCGAGCGCGGTGTGCCGCTCGTGCAACGGGGAACGACGCAGCCGGGTCTCAGCGGCGTCGGAGGTCACCTCGGTCATGGGTGGCAACTTACCGGCCCGTGACCCGGTGGTTAGCATCGGCGGGACCCCGGCTGCACGCCATCGGGTGCCGGCGGGACGTCCCGTCTGCACCCGTCGGCGGGACAGCCACGCGTCCGGCGGGTAGGTTCGCCGCCGGAGACCTTCATCGCCGGTACGCGACGCCGCGGCCGGCCCGGCCCGCCCGGAGTAGCTTTCGTGACATCGCCCCGCACCACCCTCAGCCTGGTCGACACCGACCCCGCCGAACTCGCCGTCGACGCGATCGTGATCGGCGTGCACAGCCAGACCACCGAGCAGGAGCCCGGCTCACCCGCCGGCGCCCTGCTGCTGGCCAGCGGCGCGGAGAGCATCGCCGCCGCGTTCGACGGCAAGCTGACCGAGACGCTGACCCTGCTCGGCGCAACCGGCGGCCCCGGCGAGGTGATCAAGCTGGCCACGCTCGGCACGGTCACCGCCCCGGTGGTCGCCGCCGTCGGGCTCGGCCCCGAGCCCTCCGGCGCCGCCCCGGCCCCGGAGACCCTGCGCCGGGCCGCCGGCGCGGCGGTCCGCGCCCTGGCCGGCGCGTCCCGCGTCGCGCTCGCCCTGCCGCTGCCCGACGACGCCGACGCCCCGGCCGCGCTGCGCGCAGTCACCGAGGGCGCGCTGCTCGGCGGCTACCGGTTCGCCGGCTACAAGACCAAGCCCCAGCCGTCCCGGCGCGAGCCGGTGGCCGAGGTGCTGGTCGCGGTGCCGGACGCGGCCGACGCGACCGCCCAGGCCGAGGTCACCCGCGCGCAGGCGGTGGCCGGCGCGGTGCGGACCAGCCGGGACTGGGTCAACACGGCCCCGAACGAGCTGCGCCCGCCGTCGTTCGCCGAGGCCGTGGCCGCCGCCGCGCGGGAGGCCGGGCTCGGCGTCGAGGTGCTCGACGAGGCGGCGCTGGCCGCCGGCGGCTACGGCGGCATCCTCGCCGTGGGCCAGGGCTCGGAGGCCCCGCCGCGGCTGGTCAAGCTGACCTACACCCCGGAGGGCGGCGGCAACGGCAAGCGGGTGGCGCTGGTCGGAAAGGGCATCACCTTCGACACCGGCGGCATCTCGATCAAGCCGGCCCAGGGCATGTGGGAGATGAAGTCCGACATGGCGGGCGCGGCGGCCGTCGGCGCGGCCATGCTGGCGGTCGCGGCGCTCAAGCCGTCCGTCGCGGTCACCGGCTACCTGCCGATGGCGGAGAACATGCCGTCGGGCACCAGCTACCGGCCGGGCGACGTGATCACCATGTACAGCGGCAAGCGGGTCGAGGTGCTCAACACCGACGCCGAGGGCCGGATGATCCTGGCCGACGCCATCGCGCGGGCCTGCGAGGACGGCGCCGACTACCTCTTCGAGACCTCGACGCTGACCGGCGGCCAGGTGATCGCGCTGGGCAAGCGGATCGCCGGCGTGATGGGCACCCCGGAGCTGTGCGAGCGGGTCCGGGCCGCGGGTGACGCGACCGGCGAGCCGGCCTGGCCGATGCCGCTGCCGGACGACGTGCGCAAGGGCATGGACTCCGAGGTCGCCGACATCTCGCAGGTCAACGCCGGCATGGACCGGGCGGGCCACATGCTCCAGGGCGGCGTCTTCCTGCGCGAGTTCGTCAGCGACGACGTGGCCTGGGCGCACATCGACATCGCCGGCCCCGGCTACCACTCGGGCGAGGCGACCGGCTACTGGACCAAGGGCGGCACCGGCGTCCCGGTGCGCACGCTGCTGCACCTGGTCGACGACGTCGCCGCCAACGGCTGACCCGTCCACCACGCCGAAACGGGGCGCTCCCTCGCCGGGGGCGCCCCGTCCGCGTGTCCGGGTCAGAACAGCTCGGGGCGACGCTTGCGGCGCTCGTTGTAGTCGCGCATCCGCTGCGGGTAGCCCATCAGCCGGACGTCGTAGATCGGGACGGCGAGCCGGTGGGCGAACCGGCGGGCCTCCTCCGGCCCGCCGACCCGCCGCCGGGTCCACTCGCCGTCGTCGGCGATCAGCATGATCGTCGTCTCGGTGACCGTGGTCCTGGGTTCCAGGTATGCCTCGACACCCCGCCGGGTGCGGATGAAACTCTCAAGGTGGTCCAGATCGGCGCGTTCCGCGGTTCGGTCGCGGCTCACCGCACCCGCCTGCTTGCGTCGTCGGAACAGCGCCACCGACCCACTCCTCCCCGTCCGTCATCGAAGACGGTGCCAAGCGTACGTGTCACCGACGTGTCGTTGGGCACCTCGGTACGCGCTCCGACCCCGGTGGTGACAAGATGACCGAGGTGGGGTGTGCCTGTTACTCCGCCGTAACCCCCGATGCAGCGACGCGACCTGGGAGTTGGACGTGAGCGAGCCGAACGACGCAACCTTCGACATCGTCATCCTCGGAGGTGGTAGCGGCGGCTACGCGGCGGCGCTGCGTGCCGCCCAGCTGGACCTGTCCGTCGCCCTGATCGAGAAGGGCAAGCTCGGGGGCACGTGCCTGCACAACGGCTGCATCCCGACCAAGGCCCTGCTGCACGCCGCCGAGATCGCCGACCAGACCCGCGAGTCGGAGCAGTTCGGCGTCAAGGCCGAGCTGGTCGGCATCGACATGGCGGCCGTCAACTCGTACAAGGACGGCGTGATCTCCCGCCTCTACAAGGGCCTCCAGGGCCTGGTGGGCGGCTCCAAGAAGATCACCTTCGTGGCGGGCGCCGGCAAGCTGGTCGGGAAGAACGTCGTCGAGGTCGACGGCAAGCGCTACACCGGCCGCAACATCATCCTGGCCTCCGGCTCCTACGCGAAGAGCCTGCCCGGCCTGGAGGTCGACGGCGAGCGCATCATCACCAGCGACCACGCGCTGACCCTGGACCGGGTCCCCTCCTCGGCGATCGTGCTGGGCGGCGGCGTGATCGGCGTCGAGTTCGCGAGCGTCTGGAGGTCCTTCGGCGTGGACGTGACCATCGTCGAGGCGCTGCCCCGCCTGGTCGCGGCCGAGGACGAGGAGTCCTCGAAGGCGCTGGAGCGCGCATTCCGCAAGCGGAAGATCAACTTCAAGGTCGGCAAGCCGTTCGAGAAGGTCGAGAAGACCGAGAACGGCGTCAAGCTGACCATCGCCGGCGGCGACACGGTCGAGGCCGAGCTGCTGCTGGTCGCCGTCGGCCGCGGCCCGACCACCGCCAACCTCGGCTACGAGGAGCAGGGCGTCAAGATGGACCGCGGCTACGTGCTGACCGACGAGCGGCTGCGCACCAGCGTGCCGAACGTCTACGCGGTCGGCGACATCGTGCCCGGCCTCCAGCTCGCCCACCGCGGCTTCCAGCAGGGCATCTTCGTCGCCGAGGAGATCGCCGGCAAGAACCCGGCCGTGATCGACGAGGCCGGCATCCCGCGGGTGACCTACTGCGACCCGGAGCTGGCGTCGGTCGGCCTGACCGAGGCGAAGGCCAAGGAGCAGTACGGCGCTGACAAGATCAAGACTTACAACTACAACCTCGGCGGCAACGGCAAGAGCCAGATCCTCAAGACCGCCGGGCACGTGAAGCTGGTCCGGGTCGAGGACGGCCCGGTGGTCGGCGTGCACATGGTGGGCGCCCGGGTCGGCGAGCTGATCGGCGAGGCGCAGCTCATCTACAACTGGGAGGCGTACCCGGCCGAGGTGGCGCAGCTCGTGCACGCCCACCCGACGCAGACCGAGGCCCTGGGCGAGGCGCACATGGCCCTGGCCGGCAAGCCGCTGCACTCGCACGCCTGATCACGACAACCGCGGCGTCCGGCGACGGGCGATGATCCCACCAGGGGAATGAAGGAGTCTGGAGAACATGCCGGTATCGGTCACCATGCCCCGGCTCGGCGAGAGCGTCACCGAGGGCACCGTCACGCGCTGGCTCAAGCAGGAGGGCGACACCGTCGAGGTCGACGAGCCGCTGCTCGAGGTCTCCACCGACAAGGTGGACACCGAGATCCCGTCCCCCGCGGCGGGCGTGCTGAGCCGGATCGTGGTCGGCGAGGACGAGACCGCCGAGGTCGGCAGCGAGCTGGCGGTCATCGCCGGTGCGGGCGAGGAGGCCGGAGCGGCCGCCCCGCAGCAGCAGGAGGCCCCGGCGGAGCAGGCCGAGCAGGCCGCCGCCGAGCCGCAGGCCGAGGCGGAGCAGCCGGCCGTCGAGGAGCCGGCCCCGGCCGCCGCCGCGCCGTCGGGCGAGGGCACCCCGGTCACCATGCCGGCCCTGGGCGAGAGCGTCACCGAGGGCACGGTGACCCGCTGGCTCAAGCAGATCGGCGACACCGTCGAGGTCGACGAGCCGCTGCTCGAGGTCAGCACCGACAAGGTCGACACCGAGATCCCGTCGCCGGTCGCCGGCACGCTGCTGGAGATCAAGGTCCCCGAGGACGAGACCGCCGAGGTCGGCGGCGTCCTGGCGATCGTGGGCGCCGCGGGCGCCGCGCCGGCCGCGGCGAAGCCGGAGCCGAAGCCCGAGCCCAAGGCCGAGGCGAAGCCCGAGCCCAAGCCGGAGCCGAAGCCCGTGCCGCAGCCGGAGCCCAAGGTCGAGGAGCCGACCCCGGGCCTGTCCTACAACGAGCCGGCCGCCGAGACGGAGCAGGCCGCGCAGCCGGCCAAGGTCGAGCAGGGCGCCCAGCCGGCCGCGCCGACCCCCACGCCGCAGCGGTCGACCGTTCCGGCCCAGGGCGGTGGCGAGGAGGGCGCCGGCTACGTGACCCCGCTGGTTCGCAAGCTGGCCGCCGAGCACGGCGTCAACCTGTCCTCGGTCAACGGCACCGGCGTCGGCGGGCGGATTCGCAAGCAGGACGTGCTGGAGGCGGCCGAGAAGGCGAAGGCCGCCCAGGCCGCGCCCGCCGCGCAGCCGGCCGCCGCGGCTCCGGCCCCGGCCCCGGCCAAGCCGGCCGCGAAGCCGCAGCCGAGCAGCAAGCGGGGCACCGTCGAGAAGCTGCCCCGGATCCGCAAGGCCATCGCCAACCGGATGCACGAGTCGCTGCACGAGATGGCGCAGCTGACCACGGTGATCGAGGTGGACGTCACCCGGATCGCCAAGCTGCGGGCCCAGGCCAAGGACTCTTTCCAGCAGCGGCACGGCGTCAAGCTGTCCTTCCTGCCGTTCTTCGCCCTCGCCGCCGTCGAGGCGCTCCAGTCCTACCCGATCGTCAACGCCCGGCTGGACCTGGCGGGCGGGACGATCACCTACCCGGACGCGGAGCACCTCGGCATCGCCGTGGACACCGAGCGCGGCCTGCTGGTGCCGGTCATCCACAACGCCGGTGACCTCAACCTGGGCGGCATCGCCAAGCGGGTCGCCGACCTGGCCGAGCGCACCCGGACCAACAAGATCAGCCCGGACGAGCTCGCCGGCGCGACCTTCACGCTGACCAACACCGGCAGCCGGGGCGCGCTCTTCGACACCCCGATCGTGCCGTCGCCGCAGTCGGCGATGCTCGGCACGGGTGCCGTGGTGAAGCGCCCGGTCGTGGTCAACGACCCGGAGCTGGGCGAGGTCGTCGCGGTCCGCTCGATGGTCTACCTGGCCATGTCGTACGACCACCGGCTGATCGACGGCGCGGACGCGGCCCGCTTCCTCGTCGCGGTCAAGGAGCGGCTGGAGGCCGGCAACTTCGAGGCCGAACTGGGGCTCTGACCCCCGGACCGAAGAGGGGGCGCGCGGCGAATGCCGCGCGCCCCCTCTCGTCGTTTCCGGGTCAGCCGCGCAGGTGCTCCTCAGAGACCTCCCAGAGCCGCTCGGCGGCCTCCGGGTCACGGGCGTAGGGGGCGTAGCCGGTGCGGGTGCCCGGCTGGTTGGGCCCGGCCTCCTGGCAGTCCTCGAAGTAGCGGCCGCCGACCCCGGCGACCAGCGGCGAGGCGGCGACCAGCACCGAGGTGGCCGCGCCCTGCTCGGGGCTCTTCCAGTACGCCGCTCCCCCGCCGCTCTCCGTGCGCATGCGGTCCAGCTCCTCCTCGCTGATGTAGCGCTGGAGGTTGGTCCGGATCGCGCCCGGCATCAGCGCGTTGGTGTAGATCCCGTCGCCGGCCCAGCGGCGGGTGGCGTCCACCGCGAAGAGCACGTTCGCGGTCTTGGACTGCCCGTACGCCTGCCACGGGTCGTACGGCCGCTGCCGGAAGTGGATGTCCTCGAAGACCACCGGCGAGCGCAGGTGGGCCGCCGAGCTGACCGAGACGATCCGCGCGCCCTCGGCCGCGGCGAGCGCCGGGCGCAGCCCGGTGGCCAGCGCGAAGTGCCCGAGGTGGTTGGTCGCGAACTGCATCTCCCAGCCCTGCTCGGTGCGCAGCTCCGGGGAGGCCATGATGCCGGCGTTGTTGACCAGCATGTGCAGCGGCCCGTCCCAGGTGCGGACGAAGGCGGCCACCGAGCCGAGATCGGCCAGGTCGAGCGGGGCCACCAGAATCCGGTCGTTGCCGGTGGTGCCGGTGATGTCGGTGGCGGCGCGCTGTCCGGCCTCAGTGTTTCGGACCGCGAGGGTGACGTCGGCCCCGGCGGCCGCGAGCGCGCGGGCGGTCTCCACGCCGATCCCGGAGGCGCCGCCGGTGACGACGGCCCGCCGACCAGTCAGGTCGAGGTCACGCACGACCTCCAGGGCGGTGGTCTCACGGGAGAACGGGGTGCTGACGGGTGTACTGGTGGTCATGATCCATCCTTGTCGGCGGCGGCACGGACCGGTGTCCGCCCGCTACGATGAGAAGCGGAGGATCCTCCGTTACGGCTCGAGCCTAACCGGAGGAGACTCCGGTTGCCACTTCGGCCGGACTTGTCTCCCGGTCGAGCCGAGGAGGAGACGTGCCCGACCGACCGCTGCGCGCCGACGCGCTGCGCAACCGGCAACGACTGCTGGACGCCGCGGTACACGCGTTTTCCCAGGCGGGCGCCGAGGTAACGCTGGACCGCATCGCCAAGGAGGCCGGAGTCGGCATCGGCACCCTCTACCGCCACTTCCCCACCCGGGAGGCGTTGATCGAGGCGGCCTACCGCAACGAGCTGGCCAAGCTCTGCGACGCCGCGCCGGAGCTGCTCGCGGCCCTGCCCGCCGAGGCGGCGGTCCGCGCCTGGATGGACCGGTTCGTCGACTACATCGCCACCAAGCGGGGCATGGCCGACGCGCTGCGGCTGGCCATCGCCTCCGGCGCCAACCCGTACGCCCACAGCCGGGACCGGCTGCTCGCCGCGCTGGGCGACCTGCTGGCGGCCGGCGCCGCCGCGGGCACCGTACGCGCCGACGTGGCCGCCGCCGACGTGCTCGCCGGGCTGAGCGGCGTCTCCCTGGTGGCCGGCGAGCCGGACCAGCGCGCGCAGGCCGGCCGCCTGCTCGACCTGCTGATGGACGGGCTGCGCCGCCGGCCGGCCTGAGCAGAATCCGGTCCGCCGCCGATCCGGCGCTGACAGACTCGGTCGGTGAGCGGCTTCGGTAGGCGGGGACGCCTCGGGCCGGCGGTGCCGGTGGCGCCCGGGGCCCGGGTGGACCGGTTCGAGGTCTTCTTCGACCTAGTCTTCGTCTTCTCGTTCTTCATCATCACCCGGGCCACCGCGCTCCAGGTCAGCGGCGGCGCCCTGCTGCACGCGCTGCTGGTCCTCGCCGTGCTCTGGTGGTCGTGGGTGGTGCACAGCATCGTGGCCACCCGGATCCGGCTCGGCGAGGGCTTCGTCCCGGTGCTCATGACGGTCGGCATGGCGGCCCTGTTCACCTTCGCCCTGTCCCTGCCGAACGCGTTCCGGGACCCGCGCGGCAACGCGGCCGGGCCGATCGTCGCGGCGGTCAGCTACACCGTCATCCGGGGGGTGCACCTGCTGCTCTACCTGCACGCCGTGCGGGACAGCCCGAACGAGCGCCGCCAGCTCCTCCGGTTCACCCCCGAGCTGGTGGGCAGCACCCTGCTGCTGGGGGTCGCCGCCCTGATCCCCCCGAAGATCGACGACCTCTTCTCGGCCGCGGCGGTCCGGGACGGGCTGTGGGCGACCGTCGTGCTGCTCCAGTACGCCACCGGTCTCATCGCGGGCACCTGGGGCTGGGGCGTCGCCTCCGCCGAGCACTGGTCCGAGCGCTACGACCTCATCCTGATCATCGCGCTGGGCGAGTCGGTCATCTCGGTCGGCGTCGGCAGCAACCTGCTCGGCCAGGCGCCCACCTGGCCGGCCGTGGCGGCGGCGGTGCTCGGCATCTTCTTCACCGCCGCGCTCTGGTGGGCGCACTACGACATGATCGGGCCGGCCGCCCGGATCGCCCTGCACGCCGCCGAGGACGGCCCCCGCGTCGCCATGGCCCGGGACGCCTACGGGTACCTGTTCCTGCCGATGATCGCGGGCATCATCCTCTTCGCGCTCGGCGCCGAGATGATCGTGCACCAGGTCGCCGACCCGCACGTACCGGCGCACCTGGCCGCGCACGGCCCCGGCGTACCGCTGCTCTTCGGCGGCGTGATCTGCTACATCTGCGGCAACATGCTCTTCCAGCTCCGCACCCTGCACACCCTGAGCTGGACCCGGGTCGCGACGGTCCTGCTGCTCGCCGTGAGCATCCCGGTGGCCGAACACCTGCCCGCGCTGGCGGCCCTGGCGCTGCTGACCGCCCTCACCGTCGGCATGGTGGCGGCCGAGGTGGTGGTCTTCGACGACGGCCGGCGGGCGCTGCGGAGGCTCGTCTTCGAGGAGCGGACCAGCCACGAGGCGCACGAGGCCGCCTATCGGGCCCGCTGGCACGAGCCGCACGAGCGCGACGAGGGCGAGTGAGCCGGACGTCGACGCGGCGCCGTCGGCGGCTCGCGGTGCGACCGGCGGAACGCCTAGACTGCCGCGCAGCGTCGCGGTGCACCCGGCACGAAGGCCGCCGTGGGCATGGAGGCGCGGGACAGCAGGGGACCATGTGCACCCATCCCACCCGCCGAGCGGCCGGCTGACCGCCCTCGGCACCCAGTTGATCGAGATCCACCACTGGCTCCGCGAGGAGCTGGCCCGGCTTCGCGCGAGCCTCGACTCCGCCGACGGCGGCACCGTCGGGCTGACCCGGGAGCTGCGCGCGCACTGCGTCGGGTTCTGCGCGGCGCTGGACCGGCACCACACCGGCGAGGACGGCGGCGCGTTCCACGTCCTGGCCGAGCAGGCGCCCGAGCTGCGTCCCGTGCTGGCCGAGCTGAGCGCCGACCACCGGGTTGTCGCCGACCTGCTGCGCCGGATCGACGCCCTGCTCGCCGAGGCGCCCGACGGCCGGTCCGTCCGCGCCGAGCTGGACGGGCTCGCCGCGCTGCTGGAGTCGCACTTCAGCTACGAGGAGCGCAAACTGGTCGCCGCGTTGAACCGGCTGGCGGGCGAGCCCGTGGAACTGCTCGGCCTCACGGCACCCCGGAACGAGGACACCTTCGAACGGACGGAGACCGCATGACCATCGACACCGTCGACGCCGCCGCGGCCGGCACCTGGCAGCTGGGCGACCGCACGGTCAACCGGATCGGCTTCGGCGCGATGCGGCTGACCGCGAACGCGGACGGCAGCCCCAGCGACCGGGACCGGGCCGTGGCGGTGCTGCGCCGCGCGGTCGAGCTGGGGGTTAACCACATCGACACCGCGGCGTTCTACTTCTCGCCGCTGCGCTCGGCCAACGAGCTGATCAACCGGGCGCTGTCGCCGTACCCGGACGAGCTGGTCATCGTCACCAAGGTCGGGCCGAGCAAGGACCCGTCCGGCCAGTGGCTGCCGATGGCCCGGCCGGACCAACTCCGCGGCCAGGTCGAGGAGAACCTGCGCCAGCTCGGTCGGGACCACCTCGACGTGGTCAACCTCCGGGTGTACGGCCCGGAGCCGCTGGCCGAGCACTTCGGCGCGCTCGCCGAACTGCGCGACGCCGGGCTGATCCGGCACCTCGGCGTCTCGGCGGTGAAGCCGCACCAGGTCGCCGAGGCGCGCGCCATCGCCCCGGTGGTCTGCGTGCAGAACTCGTGGGGCCTCGGCTACCACCGGAGCAACGACGCGCTGATCCGGGACTGCGCCGCGCACGGGACCGCGTTCGTGCCGTTCTTCTCGCTCGCGACCAGCGGTCGGGAGGCCGGGGCGAGCGGCGCGGAGCACGACGAGGTGCGCGCGGTGGCCCGGGCGCACGGCGTGACCCCGGCGCAGGTCCGGCTGGCCTGGACGCTGCGGCAGGGGCCGAACGTGCTCGCCATCCCGGGCACGGGCAACCCGGCGCACCTGGCGGAGAACGTCGCGGCCGGGGCGCTGCGGCTCACCGACGACGACCTGGCCCGCCTCGACGCCCTCCACGAGTCCGCCGGCTGAGGCGGGGGCCGCCCCGGATTCGCCGGTCAGCAGAATCGGCGGGTCCGGGCTGGCCGGAGGGGTGCGTGCCCAGGAATGCTGGGCCGATGGCGATCTTCTCCGTGCAGGCCCGGCCGACCGACGCGACGAGCTGGACCGACCTGGCCCGCCGGGTCGAGGCGGCCGGCTTCGACGCCCTGCTCGCCGCCGACCACCCCGGTCACGGCGCCGCCCCGTTCGTGGCCCTCGCCGCCGCGGCGGCGGTGACCTCGACGCTGGGCCTCGGCTCGTACGTCTCGAACGCCGGGGTGCGGGAGCCGATCCTGCTCGCCACCGACGTGGCCACCCTGGACGTGGTCTCCGGCGGCCGGGCGCGGCTCGGCCTCGGCGCCGGGCACACCCCGGCCGAGTGGCGGGCCGTCGGCCGCGAACGCCCCGACGTCGCCGCCCGGGTCCGCCGCTGCGTCGCGGTCGCCGAGGCCGTACGCGACCTGCTGGCCGGCAACGAGGTCACCGTTGACACCCCGGAGCTGGCGGCGTACGCCGCCCGGCTGACCGAGCTGCGACCCGTGCGGGACCGGGTTCCGCTCACCATGGGCACGGCCAACTCGACGCTGCTGCGCTGGGCCGGCGCGCACGCCGACGTGGTCGGGCTGACCGGCTTCGGGCGTACTCTCGCCGACGGCCACGCCCACGACGTGCGCTGGCGGGCCGACCAGATCGAGGCGCAGCTCGCGCACGTAGCGGCCGGGGCAGCCGGGCGGCGCGAGCCGCCCGCGCTCGAGGCCCTGGTCCAGCAGGTGACCGTGACCGACGACGCGGAGGCCGCCGCCGCTGAGATCGCCGCCGACACCGGGCTGACCGTCGCCGAACTGCTCGCCACCCCGTTCCTGCTGATCGGCACGGCCAACGAGATCGTCGCGGCGGTCGCGGAGCACCGGCGCCGCTGGGGGATCAACCGCTTCGTGGTCCGCGCCGGCACCGTCGACGCCTTGGCCCCAATGCTCCCCCGCCTGACCGCCATCGCTTGATCAACTCCAGCTCGCCGAGGTGTTGGTGTCCCCCGCACCGTGAAACCGCCAGATCGGCAAGCTGGAGTTCGATCATGGGTGTCCGCCCTAATCGGGCCGCCAGCGGGATTGGGTCAGTCAGCCGGCGGCCTGAGGGTCGTTTTGCGCTCGGGCTCGCGGATCATGTCCCTGTCGATACCCTCCCGGCGCAGCACCAGGCTGAATCCTGTGTCGGATTCCGGGTCGTACTGCACCACGAGACCGCTCTCGATGAGGTTCCGCTTCAACGCATCCAGCCGATACTGGTCATCACGGTCCAGCTTCTTCCCCACACGGCGGCGCGCCTCCGTGCGCAGCAGGATCAGCAGGTAGTGATATCGGTGCTCCGGCTTGACGAACCACGGAATGAGGTTGTCGTCCCGGACGGTTCGTCGCGCAAGGCCCTGTTGGCGACGGAAGTAGCTCCAGCCGGAGGCGGACATTTCGATGTTGTACTTCCGCAGGTACTCCTCGGACATCCACCCGTAGGACCGGCCCTCCGCGAACCAGGCGCGGACCTCCTGCTCGTCCACGATCTTGCTTCGTGGCGCCATGACCCAACCTCCACACAAGCTGGGCCGTGCCAGCCTTTCCGGTGCTCCCGATCAACCAGCGCGAGCAGCTAGTCGTGCCGCTCGGCGACGAACACGCCGACTCCGTGGACGCCTTCCACCCAACCCTGCATCTGCAGGACGAGGATCGCCTGACGCACGACGGTCTGCGACACGCCGTGCTCCTCTTTGAGCTGCGCGGTCGACGGCAGCTTCTCCCCCGGCGCCAGGTCGCCCGACTCAATCCGCTCACGGAGATGGTCGGCCAACTGCGCCCACTTCGCCTTGGCGGGCATCCACACTCCCAGGTCTGCACCGCCATTCGACCATGAACTACTAGGCACAACAAGTAAGGAAGAGCTTCATCCTTGCTTTGCACAACATGATGTGCAAAGCTCTCTCTGACCAGCTTCCAGGTCTGCAAACCGCGAGCTGGTCGTCCCGTAGAACCACCCGGCCGGCCACTCCCCCGGTAGTCGGCCGGGTGCCACCCCCTCCCGCGACCTGGCGTCGGCGGGCCCGCGAGCAGGCCCGGGGCGGGTGCCGGGCTGCGGCCGACCACACGCACACGGCCGTCCCCGCCCGTCTCGGCGCCGCACCCCGACAAGAGAGGCGGAGCAGCGTGCGCTCAATGGTCGGCCAGCCGGTGGATGCGATGGAGAAGGTGCTCGGCGAGCTACCGGTGCCGTGGTTCGTCACGGTGGAGGACGTCAAGCTCGCCATCCGGGCGATGCTGGTGCACCGGCCCGAGGAATGGCCCACCGGCCCGCTGTGCCGCAGCGGCCGGACCCCGTACCCCTGTCTGCTGCACCGCTGGGGACGGCGAGTGCTGCGCTCGCGCGGTCTCCCCGACGGGGTGATCGACGAGCTGGCGAGACGCGGCGAGCTGCTGGTGCGCGTACCCGATCGGGCGTGCTGACCGTGTGGCCGCGCCGGAACGCGAAGCCGGTGCCGCTCGCTCCCCGGCACCGACGGACCTGGCGGCGCGGGCGGCGCTGGTGCTCCTGCGGCCTGCGCTGGACCGCCTGCCCGGACCGGCACGCGCCGGTCCCCACCGAGCCGCCGGCACCGCCGCCGAGCAGCCGCTGGTGGGACGAGGCGACCCGGGCGAACCCGCAGGTCGGGCGGGCCGGCCGGCTGACCCCGGCCCAGACCTGGCGGGCCAATGGCGGCCGGTGGTGAGCGCTGCGCACCTGCCCCTGCGGCCGCTCTGGTTCTGCCGGACCTGCGCCGCACCCTGGCCCTGCGCGCCGGCCCGGCTCACCCTGACCCGGGAGTACGCCCACGACCGCGTGGCGCTGCTCATTTACCTCGGCGGGATGCTGCACGACGCGGCAGGTCAACTGCACACGCTGCACCCTCACGACGGGCCGGAGCCCGGGCAGCTCTTCGCCCGCTTCCTCGGCTGGGCCATCCCCCGCCGGACACACGGGACGGCCAGCGAGCCCGTCGTCGCCGACGATCCGAGTGGATCGAGCCGAGGCCAGCCACCAGGCTCGAACGCGCGTACGATGCGAGCGGTGATCGACGAACGATTCGCGTTACCCGCCACCGTGGACGAACGGACGCTGCTCGAGACCTTCCTGGACTTCCAGCGGGACGCCCTGGTCCGCAAGTGCGCGGGGCTCACCGACGCCCAGCTTCGCCTGCGGCCGGTGCCGTCGTCCAGCCTGTCCCTGATCGGCCTGGTCCGGCACCTGGCCACGGTGGAGCGGTGGTATTTCCAGGCGGTGCTCGCCGACGCCTTCCCCGGCGACCTCTTCGACCTCACCGACGACCCGGACGCCCCGTTCACCGACGTCGCCGAGGCCACCGGCGCGGAGACCTTCGCGCTCTGGCGGGCCGAGGTGACCGCCTCGCGGCGGATCGCCGCCGAATGCCCGCTGGACGCGGTCGGCCGCCACCCCGGCACCGGGTCCTCGCACTCGCTGCGCTGGATACTCGCGCACATGGTCGACGAATACGCCCGCCACCTCGGGCACGCCGACATCCTGCGGGAGGCGATCGACGGCCGGACCGGGGAGTGAACCCCTCCTCACGCCACCTTCCCGGCGCGTGGCGCCGGGAAGGTCGGCGGGCAGGAGCCGCGAACGACGAGTGAGTGATTTCGCTCAACGCAGCCGGCCCCGCGTCCGTACCCGAAGATATGGGCATGCGGATCCTCATGGCCGGTGTGTCCGGCTTCCTCGGCACCCGACTGGTCGACCGGCTCACCGCGGACGGGCACCAGGTCACCCGCCTGGTCCGCCGCGCGCCGCGCACCCCCGACGAGCGGCAGTGGAACCCGTCGGCCGCGCAGCTTGACCCGCAGGTCGTCGCCGACGCCGACGCGGTGGTGAACCTGGCCGGGGCCGGGGTGGGCGACAAGCGCTGGAACGACGCCTACAAGGGCCTGATCCGGTCCAGCCGGGTTGACAGCACCACCACCCTGGCCATCACCATCGCCGGCCTGCCCGCCGCCGACCGGCCCGCGGCGCTGCTCAACGCCTCCGCCGTCGGCTGGTACGGCAACACCGGTGACCGGACGGTCGAGGAGGACTCACCGGCCGGTGAGGGCTTCCTGGCCGACGTCTGCCGGGTCTGGGAGGCCGCCACCCGCCCGGCCGAGGACGCCGGCGCCCGGGTGGTACGGCTGCGCACCGGGCTGCCGCTGCACCGCGACGGCGGCATGCTCAAGCCGCAGCTGCTGCCGTTCCGGCTGGGCGTCGGCGGCAAGCTGGGCAACGGCCGGCAGTGGCTGCCGTGGATCTCGATGCGGGACTGGCTGGACGCGATGACCTTCCTGCTGGCCCGCGACGACCTCGCCGGTCCGGTCAACGTGGTGGGTCCGGCCCCGGCCACCAACGCCGAGTTCACCCGGGAGCTGGCCCGCCAGCTGCACCGGCCGGCGATCATGCCGATCCCGACGCTGGCCCTGAAGGTCGCCCTCGGCGGCTTCGCCCACGAGGCGCTCACCAGCACCCGGGTCCTCCCCGGCGTGCTCGGCAACGCCGGCTTCACCTGGACCCACCCGGACCTGCCGGGCGCACTGCACGCCGCCCTCACCGACTGAGCCGGCGAGGGCGACGTGCAGTGCGGTCAGCAGCCGATGACCCAGTAGGCGGGGCCGGTCTGCTTGAGGGTGCTCGTGTAGAAGGTGTTGTAGAGGCCCATCCGCTGGTTGCTGCCCAGCGCGTAGGCGTAGCCGCCGGACTGGTAGGCCCGGCCGGCCGTGACGTGCGCATAGTTGCTGGCGGTGACGCAGACCGGCGCGGTCGTCGGGGTCGGCGAGGGCGTGGGCGACGCGGTCGCCGTCGGGGTCGGGTTCGGCGTGCCGCCCCCGTCGAGCCCGAAGAAGAGCGCGTCGCGGTAGGTCGAGCAGATGGTGTCCAGGAAGTACGCCCCGGCGGTGCCGCACTGGTCGGTGGCCGAGCCCGGGTCGACCGGCGTGCCGTGGCCCATGCCGGAGACCCGGTACAGCCGCACCTGGTCGCTGCCGTAGACCTCCAGGCTGGTGCCGGCCGGCAGCGCGGCGGTGCTGGTCGGGGTCTGCGACACGCCCAGCACGTTGGTCCACTGGTCCCGCGACTCGACCGCGTTCATGGGCGCGACGGTGGTGTCCGAGGTGCCGTGCCAGATGGCCACCCGGGGACGCTTGCCGGTGTAGCCGGCGTAGGCGTTGCGGACCAGGTCGCCCCACTGCGCCGGGGTCTTGTCCACTCCGGGGTTCATGCAGGTGAAGGCGTTGGTCATGCTGGTGGCACAGCGGTAGGGAAGGCCGGCGATCATCGACCCGGCGGCGAACACGTCCGGGTAGGTGGCGAGCATGACGGCGCTCATCGCCCCGCCGCCGGACAGGCCACTGACGTAGACGCGGCTGCCGTCGACGGAGTAGTTGGTCCTGGCGTAGTCCACCATCTGCTTCACCGACAGCGCCTCGCCCTGGCCGCGGGCGGTGTCCCCGGTCTCGAACCAGTTGAAGCAGGAGTTGGCGTTGTTGGCCGACGGCTGCTGCGGCACGATCAGCGCGAACTTCCACTGGTCGGCGTACTTCTGCCAGCCCGAGTTGGTGAAGTAGGTCGAGGCGTTCTGGGTGCAGCCGTGCAGCAGCACCACCGCCGGGGCGTTGGCCGGCAGGCCGTCCGGGCGGTAGGCGTACATGGCCAGGTTGCCGGGGTTCGAGCCGAAGCCGGTGACCTGGGTGAGCGTGGCGGCCTGGGCGGGCAGGGCGGCGGCGAGGACGGCGGCGGCGGCCAGGACGACCCCGGCCGCCGCCCCGGCGAGGCGGGTGAAAAGGGATGAGGAGCGGCGCACGGCGGCCTCCTGACGGCGAATTGTGAACTGGGTCACCCCCGAGTTGCCGCGACGTTACGTCCGTGTTTCACGCCCCGGGAATGGTCCCCGCTCACACATTCACCAACGCCGAAGTGTGCGGGTGGCGGTTCTGGGTCAAGGTCCGTGTCTGACCGGCGTGTCCAGGTCCGGTTGGTAACGTCCGCTGCGTGCCGTCCTCCCCGTCCGTGGCCACCGGCCCCTCGACCGCGCCCGCCACCCGGAACCGGCGCGCCCACCTGCTGCTCGTGCTGGCCGCGGTGGCCCTGGCCTTCTGGGTGACCAGCGGGATGTGGCGGGACCCGAACACCCGCACGATCACCGTCAACTCCAGCGACCAGGCCCTCTTCGAGTGGCTGCTGGCCTTCGGCGGGCACGCGGTGACCCACGGGGAGAATCCGCTCTTCACCCACCTGATCAACGTCCCGGACGGGGTGAACCTCGCGGTCAACACCTCGATCACCGCGTACGCGGTGGTCTTCGCGCCGCTCACCTACCTGATCGGGCCGCCGGCGACGTTCCTGGTGATCCTCACCCTCAACCTCGCCGCCACCGCGGTCGCCTGGTACTGGCTGCTGAGCCGCCACCTGGTCACCAGCCGGCTGGCCGCCGGGGTGGGCGCGCTCTTCATCGCCTACTGCCCGGCCATGGTGTCGCACGCCAACGCCCACCTGAACTGGACCGCGGGCTGGCTGGTGCCGCTGCTCATCTGGGGCGTGCTGCGGCTGCGCCGCCCCGGGCGCGCGCTCGTCGGCGGGGTCGTGCTCGGCGTGCTGGTGGCGGTCGCCTTCTCGATCGCCGCCGAGGGGCTCTTCTTCACCGCCCTGGCGCTCGCCCTGTTCCTGCTGCTGTGGGCGCTGCACCCGGCCCGCCGGGCCGAGGCGCGGGCCGCCCTGCCGAACTTCCTGCGCGGGCTCGGGGTGACCGCGCTGGTGGCCGGGGTGCTGCTGGCGTACCCGCTGTGGCTGCACTTCGCCGGGCCGCAGCGGTACCACGGCACCGGCTTCGACCCGCTCATCCACTCCGAGGACATCGCCGCGTACGGGTCGTACCCGCGCCGGTCCCTGGCCGGGTGGGCCGGGCTGGGCACCTCGCTGGCGCCCAACCCCACCGAGGAGAACTCCTTCTTCGGCATCCCACTGCTGCTGCTCGCCGTCGCCTGCTTCGTCCTGCTCTGGCGGCGCGCCGACCGGGCGTTCCGGGCCACGCTCACCGCGCTCGCCGTGACCGCCATCGTCTTCGCGGTGCTCTCCTGGGGCCCCACGGCCAAGTGGAACGGCCGGCTCACCGACCAGCTGCTGCCGTTCGGGGTACTGGACAACCTGCCGGTGATCAACGCGGCGCTGCCCGCCCGGCTCGCCCTGGTGGTGGCACCGGTGATCGGGCTGCTGCTGGCGTACGCGCTCGACGCGCTGCGCGCCCGGCCGCCCCGGCACCGCTCCACCGAACTGGTCTGGGCGCTCGGCTTCGTCGCGGCGCTGCTGCCGCTGCTGCCCACCCCGCTGCTGACCAGCGTCCGCGAGCCGGTCCCGGCGTTCATCACCAGCGGCGCCTGGCAGCGCTACGTCTCCCCCGGCGGGGTGCTCACCCCGCTGCCGCTGACCGTGGACCTCTACCCGGATGGCCAGCGCTGGCAGGCGTACGCCCTGGCACACCGGCAGGGCGAGTTCCGCATCCCGGCCGGCTTCTTCCTCGGCCCGGGCGGGCCGGACGGCCGGGGCCGGATCGGGCCGGTCCCGCGCACCTTCAGCGCGCTGATGGACCAGGCCGCGCGGACCGGGCTGGCGCCGATCGTCACCGAGGGCAGCATCCGGGAGTCCCGGGCCGACCTGCGCTACTGGGGGGTGGAGACGGTGGTGCTGCCCGACCGGGTGCACGGCGCGAAGTTCGACGTCGACGAGGTGGCGGTGCGCCGCACCGCCAGCGCCCTGCTCGGCCCCCCCGAGCGCGTCGAGGACGTCTGGCTCTGGCGGGTCCCGCCGTCCTGACGCGCGATCTTGCACGTGCCGCCCCGGCATCGGGTGCGAATGCCGCGAACCGGCGGCCGAAAGTGCAAGATCGGCGGGGAATGGCGACGAGGCTCACGCGGGCCGGGCGGGGGCGGCGGGATTAGGGTGGACGGGTGAGCGTGACGACTTCCGGGCTGACCGCCGTCCGTGCCGGCCTGCTCGACTACCAGGCCGCCTGGGACGAGCAGCGCCGGCTGCACGAGGCCGTGGTGGCGGGCGAGCAGGGCGACACCGTGCTGCTGCTGGAGCACCCCAGCGTCTACACCGCCGGCAAGCGGACCGAGCCGTGGGACCGGCCGATGGACGGCACCCCGGTGATCGACGTGGACCGCGGGGGCAAGATCACCTGGCACGGGCCGGGGCAGCTGGTCGGCTACCCGATCGTCAGGCTGCCCGACCCGGTTGACGTGGTGGCGTACGTCCGGCGCACCGAGCAGCTGCTGATCGACGTCTGCGCCGAGTTCGGGCTGGCCGCGGGCCGGGTCGAGGGTCGCAGCGGGGTCTGGGTGCCGGAGGACGACCGGGGGCCGGCCCGCAAGGTGGCCGCCATCGGCATCCGGGTGGCCCGGGGCGTGACCCTGCACGGCTTCGCGATCAACTGCGACTGCGACCTCGGCCACTACGACCGGATCGTGCCGTGCGGCATCCGCGACGCCGGGGTCACCTCGCTCACCGCCGAGCTGGGCCGTCCGATCACGGTCGCGGACGTGCTGCCGGTGGTCGAGCGACACCTGTCCACGCTGGTCACGGTCCAGGGCTGAGCGGGTGCGGATCGACCTCGTCACCCTCGTCGTCGCCGATTACGACCCGGCGATCGCCTTCTTCACCGAGGTGCTCGGCTTCGAACTGGTGGAGGACAAGCCGTCGCTCACCAACGACGGGCGACCCAAGCGCTGGGTGGTGGTCCGCCCGCCGGGCGGCGGGACCGGGCTGCTGCTGGCCCGTGCCGACGGGGAGCGGCAGGCGGCGGCGGTGGGCGACCAGACCCACGGCCGGGTCGGCTTCTTCCTCCAGGTCGACGACTTCGACGCCACCTACCGGCGGATGGTCGAGGCGAAGGTCGAGTTCGTGAGCCCCCCGCGCACCGAGCCGTACGGCCGGGTCGCCGTCTTCCGCGACCTCGCCGGCAACCCCTGGGACCTGCTCGGTCCCGCCTGACGAGGAGAAAACCCCCGATGACCGACGTGATGTCGACCCAGCAGCGGATCGCCGAGGAGCTCCGGGTGTCGGCGACCTTCGACGCCGCCGAGGAGATCGAGCGCCGGGTCGTCTTCCTCGCCGACCGCCTGGTCGACACCGGCCTGACCACGCTGGTCCTGGGCATCAGCGGCGGGGTCGACTCGACCACCGCCGGCCGGCTCTGCCAGCTCGCCGTGGAACGGGCCCGCGCCGCCGGCCACCCGGCCGCCTTCGTCGCCATGCGCCTGCCGTACGGGGTACAGGCCGACGAGCACCACGCCCAGGCGGCGCTGGAGTTCATCCGCCCCGACCGGGTGCTCACGGTCGACGTCAAGCCGGCCGCCGACGCCGCCCTGGACGCGCTGTTCGCCGCCGGCCTGACCTTCCGCGACGCCGCCCAGCAGGACTTCGTGCTCGGCAACGTCAAGGCCCGGCAGCGCATGATCGCCCAGTACGCGGTGGCCGGCGCGACCGACGGGCTGGTGGTCGGCACCGACCACGCCGCCGAGGCGGTCACCGGCTTCTTCACCAAGCACGGCGACGGCGCCGCGGACCTGGTGCCGCTGACCGGGCTGACCAAGCGGCGGGTGCGGGCGCTGGCCGAGGCCCTCGGCGCCCCCGCCGAGCTGGTCGGCAAGGCGCCCACCGCCGACCTGGAGAGCCTGGCCCCCGGCAAGCTCGACGAGGACGCGCTCGGCCTGGCCTACGAGCACATCGACGACTACCTGGAGGGGCGGCCGGTGCCGGCGGAGGTGGAGGCGGCGCTGGTGGCCCGCTACCGGGCCACCGACCACAAGCGCCAGCTCCCGATCGCACCCTGACGCGACGCCCGGTGGGAAGGGGCCCCGGTCGGCCGGGGCCCCTCCCTCCTCAGGGCGTGAGCCGGTGCAGGTCCCGGGGGAAGGCGGTCACCTCCCGGATGTTGGCCGCGCCGGTGAGCCGGGCCACGAAGCGTTCCAGCCCGATGGCGAAACCCCCGTGCGGCGGCATCCCGTGCCGGAACGCGTCCACGTACCCGGCGTACGGCTCCACCGGCTCACCGCGGGCCGCCAGGGCGGCGAGGTAGTCCTCGTACCGGTGCAGCCGCTGACCGCCGGTGACCAGCTCCATCCCGCGGAACAGCAGGTCGAAGCCGTTGGAGTGGGCCGGCCGGGCCGGGTCCGGGTGGGTGTAGAACGGTCGCTTCGCCATCGGGTACCCGGTGACGAAGAGGAAGTCCGAGCCGTGCTCGCGGCTCGCCCACTCCCCCAGCGCGCGCTCGTGCGCCGGGGCGAGGTCCGGCTCGTCGGCCGGCGCCCCGGCGATCTTCAGCGCCTCGGTGAAGTGCACGGCCGGGATCTCGGCGGGCACCGCGGGCAGGGTCAGGCCGAGGGTGGCGAGCGACCCGCCGGCCCGCGCCGCGACCTCGGCCAGCATCCCGGCCAGGGTCTCCCGCAGCACCGCCATCACGTCCCAGTGGTCGGCCACGAAACCCAGCTCGACGTCGAGCGAGGTGTACTGGGCCAGGTGCCGGACGGTGTCGTGCGGCTCGGCGCGGAACACCGGCCCGACCTCGTACACCCGCTCGAAGACGCCGACCATGAGCTGCTTGTAGAACTGCGGCGACTGGGCCAGGTACGCGGGCCGGCCGAACCAGTCCAGCGCGAAGACGTTCGCCCCGCTCTCGGTGGACGAGGCCACCACCTTCGGGGTGTGGATCTCCACGAACCCGCTGGCGTCCAGGGCGGCCCGGAAGCCGGCCACCGCCGCCGCCGAGATCCGCAGCGCTGCGGCGCGGGTCGGATGGCGCAGCGCGGTCGGCGCGTGGTCGAGCTGGGTGGGCAGGGTGGCGGTGAGCGCCGGCCGGTACAGGTCGAACGGCGGCGGGACGGCGGACGGGCCGAGCGGGCGTACCGTCGGCTCGGCCAGCTCGACCCCGGCGGGCGCCGTAGCGTTCGCGACCACCGCGCCGGTGACCTCGACGACCGTCTCCTCGGGCAGCGACTCGACGGCCGCGCGCACGGCGGGGTCGGTGACCACCACCTGGGTCAGGCCGGCGGCGTCCCGCACGATCAGGAAGGCCACCGACTTGAGCAGCCGGCGGCGGTGCACCCAGCCGGCGACCCGCACGGTCGCGCCGACATGGTGGCTGAGCTGGGAGGACAGGATGCGTTGCACGGCGGTTACCTCCTCGATCAATCGCAACGCGATCCCCGGGAGGTGTGGGCGAGCGGGAGCCTCGCGGTGCCACCACACCTTCGCCCTCCGCCTCGGCGGAGGGCCTCGTTCGTCGCCTTTTCACCGGGGCCAGCCGGGCGGGTTCTACTAGGCGTGGGCGCCGTTCTTCCCGCAGCTCGGGAGGGTCTTCGCGGGGCCGGCGCCAGACCGCCTTGCAGCAAATGGCGGCTCTCTGGGCTGGCGGATCGGCCCGCTACTCGGCTCCGTCGCAGCTTTGCCGGAGAGGCTAGCACCCCGCGCCGGGCCGTGTGACGGCGTTTTTTCGCCGTTGGTGTCCGGTGTCACAACGATTGGGGCGTGACGGCCGTCGCCCGACGTTCATCGACGGCGGCCGACCGGCGTAGGCTCGGTTTTGTGACGATCGAGCACTCCGCGCCGAGGACCGAGCCGGCAGCGCGCACCGCGACGGTCGCCCCCGAGGGGCGGCGCATGCTGCGGATCGAGGCGCGCAACGCCGAGACGCCGATCGAGCGCAAGCCGCCGTGGATCAAGGTCAAGGCCAAGATGGGGCCGGAGTACACCCAGCTGCGCGGGCTCGTCTCGCGCGAGGGGCTGCACACCGTCTGCCAGGAGGCCGGCTGCCCCAACATCTACGAGTGCTGGGAGGACCGGGAGGCCACCTTCCTCATCGGTGGCGACCAGTGCACCCGGCGCTGCGACTTCTGCCAGATCGACACCGGCAAGCCCGCCGAGTTCGACGCCGACGAGCCCCGCCGGGTCGCCGAGTCCGTCGCCGCGATGGGCCTGCGCTACGCCACCATCACCGGCGTGGCCCGCGACGATCTGCCCGACGGCGGCGCCTGGCTCTACGCCGAGACGGTCCGGCAGATCCACGCCCTGCAGTCCGGCTGCGGCGTCGAGCTGCTGATCCCCGACTTCAACGCGGTGCCCGAGCAGCTCGCCGAGGTCTTCGGCGCCCGGCCCGAGGTGCTGGCGCACAACGTGGAGACCGTGCCGCGCATCTTCAAGCGGATCCGGCCGGCGTTCCGCTACGAGCGCTCCCTCGACGTGATCCGCCAGGCGCGCGCCGCCGGGCTGGTCACCAAGAGCAACCTGATCCTCGGCATGGGCGAGGAGCGGGCCGAGGTGTCCCAGGCGCTGCGCGACCTGCACGAGGCCGGCTGCGAGCTGATCACCATCACCCAGTACCTGCGCCCCTCCCCCCGGCACCACCCGGTAACCCGCTGGGTCAAGCCGGAGGAGTTCGTCGAGCTGCGCGAGGAGGCCGAGGAGATCGGCTTCGCCGGCGTGATGAGCGGCCCGCTGGTCCGCTCGTCGTACCGGGCCGGGCGGCTCTACCAGCAGGCGCTCGCCGCCCGCGACGAGGTCGTCGCCGCCGGCTGAGGCCGGCCGTCCACCGCGTCACCCACCGCCGGCCGCCCGCCGGATGCCATGATCCCAGGGATGACAGCCCGGGTACGCCAGGAGCCACGCGGGGCCACGCACCCGCGTACGCCCCGGCGTGCCCGGCTGCCGGCACTGCTCGCCCTGCTGGTCGGGCTGGCCGGGGTCGGCTACCGGCTGGCGCTGCTGCTCGCCGACGCGCCGCCCGCCAACAGCGACGAGGCGACCATGGGGCTGGCCGCCCTGCACATCGCCCGCGGGGAGGGCTTCCCGGTCTGGTTCTACGGGCAGGCGTACATGGGCACGCTGGAGGCGTATCTGGCCGCGCCCCTGGTCGCCCTGGCCGGGCCGTCGGTGCTCGCCCTGCGGCTGCCCACCCTGGCCCTGTACGCGCTCTTCCTCGCCCTCTCCTGGCGGCTCACCCGCCGGCTCGGCGGCGACGCCTGGTTCGCCCTGCTCGTGGTCGGCTTCCTCGCGCTCGGCTCGGACCGGGTGGTGAAGAACCAGCTCATCGCCGGGGGCGGCTACCCCGAACTGAACCCGGCCGGGGTGGGCCTCGCCCTGCTCACCGTGGGGCTGTGCGCCGGCACGGCGGGCGCGCGGTTGCCCCGCTGGGCGGGCTGGGGACTCGTCTCCGGGTTGCTGCTCTGGGTGGACCCGCTGGTGCTGCCGTACGTCCTCGGGACCGGCGCGGTCCTGCTGGCCCGGCGACGCCGGGAGCTGGCCGGGCGGGCCGGGCTGGTCGTGGCGGCCACGCTGCTGCTGGGCGCCGCGCCGATGCTGCTGGACAGCCTCCGGCACGGCCGGAACCCGCTAGCCGCGGTGCTGGCGGCCAGCGGCGGGGAGGCGGCGGCGAGCTGGGGCGAGCGGCTGCACGGCGGCCTGGTGCTCGGCCCGCCCCTGGCCATGGGCTTCTGCTCCCCCGGCCACTGCGCCTGGTGGCAACTCTGGTGGGCCCCGGTCTTCCTCCTCCTGCTCGCCCTCGCCGCCGCCACCGCCTGGCGCACCCTCCGCCACCCACTGTCGTCTGCGGATCTTGGACAGTTGTCGTTCGCTGTGAACGGCAACTGTCCAAGATCCGGCGACGATCCCGGCGGCGCGGAGCGACGGCGGGTGTCCGCATCGGTGCGGCTGGCGCTGCTGGCCGGGGCGGCGGTGGTGCTGGCGGCGTACACGGCGAGCAGCGCGGCGGGGCGGACCCCGATCGAGAGCGCGCGCTACCTGTCCTGCCTCGCCGTCGCCACACCCGCGCTGCTCTGGCCCCTCTGGGCCGCCGCCCGGCGGGCCGTCCTCGGAGGCGCCGCCCGCCGCGGCCGGTTGGCCGGGGTGGCGGCGGTCGCCGGGCTGGTGGGGATCCTCGGCACGGGGGCCGTCGCGACCGCCGGCGCGGTCGGCGCCGTGCCGGCCACCCACGCCGAGGCCGACCGGCACCGGGCGCTCGTCGACACGCTCGGCGCGCTGGGCGTGCGGCACGTGCGCGCCGGCTACTGGACCTGCAACCGGCTCGCGTTCGCCACCGGCGAGGACGTGCGCTGCGCGGTCGTCGACGACGACCTGCGCCCCGGGTTCGACCGGCTGCCGGCGTATCGGCGGGCGGTGGACGCGGACCCGGGCGCGGCCTGGGTGGCGCCGGCCGGGTCCCCGCTGGCCGCCCGCTTGGACGGGCGGCTCGAGCCCGGCCAGGGGGCGCTCGACCTGGTCACCGTCGCCGGCTGGCGGATCTACCTGCCCCGCCGCTGACCGCGGCCACACCGGCGTCGCCGTGAACAGAGCCGGACGGGCGAGCGACCCCGGCTATCTGCCCTGGCGCTGAGCGGGCGGTGTCGGGTCGAGCAGGCCGAGGCGGTGGGCCAGCGCGGCGGCCTCCACCCGGTTGGTCACGTCCAGCTTGGCGATGATCCGGGACACGTGCACGCTCGCCGTCTTCGGCGAGATGAAGAGCTGCTCGGCGATCCGGCTGTTGCTGTGCCCCTCGGCGACCAGCCGGAGCACCTCCTGCTCCCGGCTGGTGAGCAGGTCCGGGCCGGGCCGGGCGGTGCCGCGCAGCCCGACCCGGCGGGCCAGGGTGGCGGCCTGCTCGCCCAGCGGGGCGGCGCCGAGTCGGGTGGCGATGTCAGCGGCCTCGCGGACGGCGGCGGCGACCTCGTCCCGTGCGCCGGCCGCCGCGGCGGCCTCGGCCAGGGCGAGCAGCGCCCGACCCAGCGGGTACGGCTGCCCGACCGTCCGCCACCGCGCCACCGCCGCCCGCCAGGCGGGCAGCGCCTCACCCGACCGCTCGGCCGGAGCGAGGGGCACGCCAGCACCCCCACCGTCGGCGGCGGGGGCGACGCCGGTGAGGACCGCGGTGACCTGGGCGGCGTGTGCCTGTTCCGCCGGATAGCGGGCGGGCAGCGCGGCGGCCACGGCGGACGCCTCGGCGGCCAGCTCGGCGTCGCCGACCAGCGCGGCGGCGCGGGCCACCGCGCTGAGCACCGGCCAGGCCTCCCGGGGCAGGCCGACCAGGCGCTCGTCGGCGAGGGCGGCCCGGCTCGCCGCGAGCGCGGCCACCTTGTCGTCCGCCGCCAGGGCGGCCTCGATGGCCAGCTCGCGCAGCGGCAGCCGGTGGTTCGGCCAGAGGTAGGGCCGGGCCAGGAAGGCCAGCGCCCGGCCGACCAGCTCGTCGGCGGCGGGGTGCGCCCGGGCCAGCCGCAGCCCGGCCCGGAGCTGGAGCCAGTGCAGCCCGGAGACGCCCGGCGGGTCGATCCGGGCCGCCTCGGCGCAGGCCGCGTCGGCCTCGTCCCAGCGGCCCAGCGCGATCAGCGCCTCGGCCCGGTTCGACAGCAGGTACGCGCCCGTGGAGCGGCTGATCCCGACCCGGCGCGCCTCGCTCACCCCGGCCGCGGCGGCCTCCTCGGACTCGGCGTAGCGGCCCAGCTCGTAGAGCACGTCGGAGAGGTGCACCAGGGCACTGACCAGCGCCGGCGCGTTGTCGGTGGCCCGGGCCAGCGCCTCGGCCCGGCGCAGCTCGGCCAGCCCCAGGTCGGGCGCCTTGTCGGTGCGGCAGAGCAGGGCGATGCGGGTGGGCAGCAGCGCGGCGTCCTCGCCGGTCGCCTCGGCCGCGGCCATCGCCTCGGCGGCCACCGAGGCGGCCTGCTCGGGGTCGATCTTGACGAGGTGCGCCGCGATGTCGGCGAGCAGCCGCACCCGCTCGGGCGCGTCCGCCACCCCGCCGGCCAGCCGGTACGCCTCGCGTACCTCGGCGATGCCGTCGCTCTTGCCGAGCAGGGCGAGCAGCCGGCCACGCCAGTAGAGCAGGCGGCCGGCCCGCAGCGGCTCGGCGGCGGTGTCCACCTCAGCCAGCCCGGCCCGGGCCAGGGTGAGCGCGCGGCTGTAGTCGCCGGCCGTGGTGGCCGCGGCCAGGGTCTCCTCCAGCACCCGCAGGTGGTCCATGCCGAGCCGGTCGGCCGCGTCGGGCACCAGCTCCCACAGTTCGAGGACCCGTTCCAGCAGCCGGCTCTGCTCGGCGTACGCGTAACGGTCGGCGGCGGCGCAGGCGGCCACCCGGGCGGCGATCAGGGCGCGCGGGTGGTCGTGCGCCGCGTACCAGTGGTGGGCGATCTCGGCGGGGGCGCGACCGGCGGCCACCAGGTACGGCTGCGCCTCGATCGCGGCGGCGTACCGGGCGTGCAGCCGGGCGTGCTCGCCGGGGAGCAGGTCGTCGTGGACGGCCTCGCGGACCAGCGCGTGCCGGAACTCGTAGTCGCCGTCCGGGTCGGCCACCACGAGCTGGGCGGCCACGGCGGCGCGCAGCGCGTCCTCCAGCTCGGCCTCGGGTAGGCCGGCCACCTCGGCGAGGAGCTGGTGGGCGAAGCGGGTGCCGCCGGCGGCGGCGATCCGGAGCACCCGCTGGGCCGGCTCGGGCAGCCGATCCACCCGGGCCAGCAGCAGGTCGCGCAGCGTCTCCGGCAGCACGGCGCAGCCCACCGGGTCGCCGGCCGCGGCCAGCTCCTCGATGAAGAACGGGTTGCCCTGGGTGCGCCCGTGCACGTCGTCCACGGCGCGGGCGGCCGGCTCGACGCCGAGCAGGTCGGCCAGGATGGCGGCGGTGCCGTCGCGGTCCAGCCGGCCCAGCTCGACCCGGTCGACGCCCCGGGCCCGGTCCAGCTCGGCGAGGAAGGGGCGCAGCGGGTGGCCGCGGTGCAGCTCGTCGGTCCGGTAGGTGCAGACCAGCAGCAGGCGGGTGGCCCGGGCGGCCCGGACCAGGAAGCCGATCAGGTCGCGGGTGGACCGGTCGGCCCAGTGCAGGTCCTCGATCAGCAGGACCAGCGGCCGCTCCTCGGCGATCCGCCGGAACAGGTCGGCGACCAGGTCGAACAGGTAGCCGCGCGGGGTGTCGGAGACGGGCAGCCCGGTGGGCGCGGCGGCTCCGGCCGGCACCCGGGCCAGCTCGGGCAGCAGCCGGGCGAACTCCGCCTCGTAGCCGGCGAAGGCGGCCGGGCCGTCGTGGCGCAGCACGTCGCGCAGCGCGGCGGCGAACGGCGCGAAGGGCAGGCCGGCCTCGCCAAGTTCCAGGCACTGGCCGATCAGCAGCCGCGCACCGGTCGCGGTGGCGTGCGCGCCGAACTCCTCCAGCAGCCGCGTCTTGCCGACCCCGGCCTCGCCGCCCACCAGGACGGTGGCCGGGTCCCCCGCCCGGGCCTGGGCCAGCGCCTCGCGGAGTCCCACCAGCTCGCGCTGGCGGCCGACGAGGACGGTGCTGGCGGCGCGTGCGGTCACGCCGTCGAGCATGCCACGGCGTACGCCCGCACCGTCCCGGCCGACCGGCCGGTTCCCCGCCGATCCGGCCGCCCCCGTGACGGCCGGACCGGCGAGAACGGCGGGACCGGCGGCCGTGACCGCCGGGCCGGCGTCCGCGCTGCCCGCCCCGGACGGACCGGTCCGGTCCGGGGCGGGCGGCACGGCCCTCGGGTGCGCCGGCAGCGCCGGGGCGGTCACCGGCGGGCGTCGGAGACGCGGGCGGTGTGCTGCCGGCGGCCCAGCCAGCTCCGCGGGTGGCGGCGGGGCAGGGACCGGGCGAGCCGGTCGCGGGCCGCGTCGGCCTGAAGCTCGGAGGCGTGGCTGCGGTGGATGCTGAGGAGCAGGTCTGCGTCGTTGCCGAACATCTCGGTTCTCCCGTCGTGGGGTGTTTCGCTGTCGACACCGACTTTCCGCGCGAAGGTGCCCCCCGGGCATGGGTGCGCCGCCTGATCTTCGGCCGCTCCCCCTCCTTACCCGAGGGCCTCAGCGGCCCGACGGCGACGTAAGGTACTCAGCCCGGCGGCGGAGGGGCGGCCACGGATCAACGGGCCGCGCGGCGACCACTAGACTCTGCGGCATGGCAAAGCCCCAGGAGAAGGTCTCGTTCGGCCAGCGGCTGAAGCAGATCGGGATGGTGTTCCAGTTCACCGCCAAGCAGGACCGGTGGTTCGCGCCGCTGACCGCGGCGGCGGTGCTGATCCCGCTCGCGCTCACCGTGGTCGCGGTGCTCCTCTGGGGCTGGATCTGGCTGCCGATCGGCATCCTGCTCGCCCTGCTCGCCGTCCTGGTCGTGCTCAACCTGCGGTCCAACAAGGCGATGATGAACGCCGCCGAGGGGCAACCCGGCGCGGCGGCCCAGATCATGGAGAGCATGCGCGGCGACTGGCGGGTCACCCCGGCGGTCAGCTCCACCACCCAGATGGACATGGTGCACCTGGTGATCGGCCGGCCGGGCGTGATCCTGCTGGCCGAGGGCAACCCGCAGCGGGTACGCGGCCTGCTCGGCCAGGAGAAGCGCCGGCTGGCCAAGGTGATCGGCTCCGCCCCGCTGCACGACTACGTGATCGGTCAGGGCGAGGGTGAGCTGCCGATCCGCAAGCTGCGGGTGACGCTGATGCGGCTGCCCCGCAGCCTCGCCCCCAAGGACGTCAACGCCCTCGACAAGCGGCTCAAGGCGCTCACCGCCCGCCCGCAGATGCCCAAGGGCGCGATCCCGAAGAACATGCGGCCGCCGCGGGGCGCGTTCCGCCAGACCCGGGGTCGCTGACCCCCGTCGTACGCGAGAAGGAGCCGGACCCGCGCGGGGCCGGCTCCTTCGTCGTGGGGGGTCAGCGGCGGGCGGGGCGGGGGGCGTCGGCGACCACCGACCCGGTGAGCCGGTCGTGCAGGCCGCGCCGGTGCCCGTCCATGATCAGGGCGGGCACCACGAGGGCCAGCAGCAGGCCGCGCAGCAGCGCCCGGACCAGCCCGATCCGCCCGCCGTCGGCCCAGGACAGGCAGCGGATCCGGGTGACGTACATGCCGGGGGTCTGGGCGAAGAGTCCGAGGAAGAAGCCGTACTCCAGGATCAGCACCAGGACCGGGGCCCAGCCGTCGCGGACCGGGTCGGCGAAGATGTTGGCGATCAACAGGCAGAGCACCCAGTCGATGAGCAGGGCGCCGAAGCGACGGCCGAGGCTCGGGGGCGTGAAGGCCGGGTCCGCGGCGGGCGGCACCGGCACGGCGGCGGTATCGGTCACAGCGGTCAGGGTAGCCAGCGACCGATCCGGGGTCGGCAGCGCCGCGGCGGGCAGGGGTGCCGGTCACTGCCCCGGTACGCCGGTTGAGCGCCAGGCGGGGAACAGGACCAAAGCCATCAATCAGCGCCAGACCGGCGCAACGGGTATCGTCCCACTGGAGAGCCGGAGGCGGCTGAGCGGCCGGGATGACGCTCCGCGAGGGACGTAACACGGCGGAAACAGAGGAGACACGGCCGGGCAACCCCACGGCCATAGCGTCGCCAGGTAGCCAGCCCCGGAGTGGACCTGCCAGGAGGACGTGTGTTCGCCAATCCCGAGGAACTCCTGCGATACCTCAAGAACGAGGACGTGAAGTTCGTCGACGTACGTTTCTGTGACCTGCCCGGCGTGATGCAGCACTTCAACCTGCCGGTCGAGTCCTTCGACGACAGCGTCTTCACCGACGGCCTCGCGTTCGACGGTTCGTCGATCCGTGGCTTCCAGGCGATCCACGAGTCGGACATGCTCCTGCTCCCGGACGTCGCGACCGCCTTCATCGACCCGTTCCGCACGCAGAAGACCCTGGCGCTGAACTTCTTCATCCACGACCCGTTCACCCGCGAGGCCTACTCGCGTGACCCGCGGAACGTGGCGAAGAAGGCCGAGGCGTTCCTGGCCGCGAGCGGCATCGCCGACACCGCGTACTTCGGCGCCGAGGCGGAGTTCTACATCTTCGACTCGATCCGCCACGAGACCTCCGCCCACCAGTCGTACTACTACATCGACTCGATCGAGGGCGCCTGGAACTCCGGCCGTGAGGAGGAGGGCGGCAACCGCGGCTACAAGACCGCCTACAAGGGCGGCTACTTCCCGGTGCCGCCGGTGGACCACTACGCCGACCTGCGCGACAGCATGGTCCGCCGCCTGATCGACGCCGGCTTCACGGTCGAGCGCTCGCACCACGAGGTCGGCACCGCCGGGCAGTCGGAGATCAACTACAGGTTCTCCACCCTGCTGCAGTCCGCCGACCAGCTCCAGCTCTTCAAGTACCTGATCAAGAACGAGGCCTGGGCCGCCGGCAAGACCGCCACCTTCATGCCGAAGCCGCTCTTCGGCGACAACGGCTCCGGCATGCACACCCACCAGAGCCTCTGGCTGAACGGCGAGCCGCTGTTCTACGACGAGACCGGCTACGCCGGCCTCTCCGACACCGCCCGCTGGTACATCGGCGGCCTGCTGCACCACGCGCCGTCGCTGCTGGCCTTCACCAACCCGACGATCAACTCCTACCGCCGGCTGGTGCCGGGCTTCGAGGCGCCGGTCAACCTGGTCTACTCGCAGCGCAACCGCTCCGCCTGCACCCGCATCCCGGTCACCGGCAGCAACCCGAAGGCCAAGCGCGTCGAGTTCCGGGTGCCGGACCCGTCCAGCAACCCGTACCTGGCCTTCTCCGCCATGATGATGGCCGGCCTGGACGGCATCAAGAACAAGATCGAGCCGCCGGCGCCGATCGACAAGGACCTGTACGACCTGCCCCCGGAGGAGTGGGGCGACGTCAAGCAGGTCCCGGGCTCCCTGCCCGCCGTGCTCGACGCCCTCGAGGCCGACCACGACTACCTGCTCGACGGCGGCGTCTTCACGCCGGACCTGATCTCGACCTGGGTGTCGTGGAAGCGGGCCAACGAGGTCGACCCGGTGCGCCTGCGCCCGACCCCGCACGAGTTCGCCATGTACTTCGACTGCTGAGCGCCTCGGCGCGACACACTCCACAGCACCGGCCGGGCCGGCTCCGCGACAGCGGGGCCGGCCCGGCCGTTTCGCGCGTACGCCGTCAGCGGGCGCGGCGGGCCCGGATCGCGGCCACCCCGACCGCCACCACCAGCGCGGTCATCAGGATCGCCCCCGGCGCCTTGGTGAAGCGGGCCAGGTTGCTGCCGTCCGGCAGGGTGAGCACCGCGGCCACCGCGCAGGGCGCCACGAACCACACCGTCCGCGCCACCGCGACCGTCGCCACGGCGAGCAGGGCCAGCGGCCAGGTCGCGTACCAGGGGTAGAAGACCGGGGCGAGCAGCACGGTGGCGGCCAGCGCCAGGCCCGCCCCGGCCAGGGCCACCCGGGGCCCGGCGGCGGCCGGCCCGGTCGCGCGCTGCCGGACGTCGCCCAGCCGGCGCAGCGCCGCCCAGGCCCGCCACCAGAGCACCACCAGCAGCACCGCGAGCACGGCCAGCGCGACCGCCCGGACCACCGGCACGGCATCCGGCTCCCGGCCGGCCAGGGCGCCCGCGTAGTCGACCACCAGACCCACCGCGGTCGGCGGCGACGTCCACTGCTCCGAGTCGCCGCTGCGGGCCACGCCTCGCACCCAACCCAGGCCGAGCCCGGTGGCCAGGCTGGTGACCACCAGCGCGGCCAGCACTCCCCCGGCCAGCCAACCGCCGTCGCGCCGCAGCGCGCGCCAGGTGTGGCGGCCCGGCACCGCGACCAGGGCCGCGAACGGGAGCACCACCACGGCGACCGCCTTCACCGCCACCGCCAGCCCGAGCAGCACCCCGGCGAGCACCAGCGCCCGCGGCCGGCCGGGCCGGCGGACCAGCACCAGCAGGCCGGACAGCAGCAGCCCGAGGCCGACCGCGTCGTTGTGCGCGCCGGCCACCAGGTGCACCCCGACCAGCGGGCAGGCCAGCGCCAGCCAGGCCGCCCGCCGGGTCGGCACCCCGACGGCCCGGGCCAGCCCGGGCAGGCAGAGCGCCGCAAGCAGCACCCCGGCCACGGCCACCACCCGCAGCAGCGCGATCGCGCCGGCCAGGCCGCCGCCGAGCAGCACGGCCAGGCCGGCCAGCAGCACGAAGAACGGCCCGTACGGCGCCGGGGTGTCCCGCCAGATCGGCGGCACGCTCTCCGCCCACGGGCAGCCGGCCGCCACCACCCCGACCCGGTACGGATCGACCCCGTGCGCCCAGGACCAGCCCTGGCAGGCGTACGAGTAGACGTCCCGGCTGCCCAGCGGCGGCGCGGCCAGCAGCGGCAGCAGCCAGAGCCCGGCGGTCAGGTACGCCCACCGGCCCGACGGGGCGCCCCAGCGCAGCGACCACCAAGCCCCGACCAGCAGCACCGTGCCGACCAGCCAGCAGCCGAGCACCGCCGGCCCGTGCGGGGCCCGCCAGGCGTCGGCGAGGCTGGTCACGGCGGGGGTGTCGGGCAGCGCGCCACCGAGCCAGCCGGCGACGGTCAGCAGCACCGCGCCGGCGAGTCCGGCGTACCGGGCGAGCGCGGGGGCCACCGGGCGGACCGGTCCGTCGGGCACCGCGCCGGGCTCGCTCACCGGCACCTCTCCTCAGTCGGCTCCTCGCTCGGCGGGGACCGGCCGGCGGGCCGCCCGAGCCGAACGTACCAACCGGACCACCACCACGATCACCAACAGCGTCATGAGGGGCGCGCCCGGCATCTTGCTCCACCGGGGCAGGCCGGTGCCGTCGGCCAGGACCAGGAACGCCGACACCAGCGCCACCAGCGCGAACCACCCGGTCCGGCGGGCGGTGGCGGCGAGCACGGTGAGGGGCCACATCCAGTACCAGGGGTGGAACAGCGGCGAGAGCGCGACCGTCGCGGTCAGCGCCAGGCCGGCGTGCCAGAAGGGCTCCCCGCGGCGCAGCGCCCGGAACCAGAGCCAGACCAGCAGCGCCACCAGCACCACCACGGCGATCCCCCGGGTGACCGGCAGCGCGTCGACGTGCGCCCCGAAGATCGCCGCGACGTACCCGGCGGTCTGCCCGACCGCGGTGGGCGGTGAGGTCCAGGCCACGACCAGTCCGCCCTGTTCGAGGCCGCTGATGAAGCCGAAGTTGAGGCCCGCGGCGAAGGTCACGGCGACCACGGTGGCCACCGCCGCGCCGACCACCCACGCGCCGTCGCGGACCAGCGACCGGATCCGGTACGGCCCGACGATCGCGGCCAGCGCGGCGAACGGCACCACGACCAGCGCGGTGACCTTGACGGCGGCGGCCAGGCCGAGCAGCAGCCCACCGGCGAGCAGCGGCAGCGGCCGGCCCGGCCGGGCCGCCACCACGGCCAGCCCGGCGACGAGCAGGCCCACCATGAGCGCGTCGTTGTGCGCCCCGGAGACCAGGTGCACGGGCACCAGCGGGCAGGCCAGCGCCAGCCAGAGCGCCCGCTGCGGCGGCACCCCGCAGCGGCGGGCCAGCACCGGCAGGGCCCAGGCGGTCAGCGCCAGACCGGCCACCGCGAGCAGCCGGAACAGCGCCACGCTGCCGGCCAGCGACCCGGCGACCGAGACGATCGCCCCGGAGAGCACCACGAAGAGCGGCCCGTACGGGGCCGGGGTGTCCCGCCAGATGTAGGAGATGGTGTCCAGCCAGGGGCAGGGCAGCGCGGACACGCCCTGCTCGTAGGGGTTGATCCCGGCCGACCAGCTGGCACCCTGGCAGGCGTAGGCGTAGGCGTCCCGGCTGCCCAGCGGCGGGGTGAACAGCATCGGAAGCAGCCAGAGCGCGACCGTGACGAGCACCCAGCGGGTCGACGGCGCCCGGTCGCGCAGCGACCACCAGGCCCCGGCCAGCAGGGCGGTGCCGACCAGCCAGAGACCGATGGTCAGGGGCCCGTTCGGGCCCTGCCAGATGCTGACCGGGGTGGGGCGCAGGTCTGCGTGCGGCAGCGCGCCGCCGATATAGGCGGCCACGGCGAGCAGCACCGAGCCCGCCAGGCCGATCCAGCGCGAGAGGTGGTGAGGCACGCCGGACATGCTGCCAGTACGGTGGGTCGCGATCAGGAGGTGGGCATGCGGGGCGGTCGGGTGGTGGCGGTGTCCGCCGCGTCCGCGCTGGTCCTCGCCGTGCTGTATCTCACCCTGCCGGCCACCGGCTCGGACCTGTCCGCCCAGGTGGCCCGGGCCGGCTTCTTCGCCGAACACGGGCCCGCCCTGGTCGACCTGCGCTGGTACGGCGGGGTCCACCCGTGGGGCTACAGCCTGGTGTCGCCGCCGCTGATGGCGCTGCTCGGGGTCCGTCCCACCGGCGCGCTCACGCTGCTCGCCTCGGCCACCGCGTTCGCCGCCCTGCTGGTCCGGACCCGGGTGCCCCGGCCCCTGCTGGGCAGCCTGGTCGGGGTGCTGACGATCGCCGGCAACCTGGTCTCCGGCCGGGTGACGTACGCCCTCGGGGTCGCCTTCGGCCTGGCCGCGCTGCTCGCCCTGACCTGGCCGGGGGCGGCCGGCCGCGCCCGGTGGTCGCGCGCCGTGCTCGCCGGCCTGGCGGCCCTGCTCGCCTCGGCGGCCAGCCCGGTGGCCGGGCTCTTCGTCGGCCTGGCCGGCGTCGCCCTGCTGCTCACCCGCCGGTACGCCGACGGCCTGCTGCTCGCCGTGCCCGCCGCCGCGCCCCTCGCGGTGACCGGGCTGCTCTTCGGCGAGGGCGGCTGGATGAACATCAGCCACGCCGACGCCCTGCACGCGGTGGTGACCAGCCTGCTGGTGGCCGCGCTGGTGGCCTACCGGCCGGTGCGGGCCGGGGCGCTGCTGTCGGCGGCCGGGGTCCTCGCCGCGGCGCTGCTGCACACCCCGGTCGGCCTGAACGCCACCCGACTGGTGGTGATGTTCGCGCTGCCCGTGCTGGCCGCCGCCGCGACGCTCCCCCGCCGGCTGACCGACCGCCTGCCGAACCGCACGCCCGCCCGACCCCCCGCGGGCGAGCCCGCTCCGCCGTCCCTGATCGGCCCGGAGCCGCCGTCGGCGGAGAAGCCGGCTCGGCCGAGGGCGGTGCGGCGGCGGGTGGCCGGGGCGGTGGCCCTGGCGGCCGTGCTGGCGGCGGTCTGCTGGTGGCAGCCGCCGGTGGTCGTCGCCGACCTGGCCAGCGCGGACGATCCGACGGCCGAGGCGGCGTACTTCGCGCCGCTGCGCGCCGAACTGGACCGGCGCGGGCTCACCGGACGGGTGGAGGTGCCGCCGACCCGCAACTACTGGGAGGCCGCCCACCTCGGCGAGGTGCCGCTGGCCCGGGGCTGGCTGCGCCAGGCCGACATCGCCCGCAACCCGCTCTTCTTCGCCACCGTCCCGGGCGCGTCCGGCACCCGCGTCCCACTGACCGCGGACAGCTACCGCACCTGGCTGACCGAGAACGCGGTGCAGTACGTCGCCGTGCCCGACGTCGAGCTGTCCTGGGTGGGACGGCCGGAGGGCGACCTGGTCCGGGCCGGCCTGCCGTACCTCACCGAGGTCTGGTCGGACCGGCACTGGCGGCTCTACGCGGTCGCCGACCCGACCCCGCTGGTCGGCTCCCCCGGGGAGCTGGTCCGCCAGGACGCCGCCACGGTGACCTTCCGGGCCCCCGGCCCCGGCCCGGTGCCGCTGCGGGTCCGCCACGACCGCTGGCTGACCGTCACCGGCGGCGCCACCCTCGCCCCGGCCGGCGACTGGACGACGGTGACCGTCCCGCGCGCCGGCACCTACACCCTCGGCGGCTGACCCGGGCTGCCCCCCGTGAGCCGCTACGAACTTGATGACGTGGACGACTCATCCGACCTTGATGGTGTGGACGACTCATCCGACCCGCGGCCCAAGGGCCGTGGATGAATCACCTGCGTCATCAAGTTCCTAGCCGTCGACGAGGAGGCGGGCGACCCGGCCGGCACCTGGGAATGCCTTCCGCACTAGGCCGGGGCGTCGAGGACTCGCTCCATGGCGGCTCGGGAGCGGCGGCCGGCGCGCAGGTACTCGTCGAGGAACTCGCCCGGATCGTCCCCGCCGAGCAGCCGCACCACGCCGGCCAGCTCCACCCCGTGCCGTGGCAGCTGGTCGCCGGCCCGGCCGCGGACCAGCATCAGCGCGTTGCGTACCTGCGCGGCGAGCGTCCAGCCGGCCGCCATCTCGGCCGCGTCGTCGGGATCCACCAGACCGGCGTCCCGGGCCGCCGCGAGGGCGGCGAGCGTGCCCGTGCCGCGCAGCGCGGCCAGCCGGCCGGCGTGCCGGAGCTGGAGCAGCTGCACCGCCCACTCCACGTCGGCGAGCCCGCCGCGCCCCAGCTTGGTGTGGGTGGCCGGGTCGGCGCCCCGGGGCAGCCGCTCGGTCTCCACTCGGGCCTTGATCCGGCGGATCTCCACCACCTGCTCGCGGGTCAGCCCGTCGGCCGGGTACCGCACCGGGTCGATCATCGCCTCGAACTCGGCGCCCAGGTCGGCGTCGCCGCAGACGAACCGGGCCCGCAGCAGCGCCTGCGCCTCCCACACCTTCGACCAGCGGGCGTAGTACTGGGCGTACGCGGCGAGGCTGCGTACCAGGGGGCCCTGCCGGCCCTCGGGGCGCAGGTCGGCGTCGACCCCGAGCGGCGGGTCGGGGGCCGGCGCGGAGAGCAGCCGGCGCAGCTCCTCGGCGATGGCGTGCGCGGCGGCAGCGGTGGCCCCCTCGTCCGCGCCGGACGGCGGGTCGTAGACGAAGAGCACGTCGGCGTCGGAGAGGTAGTTGGACTCGCACCCGCCCAGCCGGCCCATGCCGATCACGGCGAAGCGCAGGCCAGGCGGGCCGGGCTGGGCGGCCCGGGCGGTACGCAACGCGGCGGCCAGGGTGGCGTCGGCGACGTCGGAGAGAGCGCGGCCGACCGCGCCGACGTCCGCCAGGGTGGGCGCCCGCCCACCGCCGTCCGCCGTCCGGGGGGTGAGCGGGGCGAGCGCCCCCGCCCGGCTGAGCACGTCGGCGCAGGCGAGCCGGACCAACTCGCGGCGGCGCAGCGCGCGGACCGCACGGGTGGCCTCGACCGGGTCGTCGTGCCGGGCCGCGGCGGCGGTGAAGCCCTCACCGAGCACCTCGCGCGGGCGCGGGGTCAGCTCGGTGTCCTCGGCCAGCAGCCGCAGCGCCTCCGGCTCGCGGGCCAGCAGGTCGGCGGCGTACCGGGAGGAGGAGAGCACCCGGGCCAGCCGGCGGGCCACCGGGCCGGAGTCGCGCAGCAGCCGCAGGTACCAGGGCGTGCTGCCGAGCTTCTCGGAGACCTGCCGGTAGTTGAGCAGCCCCCGGTCCGGCTCGGGCGCGTCAGCGAACTCGCTGAGCAGCACCGGCAGCAGGGTGCGCTGAATGGCGGCGGTGCGGCTCACCCCGCCGGTGAGCGCCTGGAGGTGACGCAGCGCCCCGGCCGGGTCGGCGAAGCCGAGAATCTCCAGCCGGTGGCGGGCCGCCTCCGGGGTCAGCCGCAGTCCCTCGGCCGGCACCCGGGCCACCGACTCCAGCAGCGGCCGGTAGAGCAGCTTGGCGTGCAGCCGGCGTACCTCGGTGGCGTGGGTGACCCACTCGGCGCGGAACTCCTCGACGGCGCTGCGGCCCGGGGTGGCCGCGTAGCCGAGCGCGGCGGCCAGCCAGCGCAGCGCGGCCGGCTCGGTCGGCACGGTGTGGGTGCGGCGCAGGCCCTGGAGCTGGAGCCGGTGCTCGACGCCGCGCAGGAAGCGGTAGCCGCGCAGCAGCGCCTCCCCGTCGGCGCGGCCGACGTAGCCGCCGGTGACCAGGGCGCGCAGCGCCGGGATGGTGCCCGGCGCCCGCAACGACTCGTCGCCCCGGCCGTGCACGAGCTGGAGCAGCTGGACGGCGAACTCGATGTCGCGCAGCCCGCCCGGGCCGCGCTTGATCTCGCGTTCCAGCTCCTTCGGCGGGATGTTGTCGATGATCTTCCGACGCATGGCCCGGACGTCCTCGACCGCCTCCGGCCGCTCGGCGGCGGTCCAGACCAGCGGGGCCAGCTCGTCGATCCACTCCCGGGCGAGCGGCAGGTCGCCGGCCGCCGGCCGGGCCTTGAGCAGCGCCTGGAACTCCCAGGTGCGGGCCCAGCGGCGGTAGTAGGCCAGGTGGCTGGCGAGGGTGCGGACCAGCGGCCCCCGGTTGCCCTCCGGACGCAGCGCGGCGTCGACCGGCCAGGCGACCAGCCCACAGACGTGGATCAGCCGGGTGGCGACCAGCGTGGCGGCACCCAGGTCCTCGTCGCTGGCGGCGACGAAGATGACGTCCACGTCGGAGACGTAGTTGAGCTCGTCGCCGCCGCACTTGCCCATCGCGACCACGGCCAGGCGCGGCCGGGGCGTGCCCTCCGGCAGCTCCTCGACGGCGATGTCGTAGGCGGCGGCCAGGGTGGCGTCGGCGAGCCCGGAGAGCGCCGCCATGGTCTGCTCCAGGCTGCGCCCGCCGGTCAGGTCGGCCGCCGCGATCCGCAGCAGCGCCAACCGGTACGCCTGCCGCAGGACCGGGACCGGGCCGGTGGCGGCGGTCAGCCGGGCCGCGGCGGCCAGGTCGAGCCGGCCGTCGGCGCGGGGTGCCAGCCCGTCCGCCTCGGTGGCCAGCACGGCCCACTGGTGGGGGTTGGCCACCAGGTGGTCGCCGAGCGCCGAGGAGGCGCCGAGGACGGCGACCAGGCGGCGGCGCAGCCCCGGGTCGGCGGCGAGCGCGTCCAGCACCGCCGGCTTCTCCGCGGTCCGCCGTTCCGCCTCGACGAGGCGGTGCAGCTGGCGCAGCGCCAGGTCGGGGTCGGCGGCTCGGGACAGCGCGGCGAGCAGTTCGCCGGCCGCCTCGTCGGTGGGTTCCTGCTCGTCGAGACGCCACAACCCGAGCCCGTCCGGACCGAGCAGGTCGGCGGCGCGCGCCCCGCCGTCGGCCTCGGCGAAGCCGTAGCGGGCCAGGCGCCCCCGGGTCGGTCGGGGCATCTCAGTGCCCGAGCAGCGGCAGGCTGGGGCGGACGGTGGCGTCGTCCAGCTCGCCGAGGGCGAGGGCGGCGAACCGGATGGCGAACGGCTGCCAGACCTCCTCCACGTCCGCCATCACCCGGTCGCAGGCCGCCACCACCAGCTCCGGGTCGTAGCCCAGCTCGGCCAGCAGCTCGGAGTCGCGGGCCCAGTCGGCGATCATCGCGGTGTCGCACTCGATGTGGAACTGCAGCCCCCAGGCCCGGTCGCCGAGCCGGAACGCCTGGTTCGGGTAGCGGGTCGAGGCGGCCAGCAGGGTCGCGCCGTGCGGCAGCTCGGTGATCTCGTCGGAGTGCCACTGGAGCACGTCCGGCATCAGCGGCACGTAGCGGAAGAGCGGGTCGGTGTCGGCGGCGTCCCGCTTGCCCACCACGGCCGGCCCGACCTCCGGCCCGGACGGGCTGCGCTCGACCTGCCCGGCGTGGGCCGAGGCCAGCAGCTGCCCGCCGAGGCACACCCCGAGGGTGGGGATCCGCTGCCGGACCGCCTTGCGCAGCAGCCCCTCCAGCGCCGGGAACCAGGGCGCGCCGGGGCTCCCGTCGGCCAGCGGGTAGGCCTGCTGCTCGCCGCCGAGCACCACCAGGGCGACGTACCCGTCGAGGTCGGCGGGAAGTTCGTCCCCGGCGTGCGGGCGCAGGACCCACAGGTCCAGGCCCCCCTCGGTGAGCCACTCACCCAGGCGGCGGAGGTCGTCGGTCGGGTCGTTCTCGATCACCAGCGCGGTCGCCACGACGTCGAGGCTATCCGGTACGCCCGGCGGCACCCGGTCCGGCTCGGCCGCACTAGGCTCCCGTCGTGCTCACCGACGACTGCCTGCGCCCGCCGGTCCTGCGCCCCGGCGACCAGGTGATGCTGGTCTCGCCCTCCGGCCCGACCCGCCCGGAGCGGGTGGCCCGCGGCATCGAACTGCTCACCGGCTGGGGGCTGCGCCCGGTGCCCGCGCCGAACGCGTACGCCCGCCAGGGCTACCTGGCCGGCGCCGACGAGCTGCGGGCCGCCGACCTGAACGCCGCGTTCGCCGACCCGGAGATCCGCGGGGTGATCTGCACCCGGGGCGGGTACGGCGCGCAGCGGGTGGTGGACCTGATCGACATGGCGGCGGTCCGCCGCGACCCGAAGGTGGTGGCCGGCTTCTCCGACATCACCGCGTTGCAGTTCGCGCTCTGGCGGGGCGCCCGGCTGGCCGGCGTGCACGGCCCCGGCGCGGCATGGCGGGACGAGCGCACCCCGCTCCGCTCCGCGGAGTCGCTGCACGCCGCGCTGATGACCACCGAGCCGGTGACCGTCGAGGCGGTGAAGGAGGAGGAGACCTACCCGGTCCGGGTGCCCGGGCGGGCGGAGGGGCGGCTGCTCGGCGGCAACCTGTGCCTGATCACCGCGTCGATCGGCACCCCGGACATGCCCGACCTGACCGGGGCGGTGCTGCTGGTCGAGGAGGTGCAGGAACCGCCGTACAAGATCGACCGGATGCTCACCCACCTGCGCCGCTGCGGTGCGCTGGACGGGATCGCCGGGGTGGCGGTGGGCCAGTTCACGGAGTGCGCCGACGGTTGGGACACCACCGTCACCGACGTGCTCACCGAGCGCCTCGGCGACCTCGGCGTCCCCGTCCTAGGGGGCCTCCCCATCGGCCACGGCCCCGACCAACTGACCATCCCGGTCGGCACCCCCGCCGTCCTCGACGCCACCACCGGCACCCTCACGGTCTCCCCCGCCGTCCGCTGACCCCTGTGGGCCCGCGTCGATCATGAGGTTGGCGGCAGTTTGAAGATCCACCACTGCCGCCAACCTCATGATCACCGGGGCTATGGGGTGAGGTGGGCTACGGCGCCGGTCTCCAGCGCGATCCAGACGGTGCCGTCGGGGGTCACCGTGAGGCCATGGGGTTCGGAGCCGGGGGTGGGCAGGTCGTGCCCCGTGATGCGGCCCGCCTTGTCGATGTGGCCGATCCGGTTGGCGCCCCACTCGGTGAACCAGCAGCCGCCCGCCGGATCGGCGACGATCGCGTGCGGGCGGGCCGCCCGGTCCGGCAGCGGGAACTCGTCGATCCGGCCGTCCGGGGTGATCCGGCCCAGCTGACCGGCGGCGATCTCGACGAACCAGAGCGCCCCGTCGCCGCCCAGGGTGATGCCGACCGGTCCGGCCGCCTCCGTCGGCAGGGGGTGCAGGGTCACCTCGCCGTCCAGGGCGACCCGGGCGATCGCGTTCGCCTGGTTGAGGGTGAGCCAGAGCGCGCCGTCCGGCCCGGCGGCCAGCATCGACGGGAAGCCCTTGTCGACCGGCAGCGGGAAGGTGGTGACCGCCCCGTCGACGGTGACCCGGCCGACCGTGTCGTCGCCCATGCCGGCGTACCAGAGGGCGCCGTCCGGGCCGACGGCGAGCCCGCACGGCCCGGTCCCCGGCGGGAGCGCGACGGAACCGGTCTGCCCGTCGACGGTGATCCGGCCCAGCCGGTGGTCACCGGAGCGGGTGTACCAGAGCGCGCCGTCCGGGCCGGCGGTGATGATCAGCGGCCGGCTCTCCGCCGGGTCCGCGAGAAAGGTGCGCACCTCGCCGTCCGGCCCGACCCGGGCGACGCCACCCGTCCCGGCCAGCGTCAGCCACAGCGCGCCGTCGGGGCCGGCGGTGATGCCGTACGGCCCCGAGCGTGGTTCCGGCAGCTCGATCTCGCGAATGGAGGGGTTCGTCATGCGGCTTCGCCTTCCGTCGGGTGACCGTCCCACCCTCCCGGCCGCCGCGAGCCCTTCGCAACTGGTTTGTCCCGGTTCACGGGTGCGATTGCCAGCGCGCTGACAGGTTCGCCACGGGTTGCGCCCAGCTATGCCGGTCACTGTCGGTGATGTCATCGCACCACCACCGAACAGGAGAACAGCATGATCCGCAGGATGTCGAGGAAGCACCTGCTGGCCGGCCTGGCCGCCGCCGGAGTGCTCGGCGTCGGGATCGCCGCCCCGACGGTGGCGCTCGCCGACGACAAGAGCCCGAGCCCGGCCCCGAGCGCCAGCACGAGCACCGACCAGGGCACCGACCGGCAGCAGCAGCGGGCCGAACGGCAGGCCGAGTTCGCCGAGGCGCTCGCCAAGGAACTGGGCGTCCCGACCGACAAGGTCACCGCGGCGCTGGAGAAGCTGCGCGAGCAGCGCCAGGCCGACCGGCCCGACCGACCCGAGCGGCCGTCGACCGAGGACCGGCAGGCCGCGCTGAAGGAGCGGCTGGACCAGGCCGTCAAGGACGGCAAGCTCACCCAGGAGCAGGCCGACGCGGTGCTGAAGGCCGCCGAGGCCGGTGTCTTCCCGGGCCCGGGCGGTCACGGCCACCGCGGCGGCGGCGACCGGCCCGGCAACTGACCCGGGTGGCCCCGCCGACTCCTCATCGGCCGCACCTCCCTCCCGGCCGCGATCCGCTCCCCGGCGGGGCCACCCACTGACGCGGCTTCGGGTGCGTTTGTTGTCGTCCGGGCGACAACAAACGCGCCCGAACGCTCATCCGGCGGCCGGTGGGGTGAAGACGCCGAGGTGGTTGCCCGACGGGTCGAGCAGGCGGGCGAAGGTCAGCCCGCTCGGCGCGCTGCGCGGCGGGACCAGCACCTTGCCCCCGGCCGCCTCGGCCCGCCGGCAGGTTTCCGCCACGTCGGCGACCTCGGCGTAGAAGATCGCGTAGTTCGGGGAGTCGCCGTTGGTGGCACGGATCGCGCCGCCGATCCCCCGCTCCCCGCCGGCCGCCGTCTGCCGGTACGACGCCCCCGGGCCGCCCTGCTCCTCGAAGGTCCAGCCGAACAGGTCGGCGTAGAAGCGCTCGACCTCCTCGGGGCGGTCGGAGCCGATCTCGAACCAGGTGACGGGCGTGCTGGACATGCTTCCTCCTGTGGCTCGCGCCGGCCGGTCGGCCGGCGTCGTCAGGAGTCAGCCTCGACGCCCTCCGCGACACCGTCCTGTCGGAGTTTCTCGGGCAGTTCGGCTGGATTCCTCACCAGCGGGCGCAGCCGCCGGGCGAGGTCCGGACGCCGGTCGCCGTAGCGCTCGTCGAACCCGGCGAACGCGGAGGCCCAGACCTGTGGCGCCAGCATCCGCTGCTCGCGCAGGCGCAGCAGCACCTCCGCGGAGGCGTCGTCCAACCAGTCCGGGGTCAGCATCTGTGCGTCGTGGAGGTAATCGAGCACCTCGGCCAGGCGCAGGTCGGCCGCGTCCCCCACGCCCAGCACCGCTCGCACGCACCGGAACAGGGCGGCGGACACCTCACGGTCCTCCAGCAGGTCGGTGTCGGCCGCCGACATCACCTCGGTGACCACGTCGGCGGACACCTCGCGGTCCCCTGCGATCCGGTCGAGCAGGAGCCGCAGGTACGCGGCCCGGTCCCAGTCCGGTATCGGTCCCGCCAGGTCGTTCAGCAGGTGCACGCAGCGCAGGTACACGGCCATCCGCTCCTGCTGCGTCGCGGGGCGCAACGGCAGGAGCCAGGCCTCGACGAGGGCATGGGCCGCGGAGGGAAGGACGGCGTTTCCGACGTCGTGGAACGCGGCCAGCGCGGTCGGAAGCCGGTCGAACATCGGCTCCAGGGCGTGCACGACCACGGCTGCGTCGGCGTCGCAGGTCAGGTGGGCGTTGCGCCGCAGTCTGGCGAGCATCTCCCGGGGCAGACCGTAGGGTGTCCCCCGCAGCGACGACTGCCCCATGGACCAGAGCACGTCCAGGTCAGGTGGCGCGGCGAACTGGTCGTCCGTCCAGATCCGGACGTCCCGTCCCGCGCCCTCCCCGATGCGCTCGAGCGCAAGCAGGTCGGTCAGGCCCTGCCATTCCTCGGGGTCCAGCTGGGCACGCCAGAGCCCGACCTGCGCCCGCCATTCGTCGACCACATCGGTCGCCTCCGGAAAGAGCATCCGCCCGGTCAGCGGGCCACCGGCCACCAGGTTGAGCAGCAGCAGGTTGGCGCTGTAGACGGCATAGCGGGCGGGAACCCGGAGGCGCCGGGGTGCGTAGCCGCCGAACCGGCGGGCAGCGGTGGCGTACGGAGCGGCCCGGAACAGCCGCAGCAGCAGCCGCGCCCAGCCGCTCCGGTAGGCATGGGCCCGGCCGGCCAGGCGCTCGTCGAGGAAGGCCAGCACGGTGGTCCGGGTGCTGAGCACGGTGTACGACAGCAGGGCGTGCAGCAGGTCGTCGTCGACCGGCTCGCCACCCCAGGACAGGCTGGCCGCGGAGTCCCTGGCCACCAGATTGTCCACCACCTCGGCGGTCAGCCGCGCGACCAGGTACTCGCCGAAGGTGGCGTGCAGGAACTCGTACGTCTCGCGACGCCGCTCCTCCTCGGCGGCGCGGGAGCGGTGGATGAAGAAGAACCGGCCCAGCACCACCTCGGCCGCCGCCAGCGGGGCGCGCAACCCGTCCCGCTGACGCGTCGCCGATCCGCCGAGGGGCAGCGCGGCCAGGTCGGCGTCCAGCTCGGTGGCGCTGACCCACTGGGTGCCCCGGTTGAACATCGCGAACGCCACCACGGCGAGCCGGCGCAGCTCATCCTGGACCGCCCGGTCCAGCTCCGGCTCGGGCAGGCCGGCGCCCTGCTTGACCACCTCCCGCCACGCGAAGCGGCGCAGCAGCCGCTCGTACAGCTCGCCGCGGCGCAGTTCCCCGGCCTGGCGCAGGTCGTGCCCCTCGGCGTCGTAGAGGGCCAGCATCAACAGCAGCAGCGGCTGCTCCGCCAGCTCCCGATGGGACAGCACGGTGGCCGGGTCGAGCGGCCGGGCGCCCGGCGCCCGGAAGGCGGCCGCGTTGACCCGGTTCCAGGTCCGCACCCAGGCATCGACCCGCGCCTCGTCGAACGGTTCCAGCCGCACAGCCACCGTGCCCGGCGGCGGCTGCGCCCGGTCGGCCACGCTGGTCCGGCTGGTCACCACCACGGCCACCGGCCGGCCCTGGTCGGCCTCGCGGCGCTGGAAGCCGGCCACCCGGCGCAGGTAGTCGGTCTGGCTGACCCCGGTCGCCTGGAGCAGCTCGTCGAAGCCGTCCAGCAGCACCACCGGCAGGGCGTCGCCGGCCGATCGGGCCAGCGCCGGCCAGTCGACGCGCTCGCCCGTGTCGTTGCGGACCGCCTGCTCGATCTGGTCCTGGAGGTCACCGGCCGCGTACACGTCGCGCAGCACCACCCGGATCACCAGGAAGTCGGCCGCCGGCAGCCGGGCGGCGACGATCCGGGTCAACACCGACTTGCCGGAGCCCGGCTGTCCCAGCACCAGCAGCGGCGCGCGGGTCGCGCCGGGCGTGGTGAGGTGCACGACGAGGGACTGCCAGAGGTCGTCCCGGACCGGCTGGTCGTCCCACCAGCTCTCGTCGGCCGGCCGGGCGTCCCGGTCCAGCTCGGCGATCCGGCTGAGCGGCGGCACGTACGCCTCGCCGAGCGTCGGGACGGTCAGCCCGGCCGGCACGTCGCCGGAGGTGATGATCGGCCGGCGCAGCTCGGCGGCGTACGCGGCGGCGAGACCGGCCCGCCGCCCGTCGGGCGCGCGCCCGGTGGAGAGGTCGGCCAGGGCCCGGTGCAGGTCGGCCAGGCCCAGCGACAGCCGGCGGACCTCCGCCCGGGTGGCCTCGTGCTCGTGCAGGCCGGCCCAGAAGGACACCTCGGGGAAGTCCACGGCGAGCCGGCCCAGCAGGTCCCGGTGCCGGTCGGCGGCGGCGGCCGGGAGGTCGGCCAGTGCCCGCTCGGTCGCCCGCCACCGCGCGTCGAAGAGCGTGTCGCCGACAGCCAGCCCACGGACGAAGGTGAGGAAGGCGGTGACCAGCCCCGCGTACCAGTCGACGAGGGCCGACCGCAGTGCGGGATAGGGCAGGTGCGGACCGGGCACCGGCGCCGCCGTGGCGAACAGGGCGGCGGTCAGGTCGTCGGCGGCGTGCCGGGCGCCGGCCAGGCCCAGCTGGTCGGACCGGCCGATGCGCAGATCGCCAACGGCGAACGGCAGCTCCAGCTCGCCCAGCGCCTCGAAGAAGGCGGTCACCGCGAGGACCCCGTGCGCCGCCTCCAGCCGCCGCGTACGCCCGTAGCGCGACAGCCCGGAGTGCTTCTCCGACAGGCCGCGCACCAGATCGTGGCCGAGCCGGACGAACTCCGCCCGCGCGTCGAAGACGCTCAGCAGCGCCGGCACCGGCACGGAGGCGGCCAGCAGCACGCCCCCGGTGAGCTTGTCGAACCAGTCGACGAACCGGCTCTTCTCCCCGCCGAGCAGGCGGACCGCGTCGGCGTAGCTGAGCGTGTCGGACACCCGCGCTCCTCCCCCAGGCACGGCCGGACCCGTCAGCATCCCGCATCCGCCCGGTGAACGCTGTCGGGTATCAGACCAGACTCAGTGGACGGAGCCGCCCGGCCGGAATGTCCAGGTCCTCGGGGCGCAGCTCCCGGGTCACCGGCTCGGTCAGCGGACGCACCGCGACGATCCGGTCGGTGCGGAAGCAGCGCAGCTCGTCGCGCAGCCGGCACCAGGCGACCAGGTACCAGTGCGTCGCGTTGCCCAGATAGGCCAGCGGCTCCACGTCCCGGGCCGAGGCGGCGCCGGCGCGGTCCGCGTAGCGCAGGCGGAGCACCCGGCGGGCGGCGACCGCGTCGGCGACGGCGGCCGGGACGGGGATGTCCGGCCCGCTGCCGATCAGGTGCACCCGGCCGGCCAGCCGGTGCGCCTCGGCGGCGTCGGCGGGCGGCATCACCGCGACCAGCTTGCGCAGGGCCGCGCCGGCGGCCGGGGCGAACGGCGTGCCGCCCAGCCGGTGCAGCGCGACGGCCATCGCCACCGCCTCGCCCGGGGTCAGGTTGACCGGGGGCAGGGTGCGCGCCCGGTCGACCACGTAGCCACCGGTGCGGCCCGGCTCGGCCCAGATCGGCACCCCGGCGCCCTGCAACGCGGTGATGTCCCGCTCGATGGTGCGGGTGCTGACCTCGAAGCGCCCGGCCAGCCAGCGGGCGCTGCGCGGCCGCGGCGACACCGCCCGCAGCTCCTCCACGAGGGCATAGAGACGGTCGGTGCGGTTCACGCCCGGAGGCTATGCCCCGGGTACGACAGGCTCAGGCGATGCAGGCGCAGACGATCAGCGCGGCGCCGAAGTGGGTGGCGGCGCTGACCCGGGCCGCCGGGTGCGGCTCGTCGGAGCAGATGATTTCGCCGAGTCTGCCCGGGGTGAGCAGGTCCAGCACGAGGAAGGCCAGCGCCATCACGAGCAGGCCGACCAGGCCGAAGACCACCGTCGAGGCCAGCCCCTTGCCGAAGGAGCTGTAGCTGGTGAGGATCGCGGTGAAGACGATGCCGGCGATGCCGAGCTGGTTGGCGGCGAGCAGCAGCGCGGCGTTGCCGTTGCGGCGCACCCAGATCAGCTCCCGCAGCCGGCCCGGGGTGAGCAGGTCGACCAGCAGGAAGCCGGCGGCCATCAGCGCCACCCCGACGACCCCGAACACGATGCTCTGCCAGGCCCCGCTGAGCAGCTCGTCCAGCACCGAACGCCTCCCCGGGGTCCGCGCGGCCCGACGCGGTGCCTGGGCGGTGCCGCAGACGATAGCGGCACCGCACCACCGTGATCTAGAGCGACAGGTAACGCTGCCGCTCGTAGGGGGTGACCTCGCGGCGGTACTGCTCCCACTCGGCCCGCTTGTTGCGCAGGAAGAAGTCGAAGACGTGCTCGCCGAGCACCTCGGCGACCAGCTCGGAGCCGGCCATCACGTCGATCGCCTCGGCCAGGTTCTCCGGGAGCGCCTCGTAGCCCATGGCGCGGCGCTCGGCGCTGCTCAGCGACCAGACGTCGTCCTCGGCGCCCGGCGGCAGCTCGTAGCCCTCCTCGATGCCCTTGAGGCCGGCGCCGAGCATGACCGCGAAGGCCAGGTAGGGGTTGGTCGCCGAGTCCAGCGAGCGCACCTCGACCCGGGCCGAGTTGGGCTTGCCGTACGCGGGCACCCGGACCAGCGCGGACCTGTTCAGGTGACCCCAGCAGACGTACGCCGGGCTCTCGGTGATCCGGTCCGGCAGCGCCAGCGGGAAGAGCCGCTTGTAGGAGTTGACCCACTGGTTGGTGACGGCCGTGTACTCGCGGGCGTGGGTGAGCAGCCCGGCGATGAACGACTTGGCCACCTTGGAGAGCTTCATCGGGTCGCCGGCGTCGTGGAACGCGTTGCGCTCCCCCTCGAACAGGGACAGGTGGGTGTGCATGCCGCTGCCCGGCTGGTCGGTGAAGGGCTTCGGCATGAAGCTGGCCTGCACCCCGGTGGAGAGGGCGACCTCCTTCACCACGTGCCGGAAGGTCATGATGTTGTCGGCGGTGGTCAGCGCGTCGGCGTAGCGCAGGTCGATCTCCTGCTGGCCGGGGGCCACCTCGTGGTGGCTGAACTCCACCGAGATGCCGATCCGCTCCAGCGCCAGCACCGCCTGCCGGCGGAAGTCGCGGGCCACCGCGTGGGTGGTGTGCTCGAAGTAGCCGCCGGTGTCCACCGGGGTGGGCAGCGAGCCGTCCTGCGGGCCGTTCTCCAGCAGGAAGAACTCGATCTCCGGGTGGGTGTAGAAGGTGAAGCCCTTCTCGGCTGCCCGGGAGAGCGCCCGGCGCAGCACGTGCCGCGGGTCGGCCCAGGACGGGCTGCCGTCGGGGAGCAGGATGTCGCAGAACATCCGGGCGCTCTCGCCGCTGACCCCGCCCTCGAAGGGGAAGACCTGGAAGGTGGTCGGGTCGGGCATGGCCACCATGTCCGACTCGAAGACGCGGGCGAAGCCCTCGATGGCGGAGCCGTCGAAGCCGATGCCCTCCTCGAAGGCCGCCTCCAGCTCCGCGGGAGCGACCGACACGCTCTTGAGCGTGCCGAGCACGTCGGTGAACCACAGCCGGACGAACCGGATGTCCCGCTCTTCCAGCGTACGGAGGACGAACTCCTGCTGACGGTCCACTTCCACCCCTCGTGACACGTACTCTCCGCACCGGTCGGGCCGGCCCGGCCTGACCGCCCAGTCTCCACCGGTCTCGTTACGCCGACGTTACGCCCCCACCCACCGGGTGTCCTGCCGTGTCCCGCCCGGGGAGACGGCCGGAACGCGGTCCGGTGTCTCCCGCGTCCGGTCCGATTCGGCCCCTCCGGCTGGGGCAAGATGAGGGCATGCCCACCCTGCGTCTCGCCCTGTGCCAGGTCGACCCGACGGTCGGCGACATCGCCGGCAACGCCGACCTGGTCCGCACCTGGGCCCGCAAGGCCGCCGACGCCGGCGCCCAGCTCGCCCTCTTCCCGGAGCTGATGCTGACCGGTTACCCGGTCGAGGACCTGGTCTTCCGCCGGTCCTTCGTCGCCGCCTCGCGGGCCGCCCTGCACCGGCTCGCCGCCGACCTGGCCGCCGACGGCCTCGGTGACCTGCCGATCCTGTTGGGCTACCTGGACGCGGACGGCCCGCCGCAGGTCAGCGCCGACGCCGAGCCGGGCAAGGGGGCCCGCAACGCGGCCGCGCTGCTGCACGGCGGGGCGGTGGTGGCCACCTACTTCAAGCACCACCTGCCCAACTACGGCGTCTTCGACGAGGACCGCTACTTCGTCTCCGGCGACACGCTGACCGTGGTCCGGATCGGCGGGGTGGACGTCGCGCTGACCATCTGCGAGGACCTCTGGCAGGCCGGCGGCCCGTTCGCGGTGGCCCGCCACGCGGGCGTCGGGCTGGTGCTCAACATCAACGGCTCGCCGTACGAGCTGAACAAGGACGACATCCGGCTGCCGCTGGTCCGCCGCCGGGCGGCCGAGGCGGACGCCGCCATCGCGTACGTGAACATGGTCGGCGGCCAGGACGAGCTGGTCTACGACGGCGACTCGATGATCGTCGACGCGAACGGCACGCTGCTCGCCCGGGCGCCCCAGTTCGTCGAGCACCTGCTGGTGCACGACCTGGACCTGCCGCCGGCCAAGGAGCCGGTCGACGTCGAGGAGCGGGCCGACGACATGCGGATCGTCCGGGCCAAGGTCAGCGACATCCTGCCGCCGGCTCCCGTGGGCGAGGTCGCGGTCGGCGGCATCATCGAGCCGGTCGCCGACGAGGCGGAGGTCTGGCAGGCTCTGGTGCTGGGCCTGCGCGACTACGTCAACAAGAACCGGTTCCCCTCGGTGGTGCTCGGCCTCTCCGGCGGCATCGACTCGGCGGTGGTGGCGGCGCTGGCCGTCGACGCGCTCGGTCCGGACCGGGTGGTCGGGGTGTCGCTGCCAAGCCAGCACTCCTCCGAGCACTCGCGGGCCGACGCCGAGGAGCTGGCCAAGCGCACCCGCCTCGACTTCCGGATCGAACCGATCCAGCCCATGGTGGACACCTTCCTGGCCAACATGTCGCTCGCCGGGGTGACCGTGGAGAACCTCCAGGCCCGGGTGCGTGGCGTGATCCTCATGGCGCTGTCGAACCAGGAGGGCCACCTGGTCCTCACCACCGGAAACAAGAGCGAGCTGGCCGTCGGCTACTCCACCCTGTACGGCGACTCGGTGGGCGGCTACAACCCGGTCAAGGACGTCTGGAAGACGTTGATCTGGCGGCTGGCCAAGTGGCGCAACGCCGAGGCGGAGCAGCGCGGCGAGACGCCGCCGATCCCGGAGAGCTCGATCGGCAAGCCGCCGTCGGCCGAGCTGAGCCCGGGCCAGCTCGACAGCGACAGCCTCCCGGAGTACGACGTGCTCGACCCGATCCTGATCGGCTACGTCGACGGCGACCTGGGCCGGGACGGCCTGGTCGAGTCGGGTCACGACCCGGCGATCGTGGACCGGGTGCTGCGGATGGTGGATACCGCCGAGTACAAGCGCCGGCAGTCCGCCCCCGGCACCAAGATCTCCATCAAGGCGTTCGGCCGGGACCGGCGGCTGCCGATCACCAACCGCTGGCGCGAGGACGGCTGACCCGGTCCCGGCGGCCCGGCCGCCGGGAGTGAAATCCTCCACTCCGCCCTGCCCGCGGCCGCTGTCCCGGTGCGACGATCGCGGCGGAACCCGGGGACCGCGAACGCGGCCTCGAGGAAGGAGAGAGTCATGGTGGAGTCCACCCCGACCGAGGTGACCGCCCTCTACGGCGGGCCGGCCACCCGCCGGGTCCGCACCCGCGACCTGATCGCCGCCAAGGAGCGCGGCGAGCGCTGGGCGATGCTCACCTCGTACGACCAGTACACCGCCTCGATCTTCGACCGGGCGGGGATCCCGGTGCTGCTGGTCGGCGACTCGGCGGCGAACAACGTCTTCGGCTACGAGACCACCCTGCCGGTGACCGCCGAGGAGCTGCTTCCCCTGGTCCGCGCGGTGGTCCGGGCGACCCGGCAGGCGCTGATCGTCGGTGACCTGCCCTTCGGCTCCTACGAGGAGGGGCCGACGCAGGCGCTGCGGACCGCGGTGCGGTTCATGAAGGAGGGCGGCTGCCACGCGGTGAAGTTGGAGGGCGGCCGGCGCTGTGCCGCCCAGATCGAGGCGATCGTCGGGGCGGGCATCCCGGTGATGGCGCACATCGGCTTCACCCCGCAGAGCGAGCACACCCTGGGCGGCTACCGGGTGCAGGGCCGGGGCGACGCCGCCGAGGAGGTCATCGCCGACGCCCGGGCGGTGGCCGAGGCGGGCGCCTTCGCGGTGGTGCTGGAGATGGTGCCCGGTGAGGTGGCCAAGCGGATCACCGCCGAGCTGCGTATCCCCACGGTGGGCATCGGCGCCGGCCCGGACACCGACGGGCAGGTGCTGGTCTGGCAGGACATGGCCGGGCTGCGCACCGGCAAGGCCCCGCGCTTCGTCAAGCGCTACGCCGACCTGGCCGGCGCGCTGACCGACGCCACCCGCCGCTTCGCCGACGAGGTCCGCGGCGGCGACTTCCCCAGCGCCGAGCACACCTTCTGAGGCACGCCGGGCGGCGGTGCGGCCGGCTGTCGGCCGCACCGCCGCGACGGGGAGACCACACCCAGGTGGCCGGTGACCGGTGTCAGACCACGCAGAACTCGTTGCCCTCGGGGTCGGCCAGCTGGACCGAGTAGTAGCCGTCCGCCGGGTCGTCCATCGACCCCAGGACCGTCGCGCCGAGCGCGGTCAGCCGGGCGACCTCGGCATCCACCGTGACCCGGCGCTGCGCCACCGGCACCGCCCGGCCGCCACCGACCTTGAGGTCGAGGTGCAGCCGGTTCTTGAGGGACTTCGGCTCGGGCACCGGCTGGAACCAGATTTTCGGTCCCGCCCCGGTCGGATCCTCCAGCCGGTCCGCACCGTCGCCCTCGCCCAACTCCTCGGCGGGCACGCCGACGGAGAGATACCAGTCGCGCCAGGTCGAGAAACCTTCCGGCGGCGGCTGCGGCCGGTAGCGCAGCGCCTCGGCCCAGAACGCGACGAGCCGGGACGGCTCCCGACAGTCGATCACCAGTTGCCACTCCATGCGGCGATCCTGCGGCACGGGTACGACATCAGAGGTCGGTGACGCGGATGCCGGCGTGCGCCTTGTAGCGCTTGTTGATCGCGATCAGGTTGGCGGTGAACGCCTCGATCTGGTGGGCGTTGCGCAGCCGGCCAGCGTAGATGCCCCGCATGCCGGGGATCCGCGCGGCGAGCGCGGCGACCACCCCGACCAGCTCCCGGTCCTCGGTGCAGATCAGCACGTCCAGGTCGATCCGGTCGACCTCCGGGTCGGCCAGCAGCGGGGCGCTGACGTGGTTGAACGCGGCGCAGACCCGGGAGTCGGGCAGCAGACCGGCGGCCTGCTGCACGGCGCTGCCCTCGGGGACGGTCAGCGCGTATGGGCCCTGCTTGTCGAACCCGAGCGGGTTGACACAGTCGATAACGATCTTGCCGGCGAGCGGGCCCGTCAGCGCCGCGACGATGGCGGCATGGCCGTCCCACGGCACCGCGATGATCACCACGTCGCTGCGGCGGGCGACCTCGTCGTTGTCCGCGCCGGAGACGGTGGCGCCCGCCGGCACGCCGGGCAGGGCGGCGATCTCGGCGGCGGCCTGGGCGGCCCGGTCGGCGGCGCGGGAGCCGATCAGCACGGTCTGCCCGGCGCGGGCGAACCGGTAGGCGAGACCCCGCCCCTGGTCGCCGGTGCCACCGATGATGCCGACGGTCAGCCCGGAGACGTCGGGCAGGGTGGTCGCGTCGTAAGCCATACGGTCATCCTCGCAAAGGTCGCCGCACGGCAGCGCGGCCGGGCGCTGTGAGAAACACCGCGCCCGGCCGCCTCAGGCCTGCTCGAAGGCGACCTTGCGCTGGGCCGGGTCGGCGACGGTCAGGCGGACCCGGACGCGCTCGCCGAGCGGAAGTTCACCGGTGCAGCGGGCGCGGACCGGCGGCTCGTCCAGGGCGACGGTGCCGCCCGGCGGGCGCCCGGCGCGGCCGTTGCCCGCCGGCCGCGGCTCGTCCACGTCCAGCACCGCCGCCTCGAAGGTCTCCCCCACCCGGTGCGCCAGCAGCACCGCCTCGGCCAGTTCCACCGCGCCCCGGGCGGCCGCGGACGCGGTCCGGTCGGTCGTCGCCATCACCTCGGGCAGCTTCGGCAGCGCGGCCCGGACGTGCTCGGGCACCTCCCGGCCCTCGTGCAGGGCCAGGCAGACCTCGGTGGCGTACCGGTCGGCGAGCCGGCGCAGCGGCGCGGTCACGTGGGCGTACGCGGCGGCCACCCCGCCGTGCTCCGGCTGCTCGGGCCGGTCGCCGTCGAACGCCGTGTACGCGGCCCCGCGCATCAACTCGGCGGCCTGGTCGACGAAGGCCGCCGCCCGGGGCTGCGAGGCGTCCAGCCCGGCGAGCACCTCGCCGACCGGGGCGTCGGCCGGCCACGGCACGCCCAGCGGCCCGGCGGCCAGCCGCAACCGGTCGACCGCCTCCCGCCGGGGCGGCGGCATCGTGCGCAGCAGGCCCACCCGGCCGGCCAGCATGAGGTCGGCGGCGGCCATCCCGGTGAGCAGGGAGATCTGCGCGTTGTGCTCCTCCATGGGGCCGGGCCCGCGCAGCACCAGCCGCCAGCCGTCGCCGTCCGGCTCGACGTCCTGCTCCGGCAGCGGCAGGTTGATCGCGCCCCGGCGCAGGCCGCGAGCGGTGAGCAGGGCACCGATCTCGGGTAGCAGGGCGATCGGCTCGGGCAGCCGGCCAGCGTCGGCGTCGCGCTGCACCCCGGAGTAGTCGAGCTTGGCCCGGCTGCGCACCCGGGCCCGCTCCAGCGTGACGGCGACCGTGTCGCCGTCACTGTCGAGGTCGATGGTCCAGAGCACCGCCGCCCGGTCGGCGTCGGGCAGCAGGCTGGCCGCCCCCTCGCTGAGCGTGTGCGGGTGCAGCGGCACGTTGCCGTCCGGGAGGTAGACGGTCTGTCCCCGCCGCCAGGTCTCCGCCTCGAGCGCACCGCCGGGGCGGACGTGGGTGAAGACGTCGGCGATGGCGTACCGGATGCGGAAGCCGCCACCGGGACGGCGGGTGAGGTGCATGGCCTGGTCGAGGTCGCGCGAGGTCGCCGGGTCGACGGTGACGAACGGGATGTCGGTCCGGTCGGCGACGGCCGGCAGCGGGGCGGCGGCGGCCGCGTCGGCCTCGCGCTGCGCCGCGGCCGGGAAGTCTTCGGGGAGTCCCAGCTCGCGGCGCAGCGCGCCGAAGTCGATGCGGGGCGCCAGTACGCGTCGGATCACCACGGGGTCAATCCTGACAGCGCCCCGCGTGATCCGCTCACCGGCACCGACGACGCCGCGTCGCCGCGCAATCTCAGACGCGCCGAGCCGGTGTTGTCGCCGGCGGGGCGCCGGTCAACGGTGGACGCCCGACGTCAGCCGGCGGTCCGCCGGGTGCTCCCCGGCTTGGCCGTGGACCGGCCGGCCACGACCCGCGTGCCGGCCGGCTTCCGGGCCGCGGTGAGCCGCTTGTGGGTTCCCGTCGAGGTGCTCGTACGTGCTTCGACCGGGCCGACCGACGACGCCGCGGAGGTGGCCTTGCGGCCCACCGACTTGCGGGCGGTGGCGGACGAGGTGCCGGTGGCCTTCCGGGCCGGCGCCTTCTGCGCCGCCGCCTTGCGGGCGCCGCCGCTCGGTCGGGTCGCCGTGGCCTTGGCGGCGGTGGTCTTCTTCGCCGGGGCCTTCTTCGCCGCCGGCGCCTTCTTCGCGGTGGTCTTCTTGGCCGCCGCGCCGGTCTTCTTCACCGCGGCGGTCGCCTTCTGCCCGGTGGAGGTGACCTTGCGGGCGGCGGTGGTCTTCTTCGCCGGGGCCTTCTTCGCCGCGGGCGCCTTCTTGGCCGGGGCCTTCTTCGCCGGGGCCTTCTTCGCGGCCGTGGTCTTCTTCGCCGGCGCCGTGGTGGTCTTGCGCGCCGGGGCCTTCTTCGCAGCCGGGGCCTTCTTCGCAGCCGGGGCCTTCTTCGCGGCCGTGGTGGTCTTCCTGGCCGGCGCCTTCGTCGCGGCGGTGGTGGTCTTCCTGGCCGGCGCCTTCTTCGCCGCCGTCGTCTTCTTGGCGGCGGTGGTCGTCTTGGCGGCGGTGGTCTTCGTGGCGGCCGTGGTCTTCTTCGCCGCGGCGGTCTTCCTGGTGGTGGCCTTCGTGGCGGGCGCCTTCTTGGCCGTGGTCTTCGTGGCCGGGGCCTTCGCCGGCGCCTTCCGGGCGGCCGACACGACCTTCTTGGCGGCGGCCTTCCGGGCGACCCCCGTCTTCGCCGGCGCCCGGCCGGCGCCGGCGCCCGAGGCGTTCGGGGACGCCTTGGTGACCGTCGCCGTCCGGCCGGCGGTGGTCTTCTTCGCGGTCGTCCGTTTCGCGGCCGGGCGGGTGGCCTGCTGTGCTTCGGCCATCTCGGTTCCCTTTCCTGGGGACGTGCTCTCGCCCTCGCGGAGCACGGATCACCTCGACGCGGGCTCTCCCGCGCCGTCTACCTGCCCTCCCCGGCCCAACGGGCGTCCTCGGCGTCCCACGCTTCGTTGCGCTCCCGCACGTGCTGCAGGGCGTTCTCCGCGTCGGCGGCTGAGGCGTACGGTCCGAGAACGTGCTTCGCGGGGCACACGTCGGCATCGGTCTCGACCCGGTGGTGTCGGGTGCACCAGTAGTAGTGCCCACCACCACTTCCGTCGTCGCTCATGCGATCACTGTGCACCGAGAGCCGCCCGGCCGCCACCGGAACGCCGTAAATAGTCGCCAATGTCCTCCACATTAGACCTGGTCAGGGCGGTCCCGGGCCGGAACGGCGGAAGACGGGGCAGCCGGCTGCCGGGTCGGTGGCGCACAATCCCGGGGTGCGTTTCGGGGCAGGACGGTCGGTGCGCCGGCGACGCGGGCTGCTGGCCGGGGCGGCGTTGGTGGCCCTCGTGGCGGTCGGGTTGGCGCTGGGGGTGCCGCTGCTGCGGGACCGGTCGCAGCACCGGTTGGAACGCCGGGCCGACCGGGAGGTGACGGCCACCGCCCAACGCACCCGGGCCGTCCTGCTGGCCGAACCGTCGGCGCGGGAGGCGGACCTGCGGCAGGCCGCCGACAGCGTGGACGACGTCGAGGTCCTCACGGTGGCGGCGGGCGCCGCCGAGGTCCGGCTGGTCTTCCGGGTACGCGTGGCGAAGACCGCCGCGTCGGTGTTCGGCTGGCAGCGGGCCGACGCCGCCGCCTGCTTCGCCCAGGTGGTGCGCCGGGTGGCCACGCCCGCCCCGCTGGAACGGCTGCCCTGCCCCCGCTGACCGGCACCTCCTTCGAACGGCCGGCACCCGTGGTGGTGCCCATTCGCGCCGAACCGTTCCCGCAGGACGGCGGGTCAGGCGGGCGACGGGACGGGTTCCGGCACGGGCTCGGCGGCCGGCGCCGGCCGGGCCGCCGCGACGGCGTAGGCCACCGCGTACGGGGTGCAGGCCAGGTAGAAGACGGGCTCGACGAGCACCCGGTCGGTGATGAGGAACCGTTCCCAGGCGGTGGGCCGGGGTAGCCCGAGGGACGAGTCGGTCCAGCAGGTGAGCAGCCAGAGCGGGGCGGAGATCCGGTCCACGGTGTCCGGGGGCAGGCCGTCGCCGACCGGCCCGACGGGGGTCGCCGGGATGGCGGAGACCACCGCCAGGACGACCGCGGCGTCGGCCGCGACCAGCGCGCCGAGCAGTCCGACGGCCCAGGCCAGCCGGGTCCGGCCCCGGCGGGCCAGGAGCCCCGCGCCCCAGAGGGTCGGCACCAGCAGGGCGAGCCAGAGCAGCAGCCCGGGAACGGTGCCCGGCAGGCCCCGCTCGCCCCGGCCGGCGAGCGCGGCGAGCACCACCGTGACGGTCAGCCCGATCGGCAGCACGACGCCGAGCGCGGCGGCCAACGGTCCGGTGCGTACGGTCCGCCGCGCGGCCCGGGTGACGAGGAGGGCGAGCAGCGCGGCCATCCCGGCGGTGAGCCCGGACCAGATCGGTAACTGCACCGCGGTCGCCCAGTCGAGGCGGACGTCGAGCGCCCCGAACGCCACCCGTAGCACTGCGGCGGCGAGCACGACGACCGCGACGCAGGCCGGCGGGGCGAGCAGCAGCAACCCGGCGGTACGCCGCAGCCGCCGGTGCAGCACGGCCCGGTCGACCATCGGTCCGCCGGCCCTGCTGGTGGCCAGGCTGGCGGCGAAGCGCAGCATCCGCCACCGCTTCCCGCGCCCGGCCAGGACGTGCAGCTCGGCGTCCCACTCCCGGAGCAGGTCGTCGCGCAGCTCCGCGGGCCAGCGCCGCGCCGCCGCGCGCAGCAGCGCCCCGGCCAGCCGCCGGGTCACCACGCCGGGGCTCCCGTCGGCTCGGTCCCGCCCCGGGACGTTCCGCCCTCCGGGGCGAGGGCGCGCAGCTCGGCCAGCGCCAGCCGGGCGGCGCGCACCCCGTCACCGCTGAGCCGGTAGTAGCGGCGGGCGGGCCGGCCGGCGGTGACCGGGTCGACCTCCTCCCAGTCGGCGGCGAGCCAACCGGCCGCCTGGAGCCGGTGCAGGACCGGATAGAGGGTGCCGCTGGGCAGGCCGGTGAGCTTCATCAGGTCGAGCCCGTAGCGCGGGGCCTCGGGGTCGGCGAGGAGCGCGGAGAGCACCTTCGCCACCGGGATCGTCAGCCGCATGGCCCTACTGTATCGGAAATCTACATAGGGGTGCGCCAGCGTCCGAGCCGGTGCTGTCCGTCGAGAGTCCAGGGTCAGCGGTCGAGGCCGAGCTGCTGCTCGATCCGCTCAGCCGGGCGGCTGTCACTTGTCTCCAGTAGCCGGTGCTTGGCCATCAGCTGAGCACAGGGCCCGGCCAGGGCCGCGCCGAGCAGGGCGGCGACGGTCCGGGCCGAACGGGTGCTGTCGGGCCCGAGGGCGATGGTGAGCAGGAACGCCTGCGCCGACCCGGTCGGACGGTGGGCTCGACGCCATGCGGCCATCGTCCGGCCGTCCGCACGGTGGCCTAGCCGACGACCTGATGGAGGAAGGCGCCGAGGTTCGCGGTGGTCCGGTCGATCTTCTCGCCCAGCGTGATGGACTCGTCGAGGCGCCGTCCGGCGCTCTTCCTGCCCCGCAGGTAGAGCGAACAGGCGAGGTCGGTGCAGAGGTAGGTGCCGACCGAGTTGCCCGCCCGCCCGTCCCGCCCGGCCTTGCGGGCGGTCATCAGCGAGACGCCGTCCCCGGTGTGCGTGGTCAGGCAGAGCGAGCACATGCTGCGCCGGACCCGCCCGGTCTGCGGCGCCACCCGCAGCGCCACCCCGAGCAGCCCGGTGCCGGACTCGGCGACCAGGTAGGCCCGCTCCGCCGCGGCGGGGTCGCGCCAGCCGAGGAAGTCGAGGTCCGCCCAGGGCCGCTCGGCCAGATCCCGGGGCAGGGCCAGGCGCTTCGCCTCGCCCTTGGTGCAATTGACGAAGGAGGCCCGGATGGCAGCCTCAGTCAGGGGTGTCATAGGCACTAGTCTAGAGCCCCTAGATAAAGAACTAGAGCGACTAGATGTGGGGTGGGGCACATGGCCCGTGCGGGGCTGACGGTCGAACGCCTGACCCTGGCGGCGGCCGAGATGGCCGACGAGGTCGGCTTCGAGAACGTGACCGTCACGGCGCTCGCCCGCCGCTTCGGGGTGAAGGACGCGAGCCTCTACTTCCACCTGAGGAACGCCCAGGAGCTGCGGGTCCGGGTGGCGATGCTGGCCCTGGCGGAGATGGCCGACCGGGCCGCCGACGCGCTCGCCGGCCGGGCCGGCAAGGACGCGCTGGTAGCCTTCGCCAACGCCTACCGGGACTACGCCACCCGGCATCCCGGCCGGTACGCCGCGGCGCAACTGCAACTGGACCGGGAGACGGCGGAGGCGAGCGCGGCGCGGCGGCACGCGGAGATGACCCGGGCGATCCTGCGCGGCTACCGGCTCGCCGAGCCCGACCAGACGGACGCGGTACGCCTGCTGCACAGCACCTTCCACGGCTACGTGTCGCTCGAGCGGGCGGGCGGCTTCCGCCACACCCCGCGTACGACGGACGCCACCTGGTCGCGCACCCTCGACGCGCTGGACGCGCTGCTGCGGAACTGGCCGCCGGGGTGACGCGGGTCAGCGGGGCGGCCGGCGGATGGCCAGCAGGGCGATGTCGTCGGCCGGGTGCTCCGTGTCCAGAGCCGCCATGACGGTGGCGGCCACGGTGTCGACGGAAGCCAGCGGGACGGCCGCGGTCAGCCGGGCCACGCCCGCGTCGAACAGCTCCCCGCGACGCTCGACGAGGCCGTCGGTGTAGGCGACCAGGACCGAGCCGGGCGGGAAGTCCACCGTCGTGGTGCGCCGCGCCTGATCCCGGCGGCCGGCGCCGAGCGGCGGATCGATGTGCGCGCCGAGCACGGCGTTCGGCCGGCCGAGCGCGGCCATCACGGGGCGCGGATGGCCGGCCACGGAGATGCGCAGCGTCTCGCGGTCGGGGGAGATCATCACGTACAGCGCGGTGGTCAGGCTGCCCGCCTCGAAGTGGACCACCTTCCGGTCGAGCAGGGTGAGCGCCTCCGCCGGGTCGTCGCAGACCAGCGCGTAGGCGCGCAGCGCACTGCGGACCCGGCCCATCACGACCGCGGACTGGAGCCCGTGCCCGGCGACGTCGCCGACCACCACGCCCAGCCAGCCGGACGGCAGGGTGAAGACGTCGTACCAGTCGCCGCCGACGCCGGAGGCGTGGCCCGGCACGTACCGGCCGGCCAGCTCCAGGCCGGGCAGGCGGGGCAGTTCGGCGGGGATCAGGCTGCGTTGCAGGGCCAGGGCGGCGGACTGGTCCAGGGTGTTCGCCCGGGCCCGGCTGGCCAGGCTGAGCCGGTCGGCGACCAGCTCGAGCAGCTGGACGTCGTCGAGGGTGAACCGCCGGGGCCTCAGGGTGCCCACGTGCAGGACGCCGACGAGTTCGCCCCGGGCCATGATCGGCACGCCCAGGAGGGACTGCACCCCGGTCTGGATCAGCACCGGGTTGACCACGTTGTCGGACGTGACGGTCTGGATGATCACCGGCTGCCGGGTGAGCGCGACCTGGCCGGCGAACCCGCGGCCGACGGAGACCCGGAAACCCTGCCGGACCTCCTCCTCCAGCCCCCGGGCGGCCGTGGCCACGAGTTGCTGGGCGCGGACGTCGAGCAGGAGGATCGCCGCCGTGTCGACCTGGAGCAGCTCACGCACCCGGTCGAGCATCTCGTCGAAGAGGTCGGCCACGTCGAGTCGGGACAGCGTGGCGTCGGTTACCGCCTCGATGCGGCGCAACCGCTGCTCGTCCTGTACGACCTCCGCCCGAACCACTCCACGATCCTAGTTGTGTCCCGGCAAGTTGTGCTCCTGGCGACTCGTGGGGCCGGTGTCTCACGAGTTCAGCGGACCGGACATTTGCGCCGTAGGGCGACGGACGAGTCGACCTGTACGCCGGATTCTGTGACCGGCACGCCCCGAAAGGTGCGCCGGCGGCGGCCATCCATCTCGGCCTACCGTCGCCGGCAGGCTCCAGCGGCCTACCCGCAGACATCGGGCGGGCCGCCCTCAAGCGTCTGCGCGGGTCGTCATCTTGCGGTGACGGCCCTTTCTTGGCCTTGCTCCGGGTGGGGTTTACCGAGCCATCCCGGTCACCCGGGATGCTGGTGGGCTCTTACCCCACCGTTTCACCCTTACCGTCCCGTGTCGGGCCGGCGGTCTGTTTTCTGTGGCACTGTCCCGCGGGTCACCCCGGGTTGCCGTTAGCAACCACCCTGCCCTGTGGAGTCCGGACGTTCCTCGGCGACGGGCCGCAGCCCGTCGACGCGACCGCCCGGTCGACTCGTCCGTCGCGCCCTCATCCTAACGACGGCGCCGCCCCAGCCATTTCCACCCCGCGACCCGCGCCCCGGTCTGCGGTGAGGCCGGTCCTGCGCGGGCGTGGCGGTCGGGCTAGCCTGCGGGATCATGGACCTCTCCGACGCCGCGCTGCTGGTGGCCGCCGGGCTCGCCGCGGGCACGGTGAACGCGGTGGCCGGGGGTGGCTCCCTGATCACCTTCCCGGCCCTGATCGCGACCGGTTTGCTCCCGGTCCCCGCCAACGTCACCAACTCGGTGTCGGTCTTCCCCGGCTACGTGGCGAGCGTGGCGGGCAGCCGGACCGACCTGCCCCGCGGGCGGGTGCTCTGGCCGCTGCTGCCCACCGCCGTGGCGGGCACCGTGGTCGGCTGCGTGCTGCTGCTGGCCACCCCGGCGCGCGCGTTCGAACTGGTGGTGCCGTTCCTGGTGCTGGGCGCGACGGCCGTGCTGGCCTTCCAGGATCCGCTGCGCCGGCTGGTCGGCCATCCGGCCGACCTGAGCCCGCGCCGCCGTACCGTCACCGTGCAGGCCATGGTCGCGCTCGGCACCGTGTACGGCGGCTACTTCGGCGCGGCGCTCGGAGTGATGCTGGTGGCCGGCCTGGCCCTGGTACTGGACACCACGCTGGCCCGGGTGTCGGCCATCAAGAACCTGCTCTCGGCCATGGTGGGGCTGACCACGCTCGTGGTGTTCGCGCTCTTCGGTCCGGTCGACTGGGCCGCGGTCGCGGTGGTCGCGCCGGCCACCCTGGTCGGCGGGTACGCGGGCGCCCGGCTGGTCCGCCGGCTCCCACCGGTGGTGCTGCGGGCCCTCATCGTGGTCTTCGGCACGGTGATCGGCCTCTACCTGCTCTACCGCGCCCTGGGCTGACCGCCCCGGACACCGGACCGCCCCGACGGGACATCGGGGCGGTCCGACCGGAACGGCAGCTCAGTACGCCTCGCCGACCGGCTCCTCCGGGGCGTGCTCGTTGCGCCGGGCGGCGGAGTTCCACCGGGACCAGAGCACCCGCTCGCCGTAGCCGGCGGCCATCACGTGCGCGAAGGCGAGGTAGACCAGCACGCCGACCGCGAGCACCCCGAAGCCGACCCAGAACGGCAGGGCCAGCCCGCGCTCGGCGAGCTTGCCGGCGATGATCGGGGCCGGCGCGGCGGCGCCCCAGCGGACCAGGTTGAACGCGCCGGTGGCGACCCGGCGGTCGCTGGAGCCGAGGCCGAGGGCGAGGTCGGTGAGGTTGGCGTTGGCCAGGCCCATGAACAGGCCGGCGAGGACCAGCACCACCAGCGACATGGCGGTGCCGGTGGAGGTGGCGAATCCGACCATGCAGACCAGCAGGCCGGCGATGGCGACGCCGACGGTCTGCACGGCGCCGATCCGGTGCGCCAGCCGGTGGCCGATCAACAGGATGCCGGCGGCCAGGCCGAGGCCCCAGCCGGTGAAGGCCAGGCCCAGCGGGATGATATCGAGGCGCAGGTAGAGCGGCGTGTAGCCGAGCACCACGAAGAAGACGAAGTTGTAGGCGGCGGTGACCACGCAGAGGATGACGAACGCCGGCTTGCGGTAGGTGGAGAAGATCGCACCGAGGCGTACCGGGGGCTGCTTGTGGGCCGGTTCCCGGAGCTTGCGCGACGCGACGGCCAGCGCCAGCACCATGAACACACCGCAGACGAAGAAGGGCAGTCGCCAGCTCACCTCGCCGAGCAGGCCACCGATCAGCGGGCCGACGGCGAAGCCGAGACCGAGCGCGGTCTCGAAGAGACCGACCACCCACTCCCGGTCGTTGGCGAGGTTGACCAGCACCACCATGGCGGTGGCGAAGAACATCGCGTTGCCCAGGCCCCAGACGCCACGCAGCGCGGAGAGCTGGACGATGTCGTTGCTGAACGACGCGAGGATGGCGGCCAGGCCGACCACCGAGACGCCGGTGATCAGCACCGGTTTGAAGCCGAACCGCCCGCTGGCCAGGGTCGCCGGGATCATGCCGAGCGCCATCACCGCGATGTAGGCGGTGAAGAGCAGCTCGACCTGCCAGGCGGTGACCCCGATGGCCTCGCCGATGGCGGGCAGGATCGGGTCCACCACGGCGATGCCGGCGATGGCGAGGAAGGCCACCAGGGTGGTGGCGTAGATGGCACTGCGGTTGGGTTCGGATCGCCGATCCACTCCGCGCCTCCAGACGTATAGCTGTATCTTACAGGTAAACCTGTTGTATCATACAGCTATGACGGACGACCACACGGCAGGAACCGGTCAGGACGAGGCCACCCTCGGTCGGATCGAGACCGAGGTCGCGATGCTCCTGCGGCTCGGCGAGGCGACCCGCCGGGCCACCGGCACGGCCGAGCACCGGGTGCTGGACCGGGCGGCGTACGTGATCCTGCGGCACCTGGCCGGCGCCGGCCCGCAGAACGTCTCCGCGCTGGCCACGAAGCTGAACCTGGACGGCTCCACGGTCACCCGGCAGGTCTCGGCGATGCAGCGGGACGGGCTGATCGCGCGTGCCCCGGATCCGGCCGACGGGCGCGGCACGGTGATCTCCCCCACCCCGGCCGGCCTCCAGCGGATGGCCGCGGTGCGGGCGGCCCGCACCCGGCTCTACGGCGACATCCTGGCCGCCTGGTCCCCCGACGACCGGGAGAGCCTCGCGGACCTGCTGCACCGGCTCAACGAGGCCCTCGAATCGCGCACCCGCCGCCGCTGAGCACATGGCGAGGCCCCGGCCGCCAACCGTGGCGACCGGGGCCTCGGACAGCTCAGGCGACCGGCTCGGGAGCGGCGTCCGCGTCCCGCTCCGCCCCGGGGGTGACCCGCGGGTCGCCCTCGTCGGCGAAGTAGTCGTCCGGGGTGGTGCTGTCCACCCCGTCGGCCACCTTCGCGGCCCGCAGCACCAGGGTGAGCAGCGCGGCCACCACCAGGTTGACCAGCACCGCCACGATGCCCACGTAGATCGTCTTCTGGGTGTCGAAGCCGAACTCGGAGAGCGGGAAGGCCGAACCGGCGAAGTGCTTCTTCCCGGTCGTCGGGTTCCCGATCTGGTAGAGCATCCACATGCCGAGCCCCATGCCGGCCACCCAGCCGGCGATCAGCGCGCCCCGGTGGAACCAGCGGGTGTAGAGGCCCAGCGCCACCGCCGGCAGCGTCTGGAGGATGATCACGCCGCCGATGAGCTGGAGGTCGATGGAGAACTGCGGGTCTAGGAAGACGATGCAGGCCACCGCCCCGACCTTCACCACCAACGAGGTGATCTTCGAGACGTTCGCCTCCTGCGCCGGGCTGGCGTCCCGCTTCAGGTACTCCTTGTAGATGTTGCGGGTGAACAGGTTCGCCGCCGCGATTGACATGATCGCCGCCGGCACCAGCGCGCCGATGCCGATGGCCGCGTACGCCACGCCCGCGAACCAGTCCGGGAACTGGCTGTCGAAGAGCAGCGGCACCACCGTGTTGCCGTCCACGCTGCCGGCCTTGGCGCCGGGCAGCGGCTTCACGTTCGCCGCGATGGCCATGTAGCCGAGCAGCGCGATCAGCCCGAGCAGCAGGCTGTACGCCGGCAGCGCGGACATGTTCCGCTTGATCACGTCGCGGTTCCGGCTGGCCAGCACGCCGGTGATGCTGTGCGGGTAGAGGAACAGCGCCAGCGCCGAGCCGAACGCCAGGGTGACGTACTGAAGTTGGTTGTTGGCGTTGAGCAGGATGCCGTCCCCGGGGGCGGGTGACGCCTTGAACTTGGCGTCGGCCGCGTCGAAGATGTCGCCCCAGCCGCCCAGCTTGTAGGGCAGGTAGATGACCGCCACCAGGATCACGATGTAGATCAGCGAGTCCTTGACGAAGGCGATCAGCGCCGGCGCGCGCAGCCCGGACTGGTAGGTGTAGGCCGCCAGGATGGCGAACGCGATGATGATCGGCAGGTGCCGGGCCAGCGCGCTGTCCCCGGTCACGCCCATCGTCTTGAGCACCGCCTCGATGCCGACCAGCTGCAGGGCGATGTACGGCATGGTCGCCACGATGCCGGTGATGGCGATCAGCAGCGCCAGGATCGGCGAGTCGAACCGGTTGCGGACGAAGTCCGCCGGGGTGACGAAGCCGTGCCGGTGCGAGACCGACCAGAGCCGGCAGAGCACCAGGAACACCAACGGGTAGATGACGATCGTGTACGGCACGGCGAAGAAGCCCGCCGCCCCGGCCCCGAAGATCAGCGCCGGCACCGCCACGAAGGTGTACGCGGTGTAGAGGTCACCGCCGACCAGGAACCAGGTGATCCAGCCGCCGAAGCTGCGCCCGCCCAGCCCCCACTCGTCCAGGTGCGCCATGTCGCGCGGCGCCCGCCACCGGGCCGCCACGAAACCCATGGCGCTGACCAGCAGGAAGAGGAGGCTGAAGACGATGATCTCGGTCAGGTGGTCGCGCCACATCAGCGATCACCCCGCCTCTTGGTCATCTGGTACACGAGCGTGGTGGTGGCCACGCCGAGGATGATCCAGGCCAGTTGCAGCCAGTAGAAACGCGGGAAACCGAACAGCCGGGGCGAGTCGGCGTTGAAGAAGGCCGGGATCAGCGGCACCACGATCGGTATGAAGAGCAACCAGTTCCAGGGGCTGTGGTCCTTCGCCCTGGATCGCGCCGTTGTCGGCGCCTCCGGTTCTGGTGCTGCCATGTGACACACCTCCGGGAAGTCGTAACTTGCCATGTGACGGCCGGAGGCTACGACCCTGTGAGCGCGGTCACGTTCTACCGGAGGACGCCGATGCGCCGAGCGGCCGCCGGCGTGCGCCGAACGGCGACGTCCAAAGGTTCAGAGGTCGGCGAGGTGGGCGGTGTCGTTGACCGAGCGGACCGCGACGCCGCCGTCCGGGTAGAGGTCGAGCACCGAGACCCCCGCGGTGTCCAGGTAGAGGCGGTGCAGGAACGCGTCGCCGGCCGCGAGGGCGTCGCGCAGCACCAGCTTGATCGGCGAGACGTGGGAGACCACCACGACCGTCTCTCCCGGGTACGCCTTCCGGAGCCGGTCGACCGCCCGGCCGGTCCGCTCGGCGACCGCGGCGAACGACTCGCCCTCGGGCGGGGCGACCCTCGTGGAGGCGAGCCAGGCGTCCAGTTCCCCGGCCCAGCCGTCGCGCACCTCGGCGAAGGTGCACCCCTCCCAGACCCCGAAGTCACACTCGATCAGGTCGTCGTCGGGGCGTACCGGTGGGTTGCCGACCAGCGCGGCGATCGCCTCGGCGGTGGCCGTGCACCGGGACAGCGGGGAGCTGACCACGGCCGCGACCGACGGCGCGAGGGCGGCCACCCGGGCGGCGGTGGCGCGGGCCTGGGCCCGGCCCCGGTCGGTCAGCGGCACGTCACCGCGGCCCGAGTAGCGCTTCTGCACGGTCCGCTCGGTCTCGCCGTGCCGGACCAGGATCAGCCGGGTGGCCTCCTCGGTCGGGCGCGGCTCCCAGGAGGCCGGCGTGGTGGCCGGGTCCGTGCCGGTGGCCCGGCCGGTGGCGGCGCGGGCGGCCACCTCGCGGGCCGCGGCCCGGGCGGCCGAGTCGGGGGCGGCCACCTCGCGCGGCGGCTCGACGATCCGCGGCGACTCCACGACGGGCCGGGTCGGAGCCAGGCCGGCCGCCGCGTCCATCGCCGCGTTCGCCAGCGCGTCGGCGTGCTTGTTGCGCTCCCGGGGCACCCAACTGAACCGCACGCTGGCGAACCGGCCGACAAGCCCGGCGGCCTGCGCGGCGAGCGGCCGCAGCCCGGGGTTCTTGATCTGCCAGCGGCCGCACATCTGCTCGACCACCAGCTTGGAGTCCATCCGGGCCTCGACCTCGGCCGCGCCCAGCTCGGCGGCGGCCTCCAGCCCGGCGATCAGGCCCCGGTACTCGGCCACGTTGTTGGTGGCCGTGCCGATCGCCTCGGCGCGCTCGGCCAGCACCTCGCCGGTCGCAGGGTCGCGGACCACCGCGCCGTAGCCGGCAGGCCCCGGGTTGCCGCGGGACCCGCCGTCGGCCTCCACCACCACCGCGCGCACCGCCACGACGGCTACAGCCCCGACTCGTTGGTCCGGACCATGATCCGCCGGCACTCCTCGCAGCGGACCACCTCGTCCGGGTCGGCCTTGCGGATCCGCGCCAGGTCGGCGCCGGAGAGTTCCAGCCGGCAGCCCCCGCAGCGGGCGCCGGTGAGCAGCGCCGCGCCGAGCCCGGTGTCCGTGCGGATCCGGTCGTAGAGGGCGACCAGGTCGGCCGGGAGGTCGCCGGCGAGCGGCTGGCGCGCGCTCCGCTTGAACTCCTCCTCCTTGGCGATCTCGCCGAGGCTCTCGTCGCGGCGCTGCTCGGCCGCGACGCGCCGGTCGCGCGCCTCGGCGATCCGCCGCTCGACGCCGTCCAGCACGCCCTGCGCGGTCTCCCGCTGCTCCATCATCTCCAGCTCGGCGTCCTCCAGGTCGTTCTGCCGGCGGTTCAGCGAGGCCAACTCGTGCTGGAGCGCCTCCAGCTCACGGGCCGGGCCGCTGCCCGCGGCCAGCCGGTCCTCGTCCTTGCTCTTGCGGGCCCGGACCTGGTCGACGTCCTTCTCCAGCCGGGCGATGTCCCGGTCCAGGTCGTCCACGGCCACCTGGGCGCGGACCCGCTCGTCCTCCAGCGCGGAGAGCTCGCGCGCCAAGGCCTCCAGCTCGGCCAGCTCGGGCAGCGTCCGGCGGCGGTGGGCGAGCTGGGCGAGCGCGGTGTCGATCGCCTGCAGGTCGAGCAGGCGGCGCTGCACCTTGGGGTCAGCCTTCACGGTCGGGGCTCCTTGTCGTCCGGTCGGGGTGCGGCGGCGTGCACGGTCCACGGGTCGGTGTCCAGGTCGGACACGACGGTCTCGAGGCCCAGCTCGTCCCGGAGGTGGGCGGCCAGGTCGTCCAGCCAGGGGCGCTCGGTCGCCCAGTGGGCGGCGTCCAGCAGGGCCGGCCCGCCGGCGGCGAGGTGCTCGCCGGCGGGGTGGTGGCGCAGGTCGGCGGTGAGGAACGCGTCCACCCCGGCCGCGGTCGCCTCGGCGAGGAAGCTGTCCCCCGAGCCGCCGCTGACGGCGAGGGTACGAACCATACGCCCGGGATCCCCGGCGGCGCGAACTCCCCAGGCGGTGACGGGGAGCACGGCGGCGGCCTGCCGGGTCAGCTCGGCCAGGGTCAGCGGGGCGGGCAGCTCCCCGATCCGGCCGATGCCCCGGCCGGGCCCGGCGGCGGGCGAGCCGGGGGGCGGGGGGTGCAGCGGGCGCAGCCCGGTCAGCCCGAACCGGGCGGCCAGGGCGTCGGACACCCCGGGGTCGGCCACGTCGGCGTTGGTGTGCGCCACGTACAGCGCCACGTCCGCCTTGATCAGCCGGTGCACGATCCGCCCCTTGTACGTGGTGGCGGCCACCGAGGAGACCCCGCGCAGCAGCAGCGGGTGGTGCGCGACGATCATGTCGGCCCCGGCGGCGAGCGCCTCCGCCACCGTCTCCGGGACCACGTCGACCACGCAGGCGACCCGCCGGACCGGGGTGGCCGGCTCGCCGAGCACCAGGCCGACCCGGTCCCACTCCTCGGCCCAGGCGGGCGGGTAGCGGCGGTCCAGCGCGGCCACCACGTCGGCGACCGTGGGCGGCGATCCGGTTGTGCTCACGGCCGGCCAGCTTACCGGCGTCGGGGCCCCGTGCGGGCCGGCTGGCCCGGACCGGGCCGGCGGGCGGATCCCGCCGGCCGGTGCGGAGCCGGTCAGCCGACCGGGGCGACCGGGCGTGGCGCGCCGCGCAGCGCGGCCAGGCCGGCTCCCCACGGAAAGGCGTCCAGGTGCCGCTCGCCGGTGCCGGGCGGGTGTAGCGGCACGACGTGGTCGCCGAAGACCACCCGGACCCCCCACTCACGCAACCGGACCAGGCTGGCCCGGAACGCCGGGTGCGCGGCCATCGCCACGTTCGTGTACGGCACGGCGGCGATCGGCACGCCCATCCCCTGCCCCTCGACCAGCAGCCCGAGGGCGAGCGTGTCGGCGATGCCGACCGCCCACTTGTTGACGGTGTTCACCGTCGCGGGGCAGACCAGCATGGCGTCCGCCGGGGGCAGCACGTCCGGGTCGCCCGGGTTCTTGTAGTAGGTACGGACCGGGTGGCCGCTCTGCCGGGCCAACGCCGTCCGGTCGACGAACTTCGCCCCGTCCGGCGTGGTGACCACGCAGACCTGCCAGCCGTCCTGCTGGGCGAGGTCGACCAGCCGGCCGACGTGACGGGCCAGCGGCGAACCGCAGGCGATGACGTAGAGCACCCGACGGTGCCCGTTGCTGGTGTGCGGACCGGTCATCCGACCGGCGCCGTGCTCATACTCCGACTCCCATGTGCTCAGCCAACTCCGCGATCGGCGAAGGCGGCGCACCCCGTGTGCGACGGAGCACGTCCGACATCACCTCGTGGGCGATGGGCCGGCAACGGATCTCGGAGGGCGCGAGCCGGTCGCCGCGGAGGAGCATGTCTCCCGCGTTCGCGACGTCGCCGATCTGGGCGAAGCCGCGGGCGATGTCCAGCAGGTGGTGCGCGCGCCGCTCGGGCAGCAGCGCGTTGAACGCGGGCTCGGCGAGGCGGTGGTGGGTCTCCACCGCCCGGCCGCCGTCGCCCAGCTCGACGGCCGCGGCCGCCCGGTGCAGCTCCAGGTTGGTCGGGCCGAACGAGGTCCAGTAGTGGTTGTGGTCCCCGCCGAGCAGGGTGGCCGCCTCGGCGGCCCCGGTGAGCAGGTCGTCCACGGTCGCCGAGTCGCCGATCCGGGCGGCGGCCATCGCGCCCTGGAGCAGCAGCATGCCGTAGACGGAGAGGCGTTCCGGCCGGACGTCGTTCTCGCCACCGGGGGCGAGCCGGTTGGCGATCCGCACGTTGAGTTCGAGCGCCGGGCGGGGGCGGCCCATCGCGACGAGGGCGTTGCAGACCCGGGTGGTGGCGATGCCGGCGAGCAGGGGGTCGTCGGCCCGCTGGGCGACCGCCATCGAGCGGTCGGCGGCCAGCCAGGACAGGTCGCACTCGCCGAGCTTGCGCAGCACCGAGGACGCGATCTGGTAGACCTGCCCGAGCAGGTGGGCGGCCTCCCGGGCCTGGTCGCCGCGGTAGCCGGCGTCGGCGGCCTGGGCGTCGCGCAGCAGCTTGGGCAGGGCACGGGTGAGCATGCCGTAGCGGCCGTACTGGTAGGTGAGCCAGGCGTGGTTGACCGCCTTGCGCATGTCGGCCAGCGGCGGGGGGTAGGGCGCCGCGTCGAAGTACGCGCTCATCGAGTCGTAGCGCTCCAGCGCGGCCCGGATCTCCTCGACCTCGACCTGGTCGATGCAGTTGAGGGCGTCGCTGCGCCGCTCCGGGTCCTTGCCGAGGAGCAGTTGCACGTCGACCTGGAGGATGTCGGCGATCTCGTAGAGGACGGAGAACTTGTCCAGCCGCCGGACGCCGCGCTCCACCTTGTCCACCCAGCTCTTGGACTTGCCAAGCCGGTCGGCGAAGACCTGTTGGGACATCTTGCGCCGGCTCCGCCAGTACGCCACCCGCCGGCCTATGGGTAGCTCATCCATCTCCCCATCCCTCCCCCTGCCCGCGTCCGGCCGATCCCCCCGATCGACCAATCGCGACGGTCCTTCGGTTTCCAGGTTTTCGCTGGTCGCACAGTCTGTACGTCGGCCGTACAGCCAGTTCTCCTAGTTTTCGTGCAAGTTGCATCAGCCGTTCGTCAGCTCAACGAGCGTGGGTTACGGCAGTGACGGTGTTCGACGTGTGGTGTGTGGACAGTTCGGGCGGGCGAGAGGGGATGGCACACATGTGGGGGAATGTCGGACCGCGCGTCGCTCACCTGTCGCCGCTGGAACGGGTCCGGCTGCGCCGGGTCGCCGTCCGGTACGCCGCGCACGGCTGGGAGGTGACCCCCGGCGCCTGCCTGGCCAACAGCCGCTTCGTCTGCGGCCGGGCCGGCTGCCCCACGATCGGCTGCCATCCCGCCCTGGAGAACTGGGAGCACGCGGCGAGCGCCGACCCGGCCCGGGTGGCCACCTGGTGGCGCAACCGCCCGCACGGGGTGCTGCTGCCCACCGGACGCGCGTTCGACGTGCTGGAGGTCGCCGCCCACCTGGGCCGGCGCGTGCTGGACACGATCGCCACCCACCCGGCCGGCTTCGGCGTACGCGGACCGGTGCTGGTCACCCCCACCGGCCGCTGGATGTTCCTGGTCCGCCCCGGCGACCCGCTGCGCCCGGAGCTGGAGCACTGCTTCCACGTGGTCCGGCACGGTCCCGGCTCGTGGATCCCGGCCCCGCCGACCCGGCTGCCCGAGGGGACGGTGCGCTGGGCGGTCGCCCCCGAGCAGGCGCGCTGGCGGCTGCCCGACTCGTACCTGGTGCAGAACGCGCTGATCGAGGCGTTACGGGCCGCCGGGGTCACGCTCGCCTCCGAGCTGCTCCCCGGCCAGCTCCCCCTCCCCCGGCGCGGCTGCTGACCGACGGCCCCCGGACAGCGACCTCACCGGCGTCGCACTCGTTGTGCCTGCTGAGGGCGCACGCGCGCCAGAGCGGGGGTGGAGGATGTCCGGGGACGACGCGGCCCGCCACAGCGGCGGCACCGAGCCACCGCGGCACCGGCGCCGCCCGTACCGCTGGGGGTTCACCCGCCCGTGGGGCACCCGGCCCCGGGGCTCCCGCCCCCGCGGCTCCCGTCCGGCCACCACCCACCGCCCCCTCCGCTGAGCCCCGCCGCTGACGGTCAGTCCGTCACCGGCAGGGTGCGGGAGCGCAGCAGGCGGGCGTCGTCGGTCACCACCGCGTGCCGCCAGGGGTCGGGCAGCCGGTCCAGCCAGGCGATGCCGGGCTCGCCCATGGCGACGGCGGCGGTGGCGTAGGCGTCGGCGACCCCGAGGTCGGGGCCGACCACGGTGACCGAGCGCAGGCCGGCGGCCGGGGCGCCCCGGCGCGGGTCGATGACGTGGTGACCGCGCTCGTAGACGCCGGAGGTGGCGACCGCCAGGTCGGTGCCGGTCAGCACCAGGCAGGTGGCGGCCGGGTCCCAGGGGTGCCGCACGCCGATGCGCCACGGCCCGCCGGTGGCCGCTTGGCCGCGTACCCGGACGTCGCCGCCGGCGTTCAGGCAGTGGTTCGACGCGCCGGCGGCCACAAGCCGGTCCGAGGCGACCTGCGCCGCCCAGCCCTTGACGTAGCCCGACGGGTCCAGCCGCCCGGTGGCGTACGCGTCGAAGAAGCCGTCGGTCCCGGTCCACAGGTCGGCGCAGCGCTCCAGCACCGCCCGCAGGTCGGCGGAGGCCTCGGCGAGCGGCAGCTCGTCCCGGTCCAGGCGGCACACCTCGCTGTCCGCCCGGTAGGTGCTGAACCGCGCGTCCACCTCGCGCAGCCAGGCGAAGGTCCGCTCGGCCAGCTCGTGCAGGGTGGCGGCGGGCAGGTCGTCGGCCAGGTCGAGGCTGATCGCCGTACCCATGATCTGCTCGACCCGGCGCAGGCCGGGCCGCGCCCCGGCCACCCTCACGCCTTGTCGATCGCGGCCTGGAGCGACCGCTTGTACGCCGTGCTGGTGTAGGTGGCCCCGGAGACGGTGCTCAGGTTGGTGCCCTGCTTGGCGACCACCTCGCCCGAGCTGCCGCTGTAGCGGGCCTGCACGTCGTCGCTGCGCAGCCCGGACTGCCCGTCCAGCGGCATTCCGAGGCCGGTGGCGTCGACGATGCGGCTGCCGCTCAGCGTGATCCGCACCTGGAGCGAGCCGTACTCGTAGGTGACCACGGGCCCGGTGACCGTGCGGGTGGTGGTCCGCGGGGCGGTGGTCCGCGGCGCGGCGGTGGTGGTTCGCGGGGCGGCCCGGGTGGTCCGACTGGCCGGGGCGCGGCTGGCACCGGCCCGAGGGCTCGGCTTCGCCGACGCGCTCGGGCGGGCGGAGGGGGTGCCGCCGCCCGGGGTCGGGCCGGGGGCCGGCGAGCCGGCGGGCACGACGGGGGCCTCGGCGACCGGCCGGTCCTGGGCGGCCTGGCCTGCGCCCGGGGCGCCCTTGAGCACCACCAGCGCGGTGGTGCCGGCGGCCAGGCCGGTGATCGCGAGGAACGCGCGACGCATGGGCGGGGCCTCTCTACAGCTCGAAGGTGGCGCGGTGGATCTGCCGGCGGGGCACCCCGGCTTGGCGCAGCGCCCCGACCGCCTCCTCGACCAGGCCGCCCGGGCCGCACAGGTAGACGTCGCGACGGGTCAGGTCGGGCAGCAGCCGGCGCAGCCCCTCCGGGCTCATCACCTGGCGGGGGCCGGGGTCGTCGCGGGAGCCGATCACGTACCAGACCGAGGTGTGCCGGGCCTGGGCGAGCCAATCCAGCTCGTTGTGCAGCAGCACGTCGGCCGGGGTGCGGGCGCGGTAGATCAGGGCCGCCCCGGGCGGCAGCTCCTCCAGCATGGCCCGCAGCGGGGCGATGCCGCTGCCCCCGGCGATCAGCAGGGCCCGCTCCCGGGTCCGGTGCGCCGCCGTGAAGGTGCCGGACGGCCCCTCCGCCCAGACCCGGGTGCCCGGGGTGAGATCCCGCAGGTCGGCGGTGTGCCGGCCGACGACCTTCACGGTGAGCCGCAGCCAGCGGCCGTTGCCCGCCGCGGAGGGCGAGAACGGGTGCGACTGCCACCAGCAGCCGGGGTTCAGGAAGCGCCAGCGGAAGTACTGCCCGCCGAGCAGGTCGATCTGGTTGAGCCGGTAGCCGGTCAGGTAGATCGAGATGGTGTCCGGGCTCTCCGCCACCACGTCGGCGACGCGCAGCCGGTGCCGCAGGTTGAAGCGCAACGGAGCGATCAGCCGGCCCCACACCAGCGCGGCCACCACCAGCAGGTACGCGGCGATCCAGCCGGTGCGCACCGGGCCGGGCCCGTAGAGCTGGGCGCCGTTGCTGAACTGGTGCCCGTAGCCGAGCAGCAGGGCCAGGTAGCTGGTGAGGTGCAGGTGGTACCAGAGCTCGTAGGGCAGCCGCCGGCGGACGCCCCGGACCGCCGTGCAGCCGACCGCCACCATGATGCCAGCGGCCACGAAGGCGGAGACCATGTCCTCGTAGTGGGTCAGCAGCGCACCGACCTGGCCGAGGATCGAGTTCTTCTCCAGCCGGGCGTAGCCGACCACCAGCAGGGCCAGGTGGGCGAGGACCGCCATCAGCAGGGTGGCCCCGACGTCCCGGTGCACCCGGGAGAGCCGCTCGCCGCCCAGCCAGCGCTCCAGCACGCCGAGCCGGCTCATCATCAGCACCTGGACCAGCAGCAGGTAGCCGGCGACCAGGCCGGTGATCCGGCCGGCCGCGGTGAGCACGGCGGTGGTGCCGGCCAGCGAGCCCGGCGGGGTGGCGAGCCACCAGGGCAGCACGGCGGCGACCAGGCCGAGCCAGAACGCGGCGGCCAGCGCCCGCCGCCCGCCGGGCCCGCGGCGCGGCCGGCCCGGGGGTACGGGGGCAGCCGGACGGCCGCCGTACGGGGCGGATGCCCTCGTACGGCGGCCGGCGGCGTAAGTGTCCTGATAGGTCACGCGTACAGCTTCACGGGGGTGTACTTCTGCCGGGGGAAGACCTTGTCCACCTGCGCGGTCGTCAGCCCGAACCGGCCCTGCGCGACGGACCCGTAGACGTTGAACATGTTGTTGTACTCGGGTACGTCTCCGCTGTCGAGATCGTTCAACCCGTTCCACGTGCCGAGGAGTGAACCGGCGAGCTTCCGCCCGGACAGGATGGTGACCACGCCGCCGTGCCCGTGGTCGGTGCCGCCCTGGTTCGAGGCGACCCGCCGGCCGAACTCGCTGGACACCATGATCGTCACATCGGCGGCCCGGTCACCGAGGTCGGTGAAGAACGCCGCCATGGCGCTCGCCAGCTCGTTGAGCCGCCGCCAGAGCTGGCCGCCCTCGCGGGTGCCCTGGTTCTCGTGGGTGTCGTAGCCGCCCATGCCGACCGTCGCCACCCGGACGTTCGCCCCGCCCTTGATGAGCTGGGCGAGCTGCTGGAAGGCGTAGCCGACACCGTCGTACTTCACCCCGGCGGCGGCCTGGTACGGCTTCGCGGCGAGCTTCTGCGCGGTGGCCAGCGCCCCCATCCCCTCGATCACCGCCTCCTCCACCGGGTGGTTGATCCCGGTGAAGAGCCCGCGGATCGCCTTCTCGGTGGCGGCGCGGTACCGGTCGTCGCCGTTGAGCCGCAGCTCCCCGACGTTGTTGAGGGAGATGGCGCCGTTCACGCCGACCAGCGAGCGGGGCAGGGTGCTGCCGATGCCGACGCTGCGGAACGCGGTGCCCTTGCCGAGGGTGTCGACCAGGCTGTCCAGCCAGCCCCGGCCGCCGGTCTCGCCGGGCAGGCCGCCCAGGTTGCAGGCGTCGGCCGCCTGGAAGTGGCTGCGGGACAGCCGCGGGTCGGAGACCGCTGGCACGAAGCCGAGCTGGCCGGCCTTGAGCCACTGCTCCAGCGGGGCGAACGCGCTGGTCAGCTTGAAGCCGCGGCCGAGCGCCAGCGAGTCGTTGCCCAGCAGCAGGTCCGGGCGGGTCCTGTTGAGCACCGGATCGTCGGCCGGCGCGACCAGGCTCAGCCCGTCCAGCCCGCCGTAGAGGAAGACGTGGATCAGGGTGCCGGTCTTCGTCGCCGCGAAGGACGCCGAGGTGGTGACGAACTGGGCGGTGGCCAGGGCGGTCGCGGTGGCCGCGGCGCCGGCGACGAAGGTACGCCGGGTGACGCCCCGGCCGTCCTGCTGGGCCTCCTCCAACTCCTCCAGCCGGCGGTACCGGTCGGCCTCGGCGGCGTTCTCCGCCGCGACGATGTCCGCCTCCGCGCGCAGCAGCGCCTCGGCCGGGTTGTCGGCCAGCCGCCGCAGGTCGGGGCATTCGGGGTGCAGGGGGTACGGGTTCACGGTCATCTCCATCGAATGCCTCACCGGAGGTGGTGCTGGGGGGACGCGAGGATCGTCCGCGCGACCGCGGCGATGGCCCCGTTGAAGGTGGCGTCGACCTTGGCGCCGGCCGACACCCCGGCGACGCCGAGCACGAGGGCCTTCTCCTTGGCGCTCAGCTTCTGGTGCACGAGCCGCTGGGCCAGCGCGTCCACGTACGCCCCGGCGGTCGCCGGCGGCTTCGCCACCAGCTGCTCCGGCTTGACGAAGGTGAACTGCTTGCGCCAGCCGCCGATCAGGTCGCCGGCCTCGTTCCAGCCGTCGACCATGGTGCCGGCGGAGGTCCAGGCCACGTAAACGTCCGCGTAGCCGTCCGGGGTGGGCTTGCCCATCGGGTACTGGCCCAGCTCGCGCAGCTTGTCCTGGATCTGCCGCAGCCCCTGGGCGTACGGGGTGCGCCGCTTGTCGCCCTCGAAACCGGCGGACGCCTCCGGCCCCACGCCCAGCGACCGGTACGTGGCGACCAGGTACTCCATCGGCCGGCGGACCTTCTGGCCGACCGCGGCCCAGAACTCCGACGAGCTGAACAGGGTGGCCAGCACCGGCCGGATCTGGCCCTTGTTGGTGGTGTAGGCCTTGGCCAGCCGGTCCACCAGCGACTTCGGCGGGGTGTCGGAGACGAATCGGGTGGCCAGGCTCCGGGCCACGTACTGCGCGGTCGACGGGTGCTGCGCGATGTAGGTGATGTACTGGTCGATCACCTTGTCGGCGGCCTTCGGGTCGGCCGAGTTGTTGGCGTGGCTGAACCCGAGAATCTTGACCTTGCCGAGGTAGTGCCGGTCGGCGTGGAAGACGTACTTGCCGTCGGCCACGCCCCGGCCGGTCTGCAGCAGGGCGGCCTGGCGGACGTCCTTTTCGGTGTAGCCACCGTCCACACCGACCGAGTAGAGCTCCAGGTTCTCCCGGGCCAGGTTCTCGTTGACCGCGTCCTTGCGCGAGTCGGTCTGGTTCAGGTAGATCAGCAGCGCCGGGTGCTTGTTGGCGGCGACCAGCATCTCCGGGTAGCTGCCCAGCGCGTGCTTGCGGATGACGTCCTGGTCGAAGGAGTTGCGGTAGATCTCGCCGCCGTCGAAGTCTGCCGCCACGTGGAGGAAGTCGTTCCAGAAGTCGACCATCACCTCGAAGAGCTGGCGGTCGGACCAGATCTGCCGCGCGATGGTGGCGTCCACCGTCTCCCGCTCCGGCTGGGCCCCCCGCTCGTTGAGCTGGTCCCGCTGGTCGCGCAGCTGGGTCGGGGTCAGCTTGAGCGTGGGCAGCTCGGCCAGCTTCAGCTCGGCCTTGGTCGGCGCGATCTTCTCCGGCTGGAGCTGCTGGCGAAGCCAGTCGTCGATGCCGAGTCGCTTGATGTCGGCGAGCACCTTCGGCGTGGCGCCGAAGGTGGCCCGGCTGGCCAGGTGGCGGATCGGGTCCTTGGCGAGCACCGTCTTGACGGTCACCTGCGTGGCCGCCGCGGCCGCCGCCGGGCTGGCGAAGATCCGGCCACCGGACGGGGCGTTGCGCTTGAGCGCCGCGCCGGCCCGGGAGCCCATGTAGCTCTCGTTCTGCTCGGTGTAGGTGCGCACCGTGCTCGGCTGCTGACCGCCGGGACGGGCGGCGGTGCCGTCGGTGACCACCGTGCCGGTCGCGTCGCCGGCCACCGGGTCGTCGGAGAACAGGCCGCGGACCCGCGGGGACAGGGCCAGGGCGGCGCCACCGGCGACCACCGCGGCGCCGCCGAGCGCGGCGAGGGCACGGCGCCGGCCACGGCGCGGCTCGTCGTCGTCCAGGTTGGGCAGTCCCGGGCCGGGCGGCGGGGCGTACCCGCCGGACGGCTGGGCATAGCCGCCGGACGGCTGCGCGTAGCCGCCGCCGGCGAAGCCGGCGGGCCCGACCCACTGCGGGCCGGTCGCCGGAGGCGCCGGGGTGGCGTAGCCGGCGGGCCCGGCGTAGGGCATGGCGTTGTCCAGGTCGCGGTACCCGTCCGGGTGGGGGTGCTGGAATCCGTCCCAGCCGCGGTCGTCGCGGGGTCGACGCGGTGGCACGTTCAGGTCGGCCATGTAGCTGTCCCGTTTTCTTCGAGCGCCGGCTCGCCTGCCACCCAGGGGGTGGGCGGAGGGGCGGCGACGGTTGCCGGAGGAGTTGCTACGGGAAAGTAGCCAGGCGCTCCCAGCCGCTCAAGGCACGCCGACGGGGCCGGTGAGGGCACTTAAGACGGTGCTCAGGCCGGGCCTCCGGCGGCCGGTGGAACCCGTCCGGGCCGGCGGCCTCCGGAGCAGGGCCGACCCGGACGGTGACCACCCGGACGTGACGTTTTCGACCGCCGTGACGCTGTTAGGGGCGTTCAATCACTGAGGGAAACTTAAGGCACGGATAAGCCCGTGCTGAGGGTCTGCGACCGGTGCGTCCAGGCCCGTCCCGCTCGCCGAAACCAGCGGCAGCGGCGGCGCGTGACCCGCCTCCGTTGCGGGTATGCCGCCGAACCGCTGAAGCCGTGAGGGGAAGGCACCGCCATGCTCAGCAAAGAGGATCAGCGCAGGTTCGAACAGATCACCCGCCAGCTGCGGGAGAGTGACCCGCAGTTCTTCGCCCGGCTCGACCACCGGGCCCGGGGCCGCCGAGGCCGGTACCTGATGCTGTTGACGATCGTGCTGTGGGCCTCGCTGCCGGCGATGACCGTGCTGGCCGGGCGGCTGGCCGGCGCGATCTGCGCCGTGGTGCTGCTCGCCAACGCCGGCCTCATGTGGCGGTTCCGCCGACGCTGGCTATGACCGCGGCGCCGGTGGCGCGTCGTCCGACCCCGCCGCCGCATCGCCGCGACCGAAATCCCGGGGCGCCGCTTCGCGACCGAACTCCCTGGGCGCCGTTTCGCGACCGAACTCCCGGTATGCCCGGCGGAGCCGCTCGACGAGGCCCGGGCCGCCGATCGCGGCCCCGGGCGGGCCGAGCTGGCGCAGCAACAGTTCCGGCCCGGTGGCCAGGGTGGGCGGCCGGTCCGGCAACGCCACCGGCGACAGCCAGAACCGGTCGAGCTCGTCGTCCGGCGGGACCGCCGGCAGACCGCCCAGCACCCGTCCCGCGCCGGCCACGGGCTGCGCCGCCGGCCGGGCGTCCGCGTCCGCCGGCACGGCCGGTACGTCCAGGGCCGCCGCCGGGCCGGCCGGTGCGCCGCCGGGGGTGGCGGCGCCGCGCAGCGTACGGAGCCGGTCGAGCAGCTCGTCCCGAGCCCGCCCGCGCCAATGCAGGAGCTGGAACGGGTCGGCGTCGAACGCCTCGGCGAGCAGGTAGAACGTGGCCGCGAGGTGCTTGCACGGCACCGCGAAATCGGGGCAGCCGCAGTGCTGGCCCAGCTCGCCGACGGCGGCCGGGAAGAGCGGCGCGCCCGCCGCGGTGAACAGCTCCTCCAGCTCGGCCGGCAGGTCACCGGCGAGCAGCCGGGCGCTGAAGAACGCCTGCCCGGCCAGCTCCGCCTCGATCCGCTCCCACACCTCGTCCGGGTACGCGGCCAGCCCGATCCGCACCGGGTAGGGATCCGGCCGGGACCCCTGCACGCTGGCGGTGACCAGCCCGGGTGTGACGTCCAGCCGCAGCACCTGGCCCCGGCGCGCGTACGCCCGGCCGCGGGTGAGCCGGGTGCCGAGCGCGAAGGACTCCAGCACCTCCAGGAAGCGCCGGGACCACCACGAGCGCCCGATGGCGCCCCGGGTGCTGCGCGCCTTCAGCCCGCCCTCAACCCGCCGGGGCGGCCCGAACTCGGCGAACCGCGACCCTCCGTCCGGTGTGGTCACTCGACCACCGCCCCGGACTCCAGCGCGAACAGTTCGCGCAGGGCGTCGGTGGAGAGTTCGGTGACCCACTGCTCGCCGCTGCCCACCACCCGCTGGGCCAGGCTCCGCTTGTCGGCGATCATCGCGGCCACCTTCTCCTCGACCGTGCCGGCGCAGACGAACTTGCGGACCTGCACCCGGCGGCGCTGGCCGATGCGGAACGCCCGGTCGGTGGCCTGGTCCTCGACGGCCGGATTCCACCAGCGGTCCACGTGCACCACGTGGTTCGCCGCCGTGAGGGTGAGCCCGGTGCCGCCGGCCTTGAGCGAGAGCACGAAGAGCGGCGGGCCCTCCGGGGACTGGAAGCGGGTCACCAGGGCGTCCCGTTCGGCCTTGCCCACCCCGCCGTGCAGGAACAGCACCTCCCGGCCGGTACGCGCCGACAGGTGGCCGCGCAGCATGCCGCCGAACTCGGCGTACTGGGTGAAGAGCAGGGCCTTCTCCCCGGCCGCGAGCACCTCGTCGACGATCTCCTCCAGCCGTTCCAGCTTGCCGGAGCGGCCGGGCAGGGCGGAGCCGTCGTGCAGCAGCTGGGCCGGGTGGTTGCAGACCTGCTTGAGCCGGGTCATGGTGGCCAGCACGAGGCCGCGGCGTTCGATGCCGTCGCTGGACTCGATCTTCGCCATCATGTCGTCGACCACCGCCCGGTAGAGCGCGGCCTGCTCGGCCGTGAGGTTGCAGAGCACCTCCATCTCCAGCTTTTCCGGCAGGTCCGTGATGATCGACGCGTCGGTCTTGAGCCGGCGCAGCACGAACGGGCCGGTGATCCGGCGCAGCCGCTCGGCCACCTCGGCGTCGCCGTGCCGCTCGATCGGCTCGGCGAACTTCTTCTTGAAGGTGGCGGCCGGTCCGAGCAGGCCCGGGTTGGCGAACTGCATGATGGACCAGAGGTCGGCGAGCCGGTTCTCCACCGGTGTGCCGGTGACCGCGACCCGGTGCCGCGCGGGCAGCGACCGCACCGCCTCGGCCTGCCGGGTGGAGGCGTTCTTGATCGCCTGCGCCTCGTCCACCACCACCCGGTGCCAGTCGATCCCGGCCAGCTCGTAGGCGTCGCGGGCGGCCACCGAGTAGGTGGTCAGCACCAGGTCCGCGGCGTGCACGGCGGCGGCGAACGCCTCGCCCCGGGCCCGTTCGGCACCGTGGTGCACGTGGACCCGCAGCTCCGGGGCGAACTTCGCCGCCTCCCGCTGCCAGTTGCCGACCAGCGACATCGGACAGACCAGCAGCGTGGGCCCCGCCGCCGGCGGGTCCCCGGCGAGCAGCGCGAGCAGCTGCACGGTCTTGCCCAGCCCCATGTCGTCGGCGAGGATCCCGCCCAGCCCCAGGGACTGGAGGAAGGCCAGCCAGGCCAGCCCCCGCCGCTGGTACGGCCGCAGCGTCCCGGCGAACCCGGCCGGCGGGTCGGCCGGGGTGAGCCGTCGCTCCGCCTCCCCGGCCAGCAGCTCGCCCAGCGCGCCGTCGGCGGCCACCTCCAGCACCGGCAGCTCGCCGGGGCCCTCGGCCCCGGCGAGGCCCATCCGCAGCAGGTCGGCCACGGTCAGCTCGCCGGAGGAGCGGAGCAGCCGCAGCCCGGCTTCGAGCCGCTGCGGATCCAGCTCAACCCAGCGGCCGCGCAGCCGGACCAGCGGCGACTTCAGCTCGGCCAGCGAGGCCAGCTCCTCGGCGGTCACCGGCTGGTCGCCGAGGGCCACCTCCCAGCGGTAGTCGACCAGGGCGTCCAGCCCGAGCCCGCCGGAGGCCACGGCCACCGTGCCGGGCGCGGTCCGGCTGCGCGCCCGCAGCCGCGCCCCGAGCCGGGACGAGGAGCGCCGCCACCAGGAGGGCAGCAGCACCCCGAAGCCCGCCGCGTGCAGCACCGGCGCGCCCTCCCGCAGGAACCGGTGCGCGCCGTCGGCGTCCAGCTCCATGCCGTCCGGCGCGGCGGTGCGCAGCGCGGCGTCCAGCTCGGGCCAGAGCCGGCTGGCCCGGCCGAGCTCGGCCAGCAGGGTCTCCTGCGGGTCGACGCCGCGCGCGGCGAGCGCGGGCGCGGGCCGCTGCCAGATGTGCGCCGCGTCGACCACCAGCCCCGGCTCGTCGGTCGGGTGCAGGCCGAACTCGACCCGCCAGGCGCCGCCCTCGACCAGCTCGGCCACCGGATCGACGGGCGGCTCGACCAGGCGGAACGCCGCCCGCACCGGGCCGCCGGCGGCGTCACGCTGCCAGGCGTCCAGCTCGGCCCGGAGGGTGTCCAGGGCGGCCGGCTCGGCGGCGAAGACCCGCTCCGGGCCGGTGAGGGCCGCCAGCCAGGCCGGCACCGGCCCGCCCGGGCGCATGCCCCGGGGCAGCCGGGTGTCGGCGAGAGCGGCCCGGGCGGCGGCGTCGACCAGCGCGTCCAGCGCCTCGGCCACCAGCTCCCCGGGCTCAGCGCCCGGCGCTGGGCGGGACGAACCGTCGGCTGCTGTGGGCGCATCCGTGGTCGCCCGAGCGACAACAGACGCACCCGGATCGGCGGCAGCCGGGTGCCATTCGCGGGCGGCGCGGGCGGCCGGGGGCAGGGCGAGGGCCAACGAGCGGGCCCAGGCGGCGTCCGTGCCGGTGAGCAGCGGGCGCCAGAGGGCCGACGCGGTCACCACGTCCGAGTCGTCGACCACACGCAGGCGCGCCGCCGGGCCCGGCGGGTCAGCCGGTGCCGCCACGTCAGCCGGGTTGCCTGGTGCCGCCGGGTAAGCCGATGCCACCGGGCCTGCTTCTGCGGCCGTTCCGGACCTGGTGGAGACGGGGCCCGTGTCGGGATCGGCGAGTCCCGGCAGCACCCGGCCGCGGCTGACCAGGTCGGTGGCGAAGTCGGCCAGCTCGGCCAGGTGGCGCAGGCTCGCGCCGGGCACCGCCGCCCCCGCTGCCAGCGCCCGGAGCAGGGCGAACGCGGCGTCCGGGGCGTACGCCAGGGCGGGGACCCGCCAGCCGGCGCGGGTGACCGGCCCGCGGACCGGGTCCCCGACGGTGGTCCGGACCAGCTCGGGTGAGTCCAGCGGCGAGCCGGCCCGGGTGGGCAGGTCGAGCAGCACGGAGGCCGGCTCGCCCGCCGGGTCGCCGAGCGCGGCGGCGAGGGTGGCGTGGTCGGCGGCGAAGGGATGCGGCCGCTCGCGCGGGGCACGGCCCGGCCGGCGGGGCGCCCGGGCCGGCAGCGTGCTGTCCTCGGCCCAGACGGCGAGCCCGCGGCCGGACAGCCACAGCCCGTGGATGACCAGCACGCACTCCCCCTCGACGACGCCCGGGGCCAGGATAGGCGGCCGGCGCGGACTACTGTCGGCGCCATGGTCGATCTGCTCGTGATCGGCGGGTTGGGCGTGGACATCCGCGCCCAGGTGCCCGCCCTGCCCCTGCCGGCGGCCGACTCGCTGGCCGTGCCACCGATCGAGTTGCGGATCGGCAACACCGGGGCCGGGGTGGCACTGGCCGCACACGGCCTCGGCCTGCGGGTGGCGCTGGTCGACGTGCTCGGGGCCGACCCGGCCGGCGACGTGGTCCGGGCGGCGCTGGCCCGCACCTCGGTACGCGCCGTGCTGGCCGACGCGCCGGCCGGCACCCGCCGCTCGGTGAACATGGTCGACCCGGCCGGCCGGCGGATGTCGCTCTACGACCCGCGTCCCTGGTCCGGCCCGGCGCCGTTCGGCGAGGCGGAGCTGTCCGGGCTGGTGCGCGCGGCGGCGCACGTGCACGTCTCGATCATGGACTGGGCCCGGGACGTGCTGCCGACCGTGCGGACCGCCCTCGGCACCGGGGTGTCCCTCTCCACCGACCTGCACGACTGGGACGGCGAGAACGACTACCACCGGCCCTTCGCCGACGCGGCCGACCTGGTCTTCGTCAGCGACGTCCGGCTGGGCGACCGGGCCGGGAAGGTGGCGGCCGGGCTGGCGCCGCGGACGGTGCTGGTGACCGGCGGGGCGGCCGGCGCCACCCTGCACGGCCCGGACACCCCGCCGGTCCACGTGCCCGCCGCCACCCCACCGGCGGCCGTGGTCGACACCAACGGCGCGGGCGACGCGTTCGCCGCCGGCCTGATCGCCGCCCGGCTGCGCGGCGCCACCCCGCTCGGCGCGGCCCGGTACGCCGCCCGGGTGGCCGCCGCCGCCTGCACCCACGACGGCATGGAGTATCCGACCGGCCTGCTGCCCCGGGACTGAGCCCGGATCAGATCGCCCCGGTCTCGCCGTCGGTCAGCTCGCGCAGGATGTCGGCGTGCCCGGCGTGCCGGGCCGTCTCCTCGATGAGGTGCACCAGCACCCAGCGCAGCGACACCTCGCCGAGCTGCGGGTGCGGCACCACGTGGTCGAGGTCGAACCGGGCGGCGACGCCCCGGGAGCGGGCGCAGGCGGCCCGGTAGGCGGCGGCCAGCCCGTCGACCGTCTCGCCCGGGTCGAGGGTGAAGCTGGCCTCGGCGTCGGCCTCGCTGGTGAGGTAGACGTCGCCCGGCCCGGGGGCGAACAGGCAGGGCAGCCAGTTCCGCTCCACCAGGGCCAGATGCTTGAGCAGGCCGGCGAGCGTGGTGCGGGAGGGCACCAGGCGGCGGGCCGCCTCGGCGTCGGAGAGGCCGCGCGCCTTGCGCAGCACCGTGGCGCGGTGGAAGTCGAGGAACGATTCGAGGATGGCCCGCTCGTCGCCCGTGCGGGCGAGGACCGGACCGAGGGTGGGGTTGATCGCCGGGTCCGCCATTCCCGGACCCTAGTCGCCCGGGCGGCCGGCCCGCAGCCCCGGCATCCCGCTGCGGGCCGGCGCTGCCCGGGGCAGGATGGGCGCATGGCATCCACGGTGCAGATCCCTATGGTGGGCGGCACGGCCGACGGCGAGACCGTCACCGTCGAGCTGGACAGCAACAATCGTCCGCCGCTGACCCACCACCACATCGGGCCGGAGGGACTGGCGCACGCGCAGATCTACGAGCTGGAGTCGGACGACCAGCGCGACCGTGGGTGGGTCTACACCTGGCGGGGACCGGCGGCCTGACGGCCGCTCAGGCCGCGGCCCGGCTCAGCGCCCGCGACCGGATGCTCTCCAGCACACCCCGGGTGACGTGGGAGGTCCCCCGAGCCTGCTCGCACACGGCGGCCACCCGCCGGGCGGTCTCGTCGGCCCGCCCCTCGCGCTCGTCCCACAACCGGTCCACCTCGGCCAGCAGCGGGCCCTCCACCTCACGCTCCACGCCGCGCAGCGCCGGCACCCCGAGCCGCTGGGCCAGGTCGAAGACCTTTCCCGCGTACGGCAGGGGCAGGAACGGCGTGCCCATCATGGCCGCGAAGATCAGGAAGTGCAGGCGCATGCCGACCGCCAGGTCGAAGTGCTTCATCAGGCCGAGCACCTGCCGGGGCGAGTAGTCGTTGTGCAGAATCCGGCCCCGCTCGGCGGCCACCATGTGCGACATCACGCCGTGCGAGTGCCGGATGTCGTCGCGTTCCATCGGCACGAAGAGCACGTACGCGTCGATCCGGTGCACCAGGAAGTCGCTGATCTGGGCGAGCAGCCGGTGGTAGCCGTCGACGTCGAGGCGTTCCGCCGCGCGGCCCGGTTCGCGGACGCTCAGCCCGACCAGCTGCTTGCCGGCCGGCACGCCCTCCTCGCGCAGCCAGCTCTCCGGGAACTCGTCCGGGGTGAGCAGGAACGCCGGGTCGGCGGTGACGGTGATCGGGTTCAGCAGCCCGGCCTCCTCCAGCACCATCCGGGACTCCTGGTCGCGCACGGTCACCTCGGTGGCCTGGCCCAGGGTCTCCCGCACCATCCCGGTGTCCACCCCCTCGCTGAGCGGGCCGACCCCGACCGCGTAGGTGAGCAGCGGCAGGCCGCGCTCCTGGGCGACCCGGACCACCCGCAGGTAGCGCCGGGCCTCCTTGTCGTAGAGGATCCCGCCGCCGCCGAGGACGAGCAGGTCGAGCTCGGCCAGGATCGCCGACGAGTCGACGCGGCTGACCCCCTCCCAGGGCACCGCCTCCACGTCCGGGTGGGCCAGCGCGGTGTGCGCCGGGTTCCGGGAGAAGACGATGATCCGGGCGTGCGGCTCCTGCTGACGCAGGTCGGCCAGAAGGCCGGTGAGGATGGCCTCGTCGCCCAGGTTGCGACCGCCGTACGAGCCGAGCACACCGATGGTCAGTCCGGCGCCATCCGTCATCGTCGCTCCTCCCCAGGTGCGTCCCGGCCAGCGTTCCCGCTGGCTGCGGCGACATACCTGGGCGGAGCGCGGGTCAGCCGGTGACGCCGCCGACCAGACGGGAGACCAGGGCGGACACCACCTGATCGACGTCGAACCCGGCGTCGATCGAGGTGGTGAGCAGGTCGAGCAGGAGCCCGTCGACCGCGTAGTGCAGCAGGGCGACCTCGAACGCGCCGCCGGGCAGCCCGGCGGCGACGTGGAAGGCGACGTCGTCGGCGTACCCCCGGCGCAGCACGTCGCCGAGCGCGGCCCGCAGCTCGGGGCGGCGGGAGGCCTCCAGCCGCAGCTCGAACAGCGCGCGGGTGAGGTCGGGCTCGCGGGTGGTGCGCTCGACGATGTAGCGCAGGTAGTCGGTGACCAGCGCGAGGGAGGGCTCCCGCCCGCCGAGCTCGGCCAGCACCGCCGGGTCGGGCGCCATCCGGTCGAAGATCCGTTCGGCCAGCCCGGCGAGCAGCGCCGCCCGGGACGGGAAGTAGTTGGAGGCGGTGCCGGTGGGCACCCCCGCCTCGGCGTCGACCGCGCGGTGGGTCAGGCCGCGCGCGCCGGCGGCAGCGAGGACTCGCAACCCGGCGTCGGCGAGCAGGGTGCGGCGTTCCGGATTCCTGGCCATGCCCAGCACCCTAGCAATAACCACGACAGGTGTTGTACATTCTGCCTCGACCATGACAGCCGTCGTGGTTGATCCCGGACATCGGAGTCGGTTTGCGCAAGCTCGTGTACTACGTCGCCGGCACCCTCGACGGCTTCATCGCCGCCCCCGACGGGTCCTACGACTTCCTCCCGCTGGAGCCCGACGTGGCGGCCCACCTGGTCGCCGAGTGGCCCCAGACCCTCCCCACCTTCGCCCACGCCCAGTTCGGCATCGCCTCGCCGCCCACCGGCCGCTTCGACACCCTGCTCATGGGCCGGGCCACCTACGACCCGGCGCTGAAGCTGGGCATGACCAGCCCCTACGCGCACCTCAAGCAGTACGTCTTCAGCCGCTCGCTGCCCCCGTCCGACGACCCGCAGGTGGAGATCGTCGACACCGACCCGGTGGCCTTCGTCCGCGAGCTGAAGGGACAGCCCGGCGGCGACATCTGGCTCTGCGGCGGCGGGCAGCTCGCCGGCCAGCTCCTCGACGAGGTCGACGAGCTGGTGGTCAAGCTCAACCCGGTCGTGATCGGCAGCGGCGTCCCGCTGGTCGCCCGAGGCTTCACGCCGAGCCGATTCACCCTGGTCGACACGCGGCCGTTCGACAGCGGCGTGGTAATGCTGCGCTACACCGCCGGGGCGGGGTAATCGGTTGCCCCGGCGGGGCGGCGTCGCGCACGGTGGGGCGGTGACCAGCCTGACGAAGAGCCGGATCCGCTGGGCCGACCTGCCCGGGCCCGTCCGCGCCGCGGTCGAGGAGATCCTCCGCGACCGGGTGGTGACGGCGGAGTCGCAGCACGGCGGCTTCTCCCCCGGCACCGCCGACCGGGTCCGCACCGCCCGTGGCGGGCGGGCCTTCGTCAAGGCGGTCAGCCCGGCGCAGAACGACCGCAGCCCCGCCCTGCACCGGGCGGAGGCGCGGATCGCCGCCGCGCTGCCACCGGCCGCGCCGGCGCCCCGGCTGCTCGGCAGCCACGACGACGGCGACTGGATCGCGCTGGTCTTCACCGACGTGGAGGGCCGGCACCCGGTCACCCCGTGGGACACCGGCGAGCTGACCGCCGCGCTGTCCACCCTGGAGGCGATGGCCGGGCTGCTCACCCCGGCCCCCGCCGCGGTCGCCGCCACCGCGACGGAGCAGCTCGGACACGACTTCGGCGGCTGGCGGCGGATCGCCGCCGACCCGCCCGCCGACCTCGACCCGTGGGCGCGGGCCCGGCTGCCCGAACTGTGCGCGGCCGCCGACCGAGGGCTGGCCGCGCTGGCCGGCGAGACGCTCTGCCACCTCGACGTCCGGGCCGACAACCTGCTGATCGGCCCGAACGGCACGGTCACCGTGGTCGACTGGCCGTGGGCCTGTCGCGGACCGGCCTGGCTGGACAGCCTGCTCGTCCTGGTCAACGTGCAGGTGCACGGCGGCCACGACCCGGAGGCGCTGCTGGCCGCCCTGCCGCTCGCCGCCGGGGTGGATCCGGCCGACCTCACCGGGGTGCTGGCCGGGTTCACCGGCTTCTTCCTGGACGGCGCCCGCCAGCCGCCCCCGCCCGGCATCCCCACCGTCCGGGCGTTCCAGCGGTTGCAGGGCGACGCGCTGCTGCCCTGGCTCGCTCGCCGGCTCGGCTGACGGTTCGCCTCAACCATCCGCCGGGTGGGTCGCGTTCGTAGAGGCGAGGGGGTGGGCATGTCGGAGACGTTCCACGAGTTCGTGGTGCAGCGGTCGCCCGCGCTGTCGCGGACCGCGTACCTGCTGACCGGGGACCACCAGCACGCCGAGGACCTGTTGCAGAGCGCGCTGGCCCGGACGTACCGGCACTGGCGGCGGATCCGCGACGGGGACCCGGAGGCGTACGTGCGCCGGGTCATGTACCACCAGCAGGTCTCGTGGTGGCGCCGGCGGCGGGTGGCGGAACGGCTGGACCCGAGGCCGGTCGAGCGGGGCGGCGGCGACCACACCGAGAACACCGCGCTGCGGCTCAGCGTGGTGGCCGCGCTGCGCCGGCTCACCGCCCGGCAGCGGGCCGTGGTGGTGCTCCGCCACTACGAGGACCTGACCGAGGCGCAGGTGGCCGAGGTGCTCGGCTGCTCGGTGGGCACGGTGAAGCGGCACGGGCACGACGCCGTGCGCCGGCTCCGCGACCTCGTCCCCGACCTCATGGAGCCGACGCCGGAGAGGAGCGGGCGATGAGCGTACGGCTGCGGGAGGCGCTGCGGGAGGCGGCGGCCGAGGTGCCCGCGTACCCGGTGCACGACCGCGCGGTGCGGACCGCGCGGCGCGCCCGGCGGCGGATGGCGGCGGCGGTCGCGGCGGTCGCGGTGCTGCTGGCGCTGGTGCCGCTGACGGTGAGCGGCGGCGGGCGGCCCGGGATCGCGCCGGCCGGCGCGGACGGCCCGGCGCTGCCCGACCGGATCGGGCTGCCGGGGTTCGGCACGCTGCGCGCCACCGACCGGCCCCGGCTCGGCCCGGCGTCGGTCGTGTTCAGCGGGCAGGCGCGCGGCCTCACCGGACTGATCGACGAGGACGGCACCGTCGGCATCGTCGCCGCCGACGCGGACCGCTACCGGACCTGGAAGGTCGGCCACGAGGCGCCGGCCGGTGAGCAGGTGCTGCTCTCCCCCGACGGGCGGCGGATCGCCGTGCCGGCCGGCTCCAGTGAGCATCCAGGGATCGACCTGGTCGACCTGGTGGATGGCGCGGTACGGCGGCTGCCCAGCCCGAGGGAGGGCAGCACGCTGACCGAGCCGGCCGGCTGGACGCCGGACGGGACGGCGCTGGTGGTTCGGGACACCACACCGGCCAACCCGGAGGGCAGCGCCCATGTCAACACGCTCAGCGTGGTCCGGCTGGACACCGGCCGGGCGGTGCGGCTGCTCGAGACCGAGCAACTGCCGATCTTCGGCACCCCGGTCGCGTTCACCGCGGACGGGTCCCGGCTGGCCTTCCAGGTCGGCGACAAGGTGCTCGTGTCCAGCGCGGACGGGCGGCAGGTCTCCTCGTTCCCACTGCCGGCGGAGAGCGGGCTGGCCGGCAAGGGGGCCTGGCTGCCGGACGGCACGCTGGCCCTGGTCAGCCACGACCCGGGCAGCGACCGGTGGCGGCTGCGCCGGATGGACACCACCGGGAAGGACCTCGGCGCACCGGCGCTGCCCGCCGTCGCGGGCGTAACCACGATCCGGCTGCTCGGCTGGCAGGCGGACGGGACCGCGGTGGTGGTGGCGTACCGGCCGGAGCCGAACTCCCCGACCTCCTTCGACGGTCCACTGGCGATGGACCAGCGGACCGCGTACGGGAACGTGCGGACGGTCCGGGTGCTGGGCCTGGCCCCGGGGGCCGCCGCACCGACCACCCTGCTCACCGCCCCGGATCAGGTGCTCGCCATCGACGTGGCGGACACGGTGGTGCGCGCCGGACGGGTCCGCGCGGCTGATCCACCGGCGGGCCCGGGCGGCCGGGTCTGGTGGGCGGCCGGGGCGGCGGCGCTGGTGCTCGGCGGCCTGCTGGCCCGGCGGCTGCTCCGGCGGAGACGCGCGGCCCGGGCGGGCGGGGTCACCCGGGGGCGCGCACCTCGTGGGTGAGGAAGGGCAGCACCGCCGCCGGCAGGGCGGGTGAGCCGACGATGTCGTAGTGGGTCAGCCCGGGGAGCACGGCCAACCGCGACGCGGGCCGGTCGGTGCCGTCCCCGCCGGCGTCCCGGTGGCCGCCGCCGAGCAGCCCGAAGAACTCGGCCGCGTGGTGCACCGGGATCGAGTCGGCGTCGGCGAAGACCAGCAGCACCGGCATCGGCAGGGCGGCCACCTCGGCCGACCAGTCGTAGTCGCGGCGAAGCAGCTCACCGGTCCTGGCCCAGAGCGCCGGCCAGTCCTGCGGGCGGGGCGCGACCCGCTCGTAGCGCTCGTGCGGTGGGGTGCCGCGCATCTGCTCGGCGACCCGCTCGTCCTGGGCGGCCATCGCGGCGAGCACCTCCGGGTACCAGCCCTGCCGCCGGCATGGCGTGGAGACCAGCACCAGGCGGCGGACCAGGGCGGGGTGCTGGATCGCGGCGCGCAGGGCCACCCCGCCGCCGAGCGAGTAGCCCAGCACGTCGGCCGCCGGCAGGTCGAGGTGGCGCAGCAGCGCGGCGACGTCGTCGGCCATCGACTCGTAGCGCAGCGGCCGGTCCACGTCGGCGGTACGGCCGTGGCCCTGGAGGTCGACCGCGACGACCTGCCGGCGCGCGGCGAGTGCGGGCAGGACGGGCGCGAACATCTCCGTCGAGCCGTAGCCGCCGTGCAGCAGGACCAACGGGCGGCCGGCCCCGTGGATCTCATACCAGAGCCGCACCCCGTTGACGTCCGCGTAGCTCACACCCGTTCAACGACGGCCGGCCCGGCGGCGGGTCGCCCCACCGCCGGGCCGGTCGGTTCGTTACTCGGCGACGACGTACCGGTGCAGCGGCCCCTCGTCACTGTCGACGGTGCCGTCCCGGCGGAGGCCGGCCTTCTCCAGCACCCGCACGGACGGCACGTTGGCCGGGTCGACGGTGGCGTACACCCGGGTCACCCCCGGGAGGGTGAGGGCGTGGGCCACCAGGGCGCGGACCGCCTCGGTGATGTAGCCCCGGCACCGCCGGGACGGAACGATGCCGTAGCCGAACTCGACCGCACCGTCGGTCGGCGGCCACTTCAGCCCGATGCCGCCCACGGTGAGGCCGGTCTCCCGCTCGATGATGAGCCGGTGGCCGTGTGGCCGCTCGGGGTGACCGGCGATGATCCCGGCGATCACCCGTTCGCCGTCGGCCGGATAGTCCGCCGCCCAGTGCGGGCGCCGCTCGCCGGCGACGACGGCGGCGGCCTCATCGGCCGGCCAGGGGCGCAACACGAGACGGTCGGTGGTCAGGTCGAAAGAAGACAACGCGATTCTCCAAGGTCGTGGAGTGACCCGGGTCGCGGTCGGTCAGCGCGCGCGACCCGGAAGAGGGCATGGCAGGGGAAACTCATGGCGATCCATGGCCTCATCCCCCTGCGCCCACGACGGTCGCGTGTCCGCGCGCCGGCACTCTAACCCATGATCCGGATACGCCGCGCCCCCGTTGCCTCGGGCCAACGGGCAACGGGGGCGCAGCGGAGGACCGCTCAGCTGACGCCGGTGACGGCCTTGACCAGGTTGATGCCGAAGTAGATCACGAACGCGACGGCCACCGCCCACATCAGCGGGTGGATCTGCCGGGCCTTGCCCTGGGCCACCCGGATCGCCACCCAGCTCACGAAGCCGGCGCCGATGCCGTTGGTGATCGAGTAGGTGAACGGCATGAGGGTCATGGTCAGGAACGCCGGGACGGCGACGCCCACGTCGGTGAAGTCGATGTCCTTGACCTGGCGGATCATCAGCGCGCCGACCACCACCAGCGCCGGGCCGGCGGCCTCGCTCGGCACCAGCGACACCAGCGGGGTGAGCAGCAGCGCACCCAGGAAGAGCACGCCAGTGACCACGCTGGTCAGGCCGGTCCGCCCGCCGTCCGCGATGCCGGAGGAGGACTCGACGTACGTGGTGGCCGAGGAGGCGCTGCCGGCGCCGCCCGCGACCGCGGCGACGCCGTCCACGAAGAGCACCTTGCCCAGTCGCGGCATGTCGGTGCCGTCCTCGGTGGCCAGGTTGGCCTGCCTGGCCAGGCCGACGGTGGTGCCCATGACGTCGAAGAAGTCGGCCAGCACCAGGGTGAAGACCAGCAGCAGCGCGGTCATCACGCCGACGTGCGCGAACGCGCCGAACGACACGTTGCCGACCAGGTGCAGGTCGGGCGTCTGGAACAACGGGTCCGGCAGGGTCGGCACGTTCAGCCGCCACCCGTCCGGGTTGGGCTTGCCGTCGACGAGAGCCGGGCCGGGCTTGGCGAACGCGTTGACGATCACCGCGACGACCGTGGTGGCCACGATGCCGATCAGGACGCCGGCCTTCACCTTGCGGGCCACCAGGATGCCGGTGACCAGCAGGCCGACCAGGAAGACGACCGTGGGCCAGCCGTGCAGCGTGCCGTTGCTGCCCGAGCCGAGCTGCAGCGGCACGCCGGTGCCGGCCCGGACCAGACCGCCGTCGACGAAACCGATCAGCGCGATGAACAGGCCGATGCCGGCCGCGATGGCCGCCTTCAGCTCGGCCGGGATGGCCCGGAAGACGGCCTTCCGGAAGCCGGTCAGCACCAGCACGGTGATGATCAGACCCTCGATGACGACCAGGCCCATGGCCTCGGCCCAGCTCATCTGGGACGCGACCGCGTACGCGACGAAGGCGTTCAGGCCCAGGCCGGTGGCCACGGCGAACGGCACCCGCCCGACGATGCCCATCATGATCGTCATGACCGCGGCGACCAGGGCGGTGACCCCGGCGACCGCCGGAATACCCAGCGTGTTGCCGTCGGCGTCCGGCGCGGTGCCGATGATCAGCGGGTTGAGCACGACGATGTAGGCCATCGTCGCGAAGGTGGTGAGCCCGGCGAGCACTTCGCGCCGGACCGTCGAGCCCCGGCGGGTGATCTCGAAGAAGCGGTCGAGGCGGCTCTGCGCGGCGGGTTCCGCCGCCTCGACCGGGGCAGCAGGATCCTGCGTAGACACGCTCATGGCGCGGTCTTACTCCGTTCCGGGTTGGCCCAGCTGGTCGCGCCGGCCGGGCAGTGGGGGTGCAGCCGTCCCGTTTCGGTTGGCCCGGAGAACGTCGGGGCGGCTGGGCTTCACGGGTCCCGTGAAGCACTACGAAGCCGCACCCCGGTCAGGGGAAGCGACTTCGCGAAGCCCACCTTAACCGCCGGGTAACGGCAGATGACCTGCCCCTGCGCGGGGAGCCGGCGCGGTGGTGGGCAAGGTCACGCCCGGGCCCGGTGCCGGGCGATCCATTCGGCGTTGAGCGCGTCGGCCTGCCGCGCGTGCCGGGGCCGGACCAGCACGCGTCGGGCAACCCGATACCGGTCCCGCGGCGAGCGGGGCCCGCGCGGGGCGGCGAGCGGAGCCGGACACCGGGAGGATGCCGGGGTGGAGAGCGAGCCGCTGTTTCGGGAGCCGAAGACCGCCGTCGGGAGGATGCTGCGGGCCGTGGCCCGGCGCGACAACCCCGCGTTCGAGTACTGGCGGGCCCGGGTGAAGCTGGCAGAGGACGAGCGGGAACGCCTCTACCCCCTGCTCTACGAGGTGTTCCGTGCCGCCGTCGAACTGCGGTTCGCCGGCGACGAGGCGCCGGAACGGATCTCGGCGTTCCTCCGGCAGCCCCGGCTGTTGCTCTGGCCCGACCAGGGCTTCGCCGTTGACAGGGCCGAGGCGCTGATCCGGTCGGCGCTCGGCGAACCGGGGCTGGTGTCCGGATTCACCACCGAGGATGTGGTGGTCATCCGGATGCAGACGCTGACCTACCTGGTCGAGGACATGGCACTGGACGAGCCGCAGTTGGACGCAATGATCGGCCGGTCGGAGCGGTGGGTGGCCGCGAATCCCTAGCCGCGGCAGAACCATTCGGGCGGGCCAGCACGTGTCGCGCGCCGCTGACCGCCGCGGCGGTCAGCCGGGGTCGGCGTCGCGGAGGCGGGGACGGGCCCGCAGGTGAGCGCGTTCGCCCTGGGCGCCGAAGAGGCTGAGGAACTCGACCGCCTCACCGTCGGCGGGGCCGAACCAGTGCGGCACCCGGGTGTCGAACTCGGCCGCCTCGCCGGGCGCGAGCACCAGGTCGTGCTCGCCGAGGACCAGCCGCAGCCGCCCGTTGAGCACGTAGACCCACTCGTACCCCTCGTGGGTCTGCGGGTCGGGCTCGGCGGGCCGGGCGCCGGCCGGGAGGACCAGCTTGTACGCCTGGATGCCGCCGGCCCGGCGGGTGAGCGGCAGCATGGTCATGCCGTGCCGGGTGACCGGCCGCAGGTGGATGCGCGGGTCGCCGGTGGGCGGGGCGCCGACCAGTTCGTCGAGCGTCACGCCGTGCGCCCGGGCCAGCGGCAGCAGCAGTTCCAGGGTGGCGCGGCGGCTGCCGGACTCCAGCCGGGACAGGGTGCTCACCGAGATGCCGGTGGCGGCCGACAGGTCAGCCAGGGTGGTCTCGCGCTCGCGGCGCAGCGCGCGCAGCCGGGGGCCGACCGCGTCGAGCGCCCGGTCGAGGTCGTCGTCCATCCCCCTAGTTTGCCAGATCGGCAACGAAGTTTGCGGGTGCGGCCATCATCGCCGCATGGTTGCCGCGGGAGGTGGTCAGAATGACCGAGCTGCGGGAAGACGGCTACGAGGTGGTGGTGATCGGCGGCGGCGCCGCCGGGTTGAGCGGGGCGCTGATGCTGGCCCGGGCGCGCCGGTCGGTCCTGGTGATCGACAGGGGCAACCCGCGCAACGCCCCGGCCGAGGGGGTGCACGGGCTGCTGGCCCGCGACGGCATGCCCCCGGCCGAGCTGCTGGCGCGCGGCCGGGACGAGGTCCGCCGGTACGGCGGGCACCTGCTGGCCGGCGAGGTCGGCACGGTGGCCCGCGACGGGGAGGGCTTCGCGCTGGCGCTGGCCGACGGCCGCCGGGTCCGGGCCGGCCGGCTGCTGGTGGCCAGCGGCCTGGTCGACGAGCTGCCGGAGCTGCCCGGGCTGCGCGACCGGTGGGGTCGCGACGTGGTGCACTGCCCGTACTGCCATGGGTGGGAGGTGCGCGACCGGCCTATCGGGGTGCTCGCCACCGGGCCGATGTCGGTGCACCAGGCACTGCTGTTCCGGCAGTGGAGCGACGACGTGGTCTTCCTCCGCCACACCGCGCCGCCGCTCACCGACGAGCAGGCGGAACAGCTGGCGGCCCGGGGCGTCACCGTGGTCGAGGGCGAGGTCGCGTCGGTGGAGGTCGTCGAGGACCGGCTGGTCGGGGTACGCCTGCGCGACGGCCGGCTGGTCGCGCGCGAGGTGCTGGCCGTCGCCTCCCGGATGGTGGCGCGGGCCGGGTTCCTGGCGGCGCTCGGGTTGCCGGCGGTGGCGCACCCGGCCGGGGTCGGCGAGCACGTCCCCGCCGACCTGATGGGGCGTACCGAGGTGCCCGGGGTCTGGGTCGCGGGCAATGTCACCGACCCGGCCGCCCAGGTCGGCGCGGCAGCGGCGGCGGGCGCCGTGGCGGCGGCCGCCATCAACGGCGACCTGATCGCCGAGGAGACCCGCCGGGCGGTCGAGGCGCGGCGGCGGGACGCGTTCTCGGCGGAGTCCGAGGCGCGGGTGGCCGAACTGGTGGCGGGCGACCGCCGCCACGGTCTCTGAGCCGGGGCACGGAGTTCGACCGCGACGCGCGACCGGTGGGTTACCCCGGTCGCGCGTCGCGCCCCAATGACCACGCGGAGGGGTGGCATTCACGAATAAGACTTACCCGGACATTATTCCCCTTTAGGTTACTGCGGAGGGGCGTAGTGGAGACCGGGGGGCGACGTGGACGGGTATCGGCCGATCGAGGATCACGGGCTGATCGGTGATCTCCAGACCGCCGCCCTGGTGACCTGCGACGGAACGATCGACTGGTTCTGCGCGCCGCGCTTCGACTCCCCCAGCATTTTCGCCAGCATCCTGGACCAGGAGCGCGGCGGCTTCTTCCGCATCGCCCCGGACCAGACGACCTACGTCACCAAGCAGCTCTACCTGCCCGGCACTCCGATCCTGATCACGCGGTTCATCAGCGCCGACGGGGTCGCCGAGGTCCAGGACTTCATGCCGGTCACCGGCGAGAAGGCCACCGACGTGCACCGCCTGGTGCGCATGGTCACGATGGTCCGGGGCAGCATGCGGTTCCGGCTGGAGTGCCGGCCCCGGTTCGACTACGCGCGCGAGCGGCCCCGCCTGGAGCGGCACCCCAACGGGTACGTCTTCCGCGGCTCGTCCGCGGAGATCACCTTCAACCCGGTCCAGCCGGTACGCCGGCTGATCGCCGAGGAGGACATCCACCTGGAGGAAGGGGACCTGATCGGGTTCGGCACCCTCAACCAGGGCGACGTCGGTGGGGTGGTGCTGGAGACCAACTCCGGCCTGGAACCCCGGGTCGTGCCGCTCGAAGAGGTGCAGGGGATGTTCGAGTGGACCCGCGACTACTGGCGACGGTGGGTCGAGCGCTCCCGGTACACCGGACGGTGGCGCGAGATGGTCGAGCGGTCCGCCATCACCTTGAAGCTGATGACCTACGCGCCGACGGGCGCCATGATCGCCGCCCCGACGGCCGCGCTGCCCGAACTGGTCGGCGGCACCCGCAACTGGGACTACCGCTACACCTGGGTCCGGGACACCTCCTTCTCGGTGCACGCGCTGCTCGGCCTCGGTTTCACCGAGGAGGTCAGCCGGTACATGGACTGGCTCGACGAACGGATCCGCGAGGCGGGCGACCACCAGGCCCCGCTGAAGATCATGTACCGGGTCGACGGCTCGTCGGACCTGCACGAGGAGGTGCTCGACCACCTGGAGGGCTACCGCGGCTCAAGCCCCGTCCGGATCGGCAACGGCGCAGCCGACCAGCTCCAGCTCGACATCCACGGCGAGGCGCTGTACGCCATGCACCTCGCCGACGAACAGGGCATCCGGGTTTCCCACCAGGTGTGGAAGAGCACCGTCCGGCTCGTCGACTGGCTGTGCCACAACTGGGACCAGCCCGACGCCGGCATCTGGGAGAGCCGCCACCACCCCCGGGACTACACCTTCGGCCGGGTGATGTCCTGGGTGGCCCTGGACCGGGCCATCCGGCTCGCCGCCCGGACCGGGCGGCCCGGGGACATCAGCTGCTGGACCGCCCAGCGGAACATGATCTACGACCAGGTCATGGCGCGCGGCTACCACCGGGGCCGCGGGTCCTTCGTCCAGGCGTACGGCGAGAACGTCCTGGACGCCGCGCTGCTCGCCATGCCGGCCGTCGGCTTCGTGACGCCGTCGGATCCGATGTGGTGCCGCACCCTGGAGGCCATCGAACGGGAGCTGGTCTCCGACAGCCTGGTCCACCGGTACGACCCGGTCCACTCCCCCGACGGGCTCCCCGGCCACGAGGGCACCTTCAACATGTGCACCTTCTGGTACGTCGAGGCGCTGGCCCGCTCCGGCCGCCTCGACGACGCCCGGCTCACCTTCGAGAAGATGTTCACCTTCAGCAACCACCTCGGCCTCTACGCCGAGGAGATCGCGGCGACGGGTGAGCAGATCGGCAACTACCCGCAGGCGTTCAGCCACCTCTCGCTGATCAACACGGCCCTGGCCCTCGACAAGCTGCTGGAGATCGAGGCCGAGGGCCGGCGGAGACAATGACTCCTCCGTCACCCGGGCCCAGGGTTAGCCGACGGCAGGAGGGGTAGCCAGTCGCGCTGCGTGTGCAGCCCGGCTGAACCGGCCTTCCTTGCCGACGACCCCTTGCCGAAAGGAACGACGGTGCCCCACGAGTATCGAAAGAACCCGGAGGCAGTTTCCCGGTTGTCGCCCGAGCAGTACCGGGTCACCCAGGAGGGTGGGACCGAGCCCGCCTTCGACAACGCCTACTGGAACAGCAAGGAGCCGGGCATCTACGTCGATGTCGTGTCCGGCGAACCACTGTTCGCCTCCGTCGACAAGTACGACAGCGGCACCGGCTGGCCCTCCTTCACCAAGCCGATCGAGCGGAAGAACGTGGTCGAGGTGCGGGACTCCACCCTCGGCATGGTCCGCACCGAGGTCCGGTCGGCGCACGGCGACAGCCACCTGGGGCACGTCTTCGACGACGGTCCGGTGGCGACCGGCGGCCTGCGCTACTGCCTGAACTCCGCCGCGCTCCGGTTCATCCCGTTCGACGACCTGGAACGGGAAGGGTACGGCGAGTACCGCGCACTGTTCGAGCACCCGGACGGGGGGCGAAGCCAATGAGCGACACGACTGAGAAGGCGATCCTGGCCGGCGGCTGCTTCTGGGGCATGCAGGACCTCATCCGGAAACGCCCCGGCGTGGTCAGCACCAGGGTCGGATACACCGGCGGGGACGTGCCGAACGCGACGTACCGGAACCACGAGGGCCACGCCGAGGCGATCGAGATCGTCTACGACCCCGCCAAGCTCTCGTACCGGGACCTCCTCGAGTTCTTCTTCCAGGTCCACGACCCCACCACGAAGAACCGTCAGGGCGGCGATGTCGGGACGAGCTACCGGTCCGCCATCTTCTATGAGAACGACCAACAGCGGCAGGTCGCCGAGGACACGATCGCCGACGTCGACGCCTCGGGCCTCTGGCCCGGCAAGGTCGTCACCGAGGTCACGCAGGCCGGCCCCTTCTGGGAGGCCGAGCCGGAACACCAGGACTACCTGGAGAAGCATCCCGGCGGTTACACCTGCCACTTCGTCCGGCCCGACTGGAAGCTTCCCCGGCGCGGCGAGAAGAGCTGACCGCACGCCTGCCGACGCCAATTCTGTGGAAAAGGAGGCCCACGTGGCCGTCAAGACCCAGACGCTCGCACGCGCCACCGACATCCGGCCGTTCACGGTGGAGATCCCCGAGGCGGACCTCAAGGCGCTGCGAGAGCGCATCGCGGCCACCCGATGGCCCGAGAAGCAGACGGTCAACGACCAGTCGCAGGGCGTGCCGCTCGAGACGAGCCAGGCGCTCGCCCAGTACTGGCAGAAGGAGTACGACTGGCGCAAGGTCGAGGCGAGGTTGAACTCCCTGCCGAACTTCATCACCGAGATCGACGGGCTGGACATCCACTTCATCCACGTCCGGTCCAAGCACGAGGACGCGCTGCCGCTCATCGTCACGCACGGCTGGCCCGGCTCGATCATCGAGCAGCTGAAAATCATCGGGCCGGTGACCGATCCCACGGCACACGGCGGGTCCGCGTCGGACGCTTTCCACCTGGTGATCCCGTCGATGCCCGGCTACGGCTTCTCCGGCAAGCCGACCGAACCCGGATGGGGGCCGGAGCACGTCGCGACCGCCTGGACCGAGCTGATGAAGCGCCTCGGCTACACCCGGTTCGTCGCCCAGGGCGGCGACTGGGGCGCACTGATCACCAACCTCATGGGTGTGCAGGCGCCGCCGGAACTGGCCGGCATCCACACCAACATGCCGAGCGCGGTTCCGCCCGAGATCGACGCGCTGACCCAGTCGGACATCACCGGAGCGAACAAGGCTCTCGACAAGCTCCCGGCCAACCTCTCCGACGAGGAGAGGCGGGCGTGCGAGCAGCTGGACTTCTTCTGGAAGCACTCCGCCTACGCCCTGATCATGGCCACCCGCCCCGAGACGCTGATCGGCTTCTCCGACTCGCCCATCGCGCTGGCCAGCTTCATGTGCGACCACGACGCGGCCAGCCTGGAACTGGTCTGCCGGGCCTTCGCCGGGAACCCGGGCGGCATCACCCGCGACGACATCCTCGACAACATCACGCTCTTCTGGCTGACCAACACGGGAGTCTCCGCCGCCCGCATCTACTGGGAGAACAAGCTCTCCTTCTTCTCCGCCAAGAACGTCACCGTGCCGGCGGCGGTCAGCGTCTTCCCCGACGAGCTCTACGAGACCCCGCGGAGTTGGGCCGAGCAGGCCTATCCCAACCTCATCCACTACAACAAGCTCGACCGGGGCGGGCACTTCGCGGCCTGGGAGCAGCCGCAACTGCTGTGCGACGAGCTTCGCACCGCCTTCCGGTCGCTGCGCTAGATGGCCGTCTCCGAGCGGCTGCGCATGCCCGCGCTCGACGGGACGACCGAGTGGCTCAACTCCGGGCCGCTCGGTCGCGCCGAGCTGCGCGGCCGCCCCGTCCTGGTGAACTTCTGGACGCTCACGTGCATCAACTGGCTGCGCCAGGAGCCGTACGTCCGGGCCTGGGCGCGGGCCTACCGGGACGACGGGTTGGTCGTCATCGGTGTGCACACGCCGGAGTTCTCGTTCGAGCACGACATCGACGGGGTGCGCCAGGCGGTCGGGACGCGCGACATCGACTACCCGGTCGCGGTCGACAACGACTACGAGGTCTGGAACGCCTTCGACAACCACTACTGGCCGGCGCTCTACTTCGTCGACGCGGACGGCGTCATCCGCGACCAGCACTTCGGCGAGGGACGCTACGAGAAGTCGGAACGCGTCATCCAGCGGCTGCTCGGTGTCGAACGCGACCTCGTCCCGGTGGACGGGCTCGGTGTGGAGGCCAACGCCGACTGGGACCACCTGCGTACGCCCGAGACGTATCTCGGTTACGGCCAGTCCGAGCACTTCGCGTCACCGGACGCCGCCACGTACGACGCCCCCGGCGCCTACGAACTCCCCGAGAACCTGCCCGCCGACCACTGGGCGCTCGCCGGCGAGTGGACGATCGGCGCGGAGAAGATCGTGCTCGACCGGGCCGGCGGCACCCTCGCCTTCCGGTTCCTTGCGCGCGACGCGCATCTCGTGCTGTCGCCCGGGGGGCGGGAGCCGATCCCCTTCCGCCTGCTCCTCGACGGGGCGCCGCCGGGCCCGTCACACGGCGTCGACGTCGACGAGGACGGCAACGGCCTGCTCCGGGAGGGCCGCCTGTACCAGCTGGTCCGCCAGCGGGACACGGTCCGCGAACGGACCCTGGAGATCACGTTCCTCGAGCCGGGCGCCGAGGCGTACGTGTTCACCTTCGGGTAGCCGAGGTGCGCGCCCGATCGGTCGGCCCGCCGGGCGCGCACGTCCCCCGGCTCAGCAGCAGCTCGACGCGGCCCCGCTGGTGACCGGCTCCCGATCGGTCGCCGGCGTGCAGCAGGCGGCGTCGGTGGCCTTCTCCAGCTGAGCGGAGTCGGCCTTGACGGTGTAGACCTCCCAGGGCTCGTTGCCGGGGCCGCGTACCCAGACCTTGTCCTGGAGGGCGTAGCAGCACTCGGTGTTGTTCTCCTCCAGCGTGACGAGGCCGGCGTCGGTGAGGCGGCGGGTGGCGGCCGCGACCTCGTCGGTGCTGAACACCTCGACGCCCAGATGGTCCAGGACGGTGGGCTGGTCGGCCTCGCCTTCGAGCAGCACGAGCTTCAGCGGAGGGTTCTCGACGGCGAAGTTGGCGTAGCCGGGGCGGCGCTTGGCCGGTTCGACGCCGAACAGCTTCGAGTAGAAGGCCACCGAGCCTTCGAGGTCGGACACGCGCAGGGCGAGCTGGACACGGGACATGATCATTCCTCCTGACGGATTCAGCGGACGTGGTAGGTGAGAGCGGCGGTGCGGCTGCGCTCGTAGCGGGATTCAGCACGGCAAGCGGCGGTGCAGACCTGGCCGCAGGGCTCGCAGAACGTGACGCCGTGGCCATGGGCGCTGCGGCGCTGACGGAAGAGCTTGATCATCACTTTGATCCTTGCCTAGATGTTTTTCGAAGCAGCACCTACGTTGCACCCTGTTTTGAAATCTGTCAAGCTAGAGTTATGTCGAAACAAGAGCTGCCGGTGGTGGACCTCAACGCGGTCGCCTGCTGCTCCCCGATCGCCGTCCGCCCCATGGACGCCGAGCAGGCGGGCCTGGTCGCGCCGATGTTCAAGGCCCTGGGCGACCCGGTCCGGCTGCGGCTGATGTCGATGATCGCGTCGGTGCCGGAGATCTGCGTCTGCGACCTGACCCCGGCGTTCGACCTGTCAGGGCCGACCATCTCCCACCACCTCAAGGTGCTGCGCGAGGCCGGCCTGGTCGACTCCGACCGTCGGGGCACCTGGGTCTGGTACCGGGTGAAGCCGGAGGCGTTCCGGCAGCTCGGCGCGCTGCTGGAGATCTCCGCCGCCCCGGCCACCGGCAGCGCCGCGTGAGCCTCGCCCTGCCTCGGCGGGCGTCGGCGGAGTTCGCCGGCACCGCCCTGCTGGTCGCCGCCGTGGTCGGCTCCGGGATCGCCGCCGCCCGGCTCTCCCCCGGCGACGTCGGGCTCCAGCTCCTGGAGAACGCGATCGCCACCGCCCTGGCTCTCGGGGCGCTGATCCTGACGTTCGGCCCGGTGTCCGGCGCGCACTTCAATCCGGTCGTCTCCGCCGTCGACTGGTGGCTCGGCCGCCGCGCCGGCACCGGCCTGACCGGCCGCGACCTCGCCGCCTACACGCTCGCCCAGGTCGCCGGCGCCATCGCGGGAGCGGTCCTGGCCGACCTGATGTTCGGGCTGCCCGCCGTGACCTGGTCCGGCACGGACCGCACGGGGAGTCACCTGTGGCTCGCCGAGGTCGTCGCCACCGCCGGCCTGACCGTGCTGGTCTTCGCCCTCGCCCGCTCCGGCCGCACCGCCGCCGCCCCGGCCGCCGTGGGCGCCTACATCGGCGCGGCGTACTGGTTCACCTCGTCCACGTCCTTCGCCAATCCGGCCGTCACCATCGGCCGGGCCTTCACCGACACCTTCGCCGGCATCGCCCCCGCCTCGGTGCCCGGCTTCGTCGCCGCCCAGCTCGTCGGCGGCCTGGTCGCCGTCGCCGCCCTCGCCGTCTGGTACCCCGGCGCCGCCGACTCCGCCGACGCCGTGGTCGTGCCGCACCTCGCCGAGGAGAACCGATGACGGGACCAGCCAGCACCCGGACCATCCGCCGCACCCCCACCATCAACTGACAGGAAGATCCGCGATGAGCGACAAGCCGACCGTCCTGTTCGTCTGCGTCCACAACGCCGGCCGCTCCCAGATGGCCGCCGGCTGGCTGCGCCACCTCGCCGGCGACACCGTCGAGGTCCGCTCCGCCGGCAGCGAACCCGCCGACCAGATCAACCCCGTCGCCGTCGAAGCCATGCGCGAGGTCGGCATCGACATCACGGGGCAGACCCCGGCCCGGCTCACCTGGGACACCGCCGAAACCAGCGACGTCATCATCACCATGGGCTGCGGCGACGCCTGCCCCGTCTTCCCCGGCAAGCGCTACGAGGACTGGAAGCTCACCGACCCCGCCGGGCAACCCGTCGACGTCGTACGCCAGGTCCGGGACGACATCCGCGCCCGGGTCGGGCACCTCGTCGACCAGCTCCGCCCACACCTCTGAGCAGCTCGACCGCACCCGGAGCTTGCATCCGATACCTAGGTACAGGCTTAGCGTCCTTGATATGAGCGACGAACACATCACGACCGACAGCGCCTGGGTGCCGGATGCCTGCACCTTGCCGACAGCGGAACGACCGCTGCGCCTCGCCGAATTCGATCAATTCTTTCGCGACGCGGTGCGGGGCGTCGATCGGTTGTCGCCGCACCACCTGCGGTTGCACCTTGCCGGTGCTGCGCAGGTTGAGGAGACGGCGCGGGACCTGACGGCCCGTGAGTCGTCCTGCTGCTCGTTCTTCGCTTTCGACCTTTCCCGGTCGGGGCCGAATGCGCTGACGTTGGAGGTGCGGGTACCGGCGGCACACGTCGACGTGCTCGACGGCCTCGCCGAGCGCGCCGCGTCAGCTCGGGACCAGCGATGACCGCAGCAGAGCTGCGCAGCGGCCAGCTCGCCGACGCGGCCGGCGTGAACCTGCAGACCCTGCGCTACTACGAGCGACGCGGCCTGCTCGCCGCTCCGCAGCGGTCCCCGGGCGGGCACCGGCTCTACCCGGCCGAGTCGGTCACCCTGCTGCGAGTGATCAAGACCGCGCAACGCCTCGGTTTCACCCTCAACGAGGTCGCCGACCTGCTCGACACCGGCCGACACCGGCACGGCAGCCGAGCAGACACCGGCCTACCGGCACGGGTCAGAGAGAAGCTGGTCGAGGTGGAACAGAAGCTGGCCGACCTGACCGTCATCCGTGACACCCTGCGCGCCGCCATCTCCGCCGGCTGCGACGATCTCGTCGCCTGCGCCGGCAGTTCCTGCTGCCCCCTGCCGTTCGCCGAACTCGCCGAGGGGAACGACCGTCCCGGGCAGTGCTGACCGGCAGCGCCGCCTGCTCCTGCGGCCAGCGGCCTGGACGCTTCGATCAAGAGGTGGGCGGCGCCCACCAGTCGATCCGCAGATCGTCAATGCGGCCGCGCCCCGGCGTCCCTGCCCGGAGGAGGATCTCTACGTGGTTGGCGAGGCATCTCGGTTGATCATGCGTGCCTGATCGGTCACGGCTTCCAGGAGGGTGGTCAGGGCGGGAGCCGGTGGGGTGTCCCGGGTGACCACGACCAGACGGCGCCGGAGGGCGGCTTCGGCAACGTCACGGACCGCGAGAGCGGGATCGTCGTCCGGCAGGGCCAAGGCCGGCATTAGCGCGACGGCCGCCGCGACGCGGACGAGCTCCAGTTGTACGTCGGCGTCGCTGGAGCGGTGCCGTAGGTCGGGTTCGTAGCCGCCGAGGGACCGGCAGGTTCCGACCACCATGACGTGATGGCCGGTGCCCTCGTCGGAGGCCGCCCAGACGTCAGATCGCAGCATGGCGATCGCAACGGGCCCGCCCGGTTCGGCGAGCGGATGTGCTGCCGGCAGCACCACCTTCAGCGGTTCCTCGTGCAGGACCGCGAAGCGGAGCCCTGCCGGCCTGGGCCGGGGGTGGCCGTCGTACTCGTCGCCGATCACCAGGTCGACCGCGCCCAGCCGCAGGCCTGGTAGTGCCTGTTCGAGTTCGAGTTCGAAGATCTCCACGCGTACCTGTGGGTGGTCGGCCATCAGGCGGGCCACGGCGGGCACCAGCAGGCGGCGAGCCGCCGATTGCAGGCCGCCGGCTCGCACGGTGCCCCGGATGTCGCCGCTCAGGGCCGCCAAGTCCGCTTCTGCCGCCTCGGCCGCCGACAGCAGCACGCGCGCGTGCTGGGCCAGTAGTCGCCCGGCGTCGGTGAGCCGCACGCCGCGTCCGGCCTTCTCGAACAACCGGGTACCGGCCTCCCGCTCCAAGAGGGCCAACTGCTGGGAGACCGTCGACGGGCTGTAGCCCAGAGCGGCGGCGACCGCTCCCAGGGTGCCCCGCTCCTCGAACTCCCGGAGGAAGCGGAGGCGGCGGAGATCCCAGGCGACCATACGGAAATCCTAATGAGTCATCTCCACCAATCATCGCTGGACCTGATGAGTTGGGTGATCGATGCTCGACGCATGGGTCCGGCACTGTGTCTTGTCTCCGCGGCGTGCTTCGGCGCAATGGCGATCTTCGGCAAGCTCGCCTACGACGCGGGTGTCTCACCGCACTGCTGCTCGTGCGCTTCAGCCTGGCGGCCGCGCTGCTGGGGACGGTCCTGCTCCTGCGGCCGGGCCTACGAGCGGAACCGGGTCCACAGCAAGGCGCACCGGCCGGGCTCGGCCGGGTGCTGGCCATCGCCATCGGGTTGGGCGCGGTCGGGTACGCGGCTCAGGCGAGCCTGTTCTTCTCGGCCCTGCAACTGATGGACGCCTCGCTGTTGTCCCTGATCCTCTACACCTACCCGGTCCTGGTCACCGTGGCGGCGGTGCTGCTGGGCCGGGACCGGCTGACACCAGGGCGATCCGCCGCGCTGCTGGCCGCGTCGGGCGGGACGCTGCTGGTCCTGCTCGGCGCCGGCGGGCTGAGCTTCCACCCGCTCGGGGCGCTGCTGGCCTTCGGTGCCGCGATCACCTACACCGTCTACATCCTCGTCGCCGACACCGTCGTGCACCGGCTGCCGCCCTTGGTGCTGTCCGCGCTGGTGATGACCGGGGCCGCGGGCACCCTCGGCGCACGCGCCGTGTTCACCGGCGGGGTCGACCTCGGCTTCCGGTCGTCGGGATGGTTCTGGCTGGCCTGCATCGCCGTGGTCTCCACCGTCCTGGCGATGCTCACCTTCTTCGCCGGCCTGAAACGGACCGGCCCGTCGACCGCCGCCATCATGTCGACCTTCGAACCGGTGGTCGCCACCGCACTGGCCGCACTCGCCCTCGGCGAAACCATGACCCCGGCGCAGCTCGCCGGTGGAGTCCTGGTGCTGTCCTCCGTCGCCGTCCTCCAGGTCCGACCGGCCAGGACCGGACAGCAGGACCAGGGCCCACGGCCCGACCACCCCGACCGCACCGCGCACGAGGCGCTGGCCCCGGCACGCGACGGACTCGGCGAACCGACGGCGGCGGCGCCGTAGGGCGGGTCGGGCGCGACTGTCGACAGGGGGAAGCAGTGCAGGACGTGGTCGTCAAGATCGTTGTTGCCCCGCTGCGGATCGGGGGCGCCACCATGGCGCGGCGGCGCTGGGGCGACCAGATGGGCGGTTGGCTGGTGGCGCTGCCACTGACATCCCGACCCGCCGCACGATGGTGGCCACCGGGGTGACGTTCGCGATCACTGCGGCCGCACCGGTCATCGGCCCACTGCTGGCCGGAGCAGGCTCACTAGTTGGTGGCCGGATTCTTCCGTCGTCCTTACTCCCTCAGCCGCTCTGGATGCACACCGCCGACCATGTCGTGCCCCGGCACCTTGATGCACTGCGCGCCCGGCTCGGCCCCGCACACCGGGCACGGCCGCCACTCCTCGATCGGACCCGGATCGTGTCCTAGCTCTCGAGCCATGCGGCTGATCTCCTCCGCCGCCCGGTGCAGGTCGTCGTCGCGATACCGAGTAGCAGCCCGGTGGACCGCACGCACCGCATTCTTTGCACGCTCCTCCTTGGGCTCGGGCATGGCAGCGTCGTTCCCGGGAGGCACCACCTGAAACCGAACTACCTGCCGGGTGTACGCCGGAGGCGATCAGGGGGAATCCACGGAGCATTGTCCTGTCTCTGCTGATGGAGGTGGACGTCCCGCCGGCCATCCAGCCAGACGTGCTCGTTCCGCACATCGTCCCGATCATGGCCAACCAGTCGCTGGCGCCGGCCCGCTTCGACGAAGTGATCTCGGTCGCCCTATCATGTGCGGGTGAACACGGGGCGCACGTCGCCACTGTCTCGATCGGACTGATCGTCGCCGTACTCTGCGTGTGCGGAGGCATAGTCGCCTGCACCGGCTTGTGGTACTTCGGCATCGGCTGCGGCACCGAACGCCCCGCGAACATCACGGCGGCCGACCTTGCCGGCTCCTACGTCTCACCGAAGACGGCGGCCGGTTGGAGTTGCAACCGAACGGAATGCTCACCGCCAGCGCACTGAACAACTCCGCAGGCTTCGAGTTACTCCCACCGTTGTCCGGGCCCGGCAGCTGGGAACTCCGAGCCGCGGACGATGCCCGTGGGGATATCGGGCTGTCCTTTGACTCCCCGCCCGGCTACAAGGCGGCTACAGCACCTACCTCGACGTCTCCGGCAGCCGAGGCGATCCCTGGCTCTACTGGTACGTCAACGATCCCGACGAATGCAACCTCTACCGATTCGACCGGGCCTGACAAAATCCAAACAGCGGTCGGTTATCACTTCGGTGTGAAAGAACGATCAGCCGTCGATGAGCTGCGCGAGCCGGGGTGAGCTGCGCGAACGGTCCGCCAATGTCCATGGACGTCCGGGCTTGCTCGCGTCCGTCGTCACCCGGTTGGTCACCCATGCCGAGCGTCAGGCGTGGCAGCGGAACTAGGACTTCGTCTGCGGCTTGGCTGAAAGGCCCCATAGCTCAACGATGCGATCGTTCTCGAAGGTGAACATCTCCAGCATTGTTGCCGTCGAGCCATCGGCGAAGCCGACCATCTCGGTCCGAGTTGCCACGCGTTGGTGGTCCGCGACTAGATCATTGAGGGTTACCTGCAGGCCGGGATGTTGGTCCCACATACGTTGCCAGGCCCGCTGCACACACTCCCAGCCGCTGGCCTTCAAGGGATGGCTGTAGAAGTCGCTGGCGAAGATGTCTTTGGCGGCCACCGCGTCCCGGCGGTTGAAAGCTTCGTACATACGCTCTGCGACCCGGCGTCCTTGATCCACAAGGCGAGTATGCCCCCACCCCACGACATCGTCAGCCACCCCGTCTGACGTCGGCCCGCCCTCCTGGGAGCGGGCTGCCGCCTGGCCCGCCACGTCAAGCGGACCTTGACGGCGCGCGGCAGCGGTGTGCTAGAGGAAGCCCAGTTGACGCGCCACATCCTGATGAACTGAAACCAGTTCAGCAAGCCGGATCGGCTTGCGAGACACCGCCGAGAGATCCTTGCCCTCCCTGGTCCACGGCGGCGGCCAGGCGCTGATCCCCTGATCCAGAGCAACGCTGGCCACCTCGGCTTCCCACCCCGCCCACCGCAAGCCCTCATAGAACTGAGTCATGGCGCCGGCGAACATCGCCTCCAGCCAGTCGCCATAGCCAAGCTCGAGATCCTGCCAAGCCAGGTCCTCCGGGCCGAAGTAGTGCACAGTCGGCCTAACACCCGGCTCCGCCTGCGACCACACGAACTGGCCGCCCATCACATCGAAAGCGACGACCAGACGACCAGCCGCGGGAACCATCTCGGCCGCCACATCCGGCAGCCCGTCGTGCCCGCCCCCGAGCACCCGAAGCCAACCGTGATCGATCAGCAGCCCGCCACTGTTGGCGACCACCGCCCCGAGCCACGACCTGGTCGTGATCTCCAAGGCCGCCAGGCAGGCTGCCGCCTGCTGAGGATCGGCAGGCAGCACCTCCACCGGATACGGGGCCGCCGCCGCCAACGCCGAAATCTCGGCCCACGCAGACTGTTCCACCCCCGCAGCCTGCCAGGGGCATCAGCCAAGCGACTTTGAGGGCCCTTCCGGTGTCGGGTCTCAGGACCTGCATCACAGATCGGCCCACGGGCTCAACCGGACGGCGTGACTGAGGACCACACCCCGAACCACTGCTCGGCGCCGTACTTTTCGAACCGCTCCACCTCGGTGAACCCCAGCTTCGCCGCAAGGCGCATCGACCTGACATTGGCGGTCTGGGTGCAGAGCACCACCGGCTCGCCGGGAAGCGCGCCGGCGAACCAGGCGAGCGCCGCGCATGCCTCGGCGGCGTACCCGCGTCCCCATGCCTCCGGCAGGAACAGGTAGCCGAGGTCGACCTCCCCCGACTTCGGACGAACTCGAGCCGGAGGACCTACCTTGCGCCGCTCGAGCGTGACCATGCCGATCATCGCGCCGTCGAGATCGACCGCAAAAAGGCCAGGACGCCGTCCCGGCACCTCAGCCGTCTCGCGCTCGAGTTCGTCACGGGGCCGAGCGCCACCGAGATAGGTGCCCACCTCCGGCGAGGCGAACAGCTCGACGAACGCCGCACGGTCCCGGGCCTCGGACTCACGGAGCACGAGCCGCTCGGTCCTGATCGGGGCGGGCGGCCAAGTGACCGGTCCCAGGTCTGTCATGCGCCGCAGACTAACCGCCTCGTGAGCAGCTTCCCGCCGGACGTGTCACCCACGTGCCCGAGCCTGACGCCAGCCGGGTGGGGACCGCGATGGGGGTGGAAAACCCCCAGGCGGAGTCGGAGGGTTTCCGGCTTCCGACCGCTGACGGCGCTGCCTAGCGTCGATTGTGTGATCGAACTACGTGAGCTGACCAAACGTTATGGCGGCCGGGTGGCCGTCGACGGGCTGAGCGTCCGGGTCCAGCCGGGGGTGGTGACCGGCTTCCTCGGCCCCAACGGATCCGGCAAGTCGACGACGATGCGGATGATCCTCGGCCTGGACACCCCGGACCATGGCCAGGCACTGATCGGCGGCGTCCGGTACCCGGACCTGAACTGGCCGTTGAAGACGGTCGGAGCGCTCCTCGATGCGGGGGCGTTCCATCCCGGCCGCAGCGCCCGTGCGCACCTGGCCGCACTGGCCGCGAGCAACGACATCCCCGGTTCCCGGGTCGAGCAGGTGCTGCGCATCGTCGGTCTGTCCGACGCGGCAACGAGACGTGCCGGTACGTACTCGCTCGGCATGCGCCAGCGGCTCGGCGTCGCTGTGGCTCTGCTCGGCGACCCGGGCGTCCTCCTGCTCGACGAGCCGGTCAACGGCCTGGATCCGGAGGGCATCCGCTGGATCCGGGACCTGCTGCGCGGACTCGCCGCCGAAGGCCGGACGGTGTTCGTGTCCAGCCACCTGATCGCCGAGATGGCGCTGACCGCGGACCGGCTGGTGGTCATCGGCCGCGGCCGGCTGCTGGCCGAGACGACCGTCGCCGAACTCGCCGCCGGCTACGACAACCTGGAGAACGCGTTCTTCCGGCTCACCTCGCAGGCCACCGACTATCGCAGTATGGGAGCGTCATGAACGGCTACGGATTCCGGCACGCGGCCCGGATGGAGCGGATCAAGCTGCGCAGCGTCCGATCGACGTGGTGGCTGGGGATCGCGGCGGTGGTCTCGATGGCCGGGGCCGGGGCCGGGGTGGGACTCGGCTACCGATCGCACACCCCGGTCGCCACCGCCGCCCAGATCCTGAACAACAGCCTCGGCGGCGCCATTCTGGCCCAGCTGCTCCTCGGAGCGCTCGGCGTCCTGATGGTGACCGGCGAATACGGCACAGGGATGATCCGCTCGACGTTGGCCGCCGTCCCGCGGCGTCGGATCGTCCTAGCCGCGAAGGTCGCCGTGTGCGGCGGCACGGCTCTCACCGTCGGCCTTGTCGCGAGCTTCGCCGGCTATCTGAGCGGGCAGCTCGCGATCCGCGGCACCGCCATCCCGGCCGCCTCCCTCGGGGACCCGGCGATCCTGCGCGCGGTCCTGCTGACCGGCGTATATCTGGGCGCCATCGCGCTGATCGGGGTCGGCATCGGGACGATCGTGCGGCACTCGGGCGCCGCGATCGGCACGCTGTTCGGTCTGATGTTCGTCCCGATGATCGTGGCCGGCCTGTTCGGCGAGAGCGGAATCGCCGTCGGCCGCTTCGTCCCGCTGCTGATGCTGCTCAACTCGATCGCGGTGACCTCGCCCGTACCCGGGCTGTTCGCAAGCTGGATCAGCGTGCTGCTGATGTGCGGGTACGCGGCGGTGGCGATCCTGTGCGGCGGAGTGCTGCTCCGCTATCGCGACGCGTGACCGGCGACAATGGGCTGATGACCGCGCTTCGCGCTCCGTTCACCACACTGGCCCTGCGCCGGGCGGTGTTCTGCGTCGCCGGCGTGGTCAGTGCGGCCGCGATCCTGAGCGCACCGGCGATCCCGCTGGCCCTGGGAGCCCTCGTCCTCTGGGCGACCGGAGCCATGTCCCAGGAGCCCGCACCTACCGTCGCACCGCTGTTCCTGGTCCTGCTTCCGCTCACCGTCGCGCTCCTGGTCGTGCTGGCCGCCCCGATCGGGCGCGCGATGGGAGCCGTGCACCGCTCACTAGCGGACCATCTGCTCGACGTGCACGTGGACGCCCCGCCGCCCCGGCTCTCGAGGCGGATCAGCGCCGTGGTCTCCGACGCATCAGGCTGGCGCGCCGTCGGGTACGGCCTGCTCAAGGTGCCACTGGCCATTCCCGAGGGCTACGGCGCGTTCTGCTACGTGTTCGGCCTGGTCAACCTCAGCTACCCGGTGTGGTGGCCGCTGTTCCGCAACCACCCGGCCGGAACGAGCCTCGGACCGGTGTGGGCGCTGACGCCGTTCGGCGCCATCGGTGCCCGGACGTTCGCCGGATCGTTCCTCATCGCCGCGGCCGGCCTCGCCATGCTGCTGGTCGCACCGTGGTTGATGCGAGCCGGTACGGCACTGGACGTTGCCGCGATGCGACGGCTGCTCGGTCCGCGTCGGCTCGCCGAGCGGGTACGCGAACTGCAGGTCACCCGGGCCCAGGCGATCGACGACGCGGCCGCGATGATGCGCAGGCTGGAACGGGACCTGCACGACGGCGCGCAGATCCGGCTGGCCACGCTGGCCATGAACCTCGGCATGGCGACCGAGAAGCTCGGTGCCGACGGTCCGCCACCCGACCTCGCACAGGCCCGCGAACTGGTCGCGCTCGCCCACCGCGGAGCGAAGGACGCCCTCGCCGACCTGCGCGACCTGGTGCGCGGGATCCACCCGCCGGTCCTCGACAACGGTCTCGGCGACGCGCTGGCGACGCTCGCGACGAGCAGCGCCATCCCGGTCGGGGTGCACGTCGAGCTGCCCGACCGCCCGGCGCCCGCGATCGAGACCATCGCCTACTTCTGCGCCTCCGAGCTGCTCGCGAACGCGGCCAAACACAGCCGGGCGACGCGTATCGGGCTCAGCGTCGTCCGATCCGGCGAGCGCCTGACGTTGACCGCCGAGGACGACGGCATCGGCGGGGCGAACCCGGACGGCCCCGGCCTGTCCGGCCTGGCCCGCCGCATCGCCGTCGTGGACGGCCGAATGCTCGTACACAGTCCGACCGGCGGTCCGACCCGGGTCGAGATCGAGCTGCCCACACACGTGTGAACGGAGGCGACGACATGCGGGTGGTGATCGCGGAGGATGCCGCGATGATGCGCGAAGGGCTGGTCCGACTGCTCACCGACCGCGGATTCGAGGTGTGCGCGGCGGTGGCCGACGCGGATGCGTTGCGGTCCGCGATTGCCGCCGTCGTACCGGATGTAGCCATCATCGACATCCGGATGCCACCGACGCACACCGACGAGGGGCTGCGCGCCGCGATCGACATCCGACGCGACCATCCCGACGTCGGTGTGCTGGTGTTCTCCCAGTACGTGGAGACCCGCTACGCGACCCGCCTGCTCGCCGATCGGCCGACCGGCGTCGGATATCTGCTCAAGGACCGCGTCGCCGACGTCGCCGATTTCGTGGACGCGCTGACCCGGGTGGCATCCGGTGGCACCGCACTGGATCCGGAGGTGGTCGGCCACCTGATGCGGGCCGGGCGGGACACGGCCGGGTTGGCGTCGCTGACCCCCCGGGAGCGTGAGGTGCTTTCGCTGATGGCCGAGGGACGATCCAACGCCGGGATCGCGGCGGCTCTTGTCATCACCCCTGGAGTCGTGGAAAAGCACGTGGCGAACATCTTCGCGAAACTCGGTCTGCCGTCCTCGGACAGCGACAACCGCCGGGTCCTGGCCGTCCTCCGCCACGTCAGCGGCTAACAGCCTTCGATCATGCCGCCCTGCCTTGACGTGTATGTATGGGTCCCCGGCTGCGAGCCGGATGTGTTCAGGGCCTTTGTCGACCGGTACGTCGCCGTCGATGATCCCGGCGACGAGCGGCTGCACCCGTTTCTGCGGACCTACGTCACGGGATCGCCCCGCAGTGGGGATGCCGAAGCCCTCCGGGGCCTCAGCCGAAGTGCAAACGCTGGCAGCGGCTTCTCGCTCTACGTCCGAGCTCGCAACCACTACCAGGCCATCATCACGGTCACCAGTGAAGGCGCTAGCGTGCTGGGCCTCAGCCTGGACGACCCCGACAACTCCGCGCAGACGCTGGAGCAGGCGGCCGAACTCATCGGCCGTCTCCGGCAGGAGTTCTCGTCCCCTGCTGAGCCCGAGATACTGCTGTCACCGGCTGCGCTCGCTGGTCCCCAATTGCCCGGGTGGCCAACTAAAGATCCGGTAACCACACCGGGAGGGGTCAGATGGAGACCTGGCGTGTCGTGGCGGCTGTCGTCATCGGCCCGGCTGTGAGCCTCGTAGGCGTCGCCCTGGCCACGAACTTTCACGGGGTGACGGAGTGGCACGTGCGGCGATCGATGTCCACCGCGAGCGTGCTACGGCGAGTCCCGCCATGGCGCTGGCTACCCGACGTCCCGCACGAGGAGCGTCTAGCGCGCTTCATCGTGCTGGAACGGGTGATGGGCGTAGCTTTCGCAGTGGCCGGCGTCATGATCTTAGTAACTGTCGGCCACAGCGCCTTGACCGGTCAGCCGATGCATACGGTGAAGTAGGCCGCTTCATCTCAGCCGCCGACCCGTCCTCGGGGAGCGGGCCGCCGCCCGGCCCGCCACGTCAAGCGGGCCTTGACGGCTCATACGGGCGCTGCCGGAGCAGCCTGAGTCGGCTCTCGTGTCACGGACCGCGCCAACGACGGACCGCGGCTTCAGCTGATGGGTGAAACTCCGTCGACTGTCGCTTCCCAAGAGCGCGCTAGGTGTTCTGCCGTGGCGAGCGGCTTCGTCGTTCCTGGCTCGTTTGGATGGAGTGATACGAGAGGAAGCGCCATGACTATGTTGGGACTCTGCGTCGGGCTGATGACGGATGGATGAGCCGGGCGGCGAGCGGCTCGTACGCGAGGAAGCCGGCTGGATGCGGGCGAGCTTCCTGGAGCTGCTCTTCGATCTTGTCTTCGTGTTCGCGCTCAATCAGGTCAGCTTGCGGCTGGGCGACGACTTCAGCACCGGGCACGAGCTCCTGATCGGTGAGGCTGCCCCGACCTTGCTGCTGTTCCTGGCGCTCTGGGTCCTGTGGCTGTCGACAGTCGCCTTGACCAGCCGACGACGTCCGGATTTGCTGCTGGTCCAGGCTCTCGTGTTCATGTCGATGGCCGGCGCCGTGGTGATGGCCGTCGTGGTACCGCAGGGGTTCGAGCAGCGGGCTCTCGTCTTCGCCGGCGCATATACGGCGGTCCGGATAAGCCGCCTGCTGCTCCTCCTGAGCGTCCGCCGTCAAACGGACCCCGTGGCGATTGCCGTGAGCGCGGTGCTGTGGATCGTGGGCGCGCTGGTGCACGACCAGGGTCTACGCGCCGTGCTCTGGGCCCTCGCGCTGGCCATCGGCTACGTCAGGGGCACGGCCGCTTTTGCGCGATTCGCTGGCGTACCAATCGCGGGTGAGCACGTGGCCGAGCGGTTGCAGCAGTTCTATTTGATCACGTTAGGTGAGGCGATCTTCGTGGCTGGCAAGGGGCTCAGCGCCAGTGACTTAGGCGCCCCGCATGCGGCCGGGTTCGGGCTTGCGTTCGTCGCCATCGTGCTGCTTTGGCGGGTCTATTTCTACCGGGCCGGCGCGACCCTGCCGCTGGCCATCACGGGTGCTCGGAACCCGCTCCGGCAGTCCGTGGCGGTGGCCGGGACTCACCTGCTCATGATCGCCGGTGTCTTCCTGGCCGGTGTCAGCTTCGATCTGTACATCATGGAGCCGCTCGGCCGGCCGGAACCGAACTGGCTCATCGCCATCCTCGGCGGGCCCGCGCTGTTCCTGGCCGGCCGGTCACTTCTCGAACTGCAGGCCTTCAGCCGAATCTCCCGATCGCGGCTGGCCGGCCTGCTCGCCCTGGGCCTTCTGATCCCGGCTACCTGGCACCTGCCGCCCCTGGCCGCCGGTGGCGCCGCCGCTGCGGTATTGGCCGGAGTCGCCGGCTCGGACGCTTGGCGCGCCCGCGGCCGCGCACCCGAGCTACCCGCCCCACGGATCTGACCCACCACGGAATCCCGGTCCTTCACGGGCGAACCGTCAGGGCCAGGCACCAGACGGGCCTCAAGAAATACCCAACGTCAAAAGGTCGTCTAGCCGGATGTGTCGCCTACTGCTGTCACCGCCCCAGGGAGTGATCTTCTCTGGGCGGTTTTCGCTGGTGGTTGGTGGTGGGCGCGGCAGGTTTCGAACCTGCGACCCCTCGCTTGTAAGGCGAGTGCTCTCCCACTGAGCTACGCGCCCGGAACGCCCGTACGGCGGGCCGGAGGGGCAAGCTTACCTGCCGGCCTCCGACCCGGTCGAACGACGTGCCCGGGTGGAATCAGGCGGCGACGGCCTCGGCGAGGGCCTTACGCCAGCCCTGCTGGTCCCGCGCCTCGCCGGGCATGTTCATCTCGGCGAAGCGGACCACGCCGGCCCGGTCGATGACGAAGGTGCCCCGGTTGGCGATGCCCGCGACGTCGTTGAAGACGCCGTACGCCTGGGCCACCGCGCCGTGCGGCCAGAAGTCGGCCAGCAGCGGGAACTGGTAGCCCTCCCGGTCGGCCCAGATCTTGTGCGCGTAGACCGAGTCGACGCTGACCGTCAGCACCTGGACGTCGTCGTTGACGTACTCGTTGAGGTTGTCCCGCACCTCGCACAGCTCGCCCTGGCAGATGCCGGTGAAGGCGAGCGGGTAGAAGACCAGCAGCACGGTGCGCCGGCCACGGAAGTCGGAGAGCCGGACCTCCTGGTTGTTCTGGTCCTTGAGCACGAAGTCCGGCGCCTCGGCGCCAACCTCGATGGGCATGGGAACTCCTCGGATCGGGTCTGGAGATGATCAGCCTGCCACACCCGGCGGCGTCGGCCGCCGGGAGCGACGCCGCCCTACTTCTTGCCCTTGGATCCGCGCCGGAGCACGAGGCGGGCGCCGCTCCAGTCGCGGCCCGCGTTGATGGTGGAGGTCTGCTGGAGGCCGGCGGTCTGCGCGCTCTCCGCGACCTCGCTCGGCTCGACGTGACCGTCCCGGCCGGCCTTGGGCGTCAGGAGCCAGACCACGCCGTTGTCGGCGAGCGGTCCGAGGGCGTCGACGAGGAGCTCGAAGAGGTCGCCGTCGCCGTCGCGGTACCAGACGAGAACCGCGTCGACCACCTCGTCGGTGTCCTCGTCGACCAGTTCTCCACTGCGGTCGGTCAGGGCGTCCCGGAGATCCTGGTCGACGTCGTCGTCGTAACCCATCTCCATGACGACCATCCCCGGCTCGATCCCGAACCGGTCCGCCAGGCTGCGTACCCCGTCGGCGGCCTGACCAGCGGTCGCGCTCACTGTCGCGTGCCTCCTCATCTCATCCCTGCTCGTGACGTCGTCCGACGCCGTCGGGCCCAGTCCACACAGTTGTGGCTCCCCGCGCAAGTGGCGCACCGGGTGCAACGGAATTTACCGTGCCAGCAGCGTACGGGCACCCTCGGTAATGGCTTCCTCGGAGACCAGAACCTGACGTGCCGCCGGACCTAATGGTACAAACGAGTCAAGCCCGGCGACTCGGCGCGCGGTGCCGACGTACCCGGCGTCGACCAGGGCGGCGATCACGCCCTCGCCCACCCCGCCCGAGCGGCGGGTCTCGTCGGCGACCAGCACCCGGCCGGTGGCCGAGGCCTCCCGGATGATGTCCGCCACCGGCAGCGGGGCCAGCCAGCGCAGGTCCACCACCCGGCTGCCGATGCCCTCGTCGGCCAGCGTGGCCGCCGCCCGCAGCGACATCCGCACGCCGTTACCGAAGGTGATGATGGTCAGGTCGTCGGCCGAGCCGACCCCGTACACCCGGGCGCGGCCGATCGGCACGTGGCGGCTGGCCCAGGCGCCGGGCTCGGCGTACTCGGCCAGCCACTCGCCGTCGCCCTCGGTGTAGAGGTCGCGGGTGTGGTAGAGCGCGATCGGCTCCAGGAAGACGCTGACCGCGCCGTCCACCGCGGCGGCGGCCAGGCAGGTACGCAGCATCGGCGCGGCGTCGTCCGGCCGGGCCGGCACCGCGATGACCAGCCCCGGCACGTCGCGGAGCACGGCCACCGAGTTGTCGTTGTGGAAGTGCCCGCCGAACCCCTCCTGGTACGCCAGCCCCGCCACCCGCACCACCATCGGGTTGCGGAACGCCCCCCGCGAGAAGAACCGCATGGTCGCCGCCTCGCCCCGGAGTTGGTCCTCGGCGTTGTGCAGGTACGCCAGGTACTGGATCTCCGGCACCGGCAGCATCCCGGCCACGCCCGCGCCCAGCGCCAGCCCGAGGATCGAGGTCTCGTCGAGCAGGGTGTCGAACACCCGCGCCGCCCCGAATCTGGTCTGCAGCCCCTTGGTCACCCCGTACACGCCGCCCTTGGCGGCCACGTCCTCGCCGAAGACGGCCATCCCGGGGTGGTCGAGCATCCCGTCGGCCAGGGCCGCGTTGATGCTCTGCGCCAGGGTCAGCGGCCCGGCCAGTTCCGGCAGCTTGCCGGCGAACGCCTCGGCCCGCGCGTCGGCGGCCGGGCCGGCCGCCCGGGTCGCCGCGTCGGCGACCGCCCGCGAGATGCGGACCGGCCGGCGCGGGGCCAGCTCGGCGACCACGTCGACCGGGGAGGTCAGCTTCGGCTCGTCGAGCACCTCCTCGGCGAGCCGGCGGATCTGCCAGCCGCGCTCGTCGTAGCGGGCCAGCAGTTCCTCGGCGGTGGCGTAGCCGGCCTCGACCAGCCGCCGGGCGGTGGCCAGCAGCGGGTCCCGCGCCACGTCCGCGGCGATCTCGGCCGGGCTCCGGTACGCGGGCTCCGCGTCCGCGCCGGCGTGCCCCATCAGCCGTACGGTGCCGAGGTGCAGCACGGCCGGCCGCCGGTGCCGGCGTACCCAGGCCGCCGCCTCCTCCGCCACCCGGTACGCCTCGGCCACGTCCGTGCCGTCGGCGGCGAAGTAGCGGATTCCCGGCCTGGCCCGCAGGGTCGCGGCCACCCAGCCCCGCGGTGACCGCACGCTGATTCCGAGCCCGTTGTCCTCGCAGACGAAGAGGACCGGGATGCGCAGCCCGGCGTGGTCGTACCAGCCGGCGGTGTTGAACGCCGCCGTGGCGGTGGCGTGGTTGACCGAGGCGTCGCCGAACGAGCAGACCACGATGGCGTCCGGCGGCCAGGGCCCGGCGTCCCCGTCGGCCGGCCGGCCGCCGCGGCGCAGCCGTTCCAGGGCGAGCCCCATGCCGACGGCCCGGGGCAGGTGCGAGGCGATGGTGGAGGTGGTCGGGATGACCGCGAGGTCGGCCCGGCCGAAGACCTTGTGTCGGCCCCCGGCGATCGGCTCCGCGGCGGAGGCGACCATTCCGCGCAGCACGTCGCGGGCCGCGGCCGCGTAGGCGTCGTCGGGGTCGGGCAGGGGCAGTTCGGGTACGCCGGCCGTCGCCGCGCCGGCGGCGTCCACGGCCACCCCGGCCCCGGTCGGCAGGCTCGCCGTCTCGTCCTCGGCACCGGTCCGGAGGGACCCGCCCGGCGCTCCGCCGCCGTCGACCGGCGGTCCCGCCGCCGGGCCGTCCGTCGGCGTCGCCGCAGCTGACCCGCCCTCCGCGTCCGGGCCGGCCCCGGCGCCCGACGGGTCCGAGGTGGCGCCGGACGGGTCCGCTCCGGCGCCAGACGGGTCGGCACCGACGTCGGACGAGGTCGCACCGGGGTCGGAAAGGGCCGCACCGGGGTCGGAAAGGACCGGACCCGGGTCGGACGGTTCTGCGGCGGGGCCGGCGGCCACGATGTCGGTCACCTGCCCGGGCTCGGGCACCGCATCGACGAACTCGCGCCCGGCGTTCGCGCCGTCGTCGGCCGGGGTGCGCGGGTCGGGGATCAGGGCGGCCGGGCCGTCGGAATCGTCGGCGTCCTGGACCGCCGCGCTTGCCGGGACGGCGCCCGCCGCCTGGGCGGCGCGCAGGCAGTAGAAGGCCCCGGAGCGGTAGTGCAGCAGGGCGGGGTCGGTCGGCCGCAGCGCGGCGGCCACCGCGGCGTTGCCCTCGTGGCCGGCGGAGCCGATCGTGTAGTACCCCTCGCCGAAGCTGCGCAGCCAGCGTCCGGCGAGGTCGAGCAGCCGGCTGGTCAGCTGGGCGTCGAACACGGCGAGCGCCTGCGCCCCGGTCAGCGGCGCGCCGCCGGGCAGCGGTTCACCCAGGTCCCGCCGCTGGGCGGGGGCGCCGAGCGCGGTCAGGGCGGCCCGGAACCGGTCGTCGAGCTCTTGCGGGGTGGTCACGTCGGACAGCATTACCGACCGGAGCCCACCTCGCCCAGTCGGACACGGACCGCCCGGCCGGGCTCAGTCCTCCCCGCACCGCTCCGGGCAGCCGCCGTCGGAGACCTTCCAGACCAGCTCACGCAGGGTGGCCAGCTCTGCGGTGGTGAGCCCGCCGAGGAGTCGGGAGTCGGACATCACCTGACGGACCCGGTCCCGGACGCGCCGGCCCTCGGCGGTCACCACCAGCGTCTTCTGCCGCCGGTCGGCCGGGTCGACCCGCCGCTCCACCAGCCCCGCCTGCTCCAGCTTGTCGACCAGCCCGGTGACGTTGGAGCGGTCGCAGCGCAACTGCTCGGCGAGGTCACGGGCGGGCAGCGGGTGGTCGGGGTCCAGCTCGTGCAGGGCGCGGGCGGCGGCCGGGGTGAGCCCCAGCGCGGCGATCTCCTCGTCCTGGTAGTGCCGCATGGCCGAGGCGATGTGCATGATCCGGCGCACGGCGTCCCCGGCCAGGCCGCAGCGGTCGCCGACGTCGGAACCGGCGGTGGGGACGGTGGATTGCGCCATGCCTCACATCCTACTTGCGAAACTGATTGTTGAGCAGCTCTGCTGTTGAGCAGCTCACGTAAATCGCGTGCGGCATCGTCCCTGGAGGCATCCGTGTCCGAGTTCTCCGTCCTGGCTCTCTCCGGCAGCCTGCGCGAGGCGTCGTTCAACACCGCGCTGATCCGGGCGGCACAGCGCCTCGCCGCCGACGGCATGACCATCGAGCAGTACGCCGGCCTCGCCGCCATCCCGCCGTTCAACGAGGACGTCGAGCCGGAGCCACCGGCCGCGGTGGTGGACCTGCGGGAGCGGATCGCCGCCGCGGACGCCCTGCTCATCGCGACCCCCGAGTACAACTACGGGGTGCCCGGGGTGCTCAAGAACGCTCTGGACTGGGCGTCCCGGCCGAGCTTCCCGGTCACCAGCTGGGTTTCGCCGCTGGCGCACAAGCCGGTGGCCATCGTCGGCGCGGCCCCGACCGGCATGGGCACGGTCCGCGCCCAGCTCCAGCTCCGGCAGCTCTTCCTCGTGACCGACTCGGCCGTCGTCACCAAGCCGGAGATCATCGTGACCAACGCGCACGAGAAGCTGGCCCAGGACGGCACGGTCCACGACGCCACCACGGAGACCTTGCTCCGCGGCCTCCTGGAGGCCCTGGCCGCCAAGATCCGGGTCACCCGGCTCGCCACCGCCACGGTCTGAGCCGCCTCCCGGGCGGCCCCGGGTCACGGCCGCGAGCCGACGACCTCGGGACCGCCCGGGACCGGCCGGGTGACCGGCGCCGGGCGGACGGCCCGCCGGGCGGCGACGGCGCCGGCCAGCAGCAGAACGGCGGTCAGGACCGCCGGGGGCAGGACGAGCACCGGGCCGCGCCGGCCGGTCGCGGCCAGGGCGAGATGCAGTCCGCCGACCAGGGTGACCCCCAGCACGGCGGCGAGCAGCGTGCCGGTGGAGACCAGTGCGGAGAGCGCCGCGGCCGCCCCGGCCGGCAGGGCGCCGGCGAGCCGGGTGACCAGCGGGCTGAACGCCGCCGCGTGCGCCGCCCCGCCGGCCACCAGCAGCGCGCTTCCCGCCGGCCACGGCCAGCCCGCCACGGAGAGCCCGGCCAGCGCCAGCACCACCGCCGCCAGCACCGGCGGGCCGGCGACCGGCAGCACCGCCCGGACCCGCTCCGGCAGCCGCGCCACCACCAGGCCGCACAGGGCGAAACCCACGGCGTACGGGAGGAAGGCCAGTCCCGCCGCCAGCGCCGTGAAGCCCAGCCCGTCCTGGAGCCGCAGGGTGAGCACGAACAGGAAGCCGGCGTAGCAGCCCATCACGGCGCAGCAGGCCACCAGCCCGGCCGGCACCCCGGGGTGGCGCAGCACCGTCACGTCCAGCAGCGGAGCCGCCGAACGGCGGGCGCGCCGGGCCTCGTACCCGAGGAAGAGCCGCAGCCCGACGGCGCCGGCGCCGGCCGCGGCGGCCCGGACCCAGCCGGGCCAGCCGAGGTCCCCGCCGAGCACCAGCGGCAGCACCAGGGTGAGCACCGCGACAGTGAGGAGCACCACGCCCGGCAGGTCGAGCGGCTCCCGCCGGGGCGGGTCGGCCGGCAGGCCGGCGAAGACCCGCCGCCCGACGAGCTGGAGCAGCACGCCGACCGGCACGTTGATCAGGAACGCGGCCCGCCAGGTCAGGCCGCCGAGGTCGAGGGTCACCAGCAGCCCGCCGAGGACCTGGCCGGCGGCCACACCGAGGGCCAGCACCATCGAGTACGCCCCGATCGCCCGCGCCCGGGCCGCAGCCGGGACCGCCGCCTGGATCAGCGCGAGCACCTGCGGCACCATCAGCGCGCCGGCCGCCCCCTGGGCGACCCGGGCCAGCACCAGCGCGACCGGCCCCGGGGCGAGGCCGCAGGCCAGCGAGGCGACGGTGAAGCCGGCCAGGCCGAGCAGGAAGATCCGTGGGTAGCCGTGCCGGGCGCCGAGCCGGGCGCCGACGACCACCAGCACGGCGAAGGTGAGCGTGTAGCCGGCCAGCACGAGCTGCTGCACGGCCGGCGGCCCGGCCAGGTCGGCGCGGATCGCGGGCGCGGCCACCGCCGCGATCGAGGTGTCCATGGAGGCCATCGCCTGCCCGGTGAGCAGGACGGTGAGCAGGGCGGCGGTCCGGCGGGGCGACTCGGTCACGCCGCCACCCTGCCGGCCGGTGCGGCCGGCGGTCTTGTCGATCCTTGCGGGACCGTCCTGTCACCCGGTCGGCCTACCCTGACCGGCATGCGTACCGCCGTGCCGCTGCTGACGCACCCGGACTTCTCGATCAGCGTGGTGCGGTGCCGCGATGACCACACCGGCTGGTCCGCGCCCGAGCCGGCCACCGCGTACGGCCTGGTGCTGACCCGCCGGGGCGGCTTCCGCCGGGCCGGGCGCGGCGGCCCCGAGTTCGTCGAGCCGACCGTGGCCTACCTGACCCTGCCCGGCGAGGAGGAGCGCTTCGCCCACCCGGCGGGCGGGGACGACTGCACCTCGGTGCACCTGTCGGCGCGGCTGTGGCGGGAGCTGTTCGCGGACCGGCCGGTGCCGGCCGTGGTGCACGTCGACGCCCGGGTGGACCTGGCCCACCGGCTGCTGCTGCGGGCCGCGGGCGACCCCGACCACGCGGCGGCCGAGCGGCTGGTCCGGCTGGTCGGCGCGGCCACCGGGCCGGCGGCGGGCGAGAGCGGGCGGGACCGGCGGCTGGTCGAGCGGGCGCGGGCCGCCCTGCACGACGACGCTCCCGAGGCCGCCGGGCTGCTGCCGCTGGCCCGGGCGCTCGGGGTCTCGCCCTACCGGCTCAGCCGCCAGTTCCAGGCCCGGTTCGGGGTGCCGTTGACCCGCTACCGCAACCGGCTGCGCGTCGGGCGGCTCCTCGACCGGCTCGAGGAGGGCGCAGAGAGCCTGGCCGGCCTCGCCACCGAGCTGGGCTTCGCCGACCAGGCCCATCTGACCCGCACGGTTCGCGCCCAGCTGGGCCACACCCCGGGCCGGCTGCGTCGGCTGCTGGGCTGACGCCCGCTCCGCCGGGCTCAGCCGGGCAGGAACGAGAAGCGGACCTGCCGGCTCGGGTTGTCGCCGTTGGTGTCGACCAGGCAGATCGACTGCCAGGTGCCGAGCTGGAGCCGCCCGCCGAGCACCGGCAGGGTGGCGTACGGGGGGACGAAGGCGGGCAGCACGTGGTCCCGGCCGTGCCCGGGCGAGCCGTGCCGGTGCCGCCAGCGGTCGTCGCCGGGGAGCAGGTCGTCCAGGGCGCGCAGCAGGTCGTCGTCCGACCCCGAACCGGTCTCGATGATCGCCAGCCCGGCGGTGGCGTGCGGCACGAAGACGTGCAGCAGGCCGTCCCCTTCGCCGGCGACGAACCGCTCGGCCTCGCTGGTGATGTCCCGGACGGCCGGCCGCGACCCGGTCTGGACGCTGATCACCTCACTGCGCATACGGCGCATTCTGCCGCAGCCGGGCGGCGACCGCGGCCGGTGTCGCCGGCCGGCCCGGCACAGCCGGTCATCGCACAAAGTTACCGGCGAGTACCTGTGTTCAGCGTCGCGTCTGGGGGAGGGAGACGTGACGACGAGCGCCACCAGGGGGCAGGATGGCGCTAGAGACCTATCCCACACAGAACCGAGGGAACGCCTGTGGCTACGGAACGCAAGCGCCCGGTGATCACCGCTGGTCTGCCGAGCCAGCTTCCGGACATCGACCCTGAAGAGACCAGCGAATGGGTCGAGTCGCTTGACGGTGTCATCGACGAGCGCGGAACCAAGCGCGCCCGCTATGTCATGCTGAGCCTGCTGGAGCGGGCCCGCGAGCGCCAGGTCGGGGTGCCGTCCCTGACCACCACCGACTACATCAACACCATCCCGCCGGAGCGCGAGCCGTGGTTCCCGGGTGACGAGCACGTCGAGCGGCGGCTCCGGGCCTACATCCGGTGGAACGCCGCCATGCTGGTCCACCGGGCGCAGCGACCGGAGATCGGCGTGGGTGGCCACATCTCCACCTTCGCCAGCTCCGCGTCCCTCTACGAGGTGGGCTTCAACCACTTCTTCCGGGGCAAGGACCACCCGGGCGGCGGCGACCACATCTTCTACCAGGGCCACGCCTCCCCCGGCATGTACGCGCGGGCCTTCCTGGAGGGCCGGCTCAGCGCCGACCAGCTCGACGGCTTCCGGCAGGAGCTGTCGCATCCGGGTGGCGCGCTGCCGTCGTACCCGCACCCGCGGCTGATGCCCGACTTCTGGGAGTTCCCCACGGTGTCGATGGGCCTCGGCCCGATGAACGCCATCTACCAGGCGCGGTTCAACCGCTACCTGCAGCACCGGGGCATCAAGGACACCTCGCAGCAGCACGTCTGGGCGTTCCTGGGCGACGGCGAGATGGACGAGGTCGAGTCGCTCGGCGCGATCGGCGTGGCGGCCCGCGAGGAGCTGGACAACCTCACCTTCGTGATCAACTGCAACCTGCAGCGGCTGGACGGCCCGGTCCGCGGCAACGGCAAGGTCATGCAGGAACTGGAGGCGTTCTTCCGGGGCGCCGGCTGGAACGTCATTAAGGTGGTCTGGGGCCGGGAGTGGGATCCGCTGCTTGCCGCGGACACCGACGGCGCCCTGGTCAACCTCATGAACACCACGCCCGACGGTGACTACCAGACCTACAAGGCCGAGTCCGGGGCGTACGTCCGGGAGCACTTCTTCGGGCGGGACCCACGCACCCGCAAGATGGTCGAGCACCTGAGCGACGACGAGATCTGGAACCTCAAGCGGGGTGGCCACGACTACCGGAAGCTCTACGCGGCCTACAAGGCGGCGATGGAGCACACCGGCCAGCCGACGGTGATCCTGGCCAAGACGATCAAGGGCTGGACGCTGGGCTCGCACTTCGAGGCCCGCAACGCCACCCACCAGATGAAGAAGCTGACGCTGGAGGACCTGAAGCTCTTCCGCGACCGGCTCTACCTGGACATCCCGGACAAGCAGCTGGAGGAGAACCCGTACCTCCCGCCGTACTTCCACCCGGGCGAGAAGTCCGACGAGATGGAGTACCTGCACGAGCGGCGCAAGCAGCTCGGCGGCTACCTGCCCTCGCGGCGGACCAGTCACAAGACGCTGCAGATCCCGGGCCCCGAGCGGTTCGCCGACGTCAAGCGGGGCTCGGGCAAGCAGAAGGTGGCCACCACCATGGCCTTCGTCCGCCTGCTCAAGGACGTGATGAAGGACAAGGAGTTCGGCAAGCGCTGGGTGCCGATCATCCCGGACGAGGCCCGCACCTTCGGCATGGACTCGCTCTTCCCGACGGCGAAGATCTACTCGCCGCACGGCCAGCGGTACACCTCGGTGGACCGGGAGCTGTTCCTGTCGTACAAGGAGGCCACCACCGGCCAGATCCTGCACGAGGGGATCAACGAGGCCGGCTCGGTCGCCTCGTTCACCGCGGCGGGCACGTCCTACGCCACCCACGGCGAGCCGATGATCCCGATGTACATCTTCTATTCGATGTTCGGGTTCCAGCGGACCGGCGACGGGCTCTGGGCGGCGGCCGACCAGATGGCGCGGGGCTTCCTGCTCGGCGCGACGGCGGGCCGGACCACGCTCAACGGTGAGGGCCTCCAGCACGAGGACGGCCACTCGCACCTGATCGCCGCCACCAACCCGGCCGTGGTCGCCTACGACCCGGCGTTCGCCTTCGAGATGGCGCACATCCTGGAGAGCGGTCTGCACCGGATGTACGGCGAGGCGCAGGAGAACGTCTTCTACTACCTCACCGTCTACAACGAGCCGATCTTCCAGCCGGCCGAGCCGCAGGGCGTGGACGTCGAGGGCATCGTCAAGGGCATCTACCGCTACTCGCCGGCCCCGCAGGTCGGCGGGGACGCGCCGAAGGCGAACGTCCTGGCCTCCGGCACCGGCATGCAGTGGGCGCTCAAGGCCCAGCAGCTGCTCGCCGAGGACTGGGGCGTGGCCGCCGACGTCTGGTCGGTGACGTCCTGGACCGAGCTGCGCCGGGACGCGGTGGAGTGCGAGGAGCACAACCTGCTCAACCCGGGCGGCGAGCAGCGGGTGCCGTACATCCAGCGGAAGCTGGCCGAGGCCGACGGGCCGAAGGTCGCGGTGAGCGACTGGATGCGCGCGGTGCCGGACCTGATCGCCCGCTGGGTGCCCGGCGACTACACCTCGCTCGGCACCGACGGCTTCGGCATGTCGGACACGCGGCACGCGCTGCGGCGCCACTTCCACGTGGACGCCGAGTCGGTGGCCGTCGCGACGCTGCGCCAGCTCGCCCTGCGCGGCGCGGTGCCGGCCCACGTGCCGGCCGAGGCCGCCAAGAAGTACGCGCTGGACGACGTCACCGCCGCCCCGGTCGGGGAGACCGGCGGCGACAGCTGACCAGTCCGTAGGAAGGGCCCGGCGCATCCGCGCTGGGCCCTTCGTCATGTGCGGGGCACCGCGGCGGAGGCGACGATGGTCCGGCGTCCCTGGCGGGGACGCCGGACCATCACCATCGCGGGCGACGCCGGGACAGGCTCGGTCAACCGACGGCGGCCAGGTCGGTCAGCCGGGCCAGCGAGTCCTCCAGATCGGCGCCGACCCGGCGCAGGCCGAGCCGGAGCAGGGCGGCCTTGACCGGCCCGGCGGGCCACCGTACGACGATGAGCCGCACGACCGTCCCGCCCTCCTCCTCGTCCGGGGTCAGCTGTACGTAGATCTCGGTGCGCGCCTCGGCCCGGGCGCCGGCGCCCTTGGCCCGTTCGCGCCAGCCGATCAGGGTCGGCTCCTGGTAGGCGATCACCTCGGCCTCGTGCGCCGCGCCCCGCCCGGCCTGGACCAGTTGTCGCCGGCCGAACCCCTCCCCGGAGAGGACCTCGGCCGCGCGGACCCCTGCCAGCCAGGCCGGCAACTGCTCGGCCCGCTGCACCACATCCCAGACCGCTTCCACCGGCGCCATCACGTGCGCACTGCGCTCCACGAGGATCATGTCTATCTTTCCCCCACTTAAAACACATCCGCGATATTCGGCACTCTATGTGTAAATCGGACTTAAGCGGACGGGTTCGGAAAAGACACGCCGAAAACCCTTGCCCTGCCAGCCTTTGCGGGACTATGGCGCGGCGACCGCCCGGGCCCTAGAGTCGCGAGCACGCTTCGCGTTTCTGGGAGGGCGAATGACGAGCGCGCCGATGCCCGAGTTCCCCGCCGGCTTCCGGTGGGGGGTGTCCACCTCCGCGTACCAGATCGAGGGGGCGGTCACCGCCGGCGGGCGCGGGCCGTCCATCTGGGACACCTTCGCCCACTCCCCCGGCCGGATCGTCGACGGCAGCACCGGCGACGAGGCGTGCGACCACTACCACCGGTACGCCGAGGACGTCGGGCTGCTGGCCGGGCTGGGGGTGTCCGCGTACCGGTTCTCCATCGCCTGGCCCCGGGTGCAGCCGGCCGGCACCAGCCCGGCGAACCCGGCCGGGCTGGACTTCTACGACCGGCTGGTGGACGCCCTGCTCGCCGCCGGCGTGGACCCGGTCGCCACCCTCTTCCACTGGGACCTGCCGCAGGCCCTGGAGGACGCCGGCGGCTGGCTGAACCGGGACACCGCCCACCACTTCGCCGAGTACGCCGACCTGGTCGCCGCCCGCCTCGGCGACCGGGTGAAGCTCTGGATCACCCTCAACGAGCCGTTCATCCACATGAGCCTCGGGCACGGCATGGGCGTGCACGCCCCCGGCCGGATGCTGCTCTTCGACGCGTCCCCGGTGGCCCACCACCAGCTCCTCGGGCACGGCCTCGCCGTCTCCGCGCTGCGCGCCCGCAGCACCAGCCCGGTGGCCATCGCCAACAACTACTCGCCGGTGCGGCTCGCCGGGGAGACCGACGCCGACCGGGCCGCCGGGGCGGCGTACGACGCGCTGCACAACCGGCTCTTCACCGACCCGCTGCTCGGTCGCGGCTACCCGGCGGAGCCGGGCTTCGACCCGGCCGTGGTGCGGGCCGGGGACCTCGACGTGATCGCCGCCCCGATCGACGTGCTCGGAGTGAACTACTACAACCCGACCGGCATCCGCGCGCCCGCCGACGAGGACTCGCCGCTGCCGTTCGAGATCGTGCCGCTGACCGGCTACCCGCGCACCGCCTTCGACTGGCCGGTGGCCCCGGACGGGCTGCGCGAGATGCTCCTCCAACTCCACCACCGGTACGGCGACGCGCTGCCGCCCATCCAGATCACCGAGAGCGGCTGCGCGTACGACGACGTGCCGGACGCCGACGGCCGGGTGCCCGACCCGGACCGGATCGCGTACCTGGACGGGCACCTGCGGGCGGTGCGCGAGGCGATGGCCGCCGGGGTGCCGGTGACCGGGTACTTCGTCTGGTCGCTGCTGGACAACTGGGAGTGGGCCGAGGGCTTCACCAAGCGGTTCGGCCTGGTCCACGTCGACTACGCCACCCAGCGGCGCACCCCGAAGTCGTCGTACGCCTGGTTCCGGGACCTGGTCCGGCGATGACCACCGTCAACCCGACGCCGGCCTCGCTGCCGGCGGCGCTCGCCGAGCCGACCGTGCCGGTGCGGCGGAGCTGGATCGCGCTGATCTTCGCGGCCAATCTGGGCGTCTGGATGGCCTTCTTCACCCCGATCCAGGTGCTGCTGCCGCAGCAGGTGGAACGGATCGCGCCGGCCGACAAGGAGGCCATGCTGGCGGTGGTCACCGGCCTCGGCGCGCTCGCCGCCGTGCTGGCGAATCCGCTGGCCGGGGCGCTGTCCGACCGGACCTCGCTGCGCCTGGCGAACCGGCACCTCGGCCGCCGGCACGTCTGGACCGCCACCGGCGCGGTGGTCGGCGCGTTCGCCCTGGTGCTGCTGGCCCGGCAGGACAGCATCGCCGGGGTGGCGCTCGCCTGGGTCGCCGCCCAGGTCTGCTTCAACGCCATGCTGGCCAGCCTCACCGCCGCCATCCCGGACCGGGTGCCGGTGGCGCAGCGCGGCGGCGTCTCCGGCTGGGTGGGCATCCCGCAGGCGCTCGGCCTGGTGGTCGGCGCGGTGCTGGTCACCGCCGTGGTCACCGGCAACGCCGCCGGGTACGCCGCCATCGCGCTCGCGGTGCTGCTGCTGTCCCTGCCGTTCGCGCTGCTCACCCAGGACGACCCGCTGCCCCGCGAGCACCGGTCGCCGCTGCGCCCGCGCGCGCTGCTCGCCTCGATGTGGATCAGCCCGCGCCGGCACCCCGACTTCGCCTGGGCCTGGTTCACCCGGTTCCTGGTGCAGACCGGCAACGCGCTCGGCACGCTCTACCTGCTCTACTTCCTCACCGACGGGGTGCGGGCGGCCGACCCCGAGGGCGCCCTGCTGGTGCTGATCCTGCTCTACACGCTCGGCATGATGCTCACCGCCGTGGTGGCCGGGCGGCTCTCCGACCGCTCGGGCCGGCGCAAGGTCTTCGTGATCGTCTCCGGGCTGATCATGGCGGTGGCGGCGACCCTGCTCGCGGTGGCCCCGACCTGGCCGATGGCGATCGTCGCCGCGCTGCTGCTCGGCGCCGGCTACGGCGTCTACCTGGCGGTGGACGCGGCGCTGATCACCCAGGTGCTGCCGGCCGCCACCGACCGGGCCAAGGACCTCGGCGTGATCAACATCGCGAACTCGGCGCCGCAGGTGCTCGGCCCGGCGCTCTCCGCGCCGATCGTGGTGCACCTGGGCGGCTACCCCACGCTGTACGCGGTCACCGCGGCGGTCACCCTGGTCGGCAGTGCCCTGGTCGTGAAGATCAAGGCGGTGCCCTGAACCGGCCCCCTGCCGGAAAGCGGTCGCGGCCCGCCGTAGGCTGGGGGACGTGACGGTACGTGTACGCTTCGCCCCCTCCCCGACCGGAATGTTCCACGTCGGCGGCGCCCGCTCGGCCCTGCAGAACTGGATCTACGCCAAGCAGCAGGGCGGGGTGTTCGTGCTCCGCATCGAGGACACCGACGCGGCCCGCAACAAGCCCGAGTGGACCGAGGGGATCCTCTCCGCGCTCGACTGGATCGGCATCGCGCGGGGCAGCTACGAGGGCCCGTACTTCCAGTCCTCGTACGCCGGTGAGCACCGGGCCGCCGCTCAGCGGCTCTACGAGGGCGGCCGGGCGTACTACTGCGACTGCACCCGGGAGGACGTGCAGGCGCGCACCGGCTCGCAGTACCAGGGCTACGACGGCTTCTGCCGCGACCGCGGCCTGACGCCGGGCGAGGGCCGGGCGCTGCGCTTCCGCACCCCCGACGAGGGCGAGACCGTGGTGGTCGACCTGATCCGCGGCGAGCCGACGTTCGAGAACAAGCTGATCGAGGACTTCGTCATCGCCCGCGCCGACGGCTCGGCGGTCTTCCTGCTGGCCAACGTCGTCGACGACATGACGATGGGGATCACCCACGTGATCCGGGCCGAGGAGCACCTGCCCAACACGCCCAAGCAGCAGCTGCTCTGGGACGCGCTCGGGGTCAAGCCGCCGGTCTGGGCGCACGTGCCCGTGGTGGTCAACGAGAAGCGGCAGAAGCTCTCCAAGCGGCGGGACAAGGTCGCCCTGGAGGCGTACCGGGACGAGGGTTACCTCGCCGAGGCGATGCGCAACTACCTGATGCTGCTCGGCTGGGCCCCCTCCGGCGACCGGGAGATCGTGCCCTGGTCGGTGATCGAGGAGGAGTTCCGGCTGGAGGAGGTCAACCCCTCCCCCGCCTTCTTCGACGAGAAGAAGCTGCGCGCGTTCAACGGCGACTACATCCGGGCGCTGCCGATCGAGGACTTCATCACCGAGTGCCAGCCGTGGCTGACCGGCACCGACACGATCGCCCCGCCGCCCTGGCAGCCGGGGGAGTTCGACCCCGCCGCCTTCGCCGTGGTCGCCCCGCTGGCGCAGACCCGGATCGCGGTGCTCAGCGAGATCGTGCCGAACGTCGACTTCCTCTTCCTGGCCGACCCGCTGATCGACGAGGGGGCCTGGGCCAAGGCGATGAAGGGGGGCGCGGCCGACCTGCTGGACGCGGCGATCGCCGCCTTCGAGGCGCTGGAGTCGTGGGGCGCCGAGTCGCTGAAGTCCACGCTGGAGGCGGTCGGTGCGGAGCGCGGCCTGAAGCTGGGCAAGGCGCAGGCGCCCGTCCGCGTGGCGGTCACCGGCCGGACCGTCGGCCTGCCGCTCTTCGAGTCGCTGGAGGTGCTCGGCCGCGACCGCACGCTGACCCGGCTGCGCGCCGCCCGGGTGCGCCTGTTCTGACCCCGCAACGCGAGGGGCCCGCCGGTCGTCCGGCGGGCCCCCTTTCGCGTACCCGGGGGGGGTCAGCCGCGGGATCGGCGGCGCAGCAGCAGGCCGGTGCCCAGCGCGACCAGCACCACGGCCGCGCCGATCGCCCACAGCCAGCCCGTACCCCCGTCGTCGTCCACCTCGTCGGCGGCGGGGGCCGGGCTCACCGCGGCGGTCGTCGGCGGGGCGGTCGGGGTGGTCGGGACGGCGCTGGTCGGGGCGGCGGTGGCCGACGGCGGAGCGGCGGCCGTGCCGGTGGTCAGGGTGAACCGGATCTCCCCGGTCACCGGATGGCCGTCGGCCGAGCCGACCCGGTAGGCCACGATGTAGAGGCCGGCGGCGCCCGGGGCGAACGGCACGCTCACCCGGTTGCCGGCGAAGGTCGGCGCACCGCCGGCGGCGGGCACGTTGTCCGGCCCGGTGATTGTGATCTTCGTCGTCGCGGGCGCCGGCGAGGCGAGGAACCGGAGCTCGATCCGCTTCGGCGCGGCGGCCACCCGCGCCCCGTTCTTCGGATCGCTGCCGGTCAACGAGTTGTGCGCGGCCGCCGGCGCGGCCGGCAGCAGCATCGAGACCCCGGCCGCCACCCCGAGCACCACCGACCAGCCACGCGCCACACGGGCGACCCTGCCCCCCATGAACCCCTCCATCCGGGTACGATCCGGCCGCTGATCATCGGCCGCTCTGTTGGTCGGTCGCAGATCGCAAATAGTTCCAAATACTCTCCCAGCGAGTGCAACCAAGCGCCATTCTGCGGAGTCTTTGAGGTGGACGCCGGTCCGCGCCCGGCGGCCACCCCTCGGCCGATCCAGCGCGACCTGTAACGAAGCCACCCATCGAACGGGGCGAGGAGGCGGCGATGGTCCGTAAGGTGAGGCGGCTGCTGGCAGCCGTGGCCGGGGTGGTGGTGGCGACGGCATGCTCGCTGGCCCTCGCCGCCGCGGCGGCGCAGGCGGCGCCCAAGCCCAAGCTCCCACCGGCCGGAGTGGACATCACCGGCCACCAGCTCGACCAGCCGCTGCAACTGCGCGCCGACACCCGGCCGGCCGAGGTGAACATGGTCGTCGACCAGGTCGAGTGGCTGGGCGCCAGCGGCCAGCAGCGCGGCCCGGCGGCCAAGGACCTCGGTCCGAAATACACGGTCGTGCTGCTCATCGGCGACAACCCGATGAAGACCTACGACCTCTACCCGCTCGCCAAGGGCGGCCCCCGGGTCTACCGGCCGGCCAAGCAGCCCGACCTGAGCAAGACCCGGGCCGGCTGGTTCTTCGGCCGGCTCAACATGTCCGAGACGCTGCGCGCCGCCGGGGTGCCGCTGGAGCGGCAGCTCGACACGCTCAGCGGCGGCATCGGCGGCGGCGAGCGGGTCATCCCCGAGGAAGCGCTCGACCCGGTGCAGGACATCGACGACGCGCTGGGCGAACTCCAGCGGCTGCTGCTGCTCAACGTCGGGGTGATGGTGGTCATCACCGCGGGCCTCGCCGGCATCGCGCTGCTGGTGCGCCGCCGCACCCGCTGAGCCCGGCTCCGACCTCCAGCACGACCTTGCCCCGGACGTGCCCCGCCGCCACCAGGCGCTGCGCCTCGGCCGCCTCGGCCAGCGGGAACGTCCGGGCCACGTGCACGGTGAGCCGGCCGGCGTCGACCAGCCCGGCCAGCACGCTCAGGTCGTCCGTGGACGGCTTCACGAAGACGTAGCTGCCACCGAGCCGGGTGACGTGCTCCGGGTCGGCCGTGGAGATCAGCCGCGCCGGCCGGGCGAGCAGCTCGGCGGAGACGTCCAGCGCGTCGCCGCCGAACAGGTCCAGCGCCACGTCCACCCCGTCGGGCGCGACCGCGCGGACCCGGTCCAGCAGGCCGGCGCCGTAGCTGACCGGCTCCGCGCCCAGCGACCGGACGAAGTCGTGGTTGGCCTCGCTCGCCGTGCCGATCACCCGGTGGGCCCCGAGCGCCCGGACCAGCTGCACCGCCAGGTGCCCCACCCCGCCGGACGCGCCGTGCACCAGCACCGTGTCGCCCGCGCCGGTGCGGGCCAGCTGCAACGCCTGGTAGGCGGTGAGCCCGGCCAGCGGCAGCCCGCCGGCCTCGGCCCACGACGACTGCACCGGCTTGTCGGCCAGGCACCGCTCCGGCGCCGGAACCAGCTCCGCGTACGTGCCGTGCTGCACGTCGTCGCGCCGGACGTAGCCGATCACCTCGTCACCGACCGCGAACCCGGCCACCGCCGGCCCGACCGCCTCGACGACCCCGGCGGCGTCCCAGCCGGGCACCAGCGGGAAGTGGTTCGGCATGAGGCCGGCCAGGTGACCCTCGCGGATCTTCCCGTCGACCGGGTTCACCCCGGCGGCCCGCACCCGGACCAGGACCGTGTCCGGCCCCACCGGCGGGGTGGGCAGGTCGCGCAGGGTGAGCTGGTCGGCGGGGCCGTACGCGTCGATCGCCATCGCCTTCACCCGGCCCACGCTAGCCGCCGGACGGCGGCCGCGGGGTCAGCACCAGCGGCGCGGGGGCCTCTCCCGGCGCACGGTGCGGGTGCGCGGCCGGACCGGACCGTGCCGGTGCGCGCCCGCCCAACCGGGCAGGTCGCTGCGGCAGCCCTGCGCCGGCTCCGCCTCGGGCCCGGCCGGGGGCACCGTCTCGACGGCCCGCTGGCGGGGCACGGGCGGCTCCTCGTCCGCGCGCTCGGGCGTCCAACCCGCACCCGGCTCCGCCGGATGGGTCAGGCCCGTCCAGCGCGGGTGCTTGGCGGGCGCCGGCTGTTCGTGGTGGCCCAGCCGGCAGGGCTCGCCCTGGGCGCAGCCGTGCTCGGCCTCCCCCTGCGCCATCCCGGTCTCCTCACGTTCGCCATCGCCCGTCGGGCGGTCGTCACCCCGACGTGCTCTGACACCGTACTGGCCGGGCCCGACGGGGTGTTCAGCGCGTACCCGTGGAGATCGTCCGGGACGGGAACGGTCAGGCCGGGCGGGCGGCGTCCAGGTCGGCTCGGGTGAGCAGGGCGCGCAGCGCGATGCCGTGCCCGGCGAGCGCCGCCGCGCCGCCCTCGCCCCGGTCGATCACGCAGAGCGCGTGCTCGACGGTGGCGCCCAGCTCGCGGAGCTGGCCGGTGGAGATCACCACCTGGCCGCCCGAGGTCACCACGTCCTCGACCACCAGCACCCGCCGCCCGGCGACGTCCGCGCCCTCCGCGAGCCGGGCCGTCCCGTACGCCTTGGCGGTCTTGCGGACGAACGCGCAGGGCAGCCCGACGTGCCGGGCCAGCGCGGTGACCACCGGGATGCCGCCCATCTCCAGGCCGGCCAGCACCTCGGTGCCGGGTGGGACCAGGGCGGCCAGGCCGCCGGCGACCCGGTCCAGCAGCACCGGGTCGGCCTCGAACCGGTACTTGTCGAAGTACTCGTCGGCGATCCGGCCGGAGCGGAGCACGAACCGTCCGGTGAGTCGGCAGGTGGCGTCGATGGCGCGGGCGAGGTCGGCGAGGTCGCGCGGGGTGTCGGTCACGGGAGATCATTGTCACCGGCCGCCGCCGTCGGTCCGCCGGCGGGCGGGGCTCGAAGTGGAGCCGCTGGTCAGGGCGTGTCAGGCTGGTGCGGTGAGCGAACCGGGCGGGACCGAACTGTCGGCGACGCTGCGCCGCATCGAGCGGGCGGCGGGCGCGCTGTCCACCGCCAGCGTGGCGCGGATGGACGAGACGCTGCCCTGGTTCCGGGAGCTGCCGGCCGACCAGCGCTCCTGGGTCATGCTGGTCGCCCAGGCCGGCGTCCGGTCGCTGGTGCAGTGGCTGCACCAGGGCGGCGGCGCGACCGACAGCACCCAGGAGGTGTCGGACGAGGTCTTCGCCGCCGCGCCGCAGGCCCTCGCGCGCTCGATCACCCTCCAGCAGACCGTGGCGCTGATCAAGGTGACCATCGAGGTGGTCGAGGAGCAGGTGTCGCACCTGGCCGTGAAGGGCGAGGAGCAACTGCTGCGGGAGGCGGTGCTGCGCTTCTCCCGGGAGATCGCGTTCGCCGCCGCCCGGGTCTACGCCCGCGCCGCCGAGACCCGCGGCTCCTGGGACGCCCGGTTGCAGGCGTTGCTGGTGGACGCGCTGCTGCGCGGCGACTCGCCGGACGTGCTGGCCAGCCGGGCGGCGGCGCTGGGCTGGTCGGACGCGCCCCCGGTGGCGGTCGCCGTGGGTCGCTCCCCCGGCGGCGAGGTGGCCGCCGTGCTGCACACCGTCTACCGGCAGGCCCGCCGGATCGGGGTCGAGGTGATCGGCGGCGTGCACGGCGACCGGCTGGTCATCGTGCTGGGCGGGGCGGCCGACCCGGTGGCGGCCACCGAGAAGCTGCTCACCGCGTTCGGGGAGGGCCCGGTGGTGGTCGGACCGGCCGTGCCCAGCCTGGACGAGGCGACCGACTCCGCCCGCGCCGCGCTGGCCGGCTTCCGGGCCGCACCGGCCTGGCCGACCGCTCCCCGCCCGGTCCCCGCCGCCGACCTGCTGCCCGAGCGGGCCCTGGCCGGGGACGCCGAGGCCCGCCGCCGGCTGCGCCACGACGTGTACGCTCCGCTCGCCCGCGCCGGCGGTGAGCTGCTGGAGACGCTGGACGCCTTCTTCGCCGCCGGCGGCACGCTGGAGAGCGCGGCCCGCGCGCTCTTCGTGCACCCGAACACGGTGCGCTACCGGCTCAAGCGGGTCGCCGAGGTGGCCGGTTTCTCGCCGCTCACGCCACGGGACGCGTTCACCCTGCAGGTGGCGTTGACGGTCGGTCGGCTCGACCCGGTGGTCCCGGGAGTCGCACCGGTCCCGACCCAGACATTGCCCTCATCGGCCGGCAAAACGCCACAGACAGGTGATGATCGGCGCCGATCTTTGTAGGGATCCTCCAAAGCTTCTAGTGCGGTTTGGTGCCGTGCGTTACAGCGCGACCCGCGAGTATCCGTCAGAGTCGTAGACGTGCTCGCCGTACTCTCACCCGGACAGGGTTCCCAGAAGCCCGGTTTCCTGACCCCCTGGCTCGACCTGCCCGGCGCGGCGGCGCGCCTGACCTCGTGGTCGGCGCTGGCCGGGGTCGATCTGCTCCACCTGGGCACCCGGGCGGACGCCGACGAGATCAAGGACACCGCCCGCACCCAGCCGCTGCTGGTCGCGGCCGCGCTGCTCGCCGGCGAGCACCTGCCGATGCAGGACGTCGCGCTGGTCGCCGGCCACAGCGTCGGGGAACTGGGCGCCGCGGCCCTGGCCGGGGTGCTCTCCGCCGAGGCGGCCGTGAGCCTCGCCGGCGTACGCGGCCGGGAGATGGCCGCCGCCTGCGCGCTGGAGCCGACCGGGATGGCCGCCGTGCTCGGCGGCGACCCGGACGAGGTGCTCGCCGCCCTCGATGCGCACGGGCTGCACCCGGCCAACCGCAACGGCGCCGGCCAGATCGTCGCCGCCGGCGCGGTGGCCGGCCTGGAGAAGCTCGCCGCCGAGCCGCCGGCCCGGACCCGGGTCATCATGCTCAAGGTGGCGGGCGCCTTCCACACGCCGTACATGGCCCCGGCCGAGGCCGCGCTGGCCGAGGTCGCCACCGGCATCACCCCGGCCGACCCGGCCCGGATCCTGCTCTCCAACCTCGACGGCACCGCGGTCACGCACGGCCGGGAGATGGTGCAGCGGCTGGTCCGCCAGGTGACCGCCCCGGTCCGCTGGGACCTGTGCATGCGCACGCTGGCCGACCTCGGCGTCACCGGCGTGATCGAGCTGCCGCCGGCCGGCACCCTGGCGGGCCTCGTCAAGCGGGAGCTCAAGGGCGAGGGGGCGCCCGAGATCGTCACCCTCAACACCCCCGACGACCTGCCCGCCGCGCGGGACCTGATCGCCCGGCACCGCGCATGAGCCCGCACAACGAGCCGATCCTGCGGGTCCCGCAGTCGCTAACGGAAGGTATCCACTGATGGCCGGCAGCCGGATCGTCGCGATGGGGCACTACCAGCCCTCCCGCGTGGTCACCAACGACGACCTCGCCCAGATGGTCGACACTAACGACGAGTGGATCCGCGACCGGGTCGGCATCGTCACCCGGCGGATCGCCGGTGACGAGACGGTGGCCGACATGGCCACCGCCGCCGCCGGCAAGGCGCTGGCCAACTCGGGCCTCACCGCCGCCGACATCGACCTCGTCGTGGTGGCCACCTGCACCTCGGTGGACCGCAGCCCGAACGTGGCCTGCCGGGTCGCGGCCAAGCTGGGCATCGCCGCCCCCGGCGCGTACGACATCAACACCGCCTGCTCCGGCTTCGCCTACGCGCTGGGCACGGTGGACCACGCCATCCGGGCCGGGGCGGCGCGCAACGCGATCGTCATCGGCGCCGAGAAGCTCTCCGACTTCACCGACTGGACCGACCGCTCGACCTGCATCATCTTCGGCGACGGCGCCGGCGCGGCCGTGGTGACCGCGACCGCCGAGGGCGAGCCGGCCGGGGTGGGCCCGGTGGTGTGGGGTTCGGTGCCGGAGAAGAGCGACGCGGTCCGGATCGAGGGCTGGCGGCCGTACATCGCGCAGGAGGGGCAGGCGGTCTTCCGCTGGGCCACCACCGCGTTGGCCCCGCTCGCGCTCCAGGCCTGCGAGAAGGCCGGGGTCGACCCGTCGGAGCTGGCCGCGTTCGTGCCGCACCAGGCCAACGCCCGGATCATCGACGGCATCGTCAAGCGGCTCAACATCCCGAACGCGATCATCGCCAAGGACATCGTCGAGTCCGGCAACACGTCGGCGGCGAGCGTCCCGCTGGCCCTGTCGAAGCTGGTCGAGCGGCGCGAGGTGCCCTCGGGCGCCCCGGTGCTGCTGTTCGGCTTCGGCGGCGGCCTGACCTACGCCGGTCAGGTCGTCCGCTGCCCCTGAAGACCCCCTCGGGCGCGAGCGCGCCGAGGTGCGACGACCGGCGTCGCCGGCCGTCGAGTGAACCCCCGATGAGAGGAACCAACCGCAATGACCCGTGACGAGATCACCGCCGGCCTCGCCGAGATCCTCGAAGAGGTTGCCGGGGTGAACCCGGACGACGTGGCCGAGGGGAAGTCCTTCACCGACGACCTCGACGTCGACTCGCTCTCCATGGTGGAGGTCGTGGTGGCGGCCGAGGAGAAGTTCGGCGTCAAGATCCCGGACAACGAGGTGCAGAACCTCAAGACCGTCGGCGACGCCGTCAGCTACATCGCGGCGCAGTCCTGATCATGAGTCGTCCCGACGTCGTCGTCACCGGGCTCGGCGCGACGACCCCGCTCGGCGGGGACGTCGCGTCGACCTGGGACGCCATGCTCGCCGGCCGCTCCGGGGTGAGTGCGCTCACCCAGGAGTGGGCCGAGCAACTGCCCGTCCGGATCGCCGCGCAACTCGCCGTCGAACCGTCGACGGTGCTGGACCGGGTCAAGCTGCGCCGGCTGGACCGGTCCGAGGCGATCGCCATCGTGGCGGCGCAGCAGGCCTGGGCGGACGCCGGCCTGGCCGACTCCGGGCTCGACCCGGAGCGGCTGGCGGTCAGCGTCGGCTCAGGCATCGGCGGCGCCACCACCCTGCTCGCCCAGGACGACATCCTGGAGGCGTCCGGCCCGCGGCGGGTCTCCCCGCACACCATCCCGATGCTGATGCCGAACGGTCCGGCCGCCTGGGTCGGGCTGGAACTCGGCGCCAAGGCCGGCGTGCACTCGGTGGCCAGCGCCTGCGCCACCGGCGCGGAGGCGATCGCGCTGGGCCTGGACATCATCCGCGCCGGCCGGGCCGACGTGGTGGTGGCCGGCGGCACCGAGGCGGTCATCCACGCGCTGCCGATCGCCGGGTTCAGCTCGATGCGGGCCATGTCGACCCGCAACGACGAGCCGGAGAAGGCGTCCCGCCCCTGGGACAAGGGCCGCGACGGCTTCGTGCTCGGTGAGGGCGCGGGCGTGGTGGTCCTGGAGCGCGCCGACCACGCCGCCGCCCGCGGCGCCCGGGTGTACGCCCGCCTCGCGGGCGCCGGGATCACCTCGGACGCGTACGACATCGTGCAGCCGCACGCCGAGGGTGAGGGCGCGATCCGGGCCATCGCCAAGGCGGTCGCGGACTCGGGCGTCGCGAAGACGGACATCAGGCACGTCAACGCGCACGCCACCTCGACCCCGGTCGGCGACATGCTGGAGATCGGCGCGCTGCGCAAGGCGGTCGGCGACCACCCGCTGCTGTCGGCCACCAAGTCGATGACCGGGCACCTGCTCGGCGCGGCCGGTGCGCTGGAGTCGATCGCCACCATCCTGGCCATCCGGGACGGTGTCGTGCCTCCGACGATCAACCTGGACGACCCGGACGAGGGGCTGACCCTGGAGGTGGCCGCGCACAAGGCGCGCCACCTGGAGATCCCCGCGGCGCTGAACAACGCGTTCGGCTTCGGCGGGCACAACGTGGCTCTGGTGTTCACCCGAGCCTGAGCAACGGCATACCCGCTCCGGGCCCGCGTCCGCACCTGGACGCGGGCCCGGCGGCTCTCCGCCCCGGTTGCCGGGATGCTGCGGGAGGTCACCCTGCAAGCGCCCGTGCCCCGGCCGTGTCCGGATTCGCCGCAGGGCAGGTCCGAGGTCGCGGGGGCCGTTAGGGTGAGGGCCGCCGAGCCGTCGAGGAGCACCACCCGTGGAAGCGACCGAGATCCGCAAGCTCGCCGCGCTCGAGGACACCCACTGGTGGTACCGGGAGCGGCGGGTCCTGCTGGGTCGGGCGCTGCACAGGTTGGCCGCCGCGGGCACCCGCCCGGGCCGGACGCTGGACATCGGCGCGGCCGGCGGCGGAAACACCCGGGTGCTGCGGGCGCACGGCTGGCGGCCCCTCGCCCTGGAGTACAGCGCCGAGGGCGCCGGGGTGGCCCGGGAACGGGGCCTGGACGTGATCCGGGCCGACGCCCGGCACCTGCCGGTCCCCTCGGCCGGCCTGGGCCTGGTGGTCGCCTTCGACATCCTGGAACACTTCGACGAGGACCACCTCGCGGCGGCCGAGATCCGGCGGGCGCTGCGCCCCGGCGGGACGGCCCTGATCGCGGTGCCGGCGGACATGCGGCTCTGGTCGGCGCACGACGTGGCGGTCGGGCACGTCCGCCGCTACGACCGTGCCGGGCTGCGGGCCGTGGTGGAGAAGGCCGGCCTGGTGGTCGACGAGCTGTGGAGCTGGAACGTGCTGCTCCGCCCGGTGGCCGCCTGGCGTCGCCGCCGGTCCACCGGCTCGGACCTGGACGAGCTGCACCCGCTGGTCAACCTGGGGCTGCGCACGGTCGTCACGGCCGAGCGCCACCTGCCGGTCAAGGCGCTGCCGGGGGTCTCGCTGATGCTCCGCGCCCACCGTCCGGCCTGACGTTCCAACCGGTCGGCGGTGGCGGCGTGTCGCGGGATCGGCGCGCACAGGCGCCGGACGCGATCGGGTCAGCGGGGCGCGGGCACCGCCTCGCGGGCCAGGGTGAGCGCGCCGAACAGCGCGGCGTCGTCGGCGAACCGGGACAGCACCACGTCGGGCCGGTGTGGCAGCACCTCGGTGAGCCGGTCGACCAGCAGCCCGCGAATCAACGTGTTACGGGCCACCCCACCCACCAGCACCACCCGCTGCGGATCCAGCAGCAGGCAGCAGGTGACCAGGTGACGGGCCACCTCGTCAACGCGGGCGGCCAGCGCGTCGCGCGCCGGCCCGGGACGCTCCGCCGCAGCGGCGAGCCCGGCCGCACCGTCCGGCAACCCGAGCTCCTCGGCAAGCCGGTCCAGGGCCCGGCCGGAGAAGTCCAGCTCCAGCATGGTGCCCGGCCAGGGGCCGCCGGCCACGGCGTACCCGATCTCGCCGGCCGCACGACGGTGTCCGGCGACGACCACGCCCCCGACCGTCACGGCCGCCGCCACGCCGGTACCGATCCCCACGACGAGGCCGGGGTCGGCGTCGCGCAACGCGCCCAGCCGCAGCTCGGCCAGGGCGGCCGCGTTCAGGTCGTTGTCCACCGCCACCCGGGCGACGTCGAGCGCGTCCCGGACTGCGTCGGCCAGCCGCAGCCGCTCCCACCCGGGCACGTTGGGGGCCAGGTCGATGCCGTCCGGGCGGACCACGCCGGGCGACGCCACCCCGGCGGCGGCGAGCGGCCCGCCGACCCCGGCGAGCAGCTCGCCGGCGAGGTCCAGCGCCCGTTCAAGCGCCTGCGGCGCGCCTCGGTCGGCGTACGTGGGGACCCGCCGGTGAGCGAGGAGCCGCCCCTGCGCGTCGGCCACCCCGACGGCCATCTTGGTGCCGCCGAAGTCGATGCCGAGCAGCAGCCCGTCGACGCGGGTGCCGGACAGGGGAGGCCCCGAGAGCCGCACGCTCACCGGGCCACCAGCTTGGCGGCGATCGCGTCGAGCGCCGTGTCGGCCCGGCCGAGGCGGTCACGTAGCGCGGCCAGCCGGTCGGCGGCACCGGCGAAGGCGGCGCGGAGCGTATCCACCTGGGCGCGGACCGCGCCGGCGCCGGGACCGTCCGCCTGGGCCCGGTTCAGCACCAGGTCGGGACGGACCGCGGCTGCGATGAGATCGTCGACCGCGGTGTCGTCGAGCGGGCCGGTGAGCCCGTCGGCGGCGGCCCGGACGCCCTCGGCGGTCCAGGTGTCCGGCGCGCCGGCCCGGACCAGCCGGCCGACCACCGAGTGGGCGGCCCGGAACGGCACGCCGTGCCGGGTCAGCGCGTCGGCCGCCGCCGTGGTGGTGGCGCCGGAGGCGACGATTTCCTCCCGAGTCGGCGGGGACAGCGGCGCGATGTCCGCGAGGAAACCGCCGATCAGGGCGAAGAACCGCTCCGCCCGGTCGTTGCTCTCCCAGAGCCGGACCTGCACGTCGGTGGTCGCGTTGTTGGAGTCCTCCCACCAGGCGGCGCCCACGTTGTTGAGCACGGAGGCCGCGTCGGCGGCGGCCTGGCCGGCGTACGACACCAGGTGCTCCAGCACGACCGGGTTGCGCTTCTGGGGCATGATGCTGCTGCCCTGGGTGAAGTCGGCCGGGGTGGTGACCCAGTTCCAGCTCAGCCAGTCCATCAGGGTGCGGGCCAGCCGCGCCCCGGTGGCCAGCGCCTGCGCGTTCAGGGTGCCGACGCGGACCAGGTGGTCGGCGCCGGCGACGGCCTCGTAGGAGTTGGTCACCAGGCCGGCGAAGCCGAGCAGCTCCGCCACCCGGGCCGGGGCGATCTCCAGGTCGGTGCCGGCGAACGCGCAGGAGCCCAGCGGCGAGACGTTGAGCTGGTCGATCAGGTCGGCGTAGGCGGTCGCCTCGCAGGCGAGCGCCTCGGCGTACCCGGCGAGGGCGTGCCCGATGGTGGTGGGCTGGGCCGGCCGGCGGTGGGTGTAGCCGGTGATCACCACGTCCGCGTACCGGTCGGCGCTGTCCAGCGCGGTCCGCCCGGTGGCAAGCACCCGGTCCAGCACATTGAGGAGCTGGTCGCGCAGCAGCATCCGGAACACCCCGGCGTCCAGGTCGTTGCGGCTGCGGGCCATCTGCACGTCCAGCTCGGACGTCGGGATGCCGCACGCCGCGGCGAGCCGCTTCTCCAGCAGGTAGTAGGTGTCCTCGAAGGTGCCGTCGTACGCCGGCGCCGGAGTGCTGTCGGCGCGCAGCTCGGCCAACCCGCGCAGCAGGCGGGCACCCCGCTCGGCGGGGATCAGCCCCTGCTCGGTCAGCATCACGACGTGCGCCTGGCTGGCGCGCACCATCGCCGGGTAGAGGTGACCGACGTGGTGGTCGTACGTGGGCGCCAGGTGGTGCCGCTGGTAGGTGGTCAGCGCGGGTGTGCTCATCGGGGTTCCTTCCAGTCCGCGGGCGCCCGGTCGGGCGGCCCTGCGGGTTCGGCCGGTCAGTCGGTCAGGCCGAGCAGTCGTTCGGCGTTGCCGGCGAAGATCGCCCGCAGGTGGTCGTCGGGCATCCCCAGCTCACGGCAGACCCGGAGCTGGTCGTCGAGGTAGCGGGTGACGTAGCCGCGCGGGAACCAGGACGAGTCGCTGCCGAAGACGATCCGGTGCGGGCCGATCGTCTCGTAGCAGCGGCGGAAGAGGTCCTCCAGCGTCAGCTTGTACGGCATCCAGCGCACCCACTGGTTCGAGCCGGACGTGTCGATGTGGATATTGGGACAGCCCCAGGCGGCGAAGAAGAGCTCCTGCACGTGCTGCACACCGAAGTGCGGCACCACCACGGCCAGCTCCGGGAAGCGGCGGGCCATCCGGGCCAGCTCCTCCGGGCCGCCGTACCGGCCGATGCTGAGGCCACCGGCGCTGCCGTAGTGCCCGATGTGGATCAGGACCGGCACGCCGAGGCGCTGGGCGGTGCCCCAGAGCGGGTCCAGATCCTCGTGGTCCAGCGACCCGCGCAGCAGCGGGGCGAACAGCTTCAGCCCGCGCAGGCCGCGCTCGGTCACCGCGCGGTCCAGCTCGCCTGCGGCGTCCGGGCCGTACGGGTCGTGGTGGGCGAAGCCGAGCAACAGGTCCGGGTGACGGTCGACCACGTCGGCGAGGGTGTCGTTGCCGCCGCCGGTGACGAAAACTGCCCTGCGGACTCCGACCGCGCGCAGCTCGTCGGCCCAGCGGTCGGCCTCGTCCTGCCAACGCTCGGCGGGCGGTTCCGGGTCGGGGAAGCCCCACGCCTGGCGCCACTGCCGGGCGTACGGGGCCGAACCGGCGGCCCGTACCGCCCGCTCGTGCTCGCCGCCCGGGTGCATGCCGGCGGCCTGCTCGCAGGCGTGGATGGTGTCGTCGGCGCCGATCCGGAAGTGCAGGTGGAAGTCGACGACGTCCAGTCCTCGATCGACGGTCATGACTCTCCCCTGTTCGGCAGCGGGTCGGCGGTGGGCGGGGACGGCGGTGGGGCGGCCACCCAGGCGGCCACTGTCTCCCGCAGCCGCTCGGCGGCGAGCGCCCGTACCGTCCGGCCGGCCTCCTCGCTGGCCAGCGAGACGTGCCCCGACCAGCCCTGCCAGGGATCGGGGCGGGACTCGACCAGCACGTACGGATGGGTCACCGGCAGCTTGGGCTTCGGCGGCAGGTCGGTGGCGGCGTCGAGGCGTACCGCGCCGGGGTCGAACCCGAGCACCCCGGAGGTCTCGTACGCCCCCCCGTGCCCCCGGGCCGGCGCCGCACCGTAGATCTCCGTCGTCTCCGCCGGGGTGACCAGCTGGAACCAGTTGACCAGCAGCAGGCTGGCGGTACACCGGCCGGAGACCCACTCCATCGCGGCCCGGACCGTGGACATGTTGGCGTCGTGGCCGTTGACGACCAGCAGCCGGGGAAAGCCGGCCGTGACGATGCCCTCGATCACGTCGGCGAGGTAGCCGACGGCGATCTCCGGCCGGATCGCGACCGTCCCCGGCCAGGGCCGGGTCTGCCCCGGGCAGGCCGCGTACGCGACGGCGGGGAAGAGCACGCCGCGCGGCCCTTGGCCGGCCGCGGCGCTCTCCCCGGCGAAGCCTTCGGCGAGGATCAGGTCGGTGCCGAGCGGCAGGTGCGGGCCGTGCCACTCGACCGCGCCCACCGGGAGCACCGCGAAGTCCGCCGCCGCGGCGACCGCGGCGAGCTCCCCGCCAGGGATCCGGGCGGCGGGGAGCAGCCCGCCGCCCACCGGCCAACGGTCCGTCACGCCGTCCACTGCGCCGCCTCCCGGCTGGCCTTCCGGCCGCTCTCCAGCCGCCCGGAGACCACCATCACCACGAAGATCAGGGCGATCTGGAGCATGCCGTACGCGGCAGCGGTGCCCACCTCGAACGAGTACATCCGGTTGTTGATCTCGACGGAGATCGGTGCGGTCTGCGAGGTGTAGATGAGCACCGAGGCGACGAACTCTCCGACGCCGTGCACGAAGGCGAGCAGCGCGCCAGCGAGCACGCCCGGCAGCATCAGCCGCAGGGTGACTGTGCCGAACGCCCGCCACCAGGGCGCGCCGAGGTTGCGGGCGGCCTCCTCGAGCGACGGGTCGAGCTGGGCCAGCGTCGCCGAACTGGAGCGGAACACCAGCGGCAGGAAACGCACGAAGTACGCCAGCGGCATGATCCAGAAGGTGCCGATCAGCACCTGCCCGAAGCTGAACGCGTTGCCGGTGCTGAACGCCGAGATCAGGTTGATCGCCACCACCGTGCCGGGCAGCGCCCAGGCCAGCATGACCGCCACGTCGAGCAGGCTGCGACCGCGGAAGTCCAGCCGGCGCACCGCGTACGCGACGAGCACGCCGATCACGACGCAGCCGACGGTGGCGATCAGGCTCATCTGCAGCGAGTTGACGATCGGACGGTACGCCTCCGGGTCGGAGAAGATCGTGACGAAGTTCTGCGTGGTGTACGCCGCGGGGATCACCTCGGTCGTCCACGAGCCGTCCTGCGAGAACGCCACCAGGGCGATCGTGCCCACCGGGGCGAGCAGCACCATGGTGGCGAGCACCGAGGCGAGCAGGGCCAGCCATCGGCCGATCGGGTTGGTGATCTCCCGGCGGTGCGAGGCGATGCCCTTGGACTGGGACCGGTAGCTGCGCCGTCCCTCGTACCAGCGCATGCCGAGCAGGAAGAGCACCGACACCACGCCCAGCACGGCGGCGTACGTGGAGGCCATGGGCAGGTCGCCGTTGGTGCGGTTGATGTAGATCTGCATGGTCATCGTCTGGTCCACCCCGAACAGCAGCGGGGCGGTGTACGACGCCAGCGACGTCATGAAGACCAGCAGCGAGGCGGAGACCAGCGCGGGGGTGAGCATCGGCAACAGCACCGTGCGCCAGACCCGGACCCGGCCGGCACCCAGGTTGTACGCCGCCTCCTCCACCGACGGGTCCATGCCGACCAGCGCGGCCGAGGTCGCCAGGTAGAAGAACGGATACATGGTGAACGTGTGCACCACCAGCACTCCCGCGACACCGCTGAACGGCAGCACCGGGTTCTCCGTGCCGAACAGGTGCTGAAGGCCGCGCGGCAGGATGCCGGTCTCGCTGTAGAGCAGTTGGAACGAGATCGCCCCGATCAGCGGCGGCAGCGCCGCCGGCACCAGGATGATGGCCTCGATCAGCCGGCGGCCCGGGAACGAGAAGCGCTTGAGCAGGAACGCCATCGCCACCCCGACGATGCCGCAGAGCACCACGCTGGCCGCGGAGATCCCCAACGAGGTGACCAGCGAGGAGCGGGCCACCCCGTCGCCGCTGAGGAAGACGGTGTAGTTCGCCAGGCCGTCCGCCCCGACGCTCTCCGCGAAGGTGGCGAACATCGGCTGGACCACGTACCCGAAGAGGATCAGGGCCAGCGGGAAGACCAGCAGGTACGGGAACCAGCGGGAGTTGGCGCCGCCGGCGAGCCGGGCGGACCGGCGGGCCCGGGGCGGCGTCGGATCCTCGGTGACCGGCGGGACGGTGGCCGCACTCGGGGTTACCGGGATGGTGCTCACGGCCGCACCACCCACATGCGCTCCTGCGGCAGGCGCAGCCCGACCTGATCGCCCGCTGCCAGCCCGACGGGCACGTCGATGGCGGTGACCTGCACCAGCTCGCCGGCCACGTCGACCATCAGGTTGGTGGACATGCCGGTGAACTCCAGCTCGGTCACCCGCCCGGTGAGCGCGCCCGCCTCGGTGGGCGAGGTGAGCCCGATGTGCTCGGGCCGGACGGAGACCAGCGCCGTCCCGTTCTCGCGCAGCCCGTGGTCGGCAGGCGCGGCCACGGTCACCTGCTCGCCGCCGGGCAGCGCCACGGTGACGGTCTGCGGGCCAGCGGCGGCCACCGGCAGGCCGAGCACGTTGCTCCGGCCGATGAACCGGGCGACGAACGCGTTCGTCGGCCGGTGGTAGATCTCCTGCGGCGCGCCGATCTGCTGGACCCGGCCGGACTCCATGACGGCGATCCGGTCGGACATCGCCATCGCCTCGGCCTGGTCGTGCGTGACGTAGATGGCGGTGGTGCCGCTCTCCTTCTGGATCCGGCGGATCTCGACCCGGGTCTCCTCGCGCAGCTTGGCGTCGAGGTTGGACAGCGGCTCGTCGAGCAGCAGGGTGCGGGGCCGGATGACCAGGGCCCGGGCCAGCGCGACGCGCTGCTGCTGGCCGCCGGAGAGCTGGTCGATCCGGCGGTCGCCGTAGCCGGCCAGGTGCACCTGGCCCAGCGCCTCCTCGACCCGCCGCTTCGACTCGGCCCGGCCGACCTTGCGGATCTTCAGGCCGTACGCGACGTTCTGCGCCACGGTCATGTGCGGGAAGAGCGCGTAGTTCTGGAAGACCATGCCGGTGTCGCGCTTGTTCGGCGGCCGGTGGGTGACGTCCTCCTCGCCGAACCGGATCCGGCCAGAGGTGGGGAAGTAGAAGCCGGCCACCATGCGCAAGGTGGTGGTCTTGCCGCAGCCGCTCGGGCCGAGCAGGGTGAAGAACTCCCCGGCGGCGATCCTGATGTCGACGTCGTCGACGGCCGCGGTGTCGCCGGCGCGCGCGAAGCTCTTGCTCACCGACTCCAGCGTGACATCGATCATGATGTCTCTCCTTGCATGCGGTACCGGGTCCGACCGGTGGTGGGTGGGCCAGACCCGGTCTGGCGGTGCGTACGAGAGGCGGGGTGCCGGGTGCGGTCACGCGACCCGGCACCCCGGAGGTCAGCCCTTGTTCTTGATCTGGCTGTTCCAGTGGTTGATCCACTCGGTCTCGTTCTTGCCGACCACGTCCCAGTTGACGTCCAGCGGCTTGAGGTTGAGCTGGTTCAGCCACTCCGGCTTCTCGGCGATGTCCACCGCCGGGATCTGGTAGTAGTCCTTGGCCAGGTCGGCGCGGAGCGAGTCGTCGAACAGGAACTCGATGAACTTCTGCGCGCCGGTGGTGTTGCCGCCCTTGACCGCGGCCAGGCCATCGACCAGGACCGGAGCGCCGGAGGCCGGCATCACGTACCCGAACGGCATGTTGGACTGGTTGGCCTGGAGCAGGATGTCCTGCAGGTTCCAGGCGCTGAGGACGCCCTGCTGGCGGGACATCTTCAGGTAGAGGTCGGTCGGGTTGGCCGCGTACGCGCCGGTGTTGGCGTCGAGCTTCTTCAGCCAGTCGTAGCCGGGCTGCGGGTTGCTGCCGTCCGGCGACTGCCGCTGGATCATCGAGGCGTAGATCGAGCGCATCGTGCCGGAGGCCGCCACGTCACGGATGATGATCTTGTCCTTCCACTCCGGCTTCAGCAGGTCGTCCCAGTCCTTCGGGGCCTGCTCCGGGGTAAGGGCCTTGTTGTTGTACATGATGACCTCGGGCAGCAGAATCTCGCCGAACCAGCGGCCCTCGGGGTCCTTGAACTTGGCGTCCATCTTGCCGGCGAAGGAGGGCTGCCAGGGGGCGAGCAGGTCCTCGGTGGCCCCGGCGGCCAGCCCCTGCTGGGTGCCGCCCCACCAGACGTCGGCCTGCGGGTTGGCCTTCTCGGCCCGGACCCGCTCCAGGATCTCCTGCGCGCCGAGGTTGAGCACCTCGACCTTGCCCTTGTACTCGGGGTACTTGGCGGTGAACTTGTCGACGACGAAGGTGGCGACCTTCTTGTCGCGGGCCGTGTAGATCGTCAGCTTCTCGGTGCCGCCGGCGGCGTTGTCGTTCGAGCCGCCACCGCAGGCCGTGCCGGCGGCGAGGACGGCGGCGAGCGCTCCGGCGAGAAGGAGTCGACGTCTCATGTGGTACCTCCGAGGGGTGTGGGGGAAATGCGTTGTTCTGAGGGGAAGGTCAGGGGACCGGCAGCAGGGTGGACAGTCCCGCGGCGGCGGCGGAGAGCGCGTAGCTGACCGCGCCGTGCAGCACCGCCCGGTCGCCGAGGACCGCCCGGCGTACCTCGGTCGGGCTCGGCGCGGCGGCGGAGACCAGGGCCTGGAGCCGGTCCACTGCGGCGTCGTCCAGCTCGGCGGCAGCTCCGCTGAGCAGGACCCGGCCGGGGTCGACCACGCAGGCGCAGGAGACGATGAGCCGGGACCAGGCAGCGAGCACCTGGTCCAGGTAGGCAGCAGCCCGGTCGTCGGCGGCGGCCAGGTCCACCAGCGCCCGGACGGGGGACTCGGGACGGCGACCCGGGGCCAGGGCCACCACCTGCTCGGCGATGGCGCTCTCCGACCAGCGGGCCTCGAACGGGCCGATCCCGTCGTGCCCCCGGTCGGCCGGATCCAGCGGCAGGAAGCCCACCTCGCCGGCCGCCCCGCCGGCACCACGACGGACCTGTCCGTCCAACACCAGGCCGGCGCCGATGCCGTCGGCCACGTGCAGCAGGAGGAGGTCGGCGACGTCCACGCCGGCACCGGCGGCGTGCTCGCCGGCGGCCATCAGGTTCACGTCGTTGTCCACCACCACCGGCACGCCGAGCCGCCGCTGGACCGACTCCCCTATCGGTTGCCCCTCGACCAGGCCGACCGACGGGGCGAGCCGGACCGCGCCACCGGAGGAGACGCCGGGGGCGGCGATGGCCACCCCGCGCAGCGCTGGCAGCCCGTCGCCGGCCAGCTCGGGCACCGCCTTGCAGATCAGGTCGACGATGCCGCCGGTGAGCCGGACCGTGCGGTGGGCGACCACCGCGCCGTCGCTGTCGGCGATCTCGCAGCTGATCCGGGACGGCTCCAGCGAGACGGCGGCGACCAGTTCGGCGCGCGGGTTGAACTCCAGCATCGCCCGTGGCCGTCCGGCCCGGGACGCGCCGGGTCCGCGCTCGATCAGGTAGCCCTCGGCGATCAGATCGCGGACCAAGGGGGTGAGCGTGGCCGGGCTCAACCCGGTGAGTTCGGTCAGCTCGGCACGGGAGAGCACCCGCACCTGGCGGGCGGCGGAGATCACGGAGAGCCGCTTGATCTCCTTCGACCGCTCCCGGCTCACCGGGCTCATCGGTGGCGTCACCACGTCAGTCACAGTTCCTTCCTACGGCGAACGAAGTATCTAGTCAAGTAACGAAAACGTCTCGGCCGCAGCAGGAGGCGGCGATGAGCTGCGGAAATGTCCACGGATCGACTGCCCTGAGACAGCGGTCCGTCGCCGAGCCGGGTCCAGAAGCGCCCATTGACGACCACTTAATTTCTTCCGCAAATTAAGAAAAAAGCTTCCACAGCATTGACGGTTCGCCGCGCTGGTCCCTAGCGTCACCGGCGAAGGCCTTCCAGTGTGTACGGAGTCCCGTGCCGCTGCGTACCCGGTGACCCCGGGCGCCGGTGGGCGCCCGCCGTCCCGCCGCCCACCCACCCGACTGTCCGAACACGACCGCCACGTCGACGCAGTGCGCGTCCGACGGCGATGGCCGCTGTCCGGACCTCGCCACAGCCGGAAGGATCCGCATGCGAATCAAGGCGTTCCTGCTACCCACGGCACTCGCCCTGGCCCTCTCCGGGGTCCCGGGCCCGGCTCTCGCCGCCCCCACGCCCAGCCGCCCCGCCGACGCCGTCGACCTCGACGTGCTCTTCGTCAGCGCCCACCCCGACGACGAGGCGGGCAGCCTCGCGACCCTGGGCCAGTGGAAGGAGCGATACGGCGCGAAGGCCGGCGTCGTCACCATCACCCGGGGCGAGGGCGGCGGCAACGCCGTCGGTCTCGAGGAGGGCCCACCACTCGGCATCATCCGGGAGCGCGAGGAGCGCACCGCGATCGGCAAGGCCGGGGTGGAGAACCTGTACAACTTGGACCGGGTCGACTTCTGGTACACCGCCTCCGCACCGCTCTCGGAGCGGATCTGGGGGCACGACGACACGCTCGCCCAGATCGTGCGGGTGATTCGGCAGACCCGGCCGGAGATCGTGATGACGATGAACCCGTCACCGACCCCGGGCAACCACGGCAACCACCAGCAAGCCGCCCGGTTCGCCGCCGAGGCGTTCTACGCCGCCGCCGACCCGACGGCCTTCCCGGAGCAGCTCGCCAAGGAGGGCCTGCGGCCGTTCCGCCCGGCGAAGTTCCTGCGTACGGGTGGCACCGGCACCTCATCCGCCGGCCCGGCGTGCGCGTCGAGCTTCGTCCCCACGGTGCCGACCGACCAGGTCTTCGGCGTCTGGGAGGGCACCCCGAGCAGCACCGGGAAGAGCTGGGCGGAGATCGAGGTGGACGCCCGCCGCGACTACGCCACCCAGGGCTGGGCCGGCACCGCCGCCGCCCCGACCGACCCCGCGAAGATCCGCTGCGACTTCTACACCCTGGTCGACAGCCGGATCCCGTACGACCCGGCGGACACCTCCCCGGAGGCGGTCCTGCGCGGCTCGGTGCTGCCGGCCGCGGCCGGCGAGCTGCCCCGGGGCACCGAGCTGTACCTGACCACCGACCGGTTCGACCTCGCCCCGGGCGAGACCGTCGAGGTGACCGCGCACATCCGGGCACCCCGGAACCAGGCCCTGACCTCGCCCCGGCTCGCGTTGCGGCTGCCGCAGGGCTGGACCGCCACCGACTCCGGCTCCCTGGGCGGCGCGGTGCCGGCGGGCGGGCAGCGGACCGCCACCTTCACCGTCACCGTGCCGGCCAACGCCGACACCAACCAGCAGCGGCTGGTCGGCGCGACCCTGACCACCGCGCAGGGCGCCGGGCGTACCGACCGGGCGGTCCGGGTGGTCGCCGACGTGCGGGGCACCCTGGAACCGCTGCCCGAGGTGGGTATCTTCCGGGACTGGGCCGGCGCGAGCGGTTACCCGCAGCTGGACACTCTGATCAAGCCGGTCCTCAGCCTCGGCTCCGCGCAGAGCCGTACGGTCCGGGTGGACCTGCGCAACCACGGTGAGACCGCGCAGCACGGCGAGGTCAGCCTCGGCCTGCCGAAGGGATTCGCCGCTGACGCGGCCACGAAAAGCTACCCCGACCTGGCCCCCGGTGCGACCGGCGCGGTGAACTTCACGGTCACCAACACCGACGCCACCCTGCCCACCGCCAACTCCGGTGGCACGGACGGCGACTACGGGATCACCATCACCACCACCAGCGCCGCCGGCAGCACCGTCGAGACCGGCGCCCTGGAGCTCGTACCGACCAGCGAGGTGCCGCACGCCGGGACCGGCCATGCGGTGGACGGGGTGGCCACTCCCGGCGAGTACCCCGGCCCGGAGCTGGACCTCTCCCGCATCTGGGAGGGCGAGGCCACCACGCCGCAGGACGCCTCGGCGACCGGCCGGATCGCCTGGACGGAGGACGCCCTGAAGGTCCTCGTACAGGTCACCGACGACGTGCTCGGCACGAAGGTGGTGCCGCAGGACTGCAAGCGGCAGCGCCGCACCGACAGCGTGGAGATCATCGTCGACCCGAAGGGAAACTCGGCGGACACCTCCACCGTGTTCAAGGCGGGCATCTTCCCGGTCACCGACGACCCGACCAAGGGCGACCCGCCCTGCTGGCAGCGGGACGCCGACAACCGCCAGGGGCCGGGCGCGGCGACCGCGCCGGGGATGACCGTGGTCAGCAAGGTCAGTGCGCCGTACACCGGCTACACCATCGAGGCGAGTATTCCGTTCGCGGTGCTGCCGGACGCGGTCGACCCGGCCCGGATGGGCTTCAACGTGCTGGTCTACGACTCGGACACCCAGGACCTGACCTCCCAGTCCCGGCTGGGCTGGTCCACCTTCACCGGCGTACGGGCCGATCCGTACCGGTACGGCCTGGTCACCCTGCCCGGGTACGCGCCGGCGGCCCGCCAGCCGAGCGCGCCGGTCTTCCCCGACACCGCCGCGCGAAGCGTGCACAGCCCGCAGACCATCGCCCAGTCGGCGAGGGACGGAGTGGCCCCGGCGGCCGTGCCGCGGTTGCCAGCGACGGCGCTGCGGCTTACCGGCGCCCATACGGTCACCGGCGGCGTCTCGGTCACTCTAGAGGCGGACCGGGCCGGCACCGCTTACCTGTACGGCTGGGACGGTGACCGGCCCACGGGCGACCGCACGGTGCCCCTGACCGCCGGCTCGCCGCTGACCGTGGTGGTGCCGGTGACCGCCGGTACCCCGACGTCGCTGCTGGCCGCATACGAGGCGGACGGCGCGGCGCTGGCCCGCCAGCTCCCCCTCCGCTGAGGCCGAAGGAAGGGCCCCTTGTCAACAGACGTATGTCAACAAGGGGCCCTTCCTGTCAGCGCAGCCGGTAGACGGCCGTCCGGGAGTTCTCGAAGCGCAGGTCGGCGAGCGTGCGCAGCGCCGGTGACTCGGTACCGACCTGGCGGTCCACCACCAGCCAGCGCACCCCGTACCGGTCGCGCAATTCGGCCAGGCCGGCGGCGGTCGGTGCGGTGAAGGCCGTGTCGTTGGCGCGTTGCCGGCCGGCGTCCCAGAACGGCGCGTACGGGCCGTCCGGCCGGCCGACCATCCGGGGCGCGAACGCCCACCCCTCGACCAGCACCGACCGCTCGGCGTAGCCGCTGAGCCAGAACGAGCGGGCGTCGCACCAGCCGTCCACCACCTCCCGGCAGTGCACGTTGGTGGCGAGCACGTCGTCCGGGGCGCTGTGCGCCCGCACCCAGCGGGCCGCCTCGACCCGGGAGGCGGGCATCGCCACCACCGGGTAGGCCCCGCCGTTCGGGTGGACCCGGGTCGCCGCGGCGTCCAGCACCAGCCCCGGCGCCCCGGCGGCCAGCACGGCGGTGAGCAGCAGCAGCCCGCCCCGGCCGGCCAGCCCGGGCCAGCGCCCCACCAGCGCCGGCCAGCACAGGGCAGCCAGCACCACCGGCACGGCCAGCACGGCGGCCCAGCGCAGCAGCGGCAGCACCGGGGCGTACGCGGGAACGGCCGGCGTGCTGACCGCGGAGTCGAGCTGCACCGCGGTGAGCAGCACGGCGAACCCGGCGGTGCCGGCGCCGAGCAGCCACCGGCCCCGGGCGGAGAGGGCGGCCCGGTCGGCCACCTCGGCCCAGCCCCAGGCGGAGAGCAGCACGCCGAAGGCGAACCCGGTCCGGGTGAAGTACTGGTTGCTGCTGCCGGGATGCCCGACGAGCAGGTAGATCGCCGGGCCGGCGAGCGCGCCGCCGAGCAGGAACACCTGCACCGGCTCGGGCCGCCACCGGCGCAGCCGCAGCAGGGCCGGGGCGCCGGCCACCCGGAGCTGGAGGTTGAGCAGGAACGCCAGCGCGACCAGCACCCAGAGGAGCGCGGTCGCCCCGGCCGGACGGTCGGTCGGCACGTAGGGGCGCAGGCCGGAGAGCGGGTCGAGGACCACCCCGTGGCTCTCGAAGGCGAACAGCACCGCGGTGGCGAAGAACTGCGCGGCCACCGCCAGCCCGGTGGCGACCAGCAGGCGCCGGGGCAGCCGGCGACGGACCACCAGGGTCACCGCGGCGGTGAGCCCGAGCGCGGCCAGCACCACCGGCAACGAGCTGGCCTTCGCGCCGGTCGACGCGACCAGGAAGAGCACCGCCAGCGACCAGGCGCCGCGGCCCAGCGCGGGCACGGTCACCCCGCGGGCCCGGCCGGCGATCTCGCCGAGCGCGGCGATCAGCGGCAGCAGCAGCACCCAGCTGTACGTCATCGACGGGCTGCCCCAGACGATGAAGGTGGCCTGGCTGCCGAAGAGCTGCCGCCAGCCGTTCTCGAAGCCGAACTCGCCCACGGTGAACAGCAGCGCGGCGGCTACCACCCCGGCGTACGGCCGGCCGCTGATCCGCCAGCCGACCACGGCCACCAGCACGGCGGCGAGCGCGCAGAGCGCGGGGACGGCGAGCCGGAACAGCACCGTGGGCAGGTCGACCCCGCTGACCAGGCTGGTGGCGGCCAGGTGGGCGAAGCCGAACCAGTGGTAGTGCAGCGGCTCCCCGGCGACCTGCGGCACCTCCGGCGGCACCTGGTGGGTGGCCGCCCCGGCGATGGAGAGCTGGAAGGCGAGGTCGATGTACTGGGCCTGCCCCTCGTCGGTGGGGAGCACCGGGTTGACGGCGAGGAACGAGCCGTACAGGTAGAGGGTGAAGCCGGCCACCACCCCGGCCAGCGACCAGGCCCAGCCCGCCGGGACCACGGTGGGGTGGCGGACCCGCCAGTGCCGGCGCAGCCGGGGCACCACGGCGAACGGCACCACCACGGCCAGCGGCCAGAGCCGCAGCCAGCCGGGCAGCCCGACGGCGGTGAACCCGGCCCAGGCGACCAGTTCCAGCACCAGGCCGACGGCCGCACCCATGGCCAGGTCCTCGACCAGGGTGTGCGGCCGGCGCCGCAGCGCGCGGAACACCAGGGTGCCGGGGAGCAGCACGGCCAGCGACGCGTACGCGGTCCAGCGGGCGATCGCGCCGGCCGGGGTGCCGGCGGCGAGCAGCACGGCCACCACGGCGGCGTACCCGGCGACGGCCGGCGCCCAGCGCAGGGCGGCCGGACGGCGGCGCGGGCCGGCGCCCGCCGGGGCGGCGCCGGTGGCGAGCGCGGTCACCGCAGGCTGTCGGCCAGCTCGGCGGTGTCCGGGCGGGCCGGCCCGCCGTCGGCGCTGTCCCCGGCGACCACGTACGCGGGCCGGCCCTGGACGGCGGTGTAGATCCGGGCCACGTACTCGCCGAGCAGGCCGAGGCAGAGCAGCTGCACCGCGCCGAGGAAGAGGATCGCCACGTAGAGCGAGGGCCAGCCGCTGACCGTGGCGCCGGCGAACCAGGCCAGCACCGCCACCACCACCAGCACCCCGCAGACGGCCACGCCGACCAGGCCCAGCCAGGTGGCCACCCGCAGCGGGGCGGCGGAGAAGCTGGTGACGCTCTCGGCGGCCAGCCCGGCCATCCGGGACAGCGGGTACTTCGTCCGGCCGGCGGCGCGTTCCTGCCGCTCGTAGGTCACCTCGGCGCTGGGGAAGCCGAGCCAGGGCACCACCAGCCGGAGCACCGGGCTGCGCTCGGGCAGCTCCCGCAGCGCCTCGACCACGGCCCGGCTGAGCAGCCGGAAGTCCCCGGCCTGGGCGGGGACCTGCTCGCCGACCACCCGCCGGACCAACCGGTAGTAGCCGCCCGCGGTCCACCGCTTGAACCGGGTGTCCCGGCTGCGGTCGGCCCGCACGGCGTAGACCACGTCCAGGCCGTCCGCGCGGGCCCGGCGGAGCAGTTCGACGATCACCTCGGGCGGGTCCTGGAGGTCGGCGTCGATGCTGACCACGTGTCCGCCGCGGGCGCGGAGCAGGCCGGCGTGCAGGGCGGCCTGGTGCCCGCTGTTGCGGCGCAGCCGGAGCACCCGCAGCTCGGGCCAGCCGACCCGGAGCGCGGCCAGCGCCGCCGGGGTGCCGTCGTTGCTGCCGTCGTCGACGGCCACCACCTCGTACGCCTCGCCGAGCCCGTCCAGCACGCCACGCAGCCGGACGGCGAGCAGCGGGAGGACGGCCTCCTCGTTGAAGATCGGCACCACCACGGACAGGGCCGGCTGCGGCGCGGTCACGGCACTAGACCCTCCGTTTCGCTGGCGGCGGCGGACGCGGCCGACGCTACCAGTCGGGCAGGCCGGGGCCGGGCCGGTCGCCCGCGCCCGCCCCGGTCAGGTGCCGCAGGTGGTGGCCGGCAGGCCGGACACCCGCACCGGCGAGCGGCCGGTCGGTCGGGCCTTGCCGGCGAGCACCGCGGCCAGCGCGGTCATCGACGCCCGGGTGGACGAGTAGGTGGCCAGCAGGTTCGGCGACTTCGCCCCGGCCAGCACGTACGGCGTGTCCATGGCCACCGTCACGGTGGCGTCGGCGCGCAGGTCCTTGCTCCCGTCGCCGTACCCGACGAGGTGCACCACGGTGCCGCCGCTCGGCACCACCTTCACGCCGGCGGCGGTGAGCGCCTCGGTGAGCACGGCCCGGGTGCGGTCCCGGCCGGCGGAGGAGGTGACGGTGACCGGGCCGGCCACCGGGCTGCCGCAGCGGCCGCGCAGCATGGTGACCGCGGCGGCGGCGAGGTCGGCGGCGGCCTTGCGGTGCGCGGCGCTGTCCAGCGTCGACAGCGCCGGCGCCGGCCGGTCGGCCAGCTTGAACTTCATGGTCAGCACCCGGGTGACCGCCTCGACCAGCCGGGTCCGGGGCAGTGAGCCGTCCTTGAGCGCGGCCCGCAGCCCGTCGTAGGCCTGGCCCACGTTCGGGGTCATCAGGATGAGGTCGTTTCCGGCGTTCAGCGCCCGGACCGCGGCCTCACCCGGCGACCACCGCTTGGCCGGCGCCATGTTCATCCCGTCGGTGATCACCACGCCCTGGAAGCCGAGCTGGCCGCGGAGCACGTCGGTGAGCAGCTTGCGGGAGAAGGTGGCCGGGGTGCCCGGGTCGATCGCCTTGACGTCCAGGTGGGCGGACATCACGGCCATGGCGCCGGCGTCGATCCCGGCGTGGAACGGCGGGAACGCGGTGCGGTCCAGCACGGCGCGGGACTGCCCGACGACCGGCAGGTCGGTGTGCGAGTCGGCGGCGGTCAGGCCGTGCCCGGGGAAGTGCTTGACGGCGGCGCCGACCCCCTCGGCCTGCAACCCGCGGACCGCGCCGGCGACCTGGGCCGACGCGGTCGCCGGGTCGGCACCGAAGGAGCGGGAGCCGATCACCGTGCTGCGGGTGGCCAGCACGTCGGCGACCGGGGCGAAGTCCAGGTTGACGCCCATGGCGGCCAGCTCGGCGCCGGCGGCCCGCCAGGCGGCCTCGGTGAGCGCCGGGTTGCCGGCGGCCCCGGCGGCCAGCGGGCTGGGCAGCAGGGTCACCCCGTCGGTGATTCGGGTGACCACGCCGTACTCCTGGTCGGTGCCGATCAGGAAGGGGGCGGGGCCGGCGGGCAGCCGGCCGGCGGCCGCGCGCAGGCCGTCGGTCAGCGCGCGGACCTGCTTCGGGTTGTCGACGTTGGTGGTGGCCTGGTTGCCCGAGGTGGGGTCGTCGGCGCTGAACCCGACGAGGATCAGCCCGCCGAGGCGGTATTTCGCGACCATCTCCGCGGGGGTGTCCACCCCGGCCAGCGCCCGGTTGCCGGCCGCCGAGCCGGGCGAGACCTTCGTCGCCGAGCTGCCGTACGCGTACGGCATCAGCACCTGGCCGACCAGGTCCTCGTCGGAGAGCGTCGCCACCAGGGCGGCCGCCCGGGCGGCCGGGTCGGCGCCGGTCGGGGCGGGGGCGGCCGACGACGGGGCCGGCGCCGGGCTCGACGGGGTCGCTCGGGGCCGTTCGGGCTCACCCGAGCACCCGGAGACGAGCAGCGCGGTCAGTGCGGCGAGCGCGACGCCGGCGCGGCGCGGGGAAATCGACACGGGCCCCACCGTATCGGGGCAACTTGGTCTTCCGTCACCCCACCCGGGTGAGCAGCGTCACCGGCGCGCCGTCACCGGCGTACCGGTAGGGCTCCAGTTCGGCGTCCCAGGCGGTGCCGAGCGCCTTGTCGAGGGCGTGCGCGAGCGCCTCCGGGGCCCGGGCGGACGCCATGATGCTGCGCAGCCGGTCCTCGCCGAGCTGGATGTCACCGGCCGCGCCGACGGTGGCCCGGAACAGGCCGCGCCCCGGGACGTACATGAAGCGCTCGCCGTCGGCCCCCGGGCTGGGCTCCTCGGTCACCTCGAAACGGATCATGGGCCACTGCCGGAGGGCAGCAGCCAGCTCGGCGCCCGTCCCCGGGCTGCCGGTCCACCCGCACTCGGCGCGCCGCGCCCCGGGATCGACGGGCTGGGCGGTCCAGTGCAGGTTGACCGGCGCGGCGAGGACGCGCGCGATCGCCCACTCGACGTGCGAGCACACGGCGAGCGGGGTCGAGTGGACGTATACGACGCCACGCGTTGGCACGGTGACCTCCCGGTGAGCCGAGGTGCGTCTTCCCCTACGACCTCGTCCACGCGAGTGGCCTCTGCAACACATGATGACCCGAGTGACGGATGGTGCGCCAGCGAATCGGAAAATTCGCCGGTGCCCGGGGCCGGGAAATACCCGGGCGGCTGACCCGGTTGTGCTCCCTGACGGCGCGACGACCAGCCAGGCGTCGTGGTCGTGTACAGTTCTCTGGGCGGTTCTGTGCCGCCGCACGTCTTCGCGGGCTGACGCTCACCCCGGGCGTCAAACCGCACATACAGCCCCCGGACGTTTTCCGTCCTCCCGTACGTCTGCAAGGAGTACCTCCGTGGCGAGCAACACCTCTAAGACCGCGCGCGCGTCAGTCCGGGCCGGCCAGGCTGGCCAGGGTGGCGCCCTCAGCGTGCTGGGCGAGTTCAAGTACGTGATCCCGCTGAACGGCGGCAAGCACGCCTACGTGCGCAACCTGACCAACGGCAAGACCGCGCACCTGCGCACCGACTCCGAGGCCTTCGTCGAGGAGATCCGGGTGCTGGCCGCCGCCGGCCACGCCGCCAAGGTCCGCGCCGAGCTCAACGCGCTGGCCGCCACCCACCCGGACCACGGCTGGGACAAGACCGAGAAGCGTCTCGTCGAGGCCGGCGTCTTCGAGGGCTGAGCGCCCTCACCCGCGACACCACGAACCGCCCGCCGGGTCACCCCGGCGGGCGGTTCTGCGTTTCTCAGTCCTCCGGCAGCAGGGCCACCTCGCCGGTGGCCAGGTCGTAGAGGGCGCCGACCACGGCGACCTCCCCGGCCGCCACCGGGCGGGCCAGCAGGTCGTCGGCGCGCAGGGTGCCGACCGTGCGCCGGACGTGCCGGCGGATGGCGAGCCGGTGGGCGTCCGGATCGTCCGCGCCGACCTCGTACACCGCCGGAGCGATCCGGTCCACCACGTAGCCCAGCGCGCCGCCGGGCCGCCGCCCGGTGCGCAGGGCCTCGACCGCCGAGCCCACCGCGCCGCAGCGCTCGTGCCCGAGCACCATCACCAGCCGCACGCCGAGCTGCCCCACCACGTACTCGATGGAGCCGCAGACCGCCCGGTCGAGGACGTGCGCGCCGGTACGGATCACGCAGATCGAGCCGAACGTCTGGTCGAAGATCGCCTCCAGCGGCACCCGCGAGTCGATGCAGCCCAGCACCACCGCGTACGGCTGCTGATCGCCGGAGGCCACCGCCGCGGCGGCCGTGACGTCGTGGCCGTGCACCGGCTGCCCGCTGACGAAGCGGCGGTTGCCGGCGAGCAGCTCGGCCAGGGCGGCCCGGGGCGTCCGGGCGGCGGGGGCGGGCGGCATGCCTACAGCCTGGCCACCGACCCGACGTCGCGAAGCCGGTTGGGAATCTTCTCACCACCCCGGTTGCCGTGCTGTCATGACGGGTACGCCGGTGTCACCGCCGGGTCACTCCGGTGCAGACACCGGTCGGCCCGGGGGAGGTGGACCCATGCCCCAGCACCTGGAGGTGCGGCTTCCTGACGGCGTACGCCTGCACGTGGCGGCGACCGGGCCGGTCGACGCCGAGGTCACCGTGATCCTGCTGCACGGCTGGACGCTGGACGGGCGCAGCTGGCACCGCCAGCTCGCCGACCTGCGCGCCCGCTTCGGCGACCGGGTCCGGGTGGTGACCTACGACGCCCGCGGGCACGGCCGGTCGAGCTGCATGGCGCTGCGCACGGCCACCGTGGCCCAGCTCGGCGACGACCTGGCCGCGGTGGTCGACCAAATCGTCCCGTCCGGGAAGATCGTGCTGGTCGGGCACTCGATGGGCGGGATGACCGTGATGGAGTACGCCCACCGCCACCCCGACCACTTCGCCGCTCGCACCGCCGGCCTGGTCTTCGTCTCGACCACCGCCGAGGGGCACACCCACACCGCCTACGGGCTCTCCCCCCGGATCGCCCGGCTGATCCGGCTCGCCGAGACCACCGGGGCCGGGGTGCTGGCCCGCTGCGGCGCCTGGCGCCCGCCGCACGCGCTGCTGCGCGCGCTGCGCCCGAGCATCCGCTGGATGCTCTTCGGCGACCGCTGCGAACCGGCCGACATCCGGCTGGTCACCTCGGCGGTGGCGCACGCCTCGCTGCGCTCGATCGGCGGGTTCCGCGCCTCGATCGGGGCCCAGCACCGGCTGGACACCCTCGCGGCCCTGGGCCGGCTGCCGGCCGCCGCGCTGGTCGGCGACCGGGACCGGCTCACCCCGCCGCCCTGCGCCGAGTCGATCGCCGCGGCGCTGCCCACCACCGAACTGACCGTCTGCCCGGGCGCCGGCCACATGCTGATGATGGAGCGCCCCGACGAGGTGAACACCGCCGTGGCCGGGGTGCTGCACCAGGTGCTCACGGGGCGGGACGCGGGAACGTCCGGGGAGCGGGTGGGAACGCCCGGATAACGGGCAACCCGCACCGGCGGGCAGGCGGCAGCGGCATGGCCCCGACAATGGCGGGGCGGGCGGCCCGTACCCTCATTCAGCCCGCCGTCTGACCACAGGAGCCCCCGCATTGAGCGACCAGACCACCCTGGAACGGGAGATCGCCGTCGAACAGCGGCATCTCGACCGGGTGTACGCCCGGCTGGCCGAACTGCGTCGGTCGGCCGCCGACGCCGAGCGGGAGGGCTACCGGCTGGCCCGGGTCGGCAACTTCGGCGCGCTGGTCGAGCGGGACGCGATGGTCTTCCACGCGGCGCAGCGCCGGCACGTGCTGGACGCGGAGCACGAGGGGCTGGTCTTCGGCCGGCTGGACCTGCGCACCGGGCAGGTGCTGCACGTGGGGCGGCTCGGCGTGCGCGGGGAGAACGCCGAGACCCTCGTGGTGGACTGGCGCGCGCCGGCCGCCGCCGCGTTCTACCAGGCCACCCCGGCGGAGCCGCGCGGTGTGGTGCGGCGGCGCACGATCCAGTCGTCGGCGGAGCAGGTCACCCGGATCGAGGACGACCTGCTGGACCCGGAGTCGGCGCCGCCGGAGATGGCGGTGGTCGGCGACGGCGCGCTGCTGGCCACCCTGTCCCGGGCCACCGGCCGGGGCATGCGGGACATCGTGGCCACCATCCAGCGGGAGCAGGACGAGGCGATCCGCTCCCCCGGCAACAGCGTCACGATCGTCTCCGGCGGCCCGGGCACCGGCAAGACGGCGGTGGCCCTGCACCGGGCCGCGTACCTGCTCTACTCCGACCGGGCCCGGTACGCCGGCGGCGGCATCCTGGTGGTCGGCCCGTCGAGCGTGTTCGTCCAGTACATCGCCTCGGTGCTCCCCTCGCTCGGCGAGGAGACGGCCACCCTGCACTCACTCGGCTCGCTCTTCCCCGGCCTGTCCGTGACCCGCACCGATCCGCCCGAGGTGGCGGCGGTCAAGGGGTCGCTGCGGATGCGCCGGGTGCTGGAGCGCGCGGTCCGGGACGCGGTGCCCGACTCCCCCGCCGAGCTGCGCCTGCTCTACCGGGGCGAGCTGCTCCGGCTGGAGCGCGCCGAGCTGGACGCGATCCGGGATCGGACGCTGTCCCGCGGCGCGCGCCGCAACGAGGTGCGCCGGGCCGCCTTCGACGCGGTCCTCGCCGCGCTCTGGGCGCAGGCCCGCGCGCTGCGGATCGGCCGGCTGCCGGAGCAGCCCGCGTTCGAGGACGAGATCATCGAGCGGCCGGAGTTCCGCGACTTCCTCAAGGCCTGGTGGCCCCGGCTGCACCCGCGTCACGTGCTGGCCTGGCTGGCCCGTCCGGAGCGGCTGCGCCGGTACGCCGGCGGCGTCCTCTCCGGCGCGGAGATCCGGCTGCTGACGGGCGCGTACCGGAGCCTGGACGCCGAGGGGCTGACGATCGCCGACGTGGCGCTGGTGGACGAGCTGGACGCGCTGCTCGGCCGGCCGGTGCAGCGGGCGAAGCCGAAGCGGGACCCGTTCCAGCTGGCCGGCGGCGTCCGCGAGCTGAGCACGCTCGCCGACCGGCAGCGGGCCGCCCGGGCGGCGGCCCGGGAGCGCCCGGAGGACTACCGGGACTACGCCCACGTGGTGGTCGACGAGTCGCAGGACGTCTCGCCGATGCAGTGGCGGATGATCGGCCGGCGCGGCCGGTTGGCCTCCTGGACGGTGGTGGGCGACCCGGCGCAGACGGCCTGGACCGGCGACCCGCAGGAGCTCGCCCGGGCCCGGGACCAGGCGCTGGGCCGGCGCCGCCGGTACCGCTACGAGCTGACCACGAACTACCGCAACTCGGCGGAGATCTTCGCGGTGGCGGCCGCGGAGATCCACCGCGTCCACCCGGAGCTCGCGCTGCCCACCGCGGTCCGCTCCACCGGCGTGGCGCCGGTCGAGCTGACCGTGCCCGCCGTCGAACTGCCGGCCGCCACCGCGGCGGCGGCCCGCACGCTGCTGGCCGAGGTCGAGGGCACGGTGGGGGTGATCACGCCGGTGCCACGCCGCGACGAGGTGGCCGGCTGGCTGGGCGATCTCGGTGGCCGGCTCCAGGTGGTGACCAGCCTTCAGGCCAAGGGCATGGAGTACGACGGGGTGGTGCTGGTCGCACCGAGCGAGATCCGTGCCGATCCGGGGTCGGGCGTCCGCACCCTCTACGTGGCGCTCTCCCGGGCCACCCAGCGCCTGACCACGCTCGACCCGGTCGTCTGACGACGGTTCCCGCCCCGGCGTTCACTTGCACATATAGCGATGTGAGCATAGATTGAGCCCGGCCGGTGCGACGGACGAGAGGGTGTGGGCGTGGGCGCAGGTCATGACCACAGCGGCGCGGTGGTCAACGCCGCGCACCGCCACCGGGGTCGACTCTGGGGCGCCTTCGCGCTGCTCACCGTCCTGATGGTGGTCGAGGCGGTGGCCGCGTTCGCCACCGGCTCGCTGGCCCTGCTCTCCGACGCCGGCCACATGTTCACCGACGTCCTCGGCATCGGCATGGCCCTCGCCGCGATCACCGCCACCCGGCACGCCGACACCGACCCGCAGCGCACCTTCGGGCTCTACCGCCTCGAGGTGCTGGCCGCGCTGGCCAACGCGGTGCTGCTCGGCGCCGTGGCCGTCTACGTCCTGGTCGAGGCGGTACGCCGGTTCGGCGAGCCGCCGGAGGTGCTCGCCGGGCCGATGCTCGCCGTGGCGGTGCTCGGCCTGCTCGCCAACATCGCCGCGTTCGCGCTGCTGCGCCCCGGCGCGGAGGAGAGCATCAACCTGCGCGGGGCGTACCTGGAGGTGCTGGGCGACCTGCTCGGCTCGCTCGGGGTGATCGGCGCCGCCGTGGTCATCGCGGTCACCGACTGGTGGTGGGCCGACCCGCTGGTCGCCGTGGCGATCGGGCTGTTCATCCTGCCCCGCACCTGGCGGCTCGGCCGGGCCGCGGTCCGCATCCTGGTGCAGGCCGCCCCGGAACACCTCCAGGTGACCGCGGTGCACGACCGGCTGGCCGCGGTGCCCGGCGTCGCCGAGGTGCACGACCTGCACGTCTGGACGCTCACCTCGGGCATGGAGGTGGCCTCGGCGCACCTCACCATGGCCCCGGGCGCCGAGGTCGGCGAGGTGCTGGCCGCCGCCCGGGCCGCGCTGCGCGAGGACTTCTCGATCGACCACGCCACGTTGCAGATCGAACCCGGAGCGTCGCCCGGGGCCTGCGGCGCGGTCGAGTGGTAATTAGGACAATCTTAAATCCAAGTGGCTATTGTGCGCTTATGCCGGTTTTGACCGGGACACCTGCTCCCACCAGCGGAGCCGTCCCGGGCCAGCGCCGGTAGGCTCGGTCGCGGCCTCCGCCGGGCGGCGCCCACCGGCGCCTGCGGTGGCCGTCGCCTAATCGCCCGCAGGGCGAGCCGGGGAACCACGTTCGTGGGGTGCATCCGCGTCAGCGGTAGGGATCTTCCGTCCCGAACCCGTCAGCTAACCCGGTCGGCGGTTGACGGAAGGACACGTGAATGCCCCCAGTGGCACCTGTACGACGGACGGTCGCCCGGTTGGCGGCCCTGCTCGTCGCGACGCTCGCCCTCGGCGTCGTGACCGCGCCGGTCTCCCCCGCCTCGGCGGCTCCCCCGACCGGTCTGCTCGCCGCCGCACCCGGCGACGACGAGGGCGGCACGCCGGCGCTGCGCGCCCAACTCGACGCGGCCAGCAAGGGCTGGCTGGAGGCGCGGACCGCGCTGAACCGCTCGGTCACCCGGCAGCAGCAGCTCACCGCCCAGCTCAAGACGGTCAACGCCGAGTTGACCGTCCGGGACGCCAAGGTCGGCGAGATCGCCGGGGTGGCGTACCGGGCCGGGCGGATGGGCACGGCCGCGGCGCTGCTCGACAGCAGCAGCCCGCAGGGCTTCATGGACCGCGCCGCGGCGCTGGAGCAGGTGGCGGCGCACGAGGACCGGGCGCTGCGCGACCTGATCGAGACCCGGGACGAGGCCACCCGCACCCAGGACGCGCTCACCGGCGAGATCCAGGAGCAGCGCAAGCAGGTCGCGGTGATGGCCAAGCGCAAGCAGCAGGCCGAGCACGCCCTGGAGGTGGCGAACAAGCGGGCGTCGAGCAGCGGCGGCGGCAGCGTCCAGGGCACCTCGTCGGCGAACGCCAAGCCGGCCCCGCGCAACGCCGACGGCTCCTGGCCGCCGGAGTCGTGCAGCGTCAACGACCCGACGCCGGCCGACGGCTGCATCACCCCGCGTACGCTGCACGCCCTCCAGCAGGCCAAGGCGGCCGGCTTCACCCGGTACGTCTCCTGCCACCGGCCCAGCGGCTCGGGCGAGCACCCGAAGGGGCGGGCCTGCGACTTCGCCGCGCAGAAGGACGGCTTCGGCGGCGTGGCCACCGGTGGCGACAAGACGTACGGCAACAACCTGGCCGCCTACTTCATCCGCAACGCCGACGCGCTCGCCGTGCTCTACGTGATCTGGTACAAGCAGATCTGGCTGCCCAGCAGCGGCTGGAAGGCGTACAGCGGCGGCAACGGCGACCCGTCCAGCGACCACACCAACCACGTGCACCTGTCGGTGTACTGACCGCTCCGCCCCGGCGACACCCGGCCTACGCCCCACGACGTACGCCGGGTGTCGCCGTGCGGCCCACGACGCAGCGCCCGCGGCGGCCGAGCATCGGGGGCATGAGTAGACGACTCTCCCCCGCCGGACGCAAGGCCCTGCTCACCCTGCACCTGGTCACCGCGCTGGGCTGGCTCGGCGCCGACCTGGTGCTGCTCAGCCTCGGCGTGGCCGGGCTGCGCGGGGCCGACCCCGAGGTGGTCTATCCGGCGGCCGCGCTCCTGGTCACCTGGCTGTTCGCCCCGCTGAGCGTGGTGGTCTGGCTGGTCGGGCTGGCCAGTGCGCTGCTCACCCCGTGGGGGCTGCTGCGCTGGCGCTGGGTGCTGGTGAAGTTCGCCGTCACCACGGTGGTGCTCACGCTCGTGCTGCTCCTGCTCACCCCGCGGGTCCGGCACCTCGGTGAGCTGGCCGGGGCGGCCGACGCCCACCTGCGCGTCGACCTGGTGGTCGCGCCGACCGTCTCCAGCACGCTGCTGCTCGTCGTCACGGTGCTGTCCACGTACAAGCCGTGGGGGCGGCTGCGGCCGGCCCGACCGGCGGCCCGGCGACCGGTGCCCGCCGGACGCGCCGGCTGAGTCAGGCCGCCGACCCCTCCAGGGTGGCGCCGAGTCGGCTGGCCAGCCCGAGGTGGGCCGCCCGGGCCTGCCGGAAGGCGTAGCCGAACAGCGGCGCCGGGGCGGAGAGGGTGATCTCCACGTCGATCCGCACCACTCCGTCGGGCTCGTCGCGCAGCCGGGTGTGGTTGCGCACCGTGGTGGCCGGCTGCTGCCGGGCCACGGTGACCACCTCGTCCTCGTTGGCGATCAGCACGTCGGCCTGGTAGGTGACCGGGAAGTGCAGCGGGCCGAGCGCGAGCCGGTCGGTGATCGCGTAACTGGCCAGCGCGCCCGGCCGGGGCGGCAGTTGCCGGACCCGGACGATCAGCGGATGCAGCTCGCCCTGCCGGCTCAGGTCGCCGAGCAGGGCCACCGCGTCCGCCCGGGTGCACCGGGCCTGCACGGTGTAGCTGAAGCTGTCGCTGCTGAGCAAGCGGTACCCCCTCGCCGTCGTGGGTCCGCACGATCGTCCCGTACCGGAGCCGGGCTGGCAACGGGTCGGAAGTCCCTGGCCGCGTGCCGGGCGCGCCGCACCGGACCGGCAAGCCGGCGGAGCACGCGCGACCCCGGCGCCGTCAGGGCGGCGAGCTGGAGTCGATCAACAGCGGCGGGCCACTCAGGCGCCCGGGAGCACCTCGGGGGTGCTGTCGGCGAACCAGGGCTCGGGCGCGCCGAAGAGGCCGAGCAGGCCGGTCACCCAGAGCTGGCGGTGCACGAACCGGCTCGGCTCGGTGACCACCAGCTTGACGCCGCTGACCTCGCAGGTCTGGAAGCCGGCGACCATGGCGCTGATGCCGACCGAGTCGATGAAGGTGACGAGCCGCATGTTGAGCTCGATCCGGGAGGGGCGGCCCTTGGCGAGCACCTCGGCAATCGCTTCCCGCACCTCGTACGCGGTGTCGACGTCGATCTCCCCACGCGGGGCGATCTGGACCACACCACCCGACAGCACCGACTTCACGATCGACAGGCTCACGCGAGCACCTCCACTCGCCCATCTGGGCGCCTCATCAGTACGCGGGCCGCGACCGAGAGTATTCCTCCGACGGCCTCGGTCGCCACCCCTCGGGATGAGCAATTCGCGGACTGGGCACACCTGGGCATCCCAATCCGGACCTTCGGTCTCCCTTTTTCCCCGCGGCGCGGGTCCCAACCGGTCGGTCGACCGGTCACGAGCCCGCCCGATCCGCCGACCCAGGGTAGCGGGCCGGCGCATGCCCGGGTGGCACCCGCCCCGGCGCGTTCGGGTGGTTCGTCCGGTGAGCGCCCTGCTCGGCCGCGACCCGCGCGGTCCGGGGTGTTTGCGCCGGGTCCGGCCGGGGCACTGGCCCCGGTGAGCGAACCGTCACGCGCCGGATGACCCGAAGTCCGAACCGGCCGCCGGACTTCGGCCCCCCGAGGAGGTAACACGATGTTCGGATCCACTCTGCTGGACCGCCGCAGCAAGCCCGAGCGGGTCGCCGACCAGGCGTGGCAGCACCTGCTCTCCACCGTCGGCTCCGCCGGTGACAGCGTGCGGGACGCCGCCCGCTCGGCCCGCCGCAACTCCTCCGGCCTCGCCGACGACGCGACCGACCTGGTCGGGTCCGCCGCCGAGGAGGCCCGCCGCCGGGCCAGCCTCGCCTTCGACGCGCTAGCCGGCCGCCGGCCGGCGCTGCCCTGGACGCTGCTGATCGCCGCGGCGCTGGCTGGCGCGGCGATCGGCTGGGCCGCCGGCACCGCCGCGCGGGCCGCCGGCAGCCGGGAGCGGGACGTCGACGAGATCGAGTTCGTCGACGTCGACCGCCCCAACTCCCCCGCCGGCCTGGACGGCTGAGCCGGACACCACGGTGGCCGTCCCCGACGTCGGGGACGGCCACCGTGGTGTGTGCGGAGTCGTCAGCGGGCGGTGCAGGAGAGCGTCGGCGCGCGGTTGGCGCCCGGGTAGGTGCCGGTGAAGCCCACGGTGGTGACCCCACCGACGCCGAGGTTGCCGTTCCAGCCGGCGTCCCGGACCGTCACGGCCGACCCGGTCTGCGTGTACGACCCGTTCCAGAGCTGGGTGATCTTCTGGCCGTCCGGGAAGGTCCAGGCGACGGTCCACCCGGCGATCGGGGCGGTGCCGGAGTTGCGCACCGTCACCTCGCCCTGGAAGCCGCCCGGCCACGAGTTCGTCACCGCGTAGGTGGCCGCGCAGCCGCCGCCGGTCGGCGACGGGCTGGGCGAGGTGGGCGACGGGCTCGGGGACGTCGGCGTCGGGCTCGGGGACGTGGGCGTCGGGCTCGCCGAGGTGGGCGTCGGGCCGGGCGTGCCGCCGAGCCGGTCCGCGACCAGGACGCCCCGGCCGTTGGTGCCGAGGTAGACCCGGCCGTAGACCCGCGGGTCCCCGGTGAGCGCCTCGCCCGCGTTGCCGTACTGGTGCTGGTCGTCGTTGATCCGCAGCCAGGCCGCGCCGGCGTTGTCCGAGCGGTACACGCCGTGCGTGCCGTCGATGGTGCCCACGGTGAACAGCGCGGGGTACGTCTGCCCGGGGGCGGCCCTGCCGAAGCCCACGTTGACGGCCGAGGTGACGCCGGCGAGCTTCGTGAAGCTCGCGCCGGAGTCGGTCGAGTGCCACAGCCCGCCCTCGCCGGCCAGCCACAGGTCGCCCTCCCGGCCGGGCACGGCCTTGAACTTGACCCCGGTGCTGGGCAGCCCGGTCGCCGCGGTGGCGGTGAAGCCGGCGCCGCCGTTGGTGCTGAGGTAGAACCGCCCGCCGCTGACGCCGTAGAACCGGTTCGGGTCGACCCGGTCGGACTCGACGACCGCGTTGGCCGGGATGCCGGTCGCGGCGGTCCACGAGGTGCCGAAGCCGACCGAGCGGACCACCGGCTGACCCGGGTCGCCCGGCGCCCAGACGAACTGGCTGCCGTCGGCGGACGCGGCCACCGTGCCGCCGCTGTTGATCCCGGACGGCTCGGTGCCCTGGAACCAGTTCGCCCCGCCGTCGGTGGAGAACGCGACGTGGCTGTCGTTGGGGCGGTCCGCGTCGGTGAAGTTGCCGGTCCGCACCAGCACCGCCGGCTTGGTCTCGGCGTAGTCGAGGCTGGTGGTGCTCGTGAAGATCGGCTGGGTGAACATCGTCGGCGGCACCGCGGCCAGGTCGGTGTGGCGGAAGCCGCCGATGTCACCGAGCGCGCTGACCAGCGGCGCGCCCGAGGGCGGGCTGACCAGGTCGAGCACCGCCGTCTCCTCCAGCCCCTTGACCATCGGCCGGATGGTGACCTGGCCGCCGGTGTCCCACTTCGTCAGGTCGGTGGTGCCGTAGACGGTGGCGCCGGTGCCGTACATCATCCGGTTGCTGTCGAACGGGTCGATCTCCAGCGACTCGTTCATCCAGCCCAGTTTCGGGCTCTCCTCCGGCGGGGACGGGTTGGTGCCGAAGGTCAGCCAGGGCACCGCGGAGATGTCCATCGTGTACTTCTTCGCGCGATTCGGATAGCCGGCGAAGTCCCAGATCCGGGTCCAGGTGGCGCCGCCGTCGGTGCTGCGCCAGAAGATGGCGTCCGGCCACCAGGAGACCTGGGTGGCGACCATCAGGGTGTTCGGGTGCTGCCGGTCGATGGTCAGCCCGGAGTAGCCGAAGTAGGCGTCGGCGCTGGACGACGGGACCGGGCTGATCTGCGTCCAGGCGCCGGTGGCCCGGTTGAACTTCCACACGTCGCCCTTGCCGCCGTCGTACGGGCCGCCGGTGTCGCTGGTGGCGATGTAGAGGTAGCCGCCGACGGGGTCGACCACGCCCTTGTGGGCCAGGTAGCCGGTGGGCTGGCCGGGGACCCGCTCCCAGGTGGCGCCGCCGTCGGTGCTCCGGTAGACCGGATTCTGCTTGTCGGCCACGCCCACGTAGACGGTCTTCGTGGCGGTGCCCGCCGTACCCGTGCTCTTGTCGAAGCTGACCCAGGTCAGGCCCTGGTTCTGGCTCTGGTAGCCGGAGCTGTCGTTCGCGTCGGCCCGGTAGTTGCCGACGTTGGGGAAGCTGGCCACCCGGGCCCAGGTGACCCCGTAGTCGGTGCTGCGCCACAGGCCGTTGCCGCCCTCGGCCCCGTAGTAGACGATGCTGTTCCGGTTCGGGTCCACGGCGAGCCGCTCCCCCATGCCGCGGCCGGGCATGTTGCCGCCGTTCTTGAACGGCAGCGCGGTGGCCTGCCAGGTGGCGCCCTTGTCGGTGGAGCGCAGGATCGCCCCGTTGTTCGGGTCCCAGTCGTTGGTGTACATGCCGACCGCGGCGTACACCCGGTTGGTCTGCACCGGGTCGGTGGCGAGGCTGACCACGCCGTTCCAGCCCCACCTGTCGGCGCCGACCCAGTCCAGCAGCGGCGTCCAGGACCGGGTCGACTGCTCCCAGCGGTACGCCCCGCCGATGTCGGTGCGCGCGTAGACCAGGTTCTTCTCGGTCTGGTTGAAGATGATGCCGGGGACGAAGCCGCCGCCGTCGATCCGGACGTTCTTCCAGCCGTACGGCTCGGCCGCGGCGGCGGCGGCCGGGGCGGCGGGTGCGGCGGCGAGCTGCACGACGGCCGCCGCCGCGGCGGCCAGCGCGGCGGCGGCCACGCCGGCGAGACTTCTGCGCATGGGCGGTTCCTCTCGGTTGCCCGGGTGGTGGAACGGGAGCGACGCGGTGGCGGTCGGCGGACGACCGCGCCCTGACGACGTCGGGGGGATCTCGGGGAGCTGCCCAGGGCTCCCCGTCGGCGTGCTTGGCTCCCACAGCCGAGGGACATTCACCTTAACCGTTGTCTGCCGGCTTTGGAAGCGCTCCCAAGAATGTCGTCCACCCGGATCGGGTGAGGACAGGTCACCCGGGACACGCACAGGATCGGAGTTGCGGGACTCCGTGCCGGCCGCGGAGCCCGGCGGACCGCGAACCGATCCCGGGAGGGGAGGCCAGCATGGCCACCGCGACGACCACCCGTACCGACCAGGAGATCCAGTCGGCCGTCCTGGACGAGCTGACCTGGGAACCCCGGGTACGCCCCAACGAGATCGGGGTGACCGTCACCGAGGGGGTGGTGACGCTGACCGGCGGGGTGGACAGCTACGCCAAGAAGTGGGCCGCCGAACGCGCCGCCCACCGGGTGCCCCGGGTCCGGGCGGTCGCCAACGACCTCGCCGTCCGGATCGCCACCTCGGCCGAGAAGAGCGACCCGGAGATCGCCACCGCGGCGAGCCGCGCCCTGGAGTGGGACGCGTTCGTGCCGATCGAGGCCCTCAACGTGACCGTCGCCGACGGCTGGGTCACCCTGCACGGCGAGGTGGAGTGGGAGTACCAGCGCCGCGCCGCCGAGCGCTCGGTCGCCCGGCTCAAGGGCGTACGCGGGGTGAGCAACGGCATCACCGTGCGGCCCAGCGCCCGGGCCGACGGGCGCGACCTGGCCGAGCGGATCGTGGACGCGCTGGCCCGCAACCGCGCCACCGAGGCGGAGGGGATCAGCGTCCGGGTGCACGGCGACACCGTGCTGCTGGAGGGGCTGGTCCACTCGGCCGGCGAGCGCGAGGAGATCGAGCGGGTGGTGTGGAGCGCGCCCGGCATCCGGGAGGTGCACAACCACGTGACCGTGGGGCGGTGAAACCGGACCACCCGGGCCGGGTGATCCCGGCTCACCCCGCCGCGGGCGAGGGTGGGAACCATGAGTGATCCGAACTGGCTGATCACCCCCGGGCGCCCCGCGCCCGGGTTCGCCCTGCCGGCCACGCCCGATGGGCGGGTGGTGGCCTGATGACCACGCAACTGCAGGTCACCACCGCCCGGCTGAGTCTTCCGGTGACCGGGACGGACCACGCCCGCGGGCCGGCCGACGCGCCGGTCACCCTCGTGGAGTACGGCGACTTCCAGTGCCGGTTCTGCGGGGCCGCGTACCGCAACCTGGCCGAGGTGCTGCGCCAGCGCGCCGACACCGTCCGGCTGGTCTACCGGCACTTCCCCATCGTCAACGTCCACCCCTACGCGGAGAGCGCGGCGGAGGCCGCCGAGGCGGCCGGCCGGCGGGGGCGGTTCTGGGAGATGCACGACTGGCTCTACGAGCACCAGGACCAGCTCGACCCGGTGCACCTGTCGCTCGGCGTCGAACAGCTCGGGCTGCCGGCCGAGGAGGTCGGCGCGGAGGTGGCGGGGCAGGCTCACGCCGACCGGGTCCGGCGGGACTTCGTCGGCGGTATTCGCAGCGGGGTCAACGGGACCCCGACGCTCTTCGTCAACGAGGTGCGGCACGACGGCGGCTACGACCTGGCCGAGCTGCTGGCCGTCGTGGACGCCGCCGCAACCGCCTAGGCCGCCGTCAGATCAGCCGCAGCTCGCGCGCCCGCCGGACGGCTTCCCGCCGGCGGGTCGCGTCGAGCTTGCGGTAGATGTTGCGCACGTGGGTCTTCACCGTGTTGACCGACAGCGACAGCTCGCTGGCGATCTCCACGTTGGACAGGATGCTCTGCAGGTAGCGCAGGATGGTCAGCTCCCGCTCGGTGAGCGGCTCGTCCAGCGTCCGCTCCGGGCCGGCCGGGCGCTCCGGTGGCTCGTCGGCCCGCCGCTCGTCGGCCCCGCGGACCAGGTCGCTCACCATCGGCCAGTGGGCGGTGCCGGAGTCCAGGTGCGCGGCGAGCAGGTCGCGCACCCCCGGCTCGGCGCGGGTGAAGACCCGCCGGTAGCCCTCCGGTTCGGCCAGGTCCAGCACCTGCTCCAGGATCCGCCCGGCCCGGCGGTCGTCACCGGCCGCGCCGGTCAGCGCCGCGTCGAGCAGCCCGGCGGCGAGCCGGACCGGCAGCGGCCAGGCATCCGCGTCCGGCCCGGTCCAGTCGGGCAGCGCCCGCCCGGCGGCGCGGGGGTCGCCGGCCCGCAGCCGCACCCGGGCCAGGGCCACGTCCAGGGCGGCCGCCGGGCCGGTCCCGGCCTCCCGCGCCCCGCCCGGCTCCCGGTCGGCCGCGCCGGCCGTCGGCGGGCCGGCCGGGCGGGGCGGCAGGTCGGACGCGGTGGTCCTGACGTCCGGCGCGCCGGCCCCCGCGTCGGCGAGCAGGGCGCGGGCGCTCTCCAGGTCGCCGACGGCGGCACGCAGCTGGGCCTCGTCGGCGACCAAGCGGGCGACCAGCTCCGGGCCGGGTGCCGCCTCGCGGGCCGCCGCCAGCGCGCGCAGCGCCGCGGCGGGCTCTCCGTCGGCAGCCAGCAGCCCGGCCCGGCAGAGCGCGGCCAGCGCCGCCCCGCCCGGCTCCGCGGTGGCCGGCCCGGCCAGGGTCAGGTTCGCCGCGGCCTCCGCCGGCTCGTCCCGGTCCCAGGCCACCAGGGCGAGCGCGAGGTACGCGTACCCGCAGTCCAGCCGCGAGGACCAGCCCTCGCAGGGCGACATGGCCAGCGCCTCCCGGGCGGTGCGTTCGGCGGCCCGCAGCGCGCCGTGCCCCGCGTCCAGCAGCGCCGACCGGCTGGCACAGACCAGCTCGGTGCGGGGCCGGTCCGCCCGTCGAGCCGCCGCCAGCGCCTCGGTGAAGTGGGCGCCGGCCGCGGACAGCTCCCCCTCGGCCAGCGCCACCAGCCCGAGCGCGGTGCCGGCGACCGCCCGCACGTCGGCGTCCTCCGCGGCCCCGGCGCGCGGATCGTCATTCGGGCCGGCCGGGGCGGCGGTGGCGAGCAGCCGCTCGGCCGCCCGGCGTACCTCGTCGTGGTCCCCGGCGAGCCGGGCCAGGGTCAGCTCCACCGCCAGGGCCAGCCGCCGGAACCGGTCCCGGCGCGGGGCGGGCAGGTCGCGGGCCTGCTCGACGGCCCGCCGGAGCTGTCCCGCGGCCGCCTCGGCGTCCCCGGCGTACGCCCGCTCGGCCGCGCCGGCCAGCGCCAGCTCGGGATCCCGGCGCACCGCCTCGACCGGCGGTTCGGGCGGGGCCGGGGCGGCAGGACGGTCCCGCTCGTACGGCGCCAGCTCGGGCCAGCGGGAGATCAGCAGCTCGGTGGCGGTGTCCCACTCGCCCCCGGCCAGCGCGTGCCGCAGCGCCTCGGCCGGCCGGTCGTGGCCCGCGTACCAGCCGGCGGCGCGCCGGTGCAGCTCACCCAGCTCGTCGGCGGGAAGCCGGTCCAGCTCGTCGCGGAGCAGGTCGGCCAGGAGCGGATGGCACCGGTACCAGGGCGGGCTGCCCCCGTCCTGCTGGACGAAGCCGCCCTCCCGGGCCAGGTCGGCCAGCACCTGACCGGCGTCGGCCCGCCCGGTCACCGCGTCGGCCAGGTCGGCACAGACCGCGGCGGCCACCGCGCTGCGGCGGAGCACGTCCCGGGCGGCCGGCTCCAGCGGCGCGAGCACCTCGTCACGCAGGTACCCGGCGACGTCCGGCTGGTCGCCGGCGAACCGGTCGACCGCGCGGGCCGGGTCGGCCTGGGCGCGCAGCGCCAGCGCGGCGAAGCGCAGGCCGGCGGGCCAGCCCCCGGTCCGGTCGGCCAGGCGGGGCACCGCCGCGGCCGGCAGCGGCACCCCGTGCGCGACCAGCAGGTCGGCCACCTCGTCGGGGGTGAACGCCAGCTCCGCCGGGCCGACCTCGGTCAGCTCGCCGGCCAGCCGCCACCGGTGCAGGGCCAGCGGCGGGTCGGTCCGCGCTCCGGCCACCAGCCGCAGCCGCCCCTCGGTGTGCCGGAGCAGGAACTCCAGCCCGGCCAGCGCGGCCGGGTCGGTCGCCCGGTGCAGGTCGTCGAGGACCAGCAGCACCGGCCGCTCCCGGGCGGCGAGCGCCGCGGCGAGCAGTTCGAGCTGGTCCGGCCGGGGCGGGCCGTCCGGCACCGGCGGCTGGGGGCCCTCGTCCGGCACCCCCTCCGCGGCGGCCCGCAGCGCCGCCGCCAGGTAGGCCCAGAGCCGCTCCCCGGTGTCGCCCTCCTCCACGGTCAGCCAGGCCGGCGGCGGCTCGGCCCGCACGGCCCGGGCCCAGCCGGCGAGCAGCGTGGTCTTGCCCCAGCCGGCGGGCGCGAGGACCAGGGTCACCGGCCCGGCGGCGCCCCGGTCGAGCCGCTCCAGCAGCCGCGGCCGGACCAGGACCGGCTCGGGCAGCGCGGCCGGCGCCAGCCGGGACGCCAGCAGTGGCGCGCCGACCACCCCGAGGCCACCCGCCGACCCGCCCCCGCCCGGCGGCCCGCCGACCGCCGCACCCGCGCCACCCGGGGCGAGGTCCGGCGTGCCGGCGGCGTCCGTCGCCGCGCTGATGTCGGTCGGCGTCGCGGCGACCTCGACGCGGTCAGCCTCCTCCGGCATGCGGCCCCTCCCCCGGTCGGTGCGGGCAGCGGTTACCCGGCCGGGACGGGTTCACCCCTTCGGGGCGAACCGGGGTCACCCGCCCCGGCCGCACGGTGGAGGCACGCGGGCGGCCGGCGACGGATCCGGCCGCCCGGCAGCCCCCGACGAACGGGAGGGGCAGGTGGCACGGATGGGACGGCTGGTCGCCGCCGGCCTCGCCCTCGTGGCGGCGGGCGGGGCGCCGGTCCTCGTACGCCGGCGCGGGCGGCGGCCGCCCGGGGCCGCGCCCGGCCCACTGCCCGGACGCTGGCAGGTGGTGACCGTGGCCGGCCGGCCCGAGGAGGTGCTGCCGCGCGGGCGCTCGCCGGAACCGCTGCGCCCGCTCGACGGCGCGGTGGAGCTGGCCGCCCGCCCCGCCCCCGGCGGGCGCGGCACCGAGCTGTCGCTCCGCCTGCTCGGCGGCGAGGCGACATTGCCGGGCCTGGCCGCCCACCTGCTCGGCGACGATCCCGGCCGGTTCCTGCGCCAGCTGCTGCGGGAGGCGAAGCAGCTGGTGGAGACCGGGGAGGTGCTGCGGGCGGACCGCTCGCGGCTGGACCTGCCCGGCGCGGCCGGCTGAGGGCGGTCGTCCCCGCGCCGTCCCCGCGAGCGGGCCGACGACCCGATTCCGCCGCTCCTCGCCCGGTGAGCCGAACGGCCGGGGATGGCACACTCGGCGGATGCGCGACGACCGCCCGTACGACCTCGTCCTCTTCGGCGCCACCGGGTTCACCGGCGGCCTGACCGCCGAGTACCTGGCCCGGCACGCCCCGGGCGGGCTGCGCTGGGCGCTGGCCGGACGCAACCCGGGCAAGCTGGCCGGGGTGCGGGACCGGCTGGTTGCGATCGACCCGGGCCTGGCCGAGCTGCCCCTGCTCACCGCCGACGTCACCGACCCGGCGTCGCTGCGCGCCGTAGCGGAGAGCGCCCGGGTGGTCGCCAGCACCGTCGGCCCGTACATCCACCACGGCGAGCCGCTCGTCGCGGCGTGCGCCGCCGCCGGCACCGACTACCTCGACATCACCGGCGAGCCGGAGTTCGTCGACCTCATGTACGTGCGGCACCACGCCGAGGCGGTGCGCACCGGGGCGCGGCTGGTGCACGCCTGCGGCTTCGACTCGATCCCGCACGACCTGGGCGCGTGGTTCACGGTCAAGCAGCTGCCCACGGACGGGCCGGTCACCGTGGACGGCTACGTCCGGGCCGGCGGGCGGTTCTCGGCCGGGACGTACCACTCGGCGCTGACCGCGTTCTCCCGGACCGGGGAGATGAGCCGGGCGGCGAAGGCGCGTAAGGCGGTCGAGCCGCGGCCGGAGGGCCGCCGGGTCCGGGCGGTGCCCGGCAGGGTCGGCCGGGTGAAGGAGTTCGGGCTGTGGGCGGTGCCGCTGCCCACCATCGACCCGCAGGTGGTCCGCCGGTCGGCGGCGGCGCGCCCGGAGTACGGCCCGGACTTCCGCTACCGCCACTTCGCCGCGGTGAAGCGGCTGCCCACCGTGCTGGCCGCCGGGGTGGGCCTGGCCGGCGTGGTCGGGCTGGTCAAGCTGCCGCCGACCCGGCGCTGGCTGCTCGGCCGGCTCTCCTCCGGGCAGGGACCGAGCGCCGCGCAGCGGGCGAAGTCCTGGTTCCGCGTCCGGTTCGTCGGCACCGGCGGCGGCCGGACCGTACGCACCGAGGTGGCCGGCGGCGACCCCGGCTACGACGAGACCGCCAAGATGCTCGCCGAGTCCGCGCTCTGCCTGGCCCTCGACGACCTGCCCGCGACCGCCGGGCAGGTGACCCCGGTGACCGCCATGGGCGACGCCCTGCTCGACCGACTGGTCCGGGCCGGGATCACGTTCCGGGTGCTGGGCGCTTGACCCTCGACCGGGTTGAGGGCCCAGGATCCGGCGTCGTGGAGAGCGAACTGCGCAGCATCGGCGAGCTGGCCCGGGCCAGCGGGCTGACGGTGAGCGCCCTGCGGTTCTACGACCGCTCCGGCGTGCTGGAGCCGGCGCTGGTGGACCCGGCGACCGGCTACCGCTGGTACACCGACGACCAGGTCGACCCGGCCCGGCTCGTCGCCGGGCTGCGCCGGGTCGGCATGCCGCTGGCCGGGATCGCCGAGGCGCTGCGGCACCGGCACCGGCCGGCGGTCGTGCACCGGCTGCTGGACGCGCACCTGCGCCGCCTGGAGGACGGCCTCACCGACGCCCGCCGTGAGCTCTCCCGGATCCGCACCCTGATCGATCCGGAGGAGACCCCCATGACCACCCGACTGATCCTGTCCCGCGCCGACCTGGCCGCCGCCGTCGACGCCGTCCGGTTCGCCGTCGGCGCCGACCCGGAACTGCCGGTGCTCTCCGCCGTGCTGCTGGAGGTCGAGCCGGACGGCGTACGGCTGGTCGCCACCGACCGGCACCGGCTGGCCGTGGCCCGCGCGGACGGCAAGGTCGACGGGCCACCCGTGCGCTCGCTGCTCCCGGCGGACGCGGTGGACGAGCTGCGCGCCCTGCTCGACACCGGCGCCGGGATCACCCCGGAGGCGTATGTCACCGTGACCCCGGACCGGGTCGAGGTGACGGTGGCCGGCCGGCCGGTGACCGCCGCCGCGCTCCCGTACGACTTCCCGGACTATCGCCGGCTGCTGCACGGGCAGGTCGGCGACGCGCCCGCCCACCGGATCCCGGTCGACGTGGCGGCGCTGCGGCGGGCGCTCACCGCCGAGGGCGCCCCGGTGCTGCTCCGCGAGTACGCGGGGGTCGACCACGAGGTGGTCGTGCTCGGCCTGGACGAGCGGGGCGGCCTGAGCGTGGTCGGGCCCGACACCCCGGACGGCCTGCGGGTCGGGGTGAACCGGGAGTACCTGCTCGACGCCCTCGACGCCGGCGGCCGGGGCCAGCTCGTGCTGGAGCTGGACGGGCCGATCGCCCCGCTGGCCGTGCGCCGTCCGGACGACGAGGACGTCTTCTCCATCCTCATGCCGGTCCGCCTCTGACCGGTCGTCCGGGTGCGGGGCGGGCGGAACGGGTCGCGACGGTAGCATCTGGGGGTCCCACCTGACTGCCTGGACGGAGGCGTACGGAGCAGCATGCTCGACATGGAGTTGATCCGGAAGGATCGCGAGGCGGTGGCGACCGCGCTGGCGAAGCGTCTGGATCCCGCCGAGGTCAACCGGGCGCTGGACGAGATCCAGCGGCTCGACCAGGAACGCCGCGCCCTGATCACGGAGATCGACGCCGAGCGGCAGCGCCGCAAGGCCGAGGCGCGGGCGTACGCGGAGGCGAAGCGGTCCGGCGCCACGCCGGAGCCGGTCGCGCCGGAGGCCGAGCGCAAGCAGCTCGCCGAGCTGGAGTCCCAGCTGGACGAGGTGCAGTCCCGGCTGCGCGGCACCATGAGCGAGCTGCCCAACCTGCCCGCCGACGACGTGATCGCCGGCGGCAAGGAGGCCAACCGGGTGGTGCGCACCTTCGGCGAGCCGCCGGCCGTCGAGAAGGTCCGCGACCACGTGGAGCTGAGCAGGGCGCTCGGCCTGGTCGACCACGAACGCGGGGTGAAGCTCGGCGGCTCCGGCTTCTGGATGTACACCGGCCTGGGCGCCCGGCTGGAGTGGGCGCTGGTCAACTGGCTGATCGAGCAGAACATCCAGGCCGGCTACGAGTTCCTGCTCCCGCCGCACCTGCTGCTCGACAGCGCCGGCTTCGCGGCCGGCCAGTTCCCGAAGTTCTACGAGGACGTCTACCACCTGGACAAGCAGTCCGCCCCGCGCGGCCAGTTCCTGCTGCCCACCGCCGAGACGGCGATCCTCGGCGCGTTCCAGGACGAGATCCTGGAGACCGGGAAGCTGCCGCTGAAGGCGTTCGCCTACACGCCGTGCTACCGGCGGGAGGCCGCCGGCTCGCACTCCGACGAGCGGGGCACGGTGCGCGGCCACCAGTTCAACAAGGTGGAGATCTTCCAGTTCACCCTGCCGGAGCAGGCGGGCGCGGCGCTGGAGGCCATGGTCGGCCACGTCGAGGGCCTGGTCGAGAAGCTGGGCCTGCACTTCCAGACCAGCCTGCTCGCGGCCGGCGACTCCAGCGCGGCGATGAAGAAGACCCTCGACGTCGAGGTCTGGATGCCGAGCACCGGCAAGTACAAGGAGGTGTCGTCGGTCTCCTGGGGCGGCGACTACCAGGCCCGCCGGGCCGCCATCCGCTACCGCGAGCCGGGCGGCAAGCAGACCCGGTTCGTGCACACCCTCAACGGGTCGGCGCTGGCCACCAGCCGGCTCTTCCCGGCCATCCTGGAGCAGTTCCAGCAGCCCGACGGCTCGGTCGTGGTCCCCGAGGTCCTCCGCGACAAGCTCGGCACCGACCGCCTCACCCCGCTCCGCTGACCGTCCCCGCCCCGCGATCTTGCACTTCCGGCCCGTCAGGAGTCCGGCTTGCGGCTTCTGCCGGGGCCACGAGTGCAAGATCGCGGGGGCGGCGCAGGCGGGCCAGGAGCAGTAGCCCGGCAAGCAGGGCCGCGAGGAGGGCTGGGCCGGCAGTGTCCAGCGCGTGCGCCAGGGTTTGCTGGGCGCGGGCGGCGGCGCGCACGACGGGGTCGCCGAAGGCGTCGTGGCGGCCCTGGGCGAGGCGCACCTCGTACCAGCCGTACCAGGCGACGTAGCCGCCGGCGACCAGCAGCACCAGACCGCTCAGCCGGGGCGCCCACGCGCCGGCGCCGCGCAGCCGGGCCACCAACCGGCCGCGAAGCAGCGCCACGCCGAGCGCGGCCACCCCGACCACCAGACCCATCCCGATGGCGTACGCGCCGAAGAGCGCCAGCCCGCGCAGCGCCGAACCGGCCCGCAGGCTGGTCACCACGATCGCCAGGAACGGCGCCATGGAGCAGGTCAGCGAGGTCAGCGCGTACGCCACCCCGAACAGGGCCATGGACGGCCAGGTGCGGGTCAGCCGGGGCGCCCGGGTGAACGGGCGCGGGGCGGGCAGCCGCCGGCCGGCGAGCAGCCAGCAGCCGGCCAGCGCCAGCAGCACGCCGAGGGTCACGGTCAGCCAGGGCAGCCGGGGGCGCAGCCAGTCCGCCAGCGGCGCCAGGGCCAGCCCGAAGGCGCCGAAGACCAGCGCGTACCCGATGGTCAGCCCGGCCGTGGCGGTGAGCGCGCGACCGACCGCGCCGCGGCCGTCGGCGGGGCCGGCGACCAGCAACGACAGGTACGCGGGCAGCATGGCGAAGCCGCACGGGTTGACCGCGGCGAGCATGCCCGCGGTCAGCGCGAGCAGCAGCCCGCCGGTCATCCCCGGGCCAGCGCGTCGACCTGCCGGGTCAGCGACTCCCCGTCCAGGAAGCCCTGGTGGATCACCCGGCCGTCGCGGTCCACGATCACGAAGGTGCTCTGCTCGACCACCTCGAACCGGCGCCACAGCGCGCCGGACCGGTCGTCGAGCTGCGGGGTGCCGGCCAGGTCGAACTCGGTGACGAACTCCTTCATGGCCCGCTGCTCGCCCAGCCCGGCGACGCCGACGATCGGCACGGCGTCCCGGTACTTCGGGGCGATCTCGGCGACCGTCCACGCCTGGCTGGCGCAGGTGGCACACCAGGGCGCCCAGAACCAGAGCACCACCGGCTTCCCAGCCAGGGCGGCGGCGGAGAACGCCGTACCGTCGAGGGTCTTCGCGGTGAACGACAGCGTCTCCGGCACCCGGGCCGGGACCACCGGCGGGGCCGGCGACCCGGCCGGGGCGGCGGCGGTGGACGCGGCGGCCACCGCGCCGACCGGGGTGGCCCGCTCCGGCCGGACCGCGCAGGACACCGCGCCGGGCAGCGTGGCGGCCAGCACGGCGGCGGTGACCAGCCGGCGGGCGGTACGTGGGGGCATCCGCGTCTCCTCTGGGTCCGGCTACTCGGCCTTGACCAGCCGGAGCGCGAGTTCGGGACAGACCTTGACCGCCTTGAGCGCGCCCTGCCGCAGCCAGGTCGGCACGGGGGTGGCGGGGAAGGCGGGGTAACCGTTGCCGTCGAGCCGGATGAAGTCCGGCACCACGTGGGCGCAGAGCCCGTGCCCGTCGCAGCGGGACCAGTCGAGGGTGAGCTTCTGCGGGTTGCCGTCGGGCGCGCCGGGCAGCCCCATCACGCCCTTGACCCGCTTGCCGCAGCCCTCGCCGGTGGCGTGCAGCCGCAGGTCCTCGGCGAACACCTCCATGGCGGAGAGCGCGAACCGGGCCGTGCCGTCGGGGTGGCTGCACGCGCCGCGCCCCTTCACGTCGCCGGCCGCGGCCCGGACCACCTCGATCGGTGCGCTGCCGGAGACCGCCAGGTCGACGGCGCGGGCCAGGTCGGGCAGGCCCATCTTGCACGGGCCGCACTGCCCGGCGGACTCGCCGGCCAGGTAGCGGACCACCTGGGCGGCCTCGCCGAGCGGGCAGGTGTCGCGGGGCAGCGGGACGATGATGCCGGCGCCGAGGGTGCCGCCGACCGCGGCGAGTCCCTTGCGGGAGACCTCGGCCCGGTCCGCCGCCTCCGGGGTGATCCACTTGCCGTGGTAGCCGCCCATGAGGATGCCCGGACTGTCGGGCACCTCGCAGAGTTCCAGGATCTCCCGCAGCGGGGTGCCGGCCGCGCACTCCACCACGGCGGGCCGCTTGGCCGCCCCGGTGACGGTGAGCAGCACGGTGCCCGGCTCGTCGTCGGTGCCGAGCGCGGCGTACTCGTACGGGCCGATCCGGGCGGCGACCGCGAGCTGGGCGTACGTCTCGGCGTTGGAGAGCAGGGTGGGCAGGCCGCTCACCCCGGAGTCGCTGGACCGCTTCTTGGTGCCCGGCGGGATGTGCGGCAGGCCGTTGATCCCGTTGACCAGGGCGCCGCCCTCGCCGGAGATGAACCGGTGCGGCACGGTGACGATGGTGGTCGGCACCGGCATCCGCCGCTCCTGCAACGCCTCGGTGAGCGAGGGCCGGCCCACGTCGTCGGCCACCCCGATCACGATCTCCTCGGCGTCCAGCGCGTACGCGGCCAGCGCGGCGCCGTCCAGGATGAGGTGCGGGGCCCGGGTGAGCAGCACCTTGTCCTTCCAGCTCGCCGGCTCGCCCTCGGTGGCGTTGACCACCACGACGGCGGCCAGGTCCTGCCGCTCGCACGATTCCAGCACCGCGCGCAGCTTGCGGGCGAACGGGAAGCCGGCCCCGCCCTTGCCCTTGAGGTCGATCGCCTCGGCGAGCCGGAGCAGGGCGGCCGGCTCCACCGGCCCGATCGGGCCGTGCACCTCCTCGTGGGCCAGCAGGTCGAGCCGGCCGAACTCGGCGAAGCCCGCGGTGAGCCGGGGCTCGCCGACGCAGGCCACCGGCGGCACTGTCGTCCGCATCACTTCGCCTCACCCCGCAGCCCGGCCCAGTACGCCCCGTCCACGGCGTCCGCGTTGGCCCGCTTGCGCCGGCTCGACCGGCTCTCGCCGGAAGCCTTCATGGCCCGGCGGGAGGCGAGGTCGACCAGGGTCGGGGTGTCGTCGACGAAGGCGTCGTCGGGGGCGTAGCGGGCCGGCGGGCGCCAGTAGTCCGGCTCGTCCGGCACGTCCTCCTCGACGCTGTGCCGGCCACTGCCGCTGCGCGGCGCCGACGAGATCGGGCTGCCCGAGATCGGGCCGGCCGAGATCGGCTCGCCGGAGACCGGCTCGCCCTCCCAGCGGCGCGGGCTGTCCCACGGCTCCTCCGGCTCGTCCGTCCGGCGCGGCGGAGCCGAGTAGCGTGCGACCTCCGCCGGGGTCACGTAGCGGCTGCCGGTGTCCGGCGGGGCCGAGTGCCGGCCGCCGCTCTCCGGCGGGGCCGAGTAGCGGGCGGCGGCATCCTCGTCGACCCGGGACCGGCGGGGGGTCCGCTCCTCCTCGTCCCGGTAGCGGCGGCCGACCCGCTCGTCGTCGCGGCGCCGGGCCACCGCCTCGCGCTCCTCACGGCGGGCCACCCGCTCGCGCTCTGCGCGTCGCCGGGCGGCCGGCGCCGGCTCCGCGTCCCGCCGGCGGGCCGGGGAGACCGGAGCCTCGGCGCGCCGCCGGGCGGCCGCCGCGCGGACCGGCTCGCGCAGCGTCCCGGGCTCCGGCACCACGGGTACGGCGAACCGCTCGGGGTCGCGGCGCCGGGCGGTGCCGGCGGGCGCGGTCCAGGTCGCGGTGACTTCCGCCCAGCCGCCCTCGCGGCTCCGGCGGCTCTCGTCCCGGCCGGCTGCCCGGCGCCGGGTCAGCCCGGCGAACAGGCCCGTGCGCTCCTCCCCCTTGCCGACCATCGCCTGGTTCAGCGCGGCGGCCTGGTGCTGCTCCCGGCTGCGCTTGCCGAGGTGGACGGAGAGGCGGACCAGCAGCGCCATCACCACCAGCAGCACGCAGGCCAGGTAGCTCACCACCACCCAGGTCTTCGCCGCCCGGCCGGCGTTGAGCCCGTGCAGCAGCGCGAACGGCCAGGAGACGTACGCCATGGAGTGCAGCGCGCGCCAGAACCACTTCGGGCCGACGCCGGCGAACCGGACCCGAATCAGGCCGGTCCAGAGCACGCCGACCATCAGCAGCGCGGCGACGGTGCCCAGCCCGACGTAGAGGCCCCGGCCGGCGAGGAACGGCACCACCGCGTCGGTCGGCCCGGCCCGGCCGATCGAGATCTTGGTGATCACGTGGCAGACCAGCCCGGCCACGCCGAGGATGCCGGTGGCTCGGTGCGCGGACTGGAGCAGCACCCGGTGCCGGGTGAGCAGCACCAGCCGGTCGGTGGCGAGCAGCCCCAGCATCACGGTGAGGCTGAGCGAGACCAGGGCGACCACCCCGGCGAAGAACTCGGTGAAGAAGAAGCCGTACGAGTACATGACGGTGCCGGCGCCGGCCAGTTCGAGGCCGGCCCACGCGACGGCGAGGGCGGACGCGGCGAGCGCCACCATCGCGGACTTCGACATCGTCCGGGCACCTCGGCTGCTGCTGGCGGTCCGGACGGTCGTCGCCTTCTCGTTCTGCTCTGCCCGGGCCATCTGCTCCTCGATCGTCTCGCGGCGGCACCCCCACCGGCCGCCCCTGCTCCGTCCTCCAGTACGGACGGACGGCACGGGCGGATCACCTCCGGTGGTGAATTTCTCGGCCCGTCGTCGAACCGCCCCGCCCCCGGCCGCGTGTAACGCCTGACGCAACGACGCATTTCCATCCGTTGACAGCTCTTGCAATACGCTTGTAACCTTGCCGCAAATTTCAGGCCGGTTTGCAAAAAGCCGACACTGGAGCCTTCCCCCGCGCCGCACCCCCTCAGGAGTCCCGATGCATCGACGTCGACGGCTCGCGGCCGCCCTCACCCTGGGCCTGGCCGCCAGCCTGCTCGTCCCCACCACCGTGGCGGCTCCCCCGGCCGCCGCGGCCACCCCCGGCAGCAAGAAGGTCATCGTCCAGCTCTTCGAGTGGAACTGGGCCTCGGTGGCCGGCGAGTGCACCAGCACCCTCGGCCCGAAGGGCTACGGCTACGTCCAGGTGTCCCCGCCCCAGGAGCACGTCCGGGGCAACCAGTGGTGGGTGGCCTACCAGCCGGTCAGCTACCGGATCGAGTCCCGCAAGGGCACCCGCGCCCAGTTCCAGGCGATGGTGAACACCTGCCACAACGCCGGCGTGAAGGTCATCGTCGACGCCGTGGTCAACCACATGTCCGGCCAGGACAACGGCGGCACCGGCTGGGCCGGCAGCGGCTACGGCCACTACGACTACCCGGGCACCTACTCGTCGCAGGACTTCCACTACTGCGGCCGCAACGGCAACAACGACATCGTCAACTACGGCGACCGGTACGAGGTGCAGAACTGCGAGCTGGTCAACCTCGCCGACCTGAAGACCGAGTCGGACTACGTGCGCACCCGGCTCGCCACGTACCTCAACGACCTGCTGTCGCTCGGCGTCGACGGCTTCCGGCTGGACGCCAGCAAGCACATGCCGGCCGCGGACATCGCCGCCGTCAAGGGCAAGCTGTCCCGCTCGGCCTACCTGGTGCAGGAGGTCATCTACGGCGCCGGAGAGCCGATCCAGCCGACCGAGTACACCGGCAACGGCGACGTGCACGAGTTCCGGTACGGCAAGGACCTGGCCCGGATGTTCAACAGCGAGCGGCTGGCGTACCTGAGGAACTTCGGCGAGTCCTGGGGCTACCTGCCCGGCGGCTCCGCGGTGGTCTTCACCGACAACCACGACACCCAGCGCGACGGCGGCGTGCTGACCTATCGCGACCGGGGCGAGTACGCCCTCGCGAACGCCTTCATGCTCGCCTGGCCGTACGGCACCCCGGCGGTGATGTCGAGCTACACGTTCAGCAACAAGGACCAGGGCCCGCCCTCGGACGCCAGCAACAAGACGTCGAACACCACCTGCTACTCGGGCTGGGAGTGCGAGCACCGCTGGCGGGTGATCGCCAACATGGTCGGCTTCGCCAACGCCACCCAGGGCTCCGGCGTCGCCAACTGGTACGACAACGGCTGGCAGCACATCGCGTTCAGCCGGGCCGGCAAGGGCTACCTCACCATCAACGACGAGGACTTCGCGATCACCGGCCGGTCCTACTACACCGGCCTGCCGGCCGGCCGCTACTGCGACGTCATCCACGGCGACTTCGGCAACGGCTCGTGCAGCGGTCCGGTGATCACCGTGGACTCGAACGGCTGGTTCGCCGCGACCGTCAACGCGCACGACGCGGTCGCCATCCACCTCGGCGCGAAGCTGCCCTGACGGCGACGGATCGCTGAACCGGAGGTCCCCCGCACGGCCGTTCGCGACCCCGGGGGACCTCTGTCCGATTATAGTACCGATCGTGCTGTTTGACCGATTGTTCTCGCGCTGGACGCTCGGCTGGCTGCTCGCCGCGTTCGGCGTACCGCTGCTGCTGGGGGCCGCCCTGGTCGGGCGGAACCTGACCGGCGGGGCGCCCCCCGCGCCGGTGGTCGCGGCGCCCACCGCGGCGCTGCCACCGGCCCCCGACGAGCCGACCCCGTCTCCCGAGGAGTCCGTGCCGGCCGCCGCGCCCGCCCCGGACGACCTGCCGGTGGTCACCTACGACCCGGCACCCGGCGGGTTCCCGGCCGACCCGGGCCCGGCCGACACCCGGCCGCTGGCCGAGGGGCTCACGCCGACCCGCACCGTGGCCGCGTACGACGCGCCGGGCGGCCGGCCGCTGGCCTTCCTGGCCCCCACCATCAGCGGCGTCGAGCTAACCGTGCCGATCGTCGAGCGGCGGGTCGGCTGGACCGCGGTCCTGCTCCCCTCGGCCAACCGCCGGATCGCCTGGCTGCCGGCCGGCAACTGGCGCACCGTCGCGCTGCCCGACCAGATCGTGGTCGAACGCCGCCCGCACCGGCTCACCTGGTACCGGGACGGCCGCGCGGTGCGCTCCTGGGAGGTCAGCCTGGGCATGCCGGGCCAGTCCACCCCGCTGGGCCGCACCTTCGTCCTGGGCCGCACCCCACCCCCGCAGGACGTCTACGGCGGGGTGGACATCTTCGCCCTCGGCGCGATCCCCGACGACCCGGGCGCGGTGCCGACCGGGCTGCGCGGAGCGCACATCGGACTGCACAGCTGGTACACCGACGCCACGCTCGGCAAGAACGTCACCAACGGCTGCATCCGGCTCACCCGCAGCGGGCAGCGGCAGCTCCTCGCCGAGCTGCGCCCGGGCACCCCGGTCGTGGTGGTGGACCAGCTCCCCGGCCCACCGGCCACCGCCTGAGCCGGCTCAGTCGCCGAGCAGCCAGCCGTTCTCCTCGGCCACCCGCACCGCGTCGGCCCGGTTGCGGGCGCCGGTCTTGCCGATCGCGGCGGAGAGGTGGTTGCGCACCGTCCCCTCGGAGAGGTGCAGCGTCGTCGCCAGCTCGGCCACCGTGCCGCCGCCCCGGGCGGTGCGTAGCACCTCGGTCTCCCGTTCGGTGAGCGGGCTCGGCCCGGTGGCCAGGGTCTCCGCGGCGAGCGTCGGGTCGACCACCCGCAGCCCGGCGTGCACGCGGCGGACCGCGTCGGCGAGCTGCCGGGCCGGGGTGTCCTTGACCACGAAGCCGTTCGCACCCGCCTCCATGGCCCGGCGCAGGTAGCCGGGCCGGCCGAAGGTGGTCACCACCAGCACCCGGCACCCGGGCAGCGCGGCCCGGAGCGCCGCGGCCGCCGCCACCCCGTCCAGGCCGGGCATCTCCACGTCGAGCAGGGCCACGTCGGGCCGGGTGCGCAGCGCCTCCGGCACCACCTCGTCGCCCCGCCCCACCTCGGCCACCACCGTGAGGTCCGGCTCCAGCGACAGCAGCGCGGCGAGCGCGCCCCGGACCAACGCCTGGTCGTCGGCGAGCAGCAGCCTGATCGGCGCGGTCATCCGGTGGTCCCCCGTCCGGTGTCGGCCAGGCTCACCCGGAGCAGGAAGCCACGCCCGCCGGGGGGCCGGCCGACGGTGACCGCGGCGTCCAGCCGCCGGGCCCGCTCGCGGAGCCCCACCAGACCGTGGCCGGCCGCCTCCGGCTCGCCGTCCGTCCCCCGGCCGTCGTCGCGGATCTCCACGGCCGCCGGGTCGACCCGGATCTCACAGCCCCGGGCGCCGCTGTGCCGGACCACGTTGGTCACCCCCTCGCGGACCGTCCAGCCGAACAGCTCGTCCCGCTCGGCCGGCAGCGACGGCACCGACTCGGGCAGGTCCGCGACGATGCCCGCGGCGGCCAGCGCCGATCGGGCGCCGGCCAGCTCCGTCGCCAGGCTCACCCCGCGGTACGCCCCGACGGTGCCCCGCACGTCGGCGAGGGCCTGCCGGGCGAGCCGCTCGATGTCGGCGACCTCGGTGGCCGCCCGGGCCGGATCCAGCTCCAGCAGCCGCCCGGCCAGCTCCGCCTTGACCGCCACCACGGTCAGCGAGTGCCCGAGGATGTCGTGCAGGTCGCGCGCGGTCCGGGCGCGCTCCTCGGCCACCGCCAGCCGGCGGATCTCCTGCTGGGCGCCCTGGAGTTCGGCGTTGCGCTGGGTCAGCCGGGTCACCCCGAACATGGCGAACGAGGCGAGCAGGACGGCGAAGATCACGGTGCCCTCCGCCGCCCAGCCGGGGACCAGCGCGGCCGTCACCGGTGGGGTCAGCGCGGCCAGCGCCACCACCACCAGCGCCTGCCAGCCCGGCAGCAGGAACACCGCCGCCGCGGCGACGAAGACCAGCGTGGTCAGCCAGTCGCCACCGGTGCCCGGTATGCCGGCGAGGCCGAGCCCGACCAGCAGTGTCAGGGCCGCCCACGCCGGGACGAGCGGGATGGCCCGGTGCTGCAGCCGGTGGGCCCGGGCCCACTGGAAGACGAGCACGTAGCAGACACCGAAGGCGATCAGCGTCCCCGCGCCCACCACCCGCCGCCAGACCTCCGGCTGATGCAGGGCCGCGAGCAGCGGAATGTTGAGGAAGAAGAGCCAGACCGCGGCCAGCAGCCAGCCGGTGAACCGCCAGTGGCGGGTCGCCAGGTAGCTCCGGTCCCACGGAAGGTGCATCGTGAACACGCTAGCCCCCGTCGGCGCGGGTCAGACTCGGGTGGTGTCGCGGCGGAACAGCCGGGCCGCGCCGAGGCCGAAGAAGGCGGTCCAGGCGGCCACGTTGCCGACCGCCGCCCAGTCCACGCCGGCCCCGGTCAGCGGCGCCCGGGCGAGCTGGCCGACGCCGTACACCGGGGTGAACTTGGCGATCTGCTGCATCGCGTGGGGCAGCACGTCGAGCGGGACGAACAGCCCGCCGAGCATGGCCAGGATGGCCAGCGCCGGGCCCATGAACTGCATGACGTTCTCGGCCGGGGCGAGGTAGCCGACGAAGAGGCCGAGGGCGGCGAAGACCAGGGAACCGATCCAGGCGGTCAGGCCGGACTCCACCCAGACGTGCGCCGGCATCCGGACCCCGGAGGCGGCGCCGACGGTGAACTCGACCAGCACGCCGAGCAGGCCGAGCACCATCGCGGTGGCCACCTTCGTGGCGACGTACGCGGCCGGGCGCAGCGGGGTGAGCCGCAGTTGCCGGCTCCAGCCCAGCGCCCGCTCGGTCGCGACGGCCGCGCCGGCGCTGGTGGTGGCGACCATGGCCGCGTAGACGGCCAGGCTGATCATGATCCAGCCGGTGATCGGCAGGCCGTTGTCCAGGTTCTGCCCGCGCTGCGGCAGGCCGAACAGCAGGAAGAACACCGCCGGCATGATCAGGATGAACACCAGCGTGCGGCGGTTGCGCAGCACCCGGCGGATCTCGATGCCGAGCACGGCGGCGGAGAACCCGCCCAGGGCGGGGGGCCGGCGGTTCGCGGCCCGATCGGACGAGGTGGTGGCGGATGAGGCGGTGACGGTCATCTCAGGCTCCGGGATTGGGCGTGGTCGCGGTCAGGCGGCGGTGGTCAGGGCGAGGAAGGCGTCCTCGAGGTTGCGCGAGGTGATCTCCAGGTCCCGGGCGGCGGTCCGGGTCAGCAGGTGCCGGGCGACGACGTCGGAGTCCTCGGTGTGGACCAGCACGGCGTCGCCGCGCACCTCGACCGACCGCACGCCGGGCAGCGCCGCCAGCGCGGCCTGATCGGCGCCGGGCAGGGTGGCCCGGACGACCCGGCCGGCGGCCAGGTTCTTGATCTCGGCGGTGGTGCCGTCGGCGACCACCCGGCCCTGGCGGACCAGCACGATCCGGTCCGCGTACGCGTCGGCCTCGTCCAGGTAGTGGGTGGCGAACAGGACGGTCCGGCCGGAGCGGGCGTCGGCCCGGATGGCCTGCCAGAAGTCCCGCCGGCCCTCGACGTCCATCCCGGTGGTCGGCTCGTCCAGCACCATGAGGTCGGGGTCGGGCAGCAGCGCCAGGGCGAAGCGCAGCCGCTGCTGCTGGCCGCCGGAGCACTTGCCCACCGGGCGGTCGGCGATGTCGGCGATGCCGGCCCGCTCCAGCACCTCGGCCACCGAGCGGGTGTGGCCGTAGAAGTGCGCGGTCATCCGTACCGTCTCGGCGACGGTGAGGTCCTTGAGCAGGCCGCCGGTCTGCATCACGGCGGCGACCCGGCCGAGGCGGACGGCGTCGGCGGGCGTGCCGCCGAAGAGCCGTACGGTGCCGGCGTCCGGGCGGGCCAGCCCGAGCAGCATGTCCACGGTGGTGGTCTTGCCGGCGCCGTTGGGGCCGAGGAAGGCCACCACCTCGCCCGGGGAGATCCCGAGGTCGAGCCCGTCGACGGCGGTCACCGGGCCGAAGGTCTTGGTGAGTCCGGCCAGCTCGACGGCCGGTGGGATGTCGGTCATGACAACGATGCTCCGGGGACCGGTGGTCCGGTCCCCGGAGCGCGCGTCATCTTCCGGCCGTGACATTTGTCAGGGGACGGCATTCAGTGCCCACCGCCCGCGCCCTCCCGGGCCCGGCGGGGCAGCAGGAACGCGCCGGCCACGGTGACCAGCAGCAGGCCCAGCTCGGCGAGGAGGGTGACCCGCACGGCGTGCGACACCGAGTCGGTCAGCCCGTCGAAGAAGACCGTGCCGAGCAGCGCCACGCCGAGCGCGCCGCCGAGCTGCTGCACGCCGGTGAGCGTGCCGGAGGCCGAGCCGGTCTCCGCCTCCTCGACCCCGGAGAGCACGATGTCGAAGAACGGCGCCATCACCAGGCCCATGCCGAAGCCGACCGCCAGCAGCGCGGGCGCCATCCGCCACGGGGTGACGTCGGCGCCGGCCAGGGTGAGGGTGAGCAGCATCCCGGCGACGCCGGCCAGCACCACGGCGAGTCCGAGGTGGATGAGCCGCCGGCCGAGCCTCTGGGCCAGGCCGGCTCCGGCGAGCACGAAGGCGGCCACCATGCCGAGCGCCTGGGGCACGCCGGCCAGCCCGGCGCGCAGCGGCGACCAGCCGAGCCCGAGCTGGAGGTAGAGGCTGAAGACCAGCGAGAAGCCCGCCAGTGCGGTGAAGAAGGCCAGCCCGGCGACCAGCCCGCCGGTGAAGGCGCGGCGGCGGAACAGGGCGGGCACCACGAGCGGGTCCCGGCCGGACCGCTGCCGGCGCTGCTCGTAGCGGGCGAAGACCGCCAGCACCACGACCGCGCCGGCGAGCATCGCGAAGCTCCACGCCGGCCAGCCCAGCTCGCGGCCCTGCACGAGCGGGTGGACCAGCAGGAAGACCGCGACCGAGAGGAGCGCGACGCCGGGCAGGTCGAGCCGGGTGGCGTGGCCGGGGCGGGAGGCGGGCAGGAAGCGGGCCGCGCCGAGGGCGGCGAGCAGGCCGAGCGGGACGTTGATCAGGAAGATCGCGCGCCACCCGGTGCCGGCGAGGTCGGCGCCGACCAGCCAGCCGGCCAGGATCGGCCCGCCGACCGCGGAGATGCCCATCACCGGGCCGAACGCGCCGAAGGCGGCGGCGAGCTGCTCCGGCGGGAACATCTCCTTGATCAGGCCGAGCCCCTGCGGGAGGAGCAGCGCGCCGAGCAGGCCCTGCGCCACCCGGGCGGCGATCAGCGTGCCGGGGCTGCCGGCGAGGGCGCAGGCCGCCGAGGCGGCGGTGAACCCGAGCACCCCGACCAGGAACATCCGGCGCCGGCCGTACAGGTCGCCGAGGCGGCCGCCGGTGACCAAACCGACGGCCATGGCGAGGGTGTAGCCGGCGCCGATCCACTGGATGACGGCCGGCGAGCCGCCGAGGTCGGCCCGGATCGCCGGACCGGCGAGGTTGGTGACGAGCACGTCGAGCAGGTCCATCACCTCGGCGGCGAGGATCACCGCGAGGGCGATCCAGCGCCACCGGTGACCCGCGGCGGGCGGCGCCGCGGGGTGCGGCGCGGTGAGTTCGGTGGTCATGCGGTCCCCCGATCGGAGCGAACACTGTTCGTTGACGAACACTGTTCTATCAACGAACGACGTTCGCGGCAAGTACGATGTTCGGGTGAGTGAAACCCCGGCGCCCCCGTGGCGTACCCGGCCGCGCAGCCGGGCGACCCGCCGACCGCTGAGCCAGCAGGCCGTGGTCGACGCCGCCCTCGCCCTGATCAACCGCGAGGGGCTCGGCGCGCTGAGCATGCGGCGGGTGGCCCAGGAGCTGGGCACCGGCCCCGCCTCGCTCTACGCCCACGTCTCCGGCAAGGAGGAGCTGCTCGAACTGCTGGTCGACCGGGCCAGCGCCGAGATCGTCGTGCCGGACCCGGAGCCGGCGCGGTGGGCCGAGCAGATCCGGGAGGTCGCCGAGCAGGCCTACCGGGTCTACGCCACCCACACCAACCTGGCGCTCGCCTCGCTCGCCACCATCCCGACCGGCCCCAACGCGCTGCGGGTCACCGAGGGCATGCTCGCCATCCTGCTCGCCGGTGGGGTGCCGCCCCGCCCGGCGGCCTGGTTCCTCGACCGGCTCTTCCTCTACATCGCCGGCGACGCCTACGAGGGCGCCCTGTACGCGGAGAAGGTGCGCGCCTCCGGGCAGGACCGGGAGACCTGGTGGGCCGGGCTGGACCAGCAGCTGCGCACGTACTACGGGAACCTGCCGGCCCGGACGTACCCGAACATCACCGGGCACCTCGACGACCTGATGGAGGGCGGCGGCGACGAGCGCTTCCTCTTCGGCGTCGACCTGCTGATCCGGGGCGTCGCCACGTACGTCCCGGCCGGGAGTGAGGGCGGCCGCGCCGGGTAACCAGCCGCGTTCACTCGTAGCGGCACGGAAGGTCACGGCATGAGCGCACCGACGGGACGGGTCGACACGATCGTGCTGATCCACGGCCTCTGGATGACGTCACGCAGCTGGGAGCACTGGGTCGACCGGTACGAAGCGCGCAGCTTCCGGGTGCTCACCCCGGCCTGGCCGGGCATGGACGTCGACGTCGAGCGGCTCCGGGAGGACACGACGCCGATCGCCGCGCAGCGGATCGCCGGCATCGTCGACCACTACACGGCCATCATCCGCGAGCTGCCCCGGCCACCGATCATCATGGGTCACTCGTTCGGCGGCCTCATCGCCCAACTGCTCCTGGACCGGGGCCTCGGCGCCGCCGTCGTCGGCCTGCACCCCGCGCCGGTGAAGGGCGTGCTGAAGCTCCCGCTCAGCACCCTGCGCTCGGGGTTCGCCATCCTGCGCAACCCGGCGAACCGGCAGCGCGCGGTGCCGTTCACCCCCGAGGACTTCCGCTACACCTTCGGCAACACGATCAGCCGCGAGGAGTCGGACGCCGCCTGGGAGCGGTACGCGGTGCCCGCCGCGGGCCACGTCTTCTTCGAGGGGGCGTTCGCCAACCTGGACCCGACCTCGGCCACTGCGGCGAACACCAAGCGGTCCGACCGGGCGCCGCTGCTGGTGACGGCCGGCGGCGAGGACCACGTGGTGCCGGCCTCGCTGGCTTCCTCCACCGCCAACCTCTATCGGGGCTCGACGGCGATCACCAGCTACCGGGAGTTCCCAGGGCGGTCCCACTTCGTGGGCGGCGAACCCGGCTGGGAGGAGGAGGCGGACTTCGCGCTGGAGTGGGCCGTGGAGGCGGCCAACGAGTACTCGCCCACCGTCGTCAGCACGGCCCCCGGCCGTGGTCCCTCGACGGGGGGCAAGTGACGGCGCGGTCCGCCCTGGTGTGGCTCCGGCTACGCGGGGTATGACGGGGCCATGAGGGCGAGCTTCCGGCTTGGCCGGATCGCGGGGGTACCCGTCGGGGTCAACTGGAGCGTCCTGGTCATCTTCCTGCTGATCGCGTGGGCGCTGTCCGCCAGCCAGTTCCCCCGCGCGTATCCGGGCCACTCGGTCGTGGCGTATGTCGCCGCCGGGCTGGCCGCGGCGGTGGTCTTCTTCCTCGGCCTCCTCGCCCACGAGGTGGCCCACGCCGTGGTCGCCAAACGCAACGGCATCGAGGTCGAGGGGATCACGCTCTGGCTCTTCGGCGGCGTCTCGGAGCTGAAGGGCGAGGCCCGCGACCCGGGCGCCGAGCTGCGCATCGCCGGGGTGGGACCACTGGTCAGCCTGATCATCGGGCTCTTCTTCGGCGCGATAGCGGTACTGCTCGCCCTGGCCGGGGCGCACGGCCTGCTGCTCGGCTCCCTCTCCTGGCTGGCCGGCATCAACGTGCTGCTGGCGATCTTCAACGTGCTGCCAGCCGCCCCGCTGGACGGCGGCCGGCTGCTGCGGGCGGCGGTGTGGAAGGCCACCGGCGACCGGACGAAGGCCTCCGTCGTGGCGGCCCGGGCCGGCTGGGTCCTCGGCGCGCTGCTGATCGGGCTGGGGCTCTGGCAGTTCCTGGCCGGCAGCGGCGTGGGCGGGCTCTGGCTGGCGCTCATCGGCTGGTTCCTGATCGGCGCCGCCGGCATGGAGGAGCGCCAGGCCCGGATGGGCAGCGCGCTGCGCGGCATCCGCGTCTCCGAGGTCATGACCCCGCAACCGCAGACCGCCTCCGGGGAGATGACCGTCGCCGACTTCGTCGACCACTACCTCTTCGCATACCGGCACTCGGCGCTGCCGCTGACCGACCAGGGGCGGCCGGTCGGGCTGGTCACCCTCGACCGGGTCCGCGGCATCCCGGCCGACCGGCGCGAGGCGACCACCCTCGCGGAGGTCTCCTGCCGCGCCGACGAGCTGGTGCTCGCCAACCCGGACGAGCAGCTCACCGACCTGCTCCCCCGGCTCAGCCAGTGCGCCGACGGCCGAGCCCTCGTGGTGGCCGACCAGCGGCTGGTCGGGATCGTCTCGCCCAGCGACATCAGCCGCGCCGTGCAGCGCGGCAGCATGCGCGAGCAGACGACTGCCGGGCGCTCCTGACCCTCGCCCGGCGGTGGAGTGCCGGCAGGTCAGTGGCGCGGGAAGTAGCGGTCCAGGAGCGCGGTGCGGAACTTGCCGGCCGGGTCGAACTCCCGCAGCAGGGCGCGGAAGTCGTCGTGGCGGGGGTAGGCGGCGGCCGGGTCGCGGGCGAAGAGCTTGCCCCAGTGCGGGCGCGGGTCGAAGGGGGCGAGCCGCTCCTCCACCTCGGCCAGCACCGGCGCCACCGCCGCCGGGTCGCCGACCCAGGTGAAGTGGACGGCCAGGCTGTCCCGCTCGTAGTTCGGGCTCAGCCACAACCCGTCGGCGGCCACGGTACGCAGCTCGCAGACCTGGAGCACGGCGGCGATCCGCTCGGCCGCCGGGTCGAGCGCGGCCAGCGCCGCGGCGGCGTCGGACCGGGCCAGGTGCCACTCGGACTGGAGTTCGTCGCCGCTGCTCGGGGTGAAGCCGAGCCGGAAGTGCGGCAACCGCTCGTGCCACGGCCCGGGCACGCCGAGCTGGGCCGTGCAGTTCTCCGCCGGCATCCCCGGCACCGGGTGGCGGGGCGAGTCGGCGGCGCGGGTGTCCAGCCAGTCCGCCGGGGGCGGCGGCTGGTCGGCCCGCTGCTTAAGCCAGACCTGGTCGAAGCGGGGCGACCGCCAGCCGGTGAAGACGCTCACGCTGTAGGCCGCGTCCAGGGCGCTGTCCAGCGCCTCGCGAGGCAGGCCGAGCCGGACGTACTGCCGCACCTCGAAGGCGGGGACCACGTCGAGGGTGAGCCGGGTGACCACGCCCAGCGCGCCGAGGTGGACCACGAGCCCGGCGAACCGGGGGTCGGCCCGGTCCACGGTCAGCAGGTCACCGTCGGCGGTGACCAGTTCCAGGGCGGCCACGGCGGTGGCCAGGTTGCCGTGGGCCGGTCCGGAACCGTGGGTGGCGGTGGCGACCGCGCCGGCCACCGAGATGTGCGGCAGCGAGGCGAGGTTCGCCACCGCGTACCCCTCGGCGTGCAGGGCGGCGGCCAGGTCGCCGTAACGCAGCCCGGCGGCGACGGTGACGGTGCCGCGGTCGCGGTCGAGCGCGATGGTCGGCGGGAGCCCGGCCACCGACACCTGCACGCCGGTGGTGTCGCCCAGCCGGTTGAACGAGTGTCCGGTGCCCACCGCCCGGACCCGGCCGGCGTCGGCCACCAGCCGGCGCAGCTCGTCCACGGTCGCCGGCTCGTGCCGGGCCCGGGCCGACCAGGTGACGTTGCCCGCCCAGTTGGTGCCGGTCACGCGGTGGCCTCCCGATCGGTGCTGGTGTCCTCGGCGAGGGCGGCGCAGAGCGCGTCCAGCGCCGCCTCCACCTGCGTGGTGTTGTACCCGCGCAGCGCCACCGGCAGTCCGGCGGCCCGGGCCTGTTCGATCTCCGCCCGGGCGGCCCGCCGCTCCGCCGTCCCGCCCCGGGTGAGGGCCTCGCGGGCCCGGTGCACCAGCCGGTCGACCTCGGGGACGTCGTAGCCGCGCAGCCCGATCGTGAAGTCGAGGTCCGCGCCGGCCGGCCGGCTGCGGGCGTCGGTGAACCGGTCGCCCGCGTACCGGGTCAGGGCCGCCGTCACCTCGTCCGGGCTCTCCCGCACCTGGGTGAGGTCGAGCAGTTCCACGGCGGGACGGCCGTCGCGCGGATGCCGGGCGGTGACCGGCAGGCCCGGCGGCAGCCCGGACCCGGGCACGCCGACCAGCCGGCCCGCGTCGTCGAGGGCGAGCGCCGCGAACTGCTCCCAGCGGTACGTCCCGCGCAGGCCCGGCCGGCGCACCTCCAGCCCTTCGGGGCCGAGGACGCAGCGGAACGGCCGGAGCGCGCCGACCAGCACCTTGACGCCGATCACCACGATCCCCAGGGCGACCAGCATCCGCAGCACCGGCCCGTCACCGGCGACCGCGAGCACCATCACCCCGCCCGCCACGCAGACGAGGGCCAGCGGCAGGACCCCTCGGTTCCGGTGCAGCTCCATGTCGTTCCCCCCGTTCCCGGCGCCGGTGTCCGGGTGCATCATCCGCCAATCGCGCAAGTCGTGGTTGCCCCGCCACCGGGTAGGGCACCCTGTGGACATGAGCAGCTACCGCGACCCGGCCCTCCGGGGCGACGTGCATCCGTCGGAGGAGGAGCTCGACCCGACCGGCGTGGGTCCCGAGCCGACCGGGGCCTACGGCACGGCCCCGGCGCCGCCGCCGACCCCGGAGCCCGAGCCCGACCCGATCCCCCACCCGGGGCCGCCGCCCCGGACCGTGGGGGGCCGGTCGGCGTCCCGGACCTGACCTGTCTGGACAGCGACCGGGACGGCCGGCTGGACACGGTGCGCCGCGGGCCGGCCCGCTGAGTCCTCGCGTTCAGAGCTGCCGCATCACCTCGGCGGCGACCAGCTCCAGGTGGTCAAGGTCGGCGAGGTCGAGCAGCTGGAGGTAGACCCGCTCGCTGCCGATCTCCGCGTACCGGCCGAGCTTGTCGACGACCTCGGCGGGGGTGCCGGCGGCGCCGTTCTCCCGCAGCTCGGCGGGCTCCCGGCCGATCGCCGCGGCGCGCCGGGCCACCTCGGCGTCGTCCCGGCCGCAGCAGAGCACCAGCGCGTTGGACCAGGTCATGGTGGCCGGGTCCCGGTCGATCCCGCTGCAGGCGTCCTTCACCCGCTGGAACTGCGCCGCCGAGTCCTCCACCGAGGCGAACGGCAGGTTGAACTCGTCGGCGTAGCGGGCCGCGAGGCGGGGCGTCCGTTTCGGCCCCATGCCGCCAAGCAGGATCGGCGGGCGCGGCTGCTGGACCGGCTTCGGCAGCGCCGGGGAGTCGCTGACCGGGTAGTACTTGCCGGGGAAGTCGAAGGTCGACCCGGCCGGCGTCTCCCAGAGCCCGGTGATGATCGCGAGTTGCTCCTCCAGCCGGTCGAACCGCTCCCCCAGCGGCGGGAACGGGATGCCGTACGCGGTGTGCTCCTCGGCGTACCAGCCGGTGCCGATGCCCAGCTCGACCCGGCCGCCGCTCATCTGGTCGACCTGGGCGACGGTGATGGCGAGCGGCCCGGGGAGCCGGAAGGTGGCCGCGGTCATCAGGGTGCCGAGCCGGATCGTCTTGGTGTCCCGGGCCAGGCCGGCGAGGGTGGTCCAGGCGTCGGTCGGGCCGGGGTCGCCGCTCACCGAGCCCATCTTCAGGTAGTGGTCGGAGCGGAAGAAGGCGCCGAAGCCCGTCTCCTCCGCGCGGCGCGCCACGGCGAGCAGCTGGTCGTAGCGGGCGCCCTGCTGGGGTTCGGTGAAGATCCGCAGTTCCATGCCCCGAGCATAGGAAGCGGGCGGGCCTGCCGCGCCCGCGCCTCGTATTCCTTGACAGGCATATGCGCGGCGGGGCATATTCGAGGGCGTGTCCGGGGACGCCTTCGCCGTGCTGGCCGAGCCCACCCGACGCCGCATCCTCGACCGGCTGCGCCGGGCGGAGAGCAGCGTCGGCGACCTCGTGGACGCGCTCGGCCTCAGTCAACCGGCCGTCTCCAAGCACCTCAAGGTGCTGCGCGAGGCCGGCCTGGTCACCTGCCGCACCGCCGCCCAGCAGCGGATCTACCGGATCGACCTCCGCCCGCTGCGTGCGGTGGACGACTGGCTCGGGCCGTACCGGCGGATGTGGACCGACCACCTCGACGCCCTGGAACGCCACCTCGACAAGGAGTGATCATGGACCGCGACAGCTTCCGGCCCGGCCCGCTCGCCGACGTCGCCTGGGCACCGGCCGGCGACCGGTGGGACCTGGTCTTCATCCGCGACCTGCGGCATCCGCCGGCGAAGGTGTGGGCCGCGCTCACCGAGCCGGACCGGCTCGCCCAGTGGGCCCCCTTCCTGGCCGACCGCGACCTGGGCACGCCCGGGGCGGTCACGCTGAGCACCGTCGACGGCGACCGGAGCTGGCCGGCCCCGGCCACCGTGCGCCGCGCCGAGCCGCCCACCCTGCTCGAATACACCTGGGGCGACGGGCTGCTGCGCTGGGAGCTGGCCGGCACGGAGACCGGCACCCGGCTGACCCTGCGGCACCGCTTCGACGACCGCGCGCTGGGCGCCAGCATGGCGGCCGGCTGGCACCTCTGCCTCGACGTCGCCGGCCACCTGCTCGACGGCGACCCGGTCGGCCCGATCCGGGGCGCCGAGGCCAAGGAGTTCGGCTGGGACGAGCTGCGCGCCGCGTACGACGAGCGCCTGACGGACTGACGGGTCAGCGCGCGGCCGCCGGGGTGTCCGGCAGGGTGATCGCGGTGGCCGCCCGCCGGATCGGCTCGGTGACCCGGCGGATCATCCGCTCCCGGCCGGGCAGGCGCGGCATGAGGCGCAGCATCAGCGTCTGGAACCGAATCTGCGCGGCCGAGGAGAGCACCATCCCCTTGAGGTTGCGCTCGGCCAACCCCTGGTTCGCCGTCACGAACGGGCGCATCCGCCGCTCGTACCCGGCGAACCCGGCCACCGGGTCCCCGCCGGCCTCGGCCAGCGAGGCGGCCAGCACGTACGCGCCGACCAGCCCGAGGCTGGTGCCCTGCCCGGAGGCCGGCGAGGGGCCGTAGGCGGCGTCGCCGACGAGCCCGATCCGGCCGGTGGACCAGTGGTCCATCCGCGCCTGGCTCATCGGCGCGAAGTAGAAGTCCGGCGCCTCGGCGGCGGCGGCGAGCAGCTCGGGCACCCGCCAGCCGGCCCCGGCGAACGCCCGGGCCAGCGCCGCCCGCTGGGCGGGCAGGTCCCGGTGGTCGGGCTCCTCGGCGGGCGAGGGGAAGAGGAACAGCGCCCGTGCGTCCGGCGCGCCGGCGGTGCGGTAGACCCCGACGGTCCGGCCCGGCGCCGGGTGCATCAGCTCGACCCGCTCCTCGCCGAACTCGGCCGGGACGGTGCAGATCGCGATGTGGTGCCCGAGCGGGCGCAGGTGCGTCGCGGCGGGGCCGAACGCCAGCCGGCGTACCGTCGAGTGCAGCCCGTCGGCGCCGATCACCAGGTCGAAGCGGCGGCGCCCGTCCCCGGCGAAGGTCACGTCCACCCCGTCGGTGGCCGGCTCCAGCGCGGCGATCGAGTCGCCGAAGAGGTATTCCACGTCGCCGGTGGCGTCGACGAGCAGCCGGGCCAGGTCGCCCCGCATCAGCTCGACGTCGTCCCCCTCCCGGCCGCCGAAGAGCGCGGCGTCCATGGTGGCCAGTTGCGCGCCGGACGCGTCCACGAAGCGGGCCAGCCGCATCCCGGTGTCGCACCGGCGCACCTGCTCGCGCAGGCCCATCCGGTCCAACACGGTCAGGGCCGCGCCCCGGACGTCCACCTTGTAGCCCCCGTCGCGCAGCGCCGGGGCGGGCTCGACGACGGTCGGCCGGAAGCCGTGGCGGCGCAGCCACCAGGCGAGCGCGGGGCCGGCGACACCGGCGCCGGAGATCAGCACATCAGTCATGCCCTGACGGTACAGCCGTCTTAGACGTTTGTGCAAGACAGTTGTTCAGGGAATCGGCTAGGCTGCCGGCATGGGAAATCGGGAGGCCCTGCTCGCCGGGGCCAAGCGCTGCCTGATGGAGAAGGGCTACGCGGCCACCACCGCCCGGGACGTGGCCGGCGCCGCCGGCACCAGCCTGGCCGCCATCGGCTACCACTTCCGCACCACCAGGGCGCTGCTCAACGAGGCGCTCGTGGAGGCCATGGCGGAGTGGGGCGAGGAACTGGGCCGCGCCCTCGCCGAGGATGCCGGGCCGGACGCCACGCCCGAGCAGCGCTTCGAGGCGGCGTGGGAGCGGATCATCGAGTCGTTCGCCCGGCTCCGGCCACTCTGGGCGGTCCAGTTCGAGCTGATCGCGCAGCTGGACCGCGCGCCCGAGCTGCGGGAGGCGTTCGCCGGGGTCACCCGCGAGGCCCGGCTCGGGCTGGCCGAGGTCTTCCACCGGCTCGACCCGGCCCTCGACGAGTCGACCACCCTCGCCCTCGGCGCCTTCCACCAGGCGATGATCGGCGGCGTCGCGGCCCAGTGGCTGATCGACCCGGCGGCGGCGCCCTCGGCGCGGGAGCTGACCCGGGCACTGCGGGTCCTCGCCGCCGAGTTCGGGGGCGGTCAGGGCTGACCGAGGCCCGCCTCCCGGGCCCGGACGATGGCCTGCGCGCGATCGGCCACCTGGAGCTTGGCCAGCACGTTGGACAGGTGGTTGCGGACGGTCTTCGGGCTCAACGTCAGCCGCCGGGCGATGACCACGTTGCTCAACCCCTGGGCGACCAGGTCGAGGACCTCGCGTTCCCGGTCGGTCAACTCGGGGAACGGAGCCGCCCCGCCGACACGCGCCCCGGACAGGTAGCTCACCGCCCGACTGGCGATGACCGGGCCGAGCAGCACCTCGCCGTTGGCCACCGCGCGGACCGCCCGCTCCACCTCGGCCGGGGCGGCGCCCTTGAGCAGGTAGCCCCGGGCCCCGGCGCGCAGCGCCGCGAAGACCCAGTCGTCGTCGTCCAGCATGGTCACCACCAGCACGCCGATCCCCGGGTGCCGGGCGACGATCTCCCGGGTCGCCGCCACGCCGGACCGGCCGCCCAGGTGCAGGTCCATGATGATCACGTCGGGCCGGTGCTGGTCGGCGACCCGCAACGCGGCGTCGGCGTCAGCGGCCTCGCCCACCACCTCGAGCCCGGCCGTCGAGGCCAGCAGCGCGCTCATGCCGAGCCGGAACACCGGGTGGTCGTCCACCACCGCCACCCGGATCGTCTCCCCGGTCACGGGACCACGGCCAGCGGCTGCCCGGCCTGGTCCGCCGCGGCGTCCCCGGACAGCCGCGCGGCCGGCACCCGGACGGTGACCGTGGTGCCGCCGTCCGGCCCCGGCGCGACCACGCACACCCCGCCGATCCCCTCGGCCCGCTCGCGCATCGAGCGCATCCCGATCCCGGCCGGCGTGCCCGGCACGATGCCGCGACCGCCGTCCCCGACCCGGAGGGTCAGCCCCTCGTCGTCCCGGTGCACGGTGATCCGGCAGTCCGTCGCGCCGGCGTGCCGGTGCACGTTACGGACCGCCTCGGAGACGATCCCGTAGATCGCGGTGGCCACCGGCTCGGGCAGCGGCAGCGGCTCGGCCGTCACCTGCACGGCCAGCCCCGAGCCCGCGTAGCGCTGGGCCAGCTCGTGCAGCGCCGGGGCGAGGCCGCGCTCGCCCAGCACCGGCGGCAGCAGCCCGCGGGCCAGATCCCGGACGTGCTCCACCCGCTGGTCGGTCTCGTCGCGCAACCGGTCCAGCAACCGGCCGGCCGCCTCGGGATCCACGGTCAGCAGGTTACGGGCCGCCGCCAGGCCCAGCGCCACCCCGGCCAGCGCCGGACCGAGCCCGTCGTGCAGGTCCCGGCGCAGCTTGCGGCGCTCCTCCTCGCGCGCCTCCGCCAGCCGGGTCCGGGAGGCGGCCAGCGCCCGGCCGGTGGCGGCCAGGCTGGCCGTCGACGCGACCAGCGGCACCAGGTCGAGCAGCGCCGCCCGGGTCCGCCCGTCCAGCCGCTCCCCCGCCCGGGCCCAGGCCACCAGCCGGCCGATCTCGATGCCGCCCCGGCGCAACGGCAGCACCAGCGGCGCGCCGACCGGGCCGGCGGAGGAGCCGTGCGCGGCGTAGGGCTCGGGACCGTCCACCTCGATGGCGCAGGCACCCAGCCGGAGCAGGTCCGTCACGCTCCGCGCCACCCCGTCCAGCACGTCCGCCGGGTCGGCGGAGGCGCTGATCCGGTGGCCGACGCCGCGGACCACGCCGAGCGGCTCCACCGCCTCGCCGTGGATCAGCCGGTCCACACCGCGCTGCACCCGGGACCGGGCCGGTTGGGTGCCGGCCGCCACCAGCGCGGTGACCAGCACCCCCGGCACGGCCGGCGACGACGGCAGCAGCCCGTCGAGCAGGCTCACCCCGACCACGTACGCGGCGACCAGCAGGAAGGTCAGCAGGAACCAGACCAGGGTGCGACGCACCGCGATCTCGATCCCCCACAGCCGCTGCCGGAGCACCACGGCCAGCACCGCGGCCGGGAAGAACGCCTGCGAGGCGAGCATCGCGGTCGGGGCCAGCCAGTCCGGGACCTGCCGAGCCCAGTCGGCGGGGAACCCGAGCGGGGCGAAGCTCACCGCGAGCAGCAGGGTGCCGACCGCCAGCCAGCCCAGCCCGACCCGCTCGGCCGGCGGCCCGGTACGCCACCGCCGCAGCACCCCGGCGGCGGCCACCAGCCCGAGCAGCGGCACCACCCGGAACAGCCACGGCTCTCCGGCGATCACGAACTCGGCCCAGCCCGGCGCGGTGACCGGGAACGGCGCGCCCGAGGGGTGCCCCGGCCGCCCGGGCCAGGTGACGTGGAACAGCGCGATCCCGGCGGTGACCAGGGCGCCGGCCGCCACGGCGACCCGGGCCGGCACGCGCAGCCGCCCCTCCCGGACCAGCCAGGGCACCACCGTGATGAGCGAGAGCATCCCGGGCACCCAGGCCCAGTCCCGGGCCGAGGTGAGCAGCACCGGCGCGGGCAGGCCGGGCCGGACCGCGAGCAGGTCCACGTACTGGGCGCTCAGCGCGGAGAGCCCGCCGCCCAGCCCGGTCGCGGCGAGCAGCCAGGCGACCGGATGACCGCGGCGCAGCAGGACCAGCCAGGCGACCGTGCCGTAGACCGCGCAGTCGGTGAAGTCGACCAGAAAGTAGAGCTGCGACAGGCCCCACGGCCGGCGGGCCGCCACCCAGCAGACCGCCGTGCCGACGAGCAGCAGCGCGCAGCCGGCGGCGACCAGCCGGGCGGCGACCGGACGGCGGCGGTCGCCTCCGGCGCGGGACGGCACGGGCGTCGGGTCGGCGGGCATGGCCCTGATCCTGGCAGTCGCCGGGTCAGTTGCCGAGACCCCGCCGTTCCAGCGCGAATGTCAGACCGGCGACAGTGGCCCAGAGCGCCGCCGGGGCGAGCGCCAGGTACTGCAGCGGCACCGCCTGGGTGACCACCACCAGCAGCGTCATGAGCAGGCTGAACACCGCGAGCCAGCGGCTGACCGACCGGCGGCGCAGCCCGGCCACGGCCACCGCGCCGGCGCTCAGACCGGCCCCGGCCCACACCCACGGGAGGGTGCTGTAGACGGCGGCCAGCGCCGCGACGGTGTCGGCGTCGGTCTCGGACAGGTGCAGCAGGTCCCAGTACAGCTCGGTGGCCACCCCGCCGCCGACGAGCAGCAGCGCGGCGGTGAGCAGCAGGCCGGCCGCGGCCACCTCGGGCAGTAGCCCGCCGGCCGGCTCACGGGCGGCCAGCCGCCGCCGCAGCCCCGCCGCGAAGACCGCCAGGCACCCGGCGGCCAGCACGGCCAGGACCTGGAACACCCAGGCGTACGCCTCGCGGCCCGCCATGGCCGCCACGAAGCGCTCGTTGTCGGCGAAGAGCGACCGGTCCACGTCGGTCAGCGCCGGGCTGAACTGGAACAGTGCGACGCCGGTGAGGCCGGCGACGGCCCCGGCGATCGCCCAGCCCCGGCGGGGGCGGTCGGTGGCGGCCGGCACGGCGGTGGTGTCGAGCGTGGCGCTGGTCATGGATTCCTCCTCGGGTCACGGAAGCGGCGGACCGCCGCGAGGCGAGCGTCGCCGTCCCGGCGTCCCGGGCGCATGGGGCGGAACGTCCCGACCGCCCGGGCGGTTCCGTCGGCGTACCCGGGCTCCGGCGGTGTCCCGACCGGTCGGTGCCGGTGTCCCTGGCGGCCGGGACGGCGGGCCGCCCACCGTGGAGCCGCCACACCGACGCCGAGGGAGGCCACCAATGGCGCACGACCTGCTGACCGCCGTACGCGAGCTGACGCCCGAGCTGACCGCGCGGGCCGCGGAGATCGAGCGGGCCCGGGAACTGCCCGCCGATCTGCTCGACCGGCTCCGCGCCGCCGGCTGCTTCCGGATGTTCGTGCCGCGCAGCCACGGCGGGTACGAGATGGACCTGCGCACCGGCATGACGGTGCTGGAGACGCTCGCCCGGGCGGACGGCTCGGCCGGCTGGACGGTGATGATCGGCGCGGAGACCCCGCACCTGCTGGCCCTGCTGTCCCGGGACCGGTTCGACAAGATCTACGCCGCCGGCCCGGACGTCGTGGTGGCCGGCGCCTTCGCGCCGCAGGGCCGGGCCGAGCTGGCCGACGGCGGCTTCCAGGTCAGCGGCCGCTGGGCGTTCGCCAGCGGCTGCCGGCACGCCGACTGGATCTTCGGCAACTGCCTGGTCACGGCCGACGGTCAGCCGCTGCCGGGCGCGGACGGCGCGCCGCCGGAGACCCGCTCGATGCTCTTCCCGGCCGACCGGGTGACCGTGGTGGACACCTGGCACGTGCTGGGCCTGCGCGGCACCGGCAGCCACGACGTGGTGGTCGACTCGGCCTTCTGCCCGGCCGAGGCCAGCTTCGACCTGTTCACCGGCACGCCGTGCCTGCCCGGCCCGGGGTTCGTGGCGCCGCTGGCGCAGTTCGTCCTGCACCTGGGCGCGGTGGCGGTCGGCATCGCACAGGGCGCGCTCGACGACATGACAGCGCTGCTCGGCGGCGACCGGCAGCGGCTCTACGCCCAGCAGCCGCTCGCCGACTCCCCCGCCTTCCGGATCCACCTGGGCCGGGCCGACCTGAACGTGCGCGCCGCCCGGACGCTCCTCGCCGACCTCGCCGACGAACTCTGGGCGGCCTGCGCCCAGGATCCGGAGCGGATCCTGGCGCTGCAACCGACCATCTCCGCGGCGCTGCCCTGGGTCACCGAGCAGGCGATCGCCGCGGTGGCCACCTGCTACCGGGCGGCCGGCGGCGGCGCCGCCCGGGACTCCTCCCCGCTGCAGCGCCGGTTCCGCGACATCCACACGTTCGCCCAGCACGCGGCGGCCGCGGAGGGCTGGCTGGGCAACAACGGCGCGCGGCTGCTGGGCCGGCCGGCGGCGCTGGCGTACTGACCCGATCGGGGGGCCGGTGGGGCCTGGTCCCCCAGGTGGGGGTGCCGACCGCGCTGCCCGCCGCCACCTCCACCCGGTCCCGCCCCCGCAGGGCGGCCACCTCGCCGTCACTGGTGCCGGTGCCGGCGCTCGACCGTGGCGACCGGCTCGCGCAGCATCGCGGTGACCACGGCCGCCGCCTCGTCCGGCCGGCCGGGGAGCGACCGGATTGACGCCGCCGATCAGGGCGGACCGCGCCGCCGGCTCCGCTCGGAAATCGGGCCGGCGAATCCGTCATCGGCGATTCCTCCTGCGCCGCACCAGATCGGGAATCGCAAACCGGAGCCCGCTCGGGGATACGGCGAAGCCGCTCCAGAATGTGACGAACGCATGACAGTTCTCTATCACTCCTGACAAATTCGAGGACGAGCCACAGAACTCGCCCCCCTCCGGACCGAGACGGTGACCGGAGGGGGCGAAAGGCGCATGGAGGGGCAAATGCTCACGCACGGTGGGCCGATCCCCACGTCCTTGCTGGGCACGGACGACCGAATTCGTGCACCCGGGGCCGCGAGTTTCTGTGGGCAGATCCACATTCCCCGCAGCCCCGGCTGGATTAACCCCGATGAAGTCGGTAGGTTTCCGGGCCGGCCCCCAGGGTCCGACTGATGTGACCGATGTTGATATCGACGGACGAGACGCGAAGATGGTCACCGATGGCGCGATCCGCCAGCGGTTTCATCGGAGAGGGGATCGTGCCTGCGCTCGCAGTGAAGTCGCTCTACAAAATATTCGGTAACCGAGCTGACGAGGCGATGAGGCGCCTCGCGGACGGAGCGCCCCGCGTGGAGGCTCTTGCCGGGCTGCCGGCCACGGCCGCCGTGATCGACGCGAACTTCGAAGTACGTCCCGGCGAGATCTTCGTCGTGATGGGCCTTTCGGGCTCCGGCAAGTCCACCCTCATCCGGATGCTCAACGGCCTGCTGCGGCCCACCAGGGGCAGCGTGCAGGTCGACGGGGTCGAGTTGACCACGCTCAAGCCCGCCGCGCTGCGCAAGCTGCGCCGGGAAAAGATCAGTATGGTCTTCCAGCACTTCGCGCTGATGCCACATCGGACGGCGGTGGAGAACGCCGGATACGCGCTGGAGGTCGCCGGCCTGCCCAAGGCGGAGCGGCGCGAGCGCGCCATGGACGCACTGCGGATGGTGGGCCTGACGGAGTGGGCGGACAAACTCCCCCACGACCTGTCCGGCGGCATGCGGCAACGGGTCGGGCTGGCCCGCGCGCTCGCGGCCGGCACCGACATCCTGCTGATGGACGAGGCGTTCTCGGCGCTCGACCCGCTCATCCGCCGGGAGATCCAGGACCAGCTCCTGGAACTCCAGGCCGAGCTGGGCAAGACCATCATCTTCATCACCCACGACCTCAACGAGGCCATGCGGCTCGGCGACCGGATCGCGGTGATGCGGGACGGCCGCATCGTCCAGATCGGCACCGCCGAGGAGATCCTCACCGACCCGGCCAACGACTACGTCGCCCAGTTCGTCGCGGACGTCGACCGCACCCGGATCCTCACCGCCTCGTCCGTGATGGAGAAGGCGCAAACCGTGCTCGACGTCAACGTCGGCCCCCGGGTGGCCGCCCGCGCGCTGCGGGAGAACCAGACCTCGGTGGCCTACGTGACCGGCCCGAGGAAGCAGTTCCTCGGCACGGTCAGCGAGGACGAGGTCCTGCGGGCGTTCCGTGAGGGCCGGCAGAGCCTGGAGGGGTACGTCTCGACCGAGCAGGTCCGGACGGTCACCGCGGACACGGCCGTGGCCGATCTCTTCGCCGAGTGCGCGGAGAGCGTCCATCCGGTGGCCGTACTGGACGCGACGGGCCGGCTGTCCGGCGTCATCCCGCGGATCACGCTGCTCGCAGCCCTGGCCAGCACGGCTCCCGACGGCTCACCGAGGGACGGCGTCGGGCCCGGGGTGGACGGCCCGGGCGACAGCGGGCCGGCCGACGGTGTGCCGGTCGACGCGGCAGCGCCGAGCGATCTCGGACCGATCGTCAAGAAGGAGGAGCCGGTATGAGCCTGATGCAGTCTCCGCTCGACGCCTGGCTGCCCCGGGTGCCGCTCGGCATGTGGACCGAGTCCGCCGTCGACTGGGCCACCGCCACCCTCGGCCCGCTCTTCGACGCGATCGCCACCGTGGTCGAAGCCCTCGTGCGTCCGCTCAACGACCTGCTCACCGCCGTACCGGCGGTCGCGGTCGTGGCGGTCCTCGCCGCGCTCGGCTGGTGGCTGCGCGGCTGGAAGTTCGGTCTCGGCACCGCCGTGGGCCTCGGCCTGGTGGCCGGAATGCCGTACTGGGAGGAGACCATGAGCACCCTCGCGCAGGTGCTCGTGGCCAGCGCGATCGCCCTGCTGCTGGCGATCCCGCTGGGCGTCTTCGTCGCCGAGAACAGGCGCGCCTCCGCGATCGCCCGGCCGGTGCTGGACCTGATGCAGACCATGCCGGCGTTCGTCTACCTCATCCCGGCGATCTTCTTCTTCGGCATCGGCACGGTTCCGGGCGTATTGGCCACCCTGGTGTTCAGCATGCCGCCCGGCGTTCGCCTGACCGAGCTGGGCCTGCGCCAGGTCGACAAGGAGATCGTGCAGGCCGCCGAGTCGTTCGGCGCGCCGCCGTGGATGGTGCTGCTGCGCACCAAACTGCCGCTGGCCCTGCCGACCATCATGACCGGGGTCAACCAGGTGATCATGCTGGCCCTGTCCATGGTCGTGATCGCCGGCATGGTCGGCGCCGGCGGCCTCGGCGACGTGATCATGTTCGCGCTGTCCCAGGTCGAGGTGGGCAGCGGATTCGAGGGCGGGATCGCCGTCGTGGTCCTCGCCGTGGTGCTCGACCGGCTCACCGACTCCGCGGGCGACCGGTTCCCGTCCGCGCGGGCGCAACGCCTCGCGCGGCAGGCCGCCTGACCGACGCCGGCACCCCTGGTCCCGCACAGACGGGCCGCCGGCATCCCGAATCAGGAAGGAAACCCTGTGCTCAGCACTTTGAAGCGCGTCGTCGCACTCGCGGTGACGGCCACCCTGGCCCTGGGCGGCGCCGTCGCTTGCGGCGACCAGTCGGACGGCGCGTCCGGCAACGGCAAGAAGAAGATCACCATCGGCTACATGGCCTGGGACGAGGCCGTCGCCGCGTCCCACCTGTGGCAGCACATCCTGGAGGAGAAGGGCTACCAGGTCCAGCTCAAGAACCTGGAGGCCGGTCTCGTCTACGGCGGTCTCGCCAGCGGCGACATCGACCTGTTCCTGGACGGCTGGCTGCCCCAGACCCACGCCTCCTACCTGGAGAAGTACGGCGACAAGCTGGAGAAGCTCGGTGTCTGGTACGACGACGCCAGCCTGAGCATCGCGGTGCCGAAGTACGTCGAGGGCGTCGACTCGCTCGACGACCTGGCCGGGAAGGCCGGCACCTTCGGCGGGCAGATGATCGGCATCGAGCCGGGCGCCGGTCTCACCAAGGCGACCCAGGAGAAGGTGCTCCCCAGCTACGGCCTGGACGGGGCGATGAAGCTGAAGACGTCATCGACCCCGGCCATGCTCGCCGCACTCGACGGCGCGATCGCCGACAAGAAGCCGATCGTGGTCACCCTCTGGCATCCGCACTGGGCCTACGCGAAGTACGAGCTGAAGGACCTCGCGGACCCGAAGGGCACCCTCGGTCAGGCCGAGCAGATCAACACCTTCGCCCGGAAGGGCTTCGGCAAGGACTTCCCCGAGGTCACCGAGATGCTGAAGACGTTCAAGATGGACGGCCAGCAGCTCGGGTCCCTGGAGGACCTGATGTTCAACACCCACAAGGGCGACGAGGAGAAGGCCGTCGAGGAGTGGCTCAAGGCCAACCCCGACTACCTGAAGGCGCTCGCCTGAGCGACCCGGTGAACAGGGGCCTCGCCGGCATCCGGCGGGGCCCGCTGTCATCCCGCGCGCCGCCGCCCTGCCGCCCGGTGCCGGCGCAGCCAGCCGGCGCCGCCGCTGACCACCGTCGCTCCGAGCGCGGTGCCGATGGCGACCAGCGCCGCCCCCACCGCCCAGAGCCCGGTGTCGTCCGTCGACGCGGCCCGCGCCGCCCAGACGGCCGTGAAGGCCACCGTCATCACCGGCGCCACCAGCCACGGGCTCCAGAACCAGCCACCGACGGCGGCGATCAGGATCAGGGTGAGCACGGCGGCGGCCACCTGCCACACCGCGTACGGGCCGCTCGTCGCGCCGGTCTCCGGGTCGACCGTGTAGCCGGACTCCCAGCCCAGCCAGGCCCACCAGGCACCGACTGTCGCCGCCGCAAGGATGAGGCCGCCGAGCAGGGTACGGGTCGTCTTCGTCACGGCCCGATCCTGCCGGGTCGCGGCGCCGCGCGGATGAGCACGCGTACTCGGATCGCCACCCCCTGCGCTGGTCGCTACGGCGGCAGGATCCGCACCGTCGGCCATCGTCGGGTGGGATCGTGGCGAGCGAGGCGGGCGCGGGACACCTCGACCGTCACGCGCCGCGGGTTGCGCCGCCATACCCCGTCGAGCAGGTCGTCCAGCCCGAGCGGGGCGCAGACGTGCAGCGTCCCGGCAGGGTCGAGACGCACGGCCACACAGGTGGCGGTCTCGGGCCAGGTGGCCACCGCCTCGGCTACCGAGCGCAACGCGTCGACCGGACCGGGGCCGAACACGCTCTCGTACCAGGTGTGCACGGCGGCCTGGTTGGTCGCCTCCCACGGGATCGTCGGATCGCGGCGTCGTAGCAGTTCGGTCGCGGCGGCGTCACCGCTCGGGGCGAGGTCGTCGGGGTCGAAGAACGCAACGTCGACGTCCCGAACGTTCCGCGGGTCGAAGCCGTCGCCGTACCGCCGGCCCCACACCAGATCCCGGAGGACACCCGCCCCCACCCAGGCGTCCGGCAGGCCGGCGTCCCGCACGACCACCAGCACGTTGAGGAGCCACGGACACGCCGCGATCAGCTCGGCCAGCTCGGCTGCCCGAGGGTCGCTCGGCTCGGTGGTGAGTTTCCGCGTGAGCTCAGGCATGCGGGCACCGATCGACCGGCCGCCGCCAGATCGCCTCCCACTGCGTCCACTGCCCGGGTGCGGGTGGTGTGCATGCGGTGCTGTCGGCCCGGATGGCGAGCGGCCCGGGCCAACCCTCGAACAACTGCTCGAGTTCCTCCCCGCCGAAGAAGTGGATGTCCAGCCCGTTCTTCGGGCCCGCGGTGTAGCGCACCGTGAACCCGCCATCGGGGCCACGCTCGGTCACCTCGTGCGCAGGCCACACGTCGGTGCCGGTCGCATTGACCCGGACGCACAACAGGCCGCCGGGCTCGACTCGCCGCTGTGCGGCCCGCACATGTCGGTGTGCCTGCTCGCGGTTGCCGTGCTGGAACACCTGGATTCCGATCACAAGTGGCCAGGTCCGGCCGGCCGGCAGGGACTCCAGGTCGCCGTGATGCCCTCCCTCGTGGCGGCCGCGAGGATGTCGTCGACGAAGGCCACGGGTGGCTCGTCGACGTACCGGCCCCGGCGGTACTCCTCGTTCCAGGCGGAGGCGGTCTGCAACAAGCCCATCGCCTCAGGGTCTCAGACGAGGCTCGGTCACTCCAGAGTCCAGCTGATGTCGGGCGGCCGGACCCGGGCGCAGAGCGGCCCGCCCTCGGCGTCGGTCAACCGGAGCCGGCCGACCAACACACCGGCATCCTCGTGTCCGGCGCGCAGCAGCTCAGCCGGGATGTCACCGAACATGAGCTTCGCCCGGCGGAACATGTCGAAGCGGTCGTCCGTCACCGATCCCCAGCTGAGATAGAGGAACCGCGCCCCCAAGCGCCCGTGCACCCACGGTCCGCCGACGTCCAGCAGCCCGTCCACCTCGCGACTGGTGACCTCGAACCGCCACACCGCGCCGGGCGCATCGGCTGGTACGCGATCGACCACCTCGGCCTTGCGCTGCATCCCCACGTGCACATTACGGAGCCGCAGCAGGTCCGCCTCGGCACCGACGCACCGCCCCGGCAGGTCGCTGCCCTCGATCCGGATCAGCATCCCCCGACTCTAGGGCGGGACACCGAGAAGCCCGACGGCCACTGCCCGGAGCGCCACCCGGTCGCCCACCGCGCTCTCTGCTGCTGCGAACGCGGCGCCGACTGACGCGGGGCCAGTTCTCGGCGCGACGCGGCCCTCCTTGGCCGCGCTGACGCTGTACCGCCTCCGGTCTGCTCGCGGCTGACAGCTGTCGCCACCGGCCGCCTGGCTACCGGCCCGTTGGTGCGGGCTACCGTGGCCGCCGTGACGACCATCGAGCGGCTTGAGCGTGAAGTGTGGCCGGATCCCGGTCCGGACGCCTCAGCTCTCATGGCGCGTTGCACTGAGCTGCGACGTAAGCCGTTGGCCGAGTTCACCGTCGAGGACTTGCGCCTCATGCTCGGGCAGGAGATCGGCGTGTCCGCCCTGCTGCCGCTCGCGGTACAAGTCCTGCTGCACGATCCGTTGGCCGAGGGCGACCACTACCCGGGCGACCTGCTCTCCAACGTGCTGCGGCTACCCGACTCGGCGTGGTCGAACCTGCAAGCGAAACGGAAGCAGCTGGCATCAGTTCTAACCCAACTCGTTGCCAACCCGCGGTTCGAGCCTGACCTTCGGCCTCGCGACCCGGACAGACAGCTACGCGATGCCATCGTGCGGTTTCTTGGTCGATGAGGGCGGGGTCTCTGAGGCCGAGGTTTGGGGCGGAGGCCGCTACCTGCACACCGCCGAGCGGAGCGGCGGCAGTCGCCCAGCATCGATTCCAGCGCGAGGTTCCCCGGTCGTGTCAAGGCTCGCCGTAGGCGACCGCGAAGCGGCTTGGCCTTGGCCCGGCCGGGGTTCTCGCGTAGCCCTCGTGGTGCCTGACCGAGGAGATCCCCCGTCCGACGCCGATCTCCGAGGGAAGGCCGGGGTTCGGGGCGGAGCCCCGAAGGTCTAACCGCCCGCTACGCTCCTCGCCTCAGCGTCAGAGTGCGGGAGCGTACGTGATCAAGCTGTTCAGGACCAAGAAGTCCGCGTGCCGCTGTCGGCCCCAGTGGTCAGCTCTGGTGACGGAGATGAATGGCTATGTCATGCCGTGCCAACCCTCTGAGCACGGCAGTCCGATTACCAAGCTATTCGAGCTGTCAGCCCCGGTGCGCCGAGTGTGCCGCGACCTACCCGGGCAACTTCATCATCGAACCAGGCACGCCCCCTCCGTTCGAATGGGCGCACGAGCCTGAGAACACCGTGTGCTCCTGCGAGCCGCGGTGGCCGAAGCTGATGGTCAAGCTGCGCGGCCAGTGGTACCTCGGCTACCCAGGTACCGACGGCCAACTGGTAGTTGACGGCGCAGCGGAAAGGGCCTTCTGCGATAGCTGCGGCGCTCGCTTCCTCGGGGACATGGTGGTCGACCTCAATGACAGGTCGCACCTCGAAGATCCTGACGAGACGTAGCACGGTGGCCAAGGGCGCCAACGTGAAGGCGGTGCAGCGAATGCTCGGGCATGCCTCGGCGATGACCTTGAACGTGTACGGGGACCTGTTCGAGGACGACCTGGACCAGGACCGTCGCGACGGGCGGCGGCTCGGGCTGCTGCGGACTCAGTGCGGACTGATGACGTTGGTCCCGATCTTGACGCCGTTCGTCCGGGTCGCCGTCAGCACCGCTGACCTGGGGTTTTGCGTGGTGGGGCGGGCGGGACTCGAACCCGCGACCGAGGGATTATGAGTCCCCTGCTCTAACCCGCTGAGCTACCGCCCCGCTACCGCGCCGGATCGTAACCCGTCCAACGGATCACCGGCCATCACCCGACGGGCCAACGTCAAGATCCGGCCGCCACGATGGGCAACGCGAGGATAACAACGCGCAGCGGTCACCTCGTGCCCGCAGTCACCGCCCGGGATCCAGCAGGGTGGCCGACAACCAGGCGCCGGCCGTGTTCGTGGCCTCCCGGACGGAGCGCCTGATCCGTGTGAGTCGACCGACCACGGGTGGCGGCGGTGGAATCTGCTCGGCGCGCCGGGCCGGCATGAGGACATGACGCTCCGGGGGTACCGCCGCGTCGGCGACGGCAAGGTCCGGCGCCGGCACGAACAGGTTCGGCTCGACGTGCACCGCGATGCCGTCCTCGCCGATCAGGCGGCGGGCGCCGTCGGGCCAGACGAGCAGGGCGGCGCATTCGGCGTACCGGACGGTGGACACCGCCTCGCCGTAGGTCGCGGTGATCCCGTCCGCCCCGATGGTCAGCTCCGTCTCGCCGTCGGTCCCCTGGTGGGCCTTGCCCTCGACCGCCTCCTCCGAGGTGGTGGGCGCCGCGCTGAAACCGGCCCAGTCGGCGGTGAGGCCCTGCGGCACGAGGAGCAGGGCGGAGGCGTCCACCTCGCCGGCCACGTCCCGCAGGTCGTCGACGGTGACGGCGTCGAGTTCCGCGCGCACCTCGTCCAGGTCGCGGACCGGCTGCCCGGTGAGCAGGTCCCGCGCGCACCCGGGCAGGCGGTCCGCGTCCGTGTGCGGGGCGGACAACGCCTCGCGGTGCCGGGTCACCACCACGTCCCGGTCGGCCGGCGTGATCCGGCCGACCCGGAGGGTGGCCAGCACGTCGATCACGCCGCCGAGCACCGCGTCCTGCTTGTCGGGCAGCGCGTCAGCCATCGCGCGCACGGTGGCGGTGCCGTCGTATCGGGGCTGGTAGCCGGCGGTGACCAGGTAGGACAGCCCGTCCTCCTGCCGCAGCGACCGGAACAGCTCCCGTTCGAGCACGCCGGCGTAGACGGCACCGGCCGCCCGGCGCCGGACCACCGCGTCGAGGGCGACCAGCCCCGCCCCGGCCGCGAAGTACGCCGGTGTCTCCGGCAACGCCGACGACGGAGCGGGCACCGGTTGCCGCGCTCCGTCCGGCAGGTCCAGCCGCAGCCCGGCCGGCAGGTCGTCGCCGGTGACGAAGAGGGCGGCGTTCTGCCGGGTGAACCACCGCGCGGCCCATTCCCGCACGTCGTCCTCGGTGAGGCCGGGGACGCCGTACTCCGGGTAGCTGACCAGGCCGTGGTCCCGCGCGCCGTGCCGCCAGAGGGGTAGTTCGTCGTGGCCCCGGCCACGCTGCTCGACCCGCAGGATCTCCCGCTCGATGGCGAGTGCGCCGGGCGGCGGCTGGTGCAGGTGGCGGCACACCGTCGCCAGGAACGTGGTGACCTCGGCCGGTCCGCCGCGGATCACGAAGCTGGTGAAGAGGGCGTCGGTCATGCCGTTGGCGGCGTGGTCCAGCGGGCCGAGCGGGGCGAGCGCCAGGTGTTCCAGGAGGTGGGTGACTCCCCGCCGGGCCAGGGTCTCGTCGGCGACGCCGACCCGGAACACCAGCCCGGCGCGGACCGGGCCGGGGGCGGGCGCCAGCAGCGTCGGCACTCCGTCGACGTCGAACTGCCGGATCATCGGGCTCCGCCCTTCGCGTACGCCTCGGCGCGGGCCTCGGCGAACCAGGCGGCGGAGCCGCCGAAGACGGCGGGATCGCCGTACGGGCCGAGCGCCTCGAACTGTTCCCGGGCCGCCGTGTGCTCCCCCATCAGGTGGAACACCAGCGCGAACGTGCTCTGCACGCGCACCCAGCCGATGGTGCGCCGGAAGTCGGGATGCCGGACGGACCGGTCCGCCGCGGCGTGGATCTCCTCGGCCACCTCGTCCGTCCTCAGGTAGTCCCGGAGGCCGCGGAGGTCGTCGTACTCCATGCCGCGCTCGCGGTGTGCCTGGGCGATCAGGACGCCGTGTGGGGCCCCGGCTGGCACCGCCTCGGCGCAGTCACGGGCGAACGCGTCGACCGCCGCCCAGTCGCCGCCCCACTTCGGGCAGAGCTGTTGCAGCATCTCGGCCTGGGCGGCCAGGTGGTGCGGCTCGTGCCGGGCCAGGCGGTCGTAGCGCCGGCGGGTCTCGGCCAACCCCAGGCCCAGGCCACGGGACAGGGTGATCCGCTGGGTCCAGGCCGCGACGTCGTCGGGCCACCGCGCCGTCACGTCGATCAGGATCCGTTCGGCGCGGCGCAGGTGGTCGTGGAACCGGGCGAACTGGCCGTCGCTGACCCGGTCGGCCGTCGCCCTGGTCCGGATGCGCCAGCCCTTGTGCACGAGGGCCGCCGCGAGCAGGACCTGGGCGAGTCGGTCCGCCGGCTCGCGCTGGAGCCGCGGTTGCAGGAGGTTCTCCGCGCCGCCCCAGGCCGCGACGGCGTCGACCAGCTGGGTGGTGGTGGCCGCGTCGGCGTCGGCGAAGACCGCGCGCAGCGCCGCCCAGTCATGGTCGCGGAGCGCCGGGCGCAGCGCCACCACCTCGGGGTACGCGGCATCGGCGTCGAGCGTGTCGGATGTAGTGCGAGGCACGGCGGGATGATAGGTGATCTTCCCGCCGTCGGTTGACCCCGCTCAGCCCACGGCGCGCAGTTCGGCGAGCACCGCCCCGGCGGCCCGCCAGCCGCTGGCCAGCGCCCCCTGGATGGACGGGCTGTCCCGGTGGTCGCCGGCGACGAAGAGCCCGTCGCCGAGCGCGACCGGCTTGCGCAGCCGGCCCTGCGGCGGCGGCGCGGCGGGCAGCGCCTCCGGCACGGACACCGTGGTGAGGTGCGTCCAGTCGGCGGTGGAGCACCCGTAGAGGCGGTCCAGCTCGCGGCGGACCACCGCCTCGGGCGGGGCCTGCGGGCCGACCACCGAGGTGGCCACCAGGTGCTTCCCGGCCGGCGCGTACGTGGGCGCCGCGTTGCTGGGCACCACCGTGTTGGCGACCAGTTCCCGCCGCTCCCCGTCGAGGAGCAGGATCGGCTCACTCAGCGGCGGGGTGTCGGTGCTGTGGTAGTAGGTCGTGTAGCTGTGCATGCGTACCCGTTGCAGCCGCGGCAGCAGAGCGGCCGCCGCGGGCGGGTCGACGGCGACCACGACGGCGCGGCAGGCGAGGTCGCCGGCCGGGGTGCGGACGCGGCCGGGCGCGATCTCGGCGACCCGGGTGTCGAGGTCGATCAGCTCGGCGGGCAGCGGGCCGGCGACGGCCCGGGGCAGCGCCGCCATCCCCCGGGCCGGCAGCCCGATCCGGCCCCGGGCGAACGCGCGCAGGAGGACGGCCAGCACGTGGCTGGACGTGGCCAGCTCGCGGTCGAGCAGCACGCCGGAGAGGAACGGCCGGAGCAGCTCCTCGATGAACGAGTCGGAGAGGCCGGCCCGGCGCAGCGCGGCCTCGCTGGTGGTCTCGGGCGCGTTGAGCAGCCGGCCCACCGGCAGGGTGGCGCAGCCGGTGGCGAGCGCGGCGAAGCGGAGCCGGTCGACCAGCGACCCGACGCCCGCCGCCACCGTGCCGGGCGCGCCTGCGGGGTCGCGCAGCGGGTTGACCAGGCGCTCCAGCCGGTCGCCGCGGCGGACCAGCACCCCGGAGGTGAACCAGCCCAGGTCGAGCGCGCCGAGGTCGACCAGGCCGCCGAGCCGCGGGTACCCGGTGTTGAGCACCTGGAAGCCGCGGTCCAGCAGGTAGCCGTCGACCTCGTCGGTGGCGACCCGGCCGCCGAGCCGGTCGGCGGCCTCCAGCAGCCGCCAGGGCACGCCCGCCCGGTGCAGCCGGCGGGCGACGGCGAGGCCGGCCAGGCCGCCGCCGACGATGACGACGTCGGTGTCAGCCGGCACGGCCCGCCTCCGCCCCGGCCCGGTCGCCGTTCCGGTTCGTCCGGGACAGCCGGCCCGGCCACCAGATCTTCGGCCCGATGTCGTACGCGAGCGCGGGCACCAGCAGCGAGCGGACCACGATGGTGTCGAGCAGCACCCCGGCGGCGACCGCCACGCCCAGCTCGACCAGCACCACCAGCGGCAGCACGGCGAGCGCCGAGAAGGTGGCGGCGAGCACGATGCCGGCGGAGGTGATCACGCCACCGGTGACCGCCAGGCCGGTGAGCACCCCGGCCCGGGTGCCGCGCCGGACCGACTCCTCGCGGACCCGGCTCATCAGGAAGATGTTGTAGTCGATGCCGAGGGCGACCAGGAAGACGAACGCGAACAGCGGGAAGGACTGGTCGACCCCGGGGAAGTCGAAGACGTACCGGAAGATCAGCGCGCAGAGACCGAGCGTGGCCAGGAACGACAGCACCACGGTGGCGATCAGCAGCAGCGGGGCCAGCAGGGCCCGCAGCAGCACGGCCAGGATGACGGCGATGACCAGCAGCACCACCGGGATGATGACGTTGCGGTCCCGGGTGGACGCGTCGGCGGTGTCCACGTTGATCGCGGTGAAGCCGCCCACCACCGCGTCCGCGCCGGGCACCCGGTGCACTGCGGCGCGCAGTTCGCGGACGGCGCGTTCGGCGCCGTTGCTGTCCGGCGGGTCGGCGAGGGTGGCCTGCAGTTGCACCCGCCCGTCGACCACCTTGGGCGGCGCGTTCCCCGAGGGCGGCCCGGCCGGTCCCTGCTGGGTGAGCGGCCGGACCGAGGACACCCCCGGTACGCCCTGCGCGACCTGGGCGACCTGCTGCGCCGTGGCCTGGTTGGTGAAGATGGTGGCCGGGCTGCCGGTGCCGGCCGGGTAGTGGCGGGCGATCACCTCCTGCCCGGCCACCGAGTCGGTGCGCTGGGTGAACAGGTCGGACTGGCCGAGGGTGGTGGCGCCGAGCTGGGTCACCCCGACGGCGAGCGCGGCCAGGACCACCGCGGTGACGATCCAGACCGTCCGGGCCCGCCGGGCCACGAAGCCCGCGATCCGCCCCCAGATGCCGTGTTCGGTTCGCGGGTCGGCCTGGTCGAGCCGGGGTCGCCGGGGCCAGAACGCCCACCGACCGCCGAGCAGCAGCAGGGCGGGCAGGAAGGTCAGCATCACCAGCAGGGTGGCGGCGATGCCGACGGCGCTCACCGGGCCGAGCGCCCGGTTGGAGTTGAGGCTGGACAGCAGCAGGCAGAGCAGGCTGACGATGACCGTGGCGCCGGAGGCGATGATCGCCGGGGCGGCGCCCTTCCAGGCGGCCCGCATGGCGTCCCAGGGCCGCTCGTGCCGGTGCAGTTCCTCCCGGTAGCGGGCGATGAGCAGCAGCGCGTAGTCGGTTCCGGCGCCGAAGACGAGGACGGTGAGGATGCCCTGGGCCTGCCCGTTGAGCTTGATGACGTCGTTCTTCGCCAGGACGTAGACGAAGAGCGCGGCCAGCGAGTACGACATCCCGGCGGCGAGCAGCGGGAAGACCCAGAGCACCGGGCTGCGGTAGACGATCAGCAGGATGACCAGCACCACGACCAGGGTGACCAGCAGCAGCGGCCCGTCGATGGCGGTGAACACCTCGATCAGGTCGGCGAGCAGGCCCGCCGGCCCGGCCACGTCCACGGTGAGCCCGCCCCGGTCGGTGCCGGCGATCTCCCGCAGCCGGTCGACGAGCGCGCCGACCTGTTCACCCTCGGCGGCGTCGATCGGGACGACCACCTGCACGGCCTGCCGGTCCTGGCTGACGATCGGCGGCGGCAGCGGGCCGACGACGCCCGGCAACTGGGCGAAGCCGGCCACGTCGGCCTGGATCCGCTGCTGGTCGGCCGGGGTGATGCCGGAGGTGCGCTCGTAGACGACGAGCGCCGGGGTGGTCTCGCGGTCCACGAAGCCGGCGGCGAGGTTCTGCGCCCGGGTGGCCTCGGCGTCGGCGGGGAGGAAGGCGGCGTTGTCGTTGGTGGCGACGTCGCCGAGCTTTCCGGAGTAGGGCCCGGCGATGCCGCCGAGGACCAGCCAGCCCAGCACCACGACGACCGCGATCAGCGTCGCGGTCCAGCGGCTCCGCCCTCCGGCCATCTCCATCCACCCTTGAATCGACGCATCAATCGACGCAGCGGGAGGCTGAGTCGACATCGACCATCCTGCCGGGCGAAGCGGCGCCCGCGGGCGGAAACCGACACCGCGACGGGCGTGGATGCCGGCAACGAGAAACGCCCGTCGGCCAGGGCCGACGGGCGTCGTGTGGAGCGGAGCTCCCCCGTTTGGACTCGAACCAAAAACCTGCCGGTTAACAGCCGGCTGCTCTGCCAATTGAGCTACGGGGGACCGTAGGTCACCCGGCTGCGGATCTCCCCGCGCCGTGCGACGGGGACAAGAGTACAGGACACCGGGGGGTGGTGCGCCAGGGGGTTACCCCACTTCCCCCGCCCGGTCGGGGGCCGGGCAACCCGATCAGAATACCGGACAAATCGCCATCTCGGCACAGGGAGGCATGACCGGAGAGCAGGATGGGTAGTTAGCCGCCGACAGAGGATGCAGGCGCGAGAAGGTCGCTCCCGCCCGGGACCACCCGGTCGGGATCGGCGGCGCGTCAGGTACGGAAGGAGCCGCCATGCGCGGAAAGATCATGTTTCTTGGCGGGCTGGCTGCGGGATTCGTCCTGGGCGCCCGTGCCGGCCGGGAGAAGTACGAGGAGTTGGTGGTCCGGGGCCGCAAGGTGCTCGACCACCCGACCGTCCAGGAGGCGGCGGGGGTCGCGCAGGCTCAGGCGACCCGGCTCTACTCGGAGGGCAAGGACAAGCTCGGGCAGACCAAGCTCGGCGAGAAGCTGGGCACCGGCAACGGCAGCAAGCAGGGGCTGACCGAGGCCGACAAGCCGTTCGCCGGCACGCCGGCCGTCGTCGGCGCCAAGTCCGGACCGTCCGGCACGGGCTCGACCAGCGGGACCGGGTCGTCGACCAGCAGCACGAGCACCAGGTCGTCCGGCACGAGCACCAACCTCTGACGCCAACCGGGCAGCGGGCCGGTCGCCATCGGGCGACCGGCCCGCTCTCGTCTGTCCGAAGGAGACCCGACTCCCACTTTTGCTCATCCTGAACAAAAGTGGGAGTTGTTCATCGAAAACTTTTGGCTTCAACCTCTTCTCTTTGGTCCCGAGCGCAAATATCGTCTCGCGTAGAACCTGGCCAGGCTCTCGTCACCTCCCAGCGACCTCCTCAGCCTCGTCCCGGCGCTGAGGCGGACCCGCCCGACCAGAGCGAGGTTCGATGCGCAGAAGACCGTTCGGCCGCAGGGCCGCCACATATCTCGGCCTGCTCACTCTCGCCGCCGCGACGCTCGTCGCGACGGCGGAGCGGGCCCCGACCCCGGCGCAGGCCGCGCCGGTGCTCACCGCCCCCGTACCCGTCAGCAACGGCATCGAGTACAAGGTGCTCGTCTTCACCCGGTCGGCCGCCGGCAGCAACGCCGCTACCGCCGCCGGCGTGCAGGCCGTCGAGCAACTCGGACGGGACCGGCGCTTCACCGTCGAGGTCACCAACGACCCCCGCAAGTTCGACCAGGCCCACCTGAAGCAGTTCCGCGCCGTGGTGTTCCTGAACACGGCCGGCGACGTGCTCAACGACGCCCAGCAGGCCGCCTTCGAGGCGTACTACCGCGACGGCGGCGGCTTCGTCGGCGTCCACTCCGCCATCGAGGCCGAGCCGGACTGGTCGTTCCTCACCGACGTGCTCGGCACCCGGGCCACCGGCGCGCCGACGGCCGCGAGCCGGGCGACGGTCACCGTGGCCGACCGGGTCCACCCGGCCTCCGAGACGCTGCCGCAGCGCTGGTCCACCACCGACCGGTGGTACAACTTTGCGGCCAACGTCCGGGGCGTCTCGCACGTGCTGGCCACCGTTGACGAGAAGACCTACGCCGGCGGCAGCATGGGCTTCGACCACCCGGTCACCTGGTGCAAGGACTACCAGGGCGGCCGCTCGTTCTACACCGGACTCGGCGCCACCCCGGAGAGCTACGACAGCGCGGACCTGCGGGCCCACCTGGGCGGGGCGATCCAGTGGGCGGCCGGCGTCACCGACGGCGACTGCGGAGCGACCGTGCTGGCCAACTACCAGATGACGGTGGTCGGGGCGCAGCCCAACGTCAACGAGCCGATCGGTTTCGACGTCCTCCCCGACGGCCGGGTGATCCAGACCGACCGGCGCGGCGGCGTCCGGCTGCACGACCCCGTCACCAACGAGACCACGGTGCTGGCGCAGATCCCGGTCTACACCAACAGCGAGGACGGGATGTACGGCCCGGCGGTGGACCACGACTTCGCCACCAACAAGTGGGTCTACCTCTACTACGCGCCCCCGCTGGACACCCCGACGGGCAGCGCGCCGACCACCAGCACCGACCCGGCCGCGTGGGACCAGTGGAAGGGCTACTTCCAGCTCTCCCGGTTCAAGTTCGTCGACGGTGAGACCCCGTCGTTGGACGTGGCCACGGAGCAGAAGATCCTCCAGGTGCCGGTGGACCGGGGCGCCTGCTGCCACGTCGCCGGTGACATCGCGTTCGACTCGAAGAACAACCTCTGGCTGGTCACCGGGGACGACACCCCGGCCGGCGGCGGCGGGTCGGGCGGCTTCTCGCCGCACAACGACTCGGTCAGCGCCACCGGCGTCTACCAGGCCCCCTTCGTCGACGCCCGGCGCAGCTCGGCCAACACCAACGACCTGCGCGGCAAGGTCCTGCGGATCACCGTCGGCGCGGACGGGTCGTACACCGTCCCGGCGGGGAACCTGTTCCCGACCGGCACGGCGAAGACCCGCCCGGAGATCTACGCGATGGGCTTCCGGAACCCGTTCCGGATCACCCTCGACAAGGACGACGTCGCCTACGTCACCGACTACTCGCCGGACTCCTCGGTCGCCCAGGTGGGCCGCGGTCCCGCCGGCACCGGCCGGATGATGGTGGTCGAGAAGCCGGCGAACTACGGTTGGCCGATGTGCGTGCAGCCGAACCTGCCGTACATCGAGATGAACTGGACCACCAGCCCGATCTCCCCGGTGGCCCCGTTCGACTGCGTGGCCCCGAAGAACACCTCGCGGCACAACACCGGCCTGACCGACCTGCCGCGGGTGGAGAAGTCGGAGCTGTGGTACTCGTTCCAGGCCCCGACGCCCTGCCCGGAGTCCTACCTGTCGACTCCGACGCAGACCTGCCCGGTGCTCTTCCCGGAGCTCGGCACGGGCGGTGTCGGCCCACACGGCGCGGCGAAGTACGACTACGACCCGGAGCTGAGGTCGGAGACGAAGTTCCCCGAGTACTACGACGACGCGATCATCTTCGGTGAGTTCACCCGGGACACCCTCAAGGAGATCCGGCTGGACGACCAGGGCGAGATCCTGAAGATCAACAACGTGTTGAACTGCGGGCAGGCGCCCACCACGCCGGCCAAGCCGTTCCTCTGCGACAACCCGATGGACATGCGCTGGGGCGCGGACGGCAACCTCTACCTGCTGACGTACGGAGACGGGTTCTTCAACGTCAACCCCGACGCGGCGATGCTGAAGTTCAGCTACGTCAAGGGCCTGCGGGCGCCGACCGCGGTGCTGAACGCCACCCCGACCAACGGGCGGGCCCCGTTGACCGTCGCCTTCTCCAGCGACGGCTCGAAGGACCCGGACCCGGCGGACTCCATCTCGTTCGCCTGGGACTTCGACGGCAACGGCACCACCGACTCGATCGACCCGAACCCGTCGTTCACCTACACCACCAACGGCGTCTACACGGCCCGGCTGACGGTGACCGACTCGAGCGGCAAGACCGCGGCGGCGAACACCACCATCACCGTCGGCAACACCGCGCCGACCGTCACCGTCACCACCCCGCTCGAAGGCGGCTTCTTCAGCTGGGGCGACGACATCCCGTGGACGGTCACCGTCACCGACCCGGAGGACGGACCGGTCGACTGCGCCAAGGTCGAGGTGACCTTCGTGCTCGGCCACGACGGCCACGGGCACGGTGAGGCCAACCAGTTCGGCTGCTCCGGGGTGCTGCCCACGGACGCCGACGACGCCTCGCACGGCGGCTACATCTACGGCGTGGTCAGCGCGTCGTACACCGACCAGGGGGCCAACGGCCAGCCGGCGCTCACCACGGTGGACCAGCAGATCATCCAGGCCAAGCGCCAGGAGGTCGAGTTCGCCACCGACGAGTCCGGCACCACGGTCGGCACCACCGCCGACACCGGGGGCGGGCAGCAGCGCGGCAGCCTCGACCCCGGCGACTGGATCGCCGTCAACAACACCGTGAACCTGAAGAACATGCAGTCGGTGACGCTGCGCACCTCCGGGGGCAGCGCCGCCACCGCCGGGCAGCCCCGGTTCGGCGTCCAGTTCCGGCTGGACTCCCCCACCGGCCCGCTGCTGGCCACGGCCACGGTCAACGCCACCTCCGGCAACAACGCCTTCACCAGCACCACCGTGCCGGTCACCGACCCCGGCGGGACGCACAAGCTCTACCTGGTTCTGACCACCGTCCCCGGCGGTCCGGCCAGCGGCTTCGGCAACCTCAACTGGGTCGAGTTCACCGGCCAGGGCATCGGCGTCACCCCGTGACGCCCGGGTGGGGTCGCCACCCGGCGGCCCCACCCGCCTTCTCCCTTCCACACCACCGGCACCGTCAGAGAGGCAGTCAGGACATGAACGAGACATCGCACGGGATGAGCCGCCGCCGGGTGCTCGGCACCATCGCCGGGGCGGCGGGCGCCGTCGCCGTCGGCGCCGCCGGGCTCCCGTCGGCCGCCTTCGCCGGCAACGGGCTGCTCGTCCCGACCGGCAAGCGGGGCATCATCCTCTACAGCGTCCGCGACCGGATCAGCGCCGCCCCGGACGCCACCGGCGTGCCGTACGGGTTCGAGCGGGTGCTCGCCCGGCTCGCCGAGATCGGCTACAAGGAGGTCGAGTTCGCCGGGTACACCCAGCACACCTCGATCCTCGGCCGGCAGATCACCCCGGCGGAGATCCGCAAGATCCTCGACGACAACGGGCTGCGCGCCAACGGCTCGCACGCCTCGGTCCCGAGCACGGTCAGCCCGGACACCATCGCCGCGTTCGAGCAGACGCTGGACACCGCCGAGATCCTCGGCATGACGCACATCGGCACCGGCAACGACCCGACCGGCAGCAACGTCAAGGCCGACTGGGACGCCGCCGTGGACCGGTGGAACACCTTCGGCGAGATGGCCGCGGCCCGGGGCCTGAAGCTGTACACGCACAACCACGACGCCGCGTACAACTTCCTGCTGGACAGCGGGCCGCTGGACGCGCTGGGCCGGCCGACCCGGTCCTCCGGCGTCCGGAAGCTGGAGTACTTCATCGGCCGGACCAACCCCGAGTGGGTCTGGTTCGAGATGGACATCTACTGGGCGCACGTGGCCCAGCACCGGTTCCGCAGCTACACCGACCCGGACGGGGTGACCCAGACCAACGTCTTCGACCCGCTGGCCGTGGTCGCCGCCCAGCCCATCCGGTTCCCGCTGTTCCACGCCAAGGACGGCACCTACGACCCGGCCACCGCGGCCGGCTACGCGATGGTGCCGCTCGGCGAGGGCGACATCGACTACGGCAACTTCTTCGCCAACATGGGCGCGAAGGGTTACCACAACCCGATGTGGGAGCAGGACAACGCCCCGGGCGGCGCCGCCGACCCGGGCCGGTCGCTGCGCTTCGCGGAGATCAGCTACCAGCACATGTCGGGTCTGCGGGGCTGACCGACCCGACCGGAGGATCGCAGGGGGCCGCACCCGGGAAACCGGGAGCGGCCCCCTCGCGTCACGCGCCTGTGACGCCGGTGTGGCACATTCGGGGGGAGGTGATCGTGATGACGATGGTCGGACCGGAGAGCGCGGACCAGGCGCGGCTGCTGCGTCTGCTGCGCGACGACGGCCCGCGCTCGCGGGTCGAACTGGCCGACGCCCTGGGCCTGCCCCGGGCCCGGTTCATCGCCGAGGCGGACCGGCTGACCGCGCAGGGCCTGGTGGAGACCGCCGGGCCGGCCGCGTCCCGGGGTGGGCGCCGCTCCTCCCTGCTGCGGGTCGGCCGGCAGGTGCGCTTCGGCGCCGTGCGGGTCGGCGACGGGCGGCTGGAGGTCGCGCTCACCGACGGCGAGCTGACGCTGCTCGCCCGGCACGACGAGCCGGTCGACGTCCGGCTCGGCCCGGAGGTGGTGGTCGGCCGGGCGGTCGAGCTGCTCGGCAAGCTGCGGGCCGAGGCCGGGCTGACCCGGCTGGCCGGCGTCGGGGTGGCGCTCCCCGCGCCGGTCGCCGTGCGGGAAGGCGCCCCGGTGTCCGCGCCCGCCCTGCCCGGCTGGCACCAGTTCCCGGTACGCGACACCATCGCCGCCGAGCTGGGCTGCCCGGTGCAGGTCGACAACGACGCCAACGTGATGGCCCTGGGCGAGCGGCACGCCGGCACCGGCCGGCCGTTCGACGACTTCCTCTACGTGAAGCTGGGCGACGCGGTGGGCTGCGGGCTGGTGCTCGGCGGGGCGCTGTACCGGGGCGCGGCCAGCGGCGCCGGGGACATCGGGCACCTCCAGCTCACCGAGGACGGGCCGCTCTGCGGCTGCGGCAACACCGGCTGCGTCGAGGCGTACTGCGGGAATGCCGCCCTGGTGCGGGAGGCGGTGACGGCCGCGCGGGCCGGGCGCTCGACGGCGCTCGCCGACCGGCTGGCCGCCGCCGGCGCGCTCACCGTGGCCGACGTGGCCGCGGCGGCGACCGCCGGGGATCCGGCCGCGCAGACGCTGGTCCGCGACGCCGCCCGCCGGCTCGGGCAGGTGCTGGTCGGCCTGGTCAGCTTCGTCAACCCGGCCATCGTGATCATCGGCGGCGCGGCACCGGGCGTCGGGCCGGTCCTGCTCGCCGAGATCCGGGGCGTGGTCTACCGGCGCTCCACCCCGCTGGCCACCGGCAGCATGCCGATCGTCCTCTCCGACCTCGACGACCGGGCCGGCCTGGTCGGCGCGGCCCGGCTGGTCAGCAACCAGGTCTTCGCCGCCTGCTGAGGGCCCGCCTCGGGGCCGGCCACGCCGGCCCCGAGGCCCGAGAGGTCAGTCCCGGCTGCTGCTGAACGCCGCGTCGAAGGCGGCGGCCGGGGCGTCGAAGGCGAGCCGGCGGACGAACTGGAGCGCCTCGGGGGCGCCGACCAGGCGGTCCATGCCGGCGTCCTCCCACTCGATCGAGATCGGGCCGGTGTAGCCGATCGCGTTCAACGCGCGGAAGCAGTCCTCCCACGGCACGTCCCCGTGGCCGGTGGAGACGAAGTCCCAGCCGCGCCGCAGGTCCGCCCAGGGCAGGTGGGAGGAGAGCCGGCCCCGCCGGCCGTCGCCCGTACGCACCTTGGCGTCCTTGCAGTCGACGTGGTAGATCCGGTCGGCGAAGTCGAAGATGAAGTTGACCGGGTCCAGCTCCTGCCAGACGAAGTGCGACGGGTCCCAGTTCAGCCCGAACGCGGGCCGGTGGCCGATCGCGTCGAGGGCCCGCTTGGTGGTCCAGTAGTCGTAGGCGATCTCGCTGGGGTGCACCTCGTGGGCGAAGCGCACGCCCACCTCGTCGAAGACGTCCAGGATCGGGTTCCACCGGTCGGCGAAGTCCTGGTAGCCGCGTTCGATCATGGCCGGCGGGACCGGCGGGAACATCGCCAGGGTGTGCCAGATCGACGAGCCGGTGAAGCCGACCACCGTCTTCACCCCGAGCTTCGCCGCCGCCCGGGCGGTGTCCTTCATCTCCTCGGCGGCGCGCCGGCGTACGCCCTCGGGCTCGCCGTCGCCCCAGATCCGGGCGGGGAGGATGTCCTGGTGCCGCTCGTCGATCGGGTGGTCGCAGACCGCCTGGCCGACGAGGTGGTTGGAGATGGCGAAGACCTGGAGGTTGTGCTTGGCGAGGGTGGCCCGCTTGCGGTCCACGTACGACTCGTCGGCGAGCGCCTTGTCGACCTCGAAGTGGTCGCCCCAGCAGGCGATCTCCAGGCCGTCGTACCCCCACTCGGCGGCGAGCCGGCAGACCTCGTCGAACGGAAGATCGGCCCACTGGCCGGTGAAGAGCGTGATGGGTCGCGCCATTTGTCCTTCTCCCCTGTCGTGATGGGGGATTCCGTAGCGGACCGGGGCGAGGCGACCGGGTGCGGGCGGCCGCGGACGGCACCGGCGGACGCGCTCACGTCCAAGCCCCGACGGGTTGCGCCTCCCGTCGGGTCGCCGGCCACCTCGCGGTCGCCGCCCTCACTCTAGGTCGGCCGCAGCCGGCGCGGAAGGGCCGGGGACCGTCAGGACAGCTCCGCCTCGTCCTCCGGGGCGGGCAGTTCGGCGCGGATCAGCCAGCCCCCCTCGGCGCGCGGGCCGGCGTGGAAGGCGCCGCCGACCGACTCGGCCCGCGCCCGCAGCCCGGAGCCGGCGCCGGGGGTGGTGGGCCCGTCGCCACGGATCTCGACGGTGAGGCCGGCCGGGGTGTAACGCAGCCGGACCGCGACGGCCGCGCACGGCGCGTGCCGGTGCGCCTCGGCCAGCGCCTCCTCGATGATCCGGTACGCGGCCGCGTCGACGGCGGCGGGCAGTGGGCGGGGCTGGCCGCCCAGCGTCCAGCGCACCGGCCGGCCGGCGAAGTCGTCCATGAGCGTGTCCAGCCGGGTGAGGCTGGGCGCCGGCCCGGTGGGCGCGGTCGGTCGCCCGTCGCCACGCAGTGCGCGGACCAGGGCGGCCCGCAGGCCGCCACCCATCCTCGGGCGCGCCTGGGCGACCCGACGCCACCGCTCCAGGCGTCCCACACGGTCAAGGTACGGCAGCACTCCGGCCGCGGACCGGGCGGATCCCGCAGGTCGCCCGGTCCGCGGCCGCCCCCGCCCGTCAGGGAAGGGTCCACCGCTGGTTCGCGGCGCCGGTGCAGGACCAGAGCTGCACCGGGGTGCTGTCGGCGGAGTTGTTGCCCGCCACGTCGAGGCACTTGCCAGACTGCGGGTTGCGCAGCGTACCGTCGGCCTGCGCCGACCAGTTCTGCGCCCCGGTGCCGTTGCACATCCAGAGCTGGATCTTCGTGCCGTCGGCCGAGCCGCCGCCGGACACGTCCAGGCACTTGCCCAGCGCCTTGACGGTCGAGTTAGGGGTCACCGTCCAGGTCTGCGCGGTGCTGCCGTTGCAGGTGTAGAGCTGGATCTGGGTGCCGTCGGCGGTGGCGCCGCCCCGCACGTCCAGGCACTTGCCGGCCAGCCCTCGGACCGGGCCGGTCCCGCCGCCGCTCCCACCGCCGCGGACCAGGGTGAAGTCGTCCACGTCGAACAGCCCGGTGCCGGTGCCGGCGAAGGTGAGATAGACCGTCTGGCTGCCCGACGGCACGCCGGCCAGCGCGGTGGTGACGTCGGCGAAGGTGGTCCAGCTGCCGGTGTTCGGCACCGCCACCTGGCCGAGCACGGTGCCGGTCGGGGAGCCGGTGCGGAGCTGGAGGGTGCCGCCCGGGCCGCCGGAGACCACCCGGGCCCGCAGCGCGGTCACCCCGGTCAGGTCGAGCCCCTGGTACGCGGCCCAGTCGCCCGGGTCGACGTACCCCAGGGTCTGCCCGCCGTTGGCGCCGGCCTTGGTGAACGGGGTGACCCCGCTGGCCGAGCTGAACGCCTCGGCCTGCACGGTGGTGCTCCCGGTCGGCGGCGGGGTGGTCCCCAGCTCCTTGATCCGCACGTTGCGGAACGACACGTCGTCGCCGGTGCCGTGGTTCTGGAGGCCGATGTGGCCGGCGAGCGACCGGGCCGGGTCGGTGTTGGTGAAGTCGTTGATCTTCACTCCGTTGAGGAAGACCTGGAGCCGCTCCCCCTCGACCAGCAGCTCGTAGGTGTTCCACTCCCCCGCCGGGTTGAGCGCCGCGTCCCGGGCGGCCAGGTCGGCGGACTTGAACGTGTAGACCGCGCCGGTGGTGCGGTCGGCGCTGTCGGTGGGGTCGATCTGGATCTCGTAGCCGTTGTTCACGGCCGACCAGGGGTCGCTCGACGGTGGGAAGCCGATGAAGACGCCGGAGTTGTCGTCGCCGGCCAGCCGCCAGTCCAGCTTCAGCGAGTAGTTGGTGAACTGCTTGGCGCTGTACCAGTACAGGCCCATCCCGCCGACCGAGGTGAGGGTGGCGTCGGCGTTGGTGAAGCTGCCCGGCCCGGCCTGGGACCAGCCGGTCGTGGCGCCGTTGTAGAGCGCCGTGTAGCCGGTCTCGGGGCGGCAGTCGGCCTTGCTGCGGCCGGCCGCGTACCGGATGCCGCCGAGCAGGTGGGCGCGGAACGCGGCCTCGGTGTAGGAGGCCTGGGTGTGCCCGCCGCCGGTGTAGAAGGACCGGCCGCCCGCGTACGCCTTGCACCAGGCGTGCGGGTGGTCGCCGCCCATGGAGCCGCCGGAGTACGACGACTCGTCGAGGGTGGCCAGCACGTGCGCGGTGGACCGGGCGTTGGTGCGGTAGTTGTACCACTCGTCGGTGCGGTTCCAGGTCTGCGGCAGGTGGCCGGTGGCGGCGTGCCCGCGGTCCTCCACCTTCACGTTGGCCGGCTGGATAGCCGGGTGGGAGGCGAACCAGGCGCCCACCAGGTTGCCGTAGAACGGCCAGTCGTACTCGGTGTCGGCGGCGGCGTGCACGCCCACGTAGCCGCCGCCCGCGCCGATGTACGCCTCGAAGGCGGTCTGCTGCGTGGCGTTCAGCACATCGCCGGTGGTGTTGAGGAAGACCACGGCCTCGTAGCGGGCCAGGTTGGCGGTGGTGAACTGGGCGGCGTCCTCGGTGGCGGTGACGGTGAAGTTGTTCGCCGCGCCGAGGTCGCGGACGGCCTGGATGCCGGCCGGGATGGCGTCGTGCCGGAAGCCGGCGGTCTTGGAGAAGACCAGCACGTCGTAGGGGGCGTCGGCGGCGGCCGCCGGGGTGGCCGGGGTGGTGCAGGCGAGCGTGGCGAGGACGGCGGTGGCCGCGCCGAGGACGGGTCGGAGGAGTCTCATGTCGCTCTCCAGGTCCGGACGGGGTGCGGGGCCGGGCGGCCGGCCCCGCACCGTCGGGTCAGGGCAGGATCCACTTCTGGTTCGCCGCGCCGGTGCAGGTCCAGAGGTGCACGGGGGTGCTGTCGGCGGAGTTGTTGCCGGAGACGTCCAGGCACTTGCCGGACTGCGGGTTGCGCAGGGTGCCGTCGGCCTGGGCGGACCAGTTCTGCGCGCCGGTGCCGTTGCAGGTCCAGAGCTGGATCTTCGTGCCGTCGGCGGTCGCGCCGCCGGAGATGTCCAGGCACTTGCCCAGCGCCCTGATCGTCGAGTTCGGGGTCACCGTCCAACTCTGCGCCGTGGTGCCGTTGCAGGTGTAGAGCTGGATCTGGGTGCCGTCGGCGGTGGCGGCGTTGCGCACGTCGAGGCACTTGCCGGCCAGCCCCCGGATCGGCCCGGTGCGCACGCCCGACGTGGTGAGGGTGAACGAGTCCACGTCGTAGAGGGCGCCGGCGCCGCCCGCGAAGGTGAGGTAGAGGGTGGTGGTTCCGGCGGGCGGGTTGGCGATCGCCCCGGTCACCGTGGTGAAGGTGTCCCATCCGCCGGTCACTGGCACGGTGGCCGAGCCGAGCACGGTGCCGGTGGCGGAGCCGGCCCGGACCTGGAGGCTGCCGCCCACCCCGGCCGAGGAGACCCGGGCGCTGAACCCGGTGACGTTGCCGAGCTGGTAGGGCTCGAACGCGATCCAGTCCCCGTTGTGGATGTCACCGACCGTCTTGCCGCCCTCGGCGGTCGCCTTGTCGAAGGTGTTGATCCCGGCGGAGGTCTTGAAGTGCTCGGCCTGCCGGTGCCGGGGCTGGAGGGTGTGCTGGGTGTGCGTGGTCAGGCCGCCGGCGTCGGTGTACTCGGCGTCGAAGATCGCGAAGATGTTCGCCGCGTCGTCGTGCTCGCCGTCGACCGGGATGGTGATCGACCCGGTGCAGCCGGTCGACGAGGTGATCTGGTGGCCGTGCTGGTCGTGGCCGAGCACGTAGGTCATCTTGACCCGGGTGCAGTCGATCGTGCCGTCCTCCGGATCGGTGACGGTGATCCGGAACGGCACGGTGTCGCCGAAGGAGAAGAGCTGGCCGTTGCCCGGGCTGTTCACGGTGACCGTCGGCGCGGTGTTGCCGACGGTGATCACCACGCCGGCGGTGCCGGTGGCGCCCTGCGCGTCGCGGACGGTCAGCGTGGCGGTGTACCGGCCGTTGGCGGTGTAGGTGTGCGACGGGTTCGCCGCCGTCGAGGTGCCGCCGTCACCGAACGCCCAGGCGTAGGTGAGCGACCCGCCCTCCGGGTCGGACGAGCCGGCCGAGGAGAAGGCGACGGCCAGCGGGGCCGTGCCGGAGGTCTTGTCGGCGGCGGCCCGGGCCACCGGGGCGCGGTTGCCGCCGCCCAGGTAGTCGAAGCGGTACAGCGCCGAGTTGGCGTCGCCGTTGAAGTAGCCGGTGCCGTAGTCGAGCACGTAGTAGGACCCGTCCGGCCCGAACGCGGAGTCCATCACCTGCTTGCCGGTCCAGGGGAAGGTGTCGATGGTGCCGGGCGAGCCGTCGGCGTTGAGGTGGATCGGCTTGATCCAGCCGCGGCCGAACTCGGTGGCGAAGAACTGCCCGTCGAAGGACTGCGGGAACTTGGTGGTGGACGGGTTGGCGGCGTTGTACCGGTAGACCGGGCCGGCCATCGGCGACTCCGAGCCGCCGCCGAACTCGGGCGGGCTGCCGGCGTCGCCGGCGTAGCGGATCCAGGCCGGCTTCGCGGCCGGCAGGGTGCCCTGGCCGGTGTTGCGGAACGAGTTGTTCGTCGGGCCGCCCGCGCAGTTGTACTTGGCGCCCGCGGTGCCGGTGGCGAAGTCCCACTCGGCGTACGTCTCGGCCGCCGTGTTGGTGCCGGTGCAGTACGGCCAGCCGTAGTTGCCCGGCCCGGTGATCCGGTCGAACTCGACCTGCCCGGACGGGCCGCGGGCCGAGCTGGTGCCGGCGTCCGGGCCGTAGTCGCCGACGTAGACGGTGCCGGTGGCCTTGTCCACGCTCATCCGGAACGGGTTGCGGAAGCCCATCGCGTAGATCTCCGGCCGGGTCCGCGCCGTGCCGGACGGGAAGAGGTTGCCGGCGGGGATGGCGTACGACCCGTCGGCGTTCACCTTGATCCGCAGGATCTTGCCGCGCAGGTCGTTGGTGTTGCCGGCGCTGCGCTGCGCGTCGTACGCGGGGTTGCGCTCGGTCCGCTCGTCCAGCGGCGCGTAGCCGCCGGAGTCGAAGGGGTTGGTGTCGTCGCCGGTGGAGACGTAGAGGTTGCCGGCCGCGTCGAAGTCGATGTCGCCGCCGACGTGGCAGCACAGGCCCCGGTCGGCCGGCACGTCCAGCACGTCGACCTTGCTCGCCTGGTTGAGCGTGAAGTCGGCGTTGAGGTTGAACCGGGAGAGCCGGTTGACCCCCCGCCACGCGGAGAAGTCGCTGCCGGTGGCGGGCGCGTCGCCGGCCGGGGTGGACAGCGGGGGCGCGTAGTAGAGGTAGATCTGCCGGTTGCTCGCGAAGCCGGGGTCGACGCCGACGCCCTGGAGCCCTTCCTCGTCGTGGGTGTAGACGGGCAGGGTGCCGATCACGGTGGTGACGCCGGCGGCGTCGGTGCGCCGCAGCGTGCCGTTGCGGGCGGTGTGCAGGACCGAGCGGTCGGGCAGCACCGCGAGCGACATCGGTTCGCCGGTCTCGGCGACGCCGCGGGCGAGTTCGACCTGCTGGAAGTCGCTCGCCACGATGGGGTGCGCGGACGCCGGAACGGGCGCCGCGGCCAGGCCGACCGCGCCGGCGGCCGCCGCGAGCAGCAGCGCCGATCCGGCGGGAAGCCAGCGTCGGGTGGGGGTGTGGTGGGGGCTGGACATGCCTCTGCTGTCCTTTCCTGACGCGCGCAGCCAGGATCGGGCGCGCGTCGCGCCGGATGCCGTGCGGGGGTGCTGCGGCGGGCCCGCCGGATGAGGCTCGGTGGGCCGTGACCACCGGTGGTTGCGGCCGGCCGGTGGTCACCTCGACGAGGCTGCCGATTGGGGGCGGTTCACCTCGACGAAACAGCTCTGTGCTTGCGCACGACATTAAGACCTTTCGATTCGGCTGTCCATAGCTTCCGCTGGTTCCGGAATGACTTTCGTCGATGAGCGACAAAAGTAGCGTCAGCGCCGGCGATCCACGGCCCGGGCCGCCAGGTCGGCCAGCGCCGCCCGGGCCGGCTCCGCCAGCGGCAGCCGGTCCAGGGCGGCCAGGGCCGCGTCGGCCCGGGACCGGATCATCCGCTCCACCTCGGCCCGGGCGCCGGACGCCGCCACGATGGCGCGTACCTCGGCGGCGCCCGCCGGATCCAGGGCCGGGTCACCGACCAGCGCCCGCAGCCGCGCCACCCCGGCCGGCCCGGCGGCCTCGCGGGCCAGCGCCAACAGGACGGTCGGCTTCCCCTCCCGCAGGTCGTCCAGATTGGACTTCCCGGTCACCGCCGGGTCGCCGAAGACGCCGAGCAGGTCGTCGCGGAGCTGGAAGGCGTCTCCGAGCGGGTCGCCGAACCCGGTCAGCGCCGTCACCACGTCCGGGTCGGCCCCGGCCAGAGCGGCACCCACCTGCACCGGACGGGTGACCGTGTAGCGGGCGGTCTTCAGCCGGACCACCGCGAGGGCGCTGGCCACCGAGCCGTCGCCGGCCGCGGCCACCACGTCGAGATACTCCCCCGCGATCACCTCGGCCCGCATCCTGGCCAGCAGGACGTGGCCCCGGCGCAGCCGCTCGCTGTCCAGCCCGCAACCGTGGAACATCTCGCCGGACCAGGCGGCGCAGAGGTCGCCGCAGAGCAGGGCCGTCTGCCGGCCGTACGCCTCGGGGTCGCCGCGCCAGCCGGCCCGGGCATGCCGGTCGGCGAACTCCCGGTGCACGGTGGGCCGGCCGCGCCGGCGATCGCTGCGGTCCAGGATGTCGTCGTGGATCAGCGCGAAGGCGTGGAACAGCTCCAGCGCCGCCGCGGCCACCACGATCGGGTTGCCGTCGGGGCCGCCGAAGCCCCGCCAGCCCCAGTAGCAGAACAGGGGCCGCAGGCGCTTGCCGCCGGCCAGGACGAACCGGCGGAGCACCTCGTGCACGTCTGCCGTGCCGTCGTCCGGCCGACCCGGCCCTCGCTCGCGCAGGAACGCGCCGAGCGCGGCGTCGAAACGGTCCCGTAGCAGGGCCGGGTCGGTCGGTGCGACGGTAACGGTCATGGTGCCTCCCGGGCCAGTCCGGCGAGCTGGAGCAGCAATCCCTTGACGTCGGTGGCGGCGACCCGCTCCCGGGCCGCGGCCGGGTCGGAGCAGAGCAGCACCGGCCCGTCTGCCGGGTCGGCGGGGAGCCGGCCGTGTGAGCCGCGCACCGCCCGGGCCCCGGCGTCCAGCCCCACCACGCTCATCAGGTAGCGCATGCCGAGCTTCTTGCGGGCCAGCGCGACCGCGGCCCGGCGCTTCGCCGCGCCCGGCGCGGCCGGGTCGAAGAAGAGTTCGGCCGGGTCGTAGCCGGGCTTGCGGTGGATCTCGACCAGCCGCGCGAAGTCGGGCGCCCGGGCGTCGTCCAGCCAGTAGTAGTAGGTGAACCAGGCGTCCGGCTCGGCCACCAGCACCAGCTCGCCGGAGCGGGGATGGTCCAGCCCGTAGCCGGCCTGGCCGGCGGGGTCCAGCACCTCGGCCACCCCGGGCAGCGCCGCGCATAGCTTCGCCACCGCGGGCACGTCGGCCGGGTCCTTCACGTAGACGTGCGCCACCTGGTGGTCGGCGACCGCGAAGGCCCGCGACGTCCACGGGTCCAGGTATTCCATGCCGGCCTGGGTGTAGACCCGCAGCAGCCCCTCGGCGCGCAGCATCCGGTTGACGTCCACCGGGCGGGAGACGTCGGTGATGCCGTACTCGGAGAGCGCCACCACCGTGGCGTCCCGCTCGCGGGCGGCGTCGAGCAGCGGGGCGAGCACCGCGTCCAGCTCAGCCGCCGCGGCGGCGGCGCGGGGCGAGGACGGGCCGAAGCGTTGCAGGTCGTAGTCGAGGTGCGGGACGTAGACCAGGGTCAGGTCGGGCGAGTGGTCGGCGAGGATCCGCTCGGCGGCCCGGCAGATCCACCGCGACGAGGGCATCCCGGCGCCCGGCCCCCAGTAGGTGAAGAGCGGGAACGTGCCGAGCGCCTCGGTGAGCGTGTCGTGCAGCTCGGGCGGGTCGGTCCAGCAGTCCGGCTCCTTGCGCCCGTCGGCGTGGTAGATCGGGCGCGGGGTGACCGTCCAGTCCACGTCGGCGCCCATCGCGTACCACCAGCAGACGTTGGCGACCCGGTAGCCGGGCTCGACCCGGCGGGCCGCCTGCCACAGCTTCTCCCCGCCGACCAGCGCGTTGTGCTGCCGCCAGAGCAGCACCTCGCCGAGGTCCCGGAAATACCAGCCGTTGCCGACGATCCCGTGCCCCGCCGGCGGCTCGCCGGTGAGGAAGGTGGACTGCACCGAGCAGGTCACCGCCGGCAGCACGGTGCCCAGCTCGGCGGCGAACCCGGCCTCGGCGACCGCCCGCAGCCGGGGCATGTGCGCCAGCAGCCGCGGGGTCAGCCCGACCACGTCGAGCACCACCAGACGCCGGCTCACCGGGTCACCCCCGCCGTCGTGGCCAGGCCGAGGCCGACCAGCTCGTCGCGGGCGAAGGCCAGCTCGGCGGCGATCCCGGCGGCCAGCTCCGCGTCGGTGCGCGGCCGCCGCGCCGCCGGCAGCACCCCCCAGGTGTACGTCTCGACGTCGAGGTGGTCGCAGCCGGCGGCCGGGCCGGCGTAGAGCGCGGCCAGGGCGGCCCGCAGCACCGGCACGGTGGAGCGCAGCGGCGGCTCGGGTGGAGCGTGCAGCGGCACGTGGTAGTGCACCCGCCACGCCCCGGGCAGCCGCGCGTCGAGGGCGGCGTCCAGGTCGTCGGCGGCGTACGCCGGGTCGGCCGGGTCGGCGGCGCCGGCGCAGCCCGCGGCCCGGGTCTGGTGCAGGAAGCGCGGCTCGACCCAGCGGCGCAGCGCCCCGGCCGAGCCCGCCGGATCGGGGGCCTCGACCGCGGCGGAGACCTGCACCTTGACCACCGGTAGCCCGCCGTCCCGCAGCCGCGCCAGGGCCTCGACCGGCTCCTCCCAGGCACAGGCGAGGTGCGCCAGATCCAGGCAGATCCCGAGCCGGTCGGTATCCATGGCTGACAATACCGCGCGTGCCTGTCCCGTGGACTCCACCAGACAGCCCGGTTCCGGCTCGAAGCCGACCCGGACGCTCCGCCCGGTGTCCCGCTCCACTGTGGCCAGCCCGGCGGCCAGGGCGTCGAGGCGGTGTCGGGCGGCCTCGGCCCGGCCGGTGTCCCACGGCGTGCGCCAGGCCAGCGGCAGGGTGGAGATCGAGCCGCGGACCGCGTCGTCGGGGAGCAGGTCGGCCAGCACCCGGGCCAGGTCCAGGGTGTACGCCAGCCGGTCCGGGGTGGTCCAGTCCGGGTGGTAGACCGCGCCCTTGACCACGGGCGCCTGGAAGGCCGCGTACGGGAAGCCGTTGAGGGTGACCACCTCCAGCCCGCGTACGGTCAGCTCGTGCCGGAGCCGGCGGCGGGCCGCCGGGTCGGCGGCGAGCGCGGCGGCGACCGGGGCGGCCAGCCAGAGCCCGAGCCCCAGCCGGTCGCTGTCGAGCGCCCGCCGGACCTCGACCGCGTACGTGTCGAGCTGGGCGAGGATCCCGGGCAGGTCCTCGGCGGGGTGGACGTTGGTGCAGTAGCCGAGGTGGACGGTCGTCCCGTCGGCGTGCCGGAGCCGCATCACTCGCCCCCGCGCAGAATGGAGTTGCCGGCGAAGGTGGCTTCGGAGCCGTCCAGGTCGGTGAGGTCCAGCCGGCCGGACTGGCCGTAGAACTCCACCGGGTTGCGCCACAGCACCCGGTCCACGTCGTCCTCGGTGAACCCGGCGAGCAGCATCGCGTCCCCGGTGGCCCGGGTGAGCAGCGGGTCGGAGCGCCCCCAGTCGGCGGCCGAGTTGACCAGCATCCGCTCGGTCCCGTACGTCCGTAGCAGCTCGACCATCCGCGGCGGCGACATCTTCGTCTCCGGGTAGATCGAGAAGCCGAGCCAGCAGCCGGTGTCCCGGACCAGCTTCACGGTGATCTCGTTGAGGTGGTCGACCAGCACCTGCCCGGGGTCGATGCCGGACTCGGCGACCACGGCAAGCGTGCGCTCGACGCCGCGCGCCTTGTCCCGGTGCGGGGTGTGCACGAGGGCGGGCAGGTCGTGCGCCACGGCCAGGGCGAGCTGACCGGCGAAGGCGGCGTCCTCGGCCGGGGTCATCGAGTCGTAGCCGATCTCACCGACCGCCACCACGCCGTCCTTGTCCAGGTAGCGCGGGAGCAGGTCGAGCACCGGGCGGCAGCGCGGGTCGTTGGCCTCCTTCGGGTTGAGCGCCACGGTGGCGTGGTGCCGGACGCCGAACTGGCCGGCCCGGAACGGCTCCCAGCCGACCAGCGAGTCGAAGTAGTCGACGAACGTGTCCACGCTGGTGCGCGGCTGGCCCAGCCAGAACGCGGGCTCCACCACGGCGCGGACCCCGGCCGCGGCCATCCGCTCGTAGTCGTCGGTGGTCCGGGACGTCATGTGGATGTGCGGGTCGAAGATGCGCATCACGCCTCCCTGGCGGTGGTGGGGTGCGAGCCGGCGCCGAGCCGGTCGAGCAGGTCGGTGGCGTCGGCGGGCATGCTCCGGCCGGCCGCGTGCCGCTCCGCGGCGAGCCCGGCCAGCATCGCCGCCAGCTCGCCGTCCGCCCGGCCGGTCAGGTCGTCGACGACGGCCAGCGGCACGCCGGTGAAGACGCACTTGAGCACCGCCTGGCGCCAGGCCGGCTGCTCCAGGTGCCGGGCGTACGGGCCGAGGGCGGCGGCCACCAGCCGGGTGTCGTTGGTGCGGATCGCGTCGTGCAGCAGCGGCACGCACTCCGCCCCGATCGGCAGCAGCGGCAAGGCGCGCAGCACGGCGCGCTTCTCGGCCGCGTCGCCCTGCCGGTAGAGCGCCTCGGCCGCCGCGGCGTGGTCGGCGGGGAGCGCGGTGAGCAGCAGCGTCCGGGCGGCCTCGTCGACGGTCCAGCCGGGCGGGTCGGGCAGCGGCGCCCGGCCGCACTTCCGGGCCGCGATGGCGAACAGCCGCGGGATCGCCGCGGGATCGGTCGCGACGCGGCGCAGGGCCGCGTCCAGCCACTGCGGATCGGGTACGCCCCGCAGCGCGGCGCGCAGTCGGTCGGGTGTCATGCCGTCTCCCCTCTGAGCCGGGTGGCAGGTGGTCAGCCACCGCCTTTGCTCTGCAGCCCCCCACGCAGCAGCGGCGATCCGGAGGTGTCGCCTCCGTGGCTGCGGAGCAGAGGGGCCGAGTCGATGGTGTGGTGCCGGTCGCTCCCGGCCGTTCGGGCGGCGGTGCGCAGGAAGTCCAGCGACCGGGCGGCGACGGCGGGCGCGGCGTGCGAGTGCCGGGGCAGCTCGACGGCCACCAGGCCGCGGTAGCCGGCGTCGGCCAGGGCCCGCAGCACCGGCGGGAAGTCGATCTCGCCCGTGCCGAACTCCAGGTGCTCGTGCACGCCCCGGCGCATGTCGTCGATCTGCACGTTGACCAGGTGGTCGGCGACCGCCGCGACGCAGTCGGGCACCGGCGCCGGCTCCAGGCAGCGGCAGTGTCCGATGTCGAGAGTGATGCCGAGGCCCGGCGGGGCGCCCAGGGCCTCCCGCAGCCGCCGCCAGCCGGCGATGTCCTCGACCAGCATCCCCGGCTCGGGCTCGAAGCCCAGCGGCACGCCGGCCGCCTCGGCCTCGGCGCAGACCGTGGCGCAGCCGGCGACCAGGCGGTCCCAGGCGAGCGCCGCCGGCACCTCCGGCGGGCGTACGCCGGCCCAGAAGGAGACCGCCTCCGTGCCGAGGTCCGCGCCGATCCGGACGGCCCGGCGGAGGAACTCGATCCGCCGGGCGGGGTCGTCGTGCAGCAGCGTCGGGGCGTGCTTGTGCCACGGGTCGAGCAGGTAGCGGGCCCCGGTCTCGACCACCACCCCCAGGCCGAGGGCGTCCAGCCGGCGGCGCACGGCGGCCACCCGCCGGGCCAGCCCCGGGGTGAACGGGTCCAGGTGGTCGTGGTCCAGGGTGAGCGCCACCCCCCGGTAGCCGAGGTCGGCGATGACGGCGAGCGCGTCACCGAGCCGGTGGTTGGCGAACCCGTTGGTGCCGTACCCGAGGCGCAGCGCGGCCGGGTCGAGCGGCGGCCGGCCGGCCGGGTGGTCCGGCCCGGCGGGCGCGGGGGGCGGCGGGGCGGTCATGTCGGCGAGATCAGTCGGGCCAGGCGGCGGCCGAGCGGGGCGGCCGCGGCGACGGCGAGGCCGAGCACCCGGGCGCCGGCCCGGGCGGTCAGCGCGCCCTGCAACGCGGGCAGCCCGGTGATGCCGGCCCCGACGGCGGCGCGCACCCGGGCCGGCGACGGGTCGGCGAGCACCCGGGCCTGCGCGGCGCCGTACCGGCCGGCGTAACCGGCGGCGAGCGCCACCGGCACCGGGTCGGGGCGGCCCAGCGCGGTGGCCGCGACCAGCGCGGTCCCGGCCAGGGTGGCCCGGGGCAGCCGCCGGTCGGCGCCGGAGACCTCGCGGCGGGACAGCGCGGTGACGGTCCAGGTGTGCGCGGCCACGGTGAGCGCGGCCGGCAGCGCCCGGACCAGCCCGTGCGCGGCCGGTGGCGCCTTCCGCCCGTCGCGCCCGCGGGTCGGCCCGACGCTCGCGCCGAGCAGCACGTCCAGCCCCCGGCAGGCGGCCATGACCGCCGGGCCGGCGGCGGTGTTCTTGGCCAGCAGGTCGTATCCCCAGATGGTGGCGGCGAGCGGGACCGCGACGGCGGCGGCCCGGCGGCCACCGGCGGCGCCGGCCAGGGCGAGCCCGGCGGCGGTCAGCCCGGCCGCGACCCCGAGCGCGGCGGCCGGGCGGATCCGGCCGGAGGGGATCGGCCGCTCGGGGCGCTCGACGGCGTCCAGCCGCCGGTCCGCCCAGTCGTTGGCGGCCATCCCGGCCCAGTAGAGCAGCACCGAGGCCCCGGCCAGCGCCGGCGTGCGCCGGTCCAGCGCGCCGGCCGCCGCCGCACCGGACAGCACGTCCCCCGGCACGGAGAGCGCGGCCGGCGCCCGGACCAGCTCGGCCAGGTCGGCGAGGCGGCTCATCGGGACGCCGCCGCGTGCAGCCCGGCGACGAAGTCGCGCAGCAGCGCCCACTGTTCGGCGAGGGCGTGCGTGGGCGCGTCGATGCCGTCCTTGAAGAAGAAGGCCAGCTCGGTCAGCGGCCCGGTCCGGCCGGCGGCGTGCGCCGCGGCGGTGAGCCGGGCCAGGTCGAGCACCAGCGGCGCGGCCAGCGCGGAGTCGCAGCCGTGCCAGGTGAACTCCATCCGCATCCCGGTGCCCAGGAAGCCGGCGAAGGTGACCAGGTCCCAGGCGGTCTTGAAGTCGCCCAGCTCGGCCACGTGGTCGATCCGGGTGTCGCCCTGCGGGACGTAGCCGAGGGTCTCCCCGAGCACCCGCTGCTTGCTGGCCACCTTGGCCGCGTTGGCGGCCGGTTCGGCGAGCGTGGCGCCGTCGCCGCCGCCGAGCAGGTTCACCCCGGACCAGGAGCGCACGGCCAGGTGCCGCATCGCGAACATCGGCGCGAGCACCGACTTGACCAGGGTCTCCCCGGTCTTGCCGTCGTGCCCGGCGTACGGCAGGCCGCGCTCCTCGGCCAGCGCCGCCAGGGCCGGCAGCCGGGCGCCGGTGGACGGGGTGAAGTCGACGTAGGGGCAGCCGGCGGTGAACGCCGCGTACGCGTAGTGCGAGCTGGGCGGCAGCACGTCGGCGGGGCCGGCCAGCGCCGCCCGCAGTGTGGCGAGGTCCTGGTGGGCCGGGTGCGGCTCGGGCGCCGGCTCGGTGGCGGAGACGTTGACCACTACCACCCGGTCCAGCGCGTGCCGGCGGCGGAACTCGGCCAGGTCGCGGGCCACCGCGGCGGCCCGCTCGGCCGGGCTGCCGCCGGTCGGTGCGGGACGCAGGGCCGCCTCCACCTCGGCCAGCTCCCCGGCGAGTGCGTCGACCAGCCGGCCGGGCAGCACGCCGGCGGCGGCGAGCGCCTCGGCGCGCTTGGTGAGCGGGGTGGCCACCACGTCGTGGCCGCCGAACACCAGGTCGGCGAAGGAGGGCAGGGCGGGCCCGCGCAGCTCGGGCAGCTCGGTGACACAGCCGGTCGGGTCAGTGAGCCCCGCCCGCAGGGCGAGCGCCCCGACCACGCTGGTGGTCGCGACCGAGCCGCGCGCTCCCACCAGCCAGACACCCGTACGCATCATGCTTGCCTCCCCGTCGTCGGGCCGCCGGTGCGGCCGGGGAATCCCGGTCCGGCCGCACCGGACGGCCGTGCTGATTCGTGCCGGCCGCGGGTTCGGGCGGCGGCACGCTCTCCGGGGCCGACCTCGTCCCCGCCGCGGGGCGCAACCGCGGCGGGCCCTCGCCGGTCGGCGCCGGAAAGCCCTTCGGGCGGCGCGGGCGCGCCGCGTGGACAGCGGTGTCGGGCGGCGCGCGGGGCGCCGCGGGATGGCTCGGTCAGGCGGCCAGTTCGGCCAGGGCGGGCTCCACCTCCGTCCAGGCGGCCTGCTCGGCGGAGCGGGTGACCGCGTCGAGCACGAGCTGGACCTGCAACGCGTCGGCGAACGACGGCGCCGGGTCGACGCCGGTGGCGACCGCCTCGACGAAGTCGCGCATCTGGTGGGTGAAGGAGTGCTCGTAGCCGATGATGTGGCCCGGCGGCCACCACGCCGACATGTACGGGTGCTCCGGCTCGGTCACCAGGATCCGGTTGAAGCCCTGTTCGGCCGCCGGCCGGGTGGCGTCGTGGAACTCCAGTTCGTTGAGGCGTTCCAGGTCGAACACCACGCTGCCCAGCGAGCCGTTGATCTCGACGCGAAGGGCGTTCTTGCGGCCGGTGGCGAACCGGGACGCCTCGTAGGTGGCGAGCGCGCCGCCGTCGAGCCGGGCCACGAAGACCGCCGCGTCGTCCACCGTGACCCGCCCCATGGCCCGGCCGTTGCCGTCGGCCTGCGCGGCCAGGCCGCTCGACCCGGCCGGCAGCGGCCGCTCCTTGACGAAGGTCTCAGTGACCGCGCTGACCCCGGCAATCCGCTGCCCGGTCACGTACTGGGTCAGGTCGATGATGTGCGCGCCGATGTCGCCGAGCGCGCCGGAGCCCGCCCTGTCCTGCTGCAGCCGCCAGACCAGCGGGAACTGCGGGTCCACGATCCAGTCCTGGAGGTAGACCGCCCGGACGTGCCGGATCTCGCCGAGCCGCCCGTCGGCGACGAGCTGCCGCATCAGGGCGACCGCGGGCACCCGCCGGTAGTTGAAGCCGCACATGGCGCGTACCCCGGCGGCCCGGGCCAGGGCGGCGGCGGCCGTCATCTGCCGAGCCTCCTCGACGGTGTTGGCCAGCGGCTTCTCGCACAGCACGTGCTTGCCGGCGGCCAGCGCGGCGATGGCGATCTCGCAGTGGCTGTCCCCCGGTGTGCAGATGTCGACCACGTCGATCTCGTCGGACTCGACGAGCCGCCGCCAGTCCGTGGTGTGCCCGTCCCAGCCGAGCCGACCGGCGGCCTCGGCCACCTTCGGCTCGTCCCGGCCACAGATGAGCGCCATCTGCACCCGGGCGGGCAGGTCGTACACGCGGTTCACGGTGCGCCACGCCTGGGAGTGCGCGGCGCCCATGAACGCGTAGCCGACCATGCCGACCCGCAGGACGCTGTCGTGAGTGGACAAGGTGGGTCTCCCCCCGTGTGTCAGAACCCGAGCTTCAGGTAGTTGCCCGCGTTCTCCTTGGTGATCGTCTCCGAGGCGAGCACGATCTCCTTAGGAACCTGGAGTTCGACCAGGTCGGACATGCCCTTGCCCTGGCCGATCAGGCGGGCCAGGGAGATGGCCGAGGAGGCCATCGACGGGCTGTAGGTGACCGTGGCCTTCAGCACGGTGTTGTCGGCCGCGATGTCCTCCATGGCCTTCTTCGAGCCGGCGCCGCCGACCATGAAGAACTCCTTGCGGTTGGCCTGGTTGACGGCGGCCAGGACGCCGATGCCCTGGTCGTCGTCGTGGTTCCAGAGCGCGTCAATCTTCGGCAGCGCCTGGAAGAGGCCGGTGGCGGCCTGCTGGCCGGAGTCGGCGGTGAACTCGGCCGGGCGGCGGTTGGCCACCTTGAGCCCGAGCGAGGCCAGGGTGTCGGCGAAGCCCTTGGAGCGTTCCTGGGTCAGCTCCAGCGAGTCGATGCCGGGGATCTCGCCGATGACCGGGTTGCTGACGCCCTTGGCCTTGAGCTGCGCGGCGATGTAGGTGGCGGCGGCCACCCCCATGCCGTAGTTGTCGCCCTTGATCTGGAGCCGGTAGGCCCGCGCGTCGGGGAAGGCCCGGTCCAGGTTGACCACCGGGATGCCGGCCTTCATGGCCTCCAGGCCGAACGCGTTGAGCTCCTTGCCGTCGTGCGGCAGCAGCACGATCACGTCGGGCTTCTGGGAGATCAGGGTGGACAGCGCCGCGCGCTGGGCCGCCGCGTCCGCGCCGGCCTCCACGCTCTTCAGCTCCACGTCCGAGTACGCGCCGGCCTGCGCCTTGGCGTTGTTGGTGATGGCGGCGATCCAGCCGTGGTCGGCGGCGGGTGCGGAGAAGCCGATGGTCACCTTCTTGCCCGGCTCGCTGTTGGCGCCGGTCGCTGCGGCCCTGGTCTGGGCTTCGGTCGGGGTCTGCTCGTTGCTGGTGCAGCCGGCGAGCAGCACTCCGGCGGAGAGCGCGGCCCCGCCGAAGAGCAGCCGGCGGCGCGACAGGTCACTTGTCATGACGGCCTCCTGAAATGAGGTGGTGGGGTGTTTTCGGGTGCGGTGGGCCGGACCACCGTCGCGATGACGGCGGCCTGGCGGTCGCGATGGGATCAGGTGGTGGTGGCCCGGTTGCGGGCGAGGAACTGGGAGAGGCTGCGGAACTGCACCTGCTGGACCAGGACGGCCGCGACGATGATGCCGCCCTTGACCATGTTCTGGGCCTCGCTGGAGAGGCCGTTGATGGCGAAGAGGTTGGTGATCGTGGAGAAGATGATCACGCCGAGCAGGGAGCCGATGATGGTGCCCCGCCCGCCGCTGAGCAGCGTGCCGCCGATGATCGCGGCGGCGATCGCGTCCAGCTCGTAGAGGTTGGCCATCGCCGCCTGGGCGGAGGTGGCCTGCGCGGTCAGCATGATCGCGGCGATGCCGCAGCAGAGGCCGGAGAGCGCGTAGAGGAGCACGGTGTGCCGGCGGACGTTGATGCCGGCGAGCCGGGCCGCCTCGGGGTTGCCGCCGACGGCCACCGTGCGGCGGCCGAAGGTGGTCCGGTTGAGCAGCACCCAGCCGGCCAGCACCACCGCGCCGAGGATGTAGACCAGCAGCGGGATGCCGAGCAGCTTCACGGTGGCGATGCCGTTGATGAAGCTGTCGTTGGAGACCTGGGTCTGCTTGTCGGAGATCTCGGCCGCCAGGCCGCGGGCGGCGACCATCATGGCCAGCGTGGCGATGAAGGGCACCAGCCGCCCGTAGGAGATGAGCAGCCCGTTGACCACGCCGACGGCCAGCCCGACGGTGAGGGCGCTGAAGATCATGCCGCCGGCGCCGTAGCTCTGGGTGGCGACCGTGGTGCACCAGACCCCGGCGAGCGCGACGATCGCGCCGACCGACAGGTCGATGCCGCCGCCGATGATCACGAAGGTCATCCCGACGGTGACCACGCCGACCACCGAGGCGAGCTTGAGGATGGTGAGCGTGTTGCCCCACACCCAGCTCGCGTCGCCGTAGAGGTCGGGCCGGGTCAGGATGCCGATGACCACCAGCACGACCAGGGTCGCCAGCAGGCCGAGGTTGCGCTTGGCGCCCTCGCCGCCGTCGCCGCGCCACCAGGAGAGCCGGGCCGACCGGTCGGCCTTCGCGGTCTCGGCCGGGTCGACCGGCGGCGACTGGGCCGGCAGCTCCGCCGCCCGCTCCGGCGCCGCGGTGGGTGTCATGTCGCTCATGCTGGCGCGCCTTCCATGAGGGACCCCGCCATGACGAGGTCGAGCACGGTGTTCTCGTCGAGTTCGCCGGCCGGGGCCTCGCGGACCACCCGGCCTTCCCGCATCACCAGCACCCGGTCGGCCAGGCCCAGCACCTCGGGCACCTCGCTGGAGACCAGCAGCACGCCGACGCCACGCGCGGCGAGTTCCCGGATCACCTGGTAGAGCTCGGCCCGGGCGCCCACGTCCACGCCCCGGGTCGGCTCGTCGAGCAGCAGCAGCCGGGTGTCCCCGAGCAGCCACCGGCCGACCACCACCTTCTGCTGGTTGCCGCCGGAGAGGGTGCGCACCGGCCGGCGGACGTCCCGGGGGCGCAGCTCCAGCGAGGCCGCGATCCGGTCCGCCGCGGCCCGCTCCCGCCCGGCGTCGGTGAAGCCGAGGCGGGCGTACCGGCCGAAGGTGGCCAGCGTGACGTTGCGGTAGATCGGTTCGCCGAGCAGCAGCGCCTGGCTCTTGCGCTCCTCGGGGGCCATTCCCAGGCCGGCCCGCACCGCCGCGCCGACGCTGCCCGGGCGCAGGGTCCGGCCGCCCATCCGGACCGTGCCGGCCTGGGCCCGGCGGGCCCCGTAGATCGTCTCCAGCAGCTCCGAGCGGCCGGAGCCGACCAGTCCGGCGATGCCGACGATCTCTCCGGCCCGCACGTCGAGCGAGACGTCGGCGAACTCGCCCTGCCGGGTCAGCCCCTCCACCCGCAGCAGCTCCGTGCCGGTCGAGTCGGCGGCGGGGCGGTCCGGGAAGACGTACTCGATGGTCCGGCCGGTCATCCGGGAGACCAGGTCGCGGGTCGGGGTCTCGCGGGCCAGAAGGTTCGCCGCGGTGGTCCGGCCGTCCTTGAGTACGGTGACCCGGTCGCCGATCTCGCGGATCTCCTCCAGCCGGTGCGAGATGTAGATGACCGCGATGCCCTGCGCGGTGAGTTCCCGGATGATCCGGAACAGGTTGCCCACCTCGTCGTGGGCGAGCACCGCGCTCGGTTCGTCCATGATGATCAGTCGGGCCTCGTGGGAGAGTGCCCGGGCCATGCTGACGATCTGCTTGCCGGCGGCCGGCAGGTGGCGGACCAGCCGCCCGGGCGGGATCTCCGGGTGGCCGAGCCGGGCCAGGATCTGCCGGGTCCGCCGGGCCATGTGCCCGCGCCGGACGAAGCCGAGCCGGCGCGGCTCGTGGCCGAGGAAGGCGTTCTCCCCCACCGACAGGTCCTCGACCAGGTCGAGCTCCTGGTAGATGGTGGCGATCCCGGCCCGCATGGCGGCCTGCGGGTTGGCGAAGGCCGCCGGCTCGCCGCGCCACACCACCTCACCCGCGTCCGGCCGGTGCACCCCGGCGAGCACCTTGATCAGGGTGGACTTGCCGGCGCCGTTCTGCCCGAGCAGGCAGTGCACCTCGCCGGCCCGCACCTCCAGCTGCACTCCGTCCAGCGCGCGTACGCCGGGGAAGGTCTTGACCACGTCGGTGAGGCGCAGCACCATCTCGCCCGCGACGGTGTCGGCGGGCGCCTCGACCAGCGGTTCGTTCGTCACCTCGGCCTCCTGGCTGTCGTTCGTGCCCGGCTCGCTCACCCGGCCTCCCCGAAGGCGAGGTCGCTGGCGAGCACGGCGGCGCCGGCGACGCCGGCGCGGGGGCCCAGCTCGGAGAGGACGACCGGCAGGTTGCCGGTGGCCAGCGGCAGCGAGCGGCGGTAGACCACGCTGCGGATCTCGGCGAGCAGGATGTGGCCGAGCTGGGCGAGCCCGCCACCGATCACGATCATCGACGGGTTGGTGAAGCTGACCAGGCCGGCCAGCACGCTGCCGACCCGGCGGCCGCCGTCGCGGATGAGCTGGATGCAGGTGACGTCCCCCTCGACCGCCCCCTGTGCCACGTCGAGCGCGGTCACCGCGCCCCGGGCGGCGAGCCGCTCGGTGAGCGCGGGCGACACCTCGGCGCGGGCCGCGGCGGTGGCCGCCCGGGCCATCGCGGCCCCGCTGAACACCGCCTCCAGGCAGCCGAGGTTGCCGCAGGAGCACATCGGACCGTTCGGGTCGACCTGGATGTGGCCGATGTCGCCGGCGCACCCGTCGGTGCCCCGGTAGACCTCGCCGTTGAGGTAGATGCCGCAGCCGATGCCGGTGCCGATCTTGATGAACAGGAAGTCGTTCACCGAGTGGGCGACGCCGCCGTGCCGCTCGCCGATCGCCATGATGTTGACGTCGTTGTCGACCACCGCCGGGCAGCCGTGTTCGCGGGTGAGCAGCTCACGCACGGGGAAGCGGTCCCAGCCCGGCATGATCGGCGGGGAGACGGGCACCCCGTCCCGGAAGCTCACCGGGCCGGGTACGCCGATGCCGATCGCGTCGAGCCGCTCGTACGCGCCGTCCACCTTGGCCTTGTGCAGCAGCTCGTTGACCCGCTGGAGGGTCACCTTCGGGCCGGAGCGGATGTCGGCGGGCTCGGTGTAGGCGACCACCGGCTCCAGCCGGCCGTTCACCACCTCGACGTCGATCGAGCTGGCGCCCAGGTCGACCGCGGCGAAGCGCAGGTGCGGGCTCAGCTCGACCAGAGTGGACCGGCGCCCGCCCCGCGACGCGGCCAGCCCGGCCTCGGCCACGTAGCCGAGGTTGACCAGGCGGTCCAGCTCGGCGAGGAGGCGCGGGCGCGGCATCTGGAGCCGGTCGCCGAGCTCGGCCCGGGAGACCGCCCCCTCGTCCCGGAGGGTTCGCAGGAGCTGTACGTGCAGGGGGTCCGCCGTCCGCACCGGGACTCACCTCCGCATCGGAGTCGTTCACATCGACGCAACGGCGATGTGTCGTGTCCGACACAGTAGGAGCCTTCCAGGTCACATGTCCATAGCTTCGGCACATCCGGTCCAAACTTTTGTCCATCTGAGCAAAAGCATGTGTTGGATCATGGAAACTCGCCCAGTTGAGCGGTGCCGTGACACGACGCCGCCCCCGGCGCCTGATTGCGGCGGGGGCGGCGGGCGGGTCGGGTGGGTCAGCGCCGGTTGGCGGCGTTGCGCTTCTTCTTGAGCTTGCGGTCGTCGCGAAGCTCGACGTACGGCTCCTCGTCGGCCGGGTGCCCGGCAGCGATGGCGCGGCCGCGCTCCAACTCCGCGTCGAACTCCGCGCCGAGCAGGATGGCGATGTTGCTCAGCCAGAGCCAGACCAGGAAGATGATCACGCCGGCGAGCGCGCCGTAGGTCTTGTTGTACGAGCCGAAGTTGCTGACGTAGAGGGCGAACAGCCCGGAGACCACCAGCCAGATCACCACGGCCAGGATCCCGCCGGGGCTGACCCAGCGGAAGCCGCCGTGCCGGGCGTTCGGCGAGGCCCAGTAGAGGATCGCGAACATCAGGCTGACCAGCACCAGCAGCACCGGCCACTTGGCGATGTTCCACACCGTGACGGCGGTCGAGCCCAGCCCGATGGCGTTGCCCGCCTGCTCGGCGAGACCACCGGTGAAGACCACGATCACCGCGCTGATCAGGAGCATCACGCCGATCACCGCGGTCACGCCGAGCCGGATCGGCAGGGTCTTCCAGATCGGCCGCCCCTCCGGCACGTCGTAGATGCTGTTCGAGGCACGCATGAAGGCGGCGATGTAACCGGAGGCGGACCAGAATGCGGCCAGCAGACCGATGATCGCCGCGATGCTGGCCAGCCCGCCCGAGCGTCCCGCCTGCTCGATCGCGCTCTCGATGATCTGGCGGATGTTCTCCTGCGGCACCGCCTGGTTGACGGTGTCCTTGACCCCCTTGGTGGCCCCTTCTCCGAGCAGGCCGAGCACCGAGATGAGCACCAGCAGGCCCGGGAAGATCGACAGCACGCCGTAATAGGTGAGGGCGGCCGCCCAGTCGGTCAGGCTGTCGTCCTGGAACTCCCGGACCGTGCGCTTGAGCGTCGCCACCCATCCGGTGCCGGGCAGATCGGTGGGGCTCTCCGGCCCCTCGTCCGGGCCGACCGGCCCGGTCCGGTCGCGCCCGTGCCGGGCGGATGACTCGTCGGCGGCCATGGCCCCTCCCTCGTCGTCGGTTTCGTCGCCACGACATGCCCCGGCGGGAGGGCCGGTTAACCACTACTTGTACAGCAACCTGCTCATCCGTCGGGAGGCGAGCGCGAGCATGCCAGCGGTGAGCGCCACTAGGTAGGCCACGTCGAGCAGCCAGGACCAACCGGACGCGCCCACGCAGATGCCCCGGATCAGATGCACCGACCGGTAGAGCGGGGTCACCTCGACCACCCAGCGCAGCACGGCCGGATACGCCTCGGCCGGGACGAACGTGCCGGAGAAGAGGAAGAGGGTGAACTGGGCCGAGCCCATCAGGTCGAAATCCTGCCAACTGCGCATCAGCGTCGAGACCGTCATGCCGAGCGCGCCGAAGGCGAAGCCGACCAGCAGCGCGGCCGGGAACGCGGCCAGGGCCCGGTCGGCGCTGGTCAGGTCCATCGCGACCATGATGACCAGGAACGCGGCCGAGTAGAGGCCGCCCCGGATCATCGCCCAGCCCAGCTCACCGAGGGCGATCTCGAACGGCTGCACCGGGGTCGCGATGACCCCGTCGTACAGCTTCATGTACTTCATCTTCCCGAAGAAGTTGAAGGTGGTCTCCGACAGCGCCCCGCTCATCGCCGACGAGGCGAGCATGGCCGGCGCCACGAACGCCGCGTAGGTGACCACCTGACCGCCGGGCAGGGTCAGGTCGCCGACCAGCGCGCCCACCCCGACGCCGATCGAGAAAAGGTAGAGCACCGGCTCCAGGAAGCCGGAGAGCAGCACCAGCCAGTACGCGCTGCGCAGCGCGGTGAGGTTGCGCTCGGCCACCGAGGCGGAGCGACGCGGCGCGCCCTCGAAGCTGACCAGCCGGGGCAGGACGAGACCGACCACGACATCCCTCCCCTAGACGACGAGCTGACGGCGGAACACGCGCCGGGCCAGCCACCAGCCGGCGCCCGCCCAGGCGGCGAGGTAGAGCAGGTGGCCGGTGACCGACCACTGCGGAGCGACACCGAGCGTGGCGGCCCGGCAAAGGTCCACGCCGTGCCAGAGCGGGGTCGCGTAGGCGAACTGCCGCAGCCCGGCCGGCAACGACTCGACCGGGAAGAACACGCCGGCGAAGAGGGTCATCGGGATCACCGCGAACCGGAACAGCAGGGCCAGGTAGCTGTCGCCCGGCACCGCGGCGGCGAACGCGAAGGTCGGCGCGGCCACCGCCAGGCTCAGGAGCAGGCTCACCGGCAGGACGGTCACCGCCCAGGGCGAGTGCAGCGCCCCGAACAGCGCCGTCACCAGCAGGAACGCGGCCGTGCTGGTGAGCGCCCGGAACAGCACGAAGGCGAGGTGGCCGGCCAGGATGTCGCCGACCCGCAGCGGCGCCGCGACCTGCGCGTGGTAGGTCCGGATCCAGCGGAAGTTGCTGAGCACGGGCCAGGTGGACTCGGCGACGGCGACCTGGAAGGCGGTGGAGGCGATCAGGCCGGGCACCAGCCAGTCGAGGTAGGACACCCCGCCCACGCCCCGGTCCACGTACGCCCCGACCCCGACGCCGAAGCCGAGCACGGTGAGCACCGGCAGCAGGAAGGACGAGAAGACGCCCGCCCGCCAGGTCCGGCGGTAGCCGACCAGGTGATGGGAGAGCACCGCCAGGGCCGGCACCCGGGGCAGCGCCCGCCCGGAGCGTTCCGCCACGGTCACGTCGACCACCCCGTTCTCCGCCCACGTCGACCTTCCTACCGCTCGGGTACGACAGGCCGCCGGTCACCCTACGACGGGCGGCGGACGGTGTCGCCGGGGTTTCCCGTGGGCGAACGAGATCTTGGACAGTTGCCGTCCGTCTCGAACGGCAACTGTCCAAGATCCGCAGGTCGGGGCCCTACGGCCGGCCGGCGACCCGCGCGACGAACGCGCGCCACGCGTCCGGGCCGAACGTCAGCACGGGACCGGCCGGGTCCTTCGAATCGCGTACGGCGACCACGCCGGGGAGGTTCCCGGCCACCTCCACGCAGGCGCCGCCGCTGCCGTTGCTCCGGGTGCTCTTGCGCCACCGGGCGCCGGTCAAATCCATGTCTCCGCCACTTCCGAGATCAACTCCAGGGACTGCTGGTGCGATAGTGCCTCACCCCGGATCGATTCCCACACCTCGACCATCTGCTGCACGAACTCGGCGCGGTCCACCACCTGGCCGTGGCGCTGTCCCTCCAGGTAGACGACATCCTCCCGGCCGGTTGAGGTGGCGATCACGAAGGGGCCGTCGAGCCCAGCGTAGGCCCCGGCGGAGAGGGGCACGACCTGGATTCGGACCCGCGTCAACGTGCGACCGAGCTTGGCCAGGTGCGCCAGTTGCTCGCGCATCACCTCCGGGCCGCCGACCAGTCGGCGCAGCACGTACTCGTCGATGACGGCGGTGAGCAGCGGTGGCCGGTCGCGGGTCAGGACGCTCTGCCGGTCGAGCCGCGCGGCCACCTGCTGGTCGATCTCGGTGGGCGCGAACAGCCCGGCCCCGGCCAGCACGGCGCGGGCATAGCCCTCCGTCTGCAGCAGGCCCGGCACATAGAGCGGCTCGAACCACCGCAGCGCGGTGGCCTCCAACTCGATGCCGGCCCAGTCGCGGAACCACGGCACCACCGTCTCCCGGCTGATCCGCCGCTGGATCCGCTCGAACCGCCCGTCCGTGCCGAACACGGTGTCGCACCGGCGCGCGAAGTCGAGGCCCGGCCGGCGCTCGCAGGTCTCCACCTTGGCCACCAGCGCGCCCGAGTAGCTCAGCGCCTCGGCCAGTGCGCTCTGGGACATGCCACCGGCGGCCCGGGCGAGCCGCAACTCCTCGGCGAAGTGGTCCAGCATGGACGAACGGTCCACGGACAGCCTCCGTACATCCTCGTACCGCTCCGGGCCGGCCGCCGTACGCCCTGGTCGTCGGCGCGCGGGATCTCCCACCGTAGTCGCCCGCTCACCAGACTGTCACGCAGCGGAACCGCTCACGGGCACCGGACGGCGGGCGGAACCAGGCCGGGGGTGCCCGCGTACGACGAGGTGCGCGGGCACCCCCATCCCACGACGGAGGCCCATCTCATGCGACTCAGGTTCTGGCGCCCGACGCCGCGCGGTGGCGAGGAGGGCGTGCGCTGATGCCCCGCTACCGCCCGCACGTCGCGGCGCGGCCGTCCTGGCGGTGCCGGGCGTGCGGGGCCCCGTGGCCGTGCTCGCCGGCCCGGCTGGCGCTGCTCGGGGAGTATCGCCAGGACCGCATCGCCCTGTTGGTCTACCTCGGCACGCTCCTGTGCGAGGCGACGGCGGACCTCGCCGACCCGCACGGGCCGGACGCGCCGCAGCGGCTGGTTGATCGCTTCGTCACCTGGGCGCGGGCGCGGTGACGACCTGGTCGGAGAGGTCGACGTGCCGACGCCGAGGTGGAGCGCTAGTCGATCAAGGTGCGGCCGGTGAGGTGGAGGAAGACGTCCTCGAGGCTGCTGCGCCGGACCAGGACGCCGGCCGGGACGAGGCCCCGCTCGGTCACCTCGGCCACCGCGGCGTCGCCGTCGGCCACGTAGAGCAGGATGCGGTCCGGCAGCACTTCCACCCGCTCGCCCAGCCCACCGAGCTTGCCGGCGAACGCCTCCTGCGACTCGGCCGCGAAGCGCAGCTCGACCACCTCGCGGGTGGAGTGCTGCTCGATCAGCGACCGGGGCGAGCCCTCGGCGACGATCCGGCCACCGTCCATCACCACCAGCCGGTCGCAGAGCTGCTCCGCCTCGTCCATGTAGTGGGTGGTGAGGACCAGCGTGACGCCCTGCTGCTTGAGCCGGAACAGCCGCTCCCAGACCAGGTGACGGGCCTGCGGGTCGAGCCCGGTGGTGGGCTCGTCGAGCAGCACGATCTCGGGGTTGTTGACCAGCGCGCGGGCGATGGTCAGCCGCCGCTTCATGCCGCCGGAGAGCGGCTCCACCTTGCTCTCGGCCCGCTCGGTGAGCTGGACGAAGTCGAGCAGCTCGGCGGCCCGCTCGCGGGCCACCCGGCGCGGGATGCCGAAGTAGCGCGCGTAGGTGGTGAGGTTCTCCCGGACGGTCAGCTCCGGGTCGAGGCTGTCGAGCTGCGGGCAGACCCCCAGCCGGGCCCGGATCGCCGGGCCGTCGCGGACCGGGTCCAGGCCGAGGATGCGCAGCTCCCCGCCGGAGGGCGGCGAGATGCAGCCGATCATGCGCATGGTGGAGGACTTGCCGGCGCCGTTGGGGCCGAGGAAGCCGAACGCCTCGCCGGGACGCACCTCGACGTCGATGCCGTCGACGGCGGTGAAGTCGCCGAACCGCTTCACCAGCCCCCGCGCCTGGATGAGTGGTTGCCCGCTGGTCACCGGCCGACCCTAACCGCCCGGTCCGACAGGCTCGACCGGTTAACGCGGGGGCACGGGCGGACGGACACGGGGCGTGATGCCCGCTACGCAAGGTGATCATCCGAGGGCCCGCCCGTCGGGGCCGGGGAACCGGACCTAACTCGCCATAGTGGACGGAACGCCAGTCGATTCGCGGGGGCGCGGAAAATTGTTGCGACTTTTCGCGGGGAAATTGTGAAATCAGCTCGGCATCGATGTGCGGTGAGTGAGTGATCCTTCATTCCGGTCACTCCATGCAATCACGTCCGGCAATGTTCCCATGATGTAGACGATTCGCGTATCGTCCCCCCGTGCCGCCCGTTCGCCCTTCCGACCCGCCTCCCCCGCCGCCGCGGCCCGCCGCGGTGGAATCCACGGCGTCCGACGTGGACACCGAGTCGGTGCCGCTACCGCCCGATCAGAGGGGCGCCGCCGATCCGGTGTGGGCCGACGACGGGCCGGTGGAAACGCACCACGACAGCCGGGAACTGGCGGCGCGGTTCGAGGATGAGAAACCGGGGCGGGTGCTGTCCGGACCGGTCGGCCTGCTGTTCACCGGCGGCGCCGTCGCGGTCGCCCTGCTCGCCCTCTGGCAGGTGTTCTTCCCGCTTCCGCAGGGCAGCAAGTACTACCTCATCATTTTCCTCGCCGGTGTGCTGCCGATGGTGTTCCTGGCGTACCCCTCCGGGGTGCGGCTGCGCCGGCGGGCGGCGGACCGGCCGGCGGAGCGGCGCGCTCCCAGCCCGGCCGACTGGCTGCTCGCCGCCGCCGCGCTGCTGGCCTGCCTCTACCCGGTGCTGCCGGTGGCCCTCGGCGCGGGCGGTGGCGGCTACGACGCGTTCCTCGACCGGCAGGGCCTGCTCGTGCCGCTGGACGTGGTGCTGGGCACCGTGCTGCTTCTGCTGCTGCTGGAGGCGTGCCGGCGCACCACCGGCTGGATCCTCCCCGTCGTCTGCCTGCTCTTCCTCGCCTACGGCTACTACGGCGGGCTGCTGCCGCAGTCCTGGCCGGTGGCCCACGCGGGGCTCGACTTCGCGCAACTGGTCGACGCGTTCTACAACTCCGACAGCGGCTTCTACGGCACACCGCTGGACGTGGCCGCCTCGTACATCGTGCTGTTCACCATCTACGGCGCGGTGCTGGACCTCTCCGGGGCCGGCCGGTTCTTCGTCGAACTCTCGGCCGCCGCGTTCCGCCGCTCCCGCACCGCCGCCGGACGCACCGCCGTCGCCTCCGGCTTCCTGCTCGGCACGGTCTCCGGCTCGGGCGCCGCCACCACGGTCAGCATCGGGGCGGTGACCTGGCCGATCCTGCGCCGCGCCGGCTACCCGCCCGAGCGGGCCGGCGGCATGCTGGCCGCCGCGGGCGTCGGCGCGATCCTCTCCCCGCCCACGCTGGGCGCCGCGGCCTTCATCATCGCCGAGTACCTGGGTGTGTCGTACCTCCAGGTGCTCGGCTGGGCCACCGTGCCGACGATCCTCTACTACCTGGGCATCCTGCTCTCCGTCGAGATCGACGCCCGGCGCTCCGGGGTGCGCCCGGTGGTCATCGACGCCGGCTCGGCCGGACGGCTGCTGGCCCGCTTCGGCTACCACTTCCTCTCGCTCATCGTGATCATCGTGGTGCTCGCCACCGGCGCCTCGGCGACCCGGGCCGTGGTGATCGCCACCGTGCTGGCCGCCGCGCTCTCCTTCCTGGACCGCCGCCACCGGCTCACCCCCGCCCGGCTGGTCGAGGCGCTCAGCGGCGGCGTACGCGGAGTGCTCGCGGTGAGCGCGGTCTGCGCCGCGGCCGGCATCATCACCGCCACCACCACCAAGACCGGCCTCGGCCCGCAGGCCGCCGCGCTGCTGGTCGGCGGGGCGCAGGCGGTCAGCTCCGAGCCGGCCGTGGTGCTGGCCCTGACCGCGCTGCTCGCCGCGGTCGCGCTCACCCTGCTCGGGCTGGCCGTGCCGGTCACCGCCTCCTTCGTGATCGGCTGGGTGATCATCGGCCCGGCGCTGCTGCACCTCGGCGTCGCCGCCCCGGCCGCGGCCATGTTCGTCTTCTACTTCGCGGTGCTGTCCGAGGTCTCGCCGCCGACCGCGCTCGCCGCGGTGGCCGCCGCCGCGGTCACCGGCGGCCGGCTCGTGCCGACCATGTGGCAGACCCTGCGGTACGCGCTGCCCGCGTACCTCACCCCGATCGCCTTCGTGATCACGCCGACCGGCCTCGGGCTGCTCGGCATCGGCGGGGTCGGACGGATCGCCGTCGCCGCGGTGGTCTCCGCGCTCGGCGTCACCGTGCTGGCCGTAGCGGCTGGGAGCTGGCTGCCCGGCGTCGGCCCGGCCGGCACGCCGGAGCGGGTCCTCGGCGCGGTCGCCGGTCTGGTGCTGCTCTGGCTGGAACCCCTGCCCGTCGCGGTCGGCGCGGTGCTCGCCGCGGTGGCCGTCGCGGGCGTGCTCGTCCGACGTGGCTCCGCCGGTCGCGCCGGCGGCCCGTCGGTCGCCGAATTGGTGGACCATCGGGAGGAGAAAGAGTGAGACGGATCGACGTGCGGATCGCCGCGGGCGTCGGGGCGCTGGCCCTGGTCGCCGCCGGCGCCGCCGGATGCGGGGGCCGTCAGGACGGCGCGGCGACGGATGACGCCGCCCGCGAGGTCACCTGCAAGGTCACCAAGGACACCCGGGTCGGCATCGCCACCGGCAACGCCACCGGCGTCTACTACGTGGTCGGCAACGCGCTGGCCGGTCAGCTCTCCGCGACCACCGGGGGCAAGCTCACCGGCACGGCCGCCGAGACCGGCGCCTCAGTACAGAACGTCGAGCAGCTCGTGGCGGGCCAGTACGACGTGGCGTTCTCCCTCTTCGACACCGCGGTCAACGCGGTGCAGGGCAAGGGCAGCTTCAGCTCCCCGCAGCCGGTCAAGGCGCTGGCCCGGATCTACGACAACTACACCCAGGTGGTCGTCCGGGCCGACTCGGGGATCACCTCGGTCGCCGGCATGAAGGGGAAGAAGATCTCCACCGGGTCACCCAAGTCCGGCACCGAGGTCATCGCGAACCGCCTGCTCACCGCGGCCGGGCTGGACCCGGCCAAGGACATCCAGGCGCAGCGGCTCGACCTGACCAAGACCGTCGACGGGATGAAGGACGGCAGCATCGACGGCTTCTTCTGGTCCGGCGGCGTGCCCACCGGCGGGCTGACCGACCTGTTCACCACGGCCGGCGACAAGGTGAAGTTCATCGACATCAGCCCGCTGCTGCCGAAGATGGCCGAGCTGAACCCGGCGTACCAGGCCGGCACCATCGGCAAGGACGTCTACCGGACGGCCGCCGACGTGCCCACCATCGTGGTGCCGAACGTGCTGCTGGTCCGCGACAACCTCGACGCCGACGTGGCCTGCGTCATCACGAAGACGGTCTTCGAGAAGAAGGACGCCCTCGCCCAGGCCAACCCGGCCGCGAAGGGCATCGACCTGGCCAACGCCCGCAAGACCGACCCGGTGGGGCTGCACCGCGGGGCGGACCGGGCGCTGAAGGACCTCGGCGCGAGCTGACCCGACGAGCCGGGCCCGGGCCGACCGCCCGGGCCCGGCCCTCCGACCTCGACCGGGAGCCTCCCGTGCCGCTGCCCCACCCCGCCCGCGTACGCCGGCACCACCGGCCCGCGGACCGCACCGGGCACCTCCGCTCGGTCCGGGTCCAACTGCTCGCGCCGATCCTGGTGGCCACGGTCGGCCTGGTGGTGCTCGGCGCCGCCCAGACCGACGCCGCGCTCGACGCCTCCGCCGACGCCGACCGGGCCCGCGTGCTCGCCGGCACCGCCACCGCCACCGTGCGGCTGGTCCACGAGGTGGAACGCGAACTCGGCGAGACGGCGGCGCTGCGCCAGCGCGGCGGCACCGCCGGCCGGCCGCTGGTGGACGCGCAGCGGCGCCGGGTGGACGCGGCGGTCGCCCGGTACCGCGCCGCCGGCCGGGACGCCCGGGAGACCGCCCCGGACCTGGCCGTGGTGCTCGACGACGCCGACGGCCGGCTCGGCCAGCTCGCGCCGACCCGGGACCTGGCGCTGGGCGGGGACGGCGGCGACCCGGCGTACGGGACGCTGGTCGAGTCGTTGCTCGCCGTCGCCGACGCGCTGCCCGCCCAACTCCGCGACGCCGAGCTGGCCAACGAGGCACGGGAGGTGGCCGCGGTGGCCGCCCAGGAGCACCTCTCGGCACTGGAACGCGACCTGCTGCGCAGCGTGTTCGTGCGGGGCGCGCTGGTACGGGGCGAGCTGGCCCGGCTCGGCCGGCTCCGGGGGGCCCGGGAGCAGCGCCAGGCCGAGTTCCTCCGGATCGCCGCCGCCCCGGCCAACTCCGCCTGGTACCGGCTGGTCGGCGGCCCCGACGTGGAGACGGCCCGGCGGATGCGCGACGCCGTGCTGGACACCGACGGCGGGCCGGAGTCGCTGAAGACCGACGGCGACGCCTGGTACGTGGCGCAGAGCGGCACCATCCGCCGCTACAACCTGCTCGGCCGGGAACTCTCGGACGAGCTGGACCGGGACGCCGCCGCGCTGGCCCGGGTCGCCCGCCAGCGGGCCCTGCTCACGGCCAGCGCGACCAGCACGGTGGCGCTCGGCTCGCTGCTCACCGCCGGGCTGCTGGCGGTCCGGACCAGCCGGCGGCTGCGCCGGCTGCGGGTCGCGGCGCTCACCATGGCGAACCGGGAGCTGCCGGAGCGGATCACCGCGATCGCCACGGGCCAGGGCGCGCCGGGCGAGGGCACGGCCAGCCGGCTGACCGACGGGATCCGCCGGGGCGGGGACGAGGTGGCCCAGGTGGCCGAGGCGTTCGACACGGTCAACAAGGCCGCGTTGCGGCTCGCCGGCGAGCAGGCCGAGCTGCGGCTGGACGTGACCCGGATGGCCGAGGCGCTGGCCCGGCGGATCCGTACGCTGATCACCCGCCAGCTCCGCCTGCTCGACGAGTTCGAACGCGAGGAGACCGACCCGGACGCGCTGGCCCGGCTCTTCGCCCTGGACCACCTCGCCGCCCGGCTGCGCCGCAACGGGGAGAACCTACTGGTCCTCGCCGGCGGCGAGCCCGGCCGGGGGCACGAGGGCGCGCTGCTCCTCGACGACGTGGTCCGGGCAGCGGCCTCCGAGATCGAGGACTACCCGCGGGTGGAGATCGACGTGCCGACCGCCGCCGTGCCCGGCGCGGCCGCGGGCAACCTGGTGCACCTGCTGGCCGAGCTGCTGGAGAACGCCACCGTCTACTCCCCACCGGACTCCCGGGTGCTGGTCGACGGGCGGCGCACCGTGGACGGGCTCACGCTGCGGGTGCACGACCAGGGCATCGGCATCAGCGAGACCCGGCTGGCCACCATCAACGAGCGGCTCGCCGCGCCGGCCACGCTGTCCAGCGCCGCGGCCGGCAGCATGGGCCTGCATGTGGTGGCCCACCTGGCCGCCCGGCACGACATCCGGGTGCGGCTGCACCACACCGCGAGCGGCACGGTCGCCCAGGTGGAAGTGCCCGAGGCGTTGCTGACCCGGGTCGAGTCGGCGACCCGGCGGCCGGCCGACGAGCGCCGCCCGCCGACCGGCCGCGGCGCGGCCTGGTTCCGGCCCAGGGCCACCGGCCCGGCGCCACGGCGGCCGGCCACCGCCACCCGGGACCTGGTCACCACCACCCCCGAGCCGGCCGGCGCCGGGCCGGTGACCGACGGACCGCCGGCCGCCGGCGCCGTCCGGGGCGTCGCGGCCGTACGCGCGCCGGGCGCCGCCCTGTTGGCGCCGAGCGCCGCCCGGATCCGGCCGGCGAGCACCCCGGCGTCCCCGCCGGCCACCGGCGCGGCACTGCCGCGCCGCACCCGGGGCGGGCAGCTTCCCGCACGGCTGCCCAGCACCGCCCCGCCGCCCCGGCCCGCTGACGACCTGCTCGACCCCGAGGTGGTACGCGCCCGCCTGTCCGCCCTCGCCGAGGGGGTGGCCAGCGCGATGCGCCGTGCCCCGCACACCACACCCACCGGGAGAAATCCATGACCTCACCCGTGACCGCCGGACTCGACTGGCTGCTGGCGAACTTCGCCGAGCAGGTGCCGGACGTGTCGCACGCCCTCGCGGTGTCCGAGGACGGCCTGCGGCTGGCCGCGTCCCCCGACCTCGCGCCCGACCAGGTCGACCAGCTCGCCGCGGTGATCAGCGGGTTGGCCAGCCTGACCGTGGGCGCGGCCCGGCTGATGTCCGCCGGGCGGGTACGCCAGCAGATCGTCGACATGGACGGCGGGGTGATGCTGGTGATGGCGGTCGGCGAGCGGGCGCTGCTCGGGGTGCTCGCCGCGCCCGGCTGCGACCTGGGGCAGATCGGCTACGAGACGGCGACGCTGGTCCAGCGGGTGGCGGAGGCGCTGGAACCGGCGGTCCGCCGGTGACCGGCCGCCCGCTGCGGCTGGTCGCCGTGCTCCTGCTGGCCGCCCTGGTGGCCGGCTGCGGCGGAGCCGACGCCGGGCCGCGGGCCTGGCACGACGGGCGGATCTTCCTGGCCACCGGCAACACCACCGGCGTCTACTACCAGCTCGGCGGCGGCTACGCCGACCTGATCAGCCGGCACCTGCCCGGCTACGAGGCGCGGGCCGAGCCGACCGGCGCCTCGGTGGAGAACATCACCCGGCTGGCCGGCGGCGACATGGAGATCGCCTTCAGCCTGGCCGACACGGCCGCGGACGCGATCAGCGGCCGGGGCGCGTTCGACGGCCAGCCCCAGCCGGTACGAGCGCTGGCTCGGGTCTACAGCAACTACACCCACGTGATCGTCCGGACCGGCGGGAAGATCGCCAGCTTCGCCGACCTGCGCGGCAAGCGGATCTCCACCGGCTCGCCGAAGTCCGGCACCGACATCATCGCCGGGCGGCTGCTCACCGCCGGGGGGATCGACCCGGACCGGGACATCCAGCGGCTCAACCTGTCGCTGCCGGAGACCGTGAAGCGGATGCGGGCGGGCAGCCTGGACGCGATGTTCTTCTCCGGGGGCCTGCCCACCCCGGGGATCAACGACCTGCTCGCCAGCGCTCCCGGGGCGTTCCGGCTGCTTCCGCTCACCGAGCTGATCGAGCCGCTGGCCGCCCGCTACGGCTCGGTCTACACCACCGCGACCCTCCCCAAGGAGGTCTACGGCACCCCGGCGGCCACCCCGACCATCACGGTGGCGAACGTGATCCTGGTGGCGGCGGACATGCCGGACCAGCTCGCGTACGACCTGACCCGGGTGCTCTTCACCTGGCAGGGCGAGCTGATCAGGGTGCACCCGGAGGCGGCGAACTTCACCCGGGAGAGTGGCGCCCTCACCGAGCCGATCCCGCTGCACCCGGGGGCGGTGCGCTACTACCGCAACGGCTGACTGCTCAGAGGTCCGCAGGAGCGGTAGCGGCCCGGGCCGCGGCGACCAGCCGGTCGGTCTCGGCGGCCACCGCCTCGTCGTCGGTGGGCGTGCCCGGGTCGTAGCGCACCGTCCAGGTCAGCCCGTCCACACCGGGCACCCGGCGGGCGGCGATCCGGCCGGCGCCGCCGGGCACCGGCTGGTGCGCGGTGTACGCGACCGAGCGGGTGACCCGGGCCCGCACCTGGTGCGGCAGGTCGCCCGGGTCGAGCAGCAGGTAGGTCTCGGCCGGGCAGTCGGCCACCACCAGGTAGCCGTCCCGCTCGGCGACCCGGTCGGCGGGGGTGACGGTGAGTTCGCGGCCGGACCAGACCGCCTTGAGGACGTCGTGCCAGCCGATGCGCTCTCCCCGGCCGGGCAGCCAGAGCCCGAGGTTGCTGGCCACCACCACGCCGTCGCCCTCGCCGTTGCCGACGGCGGCCCAGGCGAGCACCCGCTCGTCGGCGTGCAGCGGCGGCCGGTCGGCGGGCGGCAGCTTCGGCTTGCGACTGAAGAGTCCCATCACAGCCCTCCGGCGGCCTGCTCGCGCAGCGCCCGCGCGTGCTGTTCCAGCGAGAGCAGCTCCCCGAAGAGGGCGAAGTACTCGTCCTTGTTGCTCACCGGGTTGATCCGCTGGATCTTCGACTTGAGGTCCTTGATCCGCCCGGTCACCGAGCCCCACTGGAGGTGGGCCATGGTGATCGAGACGTACCGGGGGTCGGGCTCGCCGTCGATGCGCAGCGGCTCCACGGCCAGCTCGCCGACGAGCGCCTGGCCGGCCAGGTCGTCGCAGGCGTCGCGGACCTGCTCGATCCAGACCGCGCCGCCGGCGGCGGTCGCCGCCCCGCCAGCCGCGGCGATGGCCGCGCGGACCGCCGCGTGCACGGGGTGCCGGTATTCGGCCGCCTCGACCGCGTCGAACATCGGGCCGGCCAGCACCGGCTCCTGGAGGGCGAGCTTCAGCGCCTCGCGCTCGACCATCGACCGTGGACTGTCCACCGTGGGCGCGGCCGGGGCGCGGCGGGCTGGTGCGGTCGCCTCCCCGGCGGGCTGCCCGTGGGCGGCGGACAGCACCGCGCGCTGCACCGGCTCGATCTCCATGCCGAGGTCGCCGGCGAGCTTGCGGACGTACTCCGGGCGCTTCTCCCGGTCCTTGATCTTGGCGACCAGCGGGGCGGCCCGGCGCATGGCCTCCACCCGGCCGTCGACGGTGTCCAGGTCGTAGCGGTTGATCACGTGGCGGAGCGCGAAGTCGACCAGCGGCTCGCGGCGGGCGACCAGGTCGCGGACGGCCAGGTCGCCCTTGGCCAGGCGCAGCTCGCACGGGTCCATGTTGTCGGGGCTGACCGCGATGAAGGTACGGCCGACGAAGCGCTGGTCGTCCTCGAAGGCGCGCAGGGCGGCCTTCTGCCCGGCGGCGTCCCCGTCGAAGGTGAAGATGATCTCGCCGGCCACCGCGTCGGTGTCCATGAGCAGCCGGCGCAGCACCCCGATGTGGTCGGCGCCGAACGCGGTGCCGCAGGTCGCCACCGCGGTGGGCACGCCGGCCAGGTGGCAGGCCATCACGTCGGTGTAGCCCTCGACCACCACCACCTTGCCCTGCTTGGCGATCTCCCGCTTGGCCTGGTCGATGCCGTAGAGGACGTGCGACTTCTTGTAGATCGGCGTCTCGGGGGTGTTCAGGTATTTCGGGCCGTCGTCGTCGTCGAAGAGCCGGCGGGCGCCGAAGCCGATCGTGTCGCCGGCCAGGTCGCGGATCGGCCAGAGCAGCCGGCGCCGGAACCGGTCGATCAGGCTGCCCGAGCGGGACGGGCGGGACAGCCCGGCGGTGACCAGCTCGTCGTGGGTGAAGCCCTGCTGGCGCAGGTGCTTGGTGAGCAGGTCCCAGGCGTCGGGGGCGAAGCCGCAGCCGTAGCGCTCGGCGGCGGCCCGGTCGAAGCCCCGCTGGGCGAGGAACTCCCGGGCCGGCCGGGCGCCGGCCGTGGTGAGCTGGGCGCGGTAGAACTCGGCGGCGGCGGCGTGCGCGGCCACCAGGCGCTGGCGCTGCCCCTGCTGCGGGCGGGGGCGCGGGGTCGAGCGGTCGTCCTCGACGTAGCGAAGCTGGATGCCGGCGCGGTCGGCGAGCCGCTCGACGGACTCGACGAAGCTCAGGTGCTCGGCGTCCATCAGGAACTTGATCGCGTCGCCGCCGGCCCCGCAGCCGAAGCAGTACCAGACGTTGCGGGCCGGCGAGACGTTGAACGAGGGGCTCTTCTCGTCGTGGAACGGGCAGAGCCCCTTGAGGTTGCCGCCGCCGGCCGACTTGAGCGTCACCGTGTCGGAGATGACCTCGGCGATGGAGGTGCGCTCGCGGACCAGCGCGATGTCCTCGTCCCGGATCCGCCCCGCCATCTCCGCCACCTCCTCGGCGTACATCCTGCCCTGCCGGACCGACGATCCGGCGGTCGGGGGGACGGACGTGTGGCGGACACCGCCCGCCCCCGGTCACGCCGAGCGACCGGCCCCGGTGGCGGCGTCCCCGATCCGGGGGAACGGCTCGATGGAGAAGACCACCTCGACCGGTACCTCGAAGTACGCGGCGATCCGCAGCGCCAGGTGCAGGCTGGGCCGGAACTCGCCCCGCTCCAGGTAGCCGACCGTCTGGTAGTGCACGCCCAGCGCGTCGGCGAGCTGCCGCCGGGAGATCCCCCGTTCGGCCCGCAGCACGGCGATCCGGTTGTGCACGGTCTCGCTCATCGGCGCCCTCTCATCCGACCCGCTGCATGGCCCGCTCCCGGCGGGCCGCCACCCGCGAGCCGGACTCGCGCCGGGCCATCCGCCGCAGCACCACCGGGGCCAGCACCAGCCCGAGCACCGCCCACGCGCCGAGCACGCCGAGGGTCTCCAGGTGCCGCCAGGAGCCGCCCAGTTCGACCGCCGCCAGGTCGGCGGGGAGCAGCGCCGAGCGCATGCCCAACCCTAGCCAGTAGACCGGGAAGACCTGGGCGACGCCCTGGAGCCAACCGGGCAGGCCGTTGATCGGGTAGAAGATGCCGGAGAGCGCGATGAGACCGAAGATCGGCAGCACCACGAGGCCCATGTTCCGGGGGTTCTCGATCAGCGAGCCGATCACGGCGCCCAGCGGGAGCGTCGCCACCAGCCCGAGCGGCACCACCCAGGCCAGGGTGAGCCAGGCGCCGGGGTCGCCGAGCCGGATCCCGTCCAGGAAGAACAGCCCCGGCGTGAGCTGGAGCACCACCCCGATCAGCGACACCGCCGAGATCAGCACGATCTTGCCGATCAGGTAGCCGAGCATCCCGTTCGGCGTCGCCTTGGCACGCAGCAGGGTGCCGTCCTCCCGGTCGACGATGAGCTGCTGGGACAGGCCGAGCAGCCCGCCGAAGATCAGTCCCATGCCGATCGTGCTGGGCAGCGCCCGGGCGCCGAGGGAGAAGTCGGTGCCGGGCACCGTGGAGCCGCGCATGAAGAACATGGCGACCAGCAGGACCGCGGTCGGAAAGAAGTAGTTCCAGAGGTCCTGCGCGTTGGTGAAGGTGTTGCGCAGCTCGATCGTGCCGCGCCGGACACCGGCCCGGACGGCCGTCGCGGTCGGGTTCATCGCTCGCTCCCCTGCTGCCAGATCCGGGCGGTCCGGCCGGCCCGCAGCCCGGACTCCTCCTCGTGGACCAGCGTGATGTAGGCGTCCTCCAGGCTGGCCCGGCGGACCTCCAGCTCCTGCACCCGGTCGCCGTGCTCGCGGAGCAGGTCGCGCAGGAAGCCGGTGGCGTCGGCCGTGGCGTGCACGAAGCGCTCGCCGTCCCGGGTCCAGCGGATCTCCGCGTCGCCGGCGACCCGGCGGGACAGCTCGTCGGGCGACCCGTCGGCGATGATCCGGCCACCGGCCAGGATGAGGATCCGGTCGGCCAGCTTCTCGGCCTCGTCCAGGTCGTGCGTGGTGAGCAGGATGGTGGTCTCGTCCAGGTCGGCCAGGCGGTGCACCAGATCGTGGAACTCACGCCGGGCGGCCGGGTCGAAGCCGACCGTCGGCTCGTCCAGGAAGAGCAGCTCCGGGCGGCCCACGATGCCGACCGCCACGTCGAGCCGGCGGCGCTGGCCGCCGGAGAGCTGGTGCACCCGTTTGCCGGCGTGCGGGGTGAGGCCGACGGTGTCCAGCAGGTCGTCGATCGGCCAGGGCCGGGGGCTCCGGTCGGTGGCGTACGGCGCGTAGAAGTCGCCCAGGTGGGCCAGCAGGTCCCGGACCCGCCACTTGCCGTGGTCGCGCCAGGACTGGAGCACCACGCCCACCCGGGCGCGCCAGCGCTCGTCGCCCCGGCCGGGATCGACGCCGAGCACCCGGACCGACCCGGCCGAGCGCAGCCGGAAGCCCTCCAGGATCTCGATGGTGGTGGTCTTGCCGGCGCCGTTGGGGCCGAGCAGGGCGAGCACCTCGCCGCGCCGGGCGGTGAGGTCGACCCCGTGCAGCACGTCGACGGTGCCGTAGCGCATGCGCAGGTCGCGGACGTCGAGGACCAGGTCCTGATCGGGCGGGTGAGGGGCCGCGGCGGCCCCCGGCAGTTCGACCGCAGTCATACCCCGGAATGTAGCACCTCTACTACAAGTCGAGGTACACCCGCTTCACCACCTCGGCGGCCGACCGGGTGTAAGGCGGCCGTCGACGGGCACAACCGGCCCATGTCGGGTACGAGCAGGGCGAGGATCCCGTACCAACCGGCGCTGGACGGTGTCCGCGCGCTCGCGGTCGCGGCTGTCCTCGCCTTCCACGGCGGTGTCGCCGCCCTCCCCGGTGGCTTCCTCGGGGTGGACGCGTTCTTCGTGCTGTCCGGGTTCCTGATCACGTCGCTGCTGCTGGCCGAGCACCGCGACACGGGCCGCATCGACCTGGTCGCCTTCTGGGGCCGGCGGGTGCGCCGGCTGCTTCCCGCGCTGCTGCTGGTGCTGCTCGTGGTGCTGCTGGTCTCCCGCAAGCTGATGCCCGGCACCGAACTCGGCGCGCTGCGCTGGGACGCGCTGGCCGCGCTCGGGTACGTCGCCAACTGGCGGATGGCGAACCGGCACGGGGACTACTTCGCGGCCACCGGCAGCCCGTCCCCGCTGCAACACACCTGGTCGCTCGGCATCGAGGAGCAGTTCTACCTGCTCTGGCCGCTGTTGCTCATCGCGCTGCTGGGCTGGGCGGCCCGGCGGGGCGCGGTCCCGCCCGGCCGTCGGCTCGGCGCCGCGCTCCCGGTGGTCCTGCTGGGCGCGGCCGGGTCGGCGCTCGCCGCCGGGGCGCTGTTCACCCCGAACGCGCTGGACCGCGTCTACTACGGCACCGACACGCGGGCGGTCGCCCTGCTGGTCGGCGTCGGGTTGGCCGTGCTGCTGGCGCGGCGGAGCGAGGCGGTGACCGACCGGCCGGCCCGGCACCCGGTCCTCGGGGCGCTGGCGCTCGCCGGAGTCGCCCTCACCGGCTGGTGCTGGGCGACCGCCGAGGGTGGCGACGCCTGGCTCTACCGGGGCGGCCTGACCGTGGCCGCCCTCGCGGTGGCGGCGGTCATCACCCACGCGGTGGTGAGCCCGGCGTCACCGACCGCACGGCTGCTCGGCCTGGCGCCGCTGGTCTGGCTCGGGCGGATCTCCTACGGCGTCTACCTCTGGCACTGGCCGCTGTTCCAGTGGCTCACCGCCGAGCGGACCGGGCTGACCGGGGTCGCCCTGCTCGCCGCCCGGTGCGCGGTGACGCTGGCCGTCGCCGCGGGGTCGTACCTGCTGGTGGAGCGTCCGATCCGACGGGCCCGGCGGCTGCCCCGGCTGGCGCCGGCGCTGGCCGGTACGGCGGTCGCCGGCGTGGCCGCGGTCGCGGTGCTGGGCACCGTGCCACCCGCCCCGCCGCCGAACCCGACGATCGCCCTCGACGCCCCGTCCGCGACGGCGGGCGCCGCCTCCGGCTCCCCCACTCCGGTGCCTCCGGCGCAGCGCCCGGGGCGGCGGCCCGGGCCGCCCCGGCTCACCTTCCTCGGCGACTCCGTCTCCTGGTCGCTCGGCACCTACCTGCCGGAGCAGGAGAAGCTCACCGTCAGCGTGCGGGCCGTGCAGGGCTGCGGCATCGCCCGGCTCCCCGAGCTGCGCTACATCGGTGATCCACACCCGAACTACCCCGGCTGCGAGCACTGGGACGACCGCTGGCGACGGGGCGTACGCGCCGACGACCCCGACGTCGCGGTCATCCTGCTCGACCGCTGGGAGCTGATGGACCGCAAGCTCGACGGGCGGTGGCAGCACGTCGGCCAGCCGGAGTTCGACCGGTATCTCACCGGCGAGCTGGACCAGGCGATCGGCATCGCGTCCAGCCAGGGCGCGCACGTGACCCTGCTGACCGCGCCGTACACCCGGCGGGCGGAACGGCCGGACGGCGGCCTCTGGCCGGAGGACGACCCGGCCCGGGTGGACGCCTGGAACCGGCTGCTGCATGCGACGGCGGAACGGCACCACGCCACCGTGCTCGATCTCAACCGGCGGGCCTGCCCGGAGGGGCGGTTCAGCTGGGAGGCCGGCGGGGTGCGGGTACGCAGTGACGGCCTGCACTTCACACCGGAGGGCGTGCAGCGATGGATCGCCCCGTGGCTGCTCCCCCAGCTCTACCGGCTGGCGGTGCGGGGGGCCTGACCAGTCAGGCGGCGATGACCGCCGACTCCTCGGCCTCGACCTGGGCGTTCCAGGCCGCCTTGGTGGAGCGCCAGCCCTCGTCGTCCATGCCGCGGCGCCAGTAGCCGGAGATCGACAGGTCCCTCCGGGGCACCCCGCGCTCGACCCGCAGCAGCCGGCGCAGCTCCTTGACCGCGCTGGCCTCGCCGTGCACGAAGGCGTGCACCCGGCCGGGCGGGAAGTCCAGCGCGCGGAGCGCCTCGACCAGCGGCTCGCCCACCGGGCGGCCGGCGCGGTGCAGCCAGCGCAGCTCGACCGCGCCCGCGCTGGCCAGCGGCAGCTCGTCGGCGGGGCCGCCCACCTCGACGTACACCTTGGCGGGCGCGCCGGCGGGGAGCCGCTCCAGCGCGGCGGCGATCGCCGGTAGCGCGCTCTCGTCCCCGGCCAGCAGGTGCCAGTCGGCCGCCGGGTCGGGGGCGTACGCGCCGCCGGGGCCGGTGAACAGCACCCGGTCGCCGGGGCGCAGCCCGGCCGCCCACGGCCCGGCCAGCCCCTCGTCGCCGTGGTGCACCACGTCCACGGTCAGCTCGCCGGCCGCCGCGTCCCAGGCCCGCACCGTGTACGCCCGCAGCCGCGGCCACTGCTGCGCCGGGAACTCGCGCTTGATGGTGGCCAGGTCGGTCGGGTGCGGATAGCGCACCCCGGCCGGCGGGAAGACGAACTTCACGTAGTGGTCGGTGTAGGCGCCCACCGGCAGCCCGGTCAGCTCCGCACCGCCGAGCACGAGGCGGATCAGGTGCGGGGTGGGCCGCTCGGTCCGGACGACCGTGGCGGCGGTGAGCTTCTTGGGGCGCTGCTCCGTCATGCTTCTTAGGCTAGCCTAAGCTGCTGAGCCCTTCCACCGGGCTGTCCGACTGCGGACCCGGAGGGCTTCCGGACGGTCAGCGGCGCGCGACCAGCCGGGCGTGCCAGGCCAGGGCGGCCGGGTCGGTGAGCGAGGCCACCTGGTCGACCACCACCCGCAGCCGGGCGGCGTCGTCCGGGGCGGCCCGCCACAGCGGCGCGAAGACCGGGTCGAGCGCGTCCGGGGCCCGGTCGAGCAGGGCGGCGACCAGGTCGGCGAGGATCTCCTGCTGCTGCGCGTACCGGGGGCCGGCGCCGGGGCGGCGCATGACGTAGCGCAGGGCGATGCCCTTGAGCAGCGCGCACTGGGCCCGGATCCGGCGCGGCACCACGAGGTCGGCGGCGTAGCGGCGGTGCGGGCCGGGGCCGTGGCGCTCCTCGGTGGCGGCCACCACCGTCGACACGAAGCGGCCGGTGAGCACGCTGGTGGTGGTCTTCAGCGCGACCAGCGCCGGGTGGCTGCCGTCGTACGCGGCGAGCGGGGCGAGCACCGGGTCGGCGAGCAGCTCGGCCAGCACCTCGCCCAGGTCCTCGGGGGCCTCCCCGGAGTACGCGGCCGCCACGTCGGCGCAGAGTGCCCGCCGCTCGTCGGCGTCCACGAGCAGCGGGCGCAGGCCGACGTAGCCGCCGTGGATGCCGTCCTCGACGTCGTGCACCGAGTACGCCACGTCGTCGGCCCAGTCCATCACCTGCGCCTCGAGGCAGCGCCGGTCGCCGGGCGGGGCGCCGGCGCGCAGCCAGGCGAAGACCGGGCGGTCGTCGGCGTACACCCCGAACTTGCGTCGCCCGGGCCGGCGCTCCCAGGGGTACTTGCCGACCGCGTCGAGCGAGGCCCGGGTCAGGTTCAGCCCGGCGGAGCGGCCGTCCGGCGCGAGCACCTTGGCCTCCAGCCGGGTGAGCACCCGCAGCGTCTGCGCGTTGCCCTCGAAGCCGCCGCAGTCGGCGGCCAGCGCGTCCAGGGCCTCCTCGCCGTTGTGCCCGAAGGGCGGGTGGCCGAGGTCGTGCGCCAGCCCGGCGGTGTCCACCACGTCCGGGTCGCAGCCGAGCCGGGCGCCCATCTCCCGGGCGATCTGCGCCACCTCCAGCGAGTGGGTCAGCCGGGTACGCAGGAAGTCGTCGGTGCCGGCGGTGTGCACCTGGGTCTTCGCGGCGAGCCGGCGGAACGCCGCCGAGTGCAGCACCCGGGCCCGGTCCCGCTCGTACGGCGACCGCCCGTACCCGGTGTCCTTGGGCGCCTCGGTGACCAGGCGCGCCGCGTCGTCAGGGCCGGGAGCGGTCAACCGTCATCCCCGCTGCCGTTCCGCCTCTGCTCGCGACTGCGGGCTCGCAGACCCGGCTCACTCCCCGCGCTCACGTAGAACGCAGAACTCGTTGCCCTCCGGGTCGGCCAGCACGGTCCACTCCACCCCGCCCTGCCCGACGTCGACGTGCCGGGCGCCCATGTCGACCAGGCGCTCCACCTCGGCCTCGAGGTCGGCCGGGCGCAGGTCGATGTGCAGCCGGTTCTTGCCTTCCTTGGGGCCGCTGACCGGGACGAAGACGATGCCGGGCAGCGCGTCGGGCGCGCGGCGGATCTCCACCTCGTCCGGCTTGTCGCTGATCACCTGGTAGCCGAGCGCCTCCGCCCACCAGTGGGCGAGCCGGGACGGATCCTGGGCGTCGACCGTCAGGTTCTCCCAGACGCTGGTCATGCGGCCACCCTTCCTGATCGACACGTACGCGGGAGCCCAGGTTACGCCCGGCGGGCCGGAATGGCGCGCCCGGACGCAAGCGGGGCCACCGACCTGAGCGCCGGCGGCCCCGGATGCGTCACGCGGTCAGCGGGAGTCGGAGCCGGTGGTGCTGATCGCCGCGCGACCGGCCTCCAGCCGCGCCACGGGCACCCGGAACGGGGAGCAGGATACGTAGTCGAGGCCGACCTCGTGGAAGAAGTGCACCGAGTCCGGGTCGCCGCCGTGCTCGCCGCAGACGCCGAGCTTCAGCCCCGGCCGGGCCGCCCGGCCCTCCTCGGCGGCGATCCGGACCAGCCGGCCGACGCCCTCCCGGTCGATCGACTCGAACGGCGAGATGCCGAAGATGCCCAGTTCCAGGTAGCGCCAGAAGAACGCGCCCTCGACGTCGTCGCGGGAGAAGCCCCACGCCATCTGGGTGAGGTCGTTGGTGCCGAAGGAGAAGAACTGCGCCGCCTCGGCGATCTGCCCGGCGGTCAGCGCCGCCCGCGGCACCTCGATCATCGTGCCGATCAGCACGTCAACCGCCTTCTCCCGGGTCACCTCCGCGATGATCTTCTCCGCCTCGGCGCGGACCGTCTCCAGCTCCTGCACCGCGCCGACCAGCGGGACCATGATCTCCGGTCGGGGGTCGCCGCCACGCTGGGCACACGCGACCGCCGCCTCGACGATCGCCCGGACCTGCATCGCGAAGAGTCCGGGGATGACCAGGCCGAGGCGTACGCCGCGCAGGCCCAGCATCGGGTTCTCCTCGTGCATCCGCCGGACGGCGGCGAGCAGCGCCTCCTCCTTGGCCACGTCCTCGCCGCGCTCCTGGGCGACCGCCACGTTGACCGCGAGCTGCTCCAACGGGGGCAGGAACTCGTGCAGCGGCGGGTCGATCAGCCGCACGGTGACCGGCAGGCCGTCCATCTCGCGGAAGATCTCGATGAAGTCCTCCCGCTGCAACGGCAGCAGCGCGGAGAGCGCCTTCTCCCGCTCCTGGTCGGTGGCCGCGAGGATCAGCCGCTCGACCAGCTCGCGGCGGTCGCCGAGAAACATGTGCTCGGTGCGGCACAGGCCGATGCCCTCGGCCCCGAACCGCCGCGCCCGGGCCGCGTCCGCCCCGGTGTCGGCGTTCGTCCGGACCAGCAGCCGCCGCTTGGCGTCGGCGTGCGTCATGATCCGGTGTACGGCGCGGACCAGCGGGTTGTCGATGTGCTCCGGGTCGAGGCTGCCTTCGAAGTACTGCACCACCTCGGACGGCATGACCGGGACCTCGCCCAGGTAGACCTTGCCGGTGGTGCCGTCGATGGAGACGATGTCGCCCTCGTTCACGGTCTGCCCGGCGACGATGAACTTCTTCGCCGGCACGTTGACGTCGAGCTCGTCCGCGCCGGAGACACAGGTCTTGCCCATACCCCGGGCCACCACCGCGGCGTGGCTGGTCTTGCCGCCGCGGGAGGTGAGGATGCCCTTGGCGGCGATCATGCCGTTGAGGTCGTCGGGGTTGGTCTCCCGGCGGACCAGGATCACCGACTCCCCCTCGGCGGCCAGCTCGACCGCACGCGCGGAGGTGAAGACCACCTTGCCCGAGGCGGCGCCGGGTGAGGCGCCGATGCCCTTGGCGACCGGCTGGAACTCGTGGTCGAGCCGGAAGCGCGGGAACATCAGCTGCGCGAGCTGCGCGCCGTTGACCCGGTGCAGCGCCTCGTCCAGGTCGATCAGGCCCTCGTCGACGAGCTGGCCCGCGATCACGAACGCGGCGGCGGCGGTGCGCTTGCCGACCCGGGTCTGGAGCATCCAGAGCTTGCCGCGCTCGATGGTGAACTCGATGTCGCAGAGGTCCTTGTAGTGCTCCTCGAGCCGGGCCATGTAGTCCAGCAGCTCGTCGTAGGACTTCTTGTCGATCCGCTCCAGCTCCTGCAACGGCACGGTGTTGCGGATGCCGGCCACCACGTCCTCGCCCTGGGCGTTGGCCAGGTAGTCGCCGTAGATGCCCTGCGCGCCGCTGGCCGGGTCGCGGGTGAACGCCACGCCGGTGCCGGAGTCGGAGCCGAGGTTGCCGAAGACCATGGCCACCACGTTGACCGCGGTGCCCAGGTCGGCCGGGATGCGCTCCTGACGGCGGTAGACCACCGCGCGCTCGGCGTTCCACGACTCGAAGACCGCGCGGATGGCCAGGTCGAGCTGCTCGCGCGGCTCCTGCGGGAACTCCCGCCCGGTGTGCTTGGCGAAGATCTTCTTGTACGCGTCGACCAGCCCGCGCAGGTCGTCGGCGTCCAGGTCCAGGTCGTTGTGCGTACCCTTCGCGCGCTTGGCGTCGTCCAGCGCGTGCTCGAACTCCTCGCCCGGCACCTCGCAGACCGTCTTGCCGAACATCTGGATCAGACGGCGGTAGGAGTCCCAGGCGAACCGGTCTGCGCCGCCGGAGGCGGCCGAGTCAGCTCGGCCGCTGGCCTGTCGTGCGAGTCCTTCTACGCTGCGGTCGTTGAGGCCGACGTTGAGGACGGTCTCCATCATGCCGGGCATGGAGAACTTGGCGCCGGAGCGGACCGAGACCAGCAGCGGGTCCTGCGGGTCGCCCAGCTTGCGGCCCATCTCCCGTTCCAGGGCTTCCAGGTGCGCTTCGATCTGGTCGGCCAGCCCGTCCGGCTCCCGGCCGGTCGTCAGGTACGCCTTGCAGGCCTCGGTGGTGATGGTGAAGCCGGGCGGCACCGGCAGGCCGAGATTGGTCATCTCGGCCAGGTTGGCCCCCTTGCCGCCGAGCAGGTCCTTGAGGTCCTTGTTGCCCTCGGCGAAGTCGTAGACGTACTTGTGCTCGACCGTCTCTTGCGCTGCCACCAGAGCCTCCCACGCGCGCCATTGACACTTAACGAAGGTTCAGTTCGGACATACCCCGGGAGCGACCACCGGTAATCCCGGCGTCGTCAGCGATCGGTGGGCGAAGGTTAAGCGAAGTTCGGGTGGCCTGGGACCGTTCGGTGACAATCGGCACAACGGTCACCACTATCCGCGTCCGTACCGGTTTTTGGGAACGCTTCCACGCGCACTATCACGCAATTCCGATTCCCCTCGTACTCTTGACGGCACTGGTTCTGCTGAACCTGACCTTTGCCATATCCCGCGCAAATACACCCCGGAGCCGTCGCCGTGCCGACCACCCCCGCCTCCCCCATCGAGAGCGGTCCCGAGCCGCTCGACCGCCTCCCCGGCCGCCAGCCGACCGCCGCCGAGCTGGCCCGCACCGCCGCCCGACGGGCCGGCGACCTCCTGGCCCCGCCGTCTCCGGTCGGCCTGGGCGACGTGGTGCCCGCGCCCGAGCAGGTGCTCCCCGACCCGACGGCCGACTTCACCCTGCCCTCGGACGCCGTGATCCAGGTCAGCCCCGGTGCCCGGGACGTCGCCGAGCAGCTCGCCGAGTGGCTGCGCCCGGCCACCGGCTACCCACTGCCGGTCGCCGACACCGCGCCCGCAGACGCGCTCGTGCTCACCCTGTCCGCCGCAGGCACGGCATCTTCCTCCGCCGCGTCAGCGCGCGTCGAGACGGCTCCCAGCGCGGCGGCTGCCAGCGCGGCCGACCTGCCCGGCGGGCTGGGCGACGAGGGCTACCGCCTGGACGTGACCCGCGACGGCGTGCGGATCACCGCCACCACCGCCGCCGGCCTCTTCCACGGCGCGCAGACGCTGCGGCAGCTCCTGCCCGCCGCGATCGACGGCGCCGCCCCGGTCGCCGAGCGCTGGGCGGTGCCCGGCGGCACGATCGTCGATCGACCGCGCTTCCCCTACCGGGGCGCCATGCTCGACGTGGCCCGCCACTTCTTCCCCGTCGAGGACGTGCTGCGGGTGGTCGACCACCTGGCCCGGTACAAGCTCAACCACCTGCACCTGCACCTCACCGACGACCAGGGCTGGCGGATCGCCGTCGACTCCTGGCCCCGGCTCGCCGAGGTCGGCGGGGCCACCGAGGTGGGCGGCGGCCCCGGCGGCTGCTACACCCAGGCCGACTACCGGCGGATCGTCGCGTACGCCGCCCGCCGCCACGTCACCGTGGTGCCGGAGATCGACCTGCCGGGGCACACCAACGCGGCCCTGGTCGCCTACCCGGAGCTGGCGCCCGGCAAGATCCCGCCGCCGCCCTACACCGGCACCGAGGTCGGCTTCAGCTACGTCGACCCGGCCGACGAGCGGACGTACGCCTTCGTCGCCGACGTGGTCGGCGAGGTGGCCGCCCTGACCCCCGGCCCGTGGCTGCACCTCGGCGGCGACGAGGCGTTCAAGGTGCCGGCCGACACCTACCGCGCCTTCGTCGAACGCGCCCAGACCCTGGTTGCGGCGACCGGGAAGACCGTGGTCGGCTGGCACCAGCTCGCCCCGGCCGGGCACGTTGACGGACGGGTGCTCCAGTGGTGGGGCACCAACGGCGACGACCCGGAAACCGCCGAGGCGGTACGCCGCGGCGCCCGCCTCATCCTCTCCCCGGGCAACCGCGTCTACCTGGACATGAAGTACACCGCCGACACCCCGATCGGGCACGACTGGGCCGGCCTCATCGACGTGCGGCGGGCGTACGACTGGGATCCGGGGACGCACCTCACCGGCGTACCGGCCGAGGCGGTGCTGGGCGTCGAGGCGCCGCTCTGGACCGAATCGGTCACCACCCTCACCGAGGTGGAGTTCATGCTCTTCCCCCGCCTGCCCGCCGTCGCCGAACTCGGCTGGTCGCCCCGTTCGACGGACGACTGGGCCGGCTTCCGCCAGCGGCTAGCCGGCCACGGCCCGCGCTGGACGGCCGCCGGCATCACCTTCCACCCCTCCCCGGACGTCCCCTGGCCCACAACGCCCGCCATCCCCACCCAACCCAGCCGCGACACCACCGCCGACACCCACTGACACCTACCTCCGCCACGCGCGTCCGACGCTTCGGTGGAACGCCATGTGTGTCTCCGCTCCCGTGAGACACACATGGCGTTCCACTCACCACGTTGAAGCGGTTCGACCTGAGGGGAATGTCCGCTTGGGCCCCTCTGCGACCGCTGCTGGACGGCGGTAACCCGCTGACGAGACGGCCGAGCCGGGGGAAGCTTCCCCGACCCCGCCAAGCTGCCCGCGCTCTCGCGAGTTGACCAAGAGGTTTGCGTCCCAGAACGGGCCCGTCCGTGACGCAGTCACCCCGGTGTGGTCACCGGCGTGCTCGGCGGCGGCAGCCCCGGACCCTCTGCGGTGATCATGAAGTTAGCCCCCCCGAACCGGGACAAACCAACCAGCTAACCTCATGATCACCCAAGCGCTCGCCACCCGGCGCCGTCGCCCGACTCCCCTCGGCGTTGATCAAGAGGTTTTGGGGCGGCGCTGGCGTTGGCGGCGTTTCGGGGAGGTCGGCGGGGCCCGGGCCGGTGGCGGCTGCGTCGTGGCCGGGGTCTGGGCGGCGGCACCCGCAACGACACCGGCGCAGATCTTGGACAGTTTCCGTTCGTAGCGAACGAAAACTGTCCAAGATCGCGGTTGGTTGCCCCGTCCGGTTGCGGCCGCCGAGTGCGTCGGCTCCGGACGAGGTCGCCATCTCAGCTGGCCAAAGCTTCGTCGATCATGAAATCGCCGCTCGCCGCTCGCCGCTCGCCCACTCACCCTTGTCAGTCGCCGCACCGCACTCACCGTGCGCGCAGTCATGCCGGGCGCCCGATGCCAGGTACGTAATGGCCGGTGCGTGATGCCGGGTGCGTGATGCGGGGCGGCCTGGGTGAGTCCCGATTCGACCCTGGTGCTCGATCAGTGCCTGATCAGAGTCGGTGCCGGCCTGCGCCGCCTTGGGTGGATGTCGGGTTCGCAAAGTGCCCGATCAGAGTCCGCGCCGGCCCTGCGCCGCCTGGGGTGGATGTCCGGTGCGCAAAGTGCCCGATCAGAGTCCGCGCCGGCCTGCGCCGCCTGGGGTGGATGTCCGGTGCGCAATGGGCTGGTGGTGGCCGGATGCCCGGTTTCCGCCGGTGCCGTGGGGGTGGTCGGCGCCACTGCCGGGGCGGAATCAGCCGGGGGCGGGGTCGTTGAACATGGCAGACCGCGCAGCACCCCGCCCCTTCCGAGGGTGAGGCGGCTCCGGTCGGAATGGCCGCCCCCCACGGTCGTTACATCCCCCGGACCCCGCACCACCGGGTCCACCGCACCGGGTCAGCCGAGGGAATGACCTCCCAGCCCCGGTCGTTACATCCCCCGGACCGCGCACCACCGGTCCGAGCCGGTGAGCCAGGGAATCACCCCCGGCCCCCGGTCGTTACATCCCCCCGGGACGTCGGAACCTGGCCGTGGGAATCGCTTCCCCGCCGTCGACGGTTACACCCCCGGACCGCCCGAGCAGGTCACCCCTGATCGCCGGGCGTCTCCAAAGACTTTCAGCCGCACGCGCACCCCTTTGCGTGTGCTGGACACCCCCGACAGAGAGGCACTCATCATGCGTACCGATCTGCTGCGTAACACCGTTCTGACCGCCGCTGGTGTCGCCGCGACCGCCGGTGGGATCGCCGGCCCCGCGATCGCCGCCCAGGCCACCCCCGCCGAGAAGGCCGCCCAGGTCAGCACCGACCGTAAGGGTCACGGCGAGCGGGAGCTGGACGTCCGCTACGAGGCCCAGCCGAACTTCTACTACTGCGGCCCCGCCGCCGCCCGCAACGCCATCAGCGTGCTCGGCAAGAACATCGACGTCGACGCCATGGCCAAGGAAATGGGCACCACCGAGGCGGGCACCAACAGCATCAACGACATCACCCCCGTCCTGAACAAGGAGACCGGCAAGCACTACCGGTCCGTCGAAATCCGGGACGGCAAGGCCGACGACAAGCAGACCGACACCCTGCGCACCGACATCGTCCGCACCGTCGACGACGGCCGCGCGATCGTCGCCAACATCGCCGGCACCGCCACCGACACCGACGGCAACACCCACTCCTTCGAAGGCGGCCACTACATCAGCGTCATCGGCTACCGCGACAACGGCCACACCGTGACCATCGCGGACTCCGCCGACCCGAACATGGCCTCCTACCGGATGAGCGTGGACAACCTCGCCGACTGGATCGCCACCCGCGGCTACAGCACCTCCTGACGAACCAGCACAACAAGCAACACGAAAGGGCCCGACCCCACCAGGGGTCGGGCCCTTCTCGCGCGTCAGCCGCCGGAGTCGTCCAGCTCGGCGCCGTCCGGTGGGGTGTCGTCGTCCCGGCTGGCCAGCCAGCCGTCGGGCAGGAAGACCTTGCCCGGGGAGTTGGTCCGGCCGCGCGGCTGGCCCAAGGTCTCCACCGGGAACGGCACGGCCGGGTCGAGCTTGCCGAGCAGGTCGTCGAGCTGGGCCAGGCTGTCGATCATCGCGAGCGAGCGGCGCAGTTCGCTGCCGATCGGGAAGCCCTTGAGGTACCAGGCGACGTGCTTGCGGAAGTCGGTGCAGCCATCGCGCTCGCCCCGGGCCGGGTTGCGGGCGCCGGCCACGAACTGGTCGACCAGCAGCTCTGCGTGCCGCCGCATGGTCGCCGCCACCTCGCCGAGGTTCGGCAACCGCCGCTCGTCACGGCCGTTGAAGGCGGCCTCCAGGTCGGCGAAGAGCCACGGCCGGCCCAGGCAGCCCCGGCCGACCACCACGCCGTCGACGCCGGTGTGGGCGACCATCCGCAGCGCGTCGTCGGCCTCCCAGATGTCGCCGTTGCCGAGCACCGGCACGTCGAGCGCCTGCTTGAGGGTGGCGATGGCGTCCCAGTCGGCAGTGCCCGAATAGCGCTGCGCGGCCGTACGCCCGTGCAGGGCGACCGCGGCGACGCCGGCATCCTGGGCGGCGAGCCCGGCCTCGACGTACGTCAGGTGGTCGTCGTCGATGCCCTTGCGCATCTTGACGGTGACCGGCACCCCGGCGGGGGACGCGGCGTCCACCGCGGCCCGGACCAGCCGGGCGAAGAGCCGGCGCCGCCACGGCAGGGCCGACCCGCCGCCGCGCCGGGTGACCTTGGGGACCGGGCAGCCGAAGTTGAGGTCGATATGGTCGGCGAGGTTCTTCTCGACCACGATCCGCACGGCGGCGGCGGTGATCTCCGGGTCGGTGCCGTAGAGCTGGAGGCTGCGCGGCTGCTCGTCCGCGCCGAAGGCGATCATGCGCAGCGTCTTCGGGTTCCGCTCGACCAGCGCCCGGGTGGTGATCATCTCGCAGACGTAGATGCCGCCGCCCTGCTCGCGGCAGAGCCGGCGGAAGCCGACGTTGGTGATCCCGGCCATCGGCGCGAGCACCACCGGCGGCCACACCTCGTGCGGGCCGAGGGTCAGCGGGCGCAGCGCGGGCAGGGTCGGGGCGGTCACCGGACAAGTGTACGGGGCCCCGACCGACCGGTCGGGGCCCCCTGACCAGCGTCAGCAGCCGGGCAGGCGCTCGATCAGGTAGCGCTCCACCTGGTCCAGGGAGATGCGCTCCTGGGTCATGGTGTCCCGGTTCCGCACGGTCACCGCGTTGTCGTCGAGGGTGTCGAAGTCGACGGTGACGCAGAACGGGGTGCCGATCTCGTCCTGCCGCCGGTAGCGGCGGCCGATGGCCTGCGAGTCGTCGAACTCGACCACCCAGCGCTTACGCAGGTCGGCGGCGAGCTGCTTGGCCTTCGGCGAGAGCGCCTCGTTGCGGGACAGCGGGAGCACCGCCACCTTGACCGGGGCCAGCCGCGGGTCGAAGCGCATGACGGTGCGCTTGTCCACGCCGCCCTTGGTGTTCGGGGCCTCGTCCTCGTCGTACGCCTCGAGCAGGAAGGCCAGCACCGCGCGGGTGAGGCCGGCGGCCGGCTCGATCACGTACGGCATCCAGCGCTCGCCCTTGGTCTGGTCGAAGTACGACAGGTCGACGCCGGAGTGCTTGCTGTGCGTGGACAGGTCGAAGTCGGTCCGGTTGGCGATGCCCTCCAGCTCGGCGAACTCGGTGCCGCCGAACTGGAACCGGTACTCGATGTCGACGGTGCGCTTCGAGTAGTGGGAGAGCTTCTCCTTGGGGTGCTCGTAGAAGCGCAGGTTGTCCTCGGAGAGGCCCAGGTCGAGGTACCAGTTCCAGCGCTCGGAGAGCCAGTACTCGTGCCACTTCTCGTCGGTGCCCGGCTCGACGAAGAACTCCATCTCCATCTGCTCGAACTCGCGGGTGCGGAAGATGAAGTTGCCCGGGGTGATCTCATTGCGGAACGACTTGCCGGTCTGCGCTATGCCGAACGGCGGCTTCTTGCGGGCGACCGTCTCCACGTTCTTGTAGTTGACGAAGATGCCCTGGGCGGTCTCCGGTCGCAGGTAGTGCAGGCCCTCGTCGCTCTCCACCGGGCCCAGGTAGGTCTTCATCAGGCCGTTGAACATCTTCGGCTCGGTGAAGGTGCCCTTGTTGCCGCAGTTCGGGCAGTTCAGCTCCTGCAGGGAGGTCAGCGGCTTGCCGTGCTTCTCGGCGTACGCCTCTTCCAGGTGGTCGGCGCGGAACCGCTTGTGGCAGAACTGGCACTCGGTGAGCGGGTCGACGAACTCGGCGATGTGGCCGCTGGCCTCCCAGACCTTGCGGGCCAGGATGACCGCGGAGTCCAGGCCGACGACGTCGTCGCGCTGCTGGACCATGGTCTTCCACCACTGCCGGCGGACGTTCTCCTTGAGCTCGACGCCGAGCGGACCGTAGTCCCAGGCCGACCGGGTGCCCCCGTAGATCTCGCTGGAGGGGAAGACGAAGCCTCGGCGCTTGGCGAGGCTGACGACGGCGTCGATACGGTCGGCTGGCATGTTTTTCCTCCTACGCCGGCTGGCGGTCGGCGGGGGCGATGTGAGTGGAACCGGACGGTTCGGGACAACGGTACGACCACCGCGGTCCCGAGCCCAGCAGAATACCGGGGCCCCGTCAGCTCACCCCGCACACCTCCATGCCGCCGGTCTGCTGGTCCGGCGCGAGCGTGACGGTCTGCGCCTCCCGCTTACCGCCGGCCAGGGTCACGTCCACCGGCACGGTCAGCGTGGCGGTGTCGACCTCGCCCACTCGGTAGCCGGAGACCCGCGGCTCGGTGGCGACCCGCTGCTCGAACTCGGACCGGGACTCGCGCCGCCGGAGGTCGTCGCAGAGCTGGTCGTACGCCTTGGACCAGTCCTTGGCGACGAGCGCCTGGTAGTAGTCGTCGGTGACCGCCCGGCCCTGCTCCTCGACGGCCTGCACGTTGCTCACCGCCAGCCCGACCACGGCCGCGCCGCCCCCGCCGCAGCAGAGCAGCAGGGCGAGCCCGCCGACACCGAGGCCGAGCCAGAGCCGGGCCCGGCCGCCCTCGGTGGGCGGGGCGGCGAACGGCGGAGCGACGCCGGGACCGGGCGGCGGCGCGGGGACGCCCGGCTCGCCCGGCGACACCGGCGGCACGCCGGGCGGCGACGCGGGGATGCCCGGCTCGGACGGCGGCCCCGGCACCGACGGCACGCCGGACGGCACGGGCGGGGGTGGTGGGGCGGCCGGCCCGGGAGCGGTCATACGCGCCAGGGTAGTGCCCCCGGCCTCAGCGGTAAGGGCCTGCGGCCCGATCACTGGCCACCACGACGATCTCGCCGTCCGGCGCGGCACTGGCCAGTGTCTCGTACGCCGAGGGCTCGTCCGCCGACCGGGCGAGCAGCGGCACCGCGGTGACCTTGACGTCGAAGCCGCCGAGCGCCCGGCGGTACGCCCCGACCGACTCCCACTCGGTGAGCAGGCACCAGTGGGCGGGGTCGTCGAGCGCCCGGAGCAGTTCGCCCCGCAGGTAGCCCGGGCGGGCGGCGAGCGCGGCGAGGGCGGCGTGTGCCTCCCGGGTGAACTCGTCCGCCATGTCGGCGTCCACCACGAACCGGTTGGTGACCAGCACCGGGTTCCTCCTCGTAGAGTCTGTGGCATGCAGCGTACGCAGAGTCCCGTGCTGGCCCGGTTGGTCCGGCTCAACCCGACGACGGTGTTCCTGGCCGCGCTGGTACTGGTGCTGGTCGGGCTCTTCGCGCCCGGCGCGGTGGGCGGCGTCGTGCTGCTGGCGCTGGCCGCGGGGCTGGTGTGGCTGATGACGGTCACCTGGCCGGTGCAGGCGCCGGCGACCCGGGTGCTGCGGCTGCTGCTGCTGACGCTGCTGATCGCGGTCGCGCTGGCGAAGCTGCTCTGACCGTTGACCTGCGCAGACATGCAATCATGCGTTTTTGACAATCAATTTCGTTATCGCGGACAGTTGGAGACATGACCGTCCGCTCAGCTCCGCGTGCCCTCGCCGTCGCCACCGCCGCCCTGCTCACCCTGGGCGGCATCGCCGCCTGCTCGGACGGTGGGGGCGGCGGGAGCGACCCGGACCGGGTCGACGTGGTGGCCGCCTTCTACCCCCTCCAGTTCCTCGCCGAGAAGATCGGCGGCGACGCGGTCGCCGTCACCAACCTGGCCAAGCCCGGCGCCGAGCCGCACGACCTGGAGCTCAACCCCCGGCAGGTGGGCCAGGTGGCCGACGCCGAGCTGATCGTCTACCTCGCCGGCTTCCAGCCGGCCGTGGACGAGGCGGTCGAGCAGAACGGCGGCGACCGGGCGTTCGACGTCGCCGGCGTGCAGCCGCTGCTCGACGCCACCGCCGGCGGCCACGAGCACGAGGGTGAGGCCGGCCACGAGGAGGAGAGCGGCGGCAAGGACCCGCACCTCTGGCTGGACCCGACCCGGCTGGCCACCGTCGGCGACCGGCTCGCCGAGCGGCTCGGCAAGGTCGACCCGGGCCGGGCCGCCGACTTCACCGCCCGGGCGGCGGCGCTGCGCGCCGAGCTGACCGGGCTGGACGCCGACTACACCCGGGGCCTGGCCACCTGCCAGCGCCGGGAGATCGTGACCAGCCACACCGCCTTCGGCTACCTGGCCGAGCACTACCGGCTCGAACAGGTCGGCATCACCGGGCTCAGCCCGGACGCCGAGCCCTCCCCGCAGCGCCTCGCCGAGGTGGCGAAGGAGGCCCGGGAGCACGGGGCCACCACCATCTTCTTCGAGACGCTGGTCAGCCCGAAGGTTGCCGAGACCGTGGCCCGGGAGGTCGGGGCGCGGACTGCGATGCTCGACCCGATCGAGGGCCCACCCGCCGACGGCGACTACCTGTCGGCGATGCGCGCCAACCTCCAGACCCTGCGGACCGCCTTGGACTGCTCATGACCGAACCCGTGATCCAGGTCGCGCACGCCGCCGTCGGCTACGACGGCCGGGCGGTGCTGCGGGACGTCTCGCTGACCGTCACCGCCGGAGAGGTGGTCGCCGTGCTCGGCGCCAACGGCTCCGGCAAGTCGACGCTGATCCGCGCCGTGCTCGGCCTGGTGCCGCTGGGCGCCGGGTCGGTCACCCTCTTCGGCACGCCGCAGCGCCGCTTCCGGCAGTGGCACCGCATCGGGTACGTCCCGCAGCGGCTCGGCGCGGGCAGCGGCGTACCCGCCACGGTGGGCGAGGTGGTGGCGTCCGGGCGGCTGGCCCGCCGGGGCGTGCTGCGTCTGCCCGGGCGGGCCGACCGGGAGGCGGTCGCCGCGGCGCTGCGCGCGGTCGGGCTCGCCGACCGGGCCGGCGACCCGGTCGCCACCCTCTCCGGCGGTCAGCAGCAGCGCACCCTGATCGCCCGGGCGCTGGCTGGCCGGCCGGAGCTGCTGGTGCTCGACGAGCCGACCGCCGGGGTGGACGCGGCCAGCCAGGAGGCGTTCGCCACGGCGCTGCGCGACTTCCGGGACGGCGGCGGCACCGTGCTGCTGGTCGCCCACGAGCTGGGGCCGCTGCGCCCGCTCATCCGCCGGGCCGTCGTCGTCCACCAGGGCGGCATCTGCCACGACGGCGCGGTCCCGGAACCGGCCGGGCACCACGCCGAGCCGGGCCACGACCACGTGCACCCGCACTGCGACGAAGAGCCCGCCGGGCTGTGGAGCATGTGATGGACCTCTTCCAGTACGACTTCATGCTGCGCGCCCTGGTCGGCGCGCTGGTCATCGGGCTGGCCGCCCCGGCGCTCGGCATCTACCTGGTGCAGCGCCGGCTGGCCCTCATCGGCGACGGCATCGGCCACGTGGCGCTCACCGGCGTCGGCGCCGGGCTGCTGCTCAACCGCTCCCCCGTGCTGGTCGCGGTCGTCGCGGCCACGCTGGGCGCGATCGTCATCGAACTGGTCCGCTCCCGGGGACGCACCTCCGGGGACCTGGCCCTGGCGCTGCTGTTCTACGGCGGCATCGCCGGCGGCGTGATGCTGGTCGGGCTCTCCGACGCCAGCAGCGGGTCGCTCAACGCGTACCTCTTCGGGTCGCTGACCACGACGTCGCCGACCGACCTGGTCACCATCGGGGTGCTCGGCGTGGCGATCCTGGTGACCATGCTGGTGCTGCGCCCGGCGCTCTTCGCGGTCTGCCACGACGAGGAGTACGCCCGGGTCTCCGGCCTGCCGGTACGGGCGCTCAACATGCTGCTCGCGGTCGGCACCGCGGTCACCGTGACCATCGCCATGCGGGCGGTCGGGGTGCTGCTGATCAGCGCGCTGATGGTGGTGCCGGTGGCCACCGCCCAGCAGGTGACCCGGGGCTTCCGGAGCACCATGGCGGCGGCCATGGCGCTGGGGCTGTTCGCGGCCGGCGCCGGGGTCTGGGTGGCCGCCACCGCCGACACCGCGCCCGGCGCCTCGGTGGTGCTGCTGGCGATCGGCTCGTTCCTGGTGGTGGCGCTGCTGGCGGCCGGCCGCCGGGCGCTGCGCCGGCGGACCCGCCCGGCCGCCGTGCCGGTGGCCGAGCCGACGGAGCACGAGGTGGTCCTGCGGTGAGGCCGTCCCGGCCGGCGCTGCTGGCATTGGTTACCGTTACGGGGTGACGGTCACGAACGGGTACGACGCCTTCGAGGGCGCGGGTGACCTGCTGCGCGCGCTGTCGGCGCCGATCCGGCTGGCGATCGTGAGCGAGCTGGCCCAGGGTGAGCGCTGCGTGCACGAGCTGGTGGAGAAGCTCGGCGCCCCACAGCCGCTGGTCTCTCAGCACCTGCGGGTGCTGCGCGGCGCCGGCGTGGTGCGCGGCTCGCGGCGCGGCCGGGAGATCGCGTACGCCCTGGTGGACGAGCACGTCGCGCACATCGTGGCGGACGCGGTCAGCCACGCCGGGGAGGGCCCGTCGTGACAGAGGGGGCACTGCGCAACACCCGGCAGCGGAGCGCGGTGAGCGCCCTGCTGGCCCAGGTCGAGGGCTTCCACAGCGCCCAGGAGCTGCACGCCATGCTGCGCCAGCGCGGCGAGCGGGTCGGCCTGACCACCGTCTACCGGACCCTCCAGAACCTCGCCGACGCGGGCGAGATCGACGTGATGCGCCCGCCCGGCGGCGAGCACCTCTACCGGCGGTGCAGCGAGGGCCACCACCACCACCTGGTCTGCCGGGCCTGCGGCCGGACCGTGGAGGTGGCCGGCCCGGCGGTGGAGAGCTGGGCCGAGCGGGTCGCCGCCGAACACGGTTACGCCGAGGTCAGCCACACCCTGGAGATCTTCGGCACCTGCCCGGCCTGCGCCGGCTGAGAAAACCGACCCGTGCCCGCGCGGCCGGGCCGTGGCACGCTGTCCGGCGTGAAGATCTACGCCGACCGTTTTCCGACCGCCCTCCGCCAGCTCCTCACCGATCTGCTCGTGGTCGTCTGGGTGTACGCGGCGATCCGCTTCGCGCTCTGGCTGCACGACCTCGTCGAGAAGCTCGCCGTACCCGGACGGAAGCTGGAGGGGGCCGGCGGCGGGCTCGCCGACAACCTGGCCGACGCCGGCGGCAAGGTCGGCCGGGTGCCGATCGTCGGCGACGAGCTGACCGCCCCCTTCACCAAGGCCGCCGAAGCCGCCCGCGCGGTCGCCGAGGCCGGCCGCGACCAGCAGGAACTGGTCGGCCAGCTGGCCCTGGCGCTGACCATCGCGGTGCTGGTCTTCCCCCTCGGGCTGGTGCTGTTCGGCTGGCTGCCGCTGCGGGTGCGCTGGATGCGCCGGGCCGGCGCCGCGAAGGCCCTCGCGAGCGCCCCGGCCGGGCGGGACCTGCTGGCGCTGCGCGCGCTCGCCGGACAGCCCCTGGCGAAGTTGAACCGGATCGCACCGGACGTCGCCGAGGCGTGGCGCCGCGGCGACGACGCGACGGTCGACGCGCTCGCCGCACTGGAGCTGCGCGGACTCGGGCTGCGCACCGGCCGGTAGGGTGTGCCGGTGCTGTACTTCCTGATCGTCGTCGCGGTCCTGCTGCTGATCTACGCGGGCGTGCTGGTGAGCTACGTCCGCAAGGGCCGCCGGATCCCGCCGGCCGCGTACCTGGTGCTGGCCGGGCTGAACGGGCTCATCCTGGCCGGGGTGATCGCCTGGGCGGTCGCCCGCTGACCGGCGGGCCCCCGCCCGTTCGGCGGGGGCCCCGAACCGTCACTCGGCGGGCGGGATGCGGCGGCGGACGTCCTGCGCCGTGGACGGACCCGGCTGCCAGCGAGCCACCCAGGGTTGGTCGGCGGGCGGGGTGACCACCCCCTCCTCCACGGACGCGTACCGGCCGGCGATGATCCGCTTGGCGGCGGCCACGTCCAGCGCGTCGGTGTTGGACCACAGCCCGGTGAACAGCTCATCGACGCGCAGCCGGGCCTGCCGGCAGAACAGGTCGGCCAGCTCCAGGTTCTCCGGGTGCTCGGCGCGCTCGGCGACCGCCCGGACGCAGACCGCCGACATCGCGAACAGCTCCGCGCCGATGTCCACGACCCGGCCGAGGAACGCCTGCTTGCGCTCCATCTTCCCCTGCCAGCGGGACATCGCGTAGAAGGTGGACCGGGCCAGCTTGCGGGAAGTCCGCTCGACGTGCCGCAGGTGGCCGGCGAGCGGGCCGAACTCGTGGTAGGCCCCCGGCGCCTGACCCTTGCCTACCGCGAGGGTGGGCAGCCACTTGGCGTAGAAGACGCCGGCCCGCGCGCCGGCCTTCGCCTTGCGGCCCAGCCCGGCGTCCGGGTCGATGATGTCGCCGGCCACGGAGAGGTGCGCGTCGACCGCCTCGCGGGCGATCAGCAGGTGCATGATCTCGGTGGAGCCCTCGAAGATCCGGTTGATCCGCAGGTCGCGCAGGAGTTGCTCGACCGCGGCCGGGCGCTCGCCCCGGGCGGCCAGGGAATCGGCCGTCTCGTAGCCGCGTCCGCCCCGGATCTGGATCAGCTCGTCGGCGATCTTCCAGGCCATCTCGCTGGCGTAGAGCTTCACCAGCGCGGCCTCGATCCGGATGTCGTTGCGGTCGTCGTCGGCGAGCAGGCAGCAGAGGTCGAGCATCGACTCCATGCCGTACGTGGTGGCGGCGATGAAGGCCAGCTTCTTGGCGACCGCCTCGTGCTCGCCGACCGGCCGGCCCCACTGGACCCGGTCGGCGGCCCACTCCCGGGCCACGTTCAACGCCCACTTGCCGGCGCCCACGCACATGGCCGGCAGCGAGAGGCGGCCGGTGTTCAACGTGGTCAGTGCGATCTTCAGGCCCTTGCCCTCGCCGCCGATCACGTTCTCCTTCGGCACGAAGACGTCGTGGAAGCGGGTGACGCTGTTCTCCAGGCCGCGCAGCCCGATGAAGGCGTTGCGCCGCTCGACGGTGATGCCCTCGCTGTCGCCCTCCACCACGAAGGCGGTGATGCCGCCGCGCCGCCCCTCCGCGGCCGGTACCCGGGCCATCACCACCAGCAGGGTGGCGACCGTGCCGTTGGTGGCCCAGAGCTTCACGCCGTTGAGGCGGTAGCCGGTGCCGTCCTCGGTCGGCTCGGCGGTGGTGGCCAGCCGGGCCGGGTCGGAACCGACGTCCGGCTCGGTGAGCAGGAAGGCGGAGACCTCGCCGGCGGCCAGCCGGGGCAGGAAGCGCTGCTTCTGCTCGGGCGTGCCGAATATCTTGAGCGGCTGCGGCACGCCGATCGACTGGTGCGCCGAGAGCAGCGCGCCGATCGACGGGTTCACCGAGCCGGCCCGCATCAGCGCCCGGCAGTAGTGCAGGTTGCTCAGCCCGAGGCCGCCGTACTTCCGGTCGATCTTCATGCCGAAGGCGCCGAGCCGGGCCAGCCCCTGGAACACCTCGTCGGGGATGCGCGCGTCGCGCTCGATGGCCGCACCGTCCACCTCGGAGTCCAGGTACGCCCCGAACGCGCCGAGGAACTCCTCGGCCCGGGCCACCTCCGCCGGGTCGGTGCGCGGCCAGGGGTTGATCAGGTCGAGCTGGAAGCGGCCGAGGAAGAGTTCCTTGCCGAAGCTGGGCCTGTCCCAGGCCGACTCGCGGGCCGCCTCGGCGACCTGCCGGGCCTCCTTCTCGGAGACCTGGCCGGCCTCGCTGGGCAGCGGCCCGGCGCCGCCGGCGGTGTCGACCGCGGCGGGCGTGCCGGCCGGCGGCCTGGGGTCGTCGATCGGCGCCACCCGCCCGGTCGGGCCGCCGTGGCCGGCGGGGTCGGGTCGGCTGTTCTGTGTCGTGGTCACGGCTGCCTCCTGGAGACCTCGGTCCGGCTGCGTCGACGTGCGACGAAAACGACGCTACCCCCGGGTGTTACCCAGGGGTAGCCTCGCGCGCACGTCCGATTTGGCGGGACCCGAGCGGTCAGTCGCCGGCCGGCGTCCGTGGATCGTCGTCCTCGTCGTCGATGTCGTCGTCGCCCCAGTTGCGCCGGGCGAACGGCAGGATCACCCAGAAGACCAGGAACCAGACCCCGGTGAGCGCGCTGAGCAGGAAGGCGATCGGGCGGCTCAGCACGAAGTCGGTGATCAGCAGGACCGCGCTGACCATCGAGATCAGCATGAAGCCGAGGCCGCCGGTGGCCATCCGGTGCGCGAAGCGGACCAGCTCCGGCTTGCGGCCCTGGCGGAACAGCGCCCGGTGGAAGGCGACCGGCGAGATGATCATCGCGGTGGCGGCCGCGGCGGAGAGCAGCGCGACGATGTAGACATCCTTCTGGAAGCCGGTGGTCCGGGTGAAACCGTTGCTGAACGGCAGCGTGAGCAGGAAGGCGAAGAGGATCTGCACCCCGGTCTGCGCGACCCGCAGCTCCTGGAGCAGGTCGGCGAAGTTGCGCTGCCAGCGCTGCTTCTCGGTTTCCTTGGACACGCGCTACCTCCAGGGAAGACGGTACTGCCGGTGGGGGCCTCCCAGCGGCAGCACAGCCTGTGCCCCGCCCACGCGAGCGTGAAACCGGTTCACTGTGCTGCCCTCCGTTCGCGACTGCGGGGCTCGCAGACCCGGCTCACTCCTCGCGCTCACGCGCCACGGCGGATGCGGCCGGCGTACCGGGCCTCCAGCTCGGCGTTGTGCTCGTCGCCGCCGGTGATGTTGGCGGACAGGTAGACCGGGGGCCGCTCCCCCGCCGCCAGCAGCCGGGCGACCACCTCGGCGACGATCTGCTGGGCCAGCAGCGCGGCGGTGATCGAGGAGACCGCGCCGACCCCGCCGCCGCCGGGCAGGGGCAGGGTGGCGTCGCCGTACGGGGCGCCGTTGTCGAGCACCACGTCGGCGAAGTCGGCGAGCTTGCGGCCGGACGGGTGGCGCGAGGTCATCCGGGCCGAGTGCTGCGCCGAGGTGATCGCCACCAGCCCGTGCCCGCGCTCCTTGACGACGGCGGCGAACTCGACCATCGCCCCGTTCACCCCGGAGTTGGAGGCGAGCACGAAGACGTCCTGCGGCCGGACCGGGGCCAGCTCGTAGAGGCGGTGCGCCACGGCCGGCTCCCGTTCCAGCTTCGGGCCGAGCACGTCGGCCGGCTCGCCGCCGTGCAGGACGAGGTCGCGCAGAGCGATCCGGTTGGTCGGGACCAGCCCGCCGGCCCGGCCGGCGATCTCCATGGCGAGCGCCTCCGAGTGGCCGGTGCCGAACGCGTGCACCACCCCGTCGGCGCGCAGCGACGTGGCGATCAGGTCCGCCGCCCGGCCCACGTTCTCCCGCTGGTCGGCCGCGACCCGGCCGATCGTCTCGGTCACCACCGCCAGGTACGCCTCGGCGCTCACCGTCATGCTTCCTCCGTCCGTCGGGGTCGGGCCAGCCACTCGACCGCGAAGTCGACCGCCGCCCGCTGCCTCATCAACCGGCCCGTCCCGTCGCCGACCGGCCCGAGCCGCACCGCGCCCGTGGCCTCCAGGTCGGCGCCGAGGCGGGCGAAACACTCCTCGTCCAGGCGCACGTCGTCCCACCACACCCACTCCCGGCCGCCGTCGGCGGTCAGCACCGCCGCGCCGCAGCGCTGCCGGGGCGGCGCGGGCTGCCGGTACTCGGCCAGGTGCAGCGAGGTGTTGCTGCCGTGGTCGACGCCGAGCAGCAGCACGTCGGCGTCGCACTCGTAGAGGCGGGCCAGCGGCGAACCCTCGCCCAGCATGTCGGCCCGCGCGTGGCCGGCGACGATCCGCGCGGCGGCTGGCCCGAGGGCGGCGAACGAGACGTACGGGTGGTCGCTGCGGAGCGCCCCCGGCCAGGTGCGCACCAGCTCGGCCAGCGCGCCCATGAACCGGCTCGGGGTGACCGCCGGGTCGAAGCCGGGCAGCTCGTCGCGGATCACCGGCCACCAGTCCGGCGGCACGGGCGGGTTGTTCCACTCCGCCGGGTCGCTGTTGTCCGGCGTGTGGGTGGGCACCACCACCGTGCCGTCCGGGCCGAGCGCGTCGCGCAGGGCGAGCAGCATCGCCTCGGGGCCGCCGCAGAGGAAGCCCAGCGGGCGCAGGGAGGTGTGCACCAGCACGGTGCCGCCGGGGCGTACCCCGAGGTCGCGGAGCTGGGCGGCGAGTGACGCGCGGGTGTGCGGCCTGGCCGGGGTGGGGGTCATCGGCCGACGCGGGCGAGGATCGCCGCGGCCAGCGGGCCGGGCGCCTCGTCCGGGATCCAGTGGGTGACGTCGGGCAGCACCACGAAACGGTAGTCGCCGGTGACGTGGGCGGCGCACGCGTCGGCGGCGGTCCGCCCGATCGCCACGTCCTTGTCGCTCCAGACGAACGTGGTCGGCACGCCCACCGGCCCGACGGCCTTCATGTCCGTTCCGGTCATCGCCCGGTACCAGTTCAGGGCCGCGGTCAGCGCGCCCGGCTCGCGCATCGGGTCGGCGTAGCGGGCCACGCGGGCGGCGTCGCCCACCCCGGCGAGCATGCGGCGCAGGGTCGCGGCGCGGAACGCCAGCAGCACCTTCTCCGCCTTGCCGGGCTTGCGGAACAGGGCGATGTAGGAGGAGCGGGCCTTCTGGCGCGGATCGGTGGCGAGGGCGTGCCCCATGGCCGCCGGGTGCGGCACCGAGACGGCGGTCAGCGTGCGGACCCGCTCCGGGTGCGCCGCCGCGAGGCCCCACGCCACGATCGCGCCCCAGTCGTGGCCGACCACGTGGGCGGTGGTCACCCCGAGCGCGTCGAGCACGCCGGCCGCGTCGGCCACCAGCTCCGGGATCCGGTACGCCCCGACGTCCGCCGGCCGCGCGCCGGGCGAGTAGCCGCGCTGGTCGAGCGCGTACGTGCGCAGCCCGGCGTCGTGCAGCGCGGGGATCACCTCGTCCCACTCGCCGGCGTGCTGCGGGAAGCCGTGCAGCAGCAGGACGGGTTTGCCGCCCTCGGGGCCGCCGGTGCGTACCTCGAACGTCAGACCTCGCGCCTCGACCCGCATGATCGCCACCCTAACGGGCGATCGCCCTGCTGGGCCCGGGGCCGGGGTCGGTGCTAGCGTCTGCGACGAGACAACTTCACATCCGACAGGGGAGCGCACAGCGCTGAGAGTGCGGGCCGGTGCCCGCAGACCCTCGAACCTGATCTGGGTAATGCCAGCGCAGGGAGTTCGGTCGACCTCCAGCCGCGCCGCCGTCCGGTGACCACCGGGCGCGGCGTGCGTCTTCTCCTGGTTCGCCTCACAGAACTGGGAGCAACCATGGACAGCACCAACCGGTGGCGCACCATCGACATCGTCGTGGCCTCCGTGCTCGCGGTGGCCTTCGGCATCATCTTCTGGGCCTGGGGCCTGCTCTGGAACGGGCCGGCCGACGCCATCCCGCTGCCCGGCCGCGCCGTCCTGTACGGCGTCTGGCTGGTGCCGGCCGTGCTGGGCGCCCTGGTCGTCCGGAAGCCGGGCGCGGCGCTCTTCACCCTCACCCTGGCCGCACTGGTCTCGGTGGCGCTGGGCACGAGCTGGGGCTGGACGATCGTCGTGCAGGGCCCGCTGGAGGCGGCCGCCGCCGAGCTGGCTTTCGCGCTCTTCGCGTACCGCAACTACCGGCTGCCCGTGGCGCTGCTCGCCGCGACGCTGGCCGGTCTCGCGGCGGCGATCTACGACGTCTTCGTCTGGTACCCGGGCACCGCGTGGGGCAGCTTCCGCCTCCCCTACATCCTGCTGACCGCCGCCAGCTCGCTGGTGGTGGCCGGCCTGGGCAGCGTCGCCCTCACCCGATCCCTGGCCAACACGGGCGTCCTCGACCGCTTCCCCGCCGGCCGCGAACGCGCCGCCGTCTGACCGCCCCCCGTCGACCGCGTTGATCAAGGAGTTTGCGTCGGCCGAGGCGGTTCTCCAGACGCAAACTTCTTGATCAACCAAGCTGGGGCCGGAGGGCCGGAGGGAGGTGGTGTGGTGGGGGCCGTGAGCCTGCGGGGGTTCGGGTGGCGGCACGCCGGGCGCAAGGGCTGGGCCGTGCGCGGGGTGGACCTGCGCATCGAGGTTGGCGAGCGGGTGCTGCTGCTCGGGGCGTCGGGGGCGGGCAAGAGCACGTTGCTCGCCGCGCTGGCCGGTCTGCTGCCGGAGGACTCGGGCGAGCAGGAGGGCATCGTCGAGATCGACGGGCTCGACCCGCGCAAGGCCCGGGAACGGGTCGGCGTCGTCTTCCAGGACCCGGAGAGCCAGCTGGTGATGGCCCGCTGCGGCGACGACGTGGCGTTCGGGTTGGAGAACCGGGGGGTGCCGGCCGACGAGATCTGGCCCCGGGTGGACGAGGCACTGCGACGCGTCGGCTTTCCGTACCACCGGGACCGGCCCACGGCCGCGCTCTCCGGGGGTGAACAGCAGCGGCTCGCCCTGGCCGGGGCGCTCGCCCTGCGGCCGGGGCTGCTGCTGCTCGACGAGCCCACCGCCAACCTCGACCCGGCCGGCGCCACTCTGGTCCGGCGGGCCGTCGCGGACGCCGTCGACGCCGACACCACGCTGATCCTGGTCGAGCACCGGGTCGCCGAGGCGCTGCCGCTGATCGACCGGGTGGTCGTGCTGGAGCCCGGCGGCGGCGTGCGGGCCGACGGGCGGCCCGACGCGGTCTTCGCCGCGCACGGCGACGCGCTGGCCGACGCCGGGGTCTGGGTGCCCGGCCACACCGTGCCCCCGCGGCATGCCAGCACGCCGCCCGGCGAGGTGCTGCTCGCCGCCGACCGGCTCGGCCTGCCGCCCCGGCTGGCCCCCACCGACCTTCGGGTACGCGCCGGCGAAGCCCTCGCCGTCCTCGGCCCCAACGGCGCCGGGAAGTCCACCCTGGCCCTGCTGCTCGGCGGGCTGCTCCGCCCCGGCACCGGTACGGCCACCGCCACCGAGGCGCTGGCCGGTGGGGACGCCCGCACTCCCCCGCACCGCTGGCGGGCGCCCGCCCTGGCCCGGCGGATCGGCTCGGTCTTCCAGGACCCGGAGCACCAGTTCGTCACCGGCACCGTCCGCGACGAGCTGGCGCTCGGCCCCCGCCGCACCGGCCAGCCCGAGCCGGCCGTGACGGCGACCGTGGACGCCCTGCTGGCGCGGCTGCGACTGGACCGACTGGCCGGGGCCAACCCGTACACCCTCTCCGGCGGCGAGGCGCGGCGGCTGAGCGTGGCGACCGCCCTGGCCACCGCGCCCCGCCTGCTGATCTGCGACGAGCCCACCTTCGGCCAGGACCGGCGGACCTGGCGGGAGCTGATCGACCTCTTCGCCGAGCTGCGCGACGCCGGCCACGGCGTCGTCGCGGTCACCCACGATCCCGACTTCGTGGCCGCGCTCGCAGACCGGACCGTCACCCTGGAGCGGCGGACGCCCGGAGGTCGGCCGTGATCGGCGTCGAACCCGTCGCGGCGGCCGGCGCGCCGCTGGCCCGGCGCAACCCGGTGGCGAAGCTGGCCGCCGCGTTGCTCTTCTCGGTCATCCTGATCGCCACCCTGGACCCGGTCGCCCCGGCGATCGCCATCGCGGTCGAGTTGGCCGTGCTACCGCTGTTCGGCATCCGCTACCGGCTGCTGGCCCGGCGGGCCTGGCCGCTGCTCGCCGGCGCCGGCGGCATCCTGGTCACCCTGGTGCTCTTCGCCGCCGATCGCTCCGGCCCGGTGCTGGTCGAGGCCGGCCCGGTCACGGTCACCGAGGGCGTGCTGGTCACCGCGCTGGGCCTGGTGCTGCGCATGCTCGCGGTGGCGCTGCCGGGGATCATCGTGTTCGCCACCACGGACCCCACCGACCTGGCCGACGCGCTGATCCAGAACGCGAAGGCGCCCGCCCGGTTCGCCATCGGGGCGCTGGCCGCGTTCCGGCTGGTGCCGCTCCTCGAGGAGGAGTGGCGGATGATCAGCATGGCTCGGCGGGCCCGGGGCGTGGACGCCGGCCGCAACCCGGTGGCCAGGCTGCGGCTGTTCGCGTCGACGGCGTTCGCGCTGCTGGTCGGGGCGATCCGGCGCGGCACCCGGCTGGCCGTGGCGATGGACGCCCGCGGCTTCGACGCCGGCACCCCGCGTACGGTCGCCCGGCGGCAGCGCTTCACCCGGGCCGACGCCCTGCTGGTCGCCGTCGCGGCGGCGGTGGCCGGGGCGGCGCTGGCGGTCAGCATCGCGCTCGGCACCTTCCGCCCGCTGATCGGCTGATGCGGCGCCCCGTCAACCCCGCGGCTGAGCCAGCCCGCTCCGATACGCCAGTACGACCGCCTGCACCCGGTCCCGTACCCCGAGCTTGGCGAAGATGCGGTTCACGTGCGTCTTCACGGTCGCCTCGCTCACGAAGAGCTGGCCGGCGATCTCACGGTTGGACAGGCCGAGCGCCATCATCCGCAACACCTCGGTCTCCCGCGCGGTCAGCTCCGCCAGGCCGGGGTGGCCGACCACCGACGCCGTCGCGGTGTAGTGGTCGATCAGGCGACGGGTGATCGACGGGGAGAGCAGGGCGTCACCCCGGGACACGGTCCGCACCGCCTCGGCCAGCTCCCTCGGCGGGGTGGTCTTGAGCATGAACCCGGAGGCGCCGGCCCGCAGCGCCCGGTAGACGTACTCGTCGAGGTCGAAGGTGGTCAGCATGATGACGCGGGTCTCACTCCGGGCGGCCAGGATCCGCTCGGTCGCGGCGATCCCGTCCGTGGGTGCCATGTGGATGTCCATGAGCACCACGTCGGGCTCGTGCCGGATCGCCAGCTGCACTGCTTCCTCGCCGTCGGCGGCGTCTGCGACGACCTCGAGGTCGGACTGCGCCGTGAGAATCATGCGGAGGCCGCCGCGGACCAGCGCCTCGTCGTCGGCGATGAGGACCCGGGTCATCCGGTGATCCCCGCCGGGGGTAGCACGGCGGCAGACGCCTCGGCGTCGAAGGGCAGCTCCACCCGCACCTCGAAGCCGCCCTGCGCGCGCGGAACAGCGCTGAACGTTCCGCCGAACAGCTCCACCCGTTCCCGGATGCCGGTCAGGCCGTGCCCGGTGCCGGCGCTCCGCCGGGCCGGGCCTGCCCCGTCGTCGACGACATCCAGCCGGAGGGTATCGCCGGCCACCTCGATCGAGACGCGGACCGTCGAGCCCGGGGCGTGCCGGGCGGCGTTGGTCAGCGCCTCCTGGAGAATCCGGTACCCGCTCACATCGGCAGCTGCGGGAATCGTGCCGAGGTCACCCGTGACGGCCACGTCGACCTGCCCGCCGGCAAGGCGCACCCCGGCGGTCAACGGATCGATCCGCCGCAGCGACGGCAACCCTTCCGGGACCGCCTCCGCGCCGCGGAGGATCACGAGCAGCCGGCGCAGCTCGGTGACCACCTCGCGTCCGACGTCCTGGACCACGTCGAGGGACGCGCGGGCCTGATCCGGGTCCCCGTCGAGCACGGCCTGCGCCGCTCCGGCCTGCAGCACCATCACCGAGACACCGTGCGACACGATGTCGTGCAACTCCCGGGCCACCCGCAGCCGCTCATCGGTCCGGGCGGCGGCCTCCCGCTCGGCGGCCAGCGCGACGAGCCGGGCCGCCTGTGCCCGCCGCATCCGCACCGCGTACCCGGGACCGAACACGGCGAGCCCGACGAACAGGATGAACACCCAGTCGGAGTCGCCGGCCATCGCGTTCTCGATCCCCAGTGAAACGATGTAGCTGAGCGCGGCGACCGCCGGGGCGGCGCGGCCGCCCACGGCGACGCAGCCGAAGCACGCGGCAAGCAGCGCCAGCAGCGGCACGACCGGCCACTCCGGCAGCACGGGCGTGAAACTCTGCGCGGCGAAGCAGGCGCCGGCGAGGACGGCGGCCGCCCTGGGATACGCCGTACAACCGGCCACCGACAGGCCGTAGCCCACCAGCAGCACGGTGAGCACGGCGAGCCAGCCGTCGGGAAGCGCCGCCAGGTCCGGCCCCGCGCCCTCGACGTAGCCGGCCAGCGGAACGTAGAGCTCGGCCAGGCCGAATGCGAACAGCGCGACACCGGCGAGAGTGGTCGTCAACTCCCGCCACCGGGCGCGGACGTTGAGGGCGGCTGACATGCGGGAAGGGTATCGACGGCGAGCGGAGTTCCGCGTCCACCCAGGGGTGTAGCGGCGGCGGCCGACGCTCCACCCGCGAATCCACTTCGCGGCCGACGATCTGGCCGGGTCCGGCTCCTAGCGTCCCTCCTACGGCTGAGGAAAGGGAGATTCTGATGGATGACAGGACCGGACGGCGGACGGGCCGGCGTCTCACGGCGGGTGCCCTGCTCGCGGGCGGCGTGCTCTACGGCGTCGCGAACGCCTTCTACTGGGTGATGTTCCCGGACGACGTGTCGGAGAGCGCCGGCAACGTGACGGTGGCCGCGGGAAATCTGGGCGCGTGGCGGGTGGAGACCGTCCTGTTCGCCCTGGCCCATCTGCTGCTGGTGCCGGCGACGCTCGGGCTGGCCGCCACCCTGGGCGGGCGCAAGCCGGTGGCGGCCGCGGTCGGCGGCGCCACCGCCCTGCTCGGGCTCTACTTCTCCACCGTCCACCTGTGGCAGTACAACGCGTTGTTCGGGGCGCTGGCCGGCGGCGGCGTGGACGCCGACGCCGCCCGGCCGGTGACCAACGCCATCGACGGGGATCCGTTCGTGATGGCCTCGTTCGCCGTGTGGCTGCTCGGCTGGCTGGTCGGCCTCCTCGTACTCGCCTTCGGCGCCTGGCGGGCCCGGCTGGTGGCGCTCTGGGTGCCGCTGGTCCTCACCGCCGGGCAGGTGCTGGACCTGCTCACCGAGGGCGTTCCGGTCAAGGTCGCGGTGAGCGTGCTGATGGTGGCCGGCTTCGCCGGCCTGGCCCTCGGCGTCGAGCGGTCGCGGCCGGTCGACGCGGCGGCCGAGCCCGCGACGCCGGCCACCGCCCACGCCTGACCAGGCGGACGGCTCGCAGCCCGATTCGGGTGCGGTTGTGGTCGCCGGGGCGACCGCAACCGCACCCGAATCTCCTCAGCTGCGGCGGAAGGCGTACCGGCGGGTCTGGCCGGCACGCTGGGAGCGGCCGGCGAGTCGCGGGTCGCGGCCGGGCGGCGGGCCGGCCTTCGGCGGCGACGGCGTGTCGGCCGCGGGCAGCACCGGTACGTCGACCGGCACGGCCGGAGCCACCGTGAGGGCATCGACGTCCGGCGGGGTCACGTCCATCAGGGACGGCTTGGACGAGGGCTTGCGGGACTTCTTCGGACTGCGTTTGGCGGGCATACGCTGCCTCCTGACTGTCGGGGCGCGGCGCACGGGGCGCGGGCGAGCGGGCGAGGCTCCGGCGGGTCCGACCAGAAGACACCGCGATGACGGCGGCGGAGGATGCGGACGCCCGGAGCGGACAGGTCCGCGGCGAAGGCGGCGGGCCGGGGCTCGGAATGAGGGCGTCAGTTACGCATGTCGGCAGCCTAACCGAACGCTGCGGGGACCGCAGCCGATTTCCTGGCACCATCGGCGACATGCTGATCGCGTTCTCCATCACCCCGCTCGGCGTGGGTGAGTCCGTGGGCGACCTGGTGGCCGACGCCGTCCGGGTGGTCCGCGAGTCCGGGCTGCCCAACCGGACCGACGCCATGTTCACCACCGTCGAGGGCGAGTGGGACGAGGTGATGGCGGTGGTGAAGCGGGCCGTCGACACCGTCGCCGCGCAGGCGCCCCGGGTCAGCCTGGTGCTCAAGGCCGACCTGCGGCCGGGGGTCACCGACGCGATGACCGCCAAGGTGGCCCACGTCGAGGCCCGCCTCGCGGAGGACTGAGTGCCACCGCGTCCTCACCCGGCGTCGACGTCCCGGCCCGCCCCCGCGGCCACCGCGATACGGTCGCAGCACGGGCAGAGACGAAGGGTGGCGGTACGCATGGCACAGCAGGCGACGGCGCAGATCGGGGTCACCGGCCTGGCGGTGATGGGCCGCAACCTGGCCCGGAACCTGGCCCGGAACGGTTTCACCGTGGCCGTGCACAACCGCTCGCCCGAGCGCACCCGCAGCCTGATCGCCGAGCACGGCGGCGAGGGCAGGTTCGTGCCCTCGGAGTCGATGGCCGATTTCGTCGCCTCGCTGGAGCGCCCCCGCGCGGTGATCGTCATGGTGAAGGCCGGCGCCCCCACCGACGCGGTGATCGACGAGCTGGTCCCGCTGCTGGAGGAGGGGGACATCGTCGTCGACTGCGGCAACGCGCACTTCGCCGACTCCCGCCGCCGGGAGGAGGCGCTGCGCGGGCACGGGCTGCACTTCGTCGGCACCGGCGTCTCCGGCGGCGAGGAGGGCGCGCTGCGCGGGCCCAGCATCATGCCGGGCGGCTCGGACGAGTCCTACCGCAAGCTCGGCCCGATCTTCGAACGGATCGCCGCCCAGGTGGACGGCGTCCCGTGCTGCCGGCACATCGGGCCGGACGGCGCCGGCCACTTCGTGAAGATGGTCCACAACGGCATCGAGTACGCGGACATGCAGCTCATCGCTGAGGCGTACGACCTGCTGCGGGCCGGCCTGTCGGCGAGCCCGGCGGAGATCGCGGAAATCTTCCGGGAGTGGAACGGCGGCGAGCTGGAGTCCTTCCTCATCGAGATCACCGCCGACGTGCTCGGGCACACCGACGCGGCGACCGGCCGGCCCTTCGTCGACGTGGTGCTCGACCAGGCCGAGCAGAAGGGCACCGGCCGGTGGACCGTGCAGAGTGCGCTGGACCTCGGCATCCCGATCACCGGCATCGCCGAGGCCACCTTCGCCCGGTCGCTGTCCGGGCACGCCGACCAGCGCGCCGCCGCCCGCCGCGCGTTCGCCGACGCGGGCGGGAAGTGGCAGGTGGACGACCGGGACACCTTCGTCGAGGACGTCCGGCGCGCGCTGCTGGCCAGCAAGATCGTCGCGTACGCGCAGGGCTTCGACCACATCCGCGCGGGCAGCCGGGAGTACGACTGGGACATCGACCTGGGCGGCACCGCCACCATCTGGCGGGGCGGCTGCATCATCCGGGCCCGCTTCCTGGACCGGATCCGGGAGGCGTACGACACCCAGCGGGAACTGCCCACGCTGCTGGTCGCCCCCTGGTTCGCCGAGCAGGTCGGCGCCGGGGTCCCGGCGTGGCGGCGGGTGGTGGCCGACGCGGCCCGGGCGGGCGTGCCCACCCCGGCCTTCTCGTCGTCGCTGGCCTACTTCGACGCGCTGCGCGCCGAGCGGCTGCCGGCCGCGCTGATCCAGGGGCTGCGGGACAACTTCGGCGCGCACACCTACCACCGGGTGGACCGGGAGGGGTCGTTCCACACGCTCTGGGCGGGCGACCGCTCCGAAGTGGAGGCGTGAGCGCGCTCAGGCGAGCGTGGCGTGCATCTCCCAGACCAGGATCTCCGCCGGCTGGGCGGCGGTCACCCGTTGGCCTCCGGCCATGGTGATCCGGGCGGCGTCGCCCTCGTCGAGCTGTCCGGCCGCTTCCAGGGTCACGGCGCCGCTGGGCACGTAGAGGTGCAGGAAGGGCGCGTCGGGCAGGTTCACCGAGTCGCCGGGACCGAGCCGGGCGGCGTGCAGGGTGGCGTACCGGTTGCGGATCCTGATGGCGGAGGCGCCGTCGTACCGGTCCATCCCGGAGGCGACCGGCACCAGGCCGCCCCGTAGCAGCTCGTCGCCGATCTCGAGCTGCTCGTAGCCCGGATCGATCCCCTCCTCGTCGGGGAGCACCCACATCTGCACGAAGTGGACCGGGTCGCGGTGCGGGGCGGTGCCCTCGAGCCGCCAGGAGTCGTTCTTCTCCGAGTGCAGGATGCCGGTGCCGGCGCTCATCCGCTGGGCCAGGCCGGGATAGATGACGCCGGAGTGGCCGGTGGAGTCCTGGTGGACCAGCGAGCCGCGCAGCACCCAGGTGACGATCTCCATGTCCTGGTGCGGATGGGTCTCGAAGCCGCTGCCCGGGCGCACCACGTCGTCGTTGTTGACCAGCAGCAGCCCGTGATGGGTGTTGGCCGGGTCGTAGTGCCGGGAGAACGAGAAGGAGTGCTTGGAGTCGAGCCACGACAACCGGGTGAAGAAGCGGTCCCCGGCCCGGCGGACGTCCACCGCCGGAGCGGGCGTCGTCGCCGTCACCAGGCACGCTGCCCGGTGTCGGCCGGCGCCCAGGTGAGCGCCGGTTCGCCGGTGCTCAGCTCGCCGATCTCCCCGGCGCGTACGGCGGGTGTGTGGCCGAGTTCGGCGCAGTGCTGCTCGGCGATCTCCGCGCAGATGTCGGCGACCTGCTCGCAGATCGGGCTGCCCAGGTCCGCCGCGTTCAACGCCATGATCATTTTGAACCGGAGATCGTGCATCGTCCACCCCCGTGGCGGGCGCGTCCCGGCGGCGCGCCCTCGCGCCGATCGTACGCGCGGGCGCCCCGCTCCCGGCCGGAAAGCCGGATGCGGGGCGCCCGCGGCCCGGTCCGCCGCGACGCTGCGGCGGACCGTCGAGATCACCAGAACCGACGGCGCTTGGCCTTCTGCGGCCGCAGCATGTCGGCGCCCTTGGTGAGCAGTCGGCTCACCCCGGTCGGGCCACGACGGGCCTCCAGGGAGTGGCTGAGCCGGCGCGCGCCGGCTGCCGCCAGCGGCACGGCGACCGCCATGACCGCCCACTGGGCAATCCGCTTCTGAATCATGTGGGTTCACCTCCGCAATCTGCCTGCTGTCCGGATTGATACCCAGCAGACGGCGTCGGTAAGCGCGACCTCAGGCGCCGGGGGCCACCGGGTTGGGCAGCGCGCCGCCGAAGCGGCGGTCCCGCCGGGCGTAGAGCTCGCAGGCGTACCAGAGGTGCCGGCGGTCGAAGTCCGGCCAGAGGGTGTCGAGGAAGACCAGCTCCGCGTAGGCGCTCTGCCAGAGCAGGAAGTTGGAGGTGCGCTGCTCCCCGGACGGGCGGAGGAAGAGGTCCACCTCGGGGACCTCCGGGTGGTAGAGGTACTTCGCGATGGTCTTCTCGCTGACCTTGCCCGGGTCGATCCGGCCGGCGGCCGCGTCGCGGGCGATCGCGGCGGCGGCGTCGGCGATCTCCGCCTGACCGCCGTAGTTGACGCAGAACTGGAGGGTCAGTTTCGAGTTGCCCCGGGACATCTCCTCGGCGGTCTGCAGCTCGGAGATGACGCTCTTCCAGAGCCGCCCGGCCCGGCCGGACCAGACCACCCGGACGCCCAGGTCGACGAGCTGGTCGCGGCGGCGCCGGATGACGTCCCGGTTGAAGCCCATCAGGAAGCGGACCTCCTCCGGCGAGCGCCGCCAGTTCTCGGTGGAGAAGGCGTACGCCGACAGGTAGGGGACGCCCAGCTCGATCGCGCCCTCGATGGTGTCGAAGAGGCTGTGCTCGCCCTGCTCGTGACCCTTGGTCCGGGGCAGCCCGCGCTCCTTGGCCCAGCGGCCGTTGCCGTCCATCACCACGGCGACGTGCTTCGGCAGCGCGTCGGCCGGCAGCGCCGGCGGCCGGGCGCCGGAGGGGTGCGGAGTCGGTGGCACCGGCTCACGCCGGCCGGCCCTCATCGATCGGATCACTCGGTAATCTCCCTGTTCACACCAACGGCGGCGGGCCCGTCGCCGGTGCGCGGCGGGACCACACCCGGCCCCGCGCCGCCGGGCGGCGGGACCGCGCCGGACGCCGGGGCACCCCGGTCGACCAGCGGCAGCGAGCGTAGCGCGCGTTCCAGGTGCCACTGGAGGTGCGCCGCGACCAGGCCGCTGCACTCGCGGCGCACACCGGTCTCGGTGGCGTCGGCGTACGCCCAGTCGCCGGTGGTCAGCGCGGACATCAGCTCGATGGTGGCCGGGGCGGGGTGGGCGGCGCCCGGGGGCCGGCAGTCCGGGCAGACCGCGCCCCCGGCCGGCACCGAGAAGGCCCGGTGCCGCCCCGGGGTGCCGCAGACCGCGCAGGCGATCAGCGCCGGCGCCCACCCGGCGAAGGCCATGCCGCGCAGCAGGTAGGCGTCGAGCACCAGGGTGGTGGCGTGCTCGCCGACGGCCAGCGAGCGCAGCGCGCCGAGGGTGAGCTGGAACAGCCGCAGCGAGGGCTCCCGCTCGATCGGGGTGAGCCGCTCGGCGGTCTCGGCGATCGCGCTGGCCGCCGTGTAGCGGGGGTAGTCGCCGAGGAACCGCTTGCCGTAGAGGTCGATCCCCTCGACCTGGCTGACGGTGTGCAGCGAGCTGCCGTGGTTGCCCTTGGGGTCGCCGGCGAGCTGGAGGTCGACGTGCCCGAACGGCTCCAGCCGGGCGCCGAACTTGCTGGTGGTCCGCCGTACGCCCCGGGCGACCGCCCGCAGCCGGCCGTGCCGGCGGGTGAGCAGGGTGATGATCCGGTCGGACTCCCCCAGCTTCTGCACGCGCAGCACCACCGCGTCGTCGCGGTAGAGCTGTCGGCGGTATCCGGCCATCGGGCCATTCTCCCTCGGGGTGCGATCTCAGGGTCTCCTCGGGGTGGATCCGCGGTCGAACCCGGATGTGCCGCCCGCAGGGTCGGCCGTAGCGTCCTGGCCATGGCTCTGCACCGGACCGCCGTCGCCGCCGCCGCGGCCGCCACCCTGATCGTCCTCGCCGGGTGCGACACCCTGTCGTTCCGCCGCCTCGACTACGACCAGACCGAGCGCGTGAAGATCACCCGGATCACCGTGCCGGCCGGCGGCGCGGGCGACGTGACGATCCGGGCCACCGGTTCGGCGGACCAGGTGCGGATCAAGCGAGTCGTCCGCTACGAGGGCGGGGAGCCGGACACCCGGTACGAGATCAAGGGCGACGAGCTGGTGCTGCCGAGCGACTGCGGCCCCCGGTGCACGGTGTCCTGGGAGGTGACCGCCCCGGAGGGGGTGACGGTGCGCGGCGAGGCCAGCTCCGGGAACGTCACCCTGCACCGGGTCGGCCCGGTGGACTTCACCCTGCGCTCCGGCGACATCAACGTGACCGAGGCCCGGGGCGAGGTTCGCGCCACCACCACCTCGGGCAACATCGAGGTGGTCGACGCCACCGGCCCGGTCCGGCTGCGCGCCTCCTCCGGCGACATCACCGCGCGGCGGCTCGCCGCCGGGGTGGATGCGGAGGCCACTTCGGGCAACCTCGTCGTCGAGCTGGACCAGCCGGCCGCGGCCCGCCTGCACGCGACGAGCGGCGACGTCGACCTGACCGTGCCCGAGGGCCGGTACCGGGTGCGGGCGGACGCCAAGTCCGGCGACACCGACCTCGCCGTGCCGAACGACCCCGGCGCGTCCATGCTGCTCGACGTCTCCGCCAGCAGCGGCAACGTGACGGTCAACAGCCGCTGAGGCCGGTCAGCGCGGGGTGAGGTCGGACCGCTCGGGCGTGCGGCGCGGGGCCGGGACCCGGGCGCCGACGGTCGCCAGTTCGGTCCCCGCGCCGGCGGGCGCCGGGCTGGCCGGTGCGGCCGCCGCCCGCTCGGCCGCGGTCCGCCGGGGTCGGCCGGGCACCAGTTCCGGGGTACGCCGGGCGGCCAGGTCCTCGACCCAGCCGACGAGCAGGGCGACCACGCCGACCAGCGCGAACACCAGCGCCACCCGGATCGCCAGCCCGAGCGGGTCCTGGTGCGACCAGCCGACCACGTCCACCAGCGGGGTGAGCGCCACCACGAAAGGCATGTGCCAGAGGTAGACGGTCAGCGCACGGCGGTTCAGCAGGGTGACCAGCCCGCCCAGCGCCGGGTGGCGGTCGACCCAGGGCGCCGCGGCAGGCGCGCGGCCGATCGCCACCAGGATGAACGCCGCCGACCAGAGCGCGTTGCCCAGGTGGATGTCGTTCAGGTCGTGGCCGCGCGGGCCGGGGTGGGTGAAGATCCAGCCCAGCCCGGCCGCGCCGAGGGCCACCGCGACCGGGACGAGCGCCCGGTTGGCCGTGCGGCGCAGCAGGCCGTCGTGGTGGGCGAAGCCGAGTAGCCAGGCACCGAAGTAGAGGCCGAACTCGCGCAGCACGACCGGCGGGTTCGCCAGCACGCCGAACTCGATCGCCGCGAGCAGCGCGTACGGGGCCAGCAGGGTGGGCAGCGGGGCCCGGCGGAACAGCCACAGGGCCACCGGCGAGGCGAGCACGAACCAGAGGTAGTCCCGCAGGTACCAGATCGGGCTCAGCGCGAGGGCGCCCCAGTGGTTGGCCGGCGGGTCGCTGACCGGGAAGAGCCAGACCAGCACCTTCGGGGTGAGCGGCAGCCCGGTGAGCAGCATGGCCGGCACGAAGACGGCGGCGAGCACCCAGAGCGACGGCAGCAGCCGGCGCAGTCGGCGCCCCACGGCCGGTACGCCGCTCCGGTCCAGCGACGCGGCCATCAGCGAGCCGGCGAGCGCGAACATCACCGACATCGCCGGGAAGATCAGGGTCAGGGTCGCCCATCCGGTGACGTGATAGACGACGACGCGCACGATGGCCAGGAAGCGGAGCAGGTCGAGGTATCGGTTTCGCATCAGCTCGCGGGGGCGTCGGGGGCAGGAGGCAACGCCCCCCTACCCTCCGACGCGACCGCGGCAAACGGCGCGCGGGCCGGGGTCAAAGTGAAACATCCCATAAAGCCGACCGATCCGGACCGGTCCGGCAACGGCCGCAACGCGGACCGCCGGCCCCGGGAGTCCGGAACCGGCGGTCGGGCGTACGGGGTCAGAACCCGAGCTTGCGCAGCTGCTTCGGGTCGCGCTGCCAGTCCTTGGCGACCCGGACGTGCAGGTCCAGGTAGACCCGGGTGCCGAGCAACTCCTCGATCTGCCGGCGGGCGTTGATGCCGACCTGCTTAAGCCGGCTGCCCCGGTGACCGATCACGATCGCCTTCTGGCTCGGTCGCTCCACGTACACGTCCGCGTAGATCTTGGTGACGTTGCCCTCGGGGATCATCTCCTCGACCACCACGGCGATGGAGTGCGGCAGCTCGTCGCGGACCCCCTCCAGGGCGGCCTCGCGGACCAGCTCGGCGACGAGCACCTGCTCGGGGTCGTCGGTGAGCATGTCGTCCGGGTAGAGCTGCGGCGACTCGGGCAGGTAGCCGGTCATCACGTCGACCAGGGTGTCCACCTGATGCCCGGAGACCGCGCTCACCGGCACCACGTCGGAGAACTCGCCCATCTCGCTCACCGCGAGCAGCTGCTCGGCCAGCCGCTTCTTGTCCACCAGGTCGGTCTTGGTGACCACGGCCAGCACGGTGGCCCGCAGGCTGGCCAGCTCGCCGGTGATGAACAGGTCGCCCCGCCCGATCGGCTCGTTCGCCGGGATGCAGAGGCCGATCACGTCGACCTCGCTCCAGGTCTCCCGGACCAGGTCGTTCAGCCGCTCGCCGAGCAGTGTGCGGGGGCGGTGTAGGCCCGGGGTGTCGACAAGCACGAGCTGCGACTCCGGGCGGTGCAGCACGGCCCGGATGATGTGCCGGGTGGTCTGCGGCTTGTTCGAGGTGATTGCGATCTTGGTGCCGACGATCGCGTTGGTGAGCGTCGACTTGCCGGCGTTCGGCCGCCCGACGAAGCAGCCAAAACCGGCCCGGTAGGGACGCTGCTGGACCTCGGTCACTCGACCACCGTGCCGAGGACGGTGCCGTCCGGCGCGGCCACGTGGATCGGCGCGTCGGCGGAGAGGTCGCGGACCGCGGCGTGCCCCGCGCCGTCCAGCGTCGAGGCCTCGGTCACCACCACGGCCGCCTCCAGCCGGCTCGCGCCGGCGGCAACCGCCGAGGCGACCGCGAGCTGAAGCGCGGTCAGGGTCAGCGACGGCAGCGCCACGCTGGCCGCCGCGTACGTCCGGCCGTCCTGGTCGCGGACCGCCGCGCCCTCCACGGCGCCGACACGGCCCCGCGCCCCCCGGGCCAGGACGACCAGCTTGCCGTCCTCGGCGCTCAGCTCGGCCGGGTCGGACGGGGTGGGCCGGGCGGCCGGCACGGCGGGTGACTCAGGCATCGGCGGGTTGCCTCTCCTCGGAACGGTTGTGGTTGCCACGGGGATCGGCCTGCTCGCCGCGCCCCGCGCTGTCCGGCGCGTCGCCCGGCTCGGCCCGGCTGACCAGCACGGTGTCGATCCGGTTGCGCCGCCCGGTGGTGCCCTCGGCGATCAGCCGGAGCCCGGCCACCGCGGCCTCGGCGCCCGGGAGCGGCACCCGGCCGAGCGCCTGGGCGAGCAGGCCACCGACCGTCTCCACCTCGTCGGTGGGCAGTTCGGTGTCGAACAGCTCGCCCAGATTCTCCACCGGCAGCCGGGCGGTCACCCGCACGGCCCCGTCCGCCAGGCGCTCGACCGGCGGGCGCTCGACATCGTACTCGTCGGTGATCTCGCCGACGATCTCCTCCAGGATGTCCTCGATGGTGACCAGCCCACCGGTGCCGCCGTACTCGTCGACGACGATGACCAGGTGGTTGCGGGCCGCCTGCATCTCGGAGAGCAGGTCGTCGACCGGCTTGGACTCGGGCACGAAGGTCGCCGGGCGCATCAGCTCGGCCACCGGCATCTGCCGGGCCTCCGGGGCGCCCTGGATCCGCCGGATCAGGTCCTTGAGATAGAGCACGCCGAGCACGTCGTCGACGTTCTCGCCGATCACCGGGATCCGGGAGAAGCCGGACCGCAGGAAGAGCGCCAGCGCCTGGGCGAGGGTCTTGCGATCCTCTATCCACACCATCTCGGTCCGGGGCACCATGACCTCGCGGGCGATGGTGTCGCCGAGCGCGAAGACGGAGTGGATCATCTGCCGCTCGCCGTGCTCGACCACGCCGCGCTGCTCGGCCAGGTCGACCAGCTCACGCAGCTCGACCTGGGTGGCGAACGGGCCCTCCCGGAAGCCGCGCCCCGGGGTGACCGCGTTGCCGATCAGGATCAGCAGCGAGGCCAGCGGGTTGAGCGCCCGGCCCAGCCAGCGCACCAGCGGCGCGACCGCGCGGCCCACCGCGTAGGCGTGCTGCCGGCCGAGGGTGCGCGGCGCGACGCCGACCACCACGAAGCTGACCACGGTCATCGCGCCGGCGGTGACCAGGGCGGCCCGCCAGCCGGCGCCGAAGGTGTCCACCGCCACCAGCGCGACCAGCGTGGTGGCGGTCAGCTCGGCCAGCAGCCGGAGCAGGAGCAGCAGGTTGAGGTGGCGGACCACGTCGCCGGCGACCGCCTGGAGGGTACGCGCGCCGCGCGCGCCGTCCCGGGCCAGCTCGGCGGCCCGGGCCGGGGAGACGGCGGCCAGCGCCGCCTCGGTCATCGCGATCAGGCCGGCGAGCACCACCAGCCCCGCCGCGACGGCGAGGAGTGGGAGATCGGGCAGACCGGCGGGCGCGCCGCCGGCCGCCAGGGTGGCTGTCACTGTGATCGGGTCGACCGCCAGCTGGCCAGCAGTCGGGCCTGGAGACCGAACATCTCCCGCTCCTCCTCCGGCTCGGCGTGGTCGTAGCCGAGCAGGTGCAGCACGCCGTGCACGGTGAGCAGGTGCAGCTCGTCGGCGGTGGAGTGCCCGGCGGTGGCCGCCTGCTTGGCCGCCACCTCCGGGCAGAGCACGATGTCGCCGAGCAGGGCCGGTTCGCCGCCGGCCGGGGCGCTCTCCCCCGGGCCGTGGTCGACGCTGCCCTCGTCCATGGGGAAGGCGAGCACGTCGGTCGGGCCGTCGCCACCCATCCAGCGGTGGTTCAGCTCCGACATGTATTCGATGTCGACCAGCAGCACGGAGAGCTCGGCGAGGGGGTTGACCCCCATCTCGTCGAGGGCGTGCCGGGCGACGGCGAGCACGGCGTCGGTGTCGACGTCGACACCGGACTCGTTGGCGATCTCGATGGACAACTGTCTTCCTCTGGTGGGTTAGCGGCGCCGGCCGGCCCGGCCGCCCTGGGCGGTCCGCCCGGGCACGGCGTGCACGCTCTGCGCCTGCTGGTTCTCCCGCTCGGCGTCCCAGCGGGCGTACGCGTCGACGATGTCGCCCACCAGCTTGTGGCGGACCACGTCGGAGCTGGAGAGCTGGGCGAAGTGCACGTCCTGGACATTGCTCAGGATGTCGCGGACCACCCGCAGGCCGCTGGTCGTCCCGCCGGGCAGGTCGACCTGCGTGACGTCACCGGTGACCACGATCTTGGAGCCGAAGCCGAGCCGGGTGAGGAACATCTTCATCTGCTCGGGCGTGGTGTTCTGCGCCTCGTCGAGGATGATGAACGCGTCGTTGAGGGTCCGGCCCCGCATGTACGCCAGCGGCGCCACCTCGATCGTGCCGGCGGCCATCAGCTTGGGGATGGACTCCGGGTCGAGCATGTCGTGCAGCGCGTCGTAGAGCGGGCGCAGGTAGGGGTCGATCTTCTCGTTCAGGGTGCCGGGCAGGAAGCCCAGCCGCTCCCCCGCCTCGACCGCCGGCCGGGTCAGGATGATCCGGTTGACCTGCTTGGCCTGGAGCGCCTGGACGGCCTTCGCCATGGCCAGGTAGGTCTTGCCCGTGCCGGCCGGGCCGATGCCGAAGACGATGGTGTGCGCGTCGATCGCGTCGACGTAGCGCTTCTGCCCCAGGGTCTTGGGACGGATGGTGCGGCCGCGCCGGGAGAGGATGTTGAGCGTCAGGACCTCGGCGGGCCGCTCGGCGCTGCCCTGCTCGAGCATGCCGACGGTACGCCGGACGGCGTCAGTGGTCAGGGTCTCGCCTTTCTCGATCAGTTCGAGCAGCTCGCTGAAGAGACGCTCGGCGAGGGCGTTGTCGGCGGGCGCGCCGGTGATGGTGATCTCGTTGCCCCGCACGTGGACGTCACTGTTGACCGAGCGTTCGACGAGCCGCAGGATCTCGTCGCCCGCGCCGAGCAGATTCACCATGATCTTCTGGTCGGGGACCGTGATCCTGGTCTGCACCCGGGGCGGGTCGGGAGGTGGGGTGCCGGTCATAGGTCGGGCCGTCGGGCCCTACGCCACCTGCTCTCGAACTCGGCGCCGGGCCCTGCTGGCGCGGCGGTCGTGACTCCCATCGTATCGGGTCAACACCCGCGGCACCGTGCCCATTTCCGCCGGGCTCAGCCCGGCGGAAATGACCTGTCGTCGCTGGCGGGAGATCAATTGCCGGCGCGGAAGTCGTACCCCTCGAACGTCTCCTGGTGCCGGGTGAAGCGGTAGGTGGCCCAGTGCATCCGGACCACCGCGCCGCGCTCGTCCCGCGTGAGCCGGAGCAGCTCACCGACCTCCCGGCCGGAAACCGTGCGGAACACGTCCGGACGGTCCGGCAGCGGGGCGAACACCGCGGGCGGCCGGCCGGCCGGATCGTCCGCGCCCCGAGCCCGCAGCGTCCCGTCGTGCCAGGAGAAGACGTACTCGAAACCCTCGCCCCACCAGCGGCCCAGCACGCCGCGCAGGTGCTCCGGGGCGGGCGCGCCGGGCCGCCACGGCTCGATGTCGGCCGGGTCGTGCTCGGCGGCCGCGGCCAGCAGCCGGTGCGGCAGCTCGAAGACCGGCACGCCGGTGCCGGAGGAGCCGAGCACCGCGCAGCCCATGGCGCCGGCGGTGCCGTCCCCGCCGCGCCGGCCGTAGACGGCGGCCAGGAAACCGGGCATGGCCCCGTCGTGCCCCACGTGCATCACCCGCCCCGGTTGCGGCACCAGGATCAGCCCGAGGCCGAAGCCGCCGGCCCAGAGCGTCTCGTCGGTGGTCGTCAGCGGCCAGCGCATCTCGTCGAGGGTGGCCGGCGCGAGCACCGCGCCGGCCGGGTCCAGCGCGGCCGGGTCGGCCAGGAAGGCCGCCCAGCGCGCCATGTCCGGCGCCGTGCTCCACAGCTGCGCGGCCGGGGCCACCGCGCCGAAGTCCGTGTTCGGCTCCGGCCGGGCCTCGTCGGAGTACGCGTCGACCAGGAACCCGGTCGCCGCCCGGTCGCCCGGCATCGGCCCGGTGCCGGTCAGCCCGAGCGGGGCGAGCACCCGCTCGGCCAGCACCTCGGCCCAGGTGCCGCCGCGCAGCCGGGCGACCACCTCGCCGAGCAGGGCCATGCCGAGGTTGGAGTAGTGGTAGCGCCGCCCGGTGGGCAGCACCCGCTCCACCCGGGCCAGGTCGGCGAGCAGCTCGGTGACGTCGGGCGCGCGCAGGCTGTCCCAGACGTCGCCGTGCGGCTCGCGCTGCAGGCCCGCGGTGTGCGACAGCAGCCGGCGTACGGTCAGCTCGCCGTGCGCCGGCAGGTCGAGGTGCCGCCCGATCGGGTCGTCCAGGTCCAGCAGCCCCTCGTCCCGGCACTGCATCACCAGCACCGCGGTGAAGGTCTTGGTGACCGAGCCGATCCGGAAGACCGTCTCCGGCCCGAGCGGGGTGTCGTTGCCGGTCCCGCCGACCGCGCAGGTCCAGAGCGGCCGGTCGGCCCGGTGCAGGGCCACCGAGACCGCCGGGATCCGCCCGTCAACCTGCGCCTGCCGCACCATCCGGCCGAGCCGGTCATGCACCGTGATCATGAGGGCAGTCTAGGCAGCGGCTCAGCGGCAGAGCATCGGGCCGAGCGGTGCGCCGCCGAGCAGGTGCGCGTGCACGTGGAAGACCTCCTGGCCGCCGTACGGGCCGGTGTTGAACATCAGCCGGAAGCCGTCCACGGTCAGCCCCTCCTCCTCGGCCACCACGGCGGCGGTGCCCAGCAGCTCACCGGCCAGCCCCGGGTCGCCCTGGGCCAGGGTGGCCACGTCCGCGTAGTGCTCCTTCGTGATCACCAGCACGTGGGTGGGCGCCTTCGGGTCGATGTCCCGGAAGGCCAGGGTGGTGGCGGTCTCGCGGACGATGGTGGCCGGGATCTCCCCGGCGACGATCCGGCAGAACAGGCAGTCGGTTCCCATCGGGGCATGGTAAGTCGTCCCGCACCGGCTCAGGCATGATGTGCCGCGTGACTTCTCGGGCGGTACTGGTGACGGGGGCCTCGCGCGGCATCGGCCGCGCGGTGGCGCGGGCGTTCGCGGCGGGCGGGGACCGGGTGGCGATCCACCACCGGGACTCCGCCGAGCTGGCCGAGGCGCTGCGGGCGGACCTGCCCGGCGACGGGCACGTGGTGGTCCGCGCCGACCTGGCCGACCCGGACGCGGTCCGGGCCGTGGTGGACGAGGCGGCGCAGCGGCTGGGCGGCCTCGACGTCCTGGTCAACAACGCCGGGGTGTTCGGCCCGGCCGATCCGCCGCACCCGGTCTTCGAGAGCAGCTACGAGCAGTGGCGGCAGCGCTGGCGCGAGGTGCTGGACACCAACCTGTTCGGCGCGGCGAACGCCGCCTGGTGCGCCGCCCAGCACATGCGCGAGCGGGGCGGGCGGATCATCAACGTCTCCTCCCGGGGCGCGTTCCGGGGCGAGCCGGCCAACCCGGCGTACGGAGCCAGCAAGGCGGGGATGAACGCGATGGCCCAGTCCCTCGCGGTGGCGCTGGCGCCCTACGGCATCGCGGTGGCGAGCGTGGCCCCCGGCTTCGTCGAGACCGACATGACCAACGAGCACCTGAAGAGCACGCGGGGCGACGCGGTCCGCGCCCAGTCCCCGTTCCAGCGGGTGGCCCGCCCCGAGGAGATCGCCGCCGCGGTGCACTGGCTGGCCAGCCCCGAGGCCGAATGGGCCTCCGGCACCATCATCGACCTCAACGGCGCCTCCTACCTGCGCACCTGACGGCCGCCTGAGGGAGCACCGGGCACCCGTCGCGCCCGCTCTGCTCTGCAGCCGCCCACGCGGCACCGACCGGTTGCCGTGTGTTGCGTCCGTGGCTGCAGAGCAGAGGCGGATGCGGGAGGTGCCCGGGGTGCCGCGACCCGCGCGGCGGCGGAGGACCGGCCGGTCTACCAGCGACGCAGGCGGGCGGACAACACGCTGAGCGCGGCCACCCCGGCCGTCGACGTGCGCAGCACCGCGGGGCCGAGCCGCACCGTACGGGCGCCGGCCTCGGTGAAGGCGGCCAGCTCGGTGGGTGCGATGCCGCCCTCCGGACCGACCACCAGGACGATCTCGCCGGCGTCGGGCAGGGCGGCGGTGGTCAGCCGCTCCTCGGCCTCCTCGTGCAGGACGAACGCGGCGGCCACGCCGGCGATCCGCCGGGTCACCGTGGTGGTGGACTCGTCGGGCGAGCCTGCCACCACCGGCAGCCACGGGCGGCGGGCCTGCTTGGCGGCCTCCCGGGCGGTCGCCGCCCACTTCTCCCGGGCCCGTACGCCCCGCTCCCCGCGCCACTGGCTCACCGAGCGGGACGCCGCCCAGGGGACGATCTCGTCCACCCCGACCTCGGTCATCGCCTGCACGGCCAGCTCGCCCCGGTCGCCCTTGGCGATGCCCTGCACCACGACCAGCCGGGGGACGGACGCGTCCACGTACCCCCGGGAGGTGACCCGGAGGTCGAGGGTGCCCCTGCCGACGGCGCTGACCACCGCGGCGGCCGTGCCGCCCCGCCCGTCGGCGAGCAGCAGTTCCTCGCCGACGCGCAGCCGCTGCACGGTGGCCGCGTGGTGCCCCTCCGGGCCGTCCAGCGTCAGCGTGTCACCGGCCGGCAGCGCCTCGACCAGGAACAGCGGCGCGGACACCTCAGGCGTGCCCGTTGAAGGCGTCGCGCATCCGGGAGAAGAAGCCGCCCTGCTTGCTCAGCTCGGCGACCTCCTCGCCGCGGGTCTTGGCGAAGTCGCGCAGCATCCGCTCCTGGTCGGCGTCGAGCTTGGTCGGGGTCCGCACGTCGAGGTGCACGTAGAGGTCGCCGCGGCCGGTGCCGCGCAGGTGCGGCACGCCCCGGGCGCGCAGCCGCAGCGTGCTGCCCGGCTGGGTGCCCGACTTGACGTCGACCGTCTCCTCGCTGTCGAGGGTCTTGATGGTCAGCCGGGTGCCGAGCGCGGCGGCGGTCATCGGCACGGTGACCCGGCAGTGCAGGTCGTCGCCCTTGCGCGAGTAGACGTCGTGCGGCCGCTCGTGGATCTCCACGTAGAGGTCGCCGGCGGTGCCGCCGCCCGGACCCACCTCGCCCTGCTGGGCCAGCCGGATCCGCATGCCGTCCTCGACGCCCGCCGGGATCTTGACGGTGAGCGAGCGGCGGGTGCGCACCCGGCCGTCGCCCGCGCAGGTCGGGCAGGGGTGCGGGATGGTGGTGCCGTAGCCCTGGCAGACCGTGCACGGCCGGGCGGAGACCACCTGGCCGAGGAAGGTCCGCTGCACCGACTGCACCTCGCCCCGGCCGCCGCACGCCTCGCAGGTGGCCAGGTGGGTGCCGGCCGCGGTGCCGGCGCCGGAGCAGGTGGTGCAGAGCACGGCGGTGTCGACGGTGATCGGCGCCTCGACGCCGAACGCCGTCTCGTTCAGGTCCAGCTCCAGCCGCAGGATCGCGTCGGCGCCCGGCCGGGTACGCGGCCGCGGGCCCCGGCTGCCGCCCGCGGCGCCGCCGAAGAACGCGTCCATGATGTCCTGGAAGCCGACGAACGGGCCGGTGCCGCCCGGACCACCCGGGCCTCCCGCGCCCCCGCCGCCCGGGGCGAGCGGGTCGCCGCCCAGGTCGACGATCTGCCGTTTCCGATCGTCCGAGAGGACCTCGTACGCGGCGTTGATGTCCTTGAACTTCTCCTGTGCCTCCGGGTCCGGATTCACGTCCGGGTGGAACTGCCGCGCCAGCTTGCGGTAGGCGCGCTTGATCTCGTCGTCGGAGGCGTCCCGGCTCACGCCGAGAATGCCGTAGTAGTCCCTGGCCACTGCGTTCGGTGTCCTCATGTTCGTCTCGCGTTTGCGCCGGTCGTCGGCCGGAGCCGGCCGACGGCCCTGACTGGTCAGTTCTGGGCCAGCAGTTCGCCCACGTAGCGTGCCACGGCCCTCACCGTGGCGATGGTGCCGGGGTAGTCCATCCGGGTCGGGCCGAGCACGCCGAGACCACCCACGATCGTGCTGCCCGGGCCGTAGCCGGTGCTGACGATCGAGGCCGCGCGCAGGTTGTCGATCTCGTTCTCGTCGCCGATGAGCACTCGGGTGGTGCTCGGCTCGGCCTCCCCGATCAGCTTGAGCAGCACGACCTCCTCCTCGAGCGCCTCGAGGATCGGGCGCAGCGAACCCTGGAAGTCGAGCAGGCCGCCGCGGGTGAGGTTGGCCGTGCCGGCCAGCGCGATGCGCTCCTCGTGCCGCTCGACCAGCGTCTCCAGCAGCACGCTGGAGAGCGTGGCCATGGCCGGGCGCAGCTGCGGGGTGGACTCGTCGACCAGGGCCTGCACCAGCGGCGGGGTGTCGGAGAGCCGACTGCCGACCAGCTTCTCGTTGACCAGCCGGCGCAGGTCGGTCACGTCCTCGACGGCGACCGGCCCGGGCAGCTCGACCAGCCGCTGCTCGACCCGGCCGGTGTCGGCGATCATGACGACCATCAGCCGGGTGGTGGAGATCGGCACCAGCTCCAGGTGGCGCACCTTGGAGCGGGCCAGGCTGGGGTACTGCACCACGGCGACCTGCCGGGTGAGCTGGGCCAGCAGCCGGACGGTGCGGTGCACCACGTCGTCCAGGTCGACCGCGCCGACCAGGAAACGCTCGATGGCCCGGCGCTCGGCCGGGCTGAGCGGCTTGACCCGGGAGAGCCGGTCGACGAAGAGCCGATAGCCGCGGTCGGTGGGCACCCGGCCGGCGCTGGTGTGCGGCTGCCGGATGTAGCCCTCCTCCTCCAGCACCGCCATGTCGTTGCGGACGGTCGCCGGGGAGACGCCCAGCTGGTGGCGCTCGACCAGGGCCTTGCTGCCGACCGGCTCCTGCGTGGCGACGTAGTCCTCGACGATCGCGCGCAGCACGGCGAGCTTACGGTCGTCGAGACCCATCTCCCCACCTCCTGACGCACGTCGTCCGCACCGGCGGGCGGCGTCCGCCGGGCATCTGGCACTCGACTGTAGCGAGTGCCAGTCTACGTCGGCGTGCCCGCCGACGCGATGATCAGCGACGCACCTCCGGTGCGGCTCGCCGCACATCCGACCCGCCAGGGTCGAACAGCCGGACATCCCGGGCGATCCCGCTCTGGTGTGCCCTTGCCTGCGGGACCTACCGTGACGTCCATGACTGAACCTCCTCGCCCTCCAGGAGCGGGGGACTCCGGCGCCCCGCCGCCGGAGGCGACCCCGCCGTCGGCACCGTACGGCTCGTCGTCGGCGGACGAGCCTCCCACCGCACCACTGTCCGGGGCACCGGCGCCGGGCGGCTATCCCCCGCCCGGTGGCTATCCGCCGCCTGCCGGCGGCCAGCCGCCGTCGGGCGGTTACCCACCCCCGGGCGGCTACCCGCCGGGCGGCTACCCCCCGCCCGGCGCCGGCTACCCGGGCGGCGGCGCGTACGGGGCGCCCGCCGGCTACGCCAACAACGACGACAAGACCTGGGCCCTGGTCGCGCACTTCGGCGGGGCGGCCGGGATGTTCGTCGGCGGCGGCGTGCTGGGCTGGGTGGCCCCGCTGATCGCCCTGCTCGCCCGCGGCAACCAGTCGCCGACCGTCCGCGCGCACGCGATCGCCGCGCTCAACTTCCAGCTCATCTGGTCGATCATCGCGCTGGTCGGCTGGATCCTCGCCTGCATCCTGATCGGCTTCGTGATCGGATTCGGCGCGATGATCATCGGCATCATCTTCGGCATCCTGGCCGGGGTGAAGGCCAACGAGGGGCAGCTCTACCGCTACCCGATGTCGGCCAGCCTGATCAAGTGACCCCGTCCCGGCCGGCTCCCCCTCCGGGAGCCGGCCGGGCCCGGTCAGGGCAGCAGGTCGCGGACGACCGCGTCGGCGAGCAGCCGGCCGCGCAGGGTGAGCACGGCCCGCCCGGCGGCGTACGCGCCGGCGTCCAGCAGGCCGTCGGCCCGCGCCCGCTCGGCGCCCGCCCGGCCCGCCTCGTCCAGCCCGGACAGGGGCAGCCCGGCGGAGAGCCGCAGCCGCAGCATCACGTCCTCCATGTGCGCCTCGTCGGCGGTGAGCAGCTCCCGGGCCAGGCCGGGTGACTCCCCGGCGGCCAGCCGCTGCGCGTACGCCGTCGGGTGCTTGACGTTCCACCAGCGCACCCCGCCGACGTGGCTGTGCGCCCCCGGGCCGAGGCCCCACCAGTCGGCGCCGGTCCAGTAGAGCAGGTTGTGCCGGCACCGGGCCGCCGCCGAGCGGGCCCAGTTGGAGACCTCGTACCAGGAGAAGCCGGCCGCGGTGAGGGCGGCCTCCGCGGCCAGGTAGCGGTCCGCCGCCACGTCGTCGCTGGGGTACGGCAGCTCGCCGCGGCGCATCCGCGCGGCCAGCCGGGTGCCGTCCTCCACGATCAGGGCGTACGCGCTGACGTGGTCCACCCCCGCCGCGACCACCTGGTCCAGCGAGGCGGCGAAGTCCTCGGCGCTCTCCCCCGGCGTGCCGTAGATCAGGTCCAGGTTCACGTGGTCGAACCCGGCGCCCCGTGCCTCCAGCGCGGCGGCGGTGGCCCGACCGGCGCTGTGCTGCCGGTCGAGGATCGCCAGCACCCCCGGGGCCGCGGACTGCATGCCCAGCGAGATCCGGGTGTAGCCGGCGGCCCGCAGCGTCTTGAGCGATTCCGGGGTGACCGTCTCGGGATTGGCCTCGGTGGTCACCTCGGCGTCGGCGGCCAGCCCCCAGGTGCGGTCGATGCCGTCGAGGATCCGGGCCAGGTCGTCGGCGGGGAGCAGGGTGGGCGTGCCGCCGCCGACGAAGACGGTGTCCACCCGGGGCGGCGGGGTGTCGCCCAGCACCCGGCCGGCGAGGGCCAGCTCGGCCAGCACGGTGTCGGCGTACGTCTCCCGGCCGGCCCCGCCGCCCAGTTCGGCAGCGGTGTAGGTGTTGAAGTCGCAGTAGCCGCACCGGCTGGCGCAGAACGGGACGTGCACGTACACCCCGAAGCCACGCGCGCCGACGGCGCGGCGGGCGGCAGCGGGCAGCGCCCCGTCGCGCGGGACGGGTTCGCCTTCTGGAAGGACGCCGGGCATGGCCACTAGTGTGCCCGGCATGACCTCTCCGGACGCTCTCGTGCGGGTCGCCACGGCCCGTGGGGTGACCACCCTCACCCTGGACAGCCCGCACAACCGCAACGCGCTCTCCACCCCGCTGATGACCCAGCTGCTGGCCGGGCTGGCCGCGGCGGTCGCCGACGACGCGGTCCGGGCGATCGTGCTGGACCACACCGGCCCGGTGTTCTGCTCCGGGGCGGACCTGAAGGAGACCGCCGCCGCGTACGCCAGCGGGACGGTGCCGGCCGGGATGCTGGGCGACGTGCTGGTCGCGGTCCGGGAGTGCCCGAAGCCGGTGCTGGCGAGGGTGGCCGGGCCGGCGCGGGCCGGCGGGCTGGGCCTGATCGCTGCCGCGGACCTGGCGGTCTGCGCCGAGGCGGCCACGTTCGCCTTCACCGAGGTCCGGCTCGGGGTGATCCCCGCGGTGATCTCGGCGACCGTGCTGCCCCGGCTGCACCCCCGGGCCGCCGCCGAGCTGTACCTGACCGGCGACACCTTCGACGGCCGGCGGGCCGCCGAGATCGGCCTGGTCACCGCCGCCGTGCCGGCCGACGCGCTGGACGCCGCGGTGGACCGCTACCGCGCCTCGCTGGTGAAGGGCGCCCCGAAGGCCCTGGCCGGGACCAAGGACCTGCTGCGCCGCCCGGCCGCCACCGACCTGCGGGCCGAGATCGCCGAGTTGGCCGCCCTCTCCACCGGCTACTTCCTGTCCGAGGAGGGCCGGGAAGGCGTCCTCGCGTTCCGCGAGAAGCGGCCCGCGGCCTGGGTGCCCGCCGGAGACTGACGTGGGAACGCCCCGGACGCGGGGCGTGCCGGGTCGGTCACGCAGCGGGAGACGACCGGTCGGCCGACCCGGATACCGCAGTGAGCGACGTACGCTGGGCGGGCTGTCGGGACAGGAGGTGCGGGTGCGAACGCGAGCGGCGATCGTGGCATCGGGTGTGGTGGTGGCGGTCCTGGCCCTGCTCGGCGTGTGGTTCGTCGCGAAGCAGTTCGGGCACCAGCTGCAGCTGCCGATGGCCAGCCGGACCTGCACCGTCAAGGCCGACGGCGAGGTCGTGCTCAGCGCCGACCAGATGGCTAACGCGGCCACCATCGCGGCGATCGGCGTGCAGCGGCAGATGCCCGAGCGGGCCGTGGTGGTGGCGCTGGCGACGGCGTACCAGGAGTCGCACCTGCGCAACATCGCGCACGGCGACCGGGACTCGCTCGGCCTGTTCCAGCAGCGCCCGAGCCAGGGCTGGGGCACCCCGGACGAGATCCGCGACCCGCGCTACGCGGCGAAGAAGTTCTACGCCGCGCTGAAGAAGGTCAAGGGCTGGGAGAAGCTGCGGGTCACCGAGGCCGCCCAGCGGGTGCAGCGGTCGGCCTACCCCGAGGCGTACGAGAAGTGGGCGGACGAGTCGCAGGTGCTCACCCGCGCCCTGCTCGGGCAGGCGACCGGAGCGGTGGCCTGCACGGTCGGTCCGACGCCGACGATGCGCGGCCCGGCCGCCGCCACCGCCCTGATGCAGAGCCTGGCCCTGGACTGGGGCCTGCCGGAGCTGGCCTCGGCCACCGACCTGACCGGGCTGACCGTGCCGGCCGCCAACAGCCGCAACGGCTGGCGGTACGCCCACTGGCTGGTCTCGCACGCCGACGACCACGGGGTGAAACGGGTCCGCTTCGGCGGCTTGGAGTGGACGGCCGAGCAGGGCACCTGGGCCAGGGTGAAGGGCGACCCGGCGACGCAGGTGCTGGCCGAGGTCTTCGCCGCGACCTGAGCCGGCCGGTCCCGGTCCGGGCGCGACCGTCAGCCGGCGACGGCGCCGAGCCGGCGGCGGACCTTCTCCCGCACGGAGTCGGGCAGCTCCGGCACGTCGAGCAGGCGGGGCAGCAACTCCGGCTCCAGGGTGGTCGCCCGGAACACCTCGCCGATGGTCACCCCGTGCGCCGGGCGATCGACCACCTCGACCGGGTCGCCGGCGCCCACCTCACCCTCGCGCAGCACCCGCAGGTACGCCCCGGGCACGCCCCGGACGGTGAACCGCTTGATCAGGTCGGGCATGCCCCAGAAGCCGGCGAAGGTGGCGCACGGAGTGCGCGGCTTGGTCACCTGCAGCACGGCGGAACCGACCGCCCAGCGCTCGCCGATCACCGCCCCGGTGACGTCGACCGCCCAGGTGGTGAGGTTCTCGCCGAAGGCGCCCGGCCGCAGCTCCCGGCCCAGCTCGCCGGCCCACCAGCCGGCGTCCTCCTCGGCGTACGCGTAGACCGCCTGGTCCGGGCCGCCGTGGTGGGCCCGCTCGCCGATGAAATCGCCGGTGACGCCGGCGAACCGGATCGCCACCCGACCGTCGACGGGCCGCTTGTCGATGCCGCTGCGACCGCTCTTGTCGCCCGCCCACTCCGCCTCGGTCACCACGCCGAGGTTCACCGCCGCCAGCCTGCCCGTCATGGCGGTCAGCCTAGACGAGTGATTCCCAACTCTGGGTTGGGCGGCGTGGCGGGTTGACCAGCACAAGAAGAGAGGGCATCGATGGTTGTTTGTGAAGACAGACCTCGACACCCTCTTGACCGCACTGTACGTCCTGATCGACGACCACGTCATCCCGCCGCATCGACGTGGGCCGGGCCGACCCAAGCGGCTGTCCGACTCCGAGCTGGTATGCCTGGCTGTGGCCCAGGTGCTGCTGGGTGCCCGCTCGGAGCACCATTGGCTGCGCCTGTGCTACGGCCGGCTCGGGCATCTGTTCCCGTACCTGCCCAAACAACCCGGATACCACAAGCGGGTCAAGGCCGCCGCGCCGCTGATCTGCCGGGCCACGCTGTACCTGGCCACGCTGTGCCCGTCGTGGCGCGACGACCTGCGGTTGCTGGATGCCACCCCGGTCCCGTGCGGCACGTCTCGGCCCACCGTGCAGCGTTCGGCGTTGGCAGAGATCGCCGGGTACGGCTACTGCGCCTCCCATTCGCGCTGGTACTGGGGGTTGAAGCTGTACCTGATGACCACCGCCGAGGGAATGCCGGTGGCGTGGTGCCTGGCCAACCCCAAGATCGGAGAGCGGGAGGTGGCCGAGGAGTTGCTGGCTCACGCCCGCGAACTGGGCTCGCTGTGCAGCGGCATGGTGGTGTTGGCGGACAAGGGCCTGTCCGGCAAGCAGATCGATCGGTACGCCGCCGAGCAGGTCGGGGTGCTGCTGGCCCGCCCGGACCGCAAGGACGAGCAACGCCGCTTCGGCAACCTCGCCGGTGTCCGGCAGTGGATCGAGTCGGTCAACGACACCCTGAAAGGCCAGCTCAACCTGGAAGGACACGGTGGGCGCACCCCGGCCGGAGTGTTCGCGCGCGTCGCGCAGCGGCTCCTCGCGATGGCCGCAGCGATCTGGCACAACTGGCGGACCAACGCACCCGTCAAGCGTTCCTTGATCGCGTACGACCACTGATCAATTCGGAATCACTCGTCTAGGGGGCGCCGCCGGACGCCGGGAAACGGGTTCGTCCGCCGCGGCTCAGCCCTTGACCGCGCCCGAGACCAGGCCGGAGACCATCCGGCGCTGGACCAGCAGGAAGAAGACGATCACCGGCAGGGTGAACAGCGTCGAGGCGGCCATCACCGAGCCCCACGCGGTGTCGTCCCGTCCGAAGAAGAACGTCATGGCGACCGGCAGCGTGTACCTGTGCTGGTCGTTGACGAACGTCAACGCGAAGATCAGCTCGTTCCAGGCGGTGATGAAGGAGAAGATGCTGGTGGCCACCAGGCCGGGGGCGACCAGCGGGAAGAGGACCTTCCGGAAGGTCTGGGCCCGGCTGGCCCCGTCGATCGCCGCCGCCTCCTCCAGCTCCTTGGGCACCGCGGCCACGAAGCCGCGCAGCATCCAGACCGCGAACGGCAGGGAGAAGCCGAGGTAGGTCAGGATCAGGCTGGGCAGGGTGTTGTAGAGCCCGAGCCGCTGGATCATCAGGAACAGCGGGATGACCAGCGCCTCCAGCGGGATCATCTGCACCACCAGCAGCAGGATCAGGAAGGTGGTGCGCAGCTTGAAGCGGAACCGGGCCACCGCGGTCGCCGCGAGCAGCGCGACCAGTCCGCTCAGCACCACGGTGGCCACCGCCACCAGCGCGCTGTTGAGGAAGAAGTCCGTGAAGGTCACGCCCGGGATCAGGTTGCCCGTGAGGATCTCCCGGTAGTGCTCCAGGGTGGGCTCCGCCGGCACCGGGCGCGGCGTGGCCGAGAAGATCTCCCGGTTGGGCTTCAGCGAGGTGGCGACCATCCAGTAGACCGGGAAGGCCGCGAAGAGCGCGACCAGCAGGCCGGCGCCGTTGAGGGCGATCTTCTTCACGACTCGTCCTCCTGCCGGAGCACCATACGGACGTACACGCCGGTCACCACCAGCAGGATCAGGGTGAGAATGACGGCGATGGCGGAGCCCAGGCCGTACTTGGGCGGCGGTGAGAACGCCTCCGCGTAGGAGTAGATCGACAGCATGAACGTCGACCGGTCCTGGGTGCCGCCGGCCAGCACGAACTGCTGGGTGAAGACCTTGAAGTCCCAGATCGTGGAGAGCACCACGAGGATGCCGAAGACCGGCCGCAGCATCGGGAAGGTGACCGACCAGAAGACCTTCCACGGCCCGGCCCCGTCCACCCGGGCGGCCTCCTGGAGCTCGCTCGGCACGCTCTTGAGGCCGGCCAGCACGCTGACCGCGATGAACGGGAACGAGTGCCAGACCACCACCAGGGTCAGGATGCCGAAGAAGAGCAGCGGGTCGTTGAACCACCCGTAGCCGCTCCAGTCACTGCGCCCGAACAGCGCCGTGGAGAGCCCGTCCGGGAGCTTGTTGAACAGCCAGGTGACCAGGCCGCTGGTGTCGTCGAAGATCCACTTCCAGACGATGGTGCCGGTCAGCGCGGGAGTGGCCCAGGCCAGCATCACGCAGCTCGCCACGAAGGTGGCCATCTTCTTCCCGAGCCGGTTGAGCAGCAGCCCGACCAGGGTGCCGAGGATCATGGTGAGCACCACGTTGGCCACGGCGAAGAGCACGGTGTTGCGCAGCACCGTACGGAAGAACGGGTCACCGAGGATCTGCGCGTAGTTGGCCAGGCCCACCCACGGCCACTCGCGGTCCCCCCGTAGCTGCCGGACGCTGTCCAGCTTGTAGAAGGACATCATCACGACCTGGCCGAGCGGCCAGAGCAGCAGCACTCCGATGATGGCCAGGCAGGGCAGGAGCAACAGGTACGGGAGGCGGTCCACGCGGCGGCGCCGCCGCGCGGGGATCTCCCGCGCGGCGGCTTCGCCGGTGGCCTCGGTCAGCGTGGTCACTTGGCGTTGAGGATGCTTTCCATCTCGGTGGCCGCGTCGGCGGTGGCCTTCTCGACCGTCTTCTGGCCCTTGATGACCGAGCTGTTCATGGCCTGGGTCACCGTCTTGGTCCGGCTGACCTCGACCCACTTCGGGGTGAGCGGGGTCAGCTTGGTGTTCTGCATGGCGGTGGCGAACGACGCCATCACCTTGTCGTTGGCGTAGTTGCCGCCGCTGACCAGGTCCTTGTAGACCGGGAAGAAGCCGAGGCTGCTGGCGAACTCCTGGTCCTTCTGCTTGCTGAGCAGCACGGTCATGTAGTCCCAGGCCAGGTCCTGCCGCTTGCTGTCCTTCCAGAGGGCGATGTCGGAACCACCGGCGAAGGCCGGGGCGGCCTTGCCGTCCGGACCGGGGATGGGGAACGTGCCCCACACCTTCTCGATGTCCGGGTTGTCCTTCTTCATCGCGCCGCCCTGCCAGCTACCGGCGAACGCCATGGCGGCCTTGCCGGTGGCGAACTGGGTACGGGCGTCGACCTCGTTCCAGGCGGCGGCGGCCGGCGGGGCCACCTTGTGCACGGTCACCAGGTCGGTCCAGAACTTGACCGCCCGCTGCGCCTCCGGCGTGTTGTAGCCGGACTTCCAGCTGTCGCCGTCCTTGGTGGCGATCTCTCCGCCGGCGGCCCAGAGGAAGGAGTAGAACGGCAGCTCGGAGTTGCCGGGCAGGGCGATGCCGTAGGTGCCCGGCTTCTTGGCCTGGACCGCCTTGGCGGTGGTGACCAGCTCGTCCCAGGTCGTCGGCGGCTTCACGCCCGCCTCGGCGAACCAGTCGGTCCGGTAGTAGATGGCCCGCACGCCGGCGTACCACGGGACGCCGTACTGCTTGCCGTCGAGCTGAGCGTTCTTCACCAGGTCGGGGAGGATGTCCTTCCCCTCGGACCAGCCGTTGAACTTCTCCGTGACGTCGGCGAGGGCCTCCTGCGCCGCCCAGCCCTGGGTCTCGGTGTTGCCCAGCTCGGTGACGTCCGGCCCCTCGCCGCCGGCGAGCGCGGCCTGGAACTTCTTCGGCGCCTCGAGCCAGGGGATGTACTGCACCACGACGTCGGTCTCGGGGTGCTTCTTCTTGAACTCCGCCTCGACGCCGTCGAGGAACTTGGTCTGGGCGTCGCCGCCCTCACCCATCATCCAGACCGTCAGCTTGCTGTTGTCCGCGGCCTTGTCGTCGTCGCCGGAGCCACCGCACCCGGAGAGCACCATCGCGGCCGAGGCCACGATGGCGGTGACCGGGGCCAGCCGCTTCCACCTGTTCACGCCATATCTCCCTCGGGGCCGTTTGGCACTAACCTTCTCCGCCGCACCTTAGTAGGAAAATTTCCTTTACAACAGGGGGTACTCGCGGCGGGTGGCCGTGGCGACGGTATCGCAGCCGCACGCCCGGGCGGCAGGGGTGCCGTCCGGGCAGCTCAGGGCGAGACGAGAGCGGGCGCCCGACCTGTCGGTCGGGCGCCCGCTGGAGCGCTTCAGGGGATGGGGGTCAGTAGCGCGAGACGCCGCGGCGGCGACCCAGGCCGGCCACCAGGGCCACGCCGATGGCGGCGAACAGGACCTGCAGCAGCAGCTCCCGCCAGTCGATGCCGGCAGTGTCGGCGAAGCCCGAGGCCCGGGCGACGATCGTGCCCAGCAGCGCGGCGCCGACGCCGATCAGCATGTGCAGCCACATCGGCATGTTCTGTCGGCCCGGGACGATCAGGCGGCCCAGAGCGCCGACGATCAGACCAACGATGAGCGCGGTGATGATGCCCCAAACGGTGAGCTCCACGGTCGCCCTCCTTCTTCAGAATGAGTCACACGTTGTCGTGTGTTCCGGTCGTGGCCGGTAAGTTCCCGACCCGCCGAAAATCCAAACCGACTCCGGTGACGAATTGCCCCGCACGACTCTGACCTGGGACTTCAGGGTCAGATTCGGGCTCGGGGAAAGGCGGGCTACCGGCCATTGCCGGCTGACCGCGTTCAATGCCCATTCGCCGGCGCGTACGCCAGCGGGCGCCCGACCGGCCGGTCGGGCGCCCGCTGAGGCGCTTGGGGGAAGTGCGTCAGTAGCGCGAGACGCTGCGCCGACGACCCACGCCGGCCACCAGGGCCACGGCGATGGCGGCCAGCACGACCTGCACGAGCAGCTCCATCCAGTCGATGCCGGAGGTCTCGGTCGCGATGCCCAGCGCGCGGGCCAGGACGGTGCCCAGCAGCGCGGCGCCGACGCCGATCAGCATGTGCAGCCACATCGGCATGTTCTGTCGGCCCGGAACGATCAGGCGGCCCAGAGCGCCGACGATCAGACCAACGACGAGCGCGGTGATGATGCCCCAGACGGTCACGGTCAGCTCCTTCTAAGAAGTTTCACACGGTCTGTGTGGTTCCTGTCGTGACCGGTAAGTTCCCGACCCGCTCGAAACCCAAACCGACTCACTCCCCGCACCGCCCGCCGGGACCCCGCGCGTCGGTTCCGGAGTCGCAGGTTGGGGGCGGTGCCGCCCGGGAGGAAAAAAATCTCCGGGGTACGCCAGAACGGCCGGCCCCCGCGGTGGCGCGGGTGCCGGCCGTGGGCGCGGTGGGCTACTTCTTGCCGGCGGGCTTGCCGTCGCCGGAGTCGGAGGAGAGCGCGGCGATGAAGGCCTCCTGGGGGACCTCCACCCGGCCCACCATCTTCATCCGCTTCTTGCCCTCCTTCTGCTTCTCCAGCAGCTTGCGCTTACGGCTGATGTCACCGCCGTAGCACTTGGCGAGCACGTCCTTGCGGATGGCGCGGATGGTCTCCCGGGCGATCACCCGGCTGCCGATGGCGGCCTGGATCGGCACCTCGAACTGCTGGCGCGGGATCAGCGTGCGCAGCTTCGCCGCGATCGTCGTGCCGTAGTTGTACGCCTTGTCCTTGTGCACGATCGCGCTGAACGCGTCCACCGGCTCGCCGTGCAGCAGGATGTCGACCTTGACCAGGTCGGACGCCTGCTCGCCGGAGGGCTCGTAGTCCAGCGAGGCGTAGCCCTTGGTCCGGCTCTTGAGCTGGTCGAAGAAGTCGAAGATGATCTCGGCCAGCGGGAGGGTGTAGCGCAGCTCCACCCGGTCGGCGGAGAGGTAGTCCATGCCGAGCAGGCTCCCCCGGCGGCCCTGGCACAGCTCCATCACCGCGCCGACGTAGTCGTTCGGGGTGAGCACGGTGGCCCGCACCGTCGGCTCGTACACCTCGGCGATCTTGCCGGTCGGGTACTCGCTCGGGTTGGTGACCACGATCTCCAGCCCGTCCTCCTGCATGGCCCGGTAGACCACGTTCGGCGCGGTGGAGATGAGGTCGAGGTTGAACTCCCGCTCCAGCCGCTCCCGGATGATCTCCAGGTGCAGCAGGCCGAGGAAGCCGCAGCGGAAGCCGAAGCCCAGCGCACCCGAGGTCTCCGGCTCGTAGACCAGGGCGGCGTCGTTGAGCTTGAGCTTGTCCAGCGCCTCCCGGAGGTTGGGGTAGTCGGACCCGTCGATCGGGTAGAGGCCCGAGTAGACCATCGGCTTCGGGTCCTTGTAGCCGCCGAGCGCCTCGGTCGCCGGTCGTGCGTTGATGGTGACGGTGTCACCCACCCGGGACTGGCGGACGTCCTTCACGCCGGTGATCAGGTAGCCCACCTCGCCGACGCCGAGCGCGTCGGCCTTTACCATCTCTGGGGAGATGACGCCGATCTCCAGCAGCTCGTGGACGGCGCCGGTGGACATCATCTTGATCCGGTCCCGGGCGCTGATCAGCCCGTCGATCACCCGGACGTAGGTGACCACGCCCCGGTAGACGTCGTAGACCGAGTCGAAGATCATGGCGCGGGCCGGGGCGTCGGCCTGGCCGACCGGCGGCACGAACTGCCGGACGATCTCGTCGAGCAGGTGCGACACGCCCTCGCCGGTCTTGCCGGAGACCCGGATGCAGTCCGCCGGGTCGCCGCCGATCAGGTGGGCCAGCTCCTCGGCGTACTTCTCGGGCTGGGCGGCCGGCAGGTCGATCTTGTTGAGCACCGGGATGATGTGCAGGTCGTTCTCGAGGGCCAGGTAGAGGTTGGCCAGGGTCTGCGCCTCGATGCCCTGGGCGGCGTCGACCAGCAGGATGGCGCCCTCACAGGCCGCCAGGGAGCGGGAGACCTCGTAGGTGAAGTCCACGTGCCCCGGGGTGTCGATCATGTTGAGCACGGCGGTCTCGCCGGCCCGGTCACCCTCGCGGATGGTCCACGGCATCCGGACGGCCTGGCTCTTGATCGTGATGCCGCGCTCGCGCTCGATGTCCATCCGGTCGAGGTACTGGGCGCGCATCTGCCGGGGGTCGACCACGCCGGTGAGCTGCAGCATCCGGTCGGCCAGGGTCGACTTCCCGTGGTCGATGTGGGCGATGATGCAGAAGTTCCTGATGCGCGCCGGGTCGGTGGCACCAGGAGCGTTCGCGCCGGGATCGAGCGTCGGTGGCACAGCTGTCCGTTCTGGTCGGCTGACGTGAGCGGGCCGGCGCGCCGCCGGCCCCCTCTATGCTCCCACGTCGCCCGGGGCGCGCCGGGGCTCCCCCGTCACTCCTCCGGCGTCACTCCTCGGGCGGCTCGACGAAGAGGGCGGCGAGCTTCGGCAGGTGCCGGCGCGCCTCGTCCTCGTCGTCGAAGTCCCAGAAGTCGTTCAGGTCGGGCGTCCGGACCGGGTCCCGGTCGGCCGGCAACTCCGCCGCGGTGGCCTTCCGGTAGGCCGCCCAGGGCACCGTCAGCATGTCCTCGCACGCGAACTCCTCGCCGCTGAGCGCGGCGGCCCGGACCTGCGGCAGCTCGGCCAGCGAGTCCGGGTCGGCGACCGCCCGGGCGAACACCGCCCGGCCCTGGGTCATCAGCCAGCCCCGGAAGTGCTCGAAGCCGTCGGCCGAGGCGCCCCCGTTGATCAGGTAGGCCGCGCCCCAGAGGTCGACCTTGTACGACGCGGCGAGCACCCGCTGCTGGTGGCGGGCGTAGCCGACGATCTCCTCCGGGTCCCGTTCGGCGAGCAGGGCGATCGCACGAGCCGCGACCGCCGCGGGCTCTCCCCCGCCTCCGGCCCGGGCGCTGTCGATCAACTGCCAGAACTCGTCGGTCCTCATGGTCGGCCAGTCTGGCAGAGCACACCGACGTCCCGGTCCCGCCGGGCCGCCCCGGTGGGGCAGCATGGGCCGGTGCGCGCGATCTCGCTGCCCCCGGTCCCCTACGACGCGACGGCCCTCCGCCCCGACTGGGCCGAGCTGCCGCCCGGGCTGCGCGACGCGCTGGCCGCCCGGCTGGGCGGGCACCCGGTGGCGATCCGGCCGGCCGGGGCGGGCTTCACCCGCGGCTTCGCCGCCGTGCTCACCGGCCCCACCGGCGAGCCGGTGTTCCTCAAGGCGGCGGCGCTGGCGGAGCAGCGGCACCTGGTCGACTGGTACGCCCACGAGGCCGCCGTCCTGGCCCGGCTCCCCGCCGGCCTGCCGGCACCCCGTCCGCGCTGGGCGCTCACCGAGGCCGGCTGGTACGCGCTCGCCCTGACCGCGGTCGACGGGCACACGCCCCGGCTGCCCTGGGACCCGGCCGAGCTGGACGCCGCCCTCACCGCGTACGCCGAGGTGGCCGCCGCGCTCGCCGCGCCGCCCGCGGACCTCGGGGCGCTCGGGCTCCCGCGCCTGGCCGACCTGGCCCGCGACGACATCCTCTGGTGGGGCGAGGTGGCCGCCGGCCGCGAACCGGCGCCGGCGCTGCCACCCTGGGCCCCGCTGCCCGAGCTGGCCGCGCTGGAGTCCCGCCTGCCCGGCTACGCCAACGCCGCCCCCGGCCTGGCCCACTGCGACCTGCGGGTGGACAACCTCCTGCTGGACGCCGCCGGCCGGGCCTGGATCTGCGACTGGAACTGGCTCTGCCACGGGCCGGCCTGGTTCGACCTGGTCACCCTGCTGATCACCGGGTACGCCAGCGGCCTCGACGCGGACGCCGCCTTCGCCGGCCACCCGGCCGCCGCCGACGCCCCCGCCGACGCGCTGGACGTGACCCTCGCCGCACTCTCCGGTTACTTCCTCACCAGCGCCGCCGCCGGCCCGTCGACGGCCTCCCCGCACATCCGCGCCCACCAACGCTGGAGCGGCGAGCAGGCCCTGTCCTGGCTCGCCACCCGTCAGGGCTGGGCGTAACTCGTCCTGCGGCCGCACTCCTACTTCCCGGGCCTGCCTCATACCGCTTGGCGGGTCGGCGGCTGAGGCGTTTTGGCTCGTCCCGGGGCGACCTGGTAACCTGGCTTTTCGCGCGGCGATGACGCATGTCCGTCGTGCGCGAAAGCAGACCAACCCGAGCTATCAAGACGAGGCTGTCGCGTGGCGAACATCAAGTCCCAGATCAAGCGCAACCGGCAGAACGAGAAGCGCCGGCTGCGTAACAAGTCGGTCAAGTCGTCGCTGAAGACCGCCATCCGGAAGTTCAACGAGGCTGCCGAGGCGGGCGACGCCGAGAAGGCCACCACCCTGATGCGTGAGGCCACCCGCAAGCTGGACAAGGCTGCCAGCAAGGGTGTCATCCACGCCAACCAGGCGGCCAACCGGAAGTCGGCGATCGCCAAGCGCATCGCCTCGTTCTCGGCCTGACGAGCGCCCTCAGACCTACCGGAAGCCCCGGGGTACCGCCCTGGGGCTTCCGGCTGTCTGCGTTTCCGCGCAGCGCTGCGGCGTTCGGATCGCGCTGAGGCCCCGCCACTGGTCCCCGGTCCAGTCACTCGGCGAGCATCTGGTCCCGGCCTGGTCGCCCGACCCGATCAGCGGCTGACCGCCGGTCGCTCGATCCGATCAGCCGAAGGGATCGTGCCGCGGCCGGTCCGGCCGGCGCGCACCCTCGGCGGGATGGCCGGGCGGGTCGGTGGGACGGGCGGCCGGGATCGTCGGGTCGCCGGCCAGGGCCACCCCGCCCGGCAGCGCCCGGGCCGTGGACGGCACGCTGGCCCGGCCGACCACCGGCTCCATCTGCCGGCGGAAGCGGTCCCGCTCCTGCTCCGGCACCTGCGCCGCGCTGCGGATCACCACCTCGGCGACCATGTCGTTGAGCTTCACCATGGACGCCACCGCCGCCGGCAGCACCAGCACCGCCCACCAGGTCACCAGCTCGGCGAGGGCGAGCAGCACGGCCAGCGCCACCGCACCCTCGAAGAAGAGAAAGCAGAGCACCCCGCCCGGGTTGACGAAGCGCAGCCCGAGGACCCGGGCGTAGAGCGGCCGGTACCGATCCTCGTCCGTCGGGACGGTCGACCACCTTCGGGTCACCGGCCGCCACCCTGCCGCGCCGCGGCCACCGAGAACACCGCCCGCTCCAGCGCGTACGCCCGGTCGTCGGCGCCGCCCTTGACCGCGGCGTTGCACTCGGCGGCCGCCCGCATGGCCTCCACCAGGCCCTCGGGCGTCCAGCCCCGGCTCTGCCGCTGGGCCCGCTCGATCTTCCACGCCGGCATGCCCAGGCTGCTCGCCAGCTGGTAAGGGCTGCCCCGCCCGGCCGACGCGACCCGGGCCACGGTCCGCACCCCGTCGGCCAGCGCGTCGGCGATCGGCACCGGGTCGACACCGACGTGCAGGGCCCAGCGCAGTGCCTCCAGGGCGCCGGGGACGTCGCCGACCATGGTCGCGTCGGCCACGGTGAAGCCGGTCACCTCGGCCCGGCCCCGGTAGTAACGGGCTACCGTGTCCGCCCCGATCCGTCCGTCGGTGTCCGCGAGGAGCTGCGAGCAGGCGGCGGCCAGCTCCCGCATGTCGTTGCCGACCGCGGCGACCAGAGCCTCGGCCGCATCCGGGGTGCACTTCCCTCCGTTGCGGCGGATCTCGTCCCGGACGAAGGCCGCCCGCTCCCGGTCCCCCTTGAGCTTCGCCGCCGGCACCACGGTCGCGCCCGCGGCCCGCAGCCCGTCGGCGAACGCCTTGCCCTTGGCCCCGCCCAGGTGCAGCACCACGAGCTGCACCTCCGGGTCCGGGTTCTTCGCGTATCCCAGCAACGCGGTGACCAGGTCCTTGCGGGCGTCCTGGCCGGAGCGGAGCACGAGCACCCGGCGCCCGCCGAACAGCGACGGGCTGAGCATCTCGGCGATCTCCCCCACCGCCAGCGAACCGGCCTGGTATTCCCGGACGTCAACGTCGGGGTCGACGCTGCGGGCCCGGGCGACGGCTTCGGAGACGGCTCGCGTGGCGAGCAGTTCCTCGTCGCCGAGAACGAGCAGAATAGGGGGCAGGCTGGCGGGGGTCACGTCGCCCATATTCGCACGGCCTCCGACCGGATCGTGCCTGCTCATCGGTGACTGTGACGGCGCAGCCCGCACTCAGCGCAAATCCAGACATTTGATTCGATCTACCAGCTATCCCAATAAGCCACCTCGATCGTCGGGGTGTCTCCCGAACCTGTCTCACCTCCGCCGCCCCGGACCGGCCCCCCGGGCCACCACCGCCAGCCCGGCGCCGCTGCGGACCGCGGCCACGTCGCCGTCAGTGTCGGTACGCAGCACCCGCGCGCCCGCCCGGGTCAGCCGGTCCAGCAGGCCCGGATTGGGATGCCCGTAGTCGTTGTCGGCACCCACGCAGACCAGTGCGACCGCCGGGCGAACCGCGGCGAGAAACTCCGGATCCTGGTACGCCGACCCGTGGTGGGCCACCTTCAGCACGTCGGCCCGGATCGCGCCGACCGGCACCGTCTCCAGCAACGCCCGCTACTCCTCCGTCTCCGCGTCGCCGGGCAGCAGGATCCGCACCGCGCACGGTGGCGGCCAGCACCAGGGAGTTGTTGTTCGGGTCCGACCGGCTGCCGCGCAGCGGGTACGGCGGCCCGATCGCGACCAGCTCGACCGCCCCGGCCCGCCACCGCCAGCCCGTCGGCACCGGCGCCAGCGGGCTCCCGCCCCGGCGCGCCGCGTCGCGTACCTGGGCGACGCCGAAGGGCGGCTCGGACCACTGCGGGGTCACCACCGCCGCCACCCGCCGGTGCCGGAACACTCCGGCGACCCCGCCCACATGGTCGGCGTGAAAGTGGCTGATCACCAGCAGCGACACCTCACGTACGCCGAGCCGGCGCAGGCACCCGTCCACCCCGGACGGATCCGGGCCGGCGTCGACCACCACGGCCCGACCGGCGGCGACCGGGAGCACCACCGCGTCGCCCTGTCCCACCGCGCACGCGACCACCACCCAGCCGGGCGGTGGCCAGCCGGCCGCCAGCAACCGGACGGGCAGCGTGCCGAGCACCACCGCGACCACGACGACCGCAACCAGCCGCCGGACGACCGGCCGCCGGACGGCGACCAGCAGCGTCAGGCCCAGAGCGGCCAGCAGGAGGGCACCGGTCACGCCGCCCGGCCAGGGCAGCGTTCCGGCGGGCAGCCGCGCCCCCTGCGCGGCCACGGTCACCAGCCAGCGGGCTGGCCAGCTCGCCAACCAGGCGGAGAACTCGGCGCCGGCCGGCCAGACCGGCGACAGCACCGCCGCGAGCACGCCCAGCACGGTGGCGGGCGCGACGACCGGCACGGCCAGCAGGTTCGCCGGCACCGCGACCAGGCTCACCGTCCCGGAGATCCCGGCGATCACCGGGCCGCAGGCGAGCTGCGCGGCGGCCGGCACCGCCAGCGCCTCGGCCAACCCGGGCGGTACGCCCCGCCGGCGCAGCGCGTCTCGCCAGCCGGGGGCGAGCAGCAGCAACCCGCCGGTGGCGCAGACCGAGAGGGCGAACCCGGGGTCCCCGACCAGCTCCGGGTCGACCAGCACCAGCACGGTGACCGCGGCGGCCAGGGCGGGCAGCGCGGCTCGGGACCGCCCGGCGGCGAGCGCGGCCAACCCGATGGCCCCCATCGCCGCGGCGCGGACCACGCTCGGCGAGGGCCGGACCAGGATCACGAACCCGACCAGGGCCAGGACGCACAGCGCGGCGGCCGTCCGCGGACCGGCCCGCGCCCAGCGGGCGAGCAGCAGCACCGCCCCGACGACGATGGCCACGTTGGACCCCCCAAACGTCGGTCCGACCCATGACTACTTTCCGTCACCTTTGCTGATCATGATTAGTAGCCCCTGACCTGCGGTTTTGCATGATCCTCGGCTGTGCTACTTAGGATCTTGGAAAGACGGCGCACGGCCGGTCACTGCCGTATGACTGCGGCGCACCTCAGGTGCAGGGCACCGGAAGATCAAACGCCAGGCAGCTTCGCTTACAGGGCACGGCAGGGCACAACCGGCGAGGGTGGCGAACCGACCAAAGCAGGCAGTGTGATCGATCAACTTAACTATATTAAAGGTCATGTCCTCATTGGAGGGACGGCGGCAGGTCCCGCGCTCAATGGGAGGACTCATACTGAGTTGATCTTGTAAAGTTGCAGGTCAGCGCTGCTGCAAGAAGATCGACGCATAGTGGGCGTAGCGCTCCAAAGCCCAATCAAGCTGAGCACAGGAGTACCAGTCTCGGCACTGTAGGCACCCACCTGCTTGCCATGGCCGGTCAGGTGAGCGAGTCCAGTGAACATCGATGATGCGATTAGCCTCGAAGACTTCCCGGGCTATGGAGACAGGCTCATCGATAGGCATGGCGAAACGACCCTCCCCGGCGATCACGAATAGACCCCACCTGGGGGGCAGAGTCCATGCGTCGTGCTCCCCCAGGTGGGTATGCGGCCGGGAACCCAGGAGTTTGCCGAAACCAGGGAACCGACCCAGGGAGGAACCTATTCCAACTTGTTGGAGCAGGTCAACCCAACATGCTTATAGATCATGAAACTTGCTGGAACAGGTTCCGTCGTGATCAGATTGGCCTTGCCGAAGCCAGGGAACCAACGGAGATCAACTCATGCCGACGGAGAGAGTCGACTACCGGCGCATAGCTAACGACATCACGGAGAAGATCAAATCTGGGGAGCTTGCTCCCGGCACTAAGCTGCCCTCCACCCGTGAGCTAGCCGAGGAGTACGGCGTACATATCTCCACGATTCACCGGACCATGTCGATTCTCAAAGATCGTGAGTTGGTGGAGGGGCACCCTGGGAAGGGCGTCTACGTCGCGGAAGCTGAGTAGCCACACCCGACGATTCGCATATTGCGCCTCCGCGAAACTAGGGGGTATCGCGGTCGGCGGGTTGCTGAGGAACTACTGAGCCAGCTTCGCTTTCGGTAATCACCCGCTCCTGCGGAATGCGCAGGGGCGAAGGCGTCGACATGAACTCTCGGTACGGTGGCGGCTGTCGCCTCACCTTCCTGAGAATCGCCCGCCAAACGGGCGTGAAGCTGGAATATATGATCGCGTTGAATTGCTCTGCTTCCTTGTTCAGCTCAAGTGCATACACTTGGTACTGTTGCTCATAGAAGGCAAACGCGGCCATGGCATCTTTAACGTCGAATGCGGCAGCGCTATTAAAGCACCTGCTCAGCGATTCCATGCAGTTGCGTGCGGCAATCTGCACTTCGTGGGGGACGAAGGACTCAAGTTCTGCGAAAGTGTCGCGAACTGCTTCCTGCCGCTTTAGCGTCTCCGCCATGTCGAACTTGATGTTGAGCTTTTCGCCTGTCGCGGCTCGACGCTCCTCAGCCTCTTTGGCAAGGTTCAACATCTTGAGAACTCTCGACGCATAGGCCCACAAGACCTTCTTGTAGGTCGCAGTAACCTCACGCCTACGGTTCATTTCCGTAAAGACTCGCTCTCGTAAGAACGAGTCACGGGAAGATCGGCGACCAAGGGTTGCGCCCAAGTACACACCGACGAGCGGGCCCAGAGCTGCGAGCATCGTCGGCAGATGTTCCGTGAAGTCGTCCACCTACTGAGCCCTCTCTCCGTCTTCTTTGTCGTCATCATCCGCGTGTTGCACGGGATTCGGTTCGTGCTCCGCCCGGTTAGGGCCGGCCGCCGTCGGATAGAATTTCCAGCTAGACCGCTGCTCAGGGTCGACTTCCTCCGGGCTAATACCCCTGAACTTAACATCGCCCATCTCGGCATCATGCCTGTTCCGCATGACGTCGTAGCCCTGCGGCCAAGTGTGCCCAACAGCAACCTTGATTTTCGCCTTCGCTCCTTTAAAGGACGGTAGTGCCCCCTCTATGCTGCCGAAGCTCGCGTCACTGTGGAATTGGGCGTAATTGAAAGACGCCTCTTGGTAGAAGCGCGCCTTATCAAAGAAGGCCGGGCCGCGGAACACGGCACCGGAAAAATTCGGACGGATAAGCTTTGCCCAACTAAAGCTTGTCGTACCATGAAAGGCTGCATCACTAAAGTTCGCATAGCCGATTACAACGACCGCATGAAAGTCCGAACTACCGAGCAGATGCACCCCTGACATAGAAAGGTTGTCCACGGAACAGTAGGACATGTCAAACTCGACAAGAACTGCCCCTGTGAGATCCAGGTCCGCGCCATCCCAGAAGGCTTGACCGCCCACCGGCCCATCGTCAGCGAGCTCGCCGTACTCTAGGTGCTTCTTGAGGATCCGTTGGGCAGTGACCCGGACCTCAAGCTCGTGATGCCGTCCCACCTCTTCGTCATCGAGTATTGGGATGATGCCGTCTGGGGCTTCCACCAACCGTCTGCCGCCAATCGACACTCGCTCTTGCCGAAGCTTCGGCGGAACAAAGGGCATTCTCAGATAGGCACAGATAAGGTTCACGACCGTTTGCCGATGTTCCGGATTATCCTGCCCGAGTCTTTCGAGCGAATACAATGCAGCTAACCGAACCGCAGCATTCTCCGAGCCCAACTGCTCAGCAGCCTTGACGTAAAGATCTGTGACACGACGCTCAGTAGCATCATGCTTTGAGTCTTCCGCACTTCGCGTTTTGTGGGCCTGGTCGTCATAATCAACCCGCTCCTTGACGTACTGACGTCGCAGAGCCAGAAACAAGGCTATCAACCCACCGGTTCCAGCACCTACGGCAAGAATGTTGCGGATAACGTCAACGCGAAGTTGAGCTGCACGAACGGCAAGGTCCGGCGAATTCGGAAGATTCGCCGGAACCTGCGCCGCATCCCACATAAGTGAGGCCGCTAAGCCGGTGAGCGTCAAAGCAGCAACCGTAAGAGCAATAAGTGTCGCTAGGTGAATAGGCCGGTAAGTTCGTGGCTTCATCACCTTAGGAATCTTCTCCCAGCCCTGATCCTCTGCCACTCGACGTCTACGCCAAGCGGCAAACGGGCTGAACCGCTTCCACCATCGAGGGACTTCTGGCATCCCTCCATGATCTCCCATGAAGGCAAGGCGGGTCTACCCCTGGTTGGGTTCATCCTCAGTCGCTATGGCGACACCCGACGCTATAACTTGAATGTGGAACCTGAGAAAGTCGCCTGTTGTCGGCCATGAGTTGTCACCTCGTGCCGGTACTCGGTAAAACCGCACAATGTCGTTTGCTAGTCGTAAGGGTCGGCCACGGAATGGAAGTGGTCCTAGCTCCCGTTGCGCCGCTGCGAAGTCTTCGACTGTGCCGCGTAGCGCAAACATGTCCGGCGGAACTTGCATTCCTCGCTTCATGCCCGTTTCTCCTGTTCGCCTTATCTATGATTATGGGTGGCGCCTATTGCCTGTTAGATGGAACGTCGGTGGTAAGAGCCTTCACGGTGTTTCTGATAAAGGTCCGGGTGCTCTGAGGCGACTTTGTAAACCGCCTCCATGTAGGGTGTGCCCTTTTCCTCTTCGGTGGCGACCAGCTCTAGAAAGCCTTGACCCTGCACCCGTGCATTGTGGGTCCGTAGCCGTTCGGTAGCTTCCGCAACTTCTCGGCTTGCTTCTTGGGTTTCCTGTAGCCTCTCGCCGAGGAACCTTTGCAACAGGTCTGATTGCTCCGGGGTCAAGTTGCTCATTTCGTGTCTCCATTCCTGTCGTCGGTGGCGACATCGGGGGCAACCAGCTTCCCCAGGTCGTCAAGCCGCTTTTGCATCGTCGCCATTCCAGCTAGCATGGACTCAATTACGGAGACTTGGTTACGGTGGTTCATCGGCCAAACTCCCTGACGGTCGGCTACGGACACAATCACTTCTCCCCACTGTTCGGTTTGCCAAGAGCCCTGTGAAGCTCTCGGATGAAAACCCGGGCGTCCTGGCGTACGTCCGGGTTTTCGGCGTTAAAAGCCAGGTTCAAAAGTTCGTCATATACGGCCGGGGCGGCTTCCGCCAAAAGTCGCCTCGCCCGTGCAATATCTTCTTCGCCCGGGTGAAGTTCTTCTTCTAGGTATAGGGCTGCTAATCGGTCGTGTGCCCCAGGGTCAAAGTCGACGCCTTCCGATTCACGCCTCATGAATTCATCGTCGGAGCGCATTACACCTCTCCCCCAGCATCATCGGAGATGCCTAGAGCCTTCTCTAGACGCTTTAGGTCGACCACTTGACCCTTCTCCACTGAGGCAATCCGCTTTGTTAGCGCTTCGTTTTGCGCCTGTAGTTTTGCAATCTCAGCGAACAGGTCGCGGATAATCCGCTTCTGGCAGGTGAGCATGGGTGACCAGTCGTTATCTCGCATTGGGTCTTCTTCCACTCTGCCTGCCTATGTGCAGACCGAAACAGAATCGACAATGATACACATTCAAGGGTCTATCGGGAGGCTCGGGCCGAGACTCCAATTCCCTGATAGCCTCTTCCGCAACCTCCCATGACGTGTATCTTCGCTTCCGGCTACAGGCGGTCAGGTAAAGGTGCTCCTCCTTCTTGTTCATCACTCCTCACCTGCGTCATGCTCGACTATTCGTGGTTGCTCCTGTTCGATAAGCACCGCCTCATAAACGGCTTCCCACGCTCTACGCCCGTCGTTAATCTCGAATTGATGTGTCGTAGGGGCGTTAAGTCCGAGAAGGCTCTTATACGACTCCACAGCTTTGATAAGAAAGTGCCCGTCGGCAGGTGCCCGTGTCTCTAGGTATTTTCGGGACGCTACCCGTACCGTGTCCTCTAACAAATCTGCTAGGTGGAACCGTCGCTCTGCGATCGTTTCCTCTAGTGCAGGCCCGGCCAATCTGTAGGACTTTAGGATTTTGTGGACCGCCTCGTAAGACAGGCCCATGATTTCGCCGATTTGCCGGTAAGACTTGCCCTCTACTACTCGCAGCCTGACGATTTCGTCATTACGTGTTTGTCTAGCTAGCTCCTTCCCTCTCATAATCGAGCCTCCATCCTCAAAATCAGCTTCGTCCAAGTCGAAGACTTGAGTCCCCACAGGGTTTGTTTGTCTGCGCCAAAACCGCGTTCCTCGCTGTGGGCGTAGCTCTCTTTGAGCTTGGTCATGGCGTTGTTTATCGTCTTCTGACTGAAACCCGCTTCTTCGGCTGCCGCTAGTACCTCATTGCGGTCTACGGGCTCCCGGTCTTTTGTCTGGCTCTCTAGGTATTGGTAGAGCCAATCCCGGGCGTTCTGCTTTCCGCTTTTGGTCTTAGCCTCTCTGTTGAGGATGGACTCTGCACTAGCGCTGTACTCATCAGAAACCCATCGCAAGCGGCCTGGCCGTGCCACACCTTCGGCTGTGGGAATCTCCACTTCTTCAATGGTGTAAGCGAGGTTGGGCAGGTTCATCCGTCCCAGGTTGTTTTTCGCTTGCGACACAACGGCTGTGTAATCTTCGGCTTCCTGGTCGACCGCAATCACAAGTGCTGCTCTGGCGACTTCGGCAAACCCTCGCGCCCCTGCAATCTTCGTGAGAACGTCACCCGTCTGCATCTTGTTGAAGTGCATGAGAGCCAAGACGCTAAGTCTCGCCTTTTCCGCATACTTGCGGAGAGGCTCTAACGCTGCCCGTAGCTCTCGGGTTTGGTTCGTGCTTATGTTCTCATCGATCACGGACAAGAGTGGGTCAAAGACAATCAGCGCAACATCAGCTTTTGCAGCTTCCTCACCTATCAGGGCACAGTCTCGCGGAATCGAAATGTTCGCCTCGTCGTCTTCTCCCACCGCAACCGCGATATGTTCGACGTACTCCATGTCTGCCCCTGCGGCACGTAGCCGGGGCGCAATAGTGGCTTCCCATGAGTCTTCGCTAGCGACATACCAAACAATCCGCTTCTGTCCGAAGTAGCGACCTGGCAGGGTCCCGTTAGTAAGTTGAGCAGCTAGCCAACAAGAAAAGATTGACTTACCGGCACCCTCGCGACCGGGCACTAGGGTTATCTCACCCACAGGGATTCGAGATTCCCAGCACCAGTGAACGGGCCGGATGACAAACTCAGATGCCTTTTTCCTAATGAGTCGCCGGCCGCCCGGCGCCGCAGCTTTTACCATCGTTATAGTTGGCTTTTCGGGGCATCCCGCGGCTTCGCATTTCTTACCCTCGTGGTTGTGTTTGGTAAATCCTCGGTTGATGGTCCGCTCTAAGTAGCGCTGTGCTGCACTGCCGTCTGTGTGGCCGTGTTCTTGGGTGAGCTTGGAAATGGTTGGCTCGTGGAGTGTGAGCGCGTAATGAGTCTGTGCCCGTGTGAGGCCGTTTTCGGCTGCCAGATAAGCGAGGCGGGAACCTAACTTGTGTCGGCCGGTCCCATCATCGGTGGCGTCGGAGTCGGCATGTAGCAGCTCCACTAGCCATGGGTGGGCAGGAACGTCGAAAGGCTCAGGTTCGCCTAGCTCAGTAGCTTCGGCGGTTGTGGCTACTTTCTTGGTTTCCAGCCACGCTAACCATGCTTCCGGCAACATCGGGAAGTCAGTTGGTCGCGGTGGCGTCGCCAGGATCGCGCCGCTTGCGCCGAACCATTGGTATTGGCTACCTGTCTTCGGGTTGTGGGAGGGCCAGACACGCGCCCACCTCCACCCGTGCCTAATGAGGTCAACGTCTTCCCCGATGTTCGGCAGGTTCACAGTAGAGAAGTCGGCCGGTATGCGGAAGAAGCGAATACCGGACTTGCCGTACCCACGGGCTGTGGACATCGGTCCCACAGGCAATGGTCCTAGTTCAGCTTCTAGCTTTTCTAGGGTTTCGGCACCCCGCTTGTCTCCGTAGTCGTCTACGTCGAAACCTAGGAAGTCGGCAGTCAGGGGCAGCCCAGTATTAGCTAGCGGGTAACTCTCGGATAGGGCTCTCACCTGATTAGGTGTGGGGTCAATCCGGGATGCTCCTGTTAGCCCTCTCGGGACTTTGCCAATCTCGCCGTCGATGTCGACCGGGATAACCGATGTCCAACCGGCGTCCAGGTACATCCTCGCGGCCTGGCCGTAGCCGGTGTCAGGGCTGCCCATTGGGTAGGCTCTCCTTGGGTTACCGGCCGGGCGTCACGTCGCTTCCCCCCATGGGTGGCGTGGCGTCCGGTCTTTTGTCGGCAGGTGGGCTTCGTGTCGTCATCGTTTAAATCCCGTTCGTTTGGGCTTTGCTGATTAGGACTTTGGGTTTAGAGGGTGGGCGGCTTAGGTTCTTCGACTTTCGGCCGTTGCCACTCTTCCCGCTTGGCTATCGCCATTTCGAGCATGTCCGTAACTACCGAAGCTTCGGGAACGCAATCACGCTCTGAAAGTCGCTTGATTCGCTTCTTTAGCTCCGGGTCTACTCTTGCTCCGATCATTGGCCGTCTTGGCATTTATCCACCTCCTTAGCCCGGCTGATTTCCAGCGTATGCCGGGGATATCCACTAGCCAAGATCAACGGGACTAGTCGGACCGGAGATACGAATTGCTGCACCAACCGCGGTTGATCTTGCACGGATTGTGAGCGCTGCATTAGTGCTGCATTCTGCTCTCGGGAAGGCTCAATTCCGTGACATTCCCGCTACGGTCCGCGAGTGTCCGACTTGCAGCCCTCCCCTTTCCCTCTCGGGAATCCTGGTCGTTCCGGGCAGCATTTCCGCAGGTCACGTGCCCGTTTTGAAGGTTCCCCCTATAGGGAATCCTCGGGAGGGAAGGATGCCCCCCATTCTTCCCCTCTCCAAGATCCGGGAACCTTGGCTTTGACCTGCTCTTTCTCTCCCTCTCTCACCAACCTTCCTTTTCAAAATATATAGGGAAGGATGGGGGAAGGATGAGTGAGCGTCTAACCGGCTTGACGGTCCGAGAAGTTGACGATTTGAGTTTTGATGGTTGACGAACTAAGCAATCCCGCACTTCAGCAACTTTTGAAACGACTAACCATGATCAACTAAACCTAGGCTTCCGGCTGTCCGCTGAGCACGCTCGGGGGCAGAGGGTGTCCAGGTCTACCCACGGGCTGCGAGCTTGGCTCTGCGTGGCTCTCAGCGGGCCGGACGGCGCTCCCCTGCTCGGCATCCCGGGCACGCGTGTCGTCCTGGTCGCCTTGATCGTCGGTGACCCTGCCTCTGTGGAATCGGGTGCCTTCTTATTGGACTCGCCCGGCGCATTGGTGCTAGCGTCCGATTGGGTCCCGGAATTGGTTGGCGACACCGGCTATTCCGGGACCCATCAAGGTCATTTCAGATACGCCCTCTCTAGACCTTCTGGTGTTTCGCCTTCCCTTAAGGTATGAGAAAGCCGCCTAACACTCAGCGGAGTTAGGCGGCTTTGTCGTTTGGTCAGTTTTGCGGATTCCTCGTGAGGCGAGTCTCTACCCAATGAATCTCGGTCCGGTCCGCGATGTCATACGACTTCAAGCCTCGCCCGATTTTCAGCACGTCGATTCCGTCCACCACGTTGCCCGACCGGAGAAGTTCCCGCTTCTCAATGATGCTCGCGTTGTCCCACTTCTCAGGTGTCGCAACTAGTACGCGGACAAGCTTGGAAACCTTAGTACTCCAGCCGGGGATTGCGATCATGGTTCGATGAGGGCTTGTCGGGTGTAGTGGCTGGTCTTGGCTCGGGCTTGGTGACGGCGTCGACGGATGGACCAGAGCAGCGGATCGGTGCGACGGCGGGCGGGTTCGATGATCAGGACGTTGAACAGGTGGCGTAGCTCGTTGACGGTCAGCGGGATCAGCCCGACCGGGTCGTGGCGGTGGCGGTGGCCGGCGGTCGCGGCGGCGAGGAAGGCGTGGGCGAGGATCGCCAGGGTGGTCCAGCGGTGCCAGGAGGTCCAGCGGCGGTGTTGGTGCTGGTCCAGGCCGAGTCCGGTCTTCGCGGCTTGGAACGATTCTTCGATCTTCCAGCGGCGGCCGGCGACGGCGACAAGGACACCCAAGGCGACGGGTTCGGGTGACCAGCAGCGGTAGAAGGCCAGCTCGCCGCTGCGGCGGTTGCGGCGGATCAACAGCCAGTGGTGACCGCCGTGCTCGTCGGCGGCGGGTGGCAGGGCGGTGAAGGACCAGTCGTAGTAGCGGTGTCCCTTAGCGCCTCGACCGGCGGACACGCGCTGCCACGCGGTGGCGGGAAGCCCTGCGGCCAGCATGTCGACGCGGTAGGTGCCGATGCCGGTGGTCACCTGATGCGAGCAGGCCACGGCCAGGACGTAGCCCAGTCGCAGTTGACGTAGTCGTGCGGCCAGGCGCGGATCGTTGCCGTAGGCCTCGTCACCGGCCGCCCACCGGCACGGCAGCCCGGCGGTGACCGCGGCCTCGATCATGCGGCACGCCAGTTGCGGCTTGGTCGCGAACCGCACGGAGTCGGGGATACCGGCCTCAGCGCGCCGCTCGGGGTCGTCGCACCAGGACTTCGGCAGGTAGAGGGTCGTGTCGAGCATCGCGTGAGCAGCCTCGGTGGCGTAGACGAGGTGCACGGCGAGCTGACAGTTCTCGATCTTGCCGGCTGTGCCCGAGTACTGCCGTTGAACGCCGACGGTGTGCCGTCCTTTCTTCAGGTCACCCGTCTCGTCGATGACCAGCACGGCTTCGGCGTCGCCGAGTTGCTGGGCGACGAACGCGCGGACGTCGGCACGAACCGCGGTGTCGTCCCACTTCACCCGGGTCAGCAGGTCCTGCATCCCGTCCGGGCCGGCGTCGCCGGCGTGCTCCGCGATGGTCCAGCAGTTCTTCGTCGGCAAGGGCGCCAGCAAGCCCCGGACGAAGTCACGCACCCGGCGACGCGGCTCGGGCCTGCGGAAACGATGCCCGACCGTCAACATCAGGTCGTCGAACAACACCCGCCACCGCTGGGCGTCTACCCTGTATTCGGCAGCCACCGCTGCGTCATGGTCAGTCCACATAACCGTCCATGATCGACGGTGGCTGCCCTCCTTCCCGCACCGCATCGAACCGCAGCTCAGCCAAGGTCAACAACCCCGGCTGGAGTATTAGGTGCCCGGTAGCGTCGCAGTAGGTCGTCAATCTGCGGTTGCAGGTCGCTTTCAATACGAGCCAGCATGGCAGCGCTAAGTTTTGGCGTACCCGGTGCGGGGCTAATGTACTGCTGCCGGGCTTCTTCAAGCTGCTCTTGCAGTTCCTCAGCCCTGCCTTTCAGGGCAAGCCTTGTCGCCTCCTGGTCAGGGTCATCAAGTTCAGCTTCGGTAATCTCCACAAGCCGCTTCTTGACTTCCGCGCTCACGTACTCATCAAGCCGGTCTTGCTTGACCGAGACACAGAAGCTCTCGGCGCAAATGTAGGCCAAGAATCCTCGGTTCTTCTGTACCCGCATCACAGCGTTGCAGACTCCACAGGTGGCGATACCTGATAGCAAGTGCTTCACTGCGGTGTCTCGCTGGCTCTTACGAGCGGGGTCACTAAGCCGGTCAACGCACGCTTGCCAGGTTTCTTCATCGAGGATGGCGGGCCACAGGGCATCCCCCACGGTCTTGCCCTGGTGGACACGCTTGCCGACATAGCCCGGGTTCACCACAAGCCGACGAATCTGAGTAAGGTCCCACCGATACCGCTCAGCTTCATCAAGCAATGCATGTGCGGCTTGTGGGTCATCCTCTGCGGCGGCGCGCTCGATGAGTACAGCAGCACGAGGGGTCAACACTCGCGGCGTACGGTTGTTGAAGTCCTGGGCAACCGCGTTGCAGGGCTCCCCCATGACAACCCGCTCGGCGGCTTCCCTGATAATCGCGGCCTGGTCTTCCCTGATGACCTGGGCAACGAACTTCCCGCGACCGTCGTACTTGCGCTCATAACCGTAGAGCAGCTTCCCATGTGGGCGACCAGACGCAGCGTTATTGCGGACGGCACGCATTACCCGGTAGCGGGTTTTCTCGCTCTCATACGCGGAATCTACGCCGTCTTCCGCGAGCGTGCGCCAGTCTCGTGGGTTGTCCAAATCATAGGTTCGCCCATGTGTGACGACATGGATTAGGACTTCAAGCGAACGGCACAACCGCAGTAGTTCGGCCCACTCGACTAGTTCCCGGCTTCCCCGCGAGGATTCCCACAACACCAGGATGTCAGCGTTGCCGTCTTCTAGGAAGCGCAGCAATTGTGCGTACTGCTCACGCTGTTTCTTGGCGAACCGACTAGCGGAGCGGTCATTATCAGCGAACACGCGGACTACATGCCAACCCTCATTAGCACACACGTCACGCTGTTCTTGCTCCTGCTCACCAACTGACCGACGCTCCCGCTGGTCATCAGCACTGACGCGCGCATAAATAACCGCGCGCAAAGCTGCCCTCATACCGGGCTTTGTGGTGGGGGGATTCATGCACCTGAGTTTACTCTGTCTAGCCGACATTCGGTCCCGACACCGCGGCGAGGTGGGTCATGCCGGTGGCCCGGAAGTCCTCCTCCACCTCCGGCGGCAGCCGGCTGGTGTCCCCCACCACCAGGCCCGGCAGCAGCCCGCCCGGCGCGTCGGAAAGCGGCGCGCAGGCCCGTTGCAGCCCGGCCCGCAGCGCGCCGGCCGCCCGCTGCGCCCACGGGGCCGCACCGTGCCGGGTCGGTGGCCCGGTGGCGGACAGCACCGCCGCCGTCAGGTCCCCGCCGCGTGGGGCCGACAGCCGGCCCCGGGCGGTCGCCCGCTGCCCCGGCAGCAGCGAGCGCCAGGCCGGGTCGTTCGCCAGCACCAGGCCGCGCACCGTGCCGGTGACCTGCCGACCGGCGGGGTCGGTGAGGCGGGTCAGGTCGGCGCGGACCAGCAGGGGGGCCGGACGGCCGGCGGCACCCCGGATCGGGCGCGGGTCGTCCCGGACCACCAGCTCGGCGGTGACCAGGGTTCGCCCGGCCACGAGCGCCCGCACGGGGCCGGCGTCACGGACCGCGAGGCGGGCGGCGGTGGCGGTCGCGCCGCAGACCACCCCCAGCAGCACGGCGACCGCGATCCAGCCGTAGCGGCGGACCGGGGCGGCCGGCCGGCCGAGCAGGCCGCACAGGTGGGCGCCGGTGAGGAGCGCCAGGCCGGCGGCGACGGCGGCCAGCGTGGCGCTCGCTCTCACGGTGGCGACAAGGCCGGCCAGGGCGGCGAGCCAGGCGGCCACGGCCAACCCCGCCAGCCGCAGGTCGGGCACGTCCCCGACCGACGCGCTCTCGCCCACGCCGCCGGGCGGCTCGGGGATGCTCACACCGTCACCAGGTCCTTGAGCTGTTCGTAGCGGGCGTCGCCGATGCCGTCGACCTGGCGCAGGTCGGAGACCGACCGGAACCCGCCGTGCTGTTCCCGGTGGTCGAGGATCCGTTGGGCGAGCACCGGGCCCACCCCGGGCAGCGCGTCGAGCTGGGCCAGGGTGGCGGTGTTCAGGTTGAACGGCCCGCTTCCCGCTGCCGCGCCGCCGGCCGCGGGCCCGCCGCCACCGGCCGCCGGGCCGGGCGGAGCGGCCTGGCCGGGCGGGGCGGGGACGCCGACCAGGATCAGCTCGCCGTCGGTGACCTTGCGGGCCGGGTTGAGCAGGGCCACATCGACGCCGGGCAGCGCGCCGCCGGCCGCCTCGATGGCGTCGGCGACCCGCGCGCCGGCCGGGAGGCGGACGAGGCCGGGACGGCGGACCTTGCCGGCCAGCGCGACCACCACCTGGCCCGCCGAACCGGCGGGCGTGGGCACGGAGGTCTCCGGTGCGGCGACCTCCGCGACCGGGCGGACCGGCTCGGCCTGTGGGCGGGATCGCCAGGCCCAGACACCGGCGACCAGAACCACCACGGCGGCCACCACCGCGAGGGCCCGCACACCCCGCCGGCCTGGGTCGAATGCGCCCGGGGCGGGCAGCCGGGAAGACCGCCGACCATCGGCATCGTCGGCCGGGCTCGCCAACGGCCACCTCTCGCCGGCTCCGGGGTCCGGGTCCAACGGATCCGGCTCGGACGCACGCTCAGAGACCGCCCCCCGGACCGCTCCGAGTGGCCGAGAGTCGGACGCCGTGCCCGACGCACGCTCAGGAACCGATGCCCGGACCGCTCCGAGTAAGCGCGGAGCAGTTGAAGGGGCAGGATCAGCCCTTGGCCCTGCTCGCCCCGGTCTGAACGATGGGAGCCGCTGCGGCTCCGTCAGGCCGGCGCCGGCTGGCATCACCGGCTCGAACAGCCAGGACAGCCGCCGCCGTACCCTCGTCTCCTCGTCGTCTGGCACGGCTCAGCAAGTTACGGCGCGACGCCGGACCGAGGCCGGACCGAAAGCCTCGCCTGTGGACGAATAACCGCCCTGTGGACGAAGCCCCAATCATGCGCGGACTGTGCTACCGAACCGGTGAGAGCCGGTCAGCACCAGCCCGGCCAGAAGTCCGGGTGCCGGCGGGCGAAGTGCCCAGCGAGACGTACCCGCGGAGGGAGTGCCCCACCACCAGGGCCGGGCCGGCGTCGAGGTGGGGACCGGCCTCGGCCACGACGTCGGCGGCCCGGTCGAGGCTCCAGGGTTCGGCCGCGCGGCCGCCGCGCCCCGGCAGGTCGACGGCCGCGACCGGGAACTCGGCGGCGAGGGCGGCCAGTTGCGGCTGCCACTGGCCGCGGGTGAAGCGGGTGCCGTGCACCAGCACGATGGCGGGATTACCCGCAGCGCTCAGTCCGCCTCCGGGTCCAGACCGAGCGCCGCACGGCCCCCGTCGACCGGTAGGGTCACCCCGTTGACGAAGGCCGCCCGCGCCGACAGCAGGAAGGCGACCACCTCGGCGACCTCCCCGGTACGCCCGATCCGGCCCACCGGGTGCAGCCGGGCCAGTTCCGCCTCGACCCGGTCCGCCTCGACCGGGTCCAGGCCGGCCAGGAAGGCGGCGTGCCGTTCGGTGTGGACCGAGCCGAGCGCGACCGCGTTGGTGCGGATCCCCCGGCCGCCGTAGTCCACAGCGAGGGCCCGGGTCAGACCCTCGACGGCGGCCTTGGCGGTGGCGTACGGCAGGGCGCCCGGCACCGCCCGGCGGGCCTGGTGGGAGGAGACGTTGACGATCGCGCCGCCGGTGCTGGCGGCGAGGAACCGGCGTACGGCGGTGCCGGCGCCGACCACGGCGGGGCGCAGGTTGGCGGCGATCAGGTCGAACACCTCCTCCGCTGGCGCGAGGTGCAGGGCGGCGTCCCGGAACACGGCGGCGTTGTTGACCCAGCCGGCGAGCGGGGCGGCCGCCTCGGCGAGGTCGGCGGCCCGCGCGGTGACGTCCTCGTCGGCGGCGTCGCCGGCCACGGAGCGCAGCCGCTCGGCGGCCCGGTGCCCGGCCAGCCAGTCGAGCGCGGCCTCGTCCCGCTCGACGACGACCACGCTGCCACCGTCGGCGACCAGCCTCTCGACGATGGCCCGCCCGACGCCCCGGCCGCCCCCGGTGACCACGTAGGACCGTGAGGTCATCCGGCCACGACCGCGGCACCGACCACGCCGACCAGGGCGGCGGCCACGGCAGCCACCGCGCCGACCAGGCCAGCGGCCACCGCAGCGAACGCCGTCATGGGCGGCGGTGGAGGACGACGCAGGCCAGGCCGGGGCCGGCGTGCGCGGCGATCACCGCGCCGGCCTCGGAGACGTACGTGTCGTGCAGCCGATCGCCCAGCCGCTCGGTCAGCGCGGCCACCAGCTGGTCGGCGCGCTGCGGCGCGGCGAGGTGGTGCACGGCGAGGTCGACCTCGGTGTCGCCGGCCGCCTCGACCGCCAGGTCGACCAGGCGCGCCACGCCCCGGCTGGCGGTCCGGACCTTGTCCCGCACCACGATCGCGCCGTCCGGCATGTGCATGATCGGCTTGACCGAGAGGGCGGTGCCGAGCAGCGCCTCGGCCGCGTTGATCCGGCCGCCCCGCCGCAGGAATTCCAGCGTGTCGACGTAGAAGAAGATGGTGGTCCGGTCGACGGCGTCGAGCGCGGCTCGGCGTACCCCGGTCAGGTCCGCGCCCCCGGCGGCGGCCGCGGCGGCGGCGAGCACCGGGAAGCCCAGGCCCATGCCGGTGGAGCGGCTGTCGACCACGGTGACCCGCTCGCCGACCTCGGCGGCGGCCAGCCGGGCCGCCTCGACCGTGCCGGAGAGTTCGGCGGAGAGGTGCACCGAGACGACCCCGTCGGCGCCGGCGGCGAGCAGCTCCCGGTAGACCTGCGCGAACTGTTCCGGGGCCGGCCGGGACGTGCTCACCGTGACGCGCCGGCCGCTGAGCACGCGGGTGGCGTCCTCCGGGAACGTCTCGACGCCTTCCAGCCCCTCCGCGCCGTTGAGCACGACGGTCAGCGGGACGACGGTGAGCCGGTGCGCGCGGACCAGTTCGGGCGGCAGGTAGGCGGTGGAGTCGGTGACGACCGCGACGGGCATGCCCGGCACGCTAGCCGATGTCACGGCGGCGCGCCGGGGCCGAACGGCTCAGACCGCGTCGGTGAGCGCGGGCTGGGTGATCAGTCCGACGTTGTGCGCGCGCAGGTGCCAGCCCCGGACGTCGTCGTGACGCAGCTCGGTCCAGTGGCAGTTGGCCAGCGACCCGACACTGCGCAGCACCGCGTGGTCCCAGCCGAGCAGGTGGCCGACGCCCTGCCGGGCGCCGCCGCCGTGCGTGGTCACCACCACGGTGCCGCCGGCGGCGAGGTCGGCCGCCTCCTGGAACGCGGCGCCGAGCCGCTTGCCCAGGTCGTCGAGGGTCTCGATGCCCGCGCCGGGATCGGGGTCACCGGCCCGCCAGCGGGCGTACTCGTCGGGGAAGCGCTCGGCGACCTCGGTGAGGGCCAGGCCCTGCCACTGGCCGAAGTGCCGCTCGCGCAGCCGGGCGTCGGTGCGGACCGGCAGCCCGGTCAGCGCGGCGAGCGCGGAGGCGGTGTCGGCGGCCCGGCGCAGGTCACTGGCGACGATGGCGTCCGGACGCAGCGCGGCCAGCACCGGCGCGGCGACCCGGGCCTGCTCCCGGCCGAGGTCGTTGAGCGGCACGTCGGTCTGCCCCTGGACCCGGCCGGCGGCGTTCCAGTCGGTGTTGCCGTGCCGCCAGATGATCAGGCGGGTCATTCGGCGGTGGCGCTGCCGGCGGCCGAGTCGGCGAGGTCCCGGTCCACGAACGGGATCTGCGGGCAGTCCTTCCAGAGCCGGTCGAGGGCGTAGAACTCGCGCTCCTCGGTGTGCTGCACGTGGACCACGATGTCGACGTAGTCGAGCAGCACCCAGCGGCCGCCCCGCTCGCCCTCGCGGCGGATCGGCTTGGCCTTCTCCGGCAGCTCCAGCAGGCGCTCCTCGATGGCGTCGACGATGGCGAGCACCTGACGCTCGTTCGGAGCCGCGGCCAGCACGAACGCGTCGGTGATCGCGAGCTGGTCGCCCACGTCGATGATGACGATGTCCTGCGCCTTCTTGTCGGCCGCGGCCTGGGCGGCGGCCATCGCCAGCTCGTGCGCGCGTTCGGAAACTGTCACCGTTCTCCTTCGATCAACCGTGCGACCCTCCAAGCCTCTCACACCCGGCGGGGCGACGACTTGTCAGTTCTGGTCGATTACGCGGACAAAGGCTCACCTTCCGGGTGGAATCACCGCTGGTAGAGCCGCCGTTTGGCGATGTACTGCACCACACCGTCCGGGATCAGGTACCAGACCGGCTCGCCCCGGGCCACCCGGGCCCGGCAGTCGGTCGAGGAGATCGCCATGGCCGGCACCTGCACCAGGCTGACCGAGTCGGCGGGCAGGTGCTTGTCGGAGAGTTCGAAGCCGGGACGGGTCACCCCGATGAAGTGGGCCAGCTCCAGAACCTCGTCCAGATCCTTCCAGGACAGGATGCGTTCCAGGGCGTCCGCGCCGGTGATGAAGAAGAGCTGCACCTTCGGGCCGTACTCGGCGTGCAGGTCGCGCAGCGTGTCGACGGTGTAGGTCGGGCCACCCCGGTCGATGTCGACCCGGCTGACCTGGAAGCGGGGGTTGGAGGCGGTCGCGATCACCGTCATGAGGTAGCGGTCCTCGGGCGAGCTGACCGGTTCGTCCGCCTTCTGCCACGGCTGCCCGGTCGGGACGAAGACCACCTCGTCCAGGCCGAACCGGTCCGCCACCTCGCTGGCCGCCACGAGGTGCCCGTGGTGGATCGGGTCGAAGGTGCCGCCCATGATGCCGATCCGCCGGATGTCTTCCTCCACCCCGCGATCGTAGGCCGGGGCCCGGCGAGCGTCCGCCGGGGCCGCCGGGCCGTCCCACGGACCGCGCCGGGCGGGGGCACGCCCCGCCCGGCGCGGTCACCCGCGTCAGGCGCCCGCGGCGGCCACCGCCGTCCGGGCGACCAGGGCGCGGCGCAGGTCGTCGTCCAGGTCGACGACCCGCCGGCGCAGCCCCGGCGTGAGGTCGTCGCGGGCCAGCAGCGCGGCGGCCAGTTCCCGGGTGGGCTGGGCCACGGCGTAGCGGGGGAAGGCCAGGGTGGCGACCCGGTCCGCCGTCCAGGGGGTACGCAGCCGCGCGGCAGCCGGCATGTCGGCGAAGTACCGCTCGACGTAGCCGGCGGTCAGCTCGGTCTGCTCGGGCTGCCAGAAGCCCTCCGCGGTCGCCTCGACGAGGCGGTTGGAGAGCTGGGTGTTGCGGGTGACGATCTCCCAGGCGGCCCGCTTGGCGTCGGCGTCGGGCAGCGCGGCCCGGCAGCTCGCGGCCCGCTCCGCCCCGGTGGCGCTGCGGTCGGCCGCCGCCTCGGCGGCGATCTCGGGCTCCCCGGCCGCGCCGAGCACCACCAGCCGGTGCAGCAGCGCCCAGCGCAGGTCGGCGTCGACCGCCAGCCCCTCCGGCACGCTCTGGCCGGCCAGCCAGCCGGCGAGCAGCCCGGTGTCGGTGGTGGCGTTGATCAGCCCTCGGGCCGCGGCGAGTTGCAGCGAGCCACCGGCCGGGGCGCCGGCCAGCAGGGTGGCGCAGGCCCCGGCGACGCGGAGCAGGGCCGCGTCTCGGGACAGCGGGTCCAGGTAGCGGTCGACCAGGTTGCGGCTGAGGCTGAGCACGTCCTCCGCGATGATCACCTCGGTCTCGGCCGGCAGCGCCGCCGCGATCAGTGCGACCACCGAGGTCACCGGCCGTTCGCCGTCGGTGGCGGCGTCCAGCGCCTCGCCCCAGAGCAGCGCCCGGGCCAGCGGGTCGGCCAGCCCCGGGAGCACCATCGGCACCGCGTCCGCCGAGGCGGGGTCGAGCCGGATCTTGGCGAAGGTGAGGTCACCGGCGTTGGGCAGCAGCAGGCCGGTGGCCGGCTGCCCGACCAGCTCGGCCAGCACGGTGCGGCCCTGGTCGGCGGCCGGGTCGAGGTCGACCTCGAAGCGGTGCACCGGGGCGTCGGGCGTGTGGCGGGCCACGCCGACGCGGTGCGGGCGCAGCACCGGGTACGCCTCCGGCGCGGTCTGCACCAGCGCCGCCTCGGCCCAGCGGCCGTCGGCGTCCACCGCGGTCTCCATCCGCAGCGTGTTGACCTGCGGGCGGCGCAGCCAGCGCTCGGCCCAGTCGGCCAGGTCCCGCCCGCTGGCGGCGCTGAGGCTCTCCAGCAGGTCGGCGAGGGTGGCATTGCCGAACCGGTGCTTGGCGAAGTGCGCGTTCAGGCCGGCCAGGAAGGGCTCGTCGCCCACCCAGGCGACCAGCTGGCGCAGCACGCTGGCGCCCTTGGCGTAGGAGATGCCGTCGAAGTTGAGCAGCGCCCGGGCGGCGTCGGCCACCTCCTCGGGGGCCACCGGGTGGGTGGAGGGGCGCTGGTCGGCCGCGTAGCCCCAGGCCTTGCGGCGCATGGCGAAGGTGGTCCACGCCTGGGTGAAGCGGGTGGCCTCGGCGGTGACTCGGGTGCCCAGGTATTCCGCGAAGGACTCGTTGAGCCAGAGGTCGTCCCACCAGCGCATGGTGACCAGGTCGCCGAACCACATGTGCGCCATCTCGTGCGCGATCGTGGTGGCCCGCAGCTCCCGCTGGGTGTCGGTGACCGCGGAGCGGAAGACGTAGTCGTCGCGCAGGGTCACCAGGCCCGGGTTCTCCATGGCGCCGGCGTTGAACTCGGGGACGAACGCCTGGTCGTACTTGCCGAACGGGTAGCGCTCGGCGAAGAGCTGGTGGAACCGGTCGAAGCACTGCTTGGTGACGGTGAAGATCTCGTCGGCGTCGGCGTCCAGGTGCGCCGCGAGGGACTTCCGGCAGTAGAGGGCGAGCGGGATCCCGTCGTGCTCGTCCTGCCGGACGTGCCAGGGGCCGGCGATCAGCGTGACGAAGTAGGTCGCCAGCGGCGCGGTGGGCGCGAACTCCCAGCGCCCCGGCGCCGGCCGGTCGGCGACCTGGCCGTTGGCGGCCACCGTCCACTCCGGCGGGGCGGTGACCGAGAGGGTCACCGGGGCCTTGAGGTCGGGCTGGTCGAACGCGGCGAAGATGCGCTGCACGTCGTCGAGAAAGGACATCGCGTAGAGGTAGGTCTCTCCGTCGGCCGGGTCGACGAAGCGGTGCACCCCTTCGCCGGTGTTGGAGTAGGCCATCTCGGCGCTGACGGTCAGCGTGTTGGTCGCGGCCAGCCCGGTCAGCGGCAGGCGGTTGTCGGTCAGCAGGGCCGGGTCGAGGTCCTGGTCGTTGAGGCGCGCCCCGAGGAGTCGCAGGGGTTTGACCTCGGTGAAGGTGTCGGCGCCGGGGGTCGCCCGGAACCGGATGGTGACGGTGGAACGGAATCGCTCGGCGTCGCCGGTCAGGTCGAGGTCCACCTGGTAGGACTCGACAGTAATCAACGCGCCACGCGCGGTCGCCTCTACACGGGTCAGGCTCGGCATCCGCTTATCCTGCCCGATGGGGTCCGAGCGGGCTCCCCCCGTTACGCGTGGCGATGGAGGAACAACGATGGGTCAGCACCCCAAGGGCGATTTCGACCTGTCTCGGGCGGTCTGGCAGCGGGCCGAGGGCGACACGTCCGACAGCGCGGTCGAGGTGGCCTTCGTCGGCGACCTGATCGGGATGCGCAACTCGGCCGAGCCGGACGGGCCGGTGCTGGTCTTCACCCAGGACGAGTGGGACGCCTTCGTGGCGGGCGCGCAGGACGGCGAGTTCGACCTGGACTGAGCCCGGGCGCTCAGTCACCGTCGCCCCAGCCGAGCCCGCCGGGCCCGGGCGCGTGGTGGAAGCCGGGATGGCCGGCCACGTCCGCGCACCGCTCGCCGTCGGGGCCGACCGCCCCGCAGAAGAGCCGCTCCGCGCGGTGCCAGGCGTCGGCCGGGGAGAGCGCCGCCGCACCCAGTGCCAGCTCCGGGCGGAGCAGGCCGAGCGCCTCGGCGTACGCGACGGCCAACTCGCGCGCGGTGGCCGGGTCGGCCGCCTCGAAGCCGAGGTGCACGGTGAAGTGCCGGGCCGGCCGGGCCCCGGGGCGCCGGGGCGGCGCGATCAGGGGCTCCTGCCGGTCGCTCCGCCGCAGCCCGGGCACCGCCCGCGGGTGCCGCCAGTGTGCCGCTCTGTTGTCGCGCATCCGTCCTCCCCGTCGCCGATGGCTCCGCCGGGATCGCGCCGGCGGGGCGGGACCGGCCGCCACCGGCCCCGTCCCGAAGACAACCAGCTTTTCCGCGCCCTGGGAGGGGGCCAGCTTCCGCGCTCGACGCCGGCCCCCTCCCCTCGGCGCCCCGGCGCCGCGAGGCCGGGGGCCGGGTCACCGCCGAGGCGGGGGGCCGAGGATTCGCCAGCGCCGGCCCGGGTAGGTAGCGCAGCGACCGTCCAGGGCCGCCGAGCCGCGTCTAGGAGCAGCCGATGAGCACCATCCCCAGCGACCGCAGTCCGGAGAGCACGCTGGCGTTCCTCCGCGAGGGCTACCGGTTCTTCGGCGCGCGGTGCGACCGCCTCGGCACCGACATCTTCCAGACCCGGCTGCTGCTGGAATCGACGATCTGCCTGCGCGGCCGCCCGGCCGCCGAGCTGTTCTACGACAACGAGCGCTTCGTCCGGCGCGGCGCCATGCCGATGCGCGCACAGCGCACCCTGACCGGGGTCGGCGGCGTCCAGGGCCTCGACGGCGCGGCGCACCGGCACCGCAAGGCGATGTTCATGTCGATCATGACGCCGGTGGCGATCCGCCACCTCGGGCAGCTCTTCGACGACGAGTGGCGGGCCCGGATCCCGGCCTGGGCGGAGTCCGGGCCGGTGGTGCTCTACGACGAGGTGGCCCGGATGCTCACCCGGGCGATCTGGGCCTGGGCCGGGGTGCCGCTGGCCGACGCCGACGTGCCCCGCCGGACGGCCGAGATGCACGCCATGATCGAGGCGCCGGCCGCGGTCGGACCCGGCCACTGGCGGGGCCTGCTCGGCCGCCGCCGAGCCGAACGGTGGGCGGGCGACCTGATCGAGCGGGTGCGCTCCGGCGCGCTGCCCGCGCCCGAGGGCAGCGCGCTGCGGGTCATCGCCGAGCACCGGGACGAACAGGGCATCCTGCTGCCCCGCCGGATCGCCGCGGTGGAACTGCTGAACGTGCTCCGCCCGACGGTCGCCGTGGACCGCTTCGTGGTCTTCGCCGCGCTGGCGCTGCACGACCACCCGCACTGGCGGGACCGGGTGCGCGGCGACGACGACGCCGCCGAGAGCTTCGTGCAGGAGGTACGGCGCTACTACCCGTTCTTCCCGGCCGCCGCGGCGCGGGTCCGGCGCTCGTTCGAGTGGCAGGGGTACGCCTTCCCGCAGGGCCGGCGGGTGCTGCTCGACCTCTACGGCACCAACCACCACCCGGAGCTCTGGCCGGAGCCGGAGCAGTTCCGGCCGGAGCGGTTCGACGGCTGGCAGGGTGACCCGTTCCGGCTGATCCCGCAGGGCGGCGGCGATCATTACACCGGCCACCGCTGCCCGGGTGAGTGGATCGCGATCGAACTGATGAAGCGGGCGGTCGGCAACCTCACCGCGGCGATGAGCTACCGGGTGCCGCCGCAGGATCTGGCCGTGGATCTCGGCCGGATGCCCGCCCTGCCGCCCAGCGGTCTGGTCGTCGACGGGGTACGCCGGACCGCGTGATCACCGCACCATCTCGAACCCGAGGTCGGTGATCTGCCCCGAGTCGGCACAGCGGGTCTTCCGGAGCGCCACGGGACCGAGGTCGGGACTGTCGAAGAGGCGTACGCCGCCGCCGAGCAGCACCGGCACGAGGTGCACGACCAGCTCGTCGAGGAGCCCGGCCCGGATGCACTGCCGCGCCACATCCGCTCCGAACACGCCCACGTCCCGGTCGCCGGCCGCTTCCCGGGCGAGGTCGGCGGCCTTCCCGACGTCGCCGGAGAGAAAGGTGACCCCGTCGACGGGCTCGGCCGGCCGGTGGGTCAGCACGAAGACCGGCCCCGACCAGGCGCCGCCGTAGATCGCGCGGGCCCCCGTGCCCGGTCGGTTGCCGAGTTCCAAGCCGCGCCGGCCGGAGAGGATCGCGCCGGTGCGGCGCATGGTCTCCGCCCCGAGCGGACCGGCGGAGCCGTAACCGAACATCCACTCCGCCGAGTCGTCCTGCGGGGCGATGAACCCGTCCAGCGACATGGTGACGTGCCAGATCATCCGCGCCATCGCGCCTCCTCGCGCCGCCCGCCCCTGACGGGCGGGGCCGGCGCCAGTCTCACCCGGGGGTGTGACAGGCGGTCACTCCGCGACCACGAGCGCCTGCGGTGCGGCCTGCTTCATCCGGGTGCGGAGCCACTTGAGCTGCATCGCGGTCTCCTGCTCGCAGGCCTTGACCACGCCGAGCAGCTCCTCGTCCCGGGCCCCGTACGCGGCCTGCCCGACCACCGTCCAGCAGATGTCGCACTCGGCGGCCATCAGGTAGAGGTCCTGGAGGTCGCGGAGCAGCCCGATCGGTCCGGTCCGAGTGCCGGCGAACAGCTCGGAGTGCAGCCGGTCCGGCTCGGCCGGGGCCTCCTCGGCGTACCGGCGGGCGAAGGGGGCCAGCTTCTCCGCGTGTGCGCGGCACTGGCTGGCCAGCTTCTCGCAGGTGTGGAAGACGTCCGGCTCGTCCCCGTGCGCCTTCCCCACCTCGGTGAACGCGTCGCCGAGGCGCTCCTGGGCCTTGTGCAGCAGGCCGAGATAGTGGGCCAGGTGCATGTCATTCTCCCCTCGACGGCGCCTCGGCGGCCGGCCCGCCGACCGTGGCCGGGATTCCGGAGCCCTCGGGCGGGGCGGAGCCGCCCACCGTCGGCGCGGGCGAGGGCCGGCCGCCCGAGTCGGCCTCCTTCACCACCCGCACCGCCGCCACCTTGAAGATCGGCTGCTTGGAGACCGGGTCCCAGGCCGTGATGGTCAGCTCGTTGGCCGCCCGGTCGTGCCGCCCCGCGCCCGGTTCGGCCCCGTCGGCCGCGTCCCAGTAGCCGTAGTGGAAGGGGAGGAAGACCACGCCGGGGCGTACCCCGCAGATCCGGGCCCGGGCGCGGACGACGCCGCGCGGCGACTCGATCCGCACCAGGTCCCCCTCGCCGACGCCGAGCCCCTCGGCGTCGGCCGGGTTGAGCTCCACCCACGACTCGGGGGCGGCGTGCACGAGCTGGGCGGCTCGGCCGGTCTTGGTCCGGGTGTGGAACTGGTAGACGGTCCGCCCGGTGGTGAGCAGCAGCGGGAACTCCCCGCTCGCCACCTCCGGCGACGGCTGGTACGGCGTGGCGAGCAGGAACGCCCGACCGCCGGGTTGCTTGGCGCGGTATTCCCCGGGCAGCATCTCGGCCCCAGTGGCCAGGTCGTGCCCGTACGACTCGCAGTAGTCCGGGTCGGTGTTGAACACCCCGTCGGTGTAGAGCCGCTCGGTGCCGTCCGGGTGCTCCTCGGTGCACGGCCACTGGATGCCGCCGGACCGCAGCTTCTCGTAGGTGATCCCGGTGTAGTCGCAGGGCCGGCCGCGCGAGCACTCCTTCCACGCCTCGAACACCTCCTCCGGCCCGGTCCAGGTGATCAGCGGCCCGCCGTCCTTGTTGCGGAAGTCCATCCGGCGCGCGTAGTCGAGGAAGATGTCGAGGTCGGGGCGGGCCTCGCCGGGCGGCTCGACCGCCTTCTCGGAGATGTGCACGGTCCGGTCCACGCTGGTGAACGTGCCGGTCTTCTCGCCCCACGTGGCGGCCGGCAGCACCACGTCGGCCAGCTCGGCGGTCTCGGTCAGGAAGAGGTCCTGCACCACCACGAACAGCTCCGGCTTCGCCAGGATGCGGCGGATCCGGGCCAGGTCGGGCAGGGAGACCGCCGGGTTGGTGGCCGAGATCCAGAGCAGCTTGATCGAGCCCTGCTCGGCGTACCGGAAGATCTGCATGGCGTGGGTCGGCGGCGCCCAGTGCGGGATGGTGTCGACCTCGACGTTCCACAGCCGGGCCAGGTCGGCGATGTGCTCCTCGTTGGCCCAGTTGCGCAGGCCGGGCAGGTCGCCGTCGGCGCCGCACTCGCGGTTGTTCTGCGCGGTGGGCTGCCCGTTCATCTGGTAGAGCCCGGCGCCGGGCCGCCCGAGCATGCCGCGGATCAGGTGCAGGTTGTTCACCTGACAGGAGGCCGCGGTGGCCTGGTTGGACTGGTAGAAGCCCTGGAGCACGGTGGAGAGCAGCCGCTCCGAGTGCCCCAGCAGCTCGGCGGCACGCTCGATGTCCGCGGCGCGCAGGTCACAGATCTCGGCCACCTTCGCCACCGGGTAGTCCTCCACCACCTGGCACAGCTCCGCGAAGCCGAGGGTGTGCGCCTCGACGTACGACTCGTCGTACCAGCCGCGGTGGATCAGCTCCCGGAGCAGGCCGTTGAGCAGCGCCAGGTTGGTGCCGTTGCGCAGCGCCAGGTGCACGTCGGCCTCCCGGGCCACCGGGGTGGCGCGCGGGTCGACGGCGAGCATGGCCGGCGGGTTCGGCCCGCGCCGCCGGTCCAGCATCCGCATCCAGAGCACCGTCTGGGTCTCCGCGACGTTGTGCCCCCAGAGCGCGATCGCGTCGCAGTGGTCCACGTCGGTGTACGACCCGGGCTGCCCGTCGGTGCCGAACGACGCCTTGAGCGCCGCCGCCGCGGTGGCGGTGCAGAGCCGGGTGTTGCCGTCCATGTGCGGGGTGCCCAGCCCGGCCTTCCCGATCACGCCGAGCGTGTAGTACTCCTCCAGGAAGAGCTGCCCGCTGGTGTAGAAGCCGAAGTGCCCCCAGCCGCCCGGGCCGTCCAGCAGCTCCTTCGACCGGGCCACGATCCGGCCCATGGCGGTGTCCCAGTCGGTCTCGACCAGCCGGTCCCCCTCCCGGACCAGCGGCCGGCGCAGCCGGTCCGGGCTGTGGTTGGCCTGCCAGCCGTAGAGGTCCTTCGGGTCGACCCGGCCGTGGTTGATGCGGTCGCCGGAGCGGCCGCGCACACCGACGATCCGGTCGTCCATGACGGCGATGTCCATGGCGTCGCCGTTGGAGTGCAGGATCGAGGCGCTCGGCACCCACCGCTGCACGTCGGCCTCGGTGTGCCCGTCGGCCAGGAAGGTGTCCACCCGCACCGGCCAGCGTTCCCCTGGCCCGTACGGCGTGCGCGGCCCCCACGGGTCGGCGATCCGGTCCACCATCGCTCATCCCTCCTTCGGCGCCGCCCAGAGCGGCATCGGCCGGCCGGTCGCCCGGTTGAACAGCAGGTCCACCACGGTGACCAGCAGCACCGCGGCGAACGCGACGACGAGTTGGCCCGGGGTGTGCAGCAGCCCGAGGCTCACGATCAGTGTGGTCGCGCCGGCCGGCGGGTGCGCGGCCTTCACCAGCACCAGCACCGCGGCGGTCACGGCGAGCGAGCCGGCGGCCGCCACGATCCGCGCGCCGGACACCCCCTCCTGAAGCGCGGACGGATGGTCGGTGAGGCCGGCGGCCAGCAGGAGCGCGTACCCGGCGAGCAGCGCCACCAGGTGCCCGACGACGGTGCTGCGCGGCGAGGACTCCGGCCGGCCGGGCTGCTCGACGTGCAGCATGATCGCCGGCCCGAGGCTGGGGAACAGCCACGGCTGCCGCGTCAGCAGGGCGACCGCGCCGGCCACCACCACGGCGACCGCGCTGCCGGCGAAGGCCCGGGCGGCCGGCCGGGCCGGCGTCTCATCGATCTCGGCGGGCATGTGGGTGCTGTACCCCCGCCCCGCGATTTCGAATCGACGCGCGGCCCGGCGTTCCCGCGCCCGGTCAGGCCGCCTGTGGGTGCAGCACGGTCCGGAGGCAGCCGTCCTCCTTCTTGTGGAAGATCTCGTAGCCCCGGGCGCCTTCCTCCAGCGACATCGGGTGGGTGGCCAGGTAGCCCGGATCGATCTCGCCGATCGCGATCCGGTCCAGCAGCATCGGGATGTAGCGCTGGGCGTGCATCTGCCCCATCCGCAGCACCAGCGCCTTGTTCATGGCCGCGCCGAGCGGGAACTTGTCCACGAGGCCCCCGTACACCCCGACGATGCTCACCGTGCCGCCCTTGCGGCACGCCATGATCGCCTGCCGGACCGAGGTGGGCCGGTCGGTCTGCAGCCGGGCGCTCTGCTTCGCCTTGTCATACGCGTAGGTCGGCCCGACGTCGTGCGACTCCATGCCGACCGCCTCGATGCAGGCGTCCGGCCCGCGCCCGGCGGTCAGCTCGCGCAGCGCCTCCAGCACGTCGGTCTCCGCGTAGTTGATCGTCTCGACGCCGAGTCGCTGCGTCGCGGCGGCCAGCCGCTCCGGCAGCCGGTCGATGACGACGACCCGCTCGGCGCCGAGGATCTGCGCGGACCGGGCGGCCATCTGCCCCACCCCGCCGGCGCCCCAGACGGCGACCACCTCGCCGCCCTTGAGGCCGCAGAAGTCGGCCGCCATCCAGCCGGTCGGCATGGCGTCGGAGGCGAACACCACCGAGTCGTCCGGCACCCCGTCGGGCACGGCGAACGCGCCGACGTCGCCGAACGGCACCCGGATGTACTCGGCGTGGCTGCCCGAGTAGCCACCGGCCGCGTGCGAGTAGCCGAGGATGCCGGCCGGCGAGTGGCCCCACAGCTTCTCGGTGAAGACCGGCTGCGGGTTGGAGTTGTCGCAGAGCGAGTACTGCTCGGTGCGGCAGTACCAGCAGCCGCCGCAGGCCACCACCGAGCCGACGACCACCCGGTCGCCGACCTTGATCCGCCGCACGTCGGGGCCGGTCTGCACCACCTCGCCCATGAACTCGTGGCCGAGGATGTCCCCCTCGCGCATCGCCGGCAGGTAGCCGTTGATCAGGTGCAGGTCGGAGCCGCAGACGCTGCTGGCCCGCACCTTGACGATGATGTCCCCGCCCGACCGGATGGTCGGCAACGGCACGTCGCGTACGGCCAGCCGGCCGACGCCCTCCCAGCACAGCGCCCTCACGGCCGGCCTCCCGCCATCAGCTTCTCCCGGATCCGGTCGGTCGCCTGCTCCTGCTTCGGGTTGCGCCCCGACGGGTCGTGCCGGGTGTCCAGCACCTGACCGGTCTCGATCAGCGACTTGATCCGGCGCAGGGCGCTGCGCAGCGCGACGTCCGGATCGTGGCCGCCGGCCAGGCCGAGCGCCCGGCGGATCGGGCCGGACCGCCAGCGCAGCTCGGCGCGGATCTCGGTGCCCCGGTCCTGCGGCGCGGGCGCCAGCTCGACCCGCCCCTGCTCGGTCACCGGCCCGTCGGTGACCCGCCAGCTCAGCCGCCCCGGACCGTCGACGGTCACCTCGGCCCGCCACTCGGTGCCGCCGCCGGCCGGGTCTCTCGCCACGCAGCGCCACCGGTTGTCATCGAGCTGTTCCAGGGTCGCCCACTCGGCGAGCCCCCGGTCCAGCCGTTCCCGGTCGGTCCAGAACCCGATGACCGCCTCCATGGGCCGGTCCACGGTGATTCCCCGGTGGACGACGTACCAGCCGTCCGCCCGGTCGGGTTGATGCCGGCGCCGGCGCCGAGCCACCACCCGGCCGATCCCGAGCGCGGTCACCGTGGCTGCGCCGGCCAGCGCCCACCTCGTCGCGTTGCTGCTCATCACGTCTCCTCCACCGGGGCGCCTCGGACCGCCCGCGTCCCGGAGCGCTACCCGGCCGGGCGGCGTCGAAACGGCGAAACGGTTTGATCACCGAAATTTCGGGCACGCTGCCGGCCACCCTGCCAGACCGGAGAGGGGCACGCGGTGGACTTTGACCCGACCGAACCCGGCCGGTACCTTCCGGCCGGCGACCACGAGGCCTTCGCGCGCCTCGACCCCGCCGCGGCGTCCGCGCCGGACCGGCTCCCGCTGGCGTACGTTCTGCCGCTGCGCGCGGCCGACGACGCCGGCCTCAGCGAGCTGACCGGATACCTGCGCGAGCTGAGCCGGTGGGTGGACGTGATCGTCGTCGACGGGTCGCCGCCGGACCTGTTCGCCCGGCACGCCGCCGCCTGGCGGGGCCTGGCCCGGCACGTCCCGCCCGATCCCGCGCTGCGCGGCTGCAACGGCACCGCACTCGGCGTGCTGACCGGGGTCGCGCTGGCCCGCCACGAGCACGTGGTGATCGCCGACGACGACGTCCGGTACGACCTCGCCGGGCTGCGCGCCGTGCACGGGCTGCTCGACCGGGTGGACCTGGTCCGGCCGCAGCACCATTTCGACCCGCTGCCCTGGCCCGCCTGGTGGGACACCGGCCGGACGCTGCTCCACCGGGCGCTCGGCGGGGACCGGCCGGGCACCCTGGCGGTGCGCCGGAGCACCTTCCTGGCCATGGGCGGCTACGACCCGGACGTGCTCTTCGGCAACCTGGAGCTGATCCGGACGGTCCGCGCGTACGGCGGCGCCACGGCCGCCCCCGCCTGGCTGTACGTGCGCCGGCTACCGCCGACCGCCGCCCGGTTCCGCAGGCAGCGGGTCCGGCAGGCGTACGACGACCTGGCCCGGCCGGGATGGCTGCTGGCCGCGCTGGCGGTGCTGCCGGCCGCGGCGGCCGCGCTCGCCGCCCGCCGGCCGGGGCTGTTGCTGCGCGCCGGGGTGGCGACGGTGGCCGTGGCCGAGCTGGGCCGGCGACGGGCCGGCGGCACCCGGGTCTTCCCGGCGCACACCGCGCTCGCGGCGCCGCTCTGGCTGCTGGACCGCGGGGTCTGCGCCTGGCTCGCCGTGGGCCGGCTGCTGCGCGGCGGGATGCCCGGCGCGGACGGCCGGGTCCGGGTGGCCGCGCACTCCACCCGGGCGTTGCGCCGGCAGCTCGCCGAGCGCCGCCCCGACGACCTGGTGCTCTGGGTGGAGGCCGGCGTTGCGCCGGGCCCGGTCGGAGCGGACCGGCTGGCGCGTTGAGCCGGCGACCCCGCACGCGACAGCTCGCGGCCACTCCCCGGCGTGTTGCCGGGAGTGGCCGCGAGCTGCGGCGTACGGGTGTCGTGGTCAGTACCGCGCCTGGTCGCGGGACTGCTGCGCGGTGTCCTTGACGTCCTGCGCGGCGGACCTGGTGTCGTCCTTGACCGCGTGCACGGCGTCCTGCGCGGTGGCCTTCACCGACTCGGTGGCCTGCTGCGCCGGCTCGCGCAGCTCCTCCTTCAGCTCGCCGGCGACCTCGGTCAGCTTCTCCTTGACCACGCCGCCGTGCTCGGCCGCCTTCTCCTTGACCTGCGCGGCGACCTGCTGCTCGCGGCGGGTGGCCGGGATCAGCGAGGAGACCAGCATGCCGACGCCGAAGGCGATCACGCCGGCGGCGACCGGGTTGCCCTCGGACTTCTCCCGCAGCACCTGCGGCGCCCGCTGGGCGGCGTCGCCGACCGTCGAGGCGGCGGAGTGCGCCTTGTCGCCGACGGTGGACGCCGCCGAGGAGGCGTGGTCGCCCACCGAGTGGGCGGCGTGGCCGGTGCTGTGGCCGAGGTCCGATGCGGTTCCCATCACCTTGTCCTTCACGTTGGTCAGCGCGCTGCGGACGCGCTGCTTGCGGTCGTCGACGATGCGGCTCGGGCTGACCTTGTACGCCAGGGCGTCCACGTCCGAGCTCAGGTTGGTGCGAGTGGCTTCGATCTCCCGGCGGATCTGGTCGGGGTCGGTGCTCATCGGGTGACTCCCTCCGGGTGCGGCTTGAGCGCGTCGGGGATGCGCTGGACGCTGTCGTTGGTCTGCTTCAGGCCGCGGATCCGCTCGGCGTTCTTCTTCGCCATCGAGTAGAGGACCCCGGCGATCACGGCCCAGATCACGGCCACGATCAGCGCGGCCAGGCCCGAATCCATCACGTTATCCAGGAACTGCCACAGCGCGATGGACACGAACAGCGCCACCATGTAGCCGCCGAAGCCGGCGCCGCCGAAGAGGCCGGCGGCCTTGCCCGCCTTCTTCCCCTCCTGGCGGATCTCGGCCTTGGCCAGTTCGACCTCCTGGCGCATCAGCGTGGAGAGGTCGGTGGTGACCTGACGCATCAGCTCACCGATCGAGCTGCCGCGGACCTCGTCCGCGGTGTGCGGCGCGCCCGCCGCCTGATAGCCGGAGTCCAGTCCGGACCCCTGCGTCGGCATGCTCATGCCGTCGCCTCCCTTCTGCCGGTCCGGCCGGTCACGGACGGTTCAGGCCGCTGGACGGCACGCCCGGCAGGGGGTCGGTCCGGCTCGGCGGGGGCAGCGGCTGGCCGGTGCCGCCCTCCGGGTCGGCCCAGGTGTTCGGGGCGCCGCCGGCCGGGTAGGTCGCGCCCGGCGCGGAGTAGCCCGGGTCCGGCTCGGCGTACGTGCCGGGGGTCGGGTCGAGGTAGCCGCCCGGCGGCACCTGCTCCGGCACGGCCCGGGAGGTCGGGATGACCGCCGTCCGGTCCGGGTCGTACGCCGGCCGGACACCGTCGGCGTCGTCGCCGATCGCCGCGATGTTACGGGTCAGCCGGCCGGCGACCACGCCGAGCAGGGCGGCGCCGAGCAGGAAGGTGCCCGGGTTGCGCCGGGCGTAGGTCTTCACCTCGTTGAGCAGGTCGCCCGGCTCGCGTTGCTCCAGCCAGCCGGCCACGCCGTGCACCCGGTCGGCGGCCTGGTGGGCCAGCTCGGTGACCGGGCCGGCGCTGCCGCCGTTCTGCGCCATCGAGCGCATCTCCTCGGCCAGCGACCGCAGCCCGCTCGCCGCGCGCTGCTGCTGCTGGCTGGTCTGGGCGGTGACCTGGTTCCGGGCCTCGCCGTAGAGGTTGCGGGCCTGGCGCTTGGCCTCGCCGACGACCTCCTGGCCCTGTTCCTTGGCGGTCTGGGCGACCGCGCCGCCCGCATTGGCGGCCTCGTTGCCGACCTGGCGGGCCTGGTCACGGACCCCGCCGCCGTTGGTCGACTCGTACGTGCCGGACGTGGATGAGAGATCGTAGGTCATGATGTTCCTTCCGCTCGGAATTCGTAGCGGTTGTGCTCGGGGGATCACGCCGACGTTGCTGTCGGCGTGTCGAATTCCCTACCCCCGGTTGCCGGGTCCATGCCTGATTCGTCATTTCTCTGCGGAAGCGCACCGCGGCGGTCACACAATGGAGGGTCGACCCGCCCGGGCGGCGGTGAACTCCACGGAGGTGACACCGATGGCACGTGACGCGCGCGGACGCGCCGCGGCCCGACACCGGTCGATGATCCAGAAGGTCGCCCTCGCGGTGGCCGCCCTCTTCCTGCTGATCGGCGTGCTCGGCTTCGTCCCCGGCTTCACCACCCACTACGGCGACCTGCGGTTCGCGGGCCACCACTCGGAGGCGAAGCTGATCGGCCTGTTCCAGGTGTCGATCCTGCACAACGTCCTGCACCTGCTCTTCGGCCTGGCCGGCCTGGTGCTGGCCCGTCGGATCGCCGGCGCGCGGCTGTTCCTGGCCGGCGGCGGCGTGGCCTACCTGGGCCTCTGGCTGTACGGCTTCGGCATCGACCGGAAGACCGCGGCCAACTTCGTGCCGTTCAACGACGCCGACAACTGGCTGCACCTGTTCCTCGGCTTCGGCATGCTCGCCCTGGGCCTGCTGCTCAACAACAAGGTGGGCACCGGCGGGCGGCCGGACAGCCCGTTCGACCGGCCCTGACCAGCACCGTCACCCGTTCGGGGAGCGTCGCCGGCGACACACCGGGCCCGCGTTTGCCAGATCACCGCCGGGGGCACCAGGACCACCACGGGGAGTGACCCCGGCGGGACGAGGAGGTCCGGCGATGCCACGCTGGTTGCGGGAGAACGCGCTCACGGTCGCCATGCTCGGCGCTTTCGTGATCTTCCTGGTGTTGCAGAGCGTGTTCGGCTGGCAGGTGCACAACGAGGAGTTGGCCGAGTACGGCGCCGCGCCGCTGAGTTGGTGGGCGTACCTGGGCACCGGGCACTTCGCCGAGGCGGTGTTCGAGAACTGGGAGTCGGAGTTCCTCCAGATGGGCGGCTACGTGCTGCTCACCGCGTACCTGGTGCAGAAGGGCTCGGCCGAGTCGAAGCCGGAGGGCCAGACGGACCGGCCCGAGGACGACCCGCGGCACGGGACCCCGGACTCCCCCTGGCCGGTGCGCGCCGGCGGCCTGCCGCTGGTGATCTACCGCAACAGCCTCTCCATCGCGCTGCTGATGATCTTCGGCGGCTCGTTCCTCGGGCACCTGTTCGGCGGCGTGGCCGCCTACAACGAGGAGCAGGCGCTGCAGAGCGGGGCCGCCCCGATCAGCGCCGTGCAGTTCCTCGGCACCAGCGACTTCTGGTTCCAGTCGATGCAGAACTGGCAGAGCGAGTTCCTCGCCGTGGGCGTGCTGATCCTGCTCAGCATCGTGCTGCGCCAGCACGCCAGCCCCGAGTCCAAGCCGGTCACCGCGGCCCACGCCGAGACCGGCGCGTGAGGGTGGCTCAGGCGGCGACCGGCAGGCGCTTGGCGAAGCAGACGCTGTACGGGTTGTCGACGTACTCGCCGTAGACCGGGATGGGCTGGTAGCCGCAGGACCGGTAGAGGCCGATGGCGGCCGGGAGGTAGGTGCCGGTCTCCAGGCAGACGGTGCTGTGCCCCTGCCGGAAGGCCAACTCCTCCAGGGCGGCCAGCAACTGCCGGGCGATTCCCCGCCCCCGGTACGCCGGCCGGACGTACATCCGCTTCAGCTCGCCGGTGCCGGCGTCGAGGGCCTGGAGTCCGCCGCAGGCGACCGCCCGCCCGCCGTCGACCACCGCCAGGTAGCGAATGTCGTCATGGGTGATCGTCGCCTGCCCGTCCAGGCCGCCGTCGGCCTCGCGCAGCTCGCGCTGCTGGGCGGCGACCAGGGCGGCGATCTCGGGATCGGTGGCGGGACGGGACTCGATCAGCATTCCGACACGGTAGGTCGACCGGATTTCGCGGAGGTTTCCGGCCAACGTCCCGAACACGGATAGAGCGGAACTAATCCCAGTCCTCGTCGTCGGCGTCGTCCTGCGGGGCCGCCGCCACCACCTCGTCCTCCGGGCGCACCCGGCGCGCCTTGCGGGCGGCCAGCCGCTCGGCGGCGGAGGCGCGGGTCACCTTGTCCTCCAGCCGGACGTCGGTGCCCCGGTTGCCCGGGACGAAGTCGACGCCGGCGTAGAGGGTGGGCTGCCAGTCGAACTCCCGGTCGCCGATCCGGACCAGGTCGCCCGCCTGGGCGCCGGCCTTCGCCAGCTTCTCCTCCACGCCGAGGCGGGCCAGCCGGTCGGCCAGGAAGCCCACGGCCTCGTCGTTGTCGAAGTTCGTCTGCTTGACCCAGCGCTCCGGACGGTTGCCCCGGACGGTGAAGGAGCCGTCCTCCTCCGCCTCGATGGTGAAGCCGGCGTCGTCGACCGCCTTCGGGCGGATCACGATCCGGGTCGGCTCGGCCGGCGGCGCGGCCCGGCGGGCCTGGTCGACCAGCTCGGCCATCGCGTACGTCAGCTCCCGCAGCCCCTCCCGGGTGGCGGTGGAGACGTCGAACACCCGGAAGCCACGGGCCTCCAGGTCGGGCCGGACGATGTCGGCGAGGTCCCGCCCGTCCGGCACGTCGACCTTGTTCAGCGCGACCAGGCGGGGACGGTCGGCCAGGCCGCCGTACTGGGTCAGCTCGGACTCAATGGCGTCGATGTCGGCGAGCGGGTCCCGGCCCGGCTCCAGCGTCGCGGTGTCGACCACGTGCACCAGCACGGCGCAGCGCTCGACGTGGCGGAGGAACTCCAGGCCCAGCCCTCGGCCGGTGGCCGCGCCCGGGATCAACCCCGGCACGTCGGCGACGGTGAAGGTGTGGTTGTCCACCCGGACGACGCCCAGGTTGGGCACCAGCGTGGTGAACGGGTAGTCGGCGATCTTCGGCTTGGCGGCGGAGATCACCGAGATCAGCGAGGACTTGCCGGCGGAGGGGAAACCCACCAGGCCGACGTCGGCGACGCTCTTCAGCTCCAGCACCACGTCGAGCTTGTCGCCGGGCTCGCCCAGCTCGGCGAAACCGGGGGCCTTGCGCCGGGCGTTCGCGAGCGAGGCGTTGCCCCGGCCGCCGCGCCCGCCCCGGGCCGCCTCGAAGGTGGTGCCCACGCCGACCAGGTCGGCCAGCACCTCGCCGTCGAGGGTCTGCACCACGGTGCCGTTCGGCACCTTGATGATCAGGTCGTGGCCGTTGGCCCCGTCCCGGTTCGAGCCCGAACCGCCCTTGCCGTTCTCGGCCTTCAGGTGCGGGCGGAAGTGGAAGTCGAGCAGCGTGGTCACCTGCGGGTCGACCACCAGCGAAACGCTGCCGCCGTGCCCGCCGTTGCCGCCGTCAGGGCCGCCGAAGGGCTTGAACTTCTCCCGGTGGATCGAGACACAGCCGTGCCCGCCGTCGCCGGCCTGCATGTGCAGGACGACCCGGTCAACGAACGTCGTCACGACGCCAATCCTTCCAGCGGGGCACACCCCGCACCTGAAAAAGCGAAGCGGGCCGGGACACGAGGTCCACGGCCCGCAACGCCTGAGAACTACTGCTGCGGCACGATGCTGACGGTCTTGCGACCGCGCTTGGTGCCGAACTGGACCGAGCCGGCGGCCAGCGCGAACAGCGTGTCGTCGCCGCCACGGCCGACCAGGTCACCGGGGTGGAACTTGGTGCCACGCTGACGGATGAGGATCTCACCCGCGCTGACGACCTGACCACCGAAGCGCTTCACGCCGAGCCGCTGGGCCGCGGAGTCGCGACCGTTACGCGAGCTGGACGCACCCTTTTTGTGAGCCATTGGAGGACGACCTACTTCCCGCTGGAGATGCCGGTCACCTTGACCTGGGTCAGCGGCTGGCGGTGACCCTGGCGCTTGTGGTAGCCGGTCTTGTTCTTGAACTTGTGGATCCGGATCTTCGGGCCCTTGGTGTGCGCGGCGATCTCGCCGGACACCGCGACCTTGGCGAGCTTCGTCGCGTCGGTCACCAGGTCGTCACCGTCGACGAGGAGCACCGCGGTGAGCTTCACCGCGTCGCCGGGGGCACCGGCGAGCTTCTCGACCTCGATCACGTCGCCCTCGGCGACCTTGTACTGCTTGCCGCCGGTCTTGACGATCGCGTACATCGGAGGCGGACTCCCTGTCGTTGAGGCTGCTGGCGGTAGTTCCCACGGCGTCTCGCCGGGAGCCGTGACACCGGCAGCGCGGGCACGCGGGAACTCGGCACACCAAAGTGCGCCGCAGGCAAGCGTACGCCATACCCGGCCCGCCGCCCAAACCGGGCCGCCGGTCAGGCCGGACAGAGTTCGTCGAGCCGCCGCTGGAGCCGGTCGAACTCCGACTCGTCGATCGCCTGCACGTCGGTGCCGAGCCCGCCCACCTCGGTGGCCAGGTCCGCCAACAGCGTACGCAGGCGCGGGTCGGCAGCCCGCCCGGACTGCTCCCGCAGCGCGTCCCGCCAGCCGGCGAGAGCGGTCTCCGCGTCGTGTCGGGCGGCGTCCGCGGCCTTCCGGTCGCCGCGCCCGGTGGCGCGCAGCATCTCGGCCAGCTTGAACACGTACGTCTGCACAGCGGCGGAGCCGGCCTGCTTGGCGCGGGCGCAGACGCCGGCGTCGCCGGTGGCCGTCGGAGCGGGGGTGGCGGCCGTGGGCGGTGGGGCCGGTGAGGCGAAGCCCACCGCGAAGGGGTCCTCGCCCCGGTCGGCGCAGCCCGCGCCGGCCAGCAGGACCCCGGTCAGCGCGGTGACCGCGAACACACGACGCATGTCTCCTCCCTCCGGAGCCGGCCGTCCCGAGCGGGGGTCGACGGAGACGGCAGGGCCCCTGCCCCGGACTCTGTTGCCGGGGCAGGGGCCCTGTCAAACGCCGTGCAGGTCAGCGGCTCACGGCCGGGTACGCCGCCGGGCGCCGCCGCGCCGGGACCGCCGCCGGGAGCTGCCGGTCTCGGCGCCCTCCTCGGCCTCCCCGTCACCGATGGCGTCGGGGTCGTCCGCGGCGGCCAGCCGGGCCGAGTCGCCCTCCTGGCTGTCCACGACCGCCGGAGCGGCCGCCGTCTGGGCCTCGAACCGGGACAGGTCGTAGCCCTGGGTGTCGTAGTAGTCGTCCTCCGCGCTGTCGACCACCTCGGCGACGACCTTCTCCGGCGCGGCCGGGGTCGGCTGCTCCGCGGCCTCCGCGGCGGGCTTCTCCGGGGCGGCCTTGCGGCCCCGGCGCCGGCCCTTCTCCTCGGTGGCGGGGGCGGTGACGGCCGAGGCGACCGCCTTGACCTTCTCCCCCGCGCCGCCGCGCGGCTTCTCCGGCACCGGCTCGGTGTGGATGATGACGCCCCGGCCCTTGCAGCACTCGCAGGTCTCGCTGAACGCCTCCAGCAGGCCCGCGCCGATCCGCTTGCGGGTCATCTGCACCAGGCCGAGCGAGGTGATCTCGGTGACCTGGTGCTTGGTGCGGTCCCGGCCGAGGCACTCGGTGAGCCGGCGCAGCACCAGCTCCCGGTTCGACTCCAGCACCATGTCGATGAAGTCGATCACCACGATGCCGCCGAGGTCGCGCAGCCGGAGCTGGCGCACGATCTCCTCGGCCGCCTCCAGGTTGTTCCGGGTGACCGTCTCCTCCAGGTTGCCCCCGGAGCCGGTGTACTTGCCGGTGTTCACGTCGATGACGGTCATCGCCTCGGTCCGGTCGATCACCAGCGAGCCGCCGGAGGGGAGGAAGACCTTCCGGTCCAGCCCCTTGAGGATCTGCTCGTCGATCCGGTACTCGGCGAAGACGTCCGTGGTGCCGGCGTGCCGGCGCAGCCGGGCCACCAGGTCCGGCGAGACGTGCGACAGGTAGGACTCGACCAGGTCGTACGCCGGCTCGCCCTCGATGACCAGCTCGCGGAAGTCCTCGTTGAACAGGTCCCGGACCACCCGGATGACCAGGTCGGGCTCCTCGTAGAGCAGCACCGGGGCGCCGCCCTCGGCCGACTTGGCCTGGATCTCCTCCCACTGCGCCTGGAGCCGCTTGACGTCCCGGGCCAGCTCGTCCTCGCTGGCGCCCTCGGCGGCGGTCCGGACGATCACGCCGGCGCCGTCCGGCACCAGCTTCTTGAGGATGTCCCGCAGCCGCTTGCGCTCGGTGTCCGGCAGCTTCCGGCTGATGCCGGAGGCGTTGCCGTGCGGCACGTAGACCAGGTGCCGGCCGGAGAGCGCGATGTGGCTGGTCAGCCGGGCGCCCTTGTGCCCGATCGGGTCCTTGGTGACCTGCACCAGCACCGAGTCGCCGGACCGGAGCGCCTGCTCGATCGAGCGGGCCCGGCCCTCCAGGCCGGTGGTGTCCCAGTTGACCTCGCCGGCGTAGAGCACGGCGTTGCGGCCGCGCCCGATGTCGACGAAGGCCGCCTCCATGCTGGGCAGGACGTTCTGCACCTTGCCCAGGTAGACGTTGCCGGCCATGGTGCCGGACGAGTTGCGGGTCACGTAGTGCTCGACCAGCACGCCGTCCTCGAGGACCGCGATCTGGGTCCGGTCGCCCCGCTGGCGCACGGCCATCACCCGGTCGACCGCCTCCCGGCGGGCCAGGAACTCCGACTCGCTGAGGATCGGCGGGCGGGTACGCCGCTGCTCGCGGCCGTCCCGGCGGCGCTGCCGCTTGGCCTCCAGCCGGGTCGAACCGGAGACGCCCTGCACCTCGTCGACGGCCTTGCGCGGCTCGCGGATCTTGACGACGGTGGGCACGCCGTCCTCGGCGGCGGTTTCCGCCTCGCCCGCGCCCCGGCGGCGGCGCCGACGGCGACGACGGGTCAGCCCCTCGCCCTCGGCCTCCTCCTCGTCCTCGGTCTCCTCGGCCTCGGCTTCGGCGGCCTCGGCGCGGACGGCCTCCTCGGCCTCCTCGTCCTCGGCCTCCTCGGCGCCCCGACCGCGGCCGCGGCCCCGGCGGCCGCGACGACGACGGCGACGCATGGCCGCCTCGTCCTCGTCCTCCTCCGCCTCGGCGATCTCGTCGGCCTCGACGGCCGGCTCCTCCTCGACCTCGACCTCGACCTCCACCGGCTCGAGCTCGCGGCGGCCGCGCCGGCGACGCCGGCCGGTCTCCGCCGGCTCCTCGACCGGCTCCTCGGCGGCCGGGTAGGTGACCCGGACGACCGGGGCCTCCTCGGGCTGGGGAGGCATGAACAGGACGGTCGGCGCGGAGAGCGCGGCCCGGCGCCGGCGGCTGGTCGGTGCGGGCTCCTCGGCCGGCTCCTCGACGGGGCCCGGCACGGCCGCGCCCGGCGAGACCTCACCGGTCCGGTCCTCCGGACCACCGGCGCGGGCCAGGCCGGCCTGGTCGGCGCGCCGGTCATCCGGGCTCGGCTCGTCCTCGGCGTCCTCGCCGACCGCGTCCTGGTCCTGGTCCTCGGGCTCGCCCTCGGCGGGCGAGGCGGGCTCCGGGGCGGCGGGCGGCTCGGCGTCGGCCTGCGGCGCGGCGACCGCGTGCGGCTCGGCGGCCTCGGCGGGCGCCTCGGTCGGCGACTGGTCGGCGGCGGCCTCGGCCGGCGGCGCGGTGCTCTTGCGGCGGCGGGTACGGGTCACCTTGACCGGCGGCACCACCTCGTCGGAGGCGGCCTCCACCCCGGCCACGGCCACCGGCTCCTCGACCGCCTTGGCGGGGGTCGCCTTGCGCCGCCGCCGGGTCTTCGGGGCGGACTCCTGCTCCCCGGCGATCGGGGCGAACACCTCGGCCTGCTGCGACTCGCCGCTGCCGGTCGCCGCGGTCGACGCCTCGACCGGCGCGTCGGCCTGCTCCGGCTGGTTCAGCGGCGCAGCCTTGCGCCGGCTGGCCCGCTTGCGGGCCGGCGGCTTGGTCTCGGCGGTGCTGTCGGTGCTGCTGGTGGCGGTTGCCTCGGCCGGCTCTGCGCCGGTCCGTTCGCCGCCCTCGGGCTCGTTCTCGAGCATGGACGTTCTCCAGTTCTGGCTGCCCCGGGCGCGGGTGAGCGCTGCCACGCAGGGTCGCCGCAAAAGGTGTTTCCGCCGGGCGCGCAGGTGCGCGCCCGCCGAAGTCTGCCTGCCAGAACACTGACCGACGGTCAGCGTTCTCCGATGGCTGCCCCGTCGCGATCCGCGTCCAACGGATCGACGATCTCGCCCTGCGCGGTCAGCGTGCCCTGCGCCAGCCGAATCACCTTCGGGGAGACCGGCGGCTCCAGGTCGGCCACCACGCGGAGGCCGGAAAGGACGTCATCGGGTCGCACGGACGGGGTGACCTGCCGCACGACCAGTTCGAGTATCGCACACGGTACGGCCGTCGCCCCGGAAGGCGTCTCGGACGGCGGCAGCGTATCGATGGCGATGACGGCGGCGCGGGCGTCGAAGGTGCGCCGCCCCTGCTTGGTCATCCGCTCGACCTGGATCTCCTCGGCCGCGGTGAACGCGCTCACCGCCCGCTCCAGCACGGCCGGGTCGACCTCGGGCAGCTCGATCCGCCAGCGGGACGCCTCGATCCGGTCGGCCAGGCTGCCGCTGGTGGCCTCCACGGCGTCCAGCACGTCCAGCCCGGGCGACAGGGCGGCGTCCAGGGCCGCCCGCAGCTGCGCCGGGTCGACCGGCTCGCGCAGGCCGATCTCCAGGTACTCCGCCTCGCTGGCCACGCCCGTGGGCGCGGCGGAGGCGTAGGAGATCTTCGGGTGCGGGGTGAAACCCTGGGAGAAGGCGATCGGTACGCCGGCCCGGCGCAGCGCGCGCTCGAAGGCCCGGGCGAAGTCCCGGTGCGAGGTGAACCGCAGCGGTCCACGCTTGGCGTACCGGATCCGGACCCGCTGGACGACCGGCGCCTGGCCGCCCTCGGGTTGAGGCTTTCTGGCGATCGTGAACTCCTCGGCTGTGCCTGCGTGTCCGTCCCATCCTGGCGCAGCGGCCGGCACGGCCCGCAGCCGGGGCCGCGCGAGCGGCCGGACGAACCGGTCGGAACCGGTCGCCGAGGGATCCCCGCCCCGCCGGAGACGACCGTGGCCGGCCGGTGACGCGCAGGTCACCCGGCCGGCCACCGATGGTTCAGGACCGGTTCCCGCCCTGCGGCGGGTACGTCCCCGGCGGCGGCGGAACGTGACCGGGCGGCGGAGCGTACGGGTTGGCCCCCGGCGGGACCGGGCCACCCGGCGGGGCGTGGTAGCCGGCCGGGACGGGTGGGATGCCGTAACCGCCCCCGGCGCCCTGGTCGAGCAGTTCGTTTTGTAGCGCGGCCGCCCGGGCCGCCTCGCGGCGGTAGCGGCGCCGGTTCCAGATCAGGAAGACCACCAGTGCCACCAGCACCAGCAGCACCACCGCGATGCCGATGCCGATGACCATGACCTGCTGGTCGGTGGGGCCGCCCCGGTCGCCGTACTCGGTGACGTCGAAGTCGTCGTCCTCGGCGGCCTGCGGAGGGGCCGGGCTGGCCGCAGCGGGGGCGAGGAGCGGGTTCGCCGAGACCGACGGCACCGTCGCGGTCAGCGCCGCCACCGGGTCGACGCGGCCGAAGCCGTACTGCGGGTCGCGGCCGGGCGGGCCGGCGTCCCGGGCGGTGCGGATGATCCGGTTGATCACGTTGGGTGCGGAGAGGTCCGGGTACTTCGATCGGATCAGCGCCGCGATGCCGGAGACGATCGCGGTGGCGTCCGAGGTGCCGTCGCCCCAGCCGTAGCCGTGGTCGGGGCCGGCGTTGTAGATGCCGTCGGCGGGGGCGGCCACCACGGCCTCGGGCCCCTGGGTGGAGCCGGACCAGAAGCGCCCGCCCTTCGTGGTGCCGGTCACCGCGATGACCCCGGGGACGTTCGCCGGATTGATCACCTCGCTGTGCCCCTTGGCGGTGTTGCCGGCCCCGGCGACCACGACCACGTCCCGGTCGAGGGCGTACCTGATCGCGGCCTCCTCGTCGTCAGACGCCACTCCCATGGCGCCGTAGGACAGGTTGACGACCTTGGCGCCGCCGTCGACGGCCATCCGGATGCCCTGGGCCGACGCCGCCTCGCTGATCTCCCCCTTGCCCGGCTTCGTCTTGATCGGCAGGATCCGCACGCCGGGCGCGATGCCGGTCACCCCGTCCGGGCCTGCGTTCTTCGCCGCGATGATGCCGGCCATGTGGGTGCCGTGACCATCGGAGTCGGAGCGTCCGTCGCCGGGCGCGCCGTAACTGCGGCCGCCGGGGAGCACCTGGCCGGCCAACTCCGGGTGGGTGGCGTCGACACCGCTGTCCACCACGGCGACGGTCACCCCGCGCCCGGTGGAGAGCCGGTGCACCTGGTCGATCCGCAGCTCGTCCAGATACCACTGCTCGGCCCGTCGCGGCGCGGCGGCCGCCGGTTGGGCGACCCCCAGCACCATGAGCCCGGCCACCAGGCCGGCCGCGACCGGGCGGAGCGCGCCCACGTGCAACCTCATCCGTCCGTCCTCAGCGCAGGATGCCCGGGGACGCGGCGTCACCGCTGCCCCACGGATCGTCGTCCTCAGTCAACCACGACGAGTGCTCGGTGCCGCTGCCGCCGTGCCCGGCGCCGCCGTGCCCGCCGCCCATCATCCCGCCGCCCATCATGCCGGCGCCGCCGCGCAGGCCACCCGCGCCCGCGCCGGTCGCGTTGCGCAGTGCGCTGGCCGCGCTGGTCATCGGGGGCACCTTGCCGTTGCCGCCGCCGACCATGCCGGGGATGCCGCCCATGCCGACCCCGCCGGCCGCGCCGAGACCGCCGCCGCCGATGCCGCCGGCCGAGCCGAGGCCGGCCCCGCCGCCGCCGAAGCCGCCGCCGGCGCCGCCGAGCCCTGCGGAGTTGACACCGAGACCGCCGGCGCCGCCGCCGATGGTGCTGGGCCCGCCGGCGCCGGCGAGGCCGCTGCCGTAGTCGTGGCCACCGGTCCCGGTGCCCGGGTAGCCGGCGCCGGTGGACGGCGGGGTGTAGGTGCCGCCACCGCCACCGCTGCCGAAGTCCGGGCCGCCGGTGGTGGGCGGGGGCGTCAGGGATCCGCCGCCGCCACCGAAGGAGCCCCCGCCGCCGCCGACGCCGGTGCTGCCGAGGGAGGGCGCGCCGCCACCGAAGCCGCCACCCGCGCCACCGCCACCGCCGCCGCCGCCGGGCAGGCGGGACGGCGGCTTGCGGTCGTCGGGGCGGTAGTCGTCGACGTCGCCCTTCGGGTTCGGCACGATCAGCTTGGGCCGCTCCGTCTCCACCGCGGCGGGCAGCGGCGACATCGCCGAGTTGGCCGCCTGCTGGTTGTCCCGGTACCAGTTGTCCAGGTGCGACTTGGTGTCCCACCAGCCGCCGCGCTCCTGGTCGGCGGCCTTGCCGTCGACCTTCATGGTCGCCTCGAGGTCGTCGGCCTTGTCGCGGAACGCGCCGTCGGCGTACGAGGCGGGGTTGCTCTGGTAGTCCTTGCGCAGCGCGGCGAGGAAGCCCGAGGCGCTCTCGCCGTCGCGGGCGTCGTCGAGCTCGGTGCCGTTGGGCAGGCTCCACTCGTTCCAGCCGAAGTCGTCCATCAGCGGGATCGGGATGCTGGCCACCGACTTGCGGATGTCACCCTCGATCCGCGACAGTGCCCCGCTGACGTTGCTGGCGTGGGTGATGAGATCCTCGATCTCCTTGCCGATCTCGCCCAGGTGCTCGCGGTAGGCGTCGCCGCCGCTGCCCTTCCAGCCGGCGAGCAGGCCGGGCAGGCCGCCGCTGTGCGGGCGCTCCTGGCCGGGCGCGATCGGGCCGACGAAGGACCGCCCGACGAGCGCGTCGCGCAGGTAGCCCAGCCCGGTGGAGAGGCTGTTCCACCCCACGCCGACCGAGCCGACCGTCTCCGGGTCCGCCGACAGCGTCACCTCGCGGACGCACCGCTCCCAGGTTCCTCCAGCCATGACCGTCTCCCCCTCAGGCCGTGTACGGGTAGGTGGGCTGCTGGCCCGTGGCCGGCGGCGGGGCGGCGGACTCCAGCATCCGCTCGATCTCCTTGCCGTTGGCGGCGTTGCGCGCCTCGGTGTCGCGGAACGCCTTGGCGATGTCCTCGGTGCCCTGCTTCAGGCTGGCCAGCTTGGTGGAGAGCGCCTTGAGGTGGGCCTCCATGTTCGCCGTCGACTTCGTCAGCGCCTGCCACTGCATGCGGGCGTCCTCGTACGCGCCGAACGGCGTGCCGTTGGGCACGGTCTGGGCGTTGTTGCTGTCGCCCTTCATCCGCTCCTTGATGCGTTCCATCTCGTAGCCGATGGTGTCGTCGACGTACTGCTTGAGGCGCTCGACGTACTCCGCCGCGGCGTCCAGGTCCTCGACGCTGACGTGCAGATCGCCGGTGTCCGGCGGCCTGATGTCACCCATGCTGCTGCCCTCCCCGCTGCCGGCCCACGGCCGGTCCAATACGGACGCAGCGTATCGAGTGACGGCCAGTCGAGGCACCCCCACCCCGCGTCACGGGACATCGACGCGCGGAGTCCCGGAATGTGACGGAGCGCGGGAACCCCGTGGGGATCCCGCGCTCCGGTGTGCGTCAGTGGTGCTACTGCTGGGCGCCGGTCGGCAGCTTCAGCCCGTTGACCGGGGTCAACGGCAGCAGCTTCTTTCCGGTCGGTCCGATCTGGATCTCGGTGTCCATGGCCGGGCAGACGCCGCAGTCGAAGCAGGGCGTCCAGCGGCAGTCGTCCTGCTCATACTCGGTGAGGGAGTCCTGCCAGTCCTGCCAGAGCCAGTCCTTGTCCAGGCCCGAGTCGAGGTGGTCCCAGGGCAGAACCTCCAGCTCGTCGCGCTCCCGGGTGGTGAACCAGTCCAGGTCCACCCCGAACTCCGGCAGCACCTCGGTCGCCGCGTCCACCCAGCGCCGGTAGGAGAAGTGCTCGCTCCAGCCGTCGAACCGGCCGCCGTTCTCCCACACCTTGCGGATCACCGCGCCGACCCGGCGGTCGCCCCGGGACAGCAGGCCCTCGATCAGCGACGGCTCGCCGTCGTGGTAGCGGAAGCCGATCGCCCGGCCCAGCGAGCGGTCGCTGTTGATGGCCTGCTTGAGCAGCCGGAGTCGCCCGTCGATGACCTCCGGCCGTTCCATGGCGGCCCACTGGAACGGGGTGTGCGGCTTCGGCACGAAGCCACCGATCGAGACGGTGCAGCGGATGTCCTTGGACCCGGTCGCCGCCCGGCCGGCCCGGATGACCTCGTGCGCCATGTCGGCGATCTCGAGGACGTCCTCGTCGGTCTCGGTGGGGAGGCCGCACATGAAGTAGAGCTTCACCTGCCGCCAGCCGTTGGTGTACGCGGTGACCACGGTGCGGATCAGGTCGTCCTTCGACACCATCTTGTTGATGACCTTGCGGATCCGCTCCGACCCGCCCTCGGGGGCGAAGGTCAGGCCGGTCCGCCGGCCGTTGCGGGACAGCTCCTGGGCCAGGTCGATGTTGAAGGCGTCCACCCGGGTCGACGGCAGCGAGAGCGAGACGTTGGTGCCCTCGTACTGCTCGGCCAGGCCGGAGCACATGTCGCCGATCTCGGAGTGGTCGGCCGACGACAGCGACAGCAAACCCACCTCGTGGAAGCCGGAGAACTCCAGCCCCTGCTGCACCATCTGGCCGACCGTGGTGATCGAGCGCTCCCGCACCGGGCGGGTGATCATGCCGGCCTGGCAGAATCGGCAGCCCCGGGTGCAGCCGCGGAAGATCTCCACCGCGTAGCGCTCGTGGACCGTCTCGGCCAGCGGCACGAGGGGCTTCTTCGGGTACGGCCACGCGTCCAGGTCCATGGTCGTGCGCTTGTGCACCCGGAACGGCACGTCGGGGCGGTTCGGCACGACCCGCTGGATCCGGCCGTCCGGCAGGTAGTCCACGTCGTAGAACCGCGGCACGTAGATGCTCTCGGTGCGGGCCAGCCGCAGCAGCAGCTCGTCCCGGCCGCCCGGGCAGCCCTCGGCCTTCCAGTCGCGGACGATCGCGGTGATTTCCAGCACCGCCTCCTCGCCGTCGCCGAGCACGGCGGCGTCGATGAAGTCGGCGATCGGCTCCGGGTTGAACGCGGCGTGCCCGCCGGCCACGATCACCGGGTCGGCCTCGGTGCGGTCGGCGGCGAGCAGCGGGATGCCGGCCAGGTCGATCGCGGTGAGCAGGTTGGTGTAGCCCAGCTCGGTGGAGAAGGAGACGCCGAACACGTCGAAGTCGCGCACCGCCCGGTGCGCGTCGACGGTGAACTGCGGCACGCCGTGGGCGCGCATCAGCTTCTCCAGGTCCGGCCAGACCGCGTACGTCCGCTCGGCGAGCACGTCGGGCAGCTCGTTGAGCACCTCGTAGAGGATCTGCACGCCCTGGTTGGGCAGGCCCACCTCGTACGCGTCGGGGTACATCAGCGCCCACCGGACGGTCGCCGTGTCCCAGTCCTTGACCACCGCGCCCAGCTCGCCACCGACGTACTGGATGGGCTTGGTCACCTGGGGCAGCAGCGGCTCCAGCCGGGGCCAGACTGAATTGGCCGCGACCGGGCGCGGCGTCGTCGACGGGGCACTCATGATGCCCAAGCGTACGCGGTGCTCCCCCGCCTACCACGCCGCACCGCTACCCCCGCCCGCCCACCCCGACCAGCGCCGAAGCCTCCCTCGCGCGTCGATCAAGAGGTTTGCGTCGAGATCCGCGACGATCCCGACGCAAACTCCTTGATCGACACGGGCGGGGCCGGGGCGGCCCGGCGCCGTGGATTCGTCGGGGGTGGCGGGGCGGTACTAACCTCGCTACGGGCGCGAGAGGAGATTGCCGCGATGTCGCAGCCGCAGCCGGGGGCGGACCGGCCGGCCGACGGGGGCACCCCGGCCACCGGCCGGAACGGGGAGCCGGTGGTCACCGGGCCGTCGGCCGACGTTCCGCCGCAGGCCGATTCCGCGCACCCGACCAGCACGGACGCGTCGTCCGCGCCGGAGTCCGCGACGCCGGACGCCGAGACCCGGCCCACCGCACCGGACCCGCAGCCCGCCGCGCCGGCCGAACCGGCCGAGCCCGTCCCAGCGGCGGAGGCCGCCCCGCCGGGCGAGCCCGCCGCGCAGCCCGAAAACGCCGCCCAGGCCGAGTCCGACGCCCGGCCGACACCTGCCGCGCAGGCCGAACCCGGCGCGCAAGCCGAAGCCAAGCCCGCCGCGCGGCCGGAACCTGCCGCCCAGGCCGAACCCGAACGGCCGGCAGAACCTGACACACAGCCCGAGCCCACCCCGCCGGCCGAACCCGACGCCCAGGCGGCGCGGACCACCGAAGCCGAGCACGCGCCGCAGGCGGAGCCGGAGGCCCAGGCGAAGCCGGACGCCGAAGCGGCCGCCCCAGCGCGGCCCGAGCCCTCGGACGCCACCGACTCCGACCCCACCCCGGTCTCGCCGGCGCATCCCGCGCGCGGTTCGGCCGCCGTGCCCGGTCCCGCCCGCGCCGCCGGCTCCGCGCCGGTCGCGCCCCGCCCCGACCCCACCCGCGTGGAGCAGCGGCCGAATCCCACCCGGGTCGAGAACCAGCCGAATCCCACCCGCGTCGAGGCCCCGGCCGAGCCGCCCGCGCCCCGCTGGAGCGGCTCCGCCGCGGTCCCGCCCCCGCCGCCGCGCAAGCGCGCCTGGGGCGAGTCGGTCGAGCCCACGCCGGTGCCGCCGGCGGACTCGCCGGAGCACCAGGTCCCGGTCGACCCGTGGGCGGGCGTGGACACCACCGGTTGGGACCTGCACTCGGCCGACTTCCCGGCGCTGCCGCCGACGCTCCCCTACACGGCGCCCTACCCCATGCCGCACCCGCCGCCGGCGCACCCCGCCCCGCCGGTCGCCGCGGCGCCGCCGCTCAGCCCGCCGCCGGTCGCCCGCCCACCGGTCCTCCCGGCCCCGCCGCCGGTGGTCCCCCGGCCGGTGTCGCCGCCGCCGGTGTCGCCGCCGAAGCAGCGCCGCGGGAAGACCCCGCCGCCGGCGACCGCGCCGCCGGGGTGGCAGCCGCCCAAGGGGTACGTGGCCGTGCCGGTCCGCCGCCGGCGCCGCTGGCCGTGGGTGCTGCTGCTCAGCGTCGCCTGCTGCTGCGGCGTGCCGCTCTGGTGGGCCCAGCCGCTCTCCGCCCAGTACCCGGCGAGCGCGAGCCTGCCCGACCAGCTCGGCTCGATGCGGCTGCGCCAGGACCAGCGCAGCCGGGCCGCCGCCGAGGAACTGAAGACGCAGGTACGCCAGGCGCACCTGCTCGCCGAGGACACCTTCGCCGGGATCTACACCACGACCGACGGCAAGCGGGTCACCCTCTTCGGCGGCACCGGGTTCCGGCTGAGCCCCGAGTCCGACGCGCAGGCCGAGCTGGCGCGTCTCACCGACCGGTACGCCCTCGAGCCCTCGGTGCCGGTGGAGACGGGCGTCCGGGGCCGCTACGAGCGCTGCGCGGTCGGCCGGGCCGACGGCGACACGGTGGTGGTGTGCACCTCGGTCGACCACGGCAGCCTGGCCACCGGCGTCTTCACCCGGCTGTCCGTCGAGGACAGTGGCCGGCTCCTGGACGACCTGCGGCAGAAGGTGGTCACCCCCCAGCAGTCCTGAGTCGTCGGTCACCGTTCGCAACGTATCGAACACGTAAAGGTTCCGTTTTCCTACCGGGCCGGATCGGTCCGAGGGGTGACAATCGGGACATGTCGCGGCGTTGGCTCTTCGCTGACCAGCTGGGGCCGCACTTCCTCGACGAGCGGAAGCAGCCGGTTCTCCTCATCGAGTCCAAGGCCGTCTTCCGGCGCCGGGTCTACCACCGGCAGAAGGCCCACCTGATCCTCTCGGCGCTCCGGCACCGCGCCGCCGAACTGGGCGACCAGGCGATCTTCCTGCGCGCCGAGACGTACGGGCAGGCGCTGAAGCAGGTCCGCGAGCCGCTGGAGGTCTGCCACCCCACCTCGCGGCGGGCGCTGGCGTTCGTCCGGAACCTGGACCGGGTCACCGTGCTGCCGGCCCGGGGCTACGTGACCAGCCTGGCGGACTTCGCCGACTGGGCCGACGGCCGGCGGGGCGCGCTGCGGATGGAGGCGTTCTACCGGTTCGCCCGGGAGCACCACGGGGTGCTGCTGGACGGCCGCGACCCGGTCGGCGGCCGGTGGAGCTTCGACACCGAGTACCGCGAGCCGCCGCCGAAGGCCGGCCGGCTCGACCTGCCCGCCCCGGCGATGCCGACGGAGGACGACATCGACGCGGAGGTCCGGGCCGACCTGGACCGCTGGGAGCGGGAGGGCATGCGGTTCGCCGGACGGGACGGGCCGCGCCGCTTTCCGGCCACCCACGGGGAGGCCACGGCCCGGCTGCGGCACTTCCTCCGGCACCGGCTCGCCGCGTTCGGCCGCTACGAGGACGCCATGCTCTCCACCGACCCGTGGCTGGCGCACAGCGTGCTGTCGTCCTCGTTCAACCTGGGCCTGCTGGACCCGGTGGAGGCGGTCCGGGGCGCCGAGCAGGCGTACCGGCGGCAGGGCGCGCCGCTGCCCGCGGTGGAGAGCTTCGTCCGACAGGTGATGGGCTGGCGGGACTACAGCTGGCACACCTACTGGTACTTCGAGCAGGGCTGGCGGGACAGCAACGAGCCGGTCGCCCGCCGCTCCCTGCCGGACTGGTGGCGTGACCTGGACGCGGACGCGGTCGACGCACGCTGCCTCAACGACGTGCTCACCGGGGTCCGCGACCGGGCCTGGGTGCACCACGTCCCGCGGCTCATGGTGCTCGGCAACTACGCCCTCCAGCGCGGCTGGCGCCCGGCGGAGCTGGCCGAGTGGTACCGCACCCGGTTCGTGGACGGCTACGAGTGGGTGATGACCGGCAACGTGGCCGGCATGAGCCAGTACGCCGACCTGGGCCGGATGACCACCAGGCCGTACGTCGCCGGGGGCACGTACATCAACCGGATGAGCGACTACTGCGGCGGCTGCCGATACGACCCGCGTCAGCGGCTCGGCGCGGACGCCTGCCCGTTCACCGCCGGGCACTGGGCGTTCCTGGCGCGCAACCGCAGCCGGATCCCGGCGAACGCGCGGATGGCGCGGACCATGAAGCAGCTGACCCGCCTCAGCGACCTGGACGCGGTGGTCGCCCAGGAGCAGCTGCGCGGCAGCGATCCGCCGTGACGCCTCAGGCGGCCGGGTCGGTGGTGGGCTCGGCGCGCTTCGGCGCGTAGCGCGGCACGTACTCCTGGCCGGTGAGCTTCTGTATCTCGGCCATCATCTCGTCGGTCATCTCCCGCAGCGACGTCCGGTCGTCCGACCGGCCGGTGAAGTCCAGCGGCTTGCCGAACCGGATGCTGATCTCCGCCCGGCCCGGCCGGGGCACCCGGGTGCCGATGGGCTGCGCCTTGTCGGTGCCGGTCACGCCCACCGGGATGATCGGCACCCCGGCGGCGACCGCCAGCCGGGCCGCGCCGGTCCGCCCCCGGTAGAGCCGCCCGTCGGGGGAACGGGTCCCCTCCGGGTAGATGGCCACCAGGTCGCCGGCCTTGAGCACCGGGATGGCGGCGTCGAACGCGGACAGCGCCGCCCGGCCGCCGGCCCGTTCGACGGGGATGGCGCCCAGCCCGGTGAGCACGAACTTGGAGAACACGCCCTTCACGCCGGTGCCGTTGAAGTACTCCGACTTGGCCCAGAAGGCCAGATGCCGGGGCACCACCGTGCCGAGCAGCAGCTCGTCGGCCACGGAGAGGTGGTTGCCCGCGAAGATCGCGCCGCCGGTCGCCGGGATGTGCTCCAACCCCTCCACGTGCGGCCGGAAGGCCAACCGGAGCGTGGGCGCCACGGTGAGCTTGCCGATGGTGTAGAGCAGGGGCACGGGTCCTCCGGCGGTCGTACGTGAGCAGGCGCTGTCACGGTAGCGGACGGGTCCGCATCCGGCGGATCGGGTGGTCAGCCGTCTGCGGGTGGTCCGGCGGCGCGGACGCCGCCGGACCCCGCCGTCAGGAACTCATACCCGCCGGACGGCCACCGTCACCCGCTCGCCCTCGCCGACCTCGCCGGCGAAGCCGTCGACGCCCTCGGCGAAGTCGACCGTGTCGGCCAGCACCTCCCGGGCCACGAACTCGGTGTACGCGGCGACCGCCGCGCGGACCTCCTCCGAGGCGGAGACGGCCACCACGATCCGGTCCGAGACGTCCAGGTCGGCGTCGCGGCGGGCCTGCTGCACCACCCGGACCACGTCGCGGGCCAGCCCCTCGGCGGCCAGCTCCGGGGTGACCTCGGTGTCCAGCACGACCACGCCCTCGCCGCCGGGCAGCGGCGCGGAGTGCTCGGCGTCGGCCGCGACCAGGCGCAGCTCGTACTCGCCCTCGGCCAGGGTGATCCCGGCGGCGACCGGGGCGCCGTCGACCAGCTCCCACTCCCCCGCCTTGACCGCCTTGATCACCTGCTGGACCGCCTTGCCCACCCGCGGGCCGAGCGCCCGGGGCACGACGGTCAGCACCTGCTGGCAGTAGGCGGACACCTCGCCGGTGAACTCCACCGCCTTCACGTTGACCTCGTCGGCGACCAGGTCGGCGAAGGGCCGCAGCTGGGCCGCGACCGGGGAGGCCACGGTCAGCTTCGACAGCGGCAGCCGGACCCGCAGCCCCTTGGCCTTGCGCAGCGACAGCGCCGCCGAGGCGACCGCCCGGACGTTGTCCATGGCGGCCACCAGCTCGTGGTCGACCGGGAACTCCTCGGCCGACGGCCAGTCGGTCAGGTGCACCGACCGCTCGCCGGTGAGCCCGCGCCAGATCTCCTCGGCGGTCAGCGGCGCCATCGGCGCCACCACCCGGCAGAGCGTCTCCAGCACCGTCCAGAGCGTGTCGAACGCGTCCGCGTCGCCCGCCCAGAACCGGTCCCGGGAGCGGCGCACGTACCAGTTGGTCAGCGCGTCCAGGTAGGACCGGACGGTGGCGCAGGCGCCCGAGATGTCGTACGCGTCGAGCTGCCCCTGGACCGTCGACACCAGCTCGTTCGTCTTCGCCAGCACGTACCGGTCGAGCAGGTGCGTCGAGTCGGTACGCCGCTTCGCGGTGTAGGAGTCGGCGTTGGCGTACAGCGAGAAGAAGTACCAGACGTTCCAGAGCGGCAGCAGCACCTGACGCACGGCGTCCCGGATGAGCGTCTCGGTCACCGCCATGTCGCCGCCGCGCAGCACCGGCGAGGACATCAGCATCCAGCGCATCGCGTCCGACCCGTACGAATCGAAGACGTGGTAGACGTCCGGGTAGTTGCGCAGGCTCTTGGACATCTTGCGCCCGTCGGAGCCGAGCAGGATGCCGTGGCTGAGGCAGTTGCGGAACGCCGGCCGGTCGAACAGCGCGGTGGCCAGCACGTGCATGGTGTAGAACCAGCCGCGGGTCTGTCCGATGTACTCGACGATGAAGTCACCCGGGTAGTGGTGCTCGAACCACTCGCGGTTCTCGAACGGGTAGTGCACCTGGGCGAACGGCATCGAGCCGGACTCGAACCAGCAGTCCAGCACCTCCGGCACCCGGCGCATCATCGACTTCCCGGTCGGGTCGTCCGGGTTGGGGCGGACCAGGTCGTCCACCGCCGGCCGGTGCAGGTCGGTCAGGCGTACGCCGAAGTCGCGCTCCAGGTCGGCCAGCGAGCCGTACACGTCCATCCGCGGGTAGTTCGGGTCGTCGGACTTCCACACCGGGATCGGCGAGCCCCAGAACCGGTTCCGGCTGATCGACCAGTCCCGGGCGTTGGCCAGCCACTTGCCGAACGAGCCGTCCTTGATGTGGCCCGGTGTCCAGTTGATCTGCTGGTTCAGCTCGACCATCCGGTCCTTGAACCGGGTGACCGCGACGAACCAGGAGGAGACCGCCTTGTAGACCAGCGGGGTGTCGCAGCGCCAGCAGTGCGGGTAGGAGTGGGTGTAGGTGTCCTGCCGGAGCACCACCCCCCGCTCCTTCAGCTCGCGGATCACCGGCTTGTTCACGTCGAAGACCTGCTCGCCCTGGTACGGCGGGACCAGCCCGGTGAACCGGGTATGGTCGTCGACCGTGACGATGGTCGGGATGCCGGCCGCGTTGCAGGTGTTCTGGTCGTCCTCACCGAAGGCCGGGGCCAGGTGGACGATCCCGGTGCCGTCCTCGGTGGTGACGAACTCCGCGCCGAGCACCTGGTAGGCGTTCTCGCCGGCCTGGTCGACCAGGAAGTCGTAGAGCGGGGTGTAGCGGCGCCCGACCAGGTCCCGGCCGTAGACCGTGCCGACCTCCTCGTACCCCTCCAGCTCCTTGGCGTACGCGCCCAGCCGCGCCGCGCCGACGACGTGCCGCTGCCCGTCGCGCTCCAGCACGGCGTACTCGATGTCGGGGCCGACGGCGAGCGCCAGGTTCGACGGCAGGGTCCACGGCGTGGTGGTCCAGACGCCGAGCCGCACCGGGCCGCGCACCGGCTCGGGAGCCGACTCGTCCGCGGTCAGCTCGAACCAGACGGTCAGCGTCGGGTCGTGCCGGTCCTTGTAGACGTCGTCCATCCGGGTCTCGGTGTTCGACAGCGGGGTCTCGCACCGCCAGCAGTACGCCAGCACCCGGAAGCCCTCGTAGACCAGACCCTTGTCGTGCAGGGTCCGGAAGGCCCACATGACGCTCTCCATGTAGTCCAGGTCGAGCGTCTTGTAGTCGTTGGCGAAGTCGACCCAGCGGGCCTGCCGGGTGACGTACCGCTCCCAGTCCTGGGTGAACTCCAGCACCGAGGTGCGGCAGGCCTCGTTGAACCGGGCCACGCCGAGGTCGAGGATCTCCGCCTTGGTGGTGATGCCGAGCTGCTTCTCGGCCACCACCTCGGCCGGCAGGCCGTGGCAGTCCCAGCCGAACCGGCGCTCGACGTGCCGGCCGCGCATGGTCTGGTAGCGCGGCACCAGATCCTTGACGTACCCGGTCAAGAGGTGGCCGTAGTGCGGCAGGCCGTTGGCGAAGGGCGGGCCGTCGTAGAAGACGAACTCGTTCTTCCCGTCCTCACCGGCGGGGCGGGCCTCGACCGACGCCTCGAAGGTCTTGTCGGCCGTCCAGTGCTCCAGGACCCGGCGCTCGACCGCGGGCAGGTCCGGGCTCGCCGGGACGCCGGCGGCGGTCGGGTCGTGCAACGGATAGGCCATCGGGGGTCGCTCTCCTCAGCAGCTCACGTCGTGTGGGTCTGCGAGGACGAGCCTTTTCCGGTACGCCGTGACCGGCGCCCCGGGCCGGGCCCGCGGTACCACCCCGCTTGGCGGCCGAGGTGCGACCGCCCGCTCGTTGGCCGGCTGTGACGGGCCGGTCCCGTCCGGTTCTACTGGGCCGGTCTCCCGGCTGTTCTTCCGGAGGCTCGCCGGTGATGGCCGGGTCGTCGCCTGTGTGCCGTCAAGCGTACTCGACCGGGCGGGCACTCCGCCGCCGAGTATCGGCCCGGGTCGACCCGGGCACACGGACCGGGCGGCCCGGGTGCGCGGCTAGGCTGCCCGGGTGATCCGGATCGAGTTGGACGAGCCCACGCTGACCCGTACCCGGATCGCCACCAGCCCGCTCTGGGAGGCCAAGTGCAGCCTCTACCTCCTGCAGCGCTACCGGGACGAGGCGCCCTGGCCATACACCGGCTGGGCCCGGCACGCCTGGCGGGTGCTCACCGAGCAGCCCGCGACGGCTCCGGCACGGCTCTACACCCGCACCGGCCCGTGGTACCCCGACTTCCTCGGTCCGGTGCCGCCCGGCGCCAGCCCGACCATCGAGGAGGAGCTGGCCGCGCTACGGGCCACCCCGGCCGAGGTGATCGCCGAGCAGGTGCCCCGCTACCACGACCCCGACGACCTGCCGGACTGGCTGCGCCCCTTCGTCACCGACCGGCAGGCCGCGCTGGACCGGTTGGCCGAGGGCATCCAGGCGTACTGGGACGCGGCGATCGCGCCCTGGTGGCCGGCGATGCGGGCGGCGCTCGACGAGGAGGTGCTGCACCGCGCCCGGGCCCTCGCCGCCGACGGCCCGGACGCGCTCCTCGCCGACCTGCACGAGCGGGTCCGCTGGGAACGGCCGGTGCTCAGCCTGGTCAAGCCATCGGAACGGAGCTTCAAGGCGGTCGACCAGCGGCTGCTGCTGATCCCGCTGATCTTCTCCCGGGGCGCGCTCACCCACTCCACCGACCACCCCGAGATCATCGCGGTCTCCTACCAGGCCCGCGGCGCGGTCCTGCTGGCGGACCGGCCGGCCGGCGCCGCCGCGCCGGAGACCCCGGGGCCCGACCGGCTGGCGGTGCTCGTCGGCCGGGGCCGGGCCCAGGTGCTGCGGGCGCTGACCCGGCCGGCGACCACCGCCGGGCTGGCCGCCACCCTCGGCCTGGCGCCGAGCACCGTCTCCGAGCACCTCGCCGCACTGCTCACCGCCGGGGTGGCGCACCGCCGCCGGGTGGGCCGCCGGGTCCTGTACGGCCTGGAACCGGCCGGCCTGGCCCTGGTCACCCTGATCGGCGCGGACCCGGCCACCGCGTCCGCCTGAGGATTCGGCGGCTGCCGAATTCGTTTCGCCGGACCGCCCGCCGTCCCTAGATTCACCGCCATGAGCGAGTACGCGATCGAGGCGGCCGGGCTGCGCCGCACCTACCGCAGCCGAACGGGATGGTTCCGACCCCAGCGCCGGGAGGTGGAGGCGGTCCGCGGCGTCGACCTGACGGTCGGCAACGGGGAGCTGTTCGGCCTGCTCGGACCGAACGGCGCCGGCAAGACCACGACCATCAAGCTGCTGAACACGCTGCTCATCCCCACCGCCGGCACCGCCCGGGTCTGCGGCCACGACGTGGTCACCGAGACCCGGGAGGTACGCCGGCGGATCGGGTACGTCTTCGGCGGCGACCGGGGCCTGTACGACCGGCTCTCCGCCCTGGACAACCTGCGCTACTTCGCCGAGCTGTACGGGGTGCCGGGGCGGGAGCAGAAGCGCCGCATCGCCGAGCTGCTGGCGCTGGTCCACCTCGACGGCCGGGAGCACGAACGGGTGGAGGGCTACTCCCGAGGCATGCGGCAGCGGCTGCACATCGCCCGGGGCCTGCTGCACCGGCCGAAGGTGCTCTTCCTCGACGAACCGTCCATCGGGGTGGACCCGGTGGCCGCGCGGGAGCTGCGGCAGACCGTCGCCGACCTGGCCGCCACCGGCACCACCGTGCTGCTGACCACGCACTACATGGCCGAGGCGGACGAGCTGTGCGACCGGATCGCGGTGATCGCCGACGGCGCCATCCAGGCCCTCGGCACACCGGCCGAGCTGCGGCGGCACGCCGACGGCCGGCAGGTGCTGGAGGTCGAGGCCTACGGGGTGACCGACGCCCAGCTCGCCGCCATCCACGCCCTGCCCGGGGTACGCGAGGCGAGTGTAACGGTCACCGGCGCGGCGCAGGTGCTGACCGTGCAGTCCGACGCGGGGGTGGACGTGCAGGCCGACGTGCTGCGCGAACTCGACGGCGTACGGCTGGGGCGGGTCGCCGCCCGCCAGCCCACCCTCGAAGACGCGTACGTGGCGATCGTCAACCGGGTCGACACCCCGGCCCGCCCGGTCGAGGCGGTGGCCGCGTGAGTCTGCTCCGCATGATCGGGGTGGGGGCGCTGCTGCACACCAAGCAGCTCAGCCGCTCCCCGTTCGAGATCGCCACCGCGCTGATCGTGCCGGTGGTGCAGGCGACCCTGGCGGTGTACCTCTTCCGGGCCGGCGGCGAGCCGGGCCGGCTGCTGGAGGCCTCGGTCGGCGCCGGGCTGATGGGGGTCTGGTCGTCGGTGCTCTTCGGGTCCGGCGGCGCCATCCAGAACCAACGCTGGCAGGGCACCCTGGAGATGCTCATGCTGGCACCCCGCCCGCCCGCCCTGGTGATCTTCCCGATCACCCTGTCCACCGCGGTCACCGGCACCTACGCCATGCTCGCCACCCTGCTCTGGGGCCGGCTGCTCTACGGCGTGCCGCTGACCTTCGCGCACCCGCTGCTCTTCCTGGTCGCGGCCCCCGGCTGCGTGCTCGGCCTGGGCATGTTCGGCCTGCTGCTCGCCAGCACGTTCGTGCTGATGCGCAACGCCAACGCGCTGGCCAACACGCTGGAGTACCCGATCTGGCTGGTCTCCGGGATGCTGGTGCCGCTCACGGCGCTGCCCGGCTGGACCGGCCCGATCGCCGCCGCACTGCCCACCACCTGGGGCGCGCGGGCCGTGCACGAGGCGGCCGCCGGCGGCCCGGTCTGGCCGTCCCTGGGCATCTGCCTGGCGATCAGCCTCGGCTGCCTGGCCGCCGGCGCCCTGATGATGACCCACGTCGAGCGACGGGCCCGCGCCGCGGCGACCCTCGCGCTGGCCTGAGGAGGACGACGATGCCACTCTTCCGGCTGATCGGCACCGGCGGCGTGATCGCCTACCGGGCCCTGTTCAACTGGACCACCCCGGCGATGTTCATCGGCTCGCTGCTCGTGGGGCCGATCTTCCAGCTGCTCTTCTTCGCATACCTGGGCCGGCAGCTCAGGGTCGCCGACGACCGCTTCTACATCGTCGGCAACGCGGTGCTCGCCGCCTCGCTCTCCTGCGTCTTCGGCGGCACCATGGCGGTCGCCAACGAGCGGCGCTTCGGCACCCTCGGGCACGTGCTGCTCTCCCCGCGCAGCCGCACCGCCGTCTTCCTCGGCCGGGTCCTCCCGTACGCCGGGAACGGGCTGCTCATCGCGGCGAGCACGCTGACCGTCGGCGCGCTCCTGCTCGGCCTGCGGGTGCCGCCGGAGGCCCTGCCGGCGCTGCTGGCCACGCTGGCGGTGGCGGCACTGTCCTGCGGTTTCTTCGGCCTCACCCTCGGTGCGCTGGGGCTGCGGTTCCGGGACGTCTGGGTGGTCTCCAACGTCTCGGTGGCGCTGCTGCTCCTGCTCACCGGCGTGAACGTCCCAGCCGCCGGGCTGCCCGGTTGGATGCGCGTGGTGGGCGAGGGCCTGCCGATCACCCACGCCGCCCGGGCCGCCCGCCAACTGGTGGCCGGCGAGGGCCTGGCGGCGGCCGCGCCGGCACTCGCCGCCGAGGCCGCCGTCGGACTCGGGTACGCGGTCCTGGCCGCGGTCCTCCTCAAGGTCTTCGAGGCCGAGTCCCGCCGCCGCGCCTCCCTCGACACCCTCTGACTGACCGACCCACCCCGCCGGCCCGCCGGTTGATCATGAGGTTAGCGGCACCATCGGAGATCCACATCGCCGTCAACCTCATGATCGGCCGGGCGGGGTGGGGTGGTGGTCCAGGGGGAGGCGCCGGTACGGTCCCGGAGGTGGACGGTCAGCGCGGCCGACTCGCCGTCGATCGAGACCTCGCCGAAGTGCTGGAAGCCTTCGGCGGGGGAGGTGTTTGGCGGCGAGCGCGCCGGGCGCGCCGAGCAGCGCCCGCCGGCGACGCCGGCCCCGGCGACCAGGCCGGCGCGGAGCAGCGTACGTCGGTCGAATTGCGTCATGGATCCTCCCGGTTCAGAAGTCACCAGGCTGGTTTACCGACCCGACATGACCGGGGGCGCCGACCGATGTGGCCGGCACGTCAACGACGGCTGTCGAAACCCGTCACCGCTCCTCCATGACCACCGTCACATCGCCGCACCGTCACACCGCCTCGGCCCAGATCCGTCCTGTTGGCGTAACGACGAGATGAAGGAGGCGGCGATGAGCCGGATGGACATGACGGCGGTGGCGCCGGAGGCGTACCGGGCGGTGTACGGCCTGGAGAAGTACGTCCAGACGAACGTGGACCACACCGTGCTGGAGCTGGTCAAGCTGCGGGCGTCGATGTTGAACGGCTGCTCGTTCTGCGTGGACATGCACAGCCGGGACGCGCTCAAGGCGGGCGAGTCCAGCCGGCGGCTGTTCGCCGTGGCGGCGTGGCGGGAGGCGCCCTTCTTCGACGAGCGGGAGCGGGCCGCGCTGGCGCTGACCGACGCGGTGACCCGGCTCGGCGAGCACGGCGTGCCGGACGACGTGTGGGACGCCGCCGCGAAGGTCTGGTCGGAGAAGGAACTGGCCGATCTGCTGATCGCGATCGCCACGATCAACGTGTGGAACCGGATCTCGGTGAGCACCCGCACCGAGCCGCCGGCGCAGGTGTGACCTCTCGGCGGCGACGCAGTCGGCCGGTGCGCTCACCGCGTACCGGCCGACTGAGCACTCGCCACGGCCCCGGCCCGCACGTGCGGAACCGGGGCCGTGGGAAGCCGGGTCAGCCCAGCTCGGGGAACCAGAGGGCGATCTCGCGCTTGGCGCTGTCCACCGAGTCGGAGGCGTGCACCAGGTTCTCCCGGTTGGAGAGGGAGAAGTCGCCGCGGATGGTGCCGGCCGCGGCCTTGCGGCCGTCGGTGCTGCCGATCATCCCGCGCACCACCTCGATCACCTGGTCGCCGGAGAGCACCAGGGCGACCAGCGGACCGCCGGTCATGAACGCCTTCAGCGGCGGGTAGAACGGCTTGTCCACGTGCTCGGCGTAGTGCTGGTCGGCGAAGTCGCCGTCCATGGTCCGGGTCACCAGCGCGTCGATCCGCAGGCCCTTGCGCTCGAAACGGGCAAGGATCTCCCCCACCAGCCCGCGGCGGACCGCGTCGGGCTTGATCAGTACGAGCGTCCGCTCGTCCGGGCTGCTGCTGGACACGCTGGTTTCCTCCTGTGCGCGGAACCGGGTCGGGCTGGGTACGGTCAGCGTAGCGACCCGGTCCCGGCGCCGGCGCGGCGGCTGCTCCTTCCCTGGGTCGCCGCGGCGGCCTAGCCTGGCCCTGGAACCCCTGGGAGGTCCACTGTGGCGAATGGCGGGAACCGACCCATCGCGCCGGTGCGCAAGCTGATCGGCGTCGTGCTGGGCACCGTGGCCACGTTCGTGATCCTGTTCGGGCTGGGCATGACGAGCTGGGCGATCGTGGCGCTCGGCGTCGCCCTGCTGGTGCTGGCGATCGCCCTCGCCACGGTCCGCGGCGGCGGCCGCACCTGGGTGGTCGGGCTGGGTCACGTGCACAGCGCCTCCGAGCCGCCCACCCAGTACGCCTTCGGCCGCTGCGAGCTGCAACTGGTGATCGACGCGCCCGGCCTGCCGCCCCGGTCCAAGAAGATCATCGAGCCGCGGGTCCCGGTCGCCAAGTGGCCGTCGCTGGGCCAGGCGCTGCCGGTCCGCGTCGCCCTGGACGACCAGCGGCACGTCCGCGTCCTCTGGGACGAGGTGCCCACCCACGCCGAGACCGCCGCCGCGGTCGCCGACCTCCCGCCCGAGTACGCCGACCCGGACCCGGTCGACGAGGTGCTGATCGGGCAGGAGGCCCCGCCGTGGGCCGACCGGGCCCCGGAGGACGACTTCCGCGACGACTTCCCGCCCGCGCCGGAGCCGCTCCTCGACGACCTCACCGTGCTGCCGGAGGAGCGCGAGCCGGTGGTGCTGCACCAGCGCCCCGGCGGCGGGGTCGTGCTGGAGGGGCAGCTGGTCGAGCCGACCACAGGCGGCCCGCTCCCCCGCCGGGCCCCGGCGCCCCGGCCACCCGCCGAGGAGCGGTTCGACACCGTCGCGGTGGACCCGATCGACGTCCCGCTGGACGAGCCGGCCGGCGAGGCGCCGCCCACCCCGGAGGAGCTCGACGAGGCCATCTTCGGCCCGGCCGGCGACGAGGAGCCGGCCGAGGTGGCGAGCCCGATCAGCGGGGTCGGCATCACCCTGCTCGTCACCGACCTGGACCGGTCCCTGGACTTCTACGAGGATCTCGGCTTCACCGAGCTGGACCGGGGCGAGGGGAACGCCGTCCTCGCCTCCGGGCCGACCCGCCTGGTGCTGCGCCGGGTGACCGGGGCCGCCCCGATCAGCCGCCGGCTGGTCCACGTCAACCTGGAGGTCGACGACATCCAGGCGGCGTACGAGCGGCTGCGCGGGTCGGGCGTCCGGTTCACGTACGCCCCGCGGGTGGTCAACCGGGGCACCAAGCTGGAGGTGTGGGCGGCCGCCTTCCGCGACCCGGACGGGCACGGCGTCGCGCTCACCCAGTGGCGCACCCTCGCCGACGCCTGAGCCCCGCCTCAGCCGGCGGGGCCGCTCAGCCGAGGATGACCCGCCGCACGTGCAGCGCGTACGCCCACACCAGGGCGAAGATGACGCCGAGCGCGAACAGCGACCAGTGCAGCAGCCCGGAGAGCAGCAGCAGGCCCTGGAGGACCGTGCCGGCGGGCCAGGCCCACGCCCGCTTCATCTGACCCGCCAGCAGCACGCAGGCGACCGCCAGCGCGACGATCGCGGCGATGGCCGCGCCGCTCAGGTCGCCGCCGACCACCCGGATCGGCTGGATGGCCAGCAGCAGCACCAGCGCCTCCAGCGCGAGCGTGCCGGCGCCGAGGCCGCGGACCGCCTTGTCGGGGTTGCGCAGCCCGGAGCGCCGCTGCTCCCCGCCCTCGGTCGGGGCGCCCTCGGTCGGGGCGCCCTTGGTCGGGGCGCCCTCTGTCGGGGCGCCCTCGCCGGGGCGTTCGTCGACCGGGCCGGTCATCGCTTGAGCAGCCGGCGGGCGTCGGCCACGGTCACCACCGATCCGGTGATCAGCACGCCCACCCCGGCCAGCTCGCCCGGCACGTCGGACTCGGCCTCGGCGACGGCCGCCTCGATGGCGTCCGGCATCTCCTCGGCCACCTGCACCCGGTCCGGCCCGAAGACCTCCCGGGCCAGCGCGGCCAGCTCGTCGACGGGCATCGCCCGGGGCGAGCTGTTCTCGGCGACCACGATCGAGTCGAGCACCGGCTCCAGCAGCTCCAGCAGGCTGGCCGCGTCCTTGTCGCCGAGCACGGCCAGCACGCCGACCAGCTTGCTGAACGCGAACTCCTCCTGGAGCGCGGTGACGGTGGCGGCCATCCCGTGCGGGTTGTGCGCGCCGTCGAGCAGGACCGTCGGGGCGGTACGCACCTTCTCCAGCCGCCCCGGCGAGCTGGTCGCGGCGAAGCCCTCCCGGACCGCCTCGATGTCGAGCTGCCGCCGCGCGCCCGCGCCGAGGAACGCCTCCACCGCGGCCAGCGCCACGGCGGCGTTCTGGGCCTGGTGGGCGCCGTGCAGCGGGATGAAGATCTCCTCGTACACCCCGCCGAGGCCCTGGATGGTGAGCACCTGGCCGCCGACGGCGACCGCGCGGCGCAGCACGCCGAACTCGGCGCCCTCCCGGGCGACGGTGGCGCCCACCTCGGCGCAGCGTTCCAGGATCGGCCGGGCGGCCTCCTCCTCCTGGGCCGCTGCGATCACGGTGGCGCCGGAGTGGATGATGCCCGCCTTGTGCAGCGCGATGTCCTCGATGGTGTCGCCGAGCCACTCGGTGTGGTCCAGCCCGATCGGGGTGATCACCGCGACCCCGGCCTGGATGACGTTGGTGGCGTCCTCGGCACCGCCGAGCCCCACCTCCACCACGGCAACGTCCACCGGGGCGTCGGCGAAGGTGGCGAAGGCCAGCGCGGTGGTCAGGTCGAAGTAGGTCAGCGGCTCGGCCGAGCGCTGGTCGACCAGCTCCGCCAGCGGCGCCACCTCGCGGTACATGGCCACGAAGCGGTCCTCGCTGACCGGCTCGCCGTCCAGGCTGATCCGCTCCCGCACGGTCTCCAGGTGCGGGCTGGTGTAACGGCCCGTGTGCAGCCCGAACGCCCGCAGCACCGAGTCGATCATCCGGGCCGTCGAGGTCTTGCCGTTGGTGCCGGTCAGGTGGATCGACGGGTACGCCCGCTGCGGGCTGCCGAGCAGGTCGAGCAGGCTCTCGATCTTCTCCAGCTCGAAGTGCATTCGGGTGAAGCCGCGCGCGTTGAGCGCGGCCTCCACCTCGGCGAATTCGGTGCGGTCGGTCACGCGGACAACCCCTCCAGGGCGGCGTTGATCCGGACCAGATCCGCCTCGGCCACCGCCAGCCGCTCGCGGATCTTGGCGACCACCGGCTCGGGCGCCTTGCCGACGAACGCCGGATTGTCCAGCTTCGCCCGCGCCTGCGCGGCCTCCTTCTCGGCGGCCGCGCGGTCCTTGGTCAGTCGGGCCCGCTCGGCGGCCACGTCGATCGAACCCCGGGTGTCGAGCGCGACGCTGACCTCGCCCGGCATGGCGAGGGTGGCGCTGGCCTGGAAGTCGTCGCCGGGCGCGTCGAGCCGGACCAGCGAGCGGACCAGCGGCTCGTGCGCCGCGATGCCGGCGCCGGCCAGGCCGTCGAGCCGGGCCGCCACCCGCTGCGTCGGGCGCAGCCCCTGGTCGGAGCGGAACCGCCGGATCTCGGTCACCACCCGCTGGAGGGTGCCGACCTCGACCTCCGCGGCGTCGTCCACGAGGGTACGGTCCGCCGCCGGCCAGGCAGCGGTCATCACCGTCTCGCCGCCGGTCAGCGCGGTCCACAGCTCGTCGGTGACGAACGGGATCACCGGGTGCAGCAGCCGCAGCAGCTGGTCCAGCACGTGTCCCAGCACCCGGCGGGTGGCGTCGGCGGCCGGCCCGCCCTCGGCGAGCACCGGCTTGCTCAGCTCCACGTACCAGTCGCAGACGTCGTCCCAGGCGAAGTGGTAGAGCAGGTCGCAGACCTTGGCGAACTCGTACGCCTTGAACTGCTCGTCCACCTCGGCGGTGACGTGCGCCAGCCGGGAGAGGATCCACCGGTCGACCGTCGACAGCTCGGCCACGGCGGGCAGCGGCCCGTCGGTGTGCGCGCCGTTCAGCAGCGCGAACCGGGTGGCGTTCCAGAGCTTGTTGCAGAAGTTGCGGGAGCCCTGGCACCACTCCTCGCTGACCGGCACGTCCTGACCGGAGTTGGCGCCCCGGGCCAGGGTGAACCGGGTGGCGTCGGCGCCGAACCGGTCGATCCAGTCCAGCGGGTCCACCACGTTGCCGAACGACTTCGACATCTTCTTGCCGTGCTCGTCGCGGACCATGCCGTGCAGGGCGACCACGTCGAACGGCTGCACGCCGTCCATGGCGTAGAGGCCGAACATCATCATCCGGGCGACCCAGAAGAAGAGGATGTCGTAGCCGGTGACCAGCACGCTGGTGGGGTAGAACTTCGCCAGGTCCGGGGTGCGCTCCGGCCAGCCGAGGGTGGAGAACGGCCAGAGGCCGCTGGAGAACCAGGTGTCCAGGACGTCCTCGTCCTGCCGCCAGCCGTCGCCGGTCGGCGGCTCCTCGTCGGGTCCGACGCAGACGATCTCGCCGTTCGGGCCGTACCAGACCGGGATGCGGTGGCCCCACCAGAGCTGGCGGGAGATGCACCAGTCGTGCATGTTGTCGACCCAGGCGAAGTAGCGCTTGGCCAGCTCGGCCGGCTCGATCTTCACCCGGCCGTCGCGCACCGCGTCGCCGGCGGCCTTGGCCAGCGGGGCGGTGTTGACGAACCACTGCAGCGACAGCCGCGGCTCGACCGTGGTCTTGCACCGGGAGCAGTGCCCCACGGCGTGCACGTACGGCCGCTTCTCGGCGACGATCAGGCCCTGCTCGCGCAGCGCCGCCACGATCGCCGGGCGGGCCTCGTACCGGTCGAGGCCCTGGAACGGGCCCGGCGCGGTGATGATGCCGCGCTCGTCCATGATCGCCAGCGCCGGCAGGTCGTGCCGCTGGCCGATCTCGAAGTCGTTCGGGTCGTGCGCCGGCGTCACCTTCACCATGCCGGTGCCGAAGCTCGGGTCGACGTGCTCGTCGCCGACGATCGGGATCCGCCGGTCGGTGAGCGGCAGGGACACCTCGGTGCCGATCAGGTGCCGGTAGCGCTCGTCGTCGGGGTGCACCGCGACCGCGGTGTCGCCGAGCATGGTCTCGGCCCGGGTGGTGGCCACCACGACGTCGTCGCTGTAGCGGATCGAGATCAGCTCACCCTCGTCGTCGGTGTGCTCGACCTCGATGTCGGAGAGCGCGGTGAGGCAGCGCGGGCACCAGTTGATGATCCGGTTGGCCCGGTAGATGAGGCCGTCGTCGAAGAGCTTCTTGAACATGGTCTGGACGGCCCGGGACAGGCCCTCGTCCATGGTGAAGCGCTCGCGGTCCCAGTCGACCGCGTCGCCGAGGCGACGCATCTGACCCAGGATGGCGCCGCCGGACTCGGCCTTCCACTGCCAGACCCGCTCGACGAACTTCTCCCGGCCCAGGTCGTGCCGGGACAGCCCCTCGCCGGCGAGCTGCCGCTCGACCAGGTTCTGGGTGGCGATGCCGGCGTGGTCCATGCCGGGCAGCCAGAGCGCCTCGTAGCCCTGCATCCGCTTACGCCGGTTCAGCGCGTCCATCAGGGTGTGCTCGAAGGCGTGCCCCATGTGCAGCGAGCCGGTGACGTTCGGCGGCGGGATGACGATGGTGAAGGGCGGCTTGTCGCTCTCCGCCGACGCCCGGAAGTGGCCGGCGGCTACCCACTGCTCGTACCGTCGCTGCTCTACCTCGCCGGGCTGGTACTGGCCGGCAAGGGTCGGGGCGTCGGGGCGTCGGGCATCCAGTCTCTCGGTCACCCTGAAAGTCTACGGAGCGCTTTCGGAGACCCGGCGTGCGCCACCTGTTAGTTCGCGTACGGTGGCGGACATGTCCGACGCGCACCTCACCGAGCGGCCGGTCGACGGCGGTCCCGAGCCGGTCGACCTGACCGATGAGCCGATCCGGCTGAGCCGCCGCGACCCGGCGCTGGACCCCGAGCGACGCCCCGCCTCCCGGCGGCGGAAGATCGCGCTGGCGGCCGCGCTCGTCGTCGGGCTGGCCGGTGCCGGGGCACTCGGCCTCGGTGGCTGGCGGGTGTTCGCGGAGAAGGACACCGAGCTGAGCACGCCGGCCACGGTGGCCGGGCTCACCCGGGACGACAGCGAACGGGCCCGCAGCACGGCCGACTACCTGCGCGACGGGTTCGCCGCCGACATCGAGCTGGACCGCAGCTTCGGCACGGTCTACACCGACCCGGCGGACGCCAAGCGGTCGGTGCTCCTCTTCGGCGGCACCACCCTGCTGTGGCAGCCGGAGCGCGACCTGGACAGCCTCTTCGGGTTGATGGCCGACGAGACCGGCAAGGTGACCGGGGTGCGCGAGGTGGACGCCGGCGGCCTGGGCGGCGTGATGAAGTGCGGTACGACGAGCGGCGACGGCGGGGACTTCGCGGTCTGTGGCTGGGCCGACCACGGCAGCGTGGTGATGGCGATGTTCCCGGGCCGGTCCGTGGACGATTCCGCGGCGCTGTTCCGCCGGCTCCGCCATGGCATCCAGCACCGCTGAATGGTTGCGGCGCCCCCTCTGGGTGCCGCAACAAAGCCTGGCAAACGCAGTCAGGGCCACCCCGAAGGGTGGCCCTGACTGGAAAGGTTGTCCGGCGGTGTCCTACTCTCCCACACCCTCCCGAGTGCAGTACCATCGGCGCTGGAGGGCTTAGCTTCCGGGTTCGGAATGTGACCGGGCGTTTCCCCTCCGCCATGACCGCCGTAACTCTATCGACATATCAAACAACTCGACCAGCCGTTGCTGGGTGTTGTTCGTTTGTCGGGAGTTGCACAGTGGACGCGTAGCAGCTTGGTAGTCAAGTCCTCGGCCTATTAGTACCGGTCAACTGAACCCGTTACCGGGCTTACATTTCCGGCCTATCAACCCAGTCGTCTAGCTGGGGGCCTTACCCCACAAAGTGGGTGGGATACCTCATCTTGAAGCGAGCTTCCCGCTTAGATGCTTTCAGCGGTTATCCCTTCCGAACGTAGCTAACCAGCCGTGCCCCTGGCGGGACAACTGGCACACCAGAGGTTCGTCCGTCCCGGTCCTCTCGTACTAGGGACAGCCCTTCTCAAGTATCCTACGCGCACGGCGGATAGGGACCGAACTGTCTCACGACGTTCTAAACCCAGCTCGCGTACCGCTTTAATGGGCGAACAGCCCAACCCTTGGGACCTGCTACAGCCCCAGGATGCGACGAGCCGACATCGAGGTGCCAAACCATCCCGTCGATATGGACTCTTGGGGAAGATCAGCCTGTTATCCCCGGGGTACCTTTTATCCGTTGAGCGACACCGCTTCCACATGCCAGTGCCGGATCACTAGTCCCGACTTTCGTCCCTGCTCGACCTGTCAGTCTCACAGTCAAGCTCCCTTGTGCACTTGCACTCAACACCTGATTGCCAACCAGGCTGAGGGAACCTTTGGGCGCCTCCGTTACCCTTTAGGAGGCAACCGCCCCAGTTAAACTACCCACCAGACACTGTCCCTGAACCGGATAACGGTCCGAAGTTAGATACCCAAATCAACCAGAGTGGTATTTCAAGATTGCCTCCCCACCAACTGGCGTTGATGGTTCACCGGCTCCCACCTATCCTACACAAGCTAATTCGGATACCAATGTCAAGCTATAGTAAAGGTCCCGGGGTCTTTCCGTCCTGCCGCGCGTAACGAGCATCTTTACTCGTAATGCAATTTCGCCGGGCCTGTGGTTGAGACAGTGGGGAAGTCGTTACGCCATTCGTGCAGGTCGGAACTTACCCGACAAGGAATTTCGCTACCTTAGGATGGTTATAGTTACCACCGCCGTTTACTGGCGCTTAAGTTCTCCGCTTCGCCCCGAAGAGCTAACAGGTCCCCTTAACGTTCCAGCACCGGGCAGGCGTCAGTCCATATACATCGAATTACTTCTTCGCATGGACCTGTGTTTTTAGTAAACAGTCGCTTCCCCCTGCTCTCTGCGGCCATACAACGCTCCACCCGCGCGGGGCTTCACGTCTCCGGCCCCCCTTCTCCCTAAGTTACGGGGGCAATTTGCCGAGTTCCTTAACCACAGTTCGCCCGATCGCCTCGGTATTCTCTACCTGACCACCTGTGTCGGTTTGGGGTACGGGCCGCTAAGAACTCGCTAGAGGCTTTTCTCGGCAGCATAGGATCACTGACTTCACCTGAATCGGCTCGGCATCACGTCTCAGCCTATATGCGCCGCGGATTTGCCTACGGCACGGCCTACACGCTTACCCCGGCACAACCACCGGCCGGGCTCAGCTACCTTCCTGCGTCACCCCATCGCTTGACTACTACCCGCCAGGTTCCCACGCTCCCCATCCGCAGTCCGAAGACTTTGGATGGTTCGGGTGGTTAGCACAACGAGGTTCGTCAGGGTCGCTCTTTCGCGGGTACGGGAATATCAACCCGTTGTCCATCGACTACGCCTCTCGGCCTCGCCTTAGGTCCCGACTCACCCAGGGCGGATTAGCCTGGCCCTGGAACCCTTGGTCATCCGGCGGAAGGGTTTCTCACCCTTCTTTCGCTACTCATGCCTGCATTCTCACTCGTGCCGCGTCCACAACTGGGTCACCCCGTTGCTTCACTCGCGGCACGACGCTCCCCTACCCATCCACACACCTGCACAAGGAATCAAGTCCCAGCGAGGTTGAAATGTGAATGCCACAGCTTCGGCGGTGTGCTTGAGCCCCGCTACATTGTCGGCGCGGAACCACTTGACCAGTGAGCTATTACGCACTCTTTAAAGGGTGGCTGCTTCTAAGCCAACCTCCTGGTTGTCTATGCGACCCCACATCCTTTTCCACTTAGCACACGCTTAGGGGCCTTAGCTGGTGATCTGGGCTGTTTCCCTCTCGACTACGAAGCTTATCCCCCGCAGTCTCACTGCCGCGCTCTCACTTACCGGCATTCGGAGTTTGGCTGATTTCGGTAAGCTTGTGGGCCCCCTAGACCATCCAGTGCTCTACCTCCGGCAAGAAACACGCGACGCTGCACCTAAATGCATTTCGGGGAGAACCAGCTATCACGGAGTTTGATTGGCCTTTCACCCCTAACCACAGGTCATCCCCCAACTTTTCAACGTTGGTGGGTTCGGCCCTCCACGCGGTCTTACCCGCGCTTCAGCCTGCCCATGGCTAGATCACTCCGCTTCGGGTCTAGAGCATGCGACTACAGCGCCCTATTCAGACTCGCTTTCGCTACGGCTCCCCCACACGGGTTAACCTCGCCACATGCCACTAACTCGCAGGCTCATTCTTCAAAAGGCACGCCGTCACCCCGCAAGGCTCCGACGGATTGTAGGCGAACGGTTTCAGGTACTATTTCACTCCCCTCCCGGGGTACTTTTCACCATTCCCTCACGGTACTCGTCCGCTATCGGTCACCAGGAAGTATTTAGGCTTACCAGGTGGTCCTGGCAGATTCACGGCAGATTTCAGGGGTCCGCCGCTACTCGGGAACACCCACAGAAGGTCAGCAACTTTCACCTACCGGACTATCACCGTCTACGGTCAGCCATTCCAGACTGTTCGACTAGCCACTAACTTTGTAACTCCTCGAGTGCATGTCAGTACACTCAGCGGGATCCCACAACCCCGACCACGCAACCCCTGACAGGTATCACACGCAGCCGGTTTAGCCTAGATCCGCTTTCGCTCGCCACTACTCACGGAATCACTTGTTGTTTTCTCTTCCTACGGGTACTGAGATGTTTCACTTCCCCGCGTTCCCTCCACACACCCTATGTGTTCAGGTGTGGGTGACACCACATGACTGGTGCCGGGTTTCCCCATTCGGACACCCTGGGATCACAGCTTGGTTGACAGCTCCCCCAGGCCTATCGCGGCCTCCCACGTCCTTCATCGGCTCCTGGTGCCAAGGCATCCACCGTTCGCCCTTGACAACTTGACCACAAAGATGCTCGCGTCCACTGTGCAATTCTCAACAAACGACCAACCCACAACCTGATGCGCCCCACACCAGCCCGGCAATTCCGCCGGCGGTATGCGAGGCCAGGTCATGCCTGGCAGCCTACGGAGCTCACGCTCCGCTCAAGGCTCTGAAAGACAACCAATGGTTGTTCCTTCAGGACCCAACAGGGTGCTTTACGCCGAACCCAGCCGCATCACATCCGTCGTTCCTGCACCCCGAAGGGCGTCTACTAGACATCCGTAACCGTTGCCGGCATCCGACTAACCAGTGTCTCCGCCATTGAGCACCCCGACCCGACATTCGCGGGCCGCGGGCTCCTTACACCCTTTCGGGTGAAGGTGCTCCTTAGAAAGGAGGTGATCCAGCCGCACCTTCCGGTACGGCTACCTTGTTACGACTTCGTCCCAATCGCCAGCCCCACCTTCGACGGCTCCCTCCACAAGGGTTGGGCCACCGGCTTCGGGTGTTGCCGACTTTCGTGACGTGACGGGCGGTGTGTACAAGGCCCGGGAACGTATTCACCGCAGCGTTGCTGATCTGCGATTACTAGCGACTCCGACTTCACGGGGTCGAGTTGCAGACCCCGATCCGAACTGAGACCGGCTTTTTGGGATTCGCTCCACCTCACGGTATCGCAGCCCATTGTACCGGCCATTGTAGCATGCGTGAAGCCCTGGACATAAGGGGCATGATGACTTGACGTCATCCCCACCTTCCTCCGAGTTGACCCCGGCAGTCTTCGATGAGTCCCCGCCATAACGCGCTGGCAACATCGAACGAGGGTTGCGCTCGTTGCGGGACTTAACCCAACATCTCACGACACGAGCTGACGACAGCCATGCACCACCTGTGACCGCCCCCGAAGGACCCGACATCTCTGCCGGTTTTGCGGCCATGTCAAACCCAGGTAAGGTTCTTCGCGTTGCATCGAATTAATCCGCATGCTCCGCCGCTTGTGCGGGCCCCCGTCAATTCCTTTGAGTTTTAGCCTTGCGGCCGTACTCCCCAGGCGGGGCGCTTAATGCGTTAGCTGCGGCACAGGGAACCGGAGAGGCCCCCCACACCTAGCGCCCAACGTTTACAGCGTGGACTACCAGGGTATCTAATCCTGTTCGCTCCCCACGCTTTCGCTCCTCAGCGTCAGTATCGGCCCAGAGACCCGCCTTCGCCACCGGTGTTCCTCCTGATATCTGCGCATTTCACCGCTACACCAGGAATTCCAGTCTCCCCTACCGAACTCTAGCCTGCCCGTATCGACTGCAGGCCCGCAGTTGAGCTGCGGGTTTTCACAGTCGACGCGACAAGCCGCCTACGAGCTCTTTACGCCCAATAAATCCGGACAACGCTCGCGCCCTACGTCTTACCGCGGCTGCTGGCACGTAGTTGGCCGGCGCTTCTTCTGCAGGTACCGTCACTTACGCTTCGTCCCTGCTGAAAGAGGTTTACAACCCGAAGGCCGTCATCCCTCACGCGGCGTCGCTGCATCAGGCTTCCGCCCATTGTGCAATATTCCCCACTGCTGCCTCCCGTAGGAGTCTGGGCCGTGTCTCAGTCCCAGTGTGGCCGGTCGCCCTCTCAGGCCGGCTACCCGTCGTCGCCTTGGTAGGCCATCACCCCACCAACAAGCTGATAGGCCGCGAGCCCATCCCAGGCCGAAAAACTTTCCACCAAGCCTCATGCGAGGCCAGGTCATATTCGGTATTAGCCCCGGTTTCCCGGGGTTATCCCAAAGCCTAGGGCAGGTTGCTCACGTGTTACTCACCCGTTCGCCGCTCGAGTACCCCGAAGGGCCTTTCCGCTCGACTTGCATGTGTTAAGCACGCCGCCAGCGTTCGTCCTGAGCCAGGATCAAACTCTCCAACAAAAAACTTTGTTGAACAATCATCCTGACAACAAAAGTGTTGCCAAAGGAATCCCAACCAGCCAAACCAAAAGGCCTGACCAGTCCGGGGTATAAATCAATTTGGCACTGGCTTAACAAGCACCCTGTTGAGTTCTCAAAGAACAACCACACACCATCCGAAAGCCCCGCACCAGCAGGACCCCCATCCGGGGCAACCTCTCTAACTTACCCGGCCCGTTCCTCGCTGTCAACCTCGTGTTTGAGGTGATCAATGGTTCGGTCCGATCCACGCTGACGCACGCCGTAACTGGCGGTCGTTGCTGTCGTGGGTTCCGGCGGACCGGCCGATCGCCGCTTTCGCGGCCACCCGCCCGGCTCCCTGCCGGCTTTCGCACTCTACCCGGTCGGCTTCGCGATCGCAACCCCGTGTTTCCCGGAGTCGCTCGCACCGCCCAGATCCTCAGTCTGGCTCGGCGTCACCGCCACCAGCCTGGCCGCCCGTTGTCGGCCGGTTTGTCCGGCCTCCCGCGTGCAGAGAGAAAGTTACGCGGGCGGCCCCGAGAAGGCAAATCAATGATCGTCAGTGCCCGCCAGCGGGGTGTCCGCGGGACCCTGCCGGCGGAAAACGGGGATCGGACGGGGCCACCACGGGCTCATCCGTGCCAGAGTGGCTGGCATGGATGACGTGTCCCGGTTCCCGGCGGCGACGCTCGCCGAGGAGGCCCTGCTCGGGCTCCTGCTGCCGTTCTGGCAGCTGGTCATCGGCGCCTTCGTGCTCGTCGTCGTCCTGGCGTCGGTGGGACGCCTCGTCCGGCGCGGTCCCTCCCGGATGACCACGGCCCTGCTCGTCACCGCTGCGGCGATCGCCGGCTTCACCGTGATCGGCGTGCTCCTGGAGAGCTGAGCGGGGGCTCAGAGCCGACGGTTGGCGAGGCTCGGCACCTCGACGCGGATGGTCCGCAGCCGGTCCAGGTCCAGCTCGGTGACCGCGACTCCCGGGCCGTCGGGAACCTGGCTGACCACGGTCCCCCACGGGTCCACCACCATGCTGCGCCCGAAGCAGGTCCGCCCCGGCTCGTGGTCTCCGGTCTGGCCGGCGGCCGCCACGTAGCACTGGTTCTCGATCGCCCGGGCCCGGAGCAGCACCTCCCAGTGGTCGCGCCCCGTGTGCATCATGAACGCGGCCGGCACGACCAGAAGCTCCGCGCCGCCGTCGCCGGCCAGCTGCCGGTAGAGCTCGGGGAACCGGAGGTCGTAGCAGATCGACAGGCCGACCCGGAGCCCTTCCACGTCGACCACCACAGGCTTCTCACCGGGCGCCACGGTGGCCGACTCCTGGTAGGAGACGCGGCCGGGGATCTCGACGTCGTACAGGTGGATCTTGCGGTAGCTGGCGGCGAGCGCGCCGTCGCGGTCGAAGACCAGCGAGGTGTTCCAGGTGTGCTCGGGGTCCGGCCCGGCCTCGTGGAACGAGCCGGCGATCACCCACATGCCGAGCCGGCGGGCGGCGTCGGCGAAGAACCGCCCCACCGTGCCGTCGACCGGTTCGGCGGGGGGCATGCCGGCGGCGAGGCCGAGGTAGTCGACGTACTCCGGGAGGACGGCGAGATCCGCGCCGGCCGCCGCGGCCCGGGCCAGCAGGGCCTCGGCGGCGGCGAGGTTGGCGGTCCGGTCGTCACGGGCGTTGAGCTGACAGACGGCAACGCGCATGACGCTCAGCGTACGGGCGGACGGCGGGTGGCGACAGGGCTCAGACGCTCGCCAGCACGAGCGCGCCGGCGGCGAAGCCCAGCCCGGCCAGTTGCACCGGGCGGAGCCGTTCCCGGTCGACCGCGAGCGCGAGCAGCACGGTGCTCGCCGGGTAGAGCGCGGCGATGGCGGCCACCACGCTGAGGTGGCCCCGGCCGGCGGCGGCCAGGAAGAGAGCGTTGGCCGCCGAGTCCAGCAGGCCGGCCGCCGCGGCCCAGCGGAGCACCCGCGGTTCGAGCCGCAGGCGTACGCCGGTGCGCACGGCGAGGGCGAGGCCGAAGGCGATGGAGCTGACCCGTACCGCGACGACGGGCCACATGCCGGCGCCCTCGTCGGCCTGGCCGAGCAGCGCGAAGAAGATCCCGAAGAGCAGCCCGGCGCCGAGCGCCATGCCGATCAGCCGGCCGGACACCCGCCCCGTGGCGCCGCCCTCCCCCAGGCTGACCAGCGCGATGGCCACCACGGCGAGACCGGCGCCGACGAGCGCGAGCGTGCCCGGGGAGTTTGCGGTGACCAGCCCGGCGACGATCGGCACGACCGCGGCGGTGATCGCGGTGACCGGTGCGACGACCGCCATCACGCCGCCGGCGAGGGCCTTGTAGAGCAGCATCACGCCGGCCGCGCCGGCCACCCCGGCGAGCAGCCCCCAGGCCAGGTCGAGCGGCCCGGGCGTGCCGGGCACGATCAGCACCAGGGCGAGCAGCAGCGGGACGCTGAGCAGTTGCGACACGACGGTCACCGCGATGGGGTCGGCGTGCCGGGACGCCTTACCGCCGGAGAAGTCGGCCGTGCCGAACGCGACCGCGGAGACCGCGGCGAGCACAATGGGGAACATCAGGCAGTCGTACCACAATATTGACCGCGAAGGATAGTGTGATGACCGACGCCGGAGGGCGGGTGGGCGCGGTGACCTCCGCGGTGGCCCGACAGGTACGCGAGCTGCGGGCCGCCCGCGGCTGGTCCTTCGAGGAACTGGCCGGCCGGTCCGGGGTGAGCAAGGGCATGCTCGTGCAGATCGAGGGGGCACGGACCAACCCGAGCGTCGGCACCCTCTGCCGGGTCGCCGACGCGTTCGGCGTCAACATCGCCCGGCTGCTCGAACCGGCGGAGGAGAGCACCGTACGGGTCTCCCGGGCGGGCGACGCGCCGGTGCTGTGGCGGGGCGAGCACGGCGGCACCGCGCGGCTGCTCAGCGGGCTGGGCGAGCCGGACCTGGTCGAACTCTGGGAGTGGCGGTTGCAGCCCGGCGAGGCGCACCACTCCCCCGACCACCCGCGCGGCACCCGGGAGGTGCTGCACGTGCTGGCCGGGACCGTCACGGTCACCGTCGAGGGCGTCGACCACGAGGTGCGCGCCGGCGAGACGGTGGAGTTCCACGCCGACCGCGAGCACGGCTACCGCACGGCGGGCGACGAGCCGGCGCGGCTGGTGATGGTGGCGGTCACCCCGTCGGGCGAGTGGGACCGGCGGACCCGGTCACGCGGACCGCGCCCGAGCTGACCCGGGCGCGGTCGCGACGGCGGTCAGGCCGACTTCTCCTCGCGGTCCCGGCGGGCGCGCCGGCCGGTGAACTCGCGGGGCACGATGGTCGGGTTCACGTTCTCCAGGACGACCTCGCGGGTGATGAGCACCCGGGCGGCGTCGGGGTTGCTCGGCACCTCGTACATCACGGAGAGCAGGACCTCTTCCATGATCGCCCGCAGGCCGCGGGCGCCGGTGCCGCGGAGCATGGCCTGGTCGGCGATGGCCTCCAGCGCGGGCTCCTCGAACTCCAGCTCGACGCCGTCGAGCTCGAAGAGGCGCTGGTACTGCCGGACCAGGGCGTTGCGCGGCTCGGTGAGGATGCGGACCAGCGCGCTGCGGTCGAGGCTGCGCACGTTGGTGATCACCGGGAGCCGGCCGATGAACTCGGGGATCAGCCCGAACTTGAGCATGTCCTCCGGCATGACCTGGCTGAAGATGTCATCGGTCGACCGCTCGGAGACCGACCGGAGCCGGGCGCCGAAGCCGGTGCCGCCGGAGCCGGTGCGGGCCTCGATGATCTGGTCGAGGCCGGCGAACGCGCCACCGCAGATGAACAGCACGTTGGTGGTGTCGATCTGGATGAACTCCTGGTGCGGGTGCTTCCGCCCGCCCTGCGGCGGCACGTTGGCCACCGTGCCCTCGAGCATCTTCAGCAGCGCCTGCTGCACGCCCTCACCGGAGACGTCCCGGGTGATCGACGGGTTCTCCGACTTCCGGGCGATCTTGTCGACCTCGTCGATGTAGATGATCCCGGTCTCGGCGCGCTTGATGTCGTAGTCGGCGGCCTGGATCAGCTTGAGGAGGATGTTCTCCACGTCCTCGCCGACGTAGCCCGCCTCGGTGAGCGCGGTGGCGTCGGCGATCGCGAACGGGACGTTGAGCATCCGGGCCAGCGTCTGCGCCAGGTGGGTCTTGCCGCACCCGGTCGGGCCGAGCAGCAGGATGTTGGACTTGGCCAGCTCGACGCCGTCGCTGCCGGAGCCCGGCGCGCCCGCGGCCTCGGCCTGGATCCGCTTGTAGTGGTTGTAGACCGCGACGGCGAGCGCCTTCTTGGCCTGCTCCTGACCGACGACGTAGTTGTCGAGGAACTGGCAGATCTCCATCGGCTTGGGAAGCTCTTCCCACTTCACCTCGCCGGACTCGGCCAGCTCCTCCTCGATGATCTCGTTGCAGAGATCGATGCACTCGTCGCAGATGTAGACCCCTGGGCCCGCAATGAGTTTCTTGACCTGCTTCTGCGACTTGCCGCAGAAGGAGCACTTGAGTAGGTCGCCGCCGTCACCGATCCGTGCCACCTACGTTCTCCCTGCACTCGTCGGCCGGTACGCCGGCCCTGACCTGCGAGCGCCGCGCGCCCGTCCGTCCTGTCGTCCCACTCGCCGGTCCGAGCCAGCGAAGCGGCACAGACCCGACGTTACCCGCTGCCGGAGGTTTCTCCGACCCCCAAAACGGGTGTGTCAGAGGTCGGCCGGGACCACCGCCCCGACCGACCTCCGAACTCGCACTGCTCAGCCTGCGGCGTGAGAAGCCAGCAGACCCTTCTTACGGCTGGTCAGGATCGTGTCGACCAGCCCGTACTCCTTGGACTCCTCGGCCGTCATGATCTTGTCACGGTCGATGTCCTTGCGAACCTGCTCGATGGGGCGGTTGCAGTGCCGGGACAGCATGTCCTCCAGCTGCGTCCGCATCCGCAGGATCTCCCGGGCCTGGATCTCGATGTCCGACCCCTGGCCGTAGCCGCCCTCGGTGGCCGGCTGGTGGATGATGATCCGGGAGTTGGGCAGCGCCATCCGCTTGCCCGGGGTGCCCGCCGAGAGCAGCACCGCCGCCGCGCTGGCCGCCTGGCCGAGGCAGACGGTCTGGATGTCCGGGCGGACGTACTGCATGGTGTCGTAGATCGCCGTCATGGCGGTGAACGAACCACCCGGCGAGTTGATGTACATGATGATGTCGCGGTCCGGGTCGGTGCCCTCCAGCGTCAGCAGCTGGGCCATCACGTCGTTGGCCGACGCGTCGTCCACCTGGACGCCGAGGAAGATGATCCGGTCCTCGAAGAGCTTGTTGTACGGGTTGGACTCCTTCATCCCGTACGACGTGCGCTCGACGAACGACGGCAGGACGTAACGGTTGTGCACGGCCGCGAACTGGGGCGGCAGGCTCAGGTCGGTCATCGTCAGCTCCTCAGCTCAGGGTCCCGGCGCCATCCGGAACCTGCGCGGCCCCGATGATCACCTTGTCGATGAAGCCGTAGTCCATGGCCTCCTGGGCGGTGAACCAGCGGTCCCGGTCCGAGTCCGCCTCGATCTGCGCCTGGCTCTGGCCGGTGTGGTGCGCGACCCGCTCCTGGAACATCCGCTTGGTGTAGAGCATCTGCTCGGCCTGGATCGCGATGTCCGACGCGGTGCCGCCGAGGCCACCGGAGGGCTGGTGCATCATGATCCGCGCGTGCGGCAGCGCGTAGCGCTTGCCCTTGGTGCCGGCGCAGAGCAGGAGCTGGCCCATCGACGCGGCCATGCCCATGGCCACCGTCGACACGTCGTTGTCGATGAACTGCATGGTGTCGTAGATCGCCATGCCGGAGTAGACCGAGCCACCCGGCGAGTTGATCCAGAGGTTGATGTCGCGGTCCGGGTCCTCCGCCGCGAGCAGCAGCAGCTGCGCGCAGATGCGGTTGGCGACCTGGTCGGTCACCTCACTGCCCAGGAAGATGATCCGCTCCTTGAGCAACCGGTTGTAGACCGAGTCGTCGAGGTTGCCAATGGAGTCGCCACCACGGGCCTCGATCGCCCGGAGCGACTTCTTGGGGATGTGCATGTCGGTCATGGCAGCCCTTCGCTCTCCGTACCGTCCTACCCGACACTAACCGCTCAGCCGGGGGCCGTACTCCCGGTCGGGGCACTGTTCGCTCTCAGCGCAGTCACCCGCGGGGCGTACCCGGATAAGGGTTTCGGCCGCCGCCCGGCGCACAGCGCGGGACGGGCGGCCGACACCCGACGATCAGTGCTGGTGGTCGTGCTCGGCCTCGTTCTGGGCCCGCAGCGCGTCGAGGGTGACCTCGTTGCCCGCCGCGTCCTTGATCTTGATCTTCTCCATCACCGAGGCGAGCGCCTTGCCCCGGCGGACGTCACCGAAGACGGCCTGGGCGGCGCCGGAGCGGACCAGCTGGTCGTAGTACTGCTGCGGGGCCATCCCGGCGCGCTGGGCGCGGTGGACGATCTCGTGACCGAACTCGTCGTCGGAGACCTGGACGTCCTCGGCGTCGGCGAGAGTGTCCAGCAGGAGCTGGACCTTGACGCCCTCGGTGGCGGCCTCGGTCAGCTCGGTGTCGATCTGCTCCTCGGTCTTCTCCTCCGCGGCGAGGTACTCCTCCAGGGAGGCGCCGATGCGCTCGAGCTGGTCGACCATCGCGGCCTTGCGGCTCTCGACCTCCTCCTTGACGACACCCTCCGGCGCCGGCACCTCGGCGGCGGCGACCATCTGCTCGAGAGCCTTGTCCCGGGCGGCGTAGATCTGCTCGACCTGCTTGCCCCGGGTGACCCGCTCACGCAGGTCGGCGCGGAGCTCCTCGATGGTGTCGAACTCGCTGGCGAGCTGGGCGAAGTCGTCGTTGAGCTCGGGCAACTCCTTCTCCTTGACCGTGCGGACGGTCACCGCCACGTCGGCGTCCCGGCCGGCGTAGTCGCCGCCGACCAGCTGCGTGGAGAAGGTGGTGCTGTCGCCGGCGGCCAGGCCGACCAGCGCCTCGTCCAGGCCCGGCAGGAGCTGCTTGCTGCCGACCTCGTGCGAGATGTTGCTCGCCTGCCCGCCCGGCACGTCCTCGCCGTCGACGGTGGCGTTCAGGTCGATCTGGACGTAGTCGCCCTCCTGGGCGGCCCGCTCCACGGTCTTCAGCGTGGCGAACCGCTCGCGCAGGCTGTTGACCTGCTCGTCGATCTCGCTGTCGGCGATCTGGATCTCGTCCACGGTCACCTCGATGGTGGCCGGGTCCGGCAGGATGATCTCCGGGCGGACGTCCACCTCGGCGGTGAAGTTGAGCGAGTCACCGTCGTTGAACTCGGTGATCTCGACCTCCGGGCGGCCGAGCGTCTTCAGGTCGTGCTCGCGGACCGCGGCCAGGATGTTCTGCGGGATGGCCTCCTGCACCGCCTCGTTGAGGACGGTGCCCCGGCCCACCCGCTGGTCGATCACGGCGGCGGGAACCTTGCCCCGGCGGAAGCCGGGAACCTGGACCTGCTGGCCGATCTCCCGGTACGCCTTCCTGAGGCTCGGCTCGAGCTCGACGAACGGCACCTCGATGGCGAGCCGCACGCGCGTCGGGCTCAGAGTCTCGACGGTGCTCTTCACAGGCGTACTCCTTGACGGATCTCAGTTGAGTCTGGGCGTGTTTGCGCGCATCGAGTGTAGGCGAGCCGGCCTGCGGCATCGGCAGCGCCCGGGTACCGCGCGGAAAAAATCGGCGGTTCCCGGACGACCCGGCGCGAACGACAGTCGGGGTGGCGGGATTTGAACCCACGGCCCCTCGCTCCCAAAGCGAGTGCGCTACCAAGCTGCGCCACACCCCGTGGCGACGAAGAGTGTATGCCGTCCGGGCCCACCGGAGGGTCACCGGGGCATGCGACCTGGCTCGGCGCGCCGCGCCGTACGGGGCTGCGCGTCCGGTTCCGGGATTGGGTAGGCTGTCGGGCGCGTCCCGCGAGAGCGGGGCGGACGCGGGCGTAGCTCAATGGCAGAGCTTCAGTCTTCCAAACTGACGGTGCGGGTTCGATTCCCGTCGCCCGCTCCAACAGCCTCCGGCCCAGGTCAGAGGATGCATCCCCCGATCCTGGGCCGGTCGGCCACTCCCCCGCTTCGATCTTGTGGGCCATCCGTGGGCCACTAGCTGCTCCGGCCGCCCTTGCGCCGGGCCTGCCGGACGATCCGCCGGTCCATGGCCGAGGCGATCTCGCGGTCCCGCTCGCTGGTCGCGTGCTGATAGATCAACGCCGCTCGCATGCTCGCGTGCCCCATCCGCTGCATCAGCTCGCGAGTGCTCGCGCCAGAGGCTGCGGCGAGGGTGTTCCCTGTGTGCCGCAGGTCATGGAAGTGGAAGCCAGGAAGGCCCACCGAGGCGACCGTCCGCGTCCACTTGACCGCACGGCCGAAGTTGCCGGATCGCAGCAGCGCACCCTTGTCGCCGGTGAAGACCAGGGCGTCAGCGTCGACGGCAGTGAACTCGGCCAGATGCGCCCGCAAGGCTTCCACGGCGGCGGCCGGCAGGGCGACGACACGGACCCCGGCCGCCGACTTGGGCGGCCCGAATTCCAGATGACTCCGGAGGGCGGCGAGCTTGCGGGTGACCCGGACGGTGCCGGCGTCGAGGTCGATGTCCCGGCGGCGCAGCGCGACCAGCTCGCCCCACCGCAGTCCCGAAAGCGCCGCGACCACGACGAGCGCCGAGAACCGAGCAGGCATCGCATCGGCCAGGGCGTAGACCTGGGCGATCGTGGCGGTCGGTCGTTCCGGGGTGTGGTACTGGTCGTAACCCTTGATCCGGCATGGGTTCTGCCGAAGGATTTCATCCTCACGCACCGCCGTGTTGAGGATGGCCCGCAGCAGCGCGTACGCCTTGACCGCCTGGGGCTCCGGCACGCCGGCATCCAAGAGCTTCTTACGCCACGCCCGGATCGTCGCCGGCTTGATCCCCCCAAGCGTCAGGTGCCCGAGGTACGGCACGACTTGCCGCGTGAACAGGAACTCGTAACCCTGCCGCGTCCTTGGGGCGAGCTTGCGTTCAGCGATCCACCGCTGCCCGTAGGCGGAGAGCTCAATCTCGCCCGCTTCTGGGGCTACCCACTCCCCCCGGATGATCTCCGACTCGACCAGGGTGAGCCACTTCTCTGCCTGCTTCTCCGTGGCGAAGGTGTGCGGCGCGGTCCGGGTCAATCCGTCCGGGCCGACGTACCGGGCCTGCCATCGACCTGACGACCGCTGACGGACGTTGCCGAAGCGACGGCGACCACCGCGCGCGGGCATCAAGCCACCTCCGCGAATTGCCGCCGCAGCTGCGCACGAGTCATGGGCACGACCCGGTTGGCCTCGATGTAGGCGGCTACGGCAGCAGGCTCGAATCGCACGAAGCGCCCGACCTTGACGTAGGCGATGCGCCGCTCAGCCACCAGCCGGCGCACGAAGCGAGGTGTCGCGCGGAGGCGGGTCGCCACCTCACCAGCGGTCAGCAGGTCATCTGTCACGGTCGGGACTCCTCTCCACTCCTGGGGCTGGGGTCAGTTGCCGAAACGTCGGGCGGGTCGGCGGCCCGTCTTGCGGCGTCGAGTTGTGCGCGCCATTGGATGCGTTCGGAGATCGCCCGGAGAACCCGGTGGCCCAGGGGCGGGACGTCGGGGTCAGTTGGCTTGGCGAGTTCCCAGGCGTGCCGCACGGTGTCGGAGCCGGCCGGGGCGGTGTCGGCGTCGGTGGTGACGCCGAGCAGTGCCTTGACCCACTCCCGGCGGTCTGCCCGGTGGTCTGCGAGGGTCTTGCCGGACCACTGGCGGCTGATGAGGACGCGCCGGCCGCCGATGCCGAGGGTGTCCCGCTTGTGGACCTTGTTCTTGCAGTTGCCCGGCTTCAACCCCGGTCGGACCTTCTTGGGCTGGACGCCGTAGAGCAGCCAGTTGGCGCACCGCTCCGAGCACGGCGTGTGCCGCAGTTCCTGCCAGAGCCGTTCCAGGTGCGCTCGCTGTCGGCCGGTGGTCACGTCGTGGCAGTCGGCGGCCTGCTTGGTCAGGTACTTGGTGATGTAGCCGACGCACCGATCGGCGTCCTTGGTCCCGGCGAGGACGCCCTTGGCGTCGACCTGGACGCCGAAGCGGACGACGTGGACCGGTTGGGCGTCGGGGTCGGCGTCGACCAGGTCCAGGGCGTCATCCCACGACGGCAGCAGCTCGCCGGTGTCGGGGTCGGTGTAGCCACCCGCGTCGGCGTCCCATTGCGGCGCCCTTCCCGGCTCGTAGACCCGCTGCTCGACCGAGGGCCACCACACCTGGTGATAGGTAGCGGCGGCGACCTGCCGGATGAGCGCGCGAGGGATGGTGCCCCGTATGGCGAAGTGCGCGTGCGGGGCCAGCCGGCGTTGCGGCTCGACGGCTCCGGCGTATTGCACGTTCCAGCCGACCGCGCGGCGCAGGTTCTGCCAGAACCGGTCGAGGAGGCGGGGGAAGTGCACCGCGTCCCAGGCGGCCCGCCGGTAGTCGTAGGCGTCGGGGTCGACGGGGGTGCCGTCGGAGTGGACGCGCCCGTAGGAGCCGAGGGTGAGGGTCAGGAACAGCGAGGGCCGGAACACCATCCCGGCGTACCCCTCGAAGGTCCGCCCGATGGTGCGGTTCTCGACGGGCAGGCGGGGCAGGTCGGGGGCGTCCTGCCGCCGCTTGGTGGAGCGGACCCGCCGCCTGCCGTCGCCCTCCTGGTCGTCGTCGGTGGCGTGCGGTGGGGCGGGTCGACCGCGCATGCCTTCGGTGGTGATCTGGCCTTCCAGTTCCGCGATCGCGTCGTCCAGGTCGACTACCTGATCCCACTGCGACGCGCGGGCGGCTTCGTCGCGGGCGAATTCCAGATGCGCGCGGGCGACGATCAGACCGCGTTGCGCCTCGGTGGCCGGTTCGGGGCCGGGGTCGGGTTCGTCGGTACGATGCCATCCCTCGCGGATCTGCTGCTGCCGCAGCTTCCGCGCGCGGGTGGCGCAGGCCGGGCACTTGGCCTCTTGGGTGGCCCCGCACGGCATGTCGATGACTTCCGTCTGCCCGCTGTCGAGGTCGGTGCGGCGCAGGCTGACGGGCCGGGTGCAGACGCCGTAGTCAGCGGCCAGGTCCTTGACGACGTCGACGGAGCGGGGCATGAGCAGGCGGGCAGCCCGGGAACCCGGCCTCGGGTCCTCCGAACGGGAGGTAGAGGCGGCGGGTTCGAGGCCGGGCAGCGTCGGGGTGAGGGTCATTGGCCCACCTCCTTCGCAGCGGTGGCAGCATTCGTGCCGTGGAGGGACCGTTCGTCAACGTCTTCCGGCAGGGTGGTGGCCCGTACGCCTGCCCGTGCTGCGGCTACCTGACCCTCGATGAACGGGGCAGCTACGAAATTTGCCCGGTGTGCTTCTGGGAGGACGACGGGCAGGACGACCACGACGCCGACCGCGTACGGGGCGGACCGAACCGCGACCTGAGCCTGAGGGCGGCGCGCCGCAACTTCGCTGAGTTCAGCGCGGCAGACCCGAGGAACCTGCGGCACGTGCGGCCGCCCCGCGACGACGAGCACCCGCTCGACTGAACCGATCCGCACGCCCATCACGCGGCCCCCGACATCGTGGTGAGGTCGCGAACCCGCAGGGCTGGGCGGGGGTCGGCGGTGGCGTGGTCATCCCGCAGCGGGTCGAAAGCGACCACCCCGGCCCGGGTCGTCTTGGCCCGATACATGGCCGCGTCGGCGTCGGCCAGGGCGGCGGCGAGCCCGGACGGACTGGCCGGGGCGAGGCCGATGCTGGCGGTCACCGACACCGCCACGCCGGAGGGCAGCCGGACGGGTGCGGCGATGGCGGCGGCGAGCTGCCGGGCAGCCGCGGCCGGGTTGGTATCGAGAAGCAGGGCGGCGAACTCGTCGCCACCGAGGCGGGCGGCGATGCCGTGGACGGCGCGCAGCCGGGAGGCGACGGCGGTGAGGACCAGGTCCCCGGCGGCGTGGCCGTGTGTGTCGTTGACCGGCTTGAAGCCGTCCAGGTCGATCACGACCACCCACGGGCGCAGCGGCGCGAGTTGGGTCCAGGCGTCGGCGAGGCCGGCGCGGTTGGCAAGGCCGGTGAGTGGGTCGCGGAGGGTGGCGCGTTGCAGCGCGGCCAGCTCGTAGCGGACGGCGTAGAGCCGGTACTGATCCCAGCAGAAGACGGCGAAGCCGGCGACGAGCAGCAGGCCGGACAGGAGTGCGTCGGTCATCGGGTCACCTCTCCGATCAGCGGGGCACCATTGCGGCGGACGAAGGCGGTCGCCGGCACCGGAGCGACCGGATCCGGCCGGGTCGGCTCGACGTCGACCAGGGCGACGGGCTCAGGCACAGCCGGCGCGACGACCGGAGCCGTCTGGACGGGCGGAGCCGGGGTCGTGACTGGGCGCGTCGGCGCGGTGGGTTGCTCGACCGGCCGGACCGGCGCGGGGTTGGCCGGCGCCAGGGCCGGGGCGGTGGTGAGGACGAGCTTGGAGAGGCCCATGAACGCCAGGGCCGGGACGGCGGATAGGAGCCAGCCGGACAGGCCGGGCTTGGCGACGGCGAGCTGGGCGGCGAGGGACAGGGCGACGGCGGCGACGAGCAGGAACAGCGGGTACCGGATCGAGCCACCGGCGCGGCGTCGGCGGCGGATGGTCAGCAGCGCGGCGACGGGCACCAGTTCGGAGATGACGGCGTTGGCCCAGCCGAACCACTCGCCCGTGCCGGCGGGGCTGTTGTCGAGGGTCCAGTCTTTGACGTGGGTGAACGAGGCGGCCCCGGCGAAGCCGGCGACGAGCAGGAGGATGACGACGAGGACCAGGCCCTCAGCGCGGTCGGTGCGGGTGTGGCTGGGGTGGGGCTTCATGCGGCACCGTCCAGGACTTCGCCGTCGATGACGCGGAGGCGGCCGTAGGTGTGGGCCATGTCGCGGATCTCGTCATCGGTCAGGTAGGAGAACCGCACCCGCATCGGGGTCGGATCACCGTCGATCACCACGAAGCCGACGCCGGGCAGGGACTGCGGTATGCGGTCGCACAGCGCGCCCCGGTCGCGCATCCCCTCACCCAGCACCAGGTCGACTTGCGCGGCTTCCGCGAGCCGGAGCCCGATGCGGGTGGGGAACAGGTCGCGGAACGGCAGGACTTCCTTGCGCGGGTCCTGGATGGCGGCGACCACGTGGACGCCGACCGCCCGGCCCTGCGAGAGCAGGATCGACAGCGCCGCCTTGATGCGGTCCTTGAGCTGCCGGTCGGTGAGGTACGCGGTCAGGTTCGCCAGCTCATCGATGACCAGGACGATCAGCGGCTCATCCGGCGTCGGGGTGTGCTGGCGGGTCCGGCCGTAGAGCTTCCCGGCCCGCTGCTTGGCCTCGGTGGCGGCTTCCTCGATCAGCTCACACATGGCCGTGTAGTCCTTGCGGGCGAAGCGGGTGAACATCGGCGCACCCATTCCGAGTTCCATGCCGCCCTTTGGGTCCAGGCCCCACACCTGAACGAGGCCGGACGTGACCCCGGCGGCGAGGGAGCGGACGACGGACCAGATGACCGAGCCCTTGCCCGAACCCGTGGCGCCCACCACGAGGACCTGCGTGCCGAACAGTCGCAGGTCGTAGCCGTCGCCGTCCTCGCACTTGCCCACGGGCAGGGCGGTGAACTCCGGGACTGCCGGCACGGGCAGGGGGCGGACGAGCTTGGAGAGGGGGTCACCGCGGAACAGGTGCAGCAGCACCACGTCCGGACGCGGACCGGGTGCGGCCTTGACCTGGCGGACGCCGAAGGTGTGCGCCAACCTCTCGGCGACGCGGGCAAAGTCGTCGGGGATCTGCCCGGTGACCATCCGCACCGTCACCACGTCCACCCCCGAGGAGCAGCGGACCCGACGCAGCACAGGCAGGACGGTGTGCGCGTCGAAGGAGACGGCGAGCTTGGCGGTGACCATCGCGGCGTGCCAGTTCCGGCGGTAGACCATCCGGCGGTAGCGGGACAGGACCGGCCACCACCCGAACCGCAGCCACGACGACCGGTGCCCGAACGCCCAACCGGTAGAGACGACGGCGACCAGGACGACGACGCCGACCGGCCCGGCCCACCCGAACCGCAGGAACAGCCAGGCGAAGAACACGGCCGGGGCGGTGACGTACCAGAAGCGGACCAGGACCACGGCCAAGCGGCCGAGCGCCTTGGCGGTCCACCACGACAGGGCCAGCCACATCGGGATACGCACAAACGGGGTACGCACGTTGATCGGAGCACCCTCGATCCGGTCGCCCCGGATCACGTTGACCAGCGGCATCGCTCAGCCCTCCCCGACCGACGCGGCGGCGGCGAACAGCGAGCCCTGCCCCGGCGCACCGGGACGACGGCGCACCACCCGACGACGCACAGCCGACCGAGCAGGAGCGAGGGCAGCCAGGTCCACCGGCCCGCAGTCCGGAGCCGGGACGTGGCGGGTCATCGTCGGCAGCCACCGGCCCCGACCGAGCACCGCCCGCAGGTCGACGCGGTCGGCCACGTGCGGGGCGATGAGGTCCGGGTCGAGGTGGCGCAGCTTCACCACCGTCCGCGCCAGAGCGGCAGCGGCGGCGGAGATCTCGACCAGCGCGGCGACGCGGACGGCGTCGGAGGGAACGGTGGTGTAGACCTCGCGGACGGCCCGGATACCAGGGCCGGCGAGGCGCATCACGGTGCGACGGTGGGTGCGGCGGTTCGGGGCGAGGCGCGGGTTCCCGGCGATCCGGGCAGCGTTCGATACCGTGGGCATCAGCCCAACTCCTTCCAGGGAGAACGGGTCAGAGCGCGGGGCGGGCTTGGTCTTGGCGGATGAGGCCCGCCCCGCGCGTCCAGTTCTGGTCAGGCCGCCTGCTTCGTCGCGGCGGCGGTCGGCTCGGTCATCTGCCCGGCGCGGATCGACCACGCCTGACGCGCCCGGCACTTCCCCGCCCCCTTGCACCGCTGCGAGTCCACGTACGGCGTCAGCGTCACGTCGGTGAACATCACCGCCGGCGGGTAACCCGGGATCTTCGACGCCGGCGGAACCGGCTGCACCGGAGCGGCGATCTTCACCTTGACCTCCTTGGACCCGCCGAACTTCCCGGCCTCCGGGTCCAGGTCCAGGACCTTGACCACCCACAGGCGCTCGCCCGTGTCCTTGTCGCGGGCCTGGTCGTCGCCCTGGCCGCGCTTGTCGAAGTCCGTCACCGGCTCCACACCCAGACACAGCGCACCCGCTGGGAAGACGTAGTCGAACGGAACGGGGACCTTGATCGTGTTCGGGACAGCCATTGCCCTACCTCCAGCTCTGCCCGCCGGCACTCCGCCGGCTTCGGGATGCGACTTGGCTAGCCAAATCGCGTACGACTGAAGGTAGGCCAGCCTGGCTAGTCAGGTCAAGAGTTGGACGCTGATTGGTCTAGCTTGGCTAGCCAGCAGCTACCCTGACCTGCATGACCAGCGAGCTGGAAAACCTGGCCGGGCTGGACCCGGACGACCCCAGGCCCCCGTCGCAGCAGATCGCCAATGTTCTGCGAGCTGCGATTCGTACCCGCAAGTTCGAGCCAGGCGAGCGACTGCCGTCGCAGAACGACCTAGCCGAGCGCTACAACGTCGCCCGAGAGACGGTCAAGACCGCGCTGCGCATCCTGCGCGACGAGCGCCTGATCGTCACCCGTCAGGGCAGCGGCGCATTCGTTCGCGCACAGACCGAGCGGCCGGTAGGACTCCGGCCCCACGTCGAGGCGGCCTTCGAGCGCGCACACGTCACGATCGAATTCGCCGGCTTCTCCGGTGAGACCCTCCACGGAGTACTGACCGAGCCGCTCGACAAGATCCGTGCCGGGCTACTCACGCCCGAGTCCGTTACCGTTCGCATCCTGCTCCCGGACACGGGAGAGCCCATGGCCCTGCCGTGCCTGGCTGAGACGCAGGCCGACGATCCCGGCGTGCGCGAGCGCGCCGAGCGGATCACGCGTCGGCACACGGACGCCATTGTCGAGGCGGTGCGCGAACTCGGAGACCTTGGCTTGGTCAAAGACGCCGTAGCAGAAGTGCGTGTGCACCGCGCAGCGCCGCTGTTCAAGCTCTACATCCTCAACGGCGAGGAAGCCTTCTTCGGCTTCTACCCGGTCGTAGAGCACACCGTCATGATCAAAGGCCAACCCACGGCCATCTACGACCCGATGGGCAAGGACGCGATCCTCTTCCACCGGGCCTTGAGCGACGACGAGGCTTCCGACGCGTCCCAGTACGTCGACCAGGCCCGGACCTGGTTCGACTCCATGTGGTCAACCATCGCGCACGACTACACGCCATGAAGCCGCGATACAGCGTCGCCCAGGTCCTCAGCGACACCGGGCCGATCCTGCTCGACTTCGACGGGCCGATCTGCGCCGTCTTCGCCACCCTCGCGGACTCCACCGTCACGGCCGAGCTGCGCCGCGTCATCGAGGAGCACGACGTCGAGATGCCGGCGCACATCCGAGCCAGCGACGACCCGCTCGAAGTGCTCCGCTTCACCGCGACCACCGGCGCGCCATCGCTGGTCGTACGAGTTGAGAACGCGTTGTGCCGAGCCGAACTAACCGCGGTCGACGGCGCCGCACCGACGCCCTACGCGAGGGAGGTCATCGTCGCAGCCCATGAAGCCGGGCGGCCAATAGCCATCGTCAGCAACAACTCAGCCCTCGCCATCGAGCGTTACCTGACCGCTCACCGACTCACCCGGTACATCACGACCACCGTTGGCCGAGCACACGCCGACCCAAGCCTCATGAAGCCGAACCCAGCACCGATCCGCCGCGCCGCCCTGGCGGTCGATGCCGACCCGACCAGGTGCGTCCTCGTAGGCGACTCCACCTCTGACATCGAAGGCGGACGCGCTGCCGATGTTCGCACGATCGGGTTCGCCAACAAGCCCGGCAAGCGCGCTCGCCTACTGAGGGCAGGAGCGGACGCCATCACCGAAGGCACGAACGGGATGGCCGAGCTGGCCAGGGCTCTACACCACGAACTGCCGAATTAGCCTCTTAAGGATCAAGGCGGCCCGCAAGCGGGCCGCGCCGGCCCGGCCCCGGCCTGCTGGCGACCTCCGGCCGGCATCGGCCGGGCCGGCCGGCCACGCTGACGGACGACAAGAGCTTGAAGACCTCGGGGCTCCGCCCCGAACCCCGACCCTCCTCAGAGATGCCGCCGCGGATCACCTCGACGGGCACCACGAGGGCTACCACCCTCCCCGGACGGGGCCAAGGTCGTTCGTCCGGTAGGGCGCTCCACCTTGTCCCCGTCCGGGGAGGCTGGACGGTCTGGCGACTGCCCGACGAGGAGATCCGCTTTCCATCGCTCACCCCGTAGCCACTGCGCGACATGGTCAGCGCTGACTGGCACACTCCGCTCATGAGTTACGACTTGGCGGTGTGGGAAGGTGACAGGCCCGCTGACAACGCCGCAGCGCTGGCGACTTTCAAGGCGCTCCGCGAGCGGTACACCGGCGAGGGACGAACGCCGCCGACCCCGCGTATCCGAGCCTACGTCGAGGCCCTTCTTGAGAGATGGGTCGACCTTACTGAGGACGAGCGGAGTCCGTGGTCGACCGGGCCACTGATCAGGGAGGCATCGGGACCCATCCTTTATTTCCCGATGGTCTACAGCCGCTGTGAAGAAGTGTCGGCCGGTGCTGCACGAATCGCGGCCGAGCACGGCCTTGTCTGCTTCGACCCGCAGCTAGGTCTGCTTCGGCCCGCTCCTGAGGAGCTGTAGGCCGGGCCATCCACGGGCCAGTAACCATGGCGCGCAGCGGTCATGAGCGGGCACGAGCGGCATTCAGCTTTGCCGCCGGCCGCAGGCGTTTCGGGCATCACGACCCGTTGAGCACGCTCTTCCAAACTGACGGTGCGGGTTCGATTCCCGTCGCCCGCTCCAACGGCCTCCGGCCCAGGCCAGAGGCTGCATCCCCCGGATCCTGGGCCGGTCGGCCACTCCCCCGCTTCGATCTTGCGGGCAATCCGTGGGCTATTAGCCGCTACCAGCCTCCCCGGACGGGGCCGAGGTCGTTCGGCTGGCGCGCGCTCCACCTTGTCCCCGTTCGGGCTGGAAGGTCTACGACTGCCCGACGAGGAGATCCGCTAGCGCCCATCCAACGTTGTCATGCAAGTCAGAGACAATCACCCTGTGGGCGAAGGATCTGGGGATGAGGCGGACACCAGGCGCAACGGTTCGTCTCGCTGGCTCCTGTGGCGGCCGGGATTGCCCCGCTGGGTACCGATCGCCGGGCCTACGGCCAGCCCGGACGTTCCGCTGGCACTCGACTACGTTCTCATTCAGATCTTGGTTGCGATATGCGTAGCCCTGCAATGGGTGGTCGTGGTGCTGGTCGCGCCGGCGGTCTTCCTCGTACGGAGTTTGCGGGCCTGACCTGCCATCCGCGATCTTCTTGTAGTCCGAAGGCCGGCAATTCACCGGCGGTACCAGCCGTGCGGGCCAGGTGCCTAGCTCGGCCAGCCAATCGCATCGAGGAACTCCTCCACGGCGACCACGACTCGACCGAGCACTCCGATGGACTCGGTGAGCGGGCCGGGTAGGTACATGCCGTGGTCCGCGCCTTCCACCTCCAGCACGTGGGGTGACAGCCGGCGGGCGATGTCACCGTCCCAGAGCTTATCGCCGGTGCCACCCACGAGCAGGAACGGCGCGGTTGCGCGGCCCAACGCGTCAGCCACCCACGGCAGGGTGAGCAGGGGCGTGAGCCACACGGCGGGCAAGGATCTGTCGGCGGCGATCGCTGCCGCGTTCGTGCCGAGCGACTTGCCGATCAGCAGTGGGCGCCCGCTGATGGTGTCGATCAGTGGAGTGATCTCACCGCCGACCCAGCTCTCGATCTCCGGCTGATCAGGCTTCGGAAACTCCTGGGACCACGAGTATCGATGCACCGTTGCGCCCCGCCGCTCCGCCGCATCGCCGGCATACATCAGCAGGGGAGCGCTCGGTCCGAACCAACCGCCGGGAATCACGACAGCGTCAGCCATGCGGCCGACCTTACCCAGACGCTGTGCGCCTAGGATGACGCCGGCGAGGACACGCGGTCGAACGCGATGCGGCGCCAGGTAGGTTCCGTTTCCGGCGAGATCCGTACCGGAGAACCGCCTAGCAGGTCTGCACCTCGACGAGGTTGCCCTCAGGATGACGCAGGTATGCCGAACGCACACCCCGGCCAGGGCGATCTGCCGGAGGTCACGCTCCTGATCTTAGTGATGCCGTAGCTGCCAGATCGGGGCGTGCCAACCACGTCAGTAGCCGGCTTCCCGGGCGGTAGGCAGGGCAGGAGGGTCACTCGGAGCGCGGCGAGCATGCGGTGGCGCGCAGCGGCGGCTGACCGCGGCCCCGGTCGTTCATCCCGGCGGTCCGGTGACGGCCGCGCCGGGGATCGGCGGGCGGCGGGGGCTGCGTACGATGCGGGGCCGGACATCCCCTCGTCGGGTGGAGGTAGCGAAGGATGTCAGGCCAGCAGGACGGTTTCGCCCTCGGCGTGGACCTCGGCACCTCGAACACCGTGGCGGTGCTGCGCTGGCCGGACGGGCGTACCCGCCCGTTGCTGGTGGAGGGCGAGCCCATCCTGCCGTCCGGTGTGTACGCCGACACCGAGGGGCGCCTGCACGTCGGGCGGGACGCGCTGCGGCTGGCCCACGCCGATCCCGACCGCTACGAGCCGAACCCGAAGCGCCGCGTCGACGAGCCGGAGGTGCCGCTCGGCGACCGCCGGCACACCCCGGCCGAACTGCTCGGCGCGGTGCTGCGCGCGGTGGGCGAGACCGCGGTGGGCGCGCTCGGGTTCCTGCCGCCCGCGGTGGTCACCTGCCCGGCCACCTGGGACGCCCACCGACGGCAGGTGCTCGCCGAGGCGCTCGCCCTGGCCGGCTGGCCGTCGGCGGCCGAGCACACCCTCTCCGGCCCGACCCCGCCCGGCACCCGGCTGCTGCGCGAGCCGGTCGCGGCGGCCCGCTACTACACCGAGGTGCTGCGCCGGCCGGTCCCGGTCGGCGAGTCGGTGGCGGTCTTCGACTTCGGCGGCGGGACCCTGGACGTCGCCGTGGTGCGTAACGAGGGCGCGGATCCGTGGGGTGACTCCGGTTTCCGGGTGATCTCCTGCGGCGGTCTCGACGACCTGGGCGGGCTGGACCTCGACGCTGCCCTGCTGGCGCTGGTCGGCGCCCGGATCGCCGCCACCCACCCCGCGCAGTGGGCGCGGCTGAACGAGCCGGCCGACACCACGCAGTGGCGGGAGCGGCTCCAGTTCGTCGAGCACGTCCGGGGCGCGAAGGAGATGCTGTCCCGCACCACGGCGGCGCCGGTGGCGGTGCCGGGGGTGCCGGCCGCCGTGTCGCTGGCCCGGGCGGAACTGGAGGAGGTGGCCACCCCGCTCCTGCGGCGGGCGGTCGCCGAGACCCGGCGGGTCATCTCCGTGGCCGGGCTGACCCCGGAGCGGCTCGCCGGGTTGTTCCTGGTGGGCGGCTCGTCCCGGATCCCGCTGGTGGCGCGGCTGCTCCACGCCGAGCTGGGGATCGCGCCGACCGTGCTGGAGCAGCCCGAGCTGCCGGTCGCCGAGGGCGCGCTGACGGACCTGCCGCTGCGGCGCAACCGGCCGGCCGCCCCACCGCTGCCGCTGGCCCCGGTCGGGGCGGCCCCCGCCGATTCGCCGGCCGCCGCGACCCCGGGCGCCGGCCCGGCCGGCACGCTGCTCGACCCCGGCACGCCACCGCTTCCCGCCGAGCTGCCGACCACCGCCGCCGATCCGAGGACCCCCGTCCTCCCGGCCGGCACCGCCACGGGCCCGGACGGCACGACCGTCGCCGCCGGAGCCGACGGCACGACGGTCGCCGCGGGAGCGAACGGCACGCGGCTCGCCGCCGGACCGCACGGCACCGCCGTGGCCCCGCATTCACCCGCCCCGGGTACGCCAGCGCATGCGCTGCCCCCGCACGGCTCGCCGCTCGGCGGCGTGCCCCCGCAGGCTCCTGGAATCCCGCACCAGCCGGGCGCCTGGCCGGGCTGGCCGGGCGTACCCGGGAATGGGACGCCCGGGTCGCCGACCGCGCCGGGCGGCCACCGGCGGCGGGCGTTGTGGATCTCGGTCGGCGCGGTGGTGGCCCTGGCCGGGGTGGCCACCGCGACCCTGCTCTACCTGACCCGGGACCGCCACCCGGAGCTGGACTTCCAGTCGTTCGGCAAGGGCGTCCGGGTCGCGGCGGGCGGAGAGCGGCCGGTGGAGATGTTCACGGCGGTCGCGGGTGACCGGGCCTACCTGGCCTATCCACGCGAGGACGACCGGCTCGCGGTGGTGGCCGTCGAGGCGGGCACCGGCGACGTGCTGTGGCGCAAGGAGAGCGCCACCACGGCCGACCAGTGGGCCGGCGTGGTCGCGCTGCCCGGCGCGGTGGCGCTGCTCGCCGACGCCGCGGGCAGCAGCACCCCGCGCCAGCTTGAGGTACTCGACGGCGGATCCGGCTTGCCGCGCTGGCGGCACACGGTGCACGGGGACGACGAGATGTTCGTCGGCAAGGACGTGGTGGCGCTCACCGACCACGAGCGGAAGCGGTTGGTCGGGCTCGAGCTGAGCAACGGGGACGAGCGCTGGTCGCTGGCCGACCTGACCGACGAGTACGGCAACGCGCGCGACAGCGTGCACCCGGTGACCACCGACGAGGCGGTGTCCGGCCCGGGCTACGGCGACGGTTCGCCCCGCGACCCGGAGCAGGGTCCGGTCGAGCAGCTCGTGCAGGTGAGCGCGGACAAGTCGGTCCGGCTGATCGACCTCGGCACCGGCCGTGAGGTCCGCCGCTGGAAGGCCGTGGCCGAGCCGGACGACCTGGTCGCCGCCCACGGGGACCGGCTCTACGTGGCCGGCGACGACGGCCGGCTGCTCGCCTACGACCTGGGGAAGCAGGCGCAGCCGAGCGTGCTCTACACCGCCGAGGACGACGACCGGCGGGCCAAGGCGCTGGCGCCGTGCGGGGAGCACCGGGCCTGCCTGCTGGAGGTGACCGACTCCGACGACCAGACCGCCGCGGTGGTGGCCGCACGGGAGGGCCAGGGCGTCAAGCGGTGGGCGGCGCCGGGGATGACGGAGCTGGTGCCGGTCGGCGAGCGGGTGCTGGCCCGGCGGATCTATCCCGAGCCGGCGGCGACGCTCTTCGGGCCGGACGGCGAGCGCGTGCTCGACGACGAGGAGGGGGTGGCCGTCCGGGTGGACGCCGGCAACCTGCTGCTCTTCGCCGACCCGCTGGGCAGCGCGGTCGACGACCGCAGCGTGGCCGGAGTGGGCGCCGGGTCGGGCAAGGTGGCCCAGCTCGGCGAGCTGAAGGACGTCCGGGGCGACTCCTGCTCGTGGAACACCGAGGTCATCGCCTGCGGCTCCGAGGGGGACTTCGTGCTCCACCGGTTCGTCAAGGAGTAGCCCCCGAGCTTGAGCCGGCGCCGAGGTCGCGGAACACGGCCAGCGCCGCCGGATCCTCGATGGTCGGCGGCACCGCCTCGTCCCGCCCCTCGACCAGCCCCCGCATGGTCCGGCGGAGGATCTTGCCGGAGCGGGTCTTGGGCAGCGCCGGCACCACGGTCACCCGGCGGAACGCGGCCACCGGCCCGATCCGCTGCCGGACCAGGGCGACCAGCTCACCGGTGAGCGCGTCCGGGTCCACCTCGGCGCCGGCCTTGAGCACCACGTACCCGCTGGGCACCTGGCCCTTGAGCGGGTCGGTCACGCCGATCACCGCACACTCGGCCACCGCCGGGTGCGCCGCCAGCACCTCCTCCATGGCGCCGGTGGAGAGGCGGTGCCCGGCCACGTTGATCACGTCGTCGGTGCGGCCCATCACGTAGAGGTAGCCGTCGTCGTCGAACCGGCCGCCGTCGCCGGTCAGGTAGTAGCCGGGGAAGGCCGCGAGGTAGGAGCGGACGTAGCGCTCGTCGTCGCCCCAGAGGGTGGGCAGGCAGCCCGGCGGCAGCGGCAGGCGGATGACGATCGAGCCGTCGGTGCCCGGCGGCACCTCCCGGCCATCGCCGTCGACCACCCGGACGTCGTAGCCGGGGACGGGCACCGACGGGGAGCCGGGCTTGATGGGAAGCGGCTCCAGGCCGCGCGGGTTCGCGGCCACCGGCCAGCCGGTCTCGGTCTGCCACCAGTTGTCCACCACCGGCACGCCGAGCCGCTCCCCCGCCCACGCCCAGGTGTCCGGGTCGAGCCGCTCACCGGCCAGGAAGAGGGTGCGCAGGCTGCTCAGGTCGTGCCCGGCCACGAGCGCGCCGTCCGGGTCCTGCCGGCGGATCGCCCGGATCGCGGTGGGCGCGGTGAACAGGGCGGCCACCCGGTGCTGGGCGACCACCCGCCAGAACGCCCCGGCGTCCGGCGTGCCGACCGGCTTGCCCTCGTAGAGCACGGTGGTCGCGCCGGTGAGCAGCGGCGCGTACACGATGTAGGAGTGGCCGACCACCCAGCCCACGTCGGAGGCGGCCCAGAAGACCTCGCCCGGCTCGATGCCGTAGACGTTCCGCATCGACCAGCGCAGCGCTACGGCGTGCCCGCCGTTGTCCCGGACCACGCCCTTCGGGCGGCCGGTGGTGCCGGAGGTGTAGAGGATGTAGAGCGGGTCGGTGGCGGCGACCGGCACGCACTCCACCGGCTCGGCGTCGGCCATCACCTCGTCCCAGGTCAGGTCCCGACCGGCGAGCAGCGGAGCGGGCTCCTGGGGGCGCTGCACGATCACGCAGTGCGCCGGGGAGTGGGTCGCCTCGTCAAGCGCGGCGGCGAGGATCGGGTGGTAGGGCACCACCCGGTCCACCTCGATGCCGCAGGAGGTGGCGACGACCACGGCCGGCCGGGCGTCGTCGATGCGGACGGCCAGCTCGTGGGCGGCGAAGCCGCCGAAGACCACCGAGTGCACCGCGCCGATCCGGGCGCAGGCCAGCATGGCGATCACCGCCTCCGGCACCATGGCCAGGTAGAGCAGCACCCGGTCGCCCTGGCCGACGCCGAGCCGGCGCAGCGCACCGGCGAACCGGGCGGTCTCGGCGAGCAGCTCGGCGTAGCTGAGGGTGCGGAGCGTGCCGGTGACCGGGCTGTCGTGGATCAGCGCCGGCTGGTCGCCCCGGCCGGCGGCCACGTGCCGGTCGAGCGCGTTGTGGCAGGTGTTCAGCACGCCGTCGGGGAACCAGCGGTACAGCGGCGCGGCCCTGTCGTCGAGGATCCGCTCCGGCGCCCGGTGCCAGTCGAGGTCCGCCGCCGCCTCCCGCCAGAATCCGGCCGGGTCGGCGATGCTCCGCTCGTACGCTGATCGATACGCGCCCATGCCGTCATGCTGGCCGCCGGCCCGGGCCGGCACGACGGCCGGCGGGGACCGGTGCGCCGGAAGGGCGCCCCCGCTCGGTGAACGGCCCGTCCCACCGACGGGTGGTCGCCGTTTCCGTCCGGCCCGCCAGGGGTACGGCTGGCGCATGGAGACGAACACGAAGGCGTACCTGGTGGGCGGTCCCCGGGACGGCAACAGCCAGGACGCGGGTGACCAGGCCCTGTTGGAGATCGAGATCGACGGCATGATCCACCGCTACATCCGGACCACGAAACAGCACGGCGACGGGGGCGTCGTCTACAACTACGACGGGATGGTGGCCCCGGGCGGCGGCGAGCCGGGCGTCGAGGACCCGGCGGCGCGGGTCGCCTCCCCGAAGGCCGACGCCGAGGGGCGGTGACCGCTCAGCCGACCGGGCGACGGATGAACCGGGCCCGGCCGGGTAATGCGAGCGCCGTCCTGGTGGAGTGACGACCGGCGTCGCGGCGTTCCGCGACCGGGCGCGCGGGCGGGCGGCGGGGGGCCGCCCCGCCCGCGGCCACGGTCAGTTGCCGGTCACCCAGTTCCAGGCGGAGACCACCCACTCGGTCTGCTGCAGGTAGGCCACCCCCACGCCGACCAGGAACAGCGCGGTCACCAGGTGCGCCCCGCGGGCGCTGCGCCGCACCCGGCAGAGCTGCCGCTCCAGGACCAGCTGGCCGACCAGGCGGGCCAGGGCGAACAGCCCCACGGCGGTGAGCAGGCTGAGCACGAACGTGAGCAGCGGGGCGCCCAGGTCGCCCCGGCCGGAGATCGCCCAGATGCCCCAGCAGACGAAGGCGAACAGCGCGCCGGCCGCGCTCCACTCCCCGCCCCGGCGGAGCTGGGCGAGGTGCCAGCCCATCGGGCGTCGGGGTGCCGAATCGGCGGTCCAGTCGCTCGTGTCCACGGCGGGGAACTGCTCGGTCCGGGGCGTGCGCGGCTGGCCGACCGCGGCCACCCCGCGCCGGAACGCGTCCCGCTGCGGGGGCACGACGCCGGGCTGCGGCGGCACCTCGACCGTCCGCTCGGCCCACGGCTGTGTCTGGTCCGCCATCTCGTGTCCTCCCCCTCGACCGACGCCGACGACGGTTCCGAGGGTAGCGAGCCGGCAAATAGGGTGCCGACTCCGAACGTGATGGGTTAGACACATCCGATGACCGATGCGCTGGTGCCCCGGGCCGAGGACTTCGACGAGATCGCCGCGTTGCTGGCGCTGGCCTTCCACGACGGTTTCGACCCCGAACTGCTGGAGGTCGAGCGCCAGGTCTTCGAACCGGACCGGTCGCTGCTGGTGCGCGACGGCGGGACCGCCGTCGCGCACGCCGGGGCGTTCACCCGCGAGTTGGCCGTGCCCGGGGCCAGCGTGCCGGCGGCGCACGTGACCATGGTGTCGGTCGCCCCGACCCACCGCCGGCGCGGGCTGCTCACCGGGCTGATGCGCCGGCAGCTCCGCAAGGTCCGCGACGCCGGGCGGGAGCCGCTGGCGGTGCTCTGGGCCAGCGAGGGCCGGATCTATCCCCGGTTCGGCTACGGCCTGGCCGCGCAGCGGCTCGTCCTGGCCGGCGACACCCTCGGGCTGCGCCTGCCGGACCCGACGCCCGCCGAGGGCACCCTCCGCGTGGACCGGCCGGCGCCGCACCGGGCCGAGCTGGCCCGGCTGTACGAGCGGGTGCGCGCCGACCGCCCCGGCTGGTCGCACCGGGACGAGCGCTGGTGGGCGTACGTGCTCGCCGACGTGAAGGGGCTGCGGGGCGGCGCCACCGAGCGCCGGGTGCTGCTGCACGAGGGGCCGGACGGCCTCGACGGGTACGCGCTCTACCGGACGAAGGAGGAGTGGGCCGGCACGATGCCGCGGGCCGAGGTGCAGGTGGGCGAGGTGGTCGCCGCCCGGCCGGAGGCGTACCTGGCGCTGTGGCGGCTGCTGCTCTCGATCGACCTGACCCGCCGGGTGTCCTTCCCGATCGCCGCGGTGGACGAGCCGCTCTTCCGGCTGGTGGACGAGCCGCGGCAGCTCGGCCCCCAGCTGGCCGACGCCCTCTGGGTCCGCGTCGTCGACGTGCCGGCCGCGCTGGCCGCCCGCCGCTACGCCACCGACGTCGACGTGGTGGTGGAGGTCACCGACGACCTGCTGCCGGAGAACAGTGGCCGGTGGCGGCTGGTCGGCGGCCCGTCCGGGGCGGAGTGCAAGGCCACCTCGGCGCCGGCCGGGCTGGCCTGCGACGTCCGCGCCCTCGGTGAGCTCTACCTGGGCGGCGCCGGCCTGGCCGCGCTCGCCGCCGCCGGCCGGGTCCGGGAGGTGGTCCCGGGCACGGTGGCGGCCACGGCCGCCGCCTTCGGCTGGCACCGCGCCCCGGCCCCCATGGAGGTCTTCTGACTCCCCGGCGCCGCGCCCTGACCGGTACGGTCGGGTGATGGGTGATGCGGAGCGCCGGCGACGACGGCTGCGGCACCACGGCGACGGCGGAACACCGGAGGCCGAGGGCCAGAGCGCGAGCACGGCCGGGGTGCACGACGACGGCTCCAGGTCGCCGCGCGGCGTCAGACGCGCCGAGCTGGAGTCGTCGGAGCCCCGGGGCCGGCGCCCGGGCCCGTCGGCCGACGAGGGCGAGCGGGGGTTGCGCGGCCTGGTCGGCTCGGGCTCGTCGCAGGTGAGCGTGACCGCCGCGCTGCGGGCGCGGGACGCCGCCCGGCCGACCGACGAGGACCTGGCCGAGGCCGAGGCCCGGGTGGTGATCGTCCGCCGCAACTGGGTGCCCCGGGAGGACCTGCCCCGCACCGGGCGGTGACACGGGCGTGACCCGGCGGGCCGCGCCCGTCGGCGCGTCAGGCGGGCAGTTCGGGAAGCTCCCGGCTCTGCTCGTAGTCGGCGACCTGGGCGATCCGCCGGGCGTGCCGCGGGTTGCCCGAGAACGGGGTGGTGAGGAACGCCTCGACCAGGGCGGTCGCCTCGTCCAGGGTGTGCTGCCGGGCGCCGATCGCGACGATGTTGGCGTCGTTGTGCTGGCGGGAGAGCTGAGCGGTGTCGATGTTCCAGGCGAGCGCCGCCCGGACCCCGGCGATCTTGTTGGCGGCGATCTGCTCGCCGTTGCCGGACCCGCCGATCACGACCCCGAGGCTGCCCTGGTCGTCGACCACGCGCTCCCCGGTGTGCAGGCAGAACGCCGGGTAGTCGTCGTCCGGGTCGAAGGCGTGCGGACCCACGTCGACCACCTCGTACCCCTGCTTGGCCAGGTGGTTGGCGAGGTGCACCTTCAGCTCGAAACCGGCGTGATCGGATCCCAGGTAGACGCGCATACCGCGCAGTCTGACAGGCCCGCCCCCGCGCCGGCGCGCGGGCGGCGGCACGGAGGCGGATTCGTCACACGCTCAGCGGGGAAGTTCGGCGACGACCAGACCGGCCCGCGCCTTCGGCGTGAACCAGGTGCTCTTGCGCGGCATCTTCTCCCGGGCCAGGTTCACCGCGACGAAGTCGTCCACGGTCACCGGGGCGACGAGGACGGCCAGCTCGGCCCGGCCCGCGTCGACCTCACCGGTGAGCCAGCTCGCCGGGTAGTCGCCGCCCACGTAGGTGATCCGCTTGTCGCCCGGGTCGAGGCCGAGCGCGTCGCGCAGCAGCAGCCGCTCCACCAGCGCGTGGTCGAGGTTCTCCAGCCGGCCGCCGCCGACGTGCGGCAGGCGCACCGCGTACCCCTGGCCGGCGAGGTGGAGGTGCACGGTGCCGCCGGTCGCCGGGACGTCGACCGGGCCGGCGGTCGGGGTGACCTCCGCGCCAGCGGCGCGGAGCCGGTCGAGCAGTTCCCCCGGGGTGGTGGTCAGCTCGCTGACCAGCCGGTTGTAGGGCTGGATGGCCACCGAGGCCGGCGTGGTGATCACCGACAGGAAGCGCGGGAAGCCGCCGGTCTGCGCGGCCAGGCTGCGGTGGTTGCCGTCGGCGACCACCAGCTCGCCGCCGCCCGCCAGGGCGGTCAGCTCGTCCTGCGCCGGGCCCGGCCCGAGCAGCCAGATGGCGTGCGTGCGGCCGGCCTGGTCCACGTCGGTCGCGGCGGGCGCGCCGGCCGACTCGGTCGCCGCCGCGAGCGCCGCGTGCAGCTCGTCGCCGCGCCCGGTCTGGAGCAGGAGTACGGGTGAGAGCAGGTGACCCAGCGCCTCGGCCAGGGCGACCCGCTCCCGCACCTTGGCAATGAACACGTCCTCGTTGCGGATCACCAGACCGGGCTCGTCGGCCCGGGTGGAGATCTGGTCGGTGTCGACCATGGCGAACAGCCCGTATGCGCTCTCCTCGCCCGGCGCGCTGATCCGGTAGAGGACCACGACCTGCTCGGCCGGCGTGTAGCTGCCGTCCGCCTTGGCCTCGGCGAGGCGGGCCACCGCGTCGGGGAGCGCGTCGAGGAAGGACTTCCCGAGGCTCTCCGGGGCCCGGTGGGGCATCTCGATGCCGAGGGCACTGTGCGGATTCGCCTCGACGATGGCGGTGATCTCCGCGTCGTCGGCGAACTCGTCGTAGTTCTGCGCGCCGGTGCCGCCAGTGGTGATCCAGGCCCGGGCGATCGGATGCACGACCGTCATGCCCGCTGACGCTACCCGCGCCGTGCGGAGCCCCGGTGGCGGACCCGCACGCCGTCCACCAGATGAAAGGGCGCCGGTCAGCCGTTGCGGTGCCGGCCGGGGGCCGGGCTCCCACCCGGCGCCGGGGCGGCCGGACGGGAGCCGCCGGACGCGCCGAGCCGTACCGTGGTCGTCCCGGCGGGGGCCGGGCGGCCGGCCGCGGCGCTGGTGCGGACCGCGCCGGGGGGCAGGGCCGGCAGGCCCGCGTCGGTGGGTGGGGTCATCCGCGAGGTGGCCACCACCCGGGCGACCCCGACCACGATCGGCGGGGCCAGCAGGTCGGCCATCTCGGCCGGGACGGCCGGCCAGTCGCCCTCGGCCACCGACCAGTACGTCGCACCGGAGTCCTCGGTCGCCGTCACCGGCGCGTTGTCGGACAGGCGGCGGTGCTTACCCATGGGAACGCCTCCAGGAGCTGCCGGGCTGCGGCCCGGGGCGGGCCGCCGGCTGGGACACCCGGTGAAACGAGCCCCGCACCGGCCCGGTGACGGGGCGGTGCGGGGCTCGTCGGGCACGCCTCAGTCGAAGATCGGGCCCTGCTCCCGGGTGCGCTTCAGCTCGTAGAAGCCGGGCGTGCCGGCCACCAGCAGGACGCCGTCCCAGAGCCGGCCGGCCGCCTCGCCCTTCGGCGCCGGGGTGATCACCGGGCCGAAGAAGGCGACCTGCCCGCCGTCCGGGCCCGGGGCGTGGATCACCGGGGTGCCCACGTCGGTGCCCACCGGCCGCATGCCCGCCTCGTGGCTGGCCCGCAGCGCCTCGTCGTACTCGGTCGACTCGGCGGCGTCGGCGAACGCCGGGTCGAGGCCGACGTCGGTCAACGCGCCGGTCAGCATCTCCCGGCCCAGCTCCTCCTTGCCGAGGTGGATCCGGGTGCCCATCGCGGTGTAGAGCTTCGCCAGCGTCTCCCCGCCGTGCGCCTGCTCCACCGCGATGCAGACCCGCACCGGGCCCCAGCCCATCTGCATCAGCTCCTGGTACTGCTCCGGCAGGTCCCGGCCCTCGTTGAGCACGGCGAGGCTCATCACGTGGAACCGGATGTCCACGTCCCGAACCTGCTCGACCTCCAGCAGCCAGCGGGAGGTGATCCACGCCCACGGGCACAGCGGGTCGAACCACATGTCCACAGCGACACGTTCGGTCACGGTGTCATCCCTTCACGACTCCACGCGCCGGAGCTCCGGCGCCTTCCCCTCCGATCCTCACCCCACGCGGCATCGACCGGTAGCGGAATGAGAGCGTGACCTCGGCCACCGAAGGGTGACCGTGCATGGAAGACTCGGTTTCGGACCGGCCGTCACGAGCGGGCCGGGAGACCGGTGCCGCGGGGCGCGGCGAGACGAGTGGGATGGAGACGAACAGTGCCGGGAGTGCGCAACCTGACCCAGGTCGAGGCCACCGAGCGGGCCCGCCTGCTCGACGTCACCGGGTACGACATCAAGCTTGACCTGTCGACCGCGGTGCAGGCCGACGGCCGTACCTTCCGGTCGGTGACCGAGGTCCGGTTCCGCTGCGCCGAGCCGGGCGCGAGCACCTTCATCGAGACGGCCGCCGAGTCGGTGCGGTCGGCGACGCTGAACGGCACGCCGGTCGACGTCGCCGGCTGGTCCGCCGAGAAGGGCCTCACCCTCACCGGCCTGGCCGCCGAGAACGTCCTCGTGGTCGACGCCGACTTCGGCTACTCCAACAGCGGGCAGGGCCTGCACCGCACCGTCGACCCGGTGGACGGCGAGACCTACCTCTACAGCCAGTTCGAGACGGCCGACGCGCAGCGGGTGTTCGCCTGCTTCGACCAGCCCGACCTGAAGAGCGTCTACACCTGGCACGCCACCGTCCCGGAGCACTGGCGGGTGGTGTCCAACATGCCGGTGGCGCGCGAGGAGCCGGCCGGCGAGGCGCTGAAGACCGTCCACTTCGCCGAGTCGGCCCGGATGAGCACCTACATCACCGCGCTCTGCGCCGGCCCGTACCACGAGGTGCGGGACACCCACGACGGCATCGACCTGGGCGTCTACTGCCGGGCCTCGATGGCGCGGTACATGGACGCGGACGACCTCTTCCTGATCACCAAGCAGGGGTTCGACTTCTTCCACGAGAAGTTCCAGGTGCGCTACCCGCTGCCCAAGTACGACCAGCTCTGGGTGCCGGACTTCAACGCCGGCGCGATGGAGAACTTCGGCTGCGTCACGCACGCCGAGTCGCACTACATCTTCCGCTCGCAGGTCACCGACTTCGAGTACGAGCAGCGCGCCAACACGATCCTGCACGAGCTGGCGCACATGTGGTTCGGTGACCTGGTCACCATGCGCTGGTGGAACGACCTGTGGTTGAACGAGTCGTTCGCCGAGTGGGCCAGCCACTGGTGCAACACCCACGCCACCCGCTTCTCCGACGCCTGGACGACCTTCCTGTCCATCCGGAAGAACTGGGGCTACCGGCAGGACCAGCTCTCCTCCACCCACCCGGTCTACTGCGAGATGCCGGACCTGGAGGCGGTCGAGGTCAACTTCGACGGCATCACCTACGCCAAGGGCGCCAGCGTGCTCAAGCAGCTCGTCGCGTACGTGGGCGAGGAGCCGTTCGTGGCCGGCCTGCGGGCCTACTTCGGCAAGCACGCCTGGGGCAACGCCACCTTCGACGACCTGCTCTCCGAGCTGGAGGCGGCCTCCGGCCGGGAGCTGCGCAAGTTCGCCGCGCAGTGGCTGGAGACCGCGCAGGTCAACACGCTGCGCCCCGAGGTGACCACCGGCGCCGACGGCTCGTACGAGCGGGTGCTGGTCCGGCAGGAGGCGCCGGCCGGGCACCCCACCCTGCGGACCCACCGGATCGGGGTGGGCCTCTACGACCTGACCGACGGGCGACTGGTCCGCCGGGAGCGGGTCGAGGTCGACGTGACCGGCGAGCTGACCGAGCTGTCCGTGCTGCACGGCAAGCCGGCCGCCGACGTGCTGCTGCTCAACGACGACGACCTGACGTACACCAAGCTGCGGCTGGACGCGCAGTCAATGGCCAACGTGGTGCAGCACATCGCCGGCTTCGACTCGTCGCTGGCCCGGGCGCTCTGCTGGACCGCCGCCTGGGACATGACCCGCGACGCCGAGCTGTCGGCCCGGGACTACGTGGCGCTGGTGCTGGCCGGGCTGCCGGCGGAGACCGACATCAACCTGGTCACCGCCACCCTGCGTCAGGCGACCACCACGCTCACCTTCTACGCCGACCCGGCCTGGGCGCCGACCGGCTGGGCCGAGCTGGCGCGGACCGCCAGGACGGCGCTCGCCGCGGCCGAGCCGGGCAGCGGCTTCCAGCTCGCCTGGGCCCGGGCGTACACCTCCGCGGCCCGCTCCGGCGAGGACCTGGCCACGCTGCGCGGCTGGCTGGACGGCGCCGAGGTGCCGACCGGGCTGACCGTGGACACCGAGCTGCGCTGGACCGTCCTCCAGGCGCTGGTGGCCAACGGCGCGGCCGGGGCCGCCGACGTGGAGGCCGAGCTGGCCGGTGACCGGACCGCCAGCGGCGAGCGGGAGGCCGCGTACGCGCACGCGCTGGTGCCGACCGCGGAGAACAAGGCGACGGTGTGGGCGCAGCTCACCGGCCCGGAGGCGCTGCCGAACTGGCGCAACCGGGCGCTGCTGCAGGGCTTCACCCACCCGGCGCAGGTGGAACTCACCGCGCCCTACCGGGAGAAGTACTTCGCCGCCGTGGCGCAGGTGTGGGCGCAGCGGGACAGCGAGCCGGCGCAGGAGTTCGTCCAGCTCGCCTACCCGGCGTACCTGGTCGAGGACGACACGGTGGCGGCCACCGACGCGTGGCTGGCGCAGGAGGGCCACCCGGCCCCGCTGCGCCGGCTGGTGGCCGAGGGCCGCGACGGCGTGTCCCGCGCCCTCAAGGCCCGCGCCCGGGACGCGCAGACCGCCTGATCCTCACGGGCGGCCCGGGCCCGGCCCGGGCCGCCCGCACCAGGTCGGTGGGGCGGCGGAGTGAGACCGGCCCGGACGCCGCCACCTGGGCGGCGCACACGAGAAAGCCCGGCCCGCGTTGCTCGGGCCGGGCTTCGTCGTGAGTGGGTGGGCTCAGCCCTTGCCGGCGTGGCTGGCGAGCTGGTCGAGGCCCTGGATGATGCCGCCGGCCAGATCGCCGCCGCCGAACGAGGCCACCATGGAGAGCGCGGCCAGCTTGGCGTACGTGTCCGGGATGCGCTTGCGCGAGTATCGGCCGGTGACGATCTCGAGCTGCCGCTGGTTGGGCGACACGGCGATCAGCACCGACTTGTCCGGCTCGGCGAGCTGCCGGTGCAGCCGCTCGGCGTGCTCCCGGATCGGCTCGTCGAGGCCGCCCACATAGACCGAGAAGACCAGCCCGGTGCCCTTGTCGGCCAAGCGGAGCGCCTCGTCGATGCGGAGCAGCTGACGGGTCGAGAACGGCCCGTCCAGGACCTCCGGCGGGTTACCGGTCCCCGTCGCGGCCTGCTTCTCACCAACGGTCACTTGCGCCTCCGGTTCCACCGGCCGGTGCCTCCCGGCCGGCCTGCTCCTGCTTGCGGCTGGTCAGCGCCGGCGCCTGCGCCCCGGCCGTCAGTGCGGTGCCGGCCGAGTCGGCCAGCTGCTCCGGACGGCCCAGGAACCAGACCGGAGTGAAGTCGAAGGGCCGGCCCGGCCGGTAGCGCTTGGCGCCGCCACCGCCGCCACCACGGCTGCCCGCGGCCACCAGCCCGGCGATCACCAGCACGGCGGCCGCCGGGATGCCGACGAAGACCAGCAACGTCTCGGTAACAGACAATCCCAACGCCCCCAGGCGGAAAGAGAGACCAGGAATGTTCCGGGTCGGGTGGACGGTCATGACGACGCGCGCCCGACTCCGCTTGTGCTGTTCACGTTAGCGGAGTCGACCGCCCGCCAGATTGCGGGGTGGTGATCCCACCCGCCACAGCCGTGCTCCAGTTGCGCGGCAGTGGCTATCAATGTCGCGTCGTCGCCGTACCGGCCGGTGAGCAGCACCCCGACCGGCAGCCCGTCGCCCGTACGGCCGACCGGCAGGGAAACGGACGGGTCGCCGGTGACGTTGAAGATGGCGCAGTACGGCGAAAACCGGCGCTGCCGGTCGAAATCCTCGGCCGGGTCCAGGCTGGCGAACGCGCCCACCGACGCCTGCGGGGCGGCCAGGGTGGGGCAGAGCAACAGGTCGCAGCCGGCGGTACGGCGCACGCCCCGGCGCACCTGAGCCTGGAGTTCGCCGAGCGCGGCCATCAGCGGACCGGCGCCGACGGCCGTGCCCCGGGCCCGCAGGAACCGGGTCAGCGGCAGCAGGTCGCTCTCCCGCTCGGGCGGCACGGGAGCGAGCGCCAGCACGTACCAGATGGTCTCGAAGAGCGGCCACGCCTCGGGGCCGAGCGGCGCGGGGACGTCGACCACCTCGTGGCCGGCCGCGGCGAGCAGCCCGGCGGCCCGGTCGACGGCGGCCACGCAGTCCGGGTGGACCGGTTCGTCGGCGAGCATCGGAGTGGTGAACCGGCCGATCCGCAGCCGGCCCGGCGCGGCCTCCCGGGCGGCGCCCAGATAGCCGCCGGTGGGCGCGACGGGCGGCAGGTACGGCTCGCCGGGCACCGGTTGCGCCAGCACGTCGAGGAGCGCGGCCACGTCGGGCACGGTGCGGCCGAGCGGGCCGTTGATGGGCAGCCCGAACGCCCCGAAACCGAGCGGGCCGCCGGAGACCAGCCCTCGGCTGGGCTTGTAGCCGACCAGGCCGCAGAGCGCCGCCGGGATGCGTAGCGAGCCGCCGCCGTCGGACCCCTGCGCCACCGGCACCAGCCCGCCGGCCACCGCGGCCGCCGCCCCGCCGCTGGAGCCGCCCGCCGTGTAGCCGAGGCCCCACGGGTTGCGGGCCGGTGGCGCGACGAGCCCCTCGGAGTAGAGCGAGCAGCCCAGCTCGGAGGTGGTGGTCTTGCCGAGGCTGACCAGCCCGGCGGCGGACATGAGACGGACCACGTCGGCGTCGACCGGCGGCACGAAGTCGGCGAAGGCGGCCGAGCCGAAGGTGGTACGCACCCCGGCGGTGAGGGTCAGGTCCTTGATCGCGGTCGGCACCCCGTGCAGCGGGCCCCGCCGCTCCGCCGGGGCGGCGTCGGCGGCGGCCGCCGCGGCCCGCGCGGGTTCCGGGGTGACCGTGACGAACGCGCCGAGGGTGTCGCCGAGCGCGTCCACCCGGAGCAGGTGGTGCTCGACCAGTTCCACGCTGGACAGCTCACCCCGGCGGATCGCGGCGGCCTGCTCCAGCGCGGTCAGGTCGTGCGGCTCGGCCATACCGCCATCCTGCCTGGTCACAGCGGCCCTCGCACTCATCACCCGCCGCGTGCCCGTCGGCCAACCGGGGGTGACCCGTCAGTTTGCTCTGCCGCCACCCACGCAACACCGTGTCGCCGAGGTGCTGCGCCGACGGGTGCAGAGCAAAGGCGGCGCGAGGTGGTGCCGCGGTTGCCGGGGGGTCAGCCGTGCAGGAAGCGCAGGGCGTTGCGGGACAGGAGCTTGTCGCGCTGGTCGGTGGTGAGGAAGTCGGCCTTGCGGACCACCTGCCCGACCGGCCGCTCCCCCAGCGGGTACGGGTAGTCGCTGCCGACCAGCACCCGGTCCTCCCCCATGGTGTCGACCAGCAGCCGCAGCGCCGCCGGCTCGAAGACCACGGAATCGACGGAGAACCGGTCGACGTAGGCGCTGGGCGGGGCGCTGGACGCGCCGCGGACCAGGTCGCCGCGGCGGTGCCAGGCGTTGTCGGCACGGCCCAGCCAGAACGGGAAGCTGCCGCCGCCGTGCGCGAAGCAGATCCGCAGCGTCTCCGGCACCCGGTCGAAGACCCCGCCGAGAATCAGCGCCAGCACCGACAGGTGCGTCTCGGCCGGCATCCCGGTCAGCCAGCGGGCCATCCACCGGTCCAGCCGGGGGCCGCCCGGCATGTCCCACGGGTGCACGAAGACCGGCGCGCCCACCTCGGCGCAGTGGGTCAGGAACTGCACGATGCCGGCGTCGTCGAGGTCGCGGTCGCCGACGTGGTTGCCGATCTCCACCCCGGCGTGCCCGGCGGCCAGGCAGCGGTCCAGCTCGGCGCAGGCGGCGTCCGGGTCCTGCAACGGCACCTGGCAGAAGGGCACCAGCCGGTCGCCCCCGGCCGCGGTGACCTCCAGGGTGAGGTCGTTGAAGATGCGGGCCACCTTGACCGCCTGGTCGGCGGGGCGGTCGTAGCTGAAGAAGACCGGGGTGGGCGAGACGACCTGCACGTCGACGCCGTCGGCGGCCATGTCGGCGAGCCGGGTCTCCGGGTCCCAGCACTCCGCGCCGACCGGCCGGAACTCCGTCTCCCCCACCATGATCATGGCGGCGCGCTCGGAGTCCACCCGCAGCCATGGCCAGCCGGACCCGCCGCAGGCTGCGGCGAGGTCCGGCCACCCCTTGGGTACGACGTGCGTGTGCACGTCGACGACGGGTCGGGGCATCAGCCCTTGCCCGGGTGCAGCGCGCCGCAGGCGGTGCAGGTGCGGGCCTTCTCGTCGGCGTAGAACGCCGCGAAGACCGGCGGCAGGTCGGCGGCGATGTCGCGGACCTGGAGCTCCACCTCGTGCACCTTGTGGTGGCACTCGGGGCAGTACCACTGGAACTTCTCCAGCGTGCCCTCCTCGCGGACCCGCTCGATCACCATGCCGATCGAGCCGGCCTCCGGGCGCTGCGGCGAGTGCGGAGTGTTGCGCGGCAGCATCCACATCTGACCCTCGCGCACGTGCACCGTACGCGGCCCCTCGGGGAGCATCAGGTTGATGTGCATGTTGCCCTTGACCTGGTAGAAGAACTCCTCGTACGGGTCGACGTGGAAGTCGGTCCGCTGGTTCGGGCCGCCCACCACCATGACGATGAAGTCGTCGCTGCCCGGCAGCATCTCCTTGTTGCCCACCGGCGGCTTGAGCAGGTGCTGGTTGTCCCCGATCCAACCCTGGAAGCTGAACGGCTCGGCGATCTCACTCACGACTGACCTCCCGACGGAAGTAGGGCCACGGCCTGCATCTCGATCAGCAGGTGCGGATGCGGAAGCTGGTGCACGGCCACCGTGGTCCGGGTCGGCCCGGTGGCGTCGAAGAACTCCGCCCACACCTCGTTGTAGCCACCGAAGTCGTTCATGTTGACCAGGTAGCTGGTGACCTGCACCAGGTCGCTCAGGTCCGCGCCGACCGAGCGGAGCAGGTCGCGGATGTTCCCGATCACGGCCCGGGTCTGCGCCCGGATGTCGAGGTCGGTGGTGCCGAACTCGTCCACCGAGACACCGGCGAAGGTGTTGTCCGGCCGGCGCGACGACGTACCCGAGACGTAGACGAACCCGCCGGCGACCTTGACGTGCGGGAAGGCGCCGCGCGGCACGGCCTTCCCGGCCACCACCCGGGCCGTCATGACCCCGCCCGCAGCGAGGCGGTGCCGAGCTTCTCCACCACGGCCCGGACGTGCGCGCCGGGGCGCAGCGGCACGGCGGCGGTGGCCGCCCCGGCCAGGAAGACCCAGCCCTCGCGGAGCCGGACGCCGTGCCGGGCGGCCAGCCGGATGCCCTCGTCCAGCGCCCGGCGCGGGTCGCCGAGGATCGCGGCCGTGGAGCCGACCTGCGCCACCCGCCCGTCGATCTCCAGCAGCACGCCGAGGTTGTCCAGCCCGTCCGGCACCGGCGACCAGGGCCCGACCACGAAGGCCGCGGCCGAGGTGTTGTCGGCGATGACGTCCGGCAGGGAAAAGGTGAAGTTGGCGTACCGGGAGTCGATCAGCTCGATCGCCGGGGCGACCGCGCGGACCGCCTCGGTGAACGCGCCGACCGGCGCACCGGGCTCGGGGAGGCGGTCAAGCAGGAACGCCACCTCCGGCTCGACCCGGGGGTGGATGAAGTCGGCCACTTCGACCGTGCCGCCGTCGGGCACCCGCATCACGTCGGTGAGCCGGCCCCAGATCACCTCGTCGACGCCGACCTGGGCCATCTTGGCCTTGCTGGTCAGCCCCATCTTCAGCCCGACCAGCCGCTCGCCCCGGTCGAGGCGGCGCTGGAGCAGCGCGGTCTGCACCGCGTACGCGGCGTCGACGTCGAGGCCAGCCTCGGCGGCGAGTTGGGGGATCGCGCTGGCGGTGTCGGCGGCCGCGCCCAGCTTCTCGGCGATCCCCGCGATGTCCGGTCCGATCATGGGTGCTCCTTGCTCGCCAGGTCGAGTGCCACGTCCACGATCATGTCCTCCTGGCCGCCGACCATCCGGCGCCGGCCCAGCTCGACCAGGATCGAGCGGACGTCCACCCCGTACTTCGCGGAGGCGCGTTCGGCGTGGCGGAGGAAGCTGGAGTAGACGCCCGCGTAGCCGAGGGAGAGCGTCTCCCGGTCGACCTGGACCGGCCGGTCCTGGAGCGGGCGGACCAGGTCGTCGGCCGCGTCCATCAGCGCGAACACGTCGCAGCCGTGCTTCCAGCCGTGCAGTTCGGCGACCGCGACGAAGACCTCCAGCGGGGCGTTGCCGGCGCCCGCGCCCATGCCGGCCAGGGAGGCGTCCACCCGGACGGTCCGGCCGTGCGGCGAGCCGAGCGGCCCGGCGCCGAGGATCCGGCCGTGCTCGACGGCCAGCACGCTGTTGGCCACGCCGAGCGACAGGTTGTGGTGGGCGTGGATGCCGATCTGCGTCTCCGGATCGAGCACCTGCCGGTACGCGTCGACCCGCTCGGACACGTCGGACATGAGCAGCCGCCCGCCGGAGTCGGTGACGTAGACGCAGTGCGCCCCGTACGACTCCATGAGCTTGGCCTGCGCGGCCAGCCCGGCCGGGTCGTTCATGTGCGACATCATCAGGAACCCGGAGACGTCCATGCCGTTCTCCCGGGCCCAGGAGATGTGCTGGGCGGAGATGTCCGCCTCGGTGCAGTGGGTGGCGATCCGGACGCTGGTCACCCCGAGCGCCTTGGCCGCTTTCAGGTCGGCGATGGTGCCGATGCCGGGCAGCAGCAGGGTGGTGAGCCGAGCGCTGGTCAGCACCTCGGCGGCGGCGGAGATCCAGTCGGCGTCGCCGGCCGCGCCATGGCCGTAGTTGACGCTGGAGCCGGCCAGCCCGTCGCCGTGCGCCACCTCGATGGCGGCCACTCCGGCCGCGTCGAGCGCGGCGGCGATGGTCCGCACCTGGTCCACGGTGTACCGGTGCGCGATGGCGTGCATGCCGTCGCGCAGCGTCACGTCCTGGATGTAGAGGTCGGTCATGCCGGGACCCCCTTGGTGCGCAGGGCGACCAGTCGCTCGGCGGTGCGCAGCGCGGCCGACGTCATGATGTCCAGGTTCCCGGCGTACGCGGGCAGGTAGTGCCCGGCGCCGGAGACCTCCAGGAAGACCGAGACCTGGAGCCCGGTGAAGTGCCGGCCCAGCACCGGCGCGTAGGTGTCCACCCGGTCGAACTGCACGTCCTGCTTGAGCCGGTAGCCCGGGACGTACTCCTGCACGGTCTTCACCATCTCCGAGACCGAGGCGGCGATGGCGGAACGGTCGGCGTCGGCGTCCGGGCAGAGGCAGTAGACCGTGTCCCGCATGAGCAGCGGCGGGTCGGCCGGGTTCAGCACGATGATGGCCTTGCCGCGCTCGGCGCCGCCGACCACCTCGATGGCCCGGGCGGTGGTCTCGGTGAACTCGTCGATGTTGGCGCGGGTGCCCGGCCCGGCCGACTTCGAGGCGATCGAGGCGACGATTTCCCCGTACGCGACCGGGGTGACCCGGCCGACCGCGTGCACGATCGGCACGGTGGCCTGCCCGCCGCAGGTCACCATGTTCACGTTGGGCCGGTCCAGGTGCTCGTCGAGGTTGACCGGCGGCACCACGTACGGGCCAATCGCGGCCGGGGTCAGGTCGACCACGGTCCGGCCGTGCGCCCGCAGCACCGCGTCGTGGTGCCGGTGCGCGCCGGCCGAAGTGGCGTCGAAGACCAGCTCGACGTCGGCGAACTCGGGCAGCGCCACCAGCCCGTCGACGCCCTCGGCGGTGGTCGCCACGCCGAGCCGCCGGGCCCGGGCGAGACCGTCGGACGCCGGGTCGATGCCGGCCATCGCCACCATCCGCAGCTCGGTGCTGAGCCGCAGCACCTTGATCATCAGGTCGGTGCCGATGTTGCCCGACCCGAGCACCGCCACGCCGACGGTCATGCTGTGCCGCCTTTCGTTCGCACCTGCGGGGCTCGCAGAACCGGCTCACTCCTCGCGCTCACGGAGTCTCCTTCGAGAAGCAGGTCCGCACCGAGCCGAGCCCGGAGATGCGCGCCTCGTACGCGGCGCCCGGGGTCACGGGCACCATCGGGCCGAGCGCCCCGGACAGCACCACGTCCCCGGCCTTCAGCCGGTCGCCGGCGCGGGCCATGGTGCCGGCCAGCCATTCCAGCGCGTGCAACGGGTTGCCGAGGCAGGCCGCCCCGGCGCCGACCGAGACCGGCTCGCCGGCGTGCTCCAGTACCATGCCGCAAAGCCGCAGGTCCACGTCGGCCAGCCGGCGGGGCGCGGTGCCGAGCACGAAGAGCCCGCTGGAGGCGTTGTCCGCCACGGTGTCCACGATGGAGATGTCCCAGCCGGCGATCCGCGAGTCGACGATCTCGATGGCCGGCAGCACGTGGTCGACGGCCCGGATCAGGTCGACGGTGGTGACCCGCTCGTCGGGCAGGTCGGCGCCGAGCACGAAGGCGATCTCCGCCTCCACCCGGGGCTGGAGCAGCCGGCTCATCGGCACCTCGACGCCGTCGCCGACCGCCATGTCGTCGAAGAGCACCCCGAAGTCGGGCTGGAAGACGCCGAAGTTCTCCTGCACGGCGCGGGAGGTGAGGCCGATCTTCGCGCCCACCCGGCGGTGGCCCTTGCCGAGCCGCTGCCGGGTGTAGACCTGCTGCACCTGGTAGGCCGCCTCGATGTCGCCCTCCGGCAGCAGCCGTCCGCGCAGCGGCGGGCACGGCTTCTCGTCCTGCCGGGCCACGGCCAGTTCCCGGTTGGCGGCTTCGATGTCAACGGTCATGCCGGCTCCTCGCTGCGTTCGCTTGGGACGCCGGCCATTCTGCCCGGGGCGCGCACTCCGCTCGGTCATGAGAGGTCCACGCAGACGTTGGTGAGTTCGGAGTAGAAGTCGAGCGAGTGCACCCCGCCCTCCCGGCCGATGCCGGAGGCCTTCACCCCGCCGAACGGGGTCCGCAGGTCGCGCAGGAACCAGGTGTTCACCCAGACGATGCCGGCGTCCAGCCGGGACCCGGCCCGGTGCGCCCGGCCCACGTCCCGGGTCCAGACCGTCGCCGCCAGGCCGTAGTCGGTGCCGTTGGCCAGGGCGTACGCCTCGTCCTCGTCGTCGAACGGGGCGACGTGCACCACCGGGCCGAAGATCTCCTCCCGGTTGGTGCGGGCGTCCGGACCCAGCCCGGTGAGCACGGTCGGCTGCACGTACGCGCCGCCGTCGCGGGCGTCGCCGAAGCGCGGCGTCCCGCCCCCGGCGCGCACCTCGGCACCCTCGGTGCGGGCCAGCTCGTAATGGCCGAGCACCTTGTCCCGGTGGCCGTGCGAGATCAGCGGCATGTTCACCGTGGCCTCGTCGGCCGGCCAGCCGTACGCCAGCTCGTCGGCGCGCTTGGCCAGCCGGGCGGTGAACTCGTCGAAGACCGGCCGCTGCACGTAGATCCGCTCGGTGCAGAGGCACACCTGGCCGCCGTTGGTGAAGCTGGACCGGACCGAGCCGGCGACCGCCGCGTCCAGGTCGGCGTCGGCGAAGACCAGGCCGGCGTTCTTGCCGCCCAGCTCGAAGCTGACCGCCTTCACCCCGTCGGCGGCGGCGCGCATGATGGCGCTGCCGGTGGCCGACTCACCGGTGAAGGTGATCGCGTCGACGCCCGGGTGCCGGGTGAGGTGCTCGCCGGCCGAGCCGGGCCCGAACCCGTGCACCAGGTTGAACACGCCCTCGGGCACGCCCGCCGCGGCCATCACCTCGGCGAGCAGGGTCGCCGACGCCGGGGTCTCCTCGCTGGGCTTGACCACCACGGCGTTGCCGCAGGCCAGGGCCGGGCCGACCTTCCAGGTGAGCAGGAGCAGCGGCAGGTTCCACGGCACGATGATCGCCACCACGCCGACCGGCTTGCGGACCGCGTAGTTCAGCGCCCGGCCACCGGTCGGGGTCACCGTGGTGAAGGACTCCGTCGGCGCGGTCGCCACGATCTCGGCGAACGCCCGGAAGTTGGCCGCCCCGCGCGGGATGTCCAGCGTGCGGGCCTGGGAGATGGCCTTACCGGTGTCGGCCACCTCGGCGGCGACCAGGTCGTCGAAGCGGCGTTCCAGCTCGTCGGCGACCCGGCGGAGCACCTCGGCGCGCTCCCGCTCGCCCATCCGGCCCCACGGGCCGCGCAGGGCCGCCCGGGCCGCGGTCACCGCGTCGTCCACGACGGACTCGCCCGCCTCGACCACCTCGAAGACCGGCTCGCCGGTGACCGGGCTGCGCTTGGTGAACCTCGGTCCGGCGTCCACGAAGGAGCCTCCCACGAAGTTGCGCAGCAGGCCGGGGCCGTCCGGCGCGTGCCCGGCCATCAGCCGGGGATCCCAGAGCGTCATCCTCGCCTCCCTCGGCCGAGCGCCACCGCCGCCCCGGCCAGCGCGGCCACCGCACCGGCCGCCACCGCCCCCACCACCGCGTACTGCCGGCGCACCCGGCGGCGCACATCGGCGTACGGGGTGGTGGAGAAGGAGACCAGCTCGTACTGCGAGACGTAGCGGCCGGGCAGGACGCGCTCCAGCGCGTGCTCGATCTTCTTGCGGGTCTGGAACACCGGGGAGGCGACCTTGTCCCGCATCTCCACGAAGTTGGTCAGCGCCATCCGGGCGATCGCCTCGGCGTTGGTCTGCCGGCGGTGCTGGAACAGCGGCAGCGCGGACGCCCACTGGTCGCCGCACTCGTCCAGGCAGCGGTCCAGCTCGACCACGTCCTCGAACGCGCAGTTCGCGCCCTGGCCGTAGAACGGCACGATGGCGTGCGCCGCGTCGCCGAGCAGGCCGACCGTGCCGGCCACCTGCCACGGCGTGCAGCGGACCGTGCCCAGCACCCCGACCGGGTTGTGCTGGTAGTCGTCGACCAGGTTCGGCGCGAGCGGCACCAGGTCCGGGTAGTGGGTGGCGAAGTACGTCTCGATGGCGGCCGGGCTGCCCAGCGAGGCGAAGCTCTGCGTGCCGTGGGTCGGCCAGAACAGCGTGCAGGTGAAGGAGCGGTCCGGGTTGGGCAGCGCGATCATCATCGAGGTGCCCCGCGGCCAGATGTGCAGCGCGCCCGGGTCCAGGGCGAACTCGCCGCCGATCGGCGGGATGGTGAGTTCCTTGTAGCCGTAGTCGAGGAAGTCCAGGCTCTCGGTCACCGCCCCGTACGCCAGCAGCTGCCCGCGCACCGCGGAGCCGGCCCCGTCGGCGCCGAGCACGACCGACGCGGTCTCGGTGACCTTGCCCTGCGGGGTCTCGAAGGTCATCTCGCCGGTGGCCGGGTCGAGCCCGACGAGCCGGTGGTCGAAGGCGATCCGCACGCCGGGCAGCGCGGTGGCGGCGTCGAGCAGCGCGTTGTTCAGCGCGCCCCGGCTGATCGAGTTGATCGCCCGGTCGCCGGAGACGCTGTACGACTGGAACTGCGGCTCCCCCTCCACCGGGTGGATCATCCGGCCGCGCATCGGCAGCGCGTCCGTCATCACCTGCTGGTCCAACCCGATCCGGCGCAGCGCGTCCAGGCCGCGCTCGGAGAGCGCCAGGTTGATCGAGCGGCCCCGCTCGACCCGGCCGGTGCGCGGGTCCGGCCGCCGCTCGTAGAGGGCGACCGGGTAGCCGCGCCGGGCCAGGAAGCAGGCCAGCAGGCAGCCGGCCAGCCCGGCGCCGACGACGGCGATCTCCTCGCGTTCCGTACTCATGAGGAATGCCCGCCTTTCGTTCGCGACTGCGGGGCTCGCAGACCCGGCTCACTCCTCGCGCTCACCGGCACGGCCTCGGCCAGCGCGTCGGCGACCCGCCAGCAGTCGTGGTACGTCGAGTAGAGCGGCACCGGGGCGAACCGGACCACGTCCGGCTCCCGGGCGTCCGCGATCACACCGTGCTCGTGCCGCAGCCGCTTGGTCAACTCGTTGGCGCTGCCGGCACCGATCCGGACCGAGAGCTGGCAGCCCCGGCTAGCCGGGTCGCGCGGGGTGATCACGGTCAGCGGCCGGTCGGCGGTCACCTCGTCGAGCAGCCGCTCCAGGTAGCCGGTGAGCCGGAGGCTGCGCTCGCGCAGCGCGGGCATGCCGACCGAGTCGAACAGCTCCAGCGAGGTGCGCACCGGGCCCATCGCGAAGATCGGCGGATTCGAGATCTGCCACGCCTCGGCGGTGGCCGGCGGCCGGGAGATTGGGGTCATCTCGAACCGGGTGGCCGCCTCGGTGCTCCACCAGCCCTCGAAGCGCGGGAGGTCCGGGTCGCCGAGGTGGCGCTCGTGGACGAACACGCCGGCCAGGGCGCCGGGGCCGGAGTTCAGGTACTTGTAGGAGCACCAGGCGGCGAAGTCGACGTCCCAGTCGTGCAGCGCCAGCGGCACGTTGCCGGCCGCGTGCGCCAGGTCCCAGCCGACCATTGCGCCGGCGGCCCGCCCGGCGGCGGTGATCGCCGGGATGTCCATCAGCTCACCGGTCAGGTAGTTGACCCCGCCGAGCAGCAGCAGCGCCACGGTGTGCCCCTCGGCGGCCAGGAAGTCGAGGACATCCCCGGTCCGCAGGGTGTCCTCGCCCGCGCGCGGCTTGAGCCGGACGACGGCGGTGTCCGGGTCGAGGCCGTGGAAGCGGGCCTGGCTGCCCACCGCGTAGCTGTCCGAGGGGAAGGCGCTGTCCTCGATGACGATCCGGGTCCGCTCCCCCGCCGGCCGGTAGAAGCTCACCATCAGCAGGTGCAGGTTGACCGTGAGGGAGTTCATCACCACGGTCTCCGCGGGCCGGGCGCCGACCAGTCGCGCGGCCGGCGCGGTCAGCAGTTCGTGGTACGGCAGCCAGGGCCGCTCCGCCTCCAGGTGCCCCTCCACGCCCAGCCGCCGCCACGCGTCCAGGTCGCCGAGGAGTTCCTCCCGGGTGGCCCGGGGTTGCAGGCCCAGCGAGTTGCCGGCCAGGTACGCCACCTCCGGGTAGCGCCCGCCCTCGGCCGGCGGCACGAGGAACAGGTGCCGGTGACCGGGGTCGGCGGCGTCGAGCTTCCGGGCTTCGGCTTCGGCACCGCCGAAGCCCAGCGACTCAGTTTCGGTGTTCCGCACGATTCCTCCGGTCACATCGCGGTCCGGGCCGACCAGAGCTCCGGGAAGACCACCCGGGCCATGCTCCGCTGCAACCAGGCCAGCCCGGCGGAGCCGCCGCTGCCGACCTTGGCGCCCATCGAGCGCTGCACCGCCTTGATGTGGTGCCAGCGCCAGTCGCTGAACCCTTCGGCCACCTCGGTCAGCGCCTCGCCGAGCAGGCGCAGGTGGTTGTCGGGGCCGCCGTCGGCGTAGATCCGCACCCAGGCCGCCTCGACGGCGGGGTGCGACTCGTGTTCGGTCGCCACGTCCCGCTCCAGCAGATCGGCGGGCAGCTCGAAGCCGCGTCGGGCGAGCAGCGCCACCACGTCGTCCCAGAGGCTCGGCGTGGTCAGGGCGGCGGTCAGCTCGGCGTGCACCTCGGCCTGCCGGCGGAACGGGCGGATCAGCGCCGGGTCGCGCAGGCCGAGCAGGAACTCCAGCTGGCGATACATGGCCGACTGGAAGCCGGAGCCCTCGCCGAGCCGGTCGCGGAACCGGTTGAAGTCGGCCGGGGTCATCCAGCGCAGCCCCTGCCAGGCGGCGTTGAGCCCCTCCAGGTGCAGGGCGGCGCGGCGCAGCGGGGGCAGCGCGTCCCAGATCCGGTTGGCCCGCAGCTCGCGCTGCGCGTGCCGCAGCTCGTGGCAGGTCAGCTTGAAGTACAGCTCCATGATCTGGCTGACCATCAGGAAGGACATCTCGCCCGGGTCGTCGCTCAGCGGCTGCTGGAGCTGGTGCAGGGTGCTGGCCCGCACGTACGCGTCGTAAGGCACCCGGTCGGCGAACTCCAGGGTCGGCTCGCCGCCGTTGCGCGCCGCGCGGACCGCCCGCTGTTGCGAGGTCGCCGGCCGCACCGCCGTCGTCTGTTCCACCGTCATCTCCCTCCGTACGCCGGGGTAGACGACATGATGCCGCTGGTCCATCCGCAGATGGAATGCCTGTTCAACGGCGGTACGGTGGTCTCACCTCTCACGTCGAAGGCGTCTGCGGCCCTCGACTTCACGGAAGAAAGGTCACCGCGTGGACGACATGGACTGGGCGCTGCTGCGCGAACTTCAGGCCGACGCCCGGCTCTCCTACAGCGAGCTGTCCCGCCGGGTGCACCTGTCCCCGCCCGCGGTGGCCGAGCGGGTGCGCCGGCTGGAGGAGTCCGGGGTGATCACCGGCTACCACGCGCACGTGGACCTGACCCGGGCCGGCCGGACCGCGCTCGCGCTGATCCGGATGTCCTGTTACGGGTCGCGCTGCATCCTCAACGACCCCGACGTGGCCGACTGGCCCGAGATCATGGAGATCCACCGGATCACCGGCGACGCGTGCAGCATGCTCAAGGTGGCCGCCGGCACGATGGGCGAGTTCGAGGCGGTCATCGACCGGCTCGCCCCGTACGGCCAGCCGTCGAGCACCATGGTCCTCTCCACCCCGCTGGACTGGCACCCGGTCACCCCGCTCCCGCCCGCCGGAGCGCCCCCCGCCGGCCGGCGTCGCTGATCCGCCCCGGGTTCGCCCCCTGATCCGCCCCGGGTTTGCCCCCACGTCAGGGGGAATGCAGCCCGCACTGCCCGTCAGCAGGATTCCGGTGCGCCGCACCGGAAGGGGGGAATCATGCGAGGGCTCCTGTCACACCGCGCGCTCTGGGCCCTTCTGGGCCTGCTCGGCCTGGTCGCGGCGATCGTCCTGACCACGGCCTCACCGGTCCGCGCCGGGGAGAACGTCTTCGTCGAGGTGACGCCGAACAGCGCCCAGGCCGGCACCCGGGTGAGCATCCGGGCCAGCTGCGACAACAACAACGACCGGCAGGCCCAGGTCACCTCGGACGCCTTCGGCCGGGTGATGCTCCGGCCGGACAACGGCTTCCTCACCGGGGCGGTCACCATTCCCGGCAACAAGGCGCCCGGCGACTACCCGGTGAACCTGGAGTGCTCCAACGGCCAGCGGGCCTCCACCATGCTCACCGTGCTGAACATGGCCCAGCCGAGCAAGGGCCCGGCGACCGGCGGTGGCGGCACCGCGGGCGGCCGGGGCCCCGGTTCACTGCTGCTGGTCGGCGGCCTGGTCGCGGTGGCGGTGGTGGCCGGGGTGAGCGCCCGCCGCAAGACCGGTAGCCGCGTCTGACGAGGTGCGGCCATGGCCCGCTCATCGCGCCGCCACGACCGCACCGGCCCCGGGCCCGACCCGCGCCGGGACGCCGGCGCCGCCCGCCCGGGCCGGCACCGGACCGGCTCCCGGGTCGGGACCGGACTGCGGCTGGTGTCCCGCGCCTCGCGGCGGTTCGCCCGCGCCGCCGGGCACGCCTTCTCGGCCAGCGTCACCACCGCCGACCCGCAGGCCCGCCCGGTCCCGCCGGCGCGGTCCGCCCCGGCCGCCGGCCGCTGGCGGTACGCCGTCCAGCGCGGCCCCGGTGCTCCGGTGCTGGTGGTCGCGGCGCTGATGGCGATCATCGTGGCCATGCTCGGGGTGGAACGGGTGACCGGCATCAGTGTGCTGCCGGAGCAGCTCACCGCAGGGCTGCGCCCGCCGCCGAAGAAGTTCCCGGTGCTGTCCGGCAGCCCGCCGACGGACCTCGCGATCGGCAAGATCGACCTGCGGGCGCCGGTGCACCGGGTCGGCATCGCCCCGGACGGCAGCATCGACGTGCCGGACGTCGGCCGGGCCGGCGAGGTCGGCTGGTACGACCAGGGGCCCACCCCCGGCCAGTACGGCCCGGCGGTCATCGTCGGGCACGTCGACACCACCACCGGTCCGGCCGTCTTCCACGACCTCAGGGACCTCGACGACGGCGACCGGATCGAGGTGACCAGGGAGGACCGCTCGGTGGCCGTCTTCGAGGTGACCTCGATCGAGCGGTACGGCAAGGATCGGCTGCCGGTGCGGGAGGTCTACGGCGACTTCAGCCGCCCGAACCTGCGGCTGATCACCTGCGGCGGCCGGTGGGTGGGCGGCGAGACCGGGTACGCCGACAACCTGGTGGTCTACGCCTCGCTGGTGAAGGCGCGGTGACCGCCGCTCAGGCCGCCTCGGTCTCCGGCTCGCGCAGGTCGAGCCAGTCGGCCCAGCGCGGGTCGGGCGCGCGGTGGCCGAGCACCCGCCAGGCCGTGCCCTTCGGGGCCGCCGGCAGGTTGTGCAGCCGCCAGCCCAGCTCGGCGGGCGTCTTGTCGCCCTTGGTGTGGTTGCAGCGGGCGCAGGCGGCGACCACGTTCTCCCAGGCGTGCCGGCCACCCCGGCTGCGCGGGAAGACGTGGTCGATGGTCTCCGCCGGACCGCGGCAGTAGGCGCAGCGCCAGCCGTCCCGGGCGAAGATCGCCCGGCGGGAGAGCCCGACGTGGGTGCGGTAGGGGACCCGGACGAAGCGGGTCAGCCGGACCACCGAGGGGACCGGGAGCGCGTTGCGCGCGCTGTGCAGGATGCCCTCGCCGTCGGCCACGCAGACGGCCTTGGCGGAGAGCACGAGGATCGCGGCGCGCCGTACCGACACGACACACAGGGGCTCGTAGGTGGCGTTGAGAACGAGTGCACCGGAGCCCGCCGTGGGTCGTATGTCAGGCATCGCGCTCACCCTCCCGGTCCAGCCGCTCCTGCCGCCGCCGCGCCGGGACCGCCCCGCGGGCAGCGGGGAACGACACCGACGCCGGCCGGATCACCGACGTCCGTTGCGCCAATAGTCCCTGATCGCGCCCCGGATTGCACGCACTAATCCGGGGTACCCCCGTGAAGCCTGGTCCGCCCGTGCCAGGATGACCGGTTCCGCCCCGCATGATCGGTCGGGCCGCCCCGCCGGCGGGAGCCGGGCGGGTCGCCAGCGGGCGCCCAGCGGCGTTGCGGTACGAAAGCAGGGTGAGTCCCGCCAACCTGCTGCTCCACGCCCTGTCCGCCGCCGAGCCGAGCCCGTCGCCGTCCGTCGACTGCCGCACCGACCCCTGGTGCAAGAACGTCTACGAGATCACCAACTCGGCCTGGTTCGCCGAGGGCAGCTACTGGATCATCCTGAAGCCGCTGCGCGTCGTGCTGATCCTGCTGCTCGCCGTGGCCGCCCGCTGGGCGCTGCACCGGACCATCAACCGGCTGGTCCGGACCACCACCGAGGGTGCGGTGCCCACCATGCTCCGCCCGCTGCGGGAGCGGATCCCCAGCGCCACGCTCGACCCGGAGCAGTTCGTGCCGGAGCGGCGGCGGCAGCGCGCCGAGGCGATCGGCTCGGTGCTGCGCAGCATGGTCACCGCGTTCATCTTCGGCATCGCGCTGCTCATGGTGCTCAAGGAGTTCAGCTTCGACCTGGCCCCGCTGCTGGCCAGCGCCGGCATCGCCGGGGTGGCCCTCGGCTTCGGCGCGCAGAGCCTGGTCAAGGACCTGATCGCCGGCCTGTTCATGCTGATCGAGGACCAGTACGGCGTCGGCGACACCGTCGACCTGGGCGAGGCGACCGGCGTGGTGGAGGCGGTGGGCCTGCGGGTCACCACGGTCCGGGACGGCCGGGGCGTGCTCTGGTACATCCGCAACGGCGAGATCGTCCGGGTCGGCAACAAGAGCCAGGGCTGGGCCCTGGTCGTGGTGGACCTGCCGATCGGCTTCGCCGGCACCGAGGAGGCCACCGCGGTGCTCCGTACGGCGGCCGCCTCGGTCGCGCTGGACCCGGAGCTGGCGAAGGAGATCGTCGAGGAGCCGGAGGTGCTCGGCGTCGAGCAGATGACGGTCGACGGCGCGGTGATCCGTACCGTCGTCAAGACCACCGCCGACGGGCAGTTCGCGGTGGGCCGCGAGCTGCGCCGGCGGCTCGCCGAGGCGCTGGAGAACTCGGGCATCACCGCGCGGATCGCGGCGGCCCGGCTCTATCCCGGGCTGCCTACCCGCGCCCCGGCCGTGGGCGAGACGGGCACCGGCGGGCCCACCTGACCTGGGCGGCCGGTCGGACCGGCGGGCCGGACGATTTTCCGGGGTCGCGCACCGCGCGGCCCCTCGGGTATCGTCCGTTCGTTCAGTCGGAGATGCGACGATCAATCCGTTCACCCTAGCCAGTTGTCAGACGATCGGGCAGAATCCGGTGAACACGCTCCCCAGGGGAGCGTGCTCGTGTCCTCGCTGATCCGTAGATCTGACGACGGTTCCAGGTCAGGCCATCACGAGTGGCCGACCCGGGAACGATGGAGGCGACGGTGTCCGACGAGCGACCCGCCCAGGATGGCCCGGCCACCTTCCGCGACGTGTTCGGCCTCGCGGAGTTCCGAGTCCTCTTCACGGCAAGCGCTCTGTCCTGGATCGGTGACTACGTCGCGAAGGCCGCGGTCACCGTCCTGGTCTACCGGCAGACCGACTCGGTGGCGCTCTCCGCCGCCGCCTTCGCGGCCAGCTACCTGCCCTGGCTGTTGGGCGGCCCGCTGCTCTCCGCGCTCGCCGAGCGGTACCGGTACCGGCAGGTCATGATGGCCTGCGACCTGGTCCGGATGGCACTGATGGTGCTGGTCGCCCTGCCCGGGATGCCACCCTGGGCGATCCTCGCCCTGATCTTCGCGGCCACGCTGGCCAATCCCCCGAGCCAGGCCGCCCGGTCCGCGCTGATGCCCCAGATCCTCGCCGGCGACCGGCTGGTGGTCGGCCTGTCGGTCTCGGCGAGCAGCGGACAGGCCGCCCAGGTCCTCGGCTACCTGCTCGGCGCGGCGGTGGCCGCGGTCAGCCCGGCCGCCGCGCTGCTGATCAACGCGGCCACCTTCGGCCTCTCCGCGGCGCTGGTCCGCTTCGGCCTGCGCAACCGGCCGCCCGCCATGACCGAGGCGCACCGCAGCCACCTGCTGCGGGAGACCGCCGAGGGGTTCCGGCTCGTCTTCGGCCGGCCGGTGCTGCGCGCCATCGCCGTACTGGTGTTCAGCGCGATGGTCTTCTCGATCGTTCCCGAGGGGCTCGCCGCGGCCTGGGCCGCCGAGCGGACCGGGAACGGCATGGACACCGGCACCGCCCAGGCGGTCATCATGGCCGCCAACCCGGTCGGATACGTCCTCGGCGGGCTGCTCGTCGGGCGGCTCGTCGCCCCGGCCCGCCGGCTGACGCTGATGCGCCCGCTGGCGGTGATCGCCCCGGCGGTGCTCGTCCCCGCGCTGCTCGACCCGCCGCCGATCGTGGTGGCACTCCTCGCCGCCGCGTGCGGCTTCGCGGTGGCCGGGCTCATCCCGGTCGCCAACGGCCTCTTCGTCCAGGCGCTGCCAGACGGCTACCGGGCCCGGGCGTTCGGCGTGATGGCCAGCGGGACACAGATCATCCAGGGCGCCGCCGTGCTGGCCACCGGGGCGCTCGCCGAGCGGTTCAGCATCCCCTCGGTGGTCGGTGTGTGGAGCGCCGCCGGCGTGCTGCTGATGCTCCTCGCGGTGCTCACCTGGCCGCGCCCGGCGACCATCGAGGCCGCCGTCGAGGCCGCCCGGGCGGAGTCGGCGGCGACGGCCGCCCCGGCGGGGCGGGGCGCCCACATCCCGGGCCGGGGCGCACCGGTGGGCGACCGGTCCGGCGAGCGCGGCCGGCGCCGGCACGCGGTGACCTGACTCCCGCCGGAAGGTGGGCACGAGCCGCCCCCGAATGGCACCTGGCAGGATGGGTGCCGTGACTTCCCCAGGCGAGTCGATGACCCTCTTCGAGGCGATCGGCGGCGAACCCACCTTCCGCAAGCTGGTGGACGAGTTCTACGCCGGTGTCGCCACCGACCCGCTGCTGCGGCCGATGTACCCGGAGGAGGACCTCGGCCCCGCGGCGGACCGGCTGACCCTCTTCCTCGTCCAGTACTGGGGTGGCCCGCACACCTACTCGGAGCAGCGCGGCCACCCGCGGCTGCGGATGCGGCACGCCCCGTTCCGGATCGGCGCGGTCGAGCGGGACGCCTGGCTGCGCCACATGCGCCGGGCGGTCGACCGGCTGGACCTGCCGCCGCAGCTCGCCGCCGCGCTCTGGGACTACCTGGAGCGGGCCGCGTACTTCATGGTGAACGTGATGGAGGACCCGGCGGCCGAGGGCTGACCGGCGGCCGGCAGGGCCGCCGGACACCCCCGGACCGTCAGAGCAGGGCGCCCTCGTCGTGCAGCCAGTCGACGAAGGTGGTGGCCACCGCGGCGCCGCAGTCGAGCATCTCGACCAGCAGCGCGTCGTGGGTGCCGGCACCGAGCGGGACCTGGAGTTCGGCGTAGATGGGCAACTGGCCGCGCTCGGTCGGGTCGCCGATGTACGCCTTGCAGAACCGCCGGGTGTGGTTCCACTCGTTGACCACCCGGTAGGCGCGGTCGGCCCAGTCCGGCGGGACCGTCGCGTGCGGGCGGGCCCGCATCACCAGGATCTCGTCCTCGGGGCCCTCCAGGGTGACCAGCACGGCGTGCCGCTCCCACATGGCCAGCAGGTTGCCGTCGCCGTCGGCCAGGTAGCGCACGTCGAGCAGGTCGAGCGCGTCGCAGACCCGGCGGAGGGTGACCGGGGCGACGGTTGCCGGCATGTCGGCGATCACGGGCCGCTCGGCGGCTGCCGCGTCGTCCGCCGGCTGTCGGGGGGTCGGTGGCCCGACCCGGACGGTGTCATCCACTGTGATCCCGCTTCGAGTTTCCGGGTCGCCGCTACCGGCGGGACCTGGGCGCCATGACCACCACGGCATCGCTCGCGCACCTCACTCCCCAGCGGATCCAATCGCCTACGGTGCGTTGGATCCGAGGATGGACGGTACCCGGACAGCCGGGTTGAGGCATCCCCCCAACGGCTGCCCCAAACCGGAAGAACGACTCGGGGTCATCCGTTCGGATGAACTCGGGTGGGCGTCAGGGCGAGGTCCGCGACCTTACGCGACCAGGCTGCTCCGTACGGTCCGACGAGGCCCACCCAACGGCCGGCCACGCGTACCTGAACGTCGCCGGTGCCGACGAAGCCCATCCGGACCAGCCCCTGCACCAACCGCTGCGGGACCTCCACCGGGCCGTCCGGCGCGTCGTCCGGGGTCACCACCACCGCGACGTGGTCCAGCAACGCGTCCCGCAGCGCCCGCTGGCCCACGGCCCGGCCCGCCACCCCGTGGGCGGCCGCCTCGCGCAGCGTCCCGGCCGCCGCGGTGGCGATCCGCCGGACCTCCCCGGCGGGCAGCGCCTCCACCGCCCGGCTGGCCGGCGGCGGCAGCGGCCAGCGCCACCCGTCGTCCCGGCGCCGGGGCAGCGCCTCGCCGCCGGCCGACAGCTCCGCCAGCAACTCGCCCGCCGCGACCGTGACGTCGCCCGGCGCCGTGCCGGGGACGGTCCGGACCACGAGCACGTCCCACGGCAGCCGGGCCCAGAGGGCGGTACGCCCGGCCCCCGGCACCGGCCGGAGCCGGACCAGGACGGCCGGGTCCAGCCGGACCAGCCGCGCCAGGAAGGCACCAGCGTCGGCCACCCCGTCCAGCCCGTGCCCGGTGGTCGGCGTGGTCACGCCGGCAGCCCGGGCGCGTACCGGAGCAGGAAGGCCCGCTCGTCGGCGGAGATCCGGCGCGGCCGCTGCGCGGCCAGGTCGAACGGGACCAGCACCGAACGCGCCCGGCTGGCCAGCACGTCCCGGTCGTAGAGCTCGTAGGCGACCGTGAACGAGCCCGCCTTGATCTCCTCGACCCAGAGCTCGATCCGGACCGTCGGGGCCGCCTCCGCGCTGGCCCGGCCCAGCGCGTAGTCGACCGGGCGCAGGTAGTCGACCTCGTGCCGGCGGATGACCACCCCGTCGACGAACGAGCCCACTCCCCACGCCCGGCCGCCGGCGAACATCATCGCCACCCGCGCCTCCTCGTAGAGGGTGAGGAAGCGGGCGTTGTTGACGTGGCCGTACGCGTCCAGGTCGGACCAGCGCAGCGCGCAGTCGTAGACGAACTTGTCAGTCACGGGTGAGCTTGCGGTACGTCACCCGGTGCGGCCGGGCGGCCTCGGCGCCGAGTCGATCGATCTTGTTCTTCTCGTACGCCTCGAAGTTGCCCTCGAACCAGAACCACCGGGCCGGGTTCTGGTCGTCGCCCTCCCAGGCCAGGATGTGCGTGGCGACCCGGTCCAGGAACATCCGGTCGTGGGAGATGACCACGGCGCAGCCGGGGAACTCCAGCAGCGCGTTCTCCAGGCTGCCGAGCGTCTCGACGTCGAGGTCGTTGGTCGGCTCGTCGAGCAGGATCACGTTGCCGCCGATCTTGAGGGTCAGCGCCAGGTTGAGCCGGTTCCGCTCGCCACCGGAGAGCACCTTGGTCGGCTTCTGCTGGTCCGGACCCTTGAAGCCGAACGCGGCGATGTACGCCCGGGACGGCATCTCGACCTTGCCCACGAGGAGGTGGTCCAGCCCGTCGGAGACCGTCTCCCAGACCGTCTTGTCCCCCGCGAGGCCGGCCCGGCTCTGGTCGACGTACGACAGGGAGACCGTCTCGCCGACCCGGACCGAGCCGTCGGACGGCTCCTCCAGGCCCACGATGGTCTTGAACAGGGTGGTCTTGCCGACGCCGTTCGGGCCGATCACGCCGACGATGCCGTTGCGCGGCAGGGAGAAGCTCAGGTCGTCGATCAGCACCCGCTCGCCGAACGCCTTCACGAGGTGGCTGACCTCGATCACCGTGTTGCCCAGGCGCGGGCCCGGCGGGATCTGGATCTCCTCGAAGTCCAGCTTGCGGGTCTGCTCCGCCGCGGTGGCCATCTCCTCGTAGCGGTCGAGACGGGCCTTGGACTTGGTCTGCCGGGCCTTCGCGTTGGAGCGGACCCACTCCAGCTCGTCGTCGAGGCGCTTCTTCATCTTGGCGTCGCGGCGACCCTCGACCGCCATCCGCGCGGCCTTCTTCTCCAGGTAGGTGGAGTAGTTGCCCTCGTAGCCGATGGCCCGGCCGCGGTCCAGCTCCAGGATCCAGCCGGCCACGTTGTCGAGGAAGTACCGGTCGTGGGTGATCGCGATCACCGTGCCGGCGTACTTGGCCAGGTGCTGCTCCAGCCACTGCACGCTCTCCGCGTCCAGGTGGTTGGTGGGCTCGTCGAGCAGCAGCAGGTCCGGCGCCTCCAGGAGCAGCTTGCACAGCGCCACCCGGCGGCGCTCACCACCGGAGAGCTGGGTCACGTCGGCGTCCGGCGCGGGGCAGCGCAGCGCGTCCATGGCCAGCTCGAGCTTGGAGTCGATGTCCCACGCGTCGGCGTGGTCAAGCTCCTCCTGGAGCTTGCCCATCTCCTCCATCAGCTCGTCGGAGTAGTCGGTCGCCATCTGCTCGGCGATCTTGTTGAACCGCTCCAGCTTGTTCTTGGTCTCGGCGACCGCCTCCTCGATGTTGCCGAGGACGGTCTTGCTGTCGTTGAGCGGCGGCTCCTGGGCCAGCATGCCGACGGTGTAGCCGGGCATGAGCCGGGCCTCGCCGTTGCTCGGCTGGTCCCAACCTGCCATGATCTTGAGGAGGCTGGACTTACCGGCGCCGTTCGGACCGACCACACCGATCTTGGCCCCCGGCAGGAAGTTCAGCGTCACGTTGTCGAGCACGACCTTGTCGCCGTGCGCCTTGCGCGCCTTTTCCAGGACGTAGATGAACTGGGCCACGGTGCGGGCTACCTCCGTCGGTTGCGATCGCGAGCTTGCGGGCGCGGGCGCGGGCTGCGAGGTCCCCCGGCCGCCGCCGGCCGGGGCCGGCCGCGCGCACGCCATCGTCAATCCTGACAGGTACGCCCCGCTCCGCCCACATCACCCCGCCCCGGGGCGCACGTGGCGCGCTGCGACGGCCCGACTGTCGACAAGATCACGAAGGGGGTTCGACCACCGTGGGACGGGTAGGGAACTCCGGCACGGGGCAACAGAGGCCGCAGCTACGCTCAGTACGCTCATCGCGGTGGACCCGTCAGCACCCGGAGGTGGCCGATCGTGACCGTCCGTAGCTCCTTTGTCGTTGTGGCGAACCGACTGCCGGTCGACGAGGTGAGCACACCCGAAGGGCGGCAGTGGCGACGCAGCCCGGGCGGGCTGGTGACCGCGCTGCACCCGGTGCTCGCCGAGCAGCAGGGCACCTGGGTGGGCTGGGCCGGCGGCACGGGCGCCGCCCCCGAGCCCTTCGACCTGGAGGGGATCCGGCTGCACCCGGTGCCGCTGAGCGCCGAGGAGCTGGAGCGCTACTACGAGGGACAGTCGAACGCGACGATCTGGCCGCTCTACCACGACGCGGTCGAGACCCCGGCCTACAAGCGGCGCTGGCGCGAGGCGTACCGCCTGGTCAACGCCCGGTTCGCGGAGGCCGCGGCGGACGTCGCGGCCGAGGGCGCCACGGTCTGGGTGCAGGACTACCAGCTCCAGCTCGTCCCGGCGATGCTCCGCGAGCTGCGGCCGGACCTGCGGATCGGGTTCTTCCTGCACATCCCGTTCCCGCCGATCGAGCTGTTCATGCAGATGCCGTTCCGCACCGAGATCCTGCGCGGCCTGCTCGGCGCCGACCTGGTCGGCTTCCAGCAGCGGCTGGCGGCGCAGAACTTCGTCCGACTGGCCCGGCACCTGCTCGGCCTCCGCTACGAGGGGCAGATGATCCAGGTCGACGGCCGCCAGGTGAAGGCCGGCGCGTTCCCCATCTCGATCGACACCCGGGAGATGGAGCGACTGGCCGAGGACCCGGCGATCCAGGCGCGGGCCAAGCAGATCCGCGAGGAGCTGGGCAACCCGAAGACGATCATCCTGGGCGTCGACCGGCTCGACTACACCAAGGGCATCGAGCTGCGGCTGAAGGCCTTCCGCGAACTCCTCGCTGACGGAAAGCTGATAGTCCCGGACGCCGTCATGGTGCAGGTCGCCACGCCGAGCCGCGAGCGCGTGGAGCACTACCAGGCACTTCGGGTGAAGGTGGAACGCGAGGTTGGCCGGATTAATGGCGAATTCGGACGGGTCGGCGTGCCGGCGGTGCATTATCTGCATCAGTCGTACAGTCGCTCCGAACTGGCCGCGATGTACGTCGCGGCAGACGTGATGATGGTGACCCCGCTGCGAGACGGAATGAATCTGGTGGCCAAGGAGTACGTCGCATCGCGCGCCGACCAGGGCGGCGCGCTCGTGCTCAGTGAGTTCGCCGGCGCCGCCACCGAGCTGCGCCAGGCCTTCCTGTGCAACCCGCACGACCCGGACGCCGTCAAGGACGCGCTGCTGCGCGCCGTGCACGTCGAGAAACCCGAGGCCCGGCGCCGGATGCGGATAATGCAACGCCACCTGCGCAGCCACGACGTGGGCCACTGGGCCAAGTCCTTCCTGACCGAACTGGGCGTGCCCGATACGGAGGTTGCGTGAGCGCGAGGAGTGAGCCGATTCTGCGAGCCCCGCAGTCGCAAGCAAAGGTGATGCCGTGAACGCCCCTGCCCCGACCACTGCTCACGGCGGAGTGATGGATCCCGAGCTGCGCGCCGCGATCGGCCGGATCGCCCGGGTCCCCCAACTCCTGGTCGCCTGCGACTACGACGGCACTCTCGCTCCGATCGTCGAGGACCCGAGCAAGGCCGTGCCGCTGCCCGAGTCGGTGGCCGCGGTCCGCGCCCTCGCGTCCCTGCCGCAGACCAGCGTCGCGGTGGTCTCCGGCCGGGCGCTGCGGGACCTGGCCACGCTCTCCCGGCTGCCCAGCGAGGTACACCTGGTCGGCAGCCACGGCTCGGAGTTCGACATCGGCTTCGTCGAGCGGCTCACCCCGGAGCTGATCGCGGTCCGCACCCGGCTCCGCGACGAGCTGCGCGAGATCGCCGCGGCCCACCCGGGCGTACGCCTGGAGCGCAAGCCGGCCAGCGTCGCCGTGCACACCCGCGGGGTGGACCCGCAGGTCGCCGCCGCGGCCATCGAGGCGGTCCGCAGCGGCCCCGCCACCTGGGAGGACGTCACCGTCACCCAGGGCAAGGAGGTCATCGAGCTGTCGGTGGTGGCGACCCACAAGGGCACCGCGGTCGACCAGCTCCGCACCCAGCTCGCGGCCAGCGCGGTGCTGTTCATCGGCGACGACGTCACCGACGAGAACGCCTTCGGCAACCTGCACGGCCCGGACGTCGGCATCAAGATCGGCCCGGGCGACACCCAGGCCGAGTACCGGGTGGCCGAGCCGATCGAGGCGGCCCGGGCGCTGGGCCTGCTGCTGGAGACCCGGCGGCACTGGCTCTTCGGCGAGCGGGCCGTCCCGATCGAGCGGCACTCGATGCTGGCCAACGGCCGCACGGTCGCGCTGGTCACCCCGGAAGCCAAGATCACCTGGCTGTGTCACCCGAAGCCCGACTCGGCGGCGATCTTCGCCGACCTGGTCGGCGGCAGCCCGGCCGGGCACTTCACCGTCGGCCCGCAGCGGGGCGGCATCCCGCTCGGCCAGCGCTACCGCAGCAACACCATGACGGTGGAGACCCGCTGGTCCGGCCTGACCGTGACCGACTGGCTCGACCTGCCGGCGAAGGAGACCACGCCGGACGGCCCGGCGATCGTCACCGGCGACTCGACGCTGGTCCGGGTGCTCAGCGGCACCGGGCGGGCCCGGATCGACTTCGCGCCGCGTCCCGAGTTCGGTCAGGTCGCCGTGCAGCTCCAGCCGCTGGACGACGGGCTGCTGGTGCTCGGCTCCAACGAGCCGGCCGCGCTCTACTCCCCCGGGGTCGAGTGGGAGGTGACCAACGACGCCGGGTTCGAGAGTGCCCGTGCCGTGGTGGACCTCTCGGCCGCCGGCGGTCAGATCGTGCTGGAGCTGCGCTTCGGCACGCACAGCCTGGAACACCACCGGGTGCCGATCCACGAGCGGCAGGCCGCCGCCGAGCAGCCCTGGAAGGACTGGGTGGCCTCGCTGCGGCTGCCCGCCACCGCCCGGGACCTGGTCGCCCGCAGCGCGCTCACCCTGCGCGGGCTCTGCCACGAGCCGACCGGCTCGATCCTCGCCGCGGCGACCACCTCACTCCCCGAGGAGCTGGGCGGCGTCCGGAACTGGGACTACCGCTACTGCTGGCTGCGCGACGCGGCGATGACCGCCCGCGCGCTGGTCGACCTCGGCTCCACCGAGGAGGCGGAGGGCCTGCTGCGCTGGGTCGACGGCGTCATCGACCGCACCGGTGGGCACCCGGAGCGGCTGCACCCGCTCTACACGGTCGACGGCTACGAGCTGGGCGCCGAGGCGGTCATCGACACCCTGCCCGGCTACGCCGGCTCCCGGCCGGTCCGGGTCGGCAACCTCGCCAACCACCAGCTCCAGCTCGACGTCTTCGGTCCGGTCGCCGACCTGATCGCCGCCGTGGCAGACGCCCGGGGCTCGGTCCGGGACGACGAATGGCGGGTGCTGGAGAACATGGTCGAGGCGGTCCGCCGCCGCTGGCACGAGCCCGACCACGGCATCTGGGAGGCCCGCCTCCCGCCCCGGCACCACGTCTTCTCCAAGGTCATGCTCTGGATGACCGTCGACCGGGCGCTGCACGTGGTGCGGCAGCACGGCGGCGAGGACCGGCCGGAGTGGGTCGAGCTGCGCGACCGGATCGCCGACAACGTGCTGGAGCACGGCTGGCACCCGGAGGCGGAGGCGTACAGCGTCGCCTACGGGTACGAGGAGATGGACGCCTCGTCGCTCTGGATCGGCATCTCCGGACTGCTCGCCGGGGACGACCCGCGCTTCCTCTCCACCGTGCTGAAGATCGAGGCGGACCTGCGCAGCGGCCCGGTCGTCTACCGGTACCACTGGGACGACGGCCTGCCCGGCCGGGAGGGCGGCTTCCACATCTGCACGGCGTGGCTGATCGAGGCGTACCTGCGCACCGGTCGGCGCTCCGACGCGGAGGAGCTGTTCGCCCAGATGATCGACACGGCCGGGCCGACCGGGCTGCTCCCCGAGCAGTACGACCCGCTCGCCGAGCGCGGGCTGGGCAACCACCCGCAGGCCTACAGCCACCTCGGGCTGATCCGCTCCGCCCTGATGCTGGACAACATGCTCAAGCAGTGACCTGAGCGGCCACGGCGGCGGCCCGGGACCATGTGGTCCCGGGCCGTCCGCCGCTTCGGGTCAGGTGTCGAGGGTGCCGACCACGTCGCCGATGACGACGATTGCAGGTGGGCGGAGGCCGGCGGCCGCCACGTCGGCGGCCACCGTGCCGAGCGTCGAGCGGAGGGTCCGCTGCCCGCTGGTGGTGCCCTCCTGGATCACCGCGGTCGGGGTCCCGGCGGGCCTGCCGTGCGCGACGAGGGTGGCGCTGATCGCCGCCAGGTTCTTCAGGCCCATCAGGATCACCAGGGTGCCGCGCAGGCCGGCGAGGGACTCCCAGCGGACCAGGGAGGCCGGTGAGTCGGGCGCCACGTGCCCGGAGACCACGGTGAACTCGTGCGCCACGGCCCGGTGGGTGACCGGCACCCCGGCCGCCGCGGGCACCGAGATCGCGCTGGTCACCCCCGGCACCACGGTCACCGGGACGCCCGCCTCGGCGCAGGCCAGCAACTCCTCGCCGCCGCGGCCGAAGACGTACGGGTCGCCGCCCTTGAGGCGGACCACGACCTTGCCGGCCCGGGCCCGGTCGACCAGGATCCGGTTGATCTCCTCCTGGGTCCGCGACGGCCCGTACGGGATCTTGGAGGCGTCCACCAGCTCGACGTCCGGGCGCAGCTCGTCGAGGAGCAGCCCGGGGACGAGCCGGTCGGCGACCACGACGTCCGCCTCGGTGAGCAGCCGCCAGCCCTTCAGGGTGATCAGCTCGGGATCGCCCGGCCCCGCGCCCACCAGCGCCACCCGGCCCACCGACGGCGCCCCCGCCGCCCCGGGCTCAACGGACGCCGACCCCAGCGCGGCACCCTGCTCAGCGGCGGCCGGCTGGCCGGGACCGGACCCGGCGGTGGTCGGCAGGCCGGTGCGGGCGGCCAGCAGTTCCCGCACCGCGTCCCGGACGCTCATGGCGCGGCGGGGGTCGCCGCCACCGAGCACGGCCACGGTGACCGGGCCGTGCCGGGTCACCGCCGGCGTCCACGCGGTGGCGGCGGCCCGGTCGTCGGCGCGGACGCAGAAGATCCGCCGCTCGGCGGCGGCGGCGCTGACCGCGGCTGCGGCGAGCCGGTCGTCCACGGCCACCTGGACGAGCCAGGCGCCGTCCAGGTCGTCGGGGGCGAACCGGCGCGGCTCCCAGCGCAGCCGGCCGGCGTCGACGTGCGCCCGCAGCGCCGGGGTCAGCTCCGGCGCCACCAGCAGGACGTCCGCGCCGGCGTCGAGCAGCGCGGGCACCCGCCGGGTGGCCACCGCTCCCCCGCCGACCACGACCACCCGCCGGCCGGCCAGCCGCAACCCGAGGGGGTACGGATTTCCGGTCACTTCTCGGCCACACCCGCCGAGTCGAAGGTGGCGACCTCGTGCAGCACCCGGACCGCGCCGGTGACGACGGGGAGCGCGAGCAGCGCGCCGGTGCCCTCGCCGAGCCGCAGCCCGAGGTCGATCAGCGGGTCCAGGCCCAGGTGCCGCAGCGCCGCCGTGGCGCCCGGCTCGGCCGAGCGGTGCCCGGCGACCATGGCCCCGACCGCGTCCGGCGCGAACGCGGCGGCCGCCAGCGCGGCGCTGACCGCGATGACGCCGTCCAGCAGCACCGGCACCCGGCGCGCGGCGGCGCCGAGGATCAGCCCGGCCAGCGCGGCGTGCTCCAGCCCGCCGACCGCGGCCAGCACCCCGAGCGGGTCGGCCGGGTCGGGCGCGTGCCGGTCGAGCGCGGCCCGCACCACGCCGACCTTGCGGGCGTACGTCTCGTCGTCCACCCCGGTGCCCCGACCGGTCGCCGCCGCCGGGTCGACCCCGGTGAACGCGGCGATCAGCGCGGCGGCCGGCGTGGTGTTGCCGATGCCCATGTCCCCGGTGAGCAGGATGCCCGCCCCGGCGTCGACCAGTTCCCCGGCGACCCGGATGCCGGTCTCCACCGCCGCCCGGGCCTCGTCGCGGGTTAGCGCCGCGGTCACCGTCATGTCCCGGGTGCCGGGCCGCACGTTCGCCGCAACCAGCCGGGGGGCGGACGGGTCGGCGGACGGCTCGACCGGGAGCGGGGTGGCCACGCCGACGTCCACCACGGTGACCGAGGCGCCGGCCTGCCGGGCGAACGCGTTGACCACCGCGCCGCCGGCCAGGAAGTTGGCGATCATCTGGGCGGTGACCTCCTGCGGCCACGGGGTGACGCCCTGGGCGTGCACGCCGTGGTCACCCGCGAAGATCGCCACCGCGGCCGGTTCGGGCAGCGGCGGCGGGCAGGTCCCGGCCAGGCCGGCGAGGCGTACGGAGAGCGGCTCCAGGGCGCCGAGGGAGCCGGCGGGCTTGGTCAGCCGGCCCTGGAGTTCGCGGGCCGCCGCCATGGCGGTCTCGTCGAGCGGCCGGATCGCCGCGACGGTGGACTCCAACATCATGCCTCCAGGATCTCCGCCAGCACGTCGGTGAAGGCGTCGGTCGTCGCCGGATCGCGCACCGCGATCCGGAGCCAGTCCGGGCCCAGCCCGGGGAAGGTGTCGCCGCGGCGGACCGCCCAGCCGCGCTCGCGCAGCCGCTCCCGTACCGCGGCGGCGCCGGCCAGGTGGACCAGGACGAAGGCGCTGGCGGGGCGGCCGACGACGCGTACCCCGGGCAGGCGAGACAGGCGGGCCACCAGGTGGTCGCGGTCGGCGGCGAGCCCGGCGGCGATGGCGCGCTCGGCCGCGACGGCGGCCGGGGACGCGCAGGCGGTGGCTGCGGCGAGCGCCGGGGTGGACACCGCCCAGAGCGGCTGGGCGGCGGCGAACCGGGCGAGCAGACCCGGGTCGCCGAGCAGGTAGCCGATCCGGAGCCCGGCCAGCCCCCAGGTCTTGGTGAGGCTGCGGACCACCACGAGGCCGGGCAGGTCGCGCCGGGCGGCGAGGGACTCGGGCTCGCCGTCGACGCCGGGGGTCGCGGTGGTGTCGGCGAAGGCCTCGTCGACCACCAGCACCCGGCCGGGGCGGGCCAGCGCGGCGAGCGCCTCGGCGGGGTGCAGCACGGAGGTGGGGTTGGTGGGGTTGCCGAGCAGCACCAGGTCGGCGTCGGCGGGCACCCGGGCCGGGTCGAGGCGGAACTCGTCGGCGGGGTCGAGCAGCACCCGTTCGACGGAGTGGCCGGCGGCCCGCAGGGCGGCCTCCGGCTCGGTGAACTGCGGGTGCACCACCACCGGTCGCCGGGCGTCGCGCAGCGCCCGGGCGATCAGCACGAAGCCCTCGGCGGCGCCGGCGGTGAGGAGTACCTCCTCCGGGGGACGCCCGTGCCGGGCGGCGACGGCGGCCCGGGCCGGGCCGGGGTCGGGGTACGCGGCCAGCGCGCCCAGGGCGGCGACCAGCGGGTCGGCCAGCCACTCCGGCATCGGGGCGCGGCGGACGTTGACCGCCAGGTCGACCAGGCCGGGGGTGGCCTCGGCGTCCCCGTGGTGGCCGAGGTCGGGCTCACCCGCCGGAGCGTCGGTCCCGATCAGCTGAGCACGCATGTCCGCGATCCTGCCGGGAAGCCGCCGCGCGGGACAGCGGATCCCGGCGTGGGCCGCGTCACCACTGCTGGACCCCCTCGCCCGTTTATGAATTCTTCTCATTTCCGAATCGGAAATGTCATAGCTTGACCATGTGAGCAACCGACCCCTTGCCTCCGCTGGTCGTGCCGTGCCCCTTCTCCGCGCCGGGCTCATCGCCGGCATCGTGGTCGCCGCCGCGGCCTATCCGCTGGCCGCCGTCACCGGCCTCGGCGCCAAGGCCACCGCACACGCAGTGGAGCAGAAGACGAGCATCCTGAAGACCGCGCTGCCCGCCGAGACCTCATACCTGTACGCGCCGGACGGCAAGACCGTGCTGACGATGTTCTACGAGGAGTACCGGCAGTACACCAAGATCGAGGAGATGTCGCCGAACATCCAGCAGGCGATCGTCGCCGCCGAGGACAACCGCTTCTACCAGCACCACGGCGTCGACCCGAAGGGCGTGGCCCGCGCCTTCGTGTCCAACGCCCGGTCCGGCGGCGTCTCCCAGGGCGCCTCGACGATCACCATGCAGTACGTCCGGATGGCCCTGCGGGACAGCGCGAAGACGCCGAAGGAGGTCCAGGAGGCCACCCAGCAGACCAGCCTGCGCAAGGTCAAGGAGATGCGCATGGCGCTGGACATCGAGAAGCACGTCAGCAAGGAGCAGATCCTCGAGCGCTACCTCAACTCGGCCTACTTCGGCCACCGGGCGTACGGGATCTACGCGGCCTCGCAGATCTTCTTCTCCAAGACCCCGGCCACCCTCAGCCCGGTCGAGGCGGCCACCCTGGCCGGCCTGGTCAAGTCCCCCTCGGAGTACGACCCGATCACCTCCGACCAGAAGGACGCCACCGCCCGGCGCAACTACGTGCTCGACAACATGACCCGTCTGGGCTACCTCTCGCCGGACGCCGCGGCGGCGGCCAAGGCGGAGCCGATCAAGCTGCGGCTCACCAACCCGCCGAATGACTGCGCCGCGCTCCTCGAGAAGTACCGGGCGACATGGGGCTTCTACTGCGACTACCTGAAGAACTGGTGGAGCTCGCAGCCCGCGTTCGGGGAGAACCGGCTGGAGCGGATGGACAAGCTGCGCCGGGGCGGCTACCGGATCGTGCTCGCCCTCGACCCGAAGATCCAGGAGGCGGCGGAGAAGAACGTGGGTGCCAAGGACGGCACGGGCAGCGCGTTCGCCAATGGCATCGTGGTCGCCGAGCCGGGCACCGGGCGGATCAAGGCCATGGCGGTGAACCGGACCTACTCGCTCGACCTGAGCGAGAACCCGAACAGCTCCAACCCGGAGGCCGGACCGACGGTCAAGGCGAACTATCCGAACACGGTCGCGCCGCTGCTCGGCGGGGGCACGCTTCCGGGCTACCAGGCCGGATCGACGTTCAAGATGTTCACGATGCTCGCCGCGCTCAACTCCGGGACGAAGCTCTCCGACACCATCAACTCGCCCTTCAAGTATCAGTCGTCCGTCTACGACGGGTGGGCCCCGGTCAACGCCAGCGGCGCGATGACCGGCGTGCAGACCATGTGGTCCGGCTTCGGCAAGTCGGTGAACACCTTCTTCGTGCAGCTGGAGGAGAGGGTCGGCGCGGAGAAGGGGGTGCGGCTGGCCGAGCAGCTCGGGCTGCGCTGGCGTACCGACGTGGACCGCGAGCACGCCGCGCCGGACAAGGCGAACAAGTGGGGTGCGTTCACCCTGGGCGTCTCCGACGCCACCCCACTGGAGGTGGCGAACGCGTACGCCGCGGTCGCGGCCGACGGCCGGTACTGCGAGGCCATCCCGGTCAACTCGATCATGAACCGGGACGGCACGCCGGCCACGTACCGCACGCCGGGCGGGGTGCAGCGGGAGGTCGCCAAGCCCCGGTGCCGACAGGTCGTGAGCGCCGACGCAGCCCGGGCGGCCACCGACGCGGCCCGCTGCCCGACCGGCGACACTCCGGCCAAGGGGGGCTGCGGCGGCTGGTCGACCGCGGACAGCGTGCGGGGCACGGTCGGCCGCCCGGTCGCCGGCAAGACGGGTACCACCGACAGCACCCGGTCCGCCTGGTTCGCCGGCTACACCCCGGAGCTGGCCGCGGCGAGCTTCATCGCCGACCCGGACAACCCGTTCAACGCGGTGGGTGACGGGTTGTCCCAGGTGCCCGTCGACGCGGTGGCCATGACCCTGCGCGACGCGCTCAAGGGCAAGCCCACCCGCCAGTTCACCCCACCGTCCGACCAGATCGTCGGCTGACCCCGGCCCCGAACCGTCCGGGGGTGCGCCCGGGCTAGTTGATCAAGAGGTTTGCGTCAGGAATCAGGCGATTCCGCACGTAAACCTCTTGATCAACTTTCGTTGGGGGTCAGCGGAGGTCGGCGGAGACGAAGGACCAGAGTTCCAGGTCCACTCGGGCACCGCGGACGAAGCCGGCGTTGCGGAGGAGGCCCTCGTAGCCGAAGCCGGCCTTCTCAGCCACCCGGCGGGAGGCGACGTTGCCGGGGGCGACGCGCAGCTCGACGCGCTGGAAGCCGTGCTCCAGGATCAGCGCGATGGCGACCGCGTCGACCGCCTCGGCGGCCAGGCCGAAGCCGCGGGCGTGCGGGGCGATCGCGTAGGACACCTCGGTCAGCCGGGCGCCCCAGTCGGTGCGGCGGGTCCAGAGGCAGCCGACCACCCGCCGGTCCTCGCGGCGGACCACCGCCCAGTGGTCACCGTCGCCGCTGTCGCGGCGCTGCCGGGCCAGCTCGGTGCACCAGGCCCGCCCGTCGATCTGCCCCGCCGCGTCGACCAGCGGCAGCCAGCGCTGGGTCTGCCGGTCCGCGAACACCTCGTCGACCGCCTCGGCGTCCGCCGCGACCAGCCGGCGTACCTCGGTGCGCGGGGTGGAGACGGTCAGCGCCGGGAAGCGGCGCACCGCCACCTGCCCGATCACGCCGGGGCCTCCGCGGGAGCCAGGGCCGCCGCGACCAGCCGGGCCGCGATCTCCGGGTACGCGGCCCAGTGCGGCACGAGCTGCGAGGCGTGCACGCCCCGCCAGACGAAGCCCTCCGGGGCGCCGCCCTCCCAGTGCCAGGCCGCCCGCTCGCCGGCCCGCGGGGTGAGCACCGCGGCGTGCTGCTTGTGCCCCACCACCGTGCCGCCGGCCCGGGCCACCACGCTGTCGCCGGCCGCGGTCGCCTCCCGGTAGCCGACCACGAGGCCGTCCCGGCTGGCCCCGACCGCGTCGAGCACCCCGCACATCGGCAGGCCGTCCAGCTCGCGGGCCAGCCAGAGCAGGCCGGCCCCCTCGGCGATCACCGGGCGGCCGGTGCGGGCCAACTCGGCCACCGCGATGCAGAGCCGGCGGTTGGTGGAGAGCTGCTCCGCGTACGCCTCCGGGAGCCCGCCGCCGACGACCAGCGCGCGGGTCCCGGCGGGAAGCGCCTCGTCGCGCAGCGGGTCGACGGTGACCACCTCGGCGCCGGCGGCGCGCAGCAGCTCGGCGGTCTCCGGGTGGCTGTAGCTGCCGCCCGGGCCGCCGGCCAGCGCGACCACCGGCCGCTCCCCGGCGGGCGCGCCCGCCGCCGCCTCCGGCGACCACGGCGTGCCGGTCAGCTCCGGGGCGGACCGGGCCAGCCCCAGCAGCCGGTCGAGGTCGACCGTGGCGGCAACCGCCTCGCCGAGCCGGCGGACCGCCCGCTGCGCCTCGGCGTCGCGTTGGACCACCGGCACCATCCCGTGCCGGCGGGCGGGCAGCACCGGCGGCAGCTCGTGCCGGCGCAGCGCGCCGTAGACCGGCACCCCCACGTCGTCGAGCGCCTCGCGCAGCATCGCCTCGTGGCGGGGCGAGGCCACCCGGTTGAGGATCACGCCGCCCAGCCAGAGCTGCTCGTCGTACGCCCGGAAGCCGTGCACCAGGGCGGCCACCGACTGGCCCATCGCGGCCACGTCCACCACCAGCACCACCGGGCTGCGCAGCGCGGTCGCCACGGCCGCGGTGGACTCGGTCTCGGGCCGGCCCGCGATCGAGTCGTAGAGCCCCATGGTGCCCTGGACCAGCGCGAACCCGGCCCCGGCCGCGCCGTGCGCGAAGAGCGGGGCGACCCGCTCCGGGCCGACCAGCCGCGGGTCCAGGTTGCGCCCGGGCCGCCCGGCGGCCAGCCCCAGGTACGCCGCGTCCACCTGGTCCGGCCCGATCTTGAAACCGGCCACGTCCAGCCCCTGGTCGGCGAGGGCCGCCAGCAGGCCGAGCGAGAGGGCACCGGTGCCGTGCCCCGAGGAGGGCGCGCTCAGCACGGCGCGCGGCACGACGGTCATCATCGACTCCTGGTCCGGGGGGTGGTTTCCGCCCGCGTGACCATACCCGCCCGTACCGACGTGCGGCGGCCGGCGACCGCGCGTTCGGGCCCGGCGCGGGCCAGTGGCACCGCTCATACGGGTAGCCTTGGCCAACGTGTACCGGTTCCTGCTGACCCCGCGCTGGCTCGGCTATCTCGCGTTGACCCTGGTCGCCGCCGCGGTGATGGTGTTCCTCGGCAACTGGCAGCTCGACCGCTACCGGGGCCGGACGGCGATCAACGAGCGGATCGACGCCGGCGCCACCATGACGCCCGCGCCGCTGCGCGACGCCCTGCCCGCCCCGACCGGTGGTCCCGGCACCACCGGGCCCGCCCCGGCCGACCGGCTCACCTGGACCAGGGTCACCGCCACCGGCCGGTACGACAGCGCGAACATCGTCCTGGTCCGCGGGCGGACCGCCGACAACACGGTCGGCTTCGAGGTGCTCACCCCGCTGGTCCTCGCCGACGGCAGCGCGGTGCTGGTCGACCGGGGCTGGATCCCGCCCGTCCCCGGCGGCAACGCCACCGCCCAGCCGCCGGTGCCGGCCGCGCCGACCGGCGAGGTGACCGTCTCCGGCCGGCTGGTGTCCAGCGAGAGCGGCGGCGGCGCGGTCGACCGGCGCGACGGCAAGCTGGAGACCCGGCGGATCAGCATCCCCCGCCTGGCGAAGCAGCTGCCCTACCCGGTGTCCGGCGGCTACGTGCTGCTCGACCAGCAGACGCCGGCCGCCGACCCGGCCTTCCAGGCGGTGCCCATCGGGCACACCAACAACTGGCAGAACTTCGGCTACGTGGTGCAGTGGTGGCTCTTCGCCGCGATGAGCCTGGTCGGCTACGGCTGGGTCGCCCGCCGGGAAGCACGGCGGCTGGCCGGGCTGGACGGGCCGGGCAAGCCGGTGGACCGGGCCGCCGAGCCGGCCTCCGCCTGACCTCGCCGAACCGGACATTCGGCGGGCACACCGGGCGGTGGGGACGCGGTAGGGTCCGCGCATGATCGTCAACCGCGGGGGGTCGCGGTGACCCCTGATCCCACGACGCCACTGCCCGCCGAGCCGCCAACCCAGGCGGAGTACGACCCGTGGGCCGCCATGCCGCCGGCCGTCGCGCCGCCCACCGAGCGGTTCCCGGTGCTGGCCGCGCCACCGGCGGGTCCCCCGGTCACGGCCGCGCCCACCGCGCAGTTCCCGGCGCCGCCCGCGATCCCGGCGCCGCCGGTGACCCCGCCGTTGCCCGCCCCGCCGGCCACCGCCCAGTTCCCGGCCGCGCCCGCGCAGTTCCCCGCCCTGCCCGCGACCGCGCAGTTCTCCGCGCCCCCGGCGCAGTTCTCCGCGCCGCCGGGGCCGCTGCTGCCGGCGCAGTCCGTGGTGGCCGTCCAGATCGGCGAGATCATGGTGACGCCGCCGGTGATCCGTACCCCGGCCGGTGTCCTGCCGCTCGCCGGCTCCTCCTGGCACGTGATGGACCACTGGCAGAAGGAGGAGAAGGTGGCCACCTGGGCGATCGTCGCCGCGGTCCTCGGCTTCTTCTGCCTGACCGTGTTCAGCCTCCTCTTCCTGCTGATCAAGGAGACCCGGCACCACGGCACCGTGCAGGTGACGGTGACCAACGGCTACCACCAGTACGTGGCCCGGATCCCGGTGGCCGACCACTTCCAGGTGCAGCAGATCAACAACCAGGTCAACTACGCCCGATCGCTCTCGATCGGCTGAGTCGCGCGCCGGAGGCGGTGCCGCGCCGCCTCCGGCCGGCTCAGCCGGTGATCCGACCGGCGTGGATGGCCCGGACCGCGTCGATGGTGTCCGCCTCGGCGGCGGTCTTGTCGTCCCGGTAGCGCACCACCCGGGCGAAGCGCAGCGCCATCCCGCCCGGGTAGCGGCTGCTGGCCTGCACCCCGTCGAAGGCGATCTCGACCACCTGTTCGGGCCGGACCCGGACCACCCAGTCGCCCTTCTCCACGGCCAGCGTGAGGAAGCGCTCGGTCTGCCAGCGCAGCAGCTCGTCGGTGAGCCCCTTGAACGTCTTGCCGAGCATGACGAACTCACCGGTGCGCGGATCGCGGGCGCCCAGGTGCAGGTTGGAGAGCCAGCCCTGCCGCCGGCCGCTGCCCCACTCGACCGCCAGCACCACGAGGTCGAGGGTGTGCCGGGGCTTGACCTTGACCCAGGCCGCGCCGCGCCGGCCGGCGTCGTAGGGTGCGGCCGGGTCCTTGACCACCACCCCCTCCTGGCCGGCGTCGACCGCCGCCGCGAAGGCCGCGCCGGCCTGCTCGGGGCCGTCCACCTCCACCCGGCCGACCAGCAGCGTCGGGTCGACCGCACCGGCCAGCGCGGCCCACCGCTCCCGGCCGGGCAGGTCGATCAGATCCGTGCCGTCGAGGTGCAGCAGGTCGAAGAAGTACGGCGTCAGCACCGTCTCGCCGGTGCGCTCGGCCGCGGCGAGCACGGCGGGCGCCACCGGCGTACGCCCGGTGGTGCTGGGGGTGGTGCGCCGGGCGGCCCGGCTGGAGGTCTCCTGGAAGGGCAGCGGGCGCCCCTCGGCGTCCAGCCCGATCGCCTCGCCGTCGAGCACCAGCTCGCGGGCGGGCAGCGCGCGGACGGCGGCCACCACCTCGGGCAGCCGGCCGGTGATCTCGTCGAGGCTGCGGGTGAAGACCGCGATGTCCTGGCCGGACCGGTGCACCTGGATGCGGATGCCGTCGAGCTTGACGTCCACCACCGCAGGGGTGCCGGTGGCGGTGAGCGCCTCGTCGACCGAGGGCGCGCTCTGCGCCAGCATGGGGGCGAGCGGGCGGCCCACCTGGAGCCCGAACCCGGCCAGCGCGGCTGCCCCGCCGGTGAGCGCCGCGACCGCCACCGCCCGCAGGTCGCCGGCGAGCAGCAGGGCCCGCCGGACGGCCGCGACGGGCACGTCGGCGGCCCGGGCCACCGCCTCGGTGAGCAGGCCGGCCTGGGCGCCCTGCCGCAGCTCGCCGCGGAACAGGCCGACCAGCAGCCGCTGCTCGTCGGCGGTGGCCGTGGCGAAGAGCCGGCCGACCAGCTCCCGCCGCCGGGCCTGCGAACCGGCGCCGCCGACCGCCGCGATCTCCTCGATCGCGGCGTCGACGCCGCCCACGGTCAGGCTCGGTTCGGCGGCCGGCGGCGGCAGGTCACGCAGGCTCGCCCAGCCCACCCCGGTCTGCCGTTGCCGCAGCTCGCCGGCGAGGTAGCCGGCGCCCGCCGGAATCTCGTCGGGGTCGAGCGAGCGCAGCGCGGCGGCCAGCAGCTCCACCTTGGCCCGCCGGCCGCTGGTGGCGCCCACCGCCGCCGACGTGGCCGCCAGCTCAAGGAACCGCACGCCCTCATCCTGCCAGCCACCCCCGACACCGGGGCGTTTCCGGAGCGATCTTGGAGAGTTGGCGTCCCCCAGGAACGTCAACTCTCCAAGATCCCGTATCGGCGGGCTGGCTCAGGCCGAGACCGGCTCCTCGATCCGCAGGCCGCGGGCGCGCACCTCGTCGGCGACCCGGGTGAGCAGCGTGTCGAGCGTGACCAGCACGGCGGAGAGCTCGCCGAGCTGTTCCTTGAGCGCGTCCTCGGGCCACGCGGAGACGTCGACGTCCCCCAGAGCACTGACGGCGGCCTGGAGCCGCGACATCTCGTCGTTCGTACGCATGTTCGAGAGGCTATAACACCCCGTCGCCCGACACACCGCAAACTCCGACATCGGCCCCGAAGTTACGGTTTCGACACCTCAAGGGCGGTTCGCGCCCGCCTCGGCGACCTTCGCCAGCAGCAGCGCCTCGGCCACGCAGACCCGCGCGAACTCGCCCAGGTGCAGGCTCTCGTTGGGCCCGTGCGCCCGGGCGTGCGGGTCCTCCACGCCGGTCACCAGGATCGCCGCCGCGGGGAACATCTCCTGGAAGGTGGCGATGAACGGGATCGAGCCGCCCACGCCGATGTCGACCGGGTCGGTGCCGTCCCAGGCGCCCCGGAACGCCGCCCGCGCCGCCTCGAACATCGGCCCGGTGGCGTCGATGACGCAGGGCGCGCCGTCGTGCTCGAAGGTCACCGTCACCCGCGCGCCCCACGGCGCGTGCTTCTCCAGGTGTGCGGTCAGCGCCGCGTACGCCTGCTTCGGGTCGTCGCCCGGCGCCAGCCGGACGCTCAGCTTCGCCTTGGCGGCCGGGACCAGCGCGTTCGGCGCCTCCCCGGTGGCCGGGGCGTCGACACCGAGGATGGCCAGGGCGGGCTTGGTCCAGAGCCGGTCGGTGATCCGGCCGCTGCCGAAGAGTTGCGCGCCCTCGATCAGGCCGGCCTCCGCGCGGAACCGGTCCTCCGGGTAGTCGACGGTGGCGCCCTCCCGGCCCACCAGGCCCTCGACGGCCACGTTTCCGGCGTCGTCGTGCAGCGTGCCGAGCAGCTTCACCAGGGCGGTGAGCGCGTCCGGCACGGCACCGCCGAACATGCCGCTGTGGACGGCGTGGTCGAGGGTGCGCACCTCGACGAAGCAGTTGACGATGCCGCGCAGCGAGGTGGTCAGCGCGGGCACCCCGATGTCCCAGTTGCCGGAGTCGGCGATCACGATGACGTCCGAGGCCAGCTCGTCGCGGTGCTCGGCGAGCAGCCGCTCCAGCGAGTCCGAGCCGTACTCCTCCTCGCCCTCGATGAAGAGGACCACGCCGACCGGAAGCTGGTCGCCGAACGCGCGCAGCGCGGCGACGTGGGCCATGATGCCGGCCTTGTCGTCGGCCGCGCCGCGGCCGTAGAGGCGGCCGTCCCGCTCCACCGGCTCGAACGGGTCGGACTCCCAGAGCGAGAGGTCGCCGACGGGCTGGACGTCGTGGTGGGCGTACAGGAGCACGGTGGGCGCGCCGGGCGGGGCCGGCTTCGTCCCGATCACCGCCGGCTGGCCGCCGGAGCGCACGATCTTCGTGTCGAGGCCGCAGCCGCGCAGCAGCTCCGCCACCGCCTCGGCGGAACGCTCCACGTGCGAGTGGTCGAAGCCCGCGAAGGCGATGCCGGGAATGCGGACGAGTCGCTCGAGGTCGGCGCGGACGCCGGGCAGTTCCCGCTCGATGGCGGCCCGCACCTCGGACTCGGACATGATCGGTGTGGTCATGACCGGAATGGTATGCCGCCCTTACCTGGCCCCGCCGTCCGAGCCCGCCGCGTCAGAGCCGGCGGACGTAGTAGCGGTCGGCGTCGTGCGGCAGGTCGGGGGCGCCGTCGACCACCAGGTCCGCCGCGGCCTCGGTGCCGTCGGCGGCGAAGTGCGCCCGCTCCCCGGCGTGCCAGCGGCGCAGCTCGGGCAGGATCTCCGCGCCGTCCCGCGCGAGCGCCCGGGACAGCCGCAACCCGGCCGGCGCGGTGACGAGGACCGACAGGGTCAGCTCCGGCCGGATCGCCGCCCGCGCGGCGCTCACCCCCTCCACGATCAGCACCGGCCCGGCCGGCACCGGCACCGCCCGGTCCAGGAAGCTCCGGCGCACCCAGCTGTAGCGGCGGTAGGCCCCGGGCCGGCCCGCGCGCACCGGCCCGAGCACCCACTCCTCCAGCCGGGACCAGAAGGTGAGCTGGTCGTCCCAGCCGTCGAGCAGGTCGTCGGTGCGGACCACCGGCGGCCGGGCGCCACCGGGCAGCGCCGCGACGGCCTCCGCGAGGCGCGTCGCAAAGACGCTCTTGCCCGCGCCGCTCGGCCCGTCGACCGCCACCAGCCGGGTACGCCCCAACCGCGCCGGCCCGGCCAGCACCCGCCGGGCCAACCCGGCGTACGCCTCGAACACCGCCACCGCCACCGTCACCCGACCGACGCTAGCGGTCCCCCGTCCGCTGGATCCTGCGGGCCAGCAGGCCGTTCGCCGGGCGGGCCGGCTTCGCCGTGGGCATCATCGGGGGGTGCTCCATGACGTGATGAGCCCGGGCGTCGAAGCCCTGCTCGAACAGGCCCGGGCTGGCCTCCGCCGGCTGACCCCGCACGACACCGTCGAGGCCGTCCGCACCGGGGCCCTGCTGGTCGACACGCGCACCGAGGCGCAGCGCCGCGAGCAGGGCGAACTGCCCGGCGCGATCGTCATCGACCGGACCGTCCTGGAGTGGCGGCTGGACCCGGCCAGCGCCTGGCGCATCCCCGAGTCGACCAGCTACGACCGCGAGATCGTCCTGGTGTGCCGCGAGGGCTACAGCTCCAGCCTCGCCGCGGCCAGCCTCCAGGCGCTCGGCCTGCGCCGGGCCACCGACATGATCGGCGGCGTGCAGGGCTGGCGGGAGGCAGGGCTGCCGATGTCCGACCGCCCCGCCGACGTCCGCTACTGACGGCTCACCCGGCCGGCTCAGGTGCAACCCGGCGGCGATCGTCTTGGCGCGCTCGTCGGCGCCCGCGGCCGGCTCAGGCGGCCGGCGCGCCCGCGCGGCTCAGACTTTAGGTGCGGTCGGCGCGCCGGGCGGGATGAACGGCAGGCCCGCGGTCGGGCCGGACTCGATCAGCCGCTCAGACGCTCGGCGCGGTCGGCGCGCCGGGCGGGATGAACGGCAGGCCCGCGGTCGGGCCGGACTCGATCAGCCGCCACAGCGCGTCGGTGTCGAGGTGCTCCTCGACCAGGTCGCCGAGCAGGTCCAGGGTGCGTTCCCGGGCGGCGGCGAACGCGGTGTCCGGGGCGACCTTGAACCCGGTCCGCCCGGCCTGTGCGGCGACCTCGGTGAGGAAGCGGCGGCGGAAGGCGTCGGACTCGAAGGCCCCGTGCCAGTGGGTGGCGTGCAACGCGCCCAACCGGGCCCCCTCCCCGGTGCCGTCCGCGTAGCGGAGCAGCGGCGGCAGACCCGGGTCGGCGGCCGAGACCTGGCCGTGGTGAATCTCGTAGCCGTGGACCGGCACGTCCCCGGCGGCCGTGCCGGCGGCGCGCCGGACCGTCTTGCGGGGGTCGAAGGTGATCTCGACGGGGAGCAGCCCCAGGCCGGGCACGCTGCCCTGGCGGCTCTCCACGGGGTCGTGGATGGCCCGGGAGAGCATCTGGAACCCGCCGCAGATGCCGAGCAGCGGCTTGCCGGCGGCGGCGTGCGCCAGGACGGCATCGGCCAGGCCGGTCTCCCGCAGCCAGGCCAGGTCGGCCACCGTCGACTTGGAGCCGGGGAGCACCACCAGGTCGGCGGCGGCCAGCTCGGCGGGCTCGATGGTCAGTCGCACCCGGACGCCGGGCTCGGTGGCCAGCGCCTCGACGTCGGTGGCGTTGCTGATCCGGGGCAGCCGGACCACCGCCACGTCGAGCCACTCGGTGCCCCGGGGCGCCGCCGGCCGGCCGAGCACCCGCCCGTACGCGAGCGAGTCCTCCGCGTCCAGCCAGAGGTCGAGCGCCCAGGGCAGCACGCCGAGGGTGGGGCGGCCGGTGACCCGGTGCAGCATGTCCAGCCCCGGCCGGAGCAGCCCCAGGTCGCCCCGGAACTTGTTGATCACGAAACCGGCGACCAGGGCCTGGTCGGCCGGGTCGAGCAGCGCGACCGTGCCGAACATCGAGGCGAACACCCCGCCCCGGTCGATGTCGCCGACCACGATGGCGGGCAGGCCGGCGTGCCGGGCCAGCCCCATGTTCACGTAGTCGCCGGCCCGCAGGTTGATCTCGGCCGGGCTGCCCGCGCCCTCGCAGATCACCACGTCGTACTCGGCCCGCAGCTCGGCCAGCGCCGCGTACGCCGTCTCGGCGAGCCGGGGACGCAGTTCGCGGTAGTTGCCGGCGGTGACCGTGTCGACCGCCTCGCCGAGCAGCACCACCTGGCTGGCGTGGTCGCTGCCCGGCTTGAGCAGGACCGGGTTGAAGCGCAGGTCCGGGGCGAGCCCGCAGGCGGCGGCCTGCATGGCCTGGGCGCGGCCGATCTCGCCGCCGCGCCCCTCCGGCCCGACCACCACGGCCGAGTTGTTGGACATGTTCTGCGCCTTGTACGGGGCGACCCGGACGCCGCGGCGGCGCAGCCAGCGGCAGATGCCGGCGGTGAGCACGCTCTTGCCGGCGTCGGAGGTGGTCCCCGCGACCAGCAGCCCGCCGCTCACCGCCCGCTCCCCGGACGCGCCCCGCCGAGGGCGCGCAGCGCGGCGCGGCCGGTCGCGCCGACCAGGCGACCGACCGTCACCGGGTACGCCGCCGCGAGGCCGAGCGCGGCCAGCCCGACCGCGCCCGAGATCCGGGCGGCCCGCTTCAGGTGCCGCGCCTCGGGCCGCGGCCCGTCCCCGAGGAAGGGCCGGGTCTCCTCGCGTCCGAAGTAGACGTTGCGCCCGCCCAGCCGGACGCCGAGCGCGCCGGCCATCGCGGCCTCGCACTGTCCCGCGTTCGGGCTCGGGTGGTCGTTGCGGTCCCGTCGCCAGACCCGCCAGGCGGTCGCGCGGTCCCCGTGCGCGGCCGGCGCCACGGCCACGGTGAGCAGCCCGGTCAGCCGGGCGGGGACCAGGTTGAGCAGGTCGTCCAGGCGGGCGGCCGGGGTGCCGAAGCGGGCGTAGCGGGGTGAGCGGTGACCCACCATGGCGTCGAGCGTGTTCGCCGCCCGGTAGCCGAGCAGGCCGGGCAGCCCGGCGACGGCACCCCAGACCAGCGGGGCGACCACCGCGTCGGAGGTGTTCTCGGCGACCGACTCGACGGTGGCCCGGGCCAGTTCCGGCTCGTCGAGGGCGGACGGGTCCCGCCCGCAGAGGTGGTTGAGCCGCCCCCGGGCGGCGGGCAGGTCGCCCGCCTGCAACGCCCGGGCCATCAGCCGCGACTCGTGCCGCAGGGTGCGCCCGCCCAGCACCGTCCAGGTGCCGGCGGCCACCAGCGCGGCCCGGGCCACCGGGTGACGCCGCGTGGCGAGGCCGGCGGCCACCCCGAGCAGCACCGGCGCGCCGACCGCGAGCGCGGTGAACGCCGTGCCGGCCGACCGTTCGGGTCGGTAGACCCGCCGCTCCAGGGCGCCGGCCGCCCGGCCGAAGCCGGCCACCGGATGCCACCGTCGGGGATCGCCGAGCAGCGAGTCCAGCGCGTAGCCCGCCACCAGTCCCGCCGCCTTCGCCATGGCGGTCGCCTGCCGCACCCGTCACCACCTCCGGCCGGCCAGCCTAGTCGTACGGCGGGGTGGCCACGCCGGCGTCGCCACCCCGCTCCCCCGTTGCACGATCCGGACGGCTCAGGCGGGCACCGGCGTCTGTCGCCGGCCCCGCCGGGCACGTCCGGTCCCGGTCACCCCCTCGACGCCGTCGGACGGGTCCGGCTCACCGGCGGCCGGCTCGGCGGCCAACTCGTCGTCCTCCTCCTCGGCGGCCGGGCCGTCGGGCCGGTCGTCGAAGGGGTCGGCCAGCTCGTCGAGGTCACCCGCCGTCGCCTCCACCCGGCCGGACAGCCCGACCAGCGGGGCGTCGAACTCCGGCGGCGGGAACTCGTCGTCGAACGGCCGGTCGTCGAGCGACGCCGGGGCCTGCGCGTCCGGCACCGGCTCGGTGGCCTCGCCGTGCACCCGGCGCTCCGCCTCGGCGTCCTCCACGGTGCTGGTCGTCATGCTCGGCCGGTTGCGCAGAAACCGGGCGCGACCCCGGGACAGGTCGTGCCCGACGGCGACCGCCTCCAACTCGTAGAGGGTGCGGTGGTTGCCGGCGTCGTCGGTCCAGTCACGGGTGTAGAGGCGGCCGGCGACGACCACCGGGTCGCCGACCGCCACCGACGCGGCCACCCCCTCGGCCAGCTTCCGCCAGCAGTTCACCCGCACCCGCAGGCTGTTGCCGTCGACCCAGCGGCCGCTCTCCCGATCGAGGCGGCGGGCAGTCGAGGCGACCTTGAAGTTGGCCACCAGGGTGTTGCTCTGGGTCGTCCGGCGCCACTCCGGCGCCGTCAGCACGTTGCCGACGACCGTGACGTACGTATCGAACATCGCCCCTCCCAGGGGAACTCGGCTTGTCCGGCTGAGCCTCGGCCGACGACGGGCCCCGGGCCAGCCGTCCCGGCCGGGCTGTGGACGACGGACCGCCCTGTGGACAACCACCTGATCAGGGCCCGACCTGCTAGGCACCGCCGGACCTACGCCCTGACCTGCGGCGGAACCTGATCCGAAGGTCACCCGATGAGGCGGTTCCGGACGCGCACCGACTGGGTATGAACTTGATCAACCGAGAGAAAGGGAGCGACGATGCTTCTCCGAGACGTCTGCGAGGCCCGCCGATGAGCGCCGTGGCGAACCCCGCGACCGTGGCCGAGTGCCTCCGGGTCGGCGCCGGGTTCTCCCAGGGCGACCGGAACTGGATCGCGGAGCAGTTCGCGACCCTCGACGCCCGGCTCGCCGGGTTCCACGCCGACGCCACCGAGCTGGAGGTGTCGGTCAAGGACCGGAACGCCCGGGGCCAGAAGGTCACCCTGGAGTGCTGGGTCGCGGGCCGGCAGAAGATCGTCACCACCTCCGCCGAGGAGGACCTGCACGCCGCGCTCAACGACGTCCGGGACGACCTGCGCCGCCGGCTCAACGACGCGAAGACCCGGCAGGAGCCGCGCCACAACAAGCACCTGCGCGAGACCGACCAGCCGGAGGGCATCCCCGCACAGGCCGCCGAGCGGGCCGACGCGGAAACCGTCTGAGGCCGCCCCGCCCCCGCCCGTGCCCGGTGCCGGCGGGACGGGGGCGGGGGGCTACCGCCGGGTAGCGTGGCGGCGTACCGTCGCGGTCGTGGAACCGGACGTGCTGGGACCGCCGTACGAGCGGCAGACGATCGACCTGGGCACCGACGACGAGGGACCGGTCGTCGCGACCCTGGTCCGCCGGCGGGCGGAGCGCCCCACCGGCCGGGCCGTCCTCTACGTGCACGGCTTCGTCGACTACTTCTTCCAGACCCACGTCGCCGACTTCTTCGCCGAGCGCGGCTGGGACTTCTACGCCCTCGACCTGCGCAAGTACGGCCGCAGCCTGCAACCGCACCAGACCCCGAACTTCTGCCGCGACCTGAGCGACTACTTCCCCGAGCTGGACGCCGCCGCGAAGATCATCCGCGATGACGAGGGGCACGACACCCTGCTCGCCATGGGCCACTCCACCGGCGGCCTGATCATCTCGCTCTGGGCACACGCCCGCCGCGAGGCCGGCCTGGTCGACGGGATCTTCCTGAACAGCCCGTTCTTCGACATCAACGCGCCCTGGCTGGTCCGCCGACCCCTCGCGGCCGCCGTCTCCCGGCTGGGCCGCCGGGCGCCGCAGCGCATCCTCCCGTTCGGGCTGGGCACCGTGTACGGCGAGAGCCTGCACGCCGACCACCGCGGCGAGTGGCGCTACGACCTGGCCTGGAAGCCGCTCGCCGGGTTCCCGGTGCGGGCCGGCTGGATCAACGCGATCCGCGCCGGCCAGCGTCAGCTCCGGGCCGGCCTGGACATCCCGGTGCCGGTGCTGCTGGCCTGCTCCACCCGCAGCTACCGGGGCACCAAGTGGCACGACTCCGCCACCCTCGCCGACGCGGTGCTCGACGTGGAGCACATGGTGCGCTGGGCGCCCCGGCTCGGCCGGCACGTCACCCTGGCCCGCTTCGACGGCGGGCTGCACGACCTGACCCTCTCCGGCCCCGCCGTACGCGAAAAGGTGTTCGCGGAGGTCGGACGGTGGGCGGACGGCTTCCTCGGCGTCGGACCGACCGAGCCGGAACCCGCGACGCCGGCGCCGCGGCGGCCGGCCGACGAGCCGGCCGGCGCGACCACCGAGAGCTGAGCCGGGCGGGTCAGCCGGTCGCCGGCGGTCGCCGCCGCCAGGGCCGACCGGATCCGGTCGAACGTCGCGACCGGGTGACCGCCGTCGTTCGCCGGCAGCAGGAGGCCCAGGCAGCGCAACGAGAGGTCCCCGTCGGGCACCTCGACGCCGAACACCGGCGCGCCCACGTACCCCGCCGGCAGTTCGGGGCTGACCCGCACCTCGTCGCCGTCGCGCGCCACCCGCTCGATCACCGCCTCCAGCGGCCGCGACCCGTCGGCACTGACGCCGAGCGCCAGCACGAACGCCGAGCCGGGCTCCGCGCCGACCCGGGCGACCGCGTCGGCCGGCGCGGCCACGGCGTCGGTCACCTGCTGGGTACGCCAGCTCCAGCCCCGATCCTCGGCGTACCCGTGCAGCCCGCCGGTGGGCATGGCGGCCAGGCCGATCTCCGGCAGTTGCAGCCACCGGCTCGCGAAGTCGGGCAGCTCGATCGGCTCCGCAGCCCCGTCCGCCGGCTCGGTGACGCTCGGCCGCAGCCCGATCTCCCCGTACGGCGTCCGGGTGGTCGCGGCGGCGGTGAGCAGCCACTCCTGCACCACCTCGCCGTCGTCGGTCGCGCCGATCAGCTCGCTGTAGAAGAAGGCGGTGCCGAAGGTCCCGGCCGGCGCGCCGGGGCCGTCGGACCCGACGACAGGCAGGATGGCGCGGCCGAGGAGCTGGCACAGCTCATACGCGATCTCGTTCTCGGTTTCCTGGTCGAGCAGCACGACGCCGAGGGTACGGACCGACCCGGGGCCGGTGGCCCGTGACCCGGTTATCGGGGTGCCCGCGGGAGCCGGGCCGTGGGACCCTGAGCAGCGACGTGGCCGCGCCCACCCGTTCCCCCGGCGAGGCCCGGGTCGGCGGTACCCTCTTGGCGCGACATCGTCGACGCGCGCCCGTAGCTCAGCGGATAGAGCAGGGGACTTCTAATCCCAAGGCCGCAGGTTCGAATCCTGCCGGGCGCACCACCGTCACCGCAGGTCAGCAGCTTTCCGCTCCCGGTCGACGATCACCACGGCCTCGTACAGCCATTCGTACAGCCAAGTCACCCGAAGAGGTGCTTCGCGGGCCTCGTCCACGGCAGCCCGCTCGATCTCCGGCAGGACGTGGGCGTAGGAGCGCCGGCAGGACGTCCCGGACCTGCCCCGCAGCACGCAACCCTGGCTTCCGGAGCGACGTCAGGTGACGAGCACGGCGGTGAGCATCGAGAGATACGACTCATGGGCGAGACGCAGGCTGTCAAGGTCGGACGTCTCGAACCACGCCACAGCGTCGTGCTCGTCCGGCGCGGCGTTGACGGGTGTTCCGGTCCACCTGTCGACCAACCAGATCTGCATGTCGAACGTCGCGGTCCGGATCTCATGCATCGGCGGGCTGGACGGCTCCGATGCCGTGATTCCCAACTCCTCCCGAAGCTCGCGGACAAGGCTCTCTTTCGGATCCTCCCCCTCCTCAACATGACCGCCCGGCAGGTCCCACACGTCGGGATACCAACGGCGTCCGGCGCTTCGATGACACAGCAACACCCGATCGCCGTCGCGAAGAACGGCCGTCACAATCCGGACCCGACCGGAGTCGTCAGCGGAGATCGTCATCGGCACATTCTGACCCATGCGGATCTGCCGCCTACCGCGCCGACTGTGTCGCAGATCAGTTGGCGGACGAGCGTCGCGCATCAGTCGACGGAGGACACTGACGCAAGCCCGAGCACTGCCGAATTCCGCTCTATCAGATCAAGGCGGCCCACAAGCGGGCCGCGCCGGCCCGGCCCCGGCCTACTGCCGACCTCCGGCCGGCATCGGCCGGGCCGGCCGGCCACGCTGGCGGGGACCCAGTGTGAAGGGCTGAGGCGGGACGATCGCCATCGGGACTGCTCTCCATCGAGGGCGGGGCGATCGCTGCCGCGCAGCAGAGCTGCTTGCCCACGAGTCCCGTGGGAACTGCCCGCGATTCGATGACGACGAGGACCAGGGTGTGACCCATCCCCCGGATACCCGATCCTCTACGTCACCCGGCCGGCGTCAAGGGCGCTACGCGTCGGCACGCCGATGGCCTACGGCCACCCTTGACCCCGACCGCGCGCCGCAGTACTTGGCACCTATCCGGGGGATGGGGACAGACTGGCGGCCACCACTTTGCCGGAGAGGATGGGTAACTACCCGCCCAGCCGCATCGCGCTGGCAAGGACGCCGCGGATGCGCGCGATGGCGTCCAGGGCGTCCGCGCGGCTTTGATCGGTCGTCCAACTCTGCGCCCAAGGACCACCCAGTGCGGTTGCTTCATCGATCGCGCGCAGTCCAAGGCTCAGTAGCTCTGCTGGCAGTGGCTTCGGAAGCCACTCCGTCACTTCCTGCTCTGCACCGAACGGATCATCGCCGGACACGTTGACGGCCAAGACGGCTGCGGCCGCGATGACCTCGGTGTCCCAAAGATCGCGCGGCCACTTGGAGAGCGGAACGGCGGCGGACCGGAGAAGCCGGGCCACCACGACGAGGCGGGCATCCGGCGTCAACTCCTCAAGCGAGTCCAGGAAGTCCTCCGCCCCATCGCTATCGAACGGGCCCTCGCCCCACGTACCCATACGCCTCCCTCAGACGATGCCAGGCTAGGGGATCGGTACAGCCAGCCGTACAGCCAAGACCACCCGCTGACGCCGACGCCACCCGACAATGCCAGACGGGCCGACCAGGGAAGCAGTGTCCCGCACCGGGTTTGATGGAGACATCGAAACCTGGGAGGAACACCAGCGATGCCCGCACCGAAGAAGTACAACGATGAGCTGCGTGAGCGTGCGACGCGGTTGGCGGTCGAGGCTCGCCGGGATCCGGCGTCCGCGGTTGGAGCGATCCGTCGGATCGCCGGTCAGCTCGGGGTTCATCCGGAGGCGTTGCGGACGTGGGTGAAGAAGGCCGAGACCGACGCCGGTGAGCGGTCGGGCATCACCAGCAGCGACGCGGAACGCCTCGCCGTGTTGGAACGGGAGAATCGTGAGCTGCGGCGGGCGAATCAGATTTTGAAGTCCGCGGCGTCTTTCTTCGCGGCGGAGTTGGACCGTCCGTCGCGATGAAGGTCGACTTCGTCGACTCCCAGCGGGTCGAACACGGTGTCCAGCCGGTCCTGCAGGCGCTCGAAGACACGCCGGCACAGATCGCACCGTCGACCTACTACGCCGCCAAGACCCGCCCGGCCTCGGCCCGGTCGCGGCGCGATGAGGAGCTGACCGCGATGATCGAGCGGATCCACGCGGCCAACTACGGTGTCTACGGCGCTCGCAAGGTGTGGCACGAGCTGCGCCGCCAGGGCGTGCCGGTGGCCCGGTGCACCGTGGAGCGGCTGATGCGTGAGTCTGGGCTGCGCGGGCTGCTGCGCGACAAGTCGCCGCGCACGACCCGGCCCGCAGCCGAGACCGGACGCCCCGGTGACCTGGTCAAACGGGACTTCACCGCGGAACATCCGAACCAGCTGTGGGTCGCGGACCTGACCTACGTGCGCACGAGTGTGGGCTGGGTGTACGCCGCGTTCATTCTCGACGTGCACTCCCGCATGATCGTCGGCTGGCAGGTCGCCACCAGCCTCTACACGGATCTGGCTCTCGACGCGCTGAAGATGGCGATCTGGCGCCGCGAGAGTCAGGGTGCTGACCTGCGTAAACTGGTCCACCACTCGGACCGGGGAGTCCAGTATCGAGCGATTCGCTACACCCAGCGGCTCGCCGAGGCCGGCGCCGTCGCCTCGGTCGGGTCCAAGGGCGACTCGTACGACAACGCGATGGCCGAGGCGTTCAACTCCCTCTACAAGGCCGAACTCGTCCGCAACACCGGCCCGTGGCGCGGGCTCGACGACCTGGAGATGGCCACCGTCGAGTACATCGACTGGTACAACAACCGCAGGCTGCACGGCGAGCTCGGGCACATCCCGCCCGCCGAACACGAGGCACTACACGCGATGACCCAGCCGGTCACCGCACCCCTGAAAACCAGCTAACCAACTCTCCATCAAACCCGGGGCTTGACACAGGCACCTGATCAGCCAACCGCGATCTTCTTCTACTCCCAAGGCCGCAGGTTCGAATCCTGCCGGGGCGCACTACCGTCACCCCAGGTCAGCGGCTTTACCGTTCCCGTTTGAAGTACAACAGACGGCCTGTCGAGGCTTGATCGTGGCGGGACAGCGCAGCGGCGTTGAGCCCGGCACACTCCATGCTGTGAGGACGCCGGCATCGGGGAGCTGTGTCAGCCGCCTTCTCTGCATCGGCGCCGTGCTGACCCTGGTGTTTAGGCCCGTGACCTGGGTGCTGACCTTCGGGTTCATCGGCCCGTTGTTCGGGTTCTTCGACTACCTGGCGTGGGATGCCTCGCGGGGTACCGGCCAGCGGCCGGTCACCATCGTCATGTGGGCGGCCCCGGCCGTCGCCGTCGTGGTGGCGCTCAAGGTGGCCCAGCTCCTCAGGCAGGGATCGGCGAGGGCCGCGAGGATCGTCCCGGCCCTGGGCCTCGTCTTCCTGGTGGCGACGGCGATCTATCTCGTCAGCCTCGTGGTACTGGCCATGGTCTTGGTGGCGGATATTGGCACCATCGACGGGCTGACCGGGCTTGCGGTGACGGCCGTCGTGGCAGCGGTGCATCTCTACCTGCTGCGCCTGTCCTTGCGGATCTGGCGGTCCCGCCCCATTCTGGCGCGTGCTGCTGAGCAGTCCGGCGGGCACCCCGACCCAGCGGACCGAGCACCCCGATGAGCAGAGTGCCCACGTACGACCGGTGGACGGTCGGTTCGGTCCCCCAAGACGACCGATGAGTTCCGCCTCGCCGCGTCGTCGGCATGTTGGGAACCTTCCCTCCGCACCTGTGGGAGGTTCGAGACGAGATGACGAGGAGGTTGCACACGGTGGACCAGGAGAACGTGAGCGCCACCCTGACTGTCGCCGCGCCTGCCACAAAGGTGTTCGCGGTGCTGGCAGACCCGACGACCCACTCCGCGATCGATGGCACCGGCTGGGTTCAGGAACCTGTCGACCGGGCGCCGCTGACCGAGGTGGGGCAGATCTTCCGGATGGACATGTATCACGCCAACCATCCGGACGGGGACTACCAGGTGGTCAACAAGGTCCAGGTGTTCGACCCGCCGCGCGCCATCGGCTGGCTGACCGGGGAGGAGAAGGGCGACGGTCGCCTGGAGTTCGGCGGCTGGATCTGGCGTTATGAGCTTGCGCCGCTCGGTCCGTCGGAGACCGAGGTGACGCTCACCTACGACTGGTCGGCGGTGCCGCAGTTCATTCGGGAATACCTCCAGTTCCCGCCGTTCGGGCCCGAGCACCTCGCCAACTCACTGCACCACCTGGCCGAGCTTGCCGCGCCGGCGTCGCTTGAAGACCCGGCCTAGCGCGCAGCCGTACAGCCATTCGTACAGCCAATACCACCGCGAGCAGGTCGAAGGGAGGCCGCATGACCGGCGACCGGACGCGCATCTCGAGGCGGAGAGCCGTCCGCGCAGTCGCCGTCGCTGCGATCTTCTTGCTCTGCCTGCCCGTGATGGTGAACCAACTGCGCCGCGCACAGGATGTCGAGCTGCGCGTGGATTCCTACCGCACCACCAGCGACCCTCGGCTCCTTGACGCACACGTCGACGTGCATCCCGACTTCACGATCGTGCGCGCGGACGCCGATGACGAGGGTGATCACCTCATCCTGCACGTGTCCGCGCGCCAACCGACGTTGTGGTGGTCGGGCGGTGACTACGCGGAGGGCCGATGGGTGCGGGTCAGGATCCATCGGCCACTCGGTGACCGACAGGTACTGGACGCCTTCACCGGAGATCCCGTCCCACAGGAGTGATACTCCCCAGTGGAGACACGACCACCTCCAGGAGCCCGCGCCCCTCAGAGGTTGCCGAAGCTCGGCGCGCCCGTGCTGTCGTAGGTCAGCATTGTCACCCCGGTGCCGGAGGTGCGGGTGCCGGTCAGCCGCAGGCCCGCCGGGGGCACGCCGTCGGCGAAGAGTCGCTGTCCGCGCCCCAGCACGACCGGAAAGACCAACAGCTGGTACGTGTCGATGAGCCCTTCCCGCATCAGCGACCGGGCGAGCGCGCCGCTGCCGTGCACCTGGAGTTCGCCGCCGGGGCGGTTCTTGAGTTCGGTGACCGCGGCGGCCAGGTCGCTGCCGAGACGGTGCGAACCCGACCAGGTCAGCTCGTCGTCCCGGTTGGTGGCGACGTACTTCGGCAGCCGGTTGAGCGGGTTGTCCGGCCCGCCCTCGGCCGGGTCGGTCACGTGCGGCCAGTAGGCGGCCATGATGTCGTAGGTGCGGCGGCCGAGCAGCAGGGCCTCGGCCCGCTCGAAGGTCTCGCCCATCCATCCGCCGACCGTCTCGTCGAAGTGCGGCGGCAGCCAGCCGCCCAGGTCGAACCCGCCGGAGCGGTCCTCCTCCACGCCGCCCGGGGCCTGCATGACGCCGTCGAGGGTCAGGAACGTGGTGATGGTGAGTCGCATGATGGTGCCTCCTTCGTGGCCGGCCTCGCGCCGGTTTCCACCCTGTCGACGGCCGAGGAACAACCGATTCGACAGCCCCGCCGAACCAAGGATGTGACCTAGACCACATCCTCCGGTTCGCCGGAGCGGGGCGGCACCACCCGCTCCTCGTACACCTTGATCTCGGCGCGGAACCGGTGCGCGGCGGGATGCCAGATCTCGTCGAACGGCCCCATCACGTCGCCGCCGACGCCGCGGCGCCGCACCCGCGACCCCAGCCAGGCCAGGAGCGCGAGGACCCCGGCGAGACAGCCGACGACCAGCAGAACCGCCCCGAACACCGCCACGCGTCGACCCTACCCAGGCTTGCGGGCGAACAGGTACGCCGACGGGCGGCGCCGCCCCTGCTCCGGCGCCGCCCACATGCTCGCGGTGACCACGAGACCCGCCTCCGCGAGCAGCCCGGCGATCCCGTCGGGCCGGGCGAAGTGCACGTCGAGCGCCGTGGAAGCCGAGCAGCGCGTGCCCGCCGGGGGCGAGTACCCGCTGGAACTCGGCGAACACCCGGGGCAGCAGCTCGCGCGGGGTGTGCACGATGGACCACCAGCTGAGCACCCCGCCGAGCCGCCCGTCGGGTAGGTCCAGCCCGGTCATCGAGCCGACCTCGAAGCGCAGCCCCGGGTACGCCCGCCGGGCCAGCGCGACCATCCGCGGCGACAGGTCGAGGCCGAACGCCTCGACGCCCAGGGCCGCCAGGTGGGCGGTGACGTGGCCCGGACCGCAGCCGAGGTCGGCCACCGGCCCGCCGGCGGCGCGGACCAGCTCGGCGAAGGCCCCGAGCAGTGCCCGGTCCAGCGGCAGCTCGGGCAGCTTGGCGCTGACCAGCGCGGCGTAGTCGACGGCGACGGTGTCGTACGCGGACCGGGTCTCGGTCAGGTGGGCGGCCTCGGTCACGCCCCGACCGTACCGGCGCCGACCCGCTCGTACACCGAGACGTGGTGGCGGCTGTCGGCGGTGAACGGCGTGCGGTCCCGGTCGGCGGCCGGGGCGGGGTCGACGTACGCTCCGGCCATGGTGACCGAGACGGACCTCGGCCTGAGCGACGGCCGCACTCTGCACGTCTACGACACCGGCGGGTCGGACCGTCTCGCCGTCTTCTGGCACCACGGCACGCCGAACATCGGCGCGCCGCCCGCGCCGCTGTTCGCCGCGGCCGACCGGCTCGGCCTCCGCTGGGTCTCCCACGACCGTCCCGGCTACGGCGGATCGACGCCGCTGCCGGGGCGGGACATCGCCTCCGCGGCCGCCGACGTCGCCGCAGTGGCCGACGCGCTGGGCCTCGACCGGTTCGCGGTGATGGGCCACTCCGGCGGCGGTCCGCACGCCCTGGCCTGCGGGGCGCTCCTGCCCGACCGGGTGGTCGCGGTGGTGTGCGGCGCCGCCCTGGCGCCGTACGGCGCGGCCGGCCTGGACTGGTTCGTCGGCATGGTGCCCGCCGGGGTGGCGTCGCTCCGGGCGGCCGCCGCGGGACGGGCGGCCAAGGAGGCGCACGAGAACTCGGGCGCCGTGTACGACCCGGAGTTCACCCCGGCCGACCTGGCCGCGCTGCACGCCGAGTGGTCCTGGTTCGACAGCGTGGTGGGCCCGGCGACGCGGTCCGGTCCGGGCGGGCTGATTGACGACGACCTGGCCTACGTGCACCCGTGGGGCTTCGACCCCGCCCAGGTGACGCCGCCGGTGCTGCTGCTGCACGGCGAGCGGGACGGGATCGCGCCGGTGGCTCACGCCGAGTGGCTGGCCCGGCACTGTCCCGCAGCGGAGCTGCGCCGCTACCCGGACGACGGGCACATCTCGGTGCTGCGCCACGCCGGGTCGGCGCTGGAGTGGCTGCGCCGGCGCGCCGACGAGGCGTCCGCCCGGTAGGCGGAGATGAGTGAGGCGGCGGCCGGGGGGCGGCCGCCGCCTCGCCGCGCCGGATCGAGCGCGGATCGCGACCTCGCACGGAGAAACCGGGGGGCAGGTCGTCCGTGCGAGCCGCGGTACCGACGCCGGAGGGCGGAGGGGGGTGAAGTGGCCCGCCCGGCGCCGGAGACCAATGGACTCCGTTGTGGGGTGTGAACACGGACACGCTGGTCACGAGTCCTGTGTTTTCGTCCCGTCCCCTCAGCGCCGGTCCCCCGTGGGATGTCACACCGTCACCCCCGGGCGATCGCGACGACGGCGGATCGTCGCGCCACCGTCACTCGCAGATCCGCCACCCGCCGTCCTCCTTGACGAGGACGAATGCCTGCGTCACGGTGGTGCCGCTCTGCGGGGTGAAGCGCACGTCCGCCGACCCGCGGACCCGCCCGTTGCTGTTCGTGACGTTCAACCCGACGATGCGGTAGCCGGTCAGCGCGGGCTGGGCGGACTGCTGCCGGACGAAGTCCTCCCGGCTGACCCGGTCACGCACCCGCCCGCAGAGCTGGTCGTACGCGGTCGGGTAGTCGCGGGCGACCAGCGCGCCGGCGAACGTGTCCACGGTGGTCCGGGCCGGGCCGGTGGCGTCCTGCACCGCGCGGTAGAGGGCGAAGCCGCCGACGACGCCGCCCACGCAGCAGAGCGCGAGCACCACACCGACGACGGTGAGCACGACCCGGGTCGTGTTCGACTTCCTGGGCGGCACCATGGCCGGTTGGTACGTCATAGTCGCAGGGTAGGAGCGCCGCGCCAGCGGTCTGCCCGGTAAACCGGGTGACCGCCCGGGACCCGTCGTCCACCATCGACGCATGCCACAGCACCGACCCGCCGAGCCGGACATCCGGCGCTACTACACCGAGGTCTTCGACGAGGCGGACCGGCTCGACCGGACGCCCGAGGGACGGCTGGAGGCACGCCGCACCCGCGACCTGCTCAGCCGCTTGCTTCCCGCCCCGCCAGCCGAGGTGCTGGACGTCGGCGGTGGCCCCGGCGCGTACGCGGGCTGGCTCGCCGCGGCCGGGCACCGGGTGCACCTGATCGATCTGGTGCCGGCGCACGTGGCGGCGGCCCAGGCGGCACACCCGGGGATCACCGCGACCGTGGGCGATGCCCGGGAGCTGCCGCTGCCCGACGGTTCGGCCGACGCGACCCTGCTGCTCGGCCCGCTCTATCACCTGCCCGACCGGGCGGACCGGGTGGCCACGCTGCGCGAGGCGGCCCGGGTGACCCGGCCCGGCGGTCCGGTGCTCGCGGCGGTGATCAGCCGCAACGCGGCCCTGATCGACCTGACCGCGCAGGGCCTGGTGGACGAGCGCAGCCGCTCGCTGCTGCGCGAGGCGTACGCCACCGGGGTGAACGACCCCCGGACCGGCTTCACCACGGCCTACTTCCACCGCCCGGAGCAGGTCGTGGACGAATTCGTCGCGGCCGGCCTGCCGGCCCCCGCGCTGTACGGGCTGGAGGGTCCGCTCTGGCCGCTGCTGAACGCGCTCGGCACCGGCCCGGCCGAGCGACTCTTCGCCGACGCGGTGGCCTGTGCCGAGGTGTTCGAACGCGACCCGGCGGTGCTCGGTGCCAGCTCGCACCTGCTCGCGGTGGCCCGCGTCTGAGCAGTTCGGAGCCGGCCCATCACTGGCCGGGAACCGGTAGAGCGACGCGCCGCGTACCGTGGGTGACCAGTTGCCTGCGAGCATGCTATTCTCCGGCGTCGATCTAGGCCGTGCGGACCCGACCGGGTCGCTGCCGGAAGGACACCTCCCCCGATGCCGGTCGTTGCCGCCACGACCCTGCCGCCGTCCCCACTGGACCGGCCGGCGGGCGGGGCGTTCACCCTGGTCTTCACCACCCTGCCGGCGCTGCTCCGGGTCACCTGCGGCGTGGTCGCCGCGGTGGTCGCGCTGGCGGTGCGCACCCCGCCGGTCCGGGTGGCCCTGCTGGTCCCGGCGATCGTCGCGCTCACCGCCTGGTCCGTCTGGTACGCCGTACGCGCGCTCCGGTACGGGATCGCCGGCGCGCTGGTGTCGGGTGACGTGGCGCTGACCACCGCGACCGGGCTGGCCATCCCCTGGCTGGTCGCGCCGGAGGTGCTGCCCGGCGAGGGGAGCTGGGTCGCGGTGCTCGCCAGCACCACCGTGATCAACGCGCAGGCCACCGCCCCGACCCGCTGGTCGGTCCCGGCCGGTCTGCTGGTCACCGCCGGCTACGCGGCCGGCGCCACCCTGGCCGGCAACCCGGTGGAGGCGCGGGCGCACGCCGGGACGCTGCTGGTGCAGACCGGATGCACGGCGATGATGACCGCGGTGATGCGCCGCCGGATCGGGCACGCCGACGCCGCCTTCACGGACTTCCAGCGGCTGTCCCACGAGGCGGTGGTGGGGCGGGCCGCCCGGGAGGCGGAGCGGCGGCAGAACCGGGACCTGCACGACACCGTCCTCGCCACGCTCACCATGGTCGGGCTCGGCGCGGTGTCCGGCCGGTCCGCCGCGCTGCGCGAGCGGTGCGCGGCCGACCTGCGTACCCTCACCGACCTGGCCGACGCGCGCTCGGCGCCGGCGGCCGGCGCGGTGGCCCTGGACGAGCGGCTGCGGACGGTCCTCGCCCGGCTGCCCGAGCTGACCGTGGCCGCGACGCTGATGCCGTGCCGGGTGCCGGCGGGTGTCGCCGCGGCGCTCGCCGACAGCGCCGCCGCCGCGCTGGCCAACGTGGTCCGGCACGCGCCGGGCGCCGCGGCCACGCTGCGCTTGGCCCGGGACGCCGGCGCTGTGGTGGTCGAGGTGGCCGACGACGGCCCCGGCTTCGACCCGGCCACCGTCCCGGCCCACCGGTACGGGCTGCGCGAGTCCATCCACGGCCGGATGGCCACGGTGGGTGGCCGCGCAGAGGTGACCTCCGCCCCTGGCGCCGGCACCCGGATCCGACTGGAGTGGCCGGGTGTCCACTGAGTCGGGAACGGCCGGGACCGGCACGGCGACCCGGCCGGCCGTACGGCAGCGGAGGCCGGAGCGCGCCGATCCGGGGGCGGCCGCGGCCGCGGCGCACGCGGTGTCCGACGCCTCGGACCGGGGTGCGCGGATCGTGGCGGTGGTGATCGCGCTGGCCTGGCACCTGGCGATCGGGCTGCCGGCGCTGCTCGGCGCCTGGTCCCGGCTGGCCGCCCCGCCGGTGGTCGCCGCCGGCTGGCTGGTGACCGCGGCGATCGGCGGCGCGGCCGGCGTACGCCTGCTGCGCGGCGGGCTGCCACCCGCCCGGCCGCTGGCGGCGGCGCTGCTCGTGGTCGACGGGACGGTCTTCGCGGCGGCCGGTGAGCGGCAACTGTTCACGACGGCCAACTGGGTGTGGGGCGGGCTGGCCTGGTTCTTCCTGGTGGTGCTCTGGCGGCGGCCACTGGGCTGGCTGCTCGCGCTGCTCGGCGCGCACGCGGCGATCGCCCTGGCCGCGGTGGTCCTGCACGACGCCACCGCCCCGGCCGACCTCAGCCGCTACGCGATGTACGTCTACGGCACCTCGTCACTGCCGGTGGCGGTCTTCGCCGGCGCGGCGGCGATCGCCGCGCTGGCCCGGGACCGGGCCGGCACCGCCGCGGCGGCCCTGGTCGTGGCGGCGGAGCGCGACGCGGCGGAACGGGCCCGGCGGGACCGGCAGGCGCGGCTCGCCCTGGTCAGCGGCACGGCGGAGGAGGTGCTGGCCGCCCTCGCGGCCGGCGACGCCGACCCGGCCGACCCGGCGGTACGCCACCGGGCCCTGCTGGCGGCGGCCCGGCTGCGCCGGCTGATCGCCGAGTCGGACGACGTGCCGGATCCGCTGCTGCACGAGCTGCGCGCCGCCGCCGACCTGGCGGAACGGAACGGCCTGCCGATCGAGTTGGTCGCGCTCGGGGCGCCGCCGGAGCTGCCGGTCGAGGTCCGCCGGCGGCTGGCCGACCCGCCGACCGCGGCGCTCGCCGGCGCCCGGGGGTGGGCCCGGCTGACCGTGGTGGCCGGCCCCGACGAGGTGGTGGTCAGCCTGGTCACGCCCGACCACGACGGGCCGGACGCGACCGGCCCGCCCGACGGGAGTGGGGACGGGCCGGTGGAACACCTGCACGAGCGGGACGGGGAGATCAGATGGACGCAGACCCGGTGGCGGAGGACGTGACCGGCGCGCAGCCGGTCGGCGTGGCGATCGTGGACGACCATCCGGTCGTGATCGACGGGGTACGCGCCTGGCTGGCCGGCGAGCCCGGGCTGCGGGTGCTGGCCACCGGGGACGACCCGGACGTGGTGCTGCGCGCCGCCCCGGACGCCGAGGTGGTCCTGCTCGACCTGCGGCTGCACGGGCGGATGGTGCTCGACAAGCTGGCCGAGCTGAGCGCCGCCGGTCGCCGGGTGGTGGTCTACTCCGAGCACACCGACCCGGAGACCATGCTGGCCGCGCTGGACGCCGGCGCGGTGGCGTTCCTGGCCAAGCACGAGGGGCGGGAGCACTGCGTGGCCACCGTGCTCGCCGCCGCGAACGACCGCCCGTACGTGCCGCCCGCGCTGGCCGGGGCGCTCGTGGGCGACCCCCGGCCGGACCGGCCGGCCCTGTCGGACAAGGAGCGCGAGGCCCTGCTGCTGTGGTTCCAGTCGATGTCGAAGGCGTCGGTGGCGCGCCGGATGCGGATCAGCGAGCACACCGTGAAGCAGTACGTGGACCGGGCGCGGATCAAGTACACCCGGGCGGGGCGGCCGGCCGCCACGAAGGCGGCGCTGCTCGCCCGGGCGATCGAGGACGGCCTCGTCCGGCCGGAAGATATCGGCATCTACCGGTCACAGGCGTCCGCCGACCGGCCGACCCCCTAACGGCTGTCATGACAGCCGCACCCGGGTGGGCCAGGCTCGACGTATCGCAGACCGGGACCGGGAGGTCGTGACCGTGCCGGAGGACGCCGCACCCTTCTTCATCGGGCCGCACCGCTTCGACGTCGATGACGATCCCACCCGCCCCGTGTTCGACCGGCGGCACGCGCTGATCCCGGAGCCGGGCGAACACCTGCTCGGGCAGCATCTGCTGCCGGTGGCCGGTCACCTGCTCGGCCCCACCGACGACGTCCGGTCCTGGGCGCTGCCCACCCCGGCGACGGTCACGCTCACCGACCGGCGGCTGGCGTACGTCTGCACCGGCTCCGAGCTGTCCCTGGTCTCCGGGCGGGACAGCCGGACGGACGCCCGGCACCGGCGCCCGGTCCGGCTGTCCCGCCTGGTCAGCGGCCAGATCCGCTGGCAGTGGCCGTCCCGGCTGGAGCTGGCCGAGGGCCCGGACGGCACCGGCGAGCTGCGGGTGGTCTGCGACGCGCTGCGCACCATCCGGCAGCCCGCGCTGGCGCTCGCCGGCCCGATCGGCCTGGTCACCGCGCTGGCCCGGCAGGTACGCCGCTCGGTTGCCGCGTACCGGCTGGCCCGCCCCGAGCTGGTGGACCTCTCGCCGCCGGAGCGGGACACCCTGCGGGTCCGGATGGGCCCGGCGCCCGGCCCGGCCCGGGGCGCGGTGACCCTGCCCGGTTCGCTGCCGGTCGAGTTCCTGTCCCGCGACGACTACTACCGCCCGGCGGTGGCGGAGCCCGCGGCCTGGCCCCGCCAGGACGTCCCGGCGCGGGACCGCCCCGGCTCCGCCTGCTGACGCGAGGGCTCAGCCGACCAGCCGCAGCGCGGCTGGGCGACCCCGGGCGCGCAGCCGGCGCAGCATCCGGGCGTCGGTGAAGCCGACGGCCCGGGCGGCGGCCTCCACCGTGCCGCCGTGCCCGATGAGGTGCTCGGCGCGTTCCACCCGCAGGAGTTGCTGGTAGCCGAGCGGGGTCAGCCCGGTGGCCTGGCGGAACAGCCGGCTCAGGCTGCGTTCGGCCACCCCGCAGGCGGCGGCCAGCTCCGCCAGCGGCAGCGGCTCGGCGTAGTGCGCGTCGATCAGGTCCTGCGCCCGGTGCACCACGTCGGAGAGGTGCGACCGGTGCCGCATCATCGCGCTGGCCTGCTGCTCGTGGCCGTTGCGCCGGGCGTACACGACGAGCGTGCGGGCGATCCGGGCGGCCACCGCCGGGCCGTGCCGGGTGGCGATCAGGTGCAGCGTCACGTCGATGCCGCTGGCGATGCCGGCCGAGCTGACCACCCTGTCGTCGACCACGTAGAGCACGTCCCGGACCACCCGGGCCGCCGGGTGCCGCCGGGCCAGCTCGTCCTGCACGTCGTGGTGGGTGGTGCAGCGCCGCCCGTCGAGCAGGCCGGCCCGGGCCAGCGCGAAGGCGCCGGCGCAGACGCTCGCCACGGTGCCGCCGGCCGCGTGGTGGTCGGCCAGCCGCCGCAGCTCGTCCGGGCCGACCGGCCCCGCCGGGCCGTGCGCCGACAACCGCCACCCGGGTACGACCACGAGGTCGTCGGGGCCCAGCGCAGGCCAGTCCGGCGTGGCCCGCAGCGACACCCCCTGCACGGTCGACACCTCGGACATGGCGGCGACGTAGTGCAGGCGGTAGTCGTACCCGAGGTCGGCGGCGGTGGAGAAGACCTGGGCCGGCCCGGCGAGGTCCAGCAGGTGCAGCTGCGGGACCAGGAGAAACACGACGGCGCCGGGTCGGGGCGCGGCGCCGGACGCGCCGAGCTGGAGCCGTCGGTCGACCCGGGCCATCGGATCAGGCGCCGACCGGGACCGCGCCGGCGACGGCTCCAGGTCGCGGCGCGGCGCCAGACGCGCCGAGCTGGAGTTGTCGCACGACCTCGGCGACGGTGCGCACGGTGGCGAACCGGCCGGCCAGGGCGTACTCGGTGCGGGCGATCATCTCGGCGGTGGACAGGGTGCGGGGGTCGGCCAGGATCTGCTCCAGCGGGGCGTCGGCCGGCAGATCCCGGTGCGGGGTGGGGAAGGTGACGGTCGCGTCGGTCACGAAGGTCATCTCGTACCCGAGGTCGCAGCCGACCCGGGCGGTGGTCTCCACACACTGCTCGGTGCGGATGCCGCAGACCGTCACCTCGCGGATCCCGGCGAGGGTGAGCACCTGCTGGAGGTTGGTGGTGGTGAAGGCGTTGTGCGAGGTCTTGACCAGCGTCGGCTCCCCGGCCGCCGGGGCGAGGCCGTCGATCAGCCGGACGTGCCCGAGCGCCGGGTCGAAGACGCCACCGGTGCCCGGCTCGGCGTGCAGGACCCAGACCACCAGGTCGCCACGGCCGCGGGCCGCGTCGACCAGCCGGTTCACCTGGTCGACGATGTCCGGCTGGGAGGCGTGGGCCCAGATCGGGCGCTGCCGGAAGGACTCCTGGACGTCGATGACGACGAGTGCTGCTCTGCTCATGGGCTCGATCCTGGCCGGGCGGGCGCCCGGCCGGCAGACACCATCATGCCCGGATGCGGAACGATCCGGCCACGCCCCAGGCGCGGATCAGGCGGTGCGGGTACGGCGGTCCTGGCGGTCCAGCTCGACGGCCTGCTCCGGGGTCGGCGCGGTGCCGCCGAGGTGGGCCGGCTGCCACCAGGCGTCGTCCGGGCCGGTGGGCTGGTCCGGGTACTCCCGCTGGGCGCGGTCGACCAGCGCGGCGAGCCGGGTGCGCAGTTCGGCGGTCAGGGCGTTGCCGTCCGGGTAGTCGGCCGGGTCCATCGGCTCGCCCACCAGGATGCTGATCGGGGTGTGCCGGCGGGTCAGGGTGCGCGGCCGGCCCTTGGTCCACAGCCGCTGGGTGCCCCAGAGCGCGACCGGCAGCAGCGGCACGGCGGCCTCCTGGGCCATCCGGGCCGCGCCGTTCTTCAGGTCCTTCACGGTGAAGGAGCGGCTGATGGTCGCCTCCGGGAAGACGCCGACCACCTCGCCGCGGCGCAGCGCGCTCACCGCCGAGGCGTACGACCCGGCGCCGGCGGCCCGGTTCACCGGGATGTGTTTCATGCCGCGCATCAGCGGGCCGGAGACCTTGTGCCGGAAGACGGACTCCTTGGCCATGAACCGGACCAGCCGGCGGGAGTCGTGCGCGCCGTACCCGCAGAAGATGAAGTCGAGGTAGCTGACGTGGTTGGACGCCAGCACCGCCCCGCCGGTGCGCGGCACGTGGTGGCTGCCCTCGATGCGCAGGCGCAGGTCGAGAGCGCGGAACATCGTCTTGGCGGCGAGGATCACGGGCGGGTACACGAGTTCCGACATTCGCCGACTTTACCCCGGGTAGGTTACGCGACCGTAGGGGCGAAAGGCGCCCGCTCTGCCATCCGCAGAGCGAGTGGCGGTCGGCGCCCCCGAGCGGCCAGCATGGCCGGATGACCGATCGCGCGGTACTGCTCTGGATCCACGGCGGCGGGTGGCGGGCCCGCTCCGACGAGGACGGGTCCGCCCTCGCCCCGCTCGGGCTGCGGGTGGTGCCCGCCACCTACCGCTTCGCGGCCGAGGCCCACTGGCCGGCCCAGCTCGACGACGTACGCGCCGCCGCGCGCGCCGCCCGGGCCGCGGCGGGCGGGCTGCCGCTGCTGGTCGGCGGCGACTCGGCCGGCGCGATGCTGGCCCTGCACCTGGGCCTGCGCGGGGTGGAGCGGCCGGGCGACGTCCGGGCGGTGCTGGCGTACTGGGCGCCGGTCGACCCGGTGGACCCGGAGTGGCAGCGGCTGCGCCGCCACGACGACCCGTGGGCGGGCCTGCTCGGCCACCCGCCCGCCGCGGGCGACGCGGCGACCGTGGACGCGACCGTCGCCAGCCATCTGGGTTCGGGCGTGCCGGTGCTGCTGGTGCACGGCCGCGACGACGCGGCGGTGCCGGCCGCCCAGTCGGTCGGGCTGGCCGGCCGGCTGCTCGCCGCCGGCCACCCGGCGCACCTCTGGCTCACCCACGGCGGGCACGCGCTCGACCTGGCCCGCCCCGACATCCAGGCGGTCACCGCCGCGTTCCTGGACACCGTCCTGCCACCGGCCTGAGCCGACTACGGTGCAGGGCATGCCCGAGCTCACCGCGATCGTCATCCACTGCCGCGACCCCTACCTGCTCGCCCCGTTCTGGAGCACGGTGACCGGGCTGCCCGTGGTCGACCAGGACCGGGTGAAGCTCGCCGACCGGGCGCTGGAGCCGGACGAGTCGGTGCTGCTGCGCGACCCCGCCGGCCGCCGGCCCGACGTCTGGATCAGCCCGGTCGACGACCTGCCCGCTCCCGGCCGGATCCACCTCGACCTGGTCGGTGACGCCGAGGAGCGGGCCGCCGTGCTGGAGGCGGGTGCGACGGTGGTCCGCGAGCTGCCCCGGTGGACCGTGCTGGCCGACCCGGAGGGCAACGAGTTCTGCCTGCTCCCCGAGAGCGAGGCGCACGGCGACACGCTGCTGCCCGGGCACTGAGCGCGCGGGCGCCGCCGGGCCCGCTGGCTCGGCGGCGCCGGGTTCCGGGCCGGTCAGTCGACCATGTTGCGCAGGTCGATCCGTCCCCGGGCGAAGGCGTCCACCCGGCCCCACCGGCCCGGGATGTCCAGCACCTCGATCCGCCCCATGCCGAGGGGCAGCCGCGGGTCCACCGCGAGGTGTCCCTCGTGCGGCTCGAGGCCCAGCATGGTCCGGATCAGCATCAGCGGGGCCCCGGTCGACCAGGCCTGCGGGCTGCACGCCGTCGGATACTCCACCGGGAACTTGGTCAGGTCCCGCTGGTAGCCGCCGAACGCCTCCGGCAGCCGCCCGTCGAAGTACCGCGCCGCGTCCAGGATGCCGTTGGCGATGGTGGCGGCCTCCTCGGCGAAGCCGTACCGGCGCAGGCCCCAGGCGATGAAGGAGTTGTCGAACGGCCAGATCGTGCCGTTGTGGTAGCCGATCGGGTTGTAGCGGACCTCGCCCTCGGCCAGGGTGCGCACCCCCCACCCGGAGAAGAGCCGCGGGCCGACCAGGTGCGCCGCGATCTGCGCCGCCCGGTCGTCTTCCACGATGCCGCTCCACAGCAGGTGGCCGATGTTGGAGCTGAGCACGTCGCACTGCCGGCCGGTCGGGTCGAGGGCCAGGGCGTAGTAGCCGCCGTCGGGCACCCACCAGTCCCGGTTGAACCGCTCCTTCAGCTGCGCCGCCTCGCGTTCCAGCTGGTCGGCGTACGCCGGGTCGTCCCAGAACCCCCTTGCCAGCCGGGCGGCCCGCATCTTCGCGTCGTACGCGTACCCCTGTACCTCGCAGGTGGCCCGCGGGAACGGTGGCAGCGTGCCGTCGGAGTAGGAGATGGAGTCCCAGGAGTCCTTCCAGCACTGGTTCTCCAGGCCGGTGTCGCTGTTGCGCCGCTCGTACCAGATGTAGCCGCTGCCGACCAGGTCGGCGTAGTCGTCGATCCACTTCAGCGCGGCCCGGCACTCCCGTTCCAGCTCCTTGACCAGCGCGACGTCGCCGCTCCACTTCTCGTACTCGTCGAGCAGGACGATGAACAGCGGCGTCGCGTCCACCGAGCCGTAGTACGGCGAGTGCGGCTGCTCCTCGAAGGCGGCGGTCTCGCCGTAGCGCATCTCGTGCAGGATCCGGCCCGGGTCCTCGTCGCGGAAGTCGTCGAACCGGGTGCCCTGCAACGCGCCGAGGATGCGCAGGGTGGTCTTCGACATCTCCGGGGCGAACGGCAGCACCTGGAGGCAGGTGAGGATGCTGTCCCGGCCGAACATGGTCATGAACCAGGGCAGACCGGCGGCCGGCAGCGTCTGCCCGCCGAGCGAGAGCGGCGAGAACCGCAGCGCGGCCAGGTCGATCAGGCTGCGCCGGTACGTCGAGGCCAACTGCTCGTGCTCGGTGTTCACCTTCGGCGCCCGGGCGACCCACTCCTCCAGGTCGTGCTGGAGGGCCAGCCGCTCGGTGCCGTGCGCGCGCAGCCCCATCCGCAGGTCCCGCCCGCCCGGTCCGACCGCGTGCGTCTGCACGTCGATGGCGGTGTCCCACTGCTCGTTGGGTTCCAGGTGGATGCTCCAGGCGAACCCGTTGTGGTCGTAGCGGGCCGGCCGGGAGGCGGAGATGACGGTCTCCCGGCGGAAGTTGCCCCGCCGGTAGCCGAGCCGGAGCTTGTCCGACTCGGCCTCGGCGTAGGTCTCGCCCTTCTTGTTCAGGATCTCGTCCTTGACCTGGAACAGGTCGGCGAAGTCGGCGCCGGCGTCCATCCGGATCTCCAGGTCGACCGCCTTCTCGTCGTGGTTGAGGATGGTCAGCGACTCCCGGAAGCTGCCCCCCACCGCCCGCTCCCGGATGATCGACAGCTTGGCGTCGATGTAGTGCGTGGCCATCCCCGGCACCAGGAAGAACCGGGCCTCGTAGTACTGGAGGTCGTCGTAGGAGAGCGCGTTCAGGCGCTCGCCGTTGACGGTGAGCACCCACTTCGAGAGGAACCTCATGTCCAGCGAGAAGAGGCCGGTCGGCTCGCTCGGCGTGGCCTCGATGTCACCGGTGTCCTCGGAGACCACGAACGTGTTGCCGTCCAGGATCCGGATGGTGTTGCTCGCGGCCATCAGACAGTCCTCCTCTGGAACGAGTGGTGCGGTCCCCGGGAGTCCGGCGGACCGGGAAAGATCCGCTCGATCTGCAACACCAGGCGTAGGTCACCGGAGACCGTCATGTCCCCGCGCAGCAGGGCGGCGATGGTGTTCTCCTCACCGCTGACCAGCTCGCCGAAGAGCCGCGGCTCGGTCCCCACCACGGTGTCGGCCTCCTGGTCCTCCTGGCGGACCCGGAGATTGCCCCGGTCGATCTCCAGCAGCCAGTGCGTGGTCTGCGGCCCCTCGTGCAGGTCGAACCGGAGGGTTCCGGAGGTCTTGGCCAGCAGCGGTTCGAACCCTCGCCGGTCCAGTTCCTCGAAGAATCTCGTGGTCATGTCCATCCGGGCGACTCCTCCCGCGATCCGCGGCCTCCGACGTCCGAGGACGGGTCCCCGCCGCGGTACGGGGTCAACCTCGCCCGGTTCGGGTGAGTCGGCCTTCGGATGCCGCGGCGCGCCTGCGCGTCCAGGGCAGCGCGAAACGCCGGTCCCCGAACCGGGAACCGGCGTCACCGCGGCGGACGAGTCAGTTGTTCGGTTCGTCGGCGCTGATGTCGGCGAGCACCGACTGGGGCTCCCGCTCCACGGCCAGGTCACCCATGGAGACGAGGCCGACCAGGCGGCCGTCGTCGATCACCGGCAACCGGCGGACCGCGTAGGTGCGCATCAAATCGGCGGCGGCCACCGCGTCGTCGTACTGGCTCACCGTCACCACGTCCTTGCTGGTGATCTGGTTGAGCCGGGTGGTGTTGGGATCCATGTTCTCGGCCACGCCCCGCACCGTGATGTCCCGGTCCGTGACGATGCCGACCACGTTGTCGCCATCGGTCACCACCACGTCGCCGATCGCGCTGTCCCGCATCTCCTGCGCCGCGGCGGTGAGGGTGTCGCTGCCGTCCATCGTCACCAACCGGGTCGTCATGAACTCTCCGACCGTTGTCATGGTGCTCCCCTCTCGGTGTCGGCACGGCGGTCTACCCGGCGGCCCGGGTGAGGTAACCCGGACCCCTTCCGCCGCGCCGCTCAGCCGCGTGGGGGCATCCCGTAGACCCGCTCGACGTGCAGCCGGAGCACCAGCCGGCGCTCGGCCACCATGGCGCGCCGGAAGTCGTCCCAGTCCGGGTGTTCGCCCTGCACCGCGCGGTAGAGCCCGACCAGTTCCTCGACGGTCGGGTCGTCCTGCCGCTCCGCCACCGGGGTCAGCTCGGCGCGGGCCTCGGCCACCGCGTACGCCCAGCCGTCCTCGCTGCTGACATGGAAGCTGGCCCGGGGGTCACGGCGCAGGTTGGCGGTCTTGGCCCGGCCGTCGGTGACCGAAATCCGGATCAGCCCGGCCTCCCGGTCGAAGGAGAAGACCACCGTGGACAGCTGTGGCCGGCCGTCCCGCTTCAAAGTGGCGAGCACGCCGAGCCGGCGGCTCGCGATGAGGTCGGTCAGGGCCTGCCGGGTCCGCTCGTCCGCCAATGGGGGCCTCCCGTGTCGACTGGTGGGGTCGTACCCATCTCACCGCATTTCCCGCCCGCGTGCCCGGCCACCGGCCGGGCACACGGGACCGGGATCAGCGCCGCTCGGCGGCGACCAGTTCGGCGATCTGCACGGCGTTGAGGGCCGCGCCCTTACGCAGGTTGTCGTTGGAGCAGAACAGGGCGAGGCCGTGCTCGACGGTCTCGTCGGCGCGGATCCGCCCGACGAAGGTGGGGTCCTGGCCGGCCGCCTCCAGCGGGGTCGGCACCTCGGAGAGCGCCACGCCCGGCGCGCCGTCGAGCAGCTCGCGGGCCCGAGCCGGGGTGATCGGCCGGGCGAAGCGCGCGTTGACCTGGAGCGAGTGGCCGGTGAAGACCGGCACCCGGACGCAGGTGCCGGAGACCTTGAGCCCGGGAATCCCCAGGATCTTCCGGCTCTCGTTGCGCAGCTTCTGCTCCTCGTCGGTCTCGAAGGACCCGTCGTCGACGATCGCGCCGGCCAGCGGGAGCACGTTGAAGGCGACCGGACGGGCGAACGAGCGCGGCGCGGGGAACTCGACGGCCGAGCCGTCGAACGCGAGTTCGGCCGCGTGCTCGGCGACCTTGCGGACCTGCTCGTCCAGCTCCGCCACGCCGGCCAGGCCGGCCCCGGAGACCGCCTGGTAGGTGGCGACGACCAGGCCGACGAGCTCGGCCTCCTGGTGCAGCGGGCGCAGCACCGGCATGGCCGCCATGGTGGTGCAGTTCGGGTTGGCCACGATGCCCTTGGGCCGGTCGGCGACGGCGTGCGGGTTGACCTCGGCGACCACCAGCGGCACCTCGGGGTCCATCCGGAACGCCGAGGAGTTGTCGATGACGACCGCGCCGGCCTCGGCGACCCGGGGGGCCAGCTCCTTCGCGGTGCCCTTGCCCGCCGAGAAGAGCACGATGTCCAGGCCCCGGTAGTCCGCCGTGGCGGCGTCCTCGACGGTGACCTCGCCGTCGCGCCAGGGCAGCGTGCGCCCGGCCGATCGGGCCGAGGCGAACAGCCGCACCTGCTCCGCCGGGAACTCGCGCTCCGCCAGCACCTGCCGCATCACGCCACCGACCTGGCCGGTGGCCCCCACAATGCCGATCCTCATGCCCGCGAGGCTACCCAGCCGGACGGCGCCGGCGGGAATGCTTTCCCACCGCGCGGGCCGCGCCGGCGGCCCGCGCCTTCGCCGATCGGGTCCGCCACCTGCAACGACAACGCCCGACGGCGGGCCGCCGGCGGAGAATCCCCCGCCGGCCGGGCCCCCGGCCGCAGCATCCGCGTACGGCACCCGATGACCGCCGACCGGCCAACGCGACGGGAATCACACCCGGTGCCGCGCCGTCAGGCGGTGTGGTCGACCACCTCGCCGAGGCCGGCGGCCACCAGCTCGTCCCGGATCACCGCCGAGTCGCCCTCGACGACCATGGTGAGCGACTCCGGGTGCAGGTGGGCGGCGGCCGCCGCGGAGACCTCCTCGACGGTCGCGGCGAGCAGCGCCTCGCGCAGCCGGGCGTGGTAGTCGTCCGGCAGGTCGTGCACCACCAGCGTGGTCAGCGCCGAGGCGATGGCCCGGGGGCTCTGCAGCTCGACCGAGAGCTGGCCGGCCCGCCAGGAGCGGGCGACCGCCAGCTCGTCCTCGGTCACCCCGGTCAGCCGGGTACGCGACACCTCGCCGACCGCCTCGACCAGGGCCGGCGCGGTCACCGCGGTCTGCACCCCGGAGCTGATCGCGAACCGGCCGAACCGGCGGGACGAGGCGAAGTCGCCCCGGATCCCGTACGTGTAGCCGCGCACCTCGCGGATCAGGTGGTTGAGCCGCGAGGTGAACGCCCCGCCGAGCACCGTGCCGGCCAGCGTCATCGGCACGTGGTCCGGGTGGGCGCGGTGCGGCGACGGGTGCCCGAGGCGGAGCGTGGACTGCACCGAGCCGGGACGGTCGACCAGGATGATTCGCCGCCGGTCCGACACCGGCACCTCGATCGGGCCGCCCTTGTCCACGGGGCCGCCGCCCGCCCCGGTGAACACCGTCGCGGCGAGCGCGTCGAGGTCGATCCGCTCCAGGTCACCGGCGACGATCAGCGTGCCGGGGCGGATGAGCCACTCGGAGTGGAAGACCGTCACGTCGTCCACGTCCAGGGCGGCCACGCTCTCCGGGTCGCCGTAGAGCGGGCGGCCCCAGCGGTTGTCCGCGCCGAAGAGGTCGGCGCGGAGCACGGCGTCGGCTCGGGGACCGGGGTTCGCCCAGTCCATCCGCAGCGCGGTCGCCTCGTCGTCGCGGACGCGGCGCACGTCGGCGGGGTCGAGCTTCGGCGTCCGCACCGCCTCGGCGAGCAGTTCCACGGCCGCGCTCAGCCGGTCCACCGGCGCCTGCACGCTGATCTGGAAGGAGTCCCAGTCCAGGCCGGTCACCAGCTCGGTGCCGAGCGCCTCGATGGCCAGCGCGTACGCGGTGGCGTCCCGCTGCGCGGTCCCCTCCTCCAGCGCCTTGGCCAGCACCCCGCCGAGCCCCTCCTTGCCGACCGGCTCCCGAGCGGCGCCGCCGTCGAGCAGCAGCAGCGCGACGGCGAGGTTCTGCCCGGGCAGGTGCGCGGCGACGACCTGCCCGCCGGCGGCGGACCGGCGGACCACCTGCGGGAACCGGTACGGGCGGGCGGCACCCGGGCCGGGACGGGCGGTGATCAGCGTCATGAGGTCTCCTCGGGCAGGTAGGAAAGGGTCGCCCGGTCGGCCGGGCCGAGCAGCTCGGCGGCCTGCTCGGCGATCTGCTCCGCGGTGACGGCGAGCCAGGCGGGCAGCCGCTCGGCGGCCTTGGCCGGATCGCCGAACTGGGTGGCGTACCGGCCGAGGGTGTCCGCCCGCCCGTCCACCGTGGACATCTGCCGCCACCACATGGTGCTCAGCAGCGCCTTGGCCCGGTCCAGCTCGGCGGCGGTCACCGGCACGGTGGCCAGCTCGTCGACCACGTCGGTCAGCCCCTCGCGCAGCCGCTCCCCGGTCACCCCGGGGCGGGCCGTGGCGGTGGCGATCAGCGGCGCCGGGCCGTGCGCGAGGTCCACCCCGTACGCCCCGACCAGGTCCGGCTGGGCGATCCGCTCGCCGTCGGCGAGCCGCTGGTAGAGCCGGCTGCCCCGGCCGCTGCCCAGCACGGTGGCGAGCACGGTGGTCACGTCGTAGCCGGGCGTGCCGAACGGGTGGGTGCGGTGCGCCAGGTAGACCCGGGGAGCGGGCACGTCGGCGGTGACCGTCTCCGCCGCGGGCTGCCCGGTGGGCGGGACGGTGCGCCCGTCCGGGGCGGCCGGGATGTCGTCGCGCGGCGGCAGGGCGCCGAAGTACTTGTCGGCCAGCGCGAACACCTCGGCGGCGGTGGTGTCGCCGACCACGGTGAGGACCGCGTTGTTCGGCGCGTACCAGGTGCTGTGGAACGCCTGGAAGGTGGCCAGGTCGGCGGCGTTCAGGTCGGCCATCGAGCCGATCGTGGCGTGGTGGTACGGATGGCCGGGCGGGTAGAGCAGCGGCAGCAGCCGCAGCCAGGCGTCGCCGTACGGCACGTTCTCGTAGCGCTGGCGCCGCTCGTTCTTGACCACGTCCCGCTGGTTGTCCAGCGTCTCCTGGGTCAGCGCCGGGACCAGCCCGCCCATCCGGTCGGCCTCCAGCCAGAGCGCCAACTCCAGGTGCTCGGCCGGGACCGTCTCGAAGTAGTTGGTCCGGTCCGGGTTGGTCGTGGCGTTGAGCGAGCCGCCGGAGCCCTGGATGAGCTTCATGTGCTCGGTCTTCGCCACGTTGACCGAGCCCTCGAACATCAGGTGCTCGAAGAGGTGGGCGAAGCCCGTCTGGCCCGCCGGCTCGTGGCGGGAACCCACGTCGTACCAGAGGTTCACGGCGACCGCGGGGGCGGTGCGGTCCTCGCTCACCACCACGCGTAGACCGTTGTCCAGTCGGGTCGTCTCGATCGGCCAGGGGTAACCGCTGTCGGGCATGGCACGACGCTATCCGATCTCGCGGGTGGAAAGGTGACGCGCGGGGAGCATCGTCCCCGCGTGCCGGGGTACTCGCCCGACATGTCCTCCCCCGCATCGTCCGCGGTCGAACGCGCCGCCGCCGCACTGGCCCGGCTCCGGCACGCCCGGCTGCTGCATCCCGCCGGCCGCACCTTCTCCGCCGAGGTGCTGATCTGGGGTACGCCGGGCCCGCCGACCGGCGTGCCGCTGCTCGACCTGCCCGGGCGGTGGCCGGCGACGGTCCGGCTGTCCAAGGGCGTGCCCACCCCGGGGAGCTGGCCGGACGTGCTCGGGGTGGGCATCCGGCTGCACCGCGACCCGGAGCGGCCGGTGGACCTGCTGGCGAGTTCGAGTGGGGCCGCGCCGGTGCTGCGCCACCTGCCGCTGCCGCGCCGTCGCTTCACCGGGACGTACAGCTCGATCATGTCGTTCCGGGCGGGCCGGCGGCGCCTGTACCTGGCGGTGCTGGCCGACCCGGACTCGCCGGAGCTGGGCCGCGGTCTGGCCGGGCTGTCGGCGGTGGCCGGCGACGACGGGCCGCGGCTCGTGCTGGCGGTGGCCTCGGCGGTCGGGCCGTGGCGACCGTTCGGCGAGGTGCGGCTGGACGGCCGGCGCGGCGCCCGGGAGGACGCCGCGCTTGCCTTCGATCCGATCGGCAACGTGCCGCCGGGCCTGCGGGTGGTCGGTCCGCTCGCCTGGTTGCGGGACACCACCTACCGGGGTTCCCAGCGGGCCCGCGGCGCCACGGCTCAGTCGGGCGGCTCGACGGGGGTCACGGTCTGATCGGACGTCCGGTGCTCCAGCACCGTGTCCGGGGCGGCGTTGCGGTCCTCCTCCCGGATGTCCGATTCGGCGAGGATCCCGTCGGCCTGCGCCTCCGGGTCCTCGCTGCCGACCGCCGCCTCCTCGGGCAGCAGGTGGGCCCGGGACTCGATCCGGTCCTGGTCGCTCTGCTCCTGGCTCATGCCGTTCCCATACCCCCGCCGGAAGACCGCGGAACCCCGTGCCTCCCACGATGCGGTACGCGGAGCAGATCATTCGGCCCACCGTTCCCGCACCCCGTGATGGCCCCACCGGCGGCCCGCCTCCCGGATATCGGGACGACCGGCCGGCCCAGCCCTGCGATCAACGCGCGCGGACGGCCGGCGGACACGTCCGGTGCCGCCCGCGTTACCCGGCGTTCCATCGATCAGCGTCAACATGAGACGCGGCTTGCCCGACGAGCGGGTGAGACCCGCGCATCCCGTCGGGTACGCTGGCGGGCGTGACGCGGTCGTATCGATGGTTTAGGCAGCCGGCTGGAGGAGCCGGTGACTCAACCATGAGCTGACGTCACTCCTCTTCGAGCCGGCCGGGCAGGGATGATTCCCTGCCCTTTCGCGTACGAGCAGCCGGCTCGATCCCGGGCGCCGGCCCCGGGCACGGTCGGCGGAAGGAACCCCACCGTGACGACGACCCCGGATGTCCATCGGGTCATCGACCAGCGGATCGACCGTGTCGTGCCGCTGACCACCCCGGCCCTGCTGCACCACCACCTGCCGCTCGAGGAGTCCCTCGCCGAGGCCGTGGTGGCCGGCCGGCGTGCCGTCGGCCGGGTGCTCGACCGCGCCGACGACCGGCTGCTGGTCGTGGTCGGCCCCTGTTCGGTGCACGACCCCGCCGCCGCGCTGGAGTACGCGGGCCGGCTGCGCCAGGCCGCCGACCGGCTCGCCGACGACCTGCTCGTGGTGATGCGCGTCTACTTCGAGAAGCCGCGCTCGACCGTGGGCTGGAAGGGTCTGATCAACGACCCGGGCCTGGACGGCTCCGGCGACGTGAACACCGGCCTGCGCACCGCGCGGGCGCTCCTGCTCGACGTGCTACGGCTGGGCCTGCCGGTCGGGTGCGAGTTCCTCGACCCGATCACCCCCCAGTACATCGCCGACACGGTGGCCTGGGGCGCGATCGGCGCGCGGACCGTGGAGAGCCAGGTGCACCGCCAGCTCGCCTCCGGGCTGTCCATGCCGATCGGCATGAAGAACCGCCCCGACGGCAGCATCGCCACGGCGGTGGACGCGATCCGGGCGGCCGGCGTGCCGCACGTCTTCCCCGGCATCGACGTCTCCGGCACCCCGGCGATCATGCACACCCGGGGCAACGCCGACGGTCACCTGGTGCTGCGCGGCGGCGGTGGCCGGCCCAACTACGACGCGGAGTCGGTGGCGGGTGCGCTCGACCTGCTGCGCGCGGCCGGGCTGCCCGAGCGGGTGGTGGTGGACGCCAGCCACGCCAACAGCGGCAAGGACCACCGCAACCAGCCGGTGGTCGCCGCCGACGTGGCCGCCCAGCTCGCCGCCGGTCAGCGCGGCATCGTCGGCATCATGCTGGAGAGCTTCCTCCAGCCCGGCCGCCAGGACCTCGACCCCACCCGCCGGCTGACCTACGGCCAGTCGGTGACCGACGCCTGCATCGGCTGGGACACCACCGCCGAGGTCCTCGACCACCTCGCCCAGGCGGTCCGCACCCGCCGCGCCACCCTCCCCACCCCCGCCTGAAGCACCCCCACCCGCCCCACCCCAGCCGTCAGGCGGCCGTTGATCATGAAGTTGGCGGCGGTTTACTGCCGCCAACCTCATGATCAACGGGATGGGGTCGGGGCGGGTGGCGACGTTTGACCGATTCGGGCCCGGGTAGCTGATCGGCGTGACCGACGACGCGCCCGTGACCGAGCAGCCGGAGACCCGGCAGCTCGACGAACTGCTCGACGACATCTTCCGCGGCCAGGAGCGGGTCACCCAGGCGAACATCTACCGCCGGGCGGTGTCCGCCGAACTTCCCGCCGAACTGCTGTCCCGGATCGCGGCGTTGCCCGAGGGTGAGTACGCGGTCGACGAGGCGGCCGACCTGCTCGGCGGGACGGCGGGCTGAGCGTTCCGCGGACGGCCCGAGGACGGAGAGGACAGCGCGATGAGCGACCGTAACCAGGAACACGAGCATCCCCCGGCGCTCGGCCAGCCACCGGAGGGCACGGACACGCTGCCGGACCCCGACTTCGCCGGCGAGCACGACGAGACCGCGGTCGCCGACGACATCATCACCGGCGAGGACCGCGACGAGCGGGAGCCGGAGGCGTCGCGCGGCTGGGCCGGCGAGGACCACGGCACCACACCCACCTGAGCGGAGCGAACACAAAAGGGGGCCGGCGCGGTGCGCCGGCCCCCTTTCCGTCGTGAGGTCACTCCGCCTGGTGCCCGCCCTCGGCCGCCTGCTGGGCCGCCGCGTAACCCATCTGGAGGAAGTCGGAGGCGGCCACCGCGGTCAGCGCGGTGGCGACCAGCCGGGTCAGCCGGGGTGCCAGCACCAGCCCGCCGGTGAGGCCGGTGGCCACCCAGACGGCCAGGCAGAAGGGGCAGCTCACCAACTCGCCAACCGCGTGCCGGGTCGGGCTGCCCTGGTCCCGGACCTCCTCCATCACCTCGCCGCTGCCGATCGGGTGGTCGTACCGGGTGAACGGCGCGCGCAGCGGGCTGGTGATCGCGTCCTTGGAGAGCAGCCGGCTCAGCTTGTGGGTCGCGATCGAGAGCAGCACGACATCGCCGGCCGAGGGCCGCTCCGGCACCGGGCGGCCGGTCGCCTTGACCAGGCCGACCAGCGACGCGGTGACGGCGCCGTAGGTGCCCATCGCCAACAGGTAGCCGCCGAGCGGCCGGTGCTCGTGCGGCGCGTACGCCTGGCGTATCCGCGCCACCTTCTGTTTCAGGCCACTCCCGGTCACCCGGCCTCCTCGATCGTCGTGGCGGTGCCGGCTCAGCCGGCGGTCAGGTTGTCGGCCACCTCGCGGGCGAGGCTGGCCAGGATCTCGTCGGCCATCCCGTGGTCGGTGCCGTTGAGGTCCAGCCGCACCCTGGCGCCACCGGCGTCGGCCGGCTCGACGTCGATGTCCGCCGACCAGCCGGCGGACTCGGAGCTCCAGCGCGCCCGCATGTCCTCGGCGTCGACCACCTCGACCCGGTGGGTGCCGGACCGGCGCAGCTCCTCGGGCAGCCAGGCCGACGACCGGTCCGGGTCCGTGGCGGTGTTGAAGACCACCTCGGGCGGCGCGGACATGCCGCGCTCGGCGTGGCTGGCCATCAGGCGTCCCGCAGCCGGCTCGGGTCGACCTCCCGGCCCGGGTGCCGGGCCAGGTACTCGGTCTCCAGCTCGGCGGTGCGGCGCAGGTGGTTGGCGAGCGCCGAGTCGGTGGCGTGCCGGAGGGTGTCCAGCCGGGTCCGGTGCAGACTCTGCATCTCCCGGATCAGGTCCTCGTCGCCGAGCTCGGCGGGGTCCACCCCGAGCAGCTCACCGTCCACGTCCTGGGTGCGCGCGTGATCGCCGTCCCACTCGGTCACCCGCTGCTCCGGACTGGCGTCACGGCGTACTGATTCGGTCATCGTCGCCCCCTCGTCTCGTTCGGGCTGGCGTCTAGACGGATGCCCAGCCGGGGTGTCACCAAACCCCGACCCACCTACGACGCCGCGTCGGAGACGGCCGGCGGGCCCGGTACCCTCGATGGCATGAAGCGGCTCTGGACACCGGCGTGGATCGCTCGCCACGTGGCCATGGTCGTGCTGGTGGTGGGCTTCCTCGGGCTGGGCTGGTGGCAGGTCACCCGGGCCGCCGGGGGCAACACGCTGAGCTTCGGTTACGCGATCGAGTGGCCGGTCTTCGCCGGCTTCGTGATCTTCGTCTGGTGGCGTGAGCTGCGGCACACGCTGCGGGCCACACGCGAGCAGCGGGCCACCCCGGCGCCGCCGGCGGCCGCCGACCCCGAGCCGGCCGCCACCAACCCGGCGGTACGCCGGCCGGTGCGGGTCAGCCGGGTGCCGGCCGCCCCGGTCGACGGGGTCGACGACGGCGAACTTGCCGCGTACAACCGCTACCTTTCCTGGTTGAACGCCAACCCGGGCGCGAGGCCCGGCGACTATCCCGGCTGAGGCCGGTGCGGAAGGACGGACGACGGTGGGCGGAGCCCTTACCCGGTACCGCGTGATCGCCTGGATCGTGGGCGTCGCGCTGGTGGTGCTGGTCCTGATCGGCATGCCGCTGAAGTACGGCTTCGACAACCCGACCGTGGTGGCCGTGGTCGGCACCGCCCACGGCTGGCTGTACATGATCTACCTGGCGCTCACCTTCGACCTGTCGCGCCGCGCCGACTGGCCGCTGAAGCGGATGCTGCTGGTGATGCTCGCCGGCACCGTGCCGTTCGTCTCGTTCTACGCCGAGCGCCGGGTGAGCCACTGGCTGGCCGCCGAGCAGCCGAAGCGGACCCCGGAGCCGGTCGCCGGCTGACCCGGGGCGGTCAGCGGTTCGGCCGCCACGGCTGGGCCGCCGGCGGGTCCGTCCAGCCGCCGTGGCGTACCCCCTCCCGGGCCCGTTGCAGGGCCCGGGTGACCTGACCGAACTGCCGCTCGTCGTCGCTGCTGAACAGCAGCACCTCGCCGCCGCCGAGCCGTCCCCACAGCTCGTGCGCCCGGGGCCGCCAGCGGTCCCCGACCAGCACGAGCAGCAGTGGCAGCAGCCCCACCGCGCCCAGCGTGAGGTACGCCGCCGCGGTGAGCCGTTGCAGCCCGCCGGTGAAGCCGAGCAGCAGGCCGACCGCGCCGATCAGGGCGGCGGAGACGGCGACCGCCCGGAGGGCGAGCCGGTCCTGCGGGCCGCGGGCCGTCCAGAGCTGGGTGATGTCGGCGACCGGCCAACTCTTGCGGCCGACGGTGAAGCGCTCGCCGGTGACCACGATGCCCGGCCGGGCGTAGAGCAGGGTCGGTGTGGTCGAGCCCGGTGACCGGGGCGGGCGGGTGGTGGAGCCATCGGTCTGCACGGCGGCCTCCCGGGGAATCGCGGGGCCGGGTGCCGCGCCGCCGATGCTGCCGCGCGGGATTCCCGGGCTCCGCGCTTCATTGTGTTGCGGGCCCGCCACCCCGGCCGGGCGTTTTCCCTGGCCACCCGCCTGCCACCGGAGAGGGTCGCGCCGGGAAACGGGATCGATATCCGCCTTTGTCGTGACTTTGCGGAGCGTTGCCTGGCGACATCCGCCCAGAACGACGAATCGGGCCAGTGGCGCGATACGCCCACCGCGCGCCCGTTCCGCGACGGCCCGCCCGCGAACCGGTCACGAAGCGTCACCCGTACCGGCGGCACTTCCTGGCACTTTGCCAACTTTCGCCCCTGCTTCAACTCACCGCCACACCGGTCACGGGTTAGGTTGGGCAGGCTGGTCCGGTCGACCGCCATCCACCCGGATGGCCCCGGGCCGGTGTCGCCGGGTCGCGCGCGCCGCCCGGCGAGGAGTCGGAGAGGAGCCTTCCGCTCTTGTCGTCCTTACGGATCCTGCTGCGCTCGCTGGCGGTCGCCGGCCTCTCGGCCGCGCTGCTCGCCCCGGCGTCGGTGGCTCGCGCCGAGCCCACCCCCGCCGAGCTGACGAAGCAGATCGAGAAGTCCTCGACTGAGCTGGAGCGAATCGTCGAGTCGTACAACAAGCTCAACGAGGAGATCAAGGCCAACAAGGCCACCGCGGCCACGTTGCAGGCCAGGATCGGCCCGCTGCAGGAGCAGGCCGAGCGGAGCCGCGCCGACGTGGGCGTCCTCGCCGCGACCGCGTACAAGACCGGGGGCATGCGCACCGCGCACGCCCTGCTGGAGCCGGGCGGGCCGGCCACGCTGCCGGACCGGTTGGGCACCCTGGACCAGCTGACCCGCCAGCGGCAGCAGACCATCGCCGGCTTCACCGAGAACCAGCGCCGGCTGATCGACCAGAAGACCCGGCTCGACGCCACGCTGGCCCGGGAGGCGGCGCAGGCCAAGCAGTTGACCGTCGGGAAGAAGAAGATCGAGGCGGACCTGGCCCGCCTCTACGAGCTGCGCCGGAAGGCGTACGGCCGGGCCACCGAGGCGCCCGCGAAGTCCAGCTCCGCCGGCAGCGCCCCGGCCATCTCCGGCTCGGCCGGCGTGGCCGTGCGCTACGCCTACGGTGCGATCGGCAAACCGTACGGCTACGGCGACGACGGCCCCGGCAGCTACGACTGCTCGGGCCTGACCCTGGCGGCCTGGCGGGCCGCCGGCAAGTCCCTGCCGCACAACGCGGCGATGCAGTGGGACGCCACCTCACGGATCAGTCGCGGTTCGCTGCAACCCGGCGACCTGGTGTTCTACTCCGGCCTCGGCCACGTGGCCATCTACGTGGGCGGGGGCCAGATCATCGACGCGCCCAGCGCGGGCCGCAACGTCAACAAGCGGGACATGGACATCATGAGCATCGCCGGCTACGGCCGGGTGCGCTGACCCCGAGACGACGAACGGCCGGCGTCCCCCTATCGGACGCCGGCCGTTCGTTCAATCCATTACTACCAGCTCACGCCGCCTGCAGCCCCTCGGCGCGGGCCAGCTCACGGAGCCGGCCGAGGGCCTGGATCTCCAGCTGGCGGATCCGCTCGCGGGAGAGCGAGAACCGCGAGGCGACCTCGGTCAGCGAGTGCTCGCGCCCGTCCTCCAGGCCGTAGCGGGCCCGCATGATGCCGGCCGAACGGTCGTCGAGGTGGTTGAGCAGACCCTCGATCCGCTGCCGCTCCAGGCCGGTGAGGACGATCTCCTCCGGCGACGGGGCGTCGCTGTCGGCGACCAGGTCGCCGAGGTTGGTGTCGCCGTCGTCGCCCACCGGGGTGTCCAGCGAGACGGTGTCCTGCGACCAGCGGCGCAGCTCGTTGACCCGCTCGACGGTGACGCCGAGCGCCGCCGCGATCTGCTCCGGCTCCGGGTCGCTGCCCAGCTCACGGGTGAGCTGCCGGGCCACGTTGCGCATCCGGTTGACGTCCTCGACCAGGTGCACGGGCAGCCGCACGGTGCGCTCCTGCTGGGCGATCGCCCGGCTGATGGCCTGACGGATCCACCAGGTCGCGTAGGTGGAGAACTTGTAGCCACGCTCGTAGTCGAACTTCTCGACGGCCCGGACCAGGCCGGTGTTGCCCTCCTGGATCAGGTCCAGCATGGGCATGCCCGACCGCACGTAGCGGCGGGCGATCGAGACGACCAGTCGCAGGTTGGCGCGGATGAACAGGTCCTTCGCGCGCTCACCCTCGACGACCAGCCGCTCCAGGTCCTCCCGGTCGACGCCGGCGGGGACGCGGTCCTCGCCGAGCAGGTGCTCGGCGTAGAGGCCGGCCTCGATCGCCTTGGAGAGATCGACCTCCTTGGCGGCGTCCAGCAGCGGCGTCCGGGAGATCTCGTGCAGGTAGACGCCGACCAGGTCCCGCTCCTCGGCGACCTCGTCGGTACGCATGCCGATGTTCTTGTCCACGATTGCCACGGTCCCCTCGCTCGCGCCGGTTGCCCGGTTCCTTGCCATCCCCACGTTCATCAGCCCTCCCCGTAACCTCCGCTGTGCCCGCAGGTGCTGACACCTACACAACAGATGAGACGCGTCGGGGATTCCATGTCGTGAGTCGAAACTGTCACGAATGCCTGAGTAGTAGCTGAGAGCCCGGTCCATGTTTGCTGTCAGGACCCCTGCCCGGGTGGCTCGCGTGCGCCCCGGCCAGGAGGCGTCGGAGCAGCGGAATCGTCGTCCGCTCAGGAAATCGCACCATTGCGAATTCCATGAACACAGCGACCCGCGTCACCACATCATTGCGATCCTGGTCACTGCGAGATACGCGCCCGCGGACCCGTCGGTTCAGCCACCGGTGAGGATTACCCCACGCCTGGTTGAACAATCCGCACCGGGCGAGACGTCCCTCCCGCCACGTGATACGCGTCGCACCCGTGGTGCGGAGGCCGCCGGGAGGGGACCCGGCGGGGCGAAGGCGTCAGGAGGCGAGCAGGGCGAGCGCGCCGCGTACCTGGTCGGCGGAGCGGGCCAGGGCGGCTCGGGCGGCGGAGACCTCGGCGCCGGAGACCAGCGAGACGAGGGCGGTCTTGAGGTCGCCGTCCGCCTCGTTCAGGGCGCTGCGGCAGATCTCCTCGGCACAGCCGGTGGCCTCCATGAGGATCGAGATCATCCGGCCACGCAGCTTGGCGTTCGTGGCCACCATGTCGATCATGAGGTTCGAGTAGACCCGGCCGAGGCGCACCATGACGGCCGTCGAGAACGTGTTGAGCACCAACTTCTGCGCGGTGCCCGCCTTCATCCGGGTCGACCCGGTGACCACCTCCGGTCCGGTGTCCACCCCGATGAAGACGTCGACCGACCCGGCGGCTTCGGCCTCCGGATTGGCGCAGAGCAGCACGGTCGCGGCCCCCTGCGCCCGGGCTGCGGCGAGCGCCCCGAGGACGTACGGGGTGCGCCCGCTGGCGGCCAGCCCGACCACCAGGTCGCCGGGGCGTACGCAGTCGGCGGCCTCGGCGGCGCCGCCGCGCTCGTCGTCCTCGGCGTCCTCGACGGCCCGCCACATGGCCTCGGGGCCGCCGGCCAGGTGGGCGCAGAACCAGTGCCGCGGCGAGTTGAAGGTGGGAGCCAGCTCGGCGGCGTCCAGCACGCCGAGACGGCCGGAGGTGCCGGCGCCGAAGTAGTGCACCCGGTTGCCGCCGCGCAGCGCGGCGACGGCCAGGTCGACGGTCTCGGCGATCTCGTCGAGGACGGCGGCCACGGCGGCGGGCACCCGCCGGTCCGCCTCGTTGATGACGGTGAGCACGTCCCGGGTCGACATGAGGTCGAGGTCGAGGCTGTGCGGGTTGCGCCGCTCGGTGGGGGCGCCCACCCGGACCACGGGCCGCACCGCGGCGATCTCGTCCCGCTCCACCCGCCCCGCCGTCATGCCCGCCTCCGGCCGGCGCCGACCCGGTGCGACTGGACCGCCTCGGCGGTCACCTCCAGGGCCTTCCTGGCCTTGGCCCGGTTCCGGGCGGCCACCCCGACGAAGAGGCAGTCGACCACGGTCAACTGGGCCAGCCGGCTGGCCATCGCGCCGGAGCGGTAGGTGGTCTCCCGGGCCGCGGTGGTCAGCACGTGGTCGGCGACCTCAGTGATCGGCGAGCGGGGGAAGTTGGTCAGCGCGACCGTGGTGGCGCCCCGGGCGCGGGCCTGTTCGAGCACCTCGATGACGTCCGAGGTGGTGCCGGTGTGCGAGATGCCGACCGCGACGTCACCCCGGCCGAGCAGTGCGGCCGAGGTGAGCGCGGTGTGCACGTCCGGAAAGTAGAAGGCGGTGCGGCCGATGCGGTGCAGCTTCTGCTGGAAGTCCGAGGCGACGAAGCCGCTGGCGCCGGCGCCGTAGACGTCGATCCGGCCGGCCCCGCCGATCGCCTCGACCACCCGCTCGCAGACGGCCGGGTCGAGCTGCTCGGCGGTCTCCTCCACGGCCCGCGCGTCGTTGAACGCGATGGTGGCGATGATCTGCGCCAGGTCGGCGCCGGGCGGGATGTCGCCGCCGACCACGCGGGCGTCCGGTGGCTCGATCCGGCGGGCGGCCTCGGCGGCGAGCCGGATGCGCAGCTGGGGGTAGCCGTCCATGCCGACCGACCGGCAGAACCGGATGACGGTGGCCTCGGATGTCTGGGCGGCGGTGGCGAGGTCGGTGATGGTGCGCCGGGCGGCGTCGGCCGGGTCGGCGACGACCAGCCGGGCCACCCGCTGCTCAGCCGGGGACAGCGAGGGCAGGAGGCCGCTGATGTGGACGATCAGTCCACCGGGCTCGTGACTCGCAGAAATCTTCGGACTCTTCGCCACGGATGAAACTTACTTTCACGAGGCGTGAGCGTCAACCATGACGCCGCGTATCGGGAAAAGTACCGCCTTCCGCGCCCGTCCGCCGTGCCAAGGGTCCCATTCCCGCAGCCCGGCCACCTCCTCCGCTCCGGTCGACTCCGTCGCGCCGGCCGACGGCCGCTCCGGCGGTCGTGCCCGCCGGGCCGTCCGGACGGCCGCGCCGAGGTCACCGGTCGGCCGGCCCCACCGACCGACCGACATCGACCGGGCCGGATCACGCCCCCTTTCACCGCCAGCCGGGCCGGGCGGTTAGCGTGTGCCCATGGCGGAGCGCACGGTGCTGGTGACCGGGGGGACGGGCGGGCTGGGCGGTGCGGTCACCGCCGCCTTCCTGGAGGCCGGCTGGCGGGTGGTCGTACCCGAACGGGAGGGTGCCGGGACGGCGCCCGCGGCCGCTGGGCCGGTCCGCGTCGCGGCCGACCTGCTGGACCCCGCCGGGGTCGCGCGGGCGGTGGCCGCCGCCACCGACGAGCCGACCGCGCCGCTGCGCGCCGTGGTCAACCTGGTCGGGGGGTACGCCAGCGGCGGGCTGGTGCACGAGACCCCGATCGAGGAGTTCGACCGGATGCTGCGGCTCAACCTGCGCCCCACGTACCTGGTCACCCAGGCCGCGCTGCCGCACCTGGTGGCGGCCGGCGGCGGCGCGGTGGTCTGCGTGTCGGCGCGGGCCGCGGTGGCCCCGTTTCCCGGCGCGGCCGGCTACGCCACCGCCAAGGCGGCCGTGCAGGCCTTCGCCAACGCCGTGGCGGTGGAGTACCGGCCGCGCGGGGTGCGCTGCAACACGGTGCTGCCCAGCGTGATCGACACACCGGCCAACCGGGCAGCCCAGCCGGACGCCGACCACCGGCGCTGGGTCCCGCCGGCCGAGATCGCCGCGGTGATCCGCTTCCTGGCCTCGGACGATTCGGCCCCGACCAGCGGGGCGAGCATCCCGGTCTACGGGCGGGCCTGAGCCGGGACCGGTTCGGTGGGACCGGCCCCGCCGGACGGCGGTCGGGTGCCGCCCGGGGTCGGGCCGGTCGGCGAGGGCGGATCGCCGGGGAGCCACTCGGTCAGGTGCGCGCGGATCCGGCGGGACACCTCCTCCGGGCTGCCGCTGCCGTCCACCACCACGAAGCTGCCGTACTCCGGCAGGGTCCGGTAGGCGGTGGCCGCCGCGCTGAGCCACTGCATGCTCTCGTGGTCGGTGCCGCGCCGCTCGATCCGCCGGTACGCCTCCACCGGGTCCACGGTCAGCAGGATGGTGACCCGGGGCGGCGGGAAGACCCGGTAGCCGGCCCGGGCCAGCCGCTCCCAGCGCTGCCCGCCGTGCGCCCGGATGCTGGCGTACTGGCAGGCGGACCAGCGGTCCATCACCGCCGTGCGGCCGGTCACCAGGCAGGTGAGCAGGGCGAGCGCGATGGCCAGCCAGCGGAGCACGGACTCCAGGGCGAGCAGCCCGTTGCGCCCGACGAGCCGCTGCGCGTCGGGCCGGCCGAGTCGCTGGGCCAGCCGGCCGAGCCAGCGGCGGCCGCCGGCGTTGCGGTGGTAGGTGGCGGGGTGGCCCGCGGCGCTGAGCGCCTCGGCGAGCCGGTGAGCCTGGGTGGTCTTGCCCGAGCCGTCGATGCCGATCAGGGCGACGGCGCGCAGTCGGGCCCTGCCGCGCCGCACCCGCAGTGACCTGGCCACCCTGTCGAGGCTATCCGACCCGTGCTCACCTTCGGTGGTTTGTCCGGATGTGTCCCCACCACGGCGGGCCGCGCCCGCAACATGTGTGGCCGCCCCGTTCGCCGGGTACGCAACTTCATTCCCACCGCCACCTACGACGACGGGAGACCCAGATGGCCGAGCGCGGGGACGAGACCCTGGTGCACACGCTGAAGAAGGTCGCCGCCGTGCTCAAGCAGTCCGAGATCCCCTTCGCGCTGGGCGGCAGCTTCGCCGTGTACGCCCACGGCGGCCACTCCAGCGACCACGACGTGGACTTCCTGATCCGGCAACAGGACGTGGACCGCGCCCTGGAGGCCCTGGTCGAGGCCGGCTTCACCGCCGAACGCCCCCCGGAGGACTGGCTGGTCAAGGTCTACGACGAGGGTCGGATGGTGGACCTGATCCACCGGCCGATCGAGACCCCGGTGACCGAGGAGACCTTCACCGACACCATCGTGCGGCCGGTCGACGCCATCCACATGCCGGTTCTCTCGGCCAGCCAGCTCATGGTGCACAAGCTGCTCAGCTTCTCCCAGCACTACTGCGACTTCGCCCGGGCCCTGCCGCTGGCCCGTTCACTGCGAGAACAGATCGACTGGGAACGGGTACGGAAGGAGACGCAGCACTCGCCGTACGCCGAGGCGTTCCTGGTGCTGCTCGACCGGCTGGACGTGCTGCCCGGCGGCGCGACCGGAGGAAGGGAGACACCGTGACCGAGCACCACGCCGGCGGGCCGCCCGACGAGTACGTCGAGGCCGAGATCCAGAGCATGCTGGCCGAGGACCCGGATGTCGCCGAACAGGGCATCACCGTGGTGCGCCGCGAGCGCGGCCTGGTGCTCTACGGCGAGGTGGAGAGCCCGCACCGGCGGGAGGAGATCCTGCGGCGGGTCACCGAGCGCTTCCCGGACGTGCCGGTCACCAGCGACATCGGCGTGATCCGCACGCAGGCCCCCACCCAGGTCGAGGAGTTGCCGTGAGGGAGGTTCGATGGTGATCCGGATCGCCGCCGTCGGAGACGTGCACCTGGACGAGGACGTGGTCGGCCGCTTCCGGCCCGCGCTGGAGGAGTTGCCCGACTGTGCCGACGCGCTCCTGCTCGCCGGGGACCTGACCCGGCACGGCACCGAGTCCGAGGCACGGTGCGTGGCGCAGGAGTTCGGCGACCTCGGCGTTCCGGTGATCACCGTGCTCGGCAACCACGACCACCACTGCGACCAGGTGCCGCAGGTGGTGAAGGTGCTGGAGGACGCCGGGATCACCGTGCTGGAGGGGACCGGGATCGTGCTGGAGTGCGCCGGCGGGCGGCTCGGCGTGGCCGGGGCGAAGGGGTTCGGCGGCGGGTTCGCCGGCCGGTGCGCCAGCGACTTCGGCGAGCCGGAGATGAAGGCGTTCGTCCAGACCACCAAGGAGAGTGCGGACGCCCTCGGCGCGGCACTGCGCGGGCTCGACTGCGACCTGCTGGTCGCGCTCACCCACTACTCCCCCGTGCCGGACACGCTCGCCGGCGAGCCGCTGGAGATCTACCCGTTCCTCGGCTGCTACCAGCTCGGCCAGGCCATCGACTCGGCGCCCACCGCGCTGGCCCTGCACGGGCACGCCCACCACGGCACCGAGCGGGGCACCACCCCGGGCGGCGTGCGGGTCCGCAACGTCGCGCACCCGGTCATCAAGCAGGCGTACAGCATCTTCCACGTGGGTGATCATCTGGGCTGAGAAGCAGGTTTCCGGGATCCGACGGACGGGTATCCAGCCGACATGGAGCTGATTCTCTGGATTCTCGCAGTCGTACTGGTGGTCGCCGGCATCCTTGCGCTGTTCCGCCGGCAGATCCTGTGGGGCATCGTCCTCATCGTCGTCGGCCTGCTGGTCGGCCCGGGCGGCGTCAGCATCTTCAACAATTAGCGCCGACCTCCCACCACCCCTGACCCGCCGGGGTCGTCGGGTTCGAAAGCTCCGTCCTCCCAGACAGGAGCGGCCGGACCCGGCGACCCCGGCGCTGTGCTGCGGCGGCCCCGGTTTGTCCGCTGCGCGGGACCGACGGCCCGCGCCGGTCAGGTCAGCAGCGGGGCACGCTCGGGATGTAGCCGTCGTATCCGGTGTAGACGTACGCGTCGGAGATGTACCGGCCGGAGCCGATCCGGTCCCAGATCGAGCTGGTGCCGTAGGTGCCGGAGACCGAGGTGCCGCTGGTCTGGCAGTAGATGGTGACGCTCGCGCCGTCGGCCACCGTGCCGACCGCGCTGTAGCCGGTGCCCGGGCCGGAGCGGACGGTCAGCGCCACGCCGGAGGCGGTGTTGACCGTGCCGGCACCGGTGTTGGCGCCGGAGCAGCCGTTGTCGCTGGTGTAGGTCTTGGTGCCCCAGTAGAGGGCGAGCGCCCCGTTGAACCGGACCTGGACGTCGCTGCCGTTGAGCCGCTGCTCGTAGTGCAGGTGCGGGCCGGTCGAGCCGCCGGTGCTGCCCACGTAGCCGATCACCCGGCCGTAGCCGACGGTCTGCCCGACGGAGACGTTGAAGCTGCTCAGGTGGGCGTAGTAGGTGGTGTAGCCGTTGCCGTGGTCGATCCGGACGTACTTGCCGTAGCTGGTGCTGCCGAGGTCCGTCACCCGGTCGACGGTGCCGGGCGCGCTGGCCACCACCGGGTCGCCGAGGTCGTCGGTGCGGTTGAAGTCGACGGCGTAGGGCGGGCTGTGGTCGGACCGGGTCTGGCCGGACCAGGACTGGTTGCAGGGGAACGGGACCTTGAACGTCGGCGCGGCCATGGCCGGCGCCGCCGGCACCAGGGCCACGAGGACGGCCGTCACCGCCGCGAGGCTGAACCAGCGCTTGCGCATCCATTGCCTCCTATGTTGAAAGTTTTCGATCCGATAGGGACAGGGTGGCAGAAAGTTCCATCGATGGGAAGGCCTGCGCAGGTCACCGTGTCAGCGGAGCGTGGGAGCGCGTCCACGGCCGGTGAGCGGGTTTCCGGATTGTTACCGGGCCGTGTCCGCCAGGGGGTGGACCGGACGGGATGCAAGCGCTTACATGTGTGGACGACCATCGGACCGGCGCGAGTTCGATTTCCTCCACGCGCCGGCAAGGAAGGAGATCGGCATGGCGTTTGCCAGATCACGCCAGGCTCTCGCGATCGCCGGCGTTCTGGGGCTGGCGCTCGGCGTCACCGCCTGCGGCACCGGCAACGACAAGAAGAGCAGCAAGGCGAGCTCGCCCGAGTGCGCCGCATACGAGAAGTACCAGGGCCACGACGGCAAGAAGGTCACGATCTACTCGTCGATCCGGGACATCGAGGCCGACCGCCTGGACCAGTCCTGGAAGCAGTTCGAGGACTGCACCGGCATCGACATCGACCACGAGGGCTCGGGCGAGTTCGAGGCCCAGCTGGGCGTCCGGGTCGACGGCGGCAACGCTCCCGACCTGGCCTTCATCCCGCAGCCGGGCCTGCTCAAGCGGTTCGCCGACGCGGGCAAGCTCAAGACGGTCGGCGCCGACACCAAGGCGCTGGCCGAGCAGAACTTCTCCCCCGACTGGCTGAAGTACAGCACCGTGGACGGCAAGCTCTACGGCGTCCCGCTCGGCTCCAACGTGAAGTCCTACGTGTGGTACTCGCCGAAGACCTTCAAGGAGAAGGGCTGGACCGTCCCGACCACCTGGGACGAGCTCATCGCGCTCAGCGACAAGATCGCGGCGAGCGGCACCAAGCCGTGGTGCGCGGGCATCGAGTCCGGTGACGCCACCGGCTGGCCGGCCACCGACTGGATCGAGGACGTGCTGCTGCGCACCCAGGGGGTGGAGGTCTACGACCAGTGGACCACCCACGGCATCCCGTTCAACGACCCGAAGGTCGCCGACGCGGTCGACAAGGCCGGCAGCATCCTCAAGAACGAGAAGTACGTCAACGGCGGCTTCGGCGGCGTGAAGAGCATCGCCACCACCTCCTTCCAGGAGGCCGGCACGCCGATCACCACCGGCAAGTGCGCCATGCACCGCCAGGCGTCCTTCTACGCCAACCAGTGGCCGGAGGGCACCAAGGTGGCCGAGGACGGCGACGTCTTCGCGTTCTACTTCCCGGCCGTCGACCCGGCCAAGGGCAAGCCGGTGCTGGGCGCCGGTGAGTTCGTCTCGGCCTTCGCGGACCGTCCCGAGGTCCAGGCGGTGCAGACCTACCTGGCCTCCGGCGAGTACGTCAACAGCCGCGCCAAGATCGGCGACTGGCTGTCGGCGAACAAGAAGCTCGACATCAACAACGTCCCGAACCCGGTGGACAAGCTCTCCGTCCAGATCCTGCAGGACCCGAAGACCGAGTTCCGGTTCGACGGCTCGGACCTGATGCCGGCCGCGGTCGGCGCGGGCACCTTCTGGAAGGGCATGGTCGACTGGATCAACGGCAAGGACACCACCACGGTGCTGAACGGCATCGAGAGCAGCTGGAAGTGATCTGAGGCGGTGGCCCGGTCCGCGACGCGGGCCGGGCCACCGCCCGCAACCGAACCCTTGAGGGAGGGTCGATGGAGTTCGACTTCGCGGCGGAACAGCCGAAGTTCCTCATGCTGATGTACGGGCTGATCGCTTTCGTCGCGGTGGTGGGCGGGCTGCTCCTGCTCCTCGACGTGGTGCCGGCCTGGTTCGCCCGCCGACGGGAGGAGAGGCTGGTCGCCGCCGTGGCGAGCGGCGCGTCCCTGCCCCGCCGGCGCAAGCCGCGGGAAGGCGTGATCGCGCTCTTCTTCCTGTTGCCGACACTGCTGTTTCTCATCGTCGGACTGGTGGTGCCGGCGATCCGGACCACCCTCCTCTCGTTCATGGACAAGGACAGCAGCAACTGGGTGGGCCTGGCCAACTACACCTGGATGTTCTCCGAGGACTCGATCGTCCGGGTGCTGATCAACAGCCTGGTCTGGGTGCTCCTCGTGCCGCTGCTGGCCACCGCGTTCGGCCTGATCTACGCCGTCCTCGTGGACAAGGCCCGGTTCGAGGCGGTGGCCAAGTCCCTGATCTTCCTGCCGATGGCGATCTCGTTCGTCGGCGCCGCCATCATCTGGAAGTTCGTCTACGCCTACCGCGGCGACAGCGACCAGATCGGCCTGCTCAACCAGATCGTCGTGAGTCTGGGCGGGGAGCCGAAGCAGTGGCTGCTGGAATCGCCGCTGAACACCTTCCTGCTGATCGTGATCATGGTGTGGATCCAGGCCGGCTTCGCCATGGTGGTGCTCTCCGCGGCGATCAAGGCCATCCCGGCCGACATCGTCGAGGCGGCCCGCCTCGACGGGGTCTCCCCGTGGCAGATGTTCTGGCAGATCACCATGCCGAGCATCCGGCCGGCGCTGATCGTCGTGGTGGTGACGCTCTCGATCGCCACGCTCAAGGTCTTCGACATCGTCCGGACCGCCACCAACGGCAACTACGACACCAACGTGATCGCCACCGAGATGTACAACCAGGCGTTCCGGTACCAGGAGAACGGGCAGGGCTCCGCGCTCGCGGTCTTCCTCTTCGTCCTGGTCATCCCGATCGTGATCTACCAGATCCGCAACCTGCGTCAGCAGCGGGAGGGCTGAGATGACCACCGCCACCCCCACCGTCGGAGCCGGCGTCCAGGCCACCGGGACGCCCAGCCGGGCCGCCCGGGTCCGCAAGCGGCTGAACAGCCGCACCGCCACGCTGGTCTCGATCGTCATCGCGCTGCTCTGGACGATCCCGACCTTCGGCCTGTTCATCTCCTCGATCCGGCCCGAGGACCAGATCAAGACCACCGGCTGGTGGACGTTCTTCAGCGACCCGCAGTTCACCCTGGAGAACTACCAGGAGGTGTTGTTCAGCACCGGCTCGTCGGGGCAGCTGGCCAGCTACTTCATCAACTCGCTGGCGATCACCATCCCGTCGGTGCTCTTCCCGCTGGCGTTCGCCTCGCTGGCCGCGTACGCGCTCGCGTGGATGAACTTCAAGGGGCGGGACTGGGTCTACATCGCCATCTTCGCGCTGCAGATCGTGCCGCTGCAGATGGCTCTCGTGCCGCTGCTGAAGTTCTTCTCCACCGGCGTCACCATCGCCGGGGTCCAGGTGCTCCCCGCCTGGGACCTGGTCGACGAGCAGAAGTTCGCCCAGGTGTGGTTCGCGCACACCTGCTTCGCGCTCCCGTTCGCCGTGTTCCTGCTGCACAACTTCATCGCGCAGCTCCCGGGGGACCTGATGGAGGCGGCCCGGGTCGACGGGGCCACCCACCCGAAGATCTTCCGCACCATCGTCCTGCCGCTGATCACCCCGGCACTGGCCGCGTTCGGCATCTTCCAGTTCCTCTGGGTCTGGAACGACCTGCTGGTCGCGCTGATCTTCGCGGGTGGCGGCGACGAGACCGCCCCGCTCACCGTCCGGCTCGCCGAGCTGGCCGGCACCCGGGGCAACGAGTGGCAGCGGCTGACGGCCGGCGCGTTCGTGTCGATCGTCGTACCGCTGATCGTGTTCCTGTCCCTCCAGCGCTTTTTCGTGCGGGGCCTGCTCGCCGGCAGCGTCAAGGGCTGATCCGATGCTCCGCCGCCGCCGGTTCTCCGGCGGCGGCGGGCGCGGGTCGGAGCGGGGAACCGATGACGAAGATTGACGATGTCGCCCGACTGGCCGGGGTCTCCACGGCCACCGTCTCCCGGGCGCTGCGCGGCCTGCCGACGGTCTCGGCCGCGACGCGGCGCCGGGTCCTCGCCGCCGCCGAGCAGCTCCAGTACGCCGTCTCGCCGAGCGCCTCCCGACTGGCCGGCGGGAAGACCGGCACGGTGGCGGTGGTGGTCCCCCGGATCACCCGCTGGTTCTTCGGCACCGTGGTCGAGGCGGTCGAGGACTTCCTCCACCAGAACGGCTACGACCTGCTGCTCTACAACCTCGGCGGGCGGGAACAGACCCGGCAGCGGGTGCTGCACCCGGCCAGCCTGCACAAGCGGGTCGACGCGGTCATCCTGGTCGCCACCCCGCTGCGCCCGGCCGACCTGACCGCGCTGACCAAGCTGGCCCTGCCCGGCGTGACCATCAGCTCCGGCAGCGGGGTGCCCGGCTGGCCCTGCGTCCGGATCGACGACGTGGCCGCGGCGCGGACCGCCACCCGCCACCTTCTCGACCTCGGCCACACCCGGATCGCGCACATCTCCGGCGACCCGGACGACGAGCTGGCCTTCACCACCCACCTGGACCGGCGACGCGGCTACGAGGAGGCGCTGCGCGCGGCCGGGCTCCGGCCCGACCCGAGCCTGGACGTCGAGTCGCAGTTCACCGTCGACGGCGGCACCCGGGCGACCGCCGAACTGCTGGCCCGGGGAGAGCCGCCCACCGCGATCTTCGCCGCCTGCGACGAGATGGCGATGGGCGCGATGACCGCGCTGCGCGACGCGGGGTTGCGGGTGCCGCAGGACGTCAGCGTGATCGGCATCGACGACCACGACCTGGCCGGCGCGCTCGGGCTGAGCACGATCGCCCAACCGGCGGCGGAGCAGGGGCTGATCGCCGCGCGGATGCTCCTCGACCCGCTGGGCGGGCGCGCCGCCCACGCGTACCCGGGGCTGGTGCCGGCGCCGCGCGGCGCCGACACCGACGACGGGTCGCCGGCCTCGGTGATCCTGCCCACTCGCCTGGTGGTGCGTGAATCGACCGCGCCGCCCCGGGCAAACTGAACGGATTCGTCCCGCACGCACGACAGGGAGAAGGCGCTGAACACCGACGCGACGCAGCAGGACCCGGCCACCGGCTGGTGGACCGAGGCCGTCATCTACCAGATCTACCCGCGCTCGTTCGCCGACTCCAACGGCGACGGCATCGGCGACCTCCCGGGCATCACGGCCCGCCTCGGTCACCTGAGCGAGCTGGGGGTCGACGCGATCTGGCTGTCGCCGTTCTACCCGTCCCCGCAGGCCGACGCCGGCTACGACGTGGCGGACTACCGCGACGTCGACCCGCTCTTCGGCACCCTGGCGGACGCCGACAAGATGATCGCCGAGGCGAAGGCGCGCGGCCTGCGGGTGATCGTCGACCTGGTGCCGAACCACACCTCGTCCCAGCACCGCTGGTTCCAGGCCGCCGTCACGGCCGCGCCGGGCAGCCCGGAGCGGCAGCGGTACATCTTCCGGGACGGCAAGGGCCCGCAGGGGGCCGCGCCGCCGAACGACTGGGAGAGCGTCTTCGGTGGGCCGGCCTGGACCCGGCTGCCGGACGGCCAGTGGTACCTGCACCTGTTCGACTCCGGCCAGCCCGACCTCAACTGGGGCAACCCGGAGGTGCGCGCCGAGTTCCTGGACATCCTGCGGTTCTGGCTGGACCGGGGCGTCGACGGGTTCCGGGTCGACGTGGCGCACGGGCTGATCAAGCAGGCCGACCTGGCCGACTGGCAGGAGCCGCAGGAGATCCTCTCCGGTCAGGAGGTGGACAAGCCGCGCCCGCCGATGTGGGACCAGGACGGTGTGCACGACATCTACCGGGAGTGGCGGCGGCTGCTCGACTCCTACGACGGGGAGCGGATCCTGGTCGCCGAGGCGTGGGTGGAGCCGGCCGAGCGGCTGGCCCGCTACGTCCGGCCGGACGAGATGCACCAGGCGTTCAACTTCGAGTACCTGCTCGCCGCCTGGACCGCCCCCGCCCAGTACGCGGTGATCACCCGCTCGCTGGAGGCCACCGACGGGGTGGGCGCCCCGACCACGTGGGTGCTGTCGAACCACGACGTGGTCCGGCACGCCTCCCGGCTCGGGCTCGCCGTCGGCGGCGGCCGCCCCAACGGCATCGGCATCGGCGACCCGCAGCCCGACGCCGCGCTCGGCCTGCGCCGGGCCCGGGCGGCCAGCCTGCTGATGCTCGCCCTGCCCGGCTCGGCCTACCTCTACCAGGGCGAGGAACTGGGGCTGCCGGAGCACACCACGCTGCCCGACGAGGCCCGGCAGGACCCGACCTGGGAGCGCAGCCTGCACACCCAGCGCGGCCGGGACGGCTGCCGGGTGCCGATCCCGTGGGAGGCCGACGCCCCGTCGTACGGCTTCGGCCCGACCGACGCGAGCTGGCTCCCCCAGCCGCCGCTCTGGGCCGAGTACGCGCTCGACCGGCAGCGCGGGGTCGACGGCTCGACCTACGAGCTGTACCGGACGGCGCTGCGGCTGCGCCGCGAGCACGGCCTGGCCCGGGGGCCGCTGCGCTGGCTCTCCTCCGGTGACGAGGTGCTCGCCTTCACCAACGGCGGGCTCACCGTGCTGACCAACTTCGGCGCGGAGCCGGTGCCGCTGCCGGCCGGCGCCGAGGTGCTGGCGTCGAGCGGCCCGCTGGAGGGCGACGCCGTCTCCACCGACACGACCGTCTGGTACCGCGCCTGACACTGCGGGAAGGGCCCCCTCTCAACGCCTGGCGTTGAGAGGGGGCCCTTTCTCACAGGCGGTCGGCGCGGGCGTGCAGGAGGTCGTGGACCTGGGCGATGTCCCGGGGTGAGGTGCGGGCGGCCAGCCAGTACATGACGCCGGTCGGGATGAAGAAGAGCTGGAACGCGGCCAGCCCGACGGCGTAGTTCAGCGGCGGCGGGAAGGCCCCGCGGAGCGCCTGGAAGGCCACCCCGACCAGCCCGTTGCCGGCCGCCCGGCCGACCCCGTTGACCAGGTTGCCGAGGCTGTAGACCGTGCCCCGGTGCTCGGGCGGGTTGACGTCGGCGATCAGCGCGAACCAGTTGGGTGAGTTGGCCGAGGTGAGCGCGAGGGCGAGCACGGCCGCGAGCAGGCTCAGCCCGACCGTCGGCTCGGTGAACACGCTGGCCAGCACGGCCCTGATCACCGCGCCGGAGCTGCCGCCGTCCGGCACGTCGATCCGGATCGGCACGAAGAACAGGACCAGGTAGAACGGCACGGCCGCGAGGATGCCCACCGCCGCGACCAGGGCCCGCCCGCTCGGCGTACGCCGTTGCAGCGCGTCGCCGGCCAGGCCGCCCACGATGGAGAGCACCCCGCCGAGCTGGAACAGGGTGGCGAAGACGCTGCCCACCACCACGGCGGTGGCCGCCGAATAGCCCTGTGCCTCGGCCCGCTGGCTGAACAGCACCGGCAGCCAGACCAGCGAGCCGAAGGCCGCCTGGGCGGTCAGCCCCTGGAGGACCAGCCAGTGGTTGGTCCGCCGGGCCAGGATCCGGGGCAGGTCCGCGCGGCTGATCCGGTAGTCGTACTCGCCGCCGGCGTCGAGCGCCGCGGCCAGCTCCGGTTCGCTCTGTCCACGCCGGATGTCGTAGGTGAACAGGTACGCCACGGTGGCGGCCAGGCCGACCCCGGTGAGCACCAGGAACGGCCGCCGCCAGTCGGTGGCGCCGAGCAGGCCCCCGGTCAGCGTGCCGGCCAGCGTGCCGACGCCCTGGGACAGGCCCCAGAAGCTCATCACCAGCCCTCGGCGGCGGGGCGAGATCAGGTCGGTGACCACGGAGAAGCCGACCGAGCCGACCGCGCCCAGCCCGACGGCGGCGACGAGCTGGGCGATCAGGAACGTGGGGTAGTGCTGGGCGAGGGCGCTGCCCCCGGTGCCCGCCGCCCAGATCAGCGTGCCGACCATGAGCAGCGGCTTGCGGTCGGTGCGGTCGCCGACGTACGCCCAGGCCACCGCGGCGAGCGCGCTGACCAGGAAGCTGACCGCGGTGACCAGGCCGAGCAGCCGCTGCGACACGCCCAGCGCGCCGGAGATCGGCCCGTACAGCGGCGGGATCAAGCCGATGGCCACGTTGTCCAGCGAGGCGAGGACCACGAACACCACGACGCTGTAGAACCGGTGGGCCGCGTTCCCCCGCCGGGAGACCCTCGTGCCACTGCTCATGCCGGGCAGCCAATCAGGTGCGGATCACAGCCGGAACACGGGCCCCCACCCGGTCAGAGGTAGCCGCCGATCTCGACCGGCACCGCGCCGGCCGGCGCCGTCCCGGCGCGCAGCGCGTACAGCTCGGCGAGGGTGGCGCCCTGCGGCGGGACGCCGGCGGAGGTGCCGAGCCAGTCGGCCGCCTCGGCGTGCGACAGCGGGCCCACCTCGATCCGGGCCAGGCAGCGCCCGGGCCGGGTCACCGCCGGATGCAGGCGGGACAGCTCCTCGTTGGTGGTGATCGCGACCAGCACGTTGCGCCCCTGGCCGAGCAGCCCGTCGGTCAGGTTGAGCAGGCGGGACAGTGCCTGCCCGGTCGCCTGCCGGGCCTCCCCCCGGATCAGCTCGTCGCAGTCCTCGAGGATGAGCAGCCGCCACCGGCGGCCGTCCTCGCCGTCGTCGCCCTCCTCGTCCTCCCCCACCGCCACCTCGGCCAGGTAGGCGGGATCGCCGAAGAGCGCCTCGGGGTCGAGGACGCAGTCCACCTGGCACCAGTCACGCCACTGAAGGGCGAGCGCACGCAGCGCCGTGGTCTTCCCGGTGCCCGGCGGCCCGTGCATGAGCAGCAGCCGGCCGGCGACCGTCTCGGGGGTCGCCGCCATCAGGGCGTCCAGCGGGGTCGCCGCCGCGGCTGGATAGTTGGCCCGGATGTCGGCCCAGGTCGGCGTCGTGATCCGCCGGGTGTCCCGTTGGGCCCCGCGGCGGGGGTTCTGGTGCCAGAACCCGATCGGGCCGGTGTCCGGCTGCACCGGCTCCGCCCCGCCCTTGACGATCTCGTCCAGGACGGCCGCGCCGGTCGCCTCGTCGACGGCGGTGACCGTCACCTCCGCGCCTCGGCCACGCCAGCTCACCACCCGTACCGTCCAGCCGTCGCCGCCGGCGAGCCGGGCCACCCGGTTGCGCTCGATGGCGGTCCGGGTCAGCGCCGCCCGCTCGGGCACCAGCTGGGCCCCGGCCCGGACCTTGGCCAGGCGGACGGTCCGCGCCCAGGGATGGCGGCCGGTGACGAAGTCGGTCAGCAGCAGCGTGTCGATGACGTCGCCCGGGCTGTCGACGTCGTCGTACTGGAAGACGGGCAGCGGGCTGGGCTGGGCGGCGTCTCCGGGAGGGGAAGGTGGCGGCACGCCACGATGATCCCCACCGGTCGGCCGCCCGGCATCCGGTTTATCCGCGCACCCGGTCGACGACGCGGTCCCGGGCCAGCGCGTAGCGCTCGCGGACGGCGGAACCGTCCGACGACTCCGGCCCGGCGCGTCCGGCGCCGTCGTCGACCCCGTACTCCTCGGTGTCGCCGATCGACCAGGTGGGCGGCGCCGCCCCGCCCAGGGCGACCCAGGCGGCCTGGCGGGCGGCCCCGTCGGCGACGTACTCCCCGGGCGGGGGCACGACCACCGGGCGGCCGAAGACCCGCGGGGCGATCCGCCGCACCGCGGCGGACCGGGCGCCGCCGCCGACCAGGATGATCCGGTCGGCGCGGGCGCCCTGCGCGGTCAGCGCGTCGAGGCCGTCGGCCAGCGCGCAGAGCATGCCCTCGACGGCGGCCCGGGCCAGGTGGGCCGGGGTCGAGGTGCCCAGGGTGAGGCCGTGCAGCGCGCCGGTGGCGGTGGGCCGGTCCGGGGTGCGCTCCCCCTCCAGGTAGGGCACCATGACCAGCCCGTCGGCACCCGGCGGGGCGGCCAGGGCCAGCTCGCTCAGCGTGGCCAGGTCGACGCCGAGCAGCCTCGCGGCGGCGTCGAGCACCCGGGCCGCGTTGAGGGTGCAGACCAGCGGCAGGAACCGGCCGGTGGCGTCCGCGAAGCCCGCGACCGCCCCGCTCGGGTCGGCGGCCGGCGTGTCGGCGACCGCGAAGACGGTGCCCGAGGTGCCGATCGAGACGACCACGTCGCCCGGGCCGGCCCCGGCGCCGAGCGCGGCGGCGGCGTTGTCCCCGGTGCCCGGTCCGAGCAGGACCGGGCCGGCGGCGCCGCCCGCTCCGCCGCCGAGCGCCCCCGGGTCGAGGTGCCCGGCCACCTCGGCCGGGCCGAGCACCACGGGCACCCGCAGCCGCCGTCCGAAGGCGCGTTCCAGCAGGTCGAGCCGGTATTCGCCGGTGCGCGGCGACCAGTAGCCGGTGCCGCTGGCGTCGCCCCGGTCGGTGCGCAGCGCGGCCAGGCCGGGGGCGCCGGCCAGCCGCCAGGTGAGCCAGTCGTGCGGCAGGCAGACGGCGGCCACCCGGTCGGCGTTGGCCGGCTCGTGCCGGGCCAGCCAGCGCAGCTTCGTCACGGTGAAGCTGGCCACCGGCACGGAGCCGGTCGCGTCGGCCCAGAACCGGCGGCCGGCCTCCCCGCCGCCCGCCTCCTCGACCAGCTCGCGGGCGGCGTCGGCGGAGCGGGTGTCGTTCCAGAGCAGCGCCGGGCGGACCACCTGCCCCGCCTCGTCCAGGCAGACCATGCCGTGCTGCTGGCCACCGACCGCGACGGCGGCCACGTCGGTCAGCCCGCCGGCCTCGGCGACGGCCGTCCGCAGGGCGTCCCACCAGGCCTGGGGGTCGACCTCGGTGCCCTCGGGGTGCGGCGCGCGGCCCTGCCGGACCAGCGCGCCGGTCTCCGCGTCCCGGACCACCACCTTGCAGGACTGGGTCGACGAGTCGATTCCGGCGACGAGCGGCATGGCGACCCGCCTCAGCGCGCGCCGAGCAGGTGCTCGACGGCGAGCTGGTTGAGCCGGACGAAGCCGAAGCCCTTCGCCCCGGCCGCGTCCGGGTCGAACTCCTCGAACGCGGAGCGGTCGGCGAGCAGGTCGGCGTAGCCCTCGCCCGGGTTGAGCGTCGGGGTGGCCAGCTCGGTCACCTTGCTGGCGGCCAGCGCCTCGGCCACCTCCGGGTCGGCCCGGAACGCCGCGGCTCGCTCCTTGAGCAGCAGGTAGGTGCGCATGTTCGCCTCGGCCGACGCCCACACGCCGGTCATGTCCTCGGTCCGGGAGGGCTTGTAGTCGAAGTGCCGCGGCCCGTCGTAGGCGGGACCGCCGTTCGGCCCGCCGTTCTCCAGCAGGTCGACCAGGGCGAACGCGTTGAGCAGGTCGCCGTGGCCGAAGACCAGGTCCTGGTCGTACTTGATGCCGCGCTGGCCGTTGAGGTCGATGTGGAACAGCTTGCCCTGCCAGAGCGCCTGGGCGATGCCGTGCGCGAAGTTCAGCCCGGCCATCTGCTCGTGGCCGACCTCGGGGTTCAGGCCGACCAGCTCGGGGTGGGCCAGGGTGGAGATGAAGGCCATCGCGTGCCCGACGGTCGGCAGCAGGATGTCGCCGCGCGGCTCGTTCGGCTTCGGCTCGAGGGCGAAGCGCAGGTCGTAGCCCTGGTCGACGACGTACTGGCAGAGCAGGTCGACGGCCTCCCGGTAGCGGTCCAGCGCGGCGCGGACGTCCTTGGCCAGGTCGTACTCGGCGCCCTCCCGGCCGCCCCACATCACGAAGGTGCGGGCGCCCAGCTCGGCGGCGAGGTCGACGTTGCGCAGCACCTTGCGCAGCGCGTACCGGCGGATGTCGCGGTCGTTGCTGGTGAAGCCGCCGTCCTTGAACACCGGGTGGGTGAAGAGGTTGGTGGTGACCATCGGCACGACCAGGCCGGTCTCGTCGAGGGCCTTGCGGAACCGGGTCAGGTGGCCGTCGCGGGTGGCGGCGTCCGCGCCGAAGGGGACCAGGTCGTCGTCGTGGAAGGTGATTCCGTACGCGCCCAGCTCGGCCAGCTTATGGACGGCCTCGACCGCGTCCAGCTCGGGCCGGGTGGCGTCGCCGAACGGGTCGCGGGCCGGCCAGCCCACGGTCCAGAGACCGAAGGAGAACTTGTCGGCGGGGGTGGGGCGGGGTGCCATGGGGACCTCCGGGGATGTCGTCCGCAATTTGTTCAGTGGTTGAATTAAATGGCGGCGATGTGGCAGTGTCAAGCGGTGACCAGCGCCAGCACCGACGGGGCGGTTCGGCAGGGCAGCCTCCGCGAGCTCAACCTCGCGGTCGTGCTCCGGCGGATCGCCGCCGCCGACCGACCGCCGTCCCGGGCCGAGATCGCCGCCGGGACCGGGCTGACCCGGGCCACCGTCTCCGCGGTGGTCGACGACCTGATCGCCGGCCGGTTGGTGGCCGAGGCGGAGCCCGCGCCACGTACCGGGGCGGGGCGGCCCGCCCGCGGCCTGGTGCTGGCCGCCGACGGCCCGGCCGGGCTCGGGCTGGAGGTGAACGTCGACTACCTGGCCGCCTGCGTGGTCGACCTGACCGGGGCGGTCCGGCACCACCTGGTGCGTCGCGCCGATCTGCGCCCGGTCTCCCCCGCCGACGCCCTGGACCGCCTCGCCGCGCTGGCCGCCGAGGCCCGCGCCGCCGCCGTACGCGACGGCCTGACCCTGGCCGGCGCGGCGCTCGCCGTGCCGGGGCTGGTCGGCGACGGCGGCCTGGTCCGGCTCGCGCCCAACCTCGGCTGGCGCGAGGTCGACGTGCCCGCCCTGCTCGCCGGACACCCGCTCGCCGAGCGCGTCGACGGGGTCCCTCCGCTGGTGGTCGACAACGAGGCCAACCTGGCCGCCCTCGGGGAACTGCACGCCGGCCCACCCGGCTCGGCGAGCTTCCTGCACATCACCGGCGAGATCGGCATCGGCGCCGGGATCGTGCTGGACGGGGTGCTCTACCGGGGCACGCGCGGCTGGAGCGGCGAGATCGGTCACATCCCGGTGCAGCCGCAGGGGCGGCCGTGCCGCTGCGGCGGCCAGGGCTGCCTGGAGCGGTACGCGGGCCAGGAGGCGATCCTGGCCGCCGCCGGCCTGGCCGGCGCGGACCTGCCGGCGGACACCGCGGCCACCCGGCTGGCCGACCTGGCCGCGGCGGGCGACCCGGCCACGCTGGCCGCGCTGGCGGACGCCGGGACCGCCCTCGGGGTCGCCGTCGCGGGCGTGGTGAACCTGCTCGACCTGGACACCGTGGTGCTCGGCGGTGGATACGCCCCGCTCGCCCCCTGGCTGCGCCCGCCGGTGGTCGCGGAGATCTCCCGGCGGGTGCTCACCGCCGCCTGGTCGCCGGTGGCGGTGCGCCCGGCCGCGCTCGGGGCGCAGTCCGCGGCGGTCGGTGGGGCCGCCTCGGTGGTCCGCCGGATCGTCGACCGGCCGGTCGGCTGGCTGGCCCGTTCCGGCTGACCCCGGCCTTCCTCTACGGGCGTTCGACAACCCCGCTCGGTACGCTTGCCGCCAGGCAACCACTCCGCGATCGAGGAGTGCACCGACAGCATGCGCACGGGTCGACAGACCGAAGCGCCCGTTCACCGGCGGTGACGGCCGCCCGACGGGCGGCCGGGACGCGCTGCCGGCCGACGCCCGGCTCGCCCGCGAGTTGCTGGACGGCCGTGCTGACCGGGCGGGTACGCCAGTCGTTGCAGACCTTGCGGCTCGTCGAGCAGCGCCCGCGGGAGCTGATGGCGCTGCTGAACCGCGCTGCTGGACGTCACCGACGCGGCCCGCCGGGCCCAGTTCACCACCCTCCTGCTGGGCGCCCTGAGCCGCGAGCCGGACGGCGGGCTGCTGGTCCGGGTGGCCGGCGGCGGGCACTCGGCCCCGCTGGTGGTCCGGACCGACGGCCGGACCGAGCCCGTCCGGGTGGGCGGCATGCCGGTCGGCGCGCTGGCCGCGGCCCGCTTCGTCGAGGCGGAGGTACGCCTCGCCCCGGGCGACCTGCTGGTGGCGTACACCGACGGGGTGACCCGGGCCCGGGGCGGCCCGACCCGGGTGGAGATGTTCGGCGAGGCCCGGCTGCGGCAGGCGCTCGCCTCCGGCGCCGGCCTGCCGCCGGCCACGCTGATCGACCGGTTGCTCCGGTTGGTCGACGACTGGCTCGACGGCCAGGTGCACGACGACATCGCCATGCTGGCCGTGGCGGCGGAGTGACCGGCCCGGCCGGGTCAGGCGGTGCGGGCCACCGGCGGCTCGGCGGGTGGCTCCGGCTCGGCGGACGGGTCGCCGATCCGCTCCCCCGAGGGCTGGAGCACCGGCCAGCCCTCCGCGGCGGCGGCCTCCCCGCGCCGACCGGCCTCGTCGAACTCGCGCATCCCGCGCAGCAGCGCCGCGCGCCCCTCGGCGCTCATGGCGGCCAGGATCCGGTCCAGCCGGTGACGCCGGTCGGCGCGCAGCTCGGCGAGGAGCCGGGTGGCCGTCGGGGTCAGGTGCAGGGCGATCTCCCGCCGGTCGTACCGACCCGGCTCGCGTTCCAGCATCCCGGCGGCCACCAGGCGGTCGCAGAGCCGGCTCGCGGAGGAGAGCAGCATGTCGGTCAGCGTGGCGAGCCGGCGGAGGTTGATCCCGTCATACTGCTCGACGACCATGACGGCGCGTAGCTGGGCGCTGGAGAGCCGGCTCGTGGTGCGCTCCCGGGCCGCCTCCCAGACAGCCAGCAGGGTGCCCGCCGCCTCGTCGAGGTCGGCGGCCATACTCGCATCAGGTCCCTGGGGACCGCGGTCTTCGGCCATGGTGCGCCCGAGACTACCCGGCCCGACAGGCCGACGACCTGTGCAAAGGAGCAAAGATGAGCGGACCGGAGGATCGGGCGCGGCGGAGCCTCACGGAGGCGCCGACGGATCAGCTCGTCGACCGGCTCGCCGCCGAGCTCGAACGGTCGTACGGGATCACCCGCACCGAGCTGTACCAGGTCGACTACCGCTTGGCCGCGCTGCTGCCGCTGGCCGGGGGTGAGCCGATCGTCACCCCCGGCCACCCGGCCTGGCGCTGCTTCGACCACCAGGAGCCGATCGTGTCGGAGGGCACCGGCTGGTTCCCGGTCGGGATGCGCGGCGAGCGGCGCGGGGTGCTCCGGCTCTCGCCGCTGCCGCCCGACCCGGCCGCCCTGGCCGAGCTGGACGCCGCCGCCACCGCGCTCGGCCACGAACTGGCCGCCGTGGCGGCCACCACCGACATCTACCTGACCGCCCGGCGCAGCCGGCGGCTCACCCTGGCCGCCGAGATGCAGTGGGAGCTGCTGCCGGGCCGCAGCCGGATCCGCCCCTCGTTCAGCCTGGCCGGCCAACTGGAGCCGGCGTACGCGGTGCGTGGCGACGGCTTCGACTGGTCCGACGACGGCCGGCGGCTCTGGCTCTCGGTGGTCAACGGCACGGGCGAGGGGGTGGCCGCCTCGATGCTCACCTCGCTGTCCATCCACGCGCTGCGCAACGCCCGCCGCGCCCAGCTGGGACTCGCCGACCAGGCCGCCCTGGCCGACCAGGCGATCTACGCGCTCCACCGGGGCGAACAGCACCTCTCCGCGCTCCTGCTGGAGCTCGACCTGGCCAGCGGGTCGATGACGGTGGTCGACGCCGGCTCGCCCCGCCTGGTGCTGCTCCGCGACGGCGAGGTGAGCGAGCAGGAGCTGGACAAGCAGTTCCCGCTCGGCATGTTCGAGGGCACCGACTACCGGGAGCAGCAGTTCCAGCTGCAGCGCGGGGACCGGCTCTTCGTGGTCAGCGACGGGGTGATCGACGCCACCTCCGAGCGGATCCGCTACGGCGAGACCGCGCTGGACCGCTTCCTGCGGCGGACCGGGCCGATGGAGCCGCTCGACGCGGTCCGGTCGCTGATCGGCGACCTGCGCGCCTTCGTGGCCGGTGACCTGGTCGACGACGCGGTGGTGGTCTGCCTGGACTGGCTCGGCCCGCAGCCCTGACCCGCCCCGGCCACCCGCCGGGTCAGTACGCGCCGCGGCTGTTGAGCACCGCGCCGAAGGTCTTCCAGAGGATGGTCAGGTCGGCGGCGAGCGACCAGTTCTCCACGTAGTAGAGGTCGAGCCGGATGCCGTCCTCCCAGCTCAGGTCGGACCGGCCGCTGACCTGCCAGAGGCCGGTCATGCCGGGCTTGACCAGCAGCCGGCGGGCCACGTCGCCGTCGTACCGGGCCACCTCGGAGGGCAGCGGCGGGCGGGGGCCGACCAGGCTCATCTGGCCGAGCAGCACGTTCGCCAGCTGGGGCAGCTCGTCCAGGGACCACTTGCGCAGCAGCTTGCCGACCCGGGTCACCCGGGGGTCGTCGCGCATCTTGAACATCAGGCCGTCGGTCTCGTTGCGCGCGGCCAGCTCGGCCAGCAGGGCGTCGGCGTTGACCACCATGGTGCGGAACTTGAAGACGCCGAACTCCTCGCCGCCCTGGCCGACCCGGGTCTGGCGGAACAGCACCGGGCCGCGGCTGTCCAGCTTGATGGCGAGCGCGATCACGGCCAGCAGGGGCGCCAGCAGGAGCAGGGCGACCAGCGAGATCGAGCGGTCGACCAGCCCCTTGACCAGCTTGCGGGCGCCCCGGAACTCGGGCGCCTCGACGTGGATCAGCGGCAGGCCGGCGACCGGCCGGGTGTGGATGCGGGGGCCGGCGACGTCGGTCAGCGCCGGGGCCACCACCAGGTCGACCCCGGTGCCCTCGAGCTGCCAGCCCAGCCGGCGCAGCCTCGTCGCGGTGAGCTCGCCGGAGGCCGTGACCGCCACGGTGTCCGCGCCGATCGCGGTGGCCGCCTCGGGGATGCCCCGGAACGAGCCGACCACCGGCACGTCACCCAGCCGCTGCGGCACCGGGGCGAGCAGCGCGTCCGGGATGCAGGCCCCGACCACCTGGTAGCCGGCGTACGGTTCGCGGCGCAGGGTGTGCACGAGCTCCAGCACGTGCGCGGTGTCACCGACCACCAGCACCTTGCGGGACCAGCCGGCGCCCCGGTCGCGGGCGCGGTGCAGCCGCTTGCGCGCGGCGAACCGGGCCATCTCCAGGCCGATCGTGCCGACCGCGAAGGAGATGGCCAGGAAGCCCCGGGAGACCCCGACGTCGGCGATGTAGCCGGCGATGGCGATGCCGCCGGCCAGTCGCAGGCTCGCCGCGCTGACCCGGCGGTATTCGTCGGCGCCGTAGCCGAGCACCTGGTCGTCGTAGCAGCGCATCGCCTTGAGCGAGACCAACCAGACCAGCAGCAGGGCGGGCGCCACCGCCACGTACGGGATCTTCGAGCCGCTCGGCAGCTCCTCGCCGAAGCGGGCCACGTACCCGACCAGGATGGCCACGGCCAGCACGGCGGTGTCGAGCACCACCAGGACGCGGATGTAGGACCGTTCCGCGGCGCGCGTCGCCGGACCGGGGCGGTCGCCACCCGGTCGCGACGAGGTGCTGGCGGGGGTCAACAGCGTCGCCGACGTCACCGGCCCTCCCCACTTCGCTCAGGACGATCCCGCGCCGCGCGGTCCCGGTGGGGAACCCGCGGCTCCGAGCACCCGGTCATCTTGCCTCGACAGTTATGGTCACCGATTGCTTCGGACGCATTGCCGTCAGTTTTCACCCGGCCGCTCTCGCCGGGAAGCGTTCCGCCGTACCGGGTCTGCCGGTACGGCGGAACGCGTTCGCTGAGTGTCGGGTCAGCGCGGCGCCGGCGGCCGCAGCGCGATCGCCTGCAGGAAGATCTCACCGATCTTGCTCGGGTCGGTGGTGACGAAGGAGCCGCCACCGGTCACGTCCGTGATCGACTTGAGCTCGGCGCGGCTGACCTCGGTGCCGATACCGATGATGATCACCTGGACCGGCTGCTCCTCGTCCCGCAGCTTCTTGAGCTGGTCGAGCAGCGCCTTCTGGGTGATGCCGTTGGCGTCGTCGTTCTTGCCGTCGGTGAACAGCACGATCGAGTTGACCTTGCCCGGCTCCCAGTCCTGCTGGACCTTCTTGTACGCGGCGAGCATGGTGTCGTAGAGCCCGGTGTCGCCGTCGGAGGGCCGGATCGAGGCCAGGCGCTGCTGGATCGGGCCGCGGTTGCTCGACAGCGGCTTGATCTCGATCAGCTCGCGGTAGTCCTGGGAACCGCTCAGGTTGGTGGAGAAGGTCCACAGGCCGATCGACCAGGAGTCGTCGAAGAGTCCCAGGCCCTGGCTCGCGGCGGCGACGGTGACCTGCTCCCGGCTGGCCCCGTTGGCCGTTGCCACTTGCTTCTTCATCGAACCGGAGACGTCGATGACGCAGAGCATGCGGCCGGACTGGGTGGCCACCGACCAGGTGGTGGTCGCCTTCTGGATGGCGATCGGGTCCAGGTCGGCCGCGCCGCCCTGGCCGGACGGCGGGACGGCGCTCGCGCCGCCGTTCGCCGGGCTCGGCGCGCCCTGGGGCGCCTTGAACCCGTCGCCCCAGTTGCCGTCCGGGGCCCGCAGCGCCTGCGTCGCCAGCCGGTTCTTGAAGCTCGGCGTCCGCAGCACGTCGAAGAGCACCCGCGCGGCCGACGCCTTGGTGGGCTCGATGCCGGGCAGGACCGCGAACGGGTAGTCCAGCGGAATCGGCGCCGGCTCGAGGTAGAGCGCGGCCAGCGGGATCGGCGGCTTGGTGTTGTTGTACGCGATCACGTCCTCCTCCGACAGCGCCGCCGCGCCCAACCCGTTGGCGATGGCCGTCGGGTCGGACGAGCGCGGGAAGCGGGCGAGGAGGTCCTGTCGCAGTGAGGAGCGGTTGGTGGCCAGCGCGCGCAGCGCGCCCACCATCGCCTCCTGGGCCTGCGGGGAGCCGGCGGCGCCGGTGGCGCTCGCGGCGGCGGTCAGCGAGAGCAGCCCGGACAGGCCGGCCGCGTCCTGGGTCGGCTCGACGATCCCGGCGCGCAGCGGCGTGCTCTTGGTGACCTCGTTCAGCAGGTCGGTCCAGTGGAGCTTCTTCTCCGGCCAGCCGACCCGGGAGGCCACCGGCTCGGGCAGCGCGACCACCACGGGGCTGCGGGCGATCGAGGCGCCGTTGGCCGGCGCGAACGCGGTGGCGCCGCCGCTCTTGAGCCGCAGCAGCCAGGTGGAGGAGTCCGGCACCCAGACGTCCGGCGTGACCGCGGTGCCGCTGGCCTGCCCGACCCCGGCCAGGGTGGCGCCGTGCTTGCTCGCCACCGCGGCGGCCACGTCGACCGGCTCGGCGGCGGCGACGTTCACGGCGATGCAGGTCTCACCGACCGCCGCGCCGTCGGCGACCCACTGGTCGGCCGCCGCGCGTACGGCGGGGGCGATCTCCGGGGTCGCCGCGACGGACAGTTCGATCCGCCCCGAGCAGTTCGGGCCGGCCAGCTGCTGATAACCGAACCAGGAACCGGCTACGACGACGACGAGGGCGGTCGCCGCGGCGACGGCACCTGCCCCACGGAGGTTAGAACGCATGCGATGGCGGCCAGACACGGTGACCATCTTGCGTATCTCGTGGGGTTACTGCCACAACCGTTCGGACGAAAGTTACGGAGGAGAAACAGTTGATCGCCAAATCGTCACTTTGAGTGAGTGATCAGTCATCCCAGGTGATCAAAGTCTACTTCGGACGATGTTCCAGTCACCGCTCGGTCACGGACAGACGCAGGTGGGACTCGCCACCGGCACCGGCTCCCCCACCGGCTCGGGCACTCCGCTGCCCGGGTCCACCCGGAAGATTCTGATCATGTCGGCCCGCTCGTCGGCCACGTAGAGGTACTCGCCGGTCAGGGCGAAGTGCCGCGGCCACCCGCCCCCGGTGTCCACCTCGGCCACCAGCTCCGGCGCCTCCCCGGCCAGCCCGAAGACCGCCACCGTGCCCACCCCCCGGTTGCCCACGTAGAGGAAGCGGCCGTCCGGCCCGACGGCGACCTCGGAGGGCTGCACGTGCCCGACCCGGCCACTGGCGTCCACCCGGACCCGCTGGTGCAGCCCGTCCGGGGTCAGGTCGTAGGCGGTGACCGTCCCGTCCAGCTCGCCGACCAGCCAGCAGCGCCGCCCGTCCGGGTGCCGGGCCAGGTGCCGGGGCCCGGCGCCGGCCGGCGTACGCAGCCGGGGGGCGCGGGGCACCAGCCGGCCGGAGGCGGCGTCGAGGTCGTACCGGTAGACCGAGTCGGTGCCCAGGTCGACGGCGAGCAGCGGCCCGCCGTCCGGGTCGGGCGAGACCATGTGGCAGTGCGCCTCCTCCTGCCGCTCCGGGTCGGCGCCGTGCCCCTCGTGCCGGACCAGATCGCTGCGCTCCCCCGGCGTCCCGTCGGCGTCGAGCCGGAACACCGCCACACTCCCGCCGCCGTAGTTCGCCACGAACAGGTGCCGCCCGTCCGGGGCGACCGCCAGGTGGCAGGGCTCCGCCCCGCCGGTCGGGCGTACGCCGATCGGGTCGAGGTGGCCACCCGGGCTGACCCGGAAGGCGCTGACCTGCCCCTCGGACAGTTCGTTGACCGCGTAGAGCACCGGCAGCGCCGGGTGCCGGGCGAGGAACGACGGCGACGGGGTGACCGCCACCGTGCCGAGCGGCGTCAGCGCGCCGGTCGCCGGGTCGCGCCGGGCGGCGACGATGCCCTCGGCCCGCCCGCCCGTCTCCGCCGTGTAGCCCCCGATGTGGACGATCGAGTCCTGCCCGGTCACCGTTCCCACCTTCCGCCGTCTCCACCGTCGATCCAACCAGAGGCTTCCCGGGGAGCCGGCCGGTTAGGCGTCATTCCCGGCACCGGTTTCCGGGCCGCCCGCGCCGTGCCGGCGGGCGGAGCGGGGTCAGCCCACCGGCACCGGCTCGCCGCGCTGCCGCGCGACGTGCTCGACCAGCGAGATCAGCACCAACTTCCCGGACTGCCGGTCCCGGGCGTCGCAGAGCACCAGCGGCACCTCCGGGTCCAGGTCCAGGGCGTCCCGGACCGCCTCCAGGCTGAACCGGCGGGACCCGTCGAAGCAGTTCACCCCCACGACGAACGGGATGCCCCGCTGCTCGAAGTAGTCGATCGAGGGGAAGCAGTCGGCCAGCCGGCGGGTGTCGGCGAGCACCACCGCGCCGAGCGCCCCGAACGCCAGCTCGTCCCAGAGGAACCAGAACCGGTCCTGGCCGGGGGTGCCGAAGAGATAGACCTGGAGGTCGTCGTTGATGGTGATCCGGCCGAAGTCCATGGCCACCGTGGTGGTCGACTTCTGCTCCACCCCGGAGACGTCGTCGGTGCCGATGCCGGCGCCGGTCAGCACCTCCTCGGTCTGCAACGGCCGGACCTCGCTCAACGCGCTCACCAGCGTCGTCTTGCCGGCGCCGAAGCCACCGGCGATGAGGATCTTCAGAGCCAGCGGCACCCGAGGCGCGGCCGGCTCCCGGTCAAAGCGCACGGAGTCCACTGACCACCGCCTTGAGGATGTTGTCGTCGGGCAGGTGGGCGGCGGCCGGCCGGCGCACCGTGACGAGCCCACGGGCGAGGAGGTCGCCGAGCAGCACCCGCACCACGCCGACGGCGAGGTCCAGGTCGGCGGCGAGGTCGGCCACGGCCACCGGCCGTCGGGCCAGTTCGGCGAGGCGCCGGTGCTCCGGCTGGAGACCGGGCACCCCGGCCGGGTCCGCCCCCGGCTTGGTGAGCACGAACGCCACCAGGTCGAAGCCGTCGACCGGCGGGCGCACCCGGCCGCCGGTGACGGTGTACGGGCGGACCACCGGGCCGGCGGCGGCGTCCAGCCACTCGTGCTGGGGGCCCGGCGACTCAGCCCGCATCGGTCGCCGCCGTGCGGGCCGGTGCGCTGAGGTTCTCGCCCACCCGGATGACCAGCATCGCCATCTCGTACGCCACCAGGCCGATGTCGGCGTCGGCGTCGCTCACCACCGCGAGACAGGCGCCCTGCCCGGCGGCCGTGACGAACAGGTACGCCGAGTCCATCTCCACCACGGTCTGCCGGACCGCGCCGCCACCGATGTGCCGGGTGGCCCCCTTGGCGAGGCTGGAGAAGCCGGAGGCCAGCGCGCAGAGGTGTTCCGCGTCGGTGCGGTCCAGGTCGGCGGACGCGCCGAGCAGGAGGCCGTCCGCCGAGAGCACCACCGCCTGGCGGGCGGCGGGGACCCGCTCCACCAGGTCGTCGAGCAGCCAGTCGAGATCGGTGTTCTGCCGCGTCGTGTGCACCACTAGGCGTCCCTCTCAGTCGCGGTTCGATGGTCCGGAGCCGGCTCCGGCGGGGAGGGGTCGGCGGCCCGGGTACTGGCCGCGTCGGTGGACGGAGCGCCGGCCCGGTCCGGGGCGGCGGTGGGCTCGGCGGCGGGTCCGGTGGTCGCCGCCGTGGGGGCCGTGGCCGGCCCGGTGGTCGCCGGTCCCGCCGCCGTGGGGGCGGCCCCGCGGCGCGCGGCCGTGGCGTCGGCGGCGGCGCGGGCGCCGTCCCGCCGGCCGCGGGCGGTGCCGGACTGGAGCGCGGACATGGCCCGGCGCACCTCCTCGGGAGGGCGGTGCGCCGGGTTGTCGGCGACGACCGGCCGGGGGCGGGCCACCGGCCCGCGCCGCCGGACCCGGCGGGGCAGGCCGTCACCGTCCGCCGGCGACTCCACGCCGGAGGCGCGACCGGCGGGCAGCGGCACGACCGCCGACTCGGGCCGGTCCCGGCCGGGCCGGGCGGCCCGGGTCCGGGGGACCGTGCCCAGCCGGGTCACCCTGGCCATCCGCCGGTCGTCCCGCCCGGGCGGCCCGGCGGCCGGGCCGGTGGCGCCGATCACCGGCTCGTCGGTGATCAGATCGGACGGGACGAACACGACGGCGGTGATCCCGCCGGGGACGGCCGGCCGCAGCTCGACCCGGACGCCGTGGCGGGCGGCCAGCCGGGCGACCACGAAATGGCCCAGCCGGGCGCTGTCGGTCGGGTCGAACTCCGGGGCCCGGGACAGCTTGCGGTTGGCGTCGGCCAGGGCGGGCGGCGACATGCCGAGCCCCCGGTCGGTGACCTCGATGGTGTAGCCGCCCGGCACGGTCCGGCCGGTGACGTCCACCCGGGTGCCCGGCGGCGAAAAGACGGTGGCGTTCTCGATCAGCTCGGCGAGCAGGTGGATCACGTCGCCGACGGCCCGGCCGAGCACCCCCGCCGGCTGGACCTCGCCCACGTCGACCCGGTCGTACGACTCGACCTCGGAGATCGCGCCGCGCACCACGTCGACCGCGGCGACCGGGTTGCGCCAGCCCCGGCCGGGCGCCGCGCCGGCCAGGATGACGAGGTCCTCGGCATGCCGCCGGAGCCGGGTGGCGAGGTGGTCGACCTGGAACAGCCCGGCCAGCTCGTCCGGGTCCTCGGTCCGCCGCTCCAGCCGGTCCAGCAGCGCCAGCTGCCGGTGCACCAGGCCCTGGCTGCGCCGGGCGATGTTGAGGAAGACCTCGTTGAGGCCGCGGCGCAGGGTGACCTCGTCGACCGCGGCCTGCACGGCGGTTCGGCGTACCTCGTTGAAGGCGCGCCCCACCTGGCCGATCTCGTCGCCGCCGTGGTCCAGCTCGGGCGCCTCGCGGGCGACGTCGACCTCCTCGCCGCGGCGCAGCCGGGCCACCACGTCGGGCAGCCGGTGCTCGGCCATCTCCAGCGCGGCGGTCCGGACCCCGGTGAGCCGCCGGTCCAGCGACCGGCCGACCCGCAGCGCCACCAGCACGCAGACCACGATGGCGAGCAGGCCGAGCAACCCGGCCGCGGCCAGGCGGACCAGGATGCGGACCGCCATCGGCACGGACCGCTCGGTGAGGGTGTCCGCGCCGCGCAGCTCGAAGTCCCGCAGGCCCTGGGCGACCGTGGCGTAGCTGGTCTCCCAGGCCCGTACGTCGAGCCCGGCCGGCAGGTCGCGGGCGCGGACCAGGGTGTCCTGGAGGGCGCGCAGCCGGACGAACCCCTCCCCCTCGGTGAGCCGCTGGTAAGCGGCCCGTTCGGCGGGCGGCAGGTCGGCCACCGCGTTCTCGGCCAGGAAGCGCTGGTTCTCGATGGTGCGGACCAGCTGCTCGTGCTCCCCCTCGGCGTACCGGCCGGCGGTGACCGCGCCGGCCAGCAGCGCGTCGGCCTGGCCGAGCAGCTCCCGGGACCGGCCCAGCGCGGTGAGCGCCAGCGCCTCCCGGTTGAGCTGGGCGTCGGGCAGCGTGGCCATGCCGGCGAACGCCTGGAACGCCGAGCCGATCATCCCGCTGTAGAGGCCGACGGCGCCGGCCCGGTCCACCTTCCGGCTGTCGATGAACCCCCGCCCGGCGGGCAGCGCGTCGAGCGCGGCGACCAACTGGTCGAGCCGGGCGTCCAGCAGGTCGTCGGCGGCGTCGCGCAGCTTCTCCCCGCCGACCCGGCGGCGCAGCTCGACGATCGCCTGGTCGGTGCGGGTGCGCTGCTCGGCCAGGGCCGGCAGGGCGGTGTCGCCGGCGAGCTGGACGACCGAGAGCCGGCGTTCCCGTTGCAGCTCGGTGACCACACTCTCGCCGGGCCGGCCCAGGTCGTAGAGGAGGGTGCGCGCGGCGAGCAGGTCGAGGGCCGGCCCGAAGGTCAGCGTGGTGGCGAAGATCCACAGCGCCAGCAGCCCGGTCACCGGACCGATGACCAGCGCGGTCAGCTTGGCGCGGATCGGCCAGTCTCGGGTGTTCATCAGACCTCGCCCGGGGAAGGTGTCGCAGGGGTGGCGCCGGCACCCGCCGGAAGGGCCGCGACGCGGGCCCCGGCCCGGGCGCCTTGGGCAGGATACGTAATCCCAGCCCGATGCACTACCGGCCGTCTCGCCTCTCACTACGGTCCGGAATGTTCGCTGTGGACACCGTTGGACGGGAACGCCCGCCGGAAGGGCCGGGCCGGACGTTCGTCCAAAGGGGGCGGACGGGTCAGCCGTCCGGAGTGGGGTCCCCGGCGATCCGGCGGTCGGGCCGTCTCGATCCGACCGGCGACCAGGTACCCCGTCGCCCGCCGTCCCGCCGGCCTCAACCTCCCCGTGCGCCACGTCTTCTGGAACGACTCCGCTTTTCAGCACGCCGTGGGATGTGTGCCCGGCCATGGCGTGGGCAGGTTCGACGGGCGCATCCGCGCAGGAAAGTGCGGCCGATGGGGATTGGCGATCACGCGCCGGAGGGAATACCAGCGGGCGAAGGAGGAGCCATGTCGCCCACGCAGGTAGTCGTCATAGTCATCGTCGTTCTGGTGCTCGCGGCGCTGGCCGCGGTCGCCGTGGTCGCCAGCCGTCGCCGGGCCCTCAAGCAGCGCTTCGGCCCCGAGTACGACCGGGCCGTCGCCGAGCAGGACAGCCGCGGCGCCGCCGAGCGGGAGCTGCGGGAGCGGGAACGCCGCCACGCCGAGCTGGAGCTGATTCCCCTCAGCCCGGAGTCCCGGGCCCGGTACGCCGCCGCCTGGGAGGAACTCCAGGTCCGTTTCGTCGACTCCCCCGCCGAAACCGTCGGTGACGCCGACGAACTGGTCACCCGGCTGATCGCCGAGCGCGGGTACCCCACCGGGGACTTCTCCGAACAGATCGCCCACCTCTCCGTCGAGCACGCCCGCACCCTCACCCACTACCGGGACGCCCACGACATCCGGCTGCGCAACGAGCGCGGCGAGGCCGGCACCGAGGAGCTCCGGCAGGCGCTCGTGCACTACCGGGCCCTCTTCGCCGACCTGCTCGGCGAGGACCCGGTCGGGCACCAGCCGCCGGAGCAGCGCCACCCCGACCACGACCACGAGCACGACGCCACGAGCCGCTGAGGAGGCCGCCGCCATGCGTCAGGAAGAGCAGCAGGTCACGCAGGACCACCCCGAGGCCGTCCGGTCCGCGCCGGTGCCGGTCCCACACCCCGGCGACCGGGCCGCCGCGGCCGAGGTGCCGGAGGACGCGCTGGACGACCGGGGCACCTTCGACGACCCGGCGGTCGCCGGCGAGCGTGCCGACCGGCGGGATGCGGAACTCGACGAGACCCGCGGGTACGACGCCCGCGAACTGCGCGACGCGGAGGCCGCCGACGCCGACGACCGGCCGGTGTACCACGACCCGGCGCCGCTGCCGACGACCTTCGGCGCGACCACGGTGGGCGACGCGGTGGCCGCCTCGGCGATGGCCAGCGGGCGCCCGGAGGACGAGCGGGACGCGCGCGGCGAGGACACCGCCGTGCCGGGGGACGGCGCCCCGGGCCGGACCGACGCGTTCGACGACGAGCGGGCCGACCCGACGGCGGCCGACCGGCTGCACGACCCGGACCGCTGGGAGGCCGCGCATCCCGGTGCGGTGCGCGACGAGGCCCCGGTCGCCGGCGGTGCCGGGTACGGCAGCGCCGAGCCGGCGATGGTCGACCCGGACACCAGCACCGCGGCGGCCGGCGCGGGCGCGGCCGGGGCGGCCGCGGGCGGCGCGGCGGGCGCGGCGCTGGCCGGCGCGGCCCGGCCCACGCCCGGCGCGGTGCCGACCGACGCGGCCACGCTGTTCGCCCCGGAGATCGCCCAAAACTTCCGGGACCGCTGGCGGGACGTCCAGCTCCGTTTCGTGGACGACCCGCGGGCCGCGGTCGGCGAGGCGCAGTCGCTGGTCGAGGAGGCCATCGAGGCGCTCTCCGCCGCGCTGCGTGAGCAGAAGGCCAAGCTCGGCGGCTGGCAGGAGTCCGGCTCGGCCGACACCGAGCAGCTCCGGGTCGCCGTGCGCGGTTACCGGGACTTCCTGGACCGGGTCCTGGGCCGCTGACCCACGCCCCGTACGGAGCCCCGGCCGACGGACGGCCGGGGCTCCGCCGTGTGCGCCGGATCGCCCTCCAGGCATGAAATTTCGCAAACTGGGTACCTGCGGGCGGCAGCCGCCAGGGAGGGAGCAACGGGATGGGTGACGGTCTCCGGTTGGACATGAACGCCCTGGACTACGTGATCCTGGCGCTCTACTTCGTCACGGTGCTCGGCGTCGGTTTCGCCGCGCGGCGCGCCATCCGCACCAGTGTCGACTTCTTCCTCTCCGGGCGCTCGCTGCCCGCCTGGGTCACCGGCCTGGCGTTCGTCTCGGCGAACCTGGGCGCCCTGGAGATCATCGGCATGGCGGCCAACGGCGCGCAGTACGGCGTCATGACGGTCCACTACTACTGGGTCGGCGCCGTGCCGGCGATGGTCTTCCTGGGCATCGTGATGATGCCCTTCTACTACGGCTCGAAGGTCCGCAGCGTCCCCGAATACCTGCGGCTGCGCTTCAACCGCCCGACCCACCTGCTGAACGCCATCAGCTTCGCGGTCGCCCAGGTGCTGATCGCCGGGGTGAACCTCTACGCGTTGGCCCTGATCATGCAGTTGCTGCTCGGCTGGCCGCTCTGGGTGGCGATCGTGATCGGCGCGTTCATCGTGCTGGTGTACATCACCATCGGCGGCCTCTCCGGCGCGATCTACAACGAGGTGCTCCAGTTCTTCGTGATCATCGCGGGCCTGGTGCCGATCACCGTGCTGGGCCTGGTCAAGGTCGGCGGCGTGTCCGGCCTGATGGACGCGGTCAAGGGCTCCAAGCTCGGTGAGGCCGGGCTGCACGCCTGGCAGCGCACCGGCAGCACGGACAACCCGCTCGGCGCCCACTGGCTGGGCATCGTCTTCGGCCTCGGCTTCGTGCTCTCGTTCGGCTACTGGACCACCAACTTCGCCGAGGTGCAGCGCGCCCTGTCCGCGCGGAACATGAGCGCGGCCCGGCGTACACCGATCATCGCGGCGTACCCGAAGCTGCTCATCCCCCTGGTGACCGTGATCCCGGGCCTGATCGCCCTGATCACCGTCAAGGGTCTCGGGGCCGACAGCGGCGACCTGGTCTACAACAACGCCATCCCGCTGCTCATGCGCGACCTGCTGCCCAACGGGGTGCTCGGCATCGCGGTGACCGGTCTGGTGGCCTCGTTCATGGCCGGCATGGCGGCCAACGTCAGCGGCTTCAACACGGTGTTCACCTACGACATCTGGCAGGCGTACTTCAAGCGGGACCGCTCGGACGAGTACTACGTCCGGGTGGGCCGGATCGCCACCGTGGTGGCGGTGGTGATCGGCATCGGCACGGCCTTCATCGCGGCCGGGTTCAGCAACATCATGAACTACATCCAGGCGCTCTTCTCGGTGTTCAACGCCCCGCTCTTCGGCACCTTCATCATCGGCATGTTCTGGAAGCGGATGAGCGCGCTGGCCGGCTTCTGGTCGCTGCTGGCGGGCACCGTGGTGGCGATCGGGACCTACCTGCTCTACCGGGCCGGCGTGATCCACTTCAACTCCGACCTGGAGGAGAGCTTCTGGGGTGCGGGCCTCGCCTTCGTCACCGTGGCGGTGGTCGCCGCGATCGTGACGCCGTTGACCCGGCCGAAGCGCAACGACGAGCTGACCGGCCTGGTCTACGGCCTGTCCGACACCACGCTCAAGGACGACTCGCTGGCCGGTGACGCCGCCTGGTACCGCTCCCCGGTGCTGCTCGGTGTAATCGCCGTGGTCCTCGCCGCCCTCTTCTACATCCCGGTCTTCTGAGGAAGGGACGCACGCCATGGCAGACGACGCCGACCGGTACCAGCACGGCGAGGCCCACGACCCGCTGGTCGACGAGACCGAGGACGAGCGGGAGGCGCGCTCCGCGGCGGCCCGCCTCTTCGACATCCGCCGGGTGATCGGCGGGCTGTTCGTGACGTACGGGCTGATCGTGGGCCTGATGGGCCTCTTCGACTCGCCCGCGGAGATCGACAAGGCACAGGGCGTCCGGATCAACCTCTGGGCCGGCCTGGCGATGCTCGCCTTCGGGCTGCTGATGCTGCTCTGGCAGCGGCTGCGCCCCACCGAGCCGCCGGAGCCGCAGGCCGCCGACGAGCGCTGACCCGGCCGCGGCATGGCCCGGCCCGCACGGGGTACGCCGTGGGGATCAGGGACCGGACAGGAGGGCAGCAGCATGACGGATCGCGACCGCGGTGGCGAGCGGCCGCTGGAGGAGACCCCCGAGGTGGCCGCCGCGGTGGACGACGACAGCACGGTGCCGCAGCTGCGCACCGGTGGCACCGACCCGAACAATCCCGTCTTCACCGAGCCCGACGGCGCGGTGCCCGACACCGGTTCACCGGACCTCCTCGGCGACCCCTACGCGGCCGGGACCGGCGCGACCGGCACGGGCACCGGGGCGGGCGGGGACAACATCCGGACCGGCGCGGAGCAGCCGTGGGAGCCGGAGGACCTGGTGATGGCCCGGGGCCAGGACCTCACCCCGGAGAACCTGGAGCGGGCCCGCCGCGACCTGGCCGAGCTGGGCCGGGCGGCGATCGAGAAGACGGTCCCCTGACGCCCGGGGGCCCCTGGTCGACGTGGGGTCGACCAGGGGCCCGGGGAACCCGCGCGGCGGTGCCTCACTCCCGCCGCCGCGGGTGGGCCGGCCGCCGAATCAGGAGAGCGGCGGGTAGGCGTTCTTCATGAGCTCCTGGAACTGAGCGGAGAACCAGGCGCCGGAGATCGGCGCGTTCGGCAGGGCCCCGGTCATGCTGTTGCCGTTGCGGGCGTTGCCGGTGTAGGTCGGGTCGCACATCCGGTCGAAGCCCTTGCCCTCGTCGTTCGGGATGAGGCTGCTGGAGCCGTCCGACTCACCCGGGGGCTTGACCCAGACGTACGCGTCGATGCCCGGCTCGGGGCTCGCCTTCGGACGCTCACCGAGACCGGCCCCGGCCTGGTTGCACCAGTTGCCGGCGTGGATCCGGCGATCGATGCGGCCACCGTCGACATAGGTGTCCACGCTGGTGGTCGCGCCCGGGCCGGTGGGCCGGGCGGTGCCGCCCCAGCCGTTGCGGGAGGTGTCGATCAGCATGCCGATGTTGCTCTCGAAGCCCACCGAGACCAGCTTCTGCCGGAAGCCCTGGGCGAAGGACAGCTCGTCGACGTACTGGTTCCAGTCGATCCACTTGGACTGCCGCACGCTCGTGCCGTTCACCGTGTCGGTGATCTTGATGTACGGCTCCTTCAGCGCGGAGTAGTTCGCCGTGTTGACGATGAAGCCGTGCACGTTGCGCACGGTGCTGCCGGAGGCGGTGGCCGCGCTCTTCAGCATGTCGGCGGTCGGGCCGAAGTTGCTGTCCCAACCGATCCAGCCGTGGTGCGCGGCGTCGATGTAGTTGTAGACGTTGCCGATCGCCCCCAGCTTGGCCAGCGCGTAGCCGACCCCGTTGACGTACGCGCCGTTGGCCTTGACCGTGTCGCACATCGCCGTGCCGCCCGCGTTGCCCGAGGTGTTGGTCACCAGGTTGGGCAGCGAGTCGATCTCGATGATGTTGATGATCCGGATGCCGGCGTACTTCGGGTCGCTCTGGATCGCCGCGATCGGGTCGATGTACTCGGCCTTGTAGCGGGGCAGTTCGTCCGGACCCAGCTCACCGTTGGAGGCCAGCGCGGCGCAGTCGCGGCCGGGCAGGTTGTAGATGACGAACTGGATGTAGCCGGCGCCCTGCTTCAGCGCCGCCTCCAGGTGGTCGCGGACGCCCATCGAGCCGTTCGAGCTGCTGTTGCTGGTGCCGTTGATGGCGGCGATCCGGTCCAGCCAGACCGCGGTCGGGTTGTTCGAGACCCGGCTGCCGCCGGGCTCGGCGTCCGCCTTGGCCTTCCACTCGGGGTTCACGTACCCCTTCGCCCCGGCGTACGGGTTGTCGGCCTTCTGCCCGGGCGGCGGGGTGGTCGGCGGGGGCGTCGTGGGCGGCGGCGTCGTCGGCGGCGGGGTGGTCGTCGGCGGCGTCGTGGTGGGCGGCGTGCCGCCGTTGCAGACCGTGCCGTTCAAGGTGAACTGGGTCGGCTTCGGGTTGCTGCCGCTCCACGCGCCGTTGAACCCGATGCTGGTGCTGGCGCCGGTGCCCAGCGACCCGTTGTAGGACTCGTTCTGCGCGGTGACGTTCTGGCCGCTCTGCGACCACTTCGCCGACCAGCCCTGCTGCACCTTCTGGCTGCTGTTCGGGAAGGTGAAGCCGAGGCTCCACGAACTGAGCGGGTCACCGAGGTTCCTGATGTTCACCGTGGCGGTGAAGCCACCGGGCCAGTCGCTGGTGGTGTAGTCCACGCTGCACTGGGTCGCGGCCTGCGCCGCGGTGACCGGGAGGGTCACCAGCCCGCCGGCGACCAGGACGCCGGCGCCGGTAAGCGCAAGCGCCCGGCTGCGGCCGGACAGCCTTCTCCACAGATTCATGCCACTGATCTCCTTGAGCGAGACCGGATCCGCGTACGGCCCGGCGGAAGGACGCTCGGACGTCCGTCGGGGGACGGCCGTCGGCGCACGGGTTCTTCGGGGGCGCCCGACCCGGACGGGCGTGATGGTGGTGGTGGACGACCGGCCCGCGGGGCCGGTCGAGGAGTCGGACATCGTTCCGGTGACCCGGCTGCCCTCGACGTCTGAGCTCGCGGTGTGGCTCTCCGAACCGCGTGCAGCGATTCTTACATGGGAGCGCTTCCATGGCAATGGCTCGATGCGGTTCGGACCGGACCGGGGGTGCCAAACGGGGCGCGGGCGCCGGAAGCCCGCAGACCGGCGCAGTCGACCACCCCACGGTACGGCCCGGCCCGGGCGACGCAGCCGGCACGCGACCACCCGAGCCGACACGACGGGGGCCCGAGCCATGGGGCAAGCCACAAAAGCCGCGTAGCACCCGTATCGCTCCCATCGCCTACAAACTCCTAAACACGAATGTTTCCCCGGATAACTCGCGAAACCGTCTAACGTCGGTCGTAGCTCGAGGGATGTCGGGCTCAGGACAAACAGGGATGGAGTGACGCAGGTCATGGCTAAGAAGATGCTCGGGAAGCTCGTTGCGGGTGCTGCTCTCGGCGGCGCGTCCCTGCTGCTGTTCTCGCCCGGGGCGGCGAACGCGGCCAGCGCCTACACGGTCGCCAAGCCGCAGGTCAGTCTTCCCGGTACCTGCTCTGGGGACCACGAGGACTGGGACCACAAGAACTGGGACCGCAAGGACTGGGACCGCAGCGACGAGGACCGCAAGGACCACGACCGCAAGGACGAGGACCGCAAGCACGAGGACGGCAAGCACGAGGACGGCAAGCACGACGACGGCAAGCACGACGACGGCAAGGGCGAGGACGGCAAGCACGAGGACGGCAAGCACGACGACGGCAAGGGCGAGGACGGCAAGCACGACGACGGCAAGGGCGAGGACGGCAAGCACGAGGACGGCAAGCACGACGACGGCAAGGGCGAGGACGGCAAGCACGACGACGGCAGGGGCGAGGAGCACAAGGACTGGCAGGGCAACGAGTCCTGGCAGTCGGGGGCCGATGGCCAGGGCGGCGGCATGGCCGCCGACGAGTCGGGCAACGAGCAGGCCCGCAAGGACGACAACCGCAAGGACGAAGAGCGCAAGGACGAAGAGCGCAACGACCGGGACAACAAGGAGCACGACGCCAAGGACCGGGACGAGGACCGCAAGGACGAGGACCGCAAGGACGACAACCGCAAGGACGAAGAGCGCAACGACCGGGACAACAAGGAGCACGACGCCAAGGACCGGGACGAGGACCGCAAGGACGAGGACCGGAAGGACCACGACCGCAAGGACGAGGACCGGAAGGACTGGGACAACCGGAGCTGGGACAGCCGGGACGAGGACCGCAAGGACCACGACCGCAAGGACGAGGACCGCAAGGACCACGACCGCAAGGACCACGACCGGGACTGCATGCCGCGTGGCCACGTCGACGGCGGTGACGGTGGCATGACCACCACCAGCCTGGACCGCAACATGGCCGCCAGCGGGGTTGGCGTCATCGGCGCCGCCGCCCTGGGCGGCATGATCCTGCTGCGCCGGCGGCGGGGCGATGACCTCGTCTGACCGGACGGCGACACGGGCCGGCGGCCGTCACGGGAAACCGTGGCGCGCCGCCGGCGCGGCCGTCGTCGTCCTGCTCGCCATGGTGGGCGCCGGCATGATCGGGGCGTCCGTGCGGACCGCGCCGCCGCCCCGCCCGCCCCAGCCGCTCGCCCAGGCCGGGCCCGCCGACCTGTCCCCGTCTCCGACCGCCATCCCGGGCCCCGCGGGCGTCATCGGCGCGGAGACCGCCGACCAGGCTTCCGTCGACGACGATTCCATGGTCACGCCGCACCCGGACCTCACCCTCGCCGGACTGCCCCGATCGACCCCGACGACCATCTCGATCCCCCGGATCGGCGTGCACGCCGAGATCATGACCCTCGGCATGAACTCGGACGGCACGGTCCAGGTGCCCCCGCTCGAGCAGGCCATGAAGGCGGGCTGGTACTCCCCGGGGCCCAGTCCCGGCGAGGTCGGCAACTCGGTCATCGTCGGCCACGTCGACTCGGCCAAGCTCGGGCCTGCCGTCTTCTTCAACCTCGGCTCGCTCCAGAAGGGCGACACCATCTCGATCGCCCGGGAGGACGGCTCGGCGGCCACGTTCACGGTGACCGAGGTGAAGTCGTACCCGAAGACGGCCTTCCCCACCGAGCTCGTCTACGGCCCTTCGGACAAGCCAAGCCTGCGGGTGGTCACCTGCGGTGGGGCGTTCGACGAGAGCGCCCGCAGCTACGTCGACAACGTCATCGCCTTCGCCAGCATGGCGTGAAGCGAGGCGGACGGGCGCGGCCCGGTGGTCGGGTGACCGACCACCGGGCCGCGCCGGCGTACCGTCAGGCCGCCGCCGAGGTCCGCACCAGGGTACGGATCTGCCGCAGCAGCACCGAGAGGGCGGACAGGTCGGCGCGGGACTCGTCGAACTCCCCCATCGCCCGGTGCGCCCGGTGGATCGAGGTGGCGTTCGCCTGCTCCCACTCCTGCACCCGCTCGACCGGCGGGAGGCTGTCCGGGGTGGAGCCGAGGACCTCCGCGGTGAGCGCGGCCAGCGCGGCGTACAGGTCGTAGCGCAGCGCCATCCGGGCCAGGGTCTGCCAGCGGTCCTCCCGCGGCAGCAGGGAGATCTTCGACAGCAGGGCGTCCACCCGGAACCGGTCGGAGAGGACGAAGTAGACCGAGGCCACCTCGCTCACGTCCCGGCCGGTCGACTGCGCGGTCTCCACGATGTCGAGCAGGCCGAAGCTGTACATCAGCCGGGTCGCCTGCTCGGCCAGGTCGCGGGGCAGCCCCTTGCCGGTCATCGAGTCCATGTGGGCGGCGATCGCCTCCCGCTCGGTGCCGTAGAAGAGGTTCTCCAGCTCTGGCAGGAGCCGGGCCACCCCGTCCCGCAGCCGGGCGATCTCCCCCGGCACGTCGATCGGCGAGCGCCGGTTGGTGACCAGCCAGCGCACCGCGCGGTCGAGCAGCCGGCGGGTGTCCAGGTAGACGCTCGTCTGCAACTCGGGCGAGACCTTGTTGTCCAGCGCCTCGACCGCGTCCCACAGCTCGCGCAGCCCGAACACCTCACGGACCACCACGTACGCCCGCAGCACGTCCGCCGCGGACGCGGCCGTCTCCTCGACCACACGGAAGACGAACGTGATGCCGCCCCGGTTGATCGCCTCGTTGACCAGGACCGTGGTGACGATGTCGCGGCGCAGCCGGTGCTGGCCCATCCGGTCGGCGAACCGCTCGCGCAGCGGGGTCGGGAAGTAGTTGACCAGGACGTCGGTCGTCCACTCCTCGTCCGCCAGCCCCTCGCCGACGATCTCCCGCTCCAGCACGATCTTCACGTACGCCAGCAGCACCGCGAACTCCGGCGCGGTCAGCCCGGTCTCGCCGCGCACCGCCAGTTCCTCGTCCGGCGGCAGCGCCTCCAGCGCCCGGTCCAGCGCGCCCGACCGCTCCATGTCGCTGATCATGCGGCGGTGCACCGGGAGCAGCGAGGCGGCCTGGGCCTGGGCGTTGTTCAGCGCCCGGGCCTGGTCATAGTTGTCCCGCAGCACCAGCTCGGCGACCTCGTCGGTCATCTGCGCCAGCAGCTCGTCGCGTTCCGGCATGTCCAGCGCGCCGTCGGCGACCGCCGTGTTGAGCAGGATCTTGATGTTCACCTCGTGGTCGGAGCAGTCCACCCCGGCCGCGTTGTCGATGAAGTCGGTGTACATCCGCCCGCCGGCCGAGGCGTACTCGATCCGGCCGTGCTGGGTGAAGCCCAGGTTGCCGCCCTCGCCGACCACCCGGCAGCGCAGGCCCTTGCCGTCCACCCGGATGGCGTCGTTGGACTTGTCCCCGACCTCGGCGTTGGTCTGCGTCGACGCCTTCACGTAGGTGCCGATGCCGCCGTTCCAGAACAGGTCCACCGGCGCGGTGAGGATCGCCTTCATCAGCTCCTGCGGGCTGAGCTGCGTGACGTCGTCGGCGAGGCCGAGCACCGCGCGCACCTGCGGCGACACCGGCACCGACTTGGCGGTCCGCGAATACACCCCGCCACCGGCCGAGATCAGCTCGGTGTTGTAGTCCTCCCAGGACGACCGGGGCAGGTCGAACAGCCGCTTCCGCTCGTCCCACGAGGTGGCCGCGTCCGGGTCGGGGTCCAGGAAGATGTGCCGGTGGTCGAAGGCGGCCACCAGCCGGATGTGCTTCGACAGCAGCATCCCGTTGCCGAACACGTCGCCGGACATGTCGCCGACGCCGACCACGGTGAAGTCCTGCGTCTGGGTGTCGTGCCCCAGCTCCCGGAAGTGCCGCTTCACCGACTCCCAGGCGCCCCGGGCGGTGATGCCCATCTTCTTGTGGTCGTAGCCGGCCGAACCGCCGGAGGCGAACGCGTCGCCCAGCCAGAAGTTGTGCGCGGCGGAGATCTCGTTGGCGATGTCGGAGAAGGTCGCGGTGCCCTTGTCCGCCGCCACCACCAGGTACGGGTCGTCGGCGTCGTGCCGGACCACGTCCTCCGGCGGCACGATCTCGCCGCTGGAGATGTTGTCGGTGACGTCGAGCAGCGCGCCGACGAACTCCTTGTAGCAGGCCACCGCCTCGTCCCGGTCGCCCGGCTTCTGCTTCAGCACGAAGCCGCCCTTGGCGCCCACCGGCACGATCACGGCGTTCTTCACCATCTGCGCCTTGACCAGGCCGAGCACCTCGGTGCGGAAGTCCTCGCGCCGGTCCGACCAGCGCAGGCCGCCCCGGGCCACCGGCCCGAACCGCAGGTGCACGCCCTCGAACCGCGGCGAGTAGACGAAGATCTCGAACTTGGGCCGCGGCGCCGGCAGCTCCGGGATCGCCTGCGGGTCCAGCTTGAACGCGACGTACGACTTCGGTCGCCCGCCGACCGGCTTCTGGTAGAAGCTGGTGCGCAGGGTGGCCTGGATCAGCGTCAGGTAGGAGCGCAGGATGCGGTCCTGGTCGAGGCTGGCCACGTCGTCCAACGCCGCGCCGATCGCGGTGACCAGCTCGCCGCTGCGCTGCCGGCGCTCGTCCAGGGTGGACGCGCCCGGCCGGAACCGGGTCTCGAAGAGCTCCACCAGCAGCGAGGCGATCCGCGGGTACGCGATGAAGGTCTGCTCCATGTACTCCTGCGAGAACACGGTGCCGGCCTGCCGCAGGTACTTCGCGTACGCCCGCAGCACCACCACCTGCCGCCAGGTGAGCCCGGCCCGGAGCACCAGCTCGTTGAAGCCGTCGACCTCGGCCTCGCCCCGCCAGGCGGCGGCGAAGGCGTTCTCCACGTGCGGGCGGACCTCGGCCAGCTCCTGGTGCGCCTCGGGCAGTTGCAGCCCGAAGTCGTAGAGCCAGATCCGGCCGTCGACGCGCTCCACCTCGTACGGGTGCTCGTCGACCACCTTGACGCCGAGCGAGTGCAGCACCGGCAGCACGGCGGAGAGCATCATCGGCTCGCCGTACCGGTAGACCTTGAACCGGACGTCCATGGTCTCGTCGACCTCGGCGCTCCGGCCGGCGCCGTTCGTGCGCCCGGCGAGCTGCTTGCGGAACAGGTGCATCTCCAGCTGGCCGGGCTCCTCCAGCAGCTCCAATTTGGCCAGGTCCTTCATCGCCTCGTACGGCGTGTGCCCGTCCTTGTAGCCCTCAGGGAAGGCGTCGGCGTAGCGGCTGAACAGGTGCTTGGCCTGCTCGTCGCCGAGCTTGCGCTCCAGCACCAGCCGGTAGTCGTCGTCCCAGAGCCGGGTGGCGTCGGCCAGTTCCTCGGCGAGCAGGTCGGCGTCGATCTCCCCGGGCGGGCTGTTCGGGTCGGTCCGGACGATGAAGTGCACCCGGGCCAGCATCGACTCGGTCACCCGGGTGGTGTAGTCGACCCCGACGCCGTTCAGCTCGCGCAGCAGGATGTCCTGCATGCGCAGCCGGTTCTGGGTGGTGAACCGGTCCCGCGGCAGGTAGATCAGGCAGGAGATGAACCGCCCGTACCCGTCCCGGCGCAGGAAGACCCGCAGCTGCCGGCGGCCGGCCATGCGGAGCACGCCGATCACCGCGTGGTAGAGGTCGTCGGTCTTGATCTGGAACAGCTCGTCGCGCGGATAGGTCTCCAGGATCTGGAGCAGGTCCTTGCCGGAGTGGCTGCGCAGGCTCAGGCCCGAGCGGTCCAGCACCTCGGCGACCTTACGCCGGACCACCGGCAGCTCCTGCACGCTGGTCCGGTAGGCCGCCGTGGAGAACAGGCCCAGGAAGCGCCGCTCCCCGACCACCTCACCGGCGTCGTTGAAGATCTTGAAGCCGATGTAGTCGAGGTAGGCCGAGCGGTGCACGGTGGCCCGCGAGTTGGCCTTGGTGATGATGAGCAGGCGCTTCTCCAGCACCTTCTCGTGCGCCTCGGGGGTCATCGAGTTCAGCGACCGGGCCTCCGGCGAGTCGGACCGCAGGATGCCCAGCCCGGTGCCGAGGACCGCCTCCAGGGCCTGGCCGCCGTCCGCGCCGTCGGTGTCGACCAGCCGGTACTCGCGGTAGCCGAGGAAGGTGAAGTGGTCGTGCGCCAGCCAGCGCAGCAGCTCCACCGAGTCGGTGATGTCCTTCTCCGGCACCGGCGGACGGTTGTCCGAGGTGCGCGCCGAGGCCAACTCGTCGGCCAGGGCCAGGGCACGCTGCCGCATCTTCGGCCAGTCCTCGACGGCCTCCCGCACGTCGGTGAGCACCCGCTGCAGCTCCCGGCGCAGCGTGTCCCGCTCGGCCGCGTCGCGGACCGGGTCGATCTCGATCCGCATCCAGCTCTCGACCAGGTCGCCGGCGATCGCGTCGTCCGGCTCCACGTCCGCGGAGACCTCGGTCAGCCGGCCGAGCGGCTCACGCCGGACCACGACCAGCGGGTGCACCAGCAGGTGCACGTCGAGGTGGTGCGAGTTCAGCAGCGCGGTCACCGAGTCGACCAGGAACGGCATGTCGTCGGTGACGATCTCGATCACGGTGTGGTGCTGCTCGGCGTCGGGCTCGTGGATGCGCAGCTTCAGCTCGCCCGGTACCCGCTGCTGGGCGAGGTCCCGGTGGGCCCGGGCCGCGTCGAGCATCTCCTCGGCGGTGAAGCCGATCAGCTCCTCGTCCGGCGCGAACCGCCAGAAACGGCTCACCAGGATGGCCGCGTCCTGATCGTCACCGGCCAGCGCGACCGCCTGGGCGACCAGGCGCTCCGCGTTCGGTACCGGCTCGTCCAGCTCGGCGTCCTCGGCCTCGTCGCCCAGTGCCGGCGCGGGCAGGCCCAGGTCGTAGAGGGTGTCGATGCTGGAACCGGTCATCCCGGTCACTCCTGTGTCGAGACGGCCGAAACCGTCCCCGTCGGTCGTCGAATCGAAGCTGTCATCGTCCCGGCTGGTGTCAGCCTGCCGGAGGTCGGGTCCCGGTTTGATCGCCGGACGCCGGTCCATCGGTGCCACTCCCCTCGACCCACCGCGTTGTGGGTCACTCTGCCGCCCAGCCTAGGCCTGCCGCTGTGCCCCTTCGTCGGCGGACCACCGGCCGGACGTCCGGATCGGGACTCTGTCCTTTCACCCGTTGCGGGTACGTGGTCGGCCGGTCGCGGAGTACCCGGACTGGCGATGTTCATCACACTGCCACAGGCCACTCTTTGCCTGCGCAAGGGCCGTTTCGGGGCGGTGGCGAGCCGCGGGGCGTACTAGCGTGCAGGGCAGTTTCAAACCGGAGGGATTGCTTCATGCTCCTGTCGTACCCCGTCCACCGCCACCTCTCCCCTCGCCGCCGGGTCCTCGCGGCGCTGGCCGCCGTCGCGCTGGCGGCGGGCGGGCTGACCGGGTGCTCGGGCGAGGACGGGCCGGAGCAGAGCGTCGACGCCTTCCTGAAGGGCTGGCCCTCCGGCGACCTCCAGGCGGTCGGCTTCATCGACCCGACCGGTGCCAAGGTGCCGGCGACCGAGGTGACCAGGGAGCTCCGGTCGCTCGCCGGCGAGCTGGCCGACAGCCCGCCGAAGCTCGAGCGCACGGGCGAGGTGAAGGTCACGGCCGACATCGCCACCGCGCGGGTCCGGCTCACCTGGCCGCTGCCGGGCGGGACCACCTGGACCTACGAGAATCCGGTACGCCTCCGGCACGGTGCGGACGACCAGTGGCAGGTCATCTGGGAGCCGAGCGTCGTGCACGAGAAGCTGGCGGCCGGCGACCGGCTCGCACTGCGCCGGGAGGCCGCGCCCCGGACCGGCGTGCTCGACTCCGCCGGCGCCCCGATCGTCGCGCCCCGCCCGGTGGTCCGGGTGCAGGTCAACCCCGGCGAGGTCACCGACGTGAAGGGCCTGGTCCGGAAGCTCGACGCCGCGTTCAAGGCGGTCCGGCCCGCGCTCACCCCGCCGGTCGACCTCTCCGACCTGCCCAAGCGCCTGAGCGAGGCGGATCGGGGCGCGCTCGTCGAGGTGGTGACCCTGCGCGACGAGGCCTACCGCCAGATCAAGCCCCGCATCTACGAGCTGCCCGGCACCCGGTTCCAGTCCGACCAGCTCTTCCTGGCCCCGACCCGCGAGTTCGCCCGGGCCCTGCTCGGCTCGGTCGACCCGGCCCAGGCCGACGACCTCAAGGCCCACCCCGACAAGTACGTCCGGGGCGACCTGGTCGGCCACGGCGGCCTCCAGGGCCGCTACGACGACCGCCTGCGCGGCACCCCCGGGGTGACCGTGATCACCGAGCACCCTGCGGCGGAAGGCGCCACCGCACCCAGCGGGGTCGAGGTGTTCCGCAGCGAGCCGAAGGCCGGCCAGCCGCTGAAGACCACCCTCGACGTGGCCACCCAGAACGCCGCCGACGCGGCGCTGCGCGGGCAGGCCCGGCGGTCCGCCCTGGTGGCCGTACGCATCAGCGACGGCGCCGTGCTGGCCGCCGCCAACGGCCCCGGCGCGGCCGGCGAGAACCTGGCCTTCACCGCCCAGGTGCCGCCCGGCTCGACCTTCAAGATGGTCAGCGCCCTGGCCCTGCTCGACCGGGGCGCGGTGACCCCGGAGGCGACCGTGCGCTGCCCGAAGACGTTCGAGGTCGAGGGCCGCTCCTTCAAGAACTCCGACAACTTCGAGCTGGGCGACGTCCCGTTCACCACCGACTTTGCGAAGTCCTGCAACACCGCCTTCACCTCGCTGGCGCCGAAGCTCGGCCCGGACGGGCTGGCGCAGGCCGGCCGCACGCTCGGCCTGGAGGCGTCCTGGGACCTCGGCACCGACGTCTTCACCGGCAAGGTCTCCGCCAACGGCTCGGCCACCGAGCAGGCCGCCGCCGCGATCGGCCAGGGCACCACCGTGGTCAGCCCGCTCGCCATGGCCGGCGCCACCGCCGCCGTGGCCCGCGGCCACTGGGAGCAGCCCAAGCTGCTGCTGGACCCGGCCCCGGCGAAGCCCGCCCCGGCCGATCCGGCCCTCAAGGCGGAGTCGGTGACGGCGGTCCGGACGATGATGCGCGCGGTGGTCACCAGCGGCACGGCCAGCGCGCTCGCGGACGTGCCCGGCGAGCCGGTATACGGCAAGACCGGCACCGCCGAGTACGACAACAACCCGGCGCACACCCACGCCTGGTTCGTCGGCTGGCAGGGCGACGTGGCGTTCGCGGTCTTCGTCGAGCAGGGCGGGTCGAGCACCGCCAGCGCCGTCCCGATCGCCGAACGCTTCCTCCGCGGCCTCGACGCCCGCTGACGGATCAGGCGATGTCCACACCCGGTCGGGTCGGGTCCGGCTCCGACTCGTCCGCCTCCTCCACGCCGGCCACCCGGCGCAGCAACCCGGGCCCGGCCGATGCCAGCGGTCCGGCCGGCTCGGGTCCGTCCGACCCGTCCGGCTCCACCACCCGGCGCAGCGAGCCCGGACGGGCCGGGTCGGCGGGCGGCGGCTCGGCCGCCGGCCGGTCGCCGTTGCCGCCGGGATCGTCTCCGTCCCCGGTCGGGGTCGGGCCGATCGGCTCGACCGCCACCGCGGGCGCCGGAACGGCCGCCGGGCCGGGCAGCACGTCGCGCGACGGTGGCCGGCCGTTGCCGGGCCGGGGCGCGGGGGCCACCGGGCCGGACGGCAGCAGCCGGGGCGGCGTCGCGCCGGGCGCGACGACCGGGGCGAGCCCGGCCACCACGGTGTTGACGATCTCGGCGGCGTAGGAGCCGTCGGGGTCGTAGTCGGGGTCGAAGACGGTCAGCTCGACGCCGAGGCAGTGCGGGGTGTCCACCAGCCCGGCGAGCAGGATCTCCAGCTCGGCGAAGGCGATGCCGCCCGCGTCGGGCGCGTCGACCGCGGGCATCACCGCCGGGTCGAGCACGTCCACGTCGATGTGCACCCAGTAGCCGGCGCAGTCGGCCAGCTGCTCGTGCGCCCACTGGGCGGTGCGGGCCGCCCCCTCGGCGCGCAGCGCCGGGACCGGGCGGGTGGTGATGCCGGCGGCCTGGAGGTCGAGCCGGTACTCGTCCTGAGCCCGGATGCCGAGCACCACCACGTCGATGTCCCGGAAGTAGGGGCGCCGCCCCTCGATGGCGGCCAGGTCGGCCTGCCCCCGGCCGGTGACCAGGGCCAGGTCCTCGCCCGCCGCCGCGCCCACGTACGAGGCGTTGCCGGGGTGCCGGAAGTCGGAGTGGCCGTCGACGAAGACCAGCCCGATCCGCCCGCCGACCGCCTCGCCGAGCCGGTGCATGGCCAGCGCCGAGCCGAGCAGCACGGAGCAGTCCCCGCCGAGCACCAGCGGGAACTCGCCGCGGTCGATGATCGCGCCGATCCGGTCGGCCAGCGCCACAGAGTAGCCGGAGATCTCCGGCGCGTGGCAGACCCCGTCGCCGGGGCGCCAGTCACCCGGGTCGTACCGGGGCGGGGTGAGGCAGCCGGCGTCGCGGGCCCGCAGCCGGGCGAGCAAGCCGTGGTCGCGCAGCGCGCCGGGCGCCTTCGCGCAGCCCGGGACGGAGGTGGACGTGGGTGGGCGCAGGCCGAGGTTCGTCGGCGCGTCGAGGACGGCGATCCGGCGCATCATGGGCTCCCGTCCTCGATGGTCGGGCGGGCCGGCCGGTACGCCGGCCCGCGCTGGCGTGCGGTGAACTCAGAACAGGGCGCTGGCCAGGGCACGTCGGGCGGCCGCCACGGCGGGGTCGTCCGGGCCTGCGATGGTGAACAGCGACACCAGGTGCTGGCGGACCTGCTCCCGGTCGTCGCCGCCGGTCCGGCGGACCAGGCCGACGAGCCGGGCGTACGCCTGCTCGGCCAGCCCGCTGAGCACCTCGATGTCGGCGGCGAGGAGCTGGGCCTCGATGTCGTCGGGGGCCTGCTCGGCGGCGGCGAGCGCGGCGCGCGGGTCGGCGCCGGCCACCCGCCGGGCGACCCCGACCTGGGCGAGGCCGGCCTCGGCCGCGACGTCCGCCGGGCTCTCGGCCAGGATCTTCCGGTACGCCGCCTCGGCGGCCTCCAGGTCGCCGGACATCAGCGCGTCGTCGGCCTCGGTCAGCCGGGGGTCCTCCGGCTCGGCGACGGTCACGCCACCGGCCTTGAGGATGGCCTGGATCCACTGGCGGAGCTGGGCCTCCGGCACCACGCCGGAGAAGGCGTCGATCGGCTGCCCGCCGACCACCGCGTAGACCATCGGGATGCCCTGGACCCGGAACATCTGGGCGAGCCGCGGGTTGGCGTCGACGTCGACCCTGGCGAGCACCCAGGCGCCGTCGCCCTCGGCGGCCAGCCGCTCCAGCACCGGCGAGAGCTGCTTGCAGGGCTCGCACCACTCGGCCCAGAAGTCCACGACCACCGGCGTGGTCAGCGACCGCTCCAACACCTCGGACTGGAAGGTCGCCTCGGTCACGTCGATGACGGCCAGGGCGCCGCCCGCCGGCGGGCCGCCGGGTACGCCGGCCGGCGGGCCGGCCTGGCTCGGTGTGCTGGGACGGGAGGGTTCGGAAGTGCCGCGCAACGCGCTGAGGTCGACCGCGCCGCGGGTGAAGATCGACGAGGTGATCCGTGGGTCGCTCATGGTTATCTAGTCTCGCACGTGTCCCGCGGAACTCAGATCAACCGCGTCGGCGACAGTTGCAACTGTCACGCCTGGTCGGCGCCACCCCACCCCCACCCCGCCGATCTTGCAGTTTCGGCCCCGGCAAATGCCGCAGAGGCCGCACCTGCCGGGCCCGAAGTGCAAGATCGCGGAGGAGGGGTCAGAAGCGGGCGGGCTCGCGGTAGACGCCCCACTCGGCCCGCAGCGCGTCGCAGATCTCGCCCAGCGTGGCCTCGGCCCGGACGGCGTCCAGCATGGCCGGGATCATGTTCTCCCCGGTCCGGCTGACCTCGACCATCCGCTGCACGGCGGCCTTCACGGCGGCGTCGTCGCGGCCCACCTTGCGCTCGGCGAGCATCCGGCGCTGCTCCAGCTCGACCTCGTGCGAGATGCGCAGGATCTCCAGGTCCTTCGCCACGGTGCCGGTGTGGCAGTTGACCCCGACGATCCGCTTGTCGCCCTTCTCCAGCGCCTGCTGGTAGACGAAGGCCGACTCGGCGATGTGGCCGGTGAACCAGCCGTCCTCGATGCCGCGCAGGATGCCCGAGGTCATCGGGCCGATCTTGTGCGGGCCCTCGCCGCCGAGCTGCCGGATCCGGGCGAAGATCTCCTCCGCCTCGGCCTCGATCTTGTCGGTCAGCGCCTCGACGTACCACGAGCCGCCGAGCGGGTCGGCGACGTTGACGACCCCGGTCTCCTCCATCAGCACCTGCTGGGTACGCAGGGCGATCTCGGCCGACTCGTCGGTGGGCAGGGCGAGGGTCTCGTCGAGGGCGTTGGTGTGCAGCGAGTTGGTGCCGCCGAGCACGGCCGCCAGGGCCTCCACGGCGGTCCGCACCACGTTGTTGACCGGCTGCTGGGCGGTCAGCGACACCCCGGCGGTCTGCGTGTGGAACCGCAGCCACTGGGCCTTCTCGCTGGTGGCGCCGTAGACGTCGCGCAGCCAGCGGGCCCAGATCCGGCGGGCGGCGCGGAACTTGGCGATCTCCTCGAAGAAGTCCACGTGGGAGTCGAAGAAGAAGCTCAGGCCCGGGGCGAAGACGTTGACGTCCAGCCCGCGGGAGAGCCCCAGCTCGACGTAGCCGAACCCGTCGGCCAGGGTGTACGCCAGCTCCTGCGCGGCAGTCGAACCCGCCTCGCGGATGTGGTAGCCGGACACCGACAGCGGCTTGTACCGCGGGATCTCCCGGGCGCAGTACTCCATCAGGTCGCCGATGAGGCGCAGGTGCGGCTCCGGGTCGAAGAGCCACTCCTTCTGCGCGATGTACTCCTTGAAGATGTCCGTCTGGAGCGTGCCGTCCAGGGTGGACAGGTCGGCGCCCTGCCGCTCGGCGGCGACCAGGTACATGCAGAAGACCGGCACCGCCGGGCCGGAGATGGTCATCGAGGTGGTCACGCCGGCCAGGTCGATGCCGTCGAAGAGCACCTCCATGTCGGCGGCCGAGTCGATCGCCACGCCGCAGTGGCCGACCTCGCCGAGCGACTGCGGGTCGTCGGAGTCGCGCCCCATCAGGGTCGGCATGTCGAAGGCGACGGAGAGCCCGCCGCCGCCGGCGCCGAGGATCATCTTGTAGCGCTCGTTGGTCTGCTGGGCGTTGCCGAACCCGGCGAACTGCCGGATGGTCCAGGTCCGCCCGCGGTAGCCGGTCGGGTAGAGCCCCCGGGTGTACGGGAACTCGCCGGGCCAGCCGATCCGCTCGAAGCCGGGGTAGGGCACCCCCTCCGGCGGGCCGTACACCGGGTCCACGGTCATCCCGGAGAGCGTGGTGAAGTCCGCGTCCCGCTTGCGGGCGGCGTCGTAGCGGGCCTGCCAGCGGGCCCGACCGGCGGCGATCTCGTCGGCGTCCATGCGCGGAGCTCCTCCTCGAGTCCTCGGATGCAGTCCGAGTGTAGAACGCCGGCCTGAACGATCGCTAAGGATGTGTGTACCGGCCGGTAACCTGGATCAGGCCGAGGGCGCCGCCGGACCGCCCAGCGCCACGTCGTCGACCCGGATGTTGATCTCGTCGACCCGCAGCCCGTACGCCTCGACCGCCGAGGTCACCGCGGCGCGCACCGCGTCGGTCACCTCCGGCACCGGCCGGCCGCCGTCGATCACGATCACCAGGTTGACCACCGCCGCCCCGTCGGTGACGTGCGCCGAGCAGCCGCGCCGCGCGTCGCCCACCTGGTCCAGCCCGACCCGGTCCAGCACGGCGTTGAAGAAGCGGGCCACGTCGCCGCCGAGCTCGGCCACGCCGGGCACCGACTTCGCGGCGGCCACCGCGATCTTCTCCACCACCTCGTCGGAGACGTGCGTCGCACCGCCCGCCACCGCGTTCGGCAGCACCGACAGCTCCTGGGTCTCGTCAGCCATGCTCTCCCACCGGGGTTCGTCCGGCCCCACGCGCTCAGTGAGGCGGTGCGAGCGTACTAGGCGGCCGGGATCCGCAGTGGACCCGTCAGGCGCGGGTCCGCCCCGCGGCGATCGGGCGTACAAAAGATCGCTGATCGCGCCGGCGGATCAGGCGCCCAACTGCTCCAGCAGTTCGGCGGCCGCCGCGTACGGGTCGATGGCGCCCTCGGCCACCTTGGCCGCCAGCGTCGGCAGTTGCGTACCGTCGCGCAGCGAGCCGATCCGGTCCCGCAGGGTGCCCAGCGCGATCGCCTCGATCTCGGCGGCGGCCCGCGCCTCCCGGCGGCGCCGCAGCTCGCCGTGGCGCTCCAGCCAGTCGCGGTGCTTGTCGATCGCGGCGGCGATGTCGTCGATGCCCTCGGCGCGGGCGGCGATGGAGCGGACCACCTGCGGCCGCCACTCGCCCGGCCCGCGCTCGCCCAGCGCGATCATGCCCTGGATGTCGCGCACGGTGGCGTCGGCGCCGTCCCGGTCGGCCTTGTTGACCACGAAGACGTCGGCGATCTCCAGGATGCCGGCCTTGACCGCCTGGATGGCGTCGCCCATGCCCGGCGCGAGCAGCACCAGCGTGGTGTCGGCCAGCGAGGCCACCTCGACCTCGGCCTGGCCGACGCCGACGGTTTCGACCAGCACCACGTCGCAGCCGGCGCCCTCCAGCACCCGCACCGCCTGCGGCGTGGCCGCGGAGAGCCCGCCCAGGTGGCCCCGGCTGGACATCGAGCGGATGTAGACGCCCGGGTCGGTGGCGTGGTCCTGCATCCGGACCCGGTCACCGAGGATCGCCCCGCCGGTGAACGGGCTGGACGGGTCGATGGCCAGCACGCCCACCCGGTGGCCGCGCGCCCGCAGCGCCCGGACCAGCTCGTTGGTGGTGGTCGACTTACCCACGCCCGGTGAGCCGGTCAGGCCGACCACCTGGGCGTGCCCGGCGAAGGGCGCCAGCGCCGCCGCGACCTGCGGCAGCACCTCGTCGCCGGACTCGACCAGGGTGATCAGCCGGGCCACCGCGCGGGGGTCGCCCCCGCGGGCCCGCTCGACCAGCAGGGGTACGTCCCGGCTGCGGCGCACCGAGCCGGTGGCCGCCGCCGGGACGTTCTGGACACTGTCGGCCACGGTCAGCTCTCGGCGCCGTTCGGAACGTGGATGATCAGCGCGTCGCCCTGGCCGCCGCCGCCGCAGAGCGCGGCCGCACCGGTGCCGCCGCCGCGCCGCTTGAGCTCCAGCGCCAGGGTGAGCACCAGCCGGGCGCCGGACATGCCGATCGGGTGGCCGAGCGCGATGGCGCCGCCGTTGACGTTCACCTTGTCGGTGCTGATCCCAAGGTCCCGGGCGGACTGGATGCCGACCTGGGCGAACGCCTCGTTGATCTCGATGAGGTCGAGGTCGGCGACGCTCAGGCCGCCCTTCTTCAGCGCGTGCTGGATGGCGTTGGACGGCTGCGAGTGCAGCGAGTTGTCCGGGCCGGCCACGTTGCCGTGCGCGCCGATCTCGGCCAGCCAGGTGAGCCCCAGCTCCTTGGCCTTGGCCTTGCTCATCACGACCACCGCCGCGGCGCCGTCGGAGATCGGCGAGGAGCTGCCGGCGGTGATGGTGCCGTCCTTGGTGAACGCCGGGCGGAGCTTGCCCAGCGACTCGGCGGTGGTGTCCGGGCGAATGCCCTCGTCCTCGCTGATCACCAGCGGGTCGCCCTTGCGCTGCGGGATGATCACCGGGGTGATCTCGTCGGCGAAGTGACCGTTCTTCTGCGCGGCGGCGGCGCGCTGGTGGCTGGCCGCGGCGAACGCGTCCTGCTCCTCGCGGGTGATGCCGTGCTTCACCCCGTGCCGCTCGGTGGACTCGCCCATCGAGCAGCAGTCCCAGGCGTCGGTGAGACCGTCCAGGGCCATGTGGTCCTTGATGGTCACGTCGCCGTACTTGTAGCCGGAGCGCTGGCCGAGCATCAGGTGCGGGGCGTTGGTCATCGACTCCATGCCGCCGGCCACCACGATGTCGAACTCGCCGGCCCGGATGAGCTGGTCGGCCAGGGCGATCGCGTCCAGCCCGGAGAGGCAGACCTTGTTGATGGTCAGCGCCGGGGTGGACATCGGGATGCCCGCCTCGACGGCGGCCTGGCGGGCCGGGATCTGGCCCGCGCCGGCCTGGAGCACCTGACCCATGATCACGTACTGGACCTGGTCCGGGGCCACGCCGGCGCGCTCCAGCGCTGCCTTGATCGCGACGCCACCGAGCTTCGTCGCGGGGAGGTCCTTGAGGTTGCCCAGCAGGCGCCCCATCGGGGTCCGCGCGCCGCTGACGATCACCGAAGCCATGCCTGCCTCCGAGGGGTGCCGACCTGTACGCCTTAACGATTGTTAGGACGCACCATATCTGCCGGGAAGAGCGACAGTACGGTGACCCCGAGCACGTCCGCAATGCGCTCCAGGTCATGACGGTCGATGGCTTGGTCGTCGCGCCGCGGCGTCCAGCCTCCGGGCCCGGCCGGCCCGACGTGGCAGCACGCAGCAGGCCTTCGCCGGGCTGTTCGCGCGTTCAGCCCTGCCGCGGGCGGCGCCGGCGCGGCGGCACCGGCCCCCTGGGCGACGACGCCAGCGACAGGTGCGTCCCTCGGGCGGCCACCTCGATCCGCGGCGTCCGGTCCGGCGGGAGGTGCTCCCGCTGGGCGACCACCACCACGTCGACCTTCCCGTCGATCATCATCTGCCTGACCTCGTCCCACGGTGCCGTGGTGATGATCCCGAGGAGGTCGTAGCGGCAGCGCCTCGCGTGGTCCAGGCAGGTCATGAGGTGGGGTTCGATCGGGTCGACGTGGGAGGGGATCCAGATGGCAGCGACGGGGCGTGACAGTGAACTCACCATCCGTACTCTTCACCGCATGCAATTTGCAGATCAACCTTGCACCGTCCGGGTTCGCATATGCCGAACGATCGATGAGCTGGGACCCTTGGCGATCGTGGGTCAGCCGTGGGAGGTGCGACCGTGCTGCGCCCGGAGGTGGTCGTCGAGACGGCTCTCCACGTCCTTGAGGCGGCGCTCCGCATCGTTGACCGCGTCCCGCAGCGTTCCGCGTCCGTTCGGGTGCAGCTCCGTTTCGATCCGCCGCAACCGCTCCGGCACCCCCGGGACGGCGTCGTGGCCCGGTCGGGCCGGCACCCCGTACCAGTCCTGCCGGAACTCGTCGTTGTGGCGCGCCAGGCGGCGCAGCGGCCGGCTCACCGTCACGGCCAGGGTCAGCGCGCTGAGGATGGCGCCCAACACGACGCTCGCCGCCGCCCACTGCTCCAGCGTCATGCCGACCGCTCCCGAGCCGGGCCGCCTGCGATGGTGGCGTCCGGTGCGTTACCGCGCTTCTTCGGTGCCGTGCGCACGGCTCGACCCTCCCCGAGTCCGGTCGAGGCCCCCGTGCGCGGGCCGCGAGCGCCGGCCGGGGGACGACCATTGCTGATGTGCGTGCCTGTTCGAATCCTGCTCGCGACCTGCTCATCGGGGCATCGGCCGTCCAGCAGGACGATCGGAGCGGCGCCGGCCGCCGCTCGGGCATACGGAGGATGTGGGGCCGGGGTGACCCGCTCCGGGTCGGCCGTTCGACCAAGGCTCACCCCGAGGACGTCCGGGCGTCGTCCGTTCAGCCGAGTGAGATGCCCGACTGGGGAGGCCGGCCGAACGATCGTTAGGCCACACTAGCGCCATGGCTGAGAACTCCCCCGTCGAGCCCGTTGCCGACCATGTCCCCGACGTCGGCCTGCTCCGCATCGACCACGTCGGGATCGCCGTGGCCGACCTGGACGCCGCGATCGACTTCTACCAGCGCACCTTCGGCATGCGCTGCGTGCACACCGAGACCAACGAGGAGCAGGGCGTCCGCGAGGCGATGCTCGCCGTCGGGCCGACCACCGAGGGCGGTTGCCTGCAGCTGCTCGCCCCGCTGTCGCCGTCCTCGACGATCGCCAAGTTCCTGGACCGCAACGGGCCGGGCGTGCAGCAGGTCGCGTACACGGTGACCGACATCGACGCGGCCTGCGCGGCGCTGCGCGAGCGCGGCGTCCGGCTGCTCTACGAGAAGCCGAAGCGGGGCACCGCCGACTCGCGGATCAACTTCGTGCACCCGAAGGACGCCGGCGGCGTCCTGGTGGAGCTGGTCGAGCCGGCCGCCACCGGCCACTGAGGCCACCGGAGGGGCCCCGGCCGAGGTGTCCGGGGCTCCTTCCTACTGCCTGGGACGCGGCGCGGCACTGCGCGGTTCCGCGTTCCCACGGACACCTCCACGCATCGGCGGATGCAGTTTTTCACAGAGGACTTCCCGCCCTAGCTACCGTTCAGTAACGTCCCGCCCCACAGGAGCGCGACCGGTGCCGGATGTGTCGATTGCCGACATGGCGGTCCCGTCGCACCGGCGCCGACGATGGCAGCGCCCCTGCCCGCCCGGTGCGGGTGCGCGACGAACGGGAGGTCACCGTGCAGGACATCCTCGAAGCGATCATGGCGGCGGAGGGCTCCGCGCAGCCGGAGCGGGAGCTCGCCGGCCTCGCCGGCCTGCCGGTACCCGAGACCTACCGGGGTGTGGTGGTCCGCGCCGAGGACACCCGGATGTTCGACGGCATGGCCACCCGGGACAAGGACCCGCGCAAGGCGCTGCACGTACAGGACGTGCCCACCCCGGAGCTGGGCCCCGGCGAGGCGCTCGTCGCGGTGATGGCCAGCGCGATCAACTACAACACCGTGTGGACCAGCATCTTCGAGCCGCTGCCCACCTTCAAGTTCCTCCAGCGCTACGGCCGGCTCTCCGAGCTGACCCGCCGGCACGACCTGCCGTACCACGTGGTCGGGTCGGACGCGGCCGGCGTGGTGCTGCGGACCGGGCCGGGGGTGACCCGGTGGAAGGCGGGCGACGAGGTGGTGGCGCACTGCCTGTCGGTCGAGCTGGAGGACGCCGCCGGCCACGACGACACGATGCTCGACCCGCAGCAGCGGATCTGGGGCTTCGAGACCAACTTCGGCGGCTTGGCCGAGCTGGCCGTCGTCAAGGCCAACCAGCTCATGCCGAAGCCGCGCCACCTGAGCTGGGAGGAGGCGGCCAGCCCCGGGCTGGTCAACTCCACCGCGTACCGGCAGCTCGTCTCGCACCACGGGGCGAACATGAAGCAGGGCGACGTGGTGCTGATCTGGGGCGCCTCCGGCGGCCTTGGCGGCTACGCCACCCAGATGGCGCTCAACGGCGGGGCCATTCCGGTCTGCGTGGTCTCCTCGCCGGAGAAGGCCGAGCTGTGCCGCAAGATGGGCGCCGAGCTGGTCATCGACCGCACCGCCGAGGGCTTCAGCTTCTGGAAGGACGAGGAGACCCAGGACCAGGACGAGTGGCGGCGGTTCGGCGAGCGGATCCGCGAGCTGACCGGCGGCGAGGACCCGGACATCGTCTTCGAGCACCCGGGCCGGGAGACCTTCGGCGCCAGCGTCTACGTCGCCAAAAAGGGCGGCACCATCGTCACCTGTGCCTCCACCAGCGGCTACCTGCACCAGTACGACAACCGCTACCTCTGGATGCACCTCAAGCGGATCGTCGGCAGCCACTTCGCCAACTACCACGAGGCGTGGCAGGCCAACCGGCTCGTGGCGCTCGGCAAGGTGCACCCCACCGTGTCGCGGACCTACCCGCTGGAGCAGACCGGCCAGGCCGCGTACGAGGTGCACCGCAACGCGCACCAGGGCAAGGTCGGCGTGCGCTGCCTGGCGCCCACCGACGGCCTCGGCGTCCGGGACACCGAGCTGCGTGCCCGGCACGAAACCGCGATCAACCGGTTCCGCGGGCACTGACCGCCGCATTGCCTTTCCGGTAAGCCGGAACACCATTCGATTGCTTGAAGACAAAGGGCCGCGGGCATCGTCCCGCGGCCCTTTTCGCGCGCTCCCCGCCGGGCCGCCCGACCCGCCCGGGACCTGCCAAGATCGCCGGTTGGTCCGGTCCCCCCGCCCGTCGAAGTTGACCATGTAAACAGGACACGAAAGCTGCGGACCGCTCTTGCGAAGCACCCTGGGGCGTCTGCGAGTATGTCCCAATGCCCCAGCAGCAGTCCTCCCCTCTTGCGTTCTTCGATAACGCGAACTCACAGCCCGATTTCACCGTTGGCCTGCGTGGCTACAACACCAACCAGGTCGACGACTTCATCGGCCGGTTGACCGCCGCCCTGAGTCAGTCCGAGCAGGCCCGCGCCGAGGCCGAGCAGCGGATGAACGACGCCCAGCGCCGGCTGCGCCAGGCCGAGCAGCGCCAGGGCGCGCTCGAGCAGAAGCTCACCGAGACCAACAAGCAGCTCGAGGAGAACAGCCGGCCGACCCTCTCCGGCCTGGGCACCCGCGTCGAGCAGATCCTCCGGCTGGCCGAGGAGCAGGCCAACGACCACCGCAACGAGGCCAAGCGCGAGTCGGAGGGCATCCTCTCCGCCGCCCGCCTCGAGGCGCGGGAGATCACCGACAAGGCGCGCGCCGAGGCGGCTGCCATGAAGGCCTCCGCCGAGCGCGAGGCCGGCAGTGTCCGCACCGCCGCCGAGCGCGAGGCCGCCGAGGTCCGGGTGCAGGCCCGCCGCGAGGCCGACACGCTGCGCGCCGACGCCGACCGGGAGACCAAGCAGCTGCGTACGGTCACCGCGCACGAGGTGGCCGAGCTGAAGTCGACGGTCGAGCGCGAGGTCGCCACCCTGCGCGCCACCGCCGAGCGGGAGATCACCCAGCAGCGGGCCAAGGCCGCCCGCGAGGCCGAGGAGAAGCGGGCCGAGGCCACCAAGCTGCTCACCGACGCGCGGGACAAGCGCGACAAGGACCTTCAGGCCCTGGAGCTCCAGCTCGCCGAGCGGCGCGAGAAGGCCGAGCGCGAGGAGTCCGAGCGGCACGCCGCCCAGGTCGCGCAGACCCAGAAGCTGGTCAGCGAGGCCGAGCAGCGCGCCCGGGCCGCCCAGGAGCGGGCCAAGGAGATCGAGCAGCGCGCCGAGGCCCGCCGGGTCGAGTCCGAGCGCACCGCCACCGACACGGTCGAGAAGGCCAAGGCGTTGGCCGAGAAGACGGTGTCCGAGGCGAGGGCCGAGGCGCAGCGCCTGCTCAGCGAGGCCCGCACCGAGGCCGAGCTGACCACCCAGGCGGCCCGCCGCGAGGTCGAGGACCTCACCCGGCAGAAGGACGCGGTCACCTCGCAGCTCGGGCAGATGCTCTCCGGTCTCGCCGGCATCGTGCCGGGCGTGCCGGCGGCGGGCGCCAACAAGCCGGAGGCACCGAAGGCCGACAGCGCCGACAAGAAGGTCACGGCCGAGTCGGCCAACTGAACAACCACCCGCAGACGGGGCATGAGCCGCGGCGCGGGGTGACACCGGGTGACCGGTGCCGCCCCGCGCCGTCACGCTTTCCGGCTCGTTTCGCCAGCTCACGAAAGTGCGCCTGCCAACAGGGGCGTCCGTATCGCCCCAGCAGGGCCGGATGCGTGTGAGGATGGGGGCATGTCGCACGGCGAGGAACTGTTCGCCCTCGGCGGGGACGTGACCACGGAGCCCAGCTTCGAGTCCGCTCTGCGGGGGTACGACAAACGACAGGTCGACCGCTACGTCGCTCGTGCGGAGCACGAGATCTCGGCGCTGACAACCGAGCGGGAACAGGCGTACACCCAGATTCACAAGCTGGCCGGCCAGGTCGAGGTGCTGCAACGCGACCTCGCCCAGGTGCGCAAGCAGGTGGGCGTCGTGGACCGCGCCTCGTTCCGGCACCTCGGTCCCCGGGTCGAGCAGATCCTCACCATGGCCGAGGAACAGGCCGACGACATCCTGACCGCCGCCAACGAGGAGATCGAGGCCCGGCGCGCGGCCGCCGAGCACATCATCGAGGAGGCCCGGGAGCAGGCCGCCCAGGCCCTCAAGGACTTCGAGATCGCCCTCGCCGCCCGCCGGGCCGAGGAGGAGCGGCACACCGCCGCCCGCAAGGCCGAGGCGGAGGCCACGCTCAAGGCCGCCCGGGACGAGGCCGAGAAGCTGCGGAAGAACGCCCAGGACGCGCTGGCCAAGGCGCAGCAGGAGGCCACCCAGCTCCGGGACACCGCCAAGGAGATCCACGCCCGCGCCCAGCAGGAGTCCACCCGGCTGCGCGAGACGGCCAAGGAGGCGGTGGCCAAGGCCCAGCAGGAGGCCACCCAGCTGCGCGAGGCCGCCAAGGAGGTGCACGCCAAGGCCCAGCAGGAGGCCAAGCGGCTCACCGAGTCCGCCGCCGAGGCCGGCCGGGCCACCCACGCCAAGGCGCTCGCCGAGGCCAAGAAGATCGTCGACGACGCGGAGGAGGCGGCGAAGGCCACCCGCGGCCGGGCCCGCACCGAGGCCAACCGGCTCACCACTGAGGCCACCGAGGCGGGCAAGCGCAACCGCGCCGAGGTCGAGGCGTACGTGCAGCGGATGCGGAGCGAGACCGAGGCCTACGTCCAGCAGGCCCGCGCCCAGACCCAGCAGGAGCTGGGCGCCTGGCGGGCCGGCGTGGAGAAGGAGGTCAACGCCCGGCGGGAGACGGCGGAGAAGGAGCTGGCCCAGCGCCGCGCCTCCGCCGAGCAGGAGTTCGCCAAGCGCCGCGACGAGCTGGACAAGCTGCACACCAAGCGGCAGGACGAGCTGGAGAAGGCGTACACGGCCCGGCGCGCGGAGATCGAGCAGGGCGCGGCGGGGCTGCGCCAGGCGGCCGAGCAGGACGCGCTCACCATGCGCCAGCGGGCCGAGGAGGAGGCTACCGAGCTGCTCCGCCGGGCCGAGGCGGAGGCCGCCGGCAGGCGCCGCAAGGCCGACGAGCACGTGGCCGCCTCGCGCCGGCAGTTCGAGGAGTACGCGGCCACCACCCAGCAGCACCTGGCCACCACCCAGCAGCACCTCGCCGCCACCCAGCAGGAGGTGGCCGCCGGCCGGCAGCAGCTCGCCCACGTGATGCTGGAGATCGCCAACGCCCAGCAGGAGCTCGCCGACCTGCGTACGGAGACCTGGAAGTCCCGGCAGGAGTCCGACGACCTCCAGCGCCGGCTCCTCGAGCTGCACGCGGAGGCCGGCCCGGCCGGCCTCGCCGCCACTCCGGTCGACCCGGCCGAGCTGGCCACGGCGGCCGGCGGTGAGTCCGGTGGCGCGCCGAAGGGCGACCGCAGCCCGGTGCCCGTCACCGCCAAGGGCATCGCGACGGTCTCCCCCAACGGCGGCGCCCCGGCGGCGAAGGCCGGAGAGGCGGCGAAGACCGGCGAGCCGGCGGACGGCGCGAAGGCGCGCCCGGTCGCCGAGCCGGTGACCACCGTGGACGGCTCGGGCGCCAGCGCCGGGGTCGACGGCGGGCCGACCGTGGCGGCCGTGCCCGGCGAGGGCGGCCGGGGCGCCACCCCGACGAAGATCACCAGCACCGGCGAGAACGGCAAGCGCCCGACCAAGCCGACCACCGATGAGCGCAGCGCCAAGCCGAGCGCCGTCACCGTCGACAAGGACTGACCCGCCGGCGGTCCCGCACCCGACCCGCCGGATCCCCACCTCGCCGCACGAGTGAGGGACCGCACCAGCTCGCCGGGCTGGCGGCGTCCGGCACCCTGGGAAGCCCCACCTCGGCGACGGCGGCGGAAGTGATGGAGGGGATGGTCGGGGCGGGCGTCGACCGCTAACCTGCGGGGCAGAGGGCTGCGCCGCCGAGGACCCGTCCGGTGCTCACGGTCCGCCGCAGGGGCGCTCCGCCGGGCCGGAGCGGGGAGCCGGGGAGGCACGGGTGTCGCAGGAGGGTTCCGCCGACCCGGACGACGACCCGCTCGACGCGAGGCGCCCCGAACCCGGTCCCCACGACGCGAACGCCACGCCCCGCCGTCCTGCGGCCCACGAACCGACCGGCAGCAAGGGGTCGGCCGGCGGGCGGGAGCCGCTCGACCGTGGCCGGCCGGCCGACAAGCCCGCGCTGGCCGAGGTCGGCGTGGAGACCGAGCCGACCGAGTTCGAGCCGAGCGGGCGATTCGGCGTGCCGGGCCGGCCGCTGCGGCGCAGCAGCTTCCTGTTCGGCTTCACCGGGGCGCTCGGCGTGCTGCTGGCGTACGCGGTGTTCCTGGGCGTACGCAACTCGGCCGGCATCCTGGTGCTGGTGGTGATCGCGCTCTTCCTCGCGGTCGGCCTGCACCCGGCGGTGGTCCGGTTGCGCCGCTGGGGGTTGCCGCACGGGCTGGCGGTGGCGGTGGTGACGCTGACCCTGGTGCTGCTGATCGTCGGTGGCCTGCTGGCCCTGGTGCCGCCGGTGGTGACCCAGTCCGGGCAGTTCATCGAGCATCTCCCCGGTTACGTCGACGACCTGCGCCGCAACCCGACGGTCAACGATCTCGTCGAGCGCTACGACGTGATGCAGCGCGTCCAGTCGGCGGCGAACGCCGACACCATCGGCCGGGCCCTCGGCGGTGTGCTGGGCGGGGCGCAGCTCATCTTCGGCACCATCTTCCGGGCACTGACCGTGCTGGTGCTGACCATCTACTTCCTGGCCTACTTCAACAAGCTGCGCGATCTCGGGTACGCGCTGGTGCCCCGGTCCCGCCGGGAGCGGGTCCGCCTGATCGGCGACGAGATCCTGGCCCGGGTCGGCGCGTACATGGTCGGGGCGCTGTCCATCGCGGTGCTGGCCGGGGCGAGCACCTTCGTGTTCGCCCTGGTGGTCGGGCTGCCGTACCCCTTCGCCCTGGCCGTGGTGGTCGCGGTGACCGACCTGATCCCGCAGATCGGGGCGACCCTGGGCGCCGTGGTGGTGACCCTGGTCGGGCTCGCCACCGACCTGCCGGTCGGCATCGCCTGCCTGGTCTTCTTCCTCATCTACCAGCAGGTCGAGAACTACCTGATCTACCCCAAGATCATGCGCCGGGCGGTCTCGGTCAACGAGGTGGCGGCGCTGCTCGCCGCCCTGCTCGGGGTGTCGCTGCTGGGTGTGGTCGGCGCGCTGATCGCCATCCCCACGGTGGCCGCGCTCCAGCTCATCCTGCGCGAGGTGGTGCTGCCCCGGCAGGAGACCCGCTGACCCGTCAGCCGGCGCGGCGCTGCGCCGGGCCGGGCACCGGGGTGTCGGCGAAGGCGGCCACCGTGCGGTCGGCGTAGGCGCTGACGTCGCCGGTCTCCATCGGGCCGTCCCAGGTGGTCGGCAGCGGCACCGGCACGGCCGGGTTGACCCGGCTGACGATCTCGTTCAGCACGGTCTCCGCGTCGCCGACCCAGAGGTGCTTGGCGCCGGCCACCCCGACCACCTCGGCCTGCGGCACCGCCGCGAAGCGCTGCCGGGCCTCCTCCGGGCGCAGGTAGTCGTCGAACTCGGGGACCAGGGCGGTGAGCGGCCGACCGGACTCGGCCCAGACGGTCAGGTCCTCGGGCTGGGAGAAGCGCAGCGGCGGGGAGAGCAGGATCGCTCCGGTGATCGCCGGGTCGCAGCCGTACTTCAGCGCCAGGTCGGTGCCGAACGACCAGCCGACCAGCCAGATGTTCGGCAGCTCGTGGAACTCGGCGTACTCGATGGCGGCGGCCACGTCGAAACGCTCGCCGACCGCGTTGTCGAAGGCGCCCTCGCTGGTGCCGCGGACGCTGCTGGTGCCCCGGGTGTTGAAGCGGAGCACGGCCAGGTCGGCCAGCGCGGGCAGCCGCCAGGCCGCCTTGCGGAACACGTGGCTGTCCATCATCCCGCCGTGGGTGGGCAGCGGGTGCAGGCAGACCAGGGTGGCGACCGGCTCCCGCTCCAGCGGCCGGGCCAGCTCGCCGACCAGCTTCAACCCGTCGGCGGTGTGCAGCTCGATGTCCTCCCGGCGGCCGGGCAGGATCGACGAGGCACGGATCGGTTTGCTCACCGTCCCAGTCTCCCGCGCCGCCGCCCGCGTCGCCCGCCGGGGCGCAAACAGCGTGATCCAGGTCGCTCAGCCGTAGCGGGGGGCGCCGCGGCCGCGCTGGAGGTTGGGCCCGCGCCGGTCCCGGGCCCGCCAGCAGCCGCTGTGCCAGTGCCGGCGGTCGGTCAGGTCACCCCGGTCGTCGGCCGGCCAGGCCACCAGGTGCGCCACCCCGGGGCGGATCTCCTGGTCGCACCCGGGGCACCGGTACGTCTTGACCGACGCCCCGCCGGTGATCCCGCGGACCTGCCAGTCACCGTCGCGCCACTGCTGGACGGTCGGCACGCCCTGGCGCGCCCGCTCGGCGTCCAGGTGGCTGGTGTCGTCCCGGCGGGGACGGTTGCGACGGGGACTCACGGTCACCAAGCGTACGGTCCGCCGGCCGGACCGCCCCGGGTCGGGCGGCCCGGCCGGCGGACCCGGTGGCCTACCAGGTCCGCGGGTCGGTCAGGTCGTCGGCCACCCGTACCCCGGCCAGGACGACCGTCGCGTCGGCCTCGGTGAAGCCCTTGTCCAATCCGCCGAAGGTGGCGATCAGGTGCGCCTTCGGGATCCCGAGCACCTCCAGCCTGGTGCCGTCGGGATAGAGGTAGGCCGACCGGCCGTCGACGGTCCGGTTGCCCTCGGTCCGGCTGCCCGCGAGCTGGCTGGCGTGATCGAAGTTCACCCGCATGGTCGCGTCCTGCCCGCGTACGAGGGTGAACCGCGCGTTCACCCCGCCCGGGAAGGCGGAGGCGTCCACGTCGCAGTCCAGCAGCGTCGCCCCGGGCGGCAGGGTGGTGAGCCGCAACGGGCCCGCGCACCGTCTCGCCTGATTCCAGCGCAGCGCGTCGACCGCCCGCCGGAGCGCCGTCCGGTCCCTGCCGGCGGTGCTCGCCCGGGCGTACAGGCCGTTCACCGGGCGCCACGACAGGATCAGTCCACCTGCCTGGCCGGGCACCTCGCGGACCGTGCCGTCGAACGGCAGCGGCTCCTCCACGGCGTCGAAGGTGAAACCGTCCACGCCCCCCCGGCTCAGCAACTCGACGGAGCGACTCACCTCGACCAGGACGGGTGGCCCGCCGCCGACGGTGAACCGGACGGATTCCACCTGGTTCTGCCGGATTCCCCAGCCGAGGTAGCGGGCGCGGGCCGGGTCGACCCCGAAGTGCAGCACCTGCGCGTCGGTGGCCACCCGCGTGGGGTCGGCGACCGCGCCGGGCACCCCGTCGGCGCGGGGCGGCACCGGCGGGGCGACGGCCGGGGTGGCCGCGCCCCAGGGCAGCCGGCCGGACAGCCCGCCGAGGTCCGCGCCGCTCAGGCCGACGAAGCCGAGGACCCCGACCAGGGCCAGGGTCGTGCCGGTGGCGGTCCGGCGGCGCAGCTGCCGGCGGCGGCCCCGGGCGCGGGACTCCCGGAGCAGGCGGTGGGTGTCGGTCTCCCCCTCGGCCTGCTCCCGCAGCACCGAGGTGATTCGCTGGTCGAGGTCGGTCACGGCCGGCTCCCCTTCGTCGTCGGGACGCCGCAGCGCTCCCGGAGCTGGGCGAGCGCCCGCATCGCGTGGGTGCGGACGGTGACCGGCGAGCAGTCGAGGATCTGGGCGATGGTCGCGTCGTCCAGGTCCTCGTAGTAGCGCAGCACCAGCACGGCGCGCTGGCGGTCGGGGAGGGCGCGGATCAGCCGCCACATCTCGTCGCGGTCGGCCGCCTCGCCGCCGAGGTCACCGCGCTGGGGCCGCTCGGCGAAGGTGTCCACGGCCAGCTCCCGGCTGGACCGCCGGCGCCACCACGACGTGTTCGCGTTGACCAGCATCCGCCGCACGTACACGTCGGGCCGGTCGGCCCGGGCGATCTTCCGCCAGTGCACGTACGCGCGGGCCAGGACGTCCTGGGTCAGGTCCTCGGCGCGGTGCTCGTCGCCGGTCAGCAGCCGGGCCAGGCGCAACAGGGCCGGGCCGCGGCTGCCGACGTACTCCTCGAAGGTCACGCCTTGAAGACGCCGTCACGGGCGCCGGCTGTTGACCCGGGTCAGCGCTGGGTGTGGTCGCGGAAACCCCGGCCGCTCTTGCGGCCCAGGTAGCCGGCGGTGACCAGGTGCTCCAGCAGCGGCGCGGGGGCGAAGCCCGGCTCACGCAGCTCCAGGTAGAGCTCCCGCTGGATGGCCAGCGAGACGTCCAGGCCGACCACGTCGAGCAGCTCGAACGGGCCCATCGGGTAACCGCAGCCGAGCTTCATGGCGTAGTCGATGTCGTCGGCGGTCGAGTAGCTGGCCTCCAGCATCTTCACCGCGTCGTTCAGGTACGGGAAGAGCAGCGCGTTGACGATGAAGCCGGACCGGTCGCCGCAGACCACGCCGGTCTTGCCCAGCGCCGCGCAGACCGCCCGGGCGGTGGCGGTGGTCTCCGCCGAGGTGCGGATGGTCCGCACGATCTCGACCAGCGGCATGATCGGCGCCGGGTTGAAGAAGTGCAGTCCGATCACGTCGGCCGGCCGCTGGGTGGCCATCGCCACGTCGATCACCGGCAGCGACGAGGTGGTGGTGGCCAGCACGACGCCCGGCTTGCAGATCTCGTCGAGGCTGGCGAAGAGGGCCTTCTTGACGCTCAACTCCTCGACCACGGCCTCGACCACCAGGTCGACGTCGGCCAGGTGGTCCAGGGTCGCCGACCAGGTGACCCGGCCGAGCGCCGCGTCCCGGTCGGTCTCGCTGAGCTTGCCCCGCACCACGCCCTTGTTCAGCGAGGTCTTGACCGTCTCGCAGAGCTTGGCGGACTTCTCCGCACCCCGGGTCACCGAGATGACCTCGTAGCCGGCCTTGGCGAAGACCTCGATGATGCCCGTGGCCATGGTCCCGGAGCCGACCACGCCGACCTTGGCGATCGCCCGGGCGCCGTCGGCGAGCGCCGCGCCCGTGCTCACCGGGGTGTGCTCGTCGGGTACGACCACCGGGGAGCCCGGGCGCTCGTAGGTGTAGAAGCCGCGGCCGGACTTCCGGCCGAGCAGGCCGGCCGTGACCATCTGCTTGATCAGCGGCACCGGGGCGTGCCGGCGGTCGCGGCCGCCGCGCCGGTACATGGTGTCCAGGATCTCGTACGCGGTGTCGAGGCCGATCAGGTCCATCAGCGCGAGCGGGCCCATCGGCAGGCCGCAGCCGAGCTTCATGGCGGCGTCGATGTCCTCCCGGGTGGCGTACCGGGACTCGAACATGCTGACCGCGTGGTTCAGGTAGCCGAACAGCAGCGCGTTGGCGATGAACCCGGCGCGGTCGTTGATGGTGACGTCGACCTTGCCGAGCCGCTCGCAGAGCGCCTCCACGTCGGCCACCACGTCGGCGGACGTGACCACGGTGCGGACCACCTCGACCAGCTTCATCACCGGCGCCGGGTTGAAGAAGTGGATGCCGATGACCTGGTTCGGCCGGGTGGTGGCGACGGAGATCTCGGTGACGCTCAGCGACGAGGTGTTGGTGGCCAGGATCGCCTCGGGCTTGCAGACCCGGTCCAGCTCGGCGAAGATCCGCTGCTTCAGGTCCAGGTGCTCGGGCACCGCCTCGATCACCAGGTCCACCGAGTGCAGGGCGTCCAGCCCGACCTGCCAGTCCACCCGGGACAGCAGCGCGTCCCGATCGGCCTCGGCGAGCTTGCCCTTGGCCACCGCCCGGTCGGTCGAGCCGGTGAGGGTGGCCCGCCCGCGCTCCAGGGCGGTCGCGGAGATCTCGACGGCCACCACGTCGATGCCGTTGCGGGCGAACACCTCGACGATGCCGGCACCCATGGTGCCCAGACCCACCACACCCACCCTGGTGAACTCGCGCGCCACGACCGGCCTCCCCCTGGTTGACTCCGCCGTTGCCGACATGAACGGCGGCTAAGGTTATGCGCCGGAGTCTGCCACGTGACGCTGCGTTGTCGAGACGCCGTGGGATATTTCACGCACCGCGTCGGTCAGACCCCGGTCGGCACCCCCGCGAGCGCCAGCAGCTCGGCGACGAACTCGGCCGGCCGCTCCAGGTGCGGGCTGTGCCCGCAGCCGGGCAGCACCACCTCCCGGTACGTCCCGCCGGCCGCCGCGTACCGGTCGAGGACCGCCCGGGTCTGGCCGACCATCGGCTGCGGCGGGCAGTCCGCCGCCCCCGGCCAGCCCGGCACCACCCCGAGCGACCCCAGGTACGCCAGGTCGAACAGCGAGGTGTCCGAGACGATCACGTCGGCGTCGCCGCGTACCCAGGTCACCGGCGGCTTGGCCGGGACGGCGACCAGCTCGTCGGCGAGCCGAAAGTGGGCGGGCGCCAGCGCGTTGAGCACGCCGCGCCGCCCCGCCGCGGTGCCCGGCCAGTGCGCCGAGGCGACCGCCGTGCCGGGGTAGTTGTCGTCCCCGGTCGCGGTGGTCAGCATGCTCTCCAGCAGCAGGTCCTCGTCCGCGCCCAGCGACGCCGGGTCGGCCACGTACGCGGAGCGCAGCACGTTGCGGGGGCTGGTCGGGCCGTCGGCGCGCCGGTCCCCCGCGGCCAGCCGGGCCACGAAGTCGGGGTTCGCCGTGCCCCCGCCCGTGCCGGCGAAGTCGGGCGTGGTGGGGGTGCCGTCGAGGTCCCGGGTCCCGCCGAAGCCGTACGGGGAGACCGGCGCCGCCAGCAGCAGTCCGGCCACCCGGTCCGGGTGGTCGACCAGCAGCCGCATCGCCACCCCGCCGCCGAGCGAGTGCCCGACCACCACCGGCCGGGCGCCGGGAGCGAACAGCCCGGGGGCGTCGAGCAGGGCGGCCACGTCGTCGGCGAAGTCGTCGAGGCCCCGGGTGGCGTCCACCGGAGCGGTGTCGGTCTCGCCGTATCCGCGCAGGTCGGGGGCGACCACCCGGAGCGTCTCCGGCAGCCGGGGCAGCAGTGGCTCCCAGAACGCGGCGGACGACACGTTGCCGTGCACCAGCAGCACCGGCACGCCGTCGGGCGGCCCGGCCACCCGGACCGCCTGGGTGATGTCGTTGGCCCGGACGGTGTGTCGCTCGCTCCGCATCCGCGCATGCTGGCACGGTCAGCCGGAACCGGTCCATGTGGGCGGCCCCCATCCGGGGCCGCCGGCCCGTGTGGCGGAACTCCGGGTCAGCTGTGCGTGTCGACGGGCAGCGGCAGCGTGCCGCGCGACTCGATCGGCGTGCGGGGCGCCGGAGGGACGGGCAGCGGCAGGGTCGGCCGGTGGTCGCGGCGCGGCTGCATGAAGCTCATCCCAACCGGGTCGGTCCGGGCCACGCCCGGGTCGAAGAAGCGCAGGTCGGTGCGGCCGAGCCGGATCACGTCCCCGTCGGCGAGCGGCACGCTGCCGATGATCCGCTGGTCGTTGAGCCAGGTGCCGTTGGTCGAGCCGAGGTCGGTGAGCACCACCCCGCCGGGGGTGGCCTGCACCGTGGCGTGCCGCCGGCTCAGGTGCGGGTCGGCCAGCACGATGTGGGCGCTCGGCGCCCGACCGACGACCTGTGGATCCCGGCCGACCCGGAAGCTGAGCCCGCGCATCGTCCCCCCCGACACCGTCAGCAGCGGCATCAGTTCCGGATGCTCCTCCATGGACAGTCGACCTCCACCCCGCCGTCGCTCCGCGGCGTCAGCCTGCCACCTCACCGTAATCGTTCCCACCACCGCGCGGTCACCCAGATGGCCCCAGGCGGCCATCTCCTGTTCGCCGTTTCGGCGGGCGTCGCCGGTTCAACGGGCGGCACGTCCGTCGATCCCGCCCGGCCCGCCGCGCCACCGACCTGGGCAGAGTACGGGTCGCGCGGGACCTACCGGTGAGTAACGCGCGGGTCTAGACTTCGGCCATGACGGCTGTGCATGTCCCGGGGACCCCGCTCATCGAGGACGGTCGACTGGTGTCGACCAGTCCGGCGACCGGCGCGGAGGCGGGGCGGCTCCCGGTGGCGACCGAGGCGGACGTGCGCGCGGCGGTGGAGCGGGCCCGCGCCGCCGCCGACTGGTGGGCCGGGCTCGGCTTCGCCGGGCGCCACGATCGGCTGCTGCGCTGGCGCCGCGTGCTCGCCCGCCGGATGGAGGAGCTGGCCGACCTGGTGCACACCGAGGGCGGCAAGCCGGTCGGCGACGCCGTGGTGGAGATCCTCACCGCCCTGGAGCACATCGACTGGGCCGCCCGTAACGCCCGCCGGGTGCTCGGGCCGCGCCGGGTCCGCACCCGGCTGATCCTCGCCGAGTTCACCGCCCACCTCGAATACCAGCCGTACGGGGTGGTCGGCGTCATCGGCCCGTGGAACTACCCGGTCTTCACTCCGATCGGCTCCGCCGCCTACGCGCTGGCCGCCGGGAATGCGGTGGTGTTCAAGCCGAGTGAGTACACCCCGGCCGTCGGGCAGTGGCTGGTGGACCGGTTCGCCGAGATCGTGCCGGAGCAGCCGGTCTTCCAGGCGGTGCACGGGCTCGGCGACGTCGGCGCGGCGCTGTGCCGCTCGGGGGTGGCGAAGCTGGCCTTCACCGGCTCCACCGCCACCGCCAAGAAGGTGATGGCGGCCTGCGCCGAGACGCTCACCCCGGTGCTGCTGGAGGCGGGCGGCAAGGACGCCATGATCGTGGACGCCGACGCCGACCTGGACGCCGCCGCCGAGGCCTGCGTGTGGGGCGCGCTGACGAACGCCGGCCAGACCTGCATCGGCATCGAGCGGGTCTACGCGGTCGACCAGGTCTTCGACGCCTTCGTCGACAAGGTGGTGGCGAAGGCCGGCCGGCTCACCGTCGGCCCCGACGGCGCCGACATCGGCCCGATCACCATGCCGTCCCAGGTCGACGTCATCCGCCGGCACATCGACGACGCGGTGTCCCGCGGCGGCCGGGCGGTGCTCGGCGGCCCCGAGGCGGTCCAGCCGCCGTACGTGCACCCGACCGTGCTGGTGGACGTGCCGGAGGACTCGGCCGCGGTGCGCGAGGAGACCTTCGGGCCGACGCTGACCGTCAACCGGGTCCGCGACGTGGACGAGGCCGTGGAGCGGGCCAACGCCCTCTCGTACGGTCTCGGGGGGTCGGTCTTCGGCCGCAAGCGGGCCGTGGCGGTCGCGCGGCGGCTGCGCTCCGGGATGGCCGCGGTCAACTCGACGCTGACCTTCGCCGGCATGTCCACGCTGCCGTTCGGCGGGGTCGGCGAATCCGGCTTCGGCCGCATCCACGGCGAGGACGGGCTGCGCGAGTTCGGCCGAGCCAAGTCGATCACCCGCCGCCGGGCCCGTTCGCTGCTGCCCTCGATGACGTTCGAGCGCACCCCGGCCGACGTCGCCCGCCTGGTCAAGGCCGCCAAGCTGATGTACGGCCGGGGCCGCTGACGACCCCGGCCCGCCGGCTCAGAACAGGGTCAGCTCGTCGCGCTCGATGCCCCGCAGCTTGTCGTAGTCGACCACCACGCAGCGGATGCCGCGATCGGTGGCGAGCACCCGGGCCTGCGGCTTGATCTCCTGGGCGGCGAACACCCCGGCGACCGGGGCGAGCAGCGGATCGCGGTTCATCAGTTCGAGGTAGCGGGTGAGCTGCTCGACGCCGTCGATCTCGCCGCGCCGCTTCACCTCGACCGCGACCGCGCCCTGGTTGGCGTCCCGGCAGAGCAGGTCCACCGGGCCGATCGCCGTCATGTACTCCCGCCGCACCAGCGTGAAGCCCTCGCCGAGGGTCTCCGGGTTGGCGGCGAGCAACTCCTGCAGGTGCGCCTCGACGCCGTCCTTGCGCAGCCCCGGGTCGACGCCCAGCTCGTACGAGGTGTCCTGGAAGATCTCCTCCAGGGTGATGCGCAGCTCCTCGCCGGCCTTGTTGACCACCCGCCACACGCCGGGGGCCTCCTCCAGCCGGCACGGCGGGCTCATCCAGTTCAACGGCTTGTACGCCCGGTCGTCGGCGTGGATCGACACCGAACCGTCCGCCTTCACCATCAGCAACCGGGTGGCCAGCGGCAGGTGTGCCGACAGCCGTCCGACGTAGTCCACCGAGCACTTCGCAATCACCAACCGCACCCGACGAGACTAGCGGAGCACCCGGCGGTCGCCGACGAGCGCCACTGGCGTACCGGTGCGATATTGAGATCGTGCTCGAAGTCCTCACCGGTTCCGGCCTTGCCGCCTCGGCGGGCCTGAACGCCTACATCCCCCTTGTGCTGATGGGTCTGCTCGCGCGCTACACCGACCTGATGGAGCTGCCGAGCGGCTGGCAGTGGCTGGGCAACGGCTGGGTCCTGCTGATCCTCGCCGTGCTGCTCGCCGTCGAGGTGGTGGCCGACAAGGTGCCGGTGGTCGACCACGTCAACGACGTGGTGCAGACGGTGGTCCGGCCGACCGCCGGCGGGCTGGCCTTCGGCGCCGGCTCCAGCTCGGAGACGGTCACCGTCAGCGACCCCGACACCTTCTTCTCCTCACACCAGTGGGTGCCCGTGGTGGTCGGCGTGCTCATCGCGCTCGGCGTCCACCTGCTCAAGTCGGCGGCCCGCCCGGTCATCAACGCGACCACCGCCGGCTTCGGCACCCCGGTGGCCAGCACCGCCGAGGACGCGACCAGCGCGGTCATGTCGGTGGTGGCGATCCTGCTGCCGGTGCTGGTGCTGGCGTTCCTGCTCGGGTTCGTGGCGTTCCTCTTCTGGTTCCTGCGGCGACGTCGTTGGCGGCGTCGCGAACGCCAGGCTGCTCGGGCTGCTGGTTTCCGGGTCTGACGCTGGGTGCTGCGCTCCGGGGTGGTTGCGTTCGGGGGTGGTGCGCTCCGGGGTGGTGCGCCCCGGGGTGGCTGGGCTCCGGGGTGGCTGGGCTCCGGGGTGGTTGCGGTTGGGGCTGGGGGCGAGGGTGACCGGCTCCGGGCGGTCAGGCTTGATCCCTGCGCCGGTCACCCTCGCCCCCAGCCCGTCGTGGTCCTTCACCCGCGCGTCCGTTGCGGTCTTTCCCCGGGTACGCCGCTGGCCGGCACCCCGTGTCGGGGTGCCGGCCAGCGGTTCTTGTGTCAGCTGTTCCAGTTGTGGGCGACGATGTCGGCGGCCTGCCGCTCCCACTGGGCGTAGGCGTCCGGGTAGGCCGAGACCTGCACGGTCTGGGCGGCCTCGGTCAGCGGCATGTCCTGCCAGCCGTCGACCTGCTTCAAACCCTTCAGGAACGCAAGCGTCGAGTACTCCGGGTCGGTGATCTGCTCCGGCGAACCCCAACCGCTCGACGGGCGCTGCTGGAACAGGCCCAGCGAGTCGTGGTCGTTCTTGTCGCCGAGGTGGCCGAGGTTCTCCAGCTTCGACTCCTGCAGGCTGGTGGCGATCGAGATGACCGCGGCCCGCTTCGGGAGACCGGCCTTCTTCGTCGCAGCGATGATCGCCTTGGCGTTGGCCGTCTGCTCGTCGTTCAGATCAATCTTCGACTGGGCGCCCTGCACACCGTGCGGGATCAGCTTGTCACCCTGCACCGCCACCGCGGTCGGCTTGCTGCTGAGCACCGGCTCAGCGTGAGCGGCGATCGGACCGGCGAAGATGCCACCGGTGAAGGCCAGACCAGCAATACCCAGCACGCTCTTACGCAGCATCGTGTTCATGGGGGTTAGCTCCATTCGGGGGTTGGCGCACACACGCCGACGGGGGTCGGCTGGGGGGTGTGCGCAAGCACCGTCAGGCGCTCAACAAAAGTCTTGAGGGGGGTCGAGCGAAAGTCTTCGGGGGACCATCCAGCGCGCGGGGCCGAGGGCCTCTTCGTCACGCCGGGACCACGTACAACGACCGGCGGCCCACCATCATTCCGGGCCTGGCACACCCACCTCGATCGGCGGCGGTCCCGGAGTTGCGACTCGGTCACCTACGCTGGCGGCAGTTGCCTGGAGCCGCCCGACCCGCGCGGCCGGGGCGTCTTCCTCGGTCGTTCACCCGTATACAACGACCCCCGACCGCCCGCCATTCCGCCGCCAGGGTGCCGCCGACCACCCCGCAACCGGACACCCACCCCCCAAGGCACCGGTGAGTGGAACGCCATGGAGGTATCCCGGCGCCGGAGACACACATGGCGTTCCACCCACGCCTGAGGGCGAGCCCGGAACCGGACATTCACCCCACACCTCTAGGTGGCCGGGCCGGTTGCAGGGGTGATCGACTCCAGATCGGCGAGGTGGCGGTGTCCGGCACCGAGGGATACCGCTACCTCGGCGAGCCGGAGTGGATCATGAGTGGACAGGGCACTCGACCGCGTGACCGGCGCACGATCGTCCATCGGGCGAGAGGGATGAAAGCCTACATTCGGGGCATACGTCCAGAGGAGGGCCGGAGAGATGACCGCGTCATTGGAGATGCCCCGGGTCCAGGAGTGCGCAGTCAGGTCCTGCGCCTACAACCACACCAACGACTGCCACGCCTTCGCCATCACGATCGGCAGCCCCGATCACGCGCACTGCCACACGTTCGTCGAGCTGCCGGTGCGCGGCGGCGTCGAGCAGATGATCGCCCAGGTCGGCGCCTGCCAGCGCGCGGACTGCCGGCACAACTCCGACCTGGAGTGTCACGCCCCGGCGATCACCGTCGGCCCCGACGCGGACCTGGCGGACTGCCAGACCTACGCGAGCCGCTGACCCGGCCGGGCCCGCCGGCGGCGTGCAGCCCACGGACCCCGACGGGCCCTGGACGCGGTGCCCGACCAGGCCTCGGACGAGGCCCGTACCGCGAACCACACCCGACCGCCCTCGGCAACGGCGGGCCGCCCGGTCTCAGGACAGGCCGTTGGTCTCGCGGATGACGGTGACCAGGTCGTCGATGATGCCGGTCAGCGCGAAGTCCTTCGGGGTGAAGACCCGGGCCACGCCGGCGGCGCGCAGCGCCTCGGCGTCGACCGCGGGAATGATGCCGCCGACCACCACCGGCAGGTCGGCGCGCCCGGCGGCGCGCAGCCCGTCCAGCACGGCCGGCACGGCGGCCAGGTGCGAACCGGAGAGCACCGAGAGGCCGACCAGGTCGACGTCCTCCTCCACGGCGGCCGCCACGATCTGCCCGGCGGTCAGCCGGATGCCCTGGTAGACCACCTCGAAGCCGGCGTCGCGGGCGCGTACCGCGATCTGCTCGGCGCCGTTGGAGTGCCCGTCCAGGCCGGGCTTGCCGACGAGCAGCCGCAGCCGGCCGCTGCCCAGCTCGCGGGCGGTGGCGGCGACCCGCTCGCGGACCGCGGCCAGACCAGCGTCGCCGCCGACGCCGGCCGCGCCGGACAGGCCGGTGGGCGCCCGGTACTCGCCGAAGACCCGGCGCAGCGCGCCGGCCCACTCGCCGGTGGTCACCCCGGCCCGCACGCACTCCAGCGTCGCCGGCATCAGGTTCGTCGTGGTCGCGGCGTCCGCGCGCAGCCGGGCGAGGGCCGCGTCCACGGCCGCCGCGTCCCGGTCGGCCCGCCATTCGCGTACGGCGGTGGTGGCGGCCGCCTCGACGGCGGGGTCGACCTGCTCGATCGCCTCGGCGCCGGCCGCGGTCAGCGGCGACGGCTCGGTCTCGGTGAACCGGTTGACGCCGACCACCACGTCGGTGCCGGCCTCCATCCGCCGGCGCCGGTCGGCCAGCGAGGCGACCAGGGCGCTCTTCAGGTAGCCGGTCTCCACGGCGGCCACCACGCCGCCCATCTCCAGCACCTTCTCCAGCTCGACCCGGGCCCCGGTGACGATGTCGTCGACCAGCGCGGTCATCACGTGCGAGCCGTCGAACAGGTCCGGGTATTCCAGCAGGTCCGACTCGTAGGCCAGCACCTGCTGCATGCGCAGCGACCACTGCTGGTCCCAGGGGCGGGGCAGCCCGAGCGCCTCGTTCCAGGCGGGCAGCTGCACGGCCCGGGCCCGGGCGTCCCGGGACAGGGTGACGCCGAGCATCTCCAGCACGATGCGCTGGATGTTGTTCTCCGGCTGTGCCTCGGTCAGGCCCAGCGAGTTGACCTGGACGCCGTACCGGAAGCGGCGCTGCTTCGGGTTGTCGACGCCGTACCGGTCGCGGGTGATCTCGTCCCAGAGCGCGCCGAACGCGCGCATCTTGGCGATCTCCTCGATGAAGCGCACCCCGGCGTTGACGAAGAACGAGATCCGCTGGACCACGTCGCCCATCCGCTCGGCGGGCACCTGGCCGGAGTCGCGTACCGCGTCGAGCACCGCGACCGCGGTCGCCAGGGCGAAGCCGACCTCCTGCACCGGCGTCGCGCCGGCCTCCTGGAGGTGGTACGAGCAGATGTTCACCGGGTTCCACTTCGGCATCTCGCGCAGCGTGTGCGCGATGACGTCGGCGGTCAGCCGCAGCGACGCGGCCGGCGGGAAGATGTGGGTCCCCCGGGACAGGTACTCCTTGATGATGTCGTTCTGCGTGGTGCCTGCGCAGCGGGCCAGCTCGGCGCCCTGCTCGGCGGCGACCGTGCCGTAGAGGCCGAGCAGCCACATGGCCGGGGCGTTGATGGTCATCGAGGTGTTCATCTCGGCGAGCGGGATGCCGTCGAAGAGGGCCCGCATGTCGCCGAGGTGGGCCACCGGCACGCCCACCCGGCCGACCTCACCGGCGGCCAGCTCGTGGTCCGGGTCGTAGCCGGTCTGGGTGGGCAGGTCGAAGGCGACCGAGAGCCCGGTCTGCCCCTTCGCCAGGTTGCGGCGGAAGAGCGCGTTGGTGGCCGCGGCGGAGGAGTGCCCGGCGTAGGTGCGCATCACCCAGGGCCGGTCGCGCTCCGGCAGCCGCCCCGAAGGAGCCTTCTCGTCCATGGCGGGAGTCTAAGTTACCGTTCAGTAAAACGGGTTGTGGAAAACCACACAGGTCCATGGAGCGGACCGACGGGCACGAGCGGCGCGACATGTCCGACACCACCACACCCCGGGCCACCGGCCGGCCCGCCGGAGTCGCACACTGGACGTCATGGATGACGAGCTCGCGATCTCCGTACGGGGGCTGCGCAAGGCGTACGGCGACAACCTCGCGGTGGCGGGGGTGGACCTCGACGTCCACCGCGGTGAGGTGTTCGCCCTGCTCGGCCCGAACGGCGCGGGCAAGACCACCACGGTGGAGATCCTGGAGGGCTACCGGCGGCGCGACGCCGGCGAGGTACGCGTGCTCGGCGCCGACCCGGCCCACCCGGACCCGACCTGGCGCTCCCGGGTAGGCATCGTGCTCCAGGGCGCCGGCGAGTTCGACGAGCTGACCGTCGCCGAGGTGGTCCGGCACTTCGCCGGCTTCTACCCCGACGCCGACGACCCGGACAAGGTGGTCGAGCGGGTCGGGCTGGGGGCCAAGGCCCGGGCCCGCACGCACACCCTCTCCGGCGGGCAGAAGCGCCGGCTCGACGTGGCGCTCGGCATCGTCGGCCGCCCCGAGCTGCTCTTCCTCGACGAGCCCACCACCGGCTTCGACCCGGAGGCCCGGCGCGAGTTCTGGGAGCTGATCCGGGACCTCTCCGCCGCCGGCACCACCATCGTGCTCACCACCCACTACCTGGACGAGGCCGAGGCGCTGGCCGACCGGGTCGGCGTGATCGCCGCCGGCCGGGTGGTCGAGGTGGCCCCGCCGAACCGGCTGGGCAACCGGCAGGAGGCGCTGGCGACGGTCTCCTGGCGTACCCCGGACGGGACGCCCGAGAAGGCGGAGACCGCCACGCCGACGGCGCTGGTCGCGGAGCTGGCCGCGCGCTTCGGCGGCGAGGTCCCCGGCCTCACCGTGACCCGGCCGACCCTGGAAGACGTCTACCTGCGGATGATCGGACACTGATGACGACCACGACGAAGCCGGCCGCCCCGGTCGCCGCCGCCCGAGGCCGCCGGCCGGGCGGGGCCGCGCTCGCCCTGCGGCAGGGGCGGCTGGAGATCACCCAGTTCCTGCGCTCCCGGGAGTCCGTCGTCTTCACGATGGGCTTCCCGATCATCATGATCCTGATCTTCGCGGCGATCTTCAAGGACGAGATCGCGCCGGGCGTCAGCTACACGCAGTACTTCATCACCGGCATGATCGCGACCGGCCTGATGACGGTGAGCTTCCAGAACCTCGGCATCTGGATCCCCATCGAGCGGGACCGGGGCGTGCTGAAGCGCTACCGGGGCACGCCGATGCCCAAGTGGGTCTGGTTCGCCGGCAAGGTGCTCATGGTGGTGGCCATCGGCGTCGCGGAGACCGCGCTGCTGCTCGCCGTGTCGGTGGCGCTGTTCGACCTGAAGCTGCCGGGGACCGCCGCCAAGTGGGCCACCTTCGGCTGGGTCGCCGTCCTCGGCGTCACCGCCTGCACCCTGTGCGGCATCGCCATCTCCTCGTTGGCGCGCACCGCCCGCAGCGGCTCGGCCGTGGTCACCCCGGTCGCCCTGGTCCTCCAGTTCATCTCCGGGGTGTTCTTCGTCTTCACCAGCCTGCCGAGCTGGATGCAGCAGGTCGCCGCGCTCTTCCCGCTCAAGTGGATGTGCCAGGGGCTGCGCTCGGTCTTCCTGCCGGACAGCTTCGGGGCGCAGGAACCGGGCGGCTCGTTCGAGCTGGGCCGTGTCGCCCTGGTCCTCGGGCTCTGGTGCGTGATCGGCCTGGTGCTCTGCCTGACCACGTTCCGCTGGACCACCAAGCGCGACGGCTGACGCGGGGGTCGAGCGGTCGCCGCAGGTGGAACACTGTGCGGCATGGCTCACACCCTCACCCGGCGCCGGCTCCTGGCGGCCGGCGCCGGCGTGGCCGGCGCCGCGGTGGTCGGCGGGCTCGCCGCCCGGCAACTCGCCGAGCCCCGGCCCGGGCCGGGGCCCGCCGTGCCCGACGTGCCGGCCGGCGACGAGCGGCTGATCCGGATCGCGTCCGGGGCCCGCGGCCGCGAGGTGGACTTCTGGACGGCCGTGCCCGAGGGGTACGGCGACGGCCGCGGCCTCCCCGTCTGCCTGGTACTGCACGGCGCCTCGGCCACGCCCCGGGACTACGGCCGGCTCGGGCTGGCCCGCTTCCTCACCGACGCGGTACGCCGCGGCGCTCCGCCCTTCGTGCTGGCCGGGGCCACCGGCGGCCGGCTCTCCTGGCGGCGCTCGGGCGACGACGACCCGCAGCGGATGGTCCGCGAGGAGCTTCCCACCTGGTGCGCCCGGCGCGGCTTCGACAGCAGCCGGCTCGCCGTCTGGGGCTGGTCGATGGGCGGTTTCGGGGCGCTGCTGCTCGCCGAGGCGTACCCGGACTGGCTGCGCGCCGTGGCCGCCTTCTCCCCCGCGGTCCGCCCGGGCGACGCGGTCTTCACCGGCGTGGAGCGGCTACGCGGCACCCCGGTCGGCCTCTGGTGCGGCCGGCAGGACAACTTCCTCAAGGACGTCCGCGCGCTGGCGCGGGCGCTGCCGGAGCCCTCGGTACGCGCCGCCTGGGCCGACGGCCGGCACAACTTCGCCTACTGGGGCACCGTCATCCCGGACGCGTTCGCCTGCTCGGCACGGCCCTCACCCCGTCCCGGAAAGCGTGACGCCCCCGGCCACGACTGCCGGGGGCGCGCAACGCACGGCTCAGTACGCGTAGAAACCCTGGCCGGTCTTGCGGCCCAGGTCGCCGGCCGTGGCCATGCGCTGGAGCAGCTCCGGCGGGAAGAACTTCTCGTCGGCGGTGTCGGTGTAGATGTTCTTCGCGGCGTTGAGCAGCACGTCCACGCCGGTCAGGTCGACCGTGGCCAGCGGGCCCATGGCGTGACCGAAGCCCAGCTTGCAGGCGGTGTCCAGGTCCTCGGCGGAGATCACGCCGGACTCGACCAGCTTGACCGCCTCCATGGCCAGGGCGCAGATCAGCCGGGTGGTGACGAAGCCGGCGATGTCCCGGTTGACCACCACGACGGTCTTGCCGATCTCCTCGGCGAACGCCTTGGCCGTGGCCAGGGCCGCGTCGCTGGTCTTGTAGCCGCGGACCAGCTCGCAGAGCTTCATCATGGGCACCGGCGAGAAGAAGTGGGTGCCCACGACCGACTCCGGGCGGTCGGTGGCGGTGGCGATCTGGGTGACCGGGATGGCCGAGGTGTTGGTGGCCAGCACCGCGTCGGACTTGCAGATCTTGTCCAGCGCGCGGAACACCTCGTGCTTGATCTCGATCTTCTCGAAGACCGCCTCGACCACGATGTCCGCGTCGGCCGCCGCCTCCAGCTCGGTGGTCGGAGTGATCCGGGCCAGGGTCGCGTCGACCTCGGACGCCTCGATCTTCCCCTTCTCGGCAAACTTCTCCAGCGACTTGCGGATGCCGTCGACGCCCCGCTTGGTGGCCGCGTCGTCCAGGTCCCGCAGCGTCACCTGCCAGCCCGCCTGCGCCGCCACCTGGGCGATGCCCGAACCCATCAGCCCGGCACCGACGACCGCGAGTCGACCCGCCATCTGCTTCTCCCTCGCCTTATTGAGTGTCTGCCAGCACCCTAGTCATGACCGAACGCACCGAGCGCAGCGAGGGCCGTGAGGGCATGACAAGACAGCACTGTCGGCGAGGCTGAACGACTGCTGAGGCTGGCCCTCAGATGGCGAGGTCCGGTTCCTCCGGGGCGGTGCCGCGTTCCACCTCGACGCCGAGGGCCCGCAGGTCGGCGACGAAGTCCGGGTAGCCGCGGTCGACGTGGTGCACGTGGGAGACCTCGGTGACCCCGTCGGCGCAGAGCCCGGCGATGATCAGGCCGGCGCCGGCCCGGATGTCGGTGGCGCGCACCGGGGCGCCGGAGAGGCGCTCGTGGCCGCAGACCAGGGCGTGGTGGCCGTCGGTCTTGATGTCCGCGCCGAGCCGCATCATCTCGTTGGCGAACATGAACCGGCCGTCGAAGATGTTCTCCGTGATCAGCGAGGCCCCGTCGCTGACCGCGGCCAGCCCGATCGCCATCGGCAGCAGGTCGGTGGCGAAGCCCGGAAAGGGCAGGGTGACCACGTCGACGGCCTTCGGTCGGTCGTCCATGCGTACCCGGAAGGCGCCGCCCCTGGTCTCCACCAGGCCGCCGGCCGAGACCAGCTTGTCCAGCGCGACCTCCAGGTAGGCCGGGTCGATGCCGGTCACGGTCACGTCGCCACGGGTCATCGCGGCGGCGAACGCCCAGGTGCCGGCGACGATCCGGTCCCCCACCGTGGCATGCCGGACCGGACGCAGCTCGGGCACCCCGACGACGTGCAGGGTCGACGTGCCGGCCCCCTCGATCCGGGCGCCCATCCGGTTCAGCATGGTGCAGATGTCGACGATCTCCGGCTCCCGGGCCGCGTTGTCGATCGTCGTGGTGCCCCGGGCCAGCACCGCCGCCATCACCAAGTTCTCGGTGGCGCCGACGCTCGGGAAGTCCAGCGTGATGTCCGCGCCGTGCAGCCCGTCCGGTGCCTCGGCGATGACGAAACCGTGCTCGCCCGAGATCTCCGCGCCCATCCGGGCCAGCCCGGCGATGTGCATGTCCAGGCCGCGCGAGCCGATGGCGTCCCCGCCGGGGTGGGCCACCCGCACGTACCCCCGGCGCGCCAGCAGCGGGCCGAGCACGCAGATCGACGCCCGCAGCCGGCGGACCAGGTCGTAGTCGGCCTCCGCGCCCGGCTGTTCCGGCACGTCGATCACCACCGACCGGGATCGCTCCACCCCGCCGCGGGTCACCATCGGGTCGACCGGGTCGTCGGCGGCGAAGCGTACGACGCAGCCGAGCCGCCGCAGCACCTCCCCCATGATGGCGATGTCGGTGATCCGCGGAACGTTGGTGATCACGCTGCGCCCCGGGGCGAGCAGCGCCGCCGCCATCAGCTTCAGAGCGGAGTTCTTCGCCCCGACCACGTGCACGGTGCCGGCCAGCCGGGACTCACCGAGCACCCGGATGACGTCGACGTCGTTGGCCCCCGGGCCGCCGGCATCACCGGGCCCCACCCCGGCCGGCCAGGCAGTGCGGGCCGGCCGCGCCGGGATGGTCAGGTCCGGTATCCGTAGGCTGTGCGTCATGGCCGTCCACCTCACGCGCATCTACACCAAGGCCGGCGACGCCGGCATGACCAGGCTGAGCAACAACGAGCAGGTGCCGAAGACCGATCCGCGGATCGCCGCGTACGCGGACGTGGACGAGTGCAACGCCGCGATCGGCGTCGCGCTCGCCCTGGGGCAGCTCCCGGACGAGCTGCGGGCGGTGCTGGGGTCGATCCAGAACGACATGTTCGACGTCGGCGCGGACCTGGCGACCCCGGTGGAGCCGGATCCGAAGTACCCGCCGCTGCGGGTCACCGAGGAGTACGTGGAGCGCCTCGAGGGCTGGTGCGACGAGTACAACGCACGCCTGAGCAAGCTCGACTCCTTCATCCTCCCCGGCGGCACCGCTGGCGCGGCACTGCTGCACGTGGCGCGGACGACCGCCCGGCGCGCCGAGCGTGCGGCGTGGGCGCTGGTAGCGCACGACCCGGACCGAACCAGCACCCTCCCGGCAAAGTATCTCAACCGGCTCTCCGATCTGCTCTTTATCCTGTCAAGAACGGCAAACCCGGACGGGGATGTGCTATGGGTGCCGGGCGGCAAGCGCTGACCGTGGGCGCGCTGCACCACGTGGAGGTCTGGGTACCCGATCTGGCCGCTGCCAGGCGTAGCTGGGGCTGGCTCCTCGGCGAGCTGGGCTGGACGCCCTACCAGAACTGGCCCGCCGGTCGGTCCTGGCGGCTCGGCCCGACGTACCTGGTCCTGGAGGAATCCCCGGCGCTCACCGGCGGCACCCACGACCGGTGCGCGCCCGGCCTCAACCACCTGGCCTTCCACGCCGGCCCGCCGGCTGCCGTGGACCGGCTGGTCGCCGCCGCGCCCGGGCACGGCTGGGAACTGCTCTTCCCGGACCGCCACCCGCACGCCGGCGGCCCGCAGACCTACGCCGCCTACCTCTCCGACACCCAGGGGTACGAGGTCGAACTGGTCGCCGACCTCGACTGACCGGTCGTGGTGCGCTGGTGGCCCGCGGAGCTTCCGTTCGCTGCTGGCGCGACCTGGTCCTGAGACGCCGCTGGCCGGCACCCCGTGTCGGGGTGCCGGCCAGCGGTTCTTGCCTCAGCTGTTCCAGTTGTGGGCGACGATGTCGGCGGCCTGCCGCTCCCACTGGGCGTAGGCGTCGGGGTAGGCCGAGACCTGCACGGTCTGGGCGGCCTCGGTCAGCGGCATGTCCTGCCAGCCGTCGACCTGCTTCAAACCCTTCAGGAACGCAAGCGTGGAGTACTCGGGGTCGGTGATCTGCTCCGGCGAGCCCCAACCGCTCGACGGGCGCTGCTGGAACAGGCCCAGCGAGTCGTGGTCGTTCTTGTCGCCGAGGTGGCCGAGGTTCTCCAGCTTCGACTCCTGCAGGCTGGTGGCGATCGAGATGACCGCGGCCCGCTTCGGGAGACCGGCCTTCTTCGTGGCGGCGATGATCGCCTTGGCGTTGGCGGTCTGCTCGTCGTTCAGAGCGATCTTCGACTGGGCGCCCTGCACACCGTGCGGGATCAGCTTGTCACCCTGCACCGCCACCGCGGCCGGCTTGCTGTCGTGCACCGGCTCGGCGTGGGCGGCGATCGGACCGGCGAAGATGCCACCGGTGAAGGCCAGACCAGCAATACCGAGCACGCTCTTACGCAGCATCGTGTTCATGAGGGTTAGCTCCATTCGGGGGTTGGCGCACACCCCGACCGGGGGAGGTCGGCAATCCGGTGTGCGCAAGCACCGTCAGGCGCTCAACAAAGTCTTCGGGGGGTCGAGCAAAAAGTCTTGGGGGATCATCCAGCGCGCGGGGCCGGGGCCTCTTCGTCGCGCCGAGACCATGTCCAACGACTGGCGGCCCACCATCATTCCGGGGCCGGGCACCCCGCCTTGGTGAGGCGTCTTCCTCGGTCGTTCACGGCGATACAACGACCCCCGCCCGCCCGCCATTCCACCGCCAGGGTGCCGCCGCTCACCGCATGAAACGGACAGCCCGCCCAAGCTCAGTCGGTCGGTGGAACACCATGGGTGTATCCGGGCCCCGGAGACACACATGACGTTCCACCGAACGTCCGCGGCGAGGCGAAACCGGACAATCTGCCCAGGCAACGCAGGGACGGGCTGACACCCACCTCGGATCTTGGACAGTCTTCGTTCGTAGCTAACGACAACTGTCCAAGATTCACGGCGGGGAGACGGTAAGCCCCGTTGGCGGGGCAGTGGGAGCGGGCACCGCCATCACGCCGGCCGGAGTGGATCAAATAGCCGCCGGGGTCAGGCGGCGGGCCAGTCCTGGGAGGCCAGACGTGGCGAGGCCGCCCCGGGTGGGGCGGCCTCGAGCCAGGAGAGGAATCCGGTGACCGTGGACCGTGCCATGGCGATCTCGACCGGGGCGTGGTTGCTGGTGCAGCGCACGATCACCCAGTCGGCCGGCATGGAGAGCCGTTCCTGACCCTCGGGCAGCCGGCGCCGCTCCACAGCGAGGGTCTTGCGGGACAGCACCCGCTTGGGACGCAGGGCGAAGCTGAACATGCGGTACCAGCGGAGTTCGTCGCCGACGAAGCGGCCGAAGCCGGGCGACCAGCCTCGGCCGTCGAGCATCGTGGACACCCGGACACTGAGCCGGATGATGCCTCCGCTACGGGTGAACAGGGCCCGCCGGATGAAGAGGATCAGTAGCGCCGCGAAGACGACCGCGATGCCGATTCCGATCCCTTCCACGATCTCCATCGGCGGGTCGGCTCAGCGTGCCGGGGTGGCGGGGGTGGCGCTCTCGGCGAGGACGGTAACGCCCTCACCGGTCACCGAAAGGAATCCGCCCGCCACGTCGTACGCGAGCTGCTCGCCGCCGGACTGCTTGATGCGTACCTGGCTGGGCTCTGCGAGCTGGCCGAGCAGGGGCGCGTGCCCCGGCAGCACACCCAGCTCACCCTCGGTCGTCCGAGCGACGACCATCTCGGCCTCGCCGGACCAGACCTTCTCCTCGACGGCTACGAGCTCGACGTGAAGCTGCTGTGCCACGCTGTCTCCTTGCTGGGCGGCGGATTGCCGAAAGTCTAGTCGCGCCTCCGAGGCCCACCCAACGCGGGTGGCGAGAGCTGCGCCACGGTCGCGCCAACCGGCCCCGGCGCCCGCCGAGGCCCGTTGGCGCTCACGCTACTTGCTCTTCTGCTTGAAGTCGGGGTGCTCGAGCAGGAACGCGTCGACCTGCTCGTTGCGCAGCGCGGCGAAGAAGTCCTCGGCGGGCGGCAGCAGCTGTTCCCCCTGGTAGCCCCGGCTGGACTCCACCGGGCCGCCGGGCAGCTTGATCGTCTCGATCGAGTCGGCCCGGATGCCCTTCAGGGCGAGGGCGAAGTCGACCACGCTGTTGCCCCGGCCGTTGAAGACCAGCGACTGGCCGGCCGCGCGGAGCACCTTGTCCAGCTTCACCGGGTTGGCCACCACGTCGGCGCTGAACGCCTGGCTCACCATCGCCTTGACGAACTGCTGCTGGTGCCGCTGCCGGCCGTAGTCGGCGTCCGGCACACCGTTCTTCGGGTAGCGCTGCCGCACGTAGTCCAGGGCCTGCCAGCCCTCGAGGTGGGCGTTGCCCTTCTTGTAGACGGCCTGCGGGCCGAGGTAGCCCCCGCCGCCCGGCTTGAGCTGCCGCGGCGTCCCGTCCGGTTGCAGGTGCTCGGACTTGACGTCCCGCTCGATGTACATGTCGACGCCACCCATGGCGTCGACGATCTTCTTGAAGCCGGTGAAGTTGATGATCGCCCCGGCGTCGAAGCGCTCGATCCCGGTGACCTGCTGCACGGTCTTGGCGAGCAGCTCGAAGCCCTGTGCCGCGCTCGGGTTCTGCCCGGCCACCGCGCTGCCGTGCGACATGGCGGCGTTGAGCCGGTCGGTGCGGCCCGTGTAGTTGGCCTTGGGGAAGTCGGGGATGTCCACCCGCAGGTCGCGGGGCAGCGAGAAGAGGTAGCCCCGGTCCATGCCGGCCGGCACGTGCAGGATCATGATCGAGTCGGCGAGCGGGCGGGCCGTCGGGTTGCGGGGGTCGATGCCCACCAGCAGGATGTTCAGCGGGCCCTTGATGTCGCTCTTCTTCTCCTTGGCCCCGGCCGCCTGGTCGCCGAACAGGTCCCCCTTGCCGACCGCGCCCTCGTAGCGGGCGACCAGCGCGTGGTAGCCGACGAGCACGGAGCCGCTGAGCACCATCATGACGACGCCGAGGATGGTGCAGACCCGGGCCCACCGCGGCACGCCGCGCCACAGGGACCGCTTGCCGCGGTCCGTGCCGGCCTCATCCACGAGCATCTCCAATCGTCACGCCCACGACTGGTAGACGGGCGCGCGGATCCGTTTCGTTGCACGAGATCAACGCTCATGACGTGAACGTCGTGTCACGAACGGTACCGCGCGGTCCGGCGAACCGCTTGCCTGAGAACCGGGCATCTGGTAACGAGGGGCCCCGAACAGGCGGAGGCCGCCCCGACGTTCGTCGGGGCGGCCTCTGTGGAGTGTGAGCGGGCTCTCAGCCCTCCATCAGCTCCTTGGCCTTCTTCTCGAGGTCCTCAAGACCGCCGCACATGAAGAACGCCTGCTCGGGGAAGTGGTCGTACTCGCCCTCGCTGATCTTCTTGAACGCCTCGATGGTCTCCTTGATCGGGACCGTCGAGCCCGGCACGCCGGTGAACTGCTCGGCGGCGTAGGTGTTCTGCGACAGGAAGCGCTCGATCCGGCGGGCCCGGCCCACCGTGACCTTGTCCTCCTCGGAGAGCTCCTCGATGCCGAGGATGGCGATGATGTCCTGCAGGTCCTTGTAGCGCTGCAGGATTCGCTTCACCTCGGTGGCGACCTGGAAGTGCTCCTGGCCGACGAACTCCGGGGCGAGGATCCGGGACGAGGACGCCAGCGGGTCCACGGCCGGGTAGATGCCCTTGTCGGAGATCGACCGCTCCAGGTTGGTGGTCGCGTCCAGGTGGGCGAACGTGGTGGCCGGCGCCGGGTCGGTGTAGTCGTCGGCGGGCACGTAGATCGCCTGCATCGAGGTGATGGCCTGGCCCCGGACGGAGGTGATCCGCTCCTGGAGCTCGCCCATCTCGTCGGCCAGGGTCGGCTGGTAACCCACGGCGCTCGGCATGCGGCCGAGCAGCGTGGAGACCTCGGAACCGGCCTGGGTGAAGCGGAAGATGTTGTCGATGAAGAGCAGCACCTCCTGCTTCTTCACGTCGCGGAAGTACTCCGCCATGGTCAGCGCGGAGAGGGCGACGCGCAGCCGGGTGCCCGGCGGCTCGTCCATCTGGCCGTAGACCAGCGCGGTCTTGTCGATGACGCCGGACTCGGTCATCTCGGCGATGAGGTCGTTGCCCTCACGGGTGCGCTCACCCACGCCGGCGAAGACCGAGGTACCACCGAAGTTCCGGGCAACTCGGGTGATCATCTCCTGGATGAGCACCGTCTTGCCCACGCCCGCGCCGCCGAACAGGCCGATCTTGCCGCCCTTGACGTACGGGGCGAGCAGGTCGATGACCTTGATGCCGGTCTCCAGCATCTCGGTCTTCGGCTCCAGGTCCGCGAAGGCCGGGGCCTTGCGGTGGATACCCCAGTGGTCGTCCGGGGTGAGCGTCTCACCCTCGGTGAGGTTGAGGACCTCGCCGATGGCGTTGAACACGTGGCCCTTGACCGCGTCGCCCACCGGAACCTTGATCCCCGAGCCGGTGTCGCGCACCGCGGAGCCACGGACCAGGCCGTCGGTCGGCTGCATCGAGATGGCGCGGACCATGTTGTCACCCAGGTGCTGGGCGACCTCCAGGGTCAGCGTCTTCTCGCCGCCGGAGAGCGTCACGTCCACGTGCAGGGCGTTGAACAGGGCCGGCATGGCGTCGCGCGGGAACTCGGCGTCGACGACCGGGCCGATGACCCGGACCACGCGACCCGTGGCCGTCTTGGTCTCTACTGGGGCAGTCATCACACTTCACTTCCCGACGCGGCGAGCGCGTTCGCGCCGCCGACGATCTCGCTGATCTCCTGGGTGATCCCGGCCTGGCGGGCCGTGTTCATCTCACGCGTGTACTTCTCGATCATGTCTTCGGCGTTGTCGGTGGCGCTCTTCATGGCCCGCCGCCGGGCCGCCGACTCGCTGGCCGCCGACTCGATCAACGCCGCGTAGATCCGCGTGTTGATGTACTTCGGCAGCAGCGCGTCGAGCAGCGCCTCCGCCTCCGGCTCGAACTCGTACGCCGGCAGCAGGCCCTCGGACCGCGGCCGGTCCTCGACCTGCATCGGGCCGATGATCTTCGCGACCGGCGTCTGGGTCATCAGGGAGTGGAACTCGGTGTAGACGATGTGCAACTCGTCGATCCCGAGCACCCCGTCCGCCCCGGCGCTGCCGTCCGCGTCGTCCGCGCCGGCCGAGAACGCCTTGATCAGCGTCTCGCCCACCTCGCGGGCGTCGGAGAAGGCCGGCTGCTCGGAGAAGCCCGTCCAGCTCGCCGCGATCTCCCGGTTGCGGAACCGGTAGAACGTCACGCCCTTGCGGCCGACGACGTAGAGCACCGGCTCCTTGCCGTCGGCCCGGAGCCGGGCGATCAGCGACTCGGCGGTCTTGATCGCGTTGGAGCTGTAGCCGCCGGCCAGGCCCCGGTCGCTGGTGACCAACAGGACCCCCGCCCGCCGCACCCGCTCACGCGGAGTGAGCAGCGGGTGGTCGATCCGCGCGTTCGAGGCCAGCGCCGTGAGCACACCGGTGATGGCCTTGGCGTACGGCAGCGAAGCCTCCACCCGGGCCTGGGCCTTGGCGATCCGGCTCGTCGCCACGAGCTCCATCGCCTTGGTGATCTTCTTCATCGACTTCGCCGAGCGGATCCGTTGACGAAGAACGCGTACCTGGGCGGCCATGGCTCAGCTCTCTGCCGGGCGGTCGGTCGTGCCGTCGCGGAAGCGGGTCACCGACTCGCGGTTCTCCTCGCCCTCCATCGGCTTCGCCGCCGGCTCGTTGAGCCGGACCTCGTCCTCCTTGCCCAGGAAGACCTGCTTGAACTCGGTGATGGCCGACTCGAGCGAGCCGATGATGTCGTCGTCCCACTTGTTGTCGGCGATAGCCGCCAGGACGCCCTCGTGCTTGTGCCGGAGGTACTGGAGGAACTCCGACTCGAAGCGGCGGACCTCGCCGACCGGGATGTCGTCCAGCTTGCCCTCGGTGCCGGCCCAGACCGAGACGACCTGCTCCTGCACCGGGTACGGCGAGTAGTTCGGCTGCTTGAGCAGCTCGACCAGGCGGGAACCGCGCTCGAGCTGGGCGCGGGAGGCCTTGTCCAGGTCGGAGGCGAAGGCGGCGAACGCCTCCAGCTCGCGGTACTGGGCCAGGTTGAGCCGGAGCGAACCGGCGACCTTCTTCATCGGCTTCACCTGCGCGGCGCCACCGACCCGGGAGACCGAGGTGCCGACGTTGATGGCCGGCCGGACGCCCTGGTTGAACAGGTCCGTCTCCAGGAAGATCTGGCCGTCGGTGATGGAGATGACGTTGGTCGGGATGAACGCCGAGATGTCGTTCGCCTTGGTCTCGATGATCGGCAGACCGGTCATCGAGCCGCCGCCCAGCTCGTCGGAGAGCTTGGCGCAGCGCTCCAGCAGCCGGGAGTGCAGGTAGAAGACGTCACCCGGGTAGGCCTCGCGGCCCGGCGGGCGGCGCAGCAGCAGCGACACGGCGCGGTACGCCTCGGCCTGCTTGCTCAGGTCGTCGAAGACGATCAGGACGTGCTTGCCGCCGTACATCCAGTGCTGTCCGATGGACGAGCCGGTGTAGGGGGCGATGTACTTGAAGCCGGCCGGGTCCGACGCCGGGGAGGCCACGATGGTGGTGTACTCCATCGCGCCCGCCTCTTCCAGCTGGCCCTTGATCGAGGCGATCGTGGAGGCCTTCTGGCCGATGGCGACGTAGATGCAGCGGACCTGCTTCGTCGGGTCACCGGAGCGCCAGTTGTCCCGCTGGTTGAGGATCGCGTCCAGGGCGACCGTGGTCTTGCCGGTCTTCCGGTCACCGATGATCAGCTGCCGCTGGCCCCGGCCGACCGGGGTCATCGCGTCGATCGCCTTGATACCGGTCTGCAGCGGCTCGAACACCGACTGCCGGGCCATCACGTTCGGAGCCTGCAGCTCCAGCTCGCGGTAGCCCTCGTCGGCGATGTCGCCGAGGCCATCGATCGGCTGGCCGAGCGCGTTCACCACGCGGCCGAGGAAGGCGTCGCCGACCGGCACGGAGAGCACCCGGTCGGTGCGCTTGACCCGCTGCCCCTCCTCCAGCTTGGCGGAGTCACCGAGAACGACGACACCGATCTCCCGGACGTCGAGGTTCAGCGCCACGCCGAGCGTGCCGTCCTCGAACTCCAGCAGCTCGTTGGTCTTGGTCGAGGGCAGCCCCTCGACGTGGGCGATGCCGTCGCCGGTGTCGGAGACGGTGCCGACCTCCTCGCGGGAGACGTCGGTCGAGTAGGACGAGACGTAGCGCTCCAGGGCGCCGCGGATCTCGTCCGTCGAGATGGTCAGCTCGGCCATCCTCTGCTTCCTTAAGTATCAGGGGCCCGGGATACCTAGTACCGACCGGTCCGAATGGCGTCTGTCATTCAGGGCGCTGCGCGGCGGAGCCGGTCAGCGCTTCGCGAGCGCGTTGCGGGTCTCGTTGAGGCGGCGCAGGACGGTGCCGTCGTACAGGTCGGAGCCGACCCGCACACTCACCCCACCGAGCACGTCCGGGTTCACCGTCTGCTTGACGGAGACCTCCCGACCGTACATCTCGGAGAGGCGGGCACCGAGGCGTCGCTCCTCCTCGTCACTCAGCGGGGCCGCCACGGTCACGTACGCGACCTGACGGTCCCGCCGGTCGGCGGCCAGCTCGACCAGCCGGGTGAGCGCCCCGGTGAAGGAGCGTCCCCCGAAGCCGGCGAGCGCGGCCCCGACGAGGTAGCCGGTGACCGGCCGGGCCTTGCCGGTGAGCAGCTGGTCGGCCAGGGTGGCCCGCTGCTCGGCCGGGGCCATCGAGTCGGAGAGCACGGTGGCCAGCTCCGGGGAACCGGAGACGACCTGCCCGAAGCGGAACAGCTCGTCCTCGACCTCGCCCAGCTCGCCGGCCTTGTCGGCGCTCGCCAGGAGCGCCTCGATGCCCAGCCGCTCGGCGCCGTCGAGCAGTTGCGACGGAGCCGACCAGCGGCCGGAGACCAGCGAGGCGAGCAGGTCGAGCGCGTCGGCGCCGATCTTGCCGCGCAGCATCTCGCCGAGCAGGCCGGCCCGATCCGACCCGGACCGGGCCGGGTCGGAGAGCGCCCGGCGCAGCCGCGGCTCGCGCCGCAGCAGGGCGGCAACGGAGAGGATGTCGTCGGCGGTGGAGGCCACCGCCGACGGCTCCGCGCCGCGGGCGTACTCGTCGAGGCGTTCCGCCGCGACCTTGTACGACTCCCGGCTGGCGGCCTGCATCAGCGGGCCCCCGTGCTCTCGAGACCGCTCAGGAACCGGTCAACGGTGCCCTTGCGACGCGCCTCGTCGGCGAGCGACTCACCGACGATCTTGCTGGCCAGGTCCACCGCGATGGTGCCGACCTCGGTGCGCAGCTCGCGCACGATGGTGGCCCGCTCCGCGGCGAGCTGCTCCTTGCCGGCGGCGATGATCCGGTCGGACTCCTCGCGCGCCTTGGCGAGGATGTCCTGACGGATGCCCTCGGCGTCGGCCCGGGCGTCGTCGCGGATCCGGGCGGCGTCGGTACGCGCCTCCGCGAGCTGGGCCCGGTACTGCTCGAGCAGCTGGCCCGCCTCGGCCTGGGCGGCCTCGGCGCGCTTGATGCCGCCCTCGATCGCGTCGACCCGGGCCTGGAACGTCTGCTCCATGCGGGGGAAGACGAACTTCATCAGCACGAAGCAGAGCACGATGAAGGCGATGCCCCCGACCACGATCTCCTCCCACGCGGGAATGATCGGGTTGTGAGCCGCTTCACCACCCTCAGCGGCGAGGAAGTACATGGGAAACCTCCCGGTCAGAGGGGGTGGATCAGGCGGCGGTGCCGGCCCAGATGAAGCCGAAGGCGATGCCCAGCAGCGCGAGCGCCTCGATGACGGCGAAGCCGATCCAGACGTACGGGAGGGTCATCCGGGACGACTCCGGCTGGCGGGCCGTCGACTGGATGTAGGCCGAGAAGACCAGGCCCACGCCGATGCCCGGGCCGATGGCGGCCAGGCCGTAACCGATGGCAGCGGTGCTGCCCGTTACCTCGGCAAGGATGCTCATTGCGGTTCCTCCTGGTTATCACGCGTGACGGTCACGCGGGACGACAACGGTTGGTGCGAAAGAGTGGATCAGTGCTCTTCGGCGAGCGCGCCCTGCACGTAGCTGGCGGTCAGCACCGTGAAGACGTACGCCTGCAGACAGATCACCAGGAACTCGAGGAAGGTCAGCGCGATCGTCATCGCCCAGGACAGCACCGAGACCGGCGCCAGCCAGGTGTTGGCGCTGATCATGGCGAAGCCGCCCAGCGTGAAGACCAGCAGGAGCATGTGGCCCGCGAACATGTTCGCGAAGAGACGGACGGCCAGAGAGAACGGCCGGACGAGGAAGGTCGAGAAGAACTCGATCGGGATCAGCAGCGGCAGGATGTACCACGGCGCCGGTGGGACCAGAGAGTTCTTGAAGTACTTGACGAAGCCGTGGTGCCGGATGCCGATCCAGTTGAACAGCACGTAGCTGATCACGGCGAGGAACGCCGGGAAGGCGATGTGCGAGTTCGGCGAGATCTGGAAGAACGGAATGATCGCGAACGCGTTCGTCAGCAGGACGAAGCAGAAGAGCGTGGTGAAGTACGGCGCGAACCGCACCCCCTGGTGCCCGATCATGTCGACCGCGATGTTGTTCCGCACGAAGCCGTAGATCGACTCGGCGAACCACTGCTTCTTCGTCGGCACCAGCTTCGGGTTCCGGTAGCTGGCCAGGAAGAAGATGATCAGGACGCCGACGGCGAGCCAGACCATGGCAGTGATCTTGGTGAACCAGAAGGAGTCGTGCGCACCCCAGGGCAGGATGCTGGGCAGGTAGAAGTCCTCCACGCTGGGTGGGAATTCCGCCTGGCCCTGAGCCAGGACGTTCGCCTGTCCGAACACCGCGTCCCTTCCTATTGAGGCGTGCCGAGCTTGCGCACGACCAGGATGATTCCCCCGGCCATGCCGAGCACGATCCCGATCCCGGTGGCGATGCCGCCGGTGTCGAGCCAACGGTCGACCAGCCAGCCGATGAAGCCCCAGACGAGCATGCCCCCGATGAGGTACGAGAGCGCGGTCCAACCCTGGCCGGCACCGGACGGAACGTCGCCCGGGCCGCCAGTGCTGGGGGGTTTCTGGTCACCGGCCATGACGGGGCGAACGATATCAGTCGAGCCGAAGAGGCTGTGCCTCACCCCCCGCACAACGTTGTTGTGTGGGACACGGGCGGGCGAAGTCGTCTGGAGGCACGCTACTCCCCTCCCGCCACTGAGAGAATGACCGATCGTGGACAGCGGCGTGCCGTCCGCAGGTTGGGACGGCTCAGGTGTGGACGCGGCGGGCGTGCACCGTGGCCAGCCACCAGATGTGCACCCCGGTCCAGACCACCACGCCCGTGGCGATGCCCAACGCGAACGGGACGAGCCCCGGCCAGCCGGTCGACGCGACCAGCACCATCACCCCGCCGAGCAGGGTCATCTTGGCGATGTAGACACCCAGCCCGAACGGGAGCACGAGCTGCGGGTCCCGGGCGTCGGCCCAGGCCAGCACCACCGTGGTGAGCGTGTAGCTGACCGCGGTGACGGCCACCCCGGCCGCCGCGCCGAGCGCGCCGTCAGCGCCGCGGGCCAGCCCGCCGGCCACCGCGGCCGCCGCGGCCAGCAGCGCCGAGGCGATGAGCAGCACGGGCAGGTGGCGCAGCCGCCAGCCCCGGTCCGCGGCCGCCTCCGCCGCGTGCGTCCCCGGCTCAGCCACGGGGGTACGCCGGGAAGGCGCCGACCAGCTCGGTCACGTCGCCGGCGATCCGGCCCAGCTCGTCCGCGCCCCCGGGCGACTCCGGGTCGGTGCGCACGGCCCGGGCGATCAGCGCGGCGATCCGGCGCATCTCCCCCTCCCGCATGCCCTGGGTGGTGACGCTCGGCGTGCCGACCCGGATGCCCGAGGCGACCATCGGCTTCTGCGGGTCGTACGGGATCGCGTTCTTGTTCAGCGTGATGCCGGCGGCGTCGCAGCGCGCCTCGGCCGCGGCGCCGGTCACCCCGGTCTCCCGCAGGTCGATCAGGGCCAGGTGGGTGTCCGTGCCGCCGGAGACCGGCCGCATGCCCTCGGCGGCCAGCCCTCCGGCGAGCGCCTGGGCGTTGCTGACCACCTGGGAGGCGTACGCCCGGAACTCGGGTTGGGCGGCCTCGCGAAGGGCGACCGCCTTGGCGGCGACCGCGTGCATGAGCGGGCCGCCCTGGGTGAACGGGAAGACCGCCTTGTCGATCCGGGCGGCCAGCGACTCCCGGCAGAGGATCATGCCGCCGCGCGGGCCGCGCAACACCTTGTGCGTGGTGCAGGTGACCACGTCGGCGTGGGGCACCGGGGACGGGATGGCCCGGCCGGCGACCAGCCCGATGAAATGCGCCGCGTCCACCATGAGGTAGGCGTCGACCTCGTCGGCGATCTCCCGGAACCGGGCGAAGTCGATCAGCCGCGGGTACGCCGTCGCGCCGCAGATGATGAGCTTCGGCCGGTGCGCGAGGGCCAGGTCGCGGACCTCGTCGTAGTCGATCAGCTCGGTGTCCGGCCGGACGGTGTAGCCGACGGGGTGGAACCACTTGCCGGAGAAGTTCACCCGGCTGCCGTGGGTCAGGTGCCCGCCGTGCGGCAGGTCCATGGCCAGCACGGTGTCGCCCGGCTGCACCAGGGCGGCGTACGCGGCCAGGTTGGCGCTCGCGCCGGAGTGCGGCTGGAGGTTGGCGTGCTCGGCCCCGAACAGCTCCCTGGCCCGGGCGATGCCGAGCTCCTCGGCCCGGTCCACCTCGGCGCAGCCGCCGTAGTAGCGGCGGCCCGGGTAGCCCTCGGCGTACTTGTTGGTGAGCGTGGAGCCGAGGGCGGCCAGCACCGCCGGCGAGGTGAGGTTCTCGCTGGCGATCAGTTGCAGGCCGCCGCGCAGCCGCGCCAGCTCCCCCAGCACCACCTCGGCGATCTCCGGGTCGACGGTGCTGAGCTGCTGGAAGTCCGGCCCCCAGAAGGTGTCCCTCGCGTTCTCCACAGCGAAGGAGTCTACGGAGCCGCAGACTGGAAGCCGTGAGATGCCTCGTCACCGGCGCCACGGGTTACATCGGTGGACGCCTCGCGCCCCGGCTGCTGGCCGACGGGCACACCGTCCGCTGCCTCGCCCGCAAGGCGGGGCGGCTGCGCGACGTGCCCTGGGCGTCCCGGGCCGAGATCGCCGAGGGCGACCTGCGGAAACCGGAGACCCTGCCGGCGGCGTTCGAGGGCGTGGACGTGGCGTACTACCTGGTCCACTCGCTCGGCCAGCGCGGCTTCGAGGCGGCCGACCGGGAGGCCGCGACCAACTTCGCCACCGCGGCCCGCGCCGCCGGCGTACGCCGGATCGTCTACCTGGGTGGGCCGGAGCCGGCGGCGGACGGGGCGCTGCCGTCGCCGCACCTGCGGTCCCGCGCGGAGGTCGGCCGGATCCTGCTGGCCAGCGGCGTGCCGACGGCGGTGCTGCGGGCCGCGGTGATCATCGGTTCCGGCTCGGCCTCGTTCGAGATGCTGCGCCACCTGACCGAGCGGCTGCCGGGGATGGTCACCCCGCGCTGGGTGCGCAACCGGATCCAGCCGATCGCCGTCCGCGACGTGCTGCACTACCTGGTCGGCTGCGCGGACCTGCCGCCCGAGGTCAACCGGGCCTTCGACATCGGCGGCCCCGACGTGCTCACCTTCGAGCAGATGATGCAGCGGTACGCGCGGGTGGCCGGGCTGCGCCGGCGGATGATCCTGCGGGTGCGGCCGCTGACCCCGGCGCTCTCCTCGTACTGGGTCGGCTGGGTGACGCCGGTGCCGAACGCGATCGCCCGGCCGCTGGTGGAGAGCCTGATCCACGAGGCGGTCGTCCGCGACCACGACCTCGCCCGATACGTGCCCGATCCGCCCGGCGGGCTGACCGGCTTCGACCAGGCGGTCGCCCTGGCGCTGGTGAAGGTGCGTGACGCCCAGGTGGAGACCCGCTGGTCGAACGCGAGCGGGCCGGACGCCCCGGCCGAGCCGCTGCCCAGCGACCCGGAGTGGTCGGGCGGGACGGCGTACACCGACGTGCGGGAACGGGCCGTGGGCGCCCCCACGGCGGCGCTCTGGCGGGTCGTCGAGGGCGTCGGCGGCGAGCACGGCTGGTACTCGTTCCCGCTGGCCTGGTCGGTGCGGGGCTGGCTGGACCAGCTGGTCGGCGGGGTCGGGCTGCGCCGGGGCCGGCGCGACCCGCACCGCCTCCAGGTCGGCGAGGCGCTGGACTTCTGGCGGGTCGAGGAGATCGTGCCCGGCGAGCTGCTGCGGCTGCGCGCCGAGATGCGGCTGCCCGGCCGGGCCTGGCTGGAGATGCGCGTCGAGCCGGCCGGCGAGGGCCGCAGCCGCTACGTCCAGCGCGCCGTCTTCCTCCCGCACGGCCTCCCCGGCCACCTCTACTGGGCCTCGGCCGCCCCGTTCCACGCCGTCATCTTCGGTGGCATGGCCCGCAACATCGCCCGCGGCGCCGAACGGGCCGGCCCCCGCTGACCCCCGCCGGGGTCAGTTGCCGGTGCGCGGGCTGGTCTGCTCGAAGGCGACGGTCTCGCTCGGCGGGACGAAGTCCAGGGCGGGCTGGTCGCGCAGCGCGTACGCGAGGAGATCGCCCACCGCCTCGATCTGGCGGACCTGGACCCCGCCGCCGACGGCGTCCCGGGGGTTGTCCGGGTTCGCGGCGATGGTCGCGACGGAGAGCTGCGGGGTGAAGGCGACCACGGTCTCCGTCGCGTTCCGCTCGGAGCTGCCGGTCTTGCCGGCCAGCGGCCGGCGCAGGCCGCGGGCCAACTCCTCGGCGGTGCCGCCGTCGCAGCGGCGGTACATCGACTGGTCACCGACCGGGCAGCGGGCCGCGTCCGCCGCCGCCCGGGCCACCTCGGTGTCGAGCACCTGGCGGCAGTCCGGGTTGCCGGCGGCCACCTTCCGCCCGGTGGGGTCGGTGATCGAGGTGATCGGGGTGGGCCGGCACCAGGTCCCCTCGGCGGCCACCGTGGCGTACGCGTTGGCCAGGTCGAGCGGGGTGGTCGCCGAGACCCCGAGGGTGAACGGCCCCCAGCTCTTCGCGCCCTCGCGGGCCAGCTTGGCGTCGTCGGGCGAGCGGAACACGATGCCCAGCCGCTGGGCCATCTCCACCACCCGGTCCGCGCCGACCCGCTCGGTCAGCCAGGCGAAGTAGGTGTTCACCGACCGGCCGAAGGCGCTCCACATGGTCCGGCGCCCGTTCATCCACGACGGGTTGGCGTTCTCCGGGCACCAGTAGCCGCCGCAGCTCGCCGGCCCGCCGTCGATCGGGTAGTCGGTGACGAAGACGCTCTGGGCATCGAAGTCGGTGTTCAGCGGCAGCCCGGACTCCAGCGCGGCCAGCAGAGCGAAGAGCTTGAAGGTGGAGCCGGCCTGGTAGCCCTCGATGCCCGCGCCGCCGGCGACCAGCTGGTTGACCGTGTTCGGGTAGTTCTGCCCGGCGTCCGGGTTCGGCGCCACGCTGTAGTTGCGGTTGACCGCCATGGCCAGCACCCGGCCGGTGCGGGGCTGCACCACCGCGGTCGGCGCCGCCCGCTGGTTGGTGTTCGCATAGATCCGCAGCACCTGCTCGGTGGTCTTGGCCTGCACGTCCGCGTCGAGCGAGGAGACGATCGACCAGCCGCCCCGGCGCAGCGTGCGCTGCCGCTCGTCCGCCGTCTTGCCGAAGGCGGGCTGGGCGTTCCACCACTGGGTGAACCAGTCGCAGAAGAAGCCCCAGTCGTTGTGCCCGGCGGGCACCGCCGTGCAGTCGTTCGGGGTGGTGCTGGGCTTGAGGTTGAGCCGCTCGGCCCTGGCCCGGTTCGCGTCGGCCGCGGTCACCTGGCCGGTCTCCACCATCCGGTCCAGCACGTACGCCCGGCGGCCGAGCGCCGCGTCGGCGTCGCCGTTGATCGGGTCGTCGGTGTCCGGTGCGCGGACCAGCCCGGCGAGCAGCGCCGACTGGGCCAGGGTGAGTTTCGCCGGGGTGGTGGAGAAGTAGCGCTTGCTGGCCGCCGCGATGCCGTACGCGCCGGCGCCGAAGTAGGCGATGTTCAGGTAGCGCCCGAGGATCTCGTCCTTGCTGAGCCGGCGTTCCAGGGCCAGCGCGTAGCGCATCTCGCGGACCTTCCGGCCCACGGTGATCTCGGTGGCCTTGGCCCGCTGCTCCTCGGTGAGCCGGGGGTCGCCGGCCAGCGCGTTACGCACGTACTGCATGGTCAGCGTGGAGGCGCCCTGCCGGGTGCCGTCCCGCCGGTTGGCCGTGAAGGCCCGCGCCACGCCGCGCACGTCGACGCCGTGGTGCTGGTAGAACCGGACGTCCTCGGCGGCCACGATGGCCTGCCGCATCACCGGCGCCACCTCGCCGACCGGCACGTCCACCCGGTCCTCCACGTAGAACGAGGTGATCAGGGTGCGGCCGTCGCTGGCGTAGAGGTTGGAGCGCTGCGCCGGCTGTGGCGTCTTCAGCGACTCCGGCAGCGCGGCGTAGGGCATCGCGTTCTTGAAGCCGAGCCCGAAGACCAGCGCGGCCGGCAGCGCGGCGGCGGCCAGGGCCAGTCCGGCGAGCACGCCGGCGAGCAGAACGGTGAACAGCTTGTCGAGATGGGCCCGGTTCATCAGCTCTCCCCGCAGGAGCCGGCCGTACGGACCCGTTCAGAATGACCGGAATCGCCGGTTTTGCCGCCATCTTCGTTGAAACGCGCAGGAAGTTCGCGAGAAAGGATGAACCTCAGGGCAGCAGCGCGGCGGCCAGCGGCTGGACGGTCTCCTCGATCTCGTCGGCCACCCGGCTGAAGCACTGGTCACCGCGACCCCACGGATCGTCCAGGTCGTCGGTGGGCAGCGCGGTGCTGCCCTGCCGGGCCGCGTCCGCCGCCGCCACGAGCGCCACGCCCCGGGCGAACACCGCGTCCGGAGTGGCCTCTACCGGGGGGAGCCCGGCCCGGTCGAGCCCGCCGAGCAGCCGGCCGAACTCGCCCAGCACGAAGGTGCGCGCGGCGGCGTCCGGCCGCAGCGCCACCACGTACTCGTGCTGGTCGACGGTGGCGGTGAGGACCAGGTCGGCGGCGTCGATGAGGTCGGACCGGAGCCGGCGGGCGGCGAACCCGTCCACCGCGCCGCCACGCGAGGTCACCTGCCGGGCGGCCGGCGGGTTCATCTCCTCACCGGCGTGCCAGCCGCCGGTGCCCGCGCTGTGGCTGTGCACCAGCTCGTCCGAGCGGTCCGGGTCGACGCCGAGCCGGCCCAGCCGCTCCCGGACGGCGAGCACCAGCAGCCGCTCGGCCATCGGGGACCGGCAGATGTTGCCCATGCAGACGTGCAGGACGGTGAACGGGGGCACTCAGACCCCCCGCTCGTCGAGGATGTCCGGCACCACGTCGCGCAGCTTCTCCAGGGTCACCGCGCCCTGGCGCAGCACCCGGGGCACGTCGCCGGTCAGGTCGACGATGGTGCTCGGCACCGGGTCCAGCGCCGGGCCGGCCTCCAGGTAGGCCCGGACGCCGTAGCCGAGCTGGTCGCGGGCCTCCTCGGCGGTGAGCGCGGCGGGCTGGCCGACCTTGTTGGCCGAGGCCACCGCCATCGGGCCGGTCTCCCGCAGCACCTCCAGCGCCACCGGGTGCAGCGGCATCCGCACCGCCACCGTGCCGCTGGAGTCGCCCAGGTCCCAGGCCAGGCTGGGCGAGTGCTCCACCACGATGGTGAGCGCCCCCGGCCAGAACGCCTCGACCAGCTCGCGAGCGGAGCGGGGCAGCGAGAAGACCAGGCCGTCGAGGGTGTGCCGGGAACCGATCAGCACCGGGGGCGCCTGCCGGGCACCACCCTTGGCGTCGGCGAGGGCCTTCACCGCGTACGGGGTGAAGGCGTCGGCGCCGATGCCGTAGACCGTGTCGGTCGGCAGGACGACGAGTTCCCCGTTCTTGACCGCCTCGATGGCAGCGGCGATGCCGCGGTCCCGGTCGGCGGGCGACCGACAGTCGTAGAGCATCACGAGGAGCCAGTCTGCCACGCCGGGGCGGGGTCGGCGTGCTGGCCGTCCGCCCGGCGGGACGCGGTCGCGTACCGGGGCCGCCCGACCAGGTCACGGTGCTCCTCGACCCGCTCGTAGCGGCCGTCGGCGGCGAGCAGCGCGGGCACCGCCGTGGCGTGGGTGTCGTCGTGCTCGACGCCGAGCGCGCCGCCGGGGCGGAGCAGCGCCGCCGTCCGGCCCACCACCGGGCGGATCACGTCCAGCCCGTCCGCCCCGCCGAACACCGCCTCGTCGGGGTCGTGGCCGGCCACCTCGGGTGACACCACCACCGACCGGGGCACGTACGGCGGGTTGCAGAGCAGCACGTCGACCCGGCCCACCAGGTCGGCGAGGAGCCCCGGGTCGGTGACGTCGGCGGCGACCACCTCGATCGGCCGGTCCCCGGCGGCGGCCCGCTCGGCGGCGTTGCGGCGCAGCCAGTCCAGCGCCGCCGGCGACCGCTCCACCGCCACCACCCGGGCCGACGGCAGCTCCTGGGCGACCGCCAGGGCGATCGCGCCGGACCCGCTGCACAGGTCGACGACGAGCGGCGCGGGTTGCCGGCGCGCCTGCTCGATCCCCCAGCCGGCGAGCAGTTCGGTCTCCGGCCGGGGCACGAAGACGCCGGGCCCGACCGCGAGCTCCAGGTGCCGGAAGCCGGCGGTGCCGGTGAGGTGCTGGAGGGGTTCCCGGGCCGCCCGGCGATCGACCAGCGCGTCGAGACGGTCGCGCTGCGCCCGGGTGAAGCCGTCGGCCAGCGCCAGCCGGCTGCGCGGCACGTCCAGCACGTAGGCGGCCAGCTGCTCGGCCTCCGCGCGGGGCGCCTCGACGCCGGCCGCCGCGAGGGCCCGGGCCGCCCGGGCGACCACCAGTGAGGGGCGCTCGCGTTCTAACCCTTTGGACGGGTGTTGCGGGAGGGAGGTCACGACATAATCATGAAGCGTCGCGGGTCACCTCACGAGCGGGTGCGTCCGGACGCACACCGACAGGGAGGTCGCGAGTGGGCTGGCTCGACCGGGTCGAGGACCAGGTTGACGCCCTCCGGCGCGCGCGGGCGTTGCAGGAGGTCAGCCGCTCGGCGGAGGCGTGCGCGCTGCTGGACCGGGTGATCCGCACCACCGACGACCCGTGCACCCGGGCGGACGCGCTGGTGCAGCGCCTCTCCGCGCTGATCAATCTCGGTCGGACGGCCGAGTTCACTCGGGCCATCGAGGAGGCCTCCGCCGCGGTCCGGGACCTGGCCGAGCCGTACCTGCACGGGCACCTCAACGCCCTCGCCGCGCTCGCCGCGCACCACCAGGGCGCGCTGGACCGCTGCGTCACCCACCTGGTCCGGTCGGCGCGAGCGCTGAGCGCCGACGACGACCCCGACCGGGACACCGCGTGGGGCTGGCACGACCTGGCGATGGCCTACTCCTACCTGAGCTTCCACGGCCACGCGCTCGGCGCGATCGAGCGCGCCCGCCAGGTGGGGCTGACCGCGGGCATCCCGGAGGAGACCTTCGCCGCGCCCGGCATCCGGCTGCGCAACGCGGTGGCGCTGGACCACAACGGCGACAGCGACGGCTGCCTGCGGGTGCTCCGCGACGTGGCCGGCGACCTGGCCGGCTTCCTGCGCCGCGGGCGGGCCGGCAGCCTGCGGCCGAGCAGCCTGGCCGCCTACGGCTACGCCGCGGCCCGGCGGGCGGCGCTCGGCGACCGGGTGGACTCCGGTGGGGACGCCGACCCGGCCCGGCTGATCGGCCACGGCGGCGACAGCGCCCGCGCCCGCGACCTGCGGCAACTCGGCCAGGTCTGCCTGGCCGTCGCCGAGGGCCGCCCGATCGAGGCGGTCACCCGGCTGGACACCATCCGGGTCTCCGACGAGACGCTCGGCGCAGCCGAGGCGCCCCGGCTGCGCAGCGTCGCGCTGGCCCGGGCCGGTGACCACGCCGCGGCGCACCGGGCCGACCGGCACGCGTTCCGGCTGGCCGCGCAGCGCAGCGACCGGCTGCGGGACGTCTACATCGACGGCATCGCCGCCCGGATCGACCACGAGGAGATGCGCCGCGAGGCCGCCCGCTACGAGGGCGAGGCGCTGACCGACCCGCTCACCGGGCTGCCCAACCGGCGCCGGCTGGAGCGCTACATCGCCGCGGTGGTGGCCCGGGGCGAGCGGGTGGTGATCGGCGTCTGCGACCTGGACGGGTTCAAGGCCGTGAACACCCGGCACGGGCACCACTCCGGCGACCTGGTGCTGCAACGGATCGCCGGGGTGATCAACCGGGTGATGCGGCGGGGCGACTTCGTGGCCCGCTACGGCGGGGACGAGTTCGTCGTGGTGCTGCCGGAGACCGGCATGGCCGAGGCGGCCGAGGTGGCCCGGCGGATCCAGGCCGCCGTCCACACCGAGGACTGGGAGTCGCTGGTCCCCGGCACCCCGGTCGGGGTGAGCATCGGCTTCGCCGAGGTCGACGGGGGCCGCGGGGTGGGCGTCCGGGAGGCGCTGGGCGCCGCGTTCGAGCTGGCCGACCGGGAGATGCTGCGCGCCAAGGACCGCCTCCGCGCCTGCTGAGCGCCGGCGGCCCCGGCCGCGGTCAGCGCCGCGCCAGCTCCGTCTCGCCGGCCAGCCGGGCGGCGCGGTCGGCCTCGGCCAGGGCGTCGAGCACCCCGTCCAGCTCGCCGGCGAGCGCCAGGTCGAGGTTGTACGCGGTGTAGCCGATCCGGTGGTCGGTGATCCGGTTCTGCGGGAAGTTGTAGGTGCGGATCCGCTCCGACCGGTCCACGGTGCGCACCTGCGCCTTGCGGGCGTCCGAGGCGGCCGCGTCGGCCTGCTCCTGGGCGGCGGCGAGCAGCCGGGCCCGCAGGATCCGCATGGCCTGCTCGCGGTTCTGCAGCTGCGACTTCTCGTTCTGGCAGGAGACCACGATGCCGGTGGGCACGTGGGTGATCCGGACCGCCGAGTCGGTGGTGTTGACCGACTGGCCGCCCGGCCCGGACGAGCGGAACACGTCGATCCGCAGCTCGTTCGGGTCGATGGTGACGTCCACGTCCTCGGCCTCGGGCAGCACCAGCACGCCGGCCGCGCTGGTGTGGATCCGGCCCTGCGACTCGGTCACCGGGACGCGCTGCACCCGGTGCACGCCGCCCTCCCACTTGAGCCGGGACCAGACCCCGTTGCCACCCTCCGGCACGCCCTTGGACTTGATCGCCAGGGAGACGTCCTTGACCCCGCCGAGATCGGAGTCCTGCGCGTCGATCACCTCGGTGACCCAGCCGTGCCGCTCGGCGTAGCGGGTGTACATGCGCAGCAGGTCGCCGGCGAACAGCGCCGACTCCTCACCGCCCTCGCCGGCCTTGATCTCGACGATGACGTCCTTGGCGTCGTGCGGGTCGCGGGGGATGAGCAGCTCGGCCAGCCTCTCCTCCAGCGCCGGCAGGGACGCCGCGATCGCCTCCGCCTCGGTGGCGAAGGCCGGGTCCTCGGCGGCCAGCTCGCGGGCGGCGGCCAGGTCGGCCCGGGCCTGCTCCAGCTCGCCGGCGGCCTTGTGCAGCGGGACCAGCTCCGCGTAACGCCGGCCGACCCGGCGGGCGGCGCCCTGGTCGGCGTGGATGGCGGGGTCGGCGAGCCGCTGCTCCAGCTCGGCGTACTCGTCGAGGAGGGCGGCCAGGCGCTCACTGCTCATGCTGCGGATGCTCCTTCGACGACGACCGGGCAGGGACGGGCAGAAACGGGTGCAAACGGACGAACGCCCGTGCCCGGCACGGAGCCGGACACGGGCGTCGTCGACGGAGCTACTTGGCCTTCTTGGCCTGAACCTTGGCGTACTTCTGCTGGAACTTCGCGACCCGACCGGCGGTGTCCAGGACGCGCTGCTTGCCCGTGTAGAACGGGTGGCAGGCGCTGCAGGTCTCGACGCTGATCGAACCGCCCTTGGCGGTGCTGCGGGTCGTGAAGGTGTTGCCGCAGGAGCAGCGGACCTCGGTGGTCGCGTACTCCGGGTGGATGTTGGGCTTCATGTCGCCTCGGTCCTTTCGTCGGTGGTCGCCGGGTCGCCGTCGTGGTCCCCGTCGTCACGACGGGCTCGGGCGTGAACCGGAACCGGTGGCCGATTGACCAGTGTGCCATGGGCTTCCGCCGACCCGTCGAGCGGGCCGCACACCAGGTCCGGCAGGCGTAACGCTCACCTCCCGGTACGCATTCCCGCGCGTCTCGCGGGCATTCGTGGAGGCGGCAGAGGGATGAACGGGAGGTACGGGATGTTCCGCCTGATCGCCACCCGCGGGCTGCCGGCCTCCGGCAAGAGCACCTTCGCCCGCCGGCTCCAGCCCGGCGTGGTCCGGGTCAACCGGGACGACCTGCGCCGGATGATGCACGGCGAGCGGCTCTTCACCCAGTGGGCCGAGGGGCAGGTCAGCCGGGTGCAGCGGGCCCAGGTGGAGGCACTGCTGGCGGCCCGGGTGAGCGTCTGCGTGGACGACACCAACCTGCGCTCCCGCACCCTGCGGGACTGGGCCGAAATGGCCGCCCGGTACGGCGCGGCGTTCGAGGTGCACGACTTCACCGACGTCCCGCTGGAGGAGTGCCTGCGCCGGGACGCCGCGCGCCCCGAGGTCGACCGGGTCGGTGAGGCGGCGATCCGCCGGCTGCACGAGCGCTATCTGGCGAACCGCCCGTTACCGCTGCCGGTGCCGACCGCCCGGACCGGCGGCCCGGCGCTGGTGGAGCGGGAGGCCACCGAGCGCCCGGACATCGTGCTGGTCGACATCGACGGCACGGTGGCGCTGAACGTGTCGCGCAGCCCCTACGACATGACCCGGGTCGGCGAGGACGCGCCGAACGAGGCGGTGATCGCGGCGGTGCGGGCCATGCACGCGGCCGGGCACGGGGTGGTCTTCTGCTCCGGCCGGGACGCCACCGCCCGGCCCGACACCGAGGCCTGGCTGGCCCGGCACGTCAAGGTCCCCTACCTGGCCCTGCACCTGCGGGCGGTCGGCGACCACCGCAAGGACGCGGTGGTCAAGCGGGAGATCTACGAGCGGGAGATCCGGGACGCCTACCGGGTGGTCGGCGTCTTCGACGACCGGCAACAGGTGGTCCGGATGTGGCGGTCGCTGGGCCTGACCGTCTTCCAGGTCGCCGAGGGCGACTTCTGAAAGCGCGTCCGCCGGCGGGCTCCTCCCCCAGGTCGAGGAGCCCGCCGGCGGACCACCGGGCCGGGGGCGCGGACTCTGCTCCCGCGCCCCCGGGGCCGGTCAGGCGGCGGGCGCCTCCGCCGCCGCGAGGGTCACCGTGGCCTCGGCGCGGACGCCGTTGACGGTGACCGCGAGCAGCACCTGCGCGCCGGGGCGCAGCGCGGTCAGCCGGCCGGTCGCCGGGTCGAACCGGGCCACGTGCCAGGGCTTCACCCCGTCGGCGGCGCCGATGTGCAGGTTCGGCGAGCCGGACCAGTCGGCACTGACCGGGGCGGCCACCGGGACGGCGCGGCCGCCGGGCTGGGTGAGGGTGGCCGTGACGGCGGCCGGGGCACCGACCGTGACCTGGGCCGGCGCGGCCAGGGCGAGCCGGTCGACGTGGGCGTGGACTTCCGCCGCGATCCAGTCCGGCCCCTCGGCGAGCGGGTCCCGGCGGGCCTGCTCCGCCTCCTCCGGGGTCACCGGGTCGACGCCGAACTCGGTCCAGCCGGTGAAGCCGCCGAGCCCCGCCGGGGTGGACGGGTCCTTGCCCGAGTTGCCGTTGATCACATACGGCACGCCGTCCACCCGGTCGGCGTGGAAGGTGCCGACGTGCCCGTTGACCATGAGCGCGCCCTTGCCGGTGCGGTGCTGGAAGTCGGCCAGCCACTGCTCCACGAGGGCCGCCTCCTTCCGGTCGCCGAGCTGGCTGGCCTTGGCCGGGCTGGGGTCGCGGGGCGGGTGGTGGAAGAGCACGGTGACCGAGCCGACCGCGGGATCGGCGGCCGCCGCGTCGAGCGTCTCCCGCAGCAGCTCCACCTGGTCGAACCCGCCGCCGCGCAGCGAGCCGGTGGCCGTGCTCAGCGTGACGAACCGGGTGCCCTGGTGGTCGAAGACCCGCGAGGTGTCCCCGAACACGCTCCGGAAGTTGCCGATCGGGGCGCCCATGATCTCGTGGTTGCCGGGCACGTAGTAGTAGGGCAGCTCACCGCCCAGTTCCTCGTCGAGGATCCGCTTGGCCAGCGCGAAGTCCGCCGGGTAGGCGGTGTCCACGAAGTCCCCGTCGATGACCAGGAAGTCCGGCTTCGCCGCGCGGATCTCGCGGAGCGTGCGGCGGGCCTGGGCGACCAGATCGCTGTCCGGGTTCGCGGCCACGAACTGGGCGTCGGACATGACCGCGAAGCGCCAGGGCGCGCCGTCCACCGTGCCGTCGCGCAGCACCACCCGGTCGGTGATGTTCGGCTCCTCCGGCGCCTGCACCGTCGGGGGCACCCGGGCCACCAGGTCGTCGATGACCACCTCGCTCTTGTACTGCTTCGCCGGATCGGTCTCGGCCACGTAGAACCGGCGCACCCGCACCGGGTACTGCACGCCGGGCGGGACGGTGAACTCGACGTACCGCCAGCCGGTCCAGGTCAGGTAGGGGCCGCGCAGCACGAACTGGGTGTCCTGGGCGTCGTGCAGATGCAGGCTGGGCCACTCGCCCGTGCCGTTGCCCTTGATCCACATACCGAACGCCTGCGGCTGGCCGGGCACCTCGATCCAGGCCGGCGGGTCGGCGTACGCGGCGCGGGTGCCGGTGGACTGGCTGAAGTCGTACGACATCTTCAGACCGGTGCCGGTGTGCCCCTCGGCCGGGGCGACCGCGCCGCTGGCCCGGGCCTGGCTGAACTTCCAGGAGGCGGCGTCGTCGAAGCCGGCCACCGGCACGTCGGTGAGCCCGACGGTGACCGGGAGCACGGCGGTCCGCGCCCCGACCGCGACAGTGACCAGCGCGGAGCCGGTGCCGCCGAGCGCCTTGACGGAGAGGTTGCCGTCGGCGGTGGGCGTGACGGCGAGCAGGTCGTGGTCGTACTCCAGCTTCAGGTCGGCCGGCTCGACGGGCGCGGTGTTCCCCTCCGCGTCGGAGCCGACCACGCCGAACAGGCCGGTGTCGCCCTGCTGGTTGAGGCCGAGCCGGTCCACCGTGGAGTCGATGCGCTGCAGCGGCCCCAGCACGGTCAGGTCGAGCGTGCCGCTCGCCTCGCCGCGCCAGGCGGTGACGGTGCTGCGGCCGGGCCGGCCGGCCCGGAACACGCCGTCGTCCACGGTGCCCTGGGCGGCCGGGTTGGCGCGCCACTGCGGCGCGCCGGCGGCCGGCCCGTACGTCTCGTCGTAGCCCGCCGCGGTGAGCCGGCGGGTGAGGCCGGGGAAGACCCGGTCCGGCCGGCCGCCGCGGATCGGGGCGACGCCCGGCGCGGTGGTCGGGTCGCTCGCGGTCTCCAGCCAGTAGCCGGTGAGCCGGCCGCTGCCCTGCGGAGCGTAGATCGCAAGGCCGTTCGGCACCGGTCGCTCGCTGCCGTCCGAGGGGCTGTTCTCCACCTGGACCGCCGCCGCGCCCGGCTCCCGGGCCAGCAGCGTCGAGGAGCCGCCGCCGTCGAGGTTGAGCGCGCTCCACGCGCCCAGCTCGACCATCATCCGGCCCATCTCGGTCTGGGTGACGCCCCGGCTGTCCACCTGCCGGCCGTCCACGGTCAGCATGATCATTTTGCGCCCGTCGGCGGAGAACCCGACCGAGGTGCGCGGGGCCAGGCTCGCGTCGGCGATGGTCTGCACCACGCCGTCGCGGACCAGCACGCTGCCGCCGCCGACCGCGGCGCGCGGGTTGCTCCCGTCGGACGGCTTCGGCCGCCAGGTCAGGTCGACCGGGTCGCCCGGGCGCAGCGCGGCGAGGGCGTCGGCGCCGGCCTCCCGGCCGAGCAGCACCGTGGTCCCGGCCGGGATCGGGCCCTCCCCCGCCGTGGTGGCCACGGTCGCGACCCGGCCGCCGGTCACCGTCACCTCGGCCACCCGCGCGGCGCCGTCCACGGCCCGCTTACGGGTGTACGACCCCCAGAGCGGGGTGAAGACGCCCACGCCGTCGCGCTGCACCATGTTGTTGAACTGGGTCAGCGGCACCGGCCCGGCGGGCAGGGTCGCGGTGCCCTCGAAGCCGACCTGGATGACCTGGCCGAGCCCCTCGGCGCTGATCGCGGCGGCGTTGGTGTGCCCGGCGACCGGCGACTGGACCAGCTCGCCGGAGCGGATGCCGATGCCCTGGGCGGCGCCGGAGTTGTTGATGTCGAAGAAGTCGCCGTTGACCGCGGCCACCGCCCGGGAACGGTCCACGGCGGCGCGCAGCGGCTCGTCCCGGGTGACCGCCCCGGAGTTGACGTAGTCGACCGTCACGGCACCGGAGAGGTCGGCGGTGAGGGCGTCGGCCCGCAGCCAGCCGTCGGCGTCGTACCGGTCGAAGGAGGTCAGGTCGAGTCCGGGGGCGACCGGACGGGTGGTCTTCGCGGTCTCCAGGCCACCGGCCGGCTCCACGCCGGCGTCGCTGGCGAGGGCGACCGAGGAGTCGGGACGGGAGGAGGCGGCCGGGGCGTCCTCGGCCGGCGTGCGCGGCTCGGCCGGGGCCGCCGCCGCACCGGGCGGGACCGGAGCGGTGAGGGTGAGCAGCGGCGTCAGCAGCAGGACGCCGGCGAGACGGGCGGATCGACTGCGGATTCGCATGGACCACAGTCAACCCGAAACTGAATAGAAGTTTCAATACCCTGTGGCTTAACCGAAGAAAAACTTCACGGGCTCCCCGTCCCGGTACGCGAAGAGGGGCACGGCCCGCAGGCCGTGCCCCTCTGTCGGAGACGCTCAGATCACTCGCCCGGCGTGGACTTCGCGATCTGCATCAGGAACTCGATGTTCGTGCGGGACTGCTTGAGCCGGTCCAGCAGGAGGTCGAGCGCCGCCTGCGAGTCCAGCGAGTGCAGCACCTTGCGGAGCTTGTGGATGATCGCCAGCTCCTCCGGCGCGAGCAGGACCTCCTCCTTGCGGGTGCCGGAGGGGTTGATGTCGATCGCCGGGAAGACCCGCTTGTCGGCGATCTTCCGGTCCAGCTTCAGCTCGGCGTTGCCGGTGCCCTTGAACTCCTCGAAGATGACCGTGTCGGCCATCGAGCCGGTCTCCACCAGCGCGGTGGCGAGGATGGTCAGCGAGCCACCGTTCTCGATGTTCCGCGCCGCGCCCAGGAAGCGCTTCGGCGGGTAGAGCGCGGTGGAGTCGATACCACCCGACATGATCCGGCCGCTGGCCGGCGCCGCCAGGTTGTACGACCGACCGAGCCGGGTCACCGAGTCGAGCAGCACGACCACGTCGTGGCCCAGCTCGACCAGGCGCTTCGCCCGCTCGATCGCCAGCTCCGCCACCGTGGTGTGGTCCTGCGGCGGACGGTCGAACGTGGCCGCGATGACCTCGCCCTTCACCGACCGCTGCATGTCGGTGACCTCTTCCGGCCGCTCGTCGACCAGCACCACCATCAGGTGACACTCCGGGTTGTTGCGGGTGATCGCGTTCGCGATCGCCTGCAGCACCATCGTCTTACCCGCCTTCGGCGGCGAGACGATCAGCGCCCGCTGGCCCTTGCCGATCGGCATCACCAGGTCGATGACCCGGGTGGTCAGCACGTTCGGCTCGGTCTCCAGCCGCAGCCGCTCCTGCGGGTACAGCGGAGTGAGCTTGTAGAACTCCGGCCGGCGCTTCGCCTCGTCCGGCTCCATCCCGTTGATGGTGTCGAGCCGGATCAGCGGGTTGTACTTGTCGCGCCGCTGCTCGCCCTCCCGGGCGGTGGCCCGCACGGCGCCGGTGATCGCGTCACCGCGGCGCAGGCCGTACTTCTTGATCTGGGACATCGAGACGTACACGTCGTTCGGGCCGGCCAGGTAGCCGGTGGTCCGGACGAAGGCGTAGTTGTCGAGCACGTCGATGATGCCGGCGACCGGGACGAGCACGTCGTCCTCGCCGACCTGCGGCTCGCGGCCGCCGTCGCCGCCCTCGGGGCGCTCGCGGCCGCCGCCGCGCCGGCGGTCGCGGAACCGGCTGCGCCGGCCGCGCCGGCCGCCGCCCTCGCCGTCGTCGTCGCCTTCGTCGTTGCGCTCGGCGCGCTGGCCCCGGTCGTTGCGGTCGCCCCGGTCACCCCGGTCGCTGCGCTCGTTGCGCTCGCCCCGGTCACCGCGCTCGCCACGCTCGTTGCGCTCGCCACGATCGGCACGCTCGCCACGATCGGCACGCTCGCCACGGTCGGTGCGCTCGGCACGCTCGCCACCGCGCTCGGCCCGATCAGCGCCGCGCTCGGCCCGCTCGGCCCGCTCGCCGCCACGCTCGGCCCGCTCGCCACCGCGCTCGGCCCGCTCGCGGCCCCGGCCCTCGCCGCGCTCGGCACGCTCGCCGGTCTCGGCGGGAGCCTCCTCGGCACGCGTCTCGGCCGGTCGCGCCTCGGCGGTCGTGCTGGCCGCCCGGCCCCGACGGCTGCGGGTGCGGCCCTCGGTCGCCTCGGCGGCCGGCGCCGGCTCGGCGCGCCGCTCGGTCTCGGCCCGCTCCTCGCGGACCTCGGCGTGCACCTCCTCGCGGGCGGGAGCGGCCGCGGCCGCAACCTCGGCCCGCGGTCGAGGGGTTCCGGCGGCGGCGCCGCCCTGCCGCTCGGTGATCGCACTGATCAGCTCGCCCTTGCGCATGCGAGCCGTACCGGAGATACCGAGCGACGCGGCCAGGCTCTGGAGCTCAGGCAGCAGCATCGCCGACAGGCCGGTACCGCTGCGCCGACGGCGTGTGGGGGCGGCAGTGGTGGCATCGCCAGCGACGTTGGAAACATCCGACGTCACGTCGGTGGTGTCGCTCAATGGATTCCTTCCCTCGATAGGCCGGGGCTGCCCGGAGTCGAAAACCAGGTGGCCGGGCGGCCTCGGTGCACCCGCCTCGCATGGACGCGTCGCGGGAGTCTGTGACACAGCAGCCGGTCGGTTTCCCGACTCACCAAGGTCGGTGAGCAGGTCTCGCCGTCTGCGGCGACCTGTGGAAACTGCGGTGCGGCGTGGGCCTTTGGCAGGGGTGACGGGCTGACCGCCGAGAGCTTCGGGGGTGCGCCGACCCGCAGGAGATCGCATGCTTCGCGGCTGTGCTAGGTGTAGAGCGTAATCAACTCTTCCGACCTGCGGCAACAGGGTCCCGCTCGGCGTGTCCAAGTCTACCCCGGGCGACCCGGGCACCGCTGACGTCTATCGGCAACTCCCACCGGCGCCAATCTGTTCCCGCGTCGAATCCCACGGAAACCTCGGACAGGGCCAGCACGGTCGGCCCCGCCCCACTGACCACAGCCGCCACACCGGCCTCACGCAGCGCGGCAACCAGGGCGGCGGTGGCCGGCATCCCCGCGGCCCGGTAGTCCTGGTGCAGCCGGTCGACGGTGGCCGGCAGCAGCAGCGCCGGGTCGGTGGTCAGCGCGTGCACCAGCAGCGCCGCCCGCCCCGCGTTCAGCGCCGCGTCCCCGTGCGGCACGGTGGCCGGCAGCGCGGCCCGCGCGACCGAGGTCAACCCGCGCTCGCCGGGCACGAAGACGGTGGGCCGGACGGTCTCCGCCACGGGCAGCGAGACCGCCCGGGCGCCGGCCGGCTCCGTCCAGGCCACCGTGAAGCCGCCGAGCAGGCAGGGCGCCACGTTGTCGGGATGCCCCTCCAGCTCCGAGGCCAGCCGGAGCGCGGCGGCGTCGTCCAACCGCGTCGCGCCGTCGGCAACCAGTGCCCGGGCCAGCAGCACCCCGGCCACGATGGCCGCCGAGGAGGACCCGAGGCCGCGGGCCTGCGGGATCCGGTTGACGCACTCCACGGCCAGCCCGGTCGGCTGCCCGCCGAGCGCGTCGAAGGCGGCCCGCATGGCGGTCACCACCAGGTGCCGGTCGTCGTCGGGCAGCTCGCCGGCGCCCTCACCGGTCACCGCCACCCGTACGCCGCCGGCGGTCACCTCGGCCGCCACGTCGTCGTGCAGCCCGAGGGCCAGCCCGAGCGAGTCGAAGCCCGGGCCCAGGTTCGCGCTGGTCGCGGGCACCCGGACCCGGACGGGACCGGAGGTGAAAGTCATCGGCACCGGCTCATGCTAGGGCGCGGTGGCGACCCCGCGCCGGTTCGCCCGGACCGTGGGAACGACGTCCACCTCGGCGACCGTCCCGCCCGCGGTCACGGGGTGCGGCTGGGCACCGCCTCCTCGACCGGGTCGGTGAGCGACAGCCGCCGGGTGGCGAACCGCCAGCCCACCGCGTAGACCAGCGTGACCAGGCCGCAACCGGCCAGCACGGTGCGCTCGTCGACCGCGTCGACCACCAGCGCCACGACCAGCTGGCTGATCGAGATGGCCAGCGTCGCCAGCATCATGTCGGTGGCGAAAACCCGGCCGCGCAACCGGTCCGGCACCTCGCCCTGGAGGGCGAAGTTGGAGAGCACCCAGTTGCTGCCGCCGCCCAGGTGGGCCAGGAAGACCAGCACCAGCACCAGCGGGAACCAGCCCACCACCGAGACGCCGAGGTAGGCCAGGCCGTAGAGGGACATGGACAGGGCGAGGCCGGTGAGCAGCCAGGCCCGGTTGCTGAGCACCCGGCGCATCAGGATCGGGCCGACCAGCGCGCCGGCGCCCCGGGAGGCGAAGAGCAGGCCGGTGCCGACCGCGCCGACCCCGTACAGCCCGGCGAGCAGCGGGAAGACGGTCAGCACGCCGTTGCCCAGGCCCACCGCCGACTTCACGGTGACCAGGGCGAGCACCCGCGGCCGGTGGGCGATGTAGCCCAGCGCCTCGCGGATCGCCAGCCAGGTGCGCGGGACGACCGCCGCCGGGTCGCGGGGGGCCTGCAACGGCCGGCGGATCAGCGCGGCCAGGCCCGCCGCCCCGGCCAGGGCCACCGCCGCCACCCAGAAACTGGCGTACGGGCCGGCGGCGGCGCTGAGCATGCCGCCGAGCGAGGCGCCGACCACGGTCATGGTGCCCCAGGCCGAGCCGGCGATCGCGTTGCCGGCGGCCAGGTCGGCCGGGTCGAGCACGTTGGGCAGGGCGGCCTGGGCGGCCGGCGAGTAGAACGCCTTCGCCACCGCCACGGCGGCGATCGACACCAGCGCCAGCCAGGCCGTGCCGGCGCTGCGGACGCCGAGCAGCAGCAGGATGCCGGCCAGCGCGGCGAGGTTGGCCGCCATCATGATCTTCCGGCGGTCGAACCGGTCGGCGATCGTGCCGGTGTACGGGAGCAGCAGGGCGGTCATGCCGGTGTCCACGGCGAGCACCAGCGCGCCCCACACCCCGCTGCCGGTCAGCGCCGGCAGGAGCACCAGCAGCGGCACCATGACGAACCAGTCGGCGCCGAAGACCACCAGTTCGGCGAGGAAGAGGTTGCGGAAGTCGCGGTTGCGGACGAGGACCGAGACGGTGGGTGACACGCCGGAACCCTATCGGGCCGCTCCCAGGACGGCAGCGCGGCTCAGCAGGTCGGAGACGGTGACGAAGGTGTAGCCCCGGGCGCGCAGCCCGGTGATCCGCACGTCGGCCACGATGCGCCGGGCGTGCCCGGCCCGGTCGTCCGGGTACTCCCCGTACCGGTCCGCGGCGGCGGCCACCGTCCCCGGAACAGGGAGAGGGTGGCCGTCCGGCACGGGACGGCCACCCTCCCCGGGAGCTGGCGACTACTCCCCGGGCGGGAGCGGGGAGCGGCGGGTCTTCGGCAGGCGCAGCACCTCGAACTGGTCCGTACCGTCGACCAGCGCGGCCGACGGCACCGGGCGGGCCGGCGGCGCGGCGACCGGGGCGGCGGCCTCGGTCGGGCCCCCGACGGTCACCAGGGCCGGCGCCACCGGCTCGACGGACACCGGGGTGCCGCGCCGGCGGGCCCGGCGCTCCCGGAAGGACTCCTTGGTGCGCTCCACCATCGTGTAGAGCGTCGGCACCAGGATCAGCGTCAGCAGCGTCGAGCTGAGCAGTCCGCCGATCACCACGACGGCCAGCGGCTTGGAGATGAAGCCGCCCTCACCGGTCAGGCCGAACGCCATGGGCAGCAGCGCGAACACGGTGGCGACCGCGGTCATCAGGATCGGCCGGAGCCGGCGCCGGCCGCCCTCGACCACCGCCTCGGTCACGCCCATGCCCTGCCCGCGGTACTGGTTGATCAGGTCGAGCAGCACGATCGCGTTGGTCACCACGATGCCGACCAGCATGAGCACGCCGATCAGCGCCGGCACGCCCAGCGGGGTCCCGGTGAGCAGCAGCAACCCGATCGCGCCGGTCGCCGCGAACGGCACGGAGATCAGCAGGATCAGCGCCTGGGTCAGGCTGCGGAACGTGCCCACCATGATCAGGAAGACGATCGCGATCGCGGCCAGCACGGCCAGCCCCAGGTCGGCGAAGGCGTCGGCCTGGTCCGCGCTGACGCCGCCGATGACGAACGTCGCGCCCGGCACGTCCAGCGCGTCCAGCTTCTTCTGCAGCTCCTGGGTGGTGGCGCCGAGGTTCGAGCCGGTGGCCGAGCCGGTCACCGACACGCTCCGCTCACCGTCGATCCGGGTCACCTGCTGCGGGCCCTCGACCTGGTTGACGTCGGCGATGTCGTCCAGCTTCACCCGGCCGACCGGCAGCGCCCGCAGCTCGGCCACGCTCAGCGGCGGCCGGGCCCCGGTGCTCAGCACCACGTTCTGCGGGGTGCCGTCCAGGGTCACCTGGCCGAGCGGCGCCCCCCGGTACGCCTGCGCGACGACCTGCCCGACCGCGGCCTCGGTCAGCCCGGCCCGGGCCGCGGCGACCCGGTCCACGGTCACCTCCACCCGCGGGACCCGGGTGGCCAGGCCGGTGGTGACGTCCTCGACGCCCGGCGTGCCGGCCATCGCGTCCCGCACGGCCTCGGCGGCCCGGGTCAGCGTCTCCTGGTCGGCGGCCTGCACGACCACCTCGAGCTGGTTGGCGCCGGCGTTCTGCCCGCCGCCGAAGGTCACCTCGCCCGCCTCCGGGCCGAGCGCGTCGAACTCCTTGCGCAGCTTCTCGCGGACCTCCGCCGCGTCGGTGTCGCCGGTGAGCGCCACCGACCAGGAGGCCTTGTCGTTGCCGCCGCCCGCCCACGGGTTGTCGCCGCCGCCCGCGCTGACCTGGTAGGTCGCGACCCCCGGCGTACGCCGGAGGATCTCCTCGACCCGCGCCGCGGCCTGGTCGGTGCCGGTCAGCCCGGTGCCCGCCGGCAGCTCCTGCTGGATGGCGAGGGTGTCCTGGCCCGAGTCGTCCAGGAAGTTGGTCTCCAGCTTCTGGGCCAGGCCGAAGGTGCCGAAGAGCACCAGCAGGCCCAGCGCCACGGTCGTCCAGCGGGTGCGCCGGGACCGGGTGGCGAAGCCGATCACCGGCAGGTACGCCCGCTGCAGCGGGCTGCGCAGCTCCTTCGCCGCGGCGGCGTGCCGGGCGGCGGCCTCGTCGACCCCGCCACGCGGCGACTTGAGGAACCAGTACGCCAGCACCGGGATCACGGTCAGCGAGACCAGCAGCGAGGCGAGCAGGGCCACCGTCACGGTGATCGCGAACGGCGCGAAGAGCTGCCCGACGAAGCCGCCGACCAGGGCGATCGGCGCGAACACGGCGACCGTGGTGAGGGTGGACGCGGTGACCGCGCCGGCCACCTCGCGGACCGCGGCGAGGATGGCGTCCCGCTTCGGCTCGCCGTACTCCAGGTGCCGCTTGATGTTCTCCAGCACCACGATCGAGTCGTCGACCACCCGGCCGACGGCGATGGTCAGCGCGCCGAGGGTGAGCAGGTTCAGCGAGTAGTCACCGGCCCAGAGCACGATCAGCGCGACCAGCACCGACAGCGGGATGGAGACCGCGGTGACCACGGTGGAGCGGACCGAGAGCAGGAAGACCAGGATCACCACGACCGCCATCAGCAGGCCGAGCAGGCCCTCGGTGGTGAGGCTCTCGATGGACCGCTCGACGAACGGAGCCTGGTCGAAGACCACGGTCAGGTCGGCGCCGGAGGCGGCCTCCAGCTCGGCCAGGCGGTCGCGGATGTCGTGCGAGATCCCCACCGCGTTGCCGTCGGGCGAGGCGGTGACGGCGATGCCGAGGCTGGGCTTGCCGTTGGTGCGGGTGAAGGCGGTGGCCGGGGCGAGCTGCTGCTCCACCCGGGCCACGTCGCCGAGGCGTACCGGGGCGGCGGGGGCGGTGCTGAGCACGATCCCGCGCAGGTCGTCCACGGTGCGGATCGGGGTGCCGACCTGCACCGGCAGCGAGCGGCTGCCGTCGGCCACCGCGCCGGCCGGCACGGCCACGCCGTTGGTCTTCAGCGCCTGGGCGATCGCGGTCGGAGCCAGCCGGGCCGCGGCCAGCTTCGCCGGGTCGGGAACGATCGTCACGACCTGGTCGCGGGCGCCGGTCACATCGACGGTGCGGACCCCGTCCAGCCCCTCCAGCTCGGGTACGACGGTGGTGCGCAGCTTCTCGGCCAGGGCCTGCTCGTCGCCGCCGCCGGTCGCGGCGACCACCACGGCGGGCAGGTCGTCCGTGCTGCCGGCGATCACCTGCGGATCGACGCCCTCGGGGAGCTGGGCGTCGATCCGGCTCAGCGCGGTCTGCATCTTGTTGACCACGTCGTCCAGGTCGGTGCCGAACTCGTACTGCACCTGGACCGTCGCGGCGCCCTCGCGCGAGGTCGAGGTGACCTTCTCCAGCCCCGGGATGCCCTGGAGGCTGTTCTCGATCGGCTCGGCGACCTGGGACTCGACGATCTCCGGCGCGGCGCCCGGGTACGGCGCCACGATGAACGCGGCGGGGAACTCCAGCGACGGCAGCAGCTGCTGCTTCAGCGACGGCACGGCGAACGCCCCGAACGCCGTGGTCACCAGCGCGATGAGGGCGATCAGGCCCCGGTTGGCGAGACTGAATCTGGCGAGCAGCGACATCGGCGTTACCCACTCCTGGAAAGGGGTGTACGGGGTGCCCAGAGTCTGCCGCACGCGATCACGCTCCCACGCACTGACCCCGGCCGGCGTGACGGCGCCCGCTCCGGCCCGTCGCGGGCCGGTCAGACCAGGTCGAGGGAGCGGGCGGCGGCGAGGGCGTCGTTGGCGATCGTCACCGGGGCGGGCGCCGTGGAGATGGCCCACTCCGGGTCCTTGAGGCCGTGGCCGGTCACCGTGCAGACCACGGTGCCGCCGGCCGGCACCCGGCCGGCGGCGGCCTGCTGGAGCAGGCCGGCCACGCTGGCCGCGCTGCCCAGCTCGACGAAGACCCCGACCTCGCGGGCCAGCAGCCGGTACGCCGAGAGGATCTCCCGGTCGGTCACCGCCGAGATCAGCCCGCCCGAGGCGTCCCGGGCGTCGATCGCCTTGGTCCAGCTCGCCGGGTTGCCGATCCGGATGGCGGTGGCGATGGTGGACGGCTCGGGCACCACCTGGCCGGTGACGATCGGGGCCGCGCCGGCCGCCTGGAACCCGTACATCTTCGGGGCCTTCGTGGCGTTGCCGTCGCGCAGGTCCTCCGAGTAGCCCATCCAGTAGGCGGAGATGTTGCCCGCGTTGCCCACCGGCAGGCAGTGGATGTCGGGCGCGTCGCCGAGCGCCTCGACGATCTCGAACGCGGCGGTCTTCTGCCCGTGCAGCCGGTCGATGTTGACCGAGTTGACCAGCGCGACCGGGTAGTCCTGGGCGAGCTTGCCGGCCAGCGCCAGGCAGTCGTCGAAGTTGCCCTGCACCTGGAGCAGCTTCGCGCCGTGCACCAGCGCCTGGGCCAGCTTGCCCAGCGCGATCTTGCCCTGCGGCACCAGCACCGCGCAGGTGATCCCGGCGCGGGCCGCGTACGCGGCGGCGGAGGCGCTGGTGTTGCCGGTGGAGGCGCAGATGATCGCCTTGTCACCGGCCTCGACGGCCTTGGAGACGGCGACCGTCATGCCCCGGTCCTTGAACGAGCCGGTCGGGTTCGCCCCCTCGACCTTGAGCCACACGTCGGCGCCGACCCGGGCGGAGAGCACCGGCGCCGGCAGCAGCGGCGTGTTCCCCTCGTGCAGGGTGACGACGGGAGTCGCGTCGGTGACCGGCAGCCGGTCCCGGTACGTCTCGATCAGACCCCGCCACATGTCGCCCTCCTCGCCTCTGTCGCCCCGGTCGCGCGGGGGCTCCTACCAGCGTGGACCAGCCTTCCCGACCGGCCGCCGGCACACCTCCCCTTAACCATCAGGCGGGACGGGTGGCTACGCCCCGCCCTCGACCCGCAGCACGCTCGTCACCGAGCGGACGATGTCCAGACCGCGCAGCTCGCCGACGGTGGCCGCGAGCGCGGCATCCGGCGCCACGTGGGTCACGATGACCAGCTCGGCGTCGGGGCCGCCGCCGGCCGGGCCTTGCCGCACGGTGGCGATGGAGACCTCCTGCCGGGCGAAGACCCCGGCCACCGCCTCCAGCACACCCGGCCGGTCGGCCACGTCCAGGCTGATGTGGTAGCGGGTGAGCGCCTCGCCCATCGGCCGCACCGCCAGGTCCGCGTACGCCGACTCGCTGGCCGCGTGCACCCCGGCGAGGCGGTTGCGGGCCACCGCCACCACGTCGCCGAGGACCGCGCTGGCGGTCGGCGCGCCGCCGGCGCCCCGGCCGTAGAACATCAGCTGCCCGGCCGCCTCGGCCTCGACGAAGACCGCGTTGAACGCGTCGCCGACGCCGGCCAGCGGGTGGGTCAGCGGGATCATCGCCGGGTGCACCCGGACGCTGACCGTCTCGCGGCCCGCCGCGTCGGCGCCCCGGGCGGCGATGCAGAGCAGTTTGATGGTGCAGCCCATGGCCTTGGCGCTGGCCACGTCGGCGGCGGTCACCTCGGTGATCCCCTCACGGTGCACGTCGGCGGCGGTGACCCGGGTGTGGAACGCCAGCGAGGCGAGGATGGCGGCCTTGGCCGCCGCGTCGAAGCCCTCCACGTCGGCCGTCGGGTCGGCCTCGGCATAGCCCAGCTCGGTGGCCTCCTCGAGGGCCTCGGCGAAGCCGGCGCCGGTGGCGTCCATGGCGGAGAGGATGAAGTTGGTGGTGCCGTTGACGATGCCGGTGACCCGGTTGATCCGGTCCCCGTGCAGCGACTCGCGCAGCGGGCGCAGCAGCGGGATGGCCGCGGCGACGCTGGCCTCGTAGTAGAGGTCCGCGCCACCCTCGGCGGCCGCGTCGTGCAGGGTCGCGCCGTCCTCGGCGAGCAGCGCCTTGTTGGCGGTGACCACGCTCTTGCCGGCGCGCAGCGCCTCGACCAGCCAGGTGCGGGCCGGCTCGATTCCGCCGACGACCTCGACCACCACGTCCACGTCGTCCCGCTTGATCAGGCCGAGCGGGTCGGTGGTGAACAGGGCGGGGTCGACCGGCAGGTCGCCGCGGTCCCGGCCGACCCGGCGGACGGCGATGCCGGCGATCTCCACCGGGGCGCCGATCCGGGCGGCGAGGTCGGCCGACTGCTCGTGCAGCAGCCGCACCACGTCGCTGCCGACCGTGCCGCAGCCGAGCAGCGCCAAGCGAACGGGTGAGGTCATCCCACATCCAATGCGAGCAGGTCGTCTTCGGTCTCCCGGCGGACGATCAGCCGGGCGCGACCGTCGCGGACGGCGACGACCGGGGGCCGCGGGACATGGTTGTAGTTGCTGGCCATGCTCCGGCAGTAGGCCCCGGTGCCGGGCACCGCGACAAGATCTCCGGGCTGCACGTCGGCGGGCAGGAATTCATCCTTCACCACGATGTCCCCGGACTCACAGTGCTTTCCCACCACGCGGGCGAGCATCGGCTCCGCGGCCGAGGCCCGGTTGGCCACCGTCGCCGAGTAGGACGCGTCGTAGAGGGCGGTGCGGATGTTGTCGCTCATCCCACCGTCGACGCTCACGTAGGTGCGGATGCCGTCGACGTCCTTCACCGTGCCGACCTCGTAGAGGGTGAACACGGCGGGCCCGACGATGGCCCGGCCCGGCTCGATGGACAGGTGCGGCACGGCCAGCTTCTCCGCCGCGCACTCCCCGTCGACGATCTTGCGCAGCCGCTTGGCGAGCTCGTGCGGCGCGGCCGGGTCGTCCTGGGTGGTGTAGGCGATGCCGAAGCCACCGCCCAGGTCCAGCTCGGGCAGCTCCACCCCGCGCGCGTCGCGGATCTGCGCCTGGAGGGCGAGCACCCGGCGGGCGGAGACCTCGAAGCCGCTGGCGTCGAAGATCTGCGAGCCGATGTGCGAGTGCAGCCCGCGCAGCTCCAGCACGCCCTCGTCGAGGATCTTGAAGGCGGCCGCGGCGGCCGCCCCGCCCGCGAGGGAGAAGCCGAACTTCTGGTCCTCGTGCGCGGTGGCGATGAACTCGTGGGTGTGCGCCTCCACGCCGACGGTCACCCGGATCAGCACCTTCGGGCTCACCCCGCGCTCGCGGGCCAGCGCGGTGAGCCGGTCGATCTCGGCGAACGAGTCGACGATGATCCGGCCCACCCCGGCGTCCACGGCCCGGGTCAGCTCGGCCACCGACTTGTTGTTGCCGTGGAAGCCGATCCGCTCGGGCGGCATCCCGGCCGACAGCGCGGTGGCCAGCTCACCCCCGGTGCAGACGTCGAGGAACAGGCCCTCCTCGGCGATCATCCGGACCACCGCGCGGCAGAGGAACGCCTTGCCGGCGTAGTAGACGTCCGCGTCCGGGAAGGCGGCCCGGAACTCGCGGCAGCGCGAGCGCAGGTCGTCCTCGTCCAGCACGTACACCGGGGTGCCGAACTCGGCGGCCAGCTCGCGGACGTCCAGGCCCGCGACCGACAGGGCCCCGCCCGCGCCGCGCGTCACGTTGCGCGGCCACAGCTGCGGGACCAGCTCGTTGACGTCGACCGGGGTACGCAGCCAGGCCGGCCCGCGGTTGCCGATGTCGCCGTGCAGGGCGCCGGCCTCGTGCGCGCGCATTACATCCGCTCCGGGGCCGAGACGCCGAGCAGGCGCAGGCCGTTGGCGATGACCACCCGGGTGGCGTCGTTGAGCCAGAGCCGGGCCCGGTGCAGGTCGGTGACCTCCTCGTCGCCGCGGGGCAGGATCCGGCAGTTGTCGTAGAACCGGTGGTAGGCCTGCGCCAGGTCCTCCAGGTAGTGCGAGAGCCGGTGCGGGGCGCGCAGCTCGGCCGCGGCGGCCACCACCGACGGGAACGCGGCCAGCTCCTTGAGCAGCTCGTTCTCCTTCTCGTGGGCGAGCAGCTCGGCGTGGAAGTCGGCGGCCTCGCCCCGGGTCAGCCCGACCTCGGCGGCGTTGCGCCCGACGCTGGCCGTCCGGGCGGCGACGTACTGCACGTAGTAGACCGGGTTGTCGCGGGTGGCCCGGGTCCACAGCTCCACGTCGATGTCGATCGGCGAGTCGCTGGAGTAGCGGGCCAGCGCGTAGCGGGACGCGTCCACGCCGATCGCGTCGACCAGGTCCTCCAGGGTGACCACGGTGCCGGCCCGCTTGCTCATCCGCACCGGGGCGCCGTCGCGGAGCAGGTTGACCAGCTGGCCGATGAGGATCTCGAGGTTGCGGTCCGGGTCGTCGCCGAAGCAGGCGGCCATGGCCTTCATCCGGCCGATGTAGCCGTGATGGTCGGCGCCCAGCATGATCACCACGCGCTCGAAGCCGCGCTCGCGCTTGTCCAGGTAGTAGGCGCAGTCGGCGGCGAAGTAGGTCCACTCGCCGTTGGACTTGCGCAGCACCCGGTCCTTGTCGTCGCCGAAGTCGGTGGTGCGCAGCCAGGTCGCGCCCTCGGACTCGTAGAGGTGGCCCTGCTCCCGCAGCCGGTCGAGCGCCTTGTCCAGCTCGCCCCGCTCGTGCAGGTCCTTCTCGTTGAAGTAGGTGTCGAACTCGACGCCGAAGTCGCGCAGCGACGACTTGATCTCGGCGAACATCAGCTCGACGCCCTCGACCCGGAACACCTCCTGGGCGGCGGGCTCGGCCAGGTCCAGCACCTCGGGCCGGCGCTTGACCACCTCGGCCGCGATCTCCGCGATGTACGCGCCGCCGTAGCCGTCCTCCGGGGCCGGCTGACCCTGGGCGGCGGCGAGCAGCGACCGGGCGAACCGGTCGATCTGGGAGCCGGCGTCGTTGAAGTAGTACTCGGTGCCGACGTCGGCGCCGGTGGCGCGGAGCAGCCGGCTGAGCGCGTCGCCGACCGCCGCCCAGCGGACCCCGCCGATGTGCACCGGGCCGGTCGGGTTCGCCGAGACGAACTCCAGGTTGATCCGCTGGCCGGCGAGGGTGTCGCTGCGGCCGTACGCCGGGCCGGCCTCGACGATGACCTTGGCGAGCTGGCCGGCGGCGGCCGCGTCGAGCCGGATGTTCAGGAAGCCCGGGCCGGCGATCTCCACCGACTTGATCCCCGCAGCCCTGCCGAGCTGGTCGGCGAGCGCGGCGGCCAGGTCCCGCGGGGGCACCCCGACCTTCTTGCTGAGCTGCAGCGCCAGCGTCGAGGCGTAGTCGCCGTGCTCGGGGTTGCGGGGTCGCTCGACGGTGGTCTGCGCGGGCAGCGCGGAGCGATCCAGGCCCCGGTCCTCGAAGACGGCGTGGGCTGCGGCGAGGACGACCTCGGCGAGTTCTGCGGGAGTCACCGAACCATGTTATCGGGGGTAGACTCGGTCCCCGCGGCGGCGACCCAGCATGTGAACCGGCCCGCGGCTCCCCTGACCGACCGACCTGACGAGGCACGATGAGCATCAGCACCCCGGGCGGCCCAGAGCGCCGCCCGACCGTGGTCAGCACCGGCAAGAAGCCGGCCGCCGGCCGGCCCGCGGCTGCCGACAAGCCCGCCGACGGCAAGGCGGGGGCCGGCAAGGGCGCCACGCGGCAGACCGGTGGCAAGGGCCGCAAGCCGGTCACCCCGGTGAAGGTGAGCCAGGGTCGCTCCTGGGGTCCGATCGCCCTGTTCGTGGCGGTTGGCGTGCTTGCCGTCGGCATCATCGGCGTCGGCGCGTGGGCGGTCTACCGGGGCTCGCAGCCCTGGCAGGACCGGGCCGACGCGATCAACGGCATCGTCGACTTCCGCAAGAAGGACAAGGACCTGGTCAAGGGCGGTCAGCACCAGCCGGGCCCGATCAAGTACGACGTCCTCCCGCCGGTCGGTGGCCCGCACAACCAGGCCTGGCAGAACTGCATGGGCGACGTCTACGACGCCCCGATCGCCAACGAGCACGCGGTGCACAGCCTGGAGCACGGCACGGTCTGGATCACCTACCGCCCCGACCTGCCCGCCGACCAGGTGGCGAAGCTCAAGGCCAAGGTGCAGGGCAAGGAGAAGCTGATGCTCAGCCCGTTCGAGGGGCTGGACAAGCCGATCTCGCTGCAGGCCTGGGGCTTCCAGCTCAAGGTCGACAACGCCGACGACAGCCGGATCGACGAGTTCATCAAGACCCTTCGGGTGAACGCCTCGGTCGAGGGCCCGACCGCGCTCTGCGACCAGGGCGTCACCGCCACCGGCACCACCCCGCGGGACAACCTCGGCAACAACATGCCCGAGCAGCCGACGCAGTGAGGACGCCGCGATGACCGCTCCGGTGACCGCGGACACCGAGCGCGACGAGGCCCCGGCCGACGAGGGTGGCCGGCCGGCCGTGCGCCGCTTCGGCGTCCTGGCCCTGGCCGCCGCCGTCGTGGTCGGGCTCCTCCTCGGGTACGCGGGCGGCCTGCTCACCCCGACGCTCACCCGCCCCGGCGAGAACTCGCCGGAGGCGGGCTTCGCCCGGGACATGACCGCCCACCACTCGCAGGCGGTGGCGATGGGCCTGCTGGCGTTCCGGCAGGGCCAGGACCCGGAGGTGCGGCAGATCGGCGGCGACATCGCCACCGGCCAGCAGGGCGAGATCGGCACCATGCAGACCTGGCTGCGGTCGTGGCAGCTGGACCCGACCGGCGACCGGCCGCCGATGGCCTGGATGCCGGAGGGCGCGGGCGCGGTGAAGAACGGGCTGATGCCCGGCATGGCCACGCCGGAGGAGATGGCGAAGCTGCGGGCGGCCACCGGGCGCGAGTTCGACGTGCTGTTCCTGCAGATGATGATCCGGCACCACGTCGGCGGGGTGCACATGATCGACGGGATCCTCGACCAGGGGCACGACGACGACGTGCTGGCGGTCGCCCAGGTCATGAAGAACACCCAGCAGACCGACCTGGCCAACCTGTCGGCGGCGCTCAAGCGCCTCGGCGGCACCCTGTAGCACCCGCTCGGACGAAAGGCCCGCGTCGTGCGCGACGCCGGCCCTTCGCGTACCCGGACCCGGGTCATGCCCGTTATGGCGGTTTATAACGTTTTGGGTTGAACAACCCATTGCACGGCTTGGAGACTTTTCTCCATACATATCGTGACCAGTTGCGATTCGGGCTCGTTGCGCAGGACGTGGGGGTTGCACTCAGAGACGCAGGGCGGTCGGTGACCAGCTGGTGCCGACGCCACACCATCGGCGGTGACGGAGCGGTGGCAGCCGTCCGTCGCGGACTGCGGCAGGGCGAGCCGGGAACGCTCAGTCGCGAACAGGAACTCGAACTGATCGACGTGCTGCGGGGCGTCCACCCCGACGAGTTCGGCCTGGACGAGGAGCTCTGGACGCGACAGAGCCTGACCACCCTGATCGAGCGCCAGTTCGAGCTGACCATGGACGCCGGCACCGTCGGGGCGTACCTGCGGGCCTGGGGGTTGGGTCCGCGGGAGCCCCGCGAGCGGGCCTGCGGGCTCTGCGTCGGCGCGGTCGAGCGCTGGGTACGCAGCGAGTACCCGACGATCACCCGGGCCGCCCAGGAGCACGCCGCGGAGGTCTACTGGATCGGCCGGGTACGCCTGCGCGGCACCATGCCGGCGGCCGACGTGATCTCCGCGGTCTCGTCCCGGGGCCGGGTGCGCTTCATGATCACGACTCCCACGGTCGACCCGCCGCTCCCCCGCGACTTCGTGCTGCGGCTCAGCGGCGCCGAGGAGCGCACGGTGCACCTGATCGTCGACGGCTCCTGGCCGCGCAACGAGTGGCCCCGCCGCCTGCCGCGGCGGATCGTGCTGCACCCGCTGCCGAGCTGCGGTCGTCCCGTGGCCGCCGCCTGATCCGCGACGATCGACGCACGGGGTGCCGATTCGGTGTTCCGGGAAGGCGTTTGCTACTCTTCTCGGGTCGCTGAGCCCCCGTAGCTCAGGGGATAGAGCACCGCCCTCCGGAGGCGGGGGCGCAGGTTCGAATCCTGCCGGGGGCACAGACACGAAGAAGCCCGGGCCGCTGGCCCGGGCTTCTTCGCATGTCAGCCGGCCTCGCGGCGGGCCTTCGCGCGGCGCTTCCCCTCGTGCATGGCCTGCACCCGGGCCACCGGGATGGCCCGCCCCTCGGCGACCAGCTCCTCCGGGAGCCGCTGCGGCGCCGGCAGCGCCTCCGCCCACGGGTCCCGGTCGCCGAGCAGCGCCGGCACCGTCCGCACGGTGAACTCGGCCGGCGTCACCGCCTCGACATCGGCCCAGCCGACCGGGTACGACACCGGCGTGCCGGGCCGGATCCGCGGGCTGTACGCGGCCACCACCGTGGCCCCGTACGACCGGGTGGAGTCGACGAAGACCCGGCCGCCCCGGTCCTCGACGATGAAGGCGGTGGTGGCCAGCGCCGGGTCGAGCCGTTCGGCGCGGGCGGCGAGGGCCCGGGTCGCCGCGGCGGCCTCCTCGGCGGTGGTCGCCGGGCCTACCGGCACGATGACGTGCAGGCCCTTGGCCCCGCTGGTCTTCACCGCCCCGCTCAGCCCGGCGTCGGTCAGCGCCTGCCGGACCAGCAGCGCGGTGCGGACCGCCATGCCGAACGAGTCGCCCGGCGGCGGGTCCAGGTCGAGCACCAGGTGGGTGGGGTGCTCGGGATGGCCGGCGTGGCCGAGCGTCGGGTGGTACTCGACCGCCCGCTGGTTGGCGAACCAGAGCAGCGTCCGCCGGTCGTCGCAGAGGGCGTACGAGATGCTGCGGTGTGAGGCCTCCGCCCAGACCGAGGTGCGGCGCACCCAGTCCGGCGTGTATTTCGGCAGGTTCTTCTGCATGAACGGGTCCTGGCCGGGCCGTACCCGGACCACCGACAGCGGCCGGTCCCGCAACCCGGGCAGGATCCGCTCGTGGACCGCGTCCAGGTAGTCGACCAGGTCGCGCTTGGTGGCCCCGGCCCCGTCGAACAGCGGCTGGTCCAGGTTGGTCAGCGACACCCCGTCCCGGGTCTCGTCAGCGGCGCCCATCCGCCCATCCTGCCGTCCCGGCCGCTATCCGGCGACCCGACGCGGCGACGCGGGTCAGGATCCGAACGGGTCGCCGCCGGCACGGACGGTGGCGAGCAGCTCGGCGGCGCGGGCGCGGGCGGCCGCGTACACGCCGGAGCCGAAGCTGATCCGGGCCACGCCGAGTGCGGCCAGCTCGGCCGGTGCGGGCGCGCCGGGCCGGGCCATGACGTTGACCGGAGCGTCCACCTCGGCGACGAGATCGCGGATCTGCGCCGGGTCGGCCAGCAGGATCGGGTAGACGCTGTCGGCCCCGGCCGCCCGGTAGCGGCGGGCCCGGCGCACCGCCTCGGCGAGCCGCCCCGGCGCCGGCCCGTACGCCCGCAGGTGCACGTCGACCCGGGCGTTGAGCACCAGGTCGACACCCGCCGCCCCGGCGGCCGCCCGGATCCCGGCCAGCAGGTCGGCCTGCTCCTCGACGTCGTGCAGCGCCCCGGTACGCGGGTCCGAGTCCTCGATGTTGCAGCCCACCGCCCCGGCCGCCAGCAGCCGCTCGACCAGCTCGGCCGGGCGCAGCCCGTACCCCCGTTCCAGGTCGGCGGTGACCGGGACCGGCACCGCGGCGGCGATGCGGGCGACCGCGGCGAACATCTCGGCCACCGGCGCGGCCTCGCCGTCGGCGTGGCCGAGAGACTCGGCGACCGCGGCGCTGCTGGTGGCGACGGCAGGGAAGCCCGCCGCGGCCACGGCCCGGGCGGACCCCGGGTCCCAGGCGTTCGGCAGGATCAGCGGCTTCCCGGGGCGGTGCATCTCCCGCAGCGCGGCGGCCCGCCGGCTCAGTTCGGTCATGCGGTCAGTCTCGCCGTGCCGGCGGCCCGCCCGTAAGCTCCAATTCCGTGCCGATGGACTGGGCCGATCTCGGCGTCGACCTGCACCTGGAGCTGGACGCCAGCGGCGGCCGGCGGGCCGGGCTGGAACGGGCGCTGCGAGACGCCATCCGCGACGGCCGGCTCGCGCCGGCCACCCGGCTGCCGGCCACCCGCACCCTCGCCGCCGAGCTGGGCCTGTCCCGGGGCACGGTGAGCGCCGCCTACGACCAGCTGGTCGCCGAGGGTTGGCTGGTCGCCCGGATCGGCGCGGGCACGGAGGTCAGCGGGCTGCGCCGGGCCGCACCGCCGCCGGCCGCACCGCCGCCCGGGGCCCCGACCTTCCGGTACGACCTGCGCCCCGGCAGCCCCGACGTCGGGCTCTTCCCGGTCACCGCCTGGCTGCGGGCCACCCGGCGGGCGCTGGCCGTCGCGCCCGCCGAGGCGTACGGCTACGGCGATCCGCGCGGCCGTCCGGAGCTGCGCCGGGCGCTCGCCGGCTACCTGGGGCGGGCGCGGGGCGTGCTGGCCGACCCGGAACGGATCGTGGTCACCACCGGCTACGTTCAGGCCCTGGTGCTGCTCACCGGCGTGCTCCGGGACGCCGGCACTCCGGCGGTGGCCATGGAGGACCCCGGACTGGCGTTCCACCGGGAGGTGGTCCGCCGGCACGGCGGCACCGTGCTGCCGCTGCCGGTGGACGGGCTCGGCGCGCGCACCGACCTGCTCGGCGCCGGGCCGCTGGCCCGGGTGGGGGCCGCCGTGGTGACCCCGGCGCACCAGTTCCCGACCGGGGTGACCCTGCATCCGGCCCGCCGGCACGCGCTGGCCGAGTGGGCCCGGGCCACCGGCGGCCTGGTGATCGAGGACGACTACGACGGCGAGTTCCGCTACGACCGGCAGCCCGTCGGCGCGGTCCAGGGCACCGCCCCCGAGCAGGTCGCGTACGTGGGCACGGCGGCGAAGACGCTCGGACCGGCGCTGCGCCTGGCCTGGCTGGTGCTGCCGGCCCGCCTTGTGGAGCCGGTGGTGGAGGCCAAGCGCCACCTGGACCTGCAGAGCGAGACGATCGGCCAGCTCGCGCTCGCCGAGCTGATCGACGACCACGGCTACGACCGGCAGATCCGCACCGTCCGGCGCCGCTACCGGCAGCGGCGGGACCTGCTGCTGAACCGGCTGGGCGACCGGTCGGCCGTGGCCGGGGTGGCGGCCGGCCTGCACGCCACCGTCCACCTGCGACCGGGCGGCCCGACCGAGGCGGCGGTGCTGGCCGCGGCCGCCGCGCGCGGGCTCGCCGTGGGCGGGCTGGCGATGCACCGGCACCAGCCGGCGAGCGGACCTCCCGGCCTGGTGGTCGGCTACGCCCGCCCGCCCGCGCACGCCTACCCGGCCGCGGTGGACCTGCTGGCCGGTGTGCTGCGCGACCTCGACGCCTGACGAGTGGGGCGCGCCGGACCACCCGGCACTGCCGCTCTCCGGGTGCCGGCCCGGTGTGACTCCCGGCCGACTACGAACTTGATGTCGTCAACGACTCACCGTGCCGCCAGCCGCCCTGCCTCGCCCGGCCCGGCCGGATCCGCCCGGCTCGGGCCGGGGTCCGGCCCGGCCGGGGTCCGGCCCGGCCGGGGTCCGGCCGATTCATCCACGACATCAAGTTCGTAGCGGGCGAAGGTGACCTCCGCGCCGCGTCCATGACGTCCCAGGCTCCGCACTCGCTCGATCTTGGCAAGTTTCCGTTCGTGACGAACGGAAACTTGCCAAGATTCGCTCGCGGCACCTGCGGAGGGGGCATCGACGCCCGAGGAGTCAGTGGGCGGGGCAGGTCACGGTGCTTGCTCCGGTGGGCTGCGCGGCAGGGGTGGGGTGCGCGGCGACATTCGGGAGCGCGGCGGGGCTCGGGAGCGCGGCCGCGTTCGGGAGCGCGGCGGGGCTCGCGAGCGCGGCGGGCGTGGGGAGCGCGGCGGGACTGGGGCGGCGGGTGGGGCGGGCGGTGCCGAGGGCGACCAGCAGGGCGGCGGTGACCAGGGCGGCGGCGACCGCGAAGGCGGACCGGTAGCCGAGTGCGAGGGCGGCGACCTGGTCGGTGCCGGCGGCGCGCAGCGCGTCGGTGCGGCTCGCCGCCAGGGTGGCCAGCGCCGCCAGCCCGAGCGCCCCGCCGACCTGCTGGGTGGTGTTGGCCAGCCCGGAGGCGAGCCCGGCGTCGGCGGGCTCCGCGCCGGCCATGGCCAGGGTGGTGACCGCCGGCAGGGTGAGCCCGCCCGCGACGCCGAAGACCAGCAGCGCCGGGAGCACGTCGGCGGCGTAACCGGCCGCCACCGGGAGGCGGGCCAGCAGCAGGAATCCGGCCACGGCGAGCACCAGCCCGGCGACCAGAACGGTCCGGGCGCCGAACCGGGCCATCAGCCGCCCGGCCAGCCCCAGCGAGACGGCCGCGATCGCCAGCGGGGTGGGCAGGAAGGCGAAGCCGGTGGCGGCCGGGTCCAGCCCGAGGACGAGTTGCAGGTGCAGGGCGAGCAGGAACTGGAAGCCAAAGTAGGCGGCCACCATGAGGAACTGGGTGACGTTGGCGGCGACCAGGCCGGGCGCGCGCAGCACCCGGGGCGGCAGCAGCGGGGTGGCGGCGCGCCGCTGCCGGGCGGCGAAACCGGCGAGCAGCGCCGCGGCGAGCGCGCCCGCACCGAGGGTGCGCGGCGAGGTCCAGCCGTGCTCGCCGGCGCCGACGATGGCCAGCACCGCGGCCATCAGCCCGGCCGTGGCCAGCACCGCGCCGAGCAGGTCCAGCCCGGCCCGCAGCCCGGGGCCGCGGTCCGGCGCGATCAGGCGTACGGCGCCGGCCACGATCGCCACGCCGATCGGCAGGTTGATCAGGAAGATCGACCGCCAGCCGGCCAGGTCGGTGAGGACGCCCCCGACGAGCAGGCCGAGCGAGGCGCCGGCGGCGCCGGTGAAGCTGAACACGGCGATGGCCCGGGCCCGCTCGGCCGGCTCGGGGAAGATCCGGACGATCATGCCGAGGCTGACCGCGGTGGTGAGCGCGCCCCCGACGCCCTGCGCGAACCGGGCGGCGACCAGCGCCCCCGGCCCGGTGGCGACCGCGCAGAGCAGCGAGGCGAGGGTGAACAGCGCGACCCCGGCCAGGAAGACCCGCCGCCGGCCGAGCAGGTCGCCGAGCCGCCCGGCGAGGAGGAGCAGCCCGCCGAAGGCGACCAGGTACGCGTTCACCACCCAGGCCAGTCCGGCGGCCGGGAAGCCGAGGTCGGCCTGGACGGCCGGCAGCGCCACGGCGACGATGCTGCCGTCCAAAATGATCATCAGGCTGCCGGCGCAGAGCACGAGCAGCGCGGGCCAGCGGTTGGTCCCCGTCATCGGAACGCCTCCTTGGTGCACGGTTTGTTACTGAGGCCATCGTCTGTGACCATGAGGCGGAGCGGAAGGAGGCACTTTGATGTCCCAGGGGAACAGGTGTGTGTCCATCCAGGCCGAGCAGGCGCGGGCCTGCACCGCGCGGGAGGCGCTGGACCGGGTGGGCGGCAAGTGGAGCATCGGCATCCTGATCGCCGCGTCCCAGGGGCCGATCCGCTTCACCGAGCTGGAGCGGCAGGTGGAGGGGATCAGCCGCCGCATGCTCACGCTGACCCTGCGCAACCTGGAGCGGGACGGCCTGCTGCACCGCCACGTCCACCCCACCGTGCCGCCCCGGGTCGAGTACACCGCCACTCCCATGGCCCGGGAGCTCTACGAGTCGCTGGTGGCGCTGACCCGGTGGGCGGAGCGGCACCGCGAGGGGATCAGTGCGGCGCGGGCGGCGTACGACCGGGAGCACGGCGCCCCGACCGGCTGAGCGCCCTGTGGCGAAGGCCACGCAATCCGTCTGACCGATCGGTCAGGTGCTGACCGATCGGTCAGGCATGCTGGAGGGCATGGCCAGAGCGGTACCGGAGACCCACAGTGAGATCCTCGCGGCGGCGGCGCGACGCTTCGCCGTCACCGGCTACAAGGGCACCTCGCTCCAGGACATCGCCCGGGCGGTGGGCTGCTCCAAGGCGACCGTGCTCTACCACTTTGCCAACAAGGAAGCCCTGCTCTGCGAGCTGATGGCGCCCGCCATCGCGGTGCTGGAGGCACTCGACGCCCGGCTCGCCGGCACCACCGGCGCGGCCGCCCAGGAGATCGCCGGCGAGGGCTTCGTCGACCTGGCGGTGCGCTTCCGGCGGGAGATCGCGCTGCTCCGGGGCGAGTTCCCCGACCTGCTCCAGCAGCCCGCGTTCGCGCACATCCAGCAGATCTCCGAACGGCTCATCGCGGCGTTCGCCGGCCACTCCGACCGGCCCTCCGCACGGATCGCCGCGTTCGTGGTGCTCGCCGGCATCGCCGAGACCTGCGCCGAGCTCGTCGACATCCCCGACGACGAACTGCGACCCGCCCTGCTGGCCGTGGTCCGGCGGGCCCTCGAACCCGTCACCTGATCCCCGTTCCGACCCCGAGGACAAGGAAACCTCATGGCGACCCTGCTGTACCGGCTCGGCCGGGCATCGTTGCGCCGACGGCGACTCGTCGCCGTCGTGTGGCTCGTCGTACTCGTCGGCCTCGGCCTCGCCGCGGCCACGCTGAAGGGCCCGACGGCGAGCAACTTCACCATGCCGGGCACCGAGTCGCAGAAGGCGATCGACCTGCTCGCCGACCGGTTCCCGGCGGCCAGCGGCGCCACCGGCACCATCGCGGTCAAGGCACCCCAGGCCGGCCAGCTCACCTCGCCCGAGGGGCAGGCGGTCGTCAAGCAGGTCACCCAGGAGGCGGCCACGCTGCCCGGGGTGGTCGGCGCGGTCGACCCGTACCAGGCGCAGGCGCTCACCCCGGACGGCCGGTACGCGCTGATCCAGGTGCAGTTCCAGGGCCGGGCCGACGACGTGACCGACGCCCAGCGCGACGCGTACGAGAAGGTCGGCGCGCAGGCCGAGGCGCAGGGCTGGCAGATCGCCCCCGGCGGTGAGGTGCTGAACGCCGAGCCGGAGGTCGGTTCCACGGAGGCGCTCGGTGTGCTGGTCGCGGCGATCGTCCTGATCCTCACCTTCGGCTCGCTGGTCGCGGCCGGCATGACCATGCTGAACGCGCTGATCGGTGTCGGCGTCGGCATGGCCGGCCTGTACGCGCTCAGCGGCGCGGTCGAACTGACCAGCACCGCGCCGATCCTGGCCCTCATGCTCGGCCTCGCGGTCGGCATCGACTACTCGCTCTTCATCACCTCCCGGCACCGGCAGAACCTGCTCGACGGGCTGTCCCCCGAGGAGGCGGTCGGCCGGGCGGTCGGCACCGCCGGCTCCGCCGTGGTCTTCGCCGGCGCCACCGTGGTGGTCGCACTCGCCGGCCTGGCCGTGGTGGGCATCCCCTTCCTCACCGTGATGGGCCTGGCCGCCGCCGGCACCGTCACCGTGGCCGTGCTGGTGGCCATCACGCTGGCCCCGGCCCTGCTCGGCTTCGCCGGCCGCAAGGTGCTCCCCCGCAAGCTGCGCGGGCGGGACGCGGTGGCCTCCCCGGCCACCGGCTCGGAGGACCGGTCGGGCTTCGGCTTCCGCTGGGCGCACTGGGTGACCCGGCTGCGCATCCCGGTCATCCTGGTCGGCCTGCTCGGTCTCGGCCTGCTCGCCGTGCCCGCCCAGGACATGCGGCTGGCGCTGCCGGATGCCGCCACCGCCGCTGAGGGCACCCCGGCCCGGGCCAGCAACGACCTGATCCGGGAGGGCTTCGGTCCCGGCTTCACCGGCCGGCTCGCGGTGGTCGTCACGGCCGACTCGCCGCAGGCCACCCGGGCCGCCCTGCCGCAGGTCACCGCGCTGATCCAGAAGACCGACGGGGTGCTGGCCGTGGCCCCGCCGCAGCTCGACCAGACCGGCCGCACCGCGCTGCTCGGGGTGATTCCGAAGACCGGGCCGACCGACGCGGCCACCGAGACGCTGGTGCACGACATCCGCGCGCAGGTCGGCGGCATCCAGAACGTCGACGTGCTGCTGACCGGTGTCACGGCGATCGGCATCGACGTGTCGGAGAAGCTGTCCGACGCGCTCCCGGTCTACCTGCTGCTGGTGGTGGGCCTGTCGGTGCTGCTGCTGATGCTGGTGTTCCGGTCGATCCTGGTGCCGGTGAAGGCGGCGCTGGGCTTCCTGCTCACCGTGGCGGCCACCTTCGGCATCACGGTCGCGGTCTTCCAGCAGGGCCACCTGGCCGACCTGGTCGGGCTCGACACCCCGGGCCCGCTGGTCAGTTTCCTGCCGATCCTGCTCATCGGCATCCTGTTCGGACTGGCCATGGACTACGAGGTCTTCCTGGTCTCCCGGATGCGCGAGGACTTCGTGCACGGCGACACCGCCCGGCAGGCCACCATCAACGGCATGGGCCACGGCGCCCGGGTGGTCACCGCCGCCGCCCTGATCATGATCTCGGTGTTCGGTGGCTTCGTCTTCCTGGACGACCCGGTCATCAAGTCGATGGGCTTCGCGCTCGCGATCGGCGTCGCCATCGACGCGTTCGTGGTCCGGATGACCATCGTTCCGGCGGTGATGTCGCTGCTCGACAACGCCGCCTGGTGGCTCCCGCGCTGGCTCGGCCGGATCCTGCCCAACGTGGACGTCGAGGGCGAGGGCCTGCGCGCCCACCTCGCCGAGCGCGAGCCCGCCCAGGTGTGATCGGGGACCTGCCCGGCCGGTCAGACGCCGGCCGGGTAGGTCTCCATCTCGCCGGGGGTGGTCAGCGCCGGCAGCGGGTGCAGCGCGGTCGCCTCGTCGCACCAGATGAACGCGTCGTAGCGCTCGCCCAGCCGGGTCGGCACGTAGTTGCCCCAGGACTCGAAGCTCGGGTCGTAGACCACCCCGATGGCCCGGTGGTCGGTCGTCCCGGTCACCCACTCCGGCTGGTCCTCACCGCCGAAGACGAGCACCGCGCGTTCCGGCATCAGCTCGTGCAGGCGCCGCTCCACCGAGCCCTCCCGGGCCGGCGGCACCGTCATCGCCTCGGCGGGCGAGCCCCAGCGCGGCGCGGCGACCACCGTGCCCCGGTAGCTGCCGAAGCCGACCAGCACCACCGTTTCGCGGCCGTGCCGCTCCCGGCCCAGCTGGCCGATGTTCACCAGCCCGTCCGCCGCCATGTCGGTGGCGCGGGCGTCGCCGACGTGGGTGTTGTGCGCCCAGACGATCCCGCGCGCCTGCGGGCCGTAGCGGTCGAGCAGCCGGTCCAGGGTGTCGGCCATGTGGATGTCGCGGATGTTCCAGGACTCCGGGCCGCCGCCCACCATGGCCCGGTAGTAGCGCTCCGCGCCGGCCACCACCTCCGCGTTCTGCCAGGCCGCGAAGCGGTCCGCGCCGTCGGTGGCGGCCTGTTCCCGGGTACGCGCCAGCAGCCGGACCACCTCCTCCTCGCAGCGGGCCGAGACGAACCGGCTGGCCATCCCGTAGTCCTCGACCCGCTTGCCGTACGGCTCGAAGCAGCGGTACGCCTCCTGCGCCGCCTCCAGCGAGGCCGGGTCCTCCTCGCCCAGGTAGTCGAAGATGGCCTGCATCGACTCCCAGAGGCTGTAGACGTCCAGCCCGTGGAAGCCGGCCCGCTCCCCCTCGGGGCGCTCCAGGTTCCACGCCCGCAGCCAGCGGCAGAACCGGGCCACCTCGGCGTTGGCCCACATCCAGGTCGGCCAGCGCTCGAAGCGTTCCAGCGCGGTCTGCGGATCGGCCAGCCCGCCCGGGGCGCCCACCACCGAGCAGTTCACCCGGTCGCAGTCCGGCCAGTCCCCCTCCACCGCGACGAAGTCGAAGCCCTGTTCGGCGATGAGCCGCCGGGTCAGTTGCTCGCGCAGCCGGTAGTAGTCGTAGCTGCCGTGCGTCGCCTCGCCGATCATGACGATCCGCGCGTCCTGGACGCGTTCGAGCAGCGGGTCGAAGTCGCTCGGCGCGCCGAGCCGCTGTACCAGCATGCCAGCGGCTACCCGGGACCCGTCCGGGCAAACGGTCAGGCCGGCGGGCATGGCGCCCGGCCCAGCGGGTAGCCCGCCGGCATGACCGTCACCGGGGTGCAGTTGCAGGAGTTCCTGGCCGGGCTCGACTACCCGGTCTCCCGTGCGGACCTGATCCGCTGGGGCCAGGAGAACGGCGTCAGCACCGAGATGTTGCAGATGCTCAAGGCGTTGCCGGCGGAGGAGTTCAACAACCCCGCCGAGCTGGGTGACGCGCTCAACACCCTGGTCTGAGCCCTGCCCTCCCGGGGTCCACCGCGTGCAGCAGCCGGAACAGCACCAGCCACTGTTCGGGCCAGACCAGCCCGACGGGGGTGTCCGGGGCGATCCGGGCGGCCCGCAGCGCCCCGTCGACCCGCCGGCGGGGGTATCCGGTGCGCAGCGAGGCGGCCAGCGAGCCGCCGACCCCGCCGAAGCCCAGCTCCACCAGCCGCCGGTACGCGGGCAGCGCCGCCGCGGGCAGCAGCGGCTCCGGGCGGCGGTCCAGCCGGAGGATGCCGCCGTCGGCGGCGGGCACCGGCCGGAACGCGCCCCGGGGCACCCGGCCGGCCAGCCGCCAGTGGTGCTCGGGCCAGGTGAGCACGGTGAGCCGGCTCCACCGGCCGTGGTCGCCGGTGCGCTTGCGGGCGTAGTCGAGCTGGGTGAGCAGGGTGGCCGACCGCAGGCCGGGGGCGGCGAGGCACCAGCGGACCACGGCGGCGGTCAGCGACCAGGGGATGTTGCCGACCACCGCGAACGGCTCGTCGGGCGGCACGGCGGCCAGGAAGTCGGCCGCCCGGACCCGGACGTGCGGCAGGTCCGCGCAGGCCGCGGCCAGCTCCGGCAGGACGGCGGGGTCGACCTCGTACGCGACCAGCCGGCCGCACCGGGCGGCGAGCGGCCGGGTCAGCTGGCCGCGCCCGGCACCCACCTCCAGCAGCAGGTCGTGCCGGTCGGGGCGGGCCGCCCGGACCATCCGCGCGACGGCGGCCGGGTCGGCGAGGAAGTTCTGGGACAGTACGCGACGGGACCGGTCGCGTGCGGTGGTACGGATTCGGCGGGGCACCACGGGATCGTCCTGTCTGTCGCCGGACGGCGACGGGAACGGACAGGCGCGCGACGAAGCCAGCGTCTGTCCGAGCGGATCGGGACTCGGACGACCCTGGACGTCGGCGGGCACGCGGCACCGGGCCGCCGGACCCGCGTCGAGGCGGGCGGCGGCGAGCACGCGATGACTGCGATCCGCGACGGGCGGCGCGGCCCTGCCCGCCGGGCCCCGCATCGGGGCCGGCGGCGCGTGGGCGCGCGGCAGCGCCGGCCCGGTCAGGGGCCGGCGGTGCGGACGGTCAGGTCAGGCGCGGTGGGCGTACCGGCCGGCCAGGGCCGGACGCCGGACCCGCGGGCGGGCGACCAGGAGGAGCCCCCGCGCGGCCGGCGTGACGGCCACGTCGATCAGGGCGTGCATGCACATGCCGGCCAGGCTAGCGGCGGCCCGGCCGGCCCGCGACGGAATTCCTCAGAGGTCGACGGTGCGCCGCTGGCTGCGTGCGGTCTCGGCGGCGTCGAGCACCGCCACCACCTCCCGGCCGAACCGGACGTCGCAGCGGTGGTCGCGGGTGCCCGCGTCGACCTCCTCCAGCAGCTGGTCGATGGCCGTGCCGAACGCCTGGAGCACGCTGCCGTCGCCGGGCGGGACGGTCTCGGTGCCGTTCTCGCCGAAGAAGACGAAGTCCCGGGTGACCGCCTCGGGCGGCGCGTCGAGGGTGAGCGAGAGCGTGCTGGTGGCGCCGCCGTCGTGGGTGAGCAGCAGGTGCACCAGGCCGCTCGGGCCGTCCATGGCGGCGACCCGGGTGACCCGGCCGAGCACCGGCAGGATCAGCGACAGCGCGTGCGGGCCGATGTCCCAGAGCGCGCCCCGGTCGCGCCGCCACTGCGAGCTTCCGTACGGGTTCCCTGGCTGGAAGATGGAGGCGAACATGGTCGCCCGGGCGTGCTGCCAGCCGCCGGCCGCCGCGGTCGAGGCGAGGAAGCCGGTCACGTTCGGGTGGAACCGCTGGGTGAAGAAGACCACCGAGGCCACCCCGGACGCCTGCGCGGCGGCCACCACCCGGTCGGCCTCGGCGAGGCTCAGTGCCAGCGGCTTGTCCAGCAGCAGGTGCCGCCCGGCGGCGGCGGCCCGCACGGCGATCTCGGCCTGCACGTCCGGCGGCAGCGCCACGGCGATCGCGTCGCAGGCGGCCAGCAGCTCGTCCACGTCCTCGAAGACCGGTACGCCGTGCCGGGTGGCCAGCGCGCCCGCCTTCGCCGGGTCACGCCCCCAGACCCCGGCCAGCTCGGCCCGCGGGTGCGCGTCGATGGCCGCGGCGTGCGTCTCCGCCGCCCAGTGACCGGTGCCGAACAAGCCGAACCGCACCACGGACCCCCTGCTGTCGTCCTCCGCCACGGCGTACGCCGGTGGCCGTGATCCACGCTAGTCGCCCGGCCCGGCCGGCGCGCCGCGACCCCGCGGGAGAGCCGGGCGACGGTGGCTACTACGAGGATTAGTAGGCTGTGCCGGTGAATGGGACTGCGCCGGGATGGCGTCGATGACCAGCGCTGCGGCGGCCGGCTCGCCGGTGGACGGGATCCTCGCGACGGCCTCGATCGTGCTGTCGCTCCTGATCGCGGTCTGGGCCCTGGTGGCGGCGGTACGCCACCGGGCGCCGGACCGGCTCCAGTTCGTCGGCCTGGCCGTGCTGGAGGTGGCCCTGCTGGCGCTCGCCGTGGTGGCGCTGGTCGCCCTCGGCGGCGGCGAGCGGCCGGGCGAGCCGGGGGCGTTCTTCGGCTACCTGGTGACGCTGGTCTGCCTGCCCCCGCTGGCCTGGGTGCTGGCCCGGATGGAGCCGACCCGGTGGGGCTCGGCCATCGTCTGCGCCGTCTGCCTGGTCACCCCGGTGGTGGTGGTCCGGTTGCAGCAGACCTGGGAGGTCGTCGGTGGCTGAGCAGCGGGCGACGAACCGGGGGCCGGGCCGGTTGCTGATCGCGGTCTACATCCTCTTCGCCATCGCCGCGACGTCGCGGGCCGGGCTCCAGATCGCCACGAAGTTCGACGAGGCGCCGGTGGCGTACCTGCTCTCCGCGCTGGCCGCGCTGATCTACATCGTGGCGGCGGTGGGGCTGGCCCGGGCCGGGCACACCGGCCGCCGGGTCGCGCTGGCCTGCTGCTCGGTGGAGCTGGTCGGGGTCGTCGCCGTCGGCATCCTGAGCCTGGCCGACAAGGAGCTGTTCCCGGACGAGACGGTCTGGTCGGGCTTCGGCAGCGGCTACGGCTACATCCCGCTGGTGCTGCCGGTGCTCGGCCTGTTCTGGCTCTGGCGCACCCGGCACGACCCTGCCTGACCGCCCGCCCCGCCCGGCGCGGCCGGGCGGGACGGCTCGGCCTGGTCAGTCCTTGGGGCCGCCGGCGACGTAGATGACCTGGCCGGAGACGAAGGACGCCCCCTCGCTGGCCAGGAACGAGATGGTGTGCGCCACGTCCTCCGGGCGGCCGGTGCGGCGCACCGGGATCTCGGCGGCGGCGTGCTGCTGGAGCGCCTCGAAGTCGACCTTCATCCGGGCCGCCGTGGCGGCCGTCATGTCGGTGACGATGAAGCCCGGCGCGACCGCGTTGACGGTCACCCCGAACGGGCCCAGCTCGATGGCGAGAGTCTTGGTGAAGCCCTGCAGGCCCGCCTTGGCGGCGGAGTAGTTGGCCTGGCCCCGGTTGCCCAGCGCCGAGGTGCTGGAGAGGTTGACGATCCGGCCCCACTTCCGCTCGACCATGTGCTTCTGGGTGGCCTGGCTGAACAGGAACGCGCCGCGCAGGTGCACGCCCATGACGGTGTCCCAGTCGGCGTCGGTCATCTTGAACAGCAGGTTGTCGCGGAGCACGCCGGCGTTGTTGACCAGCACGGTCGGCGCGCCCAGCTCGGCGGCGACCCGCTCCACGGCGGCCTCCACCTGGGCCCGGTCGGAGACGTCGGCACCGACGCCGAGCGCCCGTCCGCCCGCCGCGGCGACGGCGTCCACGGTCTCCTTGGTCGCCGACTCGTCGATGTCGACCACGGCCACGGCCATGCCGTCGGCGGCCAGCCGTCGGGCGGTGGCCGCGCCGATGCCGCGCGCGGCTCCGGTCACGATGGCGACGCGGGGCTCCTCCGACATGATTACCTCCCGGTAACTTGGGCTCGATCGAAGGAGCTTAACGCCGGGCCCGCCGTCAGAGGCCGCTGCCCCGGCAGATCCGGATCCACCGGTAGCCGTAGCCGGCGAGCTTCAGCCGGTCGAGCTTGCCGACCTCCTCGTAGTTGCGGTCGGTGAGCACGTCGATCGGCAGGTCGGCCTCGGGGGCGAGGACGCTCAGGTCGACCTCGACGTCGTCGGTGCCGAGGTTGTGCAGGAAGACCATGGTGCCGGTCGATCCGTCGGCCCGGTGCGCCAGCACCCCGGGCGGCATCGGCACGTCGATGTGGCTGGTGGTCCCGGAGCCGATCTCCGGGGCCTCCCGGAGGGTACGGATCATCCGCTCGAACCAGCCCAGCAGCGACCTCGGGTCCTTGCGCTGGGCGGTCACATTGACCTTCTGGTAGCCGTACTCACCCTTGTCGATCACCGGGCGGACCAGCTTCTCCGGGTCGGCGGTGGAGAAGCCGGCGTTCTCCTTGTACGACCACTGCATCGGGGTGCGGATCGCCTCCCGGCCGGGCAGCGAGAGGTCCTCGCCCATCCCGATCTCCTCGCCGTAGCGCAGCACCGGCGTGCCGCGCAGCGAGAACTGGAGCGCGTACGCCAGCTCGATGCGGCGTCGGTCGTTGCCGAGCATCGTGGCCAGCCGGCGGCGGATGCCCCGGCCGTAGAGGCGCATGTCCTCGTCCGGGCCGAACTGCTCGTACACCTGGTTGCGCTGCTCGGCGGTGAGCCGGGACAGGTCGATCTCGTCGTGGTTGCGCAGGAAGGTGGCCCACTGCCCGCCCTGGGGCAGGGCCGGGGTGTCCCGCAGCGCCTCGATCACCGGCTCCGGGTCGTGCCGGGCCAGTGCCAGCATCAGCCGCCCGTTCATCATGAAGTCGAAGAGCATGTGGATCCGGTTGGCCGAGCCGCCGCTGTCACCGAAGTAGACCGGCAGCTGGTCCGGCTCGACGTTCGCCTCGGCCAGCAGGACCGCGTCGCCCCGCCGCCACTGCACGTGCTGGCGCAGCTCGGTGAGGAAGTCCATGTCCTTGGGCGAGCTCGGGTTGCCCGGCTCGGTCAGCTCGATGATGAACGGCACCGCGTCCATCCGGAAGCCGGAGACGCCGAGCTGGAGCCAGAACGACATGATCTTCTTGATCTCGGCGCGGACCTCGGGGTTGGCGACGTTCAGGTCCGGCTGAAACTTGTAGAAGCGGTGGTAGTACCAGGACTTCGCGGTGCGGTCGTAGCTCCAGGTCTCGTTCTGCTCGCCGGGGAAGACCATGCCCTGGTGCCGGTCCGGCGGCGCCTCGTCGCTCCACACGTACCAGTTGCGGTAGGGCGAGTCGGGCGAGGAGCGGGCCGACTGGAACCACGGGTGCTCGTCCGAGGTGTGGTTCACCACCAGGTCGATGATCACCCGGATGCCCCGGTTCCGCGCCTGGTGCAGCAGCTCGGCGAAGTCGCCGAGGGTGCCCAGCTTGGGGCTGACGTTGTAGAAGTCGGTGACGTCGTAGCCGTCGTCCCGGTTCGGCGACGGGTGGATCGGGTGCAGCCAGAGGCAGGTCACCCCGAGCCGCGCGAGATAGTCGAGGCGGCCGATCAGGCCGCGGAAGTCACCCACCCCGTCGCCGTTGGAGTCCGCGAACGTGTCGACGTCGAGGCAGTAGACCACCGCCTCCTGGTACCACCTGTCACCCATGCCCGGGTAACTTCTCCGGTTGCCGACCCCGGCAAACCCACGGCCGGCACACCGGCCGGTACGGTGCCGGCATGATTGCCGACACCCTTGCCCTCGACTGGTCCGCCGGCACCTGGCTCAACCCGCCGGAGCGGACCGAGACCACCGGCGACGCGCTGCTGGTCGAGCCGAGTGGAGGCAGCGACTTCTGGCGACGGACCAGCTACGGCTTCGTGCACGACGACGGCTCCGCGCTGCTCGCCCCGTTTCCCGTGGACAGTGCCGTGGAGGTGAGCTTCCGGCTCGACTACACCGCCCAGTTCGACCAGGCCGGGGTGCTGGTCCGGGTGGACGAGCGGCGGTGGACCAAGGCCGGCGTGGAGGTCAGCGACGGGCAGCCGCAGGTCGGCGCGGTGGTCACCGACGAGCTGTCGGACTGGTCGGTGGCCCCGGTGCCGGACTGGTCGGGGCGGGACGTGACGGTCCGGGTCAGCCGGGCCGGTGACGCGCTGACCGTCCGCGCGCGGGTGGACGCCGAGCCGTGGCGGCTGGTCCGGGTGGCACCGCTGGACCCGGGGGCCGCGGCGGCGGCCGGGCCGTACTGCTGCTCGCCCACCCGCGGCGGCCTGGTGGTCCGCTTCACCGGCTGGCGACGGGGGCCGGCGGACGCCGCGCTGCACCCGGAGGACTGATCCCGTGGTCCGTGGGGCCGATCACCGGCAGGTGTGACCGGCCCTGCTCGGGGTACCAGTTCCGGATCCCCGGCACCGCGGAAGGACGCCCATGGCACTCGCCCAGAACGTCGACCCGAACCAGTTCACCGGGCTGACCGGCTGGGTGGCGACCGTGATCGACTCGTTCGGCGCGGTCGGGGTGGCCCTGCTGGTCGCCCTGGAGAGCATCGTCCCGCCGATCCCGAGCGAGGTCGTGCTGGCCATGGCGGGTTATCTCGCCGCCGAGGGCAGGTTCAACGTGGTGCTGATCGTGCTGGCCGCGACGGCCGGCTCGCTGCTCGGCGCGCTGGTGCTCTACTGGCTCGGCGCGGCGCTCGGCGAGGAACGGCTGAAGCGCTGGCTGGACCACATCCCGCTGGTGGACCGGGACGACCTGGAGAAGGCCGACCGCTGGTTCGAGCGGCACGGCCGGTGGGCGGTGCTGTTCGGCCGGGTCGTGCCGGTGGTGCGCAGCCTGGTCTCCGTGCCGGCCGGCGCGAACCGCATGCCGCTGGGCGAGTTCATCCTGCTCACCACGCTGGGCAGCGGGGTGTGGAACGCGCTGATCGTCGGGCTCGGTTTCGCCCTCGGCACGCGCTGGCAGCAGGTCGACCGCTACAGCCACTGGTTCAACTACGCGATCTTCGCGGTCTTCGCCCTGATGATCGCGAGCTGGGTGGTCAAGAAGGTGCGCCGGCGGCGCGCCCGGCAGTCGGTGACCGCCGGGCGCTGACCGCGGTGCGGGATCAGAATCCCGCGGTGATGGTGGTGAACTCCCAGGTGTTCTGCGCGATGCCGGAGCAGTTGGAGACCACTCCGCCGCCCGGGCAGGGCCGGTCCCGGTTGACCGACCAGAAGGTGAACCGGGCGAGCCCGCGGGCCTTGGCCCAGTCCCGGATCTGCGTCCAGGTGGCCGGAGAGGTCAGCTCCTGCTGGTCGGAGAGGCCGTTCATGCCGGAGATGCCCATGTGGGCGTAGGCGGTGGCGTCGGACCAGCCGAAGGCGGTCTTCAGCGCGTTCTTCAGGCCCTCGGCCGCGTTGACGGTGCTCTGGTACATGTTCGCGCCGCCGCCGAAGTCGAACGGCATGATGGTGAAGACGTCGATGTTGGCGCCCTTCGCCGCGGCCTGGTTGATCAGCCGGGTGCCGTAGTACGACGGCCCGGTGGTCGAGGTGCCGAAGGTGACGATCGTCTTGATCCCCGGGTTGTTCTGCTTGACGATCTTCAGGGCGTCGAGGATCCGGTCCTGCACCACCTCGTTCTCGAACTCATCGCTGTTCTCGATGTCGATGTCGATCGCCTTGAGCCCGTAGGCGTTGATGACCTGTTGGTAGGCGCCGGCCAGCGCACTGGCCGAGGAGCAGTTCGGGCCGAGCTTGTTGCCGCTCCAGCCGCCGAAGGACGGGATGACGTCACCGCCGGCCGCCTTGATCGCGGCGATGGTGTTGGCGTGCGTGCCGCCGGTGAGCGGGCCGCTGCCGTCCCAGGCCGGGGTGCAGCCGCCGCCGGAGAGCACGAACGCGATGGTGAACCACTTGATCCCGGTCGCGCCCATCACCGTGGCCGGCGCGGGCGGGTCGCCCCAGCCCGGGTAGAGGTACGGCGCGGCGGCCATCACGCCGCCACCCCCGCCGGTGCAGCCGGTGGTGGTGGCCGACACCGCCGCCGACTTCGCCGACTCCCCGCTGGCGTTGTACGCGGCCACCGTGTAGCTGTGCCCGGTGCAGGCGCTCAGCCCGGAGACGGTGGCCGAGGTGCCGGTGACGGTGGCCTTCACGGTGCCGCCCTCGTAGACCCGGTAGCCGGTGACCGTGCCGGAGACGGCGTTCCAGGCCAGCGCGACCGAGGTGTTGGTGGTGCCGGTGACCCGGAGGCCGCCGGGGGTGGCCGGAGCGCCGGGGTTGCCGCCGCCCCCGCCGGTGCACGAGCCGCCGTTGACCGTGCAGTTGGTCGGGTCGCCGGTGCCGTTGACGATGAAGCCGAAGCTGGTGCTGGCGCCCGGGGCGAGGGCACCGTTCCAGGACTGGTTCAGCGCGGTGACGTGCTGGCCGGAGGTGGTCAGCCGGGCGTCCCAGAACGAGCCGAGGGTGCTGCCGGCGGGCAGGTCGAACTGGACGTTCCAGGAGGAGATGCTGGCCGAGCTGTCGTTGGTGACGGTGAATTTGGCCTCGTACCCGCTGCTCCAGGTGGAGGTGCGGACGAAGGCGGCGGTGGCGGCGGAGGCGGGCGGCGCGGCCAGCACGGTGCCCGCCACCAGGGCGGCGGCGAGCGCGGCGGCGAACGTCGCCAGGCGGGTGGAGCGGAGTCTCACGGCGTCCTCCAGGACGTGGTGGTGGAGGGTGGGCATTTACGACCGTCGACGTGCGCTCATTATTAAGACTGTTAACTGTTTCTGTCCAGAGGCAGACCGGGGGCCCCTTCGGGGACCCCCGGCCCGGCCGGCTCAGCGCCGGAAGATGAACCAGTTGACGTTGACGAAGTCGGCCGGCTGGCCGCTGCTGAAGGTCAGGTAGACGGTGTGCCGGCCGGTGACCGCGGCGACGTTGCCCGGCACCGAGCGCCAGCTCTGCCAGCCACCGGTGTTGGCGACCGCGAAGCTCCCGATCGGCGGGTTGCTCGGGCTGTCCACCCGGACCTCGACCAGCCCGCTCACCCCGGCCGGCGCGCCGGAGGCGACCCGGGCCACGAAGTCCTTCGGCGGCGTGGCGCCGAACTCCACGTTGTCGTAGCGGGCCCAGTCGCCGTTGGCCAGCCAGCCGATGTCCTGGCCGCCCTCGCCGCACGCCTCGACCTGCACCCCGTTCTGCCCGGAGAACGCCTCGGCCTGGATGGTCGAGTACGCGTCCACCACCCCGCCGGGCGGCGGGGTGGTCGGGGTCGGCGACGGCGTGCCGCCGCCACCGCGGGTGTAGGCGGCCACGTAGTCGACCACCATCGGCCGGCCGGAGACGGTCGACGCGGTGGGCGTGGCCGAGCCGGCCACCCCGTTCGGGAAGCCGCCGCCCATCGCCACGTTGAGCAGCATGAAGTAGCCGCTGTGGTTGGTCATCTGACCCCAGTACGGCTCGCCGACCTGGTTCTGGCTGACGGTGTGGAAGAGCTGGCCGTCGACGTACCAGCGCAGCTGCTGAGGACTGATCGAGGCGTCCCACTCGAAGCGGTAGGTGTGGAACGCCGACTGGCAGGTGCTGCCCGGGCAGGCCCGGGAGTTGCCGATGCCGTTGAACTCGTTGCACGGGCCGCCCGGGGCGACGCCGCAGTGCAGCACCCCCCAGACCGAGTTGATCCCGTTGACGTTCTCCATCACGTCGAACTCGCCGACGCCCGGCCAGTTCTGGTAGTTGCCCCGGTACGGGGAGCCGAGCGCCCAGAACGCTGGCCAGTAGCCGGCGGCCTGCGCGCCGGTCACGTTCGGCATCTGGATCCGGCCCTCCAGTGCCAGGACTCCCCCGGCCGGCGGCTTGAAGTTGGCGCGGACCGTCTCGATCCGGGCCGAGGTCCACCGGCCGGCGGCGTCCTTGAGCGGGGTGATGCGCAGGTTGCCGGCGCCGTCCTGGGCCAGGTTGGCGGTGCTGGCGGTGTAGGTCTGGATCTCGCCGGTGCCCCAGTTGGCCGGGCCGCCCGGGTAGCTGGTGCCGGTGTCGATGATCCAGTTGGCGGAGGAGGGCAGGGTGCCGGCCGCGCCGGTGAAGTCGTCGCTCCACACCAGACTCCAGCCGGCGGGCGGCGGCGGCACGGCGGCGTGCGCGGTCATCGTGACGGTCGCGAGGGCGGTGGTGGTGGCGAGCACGGCGGCCGCCAGGGAGAGCCGCCGGCGCGACCGGCGCACGACGGAGGGGGCGGCCGCGGCCGCCGGGACAGGGTTCATCGGGGTGCCTCTCTGCGGGGACGGGCAGGAGAGAGCGCTCTCTGAGGCGTTTTCTACGCGCCCGCCCCCGCATTTGTCAACGTCCGTCGATGCCTTCCGGCTGGGGCCGGCGCAGCACCGCCTGCTCCAGCGCGGTCCACGCCGTCGTGGTGACCAGGTAGAGCACCGCCGCGAGCGGCACCACCAGCGCCACCAGCACCGTGGTGTAGGGCAGCAGCGGCACCAGCCGGCCGAGCACGGCGGCGCCCGGACCCTCGGTCGGCGCACCGGCGATGGTGCCGGTGGCGGCGGCCGCCCGGCGCGCCCGCCGCGACGACCACCAGGCCAGCACGAGCAGCGCCGCCAGCAGCACCCCGAAGACCGCCACCACCGGGCCGGTGAGCCCGTCGCCGAGGTGCCACCCCAGGGGTACGCCGGCGAGCTTCTCGTTTAGCAGGTGCGGGTGCCCGTCGCCGGTGGCGAAGAGGCGGTACATCACCAGGAAGAACGGGGCCTGCAACAGCGCCGGCAGGCAGCCCGCCACCGGGCCGGCCCCGGCCCGGCGGTAGAGCGCGAACAGTTCGCTCTGCAGGCGGCCGGGGTCGTCGGCGTACCGCCGTTGGAGGTCGCGGACCTCGGGGGCGAGTGCCGTGCGGCGCCGCTCCCCGCGGAACTGGGCCAGGCTGAGCGGCGAGATCAGCAGCCGGACCCCGACGGTGAACAGGACGATCGCGGCGGCCGTGGCGGCCCCGCCGGTCAGCGGGGCGAGCGTGTCGGCGAGCCAGGTGACGACAGTGGCGGCCGCGGAGGTCGCGGTGTGCAGTGGTGCGAAGGCGAGCATGGGGAAACCCCTCGGTCCGATTCCGGATGCCCGGACGGGACGACGCGTCCCGGCGGGGCGGATGACGACGGAACCGGCCGCGCGGCGACGAGACGGCTACGCGGCCGAGAGGCGGAACCCCGGCGCGCGGGGACGCGGCCGTCCCGGGGCGTCCGGGTCGACCTGCCGGGGCACCCGGCGGTGCCGGGCCCGGGCCCGCAGGGCGACGGCGCGCCGGCCGCCGGGCGGCGTGGGCAGCGCCCGGACCCGCAGCGCGAGCAGCGTGGCGAGCAGCAGCGCGGCGGCCACCGCCGCACCGGCGAGCAGGCCGGTGGGACGGTCCGCGAGCAGGGTGAGGGCGTACGCCCACGTCCCCGTCACCAGCATCCCGACCACAGGCCGACTCTAGAACCCGCTGTCACGTCCCGGACCCGATCGCCCGCCAAGCCGCCCGGCCGATGTCGGTCACGGTCCGCGACGTGGACCCGGGCCCTCTCCGTTGCCGTCGGCGCGCGCCGGACCGGCTCGCCGTCGGGGCGGGATTCCCATCCCGGAGCCGGGATCCGTGGCCACCAAAGGGGGACGCCACCGGCGCGTACGCGAGGACACGCCGCCCCGGGCGTTTCCCGTGGCCGACACGGTGGGTAACAGGGCGTCGACCGGGCGGCACCGTGCCGCGACCGGTACGGAGCAGGACGGTGGTCTCGATGAGCGGGTCAGTGGCGGAGCGGGAACGGAGCGCCGCGCCAAGCGGCACGGACCTGCTGACAGTCGGCGTGGAGGAGGAGTTCCTGCTCGTCGACCCGCACACCGGGGCTGCCGTGCCCGCCGTGGACCTGGTCATGGAGCAGGTGCCGGCCGAGCTGCGGGGCCAGGTGGAGCGGGAGTTCCAGACCAGCCAGATCGAGATCGGCAGCCCGCCCGGCCTGGAGCTCTCCTCGATCCGGCACTCGCTCGGGGTGCTCCGCGCCGAACTTGCCGCCGCCGCCGAGCGGGCCGGCGTGCGGCTGCTGGCCATCGGCACCGGGCCGGTGGAGGGGCCGGTGCCGCCGGTGGTGGACAAGCCCCGCTTCGACCGGATGATCGAGCGGTTCCGGCTGCTCGTGCCGGGGCCGGGCAACAACGGCATGCACGTGCACGTCGGCATCCCGGACGCGGAGACCGGGGTGCGGGTGCTCAACCACGTCCGGCCCTGGCTGCCGATCCTGCAGGCGGTCACCGCCAACTCCCCGTTCGCCAGGGGCGAGGACACCGGCTACGCGAGCTGGCGCTCGGTCGAGTGGGAACGCTGGCCGTCGGTGGCGCCCACCCCCTGGCTCAACTCGCACGAGCACTACGAGCGGCTCATCCGGCAGCTCATCGCCAGCGGCGTGATGCTCGACGAGGGAATGCTCTACTGGTACGCCCGGCTCTCCGCCAAGTACCCGACCGTGGAGATCCGGATCGGTGACGTCTGCCCGTCGGTGGACGACGCGGTGCTGGTCGCCGCCCTGGTCCGGGCCCTGGTGGCGACGGCCATGACGGAGATCGCCGAGGGGCGGCCGGCCATCAACACCGACCACCACCTGCTGGTCGCCGCGCACTGGCGGGCGGCCCACGACGGGTTGGAGGGCGAGGGCGTCGACCTGACCGACGGCGAGCTGCGCCCGGCCTGGGAACTGCTGGACGGGCTGGTCGAACGGGTCCGCCCGGAACTGGAGCGGCACGGCGACCTCGACCGGGTGACCGACCTGCTGGGCGGGCTGCGCCGGCACGGCAGCGGCGCGGCGCGGCAGCGGGCGGTGTTCGCCCGTACCGGCAAGCTGATCGACGTGGTCGCGGACGTGGCCCGGCAGACCCGCGGCTGAGCGCCCGCGCGAGCCGGGCGCGCGTGACAGGATGGCGTCGTGGCGGAGCGGATGGTCGTCGTCGGCGGGGACGCCGCCGGAATGGCGGCGGCGTCCCAGGCCCGCCGCCGCCGCGACCGTGACGACCTGGAGATCGTGGCCTTCGAGCGGGGCCGCTTCACCTCCTACTCGGCCTGCGGCATCCCCTTCTGGATCAGCGGGGTGGTGCCGGAGCGGGACCAGCTCATCGCCCGCGACCCGGCCACCTTCCGGGACAGGTTCGACATCGAGGTCCGGCTGCGGCACGAGGTCACCACCATCGACCTCGACCGCCGCGAGGTGATCGCCCGGGACCTGACGGGAGGCGGCGAGGTCCGCGCCGGCTTCGACACCCTGGTGTACGCCACCGGCTCGACCCCGATCCAGCCCGGGTGGGCCCGCGGCGGGCTGGCCGGGGTGTTCGGCATGCAGACCCTCGACGACGGCACCGCCCTGCTGGACTGGCTGGAACACGAGCCCCGGCCCCGCCGCGCGGTGGTGATCGGCGGCGGCTACATCGGGGTCGAGATGGCCGAGGCCCTGCTGCACCACGGGCTCAAGGTCGACCTGGTCGAGCAGGCCGACCAGCCGATGTCCACCGTGGACCCGGACATGGGCGAGCTGGTGGCCGAGGCGATGCGCAGCACCGGCATCGGCATCCGTACCGGCCTGACGGTCACCGGCCTCGAGGGGCGCGACGGCCGGATCGCCGCCGTGGTCACCGGCGAGGGGCCGATCCCGGCCGACGTCGTGGTGCTGGGCCTGGGCGTACGCCCGAACACCGCGCTCGGCGAGGCCGCCGGCCTGCCGATCGGTCCGTCCGGGGCGATCCGCGTCGACCGGCGGATGCGGGTGCCCGGGGTGCCCGGCGTCTACGCGGCCGGCGACTGTGTGGAGAGCCTGCACCGGGTCAGCGGCATGCCGGTGCACATCCCGCTCGGCACCCACGCCAACAAGCAGGGCCGGGTCGCCGGGGTCAACATCGGCGGCGGGTACGCGACCTTCCCCGGCGTGATCGGCACTGCCGTGACCAAGGTCTGCGAGCTGGAGGTCGGGCGGACCGGCCTGCGCGAGCGGGACGCCACCGCGGCCGGCTTCGAGTTCGTCGCCGTGCTGGCCGAGTCGACCAACCGGGCCGGCTACTACCCGGGCGCCCGGCCGATGACCGTGAAGCTGCTCGCCGAGCGGCCCAGCGGCCGGCTGCTGGGGGCGCAGATCGTCGGCTGGTCCGAGGCGGCCAAGCGGATCGACGCGCTGGCCGTCGCGCTGTGGAACAACATGACGGTCGACGACATGACCGCGCTCGACCTGGGCTACGCGCCGCCGTACGCCCCGGTCTGGGACCCGGTGCTGATCGCCGCCCGCAAGGCAGTCGACGCCCTCACCCACTCCGGCCGCTGACCGGACGACCCGATCTTTGTCGGGGGGCGGCGTTAACTTGGGCGGGCTGTCGCCGTTTCCGGCCCTTCCCCTCGGAGGCACCCCCATGTCGCAGGAGACGACCTACCTCGAACTGTCCGAAGTGGACGGAGGAGCGCACAAGTTCTACGAGGTCGTGGTCGACGACACCACGATGACCGTGCGCTACGGCCGGATCGGCGACCAGGGCCAGGTGAAGTGCAGCAGCTACCCGGACAACGCCCGCGCCCGGGCCGCCGCCGCGAAGAAGATCGGCGAGAAGGTCCGCAAGGGATACGCGCCCGCGGTGCCCGGCGTACGCCAGAAGCGGACGGTCTCCCGTCGGCAGATCGTCAGCACCCGCTCCACGGCCCGCACCGCCCCGGTCCTCTGGCGCTACGCCTCGGGCGCGCCCGCGTTCGGCATCTTCATCGACGGGCAGAGCTGCATGGTGGGCAACGAGCACGGCGTGATCACCACGCTGGACCACGACGCCCGGGTGCTGCACCAGGTCCGGCTCCCCGACGGGGTGAAGTGCATCGTCGCCGACGACGCCTGGATCTACGCGGGCTGCGACGACGGCAACGTCTACGACCTCTCCGGCAAGGTGCCCCGGGTGGCCTACGCGATCGCCCCCGACATCGACATCTACTGGCTCGACATCCACGACGGCGTGCTGGGCGTCTCCGACCGCGAGGGCGGCATCGCCGCCGTCGACCACGAGGACGAGTTCCTCTGGCGGCGGCCGGGGCGGGGCCGGTCCGCCTGGATGGTGCGCTGTGACACCGACGCCCTCTACCACGGCCACTCGCAGGGGGTCACCGGCTACGACTGGCGGACCGGGCGGGAGCTGTGGCACACCCGCACGGGAGCGGTGCTCTTCGGCTGGCAGGAGCGCGACGCCGTGTTCGCCGGCACCGGCACCCGCGAGGTGGTGCGGCTGCGCAAGGACGGGCGGGCCGAGCGGACCTACCGGTGCGATGCCGCGGTCTTCTCCTGCGCCACGGCCGAGGGCGGCCGATACGTCTTCGCCGGCGACAGCGCGTCCTCGATCTACTGCTTCGACGAGGCCGGCAACCGGTTGTGGAAGCTCGGCACCGGCTGCGGCTCGGCGTACTCGATGCAGTACCACGACGAGCGGCTCTACGTGGTCACCACCGGCGGCTACCTGGCCTGCATCGACGCCAGCGAGCCGGCGATCCGGGCCGCCGAGGCGGGCAGCGTGCCGGAGGTGGTCGACGTGAAGGCCCCGGCCCGGCTGCCCGAACCGGCCGCCTGGACCAGCGTGGAGGTGACCACCGACGACCGGTCCGGCGTGATGGTGCAGTGCGTCGAGCAGGGCGGCCGGATGCGCATCCACGTCCTCTCCGACGGCTACCGCCGCGACTGGTCGGTGCAGTTCCCGAAGGGGATCCGCGAGCCGGGGGCGCGCTACCTGGTCACCGAGGTCCGGGAGTCCGGCCGCGGCGGCTTCTACCGGGCCTACGGCGACATCCGCCGGCTGGGCTGAACGGCTCCGGTCCGGGGGCGCTGCGGGACCGCCCCCGGACCGGTCACCGGCAGGTCCAGCGCACCGGCCGGACCTGGTCGTCGGACTCGAGCTTCCCGCCGAGCACCCGGCCGTCGTCGCTGAAACTGGTCACGTACGCGAGCCGGCGCAGCGCCGGCAGGCGGGCGGTGACGTACTCGATGTATTCCTGGTCCGATGCGTCCGGCATCCGGCCACCTCCGTGGGGTTCGCTGTTCCAGACGGCATCGAGCGGGAAACGGTTGTACGCGACCGCCACCGGCACCCAGGATGGTCGGATGCGTCTGGAGATCCCCGAGGGGCTGCGCTGGACGGAACGGTATCCGGCCGGCCGGGAATGGCTCGCCACCCTGCCGGACCGGCTGGCGGAGTGCGTCGAGGGCTGGGAGCTGCGGGTCGGCCCACCCTTCGAGTACGCGTCGCTGGCGTCGCTGGCGTTGCCGGCGGAACTGCCGGACGGCACACCGGCGGTGCTGAAGCTCCAGTACCCGGACGACGACAGCGTGCACGAGGCGACCGCGCTCGCTCACTGGGGCGGCCGGGGCGCGATCCGGCTGCTGGCCCACGACCCCGAGCGCCGGGCGCTGCTGGTCGAGCGCTGCCTGCCGGGAACGCCGCTGCACGGGCTGCCGCCCGACGCGGCGCTCGACGTGGCGGTCGGGCTGCTGCCCCGGCTCGGCGTGCCGGCCGGCCCGCCGTTCACCCCGCTCGCCGAGGAGGCGGCCGGCTGGGCCGAGCGGCTGCCGGCCAAGTGGGAGCGGCTGAACCGGCCGTTCGAGCGGCGGCTGCTGGATGCCGCGCTCGGGCTCCTCGCCGAGCTGGTGCCCAGCCAGGGCGAGCAGGTGCTGGTCAACCAGGACCTGCACGCCGGCAACGTGCTGGCGGCCACCCGCGAGCCGTGGCTGGTCATCGACCCGAAGCCGCTGGTCGGCGAGCGGGAGTTCGCGGCGGTGCCGCTGGTGCGCGGGCCCGAGCTGGGGCACTCCCCCGCCGCGGTCCGGCACCGGCTGGACCGGCTCAGCGCCGAGCTGCGCCTGGACCGGGAGCGGGTGCGCGGCTGGGCGGTTGTGCACACGCTGGCCTGGAGCATCGGCGAGGACGAGGTCTTCCCGCAGCAGGTCGAGACGGTCCGCTGGCTGCTCGCCGGGGCGTGACCGGCTCCCGGGGGACCGGTCACGCCCCGAGGCGTGGCGGTCAGGCCGGGTACGGGGCCGCCTCGCGTGCCGCCCCCAGGGCTCCGGCCCACCAGGCGAGCTGGTCCAGCAGGGTCTTGGCGTATCCGGACGCGGCGGGGTCGAGCGGCTGGCCGTCCGCCCACCCGGTGAAGTAGTTCGGGAAGGCCAGCCCGTCGCGGATCGTCACGGCGTGCAGTTCGGTGAGCACGTTCTCCAGGTGCAGGACGGCGTGCCGGCCGCCCGCCGCGCCGCCGTAGCTGACGAAGGCCACCGGCTTGGCCGTCCACTGGGTGAAGTGCCAGTCGATGGCGGCCTTCAGCGCGGCCGGGTAGCTGTGGTTGTACTCCGGCGTGACCAGGATGAACGCGTCCGCGTCCGCCAGCCGGGAGGTCAGCGGCGCCATGGCCGCCGGGCGCGGGTACGCGTCGCCCGCGAACTTCGGTGACTCCGCCGGCAGTGCCAGCGGGATCTCGATCTCGGCGAGGTCGACGACGTCGACCTCGAAGCCGCCGTGCTCGCGCGCCCGCTCGGCGACCCAGGACGCGACGACCGGTCCGAACCGGCCCTCGCGGACGCTTCCGATGACAATGACCAACCTGTGCTTCTCGTTCATGCGGTCCACGGTCCGCCAGCGCGACGGCGGCAACCAGACCGGCTGCAGGCTGGCCCCCGCAGGGCCACGCTGCGCCGGCCGGGGCGGCCGGAATCCGACCTAGACTCTCACCCATGGGTACGCCACTGGGCGACTTCGTCCGCGCCAAGCGCGACAGCCTCCAGCCGGAGTCCTTCGGCCTGCCCGACCGGGGCCGGCGCCGCTCCCCGGGCCTGCGCCGCTCGGACCTGGCCGCCCGCGCCGGGGTCAGCGTCGAATACCTCACCCGCATGGAGCAGGGTCGGGACCGCAACCCGTCGCACGCGGTGCTGAACGCGCTCGCGGACGCCCTGAGCCTGGACGCCCGGGAGCGAAACCACCTGCGCTACCTCGCCAAGATCACCGGTGGGGCCTGCCCCGGGCACCGGCCGCCGGCGCCGCCCAACCGTGAGGTCCGGCCGACCGTGCGGGAGACCCTCCGGCTGCTCGAACCCGGGATGGCCTTCGTCACCAACCGCCTGGGCGACGTGCTCGCGTACACGAGCGCGTTCGAGCTGGTGATGGGCGGGATCGGCCTGCTCGACGCCGAGGCGCCGAACTTGACCCGCTACGTGTTCACCGACCCGCGCGCCCGCACGGTGTTCCCGGACTGGGACCAGGTGGCCGACGAGCGGGCCTTCGACCTGTGGCTCGGGCCGTCCGCGGAGGCCTCCGAGTGGTTCCGGGTCCAGCTTGCCCCCGTCGCCGGGCCGGAGTTCACCCGACGGCTCCAGCAGCACCTGCCACCGCCCCAGGTCCCGCTCCGGCTCGACCATCCCGCCGCGGGCGAGCTGCGCTGGCACCGGGAGAAGCTGGAGCTGCCGAGCGCCGACGCCCAGGAGCTGGTCGTCCTGCTACCCGCCGACGAGACGACCGCGCAGGCGGTCGAGCGGCTCCGGCACGGACGCGCGCTTCGCGCGGTCGGCTGACCGGGCCGACGGGCGCCGCCGGCCGGCCTGGCAGGTCGGGCACCAGTAGAGGTTGCGGCCGGCCAGCTCGCCGCGGCTGACCTCGGTGCCGCAGACGTGGCAGGGCGCGCCGGGGCGGCGGTAGACGTACACCTCGCCGCCGTGCCGGTCGACCCGGGGCGCCCGCCCCATCGCCTCCGGCAGGTGATCGTCCCGCACGGTGTCGATCCGGCCCCGCTCGACGGCGACGGTCATCAGCGCGACCAGGTCGGCCCAGAGCTCCGCCCAGCCGGCCGGGCTGAGGTCCCGCCCGGGCAGCAGCGGCGGCAGCCCAGCCCGGAACAGCGCCTCGACCACGAAGATCAGGCCGGTGCCGGCCACCACCGACTGGTCCAGCAGCAGCGCCGCCAGCGGGGTGGGGCTGCGCCGGATCCGGGCGTACGCCCGCTCGGGGTCGGCGTCGGCGCGCAGCGGGTCGGCGCCAAGCCAATCGCGCAGCGCGGCCACCTCGGGCGGGGTGAGCAGTTCGCACGCGGTCGGCCCGCGCAGGTCCAGCCAGTGCCGGTCACTGCTCAGCCGCAGCCGGATCTGCCCGACCGGGGGTGGCGGCTCGCCCGGGCCGTCGGTGACCTTGCCGTAGAGCCCCAGGTGGACGTGCAGGGTCAGCTCGCCGGCGTAGTGGTGCAGCAGGTGCTTGCCGTACGCCTCGGTGCCCTCCAGGAGGGTGCCGGTGAGCCGGGCCGCGCCCTCGGCGAAGCGGCCCTGCGGGCTGGCGGCGTGCACCTTGTCGCCGGCGAAGAGCTCGGCGTGCCGGGCCGCCAGGCGGTGGATGGTGTGTCCCTCTGGCACGACGGCAACGGTAGCCCGCCGGCCCGGACGCCGCCGACCAGGAGAGGCACTGGGCGTCGACGGGTGTCGACCTGTCCGCCACGGGGTAACTCCTGACTGTGAAGCGCGGTCTCCGCGCCGGAGATCAGGAGGTGTCCAGTGAAGATTCTGTCCCGCCGGAGCGGTCCGGCGCGAACCGATGACGTGAACGGCGACGGGGTGGTCGACGACCGCGACCGGGTCGGCGATCGGGCGGACGACCGGCCGGTGGTGACCGGCCGCGACGAGGAGCGGACCACCTACCGCAGCGCCGCCACCGCGACCGACGACGAGCGCGCCACCGACGCGGAGCGGCGCGCGGCGGATCGGGCCGCGGCGGCCCGGGCGGCCACCGCCCGCCCGACCGGCCCGGACGGCCGGCGCACCCACACCGTCGAGCCGGACCCGACCCTGGAGCGCACCGTCGACCTGGACGGAGACGGCCGGCCGGACCGGACCGTCGACCGGGATCCGGCGGTGGAGCGGGTGGAGCCGGTGACGACGAAGCGGCCCCGGGCCAGCCTGCTCGCCACCCTCGGCCTGATCGTGTCGGTGGTCGGCGCGCTCTTCGTGCTCTCCGGCACCCTCGCCGGCTACGGCATCGGCCTCGGCGCGGTCGGCGCGGTGCTCGCCGTGTTCGGCCTGATCGCGACCCGCCGCCGGCACGTGGCCGGCAAGACCGACGCGTTGATCGGCGTGGCCGTCGGCCTCGCCGCCGTTGTGCTCGGCATCGTGGCGATGACCGGCCAGTTCGACTGGCCGACCACCGACGGCGACTGGGTGGGCCGGTTCCGGGAGTGGCTCGACTCACAGTTTGCGGATCTCTTCTGACGGGCAGTTTCCCGGTCGCCGGCGCAGCGCCGGCACGCCCGATCAGCTCTGGTGGTTCACCAGCCGGGCACACCTCTTTCGGGGGCGGCGGTTCGCCGCCCCCGAAGTATGTCCGGGGTCAGTCGGCGGCCGCGGCCACGCCCTCGCGGGCGTCGAGCAGTTCCTCCCAGTGCTCCCGGGCCCAGGCGCAGGCGACGTCCATCGGGCCGAGCAGGCTGCGCCCCAGCGGGGTGAGCGCGTACTCGACCCGACCGGGCAGGACGGCGCGCCGGACCAGCCCGTCGGCTTCGAGCCGGCGCAGCGACCGGGTCAGCACCTTGGCGGTGATGCCGCGCAGCGGCACCCGCAACTCGGAGAACCGCCGGGGCCCGCTCTCCAGGCAGCGGACCACCATCCCGGCCCACTTGTCCCCGAACCGGATCGGTGACAGGTCCGAGGGGCAGAGCTCGTCGAACATCTCCGGGTCCAGCGGCGCGGCCATCCGCCCACCGTAATCGGTATCCGGGTGGAAACCGGCCCCCCGGATAGCGTCCGCCCGGACGGCCGGCGACCCCGCCGGCCAGGGCGACGAGGAGAGGTACGTCGATGAGCAGGATCATCATCTTCGGGGCCGGCGGCCGAGCCGGCCGGGCGACGGTAGGGGCGGCCCGCGACCGGGGCCACGAGGTGACCGCCGTGGTCCGCGACCCGGCTCGCCACCCGGACCTGGCGGCCGACGGCGGGGTGCGGGTCACCGCTGGGGACGTCACCGACGCTGACCGGGTCGCCGGCCTGATGGCCGGGCACGACGCGGCGGTGCACGCCGCCGCCGACCTGGCCGCGCCGCCGGACGTCTTCTTCCCGGCCGCGGCCCGGGCCACGCTGGCCGGGTCGCGTCGGGCCGGGGTGGGCCGGCTGGTGGTGGTCGGGCTCGCCTCGGTGCTGCCGACGGCCGACGGCGTGCCGCTCATGGACACGCCGGGCTACCCGCAGGAGTACCGGGGCTTCTACCTGGGGCACGCGGCCGGCGCCGAGGTGCTGCGCCGGACGGGTGGGGACGTCGACTGGCTGGTGCTCAGCCCGGGCGGCGACTTCGACCACGGCGGGACGCCCGCGGGCCGGTACCGGTTCGCCCCGGCCCGGGCCGAGAGCCGGATCACGTACGCGGACCTGGCGCTGGCCCTGCTCGACGAGATCGAGCGGCCGGCGCACCGGCGGGTGCACCTGGGAGTGGAGCGCGGCTGACAGCGTGAACGCAACGATCCGCCGGCAGCAACCAACCAGACGCAACGATCCGTCGCCGTACGCAACTTCTTGCGGTGGATGTCGTCGGCCAGGGGCGCATACCGTTGGACCACGGCGCCAGCCCGTGGGCCAAGGTGGCCGGGCGCGCCCGACCCCTGGGAGCACGACATGACGATGGACGCCACCCGCCAGCGCTTTCTGATGTGCCGGCCGACGTACTTCGCCGTCGACTACGCGATCAACCCGTGGATGGACCCCACCGCCCCGGTCGACGCCGACCTGGCGATCCGGCAGTGGGAGCAGCTCCGCCAGACCTACCTCGACCTGGGCCACGAGGTCGAGCTGATCGACCCCGTCGGCGGCCTGCCGGACATGGTCTTCGCGGCCAACGGTGGCACGGTGATCGACGGTAAGGCCATGGCAGTGCAGTTCCGCGACCCGCAGCGCGCCGACGAGGCGCCCGCCTACCGGGCCTGGTTCGAGGCAGCCGGCTTCGAGATGTACGACCCGAAGCACGTCAACGAGGGTGAGGGCGACGTCCTGCTGGTCGGCGACCACCTGCTCGCCGGCACCGGCTTCCGCACCGCGCACGCCTCCCACGCGCAGCTCCAGGAGGTCTTCGGCTACCCGGTGATCACCATGCAGCTCGTGGACCCGCGCTTCTACCACCTGGACACCGCGCTCACCGTGCTCGACGAGCGGACCGTGGCGTACCTGCCGGAGGCGTTCTCTCCGGGCAGCCGGGCGGTGCTGCGCCGGCTCTTCCCGGACGCGGTCCACGCCACCATGGCCGACGCGGAGGTGCTGGGGCTGAACGCTGTCAGCGACGGGCGGCACGTGGTGCTGCCCGCGCAGGCCACCGACCTGGCCGCGAAGCTGCGCGACCGGGGCTACGAGACCATCGGTATCGACCTGTCCGAGCTGCGCAAGGCCGGCGGCGGACCGAAGTGCTGCACGTTGCGACTCCGTCAGGGAAAGGCAGTCAAGTGATCATCGACGACATGCTGCGGACGCCCTCCGCGGTACGGGACGCGGAGCGTCACACGGCGCACAACTACCACCCGCTGCCTGTGGTGATCTCGTCGGCCGAGGGCGCCTGGCTGACCGACGTGGACGGCCGGCGCTACCTGGACTGCCTGGCCGGCTACTCGGCGCTGAACTTCGGCCACCGGCACCCGAAGCTGATCGAGGCCGCGCACGCGCAGCTCGACCGGCTCACCCTGACCAGCCGCGCGTTCATCCACGACCAGTTCGCCGACTTCTGCCGCGAGCTGGCCGCGCTCTGCGGCAAGGAGCTGGTGCTGCCGATGAACACCGGCGCCGAGGCGGTGGAGACCGGCATCAAGGTCGCCCGCAAGTGGGGCTACCAGGTCAAGGGCGTGACCCCGGGCCAGGCCAACATCGTGGTCGCCGAGGGGAACTTCCACGGCCGGACCACCACCATCGTCAGCTTCTCCACCGACGAGGACGCCCGCGCCGACTTCGGGCCGTACACGCCGGGCTTCACCGTGGTCCCCTACGGCGACCTGGCGGCGCTGACCGCCGCGATCGACGAGAACACCGTGGCCGTGCTGCTCGAGCCGATCCAGGGTGAGCAGGGCGTCGTGGTGCCGCCGGAGGGCTACCTGCCGGGCGTGCGCCAGGTCTGCACCGACCGGAACGTGCTCTTCATCGCCGACGAGATCCAGTCGGGCCTGGGCCGCACCGGCACCACGTTCGCCTGCGAGCAGGAGGGCGTCGTCCCGGACATGTACCTGCTGGGCAAGGCGCTCGGCGGCGGCATCGTGCCGGTCTCGGCGGTCGCCGCGAACGCCGACGTGCTCGGGGTGCTCAAGCCGGGCCAGCACGGCTCGACCTTCGGCGGCAACCCGCTGGCCTGCGCGGTCGCCACCGAGGTGGTCCGGCTGCTGGCCACCGGCGAGTTCCAGCGGCGCTCGGCCGAGCTGGGCGAGCGGCTGCACGCCGGCCTGCGTGGCCTGGTCGGCAAGGGCCTCGTCGCGGTCCGGGGCCGGGGCCTCTGGGCCGGGCTGGACATCGACCCGGCGCTGATGACCGGCCGGGAGGCCTGCGAGCGGCTGATGGAGCGGGGCGTCCTGGCCAAGGACACCCACGGCTCGACCATCCGGCTCGCCCCGCCGCTGGTGATCACCGAGGAGGAGATCGACCACGCGGTGGCGCAGCTCGCCGCCGTGCTGGCCGGCTGATCCGCGTACGCGAGGGAAGGGCGCCGGGACCACAACGGGTCCCGGCGCCCTTTCGCGTCGCGTCAGGGACGCGGCAGCCGCATGGCCATGGTCGGCGCCTCGGCCATCACCGAGGTCGGGCTGAACTTGGCGTCGCTGGCCACCTCGTCGGCGCGGCCGATCTGCACGCCCGGGTAGAGCTCGACGAGGTCGCCCTCGCCCACCACCCGGGACTGCTGCGGGGCCAGTGTGATCCGGTCCGGTTCGGCCATCGAGCCGCCCGGCCGGATGCCGGAGCCGTTGGTGCTGGTGTCGGTCACCACCACCTCGCCCACCCGCAGCTCGAACCGGACGTGGTTGCGGCTGATCCAGCGCCGCGCCTCGTCGTTGAGCCACTGGCCGAGCACGATCCCGCCGGTGGCCTCCGGCGCCCGCCCGACCAGCACCGGCTGGGTCTCGGTGAGCACGAACCGCCGCCGGACCAGCCCGCCGATCCGCACCGCCAGCACCGCGGTACGCGGCCGCGGCCCGGCGTCGCCCAGCCGGGCGCCGTGCCGGGGGCAGGTCGGTACGCCGTTGCGCAGCGCGGGTGGCGGCTGCCCGGCCGGGGCGCGGTCCACCCGGGCCAGGTCGGCGAAGGAGCCTCCGCCCCCGCCGCCGCCGAACAGCGCGCACCCGGGCTCGGGGCAGCGCCACTGCCGGGCGAGCAGCTTCGTGCCGGCCGGCGAGCGGCTGCCGGAGACCGGGCTCTGCCCGCCACCGACGTGCGCGATGAAGACCGGGCCGCCGGCCCCCGGCACCGGGGCGAGCACCCGGCCGGGCTGGCCGAGCCACGGCCAGCGCCCACCCAGCCCGTCGAACCGGACCCGGCTGAGCACCGGCAGGCCGAGCAGGTCGGCCACCTCCAGCATCCGGTCGCCGGGGTGGTCGAGCACCTCGACCAGGCCGTCGTCGGCCCAGCGCCGCACGACCATCCGCTCGTTGGAGGTCAGGTCCGCGTCGGAGAGCAGGGCCCGGTGCACGATCGCGTAGACCGGGACGCTGTCCTCCTCCAGCTGCCGGGACAGCGCGTCGATCACCATGCCGAGCCGCAGCAGGCTGGCCGGCCGCCCGCCGTCCAGGTCCTGCCAGCGGATCACCTCGGCCAGGTCGACCACGGCCCGGGCCAGCGAGGGATCGGTGCAGACCCGACCCTCGATGGCGTCCAGCACCTTGCTGATCTCGAATCTCATGCCGCGCTCCGGACAGTGTCGTCGATCCGCCGGGTCGGGGCCGGCCGCCCCGCCTCGGCTCGCACCGCCGCCGCGGTGAGCAGGTCTGCCATGCGACGACCCTACCGGCAGCGCCGACGGGCGCCATTTCACGCACGCCGGAATCGACCCTCGCCGCTCGCCGGTGGCGGCTAGGCTGACCGCCGGCCCGGCCGGGAACGGCCGCGCCGCCCACCCTTCGCTGAGGAGACGAACCACGATGAAGACACGACGGCTGGCGACCACGGGGGTCGCGCTCGTCACCGTCCTCGGTCTCGGCCTGACCGGATGCGGCAGCCGGACCGGCGCGGACGCGTCAGCCGACCGGGGCGCCGCCGCGGCGTCGGCGAGCCCGACGGCCGAGCCGACCACCGAGCTGACCGCGGCGATCCAGCGGCTCAACGAGCAGAGCATGCGGGTCAAGGTCAGCTCGTCGATGCTCACCGCCACCGGGGTTGCCGACCCGACGGCGCGGACCATGGACGTAACCCTCAGCCTCGGCGAGCTGGGCGGGGTGCACAGCCTGGTGATCGGCAACGACGCCTACCTGAAGCTGAGCGGGCTGCTCGGCAAGCAGCTGGGCGGGTCGAAGAAGTGGCTGCACATGGACGCCGGCAACCTCTCCGGCGGGCAGCTGGGCCTCATGCCGGCCGACGACCCGGGCGGGGTGAAGAAGCTGCTCTCGGCCGTGGTCGACGTGCGGCGCACCGGCGACCGGTCGTACGCCGGCACGCTCGACTACACCCGGACCGGGGCCGACCCGAAGTCGCTGGCGGCGGCGGGCGACAAGGCTAAGGCCGTCCCGTTCACCGCGACCGTGGACGAGGGGGGTCGGCTCACCGTCTTCGAGATGGACCTGGGTCCGATCAACCCGATGCTCGGCATGATGACGGCCAGCTACACCGACTTCGGCGCGCCCGTGCGGCTCAGCAAGCCCGCGGCGGCCGACACCGAGGAGGCCCCGGCGGAGCTCGCCCAGGCCTTCACCGGCGGTTCCTGAGCCGGTGCCGGGCGGGGGGCGACCAGCGCCTCCGCCCGGTCCGGCCGGCTCAGCCCTGCCGCAGCGGGCGGCCCACCTCGTGCAGGTGCGCCAGCGCCTGCCGGTACGACTCGAACAGCCCCGTCTCCGCGTACGGGATGCCCTGCTCGGCGCAGTAGGCACGGACGATGGGCCGGGCCCGCCGCAGGTTGGCCCGGGGCATGTTCGGGAAGAGGTGGTGCTCGATCTGGTAGTTGAGCGCACCCAGCGCCACGTCGACGAACCGCCCGCCGCGCACGTTGCGCGAGGTCAGCACCTGCTTGCGCAGGAAGTCGAGGTCGTCCTCGGCGGTGGGCATCGGCATGCCCTTGTGGTTCGGGGCGAACGCGCAGCCCATGTAGAGGCCCCACAGCCCCTGGTGGACGGCCGCGAAGAGCAGCGCCCGGCCGGGCGACATGACCGCGAACAGCAGGCCGAGGTAGCCGACGGCGTGCGCGAGGAGCAGCAGCCCCTCCACCGCGCGGCGGCGGACCGGGGTGCGCCACCGGCCGTCCGGCTCCCGGCCGACCACCGCCCGCACGCTGGCCACGTGCAGCGCCAGCCCCTCCAGCAGCAGCAGCGGGAAGAACAGCCACGCCTGCCGCCGGGCCATCCACCGGCTCACTCCCCGGGTCGCCGTCGCCTGCTCGTACGTCCAGACCAGCGCGCCCGCCCCGACGTCCGGGTCCTCGTCGGCGTGGTTCGGGTTGGCGTGGTGCCGGTTGTGCTTGTCCACCCACCAGCCGTAGCTCAGCCCGACCGCGAGGTTCCCGGCGACCAGGCCGGCGGCCTCGCTCGGGCCGCGCCGGCGGAACATCTGCCGGTGGCCGGCGTCGTGCCCGAGGAACGCCACCTGGGTGGTGGCCACCGCCATCACCGCCGCCAGCGGCAGCTGCCACCAGGAGTCGCCGACCGCCACCACCACGGCCCAGCCGGCCAGGAAGGCGCCCAGGGTGAGCGCGATCCGGGCCGCGTACCGGCCGGGTCTGCGGTCGAACAGGCCGGCGGCGGCGACCCGGCGGGACAGTCGCGCGTAGTCGCTGCCCCGCCGTGCCGCCGGCGCCGTCAACGTCGATGAGGTCATCCGATCCCCGCTCCCGGTCGGTCTGCCACGCCGTCGGCGCGACTCTGTGTAACTGATTCTGCCCGGATCAACTGCGCTGGGTAATCCCGGCAACCCCCCAGCTCGGGGTGGTGCTAGCCCTACCCCATCCGGCCCACCGCGGCCCGGAGCCGGTCCAGGTCCCGGCGGCGCCGCTCGTAGGTGGCGGCGAGGGCGATCAGCGCCAGGCCGCCCAGGCCCAGGAAGATCCAGCGGGGCAGCAGGTCCCAGCCCCGGGCCAGCTCGTGCAGGGCCAGCGGGACCAGGGTCGCCGCGCCCAGCAGGACCGGCGCCTGCCAGCGCCGGACCGCCCCGCCGAGCACCGCGCCGAGCGCCGCCAGGCCGAGGGCCAGCCGGCGGGCCGGCTGCGGGTCCGGCGCGGCCAGCACCGAGACCAGGCTGGGCAGCAGCGCCGCGCCGAGCCCCGGGCCGAGCGCCAGCCAACTGTTCAGCCCCGGGCGCGACCGCAGCGCGAGCAGGCCCGCGCCGAGGGCGAGCGCCGCAGCCGGCAGGGTGTACGCCTCCAGCACCGCCACCCCACCGGCGGCCAGCAGCAGCCAGCCGCCGAGCAGTTCGCTGCCGCCGGCGACCGCGGCGAGGCCCCACCGCCGGGCCGGCGTCTCGTCCCGGCGCAGCACCCGGACCGCCACGGCCACGCCCCACAGCACGCAGACCGCCGCCGCGTGCCGCAGCGCGCCGCCGGTGAGCAGCAGCGCCAGCAGGGCCACCGCCTGCGCCGCCGCCTCCAGCGCCACCGCCGCGGTCGCCGCGCTCATGCGATCCGGACGGGTCGCATCGCCCGCCCGGGCCGGACCGGCAGCATCAGCCGCGCCCGCCGGACCGACCCCATCACCGGCACCCGCCGGACCGGCCGAATCACCGGCACCCGCCGGGCCGGCCGAATCACCCGCGCCCGCCGGACCGGCCGAATCACCCGCACCCGCCGGACTGACCGCATCACCGGCGTCCGCCGGACCGGCCGACTGCGCCCCAGCCGCGCCGGGCGCGTCGGCGGTCCGGGCGCGCAGCGCCGGCGCCGCGTGCAGGGTCACCACCGCGACGGCCAGCACCGCGAACCCGGCGGTACGCAGCGGCAGCCCGCCGGCCAGCGCCGCGGTGAACGCGAAGCCCGTGGCCGCCGCCACGGCGCCCAGCCAGCCGGCCAGGCGGACCTCGGCCCGCCGCCCGGCCGCCCCCGCCACGGCCGCCGCGACGACCAGCACCCCCAGCCCGGCCAGTGTCCCGGCCCGGGTGGCGACGAGGCCACCCAGCCCGAGGGCCGTGAGGGCGAGCCCCAGCGGCAGCAGGACCGGCAGCGCCGCCGGGCGCGGGCCGGCCAGCGCGGCCAGCAGCAGCGCGGCCACCCCGGTCCCGAAGACCAGGGCGGGCACCACCGGCCACGGTGCGCCGGCCGCCGCCAGCAGCATCGGCAGAGCCACCGCGCCGAACGGCAGCGCGGCCAGCGCGGGCAGCCAGCGGCCGCCGCTCCGACGGCTCCCGCTCGGCGCGTCCGACGCCGCGCCGCGACCCGGCGCCGTCGCGATCCGGGCGTACGCCGCCGCGGCGGCCCCGAGCAGCAGCAGCACCAGCCCGGGGCGGGCCGCCGCCGGCGAGGGCTCGACGGCGGGCACCCCGGACCAGGGCCGGACGGGCAGGTCCAGCAGCACCGCCAGCGCGACCGGGGTGGCGGCCACCAGCGCCAGGCCGGCCAGCGCGGCGCCCACCGCCCGCGGGGCGGGACCGGGTCTGGCGCCGCCCCCGGCAGCCAGCGCCAGCAGCGCCCCGACGGCGGCGTAGAGCGCCACCGGTTCCGCGCCCGGTACGACCAGCGGCCCGAGGCCGACCGCCGCGAGCGCCACGGCGAGGCCGGTCGAGGCGTGCCCGTGCAGGTCGGGCCAGTGGCGGCGGACGGCGAGGACGGCGACCAAGGGCACCCCGACGGCGACGGCCGCGCCGCGGAGCTGCCACCAGGGCGGCGCGCCGAGGCCGAACAGCGCGACGGCCACCACCGCCGGCACGGCGAGCAGCGCCACGGCCAGCGCCACCCCGGCGATGACCGGCTGCGCGCCCCGGCCCCGGCGGCCCCGCGCCGCCACGGTCGTGCCGAGCGCGGCCAGGACGGCGAGCGTGGCGACCGCGCCGGCCGGCGCGGCGCAAGCGACCAGCAGGGCGTGCCCGAGCAGGCCGGCCGCGGTGAGCGCGGCGCCCACCACGGTCGGGTACCGGCGGCGCGGCCGGGCGACCACCGCGAGCAGCAGCACGGCGGCCGCGGCCAGGTCGGCGACCAGCACCAGCGGCCACGGGGTGGCCACCACGGCCGGCGCGGCCAGCACAGCCAGCGCGCCGCCGACCACCCCGACCAGCGGCCGGGCGGCCCGGGGCGCGAGCAGGGCGACCGCCCCCGCGGTGAGCAGCACGGCCACCGGGAGCTGCCACCCCCAGGACGGGACCGGAGCGGCCCGCCCGCCCTGCCAGGCCGGGAACGCGGCGGCCGCGGTGGCGGCGGCGACCAGCCCGGTGAGGACGGTGACGACCTGACCCAGGCCGGCGGCCACCAGGAGGGCGCCCAGCCGGGGGCCGGTCCGCGGCCCCGCCGGCAGCGCCCGGACCGCGCCGGCCAGCGCGGTCCGCGGCCCCGCCGGCAGCGCCCGGACCGCGCCGGCCAGCGCGACCACCACCAGCCCCGCCGCCAGCAGCAGCAACCCGGGCCGCAGCGCGGCGACCGGCCGGATCAGCGCGGCGGCGAGCACCACCACCAACAGCCCGCCGGTGACGACCCGGTGGGTCCGGCCGCCCGCCGCCAGCGCCCCGGCGACCAGGGCGAGCGCCACCACCAGCAGCGGACCGCCGGCCAGCAACGGGGTGCCGGCCGCGCGCCCGAGGACCAGCGGCACCAGCGCGCAGCCGGCCGCCAGGACCAGCGCGACGCCGTGCCCGACCCAGCCGAGCACCCATCCGGCGCGCCGGGCCGGCGATGCGCCGGCCGGGAGCGGCGCGGTCACGCCGGACGGCGGTGCGGCGGCCGGCCCCCCGCCGGCCGCCGCTCCCCCGATCCGCGCCCCCGGGTCGGGCTGAACCGGCCCCCCGCCGGCCAACCCGCCCCCACCGGTCCCCACCGGCGCCGGGACGCCGCCGGCCAGCCCGGCCCTGCCGCGCAGGGCGACCACCACCACGAGGTCGCCCAGCGCCAGCGCGGTCAGGACCAGCGCCCAGCCGGCGGCGGACGGCTCGGCGGCCGCCGCGGCCAGGGGCAGCACCGGCTGGGCGGTCAGCAGCGCCGCGAACCAGGGCACGGTCAGCCGGCTCAGCCGCGCGTACCCGGCCGCGACCGCCGCGCCGATCCCACCGACCAGCGCGGTGTACCGGCTGCCCGGCCAGCCGGCCACCCCGAACAGGTCCACCGACCAGGCGGCGTACCCGTCGAGGAGCACCAGGAGCAGGCCCACCGCGGCGAACGTCTCGGCGGTGCCGCGCAGCCCGCGCGCCCGGGCCACCAGCGGCGCGGCGAGCGCCAGGGCGGTGACGGCGAGCAGGATCAGCGCCCGCCCGGTGACCCCGAACGCGGCCCAGGCGACCGCGGTGAAGACCACCGCCGCGGTGCCGAGCAGCAGTCCACCGAGGACGAAGAGCAGGCCCTGCACGGCGCGGGTGGAGGTCTCCGCGCCGCCGGGGCGTACCGGTGCGGGGGCCGGCTGCGGGCGCACCGGCGGGGCGGGCACGACCGAGCGCGGCGCCGGGATCTCCAGGCGGATCCGGGCGGCCAGCTCAGCCCGCCGCTGCCGGGCCGTGGACAGCCGCCCGGCCAGCTCCTGGTACGCGACCCGGGCCGCCTCAACCCGCGGGGCCAGCCCGGCGATCTCCCGGTCCAGCCCGACCACCTCGGCGGCCGGCGGGTACGGGGGCCGGCCGCAGCCGGGACAGCCGGAGGCGAGGTCGGCGGGAGCGCCGCAGCCGGGGCAGGGGTAGCCGGTGTTCTCCACCCCGCCAGCATCGTGACCGGCCGGGCGGGCGGACAGAGTAGGCGTACCTAGGGGCGGGTGTGGTCGTGCACCCAGGCGGCGTAGTCCGGGTTGCCGCTCTCCACCCGGGTGACCAGGATCTCCGGCACCTCGTACGGGTGGTTGGCGCGGATCTGGTCGACCAGCGCGTCCACCCGGTCCGGCGCGGTCTTGAGCTGGACCGACCACTCGGCCGTGGTCTGGATCGCCGACTGCCACCAGTAGGTGCTGTCCACCTGCCCGCCGACCTGGGCGCACGCCGCCAGCCGGCCGGCGACGGCCGCGGCCGCCAGCACGTCCGCGACGGCGCGGGCGTCCACCACCGTCGTCACCACGCAGATCTGCTCCACCAGCGCACCCTACGTGGCGCTCCGGCCGGTCCGCTGCACGCGCACCGTACCGGTCTCAGTCGGCGGTCGCCCCGTCCCGGCTGGCGGCGATCCACCGGTCGATGCGGGCCCACCAGTCGAACAGCCAGTCGATGCGCTCCTGCCTCCCGACCGGCACCTCCTCCGGCGGGACCGACCAGAACCGCATCACGATCCGCTTGTCCATCGGCAGCTCGCGCCACACGTCGGCGACGGTGACCATCTGGTCCAGCCCGGTGTGCGCCACGAAGATCACCCCGGCGTCCGGGGCGGCGTCGAGGGCGGCGAGCAGCCCGCCAGGCTGCGGGGCGAGCACGTGCCGCATCCGTTCGGCACGCAGCGCCATCCGCTCCAGGCCGAGGGCGCGCAGCCGGGCGATGGCCCGCAGCCGGCGCTTCGGGGTGAAGTTGCCGCCCTCCGGAAAGATCACGAACGCGTCGTCGTCGTCCAGGCCGGTGGCGAGGTGGCCGACCTGCCGGATCGCCGACTCCCGCCCGTCCGGGCCCGGCGCGATGAACCGGTTGGGCAGGCGGTTGAGCAGGACGTCGATCGCCGGGTCCCACTGGAGGGTCTCCTTGAGCACGATCCGCGGCTCCCGGTGGAACCAGTTGACCAGCGCGTGGATCAGGATGAACGAGTCGCCCGGCCCGGCGTGCCGGCAGAGCACCAGCTCGGGGCGGCCGGGCAGCGCGGTGTCCGGGTCGGTGCCGACCACGTCGATGCGCAGCCGCAGCGTCCACCGGGCCTGCCAGAACAGCACCCGCAGGAAGTGGCCGGCGAGCACGTAGTGGGCCCGCTGGAAGGCCGGCGACCGCTTGTGCGCGCCGAAGCCCGAGGCCAGCCAGAGCACGAAGAGGGCGAGCAGCGCGGCCGCGTCCCAGACCAGGTAGACCGTGCCGATCCAGAGCAGCCGCAGCGGGCGCAGCCGCCCCGGCACCAGCGGCGACGCGGCCAGGGCCAGCAGCGCCCAGGCCGGCAGGGTGGTCACCACGATGACGGCGAGCAGCACCACGCCGGGCGCGAGCAGCATCCGGCGTAACCACCGCGGCGGCAGTGGCATCAGCGCTCCAGCGCGGTGTCCAGGTAGCGGCGCGAGGCGGTGTACGCCCGGCTGATCCGCCGCCCCACCGCCGCCATGTCCCGGTACGCCCACGGGCTGTCGTCACGCGGATCGAGGCCGCCGGTCGGCAGCACGTGCACCGCCACCCCCTCCGGCAGCGCCGCCATCTCCCGGGCGAACCGGTGCCGGCGGGCGATCTCGAACGCCACCTGGGCGATCTCCCAGGGCCGGCGGGGCGGGCTCAGCTCGCGCTCGATCCGGCCCACCTGGAGCACGAAGATCTGCGTCGCGCCGGCCACGACGGCCTCGCCGACCGGGATCGAGTTGACCACCCCGCCGTCGATGTAGTGCAGCCCGTCGATCTGGGCCGGCGGCAGCAGCCCGGGCACCGAGGCGGAGGCGAGCACCGCCGGCACCACCGGTCCGCTGTGGAACCAGTGCTCGGCGGCGCGCTCGATGTTCGCCGCGCAGCAGCGGAACGGCACCTTCAGGTCGGCGAAGGTGGTGTCCGCGCCCAGTTCGCTCTCCAGCAGCCGGCGCAGCGGCCGGGGCGAGTGCAGGTGGGTACGCGCCGCGAAGCGGCGCAGCTGCCGGGCGACCGAGTCGCCGTACACCTCGCTCGCCTCCGGCGAGGCCCAGAGCCGGACCAGCCGGTCGGTGACCGCCTCGCTCGGGTCGGCGGCGACCAGGGCGCCGTTGACCGCGCCGATGGAGGTGCCGAGCACCATGTCGGGCTTGATCCGGGCCCGAAACAGGGCGCGGAGCATGCCCACCTCGACCGCGCCGAGCACTCCCCCGCCGCCGAGCACGAACGCCACCGGACCGCCTGCCATGCCGTTCATCCTGGCACGCGCCGCGCAACCCGCCCTCGGAGCCGTTCCCGGCCGGCCGTGCCGGTCACCGGGCGCGATCGGCCCGGCGCGGGACGCGATCAGGGAACGGACACCCGTTGACACGCCGGACACATTCGCGCAACCTGATACCGCTCCCAAGCCCAGGCAGGTGCGATGTGAAGGCGACGCTGCACGCCGGCCGGCTGCTGGCCCGCAGGTACCGGCTCATCGACCAGATCGGGGCCGGCGGCATGTCGGTGATCTGGCGGGCCCGCGACGAGGTGCTCGACCGGGTGGTGGCGGTCAAGGTGCTCGCCCCCTCACTCGCCGCCGACGCCCGGTTCCGCGACATGGTGCGCGAGGAGGCCCGCTCCGCCGCCCAGCTCGTCCACCCGCACGTCACCGCCGTGCACGACTACGGCGAGACGGTGGCGCCGGACGGGTCGATCACCTCGTTCGTGGTGATGGAGCTGCTCAGCGGCGAGGAGCTGGAGCACCGCCTCACCGAGGGGCCGCTGCCCTGGCCGGCGGCGCTGGAGACCGGCGCGCAGGTGGCCGAGGCGGTGGCCGCGGCGCACCGGCTGGGCATCGTGCACCGCGACATCACCCCGGCCAACGTGATGATGACCCGGGTCGGCGCCAAGGTGCTCGACTTCGGCATCGCCACCCGGGTCGGCGCGCCGGACGAGGACGAGGACGGCGGCACCTTCGGCACCCCGGCCTACGTGGCGCCGGAGCGGCTGGACGGGTCGCCGGCCCAGCCGGCCACCGACGTCTACTCGCTGGGGGTGCTGCTCTTCGAGACGCTGACCGGGCAGCCGCCGTACCCGGCGGACACCTGGGAGCAGCTCAGCGCGGCGCTGGCCGAGGGTGCCGCGCCCACGCTGGACGGCGTACCCGGGCTGCCCGCGCCGGTCGCGGAGATCTGCCTGCGCTGCCTGGCCCGCGACCCGCGGCGGCGGCCCACCGCGCACCAGGTGGCGGCGGTGCTGCGCGACCAACTGCTGCCCGCCGACCCGCAGGCCGCCACCATGCTGGCCCCGACCGTGACCCTGCCGGCCCTGCCCACCCCGGCGCCGGCGCCGCCCGCGGACCCCGCGCCCGGCCCGGCCGGGGCGTCCCGGCGCCGCCGGGCACTGCCCCTGGTCGCGGCCGGCGTGGTGGTGGTCGCGGGCGCCGCGCTGCTGGTGCCCGCCCTGGTGCCCGACGACCAGGGGCCGCCGCGGGTGTCGCCGACCGCCGGGCCCGTGCTGGCACCGTCCACGGCGCCGAGCCACGGCACGCCGACCACCCCGCCGCCGGCCGGCCCTACCCGCCGGCCGGCGACCGCCGCGCCGACCCCACCGGCCGGCACCGGCCTGGTCGAGGCGGCGCACCGGGTGGAGGGGCTGATCGAGGCCGGGCTGGCGGACGGCCAGATCCGCGGCGACGTCGGCGTGGACCTGCGCAACCTGCTGCGCAACGCCACCGCCGCGACCGGCGACGGCGGGCTGACCGCCGCCGTGGACCGGCTCCGCGGGAAGATCGCCGACCGGCAGCGCGAGGGCAGCATCAGCCCCGGGTACGCCCGGCAGCTCGACGCCGCCGCCGCGGAACTGGCGACGGGACGCACCTGACGGTCAGCGGGTGACCGGCCGGGCGGGCTCGCGCTGCCCCGCCAGGTCGGCCCGGTCGGCCAGGAAGCTCCGGTACACCGACTCGTAGCCGACGGCCATCCGGTCGACCGAGAAGTGTTCCGCGACGTGCATGATGCAGTCGCCCGGGTCGAGACGGGACGCCTCGCGCAGCGCCGCCGGCAGCTCCTCCGCGCGGTCGCGGACGAACCCGGTGACCCCGTCCCGGACCAGCTCCGGCACGGCGCCCCGGCGCAGCGCCACCACCGGCGTGCCGGTCGCCATCGCCTCCACCATCACCATGCCGAACGGCTCCGCCCACTGGATCGGCATGATCAGGCAGCGGGCGTCGAACAGCAGCCGCTGGGTGGCCTCCCGGTCGGCGTTGAGCACCACGGTGACATCCTCCTCCAGCAGCGGCTCGACCACCTGCTCGAAATAGCGCCGCTCGGCGGGCTCGTTGCACTTGCCGGCCAGTGTGAGCGACAGGCCGGCCGCCCGGCAGGCGCGGATCGCGACGTCGGGGCCCTTGTCCGGGCTGAACCGGGCCAGCCAGAGCACCGGCCCGCGGCCCGGGTTGCGCTTGCGCGGGACCTCCCGCAGCGCCATCGCGTTGTGCACCGTGCCCACCCAGGGCAGGCCCGGGTTGGCCCGGCGCTGGGCGTGCGAGATCGCCACCAGGCCCACCCCCTCGTCGGTGTTGCTGAGCACGGTGCCGTACTCGCCCACCGGGTTGCCGTGCACGGTGGCCACGGTGGGCACCCGGCGGCGGCCGGCGAGCAGCGGGCCGATCGTGGTGTGGTCGTGCACCAGGTCGAAGTCGGCCGGGTCGACCAGCCGGTTGACGTGGGCCAGGTGGGCCAGCTCGGGCAGCGACTCACCGAGCCGGGCGTACTGCAGGTCCGCGCAGGTGGAGACGAAGTCGCCGGCGGTGCCGTTCTCCTGGCCGGCGCCGAACAGGGTCACCGCGTGCCCGCGGTCGACCAGGGCGTCCACCAGCCCGGCCACCAGGTGCTCCAGGCCGCCGTAGCCGGCCGGCGGCACGGACAGCCAGGGCGGGACCACCATGGCGATCCGCACGGGCCCGGCCCGCGGGCGGTCCGACGACGGCTGGTTCACGGCCACGAGTCCTCCCCGATGTCCCCCGGCGTCGGCGGTTTCCCGACGCTCCGGGCGGTAAACGGTGCCTCAGCCGGCCACCAGGATCCGGTCGTGCACCTCCCGCACGCCCGGCGTGGCCCAGGCCGCCCGTTCGGCCTCCTCCCGCTGCCACCAGGAGCGGACCACCCCGTCGAGCAGCACGGTGTCCCCGCTGACCCGCACCTCGATGCGTTCGGTGCCGGTCCGCCGGAGCAGCACCCGTTGCAGGTCGCGGCGGTTCTGCTCGTCGCTGGGCGGGATGGGCGGGCGCACCTCGACCAGGTTGGTCACCCCGCGTACGCCGCGCAGCCGGCGCAGCTCCCGCTCGGCGGTGCGGCGCTGGAAGCCGTACTCCACCTCGCCGCGGAGCATGACCCAGCCGTCGGCGACGGTCACGTCGAGCCGCTCGGCGGGGACGAAGCTGTCCCACTCCAGGGCCCGGCTGGCCGCGATCGCGATGTCGGCGTCGGTGCGCTCCTCGGTCGCCGGCAGCTGTACCTCCAGGTCGCTGGCGACGGCGCGGACGCCGCGGACCCGGTGCGCGCAGCGCTCGGCGGCCCAGCGCCGGGCGTAGCTGTCGACCTGGCCGGTCAGCGTGACCACGCCGTCGGCGACGGTCACCCCGATCTCGGTCGGCCGGGTCTGCGCGTCCCAGTCCAGCTCGGCGAGCACGTCCCGCTGGATGTCCTGGTCGGTACGGACGGCGGAGGTGGTCGTCATGCCCCGAGGGTGCCGCCGGACGGGGTGAGCCGTCCTCACCCGGACCGGGTGGGGACGAAAATGGGCGGCGGGTGACGGAACCAACCCCCTTGGCTCCGTCACCCGCCGCCCGTGGAGGAGGCAGGTCTTCGGTTATGACGTCTCGGCGAGCGTCACGGTTGCCGTCTCGCTCGAACCGTTTCGCTTGTACTGGACCTCGACCCGGTCCCCGACCTTGCCGGCCTGCACGGCGCCGACGAGATCGTTGGAGTCGTTGATCACCTTGTCGCCGAACTTGGTGATCACGTCACCGCGCTGGAGCCCGGCCTTCTCGGCGGCGCTGCCCGCGACCACGTCGGAGACCAGCGCGCCGCCGTCCTCCGCGCCGGTCACGCTGACCCCGAGCGACGGGTGGCTGACCTTCTCGCCGCGCTGGAGCTTCTCGGCGACGTCCTTGGCCTTGTTGCTCGGGATGGCGAAGCCGACCCCGATGTTGCCGTTGCTGCCCTGTCCGGCGGTGGCGATGGCGGTGTTGATGCCGATCACCTCGCCCCGGGTGTTGACCAGCGCGCCGCCGGAGTTGCCCGGGTTGATCGGAGCGTCGGTCTGGAGCAGGCCGGAGATCGAGCTGGCGGCCTGCTGCGGGTTCTGCTGCTGGCCGCCCTCGCCGGCCTGGATGGTCCGGTCGCGGGCGCTGAGGATGCCGGCCGTGACCGAACCCTGCAGGCCGAGCGGGCTGCCCAGGGCGAGCACCTGGTCGCCGACCTGCATGCCGTCGCTGTCGCCGAACTTGGCCGCCTTGAGGTTGCTCACCCCGCTGGCCTTGACCACGCCCAGGTCGGTCTTCGGGTCGGTGCCGACGATCTTCGCCTGGGCGGTCTTGCCGTCGGCGAAGACGACCTTCACCGTGTCGCCGCTGGCGGAGGCGACCACGTGGTTGTTGGTCAGCACGTAGCCGTCGGCGCTGAGGATCACCCCGGAGCCCTCACCGCTGTCCGTCATGATCGTGACGATGCTGTCCTGGACGGCGGCCGCGATCTTCGGCAGGTCCGCGCTGTTGAGCACGGGAGCGGCCGAGTAGGTGCGGGTGACGGTCCCGTCGCCGTCGAGGGCGAGGGCGAGCGCGCCGCCCGCCACGCCGGAGCCGAGCATCAGGGCCAGCGCGAGGGCGCCCGCGCCGATGAACCGGCCGGCCCGGCTGGGCCGCGCCGGCTGCTGCGGGCCCCACGGCGGGACCGGCTGCCCGGCCTGGTGGACCTGGTGCGGGTGCTGCTGCGGGTACGTCTGGTGCGCCTGGTACGGCGGGACCGGCCCGCCGGCCTGCGGGTAGCCGGCGCCGCCCTGGTGCGCCCAGCCGCCCTGCTGCTGGCCCCCGTACCAGGGGTGCGGCTGCTGTGGCTGCCCGGAGACCGGGTACGGCGTGGTGGCCGGCGGCGCGTACGGGCTGGCGGGCGGGGCCGGCGGCTCGGCGTGGCCGGCGGGGGCCGGGACGGCGGTTCCGGCGGCCGGGGAGTCGGCCGGAACCGGCGCGGCGGCCGGGGTGACGGTGTGCTCCGACTGCCCGCTCTCGGCGCGGGGCAGCTCGGCGGTCGGCTGCGACGGCTCGGCGTCGGCGGGAGCCGGCGACCGCTGCGGATCGGTTTCGTGGTCGGTCATGACTCCTACCTTCTCCCCTGGCACTGCGACCAGCCTGGAACGCGCCTGAATGTTTTCTGAAAGTCACTCGCCGGGCTCGGGCGCCTCGGGCAGCAGCGGCAGCTTCACCCGGAAGGTGGCCCCGCCGCCCGGCGTCTCGGCCACCTCGACGGTGCCGTGGTGCGCGGCGATCAGCGCGGCGACGATGGCCAGCCCGAGCCCGGTGCTGGTCGGCCCGCCGGCCCGCCGGGTACGCGCCGCGTCCACCCGGTAGAACCGCTCGAAGACCCGTTCGGCCTGCTCCGGTGTGAGGCCGGGACCGGTGTCCGCCACCTCCACCACGGCCAGGTTCCCCGGCTCCGCCCGCAGCCGCACGGTCACCGCGGCGTCCGCCGGGGTGTGGGTGAGCGCGTTGGTCATCAGGTTGCCGATCACCTGACGCAGCCGGGCGTCGTCGCCGAGCACCACCAGCGGACCGGCGCCCGGCTCGATCTCCAGCGTGATGGCCCGGTCCGGCTCGACCGCCCGGGCCGCCTGGACCGTGTCCGAGGCGAGCACCGGCAGCTCGACCGGGGCCAGCGCGATCGGCCGCTCCCGGTCCATCCGGGCCAGCAGCAGCAGGTCCTCGACAAGCAGCCCCATCCGGGACGCCTCGTCCTCGATCCGGCGCAGCAGGCCGGCGGTCTGCTCCGGCTCCCGGGCCGCGCCCTGGCGGTAGAGCTCGGCGAAGCCCCGGATGGTGGTCAGGGGGGTGCGCAGCTCGTGTGAGGCGTCCGCGATGAACTGCCGCATCCGCTCCTCGGAGCGGCGGGCCCGCGCCTCGGACGCCTGCGCCGCCGCGGCGGCCTCCCGGGCGCTCACCTCGGCGCTGCGCGCCGCCGCCTCGGAGGCGGCCCGCGCGGTGAACGCCGCCTCGATCTGGGCGAGCATGGCGTTCAGCGCCCGGGAGAGCCTGCCCAGCTCCGAGGTGGGGCAGGCCCGGCCCTCCTCCGGGTCGGGCACCCGCCGGGTCAGGTCGCCGCCGGCGATGGCCGCCGCGGTCCGCTCGATCTCCACGAGGGGCTTGAGGCTGGTCCGCACGATGCCCGCGCCGACCGAGGCCAGGATGATCAGGACCGCCCCACCCACGAGCAGGTCGATCCAGATGAGCTGCCCGACCGACTGGTCGACGGCGGTGAGGTGCTGCCCGAAGGCGATGACCCGGCCGCCGGGCAGGTCGGTGTAGAGCATCCGCCACCGGGTCCGGCCGTCCATCGAGCGGACCGTGAACGGCTCACCCACCTGCTCCTGGTAGCCGGCGAAGTCGGCGGGGAAGGGCGGCAGCTCCTCGTCCCTGAGGCCGGCGTAGCGGGTGGGTGTTTCCACCGGCTGGCCGGGCACCGCCTGGGCGGCCACGTAGTCCGAGGGGATATTGATCTTGACCGGGTTGCCGCCGGCCTGGTCCAGCGACCGGGCCACGTTGGTCGCGCCGCCACGGAGCTGGTCGTCCACCTGGCCGATGAGATAGTCGCGGAGCAGGAACGCGGTCAGCCCGCTGATCACCACCAGGGCCACCGCCACCAGCGCGAGCACCGAGGTGACCAGCTTCACCCGCAGCGGGACGCTGCGCAGCCAGCCCTTCGCGTCGTCGACGGCGCTCACGCCGCCGGCTTGCGCAGCACGTACCCGACCCCGCGCAGGGTGTGGATCAGCCGGGGCTGGGTGTTGTCGACCTTGCGCCGCAGGTAGGAGATGTAGGACTCGACGATGTTGTCGTCGCCGCGGAAGTCGTAGTTCCAGACGTGGTCGAGGATCTGCGCCTTGGAGAGCACCCGGTTGGCGTTGAGCATCAGGTAGCGCAGCAGCTTGAACTCGGTGGGCGAGAGCTGCACCCGCTGGCCGGCCCGGTGCACCTCGTGGGTCTCCTCGTCCAGCTCCAGGTCGGCGAAGGTGAGCCGGGAGGGGGCCTGCTCGCCGGTGGCGGTGCGCCGCAGCACCGCCCGGATCCGGGCGGTCAGCTCCTCAAGGCTGAACGGCTTGGTGACGTAGTCATCGCCGCCCAGGGTCAGCCCGCGGATCTTGTCGTCGGTGGCGTCCCGGGCGGTCAGGAAGACCACCGGGGTACGCGTGCCGCCCTCGCGGAGCATCCGGATGACCTCGAAGCCGTCCAGGTCGGGCAGCATGACGTCGAGCACGACCAGGTCGGGGCGGTGGTCCTTGGCGGCGTTCAACGCCGCGCTGCCGCTGGTCGCGGTGGCGACGTCGAAGCCGGCGAAGCGCAGGCTCGCGGAGAGCAGTTCGAGGATGTTGGGGTCGTCCTCGACGACGAGCAGTCTGGCCTCGGTCTGGGTAGCCACCATGGCACCCATCATCCGCGCCCCGGCTGCGCCTGCGCTGGGTGGACCCTGGAAACAACCTGTGAGCCTCCGCCCCCTAGCGGAGCAGTCGGCGCAGCCCCTCCAGCGCCCCGTCGAGCAGGCGGATGGCCGTACGGAGCTGGGTGTCGGTGAGCCGGCCGGCCCGCACCAGCGCGCCGACCTCCACGGTGAACGCGGCCAGCCGCTGGTCGAACTCGGCGAGCAGGGGCGACTCGGCGGTCGGGCGGGGGGCGCCGTTGCTCGGCGGTCGGGTCGTCGGTGGCGGGGGCGCCCAGCGGGCCTGGCGGGTCTGCCGGGCCGCCTCGCGCAGTTCCCGCTTCAGGTCCCGCACCGAGCCGCGTACCTCGGTGCGGATCTCGCCGGCCAGCGCGGAGAGGTCCTCGACGGAGGCGGTGATGTCCGATTCCAGGGTGGCCAGCTCGTCGGCGCGCTGCCGCAGCTCGGCACGGCCGGCTTCGGTGATCTCGTAGACCTTGCGGCCGCCGGCGGCGGTGTGGCTGACCAGCCCCTCCACCTCCAGCCGCTGCAGCCGGGGGTAGATGGTGCCGGCGCTGGGCGCGTAGAGGCCGAGGAAGCGGTCCTCCAGCAGGCGGATCAGCTCGTAGCCGTGCTTCGGCCCGTCGTCGAGCAGCTTGAGCAGGTAGAGCCGGAGCCGCCCGTGACTGAACACGGCGGTCACGGCAGTTCCTCCAGGTCGTCGGCGTCCTCGACGGGACGGGCGAGCAGCGCGATGCTGCCGGAGGTCGCGGACGCCCACAGCTTACCGGCGCCCCCGCCGAGCACCCCGTGGCTGTCCTGCACCGCGCCGAAGCCGTGCTGGCCGCCGCAGACCTGCGGGAAGCCGCTGGTGATCCGGCCGGAGGTGGTGTGCAGGTGGACGGTGAGGTCGCTGTCCTCGCGGACCCGGACGGTGATGCTGCCGGAGATGGCGCTGAGCCGGATCTCGCTGCCCCGCGGGTTGTCCAGGTCGCAGGTGATCGATCCGGAGACGGCGTGGGCGCGCACCCGCTCGGGCGCGCTGTCGGCGAGGATCAGCTCGCCGGAGACCGTCTCCAGGTTGAGGTCGCCGCCGACGCCGAGCGCCTCCACCGGACCGGAGGTGACCTTCGCGGAGGTGTTACCGCGCAGCCCCATGAGGGTGACCTGGCCGGAGGTGACGTCGACCCGGGTCTCCCGGCGCAGGCCGGAGACGACCAGCGAGCCGTCCACCAGTTGCAGGTCGGCCAGCACGTGGGCGGGGACGGCGATGGAGACCTCGGCCCGGAACCGGCGGCCGAGCTGGCCGAGCCACCAGAGCACTCCCGGCCAGCGGGGCGGCCGCTCGTGGCCGACGCTGAGCCGACCGTCGCGCAGCTCGACGCGGACCGGCCGGCTGCTCACCCGGGTGACGTCCACCCGGGCCGGTCCGTCGGTGCCGACCACGTTGAGCCGGCCGCTGATGAGTCGGACGTCCAGCCGGGTGACCGGCTCGTCCAGGGTCAGCCGTTGCGGGCTGTCGACCATCCAGGTGGTCATGGCGTCCTCCCCTCGGTGACGCGCCGGTCGGCGGCGCGTCGAGTGACGGGAGAAGCATAACGCGATACATCGCGACTGAACAAGACTGTCGCGACTGTGTCGCGAATGCGTCAGGCCACCAGGTCCAGCCCGGCCTCCGCCCCGACGGGCGGCGGCGCCACCGGCCGGACGATCCGCACGCCGGTCGCCGTGCTGCGCCGCGCAGGCGCCCGCACCGGGGTCAGGTGGGTCGCCGACTCGGCCGCCCGGGCCAGCATCCGGCGGTCCGCCCCGGTGGCCGGGTGCAGCGCGGCGGCCACCGTCACGGCCACGGTCAGGTCCCGGGCGGACAGCACCCGGCGGACCGATTCCCAGAGCGTCTCCTCACCGAGGAAGGCCGGCAGGGTGCTCGGGTCGCCGGCGTACCGGTAGCCGAGCCGTAGCGGCACGACCGGCGCGCCGGCGTCCACCGCGGCCTGGAACATGGCCGGCCGGAAGCCCCGGCCGGGCCGGCAGCCGGCCGCCGCGCCGCACCAGGTCGTGCCCTCCGGGAACACCGCCACCGAGTGCCCGGCGCGCAGCGCGGCGGCCACCCGCCCGACCGTGGCCGGCAGGTCGCGCGGCCGGGACCGGTCCACGAAGACCGTCCCGGCCGCGGCGGCCAACGCGCCCACCACGGGCCAGTCGCGGACCTCCCGCTTGGCCATCATCCGGGCCGGGGAGACCGCGAGCACCGCGAGGACGTCCAGCCACGAGAGGTGGTTGGCGACCAGCAGCGCCCGCGGGCGCGGCAGCCGGCCCCGGACCATCAGCCGCACGCCGAGGGCACGCAGCGTCCCCCGGGCCCAGCCGCGCAGCGCGGCCCGCCGGTCGCGGGCCGGCAGCAGCGGCAGCAGCGCGGCCAGGCCGACCCCCGCCAGCAGCATCCCGAGTACGCCGAGCAGCCGCCCCACCCGGCGCGGCAGCGACACGTCCGGCGCGGTGGCTTCCGGCAGGCAGCCCGGCCCGCAGCCCGAGGCGGGGCGCCACAGCCCGTCGCCGGTCACGACGCCGCCTCGCCGAGGAAGTGCCTCAGGTAGCGCGGGTTCATCCGGTCCAGCGAGAACAGCACGTAGAAGTCGGCGCAGGCGAAGTCCGGGTCGTACGCCGGCTCCCCGCAGACCCAGGCGCCCAGCCGCAGGTAGCCGCGGAGCAGCGGCGGGACCAGCGCGCGGCGCTCGGCCGACGACAACCTCACCCCGGCGGTGGCCGGGGCCTCGGCGAACCAGGGGCGGCGGGGTGTCACCCGCAGCGGTGGCGGGGCGAGGTGGCGCGCGGCGACCTGGGACCAGACCTCGGCCACGGCGATCCCGCCGTCGGCCACCGGCACCGAGGCGCAGCCGCCCAGCCACCGGGAGCCGCGCAGGTGCAGGTAGCGGGTGATCCCGGCCCACATCAGGTTGATCACGGCGCCGGAGCGGTGGTCCGGGTGCACGCAGGACCGGCCCGCCTCGACCAGGTCGTCGCGGAGCGGGGCCAGCGGGGTCAGGTCGAACTCGCCGTCGGCGTACCGGCGGTCGGTGCGTCCGGGCGGCAGCAGCCGGTAGGTGCCGACCACCTCGTCGGTGCCCTCCCGCAGCACGACCAGGTGATCGCAGTGGGCGTCGAACTCGTCGGCGTCGAGCCCGGCGGCCCCCGGGTGCAGGGTGGCGCCGAGTTCGCTGGCGAACACCTCGTGACGCAGGCGTTGCGCGGCCGCGACCAGCGTCGGGTCGTCGGCGATCAGCAGGGTGTATCCGCTGGTCGTGAGGGGTGCGCCAGCGGTGTACAGAACGGCCATGGATATCTGTGTAAGGGGCCCGGGTGCCGGCGCCGGGGATGAGGGGTGTCGATCCGGTGAACGCCGGTGGGCGCTGCGGAACGCCCCCTCACCCGCGGCGGGCCGGCGCCGGCGTGCGAGGCTGCCGGCCGGGCCCCGGCGCCGGGGCAGGCGGTCGAACCGGAGGTGCCACATGATCATCGAGTCCCGTTTCCACGGACCGGACGGTTCGGGCAACGGCGGCTGGAGCGCCGGGATCTTCGCCGCCGCGCTGGACGACCGGGGGCCGGTGGAGGTCACCCTGCGCAAGCCGCCCCCGCTGGAGACCCCGCTGACCGCGGTCGACGGCGAGGTCCGCGACCCGGACGGCCAGGTGATCGCCCAGGTACGCCGGGTCGAGCCGGTCCGCGCCGTGGTCCCGCCGGTGGACCGGGCGACGGCCGAGGCCGCCGCGAAGGCGTACCCGGGGCTGGTGGACCACCCCTTCCCCGGCTGCTACGTCTGCGGGCCGGCGAACCCGGCGGGGCTGCGGATCTTCCCGGGCCGGCTGCCGGACGGGCGGACCGCCGCGCCGTTCCGCGCCCCGGCCGAGGTGGTGCCGGCGACCGTCTGGGCGGCGCTGGACTGCCCCGGCGGCTGGGCGGTGATCGCGCCCGGCCGCCCGTATGTCCTGGGCCGGATCGGCGCGCAGGTCACCGCGCTGCCGCACCCGGGCGACGAGTGCGTGGTGACCGGGGCGATGGTCGGCGGCGCCGGCCGCAAGGCCGAGGTGCACTCCACTCTCTACGGTCCGGACGGCATGCTGCTCGGCCAGGCGCGGGCCACCTGGATCGCGCTGCCGCCGGCCTGACCTCTCCTCCCTGGGGATGATCCGCTCCTGCCCCCGGGGGAGGAGGGTGTACGCATCCCGCTTGATTGACCCCCTTGCGCGGGGTTGGAAGGCTGTGCTCGGCGCCCCCGCAACGGCGCCCCCACCGGCGCGCCCTGAAGCCCGCCGTGGCACGAGAGGAGAACGATGTCCGACGGGCAGTGGAGCCCCAACGCCGGGACCGGCCAGATCGTGGTGTCCGGACTGACGAAGGAATACAAGAACGTCCGGGCGGTGGACAACCTGTCCTTCACCGTCGAGCCGGGCCGGGTCACCGGTTTCCTCGGCCCGAACGGCGCCGGCAAGACGACCACCCTGCGCATGCTGCTCAACCTGGTCACGCCCAACGCGGGCGAGGCCACCATCGGCGGCCACCGGTACGCCGACCTGCCCGACCCGCTGCGCACGGTCGGGGCGGTGCTGGAGGCGTCCAGCGCGCACAAGGGCCGCACCGGGATCAACCACCTGCGGGTGATCTGCGCGGCGGCGGGCCTGCCCCACCAGCGTGCCGACGAGGCGCTCGCCCTGGTCGGGCTGACGCCGGCCGCGAAGCGCAAGTTCAAGGGCTACTCGCTCGGCATGAAGCAGCGGCTCGGGATCGCCGCGGCCATGCTCGGCGACCCGCGGGTGCTGATCCTCGACGAGCCTGCCAACGGCCTGGACCCGGAGGGGATCCGCTGGATGCGCGGCTTCCTCAAGGGACTGGCCACCGAGGGGCGCACGGTGCTGGTCTCCAGTCACCTGCTCTCCGAGATGCAGTTGCTCGCCGACGACGTGGTGATCATCGCGGCCGGCAAGCTGGTCCGGCAGGGACCGGTCGAGCAGGTGATCGGCTCGATGACGCACGGCGCCCGGGTGCGGGTGCGCACCCCGCAGGCCGACGAGCTGACCGCGGCGCTGCGCGAGCAGGCCGCCACGGTCAACGCCGACGGGCACGGCGCGCTGCTGGTGACCGGGGCGGACGCGCCGACGGTCGGCCGGGTGGCGCTCGCCGCCAAGGTGGAGCTGCACGAGCTGACCGCCGAACGCCCCGACCTGGAAGGTGTCTTCCTGGAGCTGACGGCCGGAAAGGCGGAGATCCGATGAACCTGGTCCGATCCGAGCTGCTCAAGATCCGTACCACCAACACCTGGTGGGTCTTCGCGCTGATCACCGTGCCGCTCTGGGGCCTCGCGCTGCTCTTCAACTGGTTGCAGACCGAGGCCCTGACCAGCGGGAACATGGGCGAGGTGCCGGCCGACCAGGCGGACCAGGTGCAGGCCGTCTCCAGCGCCGACAGCCTGGCCGCCAACCTCTACACCAACGGCCAGTTCTTCGGGCTGCTCATCGTGATGCTGCTCGGCATCGTGGTGGTGACCAGCGAGTTCTTCCACCAGACGGTGACCACCACGTTCCTCACCGCGCCGCACCGCACCGCGGTGATGCTGGCCAAGCTGGCCGCCGCCGGGACGCTGGCACTGCTCTTCTGGCTGGGCACCACGCTGCTGAACCTGATCTTCGCGCCGCTGATCCTGAGCGCGACGGACGTCGGCGCCCAGCTGGGCAGCGGAGCGGTGTGGCGGGCGGTGGCCCTCAACGGGCTGGCCTACCTGCTCTGGTCGGTGCTGGGCGTCGGGCTCGGCGTGCTGATCCGCAGCCAGATCGGCGCCACGGTGACCGGCATCCTGCTCTACCTGGGCGGCGCCATCGGCGCGGCCATCGCGATCGGCCTGCTGGCCGCGAAGTTCGGTGACTGGATCAACCAGCTCCAACTCCTCGTGCCGTCGCTGGCGTCGTCGCTGATGGTGAGCGGCGCCGAGATCCCCGGCAACCCGCCGCGCTGGGCGGGGGCCGCCGTGCTGGTCGGGTACGCCGTGGTGGCCGGCGTGATCGGCGTGCTCACGATCCGCCGCCGCGACATCTCCTGAGTCGGCTGCCCGACACGGCCCCGGCCGGTGACTCCACGTCACCGACCGGGGCCGTCCGTGCCTAGCAGGAGTGGACGGGACACGCAGCGTTTGCCGAACTTCTGGCATCTTCTGTGAAACGGACCACCAGCCGGAGGCGAGAATGCCTGCGCCAATCGCACGGCGTAGCCTGGGACCCGTCTCCCGCGCGTAGCGAAACGGGCACGGGAGCCACCGCGTGACATTCACAACCGCGTGAAAGAGGCGATTAGCGGCCGTGTCGACCCAGCAGACTTCGCAGGAGAACCCACTGGCGGGTTTCGGCCCGAACGAGTGGATCGTCGAGGAGATGTACCAGCGCTATCTCGCCGACCCCTCGAGCGTCGACTCGGCCTGGCACGATTTCTTCGCCGACTACCGGCCGGCGCCCGGCGCCGCCACCCCGCGCCCCGAGGCCCAGGCCGCCCCGGCCGCTCGTCCCGAGCCGGCCGAGCAGCAGGAGGCCGTCGCCACGGTCACCCAGGAGCCCGTCGCCAAGCCCGCGCCCGCGCCCGCTCCGGCGAAGCCGGCCGCCAAGCCGGCGGCGAAGGCTCCGGAGCAGCCCCCGGCGAAGAAGGCCGCTCCGGCCAAGCCGGCCGCCAAGGCGCCGACCGCGAGCGCCGCCGGCACCACCCCGCTGCGCGGCGTTGCCGCCAAGATCGTGCAGAACATGGACGCCTCGCTCGCCGTGCCGACCGCGACCAGCGTCCGCGCGGTGCCGGCGAAGCTGCTGGTGGACAACCGCATCGTGATCAACAACCACCTGGCCCGCGGTCGCGGCGGCAAGGTGAGCTTCACCCACCTGATCGGCTACGCGATGGTCCGCGCGCTGGTCGAGCACCCGGAGATGAACAACTCCTTCGCCGAGGTCGACGGCAAGCCGGCGGTGGTCCGCCCGGAGCACGTCAACCTGGGCATCGCCATCGACCTGGCAAAGCCGGACGGCTCCCGCAACCTGGTGGTGCCCTCCATCAAGGGCTGCGAGCAGATGGACTTCCGGCAGTTCTGGCAGGCGTACGAGGACGTGGTCCGGCGCGCCCGCCGCAACGAGCTGACCATGGAGGACTACGCCGGCACCACGATCTCGCTGACCAACCCGGGTGGCATCGGCACGGTCCACTCGATCCCGCGGCTGATGCAGGGCCAGAGCGCCATCATCGGCGTCGGCGCCATGGAATACCCGGCGCCCTACCAGGGCATGAGCGAGGCGACCCTGGCCGAGCTGGCGGTCAGCAAGATCATCACGCTGACCAGCACCTACGACCACCGGATCATCCAGGGCGCCCAGTCGGGCGAGTTCCTCAAGGTGATGCACGAGCTGCTGCTCGGCGAGCGCGGCTTCTACGACCAGATCTTCACCTCGCTGCGCATCCCCTACGAGCCGGTGCGCTGGGTGCGGGACGTGGCGGTCGACTCCGAGGGTCAGATCAACAAGACCGCCCGGGTGCACGAGCTGATCCACGCGTACCGGGTGCGCGGCCACCTGATGGCCGACACCGACCCGCTCGAGTTCAAGATCCGCAAGCACCCGGACCTGGATGTCCTCCAGCACGGGCTGACCCTGTGGGACCTGGACCGGGTCTTCCCGGTGAACGGCTTCGCCGGCCGGCAGCGGATGAAGCTGCGCGAGATCCTCGGCGTGCTGCGCGACTCCTACTGCCGCCGGGTCGGCATCGAGTACATGCACATCCAGGACCCGGAGGAGCGGCGCTGGATCCAGGAGCGCATCGAGCGCAAGTACGAGAAGCCCAGCGCGGACGAGCAGAAGCACGTGCTCAACCGGCTCAACGCCGCCGAGGCGTTCGAGACCTTCCTGCAGACCAAGTACGTCGGGCAGAAGCGCTTCTCGCTGGAGGGCGGCGAGTCGCTGATCCCGCTGCTCGGCGAGGTCCTGGAGTGCTCCGCCGAGGGCGGCCTCGACGAGGTCGTCATCGGCATGGCCCACCGCGGCCGGCTCAACGTGCTGGCCAACATCGTCGGCAAGCCGTACGAGAAGATCTTCTCCGAGTTCGAGGGGCACCTCGACCCGCGCTCCACGCAGGGCTCGGGCGACGTGAAGTACCACCTCGGCCAGAACGGCAAGTTCACCACCCCGGACGGCGACCACGCGGTCAAGGTGTCGGTGGTGGCGAACCCGTCGCACCTGGAGGCCGTGGACCCGGTGCTGGAGGGCATCGTCCGGGCCAAGCAGGACCGGATCGACCTCAAGCTGGAGGGCTACACCGTACTGCCGCTGGCGGTGCACGGTGACGCCGCCTTCGCCGGCCAGGGCGTGGTCGCCGAGACGCTCAACCTGTCCCAGCTGCGCGGCTACCGCACCGGCGGCACCGTGCACGTCGTGGTCAACAACCAGGTCGGCTTCACCACCGCCCCGGAATACAGCCGGTCCAGCCTCTACAGCACCGACGTGGCCCGGATGATCCAGGCGCCGATCTTCCACGTCAACGGCGACGACCCCGAGGCCGTCGTCCGGGTGGCCCGGCTCGCCTTCGAGTACCGGCAGGCGTTCAACAAGGACGTCGTGATCGACCTGGTCTGCTACCGCCGGCGCGGGCACAACGAGGGCGACGATCCGTCGATGTCCAACCCGCAGATGTACAAGATCATCGACTCGAAGCGGTCGGTCCGGAAGCTCTACACCGAGGAGCTCATCGGGCGGGGTGACATCACCGTGGAGGACGCGGAGGAGCTGCTGCGTGACTACCAGTCGCAGCTGGAGCGGGTCTTCAAGGCCACCCGGGACGCCGCCACCGCGCCGCGCCAGCTCAGCCGCCCGCGCCGCGAGGACGAGCCGGAGCCGCAGGTCGACACCGCCACCGACGTCGCCGTGGTCAAGGCGATCGGCGAGGCGCACGTCAACCTGCCGGAGGGCTTCACCCCGCACAAGCGGATCCAGCAGCTGCTGGAGCGGCGGCGCAAGATGTCCGTCGAGGGCACCATCGACTGGGGCTTCGGCGAGATCATCGCGTTCGGCGCGCTGCTGCACGACGGGGTCACCGTCCGGCTCGCCGGGCAGGACTCCCGCCGCGGCACCTTCGTCCAGCGGCACGCGTCGGTGGTCGACGCGAAGACCGGCGACGACTACCTGCCGTTGAAGTCGCTCACCGCCGACGGCGAGCGGTCCCGCTTCTTCGTGCACGACTCGCTGCTCTCCGAATACGCGGCCATGGGCTTCGAGTACGGCTACTCGGTGGAGAACGTCAACGCGCTGGTCTGCTGGGAGGCCCAGTTCGGTGACTTCGTCAACGGCGCCCAGTCGGTGATCGACGAGTTCATCTCCTCGGGTGAGGTGAAGTGGGGCCAGCGCTCCGCCGTCACCCTGCTGCTGCCGCACGGCCACGAGGGCCAGGGCCCGGACCACACCTCCGGTCGCCCGGAGCGCTTCCTGCAGCTCTGCGCCGAGGACAACATGCGGGTGGCCATCCCGACCACCCCGGCGAACTACTTCCACCTGCTGCGCCGCCAGGCCCTGTCGCCGAAGCGCAAGCCGCTGGTGGTGTTCACCCCGAAGTCGCTGCTGCGGCACAAGCTCTGCGTGTCGCAGGTGGAGGACTTCACCACGGGCACCTTCCAGCCGGTGCTGGCCGACACCGCCGCCCCGGCGCCGGAGCAGGTGAAGCGGGTGCTGCTCTGCTCGGGCAAGGTCTACTACGACCTGTTCCAGGCCCGGCAGGAGCGGGGCGTCACCGACACCGTGATCCTGCGCATGGAGCAGCTCTACCCGCTGCCCGTCGAGGAGGTCCGGGCCGCCCTGTCGCAGTACCCGAACGCCGAGGACTTCGCCTGGGTCCAGGAGGAGCCGGCCAACCAGGGCGCCTGGTCGTTCGTCGCGCTCAACCTGCTGGAGCACCTGCCCGAGGTCCGGCTGCGCCGCATCTCCCGCCCCGCCGCCGCCGCCCCGGCGGTCGGCTCGGCGAAGATGCACGAGGTCGAGCAGAACGCCCTGATCGAGGCGGCTCTTCCCCGCCGGTGACCTGACCGCACCGCCAGCACGAGGGGCAGCGACCGCACGACGGCCGCTGCCCCTCGTGGCGTGGCCCTTCTCCGCCGAGAGGACGCACATGTACTTCACCGACCGTGGCATCGAGGAGCTGGTCGAACGCCGGGGCGACGAGCAGGTCAGCCTGGAGTGGCTGGGCGAGCGGCTGCGCGACTTCGTCGACCTGAACCCGGAGTTCGAGACCCCGATCGAGCGGTTCGCCACCTGGCTCGCCCGGCTGGACGACGAGGACGACGAGTAGGCGCGGCCCGGTTCAGCGGGCCGCCGCCCCGAGCAGGCCCAGGTAGCGCTCGACGACCGCGGTCGTCCGTTCGGCGTCGCCGGTGGCCAGCAGGTCGAGCAGGGCGCCGCGCAGCAGCGCCAGGCCGAGGGCCGGATCCTCGCCGCCGCTGTCGGCCGCGCCATGGACCTCGGCCAGCAACCCGAGCCAGTCCTCCACCGTCTGCCGGGCGAATCCCGCCCACGGCCCGTCCGGCTCGCTCAGCGAGCGGGCGTACGCCTGAACCCAGAGGACCAGCATCGGGCGGTGCGCCGGGTCCACGAGCCAGCCCCAGGTCGTCCGCACCGCCGCCGCGAAGTCGTCGACGCCGCCCGCCTCCCGGGCCTGCCGGAGCGCGGCCAGCTCGTCGGCCCGGGCCCGCCCGAGCAGGGCGCGGATGAGCTGGTCCTTGGAGCCGAAGAGGAAGAGCAGCACGCGGGGGCTGGACCCGATGGCGGCGGCGAGTGGGCGCAGCGACAGCTCGGCCAGCCCGTGCGCCAGGGCGTACGCGTACGCCTGCTCCAGGAGTTCGTCGCGGCGGGCGCTCCCGGGTCGCTCGTTCTGGCTCACGGCGCTACTCTGCCACTGAAACAACTGTTTCAGTAGTGGAGGGGTGCCGATGAGCGCGGAGGTTCTCATTCGTCCGCTGGGCCGTCCCGGTGACCTCGGCTGGGTGGTGCAGGCCCACGGCGAGACGTACGCCGCCGAGTTCGGTTGGGACACCAGCTTCGAGGCGCTCGTGGCGCGGATCGTCGCCGACTACGCCGCCGGCCACGACCCGGCACGGGAGGCCGCCTGGATCGCCGAGGTCGACGGGGAGCGGGTCGGCTGCGTCTTCTGCGTCGCGGCCGACGAGCAGACCGCCCAGCTGCGGATCCTGCTGGTCGATCCCGCGGCCCGGGGGCGGTCTCTCGGCGGCCGGCTGGTCGACGAGTGCCTCGCCTTCGCCCGGCGGGCGGGATACGCCCGGATGCGCCTCTGGACCAACCACCCGCTGGTCGCCGCCCGCCGGATCTATCTCTCCCGCGGCTTCCGCCTGGTCCAGGAGGAGCCGCACCACAGCTTCGGCACGGACCTGACCGGGCAGGTCTACGAACGGGAACTGGCACCGGCGGGCGGGTGACGCCGGGGCGGGCCGACCGTTGACGCGGGCGGCCGCATCACGTCCACTGGAGAGCAGAACCGACCAGGACACGGGCGGACCACCCGCCGCCCGACGACGGGGAGGCGGCGATGAACCCCGAGCCCCGCAGGCCACCGCAGGACGCCGTGACCGTCCGCCACCTGCGCCTCGGCGTCGGATCCGTCGGCATCGCGCTGCCCGTGGTGCTGGTGGTCGGTCACGCGACCGTCGCCCGCCGGCTCACCCTGCTCGACTCGCTGAGCGGCTACTACCACACCGAACTGCGGGACGTCTTCGTCGGCGCGCTCTGCGCCATCGGGGTGTTCCTGATCAGCTACCGGTACCGCTGGCCCGACGACCTGCTCGGCACGGTCGCCGGCGGGCTGGCGATCCTGGTGGCGCTCTTCCCCACCACGGTCGGCGCGCCGGCCCACACCGTCGGCCCCGGCGACCGGGTCGTCGGGGTGGTGCACCAGGTGGCCGCCGCGGCGCTCTTCGTGCTCCTCGCGGTCTTCTGCCTCGTCCTCTTCACCCGGCCGGACCGCGTCGGGGTGCCGCCGCGCCGGTCCGCGGTCCGGTTCTACCGGATCTGCGGCGGGCTGATCCTGCTGGCCATCGTGCTCGCGCTGGCCGGCTCCCAACTCCCGGCGGAGGTGCGGCACACGCTCAAGCCGGTGCTGTGGTGCGAGACGCTCGCCGTCTTCGCCTTCGGCGCGGCCTGGGTGGCGAAGAGCGACGCACTCTTCCGGGCCGCCGGTGACGGGTCCAAGGACCCGGGCGAGGCGTCCCGCGATCTTGTAGCGTGAGGTCGTGGCGCGCAGCGTGTACCTGACCAGCGTGGGGTCGGGCGGGGGCAAGTCGACGATCGCGCTCGGGCTGGCCGAGCTGCTGTCCCGGCAGGTCGAGCGGATCGGCGCGTTCCGGCCGCTGGTCTCCGGCCAGGGCCCCGACCCGATCCTCGCCCTGCTCACCGAGCGCTACCGGGTGGAGCTGCCGGTCGACGAGCTGCACGGCGCCACGTACGCCGAGGCCACCGCGCTGGTCGCGGACGGCCGCCGGGAGGAGCTGATCTCCCGCATCGTGGCCCGCTACCGTGCGGTCGAGCGGCGCTGCCCGGCGGTGGTCGTGGTGGGCAGCGACTTCGCCGACGGCGACGGCGCCGGCCCTCGCGAGCTGGCCTTCAACGCCCGGCTGGCGACCGAGTTCAGCAGCGTGGTGGTGCCCGTGGTGGACGGGTTCGGGCAGCCGCCCGAGGCGATCGCGGCGGCGCTGCGCGGGGCGTACCACGACGTGGAGGACCTGGGCGCCACGGTGGTGGCGGTGGTCGCCAACCGGGTGCCCGAGCCGATGACGCTGCCCGAGCTGCCCGTTCCCGCGTACGCCATCCCGGAGGTGCCGACCGTGTCGGCGCCGACGGTGGCCGAGGTGGCGGCGGCGCTCGGCGCCACCCTGCTCACCGGCGACCGGGCCGCGCTGGACCGCGACGTGCTCGACTACGTGGTCGGCGCGGCGCACGTGCCCACGCTGCTGGACCACCTGACCGACGGCGCGCTGGTCATCACCCCCGGCGACCGGGCCGACCTGCTGGTGGCGGCGAGCGCCGCGCACGTGGCCGGGCAGGTGTCGGTGGCCGGGCTGGTGCTCACGCTCGGCGAGCAGCCCGACCCCCGGGCCATGCGGCTGGTCGAGCGGATGAACACCGGGCTGGCCGTGCTCTCGGTGACCAGCGACAGCTACGACACGGTCGCGGCGTCCAGCCGGATCGAGGGGCGGCCCAGCGTGGCGAACCCGCGCAAGGTGGAGGCCGCGCTGGGCGCCTTCGAGCGCTGCGTGGACACCGTCGACCTGGCCCGCCGCCTGCGGGTCAGCCGGTCGGAACGGGTCACCCCGCTGATGTTCGAGAACGACCTGATCGACCGGGCCCGGGCGCAGCGGCGGCGGCTGGTGCTGCCCGAGGGCACCGACGAGCGGATCCTGCGCGCCGCGGAGGTGCTGCTGCGCCGGGGCGTGGCCGACCTGACCCTGCTCGGGCGTTCCGACGAGGTGGCGCGGCGCACCCGCGAGCTGGGCATCGACATCGGCGACGCCCAGGTGATCGACCCGGTCACCAGCGAGTGGCGGGACGAGTTCGCCGCCGGGTACGCGAAGCTGCGCGCCCACCGCGGCGTCACCGCCGAACTGGCGCACGACATCGTGGCCCAGCCCAACTACTTCGGCACCATGATGGTGGGGACCGGTCGCGCCGACGGCATGGTCTCCGGGGCCACCCACACCACGGCGGCCACCATCCGGCCCGCCTTCGAGATCATCCGTACCGTGCCGGGCGTCTCGGTCGCCTCCAGCGTGTTCTTCATGCTGCTCGCCGACCGGGTGCTGGTCTACGGCGACTGCGCGGTCAACCCCGACCCGGACGCCGCCCAGCTCGCCGACATCGCCCTCTCGTCGGCCGACACCGCCGCCCGGTTCGGCATCGAGCCACGGGTGGCGATGCTGTCCTACTCGACCGGCGACTCCGGCTTCGGGGCCGACGTGGAGAAGGTCGCGGCAGCCACCAAGCTGGTCCGGGAGCGCCGGCCGGAGCTGCTGGTCGAGGGCCCGATCCAGTACGACGCGGCGATCGACCCGCAGGTGGCGGCCACCAAGCTGCCGGACAGCCCGGTGGCGGGGCGGGCCACGGTGTTCATCTTCCCGGACCTGAACACCGGCAACAACACCTACAAGGCGGTGCAGCGCTCGGCCGGCGCGGTGGCGGTCGGCCCGGTCATGCAGGGCCTGCGCCGGCCGGTCAACGACCTGTCCCGGGGCGCCACGGTGCCCGACATCGTCAACACGGTGGCGATCACCGCCATCCAGGCCGCCGCCGGGGAGACGGAATGAGCCGGATTCTGGTCCTCAACTGCGGTTCCTCGTCGGTCAAGTACCGGCTGTACGACGACGACGAGACGCGCGACAAGGGCACCGTCGAGCGGATCGGCGAGCCGGGCGGCGGGCCGGCCGACCACGAGAGTGCAGTGCGGCAGATCATCGAAGGGCTCGACCTGGCGGGACTGGCCGGCGTGGGGCACCGGGTGGTGCACGGCGGGCGCACGTTCAGCGCGCCCGTGCGGATCGACGACCAGGTCATCGCCGCCATCGAGGCCCTCGTCCCCCTCGCCCCGCTGCACAACCCGGCGAACCTGGCCGGCATCCGGGTCGCCCGGGAGGCGCTGCCGGACACCCCGCAGGTCGCCGTCTTCGACACCGCGTTCCACCACACGCTGCCCGAGGCCGGCGCCACGTACGCCATCGACCGGGAGATCGCCGAGCGGTACGGCGTGCGCCGGTACGGCTTCCACGGCACCTCGCACGCGTACGTCTCGCGGCGCACCGCGGAGCTGCTCGACCGGCCGTACGACGAGCTGAACACCATCACCCTGCACCTGGGCAACGGGGCGAGCGCCTGCGCGGTGCAGGGCGGGCGGAGCGTGGCCACCTCGATGGGCATGTCACCGCTGGAGGGCCTGGTCATGGGCACCCGCAGCGGGGACCTCGACCCGACCATCATCTTCCACCTGCGCCGCGAGGCCGGGATGCGCGTGGACGACATCGACGACCTGCTCAACCACCGCAGCGGTCTGCTCGGGCTGTCCGGGGTCAACGACATGCGGGAGGTGCTGGCCCGCCGGGACGCCGGCGACCCGGCCGCCGCGCTCGCCTTCGACGTCTACCGCCGCCGGCTCACCGGCTACGTGGGCGCGTACTACGCCCTGCTCGGGCGGGTCGACGCGATCACCTTCACGGCCGGGGTCGGCGAGCACGCCGCCCCGGTCCGCGCGGCGGCGCTGGCCGGCCTGGACCGGCTCGGCATCGCCGTCGACCCGGCCCGCAACGCCGGCAGCGGCGACCGGGTCATCTCCCCCGACGGCAGCGAGGTCACGGTCTGCGTGATCGCCACCGACGAGGAGCGCGAGATCGCCCGCCAGACCCGCGAAGTCCTCAACGCCTGACCCCCTCCCCCGCACCCGCACCGCCTCCACACACCCGGCACCGCCTCGGCGATCATGAGGTTGGCGGCGACAGATCCGGCAGATCGCGCCGCTAACCTCATGATCAACGGGGCCGGCCGGGGGCGGCCGGGCGGACAGGGGGTTGCGGAGGAGGCGGGCGGGAGGGCGGCGGGTCAGCCCAGGGCGAGCCAGGCGACGAGGGCGACCAGCACGACGGCGGCGACGCCGATGCCGACGATCAGCGGCAGTCGGGACGGGGTCTCCGCCGGCGTCGCCGCGCTGTCGGGCGCGTCGACGAACGCGCGGAACTGCGCGGTGTTGCCACTCGGGTCGGTGTAGTTCTCAGCCATGCGCGTGACCCTAGCGAAGCCGGTCGACCCGCCGCGCCCCGCCGGGCCGGTGGCGGCGTACCCGGTCCGGCCGGTGGAGGGGCGTCGGCCCGGTCGGCGGGGCCGGACCGGCCGGCCGGCCGCCTACCGTGAGGGGGTGAGGGTGCAGCGGCTGGTCGCCGCGCTGCTGGTGGCGCTGGTGGCCGGTTGCGGCCCGGCCGCCGCCGCCACCGACGGCGTCCCGTCCTTCCGCCCGGGGCCGCCGCGGGCGTACGCCGTGGGCGTGCGGCAGTTCGTCCTCGACCCCGGCGGCCCCCGGCCGCTGCCGGTCACCGTCTGGTACCCGGTGGAGCCCGGCGCCCCGGTGGTCGCCACCGCCCCGGCGGCCGCGACGAGCAGCGGTGCGCAGGCGGGGCCGGTGCCGCGGCCCGACGCGCCGGTCGCCCCCGGCCGGTTCCCGGTGGTGGTCCACAGCCACGGGCTGCGTAGCCTCCCCGATCTGCACGCCCCGCTGACCACCCGGTGGGCGGCGGCCGGGTTCGTGGTGGCCGCGCCGACCTACCCGCGGACCAACCTGCGGGCGCGCGACTTCACCCCAGCCGACGTACGGAACCAGCCGGCCGACGGCTGGCGGCTGATCCGCCACCTGGTCCGCCTCGACGCCCGGCGCGGGGACCCGCTCGCCGGGCACCTCGCGGTCGACCGGTTCGCCGCCTCCGGGCACTCGGCCGGCGGTTTCACCACGGCCGGCATGTTCACCTCGGGGCACTCGCCCCGGCTGCGCGCCGGCATCGTCATCGCCGGCGGCGGGCTGGCCGGCAGCTTCGCCGGACCGGCCGCGCCCCTGCTGTTCGTGCACGGCGACGCGGACCCCGTCGTGCCCGAGTCGGTGGGCCGGGCCGCGTACGCCCGCAGCCTCGGGCCGGCCGCCTTCCTGGGCCTCCCCGGCCAGGGCCACGGCGAGTACCTGAACCCGGGCCGCCCCGGGTTCGCCCAGGTCGTCGCCGCCACCACCGACTTCCTCCGGTGGACCCTCTACGACGACCGTGCCGCCCTCCGCCGCCTCCCCGCCGACGCCCGCCTCCCCGGCACCACCACCCTCACCACCCGCGCCCTGCCCGACTGAGCGCGGGGCGGCGCGGCCGGTCGGCGGGCGGTAGCGTCGCCCGGATGGACGGGCTGGCCGGGCGGCAACTCGACGCGATCCGCGAGGTGGTCGAGCTGACCGGCGCGGCCGGGATCGCCGTGTGGCTGCGCGGCGGGTGGGCCATGGACTTCCACCTCGGCGCGGTGAGCCGGCCCCACGTGGACGTCGACTGGTACTGCTGGCGGCACGACGCCGGCCCGCTGGCGGCCCGGCTCGGCGGGCAGGGCTGGCGCCCCGACGCCCGGATGCCGGTCGCGAAGCAGCTCGACCTCGTCCGGCGTGACGTCGAGCTGAGCTTCGCGTACCTGGACCGGGACCCGGCCGGCCGGGTGGTGGTCGGGGCCGGGCCGTGGGCCGGCACCCCGCTGCCGGAGGGGATGCTGGACGCCCCGCCGGGCCGGATCGGGCCGCTCACCGCCCCGGTGATCAGCGTCGCCGCCCAGATCGAGTTCAAGGAGATGTACCCGGTCTGGATGCCCGAGCGGCCCCGCCGGGCCAAGGACGCCGCCGACCTGGCCCGGCTACGCGCGGGCCGGCCGCCGGCCGGGTGAGGCGATCGCGTCACGCTGCGTGCGATGCCGGCCGGCCACCCCCGCGCGCGAGGCACAATCGTGTTCATGCGCCGACGCCCCGCCGCCCTGGTCACCGCCGCCCTGCTCAGCGCGGGTCTAGCCGGCTGCTCGGGCGGGACCGCCCCGGCCGCGCGACCCGCGCCCGACCCCCCGCCGAAGGCCACCACGCCCGCGCCGCGGGTACCCGCCGGGCACGCCCCCACCGAGAGCTTCGCGGTCGGCGTACGCCAGCTGAACCTGAACCGCGACGGCGACCGCCCGCTGCCGGTGACCCTCTGGTACCCGGCCCGGGGCGAGGCCGGCGGCGCGGCCGAGCGGTCCGCTCCGGTGGCGGACGGGCGGTTCCCGGTGGTGCTGTTCAGCCACGGGCTGGGCGCCCGGCCGGAGGACTACCAGCTGCTGTTGAGCCGCTGGGCGGCCGCCGGGTTCGTGGTGGCCGCGCCGAAGTTCCCGCACACCGGCGCCGGCGGCGACGGCAACCCGCTCGACGTGCTCAACCAGCCGGCCGACGTGTCGTACGTGCTGACCCAGGTGCTCGCCCTCGACGGCCGGGCGGGCGACCCGCTGCGCGGCCGGCTGGACCCGGAGCGGGTGGCCGCCACCGGGCACAGCGCGGGCGGGGTGACCACGATCGGGCTGTTCACCGCGGGCCGGGACGAGCGCCTGGACGCCGGCATCGTCTTCGCCGGCACAGCGCTCGGCGTCGGCACCGCGTTCGCCGGGGCGGCCGCGCCGCAGCTCTTCGTGCACGGCGAGGCCGACGAGGTGGTGGGCTACGCCGCCGGCAAGGCGGTCTACGACGCGGTGCCCTGGCCGAAGGCGATGCTCAGCCTGCCGAACGGCGACCACGGGCCGGCCCTGCTCGGCGACTCCACGGCGCTGCGGGTGGTCGCCGACACCACCGTGGAGTTCCTCCGCTGGACGCTCTACGGCGACGCGGCGGCGAAGAAGCGGCTGCCCGCCGACGCCACCCGCGGCGGCCTGGCCACCCTGGACGACCACCTCTGACCGGTCGCCAGGGCGGCGACGCCGGTCAGGCGGTGTGGTCGATGACCACCTTGCCGAAGACGTCGCCGGAGTTCAGGCGGGCGAACGCCTCCTCGATCCGGCCGAACGGCACCACGCGGTCCACCACCGGGCGCACCTCGTGCTCGGCGCAGAACGCCAGGAGCTGGGTCAGCTCGTCGGGAGTGCCCATCGAGGTGCCGAGGATCTCCAGCTGCATGGCGAAGACCCGGCGCAGGTTGACCTTGGCCTCGTGGCCGGCCGTGGCGCCGGAGACCACGATCCGGGCCATCGGGGCGGCCGACTTGAGCGAGTGGTCGAAGGTGGCCGCGCCGACCGTCTCGATCACCACGTCGACCCGCTCGGGCAGCCGGGCGCCGGGCTCCAGCGCGGTCGCGCCCAGCTCGGTGATCCGCTCCCGCTTGTCGGCGTGGCGGCTGGTCGCGTACACCCGCTTGCCGAGCGCGACGCCGAGCGCCACGGCGGCGGTAGCCACGCCGCCGCCGGCCCCCTGGACCAGCACCGACTCGCCGTCGCCGACCCGGCCCTTGGTGGTGAGCATCCGCCACGCGGTGAGCCAGGCCGTGGGCAGGCAGGCCGCGTCGATCGCGGAGAGGCCGTCGGGCAGCGGCAGCAGGTTCATCTGGGGTACGGCCACCCGCTCGGCGAAGGTGCCCGCGAAGTACTCGGAGAGGATGGAGACCCCGCGGGGGTCGCCCGGGGTGGGCACCACCGGGTAGATGACCACCTCGTTGCCGTCCGGGTCGGTGCCGACCGCGTCGCAGCCGAGGATCATCGGGAGCTGGTCGGCACTGAGGCCCACCCCGCGCAACGACCAGAGGTCGTGGTGGTTGAGCGAGCTGGCCCGGACCTGCACGGTGACCCAGTCCTCCTGCGGGTGGGTCGGCTCGGGGCGGTCGCCGACGGTGAGCGCGGCGAGCGGGTTGTCGGCGTCGAAGGCCGAGGCGAAGGCGGCACGCATGATCGGCACCGTAACAAGCTCAGCGCTCGTCAAGAAGGCGACCTTCCCCACCGGCGCCGTTTCTTCCCGTCGCTCAGCGGCGGGCGACCCCGTCCCGGCGGGCGGCCTCGGCGACCGCCTCGGCGACCGCGGGGGCGACCCGCGGGTCCAGCGGGGAGGGCACGATCGCCTCCGGCGTCAGCGACTCGGCCACCACGTTGGCGATGGCGTCGGCCGCGGCCACCTTCATCCCGTCGGTGATCCGGGTGGCCCGGGCGTCCAGCGCGCCCCGGAACACGCCGGGGAAGGCGAGCACGTTGTTGATCTGGTTGGGGTAGTCGCTGCGCCCGGTGGCGACCACGGCCACGTGCCGGGCGGCCACCTCGGGGTGCACCTCCGGGGTGGGGTTGGCCAGCGCGAAGACGATGCCGCTCGGGGCCATGCCGGCCACCGCCGCCTCGGGGATCTGCCCACCGGAGACGCCGACCAGGACGTCCGCGCCGCGCAGCGCCTCGGTGATGTCGCCCTGCCGCCCCTCGGCGTTGGTGATCTCGGCCAGCTCGGCCTTGGTCCCGGTCAGCTCGCGGTGCCGCCCGATGATGCCCTTGGAGTCGCAGACCACCACCTGGTCCGGGTTGACACCCCCGGCGACCAGCATCTTCGTCACCGCCACGCCGGCCGCGCCGGCCCCGCTGACCGCCACCCGCAGGTCGCCCAGCTTCCGGTTGAGCAGGCTGGCGGCGTTGCGCAGCGCGGCCAGCACCACGATCGCGGTGCCGTGCTGGTCGTCGTGGAAGACCGGGATGGAGAGCGCCTCGTCCAGCCGGCGCTCCACCTCGAAGCAGCGCGGGGCGCTGATGTCCTCCAGGTTGATCCCGCCGAACGAGGGGGCGAGCGCCCGCACGATCGCCACGATCTCGTCCACGTCCTGGGTGTCCAGGCAGACCGGAACCGCGTCCACGCCCCCGAACTGCTTGAACAGCACCGCCTTGCCCTCCATCACCGGCAGCGCCGCGCGCGGACCGATGTTGCCCAGGCCGAGCACGGCGGAGCCGTCGGTGACCACCGCGACGGTGTGCGACACCCAGGTGTAGTCGTCGGCGAGGTCGGGGTCGGCGGCGATCGCCTCGCAGACCCGGGCCACGCCCGGGGTGTACGCGAGGGACAGGTCCTCCCGGCTGGTGAGCGGCACCGTCGAGGCGACGGCCATCTTGCCGCCGAGGTGCAGCCGGAAGACGGGATCAGCGGGGTCCGGGGTGGACGCAGACATTGGTGACTCCAGGATCTGTCGAGCAGACGGACCGGCCGGCTCGGCACGCGTGGTCAGCGGCCAGCGGGGCGGCGGTGCGGGGGGTCACCCGGGCACTTTCCGAGCATAGTCAGCCATCCGGCACCGGGATGTGAGCGGGGTCATATCACCGACGAACGAGCTTTGACCAGCCCGGGACGCGGCCAGTACCGCGCCACCACCCGGCCCCGGACGTCGGCCACCCCGTACGCCCGGGAGTCGTCGGTGACGAGATCGTTGTCGCCGCGCAGCCACCAGCCGCCGTCCTGCCGGCGGACCACGCGCTTGACCACGAGCAGGTCGGGGCGGCTGCGGAAGACGGCGACGACCACGTCGCCGGGGCGTACCGGCCGGCCCCCGGTCCGCACCAGCACGGCGTCGCCGTGCCGCAGAGTGGGCGCCATGGACGGGCCGGTCACCAGGACGGCGGCCAGCGGCCCGCGGAGCACCGGCGCGGCCGGGCCGTTCGCGGCGTGCACCGGGTTTCACCTCCCGCCCGCCGGGGAGCATGTCCAGGAGTAATGTCGTCTCGGATCATCGCAAACATCCCATGGAGGACCCTGATGCGCCTTCCTCGCATCCTCACGCCCCGTGTGACCGCCAGCGCGCACTGCGACCTGCCGTGCGGCGTGTACGACCCGGCGCAGGCCCGGATCGAGGCCGAGTCGGTCAAAATGATCTGCGAGAAGTACCAGGCCAACACCGACCCGGAGTACCGCACGCGCGCCATCCTCATCAAGGAGCAGCGGGCCGAGCTGGTCAAGCACCACCTGTGGGTGCTCTGGACCGACTACTTCAAGCCGCAGCACTTCGAGAAGTACCCGCACCTGCACGAGCTGTTCAACGAGACCACCAAGCTCGCCGGCTCCGCCGGCGCGAAGGGCAGCATGGACCCGGCCGTGGCCGACAAGCTGCTGCAGAAGATCGACGAGATCTCGAAGATCTTCTGGGAGACCAAGCAGGCGTGAGCCTGCCCGCCCAGGCACCGACGATCCGGCCGGCGCGTCCCGAGGACGTGCCGGCCGTCGTCGCGATGGTGCACGAACTCGCCGACTACGAGCGCGCCCCCGAGCAGTGCCACCTCACCGAGGAGCAGCTGAACAGAGCCCTCTTCGGCCCGTCGCCGGCGCTCTACGGGCACGTCGCCGTGGATCCCGCCGACCAGCCGATCGGCTTCGCCCTCTGGTTCCTCAACTTCTCCACGTGGGAGGGCGTGCACGGCATCTACCTGGAGGACCTGTACGTCCGGCCGGCCGCCCGCGGCACCGGCGCGGGCCGCCTGCTGCTCGCCACCCTCGCCGCGATCTGCGTCGAGCGCGGCTACCGGCGGCTGGAGTGGTGGATGATCAACTGGAACCCCGCCGCTCGCTTCTACGCCGCCATCGGGGCCGCGCCGATGGACGAGTGGGTGCCCTACCGGCTGGCCGGTACGGCGCTGCACGACCTCGCGGCGCAGGCCGCGGCCACCCCCACGCGGCCGGACGCCTGACCGGGTAGAGTCCCGCACCGGGGGGATGAGGCGTGACTCAACTGACCGGCCAGCCGACGACCGACGACGACGTCGTGCACCTCACGGTGCCCGCGGACGGCGGCTACCTCGGCGTGCTGCGCACCGCCACCGCCGGTCTCGCGGCCCGGCTCCAGTTCGCCCTCGACGAGATCGAGGACCTGCGCATCGCGGTCGACGAGGCGTGCGCCATGCTGCTCGCCATCGCCACCCGCGACGCCGAGCTGGAGTGCCGCTTCGCGGTCACCGAGGACGCGCTCACCGTCGAGGTGACCGTGCCGACCGTGCGGGGCGCCACGCTTCCCTCGGAGTCGTCCTTCGCCTGGAAGGTGCTCACCGCGCTGACCACCTCGGCGAGCGCCCGGGCCGCCGACGGCCGGGCGACCATCTCCCTGCTCACCCGCCGCGCCTCCGGCTACTGACCGGCCCGGCGGGCGCGGCATCAGTCGAAGCCGAGCGCCCGGTTGGTCGGGGTGCTGACCAGCAGGCCGGTGACGGCGAGGCCGAGCGCCATGAGCGGCAGGCCCAGCCAGCCCAGCCCGCCCTGGATCATGTACCAGCCGACCGGCAGCAGCATGAGCTGAAGCACGATGGCCGGCGCCCGGGCCCCCGAGCGACGACGGCCCAGCGCGGCGCCGAGCGCCCAGAGCACGCCCGCTCCGGCGACCGCGAAGGCGGTCACCAGCAGCGCCGAGGTCAGGTCGGTGGTACGCGCCGTCAGGTCGGACCAGATGAGCCACACCGCGACCAGGCCGAGCGCCACCGCCTCGGCGCGCAGCAGGAGCACCGCCCAGCGGAGCGTGCCGGGAACCGGGCCGGAGTCGATCGTCACGCGCGACACGATACCCGTGGGTAGGCGCGGTACAGTGCCGCCCATGCGGGCCGTCCTGGTGGTCAATCCGAAGGCCACCACCACCAGCGAGCGCAGCCGGGACGTGCTGGTCCGGGCGCTGCGCAGCGAAGTCGACCTGTCGGTGCGATACACGCGCCGGCGGGGCCACGCCATGGACCTGGCGCGGGAGGCCGCCCAGGAGGGCGTCGACCTGGTGGTCACGCTCGGCGGCGACGGCACGGTCAACGAGGTGGTGAACGGCCTGATGGCGGCCGAGCCGCCGACCTTCCGCACCGGGCAGACCCCGGCGGAGCGGCTGCCGGCGCTGGCGACCGTCCCGGGCGGCTCGACCAACGTCTTCGCCCGGGCCCTCGGCCTGCCCCGGGAGTGGCCGGACGGGACCAGCATGATCCTGGAGGGGCTGCGGCTGGGCCGGTCCCGGACCATCGGGCTGGGCCGGGCGGACGACCGTTACTTCACCTTCTGCGCGGGCTTCGGCATCGACGCGGCCGTCATCCAGCGGGTCGAGCGGGCCCGCAAGCGGGGCCGGGTGTCCACGCCGGCGCTCTACTTCCGCTCCACGGTGAGCCAGTACTTCCTCGCCTCGGACCGGCGGCACCCGGCGATCACGCTGGAGCGCTCCGGTGAGCCCGCCGAGACCGACCTGGGCACGATCATCATCCAGAACACCGCCCCGTGGACGTACCTGGGCGACCGGGAGATCAACCCGAACCCGGAGGCCTCGTTCGACCTCGGCCTCGACGTGCTCGCCCTGCGGCGGCTCAAGGTGGCCAGCACGGCACGGACGGTGACCCAGTTCTTCGCCCGGGAGCCCGACCCGCGCGGCCGGCAGGTGCTCCGGCTGCACGACGTGGCGGAGTTCACCCTGCTCTCGGCCCGTCCGCTGGCCTTTCAGCTGGACGGCGACTACCTCGGCGAGCGGGAAAAAGTCAGATTCGCATCCGTGCCTGCCGCACTGAGAGTAATCTGCTAGGTCTCGGGTACTCCCGTCGGTTGACGCGGACCCCCTCACCGCATCCGGCGGTGACCGCCACACCGAGGGAAGGTGCCGGAAATGTCAGCAACGTCACGCAGACCGTACTATATTGATCCTCGACTGTGGCACGCCGGGTAACCAGAGCGCTCTGAAACCCGGACAAAAGGGTGGTGAGCCCGCTCACTGTTCGGAGTTTTTCCGAGCGTCACCCTTGACATCGCGACAGTTCGTGAAAGTATTCACAAGCGAAGTCGTGTTACCGGGACATTGCCTGGATATGCTCGGCAGGTTGAGCTGTTCCAGCAGGTCCACGGCCCGCAAGCCTGCTCACGCAGCGCCGAATTGATGGACGCTGACCGTCACCGATCGGCAATGCGGACGCATATAGGAATAGCAACGAAGCGTTATCTGGCCACCCATTTGAGAATGAGGAGTGTTGCCGCCATGGACTGGCGCCACGATGCCGTCTGCCGCGACGAGGACCCGGAGCTGTTCTTCCCGATCGGGACGTCCGGCCCGGCCCTCCTGCAGGTGGAGCAGGCCAAGGCCGTCTGCCGGCGCTGCCCGGTGACCGACCACTGCCTCCAGTGGGCGCTGGAGTCCGGTCAGGACGCCGGCGTCTGGGGCGGGATGAGCGAAGAGGAGCGCCGCGCGGTGAAGCGCCGCGGCGGGCTCCGGGTGCTGCGCGCTCACTCCGCCTGATTCGCACGCAGCTGCACGCCCCGGCCGGATTCCGGCCGGGGCGTCCTGCTGTCCGGAGCACATGACACCCCGCTACCCCGGCGCCGCCCTGGTTGATCATGGAGGCGACGCGCGTCACACCGGGCTGCCGACCGGAACGGCGTCGACCCGACGCAGCACCAGATCGGCGAGTTCCGGCAGGTCGGTCAGCGGATCGGCGACCGCCACCGCGCCGGCCCGCTCCGCCGTCGCCCGGACCGCGTCGTGGAACAGGCCCGGGGCCAGGAAGTAGCCGGCCACCGCCACCCGGCGGGCGCCCGCCGCGCGCAGCCGGGACACCGCGACACCGGCGCCGGGGGGCGCCGCCGACGCGTACGACACCCGGCAGGGCACGCCCAGCTCGGCGCCGAGCGCCGCGGCGACCCGCCCCACCGAACCGCGCGCCCGCGGATCCCGGGTGCCCGCCGCGGCCAGCACCAGGGCGTCGAAGCCGCCCGGTGCCGCCTCGGCCAACCGGCGGCGCAGCCCGGCCAGCAGCCGGGCGTCCACCACCCCGTCCGCCGGCCCCAGCACGTCGGTCACCCGCACCTCGATCGCCGCGCCGCCCCCGCGGGCCGCCGCCACCGCCGCCGGGATGTCGACCTTCCGGTGGTACGCGGCGGTCAGCAGCAACGGCACCAGCACCGCCCGCGAATGACCGGCGGCGGCCAGGTCCCGCAGCACCGCGGCCGGACCGGGATCGGTGTGGTCCAGCCAGCTCGGCAGCACCGGGACGCCGGGACGGGCGGCCGCCACGGCCCGGGCCAGGGCCCGGATCGCCGCGGCCGCCCGGGGGTCCCGACTGCCGTGGGCGACCAGCACCACCGGCGGCTCGGCGGTCAGGTGTGCAGGCCGCACTCGGTCTTCTCGAACATGGCCCAGCGGCCCGCCCGCGGGTCCTCCCCCGCCCGGGTGCGGCGGGTGCAGGGCCAGCAGCCGATCGAGCCGTAGCCCCGGGCGAACAGCTCGTTGACCGGGATGTCGTAGCGGGCGATGTAGGCGTCCACGTCCCGCTGGCTCCAGGCCGCGATCGGGTTGACCTTGACCTTGCCGCGCCGCGCGTCGAAGGCCACCACCGGGGTGTTGGCCCGGGTCGGCGACTCGTCCCGGCGCAGCCCGGCCGCCCAGGCGTCGTATCCGGTCAGCGCCCGCTCCAGCGGCTCCACCTTGCGCAGCTGGCAGCAGTCGTCCGGGGATTTGCTGAACAGCCGGGGGCCGTACTGGCCGTCCTGCTGTCCGACGGTCATCCGGGGCCGGATCGAGCGCACGTTCACCGGCAGCCGCCGGGCCACCTCGTCGCGGACCTTGAGCGTCTCCGGGAAGTGCAGGCCGGTGTCCAGGAAGACCACGTCGACGCCGGGGGCGACCCGGGAGACCAGGTGGGCCAGCACCCCGTCGGCCATCGAGCTGGTCACGCAGAACCGGTCGCCGAAGGTCTCGGCGGCCCAGCGGGCGATCTCCAGCGCGGGCGCGCCCTCCAGTTCCCGGCCGGCCCGCTCGGCCAGCGCGCGCAGCTCCTCCGGGTCGCGCCGGGCCGGGTCGGCCGGGGCCGGCCCGCCGATCCCGACCAGGCCCAGGCCGGCGGCGGAGGGCAGGGCGCTCATCGGGTCACCGCCCGGGAGAGCAGGCCGGTGAACTTCACGGTGAAGACCCGCGCGCAGGCGTGGCACTCCCAGGCGCCGTGCCCGGCCTCGTGCGGCCGCAGGTCCTCCTCCCCGCAGTACGGGCAGTAGAGAGGCGCAGATCGGGCATCGCTCATCGCAATTCCTCCTCGTCGACCCTGATCACCCAGTTGGCGAAGCTCTCGCCCTCGTGCCGGCCGGCCAGGTAGCGGCGGGCCAGCCGTTCCACGTACTCCGGAAGCGCCTCGGCGGTGGTCTTCAGGCCGCGCAGCTTGCGGCCGAAGCCGGCGGTCTGCCCGGCGGCCATGCCCAGGCCGCCGCCGAGGTGCACCTGGAAGCCCTCCACCTGCTGGCCGTCCGGGCCCACCACGAGCTGGCCCTTGAGGCCGATGTCGGCCACCTGGGTGCGGGCACAGGCGTTCGGGCAGCCGTTGAGGTGGATGGAGATGTCCGCGTCGAAGTCGCGCAGCCGCTCCTCCAGCCGGGCCACCAGCTCCTCGCCGCGCCGCTTGGTCTCGACGATGGCGAGCTTGCAGAACTCGATCCCGGTGCAGGCCATGGTGCCGCGCCGCCAAGCCGAGGGCCGGGCCTCCAGGCCGATCCCGCGCAGCTGGGCCACCAGCGAGTCGGTCCGCTCCGGCGCCACGTCCAGCACCAGCAGCTTCTGGTACGGGGTGAGCCGCACCCGGCCACTGCCGTGCGCCTCGGCCACGTCGGCGAGCCGGGCGAGCTGGGTGCCGGAGACCCGGCCCACCACCGGGGCCGCCCCGACGTAGTTGTTGCCGTCGCGCTGCGGGTGCACGCCGATGTGGTCGACCGGCTTCGCCGGCAGCGTCGCGGCCGGCCCGTCGAGCAGCGCCCGGCCCAGGTACTCCTTCTCCAGCACCTCGCGGAACTTCGCCAGGCCCCAGTCGGCGACCAGAAACTTCAGTCGCGCCCGGTTGCGCAGCCGGCGGTAGCCGTAGTCACGGAAGATGCCGACCACCCCGGCCCAGACGTCCGGCACCTCGGCCAGCGGCACCCAGACGCCGAGGCGCTTGGCCAGCATCGGGTTGGTGGAGAGGCCACCGCCCACCCAGAGGTCGAAGCCGGGACCGTGGTCGGGGTGCTCGACGCCGAGGAAGGCGATGTCGTTCGCCTCGTACGGGGTGTCGACCAGCCAGGAGATCGAGGTCTTGAACTTGCGGGGCAGGTTGGAGAACGCCTTGTCGCCGACGTACCGGCGGACGATCTCGTCGATCGCCGGCGTCGGGTCGAGCACCTCGTCCCGGGCCACCCCGGCGACCGGGCTGCCCAGCACGATCCGCGGGCAGTCACCGCACGCCTCGGTGGTCTGCAGGCCGACGGCCTCCAGCCGGCGCCAGATCTCCGGCATGTCCTCGACCCGGATCCAGTGGTACTGGATGTTCTGCCGGTCGGTGATGTCGGCGGTGTCGCGGGCGAACTCCCGCGAGATGTCCGCGACGACCCGGAGCTGGGCCACGGTGAGCTGGCCACCGTCCACCCGCACCCGGAGCATGAAGAACTCGTCCTCCAGCTCGTGCGGTTCCAGCACGGCCGTGCGCCCGCCGTCGATGCCCGCCTTGCGTTGGGTGTAGAGGCCCCACCAGCGGAACCGGCCGCGCAGGTCCTGCGGGTCGATCGAGGCGAAGCCCCGGTGCGCGTAGATGTTCTCGATCCGGGCCCGCACGTTCAGCGGGTCGTCGTCCTTCTTCATCCGCTCGTTGGGGTTGAGCGGCTCGCGGTGCCCGAGCGCCCACTGCCCCTCGCCGCGCGGGCGGCGGGGGGCCCGGGCGGCGGGTGCCGGGTTCTCGGGCCGGGTCGTGGTGGTGCTGCTGACCGCCATCGCGGCGTCCTCCGTTGTCTGCTGTGCCTGGAAGCGCGGACGCGGCGGCCGACCCTGGGTGAGGGTCGAGGACGGCGATGTCGATGACGGCCGGCGCGGAACGCGCCCGAGACGGATGGGTCGGGCGTCGTCAGATGGCCGGACAGATCGCGCTGCGGACACGGCCGTAATCGACGTGGCGACGGGCCACGAAGCGGCGGATGACAGCGGCGGTCATAGGCCACATGCTGCCACACCCGCAAGTCCCCGACTACCGGCCGCCGATGTGATCCCACATCACGGGCCACCGCCCGGCCATAGACGGTGGTACGCTGCCGCGCCCTCGCCTTGATCGACTCCAGCTCGCCGAGGTGCGGCTTTCAGGAGCGAGGCGACCTCGGGCGGATCCTTCCGGGATCGGCGGACCGGCCCGGCGCGCGGCGTCGTCATGTGAGGCTGCGGGATGTGACCGCGCCATCGGAGCCCGCGCCGCCCGACGACCGCCGGCGCTGGCCGGTGTGGACGATCCCCGGCCTGCTCACCCTGGCGGTCACGCTCGCCGGGATCGGACACGCGCAGCCGTGGCGCGACGAGCTGGCGACCTGGAGCGCCGCCACCCGCCCGGTCCCCGACCTGGTCCGGCTGGCCGGCACCATCGACGCCGCGACCGGGCCGTACTACCTGCTCATGCACGGCTGGACCGCGCTCGCCGGGACCTCGCCGACCGCGCTGCGGCTGCCGTCCGCGCTGGCCATGGCCGGGGCCGCCGCGCTCACCGCCCAGCTCGGCGCCCGGCTGGCCGGTCCCCGGGCCGGGCTGCTCGGCGGGCTGCTCCTCGCCGTGCTGCCGGCCACCTCCCGGTACGGCCAGGAGGCCCGCCCCTACGCGCCGGCCACCCTGCTGGCCGTGCTCGCCACGCTGCTGCTGGTCGGGGCGCTGCGCCGGCCGACCTGGCGGCGCTGGGCCGGATACGCCGCGGCCGTCGCCGCGCTCGGACTGTTCCACCTGATCGCCCTCACCCTGCTCGCCGCGCACGCCGTCGTGGTGCTGCTGGCCGCCGGGCGCGGTCCCGCAGCGGCCGGCATCGATCCGCCGCCGGCCCTGGCCGGTCCGGCCGATGCCGCGACAGGTCGGGGCCGGGCGGCCGCGGCGCGGGACGGGGACCGGAATGGCCGGAGCGGGCTGCTCTGGCGGTGGCTGGTCGCCCTGCTACCAGCGGTCGTGCTGGTGGCCCCGCTGGTGCTGGTGGCCGGGGGCCAGCGCGGCCGGCAGCTCGACTGGGTCCGCCTGGTCCGCGTCGACGATCTGGCCGCGCTGCCCGGCGCGCTGGCGCAGAGCGGGGTGGTGGGCGGCCTGCTGCTCGGCCTCGCCGCGCTCGGCGCGGCCCGGCTCGGCCGGCGAGCGCTGCTGCCGGTGCTGGCCGTGCTGCTGCCGGTGCTGCTGCTCTACGCCGCCGGCACGGTGGTGCCGCTCTGGGTCACCCGCTATCTGATCTTCACCGTGCCGTTCGCCTGCCTGCTGGCCGGGGCCGCGCTGGCCGGCGTACGGCTGGTGCCCGCGCTGGCCGTGGTGACCCTGGCCGGCCTGGTCGGGCTGCCGGACCAGGCGGCGCTGCGGCGCACCCACGAGTGGCCGCGGACCGCTCCGGTGGACTACGCGGGCGTGGCCCGGGTCGTCGCCGACCACCAACGGCCGGGCGACGCGATCGTCTACTCGCCCCGGGACAGCTGGCTCTTCCCCGATCTCGGCCTGGCGTACCACCTGGGGGTGCGGCGGCCGCGCGACGTGCTGGTGGTGCGCGACCAGCGGCAGCGCGCGGACCTCTGGGCCGCCGAGTGCGACCGCCCGGCGGAGTGCCTGGCCGGCGTGGACCGGGTCTGGCTGGTGGTCACCGGCCGGCGCGCCGACCCGCTGGCGGCGGTGCCCGGCGCCAAGGGCGACGCCCTGCGCGGCGCCTTCACGGTCCGCCAGGTATGGCCCCGCCCCGGCCTGACCGTCGCCCTGCTCACCCGGTGACCCGCGCGCTCTCGGCGGCGAGGGCAGCCGGTCAGCCGGCGAGGCGGTCGGCGGTGCCGCGGGCCAGGGGAACGACCAGCATGGCCTCGGTGCCGCCCTCGGCGCCGTTGCGCAGCTCGATCGTGCCGCGCAGTTCGCCGGTGACCAGTGCCCGGACGATCTGGAGCCCGAGGTTGCCGCCCTTCTCCGCGTCGAACTGCTCGGGCAGGCCGCGCCCGTTGTCGGCGACCGAGACGTGCAACTGCTTGCGGAACCGGTGCGCGGAGACCACCACGGCCGGCTCCGGCGCGCCCTCGGGGCCGGGGGCGCCCTCCTCGCCGGCCGGTGGGAACCCGTGCTCGACGGCGTTGAGCAGCAGCTCGTTGAGGACCATCACCAGCGAGGTGGCGATCTCGGCGGGGAGCACGCCGAAGCTGCCCTGGCGGCGCATGCCGACGGTCACCTCGGTCGCCGCCACCTCGGTGGCCGCGCTGGCGACCCGGTCGACGATGCCGTCGAACTCGACCGCCTCGTCGCTGGACATGGAGAGCGTCTCGTGCACCAGGGCGATGGACGCGACCCGGCGTACCGACTCCTCCAGGGCGACCCGGGCCTCGGGCATGGCCACGCGGCGGGCCTGGAGGCGGAGCAGCGCGGCGACGGTCTGGAGGTTGTTCTTCACCCGGTGGTGGATCTCCCGGATGGTGGCGTCCTTGGTGATCAGGGCGCGGTCGCGGCGGCGTACCTCGGTGATGTCGCGGACCAGCACCAGCGCGCCGATCGGCACGCCCGCGGGCATCAGCGGCAGCGCCCGGGTGAGCATGGTGGCGCCGCGGGCGTCGATCTCCCGGCGGGGCGGGGCCTCGCCGCGCAGCGCGGCGAGCACCGCGTTGCCGGCGTCGGTGCCTTCGAGGGGGTCGCCGGCGAGCCGGCGGTGCAGCTTGGCCAGGTCCTCGCCCACCAGGTGGGAGGCGAAGCCCAGCCGGCGGTACGCGGACTGCGCGTTGGGGCTGGCGTAGGTGACCTTCCCATTGGCGTCGAGCCGGACCAGGCCGTCGCCGACCCGGGGCGCCGAGGTGGTCTCGCCCGGGTGCCGGGGCGGCGGAAAGGTGCCGTCGGCGATCATCTGGGCCAGGTCGTCGGCGGTGGTCAGGTAGTTGAGTTCGAGCTGGCTGGGCGTGCGCGCGGTGGAGAGGTTGGTGTCCCGGCCGACCACCGCCACCACCTCGCCGGACTCCCCGTCGGCCGTGCGCAGCCGCACCGGGATGGCCTCGTGGCGGGCGGGCACGTCGCCGTACCAGACCGGGTCGCCCTCCCGCCAGATCCGGCCCTGCCGGAGGGCGACCTCCAGGTGCGCCACCTCGGGCCCGCCGACGATCCGGCCGACCTGGTCGTCCAGGTACGCGGTCGGCGCGGTCGTCGGGCGGACCTGGGCCACGCAGAGGAACGTGCCGTCGGCGTCGACCGGCACCCAGAGCAGCAGGTCGGCGAAGGACAGGTCGGAGAGGAGCTGCCAGTCGCCGGCGATCCGGTGCAGGTGGTCGATGTCGGCCGGCCGGAGCGAGGTGTGCTCCTCGGCGAGGTCACGGAGGGTGGACACGCTGAACAGCGTGCCACGCCGCGCCTCACATCGTCGCCGTGACCTTCTTCAACCCGCGGGGGGCGTCCGGGTCCTCGCCCCGGGCCAGGGCCAGCGCCAGGGCGAGCCGCTGCAACGGCAGGATGTCGAGCAGCGGGGCGTACCGCTCGTCGACCTCGGGCACGGCCATCCGGGCGGTCGCCCCGACGTCGGCGGAGCCGACCACCACGACGTCGGCGCGGCGCTCGCCGAGCCGGGGCAGCACCTCGCGCATCGAGCGCCCGCCGGGGCCCGAGCCGACCACGGCCAGCACCGGCACGTCCGGGTCGGTCATGGCGAGCGGGCCGTGCAGCAGGTCGGCGCCGGAGAAGGCCAGCGCCGGCAGGTAGGAGGTCTCCATCAGCTTCAGCGCCGCCTCCCGGGCGGTCGGGTACGCGTAGCCCCGGCCGGTGGTGACGAGCTGGGCGGCGAACCGGTAGCGCGGGGCGAGCTGGGCCGGGGTGGCGTCGGACAGGGTGCGCTCGGCCAGCTCGGGCAGGCGGGCCAGGGCGGCCCGCTCCTCGGCGGGGAGCACGCCGTCGCCGGCGCGTACCCCCTCGACGAGCATGAGCAGCGCGAGCAGTTCGGCCGTGTAGGTCTTGGTGGCGGCCACGGCCCGCTCGTGCCCGGCGGCGATGTCCAGGCTCAGCTCGGCGGTGTCCACCAGCCGCGAGTCGGGGTTGTTGGTGACGGCCAGGGTGAGCGCGCCGGAGTCCCGGGCCACCCGCAGCACCTCGGCAAGGTCGGGCGATCCGCCGCTCTGGCTGACCCCGACCACCAGGGCGTCGGAGAGGTCGGGCCGGGCGCCGAAGACGGTGATGGCGCTGGGCGAGGCGAGCCCGGCGGGCAGGCCGAGCCGGATCTCGGTGAGATAGGCGGCATAGAGCGCCGCGTGGTCGGAGGTGCCGCGGGCGGTGAAGACCACGTGGCGGGGCCGGCGCTCGGCGATCACCGCCGCGACCCGGGCGATCGCCCCGGCGTGCTCGGCGGAGAGCAGGCGGTCGTAGCCGGCCGGCTGCTCGTCGATGTCGGCGGCCATCCCGGCCCCTGGACGCGTCACGGAAGACCCCCTCCTGCGCGATTGCCGCGCGTTCGGTGCTCAGTCTTGCACCTTTCGGCGGCGACGAGCAACGGAACGAACAGTAGTGCGCAGTGGATCACCATCCGCGGCCATGATCCCCTAGGCTTGCCCGGCTGGCGGACCGACCACCCGAGAGGACGACGTGCCCGAGGACGACCCCGCGCTCTCCGCGGAGGAGGAGCTCGCGCTGGCCCGGCTGGCACTGGCCGAGGGGGACCTCCGGCACGCCGCCGACCACGTCGCCGCCGCCCTCGTCCAGGCTCCCACGCTGCCCGAGGTGCACGAGACGCTCGCCCGGCTCGCCGCGGCCAGCGGCGGCGACCTGGACCTCTTCCCGCTCGGCCACCACGCCTTCGTCGGCGCGGTGGTGGCCCGCGCCCACCTGCTCGCCGCCGCCGGCCGCCCCGCCGAAGGGCTCGACCTGCTGGCGGCGGCCACCGGCTACGCCCCCACGGCCGAGTGGGCCGCGGTGCCCTGGGTCACCGCGCCCGACCTGCCCGAACGGCTCGACCCCGAGCGCACCGCCCGGATCCTCATGCAGGTCTGCGCCACGGCGCCCGACCCGGTCCCCCGCCGGCTGCGCGAGCCACTGCGCCCGTACCTCACCCTGGCCCGCAACGCGGTCACCGTGCACCCCGCCCACCCGCTGCTGCTGGGCGCGGCGTCCGCGCTGGCCCGGCGCCTCGGCGAGGTCGCCCTCGCCGTCACCTGGGCCTCGCGGGGGGTACGCGCACAGCCCACCAAACTCGGCGAGGTGTGGCTCGGTTACGCGTACCGCAGCGCCGGCCGGACCCGGGACGCGCTCGCCGCGCTGGAACGGGCCGTCGCCCTCGACCCCGACGACCTGGCGGTCTATGCCGACATCGCCGGCACGCTGGCCGACCACGGCCGGCTCGACGAGGCGCTGGACTGGATCGACCGGGCCCTGGCCAAGGATCCCAATTTCGACTGCGCCGTGCACACCGCGCACCGGCTGCGCTTCCAGCGCGACGGGGACGTGGCCCACCTGGTGGCCCTCGCCGACTTCGTCCGGGACCACCCCGACGACACCCACGAGCACGGTGACCTGGCCGAGTGCTGCCGCGGCCGGCCCTGGCTCGGCCAGGTGACCCCGGCCGGCGGGCCGGTGCTGGACGCACTGCGCCGGGCGCTCGCCGCCGACGCCCCCGTGGCCGTACGCCTCGACGGGCTGGAGCCGCCGAGCGCCATGCGGACCGCGGCGGCGGCCGCGCCCGGGCTGGCCGTGGAGGTGGCCGCGGTGACGGACCCGGACCCGCGCGAACCCCGCCGGTCCACCACCTGCCAGCTCTGGCGCTACGACGGCACCGTGGCCGCGCCCACCCTGCCCACCCCCTCGGCCGAGGCGGCGGAACGGATCCGGCAGCTCGCCCACCCGGCCTGGCCGCACCCCCCGGCCGCGTACGACGCCGCGGTGGGACTGGCCACCCTGGACCTCGCCGACCTGCTCGGCCTGCTGGTGCACCCGCCGGCCGCGCCGGCCACCGCGCTGGGGCGGGTGCTCGCCGGTCAGGACCCGTCGCTCTGGGTGCGCTGCGTGCAGGTCTGGGCCTGCCTCGGCCTGCTGCACCACCGCACCGACGAGCCGTGGGCGGAGTCCACCCGGCGCCGCGTGCTGCTCGAACTGGTCTGGGGCGTGGAGGACTGGATCACCGAGGCAGCGCTGTTCGCGCTGGTCACCGCCGCCTGGGTGGACCCCGCCGCCCGCCCCGACGTGGCGCGGGTGGTGGCCGAGCGGCTCGCCGACGTGGCGGCCGTGGCCCGCGAGCGCCGGGTGCCGATCGCGGTGTCCCTGGCCCACCTGGCGCTGGCCACCCCGGACCTGGATCCGCCCACCCGCGCCCTGGCCGACACCCTGATCACCAGCCCGGTTCCGGCCGCCTCGGCCGGCGCCCTGCACCGCCTCTGGCGCCGCCTCACCGCCCTCTTCCGCCGCCACCCCTGACGGCAGCGCCCCGGAAACGGCGCGGCCACGCCGTACCCGATGACGGGTCGGCGTGGCCGCGGCGGGTGGGTCAGACGGGCGCCTTGCCGAGGGCGGCCTCGGCCTGCTCCTCGGGGGTCGCGTCGGCCGGCGGGACGTCGTTCGCCGTGCGCAGCGGGACCTCCTTGATGAACCAGGCGAGCACCGGGACCGCCACGGTGAAGAAGACCGCCCAGAAGAAGACGTGCGAGATGGCGTCGGAGAGCGCCCCGAGCACGACCTCCCGCACCGGGCCGGCGAGTTCCTTGAGCTTGTCCAGGTTCATGGCGCCGCCCTCGCCACCGCCCCCGCCGGCGAAGGCCGGGCCGGCAGCGGAGTCGGCGAGCCGGTTGGCGAAGATCGCGCCGAAGAGCGAGACGCCGAACGACCCGCCGATGGACCGGAAGAAGGTGGCCGCGCCGCTCGCCGCGCCCAGGTCCTTCTGCTCCACGCTGTTCTGCGCGATCAGCATCGAGGTCTGCATGAGGAAGCCCATGCCGACGCCGAGCACCACCATGTAGAGCGAGGAGACGACCTTGCTGGTGTTCAGGTCGAGCTGGGTCAGCAGGCCCATGCCGGTGGCCATCACCACGCCGCCGACGATCGGGAAGGCCCGGTAGCGCCCGGTCTTCGTGATGGCCCGGCCGACCACCAGCGAGACCACCAGCATGCCGAACATCAGCGGGAGCAGCAGCAGGCCGCTGTTGGTGGCCGACGCGCCCTGCACGGTCTGCTGGTAGAGCGGCAGGAAGTTCATGGCGCCGAACATGGCGAAGCCGAGCAGGAAGCCGATCGCCGAGATGAGGGCGAAGTTGCGGTTGGCGAACAGGCCCAGCGGCAGGATCGGCTCGGGGGCACGGCGCTCGACGAGACCGAAGGCCACCAGGGCGACCAGGGCGAGCGCGGCGAGGCCGAGGATCTGCGGGGAGGCCCAGTCGTACTCGTTCCCGCCCCAGGTGGTGACCAGCACGATCGCGGTGATGCCGACGGAGAGCAACGCGGCGCCCAGCCAGTCGATCTTGTGCTCGGTGCGGTACTTCGGCAGGTGCATGGTGGTGGCGAGGACCAGCAGGGCCGCGCCGCCGAGCGGCAGGTTGACGTAGAACGCCCACCGCCACGAGAGGTTGTCGGTGATGAAGCCGCCGACCAGCGGGCCGGCCACCATGGCGATGGCCATGATGCCGGCGATCATGCCCTGGTAGCGACCCCGCTCGCGGGGCGGCACCAGGTCACCGATGATCGCCATGACGCCGACCATGAGGCCACCGGCGCCGAGGCCCTGGACGGCCCGGAACGCGATCAGCTCGATCATCCCGGTGTCGACCCCGCCGAAGACGCCCGACCCGGACATGCCGCAGAGCGCGGAGCCGACCAGGAAGACGACCACCGAGGTCAGGAAGACCGCCTTGCGGCCGTAGAGGTCACCGAGCTTGCCCCAGATCGGGGTGGAGACCGTGGTGCCCAGCACGTACGCGGTGACCACCCAGGTGAAGTGGTCGGCCCCGCCGAACTCGAAGACGATCCGCGGCAGCGCGGTGCTGACGATCATGTTGTCGAGCATCGCGAGCATCATCGCGATCATCAGGCCGAACAGCACGACCCGGACGTTGGGTCTCGCCGTCACCTGGGCTGGTTGACTCATGGGTAAGCTCCCCCGAAGATCTGTGACCAACTTACTTGCCGTCCGGCTAGTTACCTTACTAGCCGGACGGTAAGTTGGGCAGTAGGAACCGTCAAGCGAATTGGGTGGTACGGGTGAGGGAGAGCACAGGCGGCACGCGGGAACGCATTCAGGCCGTCGCGCTGGAGCTCTTCACCGAGCAGGGCTACGAGAAGACCTCGCTCCGGGAGATCGCCGAGCGGCTCGGCGTGACCAAGGCCGCGCTCTACTACCACTTCAAGAGCAAGGACGAGATCGTCAGCAGCTTCGTCGAGGACCGGCTGCGCCGGATGGACGAGCTGATCGAGTGGGCCGGCACCCAGCCGGCCACGCTGGCGACCCGGCGCGCGCTGATCGGCCGGTACGCGGACGCGATGTTCGCCGGTGAGCTGCCCACGGTGATGCGGTTCTTCGAGCAGAACCAGACGGTGCTCAAGAGCCTCGCCTCCGGGCAGCAGATGCGCGACCGGATGATGCGGCTGGCGCACGAGCTGAGCCGGGGCGACGACTCTCCCGCCGCCCAGCTGCGCGCCGTGCTGACCCTCTTCGCCGTGCACAGCAGCTGGTTCGCGGTCCGCACCCCGGGCATCACCGCCGAGGAGCGCAAGAAGATCGCCCTCGAGGTGGCCGACGAACTCCTGGCGCGCATCGGCGACGGCTCCTGACCGGGGCGGGCCGCCGGCGCGGCGGCCGACGGGCCGGCCCGGGTCAGGCCGGCGGCGTCAGGTCCAGGCGCAGGCCGAGCAGCTCCACGCCGGGCACCGGGGTCCAGTCCTTCTCGGGCGCCCGCACGAAGCCCAGCCGCCCGTAGAGCCGGCGCGCCACGGCCGCCATCCCGCTGCGTACGCAGATCACCACGGCCGAACAGCCCAGCTCGGTGGCGCGCGCCACGCACGCGTCGACGAGGGCCGCCCCGGCGCCCCGGCCCTGCGCGGCCGGGTCGACGGCGAGCATCCGGAACTCGGCCTCCCCCGGACCGGCGAGCTCGGCGTACGGGGTGCCGGGCAGCACGAACGTCACGGCGCCCAACACCTCGCCGGTGGCCTCGTCGGCGGCGACCAACACCTCACCGGTCTCGGCCCGGGTGGCCACGTCGGCGAGCACCGGCCCGTAGCCGCTCTCGCCCTTGAGCTGTCCGTCGGCCTCGTACGCGGCGACCGTGAGGCGGGCCAACGCCGGGAAATCGGCCGGCTCGGCCCGACGGACCCGCAGCCCGGTCAACCGATCACCGCGATCAGGTCACCGTCCTGCACGACGTCGCCCTCGTTGACCGCGATCTGCGACACCACGCCGTCGGACTCGGCGATCACCGGGATCTCCATCTTCATCGACTCCAGGATCACCAGCGTGTCTCCCTCGGACACGCTGTCCCCGGCCGACGCCACGACCTTCCAGACGTTCGCCACCATCTCGGCGCGGATCTCCTCGGCCATCTCCAGGCCCTCCCTCTCCACCGGTGTTGCTGCGAACGGTATCCAATCATGACCCCGGTCACGCCCCGGCACAGCGCGCCCGGCACTCCGGTTCCGCCCCCGCCGCTCCCCGGGCACCGCCGTCGGCACTAGCATCAGCGGGTCGGTTCCCGGCGTCCGGGAACCGGTACGCGACCTCCGCCGCGCTCGCCCGCGGCCGGACCGTGACCAGCACAAGGAGGCAGAGCATGGCCAAGAAGGCCCGCAAGAAGAAGGCCCGGAAGAAGAGCGGCGCCAACCACGGCAAGCGCCCCAACTCCTGATCCCCGGATCAGCGCGGTGCCGGCCCCCGGGCCGGACACACGGGTGGCCCGGGTCCACACGGACCCGGGCCACCGGTGTCTTCAGCTCGTTCCCGCTACGGTCAGTCGGCCAGCTCGCGGGACTCGGTGGTCTCGAAGACCACCAGCTCGGTCAGGCGGACCCGCAGCCGCTCGCGCAAATGCTCCGGCGCGGTCTCGTTGCCGCAGCAGCGGGCGACCAGCGCCTTCACCTCCTGCTCGATGCCGTACTCGTGCAGACAGGGCCCGCACTCCTCCAGGTGCTCCCGGATGAGGACGCGGCGCTCCTCACCGCACTCCAGGTCCAGGTAGAGGTAGACCTCGGCGAGCACCTCGCGGCAGTCCGTCTCGTGCGGCTTCCCACAGCTCACGGTCACACCTCCCGGCCGGCGGCGGCGGTCGAGCCCTTCGACGGCGCGGCGGTGAAGCCCCGCTCAGCCGCGTACTGCTCGAGCAGCTTGCGCAGATTACGACGGCCGCGGTGCAGCCGCGACATCACGGTGCCGATCGGCGTGCCCATGACGTCGGCGACCTCCTTGTAGGAGAAGCCCTCGACGTCGGTGAGGTAGACCGCCATGCGGAACTCCTCCGGCAGCTGCTGGAGGGCCTCCTTGACGTCGCTGTCCGGCAGCCGGTCCAGCGCCTCGGTCTCCGCCGAGCGCAACCCGCTGGACGTGTGCGACTCCGCCTCGGCGAGTTGCCAGTCGGTGATCTCGTCCGTGGGCGCCTGGACGGGCTGGCGCTGCCGCTTCCGGTAGGAGTTGATGTAGGTGTTGGTCAGGATCCGGTACAACCAGGCCTTCAGGTTCGTGCCCTGCTCGAACTGGTGGAAGGCGGCGTACGCCTTCAGGTACGTCTCCTGGACCAGATCCTCGGCATCCGCCGGGTTGCGCGTCATCCGCAGCCCAGCAGCGTAGAGCTGATCGACGAAGGGCATCGCGTCCCGCTCGAAGCGGGCCCTGCGCTCGTCCGTCTTCTCGGTCGTCAACCGCACGTCCCCTCGCGTCGGATGCTTTCCCGCCGAGGATACGCGTACCCGCCTGTCGGCAGATTCACTTCCGGACTGTGTGCTGGTGCTCACGGCCGATGCCGGCGTGGGCCACTCCGGCGCGTCGAGCAACCGCTTCAGCTGCCGCGCGTCCCGTTCGTCCCGCTCCCGGCTGCGTGTCTCGGTCGGCACCGGTCACCCCCCTCGGCTGCAAATGTCATCCGGAGGTAGTAACGCCCGCCGCGGGGCGGGACATTCCGTCACCGCCCACCCGTTCCTGGCCCCGACCTCGGCCGCGACCGACGCTGGGACCAGGAAGGGCCTGGGAGGGTGGCCCCGGACGCCCGAACCGGGCACCCGACACCACCCCTAGCAACGACCCGCCGCCACCGACGGTCACGCCGACCCCGCGCCGCCGGAGTGTCGCCCCTCCACGCCGGGCGGCCTCATGCGCGGCAAGCGCCCCCGCACACCTTCCGAGCCGAGCCGCGCGACATCACCGCCGACGGGATGCCCGGCCCCGCCCTCCGCTGCCCCGGCGGCCTCATGCCGGAGAGTGGCCGGCACGCCCTCCTTACTGAGTCGCCCACGCCCACGAATGCCTGGCCGTCTGCCCGCCGTCGGTGGAACACCATGTAGGTCAAACGGCACGTATGACCTACATGCCGTTCCACTCACCCCTACCGCTCTCCGCTTCGGATGCGTCTGTTGTCGCCAGCGTGACAACAAGCGCACCCGAACGTGCATCCCAGCGGCGGCGGTCGGGAGGGCCCCAAGGCGCGGGCCGGGCCGCATGAGGGAGACGGCCCCAGCACGGACACCGCCAATTCGGCAAGGTGGAGTCGACCGAGGCGACCAAGCCGGACCTCGGCGAAGTGGAGTGGATCAGCGGGCACCGGCGGGAGCCGGCGCGGCCACGCGTACCCGGTGGCGGACGGCGGGCGGGCGCGGCGAGAAGCTCAGGTGGGGAGCCAGCCCCGGGCGTGGAGCCAGTCGCGGACGACGGCTGCCGTGTCCGCCGGGTCGCCGCGCAGGTCGTGCCGCTCCCCCGGGCGGGTCACCACCTCGACGCCGGGGCCCGGCTCGGGCACCCCGAACGGGTCCCGGTCACCGTTGACCACCAGGGTGGGCAGGCCGATACGCAGTTCGTCGGCGCGCGAGCGCTCCGGCCGCCCGGGCGGGTGCAGCGGGAACGCCAGCGCGACGATCCCGGCCGCGCCGACCGCGTGCGCGGTGCGGCAGGCGACCCGGGCGCCGCTGGAGCGGCCACCGACCACCCAGCGGGCCGCCTCCGGGTGGCGGGTCCGGAGTTCGGCCAGCACCGCCGTCCACGCCTCGTCGAGATGTCCCGCCGGTGCCGGGGCGCGCCGGCCGGCCACCCGGTACGGCTGGGTCACCCGGACCACGCCCGCCCCGGCGCCGACCAGCGCGTCCCGGACCGCCACCAGGTCCGGGGCGTCCACGTCGCCGCCCGCCCCGTGCCCGAGCACCAGCACGGTGGCGCCGCCGGCCGCCGGCAGGTCGGTGTGGACCCGGGCCGGCCCGCGGGGTGTCCCGATCTCGTCGCTGTGCCGCACCGGCCCATTCTGCGTCCGGCGCCGGGCGCTACGGCCACCAGGTGCGGAAACGCCCTCGCCCGCCATCCCGTTGACGGAACGCCGTCGCCCGCCGTCCCGGAGGCGGAACGCGCTCGCCCGCCGTCCCGGTGGCGGAACGCCGTCACCCGCCATCCGATGGCGGAAAAGCCGCGCCATCGATGGCGAAAAAGCCGTCGCCCGCAGTGCCGATGGCGGAACCGCGGGCGACGGCCAAACGAGAATCAGCTGGACGGCACCAGCGTGAGCAACCGGTCACGGACCGGCGGACCGGCTTCGTCGACCGCGTCCGGATCCGGCTGCACCTCACTGCGCCAGGCGACCAGCATGGCCCGCCGCTCGCGCGGTGTGGTGCCGCCCCACACGCCGTGGCAGTCGCCCACCTCCAGCGCCCAGGCCAGGCAGGACCCCTGGACGTCACAACTGCGGCAGAGCGCCACGGCCGCGTCGGCCGGTTCGTTGGGCGCCGGAAAGAACGTCTCCGGGTCCACGCTCTGACAGGTTCCTCTGGTCCGCCACGCCTCGTCCTGGCGCCGCTCGTGCAGGGCCCGCAGCAGTCGCGGATCTCGCCGCGCGGCGGCCACCTCGTGCGGGCGGGGCATACGTGCCCGTGTCAATACACCCACCTCCCCCGTGGGACCGGCAAATGATCATGAATGATCGATGGGTGTCATCCGCCCCGTGCGAACAGACGCCCAACACCGGCGCTGTGTTCTATCGCACTTGCGCAGGCGGGGACAAGAGCCTTCGGTAAACATGGCTAAACGGCCGGGCGACGTTTCAGGCGCAACCCCGGCAAATCAGCACACGACAATGTGCTGAGAGTGATCAGAACAGCGTCATTTCCGTGTCGGCCTCCGCACGCGCCAGGGGGACCCGGGCGGTCAGCTCCGGGCCGTCGTTGCGGACGTCGCCGACCGCCGGCGAGACCGGGCGGATCTCCAGGCCGGCGAGCCAAGCCGGAGCGGGCGGCGCGAGCAGCGCGGCGGGCTCCTCGGTCGGGCCGAGCCAGGACGCCCAACGCTCCCGGGGCAGCAGCAGCGGCATCCGGTCGTGCACCTCGGCCAGCTCGCCGACCGCCGCGGTGGTCAGCACGCTGAACGTGAGCCTGGCCTCGCCGGCCGACTCCCAGACCGACCAGATGCCGGCGAAGGCCAGCACCGAACCGTCACGCGGGGTCATGAAGTAGGGCTGCCGCCGGCCGTCGGCCTGGCGTACCCACTCGTACCAGCCGTCGGCCGGGACCAGGCAGCGCCGGCGGGCGAACGACGGGGCGTACGCGCGGCTGGTGGCGACCGTCTCCGCCCGCGCGTTGATCATGCGAGCGGCGCCCGAGGCGGTGCGGGACCAGTGCGGGACCAGCCCCCAGCGGCCGACGGAGAGCAGCCGGTGCCCCTCCGGGGCCAGTCGGACCAGCGGCACGGGATCGGTCGGGGCGACGTTGAAGTCCGGGCCGACCCCGCCGGTCTCGTCGGACGACTCGAACAGCGCGCTCAGGTCGCCCGCGCTCCGGGTCGTCGCGTACCTCCCGCACATGGCGCCAACGCTAACCCGCCGCCGGCGTTCCGGCTGTCCCGCCAACCGGGAGCAGGTAGGACGGGCGGTTCCACCGGCCCGCGGAGTTGGCAGAATGTGAGCGTGGGGAATCTGACCGCGACGCGACCGCCGCAGCCGTGGACCGCGCCGACCGCGAGCGACCCGGTCGCCGCGACGCTGCGCCTGCCCGGCTCCAAGTCCATGACCGCCCGGGCGCTGGTGCTCGGCGCGCTGGCGAGCGGTCCGTCGACGCTCGACCGGCCGCTGCGCGCCCGCGACACCGAGCTGATGGCCGCCGGCCTGCGCGAGCTGGGCGCGCACATGTCCGTCTCCGACGACGACCGCTGGCTGGTCCGGCCGCATCCGCTGGTCGGCCCGGCGCACGTCGACGTCGGCCTGGCCGGCACCGTGATGCGGTTCCTGCCACCGGTGGCCGGCCTGGCCGAGGGCCGGGTGACCTTCGACGGCGACCCGCACGCCCGGACCCGCCCGCTCGGCCCGCTGATCGGCGCGCTGCGCTCCCTCGGCGTGCGCATCGACGCCCCGCCGACCGGCAGCCTGCCGCTGGTCGTCCTCGGCGCCGGCCGGGTCACCGGCGGTGAGGTGGTCATCGACGCCTCCGCCTCCAGCCAGCTCGTCTCCGGGCTGCTGCTGGCCGGGCCCCGGTTCGACCGGGGCGTGGTGGTCCGGCACGTCGGCCCGCCGGTACCGTCCGCGCCGCACCTGCGGATGACCGTGCAGATGCTGCGCGCCGCCGGGGCCGCGGTCGACGACACCACCCCCGACGTCTGGACGGTCGAGCCCGGCCCGCTGACCGGGCGCGGCTGGGAGATCGAGCCGGACCTCTCCGGAGCGGCGCCGTTCTTCGCCGCGGCCCTGGTCACCGGCGGTGAGGTGACCCTCCAGGGCTGGCCGCGCAGCAGCCTCCAGCCGGTCGAGCAGCTGCGCGCGCTGCTGCACCGGATGGGCGGCGAGGTGACGCTGGGCACCGCCGGGCTGACCGTCCGGGGCACCGGCAGGGTTCGCGGGCTGGACGCCGACCTCTCCGACGTCGGCGAGCTGACCCCGGTGCTGACCGCCCTGGCCATGCTCGCCGACTCCCCCTCCCGGCTGACCGGCGTCGGGCACATCCGGGGGCACGAGACCGACCGGGTCGCCGCTCTGGCCAAGGAGTTCACCGCGCTGGGCGCGGACCTCACCGAGACCGCCGACGGGCTGGAGATCCGGCCCCGCCCGCTGCGCGGCGGGACGTTCCGGACGTACGACGACCACCGGATGGCGCACGCCGCGGCGGTGGCCGGGCTGGCCGTCCCCGGCATCGAGGTCGACGACGTGTCGTGCACCTCCAAGACCATGCCGGAGTTCCCGGCACTATGGTCGGGGATGGTGACCGGCAAGAGCTGACGACGGGGGGACGTCCTGGCGACCAGGCGGCGGGAGTACGACGAGGACGACGTCCGGGTCCGACCCGGCAAGTCGTCGCGCCCACGTACGCGCACCCGGCCCCGGCACGAGGACGCCGTCGACGGGTTCGTGATCGCCGTCGACCGGGGGCGCTACACCTGCGTGCTCCCGGACGCCCGGCCGGTCGACGCGACCGTCACCGCGATGCGGGCCCGCGAGCTGGGCCGCAAGTCGGTGGTGGTGGGCGACCGGGTGGGCCTGGTCGGCGACACCTCGGGCGCCCCCGGCGCGCTGGCCCGGATCGTCCGGATCGCCGAGCGCCGCTCGGTGCTGCGGCGGACCGCCGAGGACGACGCCACCACCGCCGAGGGGCGGCTGGAACGGGTGGTGGTGGCCAACGCCGACCAGCTCGTGATCGTCAGTGCGCTGGCCGACCCGCCGCCGCGCACCGGGTTCATCGACCGCTGCCTGGTGGCCGCGTACGACGCGGACATCGAGCCGCTGCTCTGCCTGACCAAGGCCGACCTGGCCGGCCCGGAGGCGGTGCTCGGCTACTACACCGAGCTGGAGCTGCCGTACGTGCTGATCCGGCCGGACTCGGACCTGGCCGCGCTGCGCGCGCTGCTCGCCGGCCGGATCTCGGTCATGGTGGGGCATTCCGGGGTGGGCAAGTCGACGCTGGTCAACCGCCTCGTCCCGGAGGCCGAGCGGGCGGTCGGCGTGGTCAGCGCGATCGGCCGGGGCCGGCACACCTCGACCAGCGCCGTGGCGCTGCGGCTGCCCCCGCTCGCCTCCGGCGACTCCGGCTCGGCGCGTCCCGCGTCGCGCCGCGACCTGGAGCCGCCGACCGACGGCGACCCCGGCTGGATCATCGACACCCCGGGCGTCCGCAGCTTCGGGCTGGCGCACGTCTCGGCGGAGAGCCTGCTGCACGGCTTCCCGGACCTGGTCGAGGCGACGGTCGACTGCCCGGCCAACTGCCAGCACACCGCCGAGGAGGCGGAGTGCGCGCTAGACGCCTGGGTGTCCGCCGGCAAGGCGGACCCGCGCCGGCTGGCCTCGTACCGCCGGCTGCTGGCCTCCCGCAGCGGCGAGAGCGGCGACCCGCGCGAGCCCGAGCGGAACCCGGGCGACCCGCTCGCCGGTTCCTGACCGGCGGAACCGCGGCCACCCGCCGGGTGCGGCCGGGCGGGCGTCGCTAGCGTGTCCGGCATGACCGGGTACGCCGACGACCTCGCCCTCGCCCACCAGCTCGCGGACGCCGCCGACGCCGTCGCCTCGGCCCGGTTCCGCGCCCTCGACCTGCGGGTCGAGTCGAAGCCCGACCTGACCCCGGTCTCCGACGCGGACACCGCCGTGGAGCGGGAGATCCGCGCCCTGCTGGCCGCTCACCGCCCCGGCGACGGCCTGCTCGGCGAGGAGTACGGCGAGCAGCCGGCCACCGATCCGGGCGGGCGGCGGTGGGTCGTCGACCCGATCGACGGCACCAAGAACTTCGTGCGGGGCGTACCCGTCTGGGCCACCCTGATCGCGCTGCTGGAGGGCGACCGGCCGGTGCTCGGCCTGGTGTCCGCCCCGGCTCTCGGCCGGCGCTGGTGGGCGGCCCGCGGCGCGGGCGCCTTCGCCGGCCCGGACCCGGCCTCCGGCGCGCCGATCCGGGTCTCGGGGGTGACCACCCTGGCCGATGCCAGCGTCTGCTACTCGTCGCTCACCGGATGGGAGGAGGCCGGCCGGCTGGACGCGATGCTCCAGATGATGCGGGACGCCTGGCGCAGCCGCGCGTACGGCGACTTCTACGGCTACATGCTGCTGGCCGAGGGGGCGCTGGACGTGATGGTGGAGCCGGAGCTGTCGCTCTGGGACATCGCCGCGCTGGTCCCGATCGTCACCGAGGCCGGCGGCACGGTCACCGACCTGGCCGGCCGGTCGGCCCCGGGAGGGGACGGCTCGGGTGGGTTCAGCGCCATCGCCAGCAACGGCGCGCTGCACGACGACATCCTGAGCCGGCTCGGCCGGCCGACCGAGCGCTGACCCGTCGGTAACCTCTATCCTCGCCAGGTGGTCTCCTCCGGTTGGTGCTTCCTGGCGGCGATGATCGTCGCGTACGGCTTCGCCAACCTCCTCCAGTCGGTCGCCGCGGCGCGGACCACCGTGCATCACACCTTCGACCCCGGGCTGCTGCTCCGGCTGGCCGGGCACCGGACCTACCTGGTCGGGCTCTCCTGCCAGGTCGTCGGCTTCGTGCTGGCCTTCCTGGCCCGCCGCGACCTGCCGCTGTTCCTGGTCCAGGCCAGCGTGGCGGCCGGGCTGGGGGTGACCGCGGTGCTCGGCGTGCTGGTGCTGAAGTGGCGCCTGCCGGCCGCCGAGGTGGCGCTGCTGGTGCTGCTGTTCGGCGGGATCACCGCGCTGGTGCTGGCCGCCCAGCCCGCGCCGTCGCGACAGCTCGGCACCGCCGGGCTGGTCGGCCTGGCGGTGGCGATCGGGGTGATCGCGGTGCTCGGCTTCTTCGCCGCCCGGCTGCACGGCGCGCCCGGCTCGGTGGCACTGGGCTCGCTGGCCGGGATGGCGTTCTCCGCCGCCGCGGTGGCGGCCCGGCCGCTCGCCTCGGCCGATTCGGCGGAGGCGTTCGTCCGGAACCCGCTGCTCTACCTGCTGATCGCCCACTCGCTGGTCGGCCAGCTCCTGCTCGGCCTGGCCATGCAGCGCGGCTCGACCACGGCCGCGGTGGCCGCCATGGACGCCGCCGGGGCGGTGCCCGCGGCGATCATCGGCCTGCTGCTGCTCAACGACCGGATCTGGCCGGGCCGGGAATGGCTGGCCGGGGTCGGCTTCCTGGCCACGCTGGCCGCGGTGGTCGGCCTGACCCGCTACGCCGAGCCGCAGCACCACCACGCGGTCGCCCGGGAGCGCGAGCCCTCGATGATCGGCGCCGGCTCGGCGGTCCGCGCGCGGCGCTGAGTCAGGCCGCCTCGACGGGTCCGCGCCGATCGGCGGCGACCTCGACGGGGCGCGGGGCTGCCTCGACCGGCTCGACCGGCTTCCGGCGCCCGATCACCCGCTCGTAGAGCCGCTCCAGCGCGCCGGCCGTCCGTTCCCAGGTGTAGCTGCACCGGACCCGGTCCACCGCGGCGTGCCCGTACGCGAACCGCCCGGCGTTGTCGGCGAGGATCCGCCGCAGGGTGACCCCGAGGGTGCGGACGTCCCCGGGCGGCACCAGCTTGCCGGTCACCTCGTCGACCACCGCGTCGGCGATGCCGCCCATGGCGTAGCCGACCACCGGGACGCCGCAGGCCATCGCCTCCAGCGACACCCGACCGGCGGACGAGTAGTGCGGGGTGCAGGCGACCACGTCGGCGGAGCGGTACCAGGTGGCCATCTGGTCGTGCGGGACCGCGCCGACCAGCTTGACCTGCTCGGCCACCCCGGTCCGCTCGGCCAGCTCGCGCAGCCGGCGCGCCTCGGCGTGGGTGGCGAGCTGCTCGGCCGGCGGACCGCCGGCGATCACCAGCTCGGCGTCGCCGACCAGCCGCATGGCCCGGATCAGGTCGTCCTGGCCGTGCCCGGCCGCGAGCCCGCCCACCGAGAGGATGCGGGCCCGCTGGTCGCGCGGGGCCGCCTCGCCGTCCGGGTGGAAGTGGGCGGTGTCCACCCCGGTCGGCACCATCGCCACCGAGGTGCGCTGGAGCCCCATCCGGGTCAGCTCGTCGACCTCGTCGTTGCACTGGGCGACCGCGATGTCCACGGCCCGGGTCAGCGCCCGCTCCAGCGGGATCCGCTCCCCCGGCCCGTCGTACCCGCGCCCGAGGTGGCGCAGCTGCTCGACGCCGAGGGAGTGGAAGGTCTGCACCACCGGGATGTCGGTCTCCCGGACGGCGTGGGCCGCGGCCAGCCCGCCGACCCAGTAGTGCCCGTGCACCACCTCGGGGGCCCAGTCGCCGGACCACCGCTGCGCCAGCCAGCGGCCGAACTCGGTCACGTACGGCACCAGCTCGGCGGTCGGCAGCGGGGCGGCCGGGCCGACCGGGACGCGCTCCAGGTGGTAGCCGTCCACCTCGACGGACTCCTGGTCCGGCGCGTCGCGGCGCTCGTACACCCGGACGTCGTGGCCCCGCGCCGCGAGCTCGGCCGCCACCCGCGCGATGTGCTGGTGCGTCCCGACGGTGGGACCGTCGACGGACGGGCCGGCGTGCGCGCACACAAGGCCGACGCGCATGGTGCACCTCCATGCGTTCTCGCGAGCGGTGGGTCCTCCGGTCAGAGGGTCCCATTAACCCGACCCCGGTGCGCCGAAACCTGGCAGATCGGGAGCGGACCGACACGGAACCGTCGCACGAACGGGACAGCACGCGGGTCGTGTCGGCTACCGGGACATCTGCCCGCCCCGGCGACGATCGAACCGTGATCCCGGCGACTCGGGCGGCATGACCCGGCCGCAGCGGGGGTACGGGCGAAGAATGCCTCTCACCCGCAGCCTCGACGACGCCACCGTCGTGATCACCGGCGCCTCCAGCGGGATCGGCGCGGCCACCGCGTACGCGCTGGCCCGCCGGGGCGCCGACGTGGTGCTGGCCGCCCGGACCGAGGAGGCGCTGCGCCGGGTCGCCGATCGCTGCCGGGAGCTGGGCGGGCGGGCCCTCGTGGTGCCGACCGACGTGACCGACCCGGAGGCGGTGGAGCAGCTCGCGGCGCGGGCGGCGGCTGAGTTCGGCCGGATCGACGCCTGGGTCAACAACGCGGCCGTGGGCACGGTGGGGCTCTTCGACGAGATCCCGGTGACCGAGTTCCGCCGGGTGGTCGAGGTGAACCTGCTCGGCACCGTGTACGGGACCAGGGCGGCGCTGCCCTGGCTCGACGCGGCCGGCGGCGGGGTGCTGGTCAACAACGCCTCGGTGCTGGCCGAGGTGGCCATGCCGTACCAGTCGCCGTACAACGCCACGAAGCACGCCATCCGCGGCCTGGCCGACACGGTCCGGCAGGAGCTGCGGGTCACCGGCCGGGGGCACATCTCGCTCTGCACGGTGCTGCCGGCCAGCATCGACACGCCGTTCTTCCGGCACGCCGCCAACCACACCGGTCGGGAGCTGACCCCGCCCCCACCGGTCTACCCGCCGGAACTGGTGGCCGAGACGATCGTCCGGCTGCTGCGCCGGCCGCGCCGCGAGGCGTACGCCGGGGGCGCGGCCCGGCTGATGGGGCTCCAGTGGCGGCTCGTCCCGGCGCTGGCCGAGCGGGCGCTCGGCTGGTACACCGCGCGCACCCAGTTCGGCCCGGGCGTCCGCCTGGACGCCACCGGCAACGTGTTCCATCCCGACGCGGCGGCCGAGCGCACCGACGGGTGGCAGGGCCGGCGCGGGCAGCTGATCCGGCTGACGGCCGCCTTCGGGCTGGCGGCGGCCGGCACGGCTGTCGGCACCATGGCGGCGATGAGTCGCCGTTCGCGGACGGACCGCTGATGGGTCCCGCGGACCGGACTGATGCGCGTCGGAGGGCGGGCATGCACAATGGGACGATCATGCCGACGGACGTGCGCTGCCTGGTCGAGACGGATGAGTCCTCCGCGCTCGTCCGGCTCACCGGCGTGCTGGACCTGGCCGGGCTCGATGCCGTCCGGGGCGCGCTGCTCGCCCGACTCTGGCAGCGGCCGGGCGCGCTGATCGTCGACCTGTCCGGGGTGCGGATCGCCGACCCGGCGGCCCGGGGCGTGCTCGACCAGGTGCATCACGTGGCGGCCGACTGGCCCGCCGCCGGCCTGCTGGTGCTCGACCCGGCCGGCCGGTCGAACGGCGTCGCACCGGTCCACCGGTCCCTCGACTCGGCGCAGGCGGCGCTGCGGGACGCGCCGCTGGCCGCGGTGCTCACCGCCGACCTGCCTCCGGTGGTGGGGGCGGCCCGGGAGGCGCGGGCGCTGGTCACCGACGGCTGCGCCCGGTGGGGCGTGCCGGAGTTGGCCGAGCCGGCCTCCATCGCGGTCACTGAGATGGTCAACAACGTGGTCGCGCACGCCGGGACGCCCATGACGGTCCGGCTGGCGCCCCGGGACAGCACACTGCACCTGGCGGTCCGGGACCACTCCGACCGGCGGCCGGCGTACGCCGGGCTGGCCCCGCTCACCTCCACCGGCGGGCGGGGACTGCTGTTGATCGACACGGTGGCCCGGCGCTGGGGCAGCACTCCACTGTTGCCCGGTGGCAAGGTCGTCTGGTGCGTCCTGCACGCCGAGGACGAGGCCTCGCTCGTGGGCTGAGGGCCCTTTTCGCCCCGTTCCTCCCGATCCACCCCGCCGGAAGCGGTTAGTCCGGCGAGCGCAGTGGGTAGTTCCCGGTCATGCGCGACGACGAGTACCCCACCCCCGTGTCCGACCCTGAGGCGGAGGGCCTGCCGGACACCGCCGACGACGACTCGACCGCCAACGACGACGTCCTGACGGGACGCGAGGCGGACGGGCCGGAGCCGGCCCAGTTGCCCGCTGACCGCACCCCGGTGGCCGTGGACCGCTTCGGCACCACCGCCGAGGAGCAGCTCGACGGCGAGTCGCTGGACTACAAGCTCCAGCGGGAGCTGTACGAGCGCCCCGCCGACGACCCGCTGGCCGGCTCGGTCGACCCGGACATCGCCGCGGAGGCGGACAGCGAGGAGGCCGCCGCGCAGGCCCAGCTCGACGCCGACGTGATCGACCCGGGTCCGACCTCCGACCCGCACTCCCCGGTCTCCATTTACGACCACGGCCAGCTCGGCACGGTCGCCGACCACCAGGTGGGGCGGCTGGTCGAACCGGACGAGGGCGCGCACACCGACCAGGAGACCGACAACGTCGCGTACGACGCCGGCGCGGCCGGCGGCGGGGCGACCGCGGAGGAACTGGCCGTCCACGAGACCCGGCCGCCCGAGGCGACCTGAGCCTCAGTCGTCCAGGCCCCGCTCGATCGCGTACCGGGTCAGCTCCACCCTGTTGTGCAGCTGGAGCTTGCCGAGCGTGTTCTGCACGTGGTTCTGCACCGTCCGGTGGGAGAGCCCGAGCCGCTCGGCGATCTGCTTGTACGACAGGCCCTTCGCCACCAGACGCAGCACCTCGGTCTCCCGCTCGGTGAGCCGGGGTGCGTCGTCGTGCGGGGCGGCCGGCGCGGCGGCCAGCCGGCGGTACTCCCCCAGCACCAGCCCGGCCAGGCCCGGGGTGAAGACCGGCTCGCCGGCCGCCGTGCGGCGCACCGCGTCCAGGAACTCGGCCGGCGCGGCCGACTTCAACAGGTAACCGGTGGCGCCGGCCTTCACCGCGTCCAGCACGCTCTGCGGCTCCCCGCTGGCCGACAGCATCAGCACCCGCACCTCGGGCAGCACGGCCCGCAGCCCGAGGATCACCTCGACGCCCGAAACGTCCGGCAGTTGCAGGTCGAGCACCACGACGTCGGGGCGGGCGGCGGCAGCCACCCGGACCGCCTGGCGCCCCTCCCCGCTGGTCGCCACCACCACGTGCCCGGCCTCGGTGAGGTCGCGGGCCACGCCCTCCCGCCACATCGGGTGGTCGTCGACCACCATGACCCGGATGCTCACCGGCGGCTCCGCGGCACGGTCAGCTCGATCTCGGTCCCGGCACCCGGGGCGGAGACGACCCGCACCTCGCCGCCCAGGTCGGCCACCCGGCCCCGGATGGACTGGGCCATCCCGAGCCGGCCCTGCGCGGCGGCCTCGGCCAGCCGCCCCTCCGGGATCCCCGGTCCCTCGTCGCGTACCGAGACGGTCACCGTCTCCCCCTCGTCCTCGATCAGCACCCAGGCCCGCCCGCCGGCGTGCCGGGCCACGTTGTCCAGCGCCGCGCCGACCGCTGCGGCCAGTTCGCCGGCCACCCGTCCGGGCAGCGGCACCGGGGTGGCCGGCGCGGCCACCTGCACCGTCGTCGAGGCGTACCGGTCGAGCAGGTCGCGCAGGTCCCGGGCGTCGCCCGCGCCGTCCGGCGCGGCGCCCGCCCGGCCGATCAGCGCGCGCAGCGCGGCCTCCTGCTCGCCGGCCAGCCGGGCCAGCTCCGCGGCCTCGCCGTCCAGGTCGGCCCCGCGCCGCCGGACCAGCGCCAGCACCTGGAGCACCGAGTCGTGGATGTCCCGGGCCAGCCGCTCCCGCTCCCGGGTGGCCGCCTCCAGCTCCACCGCCCGTTGCAGCCGCGCCTCGGCCTCCACGGCCAGCCGGGCCACGTGCCCCACCACCACGCCGGCCAGCAGCATGAGGATCGCCCCGGTGAGCGAGGACTGGCTGATCCGCTCCCGGGTGGCCAGGTCGGCCCCGCCGAGCACCAGCGCGGCCACCGCACCGCGCCGCCGGCCGCCGGAGACCGCCCAGGCCAGCACCGGCGCGGCCAGCCAGGCGACGGTCAGGGTCGGCACGCCCGCGGCGAGCGCCGCCCGGCCGACCAGCCACGGCGTGGCCAGCATGATCGCCAGCACGACGCCGAGGTCGGCCAGGAGCAGCGGCCAGCGCCGCCAGGCCGGCCGCGCGTAGCCGGCCGCGGTCGCCCCGGTCCAGGCCAGCATCCCCAGGAGTACGCCGCCGGCGGCGACCGGGTGCGCGTAGCGGTCCGCGTCGCGGAGGACCAGCAGCCCCACGTACGCCAGCGAGGCGAAGCGGAACACCGCGATGGACCGCCAGAGCGGGACCTCCAGGCCCCCCGGGGACGACGGCATGGCCGACACCCTGCCACAGCCGCCCAGCCGCGGGCCGCGAGGTGCGGCGCGAGAAACCCTGACGTACGGTGGAAATGCCGCGAAAATCACCGAGATCCATCGCCGGGACGGGGCCATGACGAACGCAGATTCCCCCGCACCGCGTACGGTTGTGCCCATCGAACCTTCCCTCCTCATCGCCGAGGCCTTCAACCAGGCCCAGGTGACCGAGCTGCGCCACTCGGTCACCTCGTGCGCGCACGCGGCGGGGTTGGGCGGGCAACGGCTGGACGACTTCGTGCTGGCGATCAACGAGCTGATCACCAACGCCGTCCGGCACGGCGGCGGCCAGGGCCGGCTGCGGCTGTGGCGCGGCCCCGCCGAACTGGTCTGCGAGGTCGCCGACCACGGCCACGGGATCAGCGTGCACCGACTCCGCGACCGGGCCCGGCCCGCCCCGGACACCGCCGGCGGCTGGGGCCTCTGGCTGGCCCGGGAGTTGAGCGACACCATGGCGGTGGAGACCGGCGAGGCCGGCACGATCGTGCGGATCACCGCGGCGCTGGCCGCCCAGCCCCTCACCGGCGCGACCGACAACTGACCTTGCGGGCCGCGGGGCCGCCTCAGCCGAAGAGGGCGCTCACCGACTCGCCGTTGTGGATCCGCCGCATCGCCTCGGCCAGGGCCGGCGCCACCGAGAGCACCTCCAGCTTCGGCACCCGCTTCTCCTCCGGGATCGGCACCGTGTTGGTGCAGACGACCTCCAGCACCCCGTCCTGCTCGCTGAGCCGCTTCAACGCGCCGCTGGAGAAGAGGCCGTGGGTGCAGGCCAGCCGGATCGAGCGGACGTTCCGCTCCCGCAGGTGGCTCATCAGCTCGATCACCGTGCTGCCCTTGGCGATCTCGTCGTCCAGCACGATGACGTCCCGGTCCGCCACGTCACCGATGATGGCGCTGATCCGCACCCGGTCGTCGCTGAACCGCTGCTTCGCGCCGGCCGCGACCGGGGTGCCGAGCATCCGGGCGAACGCCGCCGCCTCCTTGGCGTTGCCCAGGTCCGGCGAGACCACCACGGTGTTGCTCAGGTCCCCGCCCTTGAAGTGGGCGGCCAGCTCACGCAGCGCGTGCAGGTGGTCCACCGGGACGCTGAAGAACCCGTGCACCTGCGGCGAGTGCAGGGTCATGGCGAGCACCCGGTGCGCGCCGGCCGAGGTGAGCAGGTCGGCGACCAGCCGGCCGCCGATCGAGATGCGCGGGGCGTCCTTCTTGTCCGACCGGGCGTACGCGTAGTGCGGCAGCACCACGGTGATCCGGCCGGCGGACGCGCCGCGGGCCGCGTCGATCATGAGCAGCAGCTCGACCAGGTGCTCCTGCACCGGCGGCACCAGCGGCTGGATGAGGAAGACGTCGCGCTCCCGGCAGTTCGCCTGCAACTGCACCTCGAGGCAGTCGTTGGCGAACCGGGACACCCGCACCGGGTGCAGCGGAACGTCGAGGTGGGCACAGATCTCGGCGGCGAGGTCCGGGTGGGCGGTCCCGCTGAACACGGCAATGTCACGCACGTCTGCTGATCGTACGGGTGGATCGGGGCGAGACGGTGGACGCTCCCGGCGGGTACGGTGCTGCGGTGACCGGAGAGTTCGTCGCCGCCATCGATCAGGGCACCACCTCCTCGCGGTGCATCGTCTTCGACCGGGCCGGGGAGATCGTCTCCGTGGCGCAGCGCGAACACCGGCAGATCTTCCCTCGGCCGGGCTGGGTGGAGCACGACGCCGAGGAGATCTGGGCCAACGTCCAGCAGGTGGTGCTGGAGGCGCTCGCCGCCGCCGGCACCGGGCCGGACGGGCTGGCGGCCGTGGGCATCACCAACCAGCGGGAGACCACCGTGGTCTGGGACCGGGCGACCGGCCGGCCGGTGGCGAACGCCGTGGTCTGGCAGGACACCCGCACCGGGCCGCTGCTGCGCGAGCTGGCCGAGGCGTACGACGAGGAGCGGCTGCGCGCCCGCACCGGCCTGACCCTGGCCACCTACTTCGCCGGCCCGAAGCTGCGCTGGCTGCTCGACCACGTCGACGGCCTGCGGGGCCGGGCCGAGCGGGGCGAGGTGCTCTTCGGCACCATGGACAGCTGGTTGATCTGGAAGCTCACCGGGCGGCACGTCACCGACGTGACGAACGCCAGCCGCACCATGCTGATGGACCTGGAGACCCTGGACTGGGATCCGGAGCTGCTCGACGCGCTGCGCATCCCGGCCGCCATGCTGCCCGAGATCCGCTGCTCGGCCGAGGTCTACGGCACCGCCGACGGCGTGCTCGCCGGGGTGCCGGTGGCCAGCGCGCTCGGCGACCAGCAGGCCGCCCTGTTCGGGCAGACCTGCTTCCAGCCCGGCGAGGCCAAGTGCACCTACGGCACCGGCAGCTTCCTGCTGCTCAACACCGGGGCCAGCCCGGTCCCCTCCCGGCACGGCCTGCTCACCACCGTCGCCTACCGGATCGACGGCCACCCCGCCGTGTACGCCCTGGAGGGCGCCATCGCGGTCACCGGCTCGCTGGTGCAGTGGCTGCGCGACAACCTCGGCCTGATCTCCACCGCCCCCGAGGTCGAGGAGCTGGCCCGCACGGTCGACGACAACGGCGGCTGCTACGTGGTGCCGGCCTTCTCCGGCCTCTTCGCCCCGCACTGGCGCAGCGACGCCCGCGGGGTGATCGCCGGACTGACCGGCTACATCACCAGGGGGCACCTGGCCCGGGCGGTGCTGGAGGCCTCGGCCTGGCAGACCCGCGAGGTGGTCGACGCCATGAACGCCGACTCGGACGTGGCGCTTCGCCGGCTGCGGGTGGACGGCGGGATGACCGGCAACGCGCTGCTCATGCAGTTCCTCGCCGACGTCCTCGACGTGCCGGTGGTCCGCTCCCGGATCACCGAGACCACCTGCCTCGGCGCCGCGTACGCGGCCGGCCTGGCGGTCGGCTTCTGGCCCGACCTGGAGACGCTGCGCGCGCAGTGGCGGTCGGACGCGCGGTGGACGCCCGACATGGACCCGGCGCACCGGGAGCGGGAGCTGCGCAACTGGCGCAAGGCCGTACAGCGCAGCCTCGACTGGGTGGAGTGAGTCAGTCCCAGCGGTTGCCGGTGAGCTTCTCGTAGACCTCGACGTAGCGAGCCCGGGTCGCCTCGACCACCTCGGCGGGCACCTCGGGGGCGGGCGGCTGCCGGTCCCAGCCGCTGCCGGTGGCCCAGTCGCGGACGTACTGCTTGTCGAAGGAGAACTGGGCGCGGCCCGGCTGGTAGGACTCGGCCGGCCAGAACCGGGACGAGTCGGAGGTGAGCAGCTCGTCGGCGAGGACCAGGGTGCCGTCCGGCGCCCAGCCCAGCTCGATCTTGGTGTCGGCGATCAGGATGCCCCGGTCGGCGGCGATCTCCGCGCCCCGCCGGTAGACGTCGATGGTGATCTGCCGCAGCCGCTCGGCGGTCTCCGCACCCACCTTGTCGACCACCTCGGCGTAGGTGATCGGCTCGTCGTGCTCACCCTTGGGCGCCTTAGACGACGGGGTGAAGATCGGCTCGGGCAGGATCGACGCCTCCACCAGGCCGCGGGGCAGTTCGACGCCGGAGACCGCGCCGGTGCGCTGGTATTCGGCGAAGCCGCCGCCGGTGAGGTAGCCGCGGGCCACGCACTCGACCTGGACCATGTCCAGCCGCCGGCAGCGGATCGCCCGGCCGGCGAACTCCGCCGGCACGTCGGTGGCCGAGATCACGTGGTTCGGCACCAGGTCGGCCAACTGCTCGAACCACCACAGCGACAGCGCGGTGAGCAGGCGGCCCTTGTCCGGAATCGGGGTCGGCAGCGCCACGTCGTAGATGGAGATGCGGTCGGAGGCGACCAGGATCAGGTCCGCGCCGTCGGCGTAGACGTCCCGGACCTTGCCCGAGTGCAGAAGTTCCACGGCGCTAGTACACCATGGGCGGAGTCGGCGCCCGGTGCGGCCACCGGCCGTCCCGGCGTTGACACCCCCGCCCGGGGCCTGTGTAAATGGTCCGTCCGCACCAGCCGCCGTCCGCACCCCGGAGAAACCCGTGCGCGCACCGCAGTCCGTACCCCGCCCCGTCGTCGACCGGCGGCGGCTGCTCGGCGCGCTGGCCGGGTTGCCGCTGCTCACCGGCGGGCTGGCCGGCTGCGGCCCGGAGGAGGAGACCCCGGTCGAGGACGGCCCGATCGAGCTGTCGGTGTTCTGGTGGGGCGGGACCCGCCGGGCCGAGGCGACCGAGAAGGCGCTGCACCTCTACTCCCAGCAGAACCCCCGGGTCAGCTTCCGGGTGACCTGGCAGGGGCTGACCGGCTACTACGACCGGCTGGCCACGCAGGCCACCGGGGGCAACGTGCCCGACCTGTTCCAGATCGACGACACCGTGCTCACCGAGTACGCCCACCGCGAGATCGTCCTCGACCTCAGCGCCTACGTGGCCGACAACCGGCTCGACCTGCGCGGCCTTCCCGAGCACCTGGCCCGGTACGGCCGGGTGGACGACCGGACCGTGGCGGTGCCCGCCGCGCAGACCAGCGCCGCGCTGGTCTACAACCGCGACCTGCTGGGCCGGCTCCGGGTGCCCGAGCCGGGCACCGGCATGTCGTGGCGGGAGTACGTGCGGTGGGCCGCCCGGGTCACCCGAGCCTCCGGCAGCCGAGTGGCCGGCACCATGGACCCGTCCGGCGACTACCGCGCGCTCTGGCTCTGGCTGCGCGGCCAGGGCAGCGAGCTGTACCAAGGGCGGCAGCTCGGCTTCAGCTCCGGCGAGCTGCTCGACTGGTTCGAGTTCTGGGAGGTCGCCCGATACGACCGGGCCACCCCGAGCGCCGCCCTGGTGGAGCAGGCCGACAGCGGCGAGCTGGCCCGCCAGCTCGTGGTCACCGGCCACGCGGCCGCGTCGTTCGCCTGGTCGCACCAGTTGCCGGAGCTGCAGCAGCTCACCGACGACGAGCTGGGCCTGACCGCCTTCCCGGGCACCCCCGCGGCGCAGTGGCCCCGGGCGTCGATGTACTGGGCGGCCTTCCGCGGCAGCCGTCACCCGGACGTGGTGGTCGACGTGATCAACTTCCTGACCACCAACGTGGAGGCCGGCCGGATCCTCGGCATCGAACGCGGTTTGAACGCCGCCGCCCCGGTCCGCGCGTTCGTGGTCGACGGCGTCACCGACCGCACCGAGAAGCGGGTGGTGGCCCTCGGCGCGGAGCTGGACGAGCTGTCCGGGCCGGCGCCCGCGCCGCCGCCGAAGGGGCACGCCAAGGTGCGTACCCTGCTCATCGACGCCGCCGAGAGCATCCGGGCCAAGCGCTCAGGCGCCCGCACGGCGACCTCACGCTTCATGGCCCAGGCGACCGCCGCCCTGGCCGAGTGACCGCCGCCCGCCGCGCCCGGGGCGCGGCGGGCGGACCGGTTCCCGTCAGCGCGGCGGGCCGCCGCGCCGGCCGCGCATCAGGCGCAGCACCAACAGCACGATCACCACGACCACCACCAGGCAGCAGAGCAGCCCGAGGAAGCCGAAGCCGCCCCGCGACCGCCGCCGGGCGGCCTCCACCACCAGCTCGCCCGTACCCGTGGAGGCCCAGGCCGCGACCGGCACGAACACCGAGAGCACGACCGCACCGAGGACCGCGCTGAGGCGGCCCCACCATCTGTTCCAACCAGACATGCCCCCATCCTCGCCGAGAAGCGCAACCGGGGCAGGACGGACGGGCCGGATCACCATTGCCCGGATACGACGAAAGGCCCCGGAGTTTCCTCCGGGGCCTTTCCTGACAGTAGCGGGGACAGGATTTGAACCTGCGACCTCTGGGTTATGAGCCCAGCGAGCTACCGAGCTGCTCCACCCCGCGTCGGCTTGTACAGCCTATCTCATGTCCGCCGTGGAGATCAGCCGGGTTCCCCGATCCCGCCGCGGGGGCTCCGAGGCCACCTCGACACCCGGCACGGCGAAGGGCCCCGGAGTTTCCTCCGGGGCCCTTCGTGACAGTAGCGGGGACAGGATTTGAACCTGCGACCTCTGGGTTATGAGCCCAGCGAGCTACCGAGCTGCTCCACCCCGCGTCGGCTCGTTAACCGTAGCGCACGAGGCCCCGGACCCGCAAAACGGGTCCGGGGCGCACTCAGCGCAACCAGTCGCGGATCGCCAGCACCGCCCGCCGGCTGTCCTTGTCGACCTGGGACCGCGGGCTCGACGTCCCCTCCCAGCCCTGTTCCCAGAGCACCGTCACCACGTCCCCGATCCGCACCGCGCGGACCAGCCGGACCACCTCCGTCACGGCCGGGCCGCCCTCGTGGTCCGCGGCGGGCCGGCGCACCTCGAACAGCACCGACTCGTCGCCGTAGCCGGCGTCCGGCAGCAGCCGCTGGGTCGACGTCAGCCCTTCGCCGCCCTCCGCCCCCGGCTGGGTCGGGCAGTCATGCACGGCCTGCCGCAGCTCGGCCAGCGCATCGTCGGCCCGCCCGGGCCGGTAGACGGTGATGCTGTGCCGGTAGCTGCCGTCCGGGATGTACCCCGTCGGGGTGGCGCTCAGCTTGAACGCCAGGCTGCGGGCGCGGCGGGCGACGATCCCCGCCTCGCCGGGCGTGGCGCCGCAGAGCGCCGGCAGCACCGGTCCCGGGACGAACGCGTTGCCGGTGCCGGCGTCGTTGGCGGCGGCCAGGGTGAAGAAGGCCCGGTCCGGAATGCTCGTCGGGCTTGCGGCCGGCGGCCGGGCGCTCGTCTTCGGCGGCGCGTCCGGGGTGCGTACCAGGGGTGGCGGGGTCGTGGGGCTCGGCAGCGGAGAGGGCGGGGTCGCGGTGGGCGACGGCGACGGGCTGCCGGTGGTGGCGGGCGGCCCGGGGTCGGCCTCCGGCGCGGCGGCGAGCACCCACCGCGTGCCGGCGGCGGTGCCGGCGACCAGTACGGCGACGGTCAGCGCCCCGAACGCGGCCCGGTGCCGGGCCCGGCGGTCGGCCAGCCGGCGCAGCCGGTCCGGCGCCGGGAGCACCCGCTCGTCGGTGTCCGCGGCGAGCGCCCGGTAGAGGCGGTTCAGCTCACGCGACATCGTTCACCTCCAGCTCCTCGTCGGCCACGCCGGGCAGCAGCTCGGCCAGCCGGGCCCGGCCGCGAGACAGCCAGGACTTCACGGTGCCGGTGGGGACGGCGGCCTCCCGGGCGATCTCCTCCACCGACAGGTCGAACAGGTAGTGCAGGGCGAGGGCCTGCCGATGCCGGGCGGGCAGTTGCCGCAGCGCGCCGACCAGCAGCACGGTGTCCTCGCCCGGTGGCCCGACGTCGTCGGGCGGACCGGTGCGGCTGGCCGCGAGCCGCCAGCCGCGCAGCCGCCGCCAGCGGTCGGCGGCCAGGCGGCTGATCACCAGCCGCAGCCAGGCCTCCGGGGCCGGGTGGGTGGCCAGCTTCCCCCACTGCCGCCAGGCCCGGGCGTACGCCTCCTGCACGAGATCCTGGGCCTCGCCGGGGTCACCGGCCACCGCGTAGCCGTACCGGAGCAACCGGCCCGACGTGCTGCGGTAGAAGTCGTCGAAGCTGTTCACATCGCGCATCTGGATTCCCGCCTCCCTCACGCCCACCTGCTCTGATGACGGTGGAGGCGGGCACCGGGTTGCGGGTGTTCCGTCTGGAATGCGACACGAGCCCGTGGTCCGGACCGTTACGGGTCACGGACCACGGGCTCGCGTGGTCGGCTCGGCGTCAGCCGTTCGGGGTGGGCGAGGCCGAGGGCGAGGCCGGCGGCGACGCCGAGGGGCTGCCGCTGGGGCTCGAAGCGGGGGTCGGGTTGGCCGCCGCCTGCGCCTGCTGGAACGCGGCCATCGCCTCGTCCAGCGCCTTCAGCGCCCGCCCGTACCGCTCGAAGTCACCGGACGCCTGCGCGGCCTTGACCTCGACGATGGCGCTCTGCACCTTGCCGGCCGCCTCGGCCAGCTCACCGGTGAGCACCGGCGTGGTGGTGCCGCCGGTCGTCGGCGGTTTGTCGTCGGTGGGCGGCGGCGGGTTGCCGGAGGCCGGCCGCTTGCCCTGCTCGACGAGCTGCTTGATGCCGTCGCTCAGGTTGTTGGCCAGCACCACGTACGAGCCGCCGTCGCCGTAGGAGAGCAGCACCTTCTGCAGCAGCGGGTACGCGTCCTGGTTGCTGCTCTTCACGTAGACCGGCTCGACGTAGAGCATGCCGTCGGCGAAGGGCAGCGAGAGCAGGTTGCCGTACTGCACCTGCGCCTGGTTGGAGGAGAGCAGGTTGAGCTGCTGCCGGATGTCGCCGTTGTTGGTCATCTGCTGGTGCACCTGCGCCGGCCCGGAAATCCGGGTCTGGTCCGGCAGCTCCAGCACCTCCAGCTTCGGCTGCCCGTCGACGTACGACCCGGAGACCAGCGCGGCCAGGTTCTGCCGCCCGTTCGGGGTGACCGCCGCGGTGAGCTGGAAGCGCGGCCCCTCCTGCCCGGGGAACTGGGTGAAGAGGTAGTAGGGCGGCTGCTTCTGCCCGCTGTCCGGCGCGTCCGGCACGTTCGGCACCTGCCAGAAGTCCTGGCCGGAGTAGAAGTCGCCGGGGTCGGTGACGTGGAACTTGGTGAGCAGGTTGCGCTGCACCTTGAACAGGTCGGCCGGGTAGCGGAAGTGGTCGGCGAGCTCCGGCGGGATGTCGCCCTTGGGCAGCACCAGGTCGCCGCCGAAGGCCTTGTTCCACGCCTTCAGCACCGGGTCCGCGTCGTCGAAGGTGTAGAGCTTCACCGTGCCGTCGTACGCGTCGACGGTCGCCTTCACCGAGTTGCGGATGTAGTTGACGTTCTCCCGGGCGAGCTGGAAGGTGCCCCGCCCGGTCAGCTCGTCGGCCGTCTCGGCCTGCAGGTTGACCCGCTCGGCGTACGGGTAGGTCGCCGCGGTGGTGTAGCCGTCGACGATCCAGAGGACCCGGCCGTTCACCACCGCCGGGTACGGGTCCCCGTCCAGGGTGAGGAACGGTGCGACCTTCTCCACCCGGTCCCGCGGGTTGCGCACGTAGAGCAGCTTCGAGTCGTCGTTGACCGCCTCGGAGAGGAGGAAGTTCGACTCCTGCTCCTTGATCGCGTAGAGCAGCCGGCGGGTGAACGAGCCGATCTCGACGCCGCCCTCGCCGGTGTAGGTGTAGTACTGCTCGCCACCCGTGGAGGTCGGCTTGTCGAACTCGACGTTCCGGTCACCGGTCTGCCCGACGATCGCGTAGTCGTCCGGCTCCATCCGCTCGCCGTAGTAGATCCGCGGCTGCTGGGCCGGGATCTGCTCGGTCTGCGAGGAGCAAGCCTCCTGCGCCTTCTCGCCGAGGAAGCCGGAGACGAAGTACGGCTGACCGCCGCAGACCACCTGGTTGGCCGGGGCGGCGACCAGGCCGTAGCCGTGGGTGTAGACCGTGTGCCGGTTGATCCAGTTGCTCTGCTGGTCGGTCAGCTCGCCGTAGTTGATCTCCCGGACCCCGACCACGTAGTCGGAGGTCTTGCCGGCGTTCGCGTACCGGTCGATGTCCAGCTTCGGGCCGAAGTCGTAGAAGCCCCGGACCTGCTGCAGCTGCGTGTACGTCTCGGAGACCAGCTGCGGGTCGAGCAGCCGGACGTTCTGCACCACTGAGGTGTCGGTGGCCAGGCTGGCCGGCGGGACGAGGTTGCTCGCCGCGTAGTCGGTGTTCTTCGTGCCCGTCAGCCCGAAGGCGGACCTGGTCGCCTCGATGCTGCGCTCGATGTACGGCGCCTCCTTGTCCCGGGCGCTCGGCTTGACCTCGAAGGTCTGCACGGCCCACGGGTAGATGCCGCCGATCGCCACGGCCGAGACGCCGAGCAGGGCGAGCGCGATGCCGGGCCAGACCAGGTTCCGCATCCACGCGTTGGAGAACACGATGATCGCGACGGCCACCACGACGGCGATCCAGGCGAGGATCTCCTTCGCCGGGAGCAGCGCGTTGATGTCGGCGTAGCCGGCGCCGTAGAGCTTGGCGCCCTCGTTGTACTCCAGCAGCATGGCCCGCTGGTCCAGCACGTACGCGATGGCCTTGAGCAGCACGAAGACGGCCACCAGGGTGCTCAGGTGGGCCCGGGCGGCGTTGGTCATCCGGTCCCCGACGCCCTGGAGCCGCACCCCGCCGAAGATGTAGTGCACGGCGAGCGCGCCGAGCAGGGCGAGCACCACCGCGGTGAAGCCCACGCCGAGCAGGTAGCGCCAGAACGGCAGCTGGAAGACGTAGAAGCCGACGTCGACGCCGAACTCCGGATCCTTCACGCCGAAGCTGCCGCCGTTGCGGAACAGCAGCCACTGGCCCCACCGGCTCTGCGCGGAGAGGCCGGCGAAGAGGCCGATGACCGCGGCGGCCAGGGCGATCCAGGTGCCGAGCCGGGGGCTCAGCAGCATCCGGTAGCGCTCCAGGGTGGCCTGCTCGGCGGAGTGCGGGCGCAGCTGCGGTCGCAGCCGGTGGGCCAGCCAGAGGTTGCCGGCGATGATCAGCGCCATGCTGAGCCCGATGATCAGGAACAGCAGCAGGCGGGTGGCGAGGACGCCGGTGAAGACCTGGGTGTAGCGGACCTCGTCGAACCAGAGCCAGTCGGTCCACGCGTTGACCCCCCACCCGAGCAGGGTGAAGAGCACGAACACCCCGATCAGGACCCCGATGGTGACGCGTCCGCGCCGGCTCATCCTCGGCAGGGGGCTGCTACGCATGACCACTGTTGGCTCCGCACGCTCGATGTGATCGGCTCCGACCAGGCACCCAGAGTACGGGGTGTTCCTGAATACCTCGGGTCAAGGTCACGTCACGATCGTCCGGTGACCCGGCGTGACCGGTCAGCAGCGGGTCGGCTGCCCCCCGGCGCGCAGTTTCTCCAGCGCCGTCAGCGCGTCGTCCAGCGACGCCACCCGGAGCAGCGGCAGGTCGGGCTGGGGGTTGCGGACCGCCTCGGCGCAGTTGTCGGCCGGCACCAGGAAGACCTTCGCGCCAGCCTCCTTGGCGCCCACCAGCTTCTGGGCGATGCCGCCGATCGGGCCGACCCGGCCCTCGTCGTCGATGGTGCCGGTGCCGGCGATGACCTTCCCGCCGGTCAGGTCGGCCGGCTCCAGCTTGTCGACGATGCCGAGGGCGAACATCAGCCCGGCGCTGGGGCCGCCGATGTCACCAAGGTCGATCTTGAGCGTGAACGGGTGCGGCTGCTGCTGGTCGATCTCGATGCCGATGCGCGGCCGGCCGTCCTGCTCGCGGCTGGTCACCGTGGCGGTGGCCGGCGCCCCGCCGCGGGTGTAGCCGATCTTCAGCGCGGTGCCGGCCGGCTTGGCCCGGATCAGCTCCGTGAGCCGGGCCGCGCTGGTCACCGGCTGGCCGTCGACCGAGGTGATCACGTCGTTGGGCTTGAGCACGTCGACCGACGGGCCGCCCCCGGTGACCGCCTTCACCAGCACCCGGATCGGGTAGCCCAGCTCGCGCAGGGCCGCCGTCTCGGCGCTGGTCTGCGAGTTCTGGAAGTCCTCGGCGTTGCGCTGCTCGACCTCCTCCTGCGACTCCCCCGGCGGGTAGACCAGCTCACGCGGCACCACCGCCTCGTCCTTGGAGAACCACCCGGCCAGCGCCGAGCGGAGCCGGACGGTGGGCTGCACGCCGACCGTGGTCAGCCGGAGCTGCCCCGCGGAGGTGGACGTCGACCGGCCGGTGACCTGGATGATCTCCTTGCCGTCCTCGCTGCCCAGGGTGTTGACGGTCGGACCGGGACCGAGCACCACGTACGGGATGGGCACACTCAGCACGCCGACGCTGAGCAGGGCGGTGAGCAGTGCACCGAGGAGTACGGTCACGCCGCGACGTCTCATGCGCCAGAGCGTACCGATCCGGCCCGGAACGTCCGGCGCAGTGACCGCGGGACTTCGCCCTCAGCGGAACGGCGACGCACACGACCTGCGGCGGGGCCCGCGTACCGTAGACGTCGTGCCTGATATTCCGTTCGGCTTCGCGCTCCCGGGTGGGCAACCACCAGACCCCAACGATCCCGCGCAGATGCAGCAGTTCATGTCGCAGTTGCAGCACCTGCTCTCCGCGCCGGGCAGCGGTCCGGTCAACTGGGACCTCGCCCGGCAGGTGGCCGCGAGCCAGCTCGCCGCAGCCGGCGACCCGGCGGTCTCGCCGTTCGAACGCAACGCGGTCGAGGAGGCGCTGCGCATCGCCGACCTCTGGCTGGAGCCGGCCACCTCGTGGCCCTCCGGCATCCGCAGCTCGGTCGCCTGGAACCGCAACGAGTGGATCTACAAGACCCTCGACGTGTGGCGCAAGCTCTGCGACCCGGTGGCCAGCCGGATGGTCGGCGCCATGGGCGACCTGGTGCCGCCGGAGGCCCGCGCCCAGCTCGGCCCGATGCAGTCGATGGTCGCCACGCTGGGCGGCGCGCTCTTCGGCGGCCAGCTCGGCCAGGCGCTCGGCTCGCTCGCCGCCGAGGTGCTCTCCGCCGGCGACATCGGCCTGCCGCTCGGCCCCGCCGGCACCGCCGCGCTCATCCCGGCCAACATCCGGGCGTACGGCGAGGGCCTGGAACTGCCCGAGGACGAGGTACGCCTCTACGTGGCCCTCCGCGAGGCCGCCCACCAGCGGCTCTTCCAGCACGTCCCGTGGCTGCGCGGGCACGTGCTCACCGCGGTGGAGAACTACGCCGCCGGCATCCGGGTCAACCGGGAGGCGATCGAGGAGGCGATGGGCCGGGTCGACCCGACCGACCCGGAGTCGATGCAGGCGATCGCCCTGGAGGGCATCTTCACGCCCGAGGACACCCCGGCGCAGAAGGCGTCGCTGGCCCGGCTGGAGACCGTGCTCGCCCTGGTCGAGGGCTGGGTGTGCCACGTGGTCGACAGCGCCGCGGGCGACCGGCTGCCCAACGTGGTGCGCCTCGGCGAGGCGTTCCGCCGCCGCCGCGCCGCCGGCGGTCCGGCCGAGCAGACCTTCGCCGCCCTGGTCGGCCTGGAGCTGCGGCCGCGCCGGCTGCGCGAGGCCACCGTGCTCTGGTCGGCACTCACCGAGCACCGCGGGATCGCCGGCCGGGACGCGGTCTGGGGCCACCCCGACCTGCTCCCCTCCGACGAGGATTTCGCCAACCCGGAGGCGTTCGCCGCGACCACCAACGACCTGGACGAGGAGCTGGCGAACTTCGACTTCACCGCGCCCGGCGCGCCGGAGGAGCAGCCCCCGGGCGAGGACGACGACAAGTCCTGACGCCGCCCGCCGCCGGGGCCCGCACGAACGCTCGTGCGGGCCCCGGCGCGTTCAACAAGCCCGCCCCGCCGTGCTGCCCCCGGCGTTCAACCAGCCCGCCCTCGCCGTGCTGCCCGGCGTATTCGACCGACCCGCGCCGCCGTGCTGCCCCCGGCGCTCGACCAGCCCGCCCTCGCCGTGCGGCCAGGCGCGTTCGGCCAGCCCGCCCGCCGTGCTGCCGCCGGCGCATCGGTCAGCGCCTGCCGCACCGGGCCTCGGCGGCGTCGGTCATCCCGCAGTCGAACCGCGCGTCCGCGGGTCAGCCGGGCTGGCCGGAGAGGAGCGCCCGGGTGGCCTCCCAGCCCTCGAAGGCCGGGTCGAGGGTGGCCAGGTCGGCCGGGCCGCGCAGCCGGCGCCAGCCGGCGGTGACCGCCACGTCCCCGGGGCGCGGCGCGGCGGCACGCACCTCGGCCGGCGCGGCGGTGTCCAGGTCCAGCGCCGGCAACCACTCCGGTACGGGCAGCCGGGCGGCCACCCCGAGCAGCCCCGCCCCACTCCCCTCCACGGGGGCGACCGCCACCGGACGGCTGGACAGCGGCCGGAGCAGCTTGCCCAGGGTGAGGCCCGGCACGTCGGGCGCGTCGGCGGCCACCACCGCCGCCTGGTCGTAGCCGGTCAGCGTGGCGAACACCGCGCCGACGGTGGGCTCCGGCACCTCGTGCACGGCCGTGCCGGGCCAGACCACCGCGTCAGCCAACCAGCGGTCCTCCGGCGTCACCGCCACGGCGGTCTCGACCTCGTTGAGGGTGGCCAGCAGGTCCACCACGTCCTCGGCGAGCGCGCTCCGCCACCGCGTCGGATCGATCCCCGGAGGCGTCCAGGTCACCGGGCCGAGCAACGCCACCACCACACGTCGAACCACCCGACGACCCTAACCCGCTACCCGCCCCACCCCTACTACGTGGAGACGGGGCGACGGGGCGACGGGGCGACGGGGCGACGGGGCGACGGGGCGACGGCGAGCATCGCCGGTGGGTTACCCGTCGCCGGTCCAGGCCCCAGCCGGTGCGACTCCGCATGCCCGGTTCCGCGATTGGCCGACCAGCACCGCCAACCCGTCGGTGGAACACCATGGGTGTGTCAGAGCCCGCGAGACACCCATGGCGTTCCACCCACCGACCGTTTGCGTCCGGCACGCGGGCCGCCACGGACACATTCGGCCGCCGCCGCCCCAGCCCGGCCGAGGTGGATGAGGTCGGCATCCCTGCTCCGCTCGGCAGCAGGCCGAGCTGTACCCGCACCCCCTCCGGCCGCCGCGCCCGCGCCGGGCACTCCGCGGGCCGCCACCGGCACCCAATCGCCCGCACCACGCCGAATCGCCGCAACCATGCCCCAGCCCTCGATCTTGGCGACTTTCCGTTCGGAAAGTCGCCAAGATCGCTCGACTCGGCTCGCTGATCATGAGGTTGGTTGCGATAAAAGGGGCGAACCACACCGCCAACCTCATGATCGACGCAGCAACAAGCGGGGGTGTGGGAGGCCGGGGGTCAGTCGGCTAGGGGGACGCCGGAGGTGGCGGCTACGCCCTCCAGGTAGCCGCGGGCCCGCTCGGTCTTCGGGTAGCGGCCGACCAGGGCCCAGAACTCGGCGTTGTGGCTGGGCACGATGAGGTGCGCCAGTTCGTGCAGCAGCACGTAGTCGATGACCCAGTCGGGCATGTCCTGGATCCGGTGGGAGATCCGGATGGTGCGGTCGGCGGGGGTGCAGGAACCCCAGCGGCCGTTCTGGTTGGTCACCCAGCGGACGCTGGCCGGGGCGACGGTCAGCCCGTGCTCCGGCAGGTAGAGGTTGATCAGTCGGCTGGCCCGGGCCAGCAGTTCGGCGTCCGAGCGGGCGAGCCGGCCCTCGCGGGCGGCGAGCCGGGCCAGCATCCGGTCGACCCACTCGCTCTCCTCGGCCCGGGAGAACTGGTCGGGGATCAGCACCACGACGCGCTCCCCGTCGCGGTACGCGGACACCGTGCGCCGCCGGCGCTGGCTGCGCCGTACTTCGACGACGGGCTTCCGCGTCCCGGCCATCACCGGTCCGCGCAGCCTCGATTGACTGTCACGAGGGAAAGCTAATGCGTACTGACCAGGGGTCCGCAAGAGTCAACACTGCGACACGCGCCCGGAAAATGGGGGTTGGTCGTCAGGAGTCCTGAAAAATTTCTTTAGCGACGGGAGTTGACCATCACCTACCGGCCCCGGTCAACGTTAGGTGATCTACGACGGACTGTCGCCCCGGGGGGCCGCCCGAAGGGGGATCTGAGGGCATTCACCCGGCGTGTCCCCGCGAAACTGACTTATCCGACGTAACGCGGCATGCACACTCTCGTCGTCGACTTCCTCACAGAGTCGACGCACAGCTGACATGGAACCGCCCAGACCTGGGTAGGGTCCGCCAACCAGCGGTCACGTGAGTGATCGCGGGAAACCCCCCGGCGCCGGCGCCACTCGTGGCCCGCCGCAGGGAAACCCGCCGGAGGCGTCCGGCGGACGAGACGAGGAGGGCTACCGTGGCCGACCAGGCCCAGACCTACAACGGTTACTGCGTGAAGTGCAAGGAGAAGCGGGACTTCGAGGGCCGCGTGGAGGTCTCGAAGACCGGCATGAACATGGCCAAGGGCAAGTGCCCGGTTTGCGGCACAACAGTGAACCGCATCCTGGGCAAGGCCAAGGTCTGACCCGTCCCGGGTCGCACGGGGGAGGGATGGCCGGCGGCCGTCCCTCCCCCGTCGTGTAGCCGACACCGGCTACCGGCGGGTTGTGGACAACCGGGGTTTCCCTGTGGACAACGCTGGCCACAGCCCGGCGCACCTGTGGACAACGATCGACGCAGAGCGCCGACACGGTCACGATTCGTGGTGTGACCGACCCGATGCCCCTCGCGCGTCCGACGCTGCTGCCCGGCCTGACCCGGCTCTGGCGGGACCGGCGCACGCTCCAGCTCGGGGTGGAACCCGGCCCGGCCGTGCTGCTCGAGGTGACCAGCCCGGGCGCCGTCCGCCTGCTCGACCTGCTGGACGGCACCCGGAGCGAACGGGCCGTGGTCGCCGCCGCCACCGCCGCGCGGGTCCCGCCGGAGGAGGCCCGGGTGCTGCTCGACACGCTCCGGGCCGCCGGTCTCGTCGTACCCGCGCAGAGCCTGCTCCCCCGCGACCTCACCGGTCCGGCCCGGGCCCGGCTCACCGCGGAGGCCGACGCCCTGGCCCTGGCCACGCCCGCCCTGCCGGGCACGCCGGCCCGGTTGCTGCGCCGCCGTCGGGCGGCCCGGGTGCTGGTCACCGGGGCCGGGCGGCTCGGCGCGGCGGTCGCCGTCGCGCTGGCGCAGGCCGGCGTCGGGCATGTCGTACCCGCGCTGGCCGGCCCGGTCCGCCCGGGTGACCTGGTCGGGACCGGCCTCGCCGGCGCGGAGCTGGGCCGTCCGCTGGCCCCGGCGGTCCGCGCGGCGCTGGCGCGGTGCGCGCCGGGCACGGCGACCGGGCCGCTCCGGGCGGGGCGGCCCGACCTGGTGGTCCAGCTCGGCGCGGACCGCCCGGCGGCCCTGCTCGCCGCCGGTCACGCGCAACGCCGCCAGCCACATCTCCTGGTCGACCTGCGCGGCGGCGTGCCGGTGGTCGGTCCGCTGGTCCGCCCGCCGGCGGGCCCCTGCCTGCACTGCCTCGACCTGCACCGGACCGACCGCGACCCGGACTGGCCGGCGCTCGCCGCCCAGCTCGCGGCCGACGACGGCGACCGGGCCTGCGCGGCCGCCACCCGGCTGGCCGCGGCGGCCTACGCGGCCGCCGAGGCGTTGACCCAGCTCGACGGGGGCACGCCGGAGACCCTCGGGTGCGCGGTCGAAATCCGGCAACCCGGCCGGTTCCGGCACCGGCGGTGGCCGCCGCACCCCTCCTGCGAGTGCTCCGGGCGTCGCCCGATCCGGTCGGCCGCACCCGCTCCCGGCCGCACGGCAGCAGCGGGCCCGTCCGGTCGGTAACAATGGCCGGGTGACCGACATCCCGCGCCGGGCCGTGTCCCGGACCGCCAAGCTCGCCGCTCTGCCGCTCGGTTTCGCCGGTCGGACCGTCCTCGGCATGGGCAAGCGGGTCACCGGGCTCGCGTCCGACGTCATCTCCGCCGAGATCCAGCAGCGCACCGCCGAGCAGCTGTTCAGCGTGCTCGGGCAGCTCAAGGGCGGGGCGATGAAGTTCGGTCAGGCCCTGTCGGTCTTCGAGGCGGCGCTGCCGGAGGAGATCGCCGCTCCCTACCGGCAGGCGCTCACCAAGCTTCAGGAGGCCGCCCCGCCGCTGCCCGCGGCGACCGTGCACAAGGTGCTCGTCGAGCAGCTCGGGCCGGACTGGCGGGACCGGTTCGTGGAGTTCGACGACACCCCGGCCGCTGCGGCCAGCATCGGCCAGGTGCACCGCGCGGTCTGGCGCGACCCGGGCTACGGGCCGAACGGCGGCCCGCGCCACCGGGACGTGGCCGTGAAGATCCAGTACCCGGGCGCCGGTGACGCCCTGCTCGCCGACCTGAAGCAGCTCTCCCGGCTGGGCGGCATGTTCCGGGCGATCCAGCCCGGGCTGGACGTCAAGCCGCTCCTGGTCGAGCTGCGCGAACGGATCACCGAGGAACTGGACTACGAGCTGGAGGCCGAGTCGCAGCGCGCCTTCGCCGCCGCGTACGCCGGGGACCCGGACATCTACATCCCCGAGGTGCTCGACGCCGCGCCCCGGGTGCTGATCACCGAGTGGGTCGAGGGCATTCCGCTGTCGCAGATCATCCGGGAGGGCACCGAGGAGCAGCGCGACGAGGCCGGGCGGCTGATGGCCGAACTGCACCTCTCCGCGCCGATGCGGGCCGGGCTGCTGCACGCCGACCCGCACCCGGGCAACTTCCGGCTGCTGCCGGACGGCCGGCTCGGCGTGATCGACTTCGGCGCGGTGGCCCGGATGCCGGAGGGCACCCCGGAGCCGATCGGCCGGATCGCCGCACTGGCCCTGCGCGACGACGCGGACGCGGTGGTGGCCGGGCTGCGCGACGAGGGCTTCGTCAGCTCCACCGAGCCGATCGACGCCGAGGGGGTGCTGGACTTCCTCCGGCCGATGCTGGAGCCGATCGCCGCGGAGGAGTTCCGGTTCACCCGGGCCTGGCTGCGCGCCCAGGCGGCCCGGCTGGCCAGTCCGCGCTCCCCCACCTACCAGCTCAGCCGGCAGCTCAACCTGCCCCCGTCGTACCTGATGATCCATCGGGTGACGCTGGGCTCGATCGGGGTGCTCTGCCAGTTGGAGGCGAAGGCGCCGTACCGGGCCATCCTGGAGCGCTGGCTGCCCGGCTTCGCCCCGGTGGGCTGATCGGCACAGACGCCGAAGGGGCGGTGACCATCTCGGTCACCGCCCCTTCAGTGGTGTAGGGATCTAGAGAGCGCCCAGGTCGCGAGCCGACTGGCTGCGGCTGCGCATGGCGACGGTACGGGCGGAACGGGTTGCCTCAGTGCTCGTGGTGGTGCCGGCCTGAGGCCGGCGCATTCGAGCCCGGGACAACGCTTCGTGGAGTAGTTGCATCTCGGTTCCATTCGGCAGGTGCAGCATGATTTCGACTTTCTCGTGGCCGGTGACGATCACCGGCGGGGACGTTGGAACGGGGTTGTGTCAGGCTGCCAGCCGGACGGCGCTACGCGACTCGGACAGCCCACTGGCCGCCAGTCGCGCCTCCGCCTCGACCCGGAGCTGGGCGTCACGGGCGAGGTCCTCCTTACGCGGACGGCCACGGGGCCGCTTGCGCGGGACGACCGCGCCACGCTCGAAGATCTCGCCGCCCCAGACGCCCCAGGGCTCGGCCCGCTCCACCGCGCCGGCGAGGCACTCGACGCGCAGCGGGCAGTCCCCGCAGAGCGACTTGGCCAGCTCGAGCTCGGCAGGCGAGTCGGAGAACCACAGGTCGGGGTCGAACTTCCGGCAGGGCAGGTTCGCCTCCACCTCGACGCTCACATCGAGTGGGGCCAACGCCAGACTCATCCTCCGGTCACCTCTCTCTCACTTCGATCTCGTGGATCGCTTTTCCGACGTACTTCGGCAGGTACTTCGGCATTGCAAGTGCGGTGCAAAAAAACTGAGGCCGCGGATCCCGGTGTGCGGGTTCCGCGGCCTCGAGGTGAGCCGGTGGTCTGGATCAGACCGGTCTACCTCGAGGTGGAACGCCGCGGACATCCGTGCGCTTGTTGACGTCGCCGATGCCCATGCCCGTGAAGCCACTGGTCCCCTCGATCGCCGCCAGCGGCGCCACGGTCAGGTTCAGCTCGGCCTGAACCTGGGCCTGGTGCACCAGCGGAGTCGACGGTCGAGCGGCAAGGGCCACCCGGACGGACGACAGCGGAACGCAGGCAGCTGGCATCGCCGCCGAACGCTCATAGGTGAAGATCTCCACGGGTGCCACCTCCCTGTCTTTCCTCGTGCCGACCATGGACTCATCCCCCGTGAGCAGCCAGAATGGCGCCGCTCGCGAGGTGTGTCCTGAGGCTATTCCTCGCCTCCGGGCGAGGGCAAACGATTTACGGCTAGATTTCGAAACTTTTCTGCGGGCAGACCTCGTCCACCCCCGCACCGGCCACCAGGGCCAGCACCGTATCGCCGTATAGGCCCAGTTTGCGGGGGCCGATTCCGGCGATCGCGATCAGCTCCTCGGTGCGGCCCGGCCTCCGCTCGGCCAGCGCGGTGAGCGTGGCGTCGGTGAAGACCACGTACGCCGGCACCTTCTGCGCCCCGGCCACCCGCTGCCGCCACTCGCGCAGCCGCTCGTACAGCTCCTCGTCCAGGTCGGACGGACAGGTCGGGCAGCGGCCCAGCTTCCGGTCCGCCCCGGCGAGCAGGGTGGCGCCGCAGATCCGGCAGGAGACCACCTGGGTGCGCCGCCGCTCGGTGCGCCGGGCCGCGCCGGCCCCGGCCCGCTCACCGCCGCCGGAGCGGTCCAGCTGCGGCAGGAACCGGGACGGCCGCCGGGCCCGGCCACCGGGCGAGCGGGCCGCCGCGTACGACAGCCAGAGCCACTCCCGCGCCCGGGTGATCCCGACGTAGAGCAGCCGCCGCTCCTCCTCGACCTGCTCGGGGGTCTTCGCGTAGGTGGTGGGCAGGGTGCCCTCGGCCAAGCCGACCAGGAAGACGGCGTCCCACTCCAGGCCCTTGGCCGAGTGCAGTGAGGCGAGCGTCACCCCCTCCACGGTGGGCACGTGCTGCTGGGCGGCCCGCCGGGCCAGCTCCCCGTTGAAGTCGCCCAGGGTGACCGGGCGCTCGATCGCGACGGCCTCGCCGATCGGCACCACCTCGGGCGTCGCCGCGTACTCCTCGGCGAGCTGGACCAGGGCGGCGAGCGCCTCCCACCGCTCGCGCGCGGCCCCGCCCGGCGGGGGCGCGTCGGGCGCCCAGCCGACCGCGGCGAGCCCTTCCACGACGGCGGCCGGCAGCGGGGTCTCCCCCGGGATCGACCGGGTGGCGGCGCGCAGCGCGACCATCGCCTGGCGCACCTCGGGGCGCTCGAAGAAGCGCTCCGCGCCCTGCAGGACGTACGGGACCGCGGCCTCGGTGAGCGCCTTCTCGTACGCCTCGGACTGCGCGTTGGTGCGGAACAGCACCGCGATCTCCCGGGCCGGGGTGCCGCCGTCGATCAGCGCTCGGCAGCGGGCCGCGACCGCGTTCGCCTCGGCCGGCTCGTCGGTGAAGATCCGCAGCTCGGGTTCCGGGCCGGCCGGACGCTGGCCGTGCAGCTCCAGCCGGAGCCGGGCCTCGGCGCCCCGGGCCTGGGAGATCACCGCGTTGGCCAGCCCGACCACCTGCGGTGTGGAGCGGTAGTCGCGGACCAGCCGGACCACCGTGGCGGTGCGGTAGCGGCGCGGGAAGTCGACGAGGTAGGACGAGGTCGCCCCGGTGAACGAGTAGATGGTCTGGCTGGCGTCGCCGACGACGGTGACGTCGTCCCGGCCGCCGAGCCAGGCGTCCAGCAGCCGCTGCTGGAGCGGGTTGACGTCCTGGTACTCGTCGACGACGAAGTGCCGGTACTGGCCGCGGACCTGCTCGGCGACGTCGGCGTGTTCCTCGATCCCCCAGACCGCGGCGCGCAGCATGTCCTCGAAGTCGATCACCCCGTTGCCGCGCTTGAGCCGCTCGTACGCGGCGAAGACCTCGGCCACCTTCGCCGGTTCGTGCGGGGTCTCGCGCAGCGCCTTGGCCGCGGCCACCACGTATTCACCCGGCTCGACCAGCGACGACTTGGCCCACTCGATCTCGCCGGCCAGGTCGCGGGCGGCGGCCCGGTCGGCCCGCAGGCCCACCTTGGCGGCAGCCAGGGTGACCACCCGGACCTTGCTGTCCAGCAGCTCCGGCATGGCCCGCCCCTCCAGCAGCCGGGGCGCGAAGTAGCGGACCTGGCGCAGCGCCGCCGCGTGGAACGTGCGGGCCTGGACGCCGCCCACGCCCAGCGCGGTGAGCCGGGCCCGCATCTCGGCGGCGGCGCGGGCGGTGAAGGTGACCGCCAGCACGTGCCGGGCGGAGATGTCGCCGGCGAGGGCGCGGTGGGCGATCCGGGAGGTCACCGCCCGGGTCTTGCCCGTCCCGGCGCCAGCCAGGATGCAGACCGGGCCGGCCGGGGCGGTCACCGCGGACCGCTGCTCCGGGTCGAGGCCGGCCAGCACCCGTTCCGCCGCTGAGTGAACCACCACAGCGAGGAATCATTCCAGCCTCCGGCGATGTTGCAGCGATTAGCCTGGCCTGATCGGGCCGGGCGGGAGCCAGACCGTTGGAGGACCTGACCATGTTGACGATGTATTCCACCTCGTGGTGCGGCTACTGCCACCGGCTGAAGTCGCAGCTCGACCGGGAGGGCATCGCGTACGAGGTGGTCGACATCGAGCAGGACACGAAGGCCGCGGAGTTCGTGATGGGCGTCAACGGCGGTAACCAGACCGTCCCGACGCTGCGGTTCGACGACGGCAGCGCCCTGACCAACCCCTCGATCACCCAGGTCAAGCAGCACCTGGCCAGCCTCCCCGGCTGACCCGACACACGCCCTGCCACGAGCGGCCGCCCCCACGGGGTGGCCGCTCGTCGCGTCTCACGGGGCCTCGCGGCGGCGGGTCGCGGCGAACACCTCCCGGTCGAGCGGGCGGCGGGGGGCCGGAACGTGGACCAGGACGGGTCGCGGCGCGGTGAGCCGGCGGCCGCGCCAGAGGTAGAGGCCGGCGGCCGTGGTGGTCATTCCGACCAGGGCGAAGAGCAGGCGGTAGTCGAAGACGCCGACGAGCAGCGCGCCGGCCCCGATGGAGACCGCCTGCGGGCCGCTGACCAGCGCCTCCGAGGCGGCGGCGACCCGGCCCAGCAGCCCCGGCGGGGTCCGCCGCTGGATCAGCGTGTTCAGCCCGACCATGGTCAGCGGCAGGGAGACGCCGGCCAGCAGCAGGGCCACCACGCCGAGCCAGAGCCGGGGGTACGCGAGCGCCAGCGCGGCCGGCCCGAAGAAGGTCACCCCGGCGGCGAGCGCACCCACCTCACCGGCCCGGCGTACCACGGTGGCCGAGAAGACCCCGCCGACCAGCCCACCGGCCCCCTGCACGGTGACCAGCACGCCGACGAACGCGGCGTCCCGGCCCAGCCCCAGGTCGACGTACGCGAAGATCAGCGACTCGGTGAAGCCCATCATCAACGAGCCCAGCCCGTACCCGAGCAGGGCCCGACGCAGCGCGGGGTCGCCGGCCAGGTGCCGGACCCCAGCGCCCAGCCCGGCCGGCCAGCGGCGCGCGGACCGGGCCGGGGTGGTCTCGGTGACCCGGAGCACGCCGACCACCGCCGCGGCGGTGAGGAAGCCGGTCATGGCCAGGGCGACCAGCAGCCAGCCGCCGACCGTGGCGTAGAGCCCGGCCCCGGCCAGCGGGCCCACCAGCCGGAGCCCCTGCCGGACGGTCTGCAGCACCCCGTTGGCGTCGGCGAGCAGTTCGCTCGGCACCAGGTGCCGGATCAGCCCGCTGAGCACCGCGCTCAACGTGATGTACGACAGTCCGTAGAGCGCCGCCACCACGTAGATCACCCAGACGTCGGCGCGGTCGTGGACCGCGAAGAGCGGGCAGAGCAGCACCGCCGTACCGAGGTTGGCGGCCACGAAGAAGGGCCGGCGGCGGCACCGGTCGACCACCCAGCCGACCAGCGGGGCCAGCGCCATCGGCGCGATGACGGCGAAGATGGTCGCCCCGGCCATGCCGTCCGACCCGGTCAGGTCCTTGACCCAGACGGCCAGGGCCAGCAGCAGGATCGACTCGGCCGCCATGCTGGCCAGCAGCGCGACGAAGAGCAGGCGGAAGTCGGGGCGGCGCAGGACGGTGCGCATCGGGTTCCCTCCGGCGGGGTGCGCCTGTCGGCGCGTCGGGGGCGGGCGCCGCTGAAGGCACCCCTCCACAGTCCTCTTTTTCTCGCGTGACACGCCCACGCCGGACCCTTCCGGCACCGGTCGCGCCGTCCATACTGACCGTGGGGGGCGAATTTCATACAGTTACCGCCGCGCCCCGCGACGGTCGACGGGAAAGAGGACACCGTGCCTCCTGCCGCACCAGGCCCGATCCTGCGCCGTCGCAGGCTCGGCACCGAACTGCGCCGGCTGCGTGAACAGGCCGGTCTCACCGGCGACCAGGTCATCGAACGGATCGGCTGGGCCTCCGCGTCCAAGCTGTCCCGCCTGGAGAACGGCCGCAGCCGCCCCGACCCGGACGACGTCGACGTCCTGCTGACCCTCTACGGCGCGGACGACGACCTGCGCGCGGAGCTGCTGGGGATCACCCAGGAGGCCGGCGACATGCGCGGCTGGCTGCGCAACTTCCCGGTGATGACCCAGCAGCAGCGCGGCTTCGCCGAGCTGGAGGCGGGGTGCGCGGAGATCTCCGAGTACAACCCGGTGCTGGTGCCGGGCCTGTTGCAGACGCCCGGGTACGCCCGGCACCGGATCATGTCCGCGGCCCAGGTGGCCGAGGAGGCCGGCGACCTGGAAATCGAGGACCCGGAGACCGAGGTACGCGCCCGTCAGGCCCGCCAGTCGCTGCTGACCCGCTCGCCCGACGCGCCGCGCTACACGGCGGTGCTGGAGGAGGCGGCGCTCGGCCGCCGGGCCGGCCCGCCCGAGGTGCTGCACGAGCAGATCGTCCATCTCTGCGAGCTGGCCATGCTGCCGAACGTGACGCTGCACCTGCTGCTGCGCGACACCCGAGTCGGCGACTGGTACCTCCCGCCGACCGCCTTCTCGGTCTACCGGTTCGCCGATCCGCTCGATCCGGAGACGTTGGCCATCGAAGGTGGGTTCACCGACGTCATGTCAACCGAGGCAAACACCCTAAATCGCTATAAAGTGGTGTTCGAGTGGCTGAGCTCGGCGGCGCTCTCCGCATCGGACACCCTCTCATGGCTGATCGAGGCGACGGGACGGCTGACCGGCACGGCAGTCGAGTCCACAGTGGCGTTCGGGCCGGCAACGGCGCCGCCCCAGCGCCGCCGCGGCTCGGGGCGCCTGACGACGGACCGGTGATCCACGGGGACCGTCCGGCCTGCGGCGTCACTCGTCCCCATCGGAGCACTCCAGACCAGGAGCAGAACCATGAACGAGATCCGCAACAGCTCGTCCGAGCAGTTCACCCGCGCCGCCTGGCGCAAGAGCACCCGCAGCCAGACCTCGAACTGCGTGGAGATCGCACCGCTGCGTACCGGACCGGCGGCCGTCGCGCTGCGCGACAGCAAGGACCCGCGCGGGCCGGTGCTGCTGTTCAACCGGGCCGGCTGGCTCGGCTTCATCGCCGGCGCGAAGAACGGCCAGTTCGACCTGAACTGATCCGGCGAGCTTCGGGGGCCGTCGGCGTGGCGCCGGCGGCCCCTTGCGCATCCACCGCCGACAACCGTCCTGAGCTGGGGTCACCCGATCGGTCGACGCCCACCAATGATAGGCGAGTTTCACTTGCTGGGACGACGCTCCGGCGTAACATGACGCAAGAGTGAACGTGGAAGTTGCAGCGTGCATCCGTCCGTCCGTACCGGGGGACACCATGCGGTTCCTGATCGTCCGCACCGAGATCCGTGCCGCCGCCGACACCGACATCGCCGCCGCCTGGGCCGGCGGAGGTCGCCTGCGGGACGAGACCAGCACGCCGGAACCACGCCGCCAGGTCGTGCACGCCGAGGACCGGGACGCCGCGCTGCTGCTCGCCCGGGCGCTGTCCACCGTGGGGCCCGTCCGGGCCGGACGGCAGCGGGTCAAGGTGCTGCCGATCGAGGACCTGCACCCACGTCACCCCTACCAATGGGGCAGCAGTTGACCCGCCACTGACGTCCGTCGTGGCCGGACCGGCTCCCCCGCCGCGTTCCATGCCTCACCCGGCCACGACGGCCCGTGTTCCCGGCCCGCGACCGCCGCGGCAACGACGGTCCGGGCCGGGACCATGTCCGCCCGTGCTCCCGGCAGTTAGCCGACCGCCGCGGCAATGACAGTCCGCGTCCGCCACGTGCTCCCGCCGGTCAGCAGTGGCCGTCGAGCCAGCGGTGGACCAGGAAGAGGGCGATCGACGAGGGCGGCGGCAGGAGCAGGCGGTCGCCGCCGTCGACCACGACCGGCTGGTCGGCCAGCGCGGCCCCGATCTCCCGCCGGGTGAACCAGCGGGCGTGGGCGATCTCGGCCGGATCCACCCGGATCGGCGCCTCGGCGTCGGCCCGGGCCAGGAAGCCGAGCATCAGCGAACCGGGGAACGGCCAGGACTGGCTACCGGCGTACCCGATCTCCTCGACCGCGACGCCGACCTCCTCGCGGACCTCGCGCAGCACGGCGGCCTCGGCCGACTCCCCCGGCTCGATGTAACCGGCCAGGCAGGAGTAGCGGCGCTGCCCCGGGGTGCTCGGCCAGGTGGCGTTGTTGCCCAGCAGGCAGCATCCGTCGGGGCCGTCCACGCCGTCGTGCACCAGCACGATCATCGCCGGATCGGTACGCGGCCAGATCCGGCCGCCGGCCGGGTCGACGCGGGACCAGCCGGCCTCGTCCACCTGCGTCAACTGCCCGCTCGACGAGGAGTAGCCGTGCCGGAGGTGCCAGTTGAGCAGGGCGAGCGCCGTGGTGAAGATCCCGGCGTCGCGGTCGGTCAGCAGGTGGCCGACCTCGCGCAGGTTGACCCGGCGGGTGCCGGGCAGCTCGGGCAACGGCGCGTCCACCGCGAAGACCGGCACCCCGTCCGGCTCGACGCCGAGGAACATCGGCACCGACCGGGGCACCTCGGGCAGCTCGCCGGGGCCGACCAGCACCAGCTCCGGCGGTGCCGCCGCGCCGCGGACCAGGGTGCGGCCCTCGTCGGCCGAGTCCAGCACCAGCACCCGGGACTGTTCCCACGCCTCCGCGAGCCAGCCCGGGTCGGTGCGCCGGTGCGCGGCCCGGTCCAGCGTGGACCGGGCCAGCGGTGGGGCGGACTCGCCGCTCACGCGGACTCCGTGCGGACCGGGGTGAGGGTGGCGAGGCCGTCGGCCACCCGCTCGGCGTCGCCGAGCACCACGGTGACCGCCTGCGCCGGGGCGAGGTAGCGGGCGGCCGCCGCGGCCACGTCGTCCACGGTCGCCTTGGCCAGCCGGGCGGCGTGCTCGGCGAGGAAGTCCAGGCGCAGCCCGTTGCCGGCGTACGCGCTGGTCAGCGACGCCAGCCCGGCCTGGGTGGACATGCCGAGCTGGAGCGTGCCGAGGGCGTACTGGCGGGCCTGCTCCAGCTCGTCCGGCTTGGGCGGCAGAGCGGCCAGCCGGCCCAGCTCGTACATGGTCTCCAGCAGGGCGGGCGTGGTCACCTCGGTGGCCACCTCGGCGGCGGCCACCAGCACCGACCCGGCCACCGAGTGCTCGATCAGCGAGTGCGGCCCGTACGTGTAGCCCTTGTCCTCGCGGATGTTCTCCACCCAGCGGGAGGAGAAGTAGCCGCCGAAGACCAGGTTGGCCAGTTGCAGCGCGGCGTGGTCGGGATGGGTGCGCGGCACCGCGGGCAGCGCGATCCGCAGCGAGGACTGCACCGAGCCGGGCCGGTCGACCAGCAGCAGCGGGCCGGGCTCCAGCGGCGGCGCGGGCGGCAGCTCGGCCGGCTGCCCGTCCCCCGTCCAGCCGGAGAGCGCCTGCTCGGCGGCGTCCAGCGCCCGCCCCGGCTGCACGTCGCCCACCAGCACCAGCACCGCGCCGGCCGGGTGCACCCGCTCGGCGTGCAGCCGGCGCAGCACCGGCGCCTTCACCGCGCGCACCTGGTCGGGCTCGGGGGTCTGCACCGCGTACGGGTGCCGGCCGTAGATCCGCTTGAGCAGCGCGGTCCGGGCCAGGTGGGCGGGCTGGCTCTGGGCCACCTGGATGCGGTCGACCAGGCGGTCCCGCTCGGTCTCCACCCAGTCCACCGGGTAGGTCGCGCCGGTGAGCACGTCGGCGAGCAGCTCCAGCATCCGGCCCAGGCCGGTGACCAGGCCCGCTCCGGAGAGCATCAGCCGGTCCGGGTCGATGCCGGCGGAGAGCCCGCCGCCGACCTTCTGCAACTCCGCGGCGAGCTGCGTCGCGGTGTGCGTCTCCGTGCCGGAGAGCAGGGTCTGCGCCAGCATCCCGCCGCGGGCCAGGTGGGTACGCCCGAACGGCATCCAGAGCCGCAGCTCGACCAGCGGGATCGCGCTGCGGCGTACCGCGATCACGGTGAGCCCGTTGCCGAGCGTGCGCTCGGCCTGCTTGGGCACCTTGAGCCTGCGGTTGGGGCCCAGCGCCGGCAGCGGCCGGACACCCGTTTCCACGGTTGCACTCAACGGGCACCTCCGGCGATGACCTCGATGGACGCGCGGCGCTCCGGCCGCAGGGTGGCGGCGGCGACGCGGACCTGCTCGTCGGTCACCTCGCCGACCAGCCGGGGCAGTTCGTTGAGCAGGCCCGGCTCGCCGCGCTGCTGTTCCAGGACGGCCATTCGCAACGCCCGACCGAGCACCGCGTCGGTGTCCCGCAGCAGGTGGGTGGCCATCCGGGCCTGGGTCCGGGCCAGCTCCCCTTCGGTCAGCCCGTCGGTGGCCAGCCGGTCCAGTTCCTCGTCGATGGTGCGCAGCACCTTGTCCACGTCGCCGCCGGGCGGCAGGTGGGCCTGGAGCAGCAGCGCGGTGGGGTCGCGCACGTCGAACGGGTCGCCCATGAAGCCGAGGTAGCCGCCGAGGCTGGTGACCGAGCGGTCCCGCTGGACCAGCCGCTCGACAAGCCGGGAGGCGTCGCCGTCGGTGAGCACCTCGGCCAGCACCACGTACGGCAGGTAGCCGGTGAAGTCGGTTACCGGGTCGGGCACCCGCCAGGCCCCGGCCACCGCCGGCAGCGGGGCCAGTTGGTCGGTGTACGAGGTGCGCCGCTCGGCGGTGAGGTCGGGCTCGGCGAAGTCGGGGCGCTTCGGGGCGGGCCGGGCCGGCACGTCACCGAAGTGCCGCTCGATCAGCGCGGTGGCCGCGGCCACGTCGATGTCCCCGCTGACCGCGAGGACGGCGTTGCCGCTGGCGTAGTAGCGGCGGAAGAAGTCGGCCGCGTCGCCGACGGTGGCCGACTCCAGGTCGACGAAGGAGCCGTAGCCGTCGTGCGCGTTGGGGAAGGTGTCGAACATGACCGGCGGCAGGGTGAGCCAGGGGAACCCGCCGTACGGCCGGTTGAGCACGTTGACCCGGATCTCCTCCTTGACCACGTCGACCTGGTTGCGCAGGTTCTCCTCGGTCAGCCGGGGGCCGCGCATCCGGTCGGCCTCCAGGAAGAGCGCCCGCTCCAGCGCGTTGCTGGGCAGGGTCTCGTAGTAGTCGGTGTAGTCCAGGTGGGTGGAGCCGTTGAAGGTGCCGCCGGCGCCCTGGACGTGCCGGAAGTGGGCCAGCTTCTCCAGGTTCTCCGAGCCCTGGAACATCAGGTGCTCGAAGAGGTGGGCGAAGCCGGTGCGTCCCTCCGGCTCGGAGCGGATGCCGACGTCGTAGACCACCGCCACCCCGATGACCGGGGCGCTGCGGTCGGGGGTGAGCACCACCCGCAGGCCGTTGTCGAGGGTGAACCGCTCGACCGGGTATTTCGTCGCTGGAATTCTGGCTCTCCGCGTCGGCACGTGATCGACCTTAACGCGTCCACAACGCCCGCACCGGCGGTGTGCGATGGCCCACCGGACGGCGGTGCCGGGCGGGGGCCGACCGGTGCCGTCATCTCCACCGAACAGGTGGGAATTATCGAGAATTCGCGGCCGGCCGTCCCGGATCGTGAACGGGTCTTGACGCCGCTCATCGCTTCCCCCACTCTTCCTACCAACTAAGTAGGAATACTGCGGATTGGATACACGATGAGACGGCTCCCCTTCCGCCGCCTGGTCACCCTGGCCACCCTCGCCGTGGTCGGCGCGGCCACCCTGGGCGGCACCGCGGCCTGCGGCGACGACAGCGATGCCGGCGGCTCCGGTCCGGTGACGCTGCGCCTGGGCTACTTCCCGAACATCACCCACGCGCCGGCGGTGGTCGGCGTGGAGAAGGGCATCTTCAAGGAGAAGCTGGGCGGCGACGTCACGCTGGAGACCAAGACGTTCAACGCCGGCCCGGCGGCCATCGAGGCGGTCTTCTCCGGCGCGCTCGACGCCACGTACATCGGTCCGAACCCGACCGTGAACGCCTTCTCGAAGTCCAAGGGCGAGGCGGTCCGGGTCGTCTCCGGCGCCGCGTCCGGCGGCGTCGCGCTGGTGGTGAAGCCGGAGATCACCTCGGTGGAGCAACTGCGCGGCAAGAAGATCGCCACACCGCAGCTCGGCAACACCCAGGACGTCGCGCTGCGCTACTGGCTCAAGGAGAAGGGCCTGCAGACCACCAAGGAGGGCGGCGGCGACGTCAAGGTGGTCCCCCAGGAGAACGCGCAGACCATCGAGACCTTCGGCACCGGCGCCATCGACGGCGCGTGGGTGCCCGAGCCCTTCGTCTCCCGGCTGGTCAACGCCGGTGGCAAGGTCCTGGTCGACGAGCGCGACCTCTGGCCGGACAGGAAGTTCGTCATCACCAACCTGCTGGTCAGCACCAAGTTCCTCAAGGCACACCCGGACGTGGTGAAGAAGCTGGTCGAGGGCCAGGTCGCGGCGAACGAGTTCGTCAACAGCAAGCCGGACGAGGCCCAGCAGTCCATCTCCGACCACATCGGCAAGATCACCGGCAAGCCGCTGGACCTCAAGCTGATCAAGCAGGCCTGGCCGACCCTGGAGTTCACCAACGACCCGATCCCGGCCTCGCTGAAGACCGGCCTGGATCACGCTGTCGCCGTCGGCCTGACCCAGCCGGTCGACCTGACCGGCCTCTACGACCTGAAGTACCTCAACGAGGTGCTGAAGGCGCAGGGCAAGTCCGAGGTCACCCAGCCGTGACGTCGACCACGACGACCCCGCGCAGCGCGACCGGCTCGGTCGCGCTGCGCGGCGTGACCAAGGTGTACGGCCAGGGCGAGCACGCCGTCCTGGCGCTGGACGGGGTGTCGCTGGACGTCGCTCCCGGCGAGTTCGTCTGCCTGGTCGGCGCGTCCGGCTGCGGCAAGAGCACCCTGCTCAACCTGGTCGCCGGACTGGACCGGACCAGCGGCGGCCGGATCGAGCTGGGCGAGGGCGTCAACCCCGGCCTGATGTTCCAGGAGTCGGCGCTCTTCCCGTGGCTCACCGTCGAGGGCAACGTCGAGGTGCCGCTCAAGCTGCGCGGGCTACCCCGGAACGAGCGCAGGGCCCGGGTCGCCGAACTGCTGCGCACCGTCCACCTCTCCGACTTCGGCCGCAAGCGCCCGCACCAGCTCTCCGGCGGCATGCGGCAGCGGGTCGCGCTGGCCCGCACCCTCGCGCTGGACACCCCGGTGCTGCTGATGGACGAGCCGTTCGGCGCGCTCGACGCGATGACCCGGGACATCCTCCACGACGAGCTGGAGCGGATCTGGTCCGAGCGGAGGCTCACCGTGATCTTCGTGACCCACAACGTCCGCGAGGCGGCGCGGCTCGCCGACCGGATCATCCTGCTCTCCAGCCGGCCCGGCCGGATCATCTACTCCACCGAGGTCGACGTGCCGCGACCCCGGCGGATCGACTCGCCGGAGATCGCGGCCATCGCCGCCGACGTCACCGACCGGCTGCGTACGGAGGTGGGCCGTCATGGCCAGTGACACGCTCGCCGCGTCACCGCGTACCGACGCGGAGATCTCCGGTCTGGACGCCCTGGAGACCGCCGGCCGGGAGAAGGCGCCGTCCCGGTTGCGCCGCGGCTGGTCGGCGCTCTGGCCGAAGCTGGCCGCCCTCGCCCTGGCCGTCGCCCTCTGGCAGGCCGTGGTCTGGACCGGCTGGAAGGACCCGTGGGCGCTGCCCGGGCCGGCCGTGGTCTTCGCGGATCTCGGCCACTACCTGGGCAGCCCCGCGCTCTGGGACGGCCTGGCCACCACCGCCCGGCGCGCCGCCGTGGGCTTCGCCGCCGCGGTCTCGGTGGGCCTGCTGCTCGGCCTGGCGGTGGCCCGGGTGAAGGTGCTCCGCGCCGCGCTCGGCTCGATGATCACCGCGTTGCAGACCATGCCGTCGATCGCCTGGTTCCCGCTGGCCATCCTGCTCTTCCAGCTCAGCGAGCAGGCGATCTTCTTCGTGGTGGTACTCGGCGCGGCGCCGTCGGTCGCCAACGGCGTCATCCACGGCGTGGACTACGTGCCGCCGCTGCTGGTCCGGGCCGGCCGCAACCTCGGCGCCCGCGGGTTCAACCTCTACCGCTACGTGATCGCGCCGGCCGCCCTGCCCGCCATCGTGGCCGGGCTCAAGCAGGGCTGGGCGTTCGCCTGGCGCAGCCTGATGGCCGGTGAGCTGCTGGTGGTGATCGCCACCCGGACGTCGATCGGCGCGCAGCTCACCTACGCCCGGGAGCTGAGCGAGGCGCCCCGGCTGATGGCCATCATGATCGTCATCCTGGTGGTGGGCATCGTGGTGGACGCCGCGTTCGGCGCGGCCGACAAGGCGATCCGCCGCCGCTGGGGCGTGCTGGACCAGGCCGGCAACTGAGGCCGTGTACGTCTCCGCGCGCGCCGACTACGCGCTCCGGGCCATGCTCTCCGTCGCCGACGCCGCCGGGTCCACCGGCGACGGGGGGCTCGGCGGCGGCGAGCTGGTCAAGGCGGCGAGCCTGGCCGAACGCCAGGACATCCCGCTCAGCTTTCTCCAGGGCATCCTGCTCGACCTGCGCCGGGCCGGGCTGCTGCACAGCCACCGCGGCACCGAGGGCGGGTACGCGCTCACCCGCCCGGCCGGCGAGATCAGCGTGGGCGACGTGCTACGGGCGGTGGGTGGTGCGCTGACCAGCGTCCGGGGCATGCCCGCCGACCGGGCCGGCTACCACGGGGTGGCCGCCGGGCTGCGGGACGTCTGGCTGGCCGTGGACGGCGCGATCGCCCTGGTGGTCGACCGGACCACCCTTGCCGACCTGCTCGCGGACCACGCCACCGTGTCCTGACCGTCCAGCCGGGACCGGGCCGCGGATGCGACGCGGCCCGGACCTGACCGGCTCCGGCTCGGCGAGCCGGCGGTGTCCCGGCGATCCGGGCACCGCCACCTCGCCGAGCCGGAGCCGAGGGTCAGCCGGTCAGCGGCGCCGCGGGCGGCGGGACCGGGCCGGCCGCGAGGCCGGGGCCGGGTGCGGCGCGGGCGGCGGGTTCAGGATGACCGGAACGCCGGTGGGCTGGCGGGCGCCGGTGACGCGGGCCAGTTCCTCGTCGCCGGGGCGTACCCGGGCGGTGTGCGGGGTGATGCCGGCGACCGTCATCAGCCGGGAGACGTCCCGGCGCTGCTCGGGCAGGACCAGGGTGACCACGGTGCCGGACTCGCCCGCCCGGGCGGTCCGCCCGCCTCGGTGCAGGTAGTCCTTCGCCTCGGTCGGCGGGTCGGCGTTGACCACCAGGTCCAGCCCGTCGACGTGGATGCCCCGGGCCGCCACGTCGGTGGCCACCAGGGCGGTCACGTGGCCGGTGCGGAACTGCTCCAGGATCCGGGTGCGCTGCGGCTGGCTCTTGCCGCCGTGCAGCGCCGCGGCGCGTACCCCCTTGGCGAGCAACTGGCGGGCGACCCGGTCGGCGCGGTGCTTGGTCGCCATGAACAGGATGGTGCGCCCCTCGCGGGCGGCGATGTGGGCCAGCGCGGCCGGCTTGTCGTCCGCCTCGACGTGCAGCACGTGGTGGGTCATGGCGGTCACCGTGGCGGTGCCCGGGTCGACGGAGTGCGACACGGGGTTGCTCAGGAAGCGGCGGACCAGCCGGTCCACGCCCCCGTCCAGGGTGGCCGAGAAGAGCATCCTCTGGCCGTTCGGGGCGACCTGCTCCAGCAGCTTCGTCACCTGCGGCAGGAAGCCCATGTCGGCCATCTGGTCGGCCTCGTCGAGCACCGTGATGGCCACCTGGTCCAGCCGGGCGTCGCGCCGGTCGATCAGGTCGTGCAGCCGGCCCGGGGTGGCCACCAGCACCTCGGCGCCGACGCGCAGCGCGTCCGCCTGCCGCTGGAGGGAGAGCCCGCCGACCACGGTGGCGCAGCGCAGCCCGAGCGCCCGGGCGTAGGGGGTGAGCGCCGCGGTGACCTGCTGAGCCAGCTCGCGGGTGGGCACCAGGACCAGCGCGAGCGGGCGGCCGGGGCGGGCCCGGCGACCGGCCGTGCGGTGCAGCAGCGGCAGCCCGAAGGCCAGCGTCTTGCCCGAGCCGGTGCGACCCCGGCCGAGCACGTCGCGGCCCGCCAGCGAGTCCGGCAGGGTCGCGGCCTGGATCGGGAACGGCTCGGCGATGCCCTGCGCGGCCAGCTCGGCGACCAGCTCAGGGGCCAGGCCGGTGGCGGCGAACGTGGGAATGGTCATGGTCATGCGAATAGCCTTCCTCGACGCGGCACGTGTCGAGGAAGGGCGCCGCGAGCGGCGCGTCACCGGCGTCACCGGTGGTCACAAGCACGAACCGAAAGGGTACGGGCCGGCCCGCCGCAGCACGCCACGTCCCGCGGAGCGGGTGGGCGGCGCAGCGGACCGGCCCGTCACCGCGCCCGGGGGGCGCGATGGGTGTTACCGGATGATCCGAAGATCAGAGCGGACGGATGTTCTCCGCCTGCGGGCCCTTCTGGCCCTGGGTCACCTCGAACTCGACCCGCTGGTTCTCGTCCAGGCTCCGGTAGCCGGAGGTCTGGATCGCCGAGAAGTGGGCGAAGACGTCGGCGCCGCCGTCGTCCGGGGTGATGAAGCCGAAGCCCTTGTCAGCGTTGAACCACTTGACGGTGCCAATTGCCATGTGTTTCGTCTCCTTGACGGAACGTTCGGACCCGCACCTGTTGCGGACCGAAAGGGAGCACACCGCACGCGAGTGCGCGGTGTACCTGTCGCTGCTGGTCGCCCCGCCCGGAGAACTCCGGACACAACAAAGAGCGCCTGGGGCCACAATCCGCCAGGCGCACACAGAGTCTCTGGAAACCAAAACTGCAACGCGCCTAACCTACCACGATCTCTGCAACACCGCGCCCTCTGTCGGAAATTCCGGCACCGCGGCGACGAGCGCGGTCAGTCCGGCGGCGTCGAGCAGGTCGGCCGGGCGGACCGTCACCCCGTCCCGGACGTAGTGGAAAGCGGCCCCCACCTGCTCGACCGGCACCCCGGCCAGCTCGGCCCAGGCCAGCCGGTAGACGGCGAGCTGCACCGCGGCCGCGTCGGCCTCCCGGCCGGTGGGCTGCCGGCCGGTCTTCCAGTCGACCACGTCGTAGCGGCCGCCGGGGCGGGCGAAGACGGCGTCCATCCTGCCCCGGACCACCACCCCGGCGATCACCGTGGCGAAGGGCACCTCCACCTCCACCGGCATCCGGTCGGCCCACTCACTGGCCAGGAATCGCTGCTGGAGTTCGGTGAGCGCGTCGTCCGGGGCGGCGTCGTCGTCGGCCGCACCGGGCAGCTCGTCCACATCGAGCAGCCGGTCGGCGCCGAAGCGCTGCTCCAGCCAGGTGTGGAAGGCGGTGCCCCGGCGGGCGTACGGGTTGGGCTCGGTGGGCATCGGCCGGCGCAGCGTCCGGGCCAGGGCCTCCGGGTCGCGGCGCAGCGCCACGAGCTGGGTCACGGACAGGTGGCCGGGCAGCTCCACCTCGACCGCCTCGGCCCGCCGGGCCAGCTCGGCCCGTTCGGCGAGGAGCAGGTCGGCCTCCCGCCGCCAGCGGGCCACCTCGACGTCCTCGACGGGCTCGGCGGCCGGCCGGGCCCCGTCGGCGGCCTCGGCGGCCTCGGTGCCGGCGGCCAGCAGGGCCTCCTCGCGGCGGGCCGCCTCGGGGTCGGCCAGGTAGTGGCGGACCACGGCGGCCGCCTCGGCCAGCGCCGGGCGCCGGGAGCCGAGCGGGTCGGCCGGCCACTCGGACCGCAGCACCGTCTCGGTGGTCGGGTTCACCGCGTCCCCGGCGGGTTCAGGCGCCCAGGCGTCGACCAGGTGGCCGTCCGCGCCGGCCAGGCAGGCGTCGTGCACCTCGCGGAGGAAGACCGACGGGCCGCGGAACTTCTTCGTGCCCTCGCCCCACCAGTAGCCGGAGCAGAGCAGCAGCCGGCGGGGCCGGGTCACCGCCACGTACGCCAGCCGGCGCTCCTCCCGCTCGTCGTGCGCCCGCCAGGCGTCGGTGAAGTCCTCCACCGCCCGGGCCACCCCGCGCTGGTCCTCCGCCCCGTGCAGGCCCAGCTCGGGCAGCCCGTCCGCGTCGCCGCGCAGCGGGAACGGCAGCACACCCAGCCCGCCCAGCCAGTGGTCCGAGTTGCGTACCGGCCCCGGCCAGACGCCCCGGGTCAGCCCGGCGACCGACACCACGTCCCATTCCAGGCCCTTGGCGGCGTGCGCGGTGAGGATCTGCACCGCGCCCTCCACCACCTCGACCTCGCCCGGGGTCAGGCCGCGCTCCTCGTCCTCGGCGGCGGCCAGGTAGGCGAGGAACCCGGCCAGCGTGGCGCCGGGGGTCTCGCCGCTGAACCGGGCCGCGACGTCGCCGAGCGCGTCCAGGTGGGCGCGGGCCAGGCCGGCGTCGCCGGCACCGTCCCGGCCGGCCCGGACCGCCACCTCCACGTCCAGGCCGATGGTCCGCTCGATGTCCGCGATCAGCTCCGGCAGGGACTGGTCCAGCCGGTAGCGGAGCAGCGCCAGCTCCATCCCGTACGACCGCAGCCGCGCGTACCCCTCCGCCGAGTACGCCTGCGCCGGACCCAGGTCGGCCAGCGCCTCGACCAGGGTGGCCTCGTCCAGCACGTCCACGGTGATCTCCGGCCCGTCGTCGCCGGTCACCTCCCGCCGGGCCCGCGCGATGGCCCGGGCCCGCCGGTGCAGGGCGACCAGGTCGCGCGGCCCGATCCGCCAGCGCGCGCCGGTGAGCAGCCGCAGCAGCGCCGCCCCGTCGGTCGGGTCGGCGAGCACCCGCAGCGTGCAGACGACGTCCCGGACCTCGGGGGTGTCCAGCAGCCCGCCCAGGCCGACCACGTCGACCGGCAGCCCTCGGGCGCGCAGCGCCGCCTCGATCGCCGGGATCTGGCTGCGCAGCCGGACCAGCACGGCGGTGGTGGGGCGCCGGTGCGCCGGGATGTGCTCGGGCAACGCTTCCGGCATCCCGGCCGCCCCGCGCCAGGCGGCCAGGACGCTGTCGGCGATCCAGTCGGCCTCGTCGGCGTACGTCTCGAGCAGCGCGCAGTGCACGGTGCCGGCGGCCCGCCCGCCGGGGCTGCGGTGCGGGATCGGGTCGCGGACGCTGAGCGCGGCGTGCAGCTCGGGCACCCGGGCGCCGGCCGCCCGCAGCGGCACCGACAGCGCGTTGGCGACGCCGAGGATCTCCGGCCGGTTGCGCCAACTCGTGGTGAGGCTGAGCACCTCGGCCGGGGCGCCGTCGGTGCGGGCGAACTCGGTGGGGAACCGGTCCAGCGTGCCGGCGCTGGCCCCGCGCCAGCCGTAGATGGACTGGCAGGGGTCGCCCACGGCGGTGACCGGGTGGCCGCCGCCGAAGAGCGCGTTGAGCAGCACCACCTGGGCGTGGCTGGTGTCCTGGTACTCGTCGAGCAGCACCACCCGGAACCGGTCCCGCTCGATCACCCCGACGCCGGGGTGGTCGCGGGCCACCCGCGCGGCCCGGGCGAGCTGGTCGGCGAAGTCCATGGCCTCGAAGTCGTCCTTGCGCCGGGCGTACGCGCGGACCAGCGGAAGCAGCTTCAGCCGGGTCCGCTGGAGCTGGAGGGCCTTGCGCACGTCGGCGTAGACCCGCCCGGGGTGGGACTGCACCTCGGCGAAGAACCGGCCGGTCCAGGCGGCCAGCTCGTCCGGGTCGACCAGGTGCTCGTCCAGCTCCCCGGCCAGGGCGAGCACCGCGTCGGTGATGGTGGCCGGCATCCGGTCCACCTCGGACATGTCGCCGTCGTAGTTGCGCACCAGCAGGTCGACGAGCTGCCAGCGGGACGCCTCGGTGAGCAGCCGGGTGGTCGGCTCATAGCCGGCCCGCAGCCCGTGCTCGGTGACGATCCGGCCGGCGTACGAGTGGTAGGTGGAGACGGTGGGCTCGCCCGCCAGGGGATCCTCGTGCGGGTCCCGGCCCTGCCGGCCGAGCCGCCGGATGAGCTGGTCGAGCCGGGTGCGTACCCGGTGCGCCAGCTCGCCGGCCGCCTTGCGGGTGAACGTGAGGCCGAGGATCTGCTCGGGGCGGACGTACTGATTGGCGACCAGCCAGACCACCCGGGCGGCCATCGTCTCGGTCTTGCCGGAGCCGGCGCCCGCGACCACCAGCAGCGGCTCCACCGGCGCGGCGATGATCGCCGCCTGCTCCCGCGTGGGCGCCGGCAGCCGGAGCAGTTTGGCCAGCTCGACCGGGGTGTAGCGGGGGCCGGCGTCGGCGGTCCGGGGCGTCGGGGTGGCGGTGGCGCTGAACAGCGCCGGCTGGGTCGTCATGCGTGCTCCGTGGGCGGCTCGACCACCTGGCGTCCCTGCCCGGAGACCGGGCAGCTCGTCCGCACCGGGCAGACCCGGCACTTCGAGTTGGCGACGGCGGCGAAGGTGGCGGCGGCCATCGTGTCGGCGGTGCGCCGGACCAGTGCGGTGGCCCAGCCGGCCTCGGGCCCCTCCCCGGCGGCCGCCTGCGCCTGCTCCTTGGCGTCCTTGGCGCCGGTGCCGAGCTGCACCAGCGCGGCGCCCCCGGACTCCTCGCCGAACTCGGCGAACGCCCCCGCCTCCACGGCCGCCTGGTAGGCCCCGAGCTGCGGGTGCTCGGCCACCTCCCGCTCGGTGACGGCGGTGGACTTGCCCGTCTTCAGGTCGATCACCACGAGCCGCCCCTCGGCGTCGACCTCCAGCCGGTCGACCCGGCCGGTCAGCTCGACCGGCCGGCGCGGGTCGTCGAGGCGGACCGCGAACTCGTGCTCGATGGCGAGCAGCCGCCGCGGGTTGCCGGCCAGCCAGCGCAGCAGCTTGTCCACCATGGCCTCGGCGCGGGCCCGTTCCGGGCCGACCATCCAGCGGGCGGCCAGCTCGATGGCGTCGAACCGGGCGGCCACGTATTCCAGCAGGGCGGTCCGGTCGACGCTGGCGTCCTCGGCCAGCATGGCGGCGGCGTGCACCAGGTTGCCGACGCCCTGTGCGGCGCTGGCCGGGGCGCTGCCGCCGTGTCGTTCCAGCAGCCAGCGCAGGCTGCACCGCAACGCGCTCTCCATGGCCGACGGGGTGACCCTCACCGGCTCGCCCTCGTCGACCAGCGGCCGGTCGTCGGAGAGGCCGCGCAGCCCCCACCAGTCGTCCGGGTGCGCGCCGGGCACCCCGGCGGCGGCCAGCCGGGCCAGCTCGGCCGCCGCCGCGCGCCGCCGGGTGACCGGCGCCGCCGGGTCGGTGACCGCGGTACGCAGCTCCGCCACCAGCGCGGACAGGGTGAGCCCGCGCGGCGGCAGGGTGACCGGCAGTACGCCCGGCGCCGCGTCCTGCGGGTCCTCGTCGCCGACGGGCACCGGCCCGCCCGACACCAGTGGGACGGTCAGCGCGGCACCGTCGCCGGGCCGCCCGTCCCGGCGACCCCGCTCCGGGCCGGCGTCCCCGGTCGCGGTGTCGTCGGCCGGACCCCCGCCGTCGGGGCCGCTCGGGCCCGGGCCGGGCGGGGCGGTGCCGCCCCCGCCGATGGCGGGCGGGTCGGTGGCGGCCAGCTCGTGCAGGAAGCGGCTGGGCTGCTCCTCGTGGTCGTCGCCGCCGACCGCCGCCGAGGCGACCGCGGTGACCAGCAGCCGGCGCCGCGCCCGGCTGATGGCCACGTGGAACAGTCGGCGCTCCTCGTCCAGCAGCGCCGAGGTCTGCCCGACCAGGCTGGCCCGCAGCCCGGCGCCGTCGGCCCGGCCGGCGAGCACGTCGACCAGCCGCTCCGAGCCGAGCAGGCTGCCGCGCAGCCGCAGGTCCGGCCAGACGCCCTCCTGCACCCCGGCGACCGCGACGAGGTCCCACTCCAGACCCTTGGCGGCGTGCGCGGTGAGCAGGCGCACGGCCTCGCCCCGGTCGGCGCTCGCGGCGAGGGTGTCGGCCGGCAGCTCCTGGCCGAGCACGTGGTCGAGGAAGACCTCGGTGCGCGCGCCGGGCAGCCGGTCGGTGAACCGGGCCGCCGCGTCGAAGAGCACCATGACCGCGTCCAGGTCCCGGTCGGCGGCCTCGGCCCGCCAGCGCTGCGCGGTCTCGTGCTCGCCGGTGGCCGCCCGGCCGCGGGTGATCGCCCCGGCCCAGCGCTCGGCGAGGCCGCTCTCCCGCCACACCGCCCAGAGCACGTCCTCGGCGGTCGCGCCGGGGGTGGCGGCGGCCTGCCGGGCGGTCTCCAGCAGGTGCGCCACCGCCTGCGCGGGGGCCGCCCAGCGCCGCTCGACCGTGGCCAGCTCGGCCGGGTCGCGCAGCGCCTCGACGATCAGCTCGCCGGAGGGGCGGCGGTCGCCGGCGGCCAGCGCGAGCGCGCGCAGCCCCTGGCGCAGCCGCCGCTCGGCGAGCGGGTCCGCGCCACCCAGCGGCGAGTGCAGCAGGGCGACCGCCGACTCCTCGTCGAGCCGGTCGGGGTCGAGCGCGCAGCGGAGCAGGAGCAGCAGCGGGGCCACCCCGGGCTGGAGGTGCAGGGGCAGGTCCTCGCCGTGCACCACGGTGGGCACGCCCGCGGTGTGCAGGGCGCGCCGCAGCGACGGCAGCTGCCGGCCGGTGGAGCGGACCAGGACCGCCATCCGGGACCAGGGCACCCCGTCGAGCAGGTGCGCCTCGCGCAGCGCGTGGGCCAGCCAGGCGGACTCGCTGGTGGCCGAGCGGAAGGTGCGTACCTCCAGGCCGCCGGGTGGGGCGTCGGGGAGCGGGCGCAGCCGTCGGTGCGCCGCCGGTCCGCGCAGCCGGCGGGCCAGCCGGGCGGTCGCCGCCAGCAGCTCCGGCCCGGCCCGGTAGGAGGTGGTCAGCGTGACCTGGGCCGCCGGGGCGCCGGAGGCGGTGCGGAACCGGTGCGGGAAGGTGGTCACCCCGGCCGGGTCGGCGCCGCGGAAGGCGTACGTGGAGGAGTCCGGGTCGGCGAAGGCGACCAGCGACTTGCCGCCACCGGCCACGACGGCGAGCAGGTCGAGCTGGGCGGGGTCGGTGTCGGCCAGCTCGTCGACGTAGACGTGGGCCAGCCGGCGGCGCTCGGCGGCCAGCAGCTCCGGGTCGTCGAGCAGCATGCCGGTGGCGGCCCGGACCAGCTCGGCCGGGTCGTAGGCGATCGAGCCCCGGTTGCTCACGTCGCGCAGGGCGAGAACGGCCACGTACTCGCGGAGGAAGCGGGCGGCGGCCGGCCAGTCGGCGCGGCCCAGCTTCTCGCCCAGCCGGGCCAGCTCGACCGGGCCGACGCCCCGCTCGGCGGCGCGCATCAGCAGGTCGCGGAGCTGCTGGGCGAAGGCCCGGGTACGCAGCGCCGGCCGCAGGTCCTCCGGCCAGCCGGCCGGGTCCTCCTCCGGCTCCTCGCCCACCACGTCGAGCAGCTCGCGGATGATCAGGTCCTGCTCGGGGCCGGTGAGCAGCCGGGGCGAGGGTTCGCCGCGCTCGGCGGCGGCCCGGCGGAGCAGGCCGAAGGCGTACGCCGGGAAGGTGCGGACCAGCGGCTCGCGGACCACGCGGTGGCCGTCGCCGGCGATCCGCGCCTCGATCCGGTGGCGCAGCTCGGTGGCGCCCCGCCGGCCGAAGGTGAGCACCAGGACGTGTTCCGGGTCGACGCCCTCGGCCACCCGGGCGGCGACCGCCTCGACCAGGGTGCCGGTCTTGCCGGTGCCGGGGCCGCCGACGACCAGCATCGGCCCGTCGGTGTGCGCGACGACCTCGGCCTGCACCGGATCCGGCCGGCGCGGCGGCGGGTACGCGGCATCGCCCGCGGACCCCCCGGATCGCGGCTCCGTCTCGGCCGGCCCGCCGGACCGACCACCCCCCTGCCCCGCCCCGGCGGTGCGGGAGACCCCCGTCCCCACCCCACCGGGCCGGCGCACCAACCGGTACGCCTGCATCACCGACATCCCACCACGCCGGTCCGACAATCAACTCCCCCGCCGGTCCAGTACGCGCCCCAGCTCACGACGATCATGAGGTTGGCGGCACCCACGGAGATCGACTTCGCCGTCAACCTCATGATCGACCCCGGTGGGCGCGGTCAGGTGAGGCGGGAGTCCAGGAGGTTCAGGGCTTCGGGGACCGTGTCCGCCACCAGGAGGAGGTCGAGGCCGGCGGGCTTGAGGAAGTGCCGGTCGGCCAGGGTGCGCAGCCAGTCGAGCAGGGGGCGGTAGAAGCCGTCGGCGTCGACCAGCACCATCGGCTTGGTGTGCAGTGCCAGGGTGGCGGTGGTCCAGACCTCGAAGAGCTCGTCCAGGGTGCCGAGCCCGCCGGGCAGGGCGACGAAGGCGTCCGACTTGTCGATCATCAGGGTCTTGCGGCTGGCCATTCCGTCGGTGATGAGCAGCTCGTCGGAGGCGAGGTCGGCGACCTCCAGGTCGACCAGGGCCTGCGGGATGACACCCAGGGTCCGGCCGCCGGCCGCCCGCGCCCCGTCGGCCACCGCGCCCATCATCCCCACGCACCCGCCGCCGCTGACCAGCGTGTGCCCGCGCCGGGCCAGCTCGGCGCCGGTCTCGGTGGCCAGGTCCAGCCAGCGGGCGTCGAGGGTGCGCGAGGATGCGCAGAACACGCAGACGTTGGCCATGGTCAGCCCTGCTCCGCCGGCCCCTCGGGGGCGGCCTCGGCGGCGGCCTGCTGGTCGCTGGCGAGCCGGGCGACCGCCTCCTCGCGGATCGCCTCCTTCTCGGCGGAGAGCACCGCCTCGGCGTTCACGATGTGCTGGACCGCCTCGTTGACGTCGTCGGTGAGGCAGATCAGGTCCAGGTCGGTCGGGCCGACCTTGCCCTCGGCTGCCATGGTGTCCCGCATCCAGTCGAGCAGGCCCCGCCAGTAGTCGACGCCCATCAGCACCACCGGGAAGCGGGTCACCTTGCCGGTCTGCACCAGGGTGAGCGCCTCGAAGAGCTCGTCCATGGTGCCGAAGCCGCCGGGCAGCACCACGAAGGCCTGGGCGTACTTGACGAACATGGTCTTGCGGGCGAAGAAGTAGCGGAAGTCGATGGCCAGGTCGACCCACTCGTTGATGCCCTGCTCGAACGGCAGCTCGATGCCGAGCCCGACGGAGAGCCCGCCCGCCTCGCCGGCGCCCCGGTTGGCCGCCTCCATCACGCCCGGCCCGCCGCCGGTGATCACCGCGTAGCCGGCCCGCGCCAGCGCCCCGCCCAACTCCTCGGCCAGCCGGCACTCGGGGCTCTCCGGCTTGCTCCGGGCCGAGCCGAAGACGCTGACCGCGGCCGGCAGGTCGGCGAGGGTGTCGAAGCCCTCGACGAACTCGGACAGGATGCGCAGCGCCCGCCAGGCGTCCTTGGTCTTCCAGTCGCCCCGGCCCCGGGAGTCGAGCAGCCGCTGGTCGGCGGTGCTGGTCGGGATGGCCTGGTTGCGCAGCGTGACGGCACCCCGGTGCCGCTCCCCGCTCGGCCCGCGGCCGGACGGCCGCCCGATGCTCTGGCTCATGGGGCCACCGTAGTGGAGCCGGGGCGACGCGGTGCGGAGGCGGGCGACCCGGAGAAATTCTTCCCGATCATGGGCAACTAAATGGCTCGCTGGTACGTCTTACTATTCACATACCGGGTATGCCCGGGCGCGCGCCTTCGGGGGAGGAGCAAGCGTTGATCAGCAGCAGCGAGATGATCCGGATCCGCCGGCAGATGCAGCGGCGGATCCGTGACGTGGTGGCCGAACGCCGCCGCGCCCGGATGATGGAAGCCCACCACACCGACCTCACCGGCGAGAGCAGCGAGACGGACGCCCCGCTCACGACCACCGTCTGACCGCCGCCGGCCGGTCCGGGGGTCCGCGTCACCGACGCGGGCCCCCGGTCGCGTACTCAGGACGAGGCGAGCCAGCGGTGCAGGGTGGCCGCGCCGTCGCGGATCTTGGTCAGCTCGACGTGCTCGTCGGGGTGGTGGGCCAGGTTCGGGTCGCCGGGGCCGAAGTTCAGCGCCGGAATGCCCATGGCCGCGAACCGGGCCACGTCGGTCCAGCCGAGCTTGCCGATCGGGGCCGCGCCCACCGCCGCCAGGAACTCCTGGGCGGGGGCGGCGGTCAGGCCGGGCGGCGCGCCGGCGGCCACGTCGGTCACGGTCAGGTCGAAGCCGGCGAAGACCTCGCGCAGGTGCGCCTCGGCCTGCTCCAGGGTGCGGTCCGGGGCGAACCGGTAGTTGACCTCGATCTCGCAGTGGTCCGGCACCACGTTGCCGGCGACCCCGCCGTGGATGCGGACCGCGTTCATGCCCTCCCGGTAGTCGCAGCCGTCGATGGTGACCCGCCGCGCCTCGTACGCCTGGAGCCGCCGCAGCACCTCGCCGGCCGCGTGGATGGCGTTCACCCCGCGCCAGGAGCGGGCCGAGTGGGCCCGGACGCCGGTGGTCGTCAGGACCGCCCGCATCGTGCCCTGGCAGCCCGCCTCGACGATGCCGTACGTCGGCTCCAGCAGCACCGCGAAGTCGGCCTCCAGCCACTTCGGGTGCGCCTGGGAGACGAGGGTGAGGCCGTTGTACCTCGACTCGATCTCCTCGGCCTCGTAGAAGAGGTAGGTGACGTCGTAGCGCGGGTCGGGCAGGGTCACCGCCAGGTGCAGCGCGAAGGCGACACCCGACTTCATGTCGGAGGTGCCGCAGCCGTACATCAGGTCGCCGCGCATGGTCGACGGGAAGTTGTCGTTCAACGGGACGGTGTCCAGGTGGCCGGCGAGCACCACCCGCTGCGCCCGGCCCAGGTCGGTGCGCGCCATCACGGTGTTGGAGTGCCGGTAGGTGGTGAGGTGCGGAACGCCGCGCAGCACCTCCGCGACGCAGTCGGCGATCGCCTTCTCGTTGAGCGAGACGGACTCGATGTCGACCAGCGCGCGGGTCAGCGCCACCGGATCGGCCAAGACCTCGGGGGTCAACGGGTTCTGCATGTATGGCACGGTACCGTCAATTTCGTGACGACCGCACAGTCTGCCTGGGGCATCGGCCTGGCCACGATCACCGCTGACGACCAGGTGCTCGACACCTGGTACCCGACCGGCAAGCTGGGGCTCGGCGAGCTGCCGCTGGTCCCCGGGGAGGACCAGGCCGACGTGCTCGACCTGCCGCCCGGCGCGATCGGCGAGCGCGCGCTGTCCGGCCTGCGTACGGTCCAGGTGGTCACCGTGATCGGCTCGCTGGACGACCCGATCAAGGACGCGGCCGACGCGTACCTCCGGTTGCACCTGCTCTCCCACCGCCTGGTGCGGCCCAACGAGCTCAACCTCGACGGCATCTTCGGCAAGCTGGCCAATGTGGCCTGGACCTCGGCCGGGCCCTGCCCGCCGGAGCGGGTCGACGAGCTGCGGGTCATCGAGCGGGCCGCCGGCCGGCACCTGGCCGTCTACGGCGTGGACAAGTTCCCCCGGATGACCGACTACGTGGTCCCCTCCGGCGTGCGGATCGCCGACGCGGACCGGGTCCGGCTCGGCGCCCACCTGGCCGCCGGCACCACCGTCATGCACGAGGGCTTCGTCAACTTCAATGCCGGCACGCTGGGCACCTCGATGGTCGAGGGGCGGATCGTGCAGGGCGTGGTGGTCGGCGACGGCTCCGACATCGGCGGCGGCGCGTCGATCATGGGCACCCTCTCCGGCGGCGGCACCGAGAAGGTGCGCATCGGGGAGCGGAGCCTGGTCGGCGCGAACGCCGGTGTGGGCATCACCCTCGGCGACGACTGCGTGGTGGAGGCCGGCTGCTACATCACCGCCGCCTCGAAGATCAGCCTGCCGGACGGCCGGGTGGTCAAGGCCCGCGACCTCTCCGGGGTGGACGGCCTGCTCTTCTGGCGCAACTCGGTGACCGGCGCGCTGGAGGCGAAGCCGCGCACCGGCCGGGGCATCGAGTTGAACGCGGCGCTGCACGCCAACGACTGACCAGCGACGCGGAACGGGCCGGGGCGCGAGGCCCCGGCCCGTCCGCGTCCGGTCCCGCGGCGCGACGACCACGGACCCGGACGACCGGTTCACCGCAGGCGGTACGCCTGGATGATCCGCTGGGTGACGGTGTTGCCGGCGCCGTCCCGGGCGGCGGCCCGCAGCGAGACGTGGCCGGGGCCGGCCGGGTGCCGGACGGTGGCCGCCCACGCCGTGCCCTGCTTGTGCAGGGCCGCCTTTCGCCAGCTCTTGCCTCCGTCGTAGGAGACCTCGACGGTGAGCGCCGCGACCGGGGACGCCGGCGCGCCGGGCTGGCGTTGCACCGTCACCGGGATGGTGAAGCTCCGGCCGGACGGGGCGCTGCTGTCCACGGCCAGCGGCGGCGCGAAGCGGACCACCATGGCGGGCAGCCGTGCCCAGTCCTCGCCCGGCACGCGCCGGGAGCGGAACGTCCAGCTCGCCGAGACCTCGGTGCTCAGGTCGGTGAAGCCCCGCGTGGCGGAGGTCTCCAGCCGGTAGCTCGCCGCGCCCGGCGGCACCTGGAACTCGCCGTACCCCGCGGCGGGCTGCTCGGCGAGCAGCTTCCCGTTGCGGTAGAGGGCGGTCCGCTCGGTGTCGTTGACCGAGCCCCCGGGGTGGCCGCCGGCGTCGCTGTGCACCGGCAGCGCGACGACGACGGTGTCGCCGTTGCGCGTGATGCCCTGCTCCGGCCAGCGCGGCTGCGGGAACGACGGCCCGTACGGCGCGCTGTTCCAGTCCTCCCGGTAGGTCCGGCCGGCCCGGTACCGGGTGGGCACCGACTCCAGCACCGCCCGCACCTCCAGCCAGCCGTCCTCGCCCCGCTCGCCGAAGTCCAGTTCGGAACTCCACCGGGTGCGGGTCGTGCTGTAGTGCTCGACCCGCTTGCCGGGCACCGGCACGGGCACGACGATCGCCGAGCCGCCGATGTTGTAGTCGGAGTCCGGGAAGACGATCCGCTCGTTCTCCAGCCCCGCGTAGCCGGCCGCGAACCGGTGGGTCACGGTGGCCAGGTCGGCCGGCCGGTAGTGCCGGACGGACCCGGTCGGGAACCGGCCCGGGAACAGCTCGTTGAGGGCGTAGAAGTACGGGCTGCGCTCCGGCGCCGTCGGCTCGGCCCACTGGCTGGCCAGGGCGCCGACGAAGAGCGAGTCGGAGACGCCGCGCCCGAGCTGACCGCTGTAGAGGCCGTCGAAGCTGGACGCCCAGAGCCCGAACCCGTATGAGGTCTCCTCGGTGAACCAGTTGGCCGAGAGGTCGATCAGCAGCGGGGCCGCGCCCCGCTGCGGCACGGTGTACCGGACCGGTTTCGCCCGCCGGGCGTCGAGGGTGAGCCGTTGGTCGCCGCTCACCAGCAGCTCGGGCTGGGCCAGCATGGACACCTCGGTCCAGCCCTCCTCCCCCGGCCGGTAGATCAGGCTGTTCACGCCGTACCGGCCCTTCGGGAGGCGGATCCGTGCCTCGCCGTCCGGGTCGAACACGTCCCGGTACACGAAGCCGTCCAGCCCGATCAGCGTGGTGAAGTAGTCGCCGGTGAGCTTTCCGGCCCGGTCCCGGTGCGTGACGGTCAGGTCGTAGCTCTCCACCTCTCGGTTCACCGCCAGCGGGGTCACCGCGACCGCGTCGCCCCCGCGGGCGACCAGCCGGCCGGTCCAGTAGCCGTCCAGACCGCCGAGCCGGGTGTCCGCGGTGACCGTGACCTGGGCCGTCCCGCCGGCCGGCACGGTGAGCCGGGACGCGCCGAGGGCGAACATGCCGGCCGGGGCGGCGCGCCCGTCCGGGCCGGTGACCTCGGCCGTGAGGTCGAGGGTGAGCGCGCTGCTCCCGCCGTTGCGGTAGGTGATCGTGCGGACGATCGGCTGGTCGTCGCCGTGCGGCCAGGCCGCCAACCCGAACGAGACGCTGGGCGGGTCGGTGGTCACCTGCTCGGTGATCGCGTGGGCCACGTCCACCCGTCCGGCGCCCTGCTGGAAGGCCGTCTGGTCAGGGTGCGGCTTCGCCGCGGCCATCAGCGTCGCCTTGTACCGCCCCGCCGTCCAGCCGGGGTGCTGCTGGGCGAGGAGCGCCGCCGCGCCGGCCACGTGCGGGGTGGCCATCGAGGTGCCGGAGAGGGAGACGTACTTCTCCCCCACCGGGTCGCCGATGGCGCCGTTGGCGGCCCGGGCGGCCACGATCTCGACGCCGGGGGCGGTGATGTCGGGCTTGAGCCCGCCGTCGACCCGCGGCCCCCGGCTGGAGAAGTCGGCCAGGGCGTCGTCCCGGTCGACCGCGCCGACCGCCAGCGCGGCGTCGGCGGTGGCCGGCGAGCCGACCGAGCCGTCGGCGCCGTCGTTGCCGGCGGCCACCACGAAGAGCGTGCCGGTCTGCGCGGTCAGCGTCTCCACCGCCTGCTCCAACGGGTCGACCTCGGGGAAGTCGGCGCCGCTGAGGCTCATGTTGACCACGGTGGCGTGCTTCTCAGCCGCGGCCCACTGCATGCCGGCGAGGATCGCCGACTCGGTGCAGCCCTGGTTCTCGCAGACCTTGCCGGAGAGCAGGGTGGCGTCGGGGGCGACGCCCCGGTACTTCCCGCCGGAGGCGGTCCCGCTGCCCGCGATGATCGAGGCGACGTGGGTGCCGTGCCCGACCATGTCGTCCGACTCGGCCGCCTCGCTGAAGTTGCGCGCGTCGGCGACCTTGCCGGTCAGGTCCGGGTGGCTGAGGTCGACGCCGGTGTCGAGCACCGCGACGCTGACCCCCTTGCCGGTGAAGCCGGCGGCCCAGGCGGTGGGGGCACCGATCTGCGGCACGCTGTGGTCGAGGGTCACCCGCCGCCGGCCGTCCAGCCAGATCCGGTCGACATCCCCCGCCGCGTCGACCCGGGCGCCGGGCCGGTCCGCCGTCACGGCGGCCCAGACCGCTCCGGCATCGGCCTTCGTCGCGACCAGCGCCGCGCCGCCGATGGCCGGCAGGTCGCGGGTCATTCGCGCGCCGGCCATCGGCGCCGCCGCCCGGCGGGCCGACCCGGGCCGGTACGACACCAGCAGTGGCAGCGTGTCCCGCCGGGCGTCGTCGTAGCCGGCGGCGACCAGCCCGGTGACGTCGAACAGCCGCCGGTCGACCCGGCCGGCCCGGACCAGGGGCAGCGCGTCCTGCGGCAGCACGGTCAGGTGGCCGCGTTCCCGGCCGACCAGGAAGCCGATGCCGGCGCGGCCGGCGCCGGGGCGGACCGCCGCCTGGCCGGCGGCGGTGACGGTGACCTGGTCACCGGTGATCAGGGTGACGGTGACCGGCGTGCCGGCGCGGGCGACACGAGCGGGGACGCCGTCCGGGGCCGCCGGCGGGGCGGCGGAGGCCGGCACGGGCACGCCCAGCGCCAGCCCCAGGGTGAGGCCGAGGCCGGCGATTCTTCTTCGGATTCGGCGCAACGTTCCTCCTTGGTGGAGCGTCTTCATCGATGGGGACCCATCGACGGGAACCGTCAGAATTACATACCGCGTATGCAATCGGAAGTCGCCAACCCGACGGAACGGGTACCGCATCCACCGCGGCGCGGGGCATGATCGCCCGGTGAGCGCCATGAGAGACCGCATGCTCGCCGGCGAGCCGTACATCGCCGACGACCCCGAGATCATCGCCGACCTGGACCGGGCCGCCCGGCTCGGCGAACGGTTCAACCGCAGCTCCGCCGACGATCCCGAGGGGCGCCTCGCTGCCCTCCGTGAACTGCTCGGCTCGGTCGGCGAGGACGTCTGGGTCCGGCCGCCGTTCCACTGCGACTACGGCCACCAGATCCACCTCGGGCCGCGCACCTTCGTCAACTTCAACGCGGTCTTCCTGGACGTCGCCCGGATCACCATCGGCGCCGACGTCCAGATCGGACCGAACGTGCAACTGCTCACCGCCACCCACCCTGTCGAGGCGGCGGCCCGGCGGGCCAAGTGGGAGGCGGCCCAGCCGATCACCATCGGCGACAACGTCTGGCTCGGCGGCGGGGTGATCGTGCTGGCCGGCGTGACCATCGGGGCGAACACCGTGGTCGGCGCGGGCGCCGTGGTGACCCGGGACCTACCCGCCAATGTGGTGGCGGTGGGTAACCCTGCCCGTCCGGTGCGGAACCTGGAACAGGCCGCCTGAGCTGCAAAAACGACGCCGCGGCCGGGGTGCGGATTCCGGCCGGAGATTGCACTCTGGGTAGTGGACGGTTCACCCAGGGGGTGCGATGGAACGGGTGCTCGAACTGCGGGTGCACGGAGTGTCGAATGCGGCTATCCCGACGCGGCCGAGTTCACCCGCGAGCGGGCGGTGGTGGCCCGGCTGCTGCGCCGGGCCGTGCCGTCACCCCGGCAGGGGGTCGGCTAACCGGACCACCAGGTCGGCGTGCCCGGCCGTGTCGGCGACCAGCCGGGCGTTGGCCTCGTCGCTGCCCAGCGCCCAGGCGCGGGCCTGCTCCGGCGTCTTCCCGTACGCCTCGTGCCGGGCGGTGAGCCGGCGCACCCGCAGCTCGGCGTCGAGGTCGAGGAACCAGATCTGGTGCAGCAGGGTGCGCACCTCTTCCCACGGCTCGTCGCGCAGCAGCAGGTAGTTGCCCTCGGTCACCACCAGCCGCACCTCGGGCGGCACCTCGATGGCCCCGGCGATCGGCTCCTCGAGGTCGCGGCGGAACGCCGGCGCCCACACCGAGGTCGGCTCCAGCCGGCGCAGCCGACGCAGGGTGGAGACGAAGCCGTTGACGTCGAACGTGTCCGGCGCGCCCTTGCGGGCGTCCCGGCCCAGCCGGACCAGCTCCGCCTGCGCCAGGTGGAAGCCGTCCATCGGCACCAGCCGGGCGGCCGGACCGACCTCGGCGACGATCCGCTCGGCCAGCGTGGACTTGCCCGCCCCGGGCGCGCCGGCGATGCCGAGCAGCTGCCGCGGGCCGTCCCCGGCGAGGGCCCGGGCCCGGGCCACCAGCTCGTCGAGCGGGAGCACCTGCGCGGGCGGCATCAGCCGAGCACCGGTTCGCTGATGGTGAACCGGGCCTCGACGGCCGCCTGCACCGGTTGCGGCTGCGGGTCCAGCTCCAGCTCGGGCGCGGCCTCCGCGGTCCGCGCGAAGCCCGCCTTCGCCAGCATCGGCGGGGCGGCGGCCAGGCCGGTGTCGGCCAGCTCCAGCAGGGCGGTCACCCGGGCGCCGAGCGCCTCGGCGTATTCCCGGGCGCGGGCCAGGGCGTCCGCGATCGCGGCGTGCCGGGCCTCCCGGTACGCCGGGCTGTCCGGCCGCAGCGACCACCACGGGCCGGCCACCTCGACCTGCTCCTGGTCGGCCAGGCGGAGCATCAGCTCGCCGAGCGTGGTGAAGTCGGCCACGGTGACCGTGGTGGCCACGCTGCCGTGGTAGGCGACCACCCGCTCACCCGAGCGCTTCGTCTCCGGCCAGACCCGGAGCTGGCCGGTCTCCCGCCGCTCCACGGCCGGCTCGGCCGAGTCGAGCAGCACCCGCACGGCGGCCGTCCGCTCGGCCAGCCGGGTCAGCGTGGTCTCCCGGTCGCGGTCGCGCGCGGTCGCGGTCACCGTGAACCGGGCCAGCTCGGGGGCGACCTCCCGGTACGCCTCGCCGCGTACCGCCACGACCGGTGCGTCCGCCATGCGCTCAGCCTAGTGGCGGGGTGGCCGGAAGGTGCGCCGTGTAGATGACCGAGCCGCCCGCCACCCGGCAACCGGTCAGGTGGCCGCCGGCCGCGCCCAGCTCCCGCAGGTAGGCCAGCTCCCCGGCGTGGTCGACGGCGGCCGGGAACTCGCGCCGGTGGGCGGTGAACGCCCGGCCACGCAGCGCGGCCCGGGCGGTGCGGCCCTCGGCCAGCCGGCCGGCCAGCTTCCCGGGATCGCCGGCCCGCAGCGCCTCCGCCAACTCGTCGAGGTAGGCCCGGACGGCGTCCAGCTCGGCGAGCACCCGCTCCCGGTTGCCGAGCAGCATGTTCGCGGTCCGCTCGGGCGGGCCGCCGGCGACCCGGGTGCCGTCCGAGAAGCTGCCCGCGGCGAGCGCGAGCACCGCGTCGCGCAGCGCCGAGCGCTGCACCGTCCCGGCCAGCGCCCCGGCGAGCAGGTGCGGCAGGTGCGAGGCGAGCGCGGCGGCGCTGTCGTGCTCCGGGGCGGACATCGGCACCACCCGGGCGTGGAAGACGTCGATGAGCAGCGCGGCGAGCCGCCGGAACGCGGCCATCCCGGTCGGCCCCGGGCAGAGCACCCACGCGGCCCCGTCGAGCAGGGCCGGGGTGGCCGCGTCGAGACCGGCCCGATCGGCGCCGGCCATCGGGTGGCCGGGCACGAACCGGTGCCCGAGCCCCTGGGTGGCGGCCGCGGTGGCCACCTCGGCCTTGGTGCTGCCCACGTCGGTGAGCACGCACCGGTCGTCGGTGACGGCGGCCACCCGGGCCAGCATCCCGGGCAGGGTGGGCAGCGGGCCGGAGAGGAACACCACGTCGCGGCCGGCGACCGCCTCCTCGACGGTGTCCGGCGCCGCGCCGCCCTGCTCCTGCACCCGCCGCCGGGTCGCCGGATCCGGGTCCCAGCCGGCGACGTCGAGCCCGGCGTCGCGGAGCCGCAGCAGCACCGACCCCCCGATCAGGCCGGTGCCGACCACCGCCACGCGTGCCTGCCCGCCGGCCCCGCCCACCATCGGCCCACCTCGGCGTCGCGTCGTCCGGAGCCGGCTCGGCCCCGCTGGAAGTCCCGCCGAGGATACCGTCCGGTGCTCAGCCCTGGCCCTCCATCACCGTCCGCCGCCACCGGGTGAACGCCTCGCCCTCCGCCGGAACGGCCACATGTCCTCGTCCTCCCCCGTGCGCGTCGACGGAGGTCGTAGGGCGGACCGGATGGGCACGGAAGGGGGTTGTCCGAGCAGCGCTCACGTCGTACGGTCCCCCGGCGGCCCAACCGGACGGGCCGGAATCAACGGGGAAAGGAAGCACATGTCCGCCACGTACCGGGCGCTCGCCTCGGTGGTCATGTTGATCGGTTTCTACGTCGTCGCGCTGCTCCAGCTCGCCGCCGTGGCCGCGCTCGGCGTCTGGCTGTTCAGCCACACCAGCGGCCTGGTCACCGGCAAGCTGCTGCTCCCGCTGGTGGTCGCCCTCGGCGCGGTCGGGGTCGGGCTGTGGAAGGCGATCCGCACCAAGAACGAGCCGGCGCCCGGCCTGATCCTGGACGAGCGCGCGGCGCCGTGGCTCTGGGCCACGGTGCGGGAGCTCGCCACGGCGGTCGGCACCCGCGCGCCGGACGAGATTCGGCTGGTGCCGGAGGTGAACGCGGCGGTCGGCGAGCAGAGCCGACTGCTCGGCCTGATCGGCGGCCGGCGCACCCTCTACGTCGGACTGCCGCTGCTCCAGGCCATGCGGGTCGACCAGCTCCGCTCGGTGCTGGCGCACGAACTGGGCCACTACTCGGGCCGGCACACCAGCCTCGGCGGGGTCGCCTACCGGGGCCGGCTGGCCATCGGCGAGACCATCGAGCGGATCAGCCCGCGCAACCCGATCGGCTGGGTCTTCAAGCAGTACGCGAAGCTCTACCTGATGGTCGACAACGCCGCGTCCCGTCGCCAGGAGCTGGAGGCGGACCGCGCGTCGGTGCGGATCGCCGGGCACCAGGCCGCCGCCTCGGCGCTGCGGACCCTGCCCGCCCTCGACGCGGCCTGGCGCTTCTACGAGACCCGGTACGTCGACCCGGGTTGGTCGGTCGGGCTGGCACCGGACGACTTCTTCGGCGGCTTCGGCTATCTCCTTCACGCGCGCCGGGACGAGATCGACGAGCTGCGGGAGAACGCCCCGGAGCGGCCGGAGTCCCGCTGGGACACCCACCCGCCGATCGGTGCACGCGTCGCCGCGATGGACCAGATCCCTCCGGTGCACGTCACGCCGGACGACCGGCCGGCCTGGACCATGCTCGCCGACGTGGTGGGGGCCGGCCGGGCGCTCCAGAGCCTGATCGTCGCGCACGGCTCCCGCCGCCTGCTGCCCTGGCCGCAGTTCATCGCCGAGTCGATCGCCGCCGGCGTGCAGCAGCGGGCGGACCGGATCTACCGGGCGGCCGGCCGGTTCACCGGCACACCGGAGCCGGGCCTGCCCACCGTGCTGGACCTGATCCGCGCCGGCCGGCTCGGTGAGTTCGCCGAGCAGTTCTTCACCAACGCCACCCGCCGGGAGGCGGCGGCCGCCTTCGCCGGCCCGATGGAGACGCTGCTCGACAACGCGGCGGTCCGCTCGGGCCGGGCGTACTGGCAGCTCTCCTGGTCCGAACCCGCCCGGCTGGTCGGTCGCTCCGGCGAGCCGTGGGACCTGGCCGAGATCGCCAAGCTGGCGGTCGCCCCGGAGACCCTGGACGAGGCGCTCGCCCGGCTGGCCGAGCTGGGCGTCGACGTGCGGCAGTCGAGGGTGGTCCAGGCCCGGGCCTCGGCGCGGAACGCCGACCTGATCGCCGCGCTCGCCAACATCAAGATCGACGGCCGGGAGCACGACGTGTACGTGCTGGACAACGGCCTGGTCCTGGTCCCCGACCCGGGGAAGGCGCACGAGGGTGAGAAGCGGCTCAAGGAGGTGCTGAGCGCGACGCCGGTCGCCGAGGTGGCCAGCCGGAACCCGTTCCTGCCGTACGAGGAGATCCGCTCGGTCGAGGTGACGAAGCGGGTGCCGCTGAGGGCGGCCATCACCCTCCACGACGGCCGCACCGTGCAGGTGCAGGAGCTCATGGCCAGCGAGTTCCTGGAGAAGCACAGCCGGGACACGCTGCTGCGGGTGTTCGAGCAGATCAACGACTGACCCGGTCGCGCCGGCCGGCCCTCCTCGGGCCGGCCGGCGCGGCGACGGTGGTCAGGGCTGGGCGAGCCGGCCGGCGACCGCGTCGACGTGCTCGTCGGACTCGGTCAGCGCCACTCGCACGTGCCGGGCCCCGGCCGGGCCGTAGAAGACGCCCGCGGCGACCAGGATGCCCCGGCGGGCCAACCAGTCGACGGTGTCCCAGCAGTCCTCGTCCCGGGTCATCCAGAGATAGAGCCCCGCCTCGGAGTGCTCGACGGTGAAGCCGGCGCCGGTGAACGCCGCGTACAGCTTCTCCCGCCGGACCCGGTAGCGCTCCCGCTGCGCGTCGGCGTGCGGCTGGTCGCCCAGCGCGGCCACCATCGCCGCCTGCACCGGGGCGGGCACGATCATGCCGGCGTGCTTACGGATCTTGAGCAGCTCCGCCACCAGCGCCGGGTCACCGGCCACGAAGCCGGCCCGGTAGCCGGCCAGGTTGGAGCGCTTGGAGAGCGAGTGCACCGCGAGCACGCCCGCGTACGAGCCGCCGCAGACCTCCGGCGAGAGGACCGAGACGGGTTCGGCGTCCCAGCCCAGCGGCAGGTAGCACTCGTCGCTGGCGACCACCGCACCGCGCTCGCGCGCCCAGTCGACCACCTTGCGCAGGTGGCCGGCGGGCAGCACCCGCCCGGTCGGGTTGCCGGGCGAGTTCACCCAGACCAGCCGGACCCGCGGGTCGGGGCCGAGGGCGGTCAGCGACTCGGTGCGTACGGTGGTGGCGCCGGCCAGCCGGGCCCCGTCCTCGTAGGTCGGGTAGGCGACGGAGGGCACCACGACCACGTCGCCGGGGCCGACGCCGAGCAGCGTGGGCAGCCAGGCGACCAGTTCCTTGGAGCCGATCGTGGGCAGCACCCCGAGCCCGTCGACGCCCGCACCGCAGGCGCGGGCCACCCAGGCCGCGATGGCGTCCCGGAGCGCGGGGGTGCCCGCGGTGAGCGGGTAGCCGGGCGCGTCAGAGGCGTCGGCCAGCGCCTGCCGGATCACCGCCGGCACCGGGTCGACCGGCGTGCCCATCGAGAGGTTGATCAGACCGTCCGGGTGCGCCGCGGCCGTCGCGGCCGCGGCGTCCAGGGTGTCCCAGGTGAACTCCGGCAGCCGCGACGAGACCGGCGCGGGCCGGTTCAGTGGCCCTCTTCGCGCGGCGGCTGCGCGGCCACGAAGGTCGCGTCCTTCTCCACCTTGCCGATCTTGGAGGCGCCGCCCGGCGAGCCCAGGTCCTCGAAGAACTCGTAGTTCGCCCCGGTGTAGTCCTTCCACTGCTCCGGAACGTCGTCCTCGTAGAAGATCGCTTCGACCGGGCAGACCGGCTCACAGGCACCACAGTCGACGCACTCGTCGGGGTGGATGTAGAGCATCCGGTTGCCCTCGTAGATGCAGTCGACCGGGCACTCCTCGATGCATGCCTTGTCGAGCACATCCACGCACGGCTCGGCGATGATGTAGGTCACCGGTCTTCTCCTCCGCAAGACTCGTCGCGATCATCCGCGACGGTAAGAGCCTAGTATCTCGCCGGGGAGGGGGTCGATCGTGCTCCGACAGCAGGACGTGGGACACCGGATCGTGGTCCGGCGTATTGTGGGGATTCGCGAAGGCCGGCCGCTCTTCTCCGACGCTCTCGGCGAGCTCGTCGAGCTGAGCGAGACCCACATCACGCTGGCGACCGACCGGGGGCGGCTGCGAGTCCCGGTGGAGCAGGTGCACCGCGCCAAGCGGGTGCCGCCGGCCCGCCGGCCGACGGCCGCCGCCGTGGTCGCCCTGGAGCTGGCCGCCGACGAGGCGTGGCCCGCCCCGGTACGCGGCCGGATCGGCGACTGGCTGCTGCGCAGCGCCGCGGGCTGGACCGGCCGGGCGAACACCGCGCTGCCGATCGGCGACCCGGACCGTCCGCTCCCCGCCGCGCTGGACGCGGTGCAGCGCTGGTACGCCGAGCGCGGCCAGCCCGCCATGGTCAACACCCCGCTGCCGCTGGCTGCCCCGGTCGGCGCCGAGCTGGACGCGCGCGGCTGGACCGCCCGGCCGCCGGTGCTGGTGCAGACCGCGCCGCTCGCCGCGCTCCCCCCGGGCCGCCCGGACCTGCCCCCGGTCGGCCTCTCACCGGCGCCCTCGGCAGAGTGGCTGGCGGTGGCCGCCGGCCGCAAGGGCGGGCTGCCGGACGCCGCCCGGCACGTGCTCACCGCCGTGGACCGGATCCGCTTCGCCCACCTGCACGTCGACGGCCGGCTGCTCGCGGTCGGCCGGGGCACGGTCACCGGCGAGGGGCGCTGGCTCGGCCTCACCCTGATCGAGGTGCTGCCGGAGGCCCGCCGGCGCGGGTTCGCCGGCGGGGTCATCCGGGCGCTGGCCGACTGGGGCCGGGCCGAGGGCGCCACCCACGCCTTCCTGCAGGTGGAGCAGCGCAACACCCCCGCCGTGGCCCTCTACCAGCGGCTCGGCTTCACCACCCACCACACCTACCTAACCCGGGTCGCCCCGGACTGATCAGCCGGCCCGGACGGGCCCCGCCGCACGGCCGGGCTCCGCCTCAGCGACGGACGATCTTGCGCGGCTTGGCCGCCTTCAGCTCGGCGAAGCGCTTGAGCTGGCGCGAACGGTGGTCGCGGCCCAGCGCGGTGAGGATCAGGTAACCGACCAGCACGCCGGCCACGGTGGCCGCGAGGTAGAGCCAGATCTGGGCGAAGAAGAGGCCGGCGCCCCCCTCGAACGGGTTCTCGCCGACCAGCAGCGGGCCGATGAAGACGGTCAGCGCCAGCGCCACGGCCACCGCGACGGCCAGGTCGCCGCTCCAGCGGGCCACCGGCCGGTCCCCGCCCCAGCGGAACGCCGTCCCGGCCAGGATCAGCCCGATCACCAGGAACATCGCCAGCGAGACCCGGCCGGCGGCGGTGTCGTCGTGCGGGTAGGCCAACTTGATGACCAACCGGGCCACCACGTTGACCACGAACAGCGCAGCCGCCAGCACGCCGACCGCACGCCACCGCTGGAACATCGCACGCCTCCCGCCGTACCGCCCGCCTCCATGGTGGGCTCCTGGCAGGAATATCTACCATCGCAACCTGTGCGGCGTCTGCACCCCTCAGCGGCCGGGAGGCGGCACCACCATCTGCCGGAAGCCCAGCACCGCGAAGGTGATCGCCCCCGCCACGATCAGCCCGAGGCCGAGCACGTTGTCGCCGCTGAGCGCGAGATCGCCCTCGACGGTGCGGAAGCCGCCCGCGACGATCACCACGAACCAGGGCAGGGCGGCCAGCGCCGCCGCCCAGCGGGTGCCGACCGCCAGGTGCGCGAACCAGCTCACCAGCACCGTCAGCATCACCACCGCGACGATCCCGCCCACCGCCAGCGAGATGCCGACCAGGGCCTTGCCCGCACCGCCAGGACGGCCCTTGACCACCTCCCAGGCCCAGGTGGCGAAGAGCAGGTCGAGCACCGCGGCGAGCACGCCGGCCCAGACCACCACCACCCCGCCGGCGACGCGCACCGCGAGGTCGACCGCCAGCCCCGACGGCTCGGGCGGCGCGGCGGGCTGCTGCTCGGGGGCGACCGACATGGGTACGGCGGGCAGCGTCACCGGAGGCCGGCCGCCGTGACCGGGGACCGGTCCGGCCCGTCCAGCGCCAACCCGGCGAAGAGGTCGTCCTCCCAGCCGTACGGGCCGTTGCCCGGCCCCTTCTCGCCGACCGCGAGGGTGAAGTATTCGACCCCCATGAACTCGGCGCCGAAGTTGCCGGCGATCGAGTAGAGCCAGGAGTTGGCCGGGATCTGGGTGGCGTGCGCCCGCATCGCCGCCTCCTTGGCGGCGTGCCGGTCGGTGGCGTCGATCCGCGCGGCGATCCCCTCGTCGGGGGTGCCGAAGGGCAGGTCGTCGATGCTCTCGATGCCGGCGAAGGGATTGTCCGACGACTCGGTGAACGCGTCCAGGCCGGCCTCCAGCACGCCGCGCGGCATCGCGGTCCAGTAGACCTTCGCCGGGGCGATGCCCTCGGCGGCGGCCAGTTCCACGCCGCGCATCGCCACCCGGTGCGCCTGGATGTGGTCGGGGTGGCCGTAGAAGCCGTTCGGGTCGTACGTGATCATGACCTGCGGGCGGACCTCGCGGATCACCCGCAGCAGGTGCCCGGCGGCCTCGTCGAGGTCGGCCTGCCAGAACGCCCGGGGGTGTTCGTTGGTGGCCAGCCCCATCATCCCCGAGTCTCGGTAGCGGCCCGCGCCGCCCAGGAAGCGGTGGTCGGTGACGCCGAGCGCGGCGCAGGCGGCCGCCAGCTCGCCGATCCGGTAGCCGCCGAGCTGGTCGGCCTCGGCCGCGGCGAGCTGGGCCAGGGCCGGCACGTGGATCTCGCCCTCCTCGCCCAGCGTGCAGGTCACCAGGGTGACGTGGGCGCCGGTGGCGGCGTAGTGCGCCATGGTCGCGCCGGTGCCGATCGACTCGTCGTCGGGGTGCGCGTGGACCAGCAGCAGGCGGCGGTCGGGCAGCGTCGTCACGCCCGTCACTCTAACCGGCGGTCCTGCCCGCTCGATGCTTACGCGTCCGCCCAGGTCGGCCACATCACGCCCGGCCCGCGCCTACTCTCTACAGGCGTGGACTTTCCCGAGCTGGCCGCCCGCACCCGTCGGTTCAGCCACGGGGCGCCGCGCGCTGTCTCCGTCGCCGACGACGGTTCCCGGGTCATCTTCCTGCGCTCGTCGGGGCCGGAGGACCCCGCCGACGCGCTCTGGCTGCTCGACGTCTCCTCCGGCGAGGAGCACCTGGTCGCCGACCCGGCCGTGCTGCTCGGCACGGACGGCGAGCCGGCCGAGCTGGCGCCGGGCGAGCGGGCGCTGCGCGAGCGGCTGCGGCTCAGCGCCTCGGGCATCGGCTCGTACGCCCTGGACGGCGCCGGCCGGGTGACCGCGTTCGCGCTGGCCGGCCGGTTGTTCCGGGCCGACCTGGTGCACGGCGACGTGGTCGAGGTGGCCGCCGTCGGTCCGGTGATCGACCCGCGTCCCGACCCGACGGGCGCACGGCTGGCCTACGTCACCGACGCCGCCGAGGGGGTACGCCGGGGCCAGCTGCGGGTGGTCGAGCCGGACGGCACGGACAACCTGCTCGCCGGCGAGGACAGCGGGGTGACCTGGGGGCTGGCCGAGCACATCGCGGCCGAGGAGTTCGGCCGGTTCCGCGGCTACTGGTGGGCCCCGGACGGGCGCGCGGTGCTGGCCGCGCGGGTGGACGAGTCCCGGCTGGATCGCTGGTACCTGCACGACCCGGCCGACCCGGCGAGCCCGCCGACCTCCGTCGCGTACCCCCGGGCGGGTGGGCCGAACGCGGAGGTCAGCCTGCACCTGCTGGACCTCGACGGCGGCTGGGTCGACGTGCACTGGGACCGGGAGACCTACCCGTACCTGACCTCGGTCGACTGGGCCGACGGCGGCCCGTTGATCACCGTGCTGCGCCGGTCGCAGCAGCACGGGCTGGTGCTGGCGGTGGACCCCCGCACCGGGGAGACGCAGGTGCACGCGGAGCTGGCCGACCCGCGCTGGGTGGAGCCGATCCCGGGCACCCCGGCGCACCTGCCCGACGGGCGGGTGCTGGTCGGCGGCGAGCTGGCCCACGACGGGTACGACGCCCGCTGCCTGTTCGCCGACGGCACCCTGCTCACCCCGCCCTCGCTCTACGTGCGGCGCGTGGTGGGCCGGCTGCCGGCCGGCCCGAACTCGGCCGCGGACCTGCTGGTCGAGGCGAGCGAGGGCGAGCCGAGCCAGCGCCACCTCTACCGAGTGCGGACGGCGATCGGCGGCGGGGTGGACGCCCGCCGGATGGGCAGCGACCCGGGCTGGCACACCGCCGCGATCGGCGGCAGCACGCTGGCGGTGGGCGTGGCCTCGCTGGAGCACCCGGGCACCCACTGGCGGGTGTGGCACGGCGACCGCGAGGTGGCTGAGCTGGCCTCGCGCGCCGCGACCCCGCCGTACGCGCCGCGGCCGACGCTGGTCCGGGTGACCGACCGGCGGCTGCCGAGCGCGGTGCTCTACCCGGGTGAGCACGTGAAGGGCACGAAGCTGCCGGTGCTGCTGGACATCTACGGCGGCCCGGGCCACCAGGAGGTGATCGCCGCCCGCGGGGTCTGGCTGGAACGGCAGTGGTGGGCCGAGCAGGGCTTCGCGGTGGTGACGATCGACAACCGGGGCACCCCGGGCATCGCCCCGTCCTTCGAGAAGGCGATCCACCGGCGGATGGCCGACGTGATCCTGAGTGACCAGGTGGACGCGCTGACCGCGCTCGCCGGCAAGCACCCGGACCTGGACCTGGAGCGGGTGGCGGTGCGCGGCTGGTCGTTCGGCGGCTGGCTGGCCGGGTTGGCGGTGCTGCGCCACCCCGAGCTGTTCCGGTGCGCGATCGTCGGCGCGCCGGTCACCGACTGGACGCTGTACGACACCGCGTACACCGAGCGCTACCTGGGGATGCCGGACGACGGGATGGACGTCTACGCCCACCACTCGCTGGTCGAGCTGGCCGCCGAGCCGGTCGGCGACCCGGCGCAGGCCCGCCCGATGCTGCTGGTGCACGGCCTGGTCGACGACAACGTGCTGGCCGCGCACACGCTGCGGCTCTCGGCGGCGCTGCTGACCGCCGGCCGGCCGCACGCCGTGCTGCCGCTCACCGGGGCCAGCCACATGACCGCCGGCGGGCTGGCCGAGCGGCTGCTCCGGCTGGAGCTGGACTTCCTCCGCCGGCACCTGTGACACGCGAGGGCCCCGGTCGGAATCCGACCGGGGCCCCTGCGCTGTCAGGCCGTCACTGCTTGACGTAGGCGTTCACGAAGCTGGGCCAGCCGAAGATGCTGCCGATGAAGAGGCCGCCGGCCTTCTCGCCGTGCGCGACGGAGACGACCTCGTTGTACAGCGGCACCGCCGGCGCCGACTCCTTCATGAGCCGCTCGTCCAGCTTGCTCCACTCGTCGGCCTGCTTGGCCGGGTCGAGCGCGAGCACCCGGTCGAACTCGGCGTTGAGGGCATCGTTGTTCACCTGCGAGGTGTTGCTGTTGCCCTCGGCCTTGATGTTGCGGCCGTCGAAGAGCACCGGCAGGATCGACGCCCCGCTCGGCCAGTCCGCCGCCCACGAGTCGACCCAGATGTCCCACGGGTTGCCCTTCTTCTTCACGAAGTCGAGGTAACCGTCCTCGGGGATCGGCTTGATGGTGACGGTGAAGCCGGCCTTCTCCAGGGCGGTCTTGACCTGGGTGGCGGTCTCCTGCGACGGGGTGTCGTCGGAGGTGCCGAGCACCAGGTTCACCGCCTTGCCGGCGAGCAGTTCCTTCGCCTTCTCCGGGTTGCCGCTCTCGCCGGCCGGGTACGCGTCGAACTGCTTGTAGCCGAGCGTGGTGGGCGGCAGCAGGGTGGTCAGCGGCACGGCGCCGTAGGGGCCGCCGAGGTTCTTGGTGATGCTGCTGCGGTCGATCGCGTAGTTGATCGCCTGCCGCACGGAAAGGTCGGTGACCCGCGTCGTGTTGATGCTCAGCCGGTAGGCGTTCGGCGTGGCCGCGACGATCATCCGCTCCTTGAGCTTCGCGTCGCCGGTGACCTTGGCGATCAGCTCCGACGGCACGCCGCCGGTGGCCACGGCCGCGGCGTCGTTGCCCGTGCCGGCGAGCACCCGGTTGGTCTGGGTGGCGTTGTCCGCGCCGAACGACCAGATGAACTTGTCCGGGTACGCGTGCCGCACCGGGTCGGTCGCCGGGTCCCAGTTCTCGTTGCGCTCCAGCACCATCTCCACGCCGGGCTGGTGCTTGGTGATCTTGTAGGGCCCGGACGAGAACGGCTGGTTGTCCAGGTTGACGCCGGTGTCCTTGTCCGCCGGCAGCGGCGCGGTCGCCGGCAGCGAGACGGCGAACGGCAGGTCACAGCGCGGCTTGTTGAACTCGAAGCGCAGCGTCTGCGCGTCCGGGGTGCTCAGGCCCGGCGGCAGCGAGGTCTTGTTGGCCTTGAAGTTCCACTTGGTGTCGTACTGCGGGCTGTCGACCAGCCACTCCTGCAGGTAGGTCGGGCCACCGGTCAGGTCGGGGTCGAACGAGCGGGCGATGCCGTACGCGACCTCCTTGGAGGTGATCGGGCGGCCGTCCTCGAACTTCACCCCCTGCTTGAGCTTGAATTCCCAGACCTTGCAGTCGTTGTTGACGTTCTTGCCGGGGGTCTCGGCCAGGTCGCCGACCAGGGTCACGTTGCCCTTGCCGTCGTCCTTGAACGTGGTGAGGAAGCGGGCGTAGAGCTGGCTCCCCATCAGGCCGGCGAACGAATAGACCCGCTGCGGGTCCAGGTGGGAGATCTTGTTCTCGCGCAGGATGTAGAAGGTCCCGCCCTTGGCCGCGCCGGGCACCTCTGCCGCCGGGCCGAGCGAGTCCTTGGGGTCGGTCGCGATGGCGCCGGTGCGGGGCTTGTTGGTGTCCACGCTGTCGCCGTTGTCGCCGGTGTTCTTGCTGCATGCACTGAGCGCAACGACCAGTGCCATCGCACCGCCCATGGCGGTGGCGAGTCTTGCTCGCATACTCACTCCTCCGGGTCCGATGAAGGAAAGCTTCGCGCAGCTTTCATCCGCGGTAAATTTCGAGCAGATAACGAATCCACTGCGACACGCGAGGTCAGCCGAGGCGTACCCGCGGATCGATGAACGCGTAGAGCAGGTCGACCACGATGTTCGCGACGACCACGAAGAGCGCGGAGATCAGCACGGTGGCCATGATGGTCGGCAGGTCGCCCTGGCGGACCGCCTCCACGGCGGTACGCCCCATCCCCTGGATGCCGAAGGTCGTCTCGGTGATGACCGTGCCGCCGAGTGCCGCGCCCACGTCCAGACCGGCGATCGTCACGATCGGCGTGATCGCCGCCCGGAGCGCGTGCCGGCCGTAGACCTTCCGTTTCGCCATGCCCTTGGCCCGGGCGGTCCGGACGAAGTCCTCGGAGAGCGTCTCCAGCATCTGCGCCCGGGACAGCCGGGCGTAGATCGCGGAGAAGAGCAGCGCCAGGGTCACCCATGCCAGGACCAGCCCGCGCGCCCACTCCACCGGGTTGTCGAGGAAGGGCACGTACCGCGGCGTCGGCAGGATCCTGAACGAGTACACGAAGATCAGCAACAGCAGGGCGCCGACGAAGTAGAGCTGCAACGAGGCGAAGGTGAGCGTGAGCCCGATCGAGACGCGGTCGAGCAGGGAGCCCCGCCGCAGCGCCGATATCATCCCGAGCCCCACCCCGAGAGCGAGCCAGAGCACCGCCGCGGGAAGCACGATGTTCATGGTCACCGGCAGCACCCGGGCGAAGGTGTCGCTGACCGCCTCGCTGTTGACGTACGAGTAGCCGAGGCAGGGCGCCTCGCACTCGCCGCCCTGCGCGCTGCCCAGGTCGCGGCCGACGAAGATGCCCTTCATGTAGTTGGCGTACTGCGTCGGCTTCGGGTCGTTCAGGCCGAGCTCCGTCCGCACCCGCTCCAGGCGTTCGGCGTTGCAGTTCTTCGGGCACATGCCGGTGACCGGGTCGCGGGGCAGGGCGAAGAACATGAGGAAGCTGACGATGCTCACCGCGAGCAGCACCGAGACCGCCAGCAGGATCCGCTTCAGCAGGAACCGCACCATGGCGCCGAACCCCTTACCGTGACGACTTCGGATCGAGCGCGTCGCGCAGCGCGTCGCCGAAGAGGTTGAACGCCAGCACGAGCGCGAAGATGGTGATGCCCGGGAAGAAGACGTACGCCGGGTCGGTCTGCAGGTAGTCGATGCTGCGGTAGATCATCCGGCCGAAGCTGGGCACCGACTCGGGCAGCCCGACGCCCAGGAAGGACAGCGCCGCCTCACCGGTCACGTACGACGGCACCGCGAGCGAGAACGCGACCAGGATCGGTGCCCAGATGTTCGGCAGCAGCTGCCGGAAGAGCATGTGGCCGAGCCCGGCGCCACTGGCTCGGGCCGCCTCGACGAACTCCCGCTCGCGCAGCGACACCACCTGCCCGCGCACGAGCCGCGCCGTACCGGTCCAGCCGAACGCGGCGAACACCACGATCAACGTGGTCACCGCGAACCAGGTCGGCACCGCGTCCCGGGGGCCGTAGAACCGCAGCGAGAACGTCGGGACCACGGCCAGCGCGAAGATGAGGAACGGCATCGCCAGGGCGACGTCGGTGACCCACATGATCACCGAGTCGACCACGCCGCCCAGGTAGCCGGCCACGATGCCGAGCACCACGCCGATCGTCGTGGTGACGATCGCGGCGCCGAGCGCGATCAGCAGCGAGGTGCGGATGCCGTAGATCATCCGGATGAAGATGTCTCGGCCCAGCCCGGGTTCGAGCCCGAACCAGTGGTCGCCGCTGACCCCGCCCACGTAGCCGAGCGGCATGCCGGTGGAGTCCAGCAGGTTACCGAACTGCTGGCTCGGCGACATTCCGTAGAGCCGCTGGAGGAGCGGCGCCGCCAGTGCCGCGACGATGAACAGGGCCAGCACGATGCCGCTGACCAGGGCCGTGCGGTCCCGGCGCAGCCGGCTCCAGACCAGTTGGCCGGGCGAGCGCCCGACGAGCCCCTTCTCCTCGGGGTCCGCACCGGTGGACTCGATCTCGGCAAGCGCCACGCCCTCGACCGGGGACAGGCTCATTTCGACACCTCCTCGGCGGTCGCGGCGACCGGTCCGGCGCTCTGGTTGAGCGTTCCCGTCTCCGGGAAATGGCAGGCGGTGGCCTGGTTGCCGCCGTCCCGGCTGACCAGCGCCGGTTCCTCGGTGGCGCACCGCTCCTGCGCTTTCCAGCAGCGGGTGCGGAAGCGGCAGCCCGAGGGCGGGTTGAGCGGGGTCGGCACGTCGCCGGTGAGGCGGATGCGTCCGGCGGGGCCGAGGGTGGTGACGTCGGGGATGGCCGACAGCAGGGCCCGGGTGTACGGGTGCTGCGGTCGAAGGTAGATGTCGTCGCGGTCGCCGATCTCGACGATCTTGCCGAGGTACATGACGGCGACGCGGTGGCAGAAGTGCCGGACGACGGCGAGGTCGTGGGCGATGAAGACGAAGGCCAGGTCGAGGTCGCGTTGCAGGTCGCGCAGGAGGTTGATGACCTGGGCCTGGATGGAGACGTCCAGGGCGGAGACGGGTTCGTCGGCGACGATGAGCTTCGGGCGCAGGGCCAGGGCGCGGGCGATGCCGATGCGTTGGCGTTGGCCGCCGGAGAACTCGTGCGGGTAGCGGTTGTAGTGCTCCGGGTTCAGGCCGACCAGTTCCAGGAGTTCCTGGACGCGTTTCTTGGTGCCGCCGGGCGGGTTGATCCGGTTGACCTGCAGAGGCATGGCCACGATCCGGCCGACGGTGTGCCGGGGGTTCAGCGAGGCGTAGGGGTCCTGGAAGATGATCTGCAGGTCCTGCCGCAGGGGCCGCAACTGCGCCCGGCGGGCGTGGGTGATGTCCCGCCCGGCGAACTCGATGGACCCGGCGGTGGGTTCCAGCAGCCGCACCAGCATCCGCCCGGTGGTGGTCTTCCCGCACCCGGACTCCCCGACCAGACCCAGGGTCTCCCCCGGCCGCACATCGAAGTCCAGACCGTCGACCGCCCGCACGGCGCCCTTGGCGCGGAAGCCCTCCCGCACCGGGAAGTGCTTGGTCAGCCCCCGCACGCGCAGCAGCGGCTCGGTCTCGGTGCTCATCGGGCCACTCCCACCTGGGCGATGTCCTGCTGGTAGAGCCGGGTGCGCTCCTCGGCCGGCAGGTGGCAGGCCACCAGGTGTCCGGCCTCCCCGGCCGCCCGCAGCGCGGGCACCTCGGTGCGGGAACGGTCGCCGTTGCGGCCGGCGTAACGGCAGCGGGGGTGGAACGCGCACCCCGACGGCAGATTGATCAACGACGGCGGGTTGCCCTTGATCGGCACCAGGTCCGCGTCGGCGTCACCGTGCAACGACGGCACACTCGACAACAACCCCCACGTGTACGGATGCTGCGGCCGCCGCAACACCTGCTCCACACTGCCGTGCTCGACCGCCCGACCCCCGTACATCACCAGCACGTCATCAGCCACCTGCGACACCACGCCCAGGTCGTGGGTGATCAGGATGATCGCCGACCGGAACTCCGCCTGAAGATCACTGAGCAGATCCAGGATCTGCGCCTGCACCGTCACATCCAACGCCGTCGTCGGCTCGTCGGCGATCAACAGATCCGGATCGTTCACCAGCGCCATCGCGATCATCGCCCGCTGCCGCATACCACCGGAGAACTCGTGCGGATACTGATCGAACCGCTTCCCCGGCTGCGGAATCCCCACCCGACCCAGCATGTCCACCGCCCGGGTGCGGGCTTCCCGCTTCCCGGCCCTGGGGTGGTGCACCCGGTAAGCCTCGGCGATCTGCTTCCCGACCGTGTAGTACGGGTGCAACGCCGACAACGGATCCTGGAAGATCATCGCCATGTCCCGGCCCCGCAGCCGCCGCACCTCCTCCTCCGCCATACCCACCAACTGACGCCCGCCCACCGAGATCTCCCCCGAGATGGTGGCCCGCTTGCTGCTGTGCAAACCGAGGATCGCCAGCGACGTGACGCTTTTGCCCGACCCCGACTCCCCCACGATGCCCAGAGTCCGACCCCGCTCCACGGCGAACGAGACACCGTCGACGGCCTTCACCACGCCGTCCTCGGTGTCGAACCGCACCCGCAGGTCCGTGACCTGGAGATAGGGGCCCTCGCCGGAGCGCTGCTCCGGCACCTCGGGACGGTCCGGCTCCCCGGACGGCACCGACTCCGACCTGCCCATGACCGCCTCCCTCAGTGACGAAGAGAACTTACAACAAACTTCTGGAGGCGAAAATAAGCTACAGAACGCGGCCTGTCAGCGGCCCGAGCGTAACGACTGGGTCTCCGACCTGAACAGCCCTCACCTGGACATTCATGGTTGCGACTGGACCTCGTCGCCTCGTGGTCGCACGTGAGGTGCGACCATGGATGCGGCGACCAAGGAAAGATTCGCGCCGGCACGAGGTGGAGGTGACGATGACCGCGGCGGTGTTCGACCACGACGGCCCGTGGACGGAAGAGGAGTACCTCGCCCTCGGCGAGACGCAGCAACGCGTCGAACTCTTCGACTGGAGCCTTTACGTGACCCCCGGACCCACACCCCTGCATCAGAACATCTCGGGCGAACTACGCGCTGTGCTCCGTCAGCCGGTGCGGGAGGCGGGACTGCGGGTGCTCGAAGCGGTGAACGTCCGCCTGAGGCCCGGTCGCATTCCGATTCCTGACCTGGTCATCACCAACAACGTCGACCTGCGCGTGCTCGTGATCGACGCCAGTGACGTCCACCTGGTCTGCGAGATCATCTCGCCGAGCAACGCCGCTACCGACAAGGTGCTCAAGATGCACTACTACGCGGCGGCCGGGATCGAGTGGTATCTGCTCATCGACCAGGAGACCCTGACCATGCACCTCCACCAGCGGCAGGGCGCGCACTACGTCGAGCGGTCCGTCACGAAGGCGGGCGAGGCACTGGAACTCACCGAGCCGGTCCGCGCCACGATCCGGCCGGAGGAACTGCTCGGCTGACGAGTGTCGGCCGGGTCGCCTAGGGTCGGGCGCATGACCGGATTCGACGCGGCGAGCGCCGCCGTCCAGGCCGCCCTCGACGCGGGAGCCCGGTACGCGGACGCGCGGGTGATGCACCGCCGCTACGAGTCGATGTCGGCCCGCAACGGGGACATCGAGGAGCTCACCCAGGACGAGAGCATCGGGCTCGGCGTCCGCGCGCTGGTCGGGTCGAGTTGGGGCTTCCACGCCGTACCCGAGCTGTCGGACGCCGCGGCCCGCGACGCCGGGCGGCGCGCCGCGGCGATCGCCACCGCGAGCGCGCGGGTCCCCGGCCCGCCGATCGACCTGGTCCCGGTCCGGCCGACGGTGGCGAGCTGGGCCTCGGCGTGCGACGTCGACCCGCTCGGCGTGCCGCTCTCCGACAAGGGCGACCTGCTGGTGCGTGCCACCACGACGATGCGGGAGCACGGGGCCGACCTGGCCGAGGCGCTCTACCAGATCTGGGACACCGCCAAGTGGTTCGTCTCCAGCGAGGGGCACCGCATCGACCAGCGCATCCGGGAGTGCGGCGGCGGCATCTCGGCCACCTCGATCGGCGACGGCGAGACCCAGCGCCGCTCCTACCCGAGCTACCGCGGCCAGTACGGCACCACCGGCTGGGAGCTGGTCACCTCGCTCGACCTGGCCGCGCACGCCGCCCGGATCGCCGAGGAGTCCCGGGAGCTGCTCACCGCCCCCGAGTGCCCGTCCGGCGAGACCGACCTGATCCTCGGCGGCGAGCAGCTCGCCCTCCAGATCCACGAGTCCGTCGGGCACGCCATCGAGCTGGACCGGATCCTCGGCTGGGAGGCCGCCTTCGCCGGCACGTCCTGGCTGGACCTGGCCCGCCTCGGCACGCTGCGCTACGGCTCCGAGCTGATGAACGTCACCATCGACCCGACCATCCCCGGCGCGCTGGGCAGCTTCGGCTTCGACGACGAGGGCTCCCCGGCGGTCAAGCGGGACGCGGTCCGCGAGGGGCGCTGGGTGGGGGTGCTCGCCGGCCGGGACTCGGCCGCCGTCGCCGGCCTGGACTACGGCGGCAGCGTACGGGCGGACGGCTGGGCCCGGCTGCCGATGGTGCGGATGACCAATGTGGGCCTGGAACCGGGCCCGCACACGCTCGACGAGATCATCGCGGCCACCGACGACGGGGTGCTCATGGACCTCAACCGCTCCTGGTCCATCGACGACAAGCGGCTCAACTTCCAGTTCGGCTGCGAGGTCGGCTGGGAGGTGAAGAAGGGCCGCCGGGGGCGGATGCTGCGCAACCCCACCTACACCGGGATCGGGCCGGTCTTCTGGCGCTCGATGGACATGCTCTCCTCCGAGATCGTGCCGTGGGGCACGCCCAACTGCGGCAAGGGGCAGCCCGGCCAGACCGGGCACACGGGCCATCCGGCCGCCCCGGCCCGCTTCCGCAACGTCCGGGTGGGGGTGCGGGCATGAGCGAGCTGGACCTCGCCGGCCAGGTGGGGGAGCTGGTCCGGCGGCTGGCCGGGCCGGACGCCCAGGCCGAGGTGGTGGTGACCCGGACCGACCTCGCGCTGACCCGGTTCGCCAACTCGTTCATCCACCAGAACGTCGCCGAGTCGGGCACCTCGGTCCGGCTCCGGCTGCACGCCGACGGGCGCACGGCCGCGGGCAGCGGCAGTCTGGTCGACCCCGACGGGCTGACCGCCCTGGTCGAGCGGACCCTGACCGCCGCCCGGCTCGGCCCGCCCGACCCGGCCTGGCCGGGGCTCAGCACGCCGGCGCCGGTCCCGTCCGGCGCGGCCGTCGACGAGGCCACCGCGGCCGCCTCGCCCGACGAGCGGGCCGCCCGCGTCCGCGCCTTCGTGGACGCGGTCGAGGGGCTGGAGGCCGCCGGCTACTGCCGGACGGCGTACCGGTCCGGGGCGTTCGCCAACTCGGCCGGGCACTCGGCGGTGGGGCGGGCGGCCGAGGCGGCGATGGACGGCATCGCCCGGACCGGCGGCGCCGACGGGGTGGCCCGGCACTGCGCCGACCGTCTGGCCGACCTCGACGGCGCGGCCCTGGGCGCCCGGGCGGCGGCGAAGGCGCGGGCCGCGGCCGACCCGGTCGAGCTCCCTCCGGGGCGCTACGAGGTGGTGCTCGAACCGGCCGCCGTCGCCGACCTCCTGCAGAACCTCGCCTGGTACGGCTTCAACGGCAAGCGGTACGCCGAGCGGCAGTCCTTCGCCGAGCCGGGCACGGCCCAGTTCGACCCGGTGGTGACCCTGGTGGACGACCCGCTGCACGCCTCCGGGCTGCCGTACGACCTGGAGGGCACGGCCCGGCGGGCGCTGACCCTGGTCGAGGCGGGCACCACCCGGGCGGTGGCGCACGACCGGCGCAGCGGCGCCGAGGCGGGCACCGGGTCCACCGGGCACGGGATGGTCGGCGCGTCGACCTTCGGCCCGCTCCCGCGCAACGTCCGCCTGCTGTCGACCGACGGCCCGGCGGAGGTGGCCGCCGGGCAGCTCAGCGCCGGGGTGACCGGCGCGGTGGCCGACCCGGACACCGCCGCGCTGGTCGCCGGCATGACCCGGGGCCTGCTGGTCAGCGACTTCTGGTACACCCGCGTGCTGGACCCGAAGCAACTGGTCGTCACCGGGCTGACCCGCAACGGCGTCTGGCTGGTGGAGGACGGGGTGCCCACCCGGGCGGTGCGTGACTTCCGGTTCACCGAGTCGTACCCGCGGGCGTTGGGCCCCGGTCGGGTGCTCGGCCTCGGCCGGGCGCCGGTCCGCCAACCGGACCGGGTGGACGGCTTCTGGTGGGAGACGCCGGCGCTGCGGCTGGCGTTTTGGAACTTCACCGGCGGCGCGTCCGGCTGAACACGCCGACCCCAGGCCAATATTGATCATGGTTCGGGTCTTTCCAAGCTGCGGGACACACGGGACACTGCGTTGCGCGGCCGGGCCGCGAAGATCGGCGTAACGTGTGTCACTTAGCTGCGCCGGTCCGCCGGTGCGGTCGTTGGTGTGCGCAAGACGTGGCAGTGGACGCGGTCTCGCCGGTCCGCTGACCGGTACGGAAGGTGTGATCCGCCGCCCCCGTGAGGGCGCCGTCAGGGAGACGACTAATGACATCAACGGCAACGAGGCCGCGGGGAGCGCGCGGGCGCGCCGCGATCGCGGCCAAGACGTTGCGGACCGACCGCTGGTGGTTCGCGCCACTGATCACCGTGGTCGGGCTCAGCGCCTGGGTCATCTACGCGACGGTCCGGGTCTTCATGCACAAGTGGTACTGGGTGGACCAGTACCACTACCTGACGCCGTTCTACTCCCCCTGCGTCACCGAGCGGTGCGTCGAGGGCTCCTCGCACTTCGGCAGCTTCCTGCCGGGCTGGTGGATCATCCCGGACGCGGCGCTGACCCTGCCGTTCCTGCTGCTGTTCCGGCTCACCTGCTACTACTACCGCAAGGCGTACTACCGGTCGTTCTGGCTGTCGCCGCCGGCCTGCGCCGTGCCGGACGGGCACCAGGCGTACGGCGGGGAGACCCGGTTCCCGCTGCTCGGCCAGAATCTGCACCGCTACTTCTTCTACGCCGCCGCCATCATCTCGCTGATCAACACCTACGACGCGATCTACGCGTTCCACTCGCCCAAGGGTTTCGGCTTCGGCCTGGGCAACCTGGTCCTGCTGCTCAACGTGGTGATGCTCTGGGCTTACACCATCTCCTGCCACTCCTGCCGGCACATCATCGGCGGGCGGCTCAAGCACTTCTCCAAGCACCCGCTGCGCTACCGGACGTGGAGCGGCGTGTCCTGGCTGAACGTCCGGCACATGCAGCTCGCCTGGATCACCCTCGGCACCCTGGCGCTGACCGACTTCTACGTCATGGCGGTGGCGGCCGGCTGGTTCAACGACCTGCGGTTCATCAACTGAGAGCCTGGACATGACTGAGACGCGAATCGAACGACACCACTACGACGTCGTCGTGATCGGGGCCGGCGGCGCCGGCCTGCGCGCGGCGATCGAGGCCCGGCTCGCCGGCAAGAAGACCGCGATCATCTCGAAGTCGCTGTTCGGCAAGGCGCACACGGTGATGGCCGAGGGCGGCGCGGCGGCCGCCATGGGCAACGTGAACTCCCGGGACAACTGGCAGGTGCACTTCCGGGACACGATGCGCGGCGGCAAGTTCCTCAACAACTTCCGGATGGCCGAGCTGCACGCGAAGGAGTCGCCGCAGCGGATCTGGGAGCTGGAGACGTACGGGGCGCTCTTCGACCGGACCAAGGACGGCAAGATCTCCCAGCGCAACTTCGGCGGCCACGAGTACCCGCGGCTGGCGCACGTCGGCGACCGCACCGGCCTGGAGCTGATCCGCACCCTGCAGCAGAAGATCGTCTCGCTGCAGCAGGAGGACAAGCGGGAGTTCGGCGACTACGAGGCCCGGATCCGGGTCTTCTCCGAGACCACCATCACGGAGCTGCTGCTCGACAACGACCGGGTCGCGGGCGCGTTCGGCTACTACCGCGAGTCCGGCGAGTTCATCCTCTTCGAGGCCCCGGCCGTGGTCCTCGCGACCGGCGGTGTCGGTCGCTCCTACAAGGTCACCTCGAACTCCTGGGAGTACACCGGGGACGGTCACGCGCTGGCGCTGCGCGCCGGGGCGACGCTGATCAACATGGAGTTCCTGCAGTTCCACCCGACCGGCATGGTCTGGCCGCCTTCGGTGAAGGGCATCCTGGTCACCGAGTCGGTCCGCGGCGACGGCGGGGTGCTGAAGAACTCCGAGGGCAAGCGGTTCATGTTCGACTACGTCCCGGACGTCTTCCGCAAGCAGTACGCGGACAACGAGGCCGAGGCGGACCGCTGGTACAAGGACCCGGACAACAACCGGCGCCCGCCGGAGCTGCTCCCCCGCGATGAGGTCGCCCGCGCCATCAACAGCGAGGTCAAGGCCGGTCGGGGTACGCCGGCCGGCGGCGTCTTCCTGGACATCGCCTCCCGGCTGCCGGCCGAGGAGATCCGCCGCCGGCTGCCCTCGATGTACCACCAGTTCAAGGAACTGGCCGATGTCGACATCACCAAGGAGCCGATGGAGGTCGGCCCGACCTGCCACTACGTGATGGGCGGCGTCGAGGTGGACCCGGACTCCGGGGCGGCGTACGGCACGGTGCGCGGGCTCTTCGCCGCCGGTGAGGTCTCCGGCGGCATGCACGGCTCCAACCGACTCGGCGGCAACTCGCTGTCGGACCTCCTGGTCTTCGGCAAGCGGGCGGGCGGCCACGCCGCCTCGTACGCCGAGCAGCTGACCTCGCGCCCGGCGGTGTCGGTGGCGGCGGTGGAGGCCGCGGTGGAGACGGCGCTGGCCCCGCTCCAGCGGGACACCGGCGAGAGCCCGTACGTCCTCCAGCAGGACCTCCAGGCGGTGATGGGGGATCTGGTCGGCATCATCCGGCGGGAGGGCGAGCTGGTCGAAGCGCTGGCCCGGCTGGCCGAGCTGCGCGAGCGGGTGGCCAAGGTCAGCGCGGCCGGCGGCCGCCGCTACAACCCGGGCTGGCACCTCGCCCTGGATCTGCGCAACATGCTGGTGGTCTCGGAGTGCACCGCGAAGGCCGCCCTGGAGCGGCAGGAGTCGCGCGGCGGCCACACCCGGGAGGACCACCCGGCCATGGACCCGAAGTGGCGGCAGGTGAACCTGGTCTGCTCGCTGGACGGCGACGCGGTCCGGCTGGCCCGCAAGCCGCTGCCGAAGATGCGCGCGGAGCTGATCTCGCTGTTCGACCGGGCCGAGCTGGCCAAGTATCTGACCGATGAGGAACTCGCCGAGTTCGACGCCCTCACCGAGGAGGAGCGCTGAGGAATGGGCACTGATCCGAACCAGGCGACCGGCAAGCCGGGCGCGAAGCGACCCTTCCGCATCTGGCGGGGCGACGAGAGCGGCGGCGAGCTGCGGGACTACACCGTCGAGGTGAACGAGGGCGAGGTCGTCCTCGACGTGATCCACCGGCTCCAGGCCACCGACGCGCCGGATCTGGCGTGCCGGTGGAACTGCAAGGCCGGCAAGTGCGGCTCCTGCTCCATGGAGATCAACGGCAAGCCCCGGCTGAGCTGCATGACCCGGATGTCGACGTTCGAGGAGGGGGAGACCGTCACGGTCACCCCGCTGCGCACCTTCCCGGTCATCCGGGACCTGGTCACCGACGTCTCGTTCAACTACGAGAAGGCGCGGGAGACCCCGGCGTTCGCGCCGCCGGCCGACGTGGCCCCGGGCGACTACCGGATGCAGCAGGTGGACGTCGAGCGCTCGCAGGAGTTCCGCAAGTGCATCGAGTGCTTCCTCTGCCAGAACGTCTGCCACGTGATCCGCGACCACGAGGAGAACAAGCAGGCGTTCTCCGGTCCCCGGTTCTTCATCCGGGCCGCCGAGCTGGACATGCACCCGCTCGACGCGAAGACCGACCGCAAGGAGTACGCGCAGTCCGAGATGGGCCTCGGCTTCTGCAACATCACCAAGTGCTGCACCGAGGTCTGCCCCGAGCACATCAAGATCACCGACAACGGGATCATCCCCATGAAGGAGCGGGTCGTCGACCGCAGGTACGATCCCCTCGTGTGGCTTGGTAGCAAGATCTTCCGGAGGGGTCAGGTGCCTCAGACCAGCGTGACCAGCGGGCATTCGAGCGGTGCCGTGACCGCCAGCGCCGCCCACGGCGGGGTGCATTCGCACGCCGGCGGCTCGCACGACACGGGGGCCGAGCGGCAGGCGCAGCAGGGCGTCAACTGGCACCGCGAGGTGCCGCATCCGACCGCCCCCGCGGTCGACGTCAACGGCAAGCTGCCGCTGACCGAACTGACCTTCGACAGGGCCGCCGCGCCGTCGCCGTTCGGTGACGACGTGACCTTCCCGCTGCCGCCGGAGCACCTGAACTTCGCCCACCCGCAGCAGGACGAGCCGAAGCACTGAGCAGCACGACGACAACGACGACGGGGGCCGCGGCAGATGCCGCCGGCCCCCGTCCCGTTTCCGCCCCCGCGTCCGCTTCCGGTGGTCAGGCCTCGCTGAGCAGCGGGCGCAGGGCGGCGACGATCGGCACGTCGGCCGGCAGCCAGGGAACGGTGTCGAGTTCGGCGGCGGAGAGCCAGCGCAGGTCGGAGTGCTCCAGGGCCTTCGGCCGGTCACCATGGAGCAGGCGGGCCAGATACACCCGGAGGACGGAACGGCCGTGGGCCATCCGCACGTCGCGGCCGAGCCGCGTGCCGATCTCCACGTGGACGCCGAGTTCCTCGGCGCACTCGCGGACCAGCGCGTCTGTCTCGGTCTCCCCCGGCTCCACCTTGCCGCCGGGAAACTCCCAGCGACCGGCCACCTCCGGTGGCGTGGAGCGCTCGCAGGCCAGGACCCTGCCGTCCTCGATGATCGCCGCCCCGACGACCACCCTCGGCTCCCGCCGGTCCTGCCCGTTCCCGCTAACCCGTTCGGTCTGCACGGCCGTCCAGCGTGCCAGATCAATCGGCGGTTTGGGTAGCTGAGTCGACCGTCAGGCCAGCAGAACACGGAAGTGTGGGCGTGGACACACCATCTGTGCGACGACAGACTAGAGGGCGTCGACTGGGACACGGGATGGCGACGATTTGGCCACAAGCCGGCAACGACGCCTGGGAGGTGCGGTGATGCGCGTGCTGTTCAACGGCCGGGCGAAGCACGACTACCTCAGCGACGCGCTCGCCCTGCTGTCCGGATGGACCCGGGAGGGCGAACAGATCCGGCGCACGCTCGTCCTCGACGACACCCAGCACGCCGCGCTCACCGAGCGGGTCGCGGTGGTCGCCGACGCGCTGCGCCTGCGCCCGGAAATCAGCCGCCGGGCCGACCGCACCCACATCAAGGTGGGCCACGGCGACGGCGAGCCGCTCACCGAGGGTGAGGTCCTGCTTGCCGCTCGCATCGAGGACGCGGTCCGGGCGGTCACCGCCTCCTGAGCGGCTTCTTGACAGTGTGCTGAAAGTTTCCGGTTAACAAGTAAATCCGTCGGGGTAGTAAGTCCGACACGGGGTGCCAATGGCCCCCATAGAGGACGAACTACGCGATACCCCGATTGAGGAGCTGACCATGACGACCCCCGCCGCGGCCACGAACCGGGCCACCGACCACGCGCACGTCGACCGCGACGTCCGGCACCTGCACCGGCACGGCGAGGAGACCAAGCCGGCGTGGAAGACCACGGAACTGGCGGTCTACCTGCTCTCCGTGATCGGCGTCCTGATCGCCTCGAACGCCGTCGGCGACGGCGCCGCGGACAACGGTGGCGACTACTTCGCCGCCGACAAGGCCTGGTGGTACATCACCCTGCTGACCGTCGGTTACCTGATCAGCCGCGGCCTGGCCAAGGCCGGCAGCCGCAGCCGCGACCACGACCCGCGCGTCGACTACTGACCCGCTTCTCCGGCAGCCCCGTCCAGCAGGACGGGGCTGCCGCCGTTCGCCGGCCCCCCGGCCGCTGGCGCGCCCCGCCTACCGTCGGGGACATGGCCGATCCGACGTACGACCGCAGGGAACAGTTCCAGCAGATCCAGAGCGGGCTCCTGCCCGGCGAACAGATCATCGCCGTCTACGACGCGATCGGCACGGGCACCGGGTTCATCGGCCTGACCGACCGCCGGGTCATCATCCAGGACCGCTCCTTCGTCGGGAAGCGGCACGCCATCACCAGCATCCCGTACGCGAAGATCACCAGCGTGAGCGTGGTCAGCAACAAGTCATGGGGCGGGTCGTTCTTCTCCACCGGGGCGATCGCCGTCCACGTCGGCACGCACACCTACGAGGTGGAGTTCCGGGGCGCGCAGAAGGCCCACCACGTGCACAACGTCATCCTCCACCACATCTCCTGACCGTGCCGGTCCACCTGACTGCGGCGCTCTACGACGCGGAGAACGCGTGGGGGCGCGACGACGACTTCTTCCTCCGCTTCGTCGGGACGGCGCCGGCCCGGGTCCTCGACCTCGGCTGCGGCACCGGGCGGCTCACCCTGGCCCTGGCCGCCGCCGGCCACCGGGTCACCGGTGTCGACCCGGAGTCGGGGTCGCTCGCCGCGGCCCGGGCCAGGCCCGGCGGCGACCGGGTCACCTGGATCCCGGGCACCGCCGCCGACCTGCCCGACGCGGCGTACGACGTGGCCGTGCTGACCAGCCACGTGGCGCAGGAGATCCGGGACGACGAGGCGTGGGCGGACACCCTCCACCACCTGCGCCGGGCCCTGGTCGACGGCGGGCGGCTGGCGTTCGACTCCCGCGACCCGGCCGCGCGGCGCTGGGAGCGCTGGAACCCCGCCGACTCCCGCCGCCGGCTCACCCTGCCCGACGGCACCGTGGTGGACGCCTGGACGGAACTGACCGCGGTGCGCGACGGCCTGGTCAGCTTCCTGCACCACTACCTGCTGCCCGACGGTACGGAGGTGCACACCCCCGGCACGCTGCGCTTCCGCACCGAGGCGGAACTGCGAGCGGCTCTCGCCGCGGCCGGTTTCACCGTCGACCGGGTGCTCGGCGGCTGGGCCGGGGAGCCGGCCGGCGCGAGTGACGACGGAGAACTGATCGTGCTCGCCCACGCGGCGCGGTGACCCCGGATGGCGAGGACGGCCGTCAGCGCCGGTACGCCAGCTTGAAGTCGAGCGCCCAGTCGGCGCCGTCGGCGGACCGTTCCCAGCGGCCGTCGATCGCGGCGCCGTCCTCGCGCAGGTCCCCGGTGAACCGCTGGTGGAAGCCGGGCGCCTCCCGCCACATCCGCCAGACGCCGTCGGCGAACGTCATCCGGTAGACCCGGTGCACGCCGCGGGCGTCGGCGTAGAGCACGGTGAACTCCTCCCCCGCGTCGTCCAGGCCGATGAGCTGGGTGGTGGGAAGCGGGTTGTTCTCGCGCCACGCCCGCGGCGCCGTCTCCGGCACCGGCTCCGCGTCGCTGAACTGGCGGAGGAACCTGCCCTCCTCCACCCAGGTGAACTCCGTCCAGCCGGCGCCGAGGCCCTCGACCTCCGGCTGCACGGTCCACCGCCCGACGAGCACGTCGAGCCGCGCGAGCGCGGGATGCCGCTCCCCCATGTCGTCCTCCTCCTGCTCCTGGGAACCGGTGCTCGCCGCCGCCTGACAGAATCGCCCGCATGCGGGGGCGATTCGCGCGTGTCAAGGGATGGTGCACCAGCCGCAGACCGACCGTACGCTGGATCCGCCGTGCCCTGGTGGTGGTCGTCGCGGGCGCGGCGCTGCTGGCCGCCGGCACCGCGGCCAGCGTGGTGTGGGTCCGCGGCGGCGCCGAGGGACACCTGTTCACCGAGGCCGACGTGCCGGAGGCGCCGGTCGCCCTGGTCCTGGGCACCAAGGTGGAGGCCGACGGCGCCCCGTCGCCGTTCCTCACCGCCCGGCTGGAGATCGCGCAGCGGCTCTTCGCCGCGGGCAAGGTCCGGGTCATCCTGGTCTCCGGCGACCACATGAACTACGACTACGACGAGCCCGACACGATGCGGCGCTGGCTGGTCGACCGGGGCGTGCCGGCGGAGAAGGTGGTGCTGGACCACGCCGGCTTCGACACCTACGACTCCTGCGCGCGGGCCCGTCGCATCTTCGGTGTGGAGCGGGCGACCGTGGTGACCCAGTCCTTCCACCTGCCCCGCGCCGTGGCGGTCTGCCGGCACCTCGGCGTGGCGGCCAACGGCGTGGGTGACGACACCGCCCGCCGGTACGCGGACCGGTGGCGGATCAGCGCCACCCGGGAGTACGGCGCCTGCGTGAAGGCCGCGGTGGACGTGTTCTCCGGTCGCGATCCCGTGCACCTGGGCCGCCGGGAGACCGGAGTGGACGACGCCCTGCGCGCGGGGTGACGTTGGCCGGCGGTCGGGCCGCGGCGTGGTGAAGCTGGCGTGACAGGGCCGAGCAGTGGTCGCCCACGGGCCGGCGCTATCGTCGCCGGGTGCCCGAGCTGATCGCGCCCACCGTCCGGCTGCACGCCGCCTGGCTGGCGGCGCACGCCGAGTGGGGTCCCGGCCAACACGAGGACGGTTTCGGCCTGCGCCCCGCCGACGAGGTGGTCTCCCCCACCGGCTTCGCGACCTGGGTGGCCCGGTTGGCCGACGAGCGGACCCCGGATCCGGGCGAGGTGCGGTGCACGTACCGGTGGATCGTCGAGGATGACCGGGTGCTCGGCGGGATCGCGCTGCGGCACGACCTGGACGATTTCCTCCTGCGGGTCGGCGGCCAGATCGGATACGGCATCCGGCCGTCGGCCCGGCGTCGGGGCCTGGCCACCTGGGCCCTGGGCCGGATGCTCGACGAGGCACGCGGGCTCGGCCTGGACCGGGTGCTGGTGACCTGCGCGGACGGGAACGTCGCCTCGGCGCGGACCATCGAGCGCCAGGGTGGCGTCCTCGAGGACGTCCGGGACACCGAACTGGGCCGCGCCCGGCGTTACTGGATCACGCTCTAGGCGCTGTGCGCGCGCCCCCACCCGGGGTGGGAGTCCTGGTACATTCGCGCTTCGCCGCGACCGAAAGAGGAACTGCGCATGACCGGCACGGGGGCCGAATCTGGCGCAGGACCGGCGATGGACCCGGTGCCGGGCACCGGACCAGCCGATCCTTCCGCGCATCATCCACTCGGGCAGTCGCCGCCGGGCTACGGCTCGCCGCCGTACCCGCCGCCCGCGGCGGAACAGCCGTCCGCGCCGCCGCCGATGGTGGCGCCGTTCGGGTCGCAGCCGCCGGTGGGCTGGTCGCCGCCACCCGGCCCGCGCAACCGCACCGTCGTCGTCGCCGCCGTGATCGTGGGCGTGGTGCTGCTGGTGGGCTGCCTCGGCCTTACCGGCGGGGTGCTCCTTCTGCGCTCCGCGACGAACACCGCATCCGGACCGGTGCGGGAGGCGCCCCTGCCCGTCGCGACCGACCCCAGCCCCGCCGCGACGGCCGAGCCCGACGTCAGCGAAGACCCGGTGCAACAGGGGCCGCAGGCCAGCGCGTACCCGGCGGAGGAAATCTCCGACCTTAACCGGGTGTGCGACGACGACATCTACTACCCGCAGTCGCCGAAACGGGCCGGCAAGGCGCCGCACCCGCTGGTGCTGCTCCTCGACGACGGCTCGGGCCTGCGCTACCAGGACGGCACCTACTACTTCTCCCAGGGCCTGTCGAAGAAGGTGGAGCAGACCTGGGCGCCGGAGGAACCCACCAAGGTGCAGATGGTCGCCTGCCTGGACCGGGTCAGCACCGGCACGACGATCCGCCGCTGCAAGTACGACGACCCGAAGCCGCTGACGTTGACGTTGCTGCGGGCGGGCTGGCGCCTCCGGGTCTACGAGGTGTCGACCGGCCGGAAGCTGCTCGACAAGGCCATGACCGGCGACGACCAGGCGTGCCCGTATGTCGTCCTGGCCGGCCCGGACAAGAAGATCTACGCCAAGGTCAGCGACCGCGCCGCCGTCGCCGCGCTCCGCAAGCTCGTCAACGGATCGGCCTGAGCCGGCCGGTCCGCGCTACGGCCTGAATGGGACCGTCGGCGGGGGCGCGACGGCAGGCGCAGGCTATGCCCCGCGGGCCTCCAGCGCGTCCGGGTCGCGCCCCGCGTGGACGCGTCCCACCTCGCTTAATGCCTTGTTGCCCTGCGGGCCGATGTCTACTGTGCGGTCATGCTCTCGCAACTGCTGACGGTGACCTTCGACGCGCAGGACGCGGCTCGTCTGGCGCAGTTCTGGGCCGACCTGCTGGGCAGGGAAGTCGTCGAGGATGCCGGCGGTGCGCTCCTGCCCGGCGAGGGCGGACAGCTGGGCCTCCGGTTCGCCCCGAGCCATTCGGCGAAGGTGGGGCCGAACCGCATGCACCTTCACCTGACCAGTGCCAGCCTGGCCGACCAGCAGCACACGGTGGCGACGGCGCTGAAGCTCGGCGCCAGCCACCTCGACGTCGGGCAGCGCCCCGAGGAGGGGCACATCGTCCTGGCCGACCCCGAGGGCAACGAGTTCTGCGTGATCGAACCGGGCAACGCCTTCCTCGCCGGGTGCGGCCTGCTCGGGGAACTCGCCTGCGACGGCACCCGGGAGGTCGGCATCTTCTGGAGCGAGGCGCTGGGCTGGCCGCTGGTCTGGGACCAGAATCAGGAAACCGCGATCCAGTCACCGCAGGGCGGCACGAAGGTCGCGTGGGGAGGGCCGCCCGTGGCCCCGAAAGAGGCGAGGAATCGGCAGCACTTCGACCTCACGGCGGAGGGCGATCAGCAGGCGCAGGTCGACCGGCTGGTCGCCCTCGGAGCCACCCCGCTGGAAATCGGTGAGGACGGCACCGTCGTGCTGGCCGATCCCGACGGCAACGAATTCTGCGTGAGAGGGCACTGACCCCAGCCTCCTTCACGGTCCAGGTCCCGACGATCCCCGGCTATGATCCACTGGCAGCGCGACCGTGACGGAGGAACGCAAGTGATCGACGCGGTCTTCTTCGATGTCGGCGGGACGATCCTCGACGAGTCCCGCGAGTTCGAGACCTGGGCGGACTGGATCGGCGTTCCACGGCATACGTTTTCGGCGGTCTTCGGGGCGGTGATCGCCCGGGGTCTGGACTATCGGGAGACGTTCCGGGTCCTCCGGCCCGATTTCGATCTCGCGGCCGAGCGCGAGCGCCGAGCAGCCGCGGACAAGCCGGAGACGTTCGGCGAGAAGGATCTCTACCCCGACGCGCGACCGTGCCTGACCTCCTTGAAGGATCAGGGCCTGTTCGTCGGCCTGGCCGGCAACCAGCCAGCTCATGCCGAGACGATCCTCCGCGCTCTCGACCTCTCCGTGGACGTGATCGGCACGTCGGACGGTTGGGGCGTGGCGAAGCCGTCACCGGCCTTTTTCGAGCGGGTCATTCGCGAGGGCGGTGGCGACGCCTCTTCGATCCTGTACGTCGGCGATCGGCCCGACAACGACGTACGCCCGGCCAACGAGGCCGGTATGAAGACGTGCCTGATCCGACGCGGTCCGTGGGGTCACATCCTCGACATGCGAGGCGTGTCCGAGCAGTGCCTGTTCCGCATCGATTCGCTGGACGAACTCCCGAACCTGGTCGCGAAGCACAACGCGGCAAGCGGCTAGCTCCCCGACAGCGCTCAGCGGCAGGCGTCTACCGGCCATGCACACCGCACACGGCTTCCCACACCCCCAGCCGGCGGCGTCACGCCCCGCTCGCGCCGCACCGTGCCGCTGCCCCAGGTGATGGCCGGGCACCGGCTTGTGCCGCCCGCAGCGCGCCTAGGGTGGGGCCCATGATCGTCTGGGTGTCCTCGTTTCCACGCTCCGGAAATACGTTCCTCCGCATCCTGCTGCACCGTCTCTACGGTGTACGAACGTCCGTCGTGTACGACGTCGACGGCGTCGCCACACGCCTGGGCGCCGCCCTGGTCGGATTCGAGGAGCGGCCTGCGGCAATCCGCGCGATGCGGACTGCCGAGCAGGTGCACTTCGTCAAGACGCACAGGCAGCGCGATGACGACGTCGACGAGTCGGACCGAGCCATCTGCCTCGTCCGCGACGGCAGAGACTCGCTGGTCTCCTGGGCTCGGCTCAACAGTGAAGGGGAAGGCCGCGAGTTCGAGACCGAGCTGACAGCAATGATCAACCGGAAGGACACCGTCGGGACCGGGAGCTGGGGGCAGAACGTGCTCAGCTGGCTGCTGCCACCAGCACCCCACCGGGTCATGCTCAGGTACGAAGACCTCGTACGCGAGCCGCGGGCATCCGTCGAGCGGGTAATGGCGGAACTACGGTTGCCCGGAATCAGGCCTCGCGCCGACATGGGCATTCCGTCGTTCGAGGAGTTGCACGCAATCGACCCGGGGTTTTTCCGACGAGGACAGGCGGGCACCCATCTCGACGAACTGTCGGACGATCTTCACCAGCTCTTCTGGTCGCGTCCCGACAATCGCGCCGCCATGGCGCTACTGGACTGTCGCTAGGCCACGAAAGGCACCTTGACCCCAGGCCACGAGGGCGGCCGGCCGACCTACGCATTCAGGGTCGATGAGCTGCGGGATGGCTCCACTGACGTCGGAGCATTCGCTCGATCGTTCGCCAGGCACCGCGGGGAGACTCCGTCCGCCTACAAAAGACGAATCAGCGGAATGCCCTGACCAACTTGTCCGCTCTTGCCAGGCGGAACCCGACAGCGGGAGCCGGGCCGGTGCGACCCGGCTCCCTTGCTGATCAGTACGGGCGGAGCGACGTGAAGAACTGCCTCAGTTCGCCGGCGAGCAGGTCCGGTTCCTCGAGCGGCATGAAGTGGCCGCCCCTACCGGGTTCGCTCCAGTGCCGGATGTCGGTGCAGGCGCGTTCGGCGATCTCGCGCGGGAAGTCGGCCATCGACGGTTCGGCGCTCACCGTGAACGCGGCTGGCACCGTGATGTCGGGTCGCGGACTGTTGTGGTGGAAGTCGAAGTACTGCCGGAACGAGGAGCCGATGGTGCCGCTCGCCCAGTACAGGGTGATGATCGTCAGCAGGGTGTCCCGGTCGAACCGGCTTTCCAGATCCCCGTGGTTGTCACTCCAGTCCCGGTACTTGTCGACGAGCCAGGCGGCCAGGCCGGCCGGCGAGTCCACCAGCGCCGCGGCGATCGTGTCCGGCCGGGTGCCCATGATGGCGCTATAGCCGCCATCGGTCTGGTCGTACGCCGTCTCGGCACCGAGAAAAGCCTGCTCGGCCGGCGACAACGGGTGGGAGTCGAAGCTGGCCGGGAACGGTGGGTGGATCATGTGAATGCCGACCACCTGTTCGGGATACAGGGCGCCCAGCCAACCGGTGACCACGCCGCCGACATCCCCACCGAAGGCACCGTAGCGCTGGTAGCCGAGGACGTCGGTCATCAACAGGTGCAGCGTCTGCGCCATCGCAGCGCGGGTGAGCGGGCCCTTCGGCAGCTCCGAGTACAGGAAGCCGGGCAGCGAGGGCACCACCACGTCGAACGCGTCGGCGGGGTCGCCCCCGTGGCGAGCGGGGTTGGTCAGACGGTCGACCAGCGGCAGCATCTCCACGAAGCTGCTGGGCCAGCCATGACTCAGGATCAGTGGCAGCGGCGCGGGCGCGCCGGCCGGACGCGCCCCGGGTACGCGAAGGAAGTGCAGGCGTCGACCGCCAATCTGGGCCTGGTAGTGCGGCAACGCGTTGAGTTCGGCCTCGCGAGCTCGCCAGTCGAACCCGTCCGCCCAGTAGGACACCAGGTGGCGCAGGTAGTCGGGGTCCGCGCCGGCTTGCCAGGGCTGATCGCCGCTGCGGTCCGTGAAGCGGGTACGGGCCAGGCGAGCCCGCAGGTCGTCGAGTACCTCGTCGGATACGTCGATACGGAACGGGGAGAAGGTCATTGTTCCTCCGGTTAGGAGGGCGCTCCCCGACGCGAAGTCAGCGGACAGGGATGGCCGGGTGGAGCGCCCAGACGTGACATTGGGTGTTCACCGGGCTCACCTCCCCTCATCGCTGACAGGGGTCACTGTACACAACCCCTTCGGCCGCTGACCGGGCAGCCAAGATCGCCACCGTCTCCGTCCGGCTGAGCAGTGACTCGGGGAAACAGCGACAGCCAATCGCGTACGAAACCGTCACGCCCGAAGGGTCCCCCTCAGACGTTGAAGCGGAACTTAGAGCGGCTGTCCCGCCACCAGCGGGAACGGCGCGCAGCGCCTGCTCGTACGGAGTCTCAGGCTGCCATCGTTCTGTGTTACTTGACGGCGTTTCACGGTGTCTTGTGCCCCATGTGTGCCCCAGAGCGTGGTCAGCCGGGCGGAGGGCTGGGAGCATCCACGTCGTGATATCTCTACCTCAGCCGGACGACCTCACGTCGCTGGTTCTCCGTACGGACTTCACCGACGACGCTGCATGGGAAGCCCTGAAGACGGCCTTGCACACCTGGGAGGGCCACGACAGCGCGACCTTCGTTAGCGACCCGAACTACGCAAGCCTGAGCCTCCAAGAGCTGGTCGACGCGGACAACGCCGCGAGCCACGAAAATAAGCTGATCTACCTCTTCCTCGCCGATGCAACCACGATGACCGACGTCGAGTGCCCGCTGCTCGCCGTTGATCTGGCCCACGAGCCCGGCCGCACCTTCCGGGTACCGCCCCGCTGGTTCGCGGACGTCTCGGCCAACCTCACCATTGCGAATCTGGACTTTGACGAGTTCGCCGGCGCCGCCGACAGTTCCGGCACGTACCGGGGCCTCGACGGGGACTAACGCCCTGGCCTGGGCCTTCGCGTGAAGCTGGTAACCGGAGTCGAACCCGCACTGTCAGCTTGGGAATCGCCTTGATCTACACGGGGAGTAATCGGTATCAAGAAGGCTCACCACAGGGCGTCGATGCAGCGCGCAGTAGGCCCACCGATGCTGGCTGGTGTTGACCGTTGCGTCGGGCACGGAACGGGCACGACGGAGGTTGGAAGGAATATGGAGATCACTTCTGGCGGCACCCCAGGGCCGCGTCTTGCCGATCATCTAGCCGTTCTCGATAACAACGTCTATGGCCGCCTCATTGATGCCCCGAGGGTGAAGGTCTTGGCTGAGAGGTTCGTGCGTGCAGGCTGGCGCGCCCGCGCTAGCTCGTGGACTGAGTATGAGGTCGAGCACGAGTGGGTGTGCATCGAACTGGTTGAGCCGTCTCCCGATGAACGCCTTTTCAGCGGCGTCGTTGAGCCGTCCCGCGTAGACGAGCTCGGCGCTGTCCTCGCAGGTTTTGGCCTTCGGTACTCGGTTGAACTGTGGAGCGAGGACCGAACGACACTCCTGCGGGAGCTCGCCGGGTGACTCGTTGTCCTGTCGACGTACGGGCACCTGATGCCGGACTCGGAGGAGCGCACCCGCCGGGCGGTCGATGAGGCGTGTCGGGTTGTGCCCCCGGTGTGCCTCAAAGCGAGGGTACACCATCCTGACCTGCGGAAACGGCCCGGATTCAGACGTTGAAGCGGAACTCCACCACGTCGCCGTCCTGCATGACGTAATCCTTGCCCTCGATCCGGACCTTGCCGGCGGCCTTCGCCGCCGCCATCGATCCGGCCTCGACCAGGTCGGCGTAGGAGACGACCTCGGCCTTGATGAAGCCGCGCTGGAAGTCGCTGTGGATGACCCCGGCGGCCTCCGGCGCGGTCGCGCCGACCGGGACGGTCCAGGCCCGCGCCTCCTTGGGGCCGGCCGTCAGGTACGTCTGAAGCCCGAGCGTGCGGAAGCCGACCCGGACGAGCTGGTCCAGCCCCGGCTCGGACTGCCCGATCGACTCCAGCAGCTCGCGGGCCTCCTCCTCGGGCAGGTCCACCAGCTCGGACTCGATCTTGGCGTCCATGAAGACCGCCTCGGCCGGGGCGACCAGGCCGCGCAGCTCGTCGAGGAACTCGGCGTTGCCCAGCTCGGCCTCGTCGACGTTGAAGACGTAGAGGAACGGCTTCGTGGTGAGCAGGTGCAGCTCGCGCAGGTGCTCCAGCTCGACCTTGGCGGCGGCGGCGCCCGCGTACAGGGTGATGCCGCCGTCGAGGACCCCGACGGCCTTCCTGGCGGCCTCGACCGCGGCGGCCCGGTCCTTGCGGAGCTTGGCCTCCTTCTCCAGCCGGGGCAGCGCCTTCTCCAGGGTCTGGATGTCGGCCAGGATCAGCTCGGTGTTGATCGTCTCGATGTCGTCGGCCGGGGAGACCTTGCCGTCGACGTGCACCACGTTCGGGTCGGAGAAGGCCCGCACCACCTGGCAGATCGCCGAGGCGTCGCGGATGTTGGCCAGGAACGCGTTGCCCCGGCCCTGCCCCTTGGAGGCGCCCCGGACCAGGCCCGCGATGTCGACGAACGAGACCGGCGCCGGGAGTACCTTCTGCGAGGAGAAGATCTCCGCGAGCTTGGCCAGCCGCTCGTCGGGGAGCCCGACCACGCCGACGTTCGGCTCGATGGTGGCGAACGGGTAGTTCGCGGCGAGCACGTCGTTCTTGGTCAGCGCGTTGAACAGGGTGCTCTTGCCCACGTTGGGCAGGCCGACGATGCCGATGGTGAGACTCACGACGAGCCAGCTTACGCGCCTCGCCGCCGACACCGGGCAGGTAGGTCCTCCGACCGCCGTGGTCAGGCCGCTCCGGCGGGCAGCAGCCGGGGCTCGATCCGGGTCTCCCGCACGGTGCCGTCCTCGGCGCGGGTCAATTCGTAGGCGGCCACGCCCTCCCGATCGGCGACCGCCTCGGCCAGCCGGGTGCCCCGGTAGATCAGCCCGACGCCGTCGTCGGTGCAGTGGCTGGTCGGCAGCGTGCCGTCGCCGACGAGCCGGTGCATGAGCGGCCGGCGCTGGTCCTCGCTGTCGTAGTGCACGCCGTTGCCGTACGGGAGCCAGCCCAGCCCGTCGGTGAAGGGGCGCAGGGTCGGGCCGTAGCTGTCGGTGGCGCCACCGACGTGCCAGCAGATCGACCCGGCGGAGACCCCGCCGAGCACCACGCCGGCCTGCCAGCACTCGTGCAGGATGTCCGGCAGGCCGTGCACCCGCCACACCGCGCAGAGGTTGGCCACGCTGCCGCCGCCGACCCAGATGATGTCCTGGGCGAGCAGGTGGGCGCGGATGTCCTCGACGTTGGGCATCGGGTAGAGCGCCAGGTGGGAGGGGCGGAACCGGGTGCCCGCGAACGCGCCGTAGAACACGGTGAACGAGGTGGGCTGGTCGCCGACCGCCTGGTTGAGGTAGCAGACCCGGGGCGCGTCGCCGGCCTGCGCCAGCTCGGCCATCAGGTCGAAGAGCTGGCTCGGCCGGGCGTCCCACGGGCCGCGGCGCCGGCTGAAGAAGCCCATGCTGGTGGCGACGATGGTCGGTTCACTGGCGGGCATGGCCGTCCTTCCGGTCGGTGACGATGGAGATCATCCTGCCTCATCCGCCGGCTCGGCCTCGGCCGCGGCCAGCAGGGCGCGCAGCAGGTCGGCCAGCCGGTCCCGGTCGGCGGGGGGCAGCGCGTCGAGGATCCGCCGCTGCACCTCCAGCCCGGCCTCGGCCGACTCCTCGGCCACCCGGCGGCCGGCGGCGGTGAGGCTGACCCGCAGCGCCCGCCGGTCTGCCGGGTCGGGGGCGCGCCGGACCAGCCCGGCCCGCTCCAGCCGGTCGAGCCGGCCGGTCATCCCGCCGGAGGTGAGCATCAGCGAGGCCGCGAGCGCCTTCGGCGCCAGGGTGTACGGCGCGCCGGACCGGCGCAGCGCGGCGAGCACGTCGAACTCGCCCCGGCCGATGCCCCAGCCGGCGTACACCTTCTCCTGGCGGTCGCCGACCAGCCGGGCAATCCGGTAGATGCGGCCGAAGACGGCCATCGGCTCGGGTCGCATGCCGGTCCGCTCCCGGCGCCACTGCTCGACGATCACGTCCACGTCATCCGTTGCCACGGCTGTCGATTGTGCCGCACCTCGGACTTCCACTTTCACTCGGGACTGATTAGCTTAGTGCTAAGCTACTTGGCATCGAGGGAAGGAGGGGCGCCATGGCCCGCCGCTGGACCGACGTCGCGCTCACCGCCGCCGCCCCGACCACCTGGGGGACCACCTACCTGGTCACCGCCGAGCTGCTGCCCGCCGACCGGCCGCTCTGGTCCGGCGCGATCCGCGCCCTGCCGGCCGGCCTGCTGCTGCTCGCCATGACCCGCCGGCGCCCGCACGGCGTCTGGTGGCGGCGGGCCGCCGTGCTCGGCGCGCTCAACATCGGGGCGTTCTTCCCTCTGCTCTTCGTCGCCGCGTACCGGCTGCCCGGCGGAACGGCGGCCGTGCTCGGGGCCGCCCAGCCGCTGCTGGTCGCCGCGCTCACCGTCGCCCTGCTCCGGGACCGGCCCGGCCGGCCGGCGCTGCTCGCCGCGATCGCCGCCCCGGCCGGTGTCGCCCTGGTGGTGCTGCGGCCGGGCGCCGGCCTCGACCCGCTCGGCGTCGCCGCCGGCCTGGCCGGCACCGCGTCCATGGCGGCCGGGCTGGTGCTCACCCGCCGCTGGGGCCGGCCGGCCGGGGTGGGCACCCTCGCCGCGACCAGCTGGCAGCTCGTCGCCGGTGGCCTGCTGATGGTGCCGGTCGCCGCCGCCGTGGAGGGCGCGCCGCCCGCGCCGGACGGACCGGCCCTGCTCGGGTACGCGTGGCTCGGGCTGGTCGGCACCGCGCTGGCGTACGCGCTCTGGTTCCGGGGCGCGGCCCGGCTGCCGGTCACCCGGGTGTCGGTGCTCGGCGCGCTCAGCCCGCTGACCGCCGCGACCCTCGGCTGGCTGGTGCTCGGGCAGTCGCTCAGCCCCACCCAGCTCGCCGGCTTCGCGGTGGCGGTCGCCGCCGTGGTGCTCGGCCAGCTTCCGGGAAGTGCCGCGCCCGGTCGACGGGCCGGTCAGCCGGCGCGGAGCCGGCGCCACTCCCCGGCGGGGGCGTCGGCGGCCACGCCCTCGGGCAGCGCGCCGGGCGGCAGTTCCGCCGCCGCGGCGAACGGCAGGGTGAACCGGTGCGCGGCGGACGGCGCGGCGGCGTACGACTGGTCGAGGAGCCAGCGCACCTCGTCGACCGTCCAGCCCAGCCCCGTCCGGCCGGCGAGCTCCCGGACCAGCCGCAGGCCGACCCGGGTGTCGTCGTCGTAGAAGCGCATGCACCAGTGGTGCGCCCACATGCCGAGCGCGCGCAGCCCGGCCGCGTCGAGCGAGCCGACCAGCCGGCCGCACGCGGTGTCGGGGAAGGCGCGCCCCGGGTCGTCGGCCCGGTCCCGTTCGATCGCCCCGTACGCGGCCGGCGCCACCACCCGCATCCGGTCGTAGAAGCCCTGCACCACCGCACCGTCCAGCCGTGTCCGCCCCGATCGCATCAGCGGACACCCCGCCCGGCCACGCTCGCCATGCCCCGCACCTTTTCTTGAGTTGGTGGCGGGACCGTACCGACCACTACCGACACTTTCCCGGGGCGGAATCCGTTGCCGCGCCAGGGATAGCTGGGCTGAGCTGGGGCGTCTGTATCTGTGACGACAACGAGCGGGAGGGTGGGTGGACGAGGACGACCGGGCCCGGCTGGCCAAGTTCGTGACCAGCCGCACGCCGGCGCTGATGCGGGTGGCGTACCTGCTCACCGGCGACCGGCACGCGGCCGAGGACCTGTTCCAGTCGGCGCTGGCCAGGACCATTCCGCGGTGGCGGACGCTGCGGCACGCCGACCCCGAGGGCTACCTGCGCACGGTCATGTACCGCGAGCAGGTGAGCTGGTGGCGGCGGCTGCGGCGACGCCGGGAGACGGCGCTCACCGGGGCCGACGAGTCGGTCCAGCCGGATCCGAGCGGCGGCACCGACGTACGCCTGGCGATGCGGGCGGCGCTGCGGCTGCTGCCGCCGGCCCAGCGGACGGTGCTGGTCCTGCGTTACTACGAGGACCTCACCGAGACCCAGGTCGCCGAGGCGCTGGGCTGCACGGTCGGCACGGTACGCAGCCGGACCCACCGGGCGGTGACCCGGTTGCGCCAACTCCTGCCGGACGTCGAACTCCTGGAGGTACGGCGGTGACCACGCCCTTCGAGGACCTCATCCGCGACACCCTCTCCGACCTGGCCGAGGAGGCACCCAGAGTGCAGGACCAGTTGATCCCGGCGGAACGCCGGTTCCGGAACCGCCGGCGGACCACGGTGACGCTCGGCGCGGCGGGCGTGGTGGCCGCCGTGCTGATCGGCGCGCCGATCGCGATGGCGGCCGCGGGCGGGGAGGCTCCCCGCCCGGCCGCCCCGGTGGCGCCCCCGACCCCCACGGGATCCCCGTCCCCCGCCGAACCCACGGCGGTCCCGGCCCCCAGCGGCCCGCCCACCGCCGCGCCGAGCCCAGCCGGCGACCCGACGGCCGTCCCCGTACCCGTCCCCACCGCCTCGCCCTCCGCCCGGCCGGGCCGGCCCGTGCCGGGCCCGAGCCGGCCGGGCGAACCCACCGCGGTCCCCTCCCCCGGGGGCGGTCCGGGCGTGCCCGTCCCCTGGCCCAGCCCGACGCCCACTCCCCGCCGCTGACCCGCCGGCGGCACCCGCGGCTCTGCTGCTGATGAGTGGAACGTCATGGAGGTGTCCCGACCCCGGCGACCTCCATGGCGTTCCACCCACCACTGGCGCCGCTGCGGCGGACGGCCGCGCGAGGCGGCCCGGGTCCGGTTCCGAGCGCCGGCGGTGGGCCCGCACGGCCGCGTCCGAATCCCGCCAGCCGAAGGCCGGACCTGCGAGGCAGGATCGGTGTCATGGAACTCGACTTCGAGCGGTGCTACCGGGCCGTCGACAGCCGCGACCAGCGGTTCGACGGCTGGTTCTACACCGGCGTGACGTCGACCGGGATCTACTGCCGGCCGTCCTGCCCGGCGACGACGCCGAAGCGGCAGAACGTCCGCTTCTTCCCGTCGGCCGCCGCCGCGCAGGGCGCCGGGCTGCGGGCCTGCCGTCGCTGCCGCCCCGACGCCGCCCCGGGCTCACCCCAGTGGGACGTCCGGGCCGACGTGGTAGGGCGGGCGATGCGGCTGATCGCCGACGGGGTGGTCGACCGGGACGGCGTACCGGGGCTGGCGGCCCGGCTCGGCTACACCGAACGGCACCTGCACCGGATGCTCCGGGCCGAACTGGGCGCGGGGCCGCTGGCGCTGGCCCGGGCGCAGCGGGCGCAGACCGCCCGGATCCTCATCGAGACCACCGGGCTCGGCTTGGCCGAGGTGGCCTTCGCCGCCGGGTTCGGCAGCGTCCGGCAGTTCAACGACACCGTCCGCGAGGTGTACGGGGCCACCCCCTCCGAGCTGCGGGTCAGCCGGGGCGGCCGGCGGGCGGTCGGCGGGGCGGGCACCATCACGCTGCGGCTGGCGTACCGGCCGCCGTTGCACACGGGGGCCCTGCTGGACTTCCTGGCGCTGCGGGCGCTGCCCGGCGTCGAGGAGGTCCGCGACGGGGCGTACCACCGGGGGTTGCGGTTGCCACACGGACCCGGCACCGTGTCGCTGACCCCGGCCGACGGGCACGTGGCCGCCACCCTGCGGCTGGCCGACATGCGCGACCTGGCCCCGGCGGTGGCCCGCTGCCGCCGGCTGCTCGACCTGGACGCCGACCCGGTCGCGGTCGACGCCACCCTGGCTGCGGACCCGGCCCTGGCCGGGGCGGTGGACGCCGAACCCGGCGTCCGCCTTCCGCACGCCGTGGACGGCTTCGAGATGGCCGTCCGCGCCATCACCACCCAGCAGATCTCCCTCCAATCGGCCCGAACCACCCTCACCCACCTCCTGACGGCCACCACCACCCCACCCGTGGACGAGATCGACAGCGACGTCGCCCCGGATCGGCCGCGAGGGCTGCGGGCGTTTCCGAGCCCGGAGGAGGTGCTCTCGGCGGACGATGCGGCGTTCCGGATGCCGGGGGCGCGCCGGGAGACGATCCGCGCGGTGGCGCGGGCCGTCGCCGACGGGGAACTGGACCTGGCGCCGGGCGGGGACCGGGAGGAGGCGGTGCGGCGGCTGGTCGCGCTGCCCGGGGTCGGGCCGTGGACCGCGGGCTACGTGGCCATGCGCGCGCTCGGCGACCCCGACGTCCTCCTCCCCACCGACCTGGGCGTACGCCGGGGCGCCGCCGCGCTCGGCCTGCCCGACGACCCGAAGACCCTGAACGCGTACGCGGACCGCTGGCGCCCCTGGCGGTCGTACGCGGTGATCCGACTCTGGAGAGCGGCATGACCACACTGGACAGCACCGTCATCGACACCCCCGCCGGCCCGCTGAGCGTGCTCGCCGCACCCGACGGGGCGGTACGCGCGGCCGGCTTCACCGCCGACCCGGCGACCCTCGTCCCCCTGGTGCACCCCGGCCTGCGCGGCGCGCTGCGCGACCGGGCCGACCTCGGCCCGGTGACCGCCGCCGTGCGCGCCTACCTGGCCGGGGACCTGGCCGCGATCGACACCGTGCCGGTCGAGCAGCAGACCGGCGGCGTCTTCATGGCGCATGCCTGGCAGGTGCTGCGCGACATCAAGCCGGGCGACCCGGTGACCTACACCGGTTTCGCCGCGCTGGCCGGCCGGCCGGCCGCGGTCCGCGCCGCCGCGGCGGCCTGCGCCCGCAACGCCGCGGCGCTCTTCGTGCCCTGCCACCGGGTGCTGCGCACCGACGGCACGCTCGGCGGCTACCGCTGGGGGCTGGACGTGAAGAAGTGGCTTCTCGGGCATGAGGGACGGGTGACGGCTAGCTGACACCCGTACTGTCGTCCCCTGCCGCTACCGTCGGGTAGTGCCTGCGCAGAGCGACGGCAACCCCGCGGCGTGTCACGACGCCCGTCCCCGCCCGCTGCGCAACCTCTGGCGACTGCGTCCCTACCTCCGCCCGCACGCGCCGGAGTTCGCCTGGCTGCTGCTCGCCGCCCTGGCCGCCACGGCGGCGAGCCTGGCCGTACCCCTGGTGGTGCAGCGGGTGGTGGACGGGCCGGTCGCCCGGCACGACACGGCCGGGCTGCTCCGGCTCGGCGCCCTCGCCCTGCTGCTCGGCCTGGCCGAGGCGGTGCTGATCTTCATCCGGCGGTGGACCCAGTCCTCCTCGTCGGTCGGCATGGAGGCCGCCATCCGGGCCGACATCTACGCCCACCTGCAACGCCTGCCGGCCGGCTTCCACGACCGGTGGCAGTCCGGCCAACTGCTCTCCCGGATCACCAGCGACCTCTCGGTGATCCGCCGGTTCCTCTCCTTCGGCCTGCTCTTCCTGGTGCTCAACCTGATCACCTACGCCGCCGTGGTGGTGCTGCTGATCCGGCTGCACCCCTGGCTGGGCCTGCTGGTGGCGGCCAGCGCCGTCCCGCTGTTCCTGATCAGCCGCCGGTTCGCCCGGCACTACCACGCCGCGTCCCGGCGGATGCAGGACCAGCAGGGCGACGTGGCCACGCTGGTCGAGGAGACCGCGCAGGGGCTGCGCACCATGCGGGCGTACGGGCGGGGGCCGGAACTGGCCGCCCGGTTCGCCACCGGCGCCCGCCGGCTGCACGACACCGGGATCCGCAAGGCCCGGTTGCTGGCCCGCACCTCCGCCCTGTTCGACCTGGTGCCCAACCTGACCCTCGGGGTGGTGCTGGTGGCCGGCGCCGCCGCCGTGGCCCGGGGCGGGCTCACCATCGGCGAGCTGGTCGCCTTCGTCAGCCTCCAGCTCATGCTGATCTGGCCGGTGCAGTCGCTCGGCTGGATCATCGCGAACGGGCAGGAGGCGGCGACCGCCGCCGACCGGATCCAGGAGGTGCTGGACACCCGGCCGGCCATCGTGGACGCCCCGCACGCCCGCGCGCTGGACCGGAGCGAGGTGCGCGGCCGGCTCCGCTTCGAACGGGTGAGCTTCCGCTACCCCGGCAGCCCGAACCCGGTGCTGCGCGAGGTGGAGCTGACCGTCGAGCCGGGCGAGACGCTGGCCCTCGTCGGGGCGACCGGCTGCGGCAAGAGCACGCTGCTGTCGTTGGTCCCCCGGCTGCACGAGGTGACCGGCGGCCGGATCACCCTGGACGGGCACGACCTGCGCGACCTGCGGCTGGGCTCGCTGCGCCGGCTCGTCGGGGTGGCCTTCGAGGAGCCGACCCTGTTCTCCATGTCGGTCTGGGAGAACCTGACGCTGGGCCGGCCGGAGGCCGGCGAGGAGGAGGTCCGGGCCGCGCTCGCGCTGGCCCAGGCGGAGTTCGCGTACGACCTGCCGTGGGGGCTGGCCACCCGGGTCGGCGAGCAGGGGCTCTCCCTCTCCGGCGGGCAGCGGCAGCGGCTGGCGTTGGCCCGCGCGGTGCTCGGCCGGCCCGCGCTGCTGGTGCTCGACGACCCGCTCTCCGCGCTCGACGTGCACACCGAGGCGCTGGTCGAGGCGGCCCTGCGCCGGGTGCTGCGGGACACCACCGCGCTGCTGGTGGTGCACCGGCCCTCCACGGTGGCACTCGCCGACCGGGTGGCGCTGCTCGACGGCGGGCGGATCGTCGCCGTGGGCTCCCACTCCGAACTGTTGGCCGGGGTGCCGGCCTACCGGGCGGTACTCTCCGCGGAGCCGGAGCCGGAGCCGGAGCCGGAGCGGCGGGCGGACGGCGTCGGCCTGGTGCGGTCGTGACCGGTGCCGCCGGTCCACCCCGGATACCCCGACAGCGCGACGATCCCGACCTCTCCCGAACGCGCGGCGATCCCGACCTCGACCTGGCCCGGTGGCGCGGGCGGGCCACCGACCCCGACGCCGACCGCAGCCGGGCCGAGGACTCGTCGCCCGAGGCGGTGGCCCGGCTCCGGGCCCGCAGCCGGGCCTTGCTCCGCGAGCTGCTCCGCCCGCACCGGGCCCGGCTCGGGCTGGCGGTGTCCCTGCTGCTGGCCCAGAACGCCGCCGCGATGGCCGGCCCGTACCTGGTGATGCTCGGCATCGACCGGGGCATCGGGCCGCTGCGGGCCGGCGACTCGGGCCCGCTGGTCGCCGTCGCCGCCGCGTTCGTCGTCGCCACCGGCACCGAGTACGCGACCCGACGCGCCTTCCTCACCCTCGCCGCCCGGATCGGCCAGGCCGTCCTGCTCGATCTCCGCAACCGGGTGTACGGGCACTTCCTCCGCCTCGACGTGGGCTTCCACGAGCGCTACACCTCCGGCCGGATGGTGTCCCGGTTGACCAGCGACCTGGACTCGATCGCCGAACTGGTCGACGGCGGGATCGACAAGCTCGTCATGGCCGCGCTGTCGGTGCTGTCGGTGGCGGGCATCCTGCTCTGGCTCGACCTGCCGCTGGCGGCGGTCACCCTGCTCGCGTTCCCGTTCCTGTTCTGGCTGTCCCGCTGGTTCGCGCGCGCGTCCACCGGGGCCTACCGGCGGACCCGGGAGGCGGTGGCACTGGTCATCGTGCACTTCGTCGAGTCGCTGCGCGGGATCCGGGCGGTGCAGGCCTACCGGCGGGAGCCCCGCAACCAGCACATCTTCGCCGCGGTGAACGACGACTACCGGCAGGCCAGCCTGCGCGCGTTCCGGCTGATCGCCGTCTACTCCCCCGGCATCCGGCTGATCGGCAACCTGACCGCCGCGGCGGTGCTCGGCTACGGCGGCTGGCGGGTGCTGGGCGGGCGGACCGAGGTCGGCGTGCTCGCCGCGTTCCTGCTCTACCTGCGCCGGTTCTTCGAGCCGATGGAGGAGCTGAGCCAGTTCTACAACGCGTTGCAGTCGGCCACCGCCGCGCTGGAGAAGCTGGCCGGGGTGCTCGACGAGCCGCCGGCGGTGGCCGAACCGGCGCGGCCGGTGCCGCTGCCCGCCGGCCCGGGACGGGGCAGGGTGGTGTTCCGCTCGGTGCAGTTCGGCTACCGGCCCGAGGCCCCGATCCTTTCCGGGCTGGAGCTGACCGTGCCGGCCGGGCAGACCGTCGCGCTGATCGGGCCGACCGGCGCCGGCAAGTCCACCATCGCCAAGCTGCTGGCCCGGTTCCACGACCCGGCCGCCGGCACCATCAGCCTCGACGGGGTGGACCTGCGGCACCTGGCCGACACCGAGCTGCGCCGTGCGGTGGTGCTGGTCACCCAGGAGAACCACCTGTTCAGCGGCTCGGTCGCGGAGAACATCCGGTTCGGCCGCCCGGACGCCGACGACGCCGCCGTGGCCGCCGCCGCCCGGGCCATCGGCGCGCACGACTTCATCGCCGCCCTCCCCGACGGGTACGCCACCGACGTGCACCGGCGCGGCGGCCGGCTCTCCGCCGGGCAGCGGCAGCTGGTCGCGTTCGCCCGGGCCTTCCTGGCCGACCCGCGGGTGCTGATCCTCGACGAGGCCACCTCGTCGCTGGACGTGCCGACGGAGCGCCTGGTGCAGCGGGCGCTGCGCAGCGTCCTGCGGGACCGCACCGCGCTGGTGATCGCGCACCGGCTCTCCACCGTGGAGATCGCCGACCGGGTGCTGGTGCTCGACGGCGGCCGGATCGTGGAGGACGGGCCACCGGCCGAGCTGGCCGCCGCCGGCGGCCGGTACGCCGCCCTGCACCGCCAGTGGCGTGACTCCCTGATCTGACCAACCCACCTCCCGACCGCGCACCGTCCGGGCCTCTGAGCCAATGCCTCGACCCTCCCCGCGTCCGCCCGGACCGATGCCCGCGCCGTTCGCGGCCCGCGCCGTCGTAGCCGTGCCTCCGTCTCGACGGCGCCCTCGCCCGGGCGCCCCTTTCCGCACTGCCGCCTGACGGGACGCCCCGGAGACCTTGGAGAGTTGCCGTTCGAGAAGAACGACAACTTTCCAAGATCGAGCCACTCCGGGGCGATCTTGGAAGCAAAGTGCCCCTGGAGGGGCAACTTGCGTCCAAGATCTCGACGGGTTCCGCCGGCTATCGCTGACAGGTCGGGTTCAGGGCGTCAGTCGGTGCGGCGGTCTTCCCGCTCCGCCGGCCCCGCGGCGCCCGAAATCGGCGCGGACGGCCCGGCGGCGCCCGAACCCGGAGCGACCTGACCCGCGGCATCGGCACCTGGGACGGGCGGGCGGGCAGCATCCGAACCCGGTATGGGAAAACCGGCAGCGTCAGCGCTCGGCCGCGCCGGAGCTGCGGCATCCGGGCCGGACGAGAGCTGCGCGCCAGCCGGAGTCGGGGCAGTCGGTGGCGGAAGCGGGGCGTGGGCGGTGAGCAGGGCAGCCTCGGCGCGCAGGTCGCGGCGGATGCGGTCGACGGCCCGGCCGAAGCCGAAGAGCAGCACCAGGACCAGCGCGGCCACCCCGGTGAGCACCGGGATGGTCAGTGGTGGCCCGCCACCCCGGGTGGCGCCCCAGCCCCAGAGCAGCGGCGCGGCCAACGCCAGGGCGGACAGCACCAGCGCGGCCATTCCGAGCGCCAGCACCCCCGCCACCCGCCCCGACTCCTCCACGCCATCGGACGCCACGCCGGCAGGCGCTGCGGTTGCGGCCGGTGCGGCGTGACTGTGGGTGGCGGCGGTGACGCCGTCGGCGGCGGCATCGGTGGCGGTGGTGGCGAGCGCCAGGCCGAAGCCGACGGCCAGGCCGAGCCCGAGCGCCGAGAGCAGCGACGGCACCTGCCCGGCGGCCGGCAGCTCGGCGCGGACGACCGGCGCGGCGAGCGGCATCGCCAGGGCGGCCAGCAGCAGGCCGGCCGCGTCCCAGGGCAGCAGGCCCGGCGTGAAGCGAGCCAGCGCCGCGCCCCCGGCGACCGCCACCAGGCCGACCAGCACGACGAGGTAGGCCTGCGCCCGGTCGCCGACGAAGGTGAGCCGCAGCCCGAAGAGCAGGAGCGGTCCCGCGGCGAAGCCGAGCACCACCCAGCGGGCGGCCACCGCCCGGCCGGTCCGGTACGCGTAGCCGAGCAGAACCAGCGCGGCCACGGTGGCGACGGCCACCGGCGAGAAGTAGGCGAAGGATTCCACGAACTGCTCCCGGCGCGGCCCGACCAGGCCGTCCTGGCTGATCCGGAACACGTCGACCACCCACCAGCGGATCACCAGACCGCCCAGCGTGACGAGCGCCGCCACAGCGGTCGCCACCAGCGGGCCGATCCGGGGTCGGCCGGGGGGCGCGCCCGCGCCGGGCCGGTCGAGGTGGGCGAGCACCGCGGCGACCACCACGATCAGCACGGTCACCCCGACCTGGGCCGGCCAGGCCCGGTCGCCGTCCGGGTGGCCCTCCCCCGCCACGAGGCGGAACAGGTCCTCGACGGCGGAGTGCAGCACCAGGCCGGCGGCCAACCCGGCGGCGAGCGGCCAGCGCAGCGACCGGGCGGGCCGGGAGAGCGCCAGCAGCGCCCCACCCAGCGCCAGGCCCGCCCCGAGGGCGCTGGCCAGCACGGTCAGCACCTGCCCGCTGGTGGGCGGTTGGCGGGGCACCAGCCCGATGCCGTGGTCGAGGGCGAACTCGCCGGCCAGATAGTCGAGCGCCAGGCCGACACCGACGACCGGCCAGCCGGGCAGCCGGTCGAACACGGTGACGCCGGCCAGCACGACGGCGAGCAGCGTGCCGCCGGTCAGCGCGACCAGCGTGACGGTGAATGCCGAGGGCCCGAACGGGAAGCCCTGGGTCAGATCGGCGAAGCCGGTCTGCCGGGCCACGGCGAGCCCGCGTACCCCGAAGAAGGCCCCGACGGCGACTGCCGCGACCGTGCCGGCCACTGTGGACCGCACCACCGACGGCGTGCGCGCGATGTCGCCCATGGCGATGCCTCCCCCGCGTCCGTGGACGGGGCAGATGCTGTCACACACCGAGCGGGCTCGCTGTCCCCTGCGAAGGGGCCGGCGGCGGCGCGGCGCCGGATGGCGCCACGAGGCCGAAAGTCGTGGAGCGGCCGGGGTCGGCTGCCTACGATCGGCTGATGACCGATACGGCGAGGACGGCCCGCGCCGGCGTCCCCGAGCGTCCGACCCTGGACGGCATCGAGGAGACCTGGGCGCGCCGCTGGCAGGAGGACGGGACGTACGCGTTCGACCGCTCGAAGGAGCGGCAGGACGTGTACGCGATCGACACCCCGCCGCCGACCGTATCGGGCGAGCTGCACATGGGGCACGTCTTCTCCTACACGCACACCGACACGGTGGCCCGGTTCCAGCGGATGCGCGGCCGGACGGTCTTCTACCCGATGGGCTGGGACGACAACGGCCTGCCCACCGAGCGGCGGGCGCAGAACGTCTACGGGGTGCGCCCCGACCCGGCCCTGCCCTACGACCCCGACTGGCGTCCGCCGGCGAGGCCGGTGAGCGAGGCGGCCCGGAAGGACCCGGCGACGATCTCCCGGCGCAACTTCATCGAGCTGTGCGAGGTGCTCACCGCGGAGGACGAGAAGGTCTTCGAGGCGCTGTGGCGGCGCCTCGGGCTGTCGGTGGACTGGTCGCTGACCTACACCACGATCGGGCGGGTGGCCCGGGCAACCAGCCAGCGGGCGTTCCTGCGCAACCTGGCCCGGGGCGAGGCCTACCAGGCCGAGGCGCCGACGCTCTGGGACGTCGGCTTCGCCACCGCGGTGGCCCAGGCCGAGCTGGAGGACCGGGAGCGGCCGGGCGCCTACCACCGGCTGCGCTTCCACGGGCCGGGCGGGCGCGAGGTGCTGATCGACACCACCCGGCCGGAGCTTCTGCCGGCCTGCGTGGCGCTGGTCTGCCACCCGGACGACGAACGCTACGCCGACCTGGTGGGCACGTCGGTGCGTAGCCCGCTGTTCGGGGTCGAGGTGCCGGTGCGCGCGCATCCGCTGGCGGATCCGGCCAAGGGCACGGGCATCGCGATGGTCTGCACCTTCGGCGACCTGGCCGACGTGACCTGGTGGCGCGAGCTGCAGCTGGACACCCGGGTGGTGATCGGCCGGGACGGGCGGCTGCTGCCGGAGCCGCCGGCCGGCGTGCCCGCCGAGCCCTACGCGGCCCTGGCGGGGCAGACCGTGAACGGCGCCCGGCGGACGATCGTCGAGCTGCTGGCCGACGCGGGCGATCTGGTGGGCGAGCCGCGTCCGATCACCCACCCGGTGAAGTTCTACGAGCGGGGCGACCGCCCGCTGGAGATCATCTCCACCCGCCAGTGGTATGTGCGCAACGGCGGCCGGCACCTCGGCCTGCGCGAGGAACTGCTGGCCCGGGGGCGGGAGCTGCGCTGGGTGCCGGAGCACATGCGGCACCGTTACGAGAACTGGGTGAGCGGCCTGACCGGTGACTGGCTGGTCAGTCGGCAGCGCTTCTTCGGCGTGCCGGTGCCGGTGTGGTACCGGCTCGACGACATTGGCGAGCCGGACTGGTCCCAGCCTCTCACGCCGGACGAGTCGATGCTCCCGGTCGACCCGTCCAGCGAGCCGCCGCCGGGCTACCAGGAGGGGCAGCGCGGGATGCCGGGCGGCTTCGTCGGCGACCCGGACGTGCTGGACACCTGGGCCACCTCGTCGCTGACCCCGCAGATCGTCGGTGGCTGGGAGACCGACGAGGACCTGTTCCGGCGCGTCTTCCCGATGGACCTGCGCCCGCAGGGGCAGGAGATCATCCGCACCTGGCTGTTCGACTCGGTGGTCCGGGCGCACCTGGAGCAGGGCGTGCTGCCCTGGCGCGACGCGGTGCTCTCCGGCTGGATCCTGGACCCCGACCGGAAGAAGATGTCCAAGTCCAAGGGGAACGTGGTCACCCCGATGGCCCTGCTGGAGCAGCACGGTTCGGACGCGGTCCGCTACTGGGCCGCCAGCGGCAAGCCCGGCATGGACCTGGCCTTCGACCCGGCGCAGATCAAGGTGGGTCGCCGGCTCGCCACGAAGCTGCTCAACGCGTCGAAGTTCGCCCTCGGGCTGGGCGCCGCGGACGCGCTGCGGGCACCGGCGACCGCGGCGCTGGACACCGCCATGCTGACCGAACTGTCCGGCGTGGTCGCCACCGCGACCACCGCCTTCGACGACTACGACCACACGGCCGCGCTGATCGCCACGGAGGCGTTCTTCTGGCGGTTCTGCGACGACTACATCGAGCTGGTGAAGGAGCGGGCCTACGGCACCGGGCCGGGGGCGGACTCGGCCCGGGCGGCACTGGCCACCGCGCTCTCGGTGCAGTTGCGGCTCTTCGCCCCGGTGCTGCCGTTCGTCACCGAGGAGGTCTGGTCGTGGTGGCGGTACGGCTCGGTGCACCGGGCGCCCTGGCCGACGACCTACGAGGTGGGTCGGGCGGTGCAGGGGCCGGGTGACCCGGAGCTGTTCCGGCTGGCCGCGGACGCGCTGGGTCAGGTGCGCCGGGCCAAGTCGGAGCGGAAGCTGTCGATGAAGGCGGAGGTGCCGCTGGCCGAGGCGCTCGGGCCGGCCGCCCTGCTCGAGCGGCTCACCCTGGTGGCCGACGACGTCCGGGCGGCGGGCCGGATCGCCAAGCTCGACCTGCTCCCCGACTGCGCCACCGAACTCGTCATCGCCTGCGCCTTCTGAGCCGCCACACGGATCGGACGACGAGAAAAGGAGTGGCTGTTCGCGACGCGACAGCCACTCCTTTCCCGCGAGATCCGGCTCAGGTCGCCGAGCAGGCGGTCCCGAGCTGCTTCACGGCGGTGTTCAGCGAGGCCTTGCTCGGCGCCTTCTTGGGTGCCTTCGCCCACGTGTCGGCGAGGTCCGACATCGCGGTCGCGACCTGCTTCACGGCGTCGTTGACCGTGGTGCTGGTGGTGAAGGCGTTCGCGTAGAGCGAGGCGGCGCCGGCGGAATACTGGGCGCTGACCGCGGAGTGGCCGGCCGGCGGCCCGATCTTCTCCGCGGCGGCGACCTTCTTCAGGGCGGCCTGGATGTCCTTGTCGATGGCGGCGCAGGCGGATTTGGTGGCGGCGTCCATGGCCGGGGTGCCCGTCGCGGTGGCGCTCGGTGCGGCGGCCGACGAGGTGGCCGCCGCGCTGGCGCCGCCGGACGCCGCGGGCGTGTCGCCGTCGTCGCAGCCGGACATGACGAGCACCGCCAGCGTGGCCGGAATGAGCAGTGCGAGCCGAGTTGAGCGCATGGTTTCTCCCCCGTTGTCACGTGCTTTCGCCGCCGCAAGCTACCAGACCTCGGAACGCACCGTGATCGTCCAGTCCACTTCGGACATCGACCATTGGGGGTCGCCCCGCACGGACGGGCCCCGCCCGACGCGCCGTCGTCGGCGGCGTCGAGCGGGGCCCCTTCGTGCCCGTCAGCTGGTCTCGCCGGCCACGCTGAACGAGCGGAGGCGGTCGATCGCGAGGACCGTGAAGCCCACCGCGATCAGCGCGCTCATCACCGCCGCGACCGGCACCGACACGTTGGTGGCGAGCAGTTCGGTCGGTGCGATCCGGTCGGCGAGCGCGATCACGTACTGCTGGATGGAGAGTACCTTCGTGCCGCTGACGAAGTTGCCGAGCAGCCCCTCCCAGATCAGCACGTAGACGAGGCCGAGCAGCACCGGCCGCCGGGTGAGCAGGCTGAGCGCGACGAAGAACGCGGAGTAGGCCAGCGCCCCGATCGACGCGGCGACGGCGAGCGCCAGGCCGAGGCGTACCGAGTCGGCGAGCACGCCCGCCACGTAGAGCGGCACGGCGACGGTGACCGCCGTGACGCCGGCGGCCACCGCCAGCTTCGGCAGGATGATCTGCCAGCGCGGCAGCGGCTTGGTGAGGATGTGCACCACCGTGCCGTCGTCGATCTCCGCGCCGAGCACGCCGGTGCCGACGATCAGCGCGACCACCGGCAGCACCACGGCCAGGCCGAGCCCGACCAGCACCGCCGGCCCCCACTCGCCGGGGTCGACGCCGAGCGAGCGGGAGAGGATCGCCAGCGCCAGCAGCAACGCGGGCAGCGGGAGCAGCAGGAGGAAGCGGCGCCGGCCGAACAGGCCGCGCGCGGTGATCCAGGAAACGGTCGACATGGGTCAGCTCCCCACCAGGTAGGAGAAGACGCTCTCCAGCGATTCGTCCTCGGGCGTCAGTGTCCGGACCCGGAGGCCGCGGGCAAGCGCGATCTTCGGCAGCGCGCGGGTGAAGGCGCCGTAGTCGCCGGCCCGCACGGTCAGCCCGTCCCGGCCGAGTTCCACCCCGGTGACCGACTCCTCGGCGATCAGCGCGACCGCGAGGGCCCGGTCGTCCGTGGAGCGCACCCGGAAGACGTGCGGCCGGTTGGTCATCAGCCGGCGGATGGTCCGGTAGTCGCCGGAGGCGGCCAGCCGGCCGGCGACCATCACCTGCACGGTGCCGGAGACCTGCTCGACCTCTTCGAGAATGTGCGAGCTGAACAGGATGGTCCGGCCGGCGTCGCCGAGCCGGTGCAGCAGGGCCATCATGTGCAGCCGCTGCCGCGGGTCCATCCCGTTGAACGGCTCGTCGAGCAGTAGCACCTGCGGGTCGTGCACCAGGGCGGCGGCCACCCGGGTGCGCTGCCGCATGCCCTTGGAGTAGGTGCCGATCTTCCGGTCCTGCGCCCCCTCCATCTCGACCAGCGCGACGGCCCGGCGCGCCGCCGCCTCCGGGTCGGGCAGCCGGTGCAGCTTGGCGCTGGCCAGCACGAACTCGTACGCGCTGAGGAAGGTGTGCACCGCCTCCCGTTCGCTGACCAGGCCGAGCCGCCGGTAAACCTCCGGGTTGCGCCAGGTCGGCGCGCCGTCGAGGGTGACCTCGCCCCGGGACGGGGAGAGGAAGCCGGCCATCATGTGCAGCAGGGTGGTCTTGCCGGCGCCGTTCGGGCCGAGCAGGCCGGTCACGCCGGGCCCGAGCCGCATGGTGACGTCGTTGACCGCCACCACGTTGCCGTACCAGCGGGAGACGCCGGCGAGGTCGAGGGTGGAGGCGGGGGTGGCCGGGGCCGCCGGCTCCGCGCTGATCGTGGTCATCGGGCGGCCACCTTCCGGTATCGCAGCAGCAGCAGGGTGACGCAGCCGGCCACCAGCAGCACGGCGGCGGCCACGTAGACCGGCCCGAAGCCGCCGATCTGATAGTCGGCCTGCCCACCGGGTACAAGCAGGTCGCCGAGGGTGTACTCGCCGACAGCATGGATCAGGGCGGTGGGCGAGCCGAGCATCGCCAGCTCGTTGACCGTGCGGGACGGCATGATCGACAGGATGCCGACGATCGGGGCGGTCATCAGGAACACCGCCACGACGCCGCCCGCCGCGAAGGCCCGCTTGCCGGTGAGCGAGGCGATGAGCAGCCCGACCGAGGCGAAGACCACCGCCCAGAGCGCCGCGTAGAGCAGGCCGGGCAGCAGGTCGAGCAGCTCGTCCCAGACCCCGCCGAGCCCGTCCTTGGTGGTGAACGCGGCGCCCAGGAACATCACGAGCTGCGGCGCCCCGAGCAGCAGCCAGAGCGCGGTGACCAGCGACCCGAGCTTGGCCAGCGCGTAGTCGCCGCGCGGCAGCGGGCGGGAGAAGTAGAGCGGCAGCACGCCGCTGTGCAGGTCGCGGGAGACCAGCTCCGGCCCGACCACCGCGACGAAGAAGATGACCAGCCAGCTCATCGCGTCGGCGAACTGGGCGTACGTCATGACGACCTGACCGGTCTGGGTGCGTACCGCGGTCAGCCCGGCGGCGACGATCAGCACGATGCCCATCACCAGCCAGGGAAAGATCTTCGCCTTGGCGGAGCGGCCCAGCCCGAAAGCGGTACGCAGGCCGTGCAGGTAGAGCGCGCCGAAGACGTGCCGGCGGCCGAGCCGCGGACCGGTGTAGCGCTGATAGCCGATGTCGTGGATGACGCCGGTCGGCTCAGACATGGCTGGGCTCCCTCGTGGCGAAGAGTTCGGCCACCCGGTGCCGCCGCTGGTCCAGCCGGTGCAGCGACAGGTCCAGCTCGGCGACCGCGCCGATGATCAGGTCGTAGGTGGCGTCGTCGGCGAGCGGGACGAGCAGCAGCCGCCCCTCCCGGGACACCGGCAGGTCGAGCGCGGTGAGCCGGGCGGCGAGTTCGTCCGTACCCTCGCTCACCTCGACGGCGAGCACGTCGATGGCCGAGGTCATCGCGGCGATCCGGTCGGCGCGCAGCAGCCGGCCGCCGTCGATGGCGACCAGGGTGTCGCAGATCCGCTCCACCTCGCCGAGCAGGTGCGAGCAGACCACCACCGAGATGCCGAACTCGGTGCCGATCCGGTGGATCAGGGCGAGCATGGCTTCCCGGCCGGCGGGGTCCAGCCCGTTGGTCGGCTCGTCGAGCAGCAGCAGGTCGGGGTCGTGCACCAGGGCCTGGGCGAGCTTCACCCGCTGCTTCATGCCGGTGGAGTAGCCACCGACGGCCCGGTGCCGCTCCTCGTGCAGGCCGACGTGGCGCAGCGCCTCGGAGGCCCGCTCCCGGGCCACCGTGCGGGGCAGCCCGCTGATCCGGCCGAGGTGGGTGACCAGTTCGGCGGCGGAGAGGTCGGGCGGGAGGGCGTCGTGCTCGGGCATGTAGCCGACCCGGGCGCGGACGGCCGCGGGGTCGGTGGTGGGGTCGAGGCCGAGCACGGAGACCCGACCGCTGGTCGGGGCGAGAAGGCCCAGCAGGATCTTGATCAGGGTGGACTTGCCGGCGCCGTTCGCGCCCACCAGTCCGATGATCCCCGGTTCGACCGACACCGTGAGGTCGGCCAACGCGGTGACCCGGCCTCCGTACGTCTTGGTCAGCGACTCGGTCGCGAGCAGTGTCACGAGGCCAGCCTAGGAAGTCCCGGCCGCCTCGGGTATCGGGAAACGCTCGGGGTTGCCCCTGATTCCGCCCGGACGGGTCCGCGGGGTTTCGCCCGGACTTCGGGTTCGGCTGGCCGACCAGCCGGTTCGCACTGCCCGTCCGGCTGGCCGAGGGCTGGCCGAGGCCCCCGGAACGGCCGGTTTGCCGGCCGGTGACCGGGAGGTGGAGTGGCGCTCTCGACCGATCGCCGGTGGGCTGCGAAACTGTGTGCCGGCCGGTGAGTTGGGGGTTCGATGAGCAACGGGTGGCTGCTGCCCGAGGACGTTCTGCGGGACGCGCCGGCGTACGCGCCAAGGCCCGCTGAGCTGGCCGATCTGGGGTTGCTGCTGACCGGGGCATACGCCCCGTTGACCGGCTTCATGACCCGGGCCGACCTGGCCTCGCTGAGCCGGCGCGGGCGGCTCGCCGACGGCACGCCGTGGCCGGTGCCGGTGACGCTCCAGGTGCCGGCCGCGCTGGCCGACGGGCTGGTGCTGGACGACCCGCTGCGCCGGGCGCTGGTGCTCACCGACGGCGAGGGCGCCCCGGTGGCCGCCATGGACGTGATCGACGCCTGGCCGGTCCGCGAGGGCACGGTCGGCGTGGGCGGCGCGGTACGCCGGCTGGGCGACGGCGGCCACGGGCCGTTCCAGCGGCTGCGGCGCAGCCCGGACGAGATCCGCGGGCTGCTGCCCCCGGGGCGGGTGCTCGGCGTCTTCGCCGACCGTCCGCTGCACCGGCCGCAGCTCGCGCAGATCGCGCACGCCGCCCGGACGCTCGGCGCGCACCTGCTGGTGCTGATCCCGGTGGGCGAGGAGGCGACCGGCGGGCTGCCGGCCGAGGCGCTGGTGCGCAGCGTGTTCGCGGCCCGGGACCGGATGCCCCCGGCCACCCTGGTGGCGGTGCCGCTGGCGAAGCGACGCGACGAGATCAGCGACGCGCTGCTGCGGGCCCGGGTCGCCGCCGCCTACGGGGTGACCCACCTGCTCTCCACCGAGGGCATGCTCTCCGGGGCCGGCCTGCGGGTGCTGGTGCCCCGCGAGCTGGCCTACGACAACCGCGACGGGCAGTGGCGCTGGCGGGAGGACATCCCGCCGCGCAACCGGCGGCTGGCGCTCAGCCAGGAGGAGATCGACGACCTGCTGGACCGGGGCTTCCCGCTGCCCGAGTGGCACACCCCGCCGGCGGTGGCCAAGGAGCTGGCCCGGGCCCGCCCGCCGCGCCGGCACCGGGGCCTGGTGGTCTTCCTGACCGGCCTCTCCGGCTCCGGCAAGTCGACCATCGCCCGTGGCCTGGCCGACCTGCTGCGCGAGGGCGGCGACCGGACCATCACCCTGCTCGACGGCGACGTGGTGCGCCGGGAACTCTCGGCCGGGCTGGGCTTCGGCAAGGCCGACCGGGATCTCAATGTGCGCCGGATCGGCTGGGTGGCCGCCGAGATCGCCCGGCACCGGGGGGTGGGCATCTGCTGCCCGATCGCCCCGTACGCGGCCGCCCGGGCCACCGCCCGGGAGATGGCGCAGGCCGCCGGGGCCGGCTTCCTGCTGGTCCACGTGGCCACCCCGCTGGAGGTCTGCGAGCAGCGCGACCGTAAGGGCCTGTACGCCCGCGCCCGGGCCGGCCTGATCACCGGGATGACCGGGATCGACGACCCGTACGAGGAGCCGACCGACGCCGACCTGGTGGTCGACACCACGGACATGACCGTCGAGGAGGCGGTCCAGCGGGTGATGGAGCACCTCACCGAGACCGGCTGGGTGGAGCCCCGCCTTCAGTCCGCCTGATCCACGCAGCACCGACCGCCGCCGCCCCGCCCCGGGACGGCGGCGGTCTCGCGTCCGCTTCCGTTGTCCCCCGTTGCGCGGTAGTGTTCGTCTTTGTTGGAACGCGTTCGACCACGTGGACACGGGTCGGGAGTCGGGAGGTGACGGCGGGGTGCTGGCGCGGCAGCGGCAGGCGGTCATCCTGGAACGGGTCCGCGCCGCCGGAGGCGTCCGGGTCACCGAGCTGGCCGCCGAGTTCGGCGTCTCGGACATGACCGTCCGGCGCGACCTGGAGACGCTGCACGAGCAGGGCCTGCTCGCCAAGGTGCACGGCGGGGCGACCCTGGCCGGCCCCGGCTCGACCGACGAGCCCGGGTTCCGCGCCAAGTCGGTCCGCCAGTCCGTCGAGAAGGCCGCCATCGCCGGCCGGGCCGCGGGCCTGGTCCGCCCCGGTGCCGCGATCGCGCTCTCCGCCGGCACCACCACCGCCGAGCTGGCCCGCCGGCTGACCGACATGCCGGGCCTGACCGTGGTGACGAACTCCCTGCCGGTGGCCGAGATCCTGCACCTCGGCGGCCGGCCGGACCAGACCGTGGTGCTCACCGGAGGGGTGCGCACCCCCTCGGACGCGCTGGTCGGCCCGCTGGCCGTGGCCGCGATCGGCGCGCTCCACCTGGACCTGCTCTTCCTCGGCGTGCACGGCATCAGCGAGCGGGCCGGGTTCACCACCCCCAACCTCATGGAGGCGGACACGGACCGGGCCCTGGTGGCGGCCGCCGACCGGCTGGTGGTGCTCGCCGACCACACCAAGTGGGGCACGGTCGGCATCTCCTCGATCGTCCCGCTGGAAGCGGCGGACGTGCTGGTCACCGACGACCGGTTGGCGCCCGAGGCGCGCCGGGCACTTGAGGACAGGGTGGGCGAGCTGGTGATCGTGCCGGGCACGGAGGGGGCGGAGTGAAGCGTACGCAGATCGAGCTGGCCGACGGCCGCGAGTTGATCTACTTCGACGAGCGGGACGACGCGGTTCGCGACCAGCCGGACCGGCGGGAGCTGCCCCCGCCGCCGCACGCCTCGCAGCTGCGGTACGACCCGTTGACCGACGAGTGGGTCGCGGTCGCGGTGCACCGGCAGACCCGCACCTTCCTCCCCCCGGCCGACCAGTGCCCGCTCTGCCCCTCCCGGGGCGACCGGCTCAGCGAGATCCCCGCCCCCGACTACGACGTGGTCGTCTTCGAGAACCGGTTCCCGTCGCTGAGCCAGCGGGTCGCCGAGGAGCCGGCGGAGATCACCCCGTTCACCCCGGTACGCCCCGGGCGCGGCAAGTGCGAGGTGGTCTGCTTCACCGACGACCACAACGCCTCGTTCGCCAGCCTCTCCCCCGGCCGGGTGCGGACGGTGCTCGACGCGCTCGCCGCCCGGACCACCGCACTGAGCGAACTGCCCGGGGTGGAGCAGGTCTTCCCGTTCGAGAACCGGGGCGTGGAGATCGGGGTGACCCTGCACCACCCGCACGGCCAGATCTACGCGTACCCGTTCGTCACGCCGCGGACCCGGAGCATGCTGGCCGCCGCCCGCCGGCACGCCGAGCGCACCGGCGGCAACCTCTACGCCGACGTGCTCGCCGCGGAACGCGCCGCCGGCGACCGGGTGGTGGCGAGCAACGAGCACTGGACGGCGTACGTGCCGGCCGCGGCCCGCTGGCCGTTCGAGGTGCACGTGGCGCCCCACCGCCCGGTGCCGGACATCCCGGCCCTGGACGACGCCGAGCGGGACGCCTTCGGGCCGCTCTACCTCGACGTGCTGCGTCGCTTCGACGGGCTGTTCGACATGCCGATGCCCTACATCGCGGCCTGGCACCAGGCCCCGGTGCACGTCGACCGGGAGCTGGGGCACCTGCACCTGCAGCTGTTCAGCATCCGGCGGGCCAAGGACAAGCTGAAGTATCTGGCCGGCTCCGAGTCGGGGATGGGCGTGTTCATCAACGACATCGCCCCCGAGCGGGCCGCCGAACTGCTCCGCGCCGCCTGATCTCCCGCCCCACAACAGGGCGCGGGGGGCCCGGGACAGGGCCCCCCGCGAGGGAAGGGACGGCTGGCTGTGCGCGACAGCCGGGAAGGCTGACTGATCGGCGCTCAGGCCGCGAGGCGATCGCGGTCAACCTTCCTTGGACGGGACTGGCATCACGTCCACCCTGCTCAACGAGGCGCGCCCGCCCCGGGTGACGCCGGGTCGCGGACACGACGGAGCCCGCCGGCAGGGCCGGCGGGCTCCGGTGCGAACGGTGACGGTCAGGCCGACAGCTTGCGGGCCAGGTTCTCGTCGAGCGCGTTCATGAACTCGTCGGTGGTCAGCCACGGGGCGTCCCGCGAGATGAGCAGCGCGAGGTCCTTGGTCATCTGGCCACCCTCGACGGTCTCCACGATGACCTGCTCCAGGGTGTTGGCGAACTCGGTGACCGCCGGGGTGTTGTCCAGCTTGCCCCGGTGGGCCAGGCCCCGGGTCCAGGCGTAGATCGAGGCGATCGGGTTGGTCGAGGTCTTCTCGCCCTTCTGCCACTGCCGGTAGTGCCGGGTGACGGTGCCGTGCGCGGCCTCCGCCTCGACGGTGCGGCCGTCCGGGGAGAGCAGCACGGAGGTCATCAGGCCCAGCGAGCCGAAGCCCTGCGCGACGGTGTCGGACTGGACGTCACCGTCGTAGTTCTTGCAGGCCCAGACGTAGCCGCCCTCCCACTTGAGCGCGGCGGCGACCATGTCGTCGATCAGCCGGTGCTCGTAGGTGATGCCGGCGGCCTCGAACTCCGACTTGAACTCGTTCTCGAACACCTCGGCGAAGATGTCCTTGAACCGGCCGTCGTACGCCTTGAGGATGGTGTTCTTGGTGGACAGGTAGACCGGGTAGCCGCGGTCCAGGCCGTAGCGGAACGAGGCGCGGGCGAAGTCCCGGATCGACTCGTCGAAGTTGTACATGCCCATGGCGATGCCGCCGCCCGGGAAGTTGGCGACCTCCATCTCCATCGGCGCGCCGCCGTCGGCCGGGGTGTAGGTGATGGTCACCTTGCCCGGGCCGGGGACGACGAAGTCGGTGGCCTTGTACTGGTCGCCGTGCGCGTGCCGGCCGATGATGATCGGCTTGGTCCAGCCGGGAACGAGCCGCGGCACGTTCGACATGATGATCGGCTCGCGGAAGACCACGCCGCCGAGGATGTTGCGGATGGTGCCGTTCGGCGACCGCCACATCTTCTTCAGGCCGAACTCCTCCACCCGGGCCTCGTCCGGGGTGATGGTGGCGCACTTGACGCCGACGCCGTGCTCCTTGATGGCGTTGGCGGCGTCGACGGTGACCTGGTCGTCGGTCTCGTCGCGGTGCTGGATCGACAGGTCGTAGTAGTGCAGGTCGACGTCGAGGTAGGGCAGGATCAGCTGCTCCCGGATCTGCTTCCAGATGATCCGGGTCATCTCGTCGCCGTCGATTTCCACGACCGGGTTGTTTACCTTGATCTTCGCCATCGGCCGGCGCTCCTCTCGGGGGACACGTGCTCAAGCAGTACGAGCGTACTGGAAACTGACCGGGGCTCCCCAGCCGGCCTCACCCCGCGGGAAACGGGGTCGCCCGGGACGGGCCGCGGTGGCATCCTTCCCGGATGCCGCTGACTCACACGGTCGGGTCTATCACGGTCACCGCCCTGCTCGACGGGGCGGGTCCCTTCTTCCAACCGCGCGTCGAGGCGTTCCCGGACGCCACCCGCGAGCAGTGGCGCGAGGCCGACCGGCGGGACCCGGAGACGGTCAACCCGGACGGCCGCTGGTGGCTGCGGTTCCGCGCGTTCGCGCTGCGTACCGGGGACGGGCCGGTCACCCTGGTCGACGCCGGGATCGGCCCGGCCGACGCGCTCGCCGCGAGCTGGGCGCCGGTGCCCGGCCGGCTGCCGGCCGAGCTGGCCGCCGCCGGCATCGACCCGGCGGAGGTACGCACCGTGGTGCTCACCCACCTGCACACCGACCACATCGGCTGGGCGGGGCCGCTCTTCCCGAACGCGGACCACCTGGTGCAGCGCGCCGAGCTGGCCGCGCTGGAGCTGTTCCACCCCGAGCTGCCGGCCCGGCTCCTGGGGCCGTTGCGCGCCGCCGGCCGGCTCCGGGTGGTCGACGGCGACACCACCCTCACCCCCGGGGTACGCGTACTGAGCACACCCGGCCACACCCCCGGCCACCAGTCCGTGCTGGTCGACGACGGCGACGACCGCCTCCTGGTGACGGGCGACCTCCTGGTCCACACCCTCCAACTGCTCGATCCCACCCTCGCCTACGCCCACGAGGAAAACCCGACCCAGGCCCGCACCACCCGCCAATCCCTCCTGCGCACCCTCGCCCCCGTCACCCTGGCCACCCCCCACCTAGGCCACCCCTTCACCCCCCACCCCCTCCCCGACCAGGCCTCCCCCGACCCGTTTTGATCATGAAGTTGGCGGCGATGTCGATCTCCGAAAGTGCCGCAAACTTCATGATCACCGGGGCGGGCGCGGGGGCGGCCAGGTGCGGGGGCCGGGCGGGATGCGCGAAGGGCGGGCCGGCGGTAGCCGGCCCGCCCTTCGGCGGTGGTGCTCAGGTCACATGTTGGCGACGTCGGCCTGCTTGGCGCGGACGGCCTCGGCGGCCTCCTTCAGGGCGGCCAGCTCGTCGGCGTCCAGGTCGGTCTCGACGACCCGCTTGACGCCCTCGGCGCCGATCTCGGCCTCGACGCCCAGGTAGACGCCGGAGATGCCGTACTGCCCGTCGACCCAGGCGCAGACCGGCATGACCTCGCCGGAGTCCTCGGCGACGGCCTTGGCCATCCGGGCGGCGGCGGCGGACGGGGCGTAGTACGCCGAGCCGGTCTTCAGCAGCGCGACGACCTCGGCGCCACCGTTGCGGGTCTTGACGACCAGCTCCTCGATCTGCTCGGCCGGCATGGCCTCGCGCAGCGGCTTGCCGTTGACGGTGCTCTTCGACGGGACCGGGACCATGGTGTCGCCGTGCGAGCCCAGGGTCAGGGTCTTCACCGACTTCACCGGTACGTTCAGCGCCTCGGCCACGAAGTTGGTGAACCGCGCGGTGTCGAGCATGCCGGCCTGGCCGAGCACCCGGTTCTTCGGGAACTGGGTGGCGAGCTGGGCCAGCGCGGTCATCTCGTCGAGCGGGTTGGACACGACGATGACGACGGCGTTCGGGGCGTACTTGGCGACGTTCTCGGCGACCTGACGGACGATCTTGGCGTTGGTCTCCAGCAGGTCCATCCGGCTCATGCCCGGCTTGCGGGGCAGGCCGGCGGTGATGACGACGACGTCCGAGCCCTCGATGCCCTCGTAGCCCTCGCCGTTCGGGCCGGTGGTGACGCCGACGACCTTGGTCTCGAAGCCCTCGACGGCGCGCGACTGGTTGAGGTCCAGCGCGAGACCCGCCGGCTTGCCCTCCACGATGTCGGTGATCACGACGGTGTCGAAGACGTCGTACTCGGCCAGGCGCTGTGCGGTGGTGGAGCCGTAGAAGCCGGCCCCGACGACAGTGACCTTCTTACCCATGGTCGTCCCACTCCCTGCTACCAGTCGGTTTTCCGGACCGTATCAGCCATCCTGGCACCGATCGGGCCAGGGGCGGACGGTTATGACGTGCCTGGGGCACTCAGTCCTGGCGCTCGGCCCGCTCGACGACGTTGGTCAGCAGCATGGCCCGGGTCATCGGGCCGACGCCGCCCGGCATCGGCACCAGCTTGCCGGCCACGCCGGCCACCTCCGGGTCGACGTCGCCGGTGTAGCGGCCCTTGCCGTCAGCCCCGATCACCCGGGTGATGCCGACGTCCACCACCGTCGCGCCGGGGGTGACCATGTCGGCGGTGAGCAGCCCGGGCACGCCGGCCGCGACGATCACGATGTCGGCCTCGCGGGTGTGCGCGGCGAGGTCCAGGGTGCCGGTGTGGCAGAGGGTCACGGTGGCGTTTTCGCTGCGCCGGGTGAGCAGCAGGCCGAGCGGACGGCCGACCGTGTTGCCCCGGCCGACCAGCGCGACCTTCGCGCCGCGCAGCGGCACGTCGTGCCGGCGGAGCAGCTCGACGATGCCGCGCGGGGTGCAGGGCAGCGGGGCGTCGTAGCCGAGCACCAGCCGGCCCAGGTTCACCGGGTGCAGGCCGTCGGCGTCCTTGTCCGGGTCGATCAGCTCGAGCGCCCGCTGGGTGTCCAGGTGGGCCGGGAGCGGCAGCTGGACGATGTAGCCGTGGCAGCCGGGGTCGGCGTTCAGCTCGGTCAGCACCGCGTCGAGCTGCTCCTGGGTGGCGTCGGCCGGCAGCTCCCGGCGGATCGAGGCGATGCCCACCTCGGCGCAGTCGCGGTGCTTGCCGTTCACGTACGCCTGGGAGCCGGGGTCCTCGCCGACCAGGACCGTGCCCAGTCCCGGCGTGATGCCCCGCTCCGCCAGCGCCTTGACCCGCGTCCGCAGCTCGTCCTTGATCTCCGCCGCGGTCGCCTTGCCGTCCAGGATGGTCGCCGTCACGACTGGATCGTCTCACGCCCCGCGCCCGGCCGGTCGGTGACGGGGAAGGGTGACGAACCGTGACGTGGGGTTAGTCACCGAGAGTCACCGATTGTGCTCCGCGCCACAGCCGGAAACGGACGGCGGATGCCGGACGGGACGACCCGGAAGCCGCCAACGCATCCGCCCGAGCGCACCGCGACCGCGCCATACAGCACGACCGGGCGGTTGCGAAGGCCCTGTTAACACGCCTGCGGGGCACTCAGGTAGCAGACTCGGGCGGCGACGACAAGACCACCCGGCACGTTCCGTTATTGGTTCGCAACGCTCTCGTTGTCGACCGGGTCGATCGCGACCTACCGTTACCGATCGTTGCGCAGCGTCACCCAACGCCGGGCCTGACTGCGCAGCGTGAGGAGACGAGGAGAGTTCATGCGTGTTCGTAGACTCGCCGCCTGGACCGCCCTCCCGCTCGCGGTGACCCTGGGCCTGGCGGCCTGCGGCAGTGGCGGGAACGGCGGATCAAGCGGTAGCGGCCAGGATGCGGCGGTCAGCATCCAGATTGCCGAGCCGCAGCACCTGGTTCCGACCAACACCACCGAAACGTCCGGCTCGCAGGTGCTCGCCGGCCTGTTCAGCCCGCTCGTCGACTACGACGCGCAGAACAAGCCGTATGAGGTCGCGGCCCAGTCGGTGACGCCGTCCGACAACAACAAGGTCTGGACGATCAAGCTCAAGGACGGGTTCACCTTCCACAACGGTGAGAAGGTCACGTCCGACGACTACATCAACGCCTGGAACTACGGCGCGTACGCGCCCAACGGCCAGGGCGCCAGCTACTTCTTCGAGAAGATCGCGGGCTACCAGGACCTGCAGGGTGACAAGCCGAAGGCCAAGACGATGTCCGGCCTGAAGAAGCTGGACGACCTGACCTTCCAGGTGACGCTCTCCGAGCCGTACATCGACTTCGAGTCCATGCTCGGCTACACCGCGTTCTACCCGCTGCCGAAGGCCGCGTTCTCCGCGCCGGGCGTGCTCAACGACTCGTACGAGCAGGCGCCGATCGGTCAGGGCCCGTTCAAGATGAAGGGCACCTGGCAGCACGACAGCAAGCTCGATGTCGAGCGCTACGACGCGTACCCGGGCGAGAAGCCCAAGGTGAAGGACGTCGAGTTCCGGGTCTACCAGCAGCTCACCGCGGCGTACTCGGACCTGCAGTCGGACAACCTCGACGTGCTGCCGACGATCCCGACCGAGAACCTGAGCACCGCGTCGAGCGACCTGGGCGACAACTACCAGACCAGCCCGATGTCGTCGTTCCAGTTCCTGGCCTTCCCCACCTTCGAGAAGGACTACAGCAACCCGGACGTGCGCAAGGCGATCTCGATGGCGATCGACCGTGACGAGATCACCAAGTCGATCTTCAAGGGTTCGCAGCAGTCGGCCCGCTCGTTCGTCTCGCCGGTCCTGCCGGGCTACCGGGACAACACCACGGGTGCCGCGGGTCAGTTCAACCCGGCCGAGGCCAAGAAGCTCTACCAGGCCGCCGGCGGCCCGTCGAAGATCACCATCTCGTACAACGGGGACGGCGGTCACAAGGACTGGGTCGACGCGACCTGCAACCAGCTCAAGGCCAACCTGGGCGTCGACTGTGTCGGCTCGGCCGAGCCGAAGTTCGCCGACCTGCTGACCAAGGTCGAGAAGAAGCAGCCGGTGGGTCTGTTCCGGATGGGCTGGGTCATGGACTACCCGTCCATGGAGGACTACCTCGGCCCGCTGTACAGCACCAACGGGTCGTCGAACTACTACGGCTACAGCAACCCGGAGTTCGACCGCCTGGTCAAGGAGGGCTCGGCCGCGCCCACCCAGGAAGAGGCGATCAAGAAGTACCAGCAGGCCGAGGACATCCTGGCCAAGGACATGCCGGTGATCCCGCTCCGCTTCGGCGAGAACGTGTACGGGCACTCCAGCAAGGTCACGAACGTCCAGATGGACCTGTTCCAGCGGGTCAACCTCGTCAAGATCGAGGCGGCCAGCTGAGTTGACCGTGGCACGGGCCACCCGGGGCGACCCGGGTGGCCCGGAGCACGCGGCGGCCCAGGCCGCCGGCACCCGCCGGGCCCGTCTCGGCGCCGGCCCGACCGGGCCGGAGGGCACCGGTCGTCAACTTCCGGTACGCCAGAGATGTCATCCCGCGCCCCTTTCGGGCTTTTCCGGAGAGACTGCAAGCATGTTCCGCTTTATCCTGCGGCGCCTCCTGCAGATGGTCCTCGCGTTCTTCGGGACCACGCTGATCGTCTACGCGCTGATGTTCGCCGGGCAGGGCGACCCGATCCAGGCCCTCGCCGGGGAGCGGCCGGTGACGGCAGCTCAGCGGGCATACCTGACGCAGAAGTACCACCTGGACCAGACCGGCGTGGGCGGTTTCTTCTACCGTTACCTCGACTACGTCAAGAACCTGCTCCAGGGCGACCTGGGCCAGTCGCTCACCGGCCGGCAGATCGGCGACATCCTTCAGCAGGCCTGGCCGGTCACCGTGCGGCTGGCGCTCATCGCGCTCGCCGTGGCCATCGTCTTCGGCGTGACCGCCGGCGTGATCGCCGGCATCCGTCGGGCAAGCATCTTCGACAACTCGACGCTGGTGCTCACCCTGCTGGTGCTGGGCATCCCGACCATCGTCCTGGCACCGCTCGCGCAGTACTTCCTCGGCGTCAAGTGGCAGCTGTTCCCGCCCACCGCCGGGGCCCAACCGAGCCTCTACGCGCTGCTGCTGCCCGGCATCGTGCTCGGCTCGCTGTCGCTGGCCACCGCCCTGCGGCTGACCCGTACCTCGGTGGCGGAGAACCTGCGCGCCGACTACGTCCGGACCGCCCGGTCGAAGGGCCTGGTCAAGCGGCGCATCGTGAGCGTCCACGTGCTGCGCAACTCGCTCATCCCGGTGGTCACCTTCCTCGGTGTCGAGCTGGGCAACCTGATGAGCGGCGCGATCATCACCGAGGGCGTGTTCAACATCCCCGGCGTGGGCTTCAACCTCTTCCGCGGCATCCGCACCGAGGACGGCCCGCTGGTGGTCGGCATCGTCAGTGTGCTCGTCGTGGTCTACCTGATCTCCAACCTGGTGGTGGACGTCCTGTACGCCGTACTCGACCCGAGGATCCGCTATGAGTGACTTTGAAACGGTGGCGGCCACGGAGAACCAGGCCGCGCGGCGGGGCGTGTCCGGCGAGCCGGGCGCACCGAACCAGGTCGGCGCGACGCAGAAGCCGCGCAGTCTGGCCGGCGACGCCTGGCGGGACCTGCGCCGCAACCCGATCTTCTGGATCAGCCTGGGCCTGGTCGTACTGATCACCGCGATGGCCGCCGTGCCGTCGCTGCTCACCGCCAACGACCCGCGTGACTGCCTGCTCTCCCGGCAGCACGCCGGGCCGTCCGGCGGGGCCATCTTCGGGTACGACTTCCAGGGCTGCGACGTCTACGCCCGGGCGGTCTACGGCACCCGAGCCTCGCTGCTGGTCGGTGCCCTCGCCGCGCTGGCCACCGGCGTGATCGCGCTGGTCGTCGGCATGCTCGCCGGCTACTTCGGCGGCTGGGTGGACGCGGTGCTCTCCCGCGTGATCGACATCGTGCTCGGCATCCCGCTGCTGCTCGCCGCGATCGTGCTGCTCAAGCGGCTGAGCACCAGCAGCGACAACGTCCGGCTGTTCGCGGTGATCTTCGTGCTGGCGGTGCTCGGCTGGACCACCGCGGCACGGGTGATCCGCTCCTCGGTGATCACCGCCAAGGAGCAGGACTACGTCTCCGCGGCCCGGATGCTCGGCGCCCGCAACGGCCGGATCATGTGGCGGCACATCCTGCCGAACGCGCTCGCCCCGGCGATCGTGGTGCTCACCATCGCGCTCGGCTCGTTCATCGCGGCCGAGGCGACGCTGAGCTTCCTCGGCATCGGCCTCAAGGCCCCGACCATCTCCTGGGGCCAGGACATCGACACCGGCCGCATCCACATGCGCGAGGCGGCGACCCCGCTGATCGTGCCCTCCGCCTTCCTCGCGCTGACCGTGCTCGCCTTCATCATGCTGGGCGACGCGATCCGCGACGCCTTCGACCCGAAGCTCCGGTGAGCTGTGCGAACGCGAGGAGTGAGCGCAGCGAGCCCCGCAGTCGTGAGCGAAAGGCAGGCACTGCCATGACCCAGTCCGCTGTTCGACCCACGCCGGCCTCCCCCACCCCGCCCGGCGGCCACCTGCTCGAGGTACGGGACCTGCACATCGAGTTCCGCACCCGCGAGGGCGTGGCCAAGGTGATCAACGGGGTGACGTACCACCTCGACGCGGGCGAGACCCTGGCCGTGCTGGGCGAGTCCGGCTCCGGCAAGTCGGTCACCGCCCAGGCGATCATGGGCATCCTGGACACGCCCCCGGCGCACATCACCTCCGGCCAGATCCTCTATCAGGGTCGGGACGTGCTGACCCAGTCCGAGGAACAGCGCCGGCAGGTGCGCGGCAAGGAGATCGCGATCATCTTCCAGGACGCGCTCTCCGCGTTGAACCCGGTCTTCCCCGTGGGCTGGCAGATCGGCGAGACGCTGCGCCAGCGCGAGGGGATGTCCCGGGCCGACGCCCGCCGGCGGGCCGTCGAGCTGATGGACCTGGTGAAGATCCCGGCCGCGGCGAAGCGGCTCGGCGACTATCCGCACCAGTTCTCCGGCGGCATGCGGCAGCGCGTCATGATCGCCATGGCGCTCGCCCTGGACCCGAAGGTGCTGATCGCCGACGAGCCGACCACGGCGCTCGACGTCACCGTGCAGGCCCAGATCATGGACCTGCTGGCCGACCTGCGCCGCGACCTCAACATGGCGATGATCCTGATCACCCACGACCTCGGCGTGGTCGCCGGCGTCGCGGACCGGATCGCCGTCATGTACGCCGGCCGGATCGTCGAGCACGCCGACGTGCGCTCGCTGTACCGGGCGCCGGCCCACCCGTACACCAAGGGGTTGCTGGAGTCGATCCCGCGGATGGACGTCCGCGGCCAGGCGTTGTCGACGATCAAGGGGTTGCCGCCGAACCTCATGCGGATCCCCTCCGGCTGCCCGTTCCACCCCCGGTGCCCGTACGTGCAGCAGGTCTGCGTGGACGTGGTGCCGCACGACCTGGTCCTCGGCGACGGCCGGACCAGCGAGTGCCACTTCGCGCAGGAGGTTCGTGATGACAGCGCCCGCTAGCCCGACCAAGGTCCGCGGCGAGACCATCCTCTCCGTCGACAACCTGGTCAAGCACTTCCCGATCAGCCAGGGCGTGCTGTTCAAGAAGCAGATCGGCGCCGTCAAGGCGGTCGACGGGGTCAGCTTCGAGCTGCGTCGCGGCGAGACGCTCGGCGTGGTCGGCGAGTCCGGCTGCGGCAAGTCGACCCTGGCCCGGCTGCTCATGCGGCTGGAGACGCCGACCGCCGGCCGGGCCACCCTGGAGGGCCGGGACCTGCTCAAGGCGTCGGGAGGGGAGCTGCGCCGGCTGCGCCGCAACATGCAGATGGTGATGCAGGACCCGTACACCTCGCTGAACCCGCGGATGACGGTCGGCGACATCATCGGCGAGCCGTTCGCGATCCACCCGGAGGCGGCGCCGAAGGGCAGCAAGCAGCGGCGGGTGCAGGAACTGCTGGACGTGGTCGGGCTCAACCCCGAGCACATCAACCGCTACCCGCACCAGTTCTCCGGCGGTCAGCGACAGCGCATCGGCATCGCCCGGGCGCTCGCCCTGCGCCCCGAGATCATCGTCTGCGACGAGCCGGTCTCCGCCCTGGACGTCTCGATCCAGGCCCAGGTGATCAACCTGCTGGAGCAGCTCCAGGACGAGTTCGGGCTGTCGTACATCTTCATCGCGCACGACCTGTCGGTGGTCCGGCACATCTCGGACCGGGTCGCCGTGATGTACCTCGGCAAGATCGTGGAGATCGGCACCGAGGAGGAGATCTACGAGCGGGCCACCCACCCGTACACCCAGGCGCTGCTCTCCGCGGTGCCGGTGCCCGACCCGGACGCCCGCGAGGACCGGACCATCATCCGGCTCACCGGCGACGTGCCCAGCCCGGCCGACCCACCCTCGGGCTGCCGGTTCCGCACCCGCTGCTGGAAGGCGCAGGAGGTCTGCGCCACCCAGGAGCCGCACACCGTGCTCCGCGCGGCGGACCCGCACCCCTCCGCCTGCCACTTCGCCGAGGTACGCCCCGGCGCCTGAGCCTCGGCGCGACGGAGGCCCCGTCCCCCGGAGGAAGAGGGGACGGGGCCTCCGAACGGGTGGCCGGTCAGAGCTGGGCGAGCGGGAACGCCCAGATGCCGCGGCCGTGGGTCGCGACGTAGACCGAGTTGTCGGCCGCGTTGTACTCGACGTCCATGCCGACGGTCAGCGGCAGGCCGGCGCCGAGCCGCTGCCAGTCGGTGGCGCCGGGCGCGCGGTAGAACGTGGCCAGGTCGGTGGCGAGCACCAGCGCCCCGTTGGACAGCTCCTTGATCGAGCTGCTCGGCACGTCCGGCAGGTTCGCCGAGACGTCCTTCCAGGTCGCGCCCGCGTCGGTGGTCTCGAAGACGTGACCGAAGCCGGCGCCCGGACCCTCGGTGAACCGGCGGGAGAAGCCGTTCACCGCGACGAAGGCGTGCGACGGGTTCGCCGGGTCGACCCCGACACCCTGGAGGAAGCGGTTCGGGAAGTCACCCGGCAGGGTGACCTGGTGCCAGCTCGACGGGTCGCCGACCTTGCCGACCGCGAGACCGCGGGCGAAGCCGGCGTTGTTGCACGGGCCGCACCAACCGACGTACGCCGTGCCGCCGGAGACCGCCACCGAGGTGGCGGTGCGGCCGGCCCCCAGGTCGAACACGTTGGTCCAACCCTTGCCGTTCTGGATCGAGTAGCCCTTGGTGTTCACCCAGACGTGCTGGCCACCGGCGACCCAGACGTTGGCGTCGTGGTCGTCCGGCGCGAACGGCGCGATGAACCGGGCCAGCTCGTCGCCCGGCGACGAGGTGTACGGCTGGATGTCCCGCGAGGTGGAGGTGTCCGCCGTGCCCGGGCCGGGGTTGGCGTTGCAGTTCTCGGTCACCCGCATGGCCAGGTTGGTGTACTCCTGGACCTGCCGGCAGCCGTTGGCCGGGTCGGCCTGCGCGTCGCCGCCGTCACCGCCGAAGTGGGAGCCCATCACCGTGTCGCCGGGGCGCAGGATCGAGGTGCCGTTGTCCTGCAGACCACCGGTGACGATGGTGCCGGCCTTCGCCGGGTCCTTGCCCAGCGCCACCGAGTAGTACTGGAGCGCGTCGATGGTGCCGTCGTTGAGGCTCTGCCAGTCGGTGGCGTGCCCCTCCTTGTCGGTCTTGCCGTGCACCGGCCGGCGGTAGACGCCGCCGTCGTTGCCGACGTAGACGAACCCGTTGCCGACCGCCACCGAGTGCTGGTCGGAGTGGGTGGTCTTGGCGCAGCGGTTCTGAGCGTCGTAGATGTTCCAGCAGGCGAAGCCGAAGTTCCAGTACGGACCCACGGTCTTCCAGTTGGCGCCGCCGTCGGTCGACTCGTAGACCTCCTCCAGGCCGGCCCAGACGTGGTTCGGGTCGGCCGGGTCCACCGTGAGGAACTGGTTGTACCAGGCCTGGATGCCCGGACCGTAGCCCTTGCCCATCACCGTCTGCTTGAGGGCCGAGCCGGAGTTGCCCAGCTTCGCCGAGTCGGCGATCTTGCTCCACGGACCCGAGGGCGAGCCGCTGTTGGAGACGTAGATGCCGTCCAGGTAGCTGTTCACGTTGCCGGCGGGCTTGTTGAGCAGCTTCGGCGACTGGTTGATCGCGTAGAGCTTGCCACCGTCGGCGGAGAAGGCGAACGTCACGTACCCGATGTCGTCGGCCGGGATGGAACCGGTCGGGTTGACCTTGGCCCAGCCCCCGGCCGTGTAGTCGGCGGTCTCGTAGAAACCGTTGTACGTGTCGCCCGAGCGCCAGGCCGAGGCGACCACCACGTGCTTCGGGTTGTGGGGGTCGCCCGCCACGTCGTTGACGATGTTCTTGTACGCCGCGTTCGCGTCGCCGGCGTTCGCGCCGCCCGGCAGGTAGCTCGGGTTCGGCGTGAACTCCAGCTTCCAGGCGCCCGACGTGCTGCTCATCGAGTGCGAGTACAGGCCCCGGTTGGTGGCGACCCAGACCTTGCCGTCGAAGAAGCGCAGCTTGTTGATGACCGTGCTCTCCAGCTCGGTCCCGCCGACCCGGTCGGTCGTCTTGAACGAGCCGGACTTCGGGTTGGCCAGCCGGTAGACGCCGGCGCCGACGTACGAGGTGCCGCCGGTGTTGCCCTCGCCGGTGGCGTACCAGAGCGAGCCGTCGGCGGCGAGCACGATGTCGCCGCTGGACAGGGTGGGCAGCGCGTCCGTGATCGGCGTCCAGCTCCCGCCGCCGGTCGAGGAACGCCACACGCCGCCGTCCGCGCCGGCCGCGTACACGTAACCGCTGTTGTCCGAGGCGAGGCCGGTGATCCGACCGGTGACCAGGCCGGCGCCTCCGGACGAGTTGGACGCGTAGTCGCGGTAGCGCGGGTCGTCGCCGTCGTACTTGATCTTCGTGACCTCGCGCCAGGTGCCCTTGGTCGCCGGCAGCGCGTTGAGCTGGCTCAACGCGTTGGCGTACGCGCCCGGCGCGACGATGCCCGGCGCGTAGCGGGCCTGGGCGAACTGCTCGGCGATGGTGCGGGCCTCGAAGGCCTCCTCGCCGGCCTCGGCCGAGTCCTCCCCGGCCGCCATCTCCATGAACTCCCTGGGGTGCCAGGGCATGTTGGCGCCGGGCTCCTCGGCCAGGCCGAGCGCCTCCCGCACCTCGTGGTTGGTGGCCACGACGCCACCGAGCGCGGCGGTCAGCACCAGCGCGCCCGCGATTGTCGCCGGCTTGCGCCAGCGGAATGTGGACATGTGAATCCTCCGGGATTCAGGGTCCCGGGCGCGTGGCCCGGGGAGGAAACCACGGCCGGTCGATGGCGACCGTGGCGCTGTCATGAGCGGACCCGGCGGGTCCGGGCGTGGCCTCGGCCCGCGCGGCGCCCGACGGGCGGTGCGCGGGGAGGGTCAGGCTGCGGCCGGTGGCGCCCGGGCGGGCAGGGTGCCGCGCGGTGGCAGCGGGACGGCCGGCTGCCGGTAGTGGGTCGTGGGGGTCGCCGGCGTGGGCGTGCCGACCCGCGGCGGCGCGGCCGCGAGGAGATCGTCCGGTCCGTCGCCCGAGGCGACGCCGGCGTGGTGGTCACCGCAGGGGGCGCCGGAGAACTCCGTCCGCAGCTCCGGTGGAGCGTGCCCGGGTCCGTCGTGGACGATCGACCGGTGCGCGGCGGTGCCCGTCGGGCAGTGTTCGAGGGCCTCCGCGCAGGCGGGCGCGCCCAGGCCGGCCAGGACGAACGCCAGCGCGGTGACGACGGCGGTCAACCGGTCGAGCACGCGCATGGGCATACCTGTCGGGCGAGGGGAGGGCCGCTGCGGCGGGCGTTTCATCGCCGGCCATGAGGAGACAACGGGGCGGATCGATCGTTCGCCGGACCCACGCTAGCAACAACTTTTGCGGGCGGGCAACGGTCGGGCGGTCGTACTTTCGGCTGGTCAGCCGCCTCGACGTGACAGGGCTCCCAAATGGAACGACACAATGTGAAACGGGGGCCCGGCCGACGGCCGTGCCCCCGTTCCCGTTCGGAGCTCAGTGGAAGAAGTGCCGGGTGCCGGTGAGGTACATGGTCACCCCGGCCTCCTTGCAGGCGGCGATGGTCTCCTCGTCGCGGATCGAGCCGCCGGGCTGCACGATCGCCCGGACGCCCGCCTCGATGAGGATCTTCGGGCCGTCGGCGAACGGGAAGAACGCGTCGGAGGCGCAGACCGAGCCGCGGGCCCGCTCGGCGCCGGCCCGGCTCACCGCGAGCTGCGCCGAGTCGACCCGGTTGACCTGGCCCATCCCGACGCCGACGGTGGCGCCCTCCCGGGCCAGCAGGATCGCGTTGCTCTTCACGGCCCGGACCGCCCGCCAGGCGAACGCCAGGTCGCGCAGGGTGGCCTCGTCGGCCGCCTCGCCGGTGGCCAGCGTCCAGTTGGCCGGGTCGTCGCCGGCGGCGTCGATCCGGTCCCGCATCTGCACCAGCACCCCGCCGGTGACCTGCCGCCACTCGGCCGGCAGCGGGTCGAACTCGGGAGCCCGCAGCAGACGGATGTTCTTCTTGGCCCGGAGGACCTCCAGGGCGCCCTCGTCGAAGCCGGGCGCCACCAGCACCTCGGTGAAGATCTCCGCGACCTGCCGGGCCAGCTCCATCGAGACCGGCCGGTTGACCGCGATCACCCCGCCGTACGCGGACACCGGGTCGCAGGCGTGCGCCCTGCGGTGCGCCTCGGCCACGTCCGCCCCGACCGCGATGCCACACGGGTTGGCGTGCTTGATGATCGCCACCGCCGGCTGCTCGGGGAAGTCGTTCGCGGCCCGCCAGGCGGCGTCAGCGTCGACGTAGTTGTTGTAGGACATCTCCTTGCCGTGCAGCTGCTCCGCCTGGGCCAGGCCGGCCGGGCTGGCCGGGTCGGCGTAGAGGGCGGCGGCCTGGTGCGGGTTCTCGCCGTAGCGCAGCACCGCCTGGCGGCGCAGCGCCAGGCCGGCGAACGCCGGCCACCCGTCGGCGGCCGGGGCCAGCTCCCGGGCGAACCACTCGGCGACGGCCACGTCGTAGTCGGCGATGTCGGCGAATGCGCGGGCCGCGAGGGCCCGCCGCTCGGCCAGGGTGAAGCCGCCCTCGGCGAGCGCGGCCCGCAGCGCCGGGTAGGCCGCCGGGTCGGTCACCACGGCCACCGAGGCGTGGTTCTTGGCCGCGGCCCGGACCATCGCCGGGCCGCCGATGTCGATCTGCTCGACGCACTCGTCCTGGCTCGCGCCGGAGGCGACCGTGGCCTGGAACGGATAGAGGTTGGAGACCAGCAGGTCGATGCCGGCGATGCCGTGTTCGTCGAGCTGGGCGACGTGCGCGCCCTTGCGCAGGTCGGCGAGGAGGCCACCGTGGATCTTCGGGTGCAGGGTCTTCACCCGGCCGTCGAGGATCTCCGGGAACCCGGTCACCTGCTCGACCGGGGTCACCGGCACGCCCGCGCCGGAGATCGTCGACGCGGTGCTGCCGGTCGAGACGATCTCCACCCCGGCCTCGTGCAGGGCCCGGGCCAGCTCGACCAGGCCGGTCTTGTCGTAGACGCTGACCAGCGCCCGCTTGATCGGGCGGCGGATGTCCTCTGTGGCACTCACGGAACGGTGACCTTTCTACCGGTGATCGTCCAACCTTCACGGACCAGCCGACCGACCTGCTCGACGAGCTGGCGCCGCTCGGCGGACTTGATGCGCTCGGTGAGCGTCTCCTCGTCGTCGTCGTCGAGCACCGGCACGGCGACCTGGGCGACGATCGGGCCGGTGTCCATCCCGGCGTCGACGAAGAAGAGGGTGGCCCCGGTGACCTTCACGCCGTACGCCAGCGCGTCCCGGGGGCCGTGGATGCCGGGGAACGCCGGCAGCAGAGTGTTGTGCGTGTTCAGGTAGCGGTCGCCGAACGCGGCCAGGAAGTGCGGGCCGACGAGCTTGAGGAAGCCGGCGCTGATCACCAGGTCCGGCCGGTGCTCGGCGACCCGGGCGGTCAGCGCCCGGTCCCAGTCCTCGCGGGTCGGGTGGTCCGTCAGCCGCTCCACGAAGGCCGGCACGCCGGCCGCCACGGCCCGGTCCAGGCCGGCGATCCCGTCGCGGTCGGCGCCCACCGCCACCACCCGGGCCCCGTAGGCGGGGTCGGCGGCGGCGTCCAGCAGGGCCTGGAGGTTGCTGCCGGAGCCGGAGACGAGGACGACGAGGCGGGCGACGGACGCGGGCTCGGTCACGCGGCAACCCTATCGGGCCTGCAGCGGCGTCCGACGCTCGGGCGGGTGAGCCGCGGGTGATCTCCGTCGTGGCGCCGGCACGATACGCTGCCGTCGCCCGGTGCCGTGCGTACGCCCGGCCCGGCGTCGGCATCGTGACCTTGGTCCCGGGCCCGTGTGGCCGCGGCGTCCCGTGTCCGGGCGGAATGATGAGCGGCAACAGACCGACCATGGACCGTCGACCCCCAGTTTGAGGAGCGCTCCGTAATGCAGCCCGGTTACCCCGGTCAGGACCCGCACGGCCAGCAGCCGAACCAGGACCCGACCTCCCCACAGTACGACCCGTACGGCCAGCAGCCGCAGGCCCCGCAGTACGGCCAGCAGCCCACCTCGGGCCAGCCGTACGGGCAGGACCCGTACGCCCAGCCGCCGCAGGCCCCGCAGTACGGGCAGCAGCCGACCTCGGGCCAGCCGTACGGCCAGCCGACCTCCGGCCAGCCCTACGGCCAGGACCCGTACGCGCAGCAGCAGCAGCCGTACGGCGCCGCGCCCCAGTACCCGGCGGCCGGCTACCCGACCGGCGGCGGTCAGAACAACACCCTCGGCCTGATCGGCATGATCGCCGGTATCGCCTCGATCGTGCTCGGCCTCTGCTGCCCGCTGATCGGCATCCCGGCCGGCATCGCCGGCATCGTCCTCGGCGTGCTGGGCCAGAAGAAGGTCCAGGCAGGCGAGGCGAACAACGCGGGCCAGGCCAAGGCCGCCCTCATCTGCGGCGGCATCGGCGTGGTCATCGGCATCATCAACGCCATCGCCGGCGCCGCGATCAACCTGAACAACTTCGGTTCCTGAACCGGCTCCACGAGGGGGCGTCCGGCACCGCCGGCCGCCCCCTCCGCCGTCTCCGGCGCCCGTCAGTCGTCGGCGCGGCGGGCCGGTGGGACGGTGGGACGCGGCGCGGTGGGACGCGGCGGGCTCGGGGTGCGGGCGAGGGTGCGGCCGGCGGCGGCGCCGAGGAGCGCACCGGCGGCGACCACCAGCGTGGCCACCCCCGCCACCGACCAGGGCGCCGGGCCGATCTCGGCCAGCCGGCCGCCGCCGAGCGGACCGCCGGAGGCCGCCGCGGCCAGGCCGAGCAGCACCCCGGCCACCGGGCCGGCGAGCGCCGCCGGGACCAGCAACGCCGACCACCCGACCGGTGCGCGTTCCTCGGCCGCGACCCGCAGCAGCCGCCGGGCCAGCAGCCAGCCGGCCGCCATCGCGGCCAGCACCGGCACCGCGAGCAGCGCACCGCCCAGCCCGTCCACCGGGCCGCGCGGCAGGCCGGCCAGCAACGGTACGGCCGGCAGCGCGCCGATGGACACCTCGCTGGTCCGCACGGCGGTGTCGGTGCCGACGGCGAACCCGGGCCCGAGCAGGTAACTCACCGACCAGACGGTGGCGTTCGGCGCGTACGCCAGGCTGACCAGGGTGATGCCCGCCTGACCGGCCACCCCGGTCCGGTACGCCCCGATCATGTCGGCCGCGTCGCCGCCCCCGGTCGCCACGGCCAGCCCGGCCGCCCCGGCGCCGGCACCGAACAGCAGCAGGCCGGCGACCAGACCGGTGCGCACCCCGTCGCGCAGCGCCGCCGGGCAACGGCGGGCCAGCAGGACCCAGACGCCCGTGGTCCGCAGCGCGCCGACCAGGGCGCCGATCCCGCCGAGGACCGCGAAGGTCAGCGCGGCCCGGACCGGGGACACCCGCAGGCCGCCCGCGCCGACCACGATCGCGGCGAGGGCGCCGAGCAGCGCGTACCCGATGGCGACCGCGACCGCGACGGTGAGCGCCTGCCGGGGCGAGCGACCGCCGCGGGCGCCGACGGCCCGGCTGACGTGGACCCCGGCGCGGGTGAGCCGCCAGAGAGCGAGCGCGGTCAGGGCGAGCGGCGCCAGGCCGAGCGGCCCGGCGGAGGTCTCCAGCGGCACGCAGTGGCCCAGCAGCCAGCCGACCAGGCCGGCACGCAGCGCGCCGGCCAGCGAGCCGGCGTCCTCGCTGAGCTGGGCCAGGCCGAGCACCACGGCGACCGGCAGCCAGGACGTCACGGCGGCCCAGAGGGCCGCCACCCCGGCGGCGACGGGCAGCGGGGCCCGGCCGCGCGGCGGCTCCCCCGACCGTGGCGCGGGCACCCGCGACGCCGGCCCGGCACGGCCGGTCGACCGGGCATCGGCGGCGACCTCGGCGGCGGGGCGGCGGGGCTGGTCAGGGGTGACGCGTGACATCGGCTCTACTCTGGCATGCCGCGCGGGAGACGGCAGTCCGATACCGCCACGGGGCCGCGGCGAGTTCCCTGATCCACCGGCTCGGCGGCCCCGATCCGGTTTAGCCTCGGCCCAGGACGCGACCTTTCCTGTCGCGGCACCGACCGCTCGGAGGAAGCCGTGAACGCTCCGTATCCGCCGCCCACGCCGCCACCGGCCGCCGGGCGGGACCGGACCACCCTCTGGGGTGTCCTGGGGATCATCACCGGCCTGCTCTGCTGCGGCATCCTGGGCATCGTCTTCGGCTACCTGTCGATCCGGGACGCGAAGCGGTTCGGCAAGTCTCCGCTGCTCGGCTGGCTGGCCATCGCGTTCGGCGTCATCAACATCATCGCCAGCGCCATCATCCGGACCCGGGGCAACTACTACACCCCCTACTGGTACCGGTAGGAAGCGCGAGGGGGCCGACCGGACCCGGTCGACCCCCTCGGCACGTCACGGGACCGCTCAGCGGCCGGACATGATCTCCCGCATCAGCTTGGCGGTCTCGGTCGGGGTCTTGCCGACCTTCACGCCGACCGCCTCCAGCGCCGCCTTCTTGGCGTCGGCGGTGCCCGCCGAGCCGGAGATGATCGCGCCGGCGTGACCCATGGTCTTGCCGGGCGGGGCGGTGAAGCCGGCGATGTAGCCGACCACCGGCTTGGTCACGTTGGCCTTGATGAACTCGGCCGCCCGCTCCTCGGCGTCGCCACCGATCTCACCGATCATGACGATCGCGTCGGTCTCCGGGTCCGCCTCGAAGGCGGCCAGGGCGTCGATGTGGGTGGTGCCGATGATCGGGTCACCACCGATGCCGACGCAGGTGGAGAAGCCGATGTCGCGCAGCTCGTACATCATCTGGTAGGTCAGCGTGCCGCTCTTGCTGACCAGGCCGATCCTGCCGGAGCCGGTGATGTCGGCCGGGATGATGCCGGCGTTGGACGCGCCCGGCGAGGCGATGCCCGGGCAGTTCGGGCCGATGATCCGGGTCCGCTCACCCTTGGCCACGTTGTACGCCCAGAGCGCGGCGGTGTCGTGCACCGGCACGCCCTCGGTGATCACCACAGCCAGGTCGATGCCGGCGTCGATCGCCTCGACCGCGGCGGCCTTGGTGAACTGCGGCGGCACGAAGATGACCGTGACGTCCGCCCCGGTCTCCTTCATGGCGTCCGCGACGGACGCGAAGACCGGCAGCTCGGTGCCGTCGAAGTCGACCTTCTGGCCCGCCTTGCGCGGGTTGACGCCGCCGACGACGTTGGTGCCGGCGGCGAGCATCCGCCGGGTGTGCTTGGAACCCTCGGAACCGGTCATGCCCTGCACGATGACCTTGGAGTCCTTGGTCAGCCAGATAGCCATTGTCAGACCCCCGCAGCTGCCAGCTCGGCGGCCCGCTCGGCCGCGCCGTCCATGGTGTCGACCCGCTGGATCAGCGGGTTGTTCGCGCCGTCGAGGATCGCCCGACCGGCCTCGGCGTTGTTGCCGTCGAGGCGGACGACGAGCGGCTTGGTGGCCTTCTCGCCGCGCTGCTCGAGCAGCGACAGCGCCTGCACGATGCCGTTGGCGACCGCGTCGCAGGCGGTGATGCCGCCGAAGACGTTGACGAAGACGCTCTTCACCGCCGGGTCGGAGAGCACGATCTCCAGGCCGTTCGCCATCACCTCGGCGCTCGCGCCGCCGCCGATGTCGAGGAAGTTGGCCGGCTTGACGCCGCCGTGCCGCTCACCGGCGTACGCGACCACGTCGAGGGTGGACATGACCAGGCCCGCGCCGTTGCCGATGATGCCGACCTCGCCGTCGAGCTTGACGTAGTTGAGGTCCTTCGCCTTGGCGGCCTGCTCCAGCGGGTCCACCGACGCCTGGTCGACCAGGGCCTCGTGGTCCGGGTGCCGGAACGCGGCGTTCTCGTCGAGGCTGACCTTGGCGTCCAGCAGCAGCAGCTTGCCGTCCTTGGTCGTGGCCAGCGGGTTCACCTCGACCAGCGTGGCGTCCTCGGCGACGAACGCCTGCCACAGCTTGACCGCGACCTCGACCACCTGGTCGGCGACCTCGGCCGGGAAGCCGGCGGCGCTCACGATCTCGCGCGCCTTCGCCTCGTCAACGCCGGTGTTGGCGTCGATCGGGGCCTTGACGACCTTCTCGGGGGTCTCGGCGGCGACCTGCTCGATGTCCATGCCGCCCGCAACGCTGGCGATGCAGAGGAAGGTGCGGTTCGCCCGGTCGAGCAGGTACGAGAAGTAGTACTCCTCGGCCACGTCCGCGGTCACCGTGATCATGACCTTGTGGACCGTGTGACCCTTGATGTCCATGCCGAGGATGTCGGTGGCGCGAGCCACCGTCTCCTCCGCGCCCTCGGCCAGCTTCACGCCGCCGGCCTTGCCGCGGCCGCCGACCTTCACCTGCGCCTTGACGACAACCCGGCCGCCGAGGCGCTCGGCGATCGCGCGGGCCTCCTCCGGGGTAGTGGCGACGCCGCCGGCGAGCACGGGCAAGCCGTGCCGCTCGAACAGGTCCCGCCCCTGGTACTCGTACAGGTCCACGATTGCGCGTCCCGTCCCGTCTCCGCGGCGCGCCGTCGCGCCGCCACCAGCGTTGGAAAATCAGTTTGACGCCTGTCATCAGATGAGACAGGCCATTTGCCGCAGCCTAACGAGATGGGAACCGGGGGCAACCGAGCGGGTGCACGGTGTGCGGTAATGCACAGCCACCCCGACCGCGCCGGGGTCAGCCCACCCGGCAGCGACCTACCGCGTACCCGACCACGGCTCGCATGATCTCGTCCTCGCTCCGGTCGGCGTGGTTGAGCGTGGCCGTGAAGCCGGTGCCGAAGAAGGCCTGCTGCATCCCGGAGTCGAGCGCGGTGAACGCACCCAGCCCGCTGCCGACCCGCGGGTCGCGCGGCTTCACGCAGAGCATCTTCTCCAGCGCCCAACGCCGCGGGTAGATCCGCTCGATCGCCTCCCACGGCAGCCTGATCGCCTGCCCCCGGGTCGGCCGCGTCTTGATCCACAGCCCGGCCGGCCCGAGCGCGAGCACCGGGCCGCCGGAGGAGACCAGCCAGAGCTGGAGGCCGACCGGCACGGCGAAGAAGAGCATCACCACCGGAATGATGAAGAGCAGTCCGGCGCCGCCGCCGTCGGACGACGCGGCCAGGCCGATCGGGCAGGCCATCACCAGACCGATCACCAGCGTCACCAGCCCGAGGGTCAGCGCCCGCTTGCCCAGGCTCGGCCGGACCACGAACGGCAGGTCCTCCGGGATCCGCTTCGCGGTCGGCATGGCCGGCGGCTGGGCCGGCCCTATCCCACCGGGGTAATACCCCTGCGGCGGAGCCGGCCAGCCCGGCGCGGGCTGCTGGTGCGGAGCACCGTGCTGCTGCTGGTGCGCAGCCGGCCAGCCTGACGCGGGCTGCTGGTGTGGAGCACCGTGCTGGTCCGGAGCCGGCCAGCCCGGGGCGGGCTGCTGGTGTGGGGCGGCCCAGCCGCCGGGAGCCGGTTGGTGCGGTGCCGGCGCACCCGCTCCGGCCTGGCCGGGCGGCGCGGACCATCCGGGGCCCTGCTGCGGCGCCGCCCACTCCTGGCCGGGAGCGCCCGGCTGCTGAGGTGCCGGCCACCCCGGCTGGTGCGCGGGCGGCGACGGCCGGCCGCCGGCGGGGTCAGGCTGCGGGTACGGCGGCTGGGTCACGGCGGGCTCCCGGGCGGGGTCGACGACCGCGGGACGCGGTCCGGGCAGGCACACGATACGACCCGCTACGGCGCCGCGAGGCCCCTGGAAAGCGGCCCGTCCGGGGTACCCGGGAGGGGGGCGATCAGCCGTCCGGGGGATGTTGGGAAACGGGCGTAACTCCCTGTTGGGGGCGTCGTTGAGTCTGATGTCGGAGCGCTGGTCAGGCGCGACGACGGGAGCGGCCGATGCCCTGTCGGTCGAGGGGTGGCGGCGGGGCATCGTGCATAGAGGGGCCGGGCGTGTGAGGGGTGCGTCCGGCCCCTCCCCCTGCCCGGACACCGGCGGCCCCATCACCACGTCGCCGATCTGGCGGCATCCCGACCGCCGCGACACCGCCGGCTCGGCGGGCCGGTGCGGGCCCTTGGCCGAGCGCCCGGGAAGCAAACCCGCTGGCGCCCCGGGCATCAGCTCCGGACCCGCTACGAACTAGCTCCGGACCCGCTACGAACTAGCTCCGGACCCGCTACGAACTTGATGTCGTAAGCGATTCACACCCGGGTCGCCCGTCGGCCGGTTGAGTCGTCGATGACGTCAGCTCGGAAGGCTCCTGAGCAGACCCGGGGTCCGATCCGATCACGTCATCAAGTTCGTAGCGGCCGGCACGATCAGATCCGGCCGCCGCGGCGCGCTACGCGGGCACCGGCGGAAAGCGAAGCGCCCGGTGCCGGTAAACGACGCGCGCCGTCGAGAAGGGACACAGGCTCGGCCGGGAAGGGACACAGGCACCGCCGGGAAGCGACGCGGGCTCCGCCGGGAACGGACGCGGGCCCCGCCCGGACGGGGACGCGGGCTCCGCCGGGGAAGCGACCCGGGCGCGCCGGGAAGGGGCGCGGGCTCCGCCGGGAGGGGACGCCGGGCTCCGCCGGGAAGGTCAGGCGACCGGCTGGGCGACGTTCTCCCGGACCCACTCCACGATCGACTGCGTGGTGGCGCCCGGGGTGAAGATCTTGGCGACGCCGAGCCGCTGGAGTTCCGGGATGTCGGCGTCCGGGATGATGCCGCCGCCGAAGACCACGATGTCGGTCGCGTCGCGCTCGCCGAGCAGTTCGAGGACCCGCTTGAAGAGGGTCATGTGCGCCCCGGAGAGCACCGAGAGGCCGACCGCGTCGGCGTCCTCCTGGATCGCGGTCTCCACGATCTGCTCCGGGGTCTGGTGCAGGCCGGTGTAGATGACCTCCATGCCCGCGTCACGCAGGGCACGGGCGACGACCTTCGCGCCCCGGTCGTGGCCGTCCAGGCCGGGCTTCGCGACGACGACCCGGATACGAGAGCTCATCAGCGCACACCTTTCACCGGCTCCGGCACTCCTGACCTGAACGAACGGTAACCCGCCCTGCCCGGGGCCGGAAACCCGGGCTGCGTCTTACCGCCCCGCCCGGCGCGCGGGAAGCCGGACACCTCCGCCGATCGGTCACTGTCCGCGACGAACGGGCAGTTGCCGGGCCATCCGAGTGGCGGCACGAGCTATGACAAGACCGGATGGAAACGGACAGAACGAAACGCCAATTCGGCGCTTCGGCTTGTGACAGGAGTGGCGGTTGGCTAACGTGTCCACGGTTGTCATCAGGTCCACGGACGGGTGACGACGCGACACCGGAGGTTCGACGGAGCTTCACCGAACGGTCCGGAGTCGCATCGGATCCCCGACAACGGAGGGTGTGCGTGCGCCAGCGCCTGTCGTCTGAGCCCGATAGATATCGCGGCCGCCGCCGCGTACCCACCCCCCCGCGGAGCCGCTACGCCGCGGTCGTGACCACCGCCTTCGTGGGCGCCGGCCTCGTCGCCCTCGGCGCGAACGCCCTCCCCGACGCCAAGAGCGTCAGCCCGTCGGTCCTCGACGAGCTCAAGCAGGCCTCGATCACCAGCCAGGACGCCGCGGCCCGGGTCGACAGCGCGGACCGCGCCACCCGTGACGACCGCACCGGCAAGACCGCCGCCGAGCAGGACACCTGGCTGCTCCCGCTGCACGGCTACGACTTCCAGTCGCCCTACGGCATGCGCTGGGGCAAGCTGCACACCGGCATCGACCTCGTCGCCCCGGAGGGCACGCCCTACCAGGCGATCCACGACGGCCAGGTCACCAAGGCCGGCTGGTTCGGCGGCTACGGCTACGCGGTGATCGTCAAGCACCCGGACGGCAGCGAGGCCATCTACGGCCACTCCTCGGCGGTGACCGTCAAGGAGGGCCAGCAGGTGAAGGCGGGCGACCAGCTCGGCCTGGTCGGTAACACCGGCCACTCCTACGGTTCGCACCTGCACCTGGAGATCCATGTCAACGGCCAGCCGCTGGACCCGGTGCCGTGGCTCGAGGACCGCGGAGTGGACATTCAGCTCGAAGTCGAGGCGTTCTACAGCGAGGTAGCCGCGTCCTGACGCTGCGTATCGCCCGTTGACCGCCCGGATCAGTCGATCCGGGCGGTTTTGTCTGCGGCAAAGTCTGCTGGGTCACAGCCGCGAATGTGGGCGGCGCCACAGCCCTGCATGATCCTTTTCCACAGCAAACCGCCCAGCGCGGCGGAAACCCGGGCAGGTGGCGTCACCCGCCTCGCCGGTCCTCCCGAACCCCATACCCGGCGCGGCCCCGGCCGACACCAGTATTTCGAGGTCACGTGCCCCTCGACTGATGAAGGTTTCCGTGCAGGAAGACAGCTCCATCCAGAACGAGAACACCCCGGACATCGCTCCCACCCGGCACCGGCGCCAGCGCCCGGTCCGGCGTACCGCATATTTCGTCGTCGGCGCGGTGGCGCTGCTCGGGCTCGGCGTCGGCGGCGTCTCCGTCGCCACCGTCGACCACGGTGCCCCCACCCCCGCCGCGGTCGACTTCGACGCCCAGGCGCGCGCTGACGCGGCCGCACGCGCGGACCGATCGGCCCGCGAGTCGACCGTTCCGGCCACCCCCTCGGTCACCGCGTCGCCGAGCCCCAGCGCCGCCAGCCCGAAGCCGACGAAGACCGCCCCGGCCAAGCCGAAGCCGAAGGAGACCGCGAAGCCGAAGCCGGCCTGGGTCATCCCGATGAAGGGCGCCGAGATCACCTCCTGCTTCGGGCAGCGGTGGGGCGTCCTGCACGCCGGCATCGACTTCGCCATGCCGGCGGGCACGCCGATCCACGCCGCCGCGGCGGGCACCGTGGTGAAGGCCGGCGACGCCGGCGACGGCTACGGCAACTCGGTCTTCGTCGACCACGGCAACGGCTACCTCACCCACTACGCCCACCAGAGCCGGCTGATCGTCAACGTCGGCGACAAGGTGAAGGCCGGCCAGGTCATCGGCTACGAGGGCTCCACCGGCGACTCCACGGGCCCGCACCTGCACTTCGAGGTGCACAAGGGCGCCATGTGGAATCAGATCGACCCGGCGCCGTTCCTGCGTGCCCGGGGCATCGACGTGGCCTGCTGACGGCCACGGCACGAGGGAGGGGCCCGGTCCGGCACTCGCCGGGCCGGGCCTCACTCAACTCAGAGCTTGTCGATCGGGGCGTGCCGGAGGACCAGCCACATGGTCTGGTCGCCGAAGTCGATCTGCGCCCGGGCGCCCGGGCCGTGCCCCTCCACCGCCAGCACCCGGCCGAGGCCGTAGCGCTGGTGGTTGACCCGGTCGCCCACCGAGACCTTGAGGGCCTGCTTCAGCTCGCTCGCGGTGGCCAGCCGGCTGGCGTCCACCCCGAGCCGGTTGGCGAGCTGCGTCGCCTTCGGCGTGCCCCCGGTGAAGTTGCCCCGCCCGCCGGGCACCCGGTCCGCCCGGCCGCCGACGCCGCCGCCCCCGCCGGCCCACGAGGTGTACGACCCCTCGGTGCGCTCCCAGCGGACCAGCTCGGTGGGCAGCTCCTCCAGGAAGCGTGACGGCGGGTTGTAGGCCGGCGCGCCCCAAGCCGAGCGGGTGACCGCCCGGGACAGGTAGAGGCGCTGCCGGGCGCGGGTGATGCCCACGTACGCCAGCCGCCGCTCCTCCTCCAGCTCGCGGGTGTCGCCCAACGAGCGCAGGTGGGGGAAGACGCCGTCCTCCAGGCCGCTCAGGAACACCACCGGGAACTCCAGCCCCTTGGCGGTGTGCAGCGTCATGAGGGTCACCACGCCCTGGTGGTCCGGGTCGTCGGCGGGGATCTGGTCGGCGTCGGCGACCAGCGCCACCTGCTCCAGGAAGCCGGCCAGGGTGGCCCGCTCGTCCTCTTCGCCGAGCGCCTCGATCCGCTCCGTGTACTCCCGGGCGACGCTGACCAGTTCCTGGAGGTTGTCGACCCGGCCGGCGTCCTGCGGGTCGAGGCTCTCCTCCAGCTCGGCCAGGTAGCCCGAGCGGGTCAGCAGGGCCTCCAGCACCTCCTCCGGGGTGCCGGTGGCGGCCAGTTCGCGCGCCTCGTCGAGCAGCGCGACGAACTCGGCGATGCCGTTGGTCGCCCGGGTGGAGATCCCCGGGGCGTCCTTGGCCCGGCGCAGCGCCGCGCCGAAGGAGATGCGGTCGCGGGCGGACAGCGCCTCGACGCACGCCTCGGCCCGCTCGCCGATGCCCCGGCGCGGGGTGTTGAGGATCCGGCGCAGGCTGACCGTGTCGTCGTCGTTGACCACGGCGCGCAGGTAGGCCAGCGCGTCGCGGACCTCCTTGCGCTCGTAGAAGCGCACCCCGCCGACCACCTTGTAGGGCAGGCCGACCCGGATGAACACCTCCTCGAAGACCCGGGACATGGCGTTGGTGCGATAGAAGACGGCCACGTCGGCCGGGCGGGTGTCGCCCGCGTCGACCAGCCGGTCGATCTCCCGGGCCACCCAGTCGGCCTCGGCGTGCTCGGTGTCGGCCACGTAGCCGACGATCTGCTCGCCGGCGCCGGCGTCGCTCCACAGCCGCTTGGGCTTGCGGGAGGTGTTCCGGTCGATCACCGCGTTGGCGGCGTTGAGGATGGTCTGGGTGGAGCGGTAGTTCTGCTCCAGCAGGATCGTCCGGGCGTCGGTGAAGTCGCGCTCGAACTCCAGGATGTTGCGGATGGTGGCGCCGCGGAACGCGTAGATCGACTGGTCGGCGTCACCCACCACGCAGAGCTCGGCCGGCGGGACGCCCTCCGTGCCGGAGACCAGCTCCTTGATCAGCACGTACTGGGCGTGGTTGGTGTCCTGGTACTCGTCGACCAGCACGTGCCGGAACCGCCGCCGGTAGCTCTCCGCGACGTGCGGGTGCGACTGGAGCAGGTGCACCGTCGTCATGATCAGGTCGTCGAAGTCCAGCGCGTGCGCCTCGCCCAGCCGCCGCTGGTAGAGCGTGTACGCCTCGGCCAGCGCCCGCTCGTTGGGGCCCTTGGCCCGGCCGGCGAACTCCTCCGGGTCGACCAGCTCGTTCTTCAGGTTGGAGACCTGCGCGGCCAGGCCGCGCGCCGGGTAGCGCTTCGGGTCCAGGTCCAGCTCCCGGGCGACCAGCTGCATCAGCCGGCGGGAGTCGTCGGCGTCGTAGATCGAGAAGGTCGACTTGAGGCCGACGTGCTCGTGCTCGGCGCGCAGAATCCGGACGCAGGCCGAGTGAAAGGTCGACACCCACATCAACCGGGCGCGCGGCCCGACCAGGGCGGCCACCCGCTCCTTCATCTCGCCGGCGGCCTTGTTGGTGAAGGTGATCGCGATGATCTCGCCGGGGTGCACGTCCCGCGCCGCGAGCAGGTAGGCGATCCGGTTGGTCAGCACCCGGGTCTTGCCGGAGCCGGCGCCGGCCACGATGAGCAGCGGGGAACCGGCGTGGGTGACCGCGTCCCGCTGGGGACCGTTCAGGCCGGCGAGGAGGGCCTGTGGGTCCGGCCGGGCCGACGGCCTCAGGTCGCGGCGCGCCGACGGACCGGCCTTCGAGCGGTCCGGAGCGCCGCCCAGCGGCGCGGAGGCCGAATTGTGGCCGCCGGCCGAGCCGGAGTCGTCGTGGGCCCCGGGCCGCCGCGGCGGGTTCGCCCCGGGCTCCGGCGTGGGCGGGGACGCGGGAATGTCGAAGAGAGGATGCATCGCACGGCGAGTCTATGCCGACGGCCGGACACTTCCCGACCACGCGGCCCGGACGAGACGAAGGCGTCACGTCCCACCTGTTGGCGGGTTTCCTTGCGCGCCCGGCCCGCGGGTCGGCATACTCAACGGCGTGTTCGGTCAGCGCTTCTACTTTTACTACGGCACCGGGAGTCCGGCAGCCGTGGGTCGCGCCTGATCACAGACCTACGAAAAGCCCCGGGCTCCTGGAGCCCGGGGCTTTTCCGTCCCGGGATCCGGGTACCGGGCACGAGACCCCGAGGGGTACGACGATGATGACTGACGTGGTGGAGTCCAGCGGCGGCCCGGCGCGGCACGACCGGCCGGCCGGCGGCGACCCGACCGGGGCCGCGGCAGCCCGGACCGGCACCGACGACTCGGCGGCGGCCGAGCGGATCAGCGAGATCCGGCAGCGGATCGACGAGATCGACCGCACCATCATCGCGCTCTGGCAGGAGCGGGCCGCGCTCTCCCAGGAGGTCGGGGCCACCCGGATGGCCTCCGGCGGGACCCGGCTGGTGCTCTCCCGGGAGCGGGAGATCCTGGAGCGGTTCCGCAAGGCGCTCGGCGCGGACGGCACCCAGCTCGCACTCCTGCTGCTGCGCGCCGGCCGCGGACCGCTGTGAGGGGTGCCCGCGGCCCGGGAGCACGGCGGCGGCACGGACCCCCGGATACGACGAACCGCCTGCCGGCGTCGGGCTGACGCCGGCAGGCGGTCCGGGGTGGATCAGGCCGCCTCGTGGGTGGTGACGATCTCCCGCTTCTCCGCGAAGTGGCAGGCGCTCGGGTGGTCCGAGCCCGGCCGGATCTGGAGCAGCGGCACCTCCTGGGCACAGACGTCCTGCGCCTTCCAGCACCGGGTGCGGAACCGGCAGCCCGAGGGCGGGCTGACCGGCGAGGGGACGTCACCCTGGAGCCGGATGATCGCCTTGCTCTCCCGCACGGTCGGGTCCGGCACCGGCACCGCCGACAGCAGCGCCTGGGTGTACGGGTGGGTCGGCCGCTCGTAGATCTCGTCCTCGGTGCCGACCTCCACCATCTTGCCCAGGTACATCACGGCGACCCGGTCGGAGAGGTGGCGCACGACCGACAGGTCGTGGGCGATGAAGACGTACGAGAGGCCGAACTCGGCCTGGAGCTTCTCCAGCAGGTTCATCACCTGCGCCTGGATCGACACGTCCAGGGCCGACACCGGCTCGTCGCAGACGATGACCTCGGGCCGCAGGGCCAGCGCCCGGGCGATGCCGATGCGCTGCCGCTGACCGCCGGAGAACTGGTGCGGGTACCGGTTGATGTGCTCCGGGTTGAGGCCGACCAGGTCGAGCAGTTCCTTGACCTTGTCCCGGCGGGACCGCCGCGGAGCCACCTCGGGGTGGATCTCGAACGGCTCGCCGATCAGGTCACCGACCGTCATACGCGGGTTCAGCGAGGTGTACGGGTCCTGCATGACCAGCTGGATCTGCCGGCGCAGGCGCCGCAGTGCCCCGCCGGAGAGCTTGGAGATGTCCTGGCCCTTGTAGAGCACCTGGCCCGCGGTCGGCTTCTCCAGGTTCATCAGCACCCGGGCCAGCGTCGACTTGCCGCAGCCGGACTCGCCGACCACGCCGAGGGTCTCGCCGGCCTTCAGGTCGAAGGAGACGCCGTCGACCGCCTTGACGTGGCCGATGGTCTTCTTGAACACCACACCCCGGGTCACGGGGTAGTGCTTGACCAGGTCACGGACCTCGATGATGTTCTCAGTCACGGTTCACGAGCTCCTCGGCGAAGTGGCAGGCGCTGGCCCGGCCCCGGCCCAACTGCAGCAGCGGGGGCACCTTCTCCCGGCACACCGGCTGCGCCATCGGGCAGCGCGGGTTGAACGCGCAGCCCGGCGGGATGTTCATCAGGTTCGGCGGGAGGCCCTTGATGGTGCGGAGCTCCTGCCCCTTCTCGTCCATCCGCGGGATCGAGTCGAGCAGGCCGAGGGTGTACGGGTGCGCCGGCTTGGCGTACAGGTCGTACACGTCGGCTTCCTCGACGATCCGGCCGGCGTACATGACCGCGATCCGGTCCGCGACGTCGGCGACGACGCCGAGGTCGTGGGTGATCAGGATCATGCCCATCCGCCGTTCCCGCTGGAGCTCGCCGAGCAGGTCCATGATCTGGGCCTGCACGGTCACGTCCAGCGCGGTGGTCGGCTCGTCGGCGATCAGCACCTCGGGGTCGAGCGCCAGCGACATGGCGATCATGGCGCGCTGCCGCATACCACCCGAGAACTGGTGCGGGTAGTTGCTGTACCGGCCCTTGGCGTTCGGGATCTTCACCTGGTCGAGCATCTCGATCGCGCGCTTCTTGGCGTCCGCACGGCTCATGCCGCGCCGGACGCGGAACTGCTCCGCGATCTGGAAGCCGACGGTGAAAACCGGGTTGAGGGCGGAGAGCGAGTCCTGGAAGATCATCGCAATGCCTTCACCCCGGATCCGGCGCCGTTGCTCGGCGGACATCTTGAGCATGTCCTTGCCGTGGAAGCGGACCTGGCCCCCGGTGACGAAGCCGGGCGGGGTGTCGAGGATGCCCATGATGGTCTGCGCGGTGACGCTCTTGCCGGAGCCGGACTCGCCGAGCACGGCGAGGGTCTCCCCCGCGTCGACGTGGTACGTCACCCCGTTGATGACCTTGGCGACACCGTCCCGGGTGCGGAACTCCACCCGCAGGTCGTCGACCTCGAGCAGGCGGCCCGAGGGGCGACCGGATCCGTCGGTGCCCGGCGCGGACTGCTCGGACACGAGAATGTCGGACAACTCAGTTCCCCTATCGGAGCTTCGGGTCGAGGGCCTCGCGGACCGCCTCGCCGAGCATCACGAAGCTCAGCACGGCGGCGACGAGGAACGCGGCGGGGAAGAACAGGAGGAACGGCGAGACCCGGATGTAGTTCTGGGCCTCGCTGATCATGATGCCCCAGGAGACGACCGGGCTCTTCAGGCCGATGCCCAGGAAGGACAGCGTGGCCTCCGCGCCGATGAAGGAGCCGACCATGATCGTGCCGTAGACCAGCAGCGGGGCCAGGCAGTTCGGCAGCAGGTGCTTGAGGATGATCCGGCCGGTGCCGGCGCCGAGCGCGCGCGCCGCCACGATGTAGTCGGCCTCCTTGGTGGCGAGCACCGAGGAGCGCATCAGCCGCATCACGACCGGCCAGCTCAGCACGGTCAGGGACATGATGACCAGCCCCATGATCTGCCACTCGTTGTTGTCCGTGCCCGAGCCGTTGAACGTGGTGAGGATGACGATCGAGCCGAGCACGAACGGCAGGCCGAAGAAGATGTCCGCGATCCGGGAGAGCAGCGCGTCCACCCAGCCGCCCCGGTAGCCGGCGATGATGCCCATCGCGCCGCCGATCAGCAGGGTGCCGATCACGGAGAGCAGCGCCACCACGATGGAGGCCCGGGCACCGTAGATGGTCCGGGCGTAGACGTCCCGGCCCTGCACGTCGTAGCCGAACCAGGCGTCGGCCGACGGGTCGACCCGGCTGCGCGACAGCGCGCCGTTGACCGGGTCGTCGGAGGTGAACAGCTGCGGGAACGCGGCCATGACGATGAACAGCAGGATGAAGGTCGCCGAGATCCAGAACAGCGGCTTGCGGCGCAGGTCACGCCAGGCGTCGCCGAGCAGGCCGCGCGGCTTCTGCTGCTTCTGCGCGTTCTCGGGCAGGCCGGCGTTGACGGGCGCGCCGGAGCCGGCCTCGGTCGGCATGGTCGCGGGCGGCGTCGAGACGATCGACGCGGTACTCGGGTCACTCATAGCGGATCCTCGGGTCCAGGGCGGCGTAGAGCAGGTCGACCAGCAGGTTCATCACGAGATAGACGACCACCAGCACCACCACGATGCCGACAACGGTAGCGCTCTCCTTGGTGACAATCGCCCGCAGCACCTGGCGGCCGATGCCGTTGATGCCGAAGATGCCCTCGGTGATGATGGCGCCGCCCATCAGGGCACCGAGGTCGGTGCCGAGCAGGGTGACCACCGGGATCAGCGAGTTGCGGAGCAGGTGCACGCCGACCACCCGGCGCATGGGGAGGCCCTTCGCGATGGCGGTGCGGACGTAGTCGGCGCGGCGGTTCTCCGCGATGCTGGTCCGCGCCACTCGCGCGATGTACGCCGACGAGGCGCTGCCCAGCACGAAGCCCGGCACGAGCAGCTCGCTGAACCGCATCTCGTTGGAGACGGTCGGGGTGATGATGCCCCACTTGACCCCGAGGAACCACTGGAGCACGAAGCCGATGACGAAGACCGGCAGCGCGATCAGGAACAGCGACGAGACGAGGACCAGGTTGTCCAGGAAGCCGTTGCGCCGGAGACCGGTCAGCACGCCCGCGCCGAGACCGATGATGGCCTCGATGGCGAGCGCGACCACCGCCAGCTTCAGGGTGTTCGGGTATGAGGTGGCGATGATGTCGCTGATCTCGCGACCGCCGAACGTGATACCGAAGTCGCCCTGGAAAAGGTTCTTCATGTAGCTGGCGTACTGCACCCAGATCGAATCGTCGAGATGGTACTTCTCGGTCATCATGGCCCGGTAGTTCGGAGGGCAACCACGGTCACCGCATTTGCCGGCGAAGGGGTCGCCGGGCACCGACCAGACGAGCCAGTAGATCAGGAACGTCGTGCCGATGAACACCGGCACGAGTTGCAGCAGCCGTCTCAAGAGATAACGGCCCATGGGGTGGTCCTCCTGACAGGGGGCGCGCCGGGCGGCCGACACGCGTCGTGACAAACGTGCGAGGGATTCGTTGTACACCCCCTCGCGGAACGGCCCCGGGTCGGGCTCACCGGTAGGCGAGCCCGACCCGGGGTCAGACCGTTCGGATCAGAGCTCGACCGAGGTGATGTCGAGCTCGCCGACGTTGCTCAGCTCCAGCTTCTTGATCTTCTCCGAGTGGCCGGACTGCTCGCCACTGAAGTAGACCGGAACCGTGGGCACGTCCTGGTCGATCAGCTTGACGGCCTCGGCGAACTTCTTGTGGGCCTCCTCGATGCTGGGGGCCGACGAGGCCTCCTTGGCGAGGGCGTCCACCTGCGGGTTGCTGTACTTGCCGTCGTTCGAGGAACCGCCGGTCACGTAGAGCGGGTTGATCCAGTTCTCCACGTCCGGGTAGTCCTGCTGCCAGCCGGCGCGGTACATGCCGGTCATCTTGTAGGCGTTGATGTTCGCCCGGAAGACCGCGAAGGTCGGCACGCCCACGGCGACGGCGTCGATGCCCAGGTTGGTCTTGATCTGCTGGGCGACGGCCTCCATCCACTCCTTGTGGCTGGCGTCCGCGTTGTACGACAGGGTCAGCTTGCCCTGGAAGCCACCGGCCTGCTGGAGCAGCCGCTTGGCCTCGACCGGGTCGAACTTGCAGGCGGTGCAGTTGCCCGGCTCGGCGCCCGGGGTCAGCGGGTTGGCCCAGCTGTCGGCCGGCTTGCGGTTACCGAAGAAGATCTTGTCGGTGACCTCCTGCCGGTTGATCGACAGGGAGATGGCGCGACGCAGGTCCTTGTTCTGGAACCGCTTGTCGTAGATCGGGAAGGCGATGATGCCGGACGACGGGATCGTCGTCTGGATCGCCCGCTCGCCCAGGTCGGTCTTCCACTTGTCACCGGCCAGCGAGGAGACCGGGACCTGCTGCTGGAAGTCCAGGTTGCCGGCGAGCAGGTCGTTGTAGGCCGCCGTGTCGTCCTGGTAGATCTTGACGGTGACGTCCTTGATCTTCATCTTGTCGCGCAGGCTGTAGTCGTCGAAGCGGGTGAGCTTCAGCTCGACGTCGTCCTGCCAGGAGACGAGCTTGACCGGGCCGTTACCGATCGGCTTCTTGCCGAACTCCGCCGCAGTGGTGGCGAAGAAGGCGTCGGGCAGCGGCATGAAGGCGCTGTAGCCCAGCTTGGTCGGGAACACGGCGGTCGGCGCGGAGAGCGTGACCTCGAAGTTCCAGTCGTCGATGACCTTGAGGCCGGACATCTCCTTGGCCTTCGGCTCCGCGGCCTTCTTCGGGCCGTCCGGGCCGTCCGGGTCCTCGGTGTAGGTGTCACCGAAGCCCTGGATGTCGGCGAAGAAGGAGGCGTTCTGCGCGCCGTTCGGGCCGTACGCCGCCCAGTTCCAGGCCTTGACGAAGCTCTCGGCCTTGACGGTGGTGCCGTCGTGGAACTTGGTGTTCTGCTTGATCTTGATCTTGAAGACCTTCGAGTCGCTCGTCTCGATCGACTCCGCCAGCAGGTTCTGCGGCGCTCCACCGTTGTTGGGGTACTCGACCAGGCCGCTCCACAGCCAGTCGACGATCTTGCCGCCGCCGGTCTCGGTGGTGTTCGCCGGAACCAGGGGGTTCTCCGGCTGGGTGCCGTCGATGACGATCGCGCCGTCCTTGCTGGCGCTGGCGTCGCCGCCGTCGTCGTTGCCGCTGGAGCAGCCGGACGCGATGAGCGCGAATGCCGCGCCCACCGCGAGCGCGCCGCTCGCCCGCTTCGAGACTCTCATTCCGAGGGGCCTCCTCTTTCTAACCTGGTTCCGTCGTGAGTTTCACGCACGTTTGGGGGGTGACACCACCGACGACCCGAACCACAGGCCGCCGGATTACCGCGAAGGAAATCGGGACACCCCCAGGGGGACCGATCCGCCGGGCGCCACACCCTTCGACGAAGACACCGCGCAGGGTCAACGGCCACGCACCGGCGCATGGGGGCGGCGTCACGTGGTCGGCGGGCCCGACGGGGTGCCTCACACCGGGGGGTGAGGTGTTGCCACTGTGACACCCACCAGCCCTTTGCGTGAAGGTGCCGTTATCAAGCCGTTAGTTGCTTGCCACGTTGCCGATACTTGAGAAAAGATCATGAAACACCCGTGTCGTGCCGCTCTGAACAGGTAAGACACGACCACACGGGGCCAGACCACCCGCGTAGGCTCAGCGCCGTGAGCTTCCCCGCGTCCGCTCCGGTGCTTACCGACGTCCGCCGAGCCCTCGCAGTTTTTGCCCATCCGGATGATGTCGACTTCGGCTGTGCGGGCACCATAGCCCGCTGGGTGGATGAGGGTATCGAGGTGGCCTACCTCATCGCCACCCGGGGAGACTCCGGCGGCTTCGACGACACGCCGCGCGAGGAGATGCCGGCCCGGCGCGAGGCGGAGCAGCGGGCCGCGGCCGACGCGGTCGGCGTGCGCCGGGTCGACTTCCTGGACGGCCACACCGACGGCATCCTCAGCCCCAGCCTGACGCTGCGCCGGCAGATCAGCGCCGCCATCCGCCGGTTCCGGCCGGACCGGGTGCTGACCAGCTCGCCGCTGCGCCGCTGGGAGCACCTGGCCGGCCCGAGCCACCCCGACCACCTGGCCGTCGGCGAGGCCGCCACCTGCGCCGTCTACCCCGACTCGCGCAACCGCTTCGCCTTCCCGGAACTGCTCGACGAAGGGCTGGAGCCGTGGGTGGTCCGGGAGATCTGGTACTTCGGCGGGCCCGGCCCGGACCACGTCGTCGACGTGACCGACCAGGTCGACCGCAAGATCGCCGCGATGGCGGCGCACCGGTCGCAGACCGCCCACCTGGACGTGCCGACCTGGGTCCGGGACCGGCTCACCACGATGGCCGACAACGCCGGCCTCCCGGCCGGCCGGCTGGCCGAGGCGTTCACCGTGCTGCGAACGGAGTGACGCCCCGGGCCGGCCCGGCCGGGGCGGTCAGACCAGCCGGCGGTCGGCGGCCCAGCGGGACAGCTCGTACCGGTTGGACATCTGGAGCTTGCGCAGCACGTTGGAGACGTGCGTCTCGACCGTCTTGATCGAGATGTACAGCTCCCGCGCGATCTCCTTGTACGCGTACCCCCGGGCGAGCAGCCGGAGCACCTCGCGCTCCCGGTTGGTGAGCTGGTCCAGCTCGGGATCGGCCACCGGCGCGTCCGGCCGGGCCGCGAAGGCGTCCAGCACGAAGCCGGCCAGCCGCGGGCTGAACACCGCGTCCCCGTCGGCCACCCGCCGGATCGCGTCGGTCAGCTCCTCCGGCGAGATGGTCTTCGTGACGTAGCCCCGGGCGCCCGCCCGGATCAGCCCGATCACGTCCTCGGCGGCGTCGGACACGCTCAGTGCCAGGAACCGCACCTGCGGGTGGGAACGCCGCATCGCCTCCAGCACCGCGCGGCCGCCGCCGTCGGGCATGTGCACGTCCAGCAGCACCACGTCCGGCTGCATGGCCGCGATCCGGCTGACCGCCTCCGCCACCGTGCTGGCCTCGCCCACCACCTCGACGCGCCCGCCCAGCTCGGCGCGGACGCCGGCCCGGAACATCGCGTGGTCGTCGACGAGGAACACCCGCAACCGCCCGTCCCGGGGCGCCGCGCCCTCGACCGGCTCCTGCTCGACCATGATCATCTGTCCCTTTCCGCCGTGGAGCCGGAGCCGCTGATCGGCAGGATCAGCCGGACCTCGGTCCCCTCCCCCGGCTCGGAGCGGATCTCCGCCCGGCCACCGTGCCGCTTCATCCGTCCGATGATCGAACCCCGGACGCCGTGCCGGTGATCCTCCACGGTATCCGGGTCGAATCCCTTGCCCCGGTCCCGGACGAAGACGCTCACCTGTTCCGGCTCCACCTCGGCATAGAGCGAAACGGTGCGTACCTCGGCGTGCCGGGCCGCGTTGACCAGGGCCTCCCGGGCCGCGGCGACCATCGCGCCGACCCGCTCGTCGGTCTCCCGGTCGCCGACCACCACCGCCTCGACGGTGATCGCGAAGGTGTCCTCCACCTCGGCGGCGGCCTGCTCCAGGGCGGCCGCGAAGCGCTCGGTCGGCGAGGCGGTCGGCTTGTAGAGCCAGTTCCGCAGCGAGCGCTCCTGGCCCCGGGCCAGCCGCTGCACCGTCTTGACGTCGGTGGCGTTGCGCTGGATCAGGGCGAGGGTGTGCAGCACCTGGTCGTGCACCATGGCGGCCAGCTCGGCCCGCTCCTGCTCGCGGATCCGCCCCTCGCGTTCCGAGCGGAGCTGGTTCCACGTGCGCCAGAGCACCGGGCCGGTCACCACGCCCACCCCGGCCAGCCCGACCAGCGCGAAGATGATGCCGTTGAGCACCGCGTCGAGGTTCTGCGCCGGCGAGTAGACCGCCGCCACGCCGATGATGCCGACCGCGACGAGCACCCCGCCGCCGATGAAGCGGAGCACGAACGCGCGTCGGTCGCTCTCCTCCACCACCACGCCGAGCCAGGGCACCGCCATCGAGCCGCCCCACTGCCGGCGGCGCTCCGGCGCGGACTGGTGCCAGATCACCCCGGCGCCGACCGCGATGATGGCGACCAGCCAGCCGGCGGTGCCGGCCGCGCCGACCGAGTCGAAGGCGACCACCTGGAGCAGCAGCACGCCCAGCCCGATCGCCACGAAGGGCAGCAGCTGGGTGAGGTCGCGGCGGGGCGGGACGGCGGTGTCGCCGGGCCTCGGCGGGACCACCGCCCAGAAGGCGGCGTAGAGCAGCAGCCCCAGACCGCTCAGCCCGAGCAGCACCATGAAGGCCACCCGGACCCGGAGCACCGAGATGCCCAGGTGTTCGGCGATGCCGGCGGCCACCCCCGCGGCCAGCCGGTGCTCGGTGGCCCGGTAGAGGCGCGGGGGGTGCGGGGTGACGGTGCTGCTGATCGGAGGCTCCCGGGTCGGGGACGGCGTGCCGGCGGCGGCCGACGTCCCGATCGTCACACGGCCGGACCGCCCCGGACCACGGGGACGCCCCGGACATTCGCGGCCCCGGGATCTCAGGGTGGGGTCAGGGTCGGGTCCTGAGGACGCTCGGGCGGCCGGGGCAGCAGGATCGGAGGCATGACCGAGGACGCTGCCCGTCCGCCCCGCCCCGGGGCGGCAGCACAGGACGGGCCACCGCCACCCCCGCCGGGGCCGGCGCCCACCGCCGCCGACGCCACGGCGCCCCCGCCGGCCGGGTCCGCCCCGCCACCCTTCGCCGATCCGCCACCCACCGGGTACGCTCCACCGCCCGGCGGCGCCGGCTTCACCTCCCGGTACGGGCTGGTCCGCCCCCGGGAGGGCCGCTACCTGGCCGGCGTCTGCGCGGCGATCGGCCGGGCCACCAACACCGACCCCGTGCTGTGGCGGGTGCTCCTGGCCGTGCTGGGCTTCTTCGGCGGCATCGGCATCCTCGTCTACGTGACCGCGTGGCTGATCATCCCCGGCGAGGGCGACACCGCCTCGCCGGTGGAGTCGATGCTCGGCCGCGGTCGGTCCAGCATGTCCCCGATCACCGTGATCGTGCTCAGCATCGTGGTCGCGGTCGGCTTCGGCTACGTCGTCACCAACGGGTTCCGGGCGATCCTGCTCGGCGCGGTGATCCTGATCGGCGGCGCGCTGCTGCTCAACCGCGACCAGCGCGGCCCGGCGGCCCGGATGGCGGCGCCCGGCGCGCCGCCCGGTCCGGTGCCCCCGGTGGCCTGGCCCGCGCCGCCGGCCGCCGCACCCGCCGCCGACGTGCCGGCCGCCGCCGGGCCGGTCCCGGCGGCCACCTGGTCCGGCGCGGCGACCGAGCCCGCGCCGTGGTCCGGCGAGCCGCCGGCCGCCCGGCCCGAGCCGGGCTACCCGCCCGCGCCGGTCTCCGCCGGCGGCTGGCCGGCGGCCACCGCCGCCCGGCCCGCCTGGTCCGAACCGGAGCCCACCCTGGCGCGGCCGCCGGCCGTCCCGGGCAGCCGGGCCGGCGAGGCGTGGCCGGTCACCGAGGCGGCGCCGGCCTGGTCCGCCGCGCCGACCACCGGCCAACCGCTCGGCGAGCCCGCCGCCGTGCCCCCGCCCGCCCCGGTGGGCGGGCCGCTGCCACCGGGGGGCTACCGGCCGCCGTTCGCCCCGCACGGGCCGTACGCCGGGTCGACGCCGCCCCCTCCGCCGCCGCCGGCCCGCCCGGCCCGGCCGCCGAAGCGACCGAAGGAACGCTCCGCGCTCGGCGCGGTCACCTTCTCGCTGATCTTCCTGGCGCTGGGCCTGGTGGCGATGCTCGACCTGCTCGACGTCTTCCCGGTCGGCGCGGCCGGCTACTTCGCCGCGGTGCTGGCCACCATCGGGCTCGGGCTGCTGGTGGGCACCTGGTTCGGCCGGGCCCGCTGGCTGATCGCACTCGGTCTGGTGACCGCGGCGGCGCTGGGCATCGCCACGGTCGCCGAGTCCTACGACCGGATCCGCGGCATCGACGGCAACGTCACCTGGGCCCCGGTCGACTACCGCGACCTGGCCGACCGCTACGAGAACAACTTCGGCGACGCCGTGCTCGACCTGCGCGGGGTCGACTTCGACAAGAAGGACACCCAGGTGACCGTCGAGGTCAACTTCGGCAAGGCGACGGTGGTCGTGCCGCCGAACGTCGACGTCACCACGGTGGCCGACGTGAACGCCGGTGACGCCAGCGTCTTCGGCCGGCGGACCGGCGGCTTGGACGGCCGCCAGTGGGAGAACACCGACCTCGGACCGGACGGCCGCGGTGGCGGCACGCTGCGCCTGCTGGTCCACGTGAACGCCGGAAACCTGGAGGTGACCCGGTGAAGGCTCACCGCACCGACATCGTGTCGTTCGCCTTCGGGCTGGCCTTCCTCGGGCTGTCCGCCTGGTGGCTGCTGGCCCGGATCCTCGGGCTGGCGCTGCCCCCGGTGGGCTGGTTCCTGGCCGGAGCCCTGATCCTCATCGGACTGCTCGGGTTGGTCGGCGCGCTGCGCTCGGGCCGGCACACCGAGTCGGAACCGGCGGAGGCCACCGTCGCCGCGCCCTACGAGACGGGCACGCCGACCGGTGCCACCCCGGCCGGCGAGGAGGCGGACGAGTGGGCCACGGACGCGGTGACCGACGTGCCGCTCGCGGCTCGGGAGGACCGTCCGTCCGACGGGGAACCACACTGGTCGCCCGAGGTGCTGGGCGAGCCGGTCACCCGCGAACTGCCCCCGGTCGAGCCGGCGCTTCCGGAAGGGTCCGAGCCCGCGACCCGCGAGCTTCCCGCCGCCCAGGAGCGGGAGGGACTGGCCAGGCCGGCCACCCGCGAACTGCCGGCGGTCGACGAGACGGCCGACCGGTCGGGGGGCGGTTCGCGTACCGGCGGGGACGGACCGGGCTGACCGCGGCGGTGCGGAGCGCCGACGACGCGGCCTATGCTGGCTGGTGGAGATCTCGCCTCCGCCGGCCGGCCCATGCCCCGGTCGCCGGCCAGGGCTCCCGGTCGGCCGGGTCGCCCGGGGTGGTCCCGCAGCCTTCCGTCTACCTCGTCAGGAGCCCGTCCGAGATGACCCAGTCCCCCGCCGTGCGCGCCACCGGTCCCGCCGGTGCGGTCCGCGTCGGCGAGCGCGCCGCCCGTACCCTCGTGAGCGAGTTCGCCCGGCGCAACGACGCGAAGGCCGGCCTGCTGGTCGGCGCGACCCCGCAGTCCGCGGTGCTGGCCGCGGCGATCGAGGCGCTGCTCCCCGGCGACCGGCTCACCGTCGTGCCGGCGGAGGGCGCCTCCGCCACCGCGCTCCGCGAGCACGTGACGGCCCAGGGCCGCTGGGTCGCCGACCGGGTACGCGTGGTCGACACCCTCGCCGAGGCGGACGCCGCCGCGGTGGTGATGGCCGCCGAGCCGCTCACCGGCACCGCCGAGGAGGCCCGGAACGCCGTCGACGGGCTGGCGAAATACCTCGCCGAGGGCGCCGTGCTGAGCGTGACCGCGCCCCTGTTCCGGACCGAGGGGGCCGGGGCCGAGCTGGACCGGCAGGGGGTGCTGCACGGCGTCCGCACCGACCTGGTGCTGCGCAACTCCCCGCCGGTACGCGTCCACCACCTGCGCTTCACCCCGGCGCCGGCCGCGCTGGCCGCCTCGCTCTCCCCGGCGTACCGGCCGTCGAGCGTGCCGCTGAGCCGGGGCATGCACATCGACTCCAACGGGGTGGCCGCCGCCGGCATCACCCTCGGCCTGGCCGCGCTGGCCCGGGCCGCCCGGCCGAAGTCCCGGCTCTGGCTGCTGCCGGCGCTGGCCGCCGCCCCGGTGGCCGCGTTCTTCCGGGACCCGGAGCGGGACGTGCCGGAGGAGCCGTCGGCCGTGGTCGCCTCGGCCGACGGCCAGGTCCTCTCGGTGCAGCGGCTGCACGACGAGCGCTTCGGCGAGGGCGAGTGGCTGCGGATCGCCGTCTTCCTCTCGGTGCTGGACGTGCACGTCAACCGCTCGCCGGTGGCCGGCAAGGTGGTCGACTACTTCGTCGCCGACGGCGGCTTCGTCAACGCCATGAAGCCGGACGCCGAGCACAACGTGGCGGCCTACACGGTGCTGGACACCGACCACGGCACGGTGGTGGTGGCGCAGCGGACCGGGCTGATCGCCCGCCGGATCGTGCAGCGGGCACCGATCGGCGCGCTGCTGGCCCGGGGCGAGCGCTTCGGCCTGATCCGATTCGGCTCGCGCACCGACGTCTACCTGCCGGCCGACGCCGCCGAGCCGCTGGTCGGCCCGGGCGACAAGGTGGTCGGCGGGTCGACGGTCATCGCCCGCTGGAGCTGATCCCGCAGACACGGAAAAGGGGCGCCGCTCTCGCGGCGCCCCTTTTCGGTGGTACGGGTCAGGCGGTGTGGCGCTGGCGCAGCCAGAGCACCGGGCCGCTGACCAGGTAGCCCACCACGATGAGGGCGAAGGTGAGCCGGATGTCGACCAGCGCGCCGACCACCGGGGCCAGCCAGAGCCACGGCGGCAGCTTCACCAGCCGGGCGAGCTTCGCGTAAGGGAAGCTGGACACCATGGCGAAGGCGAGCAGCGCCACGCCGCCGACCATGACCAGGCCGGAGACCGGCAGCCCGATCGCCACGGTCAGGGCCAGCACGGCGGCCGCCATGGTGGTCGGCACGCCGCAGAAGAACCGGCCGTCCTTGGGCGAGACGTTGAACCGGGCCAGCCGGATCGCGGCGCAGGCCGCGACCAGGGCGCAGGCGACCGCGGCGGCCGCCGGCGGCACCGAGCCGGCCAGCGAGGCGTAGACCACGACCGGGGCGGCGAGGCCGAACGAGCACATGTCGGCCAGCGAGTCCATCTGCGCGCCGAACGGGCTGGCCACGTTGAGCTTGCGGGCCAGCGCCCCGTCGAGGCCGTCGAACGCGACGCAGGCGATCAGGCAGAGCGCCGCGACCCGGACCTCGCTCTGCATGGCCAGGAAGATCGCCAGCATGCCGAGCATGAGGCTGCTCAGGGTGCAGGCGTTGACCAGCGCGAACTTCGCCCGGCGGGCGGCGGTGCGCTCGCCCGGCAGCAGCGGGATCGACATCGCCGCCTCGTCGACCGGCGCCATCGGGCCGAGCGCCGGGCTGACCGGCATCACAGCCTCGACCTCGGCGTCGTACCGCGCGGCCTCGACGTCGGCGTCGTAGCGGCCGTAGCGGAGACGCTGGCGGTCGGACCAGCGGTGGTCGGGAGTGACCAGGTCGGTCCCGGTGACGGCGGCGCCGTCCCGGCGGCCCACCCGGACCAGCAGCACCTGGCGGGCGAACGTGCTGCTGCGGCGCAACCGGCCCGCCCAGCGACGCCCTGCGGGGCGCGGACTGTCAGTCGTACGACGCCGGCGCCATGGGGCTCTCGGCACGTTTCCTCCATCACCGGATCGGGTGACCGCCACGCGGGCGGGTGTCCGGCTGTCTCGTGCCGGACCTTTCGGGCCCGGCAGCCCATTTGCGGAGTACACCATTGCACAGGGGATAGGGGGTTGGCGATAGCTGCCGGCGGTACTTATAACTCTCTTAACCGCGCGAACCGCTCAGTCATTCCCATCTCGGGCCTCAACGCCCTTTTTCGTCGCCCAATCCCCACTGCCGACTGTACCGGAGGCGACCCATGGTGGCTCGGTGAGTGGGCGTCACCTCCCCCGATGTCCGGTTGCCCGGGCCGCCACGTCGGTCATCCGCAGGCCACTGACCTGGTCGGGAGCGAACCAGGCCGCCCGCGCCGTGGAGCCGCCCGCGAGCTCGGTCACCACCGCGTCGATCGGGACGTCCACCCGCACCCGGTAGATCACCCGGACGCCGTGCCAGTCCAGCGGGCGCCCCTCCGGGCCGAGCGCGGCCGGGTTGTGCAGGTTGTCCACGGCCAGCAGGTCGACCACCCGGCCGAGCTGCCCGGCCTCCTCGACCAGCTCACGGAGCAGGCCGGCGGCGGGCTGCTCGCCGTGGTCGGTGCCGCCGCCGGGCAGGTGCCACCTCCCGGCGCCCGGGTAGCCGTCGGCGATCATGGTCAGCAGCACCCGGCCGGCCGGGTCGGTGACGAGCCCGTACGCGGCGAAGCGCTGGCGCCGGTCGGTGGGCGGAACGACCGGCCCGGGCGGCAGCCCCCGGGGCAGGTCCGCCGGCAGCGGCGACACCGGCACCCCGAGCAGCTCGGCGGTGAACGGCATCAGCGGCACGGCCGCCGCCTCGTCCGGGGTGAACCAGCCCAGCTCGTCGCTGCCGCCGGCCGGCTCCGGCCGCAGCTCACCGCCGCGCGCCTCGACCTCGAAGATCAGCCGGTCGGTGTGCACCGCGACACCGTCGGTCCGGAAGACGGCCACGTCGGCGACCGCGGCCCGAATCGCGCCCGCCGCGACCGCCAGCCCGGTCTCCTCGGCGAACTCACGCTCGACGGCACGGGCGGGATGCTCGGCATGCTCGATCCCACCCCCGGGCAACTGCCAGACCCCCGGATACGGACACCGCTCCGACCCGCGCGCCAGCAACACCCGCCCACGCCCGTCCCGCAGCACCCCGTAAGCCCCGATCCGCCGCCGCTCCTCCACCGCACCCACTCCCCACCCCGCCAACCTCGTCGATCATGAGGTTAGCGGCATCGGGACGGACATATCGCACCGTCAACCTCATGATCAACGGCAGCGGGGGCGTGTCGCGGGGTCAGATCAGGTGGGCGGCGTGGACGGCCTCGGCCGTCACCTCGGTGAGGCGGTCGGTGGGCAGGGCGCCCAGCTCCTCGCGGCGGAACCAGCGGGCCTCGCAGGTGGAGCCGCCGACGTCGGCCACCGTGGGTGGGGCGGGCTGGTCGACGACCACCCGATAGAAGGCGCGTACGCCGTGCCAGTCGATCGGGTAGCCCTCGGGGCCGAGCGAGGCGGCGTCCCGGTGGCTGGCCACTCCGAGCAGCTCGACCAGGCGGCCGGTCTGCCCGGTCTCCTCGACCAGCTCCCGGATCAGCGCGGCGCCCGGCTGCTCGCCGTAGTCGGTGCCGCCGCCGGGCAGGTGCCAGCAGCCGGCGCCCGGGTAGCCGTCGGAGACCCGGGTGAGCAGCACCCGCTCCTCCGGGTCGGTCACCACGGCGTACGCGGCGAAGCGCTGCGCCCGGTGCAGCCCGTCCGGGCCCGGGACGGCGTAGAAGGAGGGGAACTCGGGGACCTCCTCCGGCACGATGTCGTCGGTGGCCGTGGGCAGGCCCAGGGCGCGCGCGGCGAACGAGCGCAGCGGCAGCTCCCGGGCCTCGTCGAGCGTGAACCAGCGGGCCAGGTCGGTGGGGCGGTCGACCCGGTCGGCGAGCGTGCCGCCCCGCACCGAGACCGTGTAGAGCAGCCGGTCGGTGTGGATCGTGATGCCCCGCTCGGGCAGCGCCCGCATGTCGGCGAGGACGTCCTGGAGCGCGGCGACCGCCACCGAGAGCCCGGTCTCCGCGGCGGTCTCCCGGACGACGGTGTGCTTGGGGTCCTCCCCGTGGTCGACCGCCCCGCCGGGCAGCGACCACGCGCCGGGGGTGCCGGAGCGCTCCGATGCGCGGACCAGTAACACTCGGCCGTCTGAATCAGCACAAACTGCGTATGCCGCGATCCTGCGGAGCGGCTCCAGCAAGGTGGTCACGGGAGGAAATTCTCCCCGGATGCGGTTACCGCCATCGAAAAGAGTCAGATTCCTGACTCTTGGCTGGCGCCTCAGGGACGCGTCAGGGTAGGAGTCCGGGCGGTCACCGAGGTCGCCCGGCGGCCCGCGCGGGACCGTGGAGACATGACCTCGACGAACCCCTCCCAGGCCCCGTACAAGCAGCTCCGCCGGCCGGTCACCGACCGGATGGTCGCCGGCGTGGCCAGCGGCCTCGGCCGCTACTTCGCCGTCGACCCCACCCTCGTGCGGGTGGGCTTCGCGGTGGCGACCCTGCTCACCGGCGGGCTCGCCGCGCTCGCGTACCCGATCATGTGGTTCCTGATGCCCGAGGAGCCGGCAGGCGCGCCCGCCTGGCCGCACCCGCCGGGCACCGCGCCCGGCTGGCCGCCGGTCCCGCCGGCGGCCACGGGTCCGCACCCGGCGGCGGCCACGCCGGAGCCCGCGCCCCGGCCGGCGCCTCAGCCGCCGACGGCGGCCTGACCCGGCGTCACTCCCACTCGATGGTGCCCGGCGGCTTGCTGGTCACGTCCAGGACCACCCGGTTGACCTCGGCGACCTCGTTGGTGATCCGGGTGGAGATCCGGGCCACCACCTCGTAGGGCAACCGGGACCAGTCGGCGGTCATCGCGTCCTCGCTGGAGACCGGGCGCAGCACCACGGGATGCCCGTAGCTGCGCCCGTCGCCCTGCACGCCGACGCTGCGCACGTCGGCCAGGAGCACCACCGGGAACTGCCAGACACCCCGGTCGAGGCCGGCGGCGGTGAGCTCCTGCCGGGCGATCAGGTCGGCCTTGCGGAGCACGGCGAGGCGCTCCTCGTCGACCGCGCCGATGATCCGGATGGCCAGGCCCGGGCCGGGGAACGGGTGCCGCCAGACCATCGCCTCGGGCAGCCCCAGCTCCAGGCCGAGCGTGCGGACCTCGTCCTTGAACAGCGTGCGCAGCGGCTCGACCAGGGCGAACTTCAGGTCCTCCGGCAGGCCGCCGACGTTGTGGTGGCTCTTGATGTTGGCGGTGCCGGTGCCGCCGCCGGACTCCACCACGTCCGGGTAGAGGGTGCCCTGCACCAGGAACTCGACGTCGCCGTGCGCGGCGATCTCCCGGGCGGCGGCCTCGAAGACCCGGATGAACTCCCGGCCGATGATCTTGCGCTTCTGCTCGGGGTCGGTCACCCCGGCCAGCGCGCCGAGGAACCGCTCGCGGGCGTCGACCACCTTGAGCTTGATGCCGGTGGCGGCCACGTAGTCCTTCTCCACCTGCTCGGCCTCGCCGGCGCGAAGCAGGCCGTGGTCGACGAAGACGCAGGTGAGCTGGTCGCCGACGGCCTTGTGCACCAGCGCCGCGGCGACCGCCGAGTCGACGCCGCCGGACAGGCCGCAGATGACCTCCTTGTCGCCGACCTGCTCCCGGATCCGGGCCACCTGCTCGTCGATGATGTTCTCGGGCGTCCAGGTCGGCTCGATGCCGGCGATGTCGTGCAGGAAGCGGCTGAGCATCTCCTGGCCGTGCGCGGTGTGCCCGACCTCCGGGTGGAACTGCACCCCGGCCCGCCGGCCGGCCAGGTCCTCGAACGCGGCGACCGGCGCGCCCGCCGACTCGGCGGTGACCGCGAAGCCGGCCGGCGCCTCGGTGACGCAGTCGCCGTGGCTCATCCAGACCGGCAGGTCGTCGGGGAGGTCGCGGAGCAGCACGCCGGCCTCCGGGCGGGCGTGCAGCGGGGTGCCGCCGTACTCGCGGTTGCCGGTGCGCGCCACGGTCCCGCCGAGCGCCTGGGCCATGGCCTGGAAGCCGTAGCAGATGCCGAAGACCGGGACCCCGGCGTCGAACATCCCGGCGTCGATCTGCGGGGCGTCCGGCGCGTAGACGCTGGACGGGCCGCCGGACAGGATGATCGCGGCCGGGTTCTTCGCCAGCATCTCGGACACCGGCATGGAGTGCGGGACGATCTCCGAGTAGACCTTCGCCTCGCGGACGCGGCGCGCGATGAGCTGGGCGTACTGGGCTCCGAAGTCCACCACGAGGACGGGGCGAGGCGTGCTCATGTGCAGCAACCTTACCGACAGTCACCCCCGGCGCGGGCCGCGCCCCGGTGTGTCGCGCGCCGCCCTGCTCAGGGACGCAGGGCGGCGGGGGCGTGGGCGGGGACGGCGGGCTGCCTCGGCGCCACCGGGGCGAGCCGGCGGTAGGGCGCGCCGAGCGGCGGGCGGGGGTCCTCCTCACCCTTGTTGGGCCAGAACGACATGGCCCGCTCGGCCTGCGCCGTGATCGTCAGCGACGGGTTGACGCCGAGGTTGGCCGAGACCGCAGCGCCGTCCACCACGTGCAGCCCGGGGTGGCCGTGCACCCGGTGGTACGGGTCGATCACCCCGCGCTCCGGGCTGTCTCCGATCACCGCGCCGCCCAGGATGTGCGCGGTCATCGGGATGTTGAACGGCTCGGTGACCGCCCCGCCCGGCGTGCCGTCGATCTCCTCGGCGAGCAGCCGGACCGCCTCGTTGCCGGCCGGGATCCAGGTCGGGTTAGGGGCGCCGTGCCCCGGGCCGGAGACCAGCCGGCGGCCGAGCCGACCGCGCCGGTAGCGGGTGGTGAGCGAGTTGTCGGCCGACTGCATGACCAGGGCGATCACGGTGCGCTCGGACCAGCCGCGCACCGAGAGCATCCGGGCGGCCAGCGCGGGCTGCCGGACGATGCTGCCCAGCCAGCGCCGGATCCGGTGCGGGCCGCCGTCGACCAGCAGCGACTGGAGCAGGCCCATCGCGTTGGAGCCCTTGCCGTAGCGGACCGGCTCGATGTGGGTCTGCGGGTCGGGGTGGAACGAGCTGGTGATCGCCACGCCCTCGGTGAAGTCGAGGCCGCGCCGCCGCGCCTGGCCGGGCCCGACCGAGGCGCCGAGGATGGCCTCCGAGTTGGTCCGGGTCAGCTCGCCGAGCCGGGGCGACAGGGCGGGCAGCGCGCCGGTCGCCTTCATCTCGTGCAGCAGCCGCTGGGTGCCCAGCGCGCCGGCCGCGAAGACCACCTGGTCGGCGTGGATCACCTGACGGCGCTTGCGCAGCCAGGCGCCGGTGCGCTCGGTGTGCACCTCGTAGCCGCCGTCGGCGGCGGGGCGCACCGCGGTCACCGTGGTCAGCGGGTGGACCTGCGCGCCGAGCCGCTCGGCCAGCCAGAGGTAGTTCTTGACCAGGGTGTTCTTCGCGCCGTGCCGGCAGCCGGTCATGCACGAGCCGCAGTGGCTGCAACCCGTCCGGTCCGGCCCGACCCCGCCGAAGTACGGGTCGGGCACCCGCTCGCCGGGGCGGCCGATGTGCACGCCCACCGGCGTCGCGTGGAAGGTGTGCCCCACCCCCATCCGCTCGGCCACTGCCCGCATGGCCCGGTCCGCCCCGGTGACGACCGGGTACGTGGTGACGCCGAGCATCCGCTTCGCCTGGTCGTAGTGGCGGGCCAGCTCGTCGCGCCAGTCGGTGATGTCCCGCCATTGCGGGTCGGCGTAGAACGCGTCGAGCGGTTCGTAGAGCGTGTTCGCGTAGACCAGCGAGCCGCCGCCCACTCCGGCGCCGGCGAGCACCAGCACCCCACCGCCGGCCTTCCGGTCGGCCGAGCGGAGCAGGGTGATCCGTTGGAGGCCATAGCAGCCGAGCTTCGGGGCCCACAGGAAGCGCCGGACTCGCCAGGAGGTCCGGGGGAACTCGTCGTCGGCGAAGCGCCGGCCGGCCTCCAGGACCCCGACGGTGTAACCCTTCTCGGCCAGCCGGAGCGCGGTGACGCTGCCGCCGAAACCGGACCCGATGACGACCACGTCGTACCGCATGGAGGCATCATTACCGACGGGTAGCCGTAGCGCCAGCGAGAGTTTTTCGCAGATCATGCAGAGCGCTCGATCAAACGGGGATCCCGCCCGGGCAACCGACGGCCACCCGTCGCGCGTCAGGTGGAACACGGGGAGAGGAGTCCACGATGACGCGACGACGGTGGGTGCTGGGACTGACCGCGCTGGTGGCCGTGGTGCTGGTCGCCGCCGGCGCGGTGGTGGCCACGCGGCTGGTCTCCCGCCCCTCGCCCGGCCCGGTCGCCGGCCCGGCCACGCCGAGCCCGTCCGCCGCGCCGACCACCCCGGCCCCGGTGACGTCCAGCCCCACCCCGCCGCCCGGCGCCGACCTGAAGGGGCCGCTCAACCTCCTGCTGGTCGGGGTGGACACCCGGATCAGCGTGCCGGGCTGGGAGCCGCACGCCGACGCCGTGCTGGTGCTGCACGTGCCCGCCGGGCTGGGGCGCGCGTACCTCTTCTCGCTCCCCCGCGACCTGGTGGTCGACATCCCGGCCTACCCGAAGGCCGGCTACCCGGGCGGCCGGACCAAGCTCACCCACGCGATGAGCTACGGCAGCCGGGTCCCCGGCGACAAGGCGCACCCCAGCACCGCGCAGGGGTACGAGCTGCTGCGCACCACGGTCAGCCGGTACACCGGGCTGCGCATCGACGCCGGCGCGGTGCTCACCTTCGGCGGCTTCGACAAGCTGGTCGACACCCTCGGCGGCGTGGACCTCTACGTGGACCAGCGGGTCGCCTCGATCCACCGCCGGCCGGACGGGCGCTACCGGGACCGGTCCGGCAGCACCTACACCGGGCCGCAGATGGTCTACCAGCCGGGCAACCGGCACCTGACCGGCTGGCAGGCGCTGGACTACGCCCGCCAGCGCTACACCGCCGGTGGCGACTACACCCGCCAGCGGCATCAGCAGCAGCTGATCCGGGCGCTGGCCCGGAAGATCCTCGACCAGGGGCTGGCCCGCGACCCGGGCCGGGTCCAGCAGGTGGTCGACGCGCTCGGCAAGACCCTGGTGTACGTCGGCGGCGGCCGCCGGCTGGTCGACTTCGCGTACGCCCTGGGTGGCCTGCCGGCGGAGAAGTTCGTCCTGGTCGGCCTCCCCGGCGACGGGGTGGGCAGCGGCGGGTCCTACCAGGGCGAGCAACTGCGCCCGGTGGGCCGCGAGTTCCTCGCCGCGCTGCGGGGCGGCAGCGCCGACGCGTACCTGGCCGCCCACCCGTCGCTCCGGGTGAAGAACTGACTCAGAGCGGCTTCGGGGCCCCCGGGCGCTCGGTGCCGTAGAGCCAGGCGTCGAAGAGCTTGTCGAGGTTCTTGCCGGAGACCCGCTCGGCGAGCGCCACGAACTCGTCGGTGGTGGCGTTGCCGTTCTTGTTCTCCGCCGCCCAGGTGCGCAGGATGGTGAAGAAGGCGCTGTCGCCGACCGCCACCCGCAGCGCGTGCACGGCCATCCCGCCCCGCTCGTATACCGACCGGCCGAACAGGTTCGCCACCCCCGGCCTGCCCGGCGGCGTACGCCAGACCTGGCTCGACGTGGTCCCGTACTTCTGCTCGAAGGTGTGCTGGACGGTGGACTCCCCGGCGTGCTCGGCCCAGAGCCACTCGGCGTACGTGGCCAGCCCCTCGTTGAGCCAGATGTCCTGCCAGCGCTGGACGGAGACGCTGTCGCCGTACCACTGGTGGGCCAGCTCGTGCGCGATCACGCCGGTGTTGTCGCCCTGCCGGAAGAACCCGGCCGAGTAGACCGGCCGGCTCTGCGTCTCCAGCGCGTACCGGATCCGGTCGTCGGCGACCACCACCCCGCCGTACGCGCCGAACGGGTACGGCCCGAAGATGCTCTCCAGGTAGTCGGCCACCTCGACGGTCCGCGCGATCGACCGGTCCGGCGCGCCCTCGGCCACCTGGGTGGTCACCGCGCTGTAGACCGGCCGTCCCTTGTGCTCACCGGTGGTGATCCGGAACTTCCCGATCACCACCGTGGTCAGGTAGCTGGCCATCGGGGACCCCTCGGACCAGCGCCAGGTGGTCCAGTCGCCCTTGGTGCTCCGTCCCTTCGGGGCGCCGTTGCCGACCGCGGTGAGACCCTTCGGCACGGTGATCTCGAAGTCGTAGGTGGCCTTGTCGGAGGGGTGGTCGTTGACCGGGTACCAGGTGCTCGCCGACTCCGGCTGGCCGAGCGCGATCGCCCCGTCGTCGGTGTGCAGCCAGCCGCCCTCGCCGAGCACGTCGTTGTCCAGCGCGGCCGGCCGGCCGTCGTACCGGATCTCGGCGACGAAGCCGTTGCCGGAGGTGAGGCCGGTGGCCGGGGTGACCACCAGCTCGTCGTCGGTGCGGGCGTGGCCGGCCTTCGCCCCGTCCACGGTGACCGACCGGACCGTCAGCCCGGCCAGGTCCAGGTTGAACGCCGACAGGTTGGCGGTCGCCGTGGCGCGCAGGGTGGTGGTGCCGGTGAGCCGGTCGGTCGCCGGGTCGTAGCGCACCTTCACGGTGTAGTGGGCGACGTCGTAGCCGCCGTTGCCGTAGGTCGGGAAGTAGGTGTCGCCGGCGCCCGGCGCACCGGGCGCGAAGCTGCGCTCGGCCGCCGGGCTGGGCGCGGTGAGCGCCGGCGCCGCCCGGTCCGGCTCGGCCGAGCCGCAGCCGGCGAGCAGCAACGCTCCGCAGGTCAGCAGCCCTAGACGTCGTCGTCCGCCGCGCCGCGCCATCGCCTCGATCCCTCCCGGACCAGAACCTGGCGGCCCTGCCCGGGGCCGCTCCGCCCGCGGCAGCCTAACCGGCGTCCGTCACGTCCGCGTCACGGCAGGGCCGGCGCGGTCGCCCCGACGAGCCAGGCGTCGAAGAGCGCGCGCAGCGGCTTGCCGGCGGCCCGCTCGGCGTACCCGACGAAGTCGGCCGTGGTGGCGGTGCCGTCCCGCCGCTCGGCCAGCCAGCCGTGCAGGATGCGGAAGAAGGTCTCGTCGCCGACCGCACGGCGCAGCGCGTGCACGGCGAGCGCGCCGCGCTGGTAGACCGCGTCGCCGAACATCGCGGCGCGGCCCGGGTCCACTGAGGGCCGGCCCCAGTCGGTGACCGCGTACCGGTCGGCGAAGGCCCGCTCGACGGTGCGCCCGCCGTCGTGCTCCGCCCAGAGCCATTCCGCGTACGTGGCGAAGCCCTCGTTGAGCCAGAGGTCGCTCCACCGGGCCACCGAGACGCTGTCGCCGAACCACTGGTGGGCCAGCTCGTGCGCGACCACCTCGGTGTTCGGGCGGGCGCCCCGGAAGAAGCCGGGCCCGTAGACCGGCCGGGACTGGGTCTCCAGCGCGTACCGGATCCGCTCGTCGGCCACCACGATCCCGCCGTACGCGTCGAACGGGTACGGCCCGAAAAGGCCGGCCAGGAAGTCGGCGATCTCCCCGGTGCGGGCCACCGAGGCGGCGGCCGGCCCGTCCGTCGGCAACGTGCCGGCGACGGCGGTGACCATCGGCTTCCCGGCGTGGGTGGCGGTCCGGACCCGGTAGTCGCCGATCACCAGGGTGGACAGGTAGCCGGCCATCGGGGCGCCCTCGGACCAGCGCCAGGTGGTCCAGCCGCCGCTGCTCTCCGTGCCCTTCGGCACCCCGTTGCTCAGCGCGGCGAGCCCGTCCGGGACGGTCACCTCGATGTCGTAGGTGGCCTTGTCGGAAGGGTGGTCGTTGACCGGGTACCAGGTGCTCGCCGACTCCGGCTGGCCCAGCGCGATCGCGCCGTCCGCGGTGGCCTGGAAGCCGCCGTCGCCCAGCTCCGTGCTGGGCAGCGGCTTCGGCACCCCGCCGTAGGTCACGTCGACGGTGAACCGCTGCCCGGCCGGCAGGCCGCGTGCCGGGGTGACGACCAGCTCGGCCCCGTCGCGCCGGTGCTTCGCCGGGGCGCCGTCGACGCGTACCCGGTCGACGGTCAGGCCGGCCAGGTCGAGCTGGAACCGGGACAGCGCCTGGGTGGCGGTGGCGGTCAGGACGGCCTCGCCGGTGAGCCGGTCGTCGGCCGGGTCGTAGCGGATCTTCAGCGCGTAGTGCCCGACGTCGTAGCCGCCGTTGCCGGCCCCCGGCACGTACGGGTCTCCCGCGTCCGCGGCGCCCGGACGGAACCGCTCGTCGTCGTCTCCGGTGCAGCCGCCGGCCAGCAACGCGACGGCGAGCACCGCCGCGCACCACCGTCGGCCGCGCGTCATCCGCCGAGCGTAGATGCGCGACGGCGCGGGTGGGACCGGAATCCGCACCCGCGCCGTCGGCCGATCACCCGGGTCAGCGGTCGAGGACCAGGCCGACCTTCTGGAACTCCTTGAGGTCGCGGTAGCCGCACTTGGCCATCGCGCGGCGCAGCCCGCCGAAGAGGTTGAGCTGGCCGTCCGGCTCGTCGGCCGGGCCGAAGAGCAGCTTCTCCATGGAGCCGAGCGGCTCCCCGGCCACCTCGAACGCGCCGCGCGGCAGCGACGGGTGGCTGGCGGCCGAGTGCCACCAGGCGCCGCCGGCCGGGGCCTCCTCGCAGAGCGACAGCGGCTCGCCCAGCATCACGGCGTCCGCGCCGCAGCCCAGCGCCTTGGCGATGTCGCCGGAGGTCTGCATGTCGCCGTCGGCGATCAGGTGCACGTACCGGCCGCCGGTCTCGTCGAGGTAGTCGCGGCGGGCCGCGGCGGCGTCGGCGATGGCGGTGGCCATCGGCACCCGGATGCCGAGCACCGACTCGGTGGTGGACCAGTCGTCGCCGCCGATGCCGACGATCACGCCGGCCGCGCCGGTGCGCATCAGGTGCAGCGCGGTCTTGTAGTCGGTGCAGCCGCCGACGATGACCGGCAGGTCGAGGTCGGCGATGAACTCCTTGAGGTTGAGCGGCTCGTCGGTGGTGGAGACGTGCTCGGCGGAGACGATGGTGCCCTGGATGACCAGGATGTCGACGCCGGCGTCGAGGATCACCGGGGCGAGCGTCAGGGTGTGCTGCGGGGAGACCCGGACGGCCACGGTGCCGCCGCCGGCCCGCAGCTCGCGGACCCGCTCGGCGATCAGATCGGGGCGGATCGGCTCCGCGTAGACCTCCTGGAGCCGCTTGGTGGCCCGGGCGTCCTCGTCCAGGCCGGCCAGCTCCTCCAGCACCTTGGCCGGGTTCTCGTAGCGGGTCCAGAGGCCCTCGACGTTGAGCACACCGAGGCCACCGAGCTGGCCGAGCCGCACCGCCGAGGACGGGCTCATGGTCGCGTCGGAGGGGTGGCCGACGCAGGGGATGCCGAACTGGTAGGCGTCGAGCTGCCACGCGGTGGAGACGTCGTCGACGTCCCGGGTGCGGCGGCTCGGCACGATGGCGATTTCGTCCAGGTGGTAGCCGCGCTGCGCGGTCTTGCCCAGCCCGATCTCGACCACGTCACGCATGGGGGACTCCTGGTGGTTGGGGGTGGTGGGTCAGCGGGAGTGGTAGTTGGGCGCCTCGACGGTCATCTGGATGTCGTGCGGGTGGCTCTCCTTGAGGCCGGCCGCGGTGATCCGGATGAGCTGGCCGCGGCGGTGCAGCTCGGGGATGCTCTCGGCGCCGACGTAACCCATGGCGGCGCGGAGCCCGCCGGTGAGCTGGTGGGCGACCTGGGCGAGCGGGCCCCGGTAGGGCACCTGGCCCTCGACGCCCTCGGGGACCAGCTTGTCCTCGGCGAGCACGTCCTGCTGGAAGTAGCGGTCCTTGGAGTAGGACTTGGCCTGGCCCCGCGACTGCATCGCGCCGAGCGAGCCCATCCCCCGGTACGCCTTGTACTGCTTGCCGTTGATGAAGATCAGCTCGCCCGGGCTCTCCTCGCAGCCGGCCAGCAGGCTGCCGAGCATCACCGTGTCGGCGCCGGCCACCAGGGCCTTGGCGATGTCGCCGGAATACTGGATGCCGCCGTCGCCGATCACGGGCACGCCGGCCGGGCGGGCCGCCCGGGACGCCTCCATGATCGCGGTGATCTGCGGTACGCCCACCCCGGCCACGATCCGGGTGGTGCAGATGGCGCCCGGGCCGACGCCCACCTTGATGCCGTCGGCGCCCGCGTCGACCAGCGCCCTGGCGCCGGCGTAGGTGGCGATGTTGCCGCCGACGATGTCGATGGCCACGTCCTTCTTGAGCCGGGCGACCATCTCCAGCACGGCCCGCTGGTGGCCGTGCGCGGTGTCCACGATGAGCACGTCCACCCCGGCGTCGACCAGGGTGCGGGCCCGCTTGTACGCGTCCTCGCCGACGCCCACCGCGGCGGCCACCCGGAGCCGGCCGGCCTCGTCCTTGGTGGCGTTCGGGTACTGCTCGCTCTTGGTGAAGTCCTTGACCGTGATCAGCCCGCGCAGCTTGCCGGCCTCGTCGACGATCGGCAGCTTCTCGACCTTGTGGCGGCGCAGCAGGTCGAGGGCGTCGTCCTTGCTCACCCCGACCGGGGCGGTGATCAGCGGGGTCCGGGTCATGATGTCGCGGACCGGGGTGGCCGGGTCGGAGACGAAGCGCATGTCGCGGTTGGTCACGATGCCGACCAGCTCGCCCTGCCCGTCGACCACCGGCACACCGGAGATGCGGTAGCGGCCGCAGAGCGCGTCGACCTCGCGGAGGGTGTCGTCCGGGCTGGCGGTCACCGGGTTGGTGATCATGCCGGACTCGGAGCGCTTGACCAGGTCGACCTGGAGCGCCTGGTCCTCCACGGAGAGGTTGCGGTGCAGCACGCCGATGCCGCCCTGGCGGGCCATGGCGATCGCCATCCGCGCCTCGGTGACGGTGTCCATGGCGCTGGACAGCAGCGGGACGGTCAGCTCGATGCGGCGGGTGAGCCGGGTGCGGGTGTTGACCCGGCTCGGCACGACGTCCGACTCGCCCGGCTGGAGGAGCACGTCGTCGAAGGTCAGCCCGAGCGGCACCACCCGGGCCGAGCCGGCGGGCAGCTCGGGCAGATGACCGCCCAGCTCACCGCCGTCGCGGCCGGCCGGGATCTCGGTGCTGGGCGAATTCTCCACGATTGCTCCCCTGAGCTGGTCGGACGGGCTGCAGCGAGGCGGCGCGCGCGGGCACCGGCGCACGCCGGGGTGACGGCGCGTCGCTTCATCGTACCCATTGAGCTGGCCCGCCCCCGGCAGCGGCGGGCCCGGGTAGGCGGCGCCACAGGGAGTCCCGGGGGCGGGCTTTCCGGCCGGTCGGGGTCTACGGTGAGGGGGTGCACGACGAGCCCATCGACCCGTTCAACGGCGACCCGGCCGATCCGGCTGCCGGCCTGCACGACCCGCGCGAGGCCGACCCGCTCGACCCGCTGACCGAGATCGAGCGGCAGGACGTCCTGGAGGATCTCGCCGACCTGGAGATCTACCAGGCCCTGCTCCAGCCGATCGGGGTCCGCGGACTGGTCATCGAGTGCGAGGACTGCCGCGAGCCGCACTACTTCGACTGGGACCTGCTCCGCGGCAACCTGCGGCACCTGCTCAACTCCGGGCGGCCCCGGGTGCACGAGCCGGCCTACGACCCCGACCCGGACCACTACGTGAGCTGGGACTACGCCCGGGGCTACGCGGACGGCGTGCACGACACCCTCACCGAGGGCACCGACGACGCCGCCGCGGAGGACTGACCGACGGCTCAGGCGACCAGGCCGGCGCGGAAGCCGGCGGCCACGGCGTGCGCCCGGTCGCGCGCGCCGAGCTTGCGGAACAGCCGGCGGGCGTGCGTCTTGACGGTGTCCTCCGAGACGAACAGCTCCCGCCCGATCTCCGCGTTGCTCTTCCCCTCGGCCATGCCGAGCAGCACCTGAAGCTCACGCTCCGTGAGCCCGATGGCGCTGCGCGGGGTGCGCGCCGGCCGCTGCGGGCCGCCCGCAGGCGCCGGCTCCGCCTCGGCGGCCGCCGGGTCGGCGGCGTCCTCGCCGCGCTGCACGGGCACCACCGTGGGCCCGCCGCCGGGACCCTCCGCCGGGCTCGCCGGCCACGGTGGCCCGGCCGGGGTACGCCCCGGCGCGGTGGACCGGGTCGGCCCGCCGACCGCCGCGGCGTCCCGGGCCGGGTCGCTGACCCGGTGCCGGGTGGGCCGGCCGGGGGCGGAGAGCAGCAGCAGGGCCTTGGCGACCGCGCTGGTCAGGTCGTGGTCGGCGTTCTGGATGAGGCCCCGCGCCCCGGCGCTGATGGTGGCCGCGGCCGCCTCGGACTCCTCGGCGCCGAGCAGCAGCACCGCGGCCTGCGGGGCGCGGGCGAGCACCCGCCGGACGAAGCCGGCGCTGTCCGGCCGGGTGAGGGCGGTGTCGGCGAGCACGACGTCGACCGGGCGCTCGGCGAGCCGCAGCATCACCTCGGGATCGGAGACGGCCGTCCGGAGCACGCCGGACAGCCCGAGCCGCGCCGCCGCGGAGGTCAAATGCTGGGCCGCGAGTGGTGTCCGAACGCACACGAGAACGCTACGCACAGTGGTCTCCTCTCCGCCTCAGAGCAGACCACGACGGGGTGTGCCCGGGAGGAGGTTCCGGGCAATCATCCGAACTTTTCCGGCAGATGGGGCATATGCCGCCGACTGTCCGAGGTTTTCGATCACGGATGTGTGAGCGCGGGAAAGCCCGGGTACCGAGGGGTCACTCCGGAAACGGTGTCCCGCGCGGACCACCGCCCGGTAGGAGCTGGCCACGAGATTCTCCGCGGTGCCGCGCGGGAGGAGGGGTGCTGATGTCGAACGTACGCAGGCTGCCCGGACCCATTGTCGACCTCTGGGACTGGCAGCGGCTCGGTGCCTGCCGGGGGCGCGACAGCGCCCAGTTCTTCCACCCCGACGGCGAGCGCGGCTCGTCGCGGCTGCGCCGCGAGTCCGGCGCCAAGGCGGTCTGCCGCGCCTGCCCGGTGCGCGCCGAGTGCGCCGCGCACGCCCTCTCGGTCCGCGAGCCCTACGGCGTGTGGGGCGGCTTCAGCGAGTCGGAGCGGCTGCGGCTGCTCGCCCTCGGCTGGGAGGACCTGGCCGACCGCCGGCAGAGCCGGGTGGACGTCGCCCGGCTGGAGGCCCGCCTCGGCCGGCCCCACAAGTCCGCCGTCCCGGATCAGCGCAAGACCGTTCCGGATCAGCGGAAGATCGCCTGACCGTTCCGCACCGACCACCCCGACGCCGCGCCCGGAGCCCCCGGGCGCGGCGTCGTCCGCGTGGCGGCTTCCCGCCCGGCGGCCCCCGCGGTGCGTGATCTGATGGGCCGGTGGAGCTGCGGGAGATGCGGGCGTTCGTGGTGGTCGTCGAGGAGGGGAGCCTGTCCGCGGCCGCCCGCCGGTTGCACCTCAGCCAGCCGGCGCTGTCCCAGACCATGAACGGGCTGGAGCGGCAGCTCGGGGTGCCGCTGCTGGTCCGCAGCAGCACCGGCGTACGGGCCACCGAGGCGGGCCTGACGTTGCTGACCGAGGCCCGGGCGCTGCTGGCGCGATACGAGCAGGCGGTGGCCGCGGTCAACCGGCACGGCGCGACGGGCGGCGGCGTACTCCGGCTCGGCATTCCGCTGGAGCTGCCCGCCGACCTGCTCACCCGGCCGCTCGCCGAGCTGGCGGTGGCCTTTCCGGCTACCCGGGTCCAGGCCCGCCACCTGTCCACCGCCGCACAGTTCGCCGCGCTGCGCGCCGGTGAGCTCGATGTCGGCCTGGTGCGCGAACACCCGATCGGCGCCGACCTGGACGCCGTACCGGTCGTCGAGGAACGGCTGGGCGTGCTGCTGGCCACCGCACAGGCCGCCGCCGTCGCCGGGCCGGACGGGATCCGGTTGGACGCGCTCGCCGGGCTGGACTGGGTCGGCTTCCCGCGCTCCGGGAGCCCCGCCTGGTATGACGAGCTGACCGCGATCCTGCGCAGTCACGGGCTGGATCTCGGACCCGCCGCGCCGGAGGGGCAGGAGCTGATCGCCGAGGTCAAGCTCGCCGCCGTGACCGCGGGCACGGCCTTCGCGCTGGCACCGCCCCGCTGGTCGCAACCGCTCCCCGAGTCGGTCACCTGGGCCCCGCTGGTCGGCCATCCCCTGGTCCGGCGCACCTGGGCCGCCTGGCCGGCCAGCTCCCACCGGCGCGATCTCGGTCAGCTGATCGCCACCCTGGAGATGCGCGAGGCGGAGTAGCCCGTGGTCGCTTATGGCGGCCATAAGTTCCTCGATCAACCCGGCGGGAAAAAGGCGGCCGTCCGCCGACTTGCACCCACTGGTCGGGACAGGCCCGACCGGCGCCGCGCAGGCGCGGAACAGGAGTGGGTGAAGGATGAGCACCGAACTGCAGGGCCGGTCGGCACTGGTGACCGGCGGCAACAGCGGCATCGGCCGGGCGGCCGCCACGGCGCTGGCCCGGCTCGGCGCACACGTGGTGATCTCCGGCCGGGATCCCGAGCGGGGCGACCAGGTGGTCCGGGACATCCGCGCGAGCGGTGGGCGGGCCGACTTCGTGGCCGTCGACCTGCGGGACGAGGCGTCCGCGCGGGAACTCGCCGCGCGGGCCCGGGAGCTGGCCGGTGAGGTGGACATCCTGGTCAACAACGCGGGCATCTACCCGTTCGGCCCCACCGAGCAGACCAGCGAACAGACCTTCGACGCGGTGTTCGCGCTGAACGTCAAGGTGCCGTACTTCCTGGTGGCCGAGCTGGCGCCGGAGATGGCCAAGCGGGGCCACGGGGCGATCATCAACCTGACCACCATGGTCGCCGAGTTCGGCATGGCGGGGATGAGCCTCTACGGGGCGAGCAAGGCCGCCCTGGTGCTGCTCACCAAGTCCTGGGCGGCCGAGTACGGGCCGCACGGGGTCCGGCTCAACGGGGTCAGCCCCGGCCCCACCCGCACGGAGGGCACCGCCGTCATGGGCGAGGACCTCGACCAGTTGGCGACGATGGCCCCCGCCGGGCGCCCCGGCTCGGCCGAGGAGATCGCCGAGGCGGTCACCTTCCTGGCCACCGACCGGGCGAGCTTCGTGCACGGCGCGATCCTGCCGGTCGACGGCGGGCGCGTCGCGGTCTGAGCCGCCGGCACCACCGCCGCGGCCCGCTCCCCCGCGGAGCGGGCCGCGGCGGTGGGCTCAGCCCTCCATCTCCGAGGCGGACCACTGCTCGACGACCGTCAGCACCACCCACGGCACCGCGACGAGCGGAACCGCGATCAGCGGCGGCAACCCCGCCAGCGCGACCACCAGCGCCACGAGCGCCAGGCCGGCCTGGGTCAGTCCGACCGAGCGGCTGACCGACAGGCTGATGCCGCGGTAGATGACGACGCAACCGATCATCATCGCCACCTGGCTGCCGCCCAGCAGCCGACCGGCCACGACGGCTCCGGGGCCGTGACCGGCCGCCGCCTCCGCCGCCAGCTCGACGGCGACCCCCGCCGCCACGATCGCCGCATAGACCACCAGATGCCCGTAGGCGTAGAGGTAGCTGCGCACGATCGCCTGCCGCCCGGCCTGCAGCACCCGGTTGCCCGCCTCGCGGTCGTACGTGGCGAGGAAGTACACCCACCAGATCCCGCACGCGATGACGAACCCGGCGACCCCGATCGCCACCGAGGCCGGCCGCCAGCCGCCGGCGTCGATGCCGTTCGCCACCGCAAGGACCGCCTCCCCCAGTACGACGATGGTGAACAGGCCGAAGCGTTCCGGCATGTGCGACTTCTGGGTGGGTGCGCGCCGCGCCAGGGCGTACGCCAGCGGTCCGGCGACCGCCGCGTTGAGCACCAGCGCGACCGCCCAGACCGCGTACCGGCCGGGTGCGGGCGCCAGCAGCGAGCCGAACCAGAGCGCCGCGGCGACCAGGAAGCCGCCGGCGTTCCACCGGCAGAAGTCCCGGGCCTCCAGGTCGATCCACCCCACGACGCCGTACGACCCGGCGAGCAGCACGAGCAGGAGTCCGTAGGTCACCGCGAACCGGTTCGCGTCGGCGGCGCTCGCGCCGGGCAGGGAGGCGGCCAGCGCCAGCACCCCGAGCATCGCGGTGAGCTGCACCAGCCGGCTCGGCGGGCGGTCGTCGTCGAAGAGGTCGGCGAAGTAGGAGAAGCTGAACCACAGCCACCAGACCGCGCTGATCAGGCCGGCGAAGATCAGCACCCCGCGTGCCGACGGGTCGGCCACCAGCAGCTGGCCGAGCCGGAACACCGCGACCACGAAGACCAGGTCGAAGAAGAGTTCCAGCCAACTGGCCCGCCGGGCCGCGCCGTAGCCGTGGATCAGTGAGCGCCTGCGCCCCCGCCTGTCCTCCACCGGACGAGATTAGCGAGGATCAGTCCGGTATGTCCGCATCCATCGGACAAGACGTCCGCGTCAGCCCACCGTCACGGTGACGGTGTGCCAGCCGGTGGCGCCGTCCGGGGCGACCGGGCGCCGCCGCTCCGGCTGGGTCTCCCCGACGGCGTCGGTGGCCCGGACCTGGAGGGTGTGCTCGCCCGGCGTGGCGTCCCAGCGCCACGACCACTGCACCCAGGTGTCCACCGAGACCGTCGGGGCCAGGGTCGCCTCCTGCCACGGGCCGTCGTCGACGCGTACCTCGACGGTGCGGACGCCCCGGTGCTGGGCCCAGGCCACCCCGGCCACCATGACCGGACCGGCGGTGAGCCGGTTGCGCGGGCGGGGCGTGTCGATCCGGGACTGCGTCCTGATCGGCCCCTGCGCCGACCACCCGCGCGGCACCCAGTACGCGTCGAAGTCCGCGAACCTGGTCAGCTCCAACTCGGTCACCCACTTGCACGCCGAGACGTACCCGTAGAGGCCGGGCACCACCATCCGCACCGGGAAGCCGTGTTCGACCGGCAGCGGCTCGCCGTTCATCCCGACCGCGAGCAGCGCGTCCCGCCCGTCCCGCAGCACGGCGGTGGGAGTGCCGCAGGTCCAGCCGTCGACCGACCGGCCGACCACCTGGTCCGCCCCCTCCTCCGGCTCGGCCTCGTCCAGCAACTCCTTGATCGGCACGCCCAGCCAGCGGGCGTTGCCGATCAGGTCCCCGCCCACCTCGTTGGAGACGCAGGCCAGGGTGACGTACCGCTCGACCATCGGCCGGGCGAGCAGGTCGTCGAAGCTCAGCTCGATCGGGTTGCGGACCCGGCCGTGGATGCGCAGCCGCCAGGTCGCCGGGTCCACCTGCGGCACCACCAGGGCGGTGTCGATCCGGTAGAACTCCCGGTTCGGGGTGACGAAGGGGGCGAGCCGGCTCACCGCGAGGTCCGCACCGGCCGGCACCGGCGCGGCGGGTGCGACCGGGGCGGGCAGCTTCACCGCCTCCCGGGCCGCCGAGACGCCCCGCCGCCCGGCCAGCCAGTGCCCGCCGAGCCCGGCAACCGCCGCCGTGCCGGCCAGCAGGCCGACGCCGCGCAGGAACCGCCGTCGCGACTCGTGGTCGCCGGGCTCCAGCGGCTCCCACCCGGCCGAGGGCTCCTCGGGTGCGAGCGCGGCGACGATCGGGGGCGGTGTGGGCGCGGACAGCGAGGGCTCGGGCGGCGTGGCCGGCGCCGGCGTCTGCGAGGTGGCCGACGGCCGGGACGAGGTCGACGGCTCGGCGTCCCCCCGCAGCGGGCCGGCCAGGAAGGCCCAGAGCGTGAGCGCCCCCAGCCCGCCGCCGACCAGGGAGGGCAGCGCGTCGGAGGCGTCCGCGCCGGCCCGGGTCAGCGCGGCGGCCACCCCGAGGGCGGCGAACGCCGCGATGCCGGCCAGGCCGATCCGGAGCCGCCGGGCCGCCAGCACGCCGAGCAGCGCGGCGATCGCGGCCAGCAGCACCGCCGTGCCGATCAGCAGGGCGATCTTGTCGTAGCGGCCGAAGACCGCGATGGCGAACTGCTTGAGCGGCTCGGGCACCAGGTCGACCACCAGCCCGCCGACCGCGATCAGGGGCGCGGACCGGGGGCCGGTGAGGACGGCCACCGGTTCGGCCACCCCGATCGCGACGGCCGCGGCGGTGACCCCGGCCAGCGCGGCTCGACCGCGCGAGATGCTGCTCACGGCGACCAGTGTCGTCGGTCGGAGCGGGCGACCGCCAACCTCGTCACCGTTCCGTAAGCGGATACGGGTCAGGGCACACCGCCGCGTGGCGGTGTGCCCTGACGTCAGGCCGTACGGCGCGGGATCAGAAGCCCGGGCCGTGCTGGTGGCCGTGGCCGTGACCGTGGCCGTGACCGGCGGCGGCCGGCTCGGCCTTCGCCGGCTTCTCCACCACGAGGCTCTCGGTGGTGAGCAGCAGGCCGGCGATCGACGCCGCGTTGGTGACCGCGTTGCGGGTCACCTTCACCGGGTCGAGGATGCCGGACTTGACCAGGTCGACGTACTCGCCGGTGGCGGCGTCGAGGCCGTTGCCCCACTCCTGGCCGGCGACCTTCTGCACCACCACGTAGCCGTCGTGGCCGGCGTTCTGGGCGATCCAGCGCAGCGGCTCGACCAGCGACTTGCGCACGATCGAGACGCCGACCTTCTCGTCACCGGTGAAGCCCAGGTCGTCGTCGAGCACCGGCAGGATCTGGGCCAGGGCGGCGCCGCCACCCGGGACCGTGCCCTCCTCGACCGCGGCCTTGGTCGCGGCGATGGCGTCCTCGATGCGGTGCTTGCGCTCCTTCATCTCGACCTCGGTGGCCGCGCCGACCTTGATCACCGCGATGCCGCCGGAGAGCTTCGCCAGCCGCTCGGCCAGCTTCTCCCTGTCCCACTCGGAGTCCGAGGCCTCGATCTCCTTGCGGATCTGGGCGACCCGGTCGGCGACCTCGGCGGCCTGGCCGCCACCGTCGACGACCGTGGTGTTCTCCTTGTCGACCACCACGCGGCGGGCGGTGCCGAGCACCTCGAGGCCGACCTGGTCGAGCTTGTAGCCCAGCTCCGGGGCGACCAGCTCGGCGCCGGTCAGGATCGCCATGTCCTGGAGCATCGCCTTGCGGCGGTCGCCGAAGCCGGGGGCCTTCACGGCGCAGACCTTGATGGTCTTGCGGATCGCGTTGACCACCAGCGTGGACAGGGCCTGGCCCTCGACGTCCTCGGCGATGATGAGCAGCGGCTTGTTGTTCTGGAGAACCTTCTCCAGCAGCGGCAGCAGCTCCTCGATCGCCGAGATCTTCTGCGTGGTGATCAGGATGTACGGGTCCTCCAGGACCGCCTCCTGCCCCTCCACGTCGGTGACGAAGTTCGGCGAGATGAAGCCCTTGTCGAACTGGAGACCCTCGGTCACCTCCAGCTCGGTGGTGAGGGCGGAGCCCTCCTCGACGGTGATGACACCGTCGCGGCCGACCCGCTCCATCGCCTCGGCGATCAGCTCGCCGATGGTGGCGTCCTGCGCGGAGATCGTCGCGACGTGCGCGATCGACTCCTTGTCGGCCACCTCGACGGCCCGGCCGAGCAGCGCCTCGGAGACCTTGGCGGCCGCCGCGTCGATGCCCCGCTTGAGGCCGGCCGGGTTGGTTCCGGCGGTCACGTTGCGCAGGCCCTCGCGGACCATGGCCTGGGCCAGCACGGTCGCGGTGGTGGTCCCGTCGCCGGCGACGTCGTTGGTCTTGGTCGCCACCTCCTTGACCAGCTGCGCGCCGAGGTTCTCGTAGGGGTTGGTGAGCTCGATCTCCTTGGCGATGGTCACGCCGTCGTTGGTGATCGTGGGCGCACCAAACTTCTTGTCCAGGACGACGTTGCGCCCGCGCGGGCCGAGAGTGACCTTGACCGCGTCCGCGAGGGCGTTGACACCGTGCTCCAGCAGGTGCCGGGCGTCGTCCGAGAAGCTCAGGATCTTCGCCATCTGTATCCCTTCGAAGCGTCGTTGCCCCGGCCCGGCGAGCCGGACCGGGGCAACGACACTGATCGGTTGCTTACTTCTCGATGACCGCGAGGACGTCGCGGGCGGAGAGCACCAGGTACTCCTCGCCGGCGTACTTGACCTCGGTGCCGCCGTACTTCGAGTAGAGGACGGTGTCGCCGACCTTGACGTCGATCGGCACGCGGTTGCCCTTGTCGTCGATCCGGCCCGGGCCGACAGCGAGGACGGTGCCCTCCTGCGGCTTCTCCTTGGCGGTGTCGGGGATCACGATGCCCGAGGCGGTGGTGGTCTCGGCCTCGTTCGCCTGGACCACGATGCGGTCCTCGAGCGGCTTGATCGCAACCTTGGTCGCGGTAGTCACGGGCATACCCTCCTGGGGTACTTGGTGTCGTTGCCGGTCGGCACGCCGACCAGCGTCAATCTGCCACATGCCACCGGGCGGGGCCGTCGTCGCGGGTGCCGGTCCGCCTGGCGCTCAACCCCCGGACACCAGGGCCCGGGCGTTGGCACCCTCAGGGTGAGAGTGCTAATCGCAGGTTATTCCTCGGCTAGCACTCCGTCAAGGAGAGTGCCAACGCGCCGCACCTCGTGTCGCCACAGTTCCGCCACTCGTTCCCGCAACACGCCCGGAGCGCCTCGACGTGCGGTGACCGGATCCCTACCTTCCGGAGCCGAAGCCGTCGAGGAAGGAGGGCCGGATGACCCAGGTGCCGACGCTGACGTTCCTGCGTGACCAGCTCCGGCGGGCGCGCCAGGCGCGTGGGCTGAGCCAGGAGGAGCTGGGCAAGCTGGTCAACTACTCGTCGTCGCAGGTCAGCGCGGTGGAGACCGGCGAACGGCCGGTCCGGCCGGACTACGTGGCCCGGGTCGACGCGGTGCTCAAGACCGGCGGCCTCTTCGCCACCATGCTGGAGCTGATCCGGTTCCACGCCGCCCCCGACTGGTTCCGCCCGTGGGAGGAGATCGAACGGGAGGCCACCTCACTCCGCTGGTACGACCCCACCGTCATCCCCGGCCTGCTGCAGACCGAGGGCTACGCGCGGGCGATGCTCAGCATGGGCGGGGCTATGACGATCGAGGAGGTCGAGGCGAGGGTGGTGGCCCGGCTCGCCCGGCAGGCTGTGCTGACCGGCGACCAGCGACCACAGTTCGTCGCGGTGCTGGAGGAGCAGGCGCTGCGCCGACAGGTCGGCGAACGGGCCGCGATGCGCGAGCAGCTGGCGCACCTGCTGGCCGTCGGAGCCGAGCCGAACGTGCAGGTGCGCCTGGTGCCGGCCGGCTCCCCCTGGCACATCGGACTCGGCGGGCCGTTCATCCTGGCCCGCCTCGCGAGCGGCGCCGAGCTGGGCCACCTCGACAACCAACTCCGCGGGCAGACCGTGGACGGCCCGAACGACATTGCCACCCTCGGGCGGCGCTGGGAGACTGTCGCCGGTGAGGCGCTGCCATGCCGACAGTCCGCCCGGCTGATCGAGGAAGTGGTGACGACATGGACCTGAGCCGCGCCTCCTGGCGCAAGGCGTCCCGCAGCAATGCCAACGGTGGTGCCTGCGTCGAGGTCGCCGACGACCTGCCGGGCGTCGTGGCCGTCCGGGACAGCAAGGACCCGAGCGGCCCGGTGCTCACCTTCGACCCGGCGAGCTGGCGGGCCTTCGTCGCCGCCGCCCCGGCCCCTCGCTGACACCACCGTCGGGGACCGGCCGCCGAGCGCGATCGATCGACTCCAGGTCGCCGACCTGGCGGCATCCGCACACTCCGGACACCGCCACCCCGCCGAGCTGGAGTCGATCACGACCATCGCAGGGGCCCGGGCCAGCCGGAGCGGACGCGGCCGGGAGAATGCCCGCGTGGACCTGGAACAGTTCGCCGCCCTGCGTACCCCCGAGGGGTCGGCCGCGCTCGACGCGGCGGCGCGGGTGGCCGGCGGCGACCCGCTGACGGCGGCGGCCGCGCTCCGCTCCGGCGGGGTGCCGGCCGACCTCGCGGCGGCGGCGTTGACCCAGGCGGAGCTGCGCCGCCGCGCAGTCGGCAAGTTCGGCCCGGCGGCCCTCGCCATGTTCTTCACCCGGGCGGGCCTGGAGCAGGCCACCCGGGGGGTCGTCGCGCAACGCCGGGCGGAGCGGCTGCGCACGGCGGGCGTCGCCACGCTCGCCGATTTGGGCTGCGGCCTCGGGGCGGACGCGCTCGCCGCGGCCCGGGCCGGCATCCGGGTGTACGGCGTCGAGGCCGACCCGCTGACCGCCGCGATGGCCGCCGCGAACGCCGAGGCGGCCGGGCTGGCCGACCGGTTCACGGTGGAGTGCGGGGACGCCACGGCGTTCGACGTGACCCGGGTCGACGGGGCCTTCTGCGACCCGGCCCGGCGGAAGGCCGGCACCGGCCGGCGGATCTTCGACCCGAACGCCTACTCGCCGCCCTGGGACTTCGTGACCGGGCTGGCCGAGCGGGTGCCGCACACGGTGGTGAAGGTGGCCCCGGGGCTGGACCACGCGCTGATCCCGGTGGGCGCCGAGGCCGAGTGGGTGAGCGTCGACGGCGACCTGGTCGAGGCCGCGCTCTGGTGCGGCGCGCTGGCCGCGGTGCCCCGCCGGGCCACCCTGCTCCGGGGCGACGCCGCACACGTGCTGACCGGCGCGGGTGACGCGGAGGCCCCGGTCGGGGCGGCCCGCCGCTTCCTCTACGACCCGGACCCGGCGGTGGTGCGCGCGCACCTGGTCGCCGAGTTGGCCGGCGACCTCGACGCGACGCTGGCCGACCCGAGCATCGCCTACCTCTACGGCGACGAGGCCCGACCGACCCCGTTCGCCCGCTGCCTGGAGATCACCGACGTGCTGCCGTTCTCGCTGAAGCGGCTGCGCGCCCTGCTGCGGGAGCGCCGGGTGGGCCGGGTGGAGATCCTCAAGCGCGGTTCGGCGCTGGAGCCGGAGAAGCTGCGCCGCGACCTGAAGCTGGCCGGCGACGAGGCGGCCAGCCTGGTGCTGACCCGGGTCGCCGGCGCTCCCACCGTGCTGATCTGCCGGCCGCTTCCCGCCTGACGGTTTTCCGCTCGCCCGGCGGGCGGCGGCCGGTTAGCTTGTCGCTCATGGCGGGACAGGGCACTCCGGCGACGGCACTGCTGACCAAGCGGAAGATCTCGCACAGCACCCACCCGTACGACGTCTCCCCGGACGCGCCGAACTACGGCGCGCTGGTCGCGGCGGCCCTCGGGGTTCCTCCGGCCCAGGTGTTCAAGTCGCTGGTCACCGAGGTCGACGGCGGGCTGACCGTGGCGGTCGTGCCGGTCACCGGGGAGCTGGACCTCAAAGCCCTCGCCGCCGCGGTCGGCGGCAAGCGGGCGGCCATGGCGGACCGCGCCGTGGCCGAGCGGACCACCGGGTACGTCCGCGGCGGGATCAGCCCGCTCGGCCAGCGCAAGCGGCTGCCCACGGTCGTCGACGCCTCTGCGCTGGAGCATCCGACCGTCTATGTCTCGGCGGGGCGTCGGGGCCTGCAACTGCAACTCGCCCCGGGTGACCTGGTCGCCTTGACGGGGGCCGTCACCGCGCCCATCGCCACCCGCTGAACCGCCCTGTCCGGCCGTGGGAGCGTTTCCGCACGTCGGACCGGGGAGCGCTCTCTGCTGGTTGACGGTGGGTGTCAGTTGCGTTGCTGAATTGTTACCGCCGCCAACAAACTTCTGACCTCGGCTCTCTTGCGCGGCTCGGGAAGGGAGGAATACGTTGCCGGGCACAACAAACCACCGACAACTCCCCCAACCCCCGAAAGGACCCATGCACATGCGCAAGGGCTTCCTCACTTTCGCGGCCGTCGGTCTTCTCGCGACCGGCAGCATGGCCGCCTGCGGTGACAACGGCGGTTCCGACCAGGCCGGCGGCTCGACCGACAAGAAGCCGAAGATCGGCGTGATCCTTCCGGACAGCAAGTCCTCCGCCCGCTGGGAGGGCGCGGACCGCAAGTTCCTGGAGGAGGCCTTCAAGGCCGCCGGTGTCGACTACACCATCCAGAACGCCCAGGGCGACAAGTCCGCCTTCTCCACCATTGCCGACGGCATGCTGACCAGCGGCGTCACCGCCCTGATGATCGTCAACCTGGACTCCGGCACCGGCAAGGCCGTGCTGGAGAAGGCCAAGTCCCAGGGCGTCGCCACCATCGACTACGACCGGCTGACCCTGGGCGGCTCCGCCCAGTACTACGTCAGCTTCGACAACGAGGCGGTCGGCAAGCTCCAGGGCGAGGGCCTGAGCAAGTGCCTGACCGACAAGGGCGCCAAGAGCCCGGTCGTGGCCTACCTGAACGGCTCCCCCACCGACAACAACGCCACGCTGTTCAAGAACGGGTACGACTCGGTGCTCAAGCCGAAGTTCGACTCGAAGGACTACGTGAAGGGCCCCGACCAGTCGGTTCCGGACTGGGACAACGCTCAGGCGGGCGTGATCTTCGAGCAGATGCTCACCCAGACCAAGGGCAAGATCGACGGCGTGCTGGCCGCCAACGACGGTCTCGGCAACGCGGCCATCTCGGTGCTGAAGAAGAACAAGCTCAACGGCAAGGTGCCGGTGACCGGCCAGGACGCCACCGTCCAGGGCCTGCAGAACATCCTCGCCGGTGACCAGTGCATGACGGTCTACAAGGCCATCAAGGAGGAGGCGAAGGCCGCCTCGGACCTGGCGATCTCGCTGGCCAAGGGCGAGAAGAAGGAGACCGGCCAGAAGGTCAAGGACCCGGAGGGTGGCCGTGACGTGGACGCCGTCCTGCTCACCCCGAAGGCCATCTACAAGGACAACGTGAAGGACGTCGTGGCTGACGGCTTCGTCACCAAGGAAGAGCTCTGCACCGCGGCGTACGCGAAGCTCTGCACCGACGCCGGCATCAGCTGACCCGAGCCACACCAACCCGCTCCGGCGGCGCCGCCCGGCACGGTCACCACCGTGCCGGGCGGCACGCGGCGGACGGGCTCCGAGATCTCCCCTCCGTCCAAAGGAGACCCCCGTGTCCGCGACCCCCCTGCTGGAGCTACGCGGGATCGACAAGAGCTTCGGTCCCGTCCAGGTTCTGCGCGACGTCGCCTTCTCGGCCCATCCCGGTGAGGTGACCGCGCTGGTCGGCGACAACGGCGCCGGCAAGTCGACCCTGGTGAAGTGCATCAGCGGCATCTACCCCACCGACGCCGGCGAATTCCTCTTCGACGGGCGACCGGTGACCATCCACAACCCGCGTGACGCCGCCGGACTCGGCATCGAGGTGGTCTACCAGGACCTCGCGCTCTGCGACAACCTCGACATCGTGCAGAACATGTTCCTGGGCCGGGAGAAGCGCAGCGGGGTCGTGCTGGACGAGCCGACCATGGAGCAGCTGGCAGCCGAGACCCTGGCCGGGCTGAGTGTCCGCACCGTCAAGTCGCTGCGCCAGCACGTGTCCAGCCTCTCCGGCGGGCAGCGCCAGACCGTGGCCATCGCCAAGGCCGTGCTCTGGAACAGCAAGCTGGTCATCCTGGACGAGCCGACCGCCGCGCTCGGCGTCGCGCAGACCGCCCAGGTGCTGGAGCTGGTCCGCCGGCTGGCCGACAAGGGCCTGGCCGTGGTGCTCATCTCGCACAACATGAACGACGTCTTCGCCGTCTCCGACCGGATCGCCGCGCTCTACCTCGGCCAGATGGTCGCGCAGGTGAAGACCACCGAGATCACTCACTCGCAGGTGGTCGAGCTGATCACCGCCGGCCGCTCCGGCAACCTCGGCCTCGGCGCCGGGTCGGGCAACGGCAGCGAGCCCGCCGACGCGACCCCGGGAGCCCTTCGATGACCACCACCGCTGTGAAGAAGGACGGACCGGCGGCCGTCACGCCCACGCCCGCCGTCGCCGACCACGTCCGCAACTACGTCGCGCGGGTACGCGGTGGCGATCTCGGTTCCCTGCCCGCCGTCACCGGCCTCGTCGTGCTCTGCGTCGTCTTCGCGATCGTGCGCCCGGTCTTCTTCTCCGCGGCGAACTTCGCGAACCTCTTCACCCAGGGCGCCGCCGTCACGGTGATCGCCATGGGCCTGATCTTCGTGCTGCTGCTCGGTGAGATCGACCTCTCCGCCGGTTTCGCCAGCGGCGTGTGCGCGGCCATCCTCGCCAACGTCGTCAGCGTGCTCGGCTACCCCTGGTACGTGGCGGTGCTGGCCGCCCTCGCCACCGGCGTGATCATCGGTCTGACACTCGGCTTCCTGGTGGCCAAGGTGGGCATCCCGTCCTTCGTGGTCACCCTGGCCGGCTTCCTCGCCTTCCAGGGCGTGGTGCTGCTGCTCATGAAGGAGGGCACCAACATCTCGATCGGCGACGACGTGATCGTCGGCATCGAGAACGGCCGGATCCCGCCGGCCGTCGGCTGGCTGCTGGCCGCCGTCGCGATCCTCGGGTACGCCGCCGCGCAGCTGCTGCGGCACCGGAACCGGGCCGCCCGCGGGCTGGTCACCGATCCGATCGCCGTGGTGGGCGCCCGGATCCTCGGGGTCGCCGTCCTGATCGGCTTCGCCGTCTACGTGCTCAACCAGGAGCGCAGCATCAACACGCTGATCACGTCGAACAAGGGCATGCCGGTGGTCGTGCCCATCATCGCGGTCCTGCTGGTCTTCTGGACGTTCGTGCTCAACCGCACCGCGTACGGCCGGCACCTCTACGCGGTCGGTGGCAACGCGGAGGCCGCGCGGCGGGCCGGTATCAACGTGGACCGGATCAAGATCTCCGCCTTCGTGATCTGCTCGGGGATGGCCGCGATCGGTGGCATCATCGCGGCCAGCAAGGACCGGTCGGTCGACCCCAACACGGGCGGCAGCAACGTCCTGCTCTACGCGGTCGGCGCGGCCGTCATCGGAGGCACCAGCCTCTTCGGCGGCAAGGGCCGGATGATCAACGCCGTGCTCGGCGGCGCCGTGGTGGCTGTCATCATCAACGGCATGGGACTGCTGGACCTCAGCTCCGGCCTGAAGTACATCTTCACGGGCGCGGTGCTCATGCTCGCCGCCGGTGTCGACGCCCTGTCAAGGCGCCGCTCGGCCGCCACCGGCACCCGCTGAACCCGGTACGGACATGACGGTGGCGATGCGCGCGGGACCCAGTCAGGACGAGATCCGTCGGCAGAACCTGGGCGCGTTGCTCCGTTACGTGCACGTGCGCGGAGCCACCACCCGCGCGGAGCTGACCACCGCGCTCGGCCTCAACCGCAGCACCATCGGCGCGCTGACCGCCGACCTGGCCGGCGCCGGTCTGGTCAGCGAGGGGACGCCGAAGGAGACCGGCCGGGCCGGACGACCCTCGCTGGTCGTCCGGCCCGAGTCGGCCCGGGTCTACGCGTACGCGTACAGCGTCGAGGTGGACCGGCTGCGGGCCGCGCGGGTCGGGCTCGGCGGCGAGGTGCTCGACCGCCGGGAGCTGGAACGGCCGCGGAACCTGGTCGCCGGGGAGGCCGCCCCGCTGCTGGCCGACGCGGTCCGGGAGATGCACCGGGCGGTGCCGCCCGACTCGATCTGCGTCGGCGCCGGGGTGGCGGTCTGCGGCATGGTCCGCCGCGAGGACGGGCTGGTCCGGCTCAGCCCGACCACCGGCTGGGTGGACGAGCCGATCGGCGCGGCGCTCGCCGCCGAGCTGGGCGTCGACGTGCCCATCACGGTGGGCAACGTGGCCGACGTGGCCGCCTTCGCCGAGCACGCCCGGGGCGCCGCGGCCGGCTGCGACAACGTCATCTACCTCTACGGGGACGTCGGCGTCGGGGCCGGCATCATCGCCGGCGGGCGGCGGCTCACCGGGCACGGCGGCTACAGCGGCGAGGTCGGCCACATGGTGGTGGTCCGCGACGGCATGCGCTGCGACTGCGGGCGGCGCGGCTGCTGGGAGACCGAGATCGGCGAGCACGGGCTGCTCCGGGCCGCCGGCCGCTCCGACGCCCGGGGGCGGGAGGCACTGCTGGCCGTCTTCGACGCCGCCGACCGGGGTGACGCGCGGGCCCAGACCGCCGTCCGGCAGGCCGGCGACTGGCTCGGTTTCGGCGTGGCCAACCTGGTCAACATCTTCAACCCGGAGATGGTCATCTTCGGCGGCACCATGCGCGACCTCTACCTGGCCGCCGCCGCCCAGGTGCGCAGCCGGCTCAACTGCAACGGGCTGCCCGCCTGCCTGGAGCACGTGCGGCTGCGTACCCCGAAGCTCGGTGACGACGCGGCGCTGATCGGCGCCGCCGAACTGGCCTTCGAACGCCTCCTCGCCGACCCGCTCGACGTCGGCTGACCGGCCCCCGATTCCGGTGAACTGAATCGGGTCGTGATCCGTACCAGTGGGCGGACGGACGGCCGCGGGGGCGGCCGTCCGCGCCGTCCCGCGTACCGGTCCGGACCGAGGAGGCACCGCAACCATGGCACCGCTGGAATCCGCACGCCGCCGGCTGGCGCACCGGGTGATCCTGCTGCTCGTCGCGCTCGCCGCGGGGATCGGCGTCCTTCCCGGCGCGGCGCTGGCCGCGCCCAACCCCGGTGTGCAGCTCAACGCCGCCGACATGACGCTGCTCAACGGGGTACGACTGGCCGGGCTCTGGGAGATGCCGGCCGGGCAGATGGCCGCCGAGAAGGGCCAGTCGAAGCGGATACGGGAGATCGGCGCGGAGATCGCGCGACAGCACGGCGTCCTGGACCAGCTCGTGGTCGAGGCCGCGAACAAGCTGGGCGCCACCCTGCCGACCACCCCGACCACCCAGCAGCAGGGCTGGCTGACCGAGATGCAGAACGCCACCGGCGCCCAGTTCGACCAGATCTTCGTGACCCGGCTGCGGGTCGCCCACGGCAACATCTTCCCGGTGATCGGCGCGGTGCGGGCCAGCACCCGGGACCCGATCGTGCGCAAGCTCGCCGACCAGACGAACACCTTCGTCACCAATCACATGCTGATGCTGGAGAGCACCGGGCTGGTCCGCTGGCAGCAGCTCCCGCCTCCCGCGATGCCCCCGGCGCAGAGCGATTCGCTGATCGCCGCCGCCGGGGCCAACGTCGGCAGCAACGGTGGAGTCCAGGTCAGCACCACGGTCGTGTGGGCCGTCTTCCTGCTCGCCCTGGGCACCGGCGGTTACGCCACCTGGCGGCTGCTGCGCCGCTCCTGACCCCACCGCACGCGTGCGGCCCCCACCGGTGCGCCCGGTGGGGGCCTTCGCTCAGCCGTGCCAGGACCGCCAGAGGGCGGCGTACGAGCCACCGGCCGCGACCAGCTCGTCGTGCGACCCCAGCTCGGTGATCCGGCCGTCCTCGACCACCGCCACCCGGTCCGCGTCGTGCGCCGAGAAGAGCCGGTGCGCGATCGCGATGACGGTCCGGCCTTGGAGCACCGCGGCCAGCGAGCGTTCCAGCGCCCGGGCCGCCCGCGGATCGATCAGCGAGGTGGCCTCGTCCAGCACCAGGGTGTGCGGGTCGGCCAGCACCAGCCGGGCCAGCGCGAGCTGCTGCGCCTGGGCCGGCGGGAGCGGGTGCCCGCCCGCCCCGACCCGGGTGTCCAGCCCGTCCGGCAGCGCCTCCGCCCAGTCCAGCGCGTCGACCGCGGCGAGCGCCGCGCGCACCTCGGCGGGGCCGGCGGCCGGGCGGACCATCGCCACGTTGTCGGCCAGCGTGCCGATGAACACGTGGTGCTCCTGGCTGACCAGCGCGACGTGGGTACGCAGCTCGGCCAGGGGCAGCCCGCTGAGCGGCCGGCCGTCCACCGTCACCGTGCCGGCGCGCGGCGCGTGCACCCCGGCCAGCAGCCGGCCCAGGGTGGACTTCCCCGCGCCGGACGGGCCGACCATGGCCAGTTTCTCCCCCGGCCGGGGCACCAGGGTCACCCCGTGCAGCACGTCGTGGCCCGCGCGGTACGCGTACCGGACGTCGTGGGCGGCGAGCCGACCATCGTCGGTGACCGGCCCCCGGTCGGACCGCGCGGCGGGGCCGTCGGCGGGCTCGGCCCGCACGCCGAGCAGCCGGGCCAGCGAGGCGCCGCCGACCTGGAACTCGTCCAGCCAGGAGAGCAGCCGGTCGACCGGGTCCACCAGTTGCTGGGCGTAGAGGGTGGCCGCGGTGACCTGCCCGAGATTCGCCCAGCCCTTGAGATAGAACCAGCCGCCGAGCAGCAGGGTACCGGCCACCGGCAGCAGGTAGCCGATCTCGGCGACCGGGAAGAAGACCGTCCGCAGCTTCAGCGTGTAGGACTCGGCCGCGTAGGAGCGGCGGATGTCGGCGTCGCCCCGGGCCCGGCGGCGGGCCGCCTGGCGCAGCGCCTCGGTGGTCCGCGCCCCCTCGACCGTCTCGCTGATCCCGTCGGTGATGTCGGAGTACGCGGCGTTCTCCCGCAGGTATCCCTCCGGTGCCCGGCGCAGGTACCAGCGGGTGCCGACGACCAGCACCGGCACCGCGAGCAGGCAGGGCAGCACCAGCAGCGGGCCGGTCAGCACCAGCGCGCCGAGGATCAGCAGCACGGTGAGCGCCGAGATCAGCGTCTCCGGTGCGGCGAACCGGACCGTCCGGGACAGCGCGGCGACGTCCCGGGAGGTGCGGGTGAGCAGGTCGCCGGTGCCGGCCCGCTCCACGGTGGACAGCGGCAGGGCGAGCACCCGGTCGACGAACTCCTCGCGCAGCTCGGCGAGGACCCGCTCACCGAGCCGGGCGGAGGCCAGGTGGGCGAAGCGGACCAGCACCGATTGGGCGACCACGAAGCCCGCGATGGCCAGGGCCACCCGGTCCACGGTGACCGCGCCGACTCCGCGGGAGATCCCCTCGACCAGGTCGCCGAGGAGCCGGGGCGCGACCAGGCCGGCCGCTGCGGCGAGCGCGTGCAGGCCGAGCGCGGCGGCCAGGCCGCGCGGGTGCCGGCGGGCCAGCTCCCGCGCGTACCGGCGGACCTGTTGCGCGTCGGCGACGGGCAGGGCGTTGCTCACTGGTCCTCCTCCCGGCTCACCGTGGCCCGGTACCGGGGCTCGGCGGCGAGCAGTTCGTCGTGGCGACCCTCGGCGACCACCTTGCCGTCCTCCACGAAGACCACGTGCTCGGCGCGGCCCAGCACCAGCGGGCTGGTGGTGCAGACCAGCGTGGTCCGGCCGGACCGGGCGGCGGCCAGCCGCTCGGCGATCCGCGCCTCGGTGTGCGCGTCCACCGCGCTGGTCGGCTCGACCAGGATCAGCGTCTCCGGGTCGGCGACCAGCGCCCGGGCCAGCCGCAGCCGCTGCCGCTGGCCGCCGGAGAACTCCCGGCCGCGCTCGGCGACCGGGCTGTCCAGGCCGTCGGGCAGCGCCTCGACGATGTCCGTGGCGCTCGCCGCGACCAGCGCCGCCTCGATCGCGCGGCGGTCCCCCCGGTCGTGCGGGTCCAGCTCCGTCCGGAGCGCGCCGCTGAACAGCTGCGCGTCGTTGTCGGCCACCAGGATCCGCTCGCGCACCGTCGCCAGCGCCACGTCCCGCAGGGGTACGCCGTGCAGCGTCACGTCCCCGTCGACGTACCGGCCCAGCCGGTCGGCGATCTCGGCGGCGTCCTCGGGCGCGGTGGCGGCCAGCGCGGTGAGCCGGCCCGGCCGGAGCACCAGCCCGGAGCGGACGTCCACCAGTTCGCCCGGCCCCGCGGGCACCGGCACCGGGCGGGCCGGATCGGTGAACTCCGGGGTGAGGCGGAGCAGCCGCACGACCCGGCGGGCCGCGACGTGCCCCCGGGTCAGCTTGTCGGCCGCCTCGGTGAGGTTGCGCAGCGGGCTGACCAGGAACGCCGTGTAGCCGTAGAAGGAGACCAGCTGGCCGGCGCTGATCTCGCCGCGCAGCGCGAACCGGGCTCCGAGCCAGGTCACCAGCACCACGAAGACGCCGGGCAGCAGGATCTGCGCGGCCTGGATCAGCGACTCCACCCGGGCCACCCGAAGGCCGTCCGCCCGCAGCGACTGGGACTGCTCCCGGTAGCGGGCGCCCAGCACCGGCTCCCCGCCCACCCCGCGCAGCACCCGCAGCCCGGAGACGATGTCCGCGGCGCGGGCGGTCAGCTCACCGGTCGACTCCCGGTAGGCCGCCTGCTGGCGGTGCAGCGGCCGGATCAGCAGCGCCACCAGCGCCATGAGCAGCGGCACCCCGAGCACCACCACCAGGCCGAGCGGCAGGGACGCGGTGAGCAGGATCACCGACACGGTGCCGATGGCGACCAGCGCGCCGGTGCCCCGGGCGGTGATGTCGACGGCGCTGCCGATGTGCTCGATGTCGGCCGTACCGATGCTCACCACCTCGCCCGCGGCGACCCGGCGGGGCAGCGCGGCGCCGAGCCGGTTGGTGGCGTCCACGGTGACCTGCACGGTCCGGTACGCCGCGCCGAGCCAGTTGTGCACCGCGCAGCGGTGCCGCAGGATGCCGGCGGCCGCCTGGACGACGCCCAGCCCGAGCAGGACGAGGCCCCAGCGGAGCAGGGCGTCCGGGTCGCGCTGGGCGAGGCCGGCGTCGACGGCCCGGCCGACGGCGGCCGGCATCAGCGCCTGGGCCATCATCCAGATGACGCCGAGGGCGATGCCGGTGCCGAAGAGCAGGGGGTGCCGACCGGCGAGCCAGACCAGGTAACGGGTGGCGGACCGGGCGTCGGGGGTGCCGGGATCGCCGGCGGGTGAGAAGCGCATGACCACCCGACGCTAGGTGCCGGGCCGGGGCGGACGCCAACCAGTTTCCCGCCGGTCAGGCGGCCCGCCGGGTCAGCGATCGACCTGCGTGAAGTCCCAGCTGTGCGGCGGCCGGGCGACCAGCCGCATGGGCGGCTCGGGCAGGTCCCGCGGGTTGCTCCGCCACTTCGAGATGACCACCACGCGGTGGTCGGTGGAGGAGAACACCTCGCTGGACAGATGCAGCGGCTCGTGTTCGAACTCGGGCAGCGCGGTCTCGCAGACCCAGGTGATCAGGTCGGCGAAGCCGTACGGCTCGGCCTTCGCCTCCCACATCCGGACGATCACGTCGGTCCCCTCCCGCCTCAGACGCTGACCACGGTCAGCGGCATGGCGGAGTCGGCCGGCAGGTCCAGCCGGCTCGGGGCGACCCCCGCGGCGACCAGGTGCGAGCCGAGCGCGGCCACCATCGCGCCGTTGTCGGTGCAGAGCTTCGGCCGGGGCGTACGCACCCGGACGCCGTGCTTCGCCGCCCGGTGCTCGGCCATCGCGCGCAGCCGCGAGTTGGCCGCCACCCCGCCGCCGATCACCAGCGTGTCGATGCCGCTGCTCCGGCAGGCGTCCAGCGCCTTGCCGACCAGCACGTCGCAGACCGCCTCCTGGAACGACGCCGCCACGTCGGCCACCGGCACCGGCTCACCGGCCCGCTGCCGCGCCTCCACCCAGCGGGCCACCGCCGTCTTCAGCCCCGAGAAGGAGAAGTCGTAGCGGTGCCCGGCCAGGTCCTTGGGCGCGGTCAGCCCGCGCGGGAAGGCGATCGCCGCCGGGTCACCGGCACGCGCCTCCCGGTCGATGAACGGGCCGCCCGGGAAGGGCAGCCCGAGCAGCCGGGCCACCTTGTCGAACGCCTCGCCGGCCGCGTCGTCGATGGTCGAGCCGAGCGGGGTGACCTCACGGGCCAGGTCGTCGACGCGCAACAGCGAGGAGTGCCCGCCGGAGACCAGCAGGGCGATGGCCGGCTCCGGCAGCGGGCCGTGCTCCAGGGTGTCCACGGCCACGTGCGCGGCGAGGTGGTTCACCCCGTACACCGGCTTCTCGGCGGCCACCGCGTACCCCTTGGCGGCGGCGACCCCGACGAGCAGCGCGCCGGCCAGGCCCGGCCCGGACGTGACGGCGATCGCGTCGATGTCGGCGATCGTCACCCCCGCCTCGCGCAGCGCCCGGTCCATCGTCGGCACGATGGCCTCCAGGTGGGCGCGGCTGGCCACCTCCGGCACCACGCCGCCGAACCGGGCGTGCTCCTCGACGCTGGAGGCCAGCGCGTCGGCGAGCAAGGTGTGCCCGCAGACGATGCCCACCCCGGTCTCGTCGCAGGAGGTCTCGATGCCGAGGATCAGTGGTTCGTCAGCCATGCTCGTCAGTCCTCGTTGCGCTGCATGACCAGCGCGTCGGTGTTGCTCGGTTGGTAGTAGCCGCGGCGCACGCCGATCGGCTCGAAGCCGTACATCGCGTAGAGCCGCTGCGCCGCGGCGTTGTCGGCGGCGACCTCCAGCAGCGTGCTGCGCACCCCGCACCGGGCCGCTTCGGCGAGCAGCGCCTCCAGCAGCAGCCGGCCGATCCCCCGGCGCTGCGCGTCCCGGCGGACCGCGATGTTCTGCACCCAGGCCTCGTCCGGCGGCGCCACCATCAGCCCGGCGTAGCCGAGCACCGTGCCGTCGTCGTCGGTGGCGACCAGGTAGTGGTGGCCGTTGGCCAACTCGTTCCAGAACATCGCCGGCGACCACTGCTCGGCCCCGAACAGGTCCGCCTCCAGGGGCAGCACCTGGTCGACGTGCCACCAGCGGAAGCGGCCCAGTCGGACCTGGCTCACTGTGCCGCCTCAGTTCGCGACTGCGGGGCTCGCAACCCGGGCCCGTGCGCGTCTGTTCGCGACTGCGGGGCTCGCAACCCCGGCTCACTCCTCGCGCTCACGGTGCCGCCTCTGTTCGCGACTCCGGGGCTCGCAACCCCGGCTCACTCCTCGCGCTCACGGTGCCGCCTCTGTTCGCGACTCCGGGGCTCGCAACCCCGGCTCACTCCTCGCGCTCACGGGAGGACCGGCTTGTGGCCGGTGGCCGCGACCGCGTCCGGGCGGCGCAGGTAGAGCGGGGTGAGCGGCTCACCGGGGGCGCCCGCGCGGATCCGTTCCGCGGCCAGGCGGGCCAGCGCCAGGGCGTCCGGGTAGCGCGGCTCCTCCCGGACCGGCAGGCCGAGGACGTCCGCGTAGCGGTGCGCGCCGTCCCCGACCGCGACCGTGACGGCCAGGTCGCGGGCGCGCTCGGCGGCGACCGCCGGGATGTCCACGTTCGGCCCGGCGATGCGCTGGCCGGCGCCGTCGTAGACGGCCCAGTAGACCTCCCGGCGGCGGGCGTCGCTGGCCGCCAGGACCGGCTCGCCGGCGGCCGCCGGGTGGCCGATCCCGTCCAGCGAGCAGACCCCATACGTGGGGATGCCGAGCACCTGGCCCATGGTGGCGGCGGTGACCAGGCCGACCCGGAGCCCGGTGAACGGCCCGGGACCGAGCCCGGCGACGATCGCGGCCAGGTCGGCGGGGCGCGCGTCGACGTCGGCCAGCACCGCGTCGACCTGCGGGGCGAGCAGTTCGCCGTGCGCCCGCGCGTCGACCGTGCACCGCTGCGCGCGCGCCGCGACGCCGTCCGCCGAGACCTCGACGAGCGCCGCGGTCACCGCGGGCGTCGAGGAGTCCACCACGAGTACGAGCACGGTATGCCAGCCTAGTCGCCGACCCGGTTACCGGCGGTGACGCCCCTCCCACGTCGCGGCTCAGCTCGGAGCGCAGGTTGCGTGTCAGCTCGGGGTGCGCGTCGCGGCTCAGCTCGGGGTGCGGAAGACCTTGAGGAACTGCGGCAGCAGCCAGGGGCGCGGGCCGGCGATGCGGACCCGGCCGGTGAGCACGGCGCGGGCCCGGCTGATCCGCCCGAACATCATCAGGTTGAGCGTCGCCGGGTCGAACCGGACCCGCACGTCCGGCCGCTCGTGGGGAGTGGCGAAGCGCACCCGCCCGTCGGCCAGCGCGAGTGTCAGCGGCGCCGCGTACGCCGAACCGAACCGCACCACGATCCGGCGGCGCGGCGGGTCCACCCCGTCCAGCAGCCGGCCGTAGCCGTGCCGGACCACCCCGGCCAGGAAGAGGTCGAGGAAGAGCACCGCGTCCCGGGACGGGACCGACCACGGCCGGCCGGTCGCCCGGGCCATGTCCCAGCCGTGCAGCAGCAGTTCGTTGACGAGGTGCGCGAAGAGGCCGGGGAGCGGGACCCGGGCGTCGCCGAGCCAGGGCACCACCTCGTCGGGGCTGCGGTCGGCGCAGGCCGCCAGCAGCCGGTCGACGTCGCGGCGCAGCCGGTCGAGCAGGTGCCCCGGGTCGCGCTCGGTCAGGTGCCGCAGCACCAGGTCGTTGGCGTCGGCCACGGTGTCGACGGTGACAAGCGGAAGCCGATCGCCGAGCCCGGGAACCGGCAACGGCTCGCCGGCCGGGTCGACCAGGGCGACGTAGAGCCAGGCGATCGAGGCGAGGTGGGCCAGGGTCTCGGCAGCAGTCCAGTCGGCCGTGACCATGGTGTCCGGCGGGACCGAGCGGGCCAGCGCCAGGAACCGTTCGGCGTTCTCCGCCAGGGCCGCCGGCGCCGTCGACCAGCCGTCCGAGGTGATGGTCGCCGACACCGCTACCTCCTCCGCTCCGGGCGCGAACGGGGGAGAGCCTACTACCGTCCGCCACCGAGCGATAGCCCTGCGTCGATGGTCAGCCGGCGGAGCGGTCCCAGTCGATGGTGGGCAGGCCGGCGTCGGCCAGCGCCTTGTTGGCCGCGCTGAACGGGCGGCTGCCCAGGAAGCCGCGCGGGTTCATCGGGCTCGGGTGACCGGCCTCCAGCACCACGTGGTTCGGGTTGGCGACCAGGGCGGCCTTCTTGCGCGCGTAGCCGCCCCAGAGCAGGAAGACCACCCGCTGGTCGAGCGCGTCCAGGGCCCGGATGGTGGCGTCGGTGAACTCCTCCCAGCCCTTGTTGGCGTGCGAGCCGGGGGTGGCCTGCCGGACGGTGAGCACCGCGTTGAGCAGCAGCACGCCCTGCGCCGCCCAGCCGCTCAGGTTGCCGCTGGCCGGCTTCGGCACGCCCAGGTCCTCGCCCAGCTCCTTGAAGACGTTGCGCAGCGACGGCGGCACCGCCACACCCTCGCGCACGCTGAAGCTCAGCCCGTGCGCCTGCCCCGCCTTGTGGTAGGGGTCCTGCCCGAGGATCAGCACCCGGGTCTCCGCCGGCCCGCACAGCCGGTAGGCCGAGAACAGGTCCTCGACCGGCGGGAACACCGTTCGGGTGGCGTATTCCCCGGCGACGAACTCGGCCAGCGCCGCCGTGCGGGCCGGGTCGAGGTGCGGGGTGAGCGCCGCCCGCCAGGCGTCGGGCAGAAGCGCCAGCAGGTCGAGCGTGAGGGCGTCGTCGGGCATCGGCAACCTTTCACCGCGGCTGATCGGTCCCCGGCACTGTAGGCAGCGGGTATGACACGCGTCAGTACAGGGTGGCCAGCCGCCGCGCCCAGTCGCCGCCGACCGGCTCCAGGGTGACCACCCGGGTGTCGTCGTCCCGCCGCTCGATGCGGACCCGCAGGTGGGCGTCGACCAACTGCTCGACCATCCCCTCGCCCCACTCGACGACGGTGACCGCCTCGTCCACCGAGGCGTCCAAATCCAGGTCGTCGATCTCGGCGCGCGGGTCGGCCGACTCCCCCAGCCGGTACGCGTCGGCGTGCACCAGGGTCACCCGGCCGCCCCGGGCCGGATCCGGCCGGTGCACCCGGGCGATCACGAAGGTCGGCGAGGTGATGTCGCCGCGCACCCCGAGACCGGCGCCGATGCCCTGGGTCAGCGCGGTCTTGCCGGCGCCCAGCGGGCCGCTGAGCAGCAGCAGGTCGCCCGCGCGCAGCACCCCGGCCAGCCGGCGGCCGAACTCGTGCGTGTCGTCGACCGTCTTCAGTTCCAGCACCACCGTCACAGCGACTCCAGGAACCTCTCCAGCGCCACGTTCACCTCGTCGGCGTGCTCCAGCATCACCACGTGCCCGCTGTCGTGGATCTTCACGAACTCGGCGTGCGGCAGCCGCCGGACGATCTCCTCGGAGTGGGTCACCGGCGTGATCATGTCCTTGTCCCCCACGATCACCAGCACCGGTGTGCCGGCCAGCGCGGCCAGCGCCGGGAACCGGGAATGGGTGGCCAGGGTACGCAGGTAGCGGGTGACCGTGTCGGCCGAGGTGCGGGAGTTCATCTGCTCGACGTACGACACCAGGGCCGGGCTGGGCTTCGGGGTGCCGAAGCCGTACCTGCGGGTGAGCAGCCAGGCCACGTTCGACGTCGACTTGCGGGCCTTGTCGATCACCGTGCCGCCGTACCGGGTGGCGTTGCTCATTATGTAGATCACCGGGGCCCCGACCCGGCCGAGCAGCGCGGGGGCCACCAGCTTGGTCTCCGCGAGCAGCCCGCCCGAGGTGGCCATCAGCACCGTGCCGACCACCCGGTCGCCGAACATCTCCGGGTGGAGCTCGGCCAGCGCCATGATCGTCATGCCGCCCATCGAGTGGCCGATCAGCACCAGCGGCCCCTCCGGGGCCACCTCGTCGATCACCCGGCGCAGGGTATGGCCCAGCGCGGCCAGGTCGTAGTCGCCGCCCTCCAGCTTCCCGGAGCGGCCGTGCCCGGGCTGGTCGTAGGCGACGATCCGGTAGTCACCGCGCGCGGCGAGCAGCTTGCGCTGGAAGTGGAACGTCCCCATGTCCAGGCAGAAGCCGTGCACCAGCACCACGGTCGGGTGCCCGGCGACCGGCCGGGTCGGCTCGACCACCTCCACGTGGACGTCTGTGCCGTCCGGCATCTCCAGCCGGTACGCCGCGTCGTACCGCTGCTCGCCGAAGACCTCGTCGGCGTACGCGTCGGTGGGGTCGGACTTGAGGCGGCGGATCAGGACCCGCTCGCTCACCACCCCCGCGGCGAGCCCGGCGGCGGCCACGCCGACCGCGGCGCCGACCAGCCCGGCGACCCGGCCGGCGGCGGTCCGCGGCCGGGGCACCCGGAACCGCTGGCTCACTGTGCCACCTCGGTTCGCGACTGCGGGGCTCGCAACCGCGGCTCACTCCTCGCGCTCACGGTGCCACCTCGGTTCGCGACTGCGGGGCTCGCAACCCCGGCTCACTCCTCGCGCTCACGCGCGCTCGCCGTCGTAGACGCGCGGCACCCGGACACCGCCGAACCGGGTCACGATCTCGTAGTTGATGGTGCCGACCGCCGCGGCCCAGTCGTCGGCGGTCGGCTCGCCGTCCGCGCCGCTGCCGAAGAGGGTGGCCACGTCCCCGGCGGCCACCTCGTCCTCGCCGCAGTCGATCACGAACTGGTCCATGCAGACGCGCCCGGAGATGGTCCGCCGCTTGCCGGCGAGCTGCACCGGGCCGGTGTTCGAGGCGTGCCGCGGCACCCCGTCGGCGTAGCCGAGCGGGACGACGGCCAGGTTCGCCTCCTGCTCGGTCAGGTAGGTGTGGCCGTAGGAGACTCCGGTGCCGGCCGGGACCCGCTTGGTCAGCATCACCCGGGCCCGGGCGGTCATCGCCGGGCGCAGCCCGAACTGCTCGCCCTCGATCGGCGAGAGACCGTAGACCGCCAGACCGGGGCGGACCAGGTCGAAGTGGGTGTCCGGGCGGGTGAGCGTGGCCGCCGAGTTGGCCAGGTGCCGGTAGCGGGGGCGCAGCCCGGCCCGCTCCACCATCTCCAGCCCCTCGTGGAACACCGCCAACTGCCGGTCGGTGGTGGGGTGGCCGGGCGAGTCCGCGTACACGAAGTGGCTCCATACGCCGACCACCTCGACCAGGCCGTCGGCCTGGGCCTTCGCGGCGGCCTCCAGCAGCGCCGGCCAGTCGGCCACGGTGGCCCCGCCGCGGGAAAGCCCGGTGTCGATCTTGAGGTGCAGCCGGGCCGGACGGTCCGCCCGCCGGCCCGCCTCGATCATCTCGTCGAGCTGGGCGAGGCTGGCGCAGCCGAGGTCGACGCCAACCGCGACCCCGTCGTGCAGCGGCAGCCCCGGGTCGAGCAGCCAGGCCAGCACGGGGGCGGTCACCCCCTCCTGGCGCAGCAGGAGCGCCTCGTCGAGGGTGCAGACGCCGAGCCAGTCCGCCCCGGCGTCGAGCGCCGCGCGGGCCGCCGGGACCATGCCGTGGCCGTAACCGTCGGCCTTGACCACCGCCATCAGCTCGGCGCTGGTGCCCGACTTGAGCCGGGCCACGTTCTCCCGGATCGCGTCCAGGTCGACGCGCACCTCCGACTGCCACATGCCCTCAGCCTACTTCCGTCCGTGATCACCGTGGCCGTGAGCCGGACGGCCGGCCGGTCGGCCGCGTGCCGGCGGCCGTCGCGGTCAGGGCAGGCGGGCCAGCACCGGGCGGAGCGCGGTGGCCACGTCGGGCGCGGTCACCGGACCGCCGCGCGCCGCCTCCCGACCGGCCAGCCCGTGCAGGTACGCCGCCGCGACGGCCGCCCGCTCCGGCGCCAGCCCGGCGGCGAGCAGTGAGCCGAGCAGCCCGGCCAGCAGATCGCCGGTGCCCCCGGTGGCCAGCACCGGGGTGCCGGTCGGGTTGACGTAGGCCCGGCCGTCCGGGGTGCCGACGATCGTGCGGTTGCCCTTGAGCAGCACCACCGCGTTCATCCAGGCGGCCAGCCGCAGCGCCGCCCCGACCCGGTCCGCCCCCGGGGACTCGCCGCAGAGCCGGGCGTACTCGCGGTCGTGCGGGGTCACCACGATCGGGGCGTCCCGCCCGCGCAGCCGGTCCGCCAACTTGCCGTCGACCAGCAGGGTGAGCGCGTCGGCGTCGAGCACCACCGGCACCGGCGCGGCGACCACCGCGCGCAGCTCGGCGGCGGCCTCCTCACCGGTGCCCAGCCCCGAGCCGCAGACCCAGGCCTGCACCCGGCCTGCGTCGGCGACCCGGTCGGTGGCGATCACCGACGGGTGCTGGTGCAGCACCTCCGCACGGGCGCCTCCCGCGTAGCGGACCATGCCGGTGGGGCCGTTCAGCGCGCCGCCGACCGAGAGCACGGCCGCGCCCGGGAAGGTGGACGAGCCGGTCGCCACCCCGACCACCCCCCGGCTGTATTTCTCCGAGGACGGGCCGAGCCGGGGCCACCAGTCGACCACGTCGGACCACTCGGTGACGCGCAGCGCCGGGGTGCCGCGCAGCCACGGCTCCAGCCCGATGTCGACCAGCTCGACGTGCCCGGCGAGCGGGGCGGCCGGGCCGACCACCAGCGCGGGCTTCAGCGCGCCGAAGGTGACCGTGACGTCGGCGCGCACGGCGCAGGGCCGGCCGGAGGCGGTCAGCGGCACGTGCCCGGTGTCCACCGCGACGCCGCTGGGCACGTCCACCGCGACCACCGTGGCCCGGGTGCCGTCCCGCCCACTGCGCTCGGCCAGGCTCGCGGCGAGCTGATCGGCGGTCTCCCGGAGCCCGCCGGTGCCGCCGATCCCGACGATCCCGTCGAGCACCAGGTCCACCACGGGCGGCGGCCGGTCGACCACCCGCCCGCCGGCGGCCCGCAGCGCGGCCAGCCCGTCGGCGTGCGCCCGGCCCGGAGTGAGCAGCAGGGCGGCGACCGCCGCGCCCCGGCGGGCCAGGTGCGCGCCCGCGTAGAGGGTGTCACCGCCGTTGTCGCCGGAGCCGACCAGCAGCAGCACCCGGGCGCCGTAGACGCCGCCCCGGTCGCCGAGGAGCAGCGCGCAGCGGCGGGCCAGCCCGGCGGCGGCCCGCTGCATCAGCGCCCCGGGCGGCAGGGTGGCCATCAGGCCCGCCTCCGCCGCGCGTACGTCCGCGACCCGCCATACCGGTCTCATGCCACCCCGTCCCGTCCGTTCGTCCCGTTCGTCCCGGACCGGCCGACCGACCCGGGTCGGCTCACCCCTCCGCGACCACCATGGCCGACGCGATCCCGCCGTCGTGCGACAACGACAGGTGCCAGCGGTTGATCCCCCGCTCGGCCGCCGCGGCGGCCACCGTGCCCGAGACGCTCAGCCAGGGGCGGCCGGCCGGGTCGGGCACCACCTCACAGTCGTGCCAGCTCAGCCCGGCCGGCGCGCCGAGCGCCTTGGCCACCGCCTCCTTGGCCGCGAACCGGGCCGCCATCGACTCGGGCCGGCGCGGGTCGCCGGAGCGGGTGTAGCGCTCGGCCTCGGTGAAGAGGCGGTCGGCCAGCAGCGGTGTGCGCGCCAGGGACCGGACGAACCGGTCCACCAGCACGACGTCGATGCCGACAGCCACGATCACGAACCTCACCCTACCGGCGGTCGGGGCCCCGGATCGGCCGGCGGGCGCGCGGTGGAGAACGCCTGTGGAAAACCCGGGATCCGCCCCGCCGCCCGTTGTCCACAGGGCCGGCGCGGGTGGTCGGCCGAGCCGTAGCGTCCCCGCCGTCCGTCGGGTTGCAGGGAGGTCGCCATGGGCGAGGAGCCGTTCAGCGTCGAGCCCGAGCTGTTGCGTGGGGTGGCCCGGGAGCTGGTCGACGACGCATATCGGCTGGCCCGCGGGCCGGCCGTCGAGCCGGGGCTGGTGGTGCCGGCCGACGGCTGGCGGGCCGGCGTGGCGCTGGCCGACCTGGAGGCGGCGGTGCAGCGCTGGTGCGGGTCGCTCGCCGCCCGGCTGGCGGCCACCGCCGAGGCGGTCCGCGCCGCCGCCGACGGCTACGAGGCGGTGGACGAGCGGGCCGCCCGCCGTCTCGCCGGGATCCCCCGATGAGCACGGCCGCAGGCCCGCGGGCGGCCGCGCGGGGCGGCTGGGCGCCGAACGGCCCGGTGGCGCGGCGGCAGCATCCGGCGGCCGGAAAGCCGGCACCCCCGGCCGGCGGCCCCCCGGGCCGGCCGCCCGGGCGAACGCGCCCACCCGCCGGGGGTCGGGAGCGGGCGGCCGAGGTGTCGCTGATCGGGTACGCGCAGCTCTGGCGGGCCGACCCGGGGGCCTGGGCCGCCGCCGGAGCGGCCTGGCGAGGGCTGATCGGCCCGGTCCGGCGCCGGGCCGACGGGCTGACCGCCCGGATCGGCGCGCTACGTCCCGGCTGGTCCGGCGCGGCCTCGACCATCGCCCAGGGGCGGATCGGCGAGCTGCGCGCCGCGCTGACCGACGTGCTGCCCGCGCTCGTCGAGGTCGACCAGGTGCTCGCCGAGTTCGCCGCCCGGGTGGGCGCGGCCAAGGCCCGGCTCGGCGCCGCCGTGGCGGACGCCGACGCGGGCGGCCTGCTGGTGGACCGGGCCGGGGCGGTCCGGTCCGATCCGGCCCGTCCCCGGTCCGCCGCCCTGGTCGGCCCGGCGGTGGCGCGGGTGGGCGCCGAGATCCGCGACGCGCTGGCGCTGGCCGGCGCGGCGGACCGGGAGGCGGCCGGACGGCTGGCGGAGCTGGCGACGGCGGCGGCGACCGGCTGGGTGCGCGTCCCGCCGGCCTGGCGGCCGTCGCCCGGGGCCGGTCCGGCCGAGGTGAGCCGCTGGTGGGCCGGCCTCACCCCGGCCGAGCGCCGGTGGCTGGTCAGCCACGAGCCGGACCGGGTCGGTCGCCTCGACGGCCTGCCGGTGGCGGCCCGCGACCAGGCCAATCGGCTGCTGCTGACCCGGCGGCGGGCGGAGCTGCTGGCACGGCGGGCGGCGCTGCTCCGCCCACTGCCGGCCGGGCCGCTCGAACTGGCCCGGCTCGCTCGGCTCACCGCGGTGGAGGCGGCGCTGCGCGGCCTCGACGGGCTCGGCGACCGGCTGGCCGCCCCCGGGGCGCCGCGGGCGTACCTGCTGGGGCTGGACCCGGGCGGGGACGGGCGGGCGGTGGTGGCGCTCGGCAACCCCGACCGGGCCGGCGCGGTGCTGACGTACGTCCCGGGGATGACCGCGGACCTCGCCGACGTTCCGGGCGAGCTGGGCCGGGCCGCCCGGGTGCTGGACCGGTGCACGGCGCTCGGGCCCGGGGCCGAGGCGGCGGCCGTGCTCTGGCTGGACTACGACGCGCCGGATTTCCTGCCGGAGGCGGCGCGCGGCCGGCAGGCCGAGGAGGCCGGGCCGGCCCTGCACCGGTTCCAGGAGGGGCTGCGCGCCTCGCACGAGGGGCCGCCGGCCCGGCAGACGGTGCTCGGGCACAGCTACGGCTCGCTGGTGGTCGGCACCGCGGCCCGCGACCACGGGCTGAGCGCCGACGCCCTGGTCTTCGTCGGCTCCCCCGGCGTCGGCGTCGACCACGCCGCCGACCTGCGGATGCCGCCCGGCCAGGTCTGGGCCGCCACCGCGCCCGACGACGTGATCCGGCTGGCCCGGCCGCCCGACGAGCTGGCCCGCCGGGCGGTGCTGGCCGGCACGCCGCTCGGCCCGGCGGCGGCGCTGCTCGACCCGCACGACGACCGGCTCTGGTTCGGCACCGACCCGAGCACCCCCGGCTTCGGCGGCCGGCGCTTCCCCAGCGGGCGCCACGGGCACGCCGGCTACTGGGATCCCGGCAACCCGGCCCTGGACGGGATGGCCCGAATCGTGCTGGGCCGATGACCGCACGGGGGCCGGAAACGGCGCGGCCCCTCCGCCCTGGGAGGGAGGGGCCGCGACCGGGTCGACTACTCGACGGTGACCGACTTGGCCAGGTTCCGGGGCTGGTCGACGTCGTGCCCGCGGGCGGCGGCGATCTCGGCGGCGAGCACCTGGAGCGGCACCGTGGTCACCAGCGGCGCCAGCAGCGTCGGCGTGCGCGGCACGTAGATCAGGTGGTCGGCGTAGCGGACCACCGCCTCATCGCCCTCCTCCGCGATCACGATGGTGCGGGCGCCGCGGGCGCGCACCTCCTGGATGTTGGAGACGACCTTGTCGTGCAGCATGCCGCGGCCGACCGGCGACGGCACGATGCAGATGACCGGCGTGCCCTTGTCGATCAGCGAGATCGGGCCGTGCTTCAGCTCACCGGCGGCGAAGCCCTCGGCGTGCATGTACGCCAGCTCCTTGAGCTTCAGCGCGCCTTCGAGGGCCACCGGGTAGCCCACGTGCCGGCCGATGAACAGCACCGTCGGCTCGGACTTCAGGTCGCGGGCCAGCTCGCGGACCGGCTCGATCCGGTCGAGCAGCTCGCGCAGCTTGCCCGGCATCTCCTGGAGCTGGGCCACCACCGCGCCCACCTCGTCGGCGAACTTGATCCCGCGCACCTGGGCCAGGTGCAGGCCGATCAGGTAGCAGGCGACGACCTGGGTGAGGAACGCCTTGGTGGAGGCGACCGCGATCTCGGGGCCGCCGTGGGTGTAGAGCACCGCGTCGGACTCGCGTGGGATGGTCGAGCCGTTGGTGTTGCAGATGGCCAGCACCCGGGCCTTCTGGTCCTTGGCGTGGCGCAGCGCCATCAGGGTGTCCATGGTCTCGCCGGACTGCGAGATGACCACGATCAGCGTCGACCGGTCCAGCACCGGGTCGCGGTAGCGGAACTCGCTGGCCAGCTCCACCTCGCAGGGGATCCGGGTCCAGTGCTCGATGGCGTACTTGGCGACCAGGCCGGCGTGGTACGAGGTGCCGCAGGCCACGATGAAGATCTTGTCGACGTCACGCAGGTCCTGCTCGCTGAGGCGGACCTCGTCGAGGGCGATCTCGCCGTTCTCGGTGAGCCGGCCGAGCAGCGTGTCGGCGATCGCCTGCGGCTGCTCCTCGATCTCCTTGAGCATGAACCAGTCGTAGCCACCCTTCTCGGCGGCCGACGAGTCCCAGTCGATGTGGAAGTCCTTGCCGGTGGCGGGCTGGCCGGCGAAGTCGGTGATGTCGATGGTCTCGGGCGTGATCAGGACGATCTGGTCCTGGCCCAGCTCGACCGCGTCGCGGGTGTGCTCGATGAACGCGGCCACGTCGCTGGCCAGGTAGTTCTCGCCGTCACCGCGGCCGACCACCAGGGGCGAGTTGCGCCGCGCCCCGACCACCGCGCCGGGGATGCCGGCGTCGACGGCGAGCAGCGTGAAGGCGCCCTCCAGCCGCTGGCAGACCAGCCGCATGGCGGAGGCGAGCAGCTGCGGGCTGTCGACCTCGCCGGCCGAGCGCAGGTCGGCCAGCGAGCGGGCGAGCAGGTGCGCGGCGCACTCGGTGTCGGTGTCACTGGCGAACTCGACGCCGTCGGCCTCCAGCTCGGCGCGGAGCTTCGCGAAGTTCTCGATGATGCCGTTGTGGATCACGGCGACCCGGCCGTCCGGGGAGAGGTGCGGGTGGGCGTTTCGGTCGGTCGGGCCGCCGTGGGTGGCCCACCGGGTGTGGCCGATGCTGGTGGTCCCGTCGCCGATGCCGATCGGGCTGGCGGCGCAGGACTCCGGGTCGCTGGCGGCACGCTCGGCGAGAACCTTCTCCAGGTTGGCCAGCTTGCCGGCCTTCTTCTCGATCAGCAGCTCGTCGTCGCAGACGACCGCGACACCCGCCGAGTCGTAGCCGCGGTACTCCAGCCGCCGCAGTCCGTCCAGCACGATGCCGAGCGCCGGGCGCGCACCGGCGTAACCCACGATTCCACACATGGTCCGCAGCCTAACCCAGTTTCGCTCACCGCGCGTGCTCGGAACTCGGGTTAACGATCACTGAATTTGAGCGAACCAGTGAGCGGATGGCGAGGATCGGACAAACCACCCCGACGGTGAGGCGACCGGGTCCGGGCACCGGACGGAGGGCGGGCGGCTCGGGTCGACCCCGGCCCGGCACCCGCGTGCGGGTACGTGCGGACTGGTCGTCGGGCCGTACATTGAGGGCCCTGGTCGGTGCGACACCCGGCCCCGCCACCCCCGCGGCCGTCCGCGCCGTCCCCTGCGAGCTGAGCCGATGTCCGAGACGACCCCCACCCCCGAGCCGGAAAACAGCGCCGGCCCGAGCGACCCGACCGCCCCGCCGGCCGGCCCCGAACCCACCGCCTGGCGGCCGCCGGACCCGCTCGCCGCCCCGCAGCCCTGGGCGCCGCCCGCCCAGTGGGCGCCCGCGCCCTGGACCCAGAGCCCCTGGCCCCCGCCCGGGTCGGCCGCGCCGGGCAGCACCGGAACGCCCCCGCCCGGCCCGGGGACAGTGCCGGGTCCGGCCGGCTGGGCGGCCCCGAGCCCGGCCGGCTGGGCAACGCCGGGTGCGGCACCGCCACCCGCCGGTCCGGACGCACCGGGCGGCACGCCGCGCCCGGCCGTCCCGCCGGTGGACCCGGCCGGCACCCCGAACGCCGCGCCCACGCCGCCCTGGCCCGGCGGCGCTCCGGCTCCGGGATGGCCGGGCGGCGGTCCGGCTCCCGGATGGTCCGGCGGCGCTCCCGCGCCGGGATGGCCCCCGGCCGGTTACCCGCCGCCGTACGCCTACCCCGGAGCGCCCCCGCGCCGGTCGACCGGCGGGTGGGTGGTGGCCGTCGTGGTGACCGTGGTCGTCGCCCTGGTGCTCGCCTTCTGCGGCTGCGTCGGTCTCGGCGCGCTCGGCAGCTTCCTGGACGACCAGACCACCTCGGGGCAGCCGTATGACCGCCCGGAGTTCGACGACGACCTTCCGTGGGAGCCCACGGACTCCGCGCCGCCGGTCCCCGCCACCACCCCGTCCGCCGGGCCGGGCCGGTTCACCGTGGTCTACGAGGTGACCGGCACCGCCGCCGTCGACGTGCAGTTCTACGACGCCAACGCCGATTTCCTCCAGCTCGACGGGGTGCGGTCGCCGTGGCGGCTGGCGTTCACCGCGAACGACCGGGAACGGGTGCAGATCATCGCGTCGCCGACCGACTCGGGCGAGGCGAGCTGCCGGATCACCATCAACGGGAAGGTCGTCTCGCAGGACTCGGGCGAGTACGGGGCGACCTGCTTCGGCTGGTGACGCCGGCGGCCGGGACGCGGCCCTCGTGCGGCGGCAGCGCCGGGACACGGCCGTCTTGCGGCGTCGGCGCCGAGTCGTAGGCTGGCCGGCGTGACGACGACCGATCCACTGGTGGCCCGGATGCGGCCGTTCGGCACCACGATCTTCGCCGAGATGTCGGCGCTGGCCGTGCGCACCGGCGCGGTCAACCTCGGGCAGGGCTTCCCCGACACCGACGGCCCGCCGGAGATGCTCGCCGCGGCCGCCGAGGCGCTGCGCTCCGGCCACAACCAGTACCCGCCGGGCCCGGGCATCCCGGCGCTGCGCGCGGCCGTCGCGGCCCACCAGCGCCGGTTCTGGGGCCTGGAGTACGACCCGGACGGCGAGATCGTGGTGACCGCGGGCGCCACCGAGGCGATCGCGGCAAGCGTCCTCGCCCTCTGCGAGCCGGGCGACGAGGTGGTCTGCTTCGAGCCCTACTACGACTCGTACGCCGCCTCGATCGCCCTGGCCGGCGCGGTCCGCCGCCCGGTGACGCTGCGTCCCGCCGCCGACGGCCGGTACGCCTTCGACCCGGCGGAGCTGCGGGCGGCGTTCGGGCCGCGTACCCGGCTGGTGCTGCTGAACACCCCGCACAACCCGACCGGCAAGGTGTTCACCGCCGACGAGCTGGCCCTGGTCGCCGAGCTGTGCCAGGGGCACGACGCGTACGCGGTCACCGACGAGGTCTACGAGCACCTGGTCTTCACCGACGCCGCCGCCCCGCACCTGCCGCTGGCGACGCTCACCGGCATGCGGGAGCGGACGCTGCGCATCTCCTCGGCCGGCAAGACGTTCTCCTGCACCGGCTGGAAGGTCGGCTGGGTGAGCGGCCCGGCATCGCTGGTCGCCGCGGTGCTGCGGGTGAAGCAGTTCCTGACCTTCGTCAACGCCGGCCCGCTGCAACCCGCCGTGGCGGTGGCGCTCGGCCTGCCGGACGCGTACTTCGCCGATTTCGCCGCCGGAATGCAACGGCGGCGGGACCAGCTGGTCGCCGGCCTCACCGACGCCGGGTTCGGAGTGCTCGCACCGGAGGGGACATACTTCGTCACCGCCGACGTCACCCCGCTCGGCGGGCGGGACGGGGTGGAGTTCTGCCGGTCGCTGCCGGAGCGCTGCGGCGTGGTGGCGGTGCCGACCCAGGTCTTCTACGACGACGCGGAGGCGGGCCGGCGGCTGGTCCGGTTCGCGTTCTGCAAGCGGCCCGAGGTGCTCACCGAGGCGGTCACCCGGCTGGGCCGGCTCAAGGAGGACGGATGACCGACGCGTACGCCGACCGGATGCGCCGGCTCGCCGCGCAGCGCGACTGCGACACGGTGCTCTCCGGCGTCCGGCCGACCTCGGTGCGGGAGCAGCTCGCGGCCCTCGGGGCGGCCGTCCCGGAGGACCTGCTGCCCGACTTCTACGGCGAGGGCGGGGCGGTGGAGCAGCTGGAGCAGCGGGTCGCCGAGCTGCTCGGCGCGGAGGCGGCCGCCTTCTTCCCCACCGGCACCATGGCCCAGCAGGTCGCGATGCGCTACGGCGCCGAGCTGACCGGCCGGGACGGGGTCGGCCTGCACCCGCTCAGTCACCCGCTGCTGCACGAGCGCGACGCGTACGCGGTGCTCGGCGGGCTGCGGGCGGTGCGGACGACCGAGGCGCCGCGCAACCCGACGGCCGAGGAGGTGGCCGCGCTCGACGAGCCGATCGGCACGCTCTTCCTGGAGCTGCCGCTGCGCGACGCCGGCTTCGTCCTGCCGAGCTGGGACGAGCTGGTCGCGGTGACCGGCGCGGCCCGGGAGCGGGGGGCCCGGGTGCACCTGGACGGGGCCCGACTCTGGGAGTCCACCGTCCAGCTGGGGCACTCGGCGGCGGAGATCGCCGCCCTGGCCGACAGCACGTACGTCTCGTTCTACAAGTCCCTCGGCGGCCACTCCGGCGCTGCCCTGGCCGGCGACGCCGAGCTGGTCCGGTACGCCCGCGCCTGGCGGCACCGCTACGGGGGCACCCTGTTCCAGCAATGGCCGGCGGCCCTCGCCGCGCTCACCGGCCTGGAGCGGGAGCTCCCCCGGCTGGCCGGCTACGTGGCGCACGCGAAGCGGGTGGCCGAGGCGCTGGCCGCCGTGCCCGGCGCCCGGGTCCACCCGGCGCCGCCGCACACCCACCAGTTCCGGCTGTGGCTGCCGTATCCGGCGGACGACCTCAACGCGGCCAACCTCGCCCTCGCCGAGGAGGAGAAGGCGTGGTTCGCCAGCGGCTGGCGGGACACCGAGGTGCCCGGCCTGGCGCTGACCGAGGTGACGGTGGCCGGCCCCGCGCTGGAGCTGGACCCCGACCAGATCCTCGACCTGGCCGACCGCTTCCTCCGCCGGCTGCCACCCTCCTGACCCCGCATCCACCGGCAGACCGCGCGGCCGCACGGTAAGGCGAGCGCCCCCAACCGGACGAGGGTGGCGGCCGGGTCAGCCGGCGGCCCGGGCCGGTCCGGGCTCCGCTCCCGGTGCGGCGGCCGGGCGGTCGGCGGCGAGCACCGCGCCCCCGTCGGCGAGCAGTTCCGCCTCGGCGTCGTCGACGAAGGCCAGGTCGGCCTCGACGTGCCGGCCGGCGGCCGAGAGCAGGAGCCGGACGACCGGGTCGTCGGCCTTGCGGCGCAGCCCGTCGAGGTTGCGCAGCTCCCGCATGAGGTGGCCGCGCTGGTTGGCCAGCACGGTACGCACGGTCGCCGCCTCGCCCGACCGGGCCGCCGCGGTCACCTTGAGGAAGAAGTCGTCCCGGAACCCGCCGCTGCGGGCCATCGCCGCCCGCTGCGACCGGCTGATCCGGCTCGGCGACGGGCGGGTCGTCGAGGACGTCGACCTGACCGACGGCGAGGACCCGGCCGACACCTTCGACCGCGCCGGCCGGCCGCGGCTCTGACCGGCACCGCCTACAGGGCGGCGCCGGACGCGGTCAGGCGACCGCCGTGAGCCCGGTCAGCCGACCGGGCTGGCGCTGCGGACCTGATCCGCGATGCGCTCGGCGACGGCCCGGGCGGTCGCCTCGGTGGCGGCCTCGACCATGACACGGACCAGCGGCTCGGTGCCGGACGGGCGGAGCAGCACCCGGCCGGTCTCGCCCAGCTCGGCCTCGGCCCGCTCCACCTCGGCGCGGACGGCCGGTGCGGCGGCGCCGACCGTGCGGTCGCCGACCGGCACGTTGATCAGCACCTGGGGCAGCTTGGTGACCACGGCGGCCAGGTCGGCGAGGGACCTGCCGGTGGCGGCCATCCGCGACATCAGATGCAGGCCGGTGAGCACGCCGTCGCCGGTGGTCGCGTACGCCGGCATCACGATGTGCCCGCTCTGCTCGCCGCCCAGCGCCAGCCCGGAGGCGCGCAGCTCCTCCAGCACGTACCGGTCGCCGACCTTGGTCTCGACCAGCCGGATGCCCTGCGCGGACATGGCCAGCCGCAGGCCGAGGTTGCTCATCACGGTGGCGACCAGGGTGTCCTGGGTCAGCTCGCCGGCCTCCCGCATGGCCAGGGCGAGGATCGCCATGACCTGGTCGCCGTCGACCTCCTCGCCGTCGGCGGTGACCGCGACGCAGCGGTCGGCGTCGCCGTCGTGGGCGATGCCGAGGTGCGCGCCGTGCTCGACGACGGCGGCGCGCAGCGCGTCGATGTGGTTGGAGCCGCAGTCGTCGTTGATGTTCAGGCCGTCCGGCTCGGCGTAGATGGCGATCACCTCGGCGCCGGCCTCCTGGTATGCCACCGGGGCGACCTCGGCGGCCGCGCCGTTGGCGCAGTCGACCACGACCTTGATCCCCTCCAGCCGGTGCGGCACGGTGCCGACCAGGTGCTGGACGTAGTGGTCGGCGCCGTCGAGCAGGTCGTGCACCCGGCCGACCCCGGCGCCGATCGGGCGCTCCCAGGCGGTGGTGGCGTTCGCCTCGACGGCGGCCTCGATCCGCATCTCGATCTCGTCGGGCAGCTTGTGCCCGCCGGCGGCGAAAAGCTTGATGCCGTTGTCCGGCATCGGGTTGTGCGAGGCGGAGAGCATCACGCCCAGGTCTGCCTTGGCCTCGGCGGTGAGGAACGCGACCGCGGGGGTGGGCAGCACGCCGACCCGGACCACGTTGGCGCCGGCGCTGGTCAGCCCCGCGACCACGGCGGCCTCCAGCATCTCGCCGCTGGCCCGTGTGTCCCGGCCGACCACGGCGAGCGGCGGATGGCTCTTGTCGGTCTCGGCCAGCGTGTGGGCGGCGGCCACCGCCACCGCGAGCGCCAACTCCGGGGTGAGATCCGCGTTCGCCCGCCCGCGTACGCCGTCCGTGCCGAACAACCGGCCCATACCCGCCAACCTCCGATGAACTGCCGTTGAGAGGAGAAAAGCGGAACGGCCGGGCCACCTCCCCGGGAAGGGAGGCGGACCCGGCCGTCCGTCAGAAGTACAAGGCGCTGCTGGTGATCAGCGCTTCGAGTACTGGGGAGCCTTACGGGCCTTCTTGAGGCCGTACTTCTTGCTCTCCTTGACCCGGGCGTCACGGGTCAGGAAGCCGGCCTTCTTCAGGGCCGGGCGGTCGTCGGGCTCGCTGACGATCAGCGCCCGGGCGATGGCGAGCCGCAGCGCGCCGGCCTGGCCGGTGGTGCCGCCACCCCGCAGGTTGGCGATCACGTCGAAGGCCTCGGGCTTCTCGGCGGTGACCAGCGGGTCCTTGATGAGCTGCTGGTGCACCTTGCTCGGGAAGTAGGCCTCGAGGTCGCGGCCGTTGCAGGTGATCTTGCCGCTGCCCGGGACGATGCGGACCCGGACGATGGCCTCCTTGCGCCGACCCACGGTCTGGATCGGGCGGTCGCCACGAGGCGCGCGGGCGACGGGCGCCGGCGCCTCGGTGGCCTCGGGGGCAACCTCGGTGGCGGTGATGTCGGTCATGCTGCTTCCTTCGCCCGCGCTCACTGCGCGATCTGCTTGATCTCGAACGGCACCGGCTGCTGCGCGGCGTGCGGGTGCTCGGCACCGGCGTAGACCTTCAGCTTCTTGAGAATCTGACGGCCCAGCTTGTTGTGCGGGAGCATGCCCTTCACGGCCAGCTCGATGGCCCGCTCGGGCCGCTTGGTCAGCAGCTCGTCGTAGCCGACCTGCTTCAGACCACCCGGGTAGCCGGAGTGGCGGTAAGCGATCTTGGTCTGCCGCTTGTTGCCGGTCAGCGCGACCTTGCCCGCGTTCACGATGACGACGAAGTCGCCCGTGTCGACGTGCGGCGCGAAAGTCGGCTTGTGCTTACCACGCAGCAGCGTGGCGGCGTGGGTCGCGAGGCGGCCCAGCACGACATCAGAGGCGTCGATGACGTGCCACTGACGCTCGATCTCACCCGGCTTCGGGCTGTACGTACGCACAGGTCTACCTTGTCTCGTCGTCGGTCTGGGGTCGCGCGCCGAGGTGACCAGGCGCGCACGAACGACCAAGCGTACCTGATGCGGCACGCCTAAGAATGTCGTACAACAGCAGGCAACGATACCCGGCCGCCCGGCGGCAGGTCAAAACGGGGTGTCACCCCGCGTGGCCTGCGCCTTTTCCCCATGGCGGAGGTCACACGCCCGACAGCTTACGCGGCCCCGGCCGCAGATACACCACCCAGGTCACCAGAAAGCAGAGCGCGTACCAGCCGATGAAGGCCAGGTAGGCGGCGTCGGCGGTGCCCGCCGTCAGGAACGACTGCCGGAACGCCACGTTCACCAGCACCCCGCCCGAGGCGCCGACCGCCCCGGCGATGCCGATCAGCGCCCCGGAGAGCCGCCGGGCCCGCCGCTCGGCCCCGTCCCGGTCCCCGGTCAGCTCCGCCTCGGCCAAGGCCCGGGCCCGGAAGATCGCCGGGATCATCTTGTAGGTCGACCCGTTGCCGACCCCGGAGAAGACGAAGAGCGCCAGGAACCCGGCCAGGTAGAGCGGGAAGGACCGGTCCCGGGCGGCGTACAGGACCAGCGCGGCGCCGAGGGCCATCGCCACGAAGTTCCAGAAGGTGACCCGCGCCCCGCCGAGCCGGTCGGCGAGGTGGCCGCCGAACGGCCGGATCAGCGAGCCGATCAGCGGCCCGAGGAAGGTCAGCCAGGCGGCGTCGACCGGGGTCGGGAACCGGTCGTGGAACTGGAGCTGGAGCACCTGGCCGAAGGCGAAGCCGAAGCCGATGAACGAGCCGAAGGTGCCGATGTAGAGCAGGGACATCACCCAGGTGTGCGGGTCGCGGGCCGCCGCGCGCAGGGGGCCGGGCTCGTTTCGCGCCCCGGGGACGTTGTCCAGCCCGCGCGCCGCGGCGAGCGCCGCGAGCACGATCAGCGGCAGGTAGACCGCCGGCACCAGCCGGGGGTACGCGGCTCCGGCGGTGGCCAGCACCGCCAGCCCGACGAGCTGCACGGCCGGCACGCCGAGGTTGCCGCCGCCGGCGTTGAGCCCGAGCGCCCGGCCCTTGAGCCGCTCGGGGAAGAACAGGTTGATGTTCGCCATGGAGGAGGCGAAGTTGCCGCCGCCGACGCCGGTCAGGCAGGCCAGGACCATGAGCGTGGCGTACGACACGCCGGGCTCGATCAGCACCGCCATGGGCACGGCCGGCACCAGCAGCAGCAGCGCGCTCACGATGGTCCAGTTCCGCCCGCCGAACCGGGCGACGGCCAGGGTGTAGGGCAGCCGCAGCACCCCTCCCAGCGCGGCCGGCACGGCGGTGAGCAGGAACTTCCCGGCCGGGTCGAGGCCGTACTCGGGGCCCAGGAAGAGCACCATCACCGACCAGAGGCTCCAGACCGAGAAGCCGACGTGCTCGACGAAGATCGAGACGTACAGGTTGCGGCGGGCGACCGGCGCGCCGGTCGTGGCCCAGAACTCCGGGTCCTCCGGACGCCATTCGGTGATCCGTCCCGAACGCCCGGCGGCCGGGGCCAGGGTGGGGGAAGCGAGCGTGCTCACGGCGACTCCTCCTCGTCGATGACGAGGGGGACGCTAGGAACGGGCGGTTTCCCGGCCGTGCCCGTCGCGGGTCGGTCCGGAAACGGAGATCGCACGTCCGCCGGAGGGCGGCGGTGAAGCGCGTCAGATCTCCTGGAGGATGCGCAGCGCGCGGCCGACCCGCTGCATGGTCTCGGTGTCGGCCACGTCCACGCACTCGGTGAACCACTTCTTCATGGGCGAGGAGAGCCGGTCGGGCATCACCACGTAGCCGCCCATCCGCACGGCCAGGGGCGAGTCGCGCAGCAGTGACTCGTCGACCACCTCGACCACGATCACGATCGGCACGGCGGTGGAGTTGTAGACGTCGGAGCTGATGACCAGGCCGAGCCGTTCCCGGGCGCCGGAGATGCGCCAGATCTCTCCCCTACGCAACACGCGGGCGCCCGCCCCCGAACAGCGCGTCGTCGACCAGCGCGACCTCCTGGGCGTCGGCCAGGGCGGCGGACTCCAGGTCCAGGCCGGCGCGGGCGACCGCCTCGGCGTGCGCGGTGAAGACCTCGCGCAGCGCCTTCTCGCGGGCGGCCTGGTCCATCCAGGCGGAGAGGGAGAGCCCTTCCCGCTTGGCGAACCGGCGCGCCTCCTCGATCGTCTCGTCGGAGAACGACAGTGTCACCTTGGCGGTCATGCCGGACAGATTACCCATCGGTATGACCGTCAGTCATCCTCGCTTGCGCCCGTCGCCGAACCGGACACCCGGTCGCGCTCAGGGACGGCGGCCGCCGAACACCGCGAACCGCCACTCCTTGAAGAAGCAGTCCACGTCGACCAGACCGACCTCCCCGAGCCAGCGGCACTGGTCGGCCACCGGAGCCGGCCGGTCGTGCCGCATCCGCTCCCGGGCCCCGGCGATCTCCGCGGCGTCCGAGCCCAACTCGGTGATCCGGGCCGTCCAGACCTCGTCGTAGCGCCGGTCCAGGGCCGGGGTCGGCCCGGCCACCTGCTCGGCGTTGACGAAGACGCCGCCCGGCGCCAGCGCCTCGGCCGCCCGCCGGTAGAGCGCCCGCTTGCCGTCGTCGTCGAGATGGTGGATGGCCAGCGCGGAGATCACCGCGTCGTAGCGGCCGGCGGGCAGCGGGTCGGCCAGGTCGGCCAGCACCGTGCGGTGCGGCACCCCGCGGGCGGCCAGGTGGCCGGTGGCCACCGCGAGCATGCCGGGCGCCGCGTCGACCAGGGTCAGCCGGACCCCCGGGATCGCCGCCGTCAGCAGCAGGGAGAGCAGGCCGGTGCCCGCGCCCAGGTCCAGCACCTCGGGGGTACGCCCCGCGGCGAGCGCCGCCCGCAGCGGCGGCGCGGCCACCTCGACCGCCGTGCCGTAGAAGGCGTCGAAGCAGGGCACCAGCCGGCGCCGGGCCGCGTCGTAGCTCCCCGCCACCGCGTCGAACGCGTCCGCCACACTCACTGCGCCTCCCAATATCCGAGATATTTGTCCCACATTCTAGGCCCTTCCGACCGGTCCGTCACTCCCGTGCGGTGTGAGGTGCTCTTGACAGGACCGAAACAGAAGGGACCCGGAGCGGAAACCGCCCCCCGGCACGCTTCCGACATGACAGACGGTGCACGCCTGGCGACGCGACAGGGGGTACGACCCCGGGAGGCGGCCACGCACTGCCCGTACTGCGCGCTCCAGTGCGGCATGGTGCTGCGCGACACCGGGGAGCGGATCGAGGTCGGGCCCCGGGACTTCCCCACCAACCGCGGCGGCCTCTGCCAGAAGGGCTGGACCGCCGCCGACCTGCTCGACCACCCGGACCGGCTGACCACCCCCCTGCTGCGTGACCGGCCCGGGGGCGAGCTGCGCCCGGCGAGCTGGGACGAGGCGCTCGACCGGGTGACCGCCGGGCTGCGGGCGGTCCAGGAGCGGCACGGGCGGGACGCGGTCGCGGTCTTCGGCGGCGGCGGGCTGACCAACGAGAAGGCGTACGCGCTCGGCAAGTTCGCCCGCGTGGCGCTGGGCACCCGGCACATCGACTACAACGGACGCTGGTGCATGTCCTCGGCCGCGGCGGCCGGCATGCGCGCCTTCGGCGTCGACCGGGGGCTCCCCTTCCCCCTCGCCGACCTCGGCCGGGCGGACACCCTGCTGCTGGTCGGCGCGAACCCGGCCGAGACCATGCCGCCGCTGATGCGCCACGTCGCCGACCAGCGCGAGCGGGGCGGCCGGCTGATCGTGGTCGACCCCCGGCTCACCGCCACCGCCCGCCAGGCGGACCTGCACCTGCAACCGCTGCCCGGCACCGACCTGGCGGTGGCCAACGCGCTGCTGCACATCGCGCTCACCGAGGGCTGGCTCGACCGGGCGTACGTGGCCGACCGGACCACCGGCTTCGACGAGGTCCGGCGGACCGTGGCCGGCTGCTGGCCGGCCGAGGTGGAGCGCCTCTCCGGGGTGCCGGTGGCCGACCTGGAGGCGACCGCCCGGGCGCTGGCCACCGTGGACCGCGCGGTCATCCTCACCGCCCGGGGCGCGGAGCAGCACGCCAAGGGCGTGGACACGGTCACGGCGTTCATCAACCTGGCGCTCGCCCTGGGCCTGCCCGGCCGCCCCGGCTCCGGGTACGGCTGCCTCACCGGGCAGGGCAACGGGCAGGGCGGCCGGGAGCACGGGCAGAAGGCCGACCAGCTTCCCGGCTACCGGCGGATCGACGACCCGGCGGCCCGCGAGCACGTGGCCGGGGTGTGGGGGGTCGACCCCGCAGCGCTGCCCGGACCCGGCGTTCCGGCCTACCAGCTCCTCGACTCGCTCGGCACCGCGCACGGCCCCCGGGCGCTGCTGGTCTTCGGCTCCAACCCGGTGGTGTCCGCGCCCCGCGCGGCCCGGGTCGAGTCCCGGCTACGCGACCTGGACCTGCTGGTGGTGGCCGACTTCCTGCGCTCGGAGACCGCCGACCTGGCCGAGGTGGTGCTGCCCGTCGCCCAGTGGGCCGAGGAGGACGGCACGATGACCAACCTGGAGGGCCGGGTGCTGCGCCGCCGCGCGCTGCGCGAGCCGCCGCCCGGGGTCCGCTCCGACCTGGCCGTCCTCGCCGGGCTGGCGGCCCGCCTCGACGCGCCCGGCGCGTTCCCCACCGACCCGGCGGCGGTCTTCGCCGAGCTGCGCCGCGCCTCGGCCGGCGGGCCGGCCGACTACGCCGGGGTGAGCTGGGACCGGATCGACGCGGACACCGGCGTCTTCTGGCCCTGCCCGGACGAGGACGGCCCGGACACCCCGCGCCTCTTCGCCGACCGGTTCCCCACCCCCGACGGCCGGGCCCGGTTCCGCGCGGTGACCCACCGGCCGGCCGCCGAGCCGGTCTGCGCCGAGTACCCGCTGCACTTCACCACCGGCCGGGTGCTCGCCCACTACCAGTCCGGCGCGCAGACCCGGCGGGTCGCCGCGCTGCGCAGGGCCGCCCCCGGCGGCTTCGTCGAGCTGCACCCCGACCTGGCCGGCCGGCTCGGCGTGGCCGAGGGCGAGGAGGTCCGGGTGGTCTCCCGCCGGGGCGAGCTGCGCGCGCCGGCCCGGCTCAGCCCGGCGATCCGGCCGGACACCGTCTTCGCGCCGTTCCACTGGCCGGGCGCGGCGCGAGCCAACTCCGTCACCAACGACGCCGTCGACCCGGTCTCCGGGATGCCCGAGTTCAAGATCTGCGCCGTCCGGGTGGAGAAGGCATGACCGAGCGAATCGTCATCGTGGGATACGGCATGGCGGGCGCCCGCCTCGCCGCCGAACTGCACGCCCGGGACGGGGACCGCAAGGTCACCGTGCTCGGGGCGGAGCCGCACCGGGCGTACAACCGGATCATGCTCTCCACCCTGCTCGCCGGGAAGATCGACGAGCCGGACGTGGAGCTGGCCGAGGTCGCCGGGCAGGGCGCGGACGTGCGCACCGGCACGGCCGTCACCGCCATCGACCGGGCCGCCCGCGAGGTACGTACCGCCGACGGCGACCGGCACGGCTACGACCACCTGGTCCTGGCCACGGGCAGCCGGGCCCTGGTGCCCCCGCTGCCCGGGCTCGACCCGCTCCCCGACCGGGTGGTCCCGTTCCGCACCCTGGACGACTGCCGGCGGATCCTCGCCGCCGCCCGGGGCGCCCGCAGCGCGCTGGTGCTCGGCGGCGGACTGCTCGGGCTGGAGGCGGCCCGCGGGCTCGCCGCCCGGGGCCTGGCCGTGACCGTGGTGCATCCGGTCGGGCACCTGATGGAACGGCAGCTCGACCAGCCGGCCGGCGCGGTTCTCGCCGGCACCCTCGCCGGGCTCGGGGTGCGCACCCGGCTGGGCGTCACGGCGACCGGGGTGGCCGCCGACGCCGACGGCGTCCGCCTCGACCTCGGCGACGGCGACTCGCTCGCGGCCGACCTCCTGATCCTCTCCTGCGGCGTACGGCCGGAGACCGCGCTGGCCGCCGCGGCCGGGCTGGCCGTGGAGCGGGGCGTGGTGGTGGACGACCGGATGCGCACCAGCGACCGGCGGATCTCGGCCATCGGTGACTGCGCCCAGCACGACGGGACGCTGACCGGCCTGGTCGCCCCGGCGTGGGCGCAGGCCCGGGTGGTGGCCGAGGTGCTGACCGGCGACGACCCTCTGGTGCGCTACCGGCCGCGGCCGGTGGTGACCCGGCTCAAGGCGGCCGGCATCGACCTGGCCGCCATGGGCGACGCTGCCGGCGCGCCGGACGGGAGCGGGCCGGTCGAGGAGCTGACCTTCGCCGATCCGGCCCGGGGCACGTACGCCCGGCTGCGGATTCGCGACGAGCGGCTGACCGGGGCGATCCTGCTCGGCGACAACCCGGCGGTCGGCACCGTGGTGCAGCTCTTCGACCGGGGCGCGCCGGTGCCGGTGGACCGGCGGTCGCTGCTGCTCGGGCGGGCGATCGGCGCCGCCCCGGCCACCCCCGCCGCGTCCCCGGCGCTGATGCCGGACGCGGCCACGGTGTGCCAGTGCAACGACGTCAGCAAGGGCGCCCTGGTGGCGTGCTGGCGCGCCGGCGCCCGGACCGTCGCGGAACTGTCCGCGGCGACCCGGGCGGCCACCGGCTGCGGCGGCTGCCGCGACGCGGTGGCCGGCATCGCCGGGTGGCTCGCCGAGGTCGATCCGGTGGCGGCGCGATGAGGCATTTCAGCGGGAGCACCACTGTGGAGGTGACGGGATGAGTGGCGGCAGGTTGGTGGTCGTCGGCAACGGCATGGTCGGGCAGCGCTTCGTCGAGGCGTTGCGGGCCCGGGACCAGGAGCGACGCTGGCAGGTCACGGTGCTCGGCGAGGAGCGGCGGCCGGCGTACGACCGGGTGCGGCTCTCGGCCTTCTTCGACGGCGTGAGCGCCGAGGAACTGAACCTGCACACCCCCGACGACGGGGTGGAGCTGCGGCTGGGCGAGCCGGCGCTGGCCGTCGACCGGGCGCGGCGGGTGGTGCGGACCGCGTCCGGCGAGCACCCGTACGACGCGCTGGTGCTGGCCACCGGCTCGTCCGCGTTCGTGCCCCCAATCGACGGCACCGGCCTGCCGGGGGTCTTCGTCTACCGGACGCTGGACGACCTGGCGGCGATCCGGGCGCACGCCGAGGGCCGGCGCACCGGGGCGGTGATCGGCGGCGGGCTGCTCGGCCTGGAGGCGGCGAACGCGCTGCGCCTGCTGGGCCTGGACACCAGCGTGGTCGAGTTCGCGCCCCGGCTGATGCCGGTGCAGGTGGACGAGGCGGGCGGGGCCATGCTCCGCCGCTACGTCGAGGAACTGGGCGTCACGACGTACCTCGGGGTGGCCACCAGCGCGCTGCGCCCCGGCCCGGACGGGACGGTCGGCGCGCTGGAACTCTCCGACGGGCGCACCGTCGGGGCGGACCTGGTCGTGGTGGCCGCCGGCATCCGGCCCCGGGACGAGCTGGCCCGGGCGGCCGGGCTGCCGCTCGGCCCGCGCGGCGGGGTGCTGGTCGACGCGGGCTGCCGGACGGCGGACGAGCGGATCTGGGCGGTCGGCGAGTGCGCCGCGGTGGACGGCACCTGCCACGGCCTGGTGGCCCCCGGCTACGCGACCGCCGAGGTGGTCGCCGACCGGTTGCTCGGCGGGGCGGCCACCTTCCCCGGCGCGGACACCGCCACCAAGCTCAAGCTGCTCGGCGTGGACGTGGCCTCGTTCGGCGACGCGCACGGCGTCACCCCCGGCTGCCTCGACGTCACCTTCACCGACCCGGCCACCCGGGCGTACGCGAAGCTGGTCCTCTCCGACGACGCGAGGACGCTGCTCGGCGGCGTGCTGGTGGGCGACGCGAGCGCGTACCCGACGCTGCGGGCGAGTGTCGGCGGGCCGCTGCCCGCTCCCCCGCTGGCGCTGCTGGCCCCGGCCGGCGGCGCGGGCGCCGGGGCCGGGGCCCTGCCAGCCGCCGCGCAGGTCTGTTCCTGCAACGCGGTGACCCGCGCCGACCTGGACGCGGCGATCGCCGCTGGGGCGACCGACGTGCCGGCGTTGAAGGCGTGCACCCGGGCCGGGACGAGCTGCGGCTCCTGCGTACCGATGCTGAAGCAGCTCCTCGACGCGGCCGGGGTGCGGCAGTCCACCGCGCTCTGCGAGCACTTCGACGCCAGCCGGCAGGAGCTGTTCGACATCGTCCGGGTCCGGGGCATCCGCACCTTCTCCCGGCTCATCGCCGAGCACGGGCGCGGGCGCGGCTGCGACATCTGCAAGCCGGTGGTGGCCTCGATCCTCGCCTCGCTCGGCACCGGGCACGTGCTCGACGGCGAGCAGGCGTCCCTCCAGGACACCAACGACCACTTCCTGGCCAACCTGCAACGCGACGGCAGCTACTCGGTGGTGCCGCGGATTCCCGGCGGCGAGATCACCCCGGAGAAGCTGATCGTGATCGGTGAGGTGGCCCGGGACTTCCGGCTCTACACCAAGATCACCGGCGGGCAGCGGATCGACCTGTTCGGCGCCCGGGTCGAGCAGCTCCCGCAGATCTGGCGCCGGCTGGTGGACGCCGGCTTCGAGTCCGGCCACGCGTACGGCAAGGCGCTGCGCACGGTGAAGTCCTGCGTCGGCGAGACCTGGTGCCGGTACGGCGTGCAGGACTCGGTCGGGCTGGCCGTCGCTCTGGAACTGCGCTACCGGGGCCTGCGCGCCCCGCACAAGCTGAAGTCGGCGGTCTCCGGCTGCGCCCGGGAATGCGCCGAGGCGCGCAGCAAGGACTTCGGCGTCATCGCCACCGAGACCGGCTGGAACCTCTACGTCGGCGGCAACGGCGGCTTCCGGCCCCGGCACGCCGACCTGTTCGCCACCGACCTGTCGACGGAAGCGCTGATCCGGCTGATCGACAGGTTCCTGATGTACTACATCCGCACCGCCGACCGGTTGCAGCGCACCGCCGCCTGGATCGAGGCGATGGACGGCGGCCTCGACCACCTCCGGTCGGTGATCGTGGACGACTCGCTCGGGCTCTGCGCCGAACTCGACGCGGCCATGGCCCGGCACGTCGCCGCGTACTCCGACGAGTGGCGGGACGTGCTGGAGGACCCGGAACGGCTGCGCCGCTTCACCTCCTTCGTCAACGCCCCCGACGTGCCCGACCCGTCCATCACCTTCGCGGTGGAACGCGGCCAACCGGTGCCCGCCCGCGGCGCCCCGCCGGGCGCCGACGGTCACCGCCCGCCGGTCGCGCTGGGCCTTCCGGAGGTACGGCGATGAAGACGCTGGACTGGACGGTGGTCTGCCCGTTGGACCGGCTGGAGCCGGACCGGGGCGTGGCCGCCCTGGTCGACGGGGTGCAGGTGGCCCTCTTCCGCACCGGCGGCGAGCTGTACGCGGTCGACAACCTCGACCCGGTCGGCGGCGCGCAGGTGATGTCCCGGGGGATCGTGGGCAGCCGGGCCGGCCTGCCGACGCTCGCCTCCCCGCTGCACAAGCAGGTCTACGACCTGGCCACCGGGCGCTGCCTGGACCTCCCGGGCGTGGCGCTGCGGCGGCACGAGGTGCGCTGCCGGGACGGACTGGTCGAGGTGCGGTTGCGACAGGAGGGCTGATGCGCGAGGAGCTTGCCGGCTTCACCATCGGGGTCACCGCGGACCGGCGGCGCGACGAGCTGGCCGCGCTGCTCCAGCGGCGCGGCGCGCGGGTGGTGCTCGCCCCGGCGCTGCGGATCGTGCCGCTGGCCGACGACACCGACCTGCGCGAGGCCACCCGGGCCTGCCTGGAGCACCCGCCGGACGTGCTGATGGCCAACACCGGCATCGGGATGCGCGGCTGGCTGGAGGCGGCCGAGGGCTGGGGGCTGGCCGAGCCGCTGCGCGGCGTGCTGACCCGGTCGTACGTGGTGACCCGCGGCCCCAAGGCGACCGGGGCGATCCGGGCCGCCGGGCTGCGCGAGCACTGGTCCCCCGCCTCGGAGAGCTGCGACGAGGTGGTCGAGCACCTGGTCCGGCGCGGGGTGGCCGGCCAGGTCATCGCGTTGCAACTGCACGGTGAGCGGCAGCCGGAGTGCACCGAGGCGCTGGAATCGGCCGGGGCCACCGTCATCGAGGTGCCCGTCTACCGCTGGGCGCCGCCGACCGATCCGGCGCCGCTGCACCGGCTGATCGACCTGGTCGCCGGGCGGCTGGTCGACGCCGTCACGTTCACCTCCGCCCCGGCGGCCGAGGCGCTGCTGCGGGCGGCCGGTGACCGGACCGAGACGGTGCTGGCGGCCCTGCGCGGGGACGTGCTGGCCAGCTGCGTCGGGGCGGTCACCGCCGAGCCCCTGGTGCGGCGGGGGGTGCCGGTGAGCGCGCCGAGCCGGGCCCGGCTCGGCGCCCTGGTCCGGACGATCGTCGACGAGCTGCCCCGCCGGACGGTGACCGTGAAGGCCGGTGGGCACCTGCTGACCCTGCGCGGCCACGCCGCGGTGGTGGACGGCGAGCTGCGCCCGCTCGCGCCGGCCCCGATGGCGGTGCTGCGGGCGCTGGCCGCCTCGCCGGGGAAGGTGCTGTCCCGCACCGCCCTGCTGCGTACCCTGCCCCGGGGCGCGGACGAGCACGCGGTGGAGATGGCGGTCGCCCGCCTGCGGGTCGGGCTCGACGCCCCCCGCGTGGTGCAGACCGTGGTCAAGCGCGGCTACCGGCTGCGGGTGGACTGACCCGCCGCCGGGCGGCCCGTCAGCCGACCGGGGTCGCGAAGCCGTGCTCGGCCTGGAGCCGGAGCATGGCGTGCTCGACCACGGTCACCAGCACCTGCTTGACCGACTCGCGCCGGCGGGCGTCGCACATCACCAGCGGCACGTCCGGCGAGATCGCCAGCGCCTCGCGGACCTCCTCCAGCTCGTAGTGCGGCGCGTCGTCGAACCGGTTCAGCGCCACCACGTACGGCAGGTTGCGGTTCTCGAAGTAGTCCAGCGGCGCGAAGGCGTCGGTGATCCGGCGGGTGTCCACCAGCACGGCCGCGCCCACCGCCCCCCGGATGATCTCGTCCCACATGAACCAGAAGCGGGTCTGGCCCGGCGTGCCGAAGAGATAGAGGATCAGGTCCTCGGCCATGGTGATCCGGCCGAAGTCCATGGCGACCGTGGTGGTCTCCTTGCCCGGCACCTTCGACGGGTCGTCGATGCCGACGCCCGCGGCGGTCATCAGCGCCTCGGTGGTCAGCGGCTGGATCTCGGAGATCGCGCCCACCAGGGTGGTCTTGCCCACCCCGAAGCCGCCCGCGATGACGATCTTCGCGGAGATGATCTCCCGGCTGCGGCTCGCCCCGGCGGGGTCATAGTTCGCGAAGTCCACTTAGCACCCTTCCAAGCAGGTTCATCCGCGCCGCGAACCCCGTCGCGGGAGCGGCAGTGTGTAGCGTCAGCAGGCCCTCGGCCACCAGGTCGGCGACCAGCACCCGGGTGACGCCCAGCGGCATCCGGGTGTACGCGGCGATCTCCGCCAGCGACTGTGCCCGGCCCTCGCAGACCGAGGCGATGCGGTACTTGTCGTGCCCGGCGAACCGCGCCTCGGCCGACTGGGTGGGCGTGCACGACAGCACCGCCTCGAGCGCGATGTTCTGCAACGGCTCGGTGCGGCCACGGGTGACCGCGTACGGCCGCACCAGCGCGCCACGCGGATCTCGTCGTGGTTCCATCTCGCGATCACCTCCCCTCGTACGGAGCCGGACGGGCTCCGGATCACCAGGTCACCGGGCGGCCGGTCAGGGCCGGACGGCGTCCCTCGGCAGCGGGACCAGCGCCTGGCCGACCCGTTCCACCAGCAGTGCCATCTCGTAGCCCACCTGGCCGACGTCGCAGCTCCGCGCGGCCAGCACGGCCATCGAGGAGCCGTCGCTGATGGACATGAGGAAGAGGTATCCACTGTCCATCTCGATGACGGTCTGGAGCACTCCGCCGGCGCTGAACATGCGGGCGGCGCCCTCGGTCAGGCTCACCACGCCGGAGGTGATCGCGGCGAGCTGGTCGGCCCGATCCCCCGGCAGGTCGCGGGAGGAGGCGAGCAGCAGCCCGTCCGCGGACACCGCCACCACGTGGGCGATGCCCGCCACGCTGTCGGCGAAGTTGGTGAGCAGCCAACCCATGTCCTGCATGGCCGCTGGCCTGTTCATCGGTTCGTCTCCTTGGTCGAGGTGCTGTTCAGGTCCGCGCCGGCCGTCCGGCCCCGCTGCACACCGCGGTGGTAGGCCGACAGCAGACCGCGTACTTCGTCCGGGGTGCGCCGGGCGCTGGCCCGGCTGCCCTTCGGCTCGATGCCGCCGGGCACGAGCTGGGCCTGCGGCACCCGCTTGGGCAGGCCGGAACGGGTGGTGCCGCCGTTGGCGGGTTCCGCGGCCCGGCTGGCCCGCGACCACCCCTCGTCGGCCGCCGTCCGCCAGGCCGACGGGTCGACCGGCGGCGGTGTCGGTGCCGGCGCGGGGACGGCCGCGGCGGGCGGCGGCGGGACCGCCGGCGGGACGTAGGGCGGTGGTGTGGTCAGCCCCGCCGCCTGGACGCCCGGGGTGCGGGTCGGCAGCGGCGGCAGCGGCGACGCGCCGGCGGGCTTCGCGGTCGCGGCGGGCTGCGCCGGTGCCGGCGGCGGCTCGTCGTCGAACCGGGGGCGGGTGAAGATCGTGGTCTCGTCCTCGCCGTGCGAGCGGAACCAGACCGCCTCCATCTCCCGGAAGATCGGCGCCTCGGCCGCGCGGGCGACCACCGGGGCCGCCGGGGCGGGCTCGACCGCCGGGGCCGCGGCGGCCGGCTGGTAGGCCGGCGGGGCCGGGGTGGTGGTCGCCGCCGCCTCCCCGCCGGGCGTCCGCTTGGGCAGCGCGGGGCGCGCCGCGGTCGACCCGCCCGTGGACCAGCCGGCGCCGGAGACCGGCGCCGGGGCGGCGGGGGCCGGCGGCGCGGCGGGGGCCGGGACGGTGGGCAGCGCGCCGGTCACGCCGCCGAACCGCACGGCCGGCGCGGTGTCCCGCGCCTCGGCCGGCGCCTGCCAGCGGGCGGGGGGCGGGGTGGCCGTGCTGCGCCACTGGTCGGCCAGGGTGGCCGTGCCGGCCCGACCGGCGCCGGCAAGCGCGTCGGGGGCGCCCACCTGGCTGAGCGGGGACTGCTCGACGGCGAGCGGCTGGCGCGGGCGGGTCAGCGGGGCCTGGCCCCGGTTCGCCGGCAGCACCACGGTGGGGTTCGGCAGGGTGACCTGGGCGACCGTTCCGCCCTCCACGTTGCGGCGCAGCTCGACCCGGATCCCGTAGCGGGAGGCGAGCCGGCTCACCACGGCCAGACCCATCAGCCGGAACGCGGCCACGTCGACCGTGGGCGGGGCGGCCAGCCGGCGGTTGAGCGAGTCGAGCTGGTCGTCGCTGAGGCCGAGGCCGCGGTCCTCGACCTGGATCAGCACGTAGTCGCGGATCCGGCGGCCGTCGGCGACCACGATGGTGTTCGGCGGCGAGAACCGGGTGGCGTTGTCGAGCAGCTCGGCGACCAGGCGGACCACGTCGTTGACCGCGTGCGCGGCGACCGAGATGTCGGTGTCGACGGTGCCGAACTCGATCCGGTTGTAGAGCTCCACCTCGGACTGGGCGGCGCGCAGCACGTCGACCAGGAGCGCGTCGTCGCGGCGCGGCACGGCCGAGTCGGCCCCGGCCAGCACCAGCAGGTTCTCGTCGTTGCGGCGCATCCGGGTGGCCAGGTGGTCCAGCTCGAAGAGCTGGGCCAGCCGCTTCGGGTCCTCCTCGCCGCGCTCGATCGCGTCCAGCTCGCCGATCATCCGGTCGACCAGGCTCTGCGAGCGGCGGGCCAGGTTGAGGAACATCGCCGAGACGCTGGTCCGCAGCGCGGCCTGCTCGGCCGCCACCCGGACCGCCTCCCGGTGGACCACGTTGAAGGCGGCGGCCACCTGGCCGACCTCGTCGCGGTTGGTCAGCTTGATCGGGTCCCGGACCTGCTGGACGATCTCGTCCACGCCGCCGTCGCCGATGTCGTTGACGGTCTGCAGCCGGCTCACCGCGTCGGGAAGGTCGTGGTTCGCCACCGCCAGCGCGCCCTCGCGCAGCCGGCGCAGCGAGTCGTTGAGCGAGCGGGCCAGCACCACGGCCAGCGTCACGGCGATGGCCAGGGTGAGCAGCACCAGCAGGCTCTCCACGATCGCCTGCCGGATGACGTCGGTGCGCACCGCGTCGGCGTCGGCGAGCAACTGGTCCTGGAGTTGGATCTCGGCCCACCGCATCAGGTCGCCGACCGAGCCGATGGCCGCGGCGGCCTCGTCCCGGGTGACCAGCGGGACCTGCCCGACCGAGCGGGAGACGTCGTTGGCCGTCCGGTCGGCGAGCTGCACGGCGTCACCGGAGACGGTGCGGTCCACCAGGGCCCGCTGGGCCGGCTCGGCGGCCCGGGAGAAGGAGAGCAGGGCCTCCTGCTGGCCGGTCAGCGTGGCGATGAAGGAGGAGAACTGCTCCTCGTCCATCCGACCGCTGGAGAGCGCGGTGTAGGCGACCGCCTCCTCATCGGCGACCTCGGCCTTGGCGTGGGCGAAGGCGGCCACCGCGCGGCGGGCGTCGGCCAGGCCCTCCGCGCCGGGCTGCTGGGCCAGCGTGTCGCCGTACGCGACGAGGTCGTCGAGGATGATCCCGTAGCGCAGGCTCGCCTCGGAGACCGGCATCTGCTGCCGGTCCAGCACCTCCTGGCGGGTGCCGTTGAGGGTGCCCAGGTGCTCGTCGATCACCTTGAGCCGGTCGCGCACCGAGCTCGGCACCTCGCCGAGCCTCCCCTGCTCGTCCCGGTACGCCGTGATCCGCTCGTCGGTGCGGCGTACCCGCAGGTTGTAGTCGTCCGGCTTCTGGTTCGGCGCGGCCAGGAAGGCGGCCGCCGCCATCCGCTCCTTGTGCAGGTCCTGGGTGAGTGCCGAGACGTCGATCGACAGCGCGGTCAGCGACCGGATTCGATTGGCCTCGTACGCGCCCTCGCCGACCGAGACGAGTCGGATAGTTGCCAGTGCGATGACGGCCGCCACCGGAACGACCAGGATGAGGGCGAGCTTGGAGCGGATCCGCGCGTCACGCAGCCGAGGCAGGCGCCGTCGCCGGTTCCGCTGATCGGCGGCGGGGCTCTCGGGCAGGGCCGTAGGTCCGGTGCTCACGACATCGCCTCCGTCGTTTCTTCCACGCTTGACCCGCCGACCCGTGCCTGGTGCAGCGGCCAGCGCCACGCGCGGCACGGCCGCGATTTCATCAGACGTGATCCTGTTTGGGAAGCGGCGATGAGGCAGGAAACGGTCGGGCCCGACTCAACCCGTGATCCGATCACCTAATACCTTCTTTTCTCCAGCCCCCTGAACAGGGCATGTAACTCCAGAGTGGTCGGTCGTATCTGCGCAGTAATTGTCGGTTAACGTTCCGTGTCCCCAACATGTGGGACGCGCGTCCCGAAACGGCTGCCGACATCCGCGCTTGACCACAGGGCCCGGCATTGGCAAGGTTTTGCAGGCTTCGCGCACACCGTACGGCACCCCAATCCCGTTCCTCCAGTGAGGACGGACGAGCGCGGCGGTGATCGGGCGCTGGCCCGTGCCGCACCTGGAGGACTGAGTTGAGCCCCATCCGCTCCGCGAGCATCGCGATGCTCGCATCGGCCGTGCTGGCCACCACGCTCACCGGCTGCGAAATCGGCGGGGAGCCGCAAAACACCAGCCCGATCGTGATCGCCGCGGACCTCGAACTTTCCGGCGCCTCCGCGCCGATCGGCAAGGTGTACCAACGGGCCCTGGAACTGAGGGTGCAGCAGTTGAACTCCTCCGGCGCGCTGGGTGGCCGGAAGATCGAACTCAGGGTGAAGGACAACCGCTCCGACGCCGCGGAATCGTTGCGGAACATCAACGATTTCAGCAGTGACTCGCGGGTAACCGCCATCATCATGGGCGGCTGCAACGAATGTGCGGTCGGCGCCGTCCGCACGATCGGCGAGAAGGGCATTCCCACCATCGCGCTCGCCTCCTCCGGTGAGGTCACGGAACCGGTCGCCGACCGCCGCTTTGTCTTCAAACTGGCTCCCAATGCGGCCGACAGCGCCGCCGCCCTCACCACCGAGTTGACCCGCCGCAACATCCGCAAGGTGGCCGTGCTGCACAGCGCCGACAAGTACGGCCAGGAGGGGCTGGCCGCGTTGAACAGCGAGTTCACCAAGGCCGGCATCCGGCTCACCCGCGCCGAGTCCGTGCGGACCACCGACACGGAGGTCAGCACCCAGATCGGCGACCTGATCGCCAAGAAGCCCGAGGCGCTGATCGTCTGGACACCGCCGGAGCAGGCGTCCCTGGCCGCGACCACCGCCCGGCAGAGCCGCTTCACCGGCGCGCTCTTCTTCGACGCCTCGGCGGCCGGCGACCTCTTCCTGGGCGCGTCGGCCCGGTCCACCGAGCGGGCCACGCTGATCTTCACCCAGACCATGGTCATCGACGACGTCATCGCCACCACCCCGGCCAAGGCCGCCCGGCGGCAGTGGTTCCAGGAGTACACCGCCCGGTTCGGCGGCTACAACGGCTACTCCTCGTTCGCCGCGGACGCCGTCCAGCTCATCGCCGACGCCGAACTGCGGGCCGGCGGGGAGCCCGGCGAGGTCGACCGCGACGCACTGCGCGACGTCCTGGAGACCTCGCAGCTCGACGGCCTCTCCGGGCCGATCCGGATGACCCCGGACAACCACTCCGGCCTGATGCCGCAGGCGCTCACCACGCTCGTCGCCCGCGGCGGCCGCTGGCGGCTGGCCGGCTAGTCGTGCCGGATCCCGGCAGGAAGCGGGCGCTTCCTGCCGGGAGCGGCCGCTCAGCGGGCCGAGGTGGTGGCGCGCACCCAGGGCAGGGCGAGGCGCTCGACCAGGCTGAGCGCCGAGTAGAGCAGGATGCTCATCACCGCCACCAGCACGATCGCCGCCCACGCCGTCGCGGTGTCGCCGACGCCGTTGTACTGGAGGATCTGGTAGCCCAGCCCCGGCCGGTCCGAGTAGAACTCGCCGATCACCGCGCCGATCGCGGCGAGCGGCATGGCCACCTTCAGGCCGACGAAGATCTGCGGCAGGGCGGCCGGGAAGCGCACCTTCCGGAACGCCTGCCACCAGGACGCGTTCAGCGACCGGCCCAGCTCGGCCAGGTCGGCGGGAGTGGTGGTCAGCCCGGTCGCCGTGGAGAGCACGATCGGGAAGAAGCAGAGCAGGAACACCATGGTCAGGATGGGCTTCTGCCCCCAGCCGACCGCGACCACGAGCAGCGGACCGAAGGCGATCTTCGGCACCGCGTTGACCGCCACCAGCAGCGGGGCGAACATCCGCTCCACCCGGCTGGAGGCGGCCAGCGCCATCCCGATCAACACCCCGGCGAGCGACGAGAGCAGGAAGCCGAGCAGGGTCATCCAGGTGGTGATGCCCAGCGCCGGCAGCAGCACGTCGGTCGTGCCGACCAGCGAGCGCCACACCGCCTGCGGCGGCGGCAGCGCGGCCGGGTGGACCAGGTGCAGCCCCGAGGTGACCAGCCACCAGGCGGCCACCGCGATGACCAGCCCGAGCACCGGCAGCCCCACCGCCCCCGGGCGTACGGCCAGCCGCCGCGGGGCGGGCGCGGGCTCCACCGACTCCTCCGGCGCCCCGGCCCGGGTCCCGGTCAACTGCGTCAACGTGTCCTCCTCTCTCGGCCGGCCCGACGACCGGCACGCGAAGGGGGTGCGCCCCACCGGGTGTCCCGGCGGGTCGCACCCCCGTGGCCCGAGCCGACCGGTCAGGCCTTCGGCGCGAGGTTGAAGTCGATGATCTGGTCGGGGGTGAGGTTCTGCTTGAGCGCCCCCGCACCCTGGAGCAGCGCGATGCTCTTGGCGACGCGGCCGCTGTCCAGGGTGCCGATCGCGGTGCCCGAGTTGCTGGAGCGGACGTACGCGGCCATCAGCTGGAGCTCCGCGGCGGACGCGGCCGGGTTGGCGGCCGGCACGTTCTTCTTCAGGAGCTCGCCCGCCTCGTCCGGGTGGGCCAGCGAGTACTCCAGGCCCTTGAGCAGCGCCGCGGTGAAGCGCTTGACCATCTCCGGCTTCTCCTTGGCGATCTTGCTGGAGGTGATCAGCACGTTGCCGTAGAGGTCCTGCATGACGTTGCTGTAGGGCAGCACGACCGGCTTCTTCTTGGCCACCGCCTCGACGGTGGGCTGGCCCACCACGAACTGGCCGATGCCGTCGACCGCGCCGGAGCCGAGCATGCCGATCAGGCCCTGCGCCTCGCCGTTGACCCAGGTCACCTTGCTGCCGTCGATGCCGGCCAGCCGGGCGTACGTCGGGAAGAGGTTGCGCACGACGGAGGTGGGGGTGTCGGCGAGCTTCTTGCCCTCGAGGTCCTTCGGGGTGGCGATGTTCTTGCCCTCGACCGAGACGATGGCGGCCATGGTGCGCTGCTGGATCGCCGCCACCGCGATGAAGTCCTTGGCCTGGCCGTTGCCGAGCTGGAGGATGCCGCCGGTGAGGTCGATCGGGCCGAAGTCGGCCTGGCCGCCGGTGATGGTCTGGATGACCGAGCCGGTGCCCTGCCCGGGCTTGATGTCGACGTCGAAGCCGGCCTCCTTGAAGAAGCCCTTCTCCTTCGCCACCCAGGCGTAGGAGTCACGGCCGAAGTTGCCGAAGGAGGTGAGGTATGTCACCTTCTCCAGCGCCGCACCGTTGCCGCTCTTGGCGTCCTCCGACTTGTCCGAGTCGCTGCTGCAGCCGCCGACGAGGGCGAGGGCGGTGGCCAGTGCCGCGGCGGCGACCGTACGGGTCAGCCTTCTCATCAGTGCACCATGTCCTTTCCGACCAGGGGATGTTCGCCCGGTCGGGTCGTGGGTCCGACGGTGTCGGCGGGAGGGGCGGCCGACGGGACCGTCGTGAGGGGACTCTTCGCGCGCAACAGCGTACGAGAACGCCGATGACGCCCGGCAGACGTGCGCGTTGCGGAACGGAAACGAAGTTGCCTGACGGAAAGGAGACTGCCGTCCACCCCGGACGGTGTTATAGGGACCACTTCCCGCTACGCTGGCCCGGCTCGCGTTCGCGACGTTGGAAGGGAGGCAGCGGGAGATGATCCGCCTTTCCGGGGTGTCCCGCACCTTCGACGGCCGCTCCGGCCGGGTCGAGGCGCTGCGCGGCATCGACCTCGACGTCGCGGAGGGCGAGTTCGTCGCCGTCCTCGGCCGCTCCGGGTGCGGCAAGTCCACGCTGCTCCGCATGATCGCCGGCCTGCTCCCGGTGACCGAGGGCGAGATCACCGTGGCCGGCACGCCGATCACGAAGCCCCGCCGGGACATCGCCATGCTGTTCCAGCGGCCGGCGCTGCTGCCCTGGCGCACGGTGCTGGACAACGTCCTGCTGCCCGTGGAGATCTTCGGCTGGAGCCGGGCGAAGCACCGGGACCGGGCTCGCGGCCTGCTGGAGATGGCCGGGCTGGCCGGCTTCGAGAAGCGCCTCCCCCACGAGCTCTCCGGCGGCATGCAGCAGCGGGTCGCGCTCTGCCGGTCGCTGATCGGCGAGCCCCGGGTGATGCTCATGGACGAACCCTTCTCCGCACTCGACGCGCTCACCCGGGAGGAACTCTCCGGCGAACTCCAGCGGGTGCACATGGAGACGAAGGCGACCATCGTCTTCGTCACCCACTCGATCGACGAGGCGGTGCTGCTCGCCGACCGGGTGGTCGTGCTCAGCCCGCGCCCCGGCCGGATCCGTGAGGTGGTCGAGGTCGCCGTGCCGCGGCCCCGCACGCTGGGCCGCCACGCCCACCTGGCCGAGGTGGCCCGGATCAGCGCCGAGCTGCACGAACTACTGATGGAGCGGGACGCCGCCGCGACGCCGGAGACGCCGGCCGGCGCCACGGCGGGAGGACGGTGACCATGCGGGTGTCGGTCTTCACCGAGCCGCACCGGGGGGCCAGCTACGACGAGCAGCTCCGGTTCGCCCGGCTCGTCGAGGAGACCGGCTTCGAAGGCTTCTTCCGGGCCGACCACTACCGCTCGATGGGGGACGACCCCGGGCTGCCCGGCCCCACCGACGCCTGGCTGACGCTCGCCGCGCTGGCCCGCGAGACCTCCCGGATCCGGCTCGGCACCCTGGTCACCTCGGCCACCTTCCGGCTGCCCGGACCGCTGGCCGTGATGGTCGCCCAGGTCGACCAGATGAGCGGCGGCCGTGTCGAGCTGGGCATCGGCGCCGGCTGGTACGAGCGCGAGCACACCGCCTACGGCATCCCGTTCCCGCCGGTCACCGAGCGGTTCGACCGGCTGGCCGAGCAGTTGGAGATCGTCACCGGGCTGTGGCGCACCCCGCCCGGCGAGACCTACAGCTTCACCGGGGACCACTACCGGCTGGTCGACGCGCCCGCGCTACCCAAGCCGGTGCAGCAGCCCGGCCCGCCGGTGATCGTCGGCGGCCGGGGCCCGAAGCGCACCCCCGAGCTGGCCGCCCGGTACGCCGACGAGTTCAACATGCCGTTCAAGACCGTCGCCGAGACGGCCGGCGCGTACGAGCGGGTCCGCGAGGCGTGCGACCGGACCGGGCGCACCGGTTCGGGGCGGGCGCCGCTGGTGCTCTCCGCCGGGATCGTGGTGGCGATCGGGCGTACCGACGCGGAGGCGCAGCGCCGCGCCGCGCCGCTGCACGTCAAGAGCGCGCTCCCGCCGGAGGACCCGGTGGTCGGCTCCCCCGCCCAGCTCGTCGACCGGCTCGGCGAGTTCGCCGCGATCGGGGCCGGCCGGGTGCACCTGCGTCTTATCGACTTCGCCGACCTCGACCACTTGGAGCTCATCGCCGCCGAGGTGCTCCCCCAACTGGACGGACCACGATGACCGACCTCTCCGCCGACCTCGAACTCGGCCCGGTGGGCCAGGAGATCGTCTTCGAGAACGACAAGGTGCGCGTCTGGCACATCCGGCTGGAGCCGGGCGAGCGGCAGCCGCTGCACCGGCACGACCACCCGTACCTGGTGGTCGCGATCCAGGGCGCGAAGAACGTGGTGCAGACGATCGACGGCACCACGATCGACGCCGACGAGCCGACCGGCGGGGTGGTCTACCGCGACCCGGGCGCCGTGCACATGCTGACCAACGTCGGCGACACCACGTACCTGGCCCGTCTCGTCGAGTTGAAGTAGCCACGCCGACACCAACCTCGGCGAGTAAGTAGCGGCCGGCCGCACCGGGCCGTAACGTGCCCGACATGGCCTTTCGGACGTGGGGCAGGCTGCTGCTCACTGCACTCGGGGTGAGCGTGCTGGCCGGGGCCGGCCAGCTGGGCATTGCGTACGGCTTCGGCGTCGTACGCCTCGACGGCGCGTTCGTCGACGGCTCGGTCAACCGGTGGCCCGCCCAGCTCGCCTGGGTCGGCTGGTTCGCCGCGGTCGCCACGGTCGCCGGGGCCGTCCTCACCGAACGCCTCGCCCGCCGGGACACTTCCCCGGCCGGCACCACCGAGCTGCTCTCCATCGCCGGCGTCAGCGCGCTGGGCGCGATCGTGGTCGCCCCGCTCTGCATGCAGCCGGCCCGCGCCGCCGAGCTGGGCGGCACCGTCGACCCGGTGTGGGCGGTCGGCATCTGCGCGATCCTCGGCGCGGTGGTCGGGGCGGGCGCGGCGATCGCCGTGCTGCTCAAGCCGCCGTTCGGCTGGAGCATCGCGCTCACCGCCGCGGCCGTCTGGTTGCTCGCCCTGGTCTCCGCCGCACCGTCGGTGGCGTCCACCGGCACGCTGACCACCGTACGCCTCGGCGTCCTCGAACCGTCCTGGCTGGACCCGGCCGCGGCCGAGCGCCTGGCCATGCTGCTGCTGCCCACGCTGGCCCTGCTCGCCGGCGCGGCGGTCGGCGCGCTGGCCCGCCGGGCCGGCTACCTGCCGCTGGTCGGCGGCGCGGCCGGGGCGGCCGGCCCGGTCCTGCTGGCCTTCGCCTACCTGACCGCCGGCCCCGGCAGCGCGGCCGACCGCTACCAGCTCGCGCCCTACTACGGTGCGCTGATCGCGGTCGCCGCCGGAGCGCTCGGGTCGACCGCCACCACGGTCCTGCCCCGACCCGTGACCACGGCCGACGGGCCGGACGCCATCGAGCCGACCGACATCCTCCAGGCGCTGCCGGCGTCGCCGGCCACTCCCGGCCCGGCCGACCCGGCTCCCGCCGCCCCGCTGACCGTACGCCCCGCCGGGGCACCCAGCCCCGCGCACTGGGACTGGCCGGAGGCCGGCGGGCTCACCCCGGTGCCGGCCGGACTCACCCGCCAGCCCCTCGGTCGCCCCGCCGTCGAGCCGCCGGTGGACCGGGACGAGCCGACCCCGGGGCACGGCTCGGGTCCCGCCGGTGAGCCCGCGGCGACCGGGCCGGGCTCGACTCGGCACCGGCTCGACGCGCCGCAGCCGGTGGCCGGGGGATCTTCCCCCATCGCGACCGACCGGGCTCGGGCGGCCGAGGACACCGATCGGCGGGAACCGGACACGGAGCCCGCATGGGCGTTCGGCGACTCCGTGCCGGACGAGCCGGCCACCGGGCGGGACGACGAGGAGCCGACCCGGAACCTGCCGATGCCCGGGTCGCTCCCGCCGGGACGGCGGACCTCGGCCATCGACGTGCTCGCCGCCGGCCGCCCGACCCCGCCGGCCGAGCCGGACCCGGTCCCGCGTCCCACCACGACGACGGAGCCCGCGCACCCGGCCGCATCGCACGCCGGGCGCACCCCGACGACCGACCGGACCGAAGCCCCGCCCGTCGCCCCCGCCCCGACACGGGACCGGACGGCAGGCCCGGAACCGACGCGGGATCGGACGGCGGCGGCGGAACTCGAGGTGTCGGAGACAACCCCCGCCGGGCCGGCCACGGAGGCGGCCCCGACGCGGACGACGCGATCCCGGCGGAGCCGGACCACCGCACCGGCGGCCCAGCCGGCGGATGCGGCGTCCCCGACGACGCGCTCGGCGGACGGCGTGCCCGCGAAGGCCGAGGCGCTCGACGATGCGCTCCGGACGACCAGTTCGGCGGACGACGCACCCTCGAAGGCCCGGCGGCGCACCGGTGCCCTCCCCACCGCCCGGGCGGTGGACGACACGCCCTCCACAGCACAACCGGCGGACAGCACATCCCCGGCGAGTGCGGCGGAGGCAGTGGCCGTCGAGTCCGCCCCGCCTCCGGCCGGCCGCGCCAAGCCCGCCCGCAAGCCGCGCACCACCCGGACCGCCACGGACCGGGCCGCCGCCGAGCCGACCACCACCACATCGGACGACGCCGAGGCGGCCGCGACCACGCCGGACCACACCGCCGAGCCGGCCGGCCAGACGCCGGACCACACCGTCGAGCAGACCGGAAGCAAGCCCGACCGCACCGTCGAGCGAGCCGGAAGCAAGCCCGAGCGCACCGTCGAGGCAGCCGGAAGCAAGCCGCCCGCCGGCCAGGTGACCGCAGCCGCAGCGGCCGCCGCCACTGAGCACATTCCGGGCGACGCGCCGGCAGCAGCGGTATCGGAGGCGTCGGACCCGGCCGCTCCGGCGCCGGTCGCGGACCCGGCGGGCGACCCGAGCGGCGGCAGCACGCCGGCCGCCGGCGAGCGGCGCAACTTCTTCTTCGCCCCCGAGCCGGCGCCGGCCGACCTGCCCGAGCCCCCGGCGTCGCCCCGGCCGCGAATCCCCATCTTCGAGGACGTGACCCCGGGCAACGTCCGGCCGGCCTGGCCGATCGCCCCCGCCCCGAACTGGCCGGTCACCCCGCGCGGCGGCACCGAGCCGGCCGAACCGGGCGGCCCGACCGCCGGCCCGGACGGCGACCGCGCCGGCACCCGGACTCCCGAGGCCACCCGGCCCGAGCCGGCGCCGCGCCCCCGGCACCGGGCCCTGCCCGACCTGGGCCGGAGCACCGGCTGGGACGCCCTCGCCAACGCCCGCCCCGCCGGGCCGACCGCCCCGTCGCCCGCCGGCCGGGCTCCGGAAACCACCGGTCCGGCTCCGGAGGCCACCGGCCTCACCGGCCGCGCCGCGGAAGCCACCGGATCGGCCGGTCAGGCCCCGGAAACCACCGGCCCGGCCGGCCAGGCCCCCGAAACCACCGGCCCGGTCCTCCCGGCCTGGGACGGTCCGGCCCCGGAGAAGGCACCTGGCGGCCGGCACGCCGACGTGTCCGAGGCCGACGAGGCCCCCGATGCGGCCGGCGGGAAGGGCAAGGCCCGGCGCGGCCTGTTCCGGCGTAACCGGGGCAAGGGTGGCGAGCCCGGCGAGGCCGACCGCGAGTCCGAGCCGCTCGCGGCGCAGGACGAGGAGTTCGTCGACTGGGTCGCCGGCCTCGCCTCGGACGACAACGCGGACGACGCCCGGTCGCTGCGTACCGGCCGGCACCACCGCGACTGAGCCCGCGGGGGCCGGGTCGACCAGCGGCCCGGCCCCCGGCGGCGCTCAGGCCAGCGGCAGGTAGACCCGGGAGCCGCCGGCCACGAACTCCTCGGACTTGTCCTTCATGCCGCGCGCCGCGTAGTCCTTCAACTCCTGCGTGATCTTCATGGAGCAGAACTTCGGCCCGCACATCGAGCAGAAGTGGGCGGTCTTTGCCGGCTCGGCCGGGAGCGTCGCGTCGTGGTACGACCGGGCGGTCTCCGGGTCCAGCGCCAGGTTGAACTGGTCCTCCCAGCGGAACTCGAACCGGGCCTTCGAGAGCGCGTCGTCCCAGGCCTGCGCCCCCGGGTGCCCCTTCGCCAGGTCGGCCGCGTGCGCCGCGATCTTGTAGGCGATCACGCCCGCCTTCACGTCGTCCCGGTCCGGCAGTCCGAGGTGCTCCTTCGGGGTGACGTAACAGAGCATCGCGGTGCCGAACATGCCGATCATCGCGGCGCCGATCGCCGAGGTGATGTGGTCGTACGCGGGCGCGATGTCGGTGGTCAGCGGGCCGAGCGTGTAGAACGGGGCCTCGTGGCACCACTCCTGCTGGAGGTCCACGTTCTCCTTGATCTTGTGCATCGGCACGTGCCCCGGGCCCTCGATCATCACCTGGACGTCGTGCGCCCAGGCGACCTTCGTCAGCTCACCCAGGGTGCGCAGCTCGGCGAACTGCGCCTCGTCGTTGGCGTCCGCGATCGAGCCCGGCCGCAGCCCGTCACCGAGCGAGAAGGTCACGTCGTAGCGGGCGAGCAGCGCGCACAGCTCCTCGAAGTGGGTGTAGAGGAAGTTCTCCTCGTGGTGCGCCAGGCACCACGCCGCCATGATCGAGCCGCCCCGGGAGACGATCCCGGTCACCCGGTCCACCGCCAGCGGCACGTACGGCAGCAGCACCCCGGCGTGCACGGTCATGTAGTCGACGCCCTGCTCGGCCTGCTCGACCACGGTCTCGCGGAACACCTCCCAGCTCAGCTTCACCGGGTCGCCGCCGACCTTCTCCAGCGCCTGGTAGATCGGCACGGTGCCGATCGGCACCGGCGAGTTCCGCACGATCGCCTCGCGCGTCTCGTGGATCCGCTTACCGGTGGACAGGTCCATCACGGTGTCCGCACCCCACCGGGTGGCCCAGGTCAGCTTCTCCACCTCCTCGGCGACCGAGGAGGTCACCGCCGAGGTGCCGATGTTGGCGTTGACCTTGACCAGGAACGCCTTGCCGATGATCGCCGGTTCGCACTCCGGGTGGTTGACGTTGAGCGGCAGCACCGCCCGCCCGGCCGCGATCTCGTCCCGGACGAACTCCGGCGCGACCCCCTCCCGGATCGCCACGAACTCCATCTCCGGCGTGACGATCCCGGCCCGGGCGTACCCGAGCTGGGTCGGCCGCTTCGCCGCGACGCCGGCCAGCGGGGTGCCGGCGCCGCGCACGGGGGCGACGTCCCCGCGGGCGGCGATCCACGGCCCGCGCAGCGGCGGCAGTCCCACCTCCGGTTCCGAGCCGGGGCCGGAGGTGTCGTAGAGCCGGACCGGTGGATTGTCCCCGGTCAGCTCCACCTCGGCGAACGGCACCCGGATGTCCGGCCGTGACCCCTCGACGTAGACCTTGCGACGTGCGTGCATGACAGCCTCCCTGTCGCTCAAGCGGACCAGCCGAAGTGGTCCAGCGGGCCGCGTCCCGCGCCCAGCTCCCAGTCCCGCGCGCCGGTCAGCGCGCGGGTCACGTACTCCTTGGCGGCGGCCACCGCGACCGGCACCGGGTCGCCCGCCGCCAGCCGGACGGCGATCGCCGCCGAGAACGAGCAGCCGGTGCCGTGGTTGTGCCGGGTCGGCACCCGGGGCGCGCGCAGCAGCGTGGTCGACCCACGACCGGCCAGCACGTCCACCGACTCGCCGTCCGCGTCCACGTCGCCGCCGGTCACCACCACGTGCGCCGGGCCGCCGGCCGCCAGCGCCTCGGCCGCCGCGACCATCTCCTCGACCGTGGTCACCGGGCGTCCGGTGAGGGCCGCGGCCTCCGCGCAGTTCGGCGTCGCCACCTCGGCGTACGGGAGCAGCCGCTCGACCGCCGTGACCACGCCGAGCCGGTGCCCGCTGGTGGCGACCAGCACCGGGTCGACGACCAGGCGGGGCAGCCGGCCCGCCGCCGCTGCCTCGGCCACCGCGTCGGCGGCCGGCGGGGTGCCGAGCATGCCGGTCTTCACGGCGCGCACGTCGAAGTCGCCGAGCACGCTGTCGAGCTGGTCGCGCACGGTCTGCGGGGGCAGTGGCAGGACGGCGTCCACGCCGCGGGTGTTCTGCGCGGTGACCGCGGTGATCACGCTGGTCCCGTACGCGCCGAGGGCGGCGAAGACCTTGAGGTCGGCCTGGATGCCGGCGCCGCCGCTGGAGTCGGATCCGGCGATGGTGAGGATGGTCTTCGGCGTCACTGGTTTTCCTCGGTGGTTGCGGTTGGGGGCTGCGGCCGACCGTGCCCGGCCCGACCAGCCGCTTCGTGGGCCGCTGTGAGCGTGGCGGCGAGCTCGGTGGGGTCCTCGGCGCGCATGATCGCGCCGAGCACCGCCACGCCGGCCGCTCCTGCCGCTACGCACGCCCGGGTCTGTTCCGGGGTCCCGATGCCGCCGAGTGCGAGCACCGGCACCGGGCTGGCCGCGACCAGCTCGCGCAGCCCGTCGGGGTGCAGGGGTGGCCCGTAGCCGGGCTTGCTCCTCGTCGGGAAGACCGGCGAGAGCGTCACGTAGTCCTCGGTGGTGAGTCGGACCAGCTCCGTGGCGTCATGGCAGGAGCGGCCGACCAGCCCGACAACCGGCGGCGGGTACGGGCCGGCGGCCGGCAGGTGGACGGCGTCGCCGTCGAGCGGGTCGGGCCCGGCGACGATCAGCCTGCCGCCGGCGTCGGCGAGGATCGCGCGCAGCTCGGCGGCCAGGGCGGCGCGCTCGGCCCGGGACAGGTCCTTCTCCCGCAGCACCACCCAGCGCACTCCCCCGGCCACGGCCGCCTCGACGACCTCGGTCAGGGGGCGCCGCGCCTGCCACCGGTCGGTGAGCAGCACCACGCCCGACGGCACGGCAGTGCCCGAGTGGGGCCCTCTCCCGCCAGGATCCGCGGAGCGGACCGCGCTCCCGATGCCGAGCGGCGGGGTCACAGGTCCGGCCTTCCCTCGTCGGGAGTGGAGGCGAGGGCGTGGAAGCGGCGGGCGATCCGGCCCGCCCCGTAGGCCAGCCGGCCCGCCTCGACGGCGTGCCGCATGGCGGTGGCCATCGCCACCGGATCGGCGGCCCGGGTGACCGCGCTGGCCAGCAGCACGGCGTCGCAGCCCAGCTCCATGGCCAGCGCGGCGTCGGAGGCGGTGCCGATCCCGGCGTCGAGGATCACCGGCACGTCCACGCTCTGCCGGATCAGCCGGATGTGGTGCGGGTTGCTCACGCCCAGCCCCGAGCCGATCGGCGCGCCGGCCGGCATCACCGCCGCGCAGCCCACGTCGGCCAGCCGCCGGGCCAGGATGGGATCGTCCGAGGTGTACGGCAGCACGGTGAACCCGTCGGCCACCAGCTCCTCGGCGGCGCGCAGCAGCTCCACCCCGTCGGGCAGCAGCGTGCGCTCGTCGCCGATCACCTCCAGCTTCACCCAGTCGGTGTCGAACGCCTCCCGGGCCAGCTGCGCCACCTTCACGGCCTCGGACGCGGTGTAGCAGCCGGCCGTGTTCGGCAGCAGCCGTACGCCGCACCGGTCCAGCAGGTCGAGCAGGCCGCCGGCGGCGCCCGGGGCGGTGTCCACCCGGCGTAGCGCCAGGGTGACCAGCTCGGTGCCGGAGGCGCGGATCGCCTGCTCCAGCACGTGCAGGTTGGCCGCGCCACCGGTGCCGAGGATGAGCCGGGAGCCGAAGCCGACCCCACCGATCTCGAAGGACATCCGGCTCACCCGCCCTGGGCGGCGCTGAGCACCTCGACCCGGTCGCCGTTGCGCAGCACGGTCGACGACCAGCCGCCGCGCGGCACCACCTCGCCGTTCACCGCGACCGCCAGGCCGCGCTCCTGCGCGGTGACCGCGCGGACCACGTCGGCGACGGTCGCACCGCCGGGCAGGTCCCGGCCCGCTCCGTTGACGATCAGTTCCACCTGGGCTCCTTCCCGAACCGGTCCGGGGTGAAGGGGGCGAGCAGCGGGTCCGGCTCGCCGGTGACGATCAGCTCGGTGACCAGGTCGGCGGTGACCGGGGTGAGCACGATGCCGTGCCGGTGGTGCCCGGTGGCCACGAGCACGCCGGGCCGGCCGGGCAGCGGCCCGATGATCGGCGCGTTGTCCGGCGTGCCGGGGCGCAGCCCGGCGGTCGCCTCGACCAGGTCGTACTCGGCCAGCTCCGGGACCAGGTCGACGGCGGCGCGGAGCAGCCGGAGCACCCCGCCGGCGGTGGCCTCGGTGTCGGCGCGCTCCTCGACGGTCGCCCCGACCACCACCTCCCCGCTGTCCCGGGGCACCAGATAGATCGACTCGCCGTCGGCGTACCCCCGGATCACGTGCCGGAAGTCCGGCGCGCCGCGACCGGGCGCGCGGAGCCGGAGCACCTGGCCCTTGACCGGCCGGACCGGCAGCCCGGTCAGCGCGGCGGCGCCGCAGCCGGCCGCGACCACGGTGACCCCGGCGTCCACCTCGGACAGCGCGCCGACCCGGGCCGGGCGCAGCACCGCGCCGGCCCGCTCGGCCGCCGCCCGCAGCGCGACGACCAGCCGGCGCGGGTCGACCTGGTGGTCGCCGGGGGCGACCGCGCCGCCGCGCACCCGCGGGGCGAGCGCCGGCTCGCGGTCACGCAGCTCGGAGGGGCGCAGCGGCGTGATCGGCAGCCCCAACCCCTGCTGGTACGACCAGAGCCGCCGCGCCTCGGCCAGGTCGTCGGCGGTGAGCCCGACCACCAGGGTCCCGTCGGCGCGATACCCGACCTCCGCTCCGGCCGCCTCGGCCAGGTCGACGGCGAAGCGGGGCCAGCGGGCGGCGGAGTCGGCGAGCAGCCCGGTCAGCTCGTGCTCGCCGAAGTACGCCTCGGCGACCGGGGAGAGCATCCCGGCGGCGACGTGCGAGGCCCCGGTCCCCGGGGCGGGGTCGTGCACCACCACGCGCAGCCCACGCGACGCGCACCGCCACGCGATCGCCAGCCCGACCGGTCCCGCCCCCACGATGGCGACGTCCGGTCGGGTCAGCACGTCAGGGCCTCGATCAGCGCGGCGGTCGTGCGTGCCGGATCGGGACTGGCCGAGATCGCCCCCACCACCGCCACCCCGTACGCCCCGGCCGCCCGCAGCGCCGGCACCGACGCGGCGGTCACCCCGCCGATGGCGATCACCGGCACGTCCACCGCGCCGGTGACCGCGCGTACCCCGGCGGGGCCGATCGGGTCGGGCAGGCCGGCCTTGGTGGTGGTGGCGTGGCAGGGGCCCACGCCCAGGTAGCTGGCCCCGGCGGCGACCGCGGCGGCGGCACCGCCCGGCTCCCGCGCGGTCGCGCCGAGCACGGCGTCGGCGCCGAGCACCCGGCGGGCGGCCGCCACCGGCAGGTCCTCCGCGCCGACGTGGCCGCCCGCGGCGTCCACCGCCAGCGCGACGTGCAGCCGGTCGTTGACCAGGCAGGTCGCCCCGTACGGCCGGCACAGCCCGACAACCAGGCGGGCCAGCTCGTACGCCTCCCGGTCGGTGGCCTCGTCCTCCACCCGGACCTGGACGACCAGCTCGGCGCGGGCCACCGGCAGGGCGGCACGCAGCACGGCGAGCGGGTCGCGCCCCGGCCGGGTGTCGGTGATCAGATGCAGTCGTCCCAGGGACGGCACGGCAACTCTCCTCCCTGCGCCGGCATTACCCGGATCAGGTTCGACGGTCGGGGGCTTCCAGCCCCCCTCTCAGCCCGGTGGCACCGGGCTCCCGTGGGTCACTTGCGGGCCTACCGTACGACGTGCGTCCGGATCCGCCAAGGGGCGGGTGGGGAATTTCCCACGGACCGTCCGGGGTGGAGGACGGGACAGCGGGTGATCCCCCCGTCACGTCATGCTGTCCTGATGCCCTCGCCCGCGTGGGGAGAGGGCGGGGCCGGACAGCAGGCTGCCCCGGCAGCCGGGAAGGGTGCCGGGGCAGCGGAGGCGCGGGTGGGTCAGAGGAGGGCGTCGAGGGCGTCCAGGTCCTCGTCGGTGGGCTGCCAGGTGCCCGCCTCGGCGTTGGCGCGTACCTGCTCGGGGGTGGTGGCACCGGCGATCACCGAGGTCACCGCCGGCCGGGCGGCGAGCCCGCCGATGGCCACCTGGAGCATGCTGATTCCGCGCTCGGCCGCGTACGCCTCGATGGCCTCGATGGTGTCCCAGTCGGCGGCGGCCAGGCGCTCGGCGTACCGGCCGCCGCCGGAGAGCCGGCTGCCGGCGGGCGGGGCCTCGTTGCGCTTGTACTTGCCGGTGAGCAGGCCGTTCGCCAGGGGGAAGAACGGCAGCATGCCCAGGCCGAACCGCTCGCACGCGGGGATCACCTCGGCCTCCACGCTCCGCTGCAGCAGCGAGTAGTGGTTCTGCGCGGAGATGAAGCGGGTGCGGCCCTGCGAGGAGGCTGTCCAGTCGGCGTCGGCGATCTGCCAGCCGGCGAAGTTCGAGTTGCCGAGGTAGCGCACCTTGCCGGCGGTCACCAGGTCGTCCAGCGCGGCGAGGGTCTCATCGATCGGGGTGCCCGGGTCGGGCTCGTGCATCTGGTACAGGTCGATGTGGTCGGTGCCGAGGCGGCGCAGCGACGCCTCGACCGCCCGGGCGATGTAGCGGCGGGCCCCCCGGGCACCGTGGTCCGGCCCGTTCAGCCCGTGCATGTCCATGCCGAACTTGGTGGCGACCACCACGTCGTCCCGGTGGCCCTTGAGCGCCTGCCCGAGCAGTTCCTCGGAGCCGCCCTGCGGCTCACCGTAGATGTCGGCGGTGTCGAAGAAGTTGATCCCGGCGTCGAGCGCGGCGTCCACCACCGCGCGGGTGCCGTCGAGGTCGAGCTTGCGGCCGAAGTTGTTGCAGCCGATGCCGACGACGGACACCACGAGCCCGGAGTCGCCCAACCGGCGGTAGGTCATCTCAGTCACGAGATCCACCCTATGCCGCTGACCGCCGGCCCACTCAGCCGAGCGCCTCGGCCACCAGCTGCCGGGCGTCGGCCAGGGTCCGCGCCAACTCCTCCGGCGTACGCCCCACCGCGCCGAGCAGCGCCTGCGCCCGCCGCGCGAAGTCGGGTGGCACGCCCGGCAGGCGCCCGGCCGAGGCGATCATGCCCTTCTCGTTGACCAGCCAGCGCCCGGCCCGGCCGTGCAGTGCCTGGACCAGCACCCCGACCACACGGAACAGGCAGCCGGCCACGTACCCGGCGTCGCCGGCGGCCGCGCCCTTGGCCGCCCCGTCGAGCAGGAAGCCCGCCTCCCAGCCGCCGGCCACCAGGGCCTCCCCCAGCGCCGGCGGGTACGCCTGCGCCCGCGCCCGCAGCGCGGTCAGCTCCCCGGTCGGGTCGCCGAGCACCCGGCCCAGCGCCACCTCACCGGCGTACGCGTGGGAGTAGAACCCGAGCGGGTGCCCGGCCTGCGTCCCGACGGTGTAGCGGCCGGCCCGGCACTCCGCCCAGACCGCGTGCACCCGGTCCAGGTCGCGGTAGATCCAGTCCACCGGCACCCCGCCGACGCGCAGCCAGCCGCCGCCGTCCACCCAGGGTCCCCAGCCGCCCGGCGCGGTGAGCGCCACCTCGCCGTCGGCGACCGAGCCGGCCAGCGTTCGCAGGGCGGCCACGTCCAGCGGACCCCGGTAGTAGAGGCCCAGGTCCCAGTCGGAGTCCGGCCGGTGCTCGCCCCGGGCCCGGCTGCCGCCGAGCGCCACCGCGACCACGCCCTCGACCGCGCAGAGTCGGTCGACCAGCGCGGCGTCGATCACCGCACGTCCCAGACCGGCTCCGGGGTCTCCACCACCTCGCCGTCACCGCGGAACAGCACGAACCGGTCGAAGGATCGGGTGAACCACCGGTCGTGGGTGACCGCCACCACCGTCCCGGCGAACGCGGCCAGCCCCGCTTCGAGGGCCTCGGCGGAGGCCAGGTCGAGGTTGTCGGTGGGCTCGTCGAGCAGCAGCAGGGTCGCCCCGGACAGCTCCAGCAGCAGCACCAGGAAGCGCGCCTGCTGGCCGCCGGAGAGGGTGCCGAAGCGCTGGTCGCCCTGCGCGGCCAGCTCGTACCGGGACAGCGCCGCCATGGCCGCGTGCCGGTCCATGCCGGCCCGGTGGTCGTCGCCCCGCCACAGGATGTCGACCAGCGTCTTCGCCATCAGCTCCGGCCGGTCGTGGGTCTGCGAGAAGTGGCCGGGGCGGACCCGGGCGCCGAGGCGTACCTGGCCGTCGTGCGCGACGGGGGCGAGGGCCGCCGCGCCGTCGACCGGGGTGTTGGCCGGGTCCGGGTCGGTGCCGCCGCGGGCGAGCAGGCGCAGGAAGTGCGACTTCCCGGTCCCGTTCGCGCCGAGCACCGCGACCCGGTCGCCGTACCAGAGTTCCAGGTCGAAGGGATAGGTCAAGCCGTCCAGTTCGAGGGCCTCGGCGATCACCGCGCGCTTGCCGGTCCGCCCGCCGGTCAGCCGCATCCGGATGTCCTGGTCCTTCGGGGGTACGGGCGGCGGCCCGGCCTCCTCGAACTTGCGCAGCCGGGTCTGCGCGGCCTGGTAGCGGGAGGCCAGCCCGTCGTTGTACGCGGCCTTCTGCTTGTACATGAGCATCAGCTCGCGCAGCTTCTGGTGTTCCTCGTCCCAGCGGCGGCGCAGCTCGTCGAGGCGGGCGTGCCGGGCCACCCGGGCCTCGTGCCAGCTGGCGAAGCCGCCCGGGTGCACCCAGGCGCTGCCGCCCTCCACGGCGACCACCCGGTCGGCGGTCTGGGCCAGCAGCTCCCGGTCGTGCGAGACGTAGAGCACCGACTTGCCGGATTCGCGCAGCCGGGCCTCCAGCCAGCGCTTGCCGGGCACGTCGAGGAAGTTGTCCGGCTCGTCGAGGAGGAGCACCTCGTCCGGGCCGCGGAGCAGCAGTTCCAGCGCGAACCGCTTCTGCTGGCCGCCGGAGAGGGTCCGCACCGGGCGGTCCCGGGCGGCGTCCCAGGGCAGGTCGAGGACGATGGTGGCGACGGTGTCGAAGAGCACCTCGGCGTCGTACCCGCCGACCTCGCCCCAGGCGGCCAGCGCGTCGGCGTACGCGAGCTGGGCCTTGCCGGCGGCGCTGCTGTACTTGCCGCGGACCTCGGCCGCCCGCATGGCCGCCTCGGTCTCGGCGAGACGGTGGCCGGCGTCGCGCAGCGCCGGCGGGGCGAGCGACAGCGCCATGTCGGCGAGGGTCGACTCGTCCCCGATCATGCCGATGAACTGGCGCATCACGCCGAGCCCACCGGCGCGGGCGACGGCGCCGGTCTTCACCGGCAGGTCGCCGGCGACCATGCGCAGCAGCGTGGTCTTGCCGGCGCCGTTGGGGCCGACGAGCGCCACCTTGGCGCCCTCACCGACCCGGAACGACACCTCGGCGAAGAGCTCCCGGCCGTCCGGGAGAATGTGCCCGACCCCTGCCACGTCCACGTATCCCACGCGGGCATCCTGCCCGAGGGGCGGGCACGGGCGACACCCGATTACCGGGTGACCCGGAGCACCCGGTAGCCCTTCTGGCTGGCGTGCCGCTCGACCTGCCAGCCCTGCTCGACCAGCCAGCGGTGCAGCGAGTCCCCGCCGAGGTGCCGCGCGACGACCAGCCAGGCCACCCCGTCCGGGGTGAGCCGGGGCAGCCAGCGCAGCAGCAGGTCGTGCAGTTCCCCCTTGCCGATGTGGATCGGCGGGTTGGACCAGATCTGGGCGAAGGAGACGTCGGCCGGTACGCCGTCCGGCGCGACGACCCGGACCCGCTCGGCGGCCCCGACCCGGGCGGCGTTGGCGGCGGTGAGTTCGCGGGCGCGCTGGTTGACGTCGACCGCCCAGACGGGGGCGGCCGGCGCGGTGGTGGCCAGTACGCAGGTGATCGGGCCGAAGCCGCAGCCGATGTCGAGCAGGGCACCGCTGACGTCGCCGGCCGGCAGCTCGGCCTTGCGCAGTAGCACCGCCGTGCCGGGGTCGAGCCGGTCGGCGGAGAAGACCCCGGTGGCCGAGGTGAGGGTGTAGTCGCGCCCGGCGACGGAGAACTCGACCTCGCGCGGCCGCGCGGCCGTCGTGGGCTCAGGGGTGAAGTAGTGGTCGCCGGTCACGACGGGCATTGTCGCACCGCCCGGGAACGGCGCCCGCGACGGTGCGGCGCGCAGGCCGCGACGCCACTCCGCCAGATTTTCCCGATATTACCCCCGAAAGGGACAATAGCCCCTACTCTAGCCAACATGGTGTATCGGTACGAGTCCGATGAGGACGCCTTCCTGGAGTACCCGAGGCCCGGGTCGGACCCGTCCGTGCCCGGCGCTGCGGCGGCCCCGCCGGCGGGTCCCTCGCCGTCCCGCTTCCCCACCCCGTCGCTGCCTCCGCCGGTCCGGCCCACCCGACCGGCCCACGACGCCGCCCGGGCGCCGGCCCCGGCGCCCCCGGCACCGGCACCCAGCCGGCCGGCCCCGCCCCGCGAGCCCGCTCCCGTGCCGCAGCCCACGCCGGCCGTGCCGCCGCCCGCGCCACCGGTGCCGCAGCCGACCCCGGCCGCCGGGCCCCGGCCGGCGACGTCGCCCCCGCCCGACCCCATCGTCCGGACCACCGATCCGCTGGATCTGTCCCGGCCCCGCCGGGCCGAACGCCGGCGCGGCGGCCGGGCCTGGCAGGTGCTGATCGGCGGCGCCGCCGTGCTGATGCTGCTCGCCCTCACCGGGCTCGCCGTCGCCGCCCTGCTGGAGGACCGGACCGCCACACCGCAGGCCGGCCAGCAGAGCAGCCAGCCGGTGGTGGAGCAGTCCGCCGCTGCCGACGGGACCGACCTGGACTCCCGGGACACCGACCAGGCGGCGCTCACCGCCAAGGAGGTCTTCCCCGGCCAGCAACTGGTGGTGACCGACGGGCAGCCGGCCTACCGGGTGCTCAAGACGCACTCCAGCGGCAGCTGTGCGGTCGCGGCCACCGGCGAGATCGCCGACCTGCTGGTCCGCCTCGGCTGCAACCAGGTGGTCCGGGCCACCCTCCGCTCCCCCGACGGCGACCACCTGCTCACCGCCGGCCTGTTCAACCTGACCGACGTGGCGAGCGCCCAGCGGGCGCGCGACCGGATCCGGCCGATGCTGGACGAACGGCAGGGCCGGTTCCAGGGCATGGCGGCGGGCGAGGACACCGAGGTGGTGGCGAAGGCCGCCGCCCGGGTCGGCTGGCAGGTCCGCGGCCACTACCTCGCCTACTGCGTGGTCACCCGGGCCGACGGGGAACGGATCGGCTCCGACGACGCCAAGGCACGCGAGATCATGTACGACATGATCGAGGTCTACCTGAACCGGAACGTGCTGGAGCGCCGGGCCAACGGCGGGGTGGCCAGCCAGCCGACCGACGGCCCGACCGACGGCCCCGCCGGCCAGGACGGCGCCGCCAACTGAGCCCGACCACCACGGCCCGTCGTCCCCCGTCCGGGGGCGGCGGGCCGTTCCACTGTGCTCAGCCCTCGGCGACCGGCACCCGGAGACGGCGGGTGAGGTCGGCGCGACGGGAGTATTCGGCGGGGTCGGCCGGGTAGCCCACCTCGACCAGGGCCAGCCCGTGCGCGGGCGCCACGGTCACCTCGCTGGAGCGTTCCCGGCGGCTCAGCAGGCCGGCCGGCCACTCGACCGGCCGGCGGCCGTCCCCGGCGACCAGCATGGCGCCGACCAGGCTGCGCACCATGTTCTGGCAGAACGCGTCGGCCTGCACCGTGGCGACCAGGATCCCGTCCGGGTCGCGCCGCCAGTCCAGCCGGGTCACCTCGCGCAGCGTGGTGGCGTTCTCCTTGCGCCGGCAGTATGCGGCGAAGTCGTGCTCCCCCACCAGCCCGGCCGCCGCGGCGTTCAGCGCCGCCAGGTCCAGCGGCTTCGGCCAGGCCAGGGTGTCGGTACGACGCAGCGGCTCGGCGCCCCACGGCGCGTCGGTCACCCGGTACTCGTAGCGGCGGAAGGTCGCCGAGAAGCGGGCGTCGAAGTCGGCCGGCACCTCGGTCATGGCCCGGACCCGCACGTCGGGCGGGAGCAGCCGGCCGAGCCGGCGCAGCAGCTTCCCGTCGTGCTGCCGCCACACCTCGGTCGGCAGGTCGAGGTGGCAGACCTGCCCGGTGGCGTGCACGCCGGCGTCGGTGCGGCCGGCCACGGTCAGCCCGGTCGCGGTGCCCGCGCCGAGGACCAGGTCCAGCGTCTGCATGAGCACCCCGGCAACCGTGCGCCGGGTGGGCTGGGCGGCCCAGCCGGAGAAATCGGTGCCGTCGTACGAGACGTCCAGCCGCAGCCGGGTCCGCTCGTCCACGTCGTACCTCCTCATGCCGTCGGGCCCGGCACCCCGCGCGGGGGTACCGGGCCCGACGATGCAGCCTGTGTGCTCAGGCCTTGTCGTTCTCGGTGGCCTCGTCGCTGTCCTCGCGGGCGGCGGCGGTGTCACCGGAGGCCGAGACCGGAGCGTCGGCGTCCTGGTCGGCGACCTCGCTGGAGCGCGGGGTCTCCTCCTCCGGAGCCAGAGCCTCGACCTTGTCCTGCTGGGCGGCCTTGCGGGCGGCGGTCTTCTTGTTCGCCTTCGGCTCGGCGACCTGAAGCTCCTCCACCAGCTCGATGATCGCCATCGGAGCGGCGTCACCCTTGCGCGGGCCGGTCTTCACGATCCGGGTGTAGCCACCGTTGCGGTTGGCGTACCGGGGCGCGATCTGGTCGAACAGGGCGTAGACCACGTCCTTGTCCTTGACGACGCCCAGCACCCGACGCCGCGCGGCGAGGTCGCCGCGCTTGGCCTTGGTGATGAGCTGCTCGGCCAGCGGACGCAGCCGCCGGGCCTTCGTCTCGGTGGTCTGGATCTTGCCGTGCTGGAACAGCGCGGTGGCCAGGTTGGCCAGCATCAGCCGCTCGTGCGCGGGGCTGCCGCCGAGGCGGGGGCCCTTGGTGGGCGTGGGCATGCTTGGTGCTCCTCAGGTATGGCGGCAGCGCGGACTAGAGCTGCTCGGTCTCGCGGTAGTCGTCGGTGTCGTAGTCGGCCTCGCCGAAGGCGTCCACGACGTGCGCCGGGTCGAAGTTCGGAGCCGAGTCCTTCAGCCCCAGGCCCATCCCGGCGAGCTTCATCTTGACCTCGTCGATCGACTTCTGCCCGAAGTTGCGGATGTCGAGGAGGTCGGCCTCGGTACGCCCGATCAGCTCACCAACGGAGTTGATGCCCTCGCGCTTGAGGCAGTTGTAGGAGCGGACGGTCAGGTCCAGCTCCTCGATCGGCAGAGCCAGGTCGGCCGCGAGCTGGGCGTCCTGCGGGGACGGCCCGATGTCGATGCCCTCGGCGGTCTCGTCCAGCTCCCGGGCCAGCCCGAACAGCTCCACCAGCGTCGAGCCGGCCGAAGCCAGCGCGGTACGCGGGCCCATCGACGGCTTGGTCTCGACGTCGATGATCAGCCGATCGAAGTCGGTCCGCTGCTCGACGCGGGTCGCCTCGACGCGGTAGGTCACCTTGAGCACCGGCGAGTAGATCGAGTCGACCGGGATCCGGCCGATCTCGGCGCCCGCCTGCTTGTTCTGCGCCGCGGTGACGTAGCCGCGGCCCCGCTCGACGGTCAGCTCCATGTCGAGCCGGCCCTTGCCGTTCAGGGTGGCGAGCTTCAGGTCCGGGTTGTGCACCGAGACACCGGCCGGGGGCTGGATGTCACCGGCGGTCACGTCGCCGGGGCCCTGCTTGCGCAGGTACATGCTGACCGGCTCGTCGTGCTCGGAGCTGACGCAGAGCTCCTTGATGTTCATGACGAGCTCGACCACGTCCTCCTTGACGCCGGGGATCGTGGTGAACTCGTGCAGGACACCGTCGATCTTGATCGAGGTGACCGCCGCACCCGGGATGGACGACAGCAGCGTGCGCCGCAGCGAGTTGCCCAGGGTGTAGCCGAAGCCCGGCTCCAGCGGCTCGATGGTGAACCGGGAGCGGGTCTCGTTGATCGACTCTTCGGAGAGAGACGGTCGCTGGCTGATGAGCATCTTTTCTCTTCTCTTCCGGGGCGCCCGCTATATGACGCCCACGACACAAACTGTTCCGGTGGCCCGCCCCGGAGGGCGGGCCACCGCAACGAGCCCTTACTTGGAGTAGAGCTCGACGATCAGCTGCTCCTGGACCTGGGTGTCGATCACCTGGCGGGCCGGGAGCGAGTGCACGAGGATCTTCATCTGGCTGGGGATCGCCTCGAGCCAGGCCGGAACCGACCGCGAACCGGCCTGAGCCTGCGCCACCAGGAACGGGGTGAGCTGCTTGCTCTTCTCCCGGACCTCGATGATGTCGTGCTCCTTGACCCGGTACGACGGGATGTCGACCTTCTTGCCGTTCACCGTGAAGTGACCGTGCTTGACCAGCTGGCGGGCCATGTCCCGGGAACCGGCGTAGCCGGCCCGGTAGACCACGTTGTCCAGCCGCGACTCGAGGATCTGCAGGAGGACCTCACCGGTCTTGGCCTGCTTGCCCACGGCCTCCTCGTAGTAACCGCGGAACTGCTTCTCCAGCACGCCGTAGACCCGGCGAGCCTTCTGCTTCTCACGGAGCTGGAGCAGGTACTCCGTCTCCTTGGTGCGGCCGCGGCCGTGCTGCCCGGGCGGGAACGGCCGGGACTCGAACGGGCACTTCGGACCATCGCACTTGCTGCCCTTGAGGAACAGCTTCATCTTCTCCCGCCGGCAACGGCGGCAGTCAGCACCGGTGTAACGAGCCATCTCTCTCTACCTCTCAGACCCGACGACGCTTCGGCGGACGGCACCCGTTGTGCGGCTGCGGGGTGACGTCGGAGATCTGCCCGACCTCCAGCCCGGCGGCCTGCAGCGAACGGATGGCGGTCTCCCGGCCGGAGCCGGGGCCCTTGACGAACACGTCGACCTTGCGCATGCCGTGATCCATGGCCCGGCGCGCGGCGGCCTCGGCGGCCAGCTGCGCGGCGAACGGGGTCGACTTGCGCGAGCCCTTGAAGCCCACCTGGCCCGAGGAGGCCCAGGAGATGACCGCACCGGTCGGGTCCGTGATGGACACGATGGTGTTGTTGAAGGTGCTCTTGATGTGCGCCTGCCCGTGGGCGACGTTCTTGCGTTCCTTGCGCCGGACCTTCTTGACGGCGGCTCCGGCACGAGCCTTCGGTGGCATAAGTCTGTGCGCTCCTAGTTACTTCTTGCCGGGCTTCTTCTTGCCGGCGACGGTCCGCTTCGGGCCCTTCCGGGTCCGCGCGTTGGTCTTGGTCCGCTGGCCACGGACGGGCAGGCCCCGGCGGTGCCGGATACCCGCGTAGCAGCCGATCTCAACCTTGCGGCGGATGTCTGCGGCGACCTCGCGGCGAAGGTCACCTTCAACCTGGTAGTTGGCCTCGATGTGGTCGCGGAGCTGCACGAGCTCCTCGTCCGTGAGGTCCCGAGCGCGCTTCTCCGGCGAGATGCCGGTGGCGGCGAGCGTCTCCAGGGCACGGGTGCGACCGACCCCGAAAATGTAGGTGAGCGCGATCTCCATCCGCTTGTCGCGGGGGAGGTCCACGCCGACTAGACGTGCCATGTGCGGGCGTACTCCTCGTGATGTTGTGGCGGAGGTGTGGACCCGTCCCACCCCGCTACCGACCGTCCCTGTCCTTCCGGCGCGTTCAGCGCCGGCGACCGGGATCGGTCGCTGCCCAAGCGGGCCCCGGCCTCCGACCGGGGGTCAACCACGAGGGGGTACGCGCTGCGTACCGCTCGCGGCTGGGACGAGCTGTGATGTGTGTGTCGCGATCTGCCACCCGGGCCGGTTCCGCCGCCGCTCGTCACGGTCGGCGGGACAGGCTCAGCCCTGGCGCTGCTTGTGGCGCGGGTCAGAACAAATGACCATGACCCGGCCGTGCCGGCGGATCACCCGGCACTTGTTGCAGATCCTCTTGACGCTCGGCTTGACCTTCACGGTTGCCTTACTTCCCATCTGGCCCGGAGACGCGACGACGCGCGACCCGGACGTCGAAGACGGACACGGGGACGTTCCCGGCCGTCGTCAGGATTACTTGTAGCGGTAGACGATGCGCCCGCGGGTCAGGTCGTACGGCGAGAGTTCGACGACGACCCGGTCCTCCGGCAGGATGCGGATGTAGTGCTGCCGCATCTTGCCGCTGATGTGAGCCAGCACCTTGTGGCCGTTCGCGAGCTCCACCCGGAACATGGCGTTCGGCAGGGGCTCGATGACCCGACCCTCGATCTCAATGGCTCCGTCTTTTTTCGGCATGTCCTCCGCTGTCCTGACGTCGGTTACTCCGGACGGCCCACAACGTCTTACACGGGCTCCGGCGGAAATCGCCGAGCCCGAGCCAGCCGCGGCTCCGACTCCCACCGAAGCGCAGGGTGGGCATGCCGGAGTGGACGCTGTGCGCCGATCTGAAAGTGTACGCCCGCCTGCGCGCCGTCGCCAAACCGACCACCCGGCCGGTCACCCCGCAGGGCGAAATCCGGCTCCCGCTGTGACCGCCGCCACCAGACGGCCCGTCAGCACCCCCGACGCCGGTCGCGGCGACGCCGGGGACCCGGGTGCCAGGGGTGGCCGCCACCGGCCAGCCCCACCGACTGCATCAGCAGCAGCGCGCCCCACGGACCGAGCACCCAGGCCGGCCAGAAATGGGCCACGTCCCGGGAGCCGATCGAGACGAGCAGCCAGATTGGGAACAGGATCCCGGCGACCCGCAGCCATGGCGTCCAGAGCCCGAGCAGCCGACGCCGGGTGCCCCCGCTCTCGACCTCCGGCCCGCCCTCGGCCGCCGGGGGCGGGGCCGGCGTCGCGGGCGCCACCGCGGCGCGCTGCAGCGGCGCCGGGCCGGGCAGGTCGGCGACCACCTCGTCCAGGTCGGCGTACGTCTTCGCACCGTACGCGCGGACCAGCCGCGCGTCGTACTCGTGCAGGTCGAGCCGGCCCTCCTCCAGGGCCACCCGGAGCCGCTCCGCCGTGGCCTCCCGGTCGGCGTCGGCCGCCCGCATCCCGCTCCGCCCGTCCATGACGGCAAGCATGACACCACCCCGCCAGCCGCGGGGTACCGGCGATCTCCGCCGCACTCGCCTTCCGGCGTCCGTGTGCCAGCGGGCAGGAGCGATCCGGACGATCGGGCCGGAACCGCGCGGGCGGGCGCTCCGGCGTCAGACGGCCGGAGAGTCCGCCGACTGGCGGGCGGTGACCAGCTCGCCGAGCCGGGCGCGGCCGCCGTCCTCGGCGGTCAGCACCCAGACACCGTCGTCCAGCAGCGCCATCGAGTGCTCGACGTGCACCGCCATCGACCGGTCGCGGGTCACCACGGTCCAGCCGTCGGACAGTTCGACGGTGCGCGGCGAGCCCATGGTGATCATCGGCTCGATGGCCAGCGCCAGGCCGGGCACGAGGCGCGGGCCCTTGCCCGGGCGCCCGTGGTTGAGCACGTGCGGGTCCTGGTGCATCTCGGTGCCGATGCCGTGCCCGCCGTAGCCGTCGACGATGCCGTACCGGCCGCCCTGACGGACCGCGGTCTCCACCGCGTGGGAGATGTCGGTGAGCCGGCCCTTGCCGCTGGCCGCGCCCCGCGCCGCGGCGGCGATGCCGGCCCACATGGCGTCCTCGGCGACCGCGGCCATCTTCAGCAGGGCCGGGTCGACCTCGCCGACGCCGACCGTGACGGCCGCGTCGCCGTGCCAGCCGTTGAGCACCGCGCCGCAGTCGATCGAGATCAGGTCGCCCTCGCGGAGCACCTGCGACGACGACGGGATGGCGTGCACCACCTGCTCGTTGACCGACGAGCAGATCGACGCCGGGAAGCCGTGGTAGCCCTTGAACGACGGGACCGCGCCGGCCTCCCGGATGGTCGCCTCGGCGATCGCGTCGAGATCGGCGGTGGTCACGCCGGGGGCCACCGCCTCCCGCATCCGGCGCAGCGCGCGGGCGACCACCAGACCGGCAGCCCGCATCAGCTCGATCTGCTCGGGGGTCTTCAGCTGGATGTCCAGCTGGGGACGACGCATGGGGGCGATACCTTTCGTTGCGCGGAACAGCGGGGCACGTCGCACGTACCCCGCTGGTCGCACTCTATCCGCCGGGGCTCCGGCGGGACGTCAGCCGCCGTACGAGCGGAGGGCGTCGATGGCGCGGACGGTGACGTCCTCCACCGGCCCGGTCGCGTCGATGCCGACGAGCTTGCCCTGGGCGCCGTAGTAGTCGACCAGCGGCGCGGTCTTCTCGGCGTACTCCCGAAGCCGGGCCGCGATGGTCTCCGGCTTGTCGTCGTCGCGCTGAAACAGCTCGGCGCCGCAGCGGTCGCAGACGCCCTCGCGGGTGGTGGCGTCGAACTCGACGTGCCAGATCTTGCCGCAGCCCCGGCAGGTACGTCGGCCGGAGAGCCGCCGGATCACCTCGTCGTCGTCGACGACCAGCTCCAGCACCAGGTCCAGCGCGGTGCCGAGGTCGGCGAGGAGCTTGTCCAGCGCGGCGGCCTGCGGCGTCGTACGCGGGAAGCCGTCGAGGAGGAAGCCCTCGCTGGCGTCCGGCTCGGCGAGCCGGTCCCGCACCATGTTGATGGTGACCTCGTCCGGGACCAGCTTGCCGGCGTCCATGTAGCGCTTCGCCTCGACTCCCAGGGGCGTGCCCTGGGAGACGTTGGCCCGGAAGATGTCACCGGTCGAGATCTTGGGCACCGAGAGGTGCGCGGCGATGAACTCCGCCTGCGTGCCCTTGCCCGCGCCCGGCGGGCCAACCAGAACGAGTCGCATCTACCGCAGGAACCCTTCGTAGTTCCGCTGCATGAGTTGGCTCTCGATCTGCTTCACGGTCTCCAGACCGACGCCGACCATGATGAGCACAGCGGTGCCGCCGAACGGGAAGTTCTGGAACTGCTGGTTGTCCAGCCAGATGAAGAAGAAGTTCGGCAGGATCGCGACGATGCCCAGGTAGAGCGCGCCCGGCAGGGTGATCCGGCTGAGGATGAAGTCGAGGTACTCGGCGGTCGGCTTGCCGGGGCGGATGCCCGGCACGAAGCCGCCGTACTTCTTCATGTTGTCCGCAACCTCGGTCGGGTTGAACGTGATCGACACGTAGAAGTAGGTGAAGAAGATGATCAGCAGGAAGTAGATCGCGATGTGCTCCGGCGCGCTCGCCTTCACGATGTGGTTCTGGATCCAGGCCTGGGTCTTCCCCGGGTTGTTCTGGTCGAAGAACTGGAGCGCGAGCTGCGGCAGGTAGAGCAGCGACGAGCCGAAGATGACCGGGATGACGCCGGCCTGGTTCACCTTGAGCGGGATGTAGGTGGAGGTGCCGCCGTACATCCGCCGGCCGATCATGCGCTTGGCGTACTGCACCGGGATGCGGCGCTGGGCCTGCTCGATGAAGGTGACCGCGGTGATGACCAGCAGGACCAGGGCGATGACGAGGAAGAACATCCCCCAGCCCTTGGTGGTCTTGATCTTCCAGCCCTCGCTGGGCAGCCGGGCCGCGATCGAGGTGAAGATCAGCACGGACATGCCGTTGCCGACGCCCCGGTCGGTGATCAGCTCACCGAGCCACATCACCATGCCGGTGCCGGCGGTCATCGTCATGACCAGGATGGTCAGCGTCAGCCAGTCCGGGATGCCGGTGCCCCGCGGGACGATCGGGAACTGGTCGCACTGGTTGTTGAAGAGCTGGCCCGAGCGCGCCAGCGCCACGAACGCCGAGGACTGGAGGATGCCCAGGCCCAGCGTCAGGTAGCGGGTGTACTGGGTGATCTTCGCCTGGCCGGCCTGGCCCTCCTTGCGGAGCTGCTCCAGGCGCGGAATGACCACCGTCAGCAGCTGCAGGATGATCGACGCGGTGATGTAGGGCATGATGCCCAGCGCGAAGACCGACAGCTGCAGCAGCGCGCCACCGGAGAAGAGATCCAGCAGGTTCAGCACGCCGGTGCTGCCCTGAATGGTGTCGAGGCACTTCTGCACGTTGCCGTACGACACACCCGGGCTGGGCAGCGTGGCGCCCAACCGGTAGACCGCGATGATGCCTACTGTGAACAGCAGCTTCTTGCGCAGGTCAGGCGTACGGAACGCACTGAGAAAGGCGGACAGCAACTTCTTCCTCCTGCGCGACGCGGGCCGCCGGTGGTGATCCCTGGCGGGGCGGGGTGGGTGCCGGGCGGAGCGCCCGATATCCATAGCTGGGAAGGGACTCTAACAGCCCGATCCCGGTCCGGGCAGATGTGCCCGGCTACATAAACCGAATACGATGTTACCCGGCGCACATTCGCCGGTTAGACCATGGCGCCCGCCCAGTTGCGGACAACTGAGCGGGCGCCACGAACGTGCCTTACAGCTCGGTGACCGAGCCGCCGGCCGCGGTGATCTTCTCCTTGGCCGACGCGCTGAACGCGTGCGCCGACACCTGGAGAGCCACACCGCCGAGGTCGCCGGTGCCGAGCACCTTGACCGGCTGGCCCTTGCGGACCGCGCCGGCCTCGGCCAGCTCGACGGGGCCGACCTGGCCGCCGTTCGGGAAGAGCTCGGCGAGCCGGTCCAGGTTGACCACCTGGAAGACCACCTTGAACTTGTTCTTGAAGCCCTTCAGCTTCGGCAGGCGCATGTGGATGGGCATCTGCCCACCCTCGAACGCCGCCGAGATGTTCTTCCGGGCCTTGGAACCCTTGGTACCGCGACCGGCGGTCTTGCCCTTGGAGCCCTCACCGCGACCCACGCGGGTCTTGTCGGTCTTGGCTCCGGGTGCCGGACGGAGGTGGTGCACCTTGATCGTCATTACTCGACCTCCTCGACCTTCACGAGGTGGTTGACCGCGAAGATCATGCCCCGGATCTCCGGCCGATCCTCCTTGACCACCACGTCGTTGATCCGCTTGAGACCGAGCGAACGCAGCGAGTCACGCTGGTTCTGCTTGGTCCCGATCTCGGACCGGACCTGGGTGACCTTCAGGCGTGCCATCAGGACGCCACCCCCGCCCGCGACGCCAGCATGGCGGCCGGCGCGACGTCCTCGACCGGCAGACCACGACGGGCCGCGACCTGCTCCGGCGACTCGAGCGCCTTCAGGGCCGCCACCGTGGCGTGCACGATGTTGATCGGGTTCGACGAGCCGAGGCTCTTGGAGAGCACGTCGTGGATGCCCGCGCACTCCAGCACGGCACGCACCGGACCGCCGGCGATGACACCCGTACCGGCCGAGGCCGGCTTGAGCAGCACCACACCGGCCGCGTCCTCGCCCTGCACCGGGTGCGGGATCGACTGGCCGATCCGCGGCACCTTGAAGAAGTGCTTCTTGGCCTCCTCGACACCCTTGGCGATCGCCGCGGGCACCTCCTTGGCCTTTCCGTAGCCCACACCGACGGTGCCGTCGCCGTCGCCCACGATCACGAGGGCGGTGAAGCTGAAGCGACGACCACCCTTCACGACCTTGGCGACGCGGTTGATCGCGACGACCCGCTCGAGGTGCGGGGTCTTCTCGACGGGCGCGTTTCCGCGGCCGCCCTCACGGCGGTTGTCGCGGCGACCACCCTCGTTGCCACCGGACCCGCCGCCACGGCGCTGTTGACCTGGCATCAGCAGCCTTCCTTCTCTCTCGTGACGGGGTTTCTAGAACTCGAGCCCGGCTTCGCGGGCGGCAGCGGCAAGCGCGGCGACTCGCCCCGCGTACCGGTTGCCACCGCGGTCGAAGACGACCTTCGAGACGCCGGCGGCCTTGGCCCGCTCGGCGAGCAGAGCGCCGACCTTGCCGGCCAGGGCGCTCTTGTCGCCCTCGGCGCCGCGCAGCGAGGCGTCCATGGTCGAGGCCGACACCAGGGTGTGACCCTTGGTGTCGTCCACGATCTGGGCGACGATGTGCCGCAGGGACCGGGTGACGACCAGGCGGGGACGCTCGGTGGTGCCGCTGACGTTCTTGCGGACCCGGAAGTGCCGGCGCGCACGCCCGACGGCCCGCTTGGCGGCGACGCCGCGGCGGCGCTTGAGCAGCGTGGCGCTCACTTCTTACCTGCCTTTCCAGCCTTGCGGCGGATGACCTCGCCCTGGTACTTCACGCCCTTGCCCTTGTAGGGCTCCGGCGGGCGGATCTTCCGGATGTTGGCGGCGACCTCGCCGACCTGCTGCTTGTCGATGCCGGCCACGTGGAACAGCGTGGGCCGCTCCACCGTGAAGGTGATGCCCTCCGGGGCCGGGACCAGCACCGGGTGCGAGAACCCGAGCGCGAACTCGAGGTCCTTGCCCTTGGCGGTCACGCGGTAACCGGTACCGGCGATCTCGAGGCTCTTGCGGTAGCCCTCGGTCACGCCGACGATCATGTTGGCCACCAGCGTACGGCTCAGGCCGTGCAGCTCCTTGGCCTTGCGCTCGTCGTTGGGCCGGTTGACGTGCAGCGCGCCGTCCTCGCCCCGCTCCGCCGTGATCGGCTCGGCCAGTACGTGGCTCAGCTCGCCCTTGGGGCCCTTGACCTTGACGGTCTGGCCCTCGATGGTGATGTCGACGCCGGCTGGCACCGGGATCGACTTACGTCCAATACGCGACATTTCTACCTGTCTCCCGTTACCAGACGAAGGCGAGGACTTCCCCGCCAACGCTCCGCTTGCGGGCCTGCCGGTCGGTGAGCAGCCCCTGGGACGTCGAAATGATCGCCACGCCCAGCCCGCCGAGCACCCGCGGGAGCCCGTCCGACTTGGCGTACACCCGGAGACCGGGCTTGGACACACGCTTGATGCCGGCCAGGCTCCGCTCCCGGTTCTGGCCGTACTTCAGCTCGACGACCAGTCGCTTGCCGACGGCGCCCTCCTCGGGCTCCTCGACCGACCAGGTGGCGATGTAACCCTCGGCCTTGAGGACCTCGGCGATGTTCGCCTTGATCTTCGAGTAGGGCATCGTCACCCGGTCGTGGTACGCCTGGTTGGCGTTACGCAGACGCGTGAGCATGTCTGCGATCGGGTCGGTCATCGTCATGAAATTCGTCAACCTTTCTCGCCGGGGTTCCCCGGGCCAGGCCCGGGGCCTACGGCGAAGAGACAGTTCAGCTGACGCGCGAAGCGCGCCGGGCTATTACCAGGAAGCCTTGGACACGCCGGGCAGCTCACCGCGGTGGGCCATCTCCCGGATGCACACCCGGCAGAGACCGAACTTGCGGTAGACCGCCTTCGGACGCCCGCACCGCTGGCAGCGGGTGTACGCGCGAACCGAGAACTTCGGCTTCGCGGCCGCCTTGATGATCAGCGCCTTCTTGGCCATCTCAGTTCTCCTTGAACGGGAAGCCCAGGAGCTTGAGCAGCGCCCGGCCCTCGTCGTCGGTCGTGGCGGTCGTGACCACCGTGATGTCCATGCCCCGCTGGCGATCGATCTTGTCCTGGTCGATCTCGTGGAACACCGACTGCTCGGTCAGACCGAACGTGTAGTTGCCGTGGCCGTCGAGCTTGCGCCCGTCCAGGCCGCGGAAGTCACGGATACGCGGCAGCGCGATGGAGAGCAGCCGGTCCAGGAACTCCCACATCCGGTCGCCGCGCAGGGTGACCTTCGCGCCGATCGGCATGCCCTCGCGGAGCTTGAACTGCGCGATGGACTTGGTCGCCCGCCGCACCAGCGGCTTCTGGCCGGTGATCGTGGCCAGGTCGCGGACGGCGCCGTCGATCAGCTTGGCGTCCCGAGCGGCCTCGCCGACGCCCATGTTGACGACGATCTTGACGAGCCCGGGCACCTGCATGGGGTTGCCGTAGCTGTACTGCTCCTGCAGCTTCGCCACGACCTCGTTGCGGTACCGCTCCTTGAGGCGCGGCAGGGTCTTGGTTTCGGTAGCCGTGGTCATCAGAGGTCCTTACCGGTGCTACGCGCGATGCGGACCTTCTGGCCGTTGTCGTCGATCCGGTAACCGACGCGGGTCGGCTTGCCGTCGGAGTCCAGGACCTGCACGTTCGAGACGTGGATCGGGGCCTCCTGGGTGACGATGCCACCGGTCTTGGCGCCACGCTGGGTGGTGCTGATGCGGGTGTGCTTCTTGACCCGGTTCACGCCCTCGACCAGGACCTTGTCCTGCCGCGGGTAGGCCGCGATGACCTTACCCTTGGCACCCTTGTCCTTGCCGGCGATGACGACGACCGTGTCGCCCTTCTTGACCTTCACGGTCACAACACCTCCGGCGCGAGAGAGATGATCTTCATGAACCGCTTGTCCCGCAGCTCGCGGCCCACCGGGCCGAAGATGCGGGTACCGCGCGGGTCCCCACCGTCCTTGATGATGACGGCGGCGTTCTCGTCGAAGCGGATGTACGAGCCGTCCGGCCGCCGCCTCTCCTTGGCGGTGCGAACGACGACGGCCTTGACGACGTCGCCCTTCTTCACACCGGCACCGGGGATCGCGTCCTTGACCGTGGCCACGATGACGTCGCCGATGCTCGCGTAGCGCCGACCGGAGCCACCGAGAACCCGGATGCACAGGATCTCCCGTGCACCCGTGTTGTCGGCGACGCGCAGTCGCGACTCCTGCTGAATCACGTCTATCTCCTATGTCTGCCGGTTCTCCGGCCGCCGGGGGCGGCCGGAGCCTGGCGGAACCTGCGCCCGACCGAACCCGGCCGAGCTCGAGCCTTCGCTACTTGGCCTTCTCGAGGATCTCCACGAGCCGCCACCGCTTGGTGGCGGAAAGCGGCCGGGTCTCCATGATCAGGACCCGGTCGCCGATGCCGGCCGAGTTCTGCTCGTCGTGGACCTTCAGCTTGCTGGTCCGGCGCATGATCTTGCCGTACAGCGCGTGCTTGACCCGGTCCTCGACCTCGACCACGACGGTCTTGTCCATCTTGTCGCTGACCACGAGGCCCTCACGCACCTTGCGGCGGGCCCGCGCGGCGGCGGTGGTGGTGTTCTCACTCATGATGCAGTCACCTCAGTCGGCGCGGCCGAGAGACCCAGCTCACGCTCACGCATGATCGTGTAGATCCGGGCGATCTCCCGACGGATGACCTGCAGCCGCCGGTTGTTGTCCAGCTGCCCGGTTGCGGCCTGCACGCGGAGGTTGAACAGCTCCGCCTTCGCCTCGCGCAGCTTCGTGACCAGCTCCTCCTCGGAGAGCTCACGCAGCTCGGAGGCCTTGACGCCCGCTGCCATCAGGATTCACCCACTTCGCGCGTAACAATGCGGCACTTCATCGGGAGCTTGTGGATCGCGCGACGCATCGCCTCTCGCGCGATCTGCTCGTTGGGGAAGGACATCTCGAAGAGAACCCGCCCCGGCTTGACGTTGGCGACCCACCACTCGGGCGAACCCTTACCGGAACCCATCCGGGTTTCCGCCGGCTTCTTGGTGAGGGCCTGGTCCGGGAAGATCGTGATCCAGACCTTGCCGCCACGCTTGATGTGACGGGTCATCGCGATACGCGCCGACTCGATCTGGCGGTTGGTCACGTACGCCGGCTCGAGAGCCTGGATCCCGAACTCGCCGAACACCACCCGGTTACCACCCTTCGACGCGCCGTGGCGGTCCGGGTGGTGCGGCTTGCGGAAGCCCTTCGGGGGCTTGCGCGGCATCAGCATCTGTCAGCCCTCCTGCTGCGTTTCTGCCGGCTGAGTGGCGGCCGCGGCGACGGCGCCGGCGTCAACCGGCTCGCCGCTCGGCGTCTCGGCCTGCTGCGCGATGGTGGTCGCGGCAGCCCGGCCGGCCTCGGTGCCACCGGCGGTCGTGCCCGACGAACCCGACCGGCCACGGCGCGGCCGCTCGGGGCGGTCGCCGCGGTCACGGCGCGGGCGGGACGGACCGGCCTCGGCCGGAGCCTCCCGGCCCGGGACGGCGTCGCCCTTGTAGATCCAGACCTTCACGCCGATCCGGCCGAAGGTGGTACGAGCCTCGAAGAAGCCGTACTCGATGTTGGCCCGCAGCGTGTGCAGCGGGACCCGGCCCTCGCGGTAGAACTCGGTCCGGCTCATCTCGGCGCCGCCGAGGCGGCCCGAGACCTGAACCCGGATGCCCTTGCAGACCGGGTTCTTCATCGCGGACTGCATCGCCTTGCGCATGGCCCGACGGAAGCTGACCCGGCTGGACAGCTGCTCGGCGACGCCCTGGGCGACCAGCTGCGCGTCCGACTCGGGGCTCTTCACCTCGATGATGTTCAGCTGAACCTGCTTGCCGGTGAGCTTCTCCAGCTCGCCGCGGATCCGGTCGGCCTCCGCACCCTTACGGCCGATGACGATGCCCGGCCGGGCGGTGTGGATGTCGACGCGGACCCGGTCCCGGGTGCGCTCGATGTCGACCTTGGAGATGCCGGCACGCTCGAGGCCCTTGGACATCATCCGGCGGATCTTGACATCCTCGCCGATGTAGTCCTTGTAGAGCTTGTCCGCGAACCAGCGGGACTTCCAGTCGGTCGAGATGCCGAGCCGGAACCCGGTCGGGTGAACCTTCTGACCCATTACTCGGCACCCTCCGTCGTGCTCTGCCCCTCAGCCGTCTCGGCCTGGTTGGCCGGCGCGGCCTTCTTCGCCGGCTCGGCCTTCTTCGCCGGCTCGGCCTTCTTCGCCGACTTCTTCGGCGCGGCCGGCGCAACCGCCTCGACCGCCACGGTGATGTGGCAGGTGCGCTTGCGGATCCGGTACGCCCGGCCCTGCGCCCGCGGCCGGAACCGCTTCATCGTCGGGCCCTCGTCGACGAACGCCTCGCTGACGAGCAGCGCGTCGGGGTCCAGCCGCTCGTTGTTCTCCGCGTTGGCGATCGCGCTCGCGAGCACCTTGTACACCTGCTCGCTCGCAGCCTGCGGCGCGAACTGCAGCACCGTGAGCGCCTCCTTCGCGGGCAGGCCGCGGACGAGGTTGACCACCCGGCGCGCCTTCATCGGCGAGATGCGCACGTGCCGCGCAACCGCCCGCGCGCCCGGAAGCACCGGAGCGTCGCCCTTTCCTGGCATCGCTGTAACCCCTTGTTCCTCTATCCGTATGCCCGCGGCGTCAGCGCCGGCGGCTCTTCCGGTCGTCCTTCTCGTGACCCTTGAACGTGCGGGTCAGCGCGAACTCGCCGAGCTTGTGCCCGACCATGGCCTCGGTCACGAAGACCGGGACGTGCTTGCGTCCGTCGTGCACGGCGATCGTGTGACCCAGCATCTCCGGGATGATCGTCGAGCGCCGCGACCAGGTCTTGATGACGTTCTTCGAGCCCTTGTCGTTCTGCGTCTCCACCTTCTTGAGCAGGTGGTCGTCGACGAACGGGCCCTTCTTCAGGCTGCGAGGCATGTCTTATCTCCCTCAGCCGCGCTTACGCGTGGCGTAGCGGCGGCGGACGATCAGCCGGTCGCTCGGCTGGCCCTTACGACGGGTGCGGCCCTCGGGCTTACCCTGCGGGTTGACCGGGTGGCGACCACCGGAGGTCTTACCCTCACCACCACCGTGCGGGTGGTCGACCGGGTTCATGGCGACACCACGGACGGTCGGGCGCTTGCCCTTCCACCGCATGCGGCCGGCCTTACCCCAGTTGATGTTCGACTGGTCGGCGTTGCCGATCTCGCCGATGCTGGCGCGGCAGCGCACGTCGACCCGCCGGATCTCGCCGGACGGCATGCGGAGGGTCGCGTACGCGCCCTCACGGCCGAGCAGCTGGATGCCGACGCCGGCCGAGCGGGCCAGCTTGGCGCCGCCGCCCGGACGCAGCTCCACGTTGTGGATGGTGGTACCGACCGGGATGTTGCGCAGCGGCAGGTTGTTGCCCGGCTTGATGTCGGCGCTCGGCCCAGACTCCACCCGGTCGCCCTGCTTCAGGTCCTTCGGCGCGATGATGTAGCGCTTCTCGCCGTCGGCGTAGTGCAGCAGCGCGATGCGCGCGGTGCGGTTCGGGTCGTACTCGATGTGCGCGACCTTCGCCGGCACGCCGTCCTTGTCGACCCGCTTGAAGTCGATCAGACGGTACTGCCGCTTGTGGCCGCCACCGTGGTGCCGCGTGGTGATCCGGCCGTGGGCGTTGCGTCCGCCCTTCTTCGGCAGCGGAGCCAGCAGCGACTTCTCGGGCGTCGACCGGGTGATCTCAGCGAAGTCGGCGACACTCGAGCCACGCCGGCCCGGCGTCGTCGGCTTGTACTTACGGATAGCCATTGTCTACACCCCTCAGCTGACCGGGCCGCCGAAGGCCTCGATACGGTCACCGTCAGCCAGCTTCACGATCGCCCGCTTGGTCGACTTGCGCTGACCGAACCCGGTCTTGGTGCGCTTGCGCTTGCCCTCGCGGTTGAGCGTGTTGACCGTCAGGACGCGGACGTTGAAGATCTGCTGGATAGCGATCTTGATCTCGGTCTTGTTCGCGTCCGGGTGCACCAGGAAGGTGTACCAGTTCCGGTTCAGCTCGCTGTAGCTCTTCTCCGAGACGACCGGGGCGACGATGATGTCGCGCGGATCGGCGATCGTGCTCACTTGCCACCCTCCTCGGTGGTCTCGGCGGGAACGCCCAGGAACTCGTCCAGGGCCTCCTTCGTGAAGACCACGTCGTCGGCCACCAGCACGTCGTACGTGTTGAGCTGGCCGGCCTCGATCAGGTGCACCCGCGGCTCGTTGCGCAGCGACACCCAGTTCAGCTCGTCGGTGCTGCTCAGCACGACCAGGACCCGACGGGCCTCGGTCAGCTTCGCCAGCGTGGCCAGGGCGGCCTTGGTCGACGGCTTCTCGCCAGAGACGAACGCCTCGACGACGTGCACCTGGCCGGCGCGGGCCCGGTCGGAGAGGGCGCCACGCAGAGCGGCGGCCTTCATCTTCTTCGGGGTGCGCTGGCTGTAGTCGCGCGGCACCGGGCCGTGGACCACGCCACCGCCGGCGAACTGCGGCGCGCGGATCGAGCCCTGGCGGGCACGACCGGTGCCCTTCTGCTTGTACGGCTTCTTGCCTCCACCGGAGACCTCGCCGCGAGTCTTGACCTTGTGCGTGCCCTGCCGGGCCGCCGCCAGCTGAGCCACCACGACCTGGTGCATCAGCGGGATGTTGGCCTGGGCGTCGAAGATGTCGGCGGGCAGCTCGACGGAGCCGGCCTTGTTGCCTTCGACGTTGAGGACGTCAACGGTGGTCACTTGGCCGCACCGCCCTTCTTCACCTTGGTCTTGGCCGCCGTGCGGACCAGGACCAGCGCGCCCTTGGGGCCCGGGATGGCGCCACGGACGAGCAGGAGGTTGTTCTCAGTGTCGACCGCCTGGACGGTCAGGTTCTGGACGGTGTAGCGCACGCCACCCATCCGACCCGCCATCCGGGTGCCCTTGAAGACGCGACCCGGGGTCGCGCAGGCGCCGATCGAGCCGGGCGAGCGGTGCTTGCGCTCGACACCGTGGCTGGCGCGCAGGCCGTGGAAGCCGTGCCGCTTCATCGGGCCGGCGTAGCCCTTGCCCTTGGTCTTGCCGGTGACGTCGATGGCCACACCGGCGGGGAACTCCTCGACCGTGACCTCCTGGCCCGGCGAGTAGTCCGCGGCGTCCGCGGTGCGCAGCTCGACGATGTGCCGGCGCGGCGCGACGTCCGCCTTGGCGTAGTGCCCGGCGATCGGCTTCTTGACCTTGCGCGGGTCGATGGCCCCGTACGCCAGCTGGACCGCGGAGTAACCGTCCTTGTCGGCGCTACGAACCTGGCTCACGACGCACGGGCCGGCCTGAACCACGGTCACGGGAACAACGCGGTTGTTGTCCCAGACCTGGGTCATGCCGAGCTTTGCGCCCAGGATCCCCTTGACTTGCCTGTCCATTTGTCCGGTCCCTACAGCTTGATCTCGATGTCGACGCCAGCCGGCAGGTCGAGGCGCATGAGCGAGTCGACCGTCTTCGGGGTCGGGTCGATGATGTCGATCAGACGCTTGTGCGTGCGCATCTCGAAGTGCTCGCGCGAGTCCTTGTACTTGTGCGGCGAGCGGATGACGCAGAAACGGTTGATCTCCGTGGGCAGCGGCACCGGGCCAGCGACCTGCGCCCCGGTACGCGTCACCGTCTCGACGATCTTCCGAGCCGAGGAGTCGACGACCTCGTGGTCATAGGCCTTGAGCCGGATGCGGATCTTCTGTCCCGCCATGGTGGCTTCTGTTCCTTCTCTCGATGCCGCTGTGTTGCGGGCGCCTGTACCGGCTGGTACAGGCCCACTTCGCCGACCCCCGCGGTCGGGCGTGTCGCGCCCGTGGGCCAGGCTCCGCCCCGGGACTCCGGAGCGATTTCCGACCGCGCGGTGGGTCATGGCGCCGATCGCGGTGACCGCGACCTGGACGCCGCGCGAGGGTGGTTGATCACCATGGGCGATCAACCACCCCACGCGAGACTGTCTGACACCCGGAGGTCCAGCGTTAACCGGACGCGGGCGACCGACCGTCGTTACGCAACCTGACTAGTATGCCGCACGACCGGCGGCAACGCTAATCGGGGTTACCCAGCTCACTTGACGATCTTGGTGACGCGACCAGCGCCGACCGTACGGCCACCCTCCCGGATCGCGAACTTGAGGTTTTCCTCCATCGCGATGGGCTGGATCAGCTTCACGGACATCGTGGTGTTGTCGCCCGGCATGACCATCTCGGTGCCCTCGGGCAGCGTGACGACGCCGGTAACGTCCGTGGTCCGGAAGTAGAACTGCGGACGGTAGTTCTGGAAGAACGGGGTGTGCCGGCCGCCCTCCTCCTTGGAGAGGATGTAGACCGTCGCCTCGAACTCCGTGTGCGGGGTCGTGGTGCCCGGCTTGATGACGACCATGCCGCGCTCGACGTCCTCGCGCTTGATGCCGCGGAGGAGCAGACCGACGTTCTCGCCGGCCCGGGCCTCGTCGAGCAGCTTGCGGAACATCTCGATGCCGGTGCAGACCGTCTTCTGCGACTTCTCGCGGATACCGACGATCTCCACCTCCTCGTTCGGCTTGAGGATGCCGCGCTCCGCGCGACCGGTGACGACGGTGCCACGACCGGTGATCGTGAACACGTCCTCGATCGGCATCAGGAACGGCTTCTCGGTCTCGCGCTCCGGCTGCGGGATCGCGGTGTCGACAGCGTTCATGAGGTCCATGAGCTTGCCGGTCCACTCGGGGTCACCCTCGAGGGCCTTCAGCGCCGAGACCCGCACGACCGGCAGGTCGTCACCCGGGTACTCCTGCGACGAGAGCAGCTCGCGGACCTCGAGCTCGACGAGCTCCAGGAGCTCCTCGTCGTCGACCATGTCGCTCTTGTTGAGCGCCACGACGATGTACGGCACACCGACCTGACGGGCCAGCAGCACGTGCTCGCGGGTCTGCGGCATCGGGCCGTCGGTCGCCGCCACCACCAGGATCGCGCCGTCCATCTGGGCGGCACCGGTGATCATGTTCTTGATGTAGTCGGCGTGACCGGGGCAGTCGACGTGCGCGTAGTGACGCGCCTCGGTCTGGTACTCGACGTGCGCGATGGAGATCGTGATGCCGCGGGCCTTCTCCTCCGGCGCCTTGTCGATCTCATCGAACGGCGTATACGGGTTGAGGTCCGGGAACTGGTCGTGCAGGACCTTGGTGATGGCCGCCGTCAGCGTCGTCTTACCGTGGTCGATGTGACCAATGGTGCCGATGTTGACGTGCGGCTTAGTCCGCTCGAACTTCGCCTTCGCCACTGGTGTCCTCCTGTGGACTTTCTTGGTTCGTTCGCCCCGGTGCGCCGGGTCGGCGCTTAGGACTCTGTCGACAGCCTTTCCGACCTGGTGGCCGGAGAGCCTTGGTGGGTTCTGCGGCGATGAAGCCTACAGGCCCGGAATTCACACAACCCGACCGAGGTGGTCGCGGGCGGGAGATCCCTCCCGCGACCGTCCCCGGATCATCGGGTCAGCTCAGGTGAGCGTCACTCACCCGTCGCCTTGGCGATGATCTCCTTCGCCACGCTCTGCGGAACCTCGGCGTAGGAGTCGAACTGCATGCTGTAGCTAGCCCGGCCCTGGGTCTTCGACCGCAGGTCGCCGACGTAGCCGAACATCTCCGACAACGGCACCAGGGCCCGGACGATGCGGGCGCCGCTGCGCTCCTCCATCGCCTGGATGATGCCCCGCCGGGAGTTGAGGTCGCCGATGACGTCACCCATGTTCTCCTCAGGGGTGGTGACCTCAACGGCCATCATCGGCTCGAGCAGTGCGGGGTCGGCCTTGCGGGCCGCCTCCTTCATCACCATCGAGCCGGCGATCTTGAACGCCATTTCCGACGAGTCGACCTCGTGGTACTGGCCGTCCAGCAGCGTCAGCTTGACACCCACCAGCGGGAAGCCGGCGAGAATGCCGTACTGCATGGCGTCCTGGGCGCCCGCGTCCACCGACGGGATGAACTCCCGGGGGATGCGGCCACCGGTGACGGCGTTCGCGAACTCGTAGGTCGGCGAGTCGTTGTCCAGCGGCAGCGGCTCCAGGCTCACGATCACCCGGGCGTACTGGCCGGAACCACCGGTCTGCTTCTTGTGGGTGTACTCGATCTTCTCCACCTTGCGGCGGATCGTCTCGCGGTACGCCACCTGCGGCTTACCGATGTTCGCCTCGACGTTGAACTCGCGGCGCATCCGGTCCACCAGGATGTCCAGGTGCAGCTCGCCCATGCCGGAGATGACCGTCTGGCCGGTCTCCTCGTCCAGCTTGACGCGGAAGGTCGGGTCCTCCTCGGCCAGCCGCTGGATGGCGGTGCTGAGCTTCTCCTGGTCGGCCTTGGTCTTCGGCTCGATGGCCACCTCGATGACCGGCTCCGGGAAGGTCATCGACTCGAGGATGACCGGGTTCGCCGGGTCGCACAGGGTGTCACCGGTGGTGGTCTGCTTCAGACCCTGGACCGCGATGATGTCGCCGGCCTTGGCGGAGCCGCGCTCCTCCCGCTTGTTGGCGTGCATCTGGTAGATCTTGCCGATCCGCTCCTTGCGGTCCTTGGTGGAGTTGACCACCTGGGACCCGGACTCGACCACGCCGGAGTAGACCCGGACGTAGGTGAGCTTGCCGAGGTGCTTGTCGGTCTGGATCTTGAAGGCCAGGCCGGAGAAGGGCTCGGAGGTCGACGGCTTCCGCTGCAGCGGGGTCTCGCCGTCGGTCGCGGTGCCCTCGATGGCCGGGACGTCCAGCGGCGACGGCAGGAAGTCGACCACGGCGTCGAGCATGGGCTGCACGCCCTTGTTCTTGAACGCCGAGCCGCAGAGCACCGGGTTGGCCTTGCTGGCGATGGTGGCGCGCCGGATGGCGGCCTTGATCTCCTCGACGGAGATCTCCTCGCCCTCCAGGTACTTCTCCATCACCGAGTCGTCGACGTCGGCCAGGGTCTCCATCAGCTTCTCGCGCCACTCGGCCGCGGAGTCGGCCAGGTCGGCCGGGATCTCCTCGATCGCGTAGTCCTCACCCTTCTGGGTCTCCCCGCGCCAGGTGAGCGCCCGCATGTTGATCAGGTCGACGACGCCGATGTGGTCGCCCTCGAGCCCGATCGGGATCTGGAGCACCAGCGGGGTGGCGTTGAGCCGGTCGATCATCATCTGCACGCAGCGGAAGAAGTCGGCGCCGGTCCGGTCGAGCTTGTTGACGAAGCACATCCGCGGGACGTGGTACTTGTCGGCCTGCCGCCAGACGTTCTCCGTCTGCGGCTCCACGCCGGCGACACCGTCGTAGACCGCGACCGCACCGTCCAGCACCCGCAGCGACCGCTCGACCTCGACCGTGAAGTCGACGTGACCGGGCGTGTCGATGATCTGGATCGTGTGGCCCTTCCACTCACACTTGGTAGCAGCGGAGGTGATGGTGATGCCACGCTCCTGCTCCTGCTCCATCCAGTCCATGACGGCAGCGCCCTCGTGGACCTCACCGATCTTGTACGTGATACCGGTGTAGAACAGGATCCGCTCGGTGGTCGTGGTCTTACCGGCATCGATGTGCGCCATGATGCCGATGTTGCGTACGTTGGCGAGCGCGTCTGCGGCGGCCACTTCTATCCCTACTTATCGTCGTCTAGACACAACTGGTGGCGGTTCCGGCGCCTCGTGGGCGCCGGAACCAGGGTGTTACCAGCGGTAGTGCGCGAAGGCCTTGTTGGACTCGGCCATCTTGTGCGTGTCCTCGCGCCGCTTGACGGCGGCACCGAGGCCGTTGCTCGCGTCCAGCAGCTCGTTCATCAGCCGCTCGACCATGGTCTTCTCGCGACGGGCCTTGGAGTACGTCACCAGCCAGCGAAGGCCGAGGGTGGTCGCGCGGGCCGGACGGACCTCGACCGGCACCTGGTAGGTGGCGCCACCGACCCGGCGGCTGCGCACCTCCAGGGTGGGCTTGACGTTGTCCATCGCGCGCTTGAGCGTGACGACCGGGTCGGTGCCGCTCTTCTCGCGGCACCCCTCCAGGGCGGCGTAGACGATGCGCTCGGCGAGCTGACGCTTGCCGCGCATCAGGATCTTGTTCACCAGCTGGGTGACCAGCGGCGAGTTGTACACCGGGTCAGCGACCAGCGGCTTCCGCGGAGCGGGTCCCTTACGCGGCATGTCAGCTCTTCTCCTTCTTCGCGCCGTAACGGCTGCGAGCCTGCTTGCGGTTGCGGACACCCTGGGTGTCCAGCGAGCCGCGAACGATCTTGTACCGCACGCCGGGGAGGTCCTTCACACGGCCGCCGCGGACGAGCACGATCGAGTGCTCCTGCAGGTTGTGGCCGACGCCCGGGATGTAGGCGGTCACCTCGATCTGGCTGCTGAGCTTGACACGAGCGACCTTGCGCAGCGCCGAGTTCGGCTTCTTGGGGGTGGTGGTGTACACGCGGGTGCACACGCCGCGCCGCTGGGGAGACCCCTTGAGCGCCGGGGTCTTGGTCTTGGTCGTCTTGGCCTGACGGCCCTTTCGGACCAGCTGCTGAATGGTGGGCACCGGGTTTCTCCGCTCCCTTCGGCCGCTGCGAGGCGACCGCGCCGTCTGCTCTAGCCGGCCTGATGGACGGCTCTCCTACATTGCAACCAGGGCCACCTGACGGGGGTCCCAGCACCCGCGGTCGGGCGTGTCGCCCGAGTCACGGTCCCCGGCGCGTCGCTCGCGCGTCGTACCAGGGTTTTTGTCACCGGCGCAGGGAACTCCCGGCGCCAGGTCTTGCGGCTCTGTCGTGCGGCGCGCGATCACCGGCTGACCGGTTCCGGCGCACGCACGCATTGCCCGGGCTGGCCCGGGCACAAGGGGAAAGAATACCTACCACAGCCGCGCGGGTCAAAACGGAGCGGCCCGAGAGGACCGCGTCGCAGTCCGCCGGCCGATCGCGTCGTGCCCGCCCGCCCGTCATGGGCACCTACGGTGACAAGTGTACCGGCTTCCCCAGCACTGGGCCGGGCGGCCCCGGTTCCGCCCGCGCACCGGACATCCGGGCATAGCGGTCGTAGCTGGTCAGCGCGCCGCCCGTCCGAGCGGGCCGGCTCACGTGATCTGCAACACCAGGGCCAGCGCGAGCCCGCCCAGGCTGACCAGCAGCCCCACTCCCCCGCAGCTGAGACCGGCCACGGCCAGGCCGCGCCCGGTGAACCGGACCGCCGGCGGCGGCGCCGGCCGCCGGATCTGCCGCCGGGCCAGCAGGCCGGCCACGATCGCCGCGACCCCGGCGATCGCCCCGAGCACGGTGAACGCACCGGCCGCCCAGGCCCCGCCGTAGTTGGTCCCGGCGATGCCGAAGCAGAGGACCAGCAGCGAGACCAGGATCGAGGCGATCCCGGTGACCAGCGATCCGATGGCGAGCCCGGAGGTCACCGGCGGCACGTCCAGGTGGACCACCCCGAACGGCGTGCCCGGGACCGCGTCGACCCGCTTCGGCGGGCGGGCCGCCTCGCGCGGGGGCGGCGGCACTGCCGGGGAAACGGAACCCCAGCCACCGCCGGCCGGCGCGCTCCCCGGCGCCGCCCACCCACCGCCGGGCGGCGACTGCTGCCCGGGGTACGCCCCGGACGCCGGCCAACCGGCCGGGGCGGACGCTCCGTGCGGTGACCCGGGGGACGCGGGAGCGGAGTGCCCGACGTGGTGCGGGGCCGCGCCGGGCGGCGCCGCCGGGGCGGGCGGATAGGGCCCGGCGGGCGGCCAGGACCCGGGCGGCGCGGACTGCGGCGAGGCGTACCCCATGGGGCCGGCCTCCGGCGGCGCGCTCCACCCCTCGGCGGACCGGGCGTCCGGCCTCGATCCGGCGGCATCCAGTCCGGCCCAGGGGCTGGCAGGCGGCGGCCCGCCGGCGTCCGGCCCGGTGCCGCGGCGGGTCGGGTCGCCTTCCGGCGGCGGGGCCGGTTCCGTCACGGGGTCCTCCTGTCGGCATGGCTCGCCCACCGCGCGGCGGACACCGGCCAGGCTACCGCCGCGGGTCCCGCCGGCGGGGTCGGGCGCGGGTGCCCTCCCCCGCCCGGTCAGTCGACGTTGGGGGCAAAGTCGTGCCCCATCGGAGCGCCGGCGAGCCGGACCACACCGATCACCACGGCCGCCACGATCGCCACGGCCGCGAGCAGCAGGCCCGTCCACGCCAACTGCTCGCCCCGGCGCACCCAGCCGGCGCCGGTGAGAAAGCCACCCGAGACGTACGCCTCGCGGCGGGCCTGCCGGGCCAGGGTGAGCGCGATGGTCGCGGGCACCACCCCGCCGACGAAGAACCCGGTGAGCGCCCCGATCAGCCCGAGGGCGAAGACCGCGCGGGCCTTGGTCGAGCGGACCGGCTCGGGGTCGAGCGAGTGGCGCTGCCCCTGCTGGGCGACGGGCACCTGCCCGGGCACGGTCGTCATGCCCACCATCATGCCGCAGACGCGACGAGGCCCCCGGCAGTCGCCGGGGGCCTCGTCGTTTCCTACTGCTTAGCGGTACGACCCGAAGTCGAAGTCGTCCAGCGGCACCGCCTGGCCGCTGGCCGGCCCGAAGCCGTAGTCGGTCTCCGGGTAGCCGGTCATCGAGTAGACCTTGGCCTTCGCCTCCTCGGTCGGCTCGACCCGGACGTTGCGGTACTTGCTGATGCCCGTACCGGCCGGGATGAGCTTACCGATGATCACGTTCTCCTTGAGGCCGATCAGCGAGTCGCTGCGGGCGTGGATCGCCGCGTCCGTCAGCACCCGGGTGGTCTCCTGGAAGGAGGCCGCCGACAGCCAGGAATCCGTGGCCAGCGAGGCCTTGGTGATACCCATCAGCACGGGGCGACCGGCGGCGGGCTCGCCGCCCTCGCCGACGAGTCGGCGGTTCTCCGACTCGAACAGCGCCCGGTCGACCAGCACGCCCGGCAGGAACTCGGTCGAGCCGGAGTCGATGACCGTCACCCGCTTGAGCATCTGGCGGATGATGATCTCGATGTGCTTGTCGTGGATGAGCACACCCTGCGAGCGGTAGACCTCCTGGACCTCCTGGGTCAGGTGGACCTGGACCGCGCGCGGGCCGAGGATGCGCAGCAGCTCGTGCGGGTCGATGGTGCCCTCGGTGAGCTTCTCGCCGACCTCGACGTGGTCGCCGTCGTGCGCCCGGAGCCGGACCCGCTTCGAGATCTTGTCGTAGACAATCTCGTCGCTGCCGTCGTCCGGGATGACGACGATCTTGCGGGACCGCTCGCCGTCCTCGATCCGGATCCGACCCGGGGTGTCGGCGATGGGCGCCTTACCCTTCGGGACCCGGGCCTCGAAGATCTCCTGGACACGGGGCAGACCCTGGGTGATGTCCTCACCCGCGACACCACCGGTGTGGAAGGTACGCATCGTCAGCTGCGTACCCGGCTCACCGATCGACTGGGCGGCGATGATGCCGACCGCCTCGCCGACGTCCACGGTCTTGCCGGTCGGCAGCGAGCGACCGTAGCACGCACCGCAGACGCCCAGCTTCGACTCGCAGGTGAGCACGCTGCGCACCCGCACCGTCTCCACCCCGGCCGCGACGATCGCGTCGACCAGGATCGAGTTGAGGTCCTGACCCCGGTGGGCCACCACGGTGCCGTCCGGCCCCTTGATGTCGTCGGCCAGGGTACGGGCGTGCACGCTGGTCTCGGCGTGCTCGTGCACGACCAGCTTGCCGTCGAGCCGCTCGCCGATCTGCATCGGGATGGCGCGGTCGGTGCCGCAGTCCTCCTCGCGGATGATGACGTCCTGCGAGACGTCCACCAGACGCCGGGTCAGGTAACCCGAGTCGGCGGTACGCAGGGCGGTGTCCGCGAGACCCTTCCGGGCGCCGTGCGTGGAGATGAAGTACTCCAGCACGGACAGACCCTCCCGGTACGAGGCCTTGATCGGCCGCGGGATGATCTCACCCTTCGGGTTGGCCACCAGACCACGGATCGCCGCGATCTGCCGGAGCTGGAGCAGGTTACCGCGGGCACCCGAGTTGATCATCTTCCACAGCGGGTTCTCCTGCGGCAGCGCGGTGTCCATCTCCTTGGCGACCTCGTTGGTCGCCTTGGTCCAGATCTCGATGAGCTCGCCGCGACGCTCCTCGGCGGTCATCAGACCACGCTGGTACTGCTTGTCGATCCGGTCGGCTTCCTTCTCGTACTTGTCCAGGATCTCCCGCTTGCGCGGAGGAGCGATGACGTCCTCCATGCCGATGGTGACGCCGGACCAGGTGGCCCAGTGGAAGCCGGCCTCCTTGAGCCCGTCCAGGGTGGCAGCCAGGGCCACCTTCGGGAAGCGCTCGGCGAGGTCGTTGACGATCGCGGAGAGCTGGCCCTTGCGGATCTCGTAGTTCACGAAGCGGTAGCCCTGCGGCAGCGTCTCGTTGAACAGGACCCGGCCCAGGGTGGTCTCCACCGTCACCGGCTCGCCCTCGACCCAGCCCTCGGGCGCGACCCACGGCTCCGCGCCGGCGCCGTTGTCGACCCCGACGATGCCCCGCAGGCGGATCTTGACCGGGGTCTGCAGGTGCAGCTCACGGTTGTCGAAGGCCATCCGCGCCTCGGCGTCCGAGCTGAACGCCCGGCCCTCGCCCTGCCCAGCGGGGGTGAGGTGGGTGAGGTGGTAGAGGCCGATGACCATGTCCTGGGTGGGCATGGTGACCGGCTTGCCGTCGGCCGGCTTGAGGATGTTGTTCGACGACAGCATCAGGATCCGCGCCTCGGCCTGGGCCTCGGCGGACAGCGGCACGTGGACCGCCATCTGGTCACCGTCGAAGTCGGCGTTGAACGCGGTGCAGACCAGCGGGTGGATCTGGATCGCCTTGCCCTCGACCAGCTGCGGCTCGAAGGCCTGGATGCCCAGCCGGTGCAGGGTCGGCGCCCGGTTCAGCAGGACCGGGTGCTCGCCGATGACCTCTTCCAGCACGTCCCACACGACCGGCCGCTGCCGCTCGACCATCCGCTTGGCGGACTTGATGTTCTGCGCGTGGTTCAGGTCCACCAGCCGCTTCATCACGAACGGCTTGAACAGCTCCAGCGCCATCTGCTTGGGCAGGCCGCACTGGTGCAGCTTGAGCTTCGGGCCGACCACGATGACCGAACGGCCGGAGTAGTCGACGCGCTTGCCGAGCAGGTTCTGGCGGAACCGGCCCTGCTTGCCCTTGAGCATGTCGGAGAGCGACTTCAGCGGGCGGTTACCCGGACCGGTGACCGGCCGGCCGCGACGGCCGTTGTCGAACAGCGCGTCGACGGCCTCCTGGAGCATCCGCTTCTCGTTGTTGACGATGATCTCGGGCGCGCCGAGGTCGATCAGCCGCTTGAGGCGGTTGTTCCGGTTGATCACGCGGCGGTACAGGTCGTTCAGGTCGGAGGTCGCGAAGCGGCCACCGTCCAGCTGCACCATCGGACGCAGGTCCGGCGGGATGACCGGGACGCAGTCCAGCACCATGCCGAGCGGCGAGTTGCGGGTGTTCTGGAACGCCGCCACGACCTTGAGCCGCTTGAGCGCCCGGATCTTCCGCTGGCCCTTGCCGGACCGGATGGTCTCGCGCAGGCTCTCGGCCTCGGCCTCCAGGTCCATGTTCTGGACCAGCGCCTTGATGGCCTCGGCGCCCATGCTGCCGGTGAAGTACTCGCCGAAGCGGTCGCGCAGCTCGCGGTAGAGCAGCTCGTCGGTCACCAGCTGCTTCGGCTCGAGCTTGCGGAAGGTGTCGAGGACCTCGTCGAGGCGGTCGATCTCGCGCTGGGCCCGGTCGCGGATCTGGCGCATCTCGCGCTCTCCGCCCTCCTTGACCTTGCGCCGGACGTCCGCCTTCGCGCCCTCGGCCTCCAGCTCGGCCAGGTCGGCCTCGAGCTTGGCGGCCCGCTTCTCGATCTCCGAGTCGCGGCTGTTCTCGGCCTGCCGCTTCTCGGCCAGGATCTCGTTCTCGATGGTCGAGAGGTCACGGTGACGCGCTTCGGCGTCCACGCTCGTCACGACGTACGAGGCGAAGTAGATGATCTTCTCGAGGTCCTTCGGGGCGAGGTCCAGCAGGTAGCCCAGCCGGCTCGGCACGCCCTTGAAGTACCAGATGTGAGTCACCGGAGCGGCCAGCTCGATGTGACCCATCCGCTCCCGGCGAACCTTGGAGCGGGTCACCTCGACGCCGCAGCGCTCGCAGATGATGCCCTTGAAGCGGACCCGCTTGTACTTACCGCAGTAGCACTCCCAGTCCCGCTGCGGACCGAAGATCTTCTCGCAGAAGAGCCCGTCCTTTTCCGGCTTCAGGGTGCGGTAGTTGATGGTCTCGGGCTTCTTGACCTCGCCGTGGGACCACTGACGGATGTCGTCGGCGGTGGCGAGACCAATGCGCAGCTCGTCGAAGAAGTTGACGTCGAGCACTATGTCCCCTATGTCGTCGTCTGTACTGCCTAGCTAACGGGCGGGGTCGGGAGCCGGCGAACCGGCTCCCGACCGCTCGCCTCAGACCTCTTCGACCGAGCTCGGCTCGCGCCGGGACAGGTCGATGCCCAGCTCCTCCGCGGCCCGGAACACCTCGTCGTCGGTCTCGCGCATCTCCAGGGCCACACCGTCGCTGGAGAGCACCTCGACGTTGAGGCACAGCGACTGCAGCTCCTTGAGCAGCACCTTGAACGACTCCGGGATGCCCGGCTCCGGGATGTTCTCGCCCTTGACGATCGCCTCGTAGACCTTCACCCGGCCGAGGACGTCGTCGGACTTGATGGTCAGCAGCTCCTGCAGGGCGTAGGCGGCGCCGTACGCCTGCATGGCCCAGCACTCCATCTCACCGAAGCGCTGGCCACCGAACTGCGCCTTACCACCCAGCGGCTGCTGCGTGATCATCGAGTACGGGCCGGTCGACCGGGCGTGGATCTTGTCGTCGACCAGGTGGTTGAGCTTCAGGATGTAGACGTAGCCGACCGCGATCGGGTCCGGCAGCGGCTCGCCGGAGCGACCGTCGAACAGCTGCGCCTTGCCGCTGCGCCCGATCATCTGGTTGCCGTCCCGGTTGGGCAGGGTCGACTCGAGCAGACCGGAGATCTCCTCCTCGCGGGCACCGTCGAAGACCGGAGTGGCCACGTTGGTGTCCGGCTCGGACTCGTGCGCGTCGATCGAGCGGAGGTTGCGCTTCCACTCGGTGTCGTCGCCGTCCACGCTCCAGCCGGTCTTGGCCACCCACCCGAGGTGGGTCTCCAGGACCTGGCCGATGTTCATCCGGGACGGCACACCGAGCGGGTTCAGCACGATGTCGACCGGGGTGCCGTCCTCCAGGAACGGCATGTCCTCGATCGGCAGGATCTTGGAGATGACGCCCTTGTTGCCGTGGCGGCCCGCGAGCTTGTCACCGTCCTGGATCTTGCGCTTCTGGGCCACGTAGACCCGGACCAGCTCGTTCACGCCCGGGGGCAGCTCGTCGCCGTCCTCGCGGGAGAAGGTACGCACACCGATGACCGTGCCGGTCTCGCCGTGCGGCACCTTCAGCGAGGTGTCCCGGACCTCGCGCGCCTTCTCGCCGAAGATCGCGCGGAGCAGCCGCTCCTCGGGGGTCAGCTCGGTCTCGCCCTTCGGGGTGACCTTGCCGACCAGGATGTCGCCGGGGACGACCTCGGCGCCGATCCGGATGATGCCGCGCTCGTCGAGGTCGGCGAGCATCTCCTCGCTGACGTTCGGGATGTCGCGGGTGATCTCCTCCGGGCCGAGCTTGGTGTCCCGGGCGTCGACCTCGTGCTCCTCGATGTGGATCGAGGTGAGCACGTCCTGCTGCACGAGGCGCTGCGACAGGATGATCGCGTCCTCGTAGTTGTGGCCCTCCCAGGTCATGAACGCCACGAGCAGGTTGCGCCCGAGCGCCATCTCGCCCTCGTCGGTGCACGGACCGTCGGCGATGACCTGGCCGGCCTCGACGCGGTCGCCCTCGAAGACGACCGGCTTCTGGTTGACGCAGGAGCCGGCGTTGGAGCGGCGGAACTTGTGCAGCAGGTACGTCCGGCGGTGGCCGTCGTCCTGGTGGACGGTGATGTAGTCCGCGCAGAGGTCCTCGACCACACCGCCGACCTCGGCGACGACCACGTCGCCGGCGTCGACGGCCGCGCGGTACTCCATGCCCGTGCCGACCAGCGGGGCCTCGGCCTTGACCAGCGGCACCGCCTGGCGCTGCATGTTCGCGCCCATCAGGGCCCGGTTGGCGTCGTCGTGCTCGAGGAACGGGATCATCGCGGTGGCGACCGAGACCATCTGCCGCGGCGACACGTCCATGTAGTCCACGGCCGCCGGCGCCACGTCCTCGGTCTCGCCGCCCTTACGGCGGACCAGGACGCGGTCCTCCGCGAACGTGCCGTCGGCCCGCAGCGGCGCGTTGGCCTGCGCCTTGACGAACCGGTCCTCCTCGTCCGCGGTCAGGTAGTCGATCTGGTCGGTGACCCGACCCTCGACGACCTTCCGGTACGGCGTCTCGATGAAGCCGAACGGGTTGACCCGGGCGAAGGTGGACAGGGCGCCGATCAGACCGATGTTCGGGCCTTCCGGCGTCTCGATCGGGCACATCCGGCCGTAGTGGGACGGGTGCACGTCACGGACCTCGAAGCCGGCCCGCTCCCGGGACAGACCACCCGGGCCGAGCGCGCTCAGCCGGCGCCGGTGGGTCAGGCCCGCCAGCGGGTTGGTCTGGTCCATGAACTGGGACAGCTGCGACGTACCGAAGAACTCCTTGATCGCCGCCACCACCGGGCGGATGTTGATCAGGGTCTGCGGCGTGATCGCCTCGACGTCCTGGGTGGTCATCCGCTCGCGGACGACCCGCTCCATCCGGGAAAGGCCGACCCGGACCTGGTTCTGGATCAGCTCGCCCACGGTGCGCAGGCGCCGGTTGCCGAAGTGGTCGATGTCGTCGGCCTCGTAGCCCTCCTCACCGGCGTGCAGCCGGCAGAGGTATTCCACGGTGGCGACGATGTCGTCCTCGGTCAGCGTGCCGGTGGTGATCGGCACGTCCAGCTCGAGCTTCTTGTTGAACTTGTAACGACCGACCTTGGCGACGTCGTACCGCTTCGGGTTGAAGAAGAGGTTGTCGAGCAGGGTCTGGGCGTTCTCACGGGTCGGCGGCTCGCCAGGGCGGAGCTTCCGGTAGATGTCGAGCAGGGCCTCGTCCTGCCCGGCGATGTGGTCCTTCTCGAGCGTGGTCATCATCAGCTCGGACCAGCCGAACTTCTCGCGGATCTGCTCCGCGGACCACCCGATGGCCTTGAGCAGGACGGTGACGGCCTGCCGGCGCTTGCGGTCGATGCGAACGCCGACCGTGTCGCGCTTGTCGATGTCGAACTCCAGCCAGGCACCCCGGCTCGGGATCACCTTGACGCTGGAGAGGTCGCGGTCGGAGGTCTTGTCCGGCTGCTTGTCGAAGTAGACGCCCGGCGAGCGGACGAGCTGGCTGACCACGACGCGCTCGGTGCCGTTGATGATGAAGGTGCCCTTGGGCGTCATCATCGGGAAGTCACCCATGAACACCGTCTGGCTCTTGATCTCGCCAGTGGTGTTGTTGGTGAACTCCGCGGTCACGAACAGCGGGGCGCAGTAGGTCAGGTCCTTCTCCTTGCACTCCTCGATCGAGGCCTTGACCTCGTCGAAGCGCGGAGCCGAGAAGGAAAGCGACATGGTGCCGGAGAAGTCCTCAATGGGACTGATCTCGTCGAGGATCTCCGCGAGACCCGAGCGTGCGTGCGGGTCGTCCGCCGACCGGCCCTGCCAAGCCTCGTTGCCGACGAGCCAGTCGAAGGACTCGTTCTGGATGGCGAGGAGGTTGGGGACCTCGAGGTGTTCGGTAATCCGACCGAAAGAAACTCGGCGGGGCGCGAAAGCGCTCGACGTACGACTGGTCTTCGCAGGGCGGGAAGCTGCCAAGATGCGTCCTTCCGAGGACCGGTGCTGCAGAACGGCTGGTACGCGTGCACTCCAATGACCCCACCAGAAATATCCGTAAACGGACATTTCCGAGCAGGGGTCAAGTCGGAAGGCAGCGCAAACTAGCAGTGTAGCCGAGAGGCTAACCGCTGTCCAGCCCACCCCGCAGGTCGTCGCGGAACTTGCCTCGGGACCTCGGAAAACCGGGTCAACCGAGCTGCTCGGAACGCGACGTCCTGCCGGTCCGCTCAGGCGCAGCGGCGGTGGTGCTGCCGTTGCCTTACCCGAGAGGCGGCCGTTGCAAGCGCGGAAGGTCTTGCTGGTGTCAGCGTGCCTGCCTGGCCCGTGCCGCGTCAAGGGCCGGTTACCGCTCGGGGTGTCATTCCCACCGACGGGCTACCGACAGACCCTCCCGGAACGCCGGAACGCCGCGCGCGGACGCCCTGCTCACGCCACTGCCCCCGGGTAGCACCAACACGGCGGGCGGCGATCCGGTTCCCCGGATCACCGCCCGCCGCGACGCGGTGTGCCCCGGCTCACGTGAGCCGGACGCGCGTCAGGTCGAACTCAAGGTCACTTGAGGGTGACCTTGGCGCCCTCGCCCTCGAGCTTGGCCTTGGCCTTCTCGGCGGTCTCCTTGTTGGCCTTCTCCAGGACGGCCTTCGGAGCGGCCTCGACCAGGTCCTTGGCCTCCTTGAGGCCCAGGCCGGTCAGCTCACGCACGACCTTGATGACCTGGATCTTCTTGCCACCGTCGGCGTCGAGGATGACGTCGAACTCGTCCTTCTCCGGCTCGGCCTCGGCGGCCGGGCCGGCGGGGCCGCCGGCGGCGGCAACGGCGACCGGAGCCGCCGCGGTGACCTCGAAGGTCTCCTCGAACTGCTTCACGAACTCGGAGAGCTCGATCAGCGTCATCTCCTTGAACGCGTCGAGCAGCTCGTCGGTGCTGAGCTTCGCCATGTCTGGCGTCCTTTCTGAAAGTGAAAACTAAGAACGTGGGTGCGCCGGGTGGCCTCAGGCCGCCTCGGCGCCCTCCTTCTCGCGCTTGTCCTGCAGGGCGGCCGCCAGACGCGCGGTCTTGGCGAGCGGAGCCTGGAACAGGGCCGCGGCCTTGCTCAGGTTGCCCTTCATGGCGCCGGCCAGCTTCGCCAGCAGCACCTCGCGGGACTCCAGGTCGGCGAGCTTCGTGACCTCGGCCGCGGAAATGGCCTTGCCCTCGAAGACACCGCCCTTGATGACGAGCTTCGGGTTGGCCTTCGCGAAGTCGCGAAGCCCCTTCGCCGCCTCGACGACGTCGCCCGAAACGAAAGTCAGCGCGGTAGGACCGGTGAACAGCTCGTCGAGGCCGGAGATGCCCGCATCGGTCGCCGCACGCTTGGCCAGCGTGTTCTTCGCGACCGTGTAGCTGGTCTCCTTGCCGAGCGAGCGTCGCAGCTGGGTGAGCTGCGAAACCGTGAGCCCGCGGTACTCGGTGAGCACGGTCGCCCCCGCGTTGCGGAAGCTCTCGGTCAGCTCGGCGACGGCCGTGGCCTTGTCGGCCCGGATCGGCTTGTCCGCCATGTCCCTCCTCTCTCGTTGCTCGGAGCTGGTACGCCGGCGACGAGCGGACGCTCGCGACGGCGGCGGAGGCATCACGACAACGAGAAAAGCCCCGGCGCAGGGCGCGCGGGGCGAGGGCCGGCACGACGGGCGCGGTCGGCGGACCACGCACAGCACCGATTTTCGCTTGCCGCCCTGCGCGGGTCGCCCGTCATCGCGGGACCTTCGACCGTGCCAGGGCACGGTGACCAGCGGTCTCTGGGTGGAACTACGCGCCAAGGTTACGCGACGTGTCCCGTTACCTCCAAATCGCCCCCGGAGTGCTCCCGGTCACTCAGGCACGGCTCCGGCGGCCCCAGCCGTAGCCGGCCAGCGCCACGGCCGCCCAGGCCAGCGCCCAGGCGGTCAGCAGCAGGCCGGTGGGGACCGCCAGCGGGCCGGCCAGTGCCCGGGCAGTGGGCAGCACCGGCGGGACCAGCCAGGGCGCCACCGAGCCGGAGAGGCCGAGGACCACCGCGGCCACCGCGCCGACGGTGAGCACGGCAACGCCGTAGCCGGCGCTGCGGGTGATCACCCGGCTGGCCAGGGCGCCCAGCGCCACCGCCGCCGGCAGGGCCAGCAGGTGCGCCCAGAGGCCGAGCGCGAGCCCCTCGGCCAGCGGCCGGTCCCCCGACCCGGCCGGGCCGGTCACCCCGCCGACCAGCCAGGGGAGGACCAGCGCCACGGCCACCGTGCCGAGGCCGGCCACGGCCGCCGCGAGCAGGCCCGCGGCGCGCTCCCGGGCGGCGCCGAGGACCACCCGGGCCAGCCGGCGCTGCACATCGGGCTCGACGTCGAGCAGGATCTTGGTCTGCCAGGCCAGCACCGGGAAGAGCACCACCGCCGAGACGCCGTAGGCCTCCGCCGGCTGGGCCCGGCCGCCGCCGTAGAGGACGCCGAGGGCCAGCAGGCCGGCCAGCACCGGGGCCAGCGCCCTCCCGGTACGCAGGAAGCCGGCCAGCCGCAGCCGGACCAGGGCGGTCACCGGGCCACCTCGGAGGCGGGACCGGGCCGGCCGGGCGCGCCGGACATCGGGGTCTGGTCGGGTGCGGTTGCCGGCCGGTCGGGCTCGTTGGACCGCCCGGCAGCGGACACCGGGCCCGTGACGGCGGGCGGGGCGTCGGAGCCGGGTCGCGTGGCGGCGGGCGGGACGGCGTGGTCGCGTACCCGGAGGACGTGGTGGCCGTCGGCGCGCAGCCGGGCGACGGCGGCCGTGACCCCGGCGGCCGGGACCGACAGCTCGACCACGACGGTGGCCGCGGCCCCGGACGGCGCCGCCTCGGTGACGGTGCCGTCGGCGACCGACCAGTGCCGGGCGCCGGGAAGCCGGATCGTCTCGCCGCGGTGGTCGCTGACCAGCACCGTGCCGCCGTCGGCGAGCACCTCGTCGATCACCTCGGGCACCAGCTCGCGGGCGGCGGCGTCGAGCCCCTCCCAGGGCTCGTCGAGGATGAGCAGGCCGGGCGGGCGGAGCAGCGCCTGGGCGAGGCCGACCTTCTGCGCGGTGCCCTTGGAGAGCTGGGGCAGCCGCACCCCGTGGTAGCGGGCCAGGCCGAGCCGGTCGACCCAGCGCCGCACCGCCCGGTCGGCCTCTATGCCGGGCAGGCCGGCCACCCGGGCCATCGCGGTGAGGTAGCCGCCCACGGTGAAGGGCTGGTCGGCGGGGAAGCGCTCGGGCACCCAGCCGACGGCCGCCGGCCGGTCGACCACCCGGCCCCGGGTCGGCCGCAGCACCCCGGCGGCGAGTTGGAGCAGGGTGGACTTGCCCACCCCGTTGCGCCCGAGCACCACCGCCACCTCGCCCGGGCCGATCGCCACGTCGGTCTCCCGCAGCACCCACGGACCGCGCCGGTGGTACCGCAGCCAGACGCCTTCCAGCCGCATGCGCCGAGCCTGCCACACCGGACAGACGGACGGGGCCCCGCCACCGGTGGTGGCGGGGCCCCGTCAGGGCAGTCGTGCTCAGGCCTCGGCCGGAGCCTCGGTCAGGTTCTTCACCACGTTCGGGTCGACCGGGACGCCCGGGCCCATGGTGGTGGTGAGGGTGACCTTCTTCAGGTACTTGCCCTTGGCCGCGGACGGCTTCGAGCGGAGCACCTCGTCCAGCACCGCAGCGTAGTTGTCGATCAGCTGGGACTCGGAGAACGAGGCCTTGCCGATGATCAGGTGGAGGTTGGAGTGCTTGTCCACCCGGAAGGTGATCTTACCGCCCTTGATGTCCGAGACGGCCTTGGTGACGTCCATGGTCACCGTGCCGGTCTTCGGGTTCGGCATGAGGCCGCGCGGGCCCAGGATCCGCGCGATCCGGCCGATCTTGGCCATCTGGTCCGGGGTGGCGATCGCCGCGTCGAAGTCCAGCCAACCGCCCTGGATACGGGCGACCAGCTCGTCGGTGCCCACCTCGTCCGCACCCGCGGCGGCGGCCTCCTCGGCCTTCGCGCCGGCGGCGAAGACGATCACGCGGGCGGTCTTACCGGTGCCGTGCGGCAGGTTGACCGTGCCGCGGACCATCTGGTCCGCCTTGCGGGGGTCGACGCCGAGGCGCATGGCGACCTCGACCGTGGCGTCGAACTTGACGTTGGTGGTCTCCTTGGCCAGCTTGACGGCCTCGGCGGGAGAGTAGAGCTTCGACCGGTCGATGACATCGGCGGCCTTGCGGTAGCTCTTGCTGCGCTGCATTTCTGGTAACTCCTGTGGTTTATGGCGGGCCCGCGACTCCGCGGCCCTCCCACGAACTGATCGGGTGGAGCGGTGAGCCGACGTCAGTCGGCGACGGTCAGGCCCATCGACCGGGCGGTGCCGGCGATGATCTTCTCAGCCTGGTCGATGTCGTTGGCGTTGAGGTCCGCCATCTTCTTCTCGGCGATCTCCCGCAGCTGGGCGCGGGTGACGGAGCCGACCTTCTGCGTGTGCGGGACGCCCGAGCCCTTCTGCACACCGGCGGCCTTGATCAGCAGCCGGGCGGCGGGCGGGGTCTTCAGCACGAAGGTGAAGGTGCGGTCCTCGTAGACGCTGATCTCGGCGGGGACGATGTCGCCCCGCTGCGACTCGGTCTGCGCGTTGTAGGACTTGCAGAACTCCATGATGTTCACGCCGTGCTGGCCGAGCGCGGGGCCGACCGGCGGCGCCGGGGTGGCCTGGCCCGCCGGCAGCTGAAGCGTGAACGTCTTGACGAGCTTCTTCTTCGGAGGCATGTCTCTTCCTGGGGCTTGGAACTGGGATTTTCGCCGGCCCGCGGGCGCGCACGGTCAGCGCGTTGCGGACAGCCGACGTTCTAGGGTAGCGCAGCCTTGCGCCACCCTCCCCGCCGAGGTCCGGCGGACGGCGAAAACGACGCACCGGCGGCCGGCCGGAGGGCCCACCGCCGGTGCGGGACGTACGTCAGATCTTGGCGACCTGGTTGAAGTTGAGCTCGACCGGGGTCTCCCGGCCGAAGATCGACACCAGGACCTTGAGCTTCTGCTGGTCGGCGTTGATCTCGCTGATCGTCGCCGGCAGCGAGGCGAAGGCGCCGTCGGTGACGGTGACCGAGTCGCCGACCTCGAAGTCGAGGACCTTGACCTCGGGCTTGGCCTTCTTCTGCTCGGTCTCGACCGCCGGGGCCAGCCACTTGAGCACCTCGTCGAGGCTCAGCGGCGCCGGCCGGTCGGCCCGGTCGGTCGCGCCGACGAAGCCGGTGACCCCCGGGGTGTTCCGGACGCAGGAGTAGGACTCGGCGGTCAGCTCCATCCGGACCAGGATGTAGCCCGGGAAGACCTTCGCCTGGACCTGCGACCGCTTGCCGTTCTTGACCTCGACCTCTTCCCGGGTCGGCACCTCGACCTGGTAGATGAAGTCCTCCATGTCGAGGGAGGTGATCCGGGTCTCGAGGTTGGTCTTGACCTTGTTCTCGTAGCCGGCGTAGGAGTGCACCACGTACCAGTCGCCCGGGGCGTAACGCAGCTTCTGGCGCAGCTCGGCGACCGGGTCGAAGTCCTCGTCCGGGGCGGGCTCGGTGGTCGGGAACTCCGGCTCGCTGGCGGCCTCGACCGACTCATCGTTGGCCGCCGTCGCCACCGTGGACTGCTCGTCCGGGGTCTCGGCGGTCTCGTCGTACTCAGGCACGCTCGCTCACTTCCGTCACTATCGCTGTCCGCAGGTCAGCTGGGGTTGCCGAAGACCCACAGCACCGCCTTCGCGAAGCCGTAGTCCAGGCCGGCCACGATCGCCAACATCACCGCGACGAAGGTGACCACGACGGCCGTGTAGGTCAGCAGCTCCTTGCGGGTCGGCCAGATGACCTTACGCAGCTCGGCCACGACCTCGCGGAAGAACCGCGCGATGCGGGCGAACAGCCCGATCCGCTCGGTGTCCTTCCGGGTCTTCCGGCCCTCGGTCGAATCGGCGCGGGCCCGCTTGCGGGTCGCGGTGCCGCCCCGCGAGACCGTCTCGTCCGCGTCGGTGGCGTCGTCGTCGGCCACGCCGTCGACGGTCGCGTCGTCGTTCAGACGCTCGTCGCCGGCGTCCTCGCCGCGCCGCTTGCTCTCGGCCACTTCGCCCTCCGTGCGGGATATCGGGTCGCACGCCGGGCGGCGTGCGCGGCGTGTGGTCACGCCGGCCGGACCAACCGTCCCGCGACGGGCCGCGGCCGGCGGATCGACCGGGAGGGCCCCGAATGCCTCGGAACCAACCCCGCCGATGCCACCACCACGGGCCGGGCGCCGCCGTGCGGCGGCGCGACCCACGGGAACGGTCAGGCCTGAGGCGCAGGGGTGACAGGACTTGAACCTGCAGCCTGCGGTTTTGGAGACCGCTGCTCTGCCAATTGAGCTACACCCCTGTGCGGCAACTCACCCCACCCGGACACGCAGTGCCGAGCAGGGGTCACTTGCCCCACGGCGGACCAGTGTACGGGTAGTCGTGCGACTTTCCCAACCGGTCCACCCCTCGCGCGTCGGACGGATCCTCAGCGAGGGGTCCGGACGGTTGCCCGAGCCTGCGACAGCACCTTCTCCCCCAGGCAGGTAGCAGTGATGTCGAGCCTGGTCAGGCCCTCGTCGGTGGTCTCCTTGACCACCGCGGAGACCTCGACCTCGGTGCCTTCGTCGGTGTCCGGCACGACCACCGGGCGGGTGAAGCGGACGTTGAAGTCGACCACCGCGTCCGGCGCGCCGGCCCAGGTGGTGACCGCCCGGCCGACCAGGGCCATGGTGAACATGCCGTGGGCGATCACCCCGGGCAGGCCGACCTTGGTGGCGGTCCGGTCGCTCCAGTGGATCGGGTTGAAGTCGCCCGAGGCGCCCGCGTAGCGGACCAGGTCCGCGCGGGTCACCCGGAACGTCTGGGTCGGCAGTTCCACTTCTCAGGCCTCCCCGCGTACGACGATCTTGGACCAGACGGCGACCACCGGCTCACCGGCGACGGTGCTCACGTCGGTGCGGGTGGTCAGGAAGCCGTGTCCGCCCCGGCTGGTGACCTCCTCGATGGTGTTCACGCAGACCAGCTCGTCCCCGGCCACCACCGGCCGGTTGTAGGCGAAGCGCTGGTCGCCGTGCACCACCCGGCTGTAGTCGACGCCGAGCTCCGGGTCCTCGACGATCTGCCGGCTGGCGGCCATCGTGACGATCACCGGGAAGGTCGGCGGGGCCACCACGTCGGGGTGGCCGAGCGCCCGGGCGGCCGCCGGGTCGTGATGCGCCGGATCGGTCGCGCCGATGGCGGTGGCGAACTCGCGGATCTTTTCTCGGCCCACCTCGTAGGGGGCGGTCGGCGGATAGGTCCGGCCGACGAAGGACGGGTCCAGGGACATGCCGCGAACCTACACGGAAAGCACGAACGCCGATCCCTACGGTCGGGCGGCTCCAGGGCCGCCGCCGTGTGGATCGGCGTTCGGGTAGCTGATTGCGGGCCGGCTGTGCCGGCCGCGGGTCAGCGGGTCTCGCGGTGGATGGTGTGCCTGCCGTCCCGGGGGCAGAACTTCTTCAGCTCGATGCGGTCCGGGTCGTTACGGCGGTTCTTGCGCGTGATGTAGTTGCGCTCCTTGCACTCCACACACGCCAAAGTGATCTTCGGCCGGACATCGGTCGCCTTCGCCACGGCGGAGTGCCTTCCTCGCTCACGGATAACAACTACAGCGCATCAGCCTAGGCGCTGACTACGCGGACATGCAAAGTGGGCGCCTGTGGCGCCCATCCCACCGACCACCGGGCGGGCCCGGAGGACGAGAGTAGCGGTGGCCGGACTTGAACCGGCGACACAGCGATTATGAGCCGCTTGCTCTGCCATCTGAGCTACACCGCCGTGGCGGGTCCAGCCGGACCCTCTGAGCCCCCTTACGGAATCGAACCGTAGACCTTCTCCTTACCATGGAGACGCTCTGCCGACTGAGCTAAGGGGGCCTACCCGATCACCCTGTGGGGTGTCGCGCAGAGGAAACAGTACACGACCCCGCCGCCGAGGTGAAATCGGATCCCCCCTTACCGCGTCGTCCCAGTTCAGGGCACAACGCGCAGGCGGGGCAACTCGCCGGCCACGATCGTCTCGGGGTCGACCTGGGCGCCGAACCAGGCCTCCAGCCGCTCGTACGGCAGGGGCCGGCTGAACAGGAAGCCCTGCCCGATCTCGCAGCCGATGTCCTGGAGCAGCTCCAGGGTCAGCTCGCTCTCCACGCCCTCGGCCACCACGGTCAGGCCGAACTGCTGGGAGAGCGTCACCACGGCGTTGACGATGGCCAGGTCGCCCGGGTCGGTCGCCATCCCCTGCACGAAGGAGCGATCGACCTTGACCTCGTGCACGGGCAGCCGGCGCAGCTGGGCCAGGGACGAGTTGCCGGTGCCGAAGTCGTCCACCGAGAGCCGGACACCGAGGTCGCGCAGGCGCTGCAGGGTCGGAATGGGACGTTCGGTGCCGTCCAGCACCCCGGCCTCGGTGATCTCCAGGGTGAGCCGCTGCGGCGGCACGCCGTATTCCTCGAGCAGGTCCCGGACCAGCGCCGGGAAGTGCTGGTCGGTGAGGGTACGGGCGGCGAGGTTGACCGAGACGGCGAGCGCCTGCTCGCCGTGGCTCCAGTCCCGGCTGCGCCGCAGGCTCTCCCGCAGCACGAACTCGGTGAGGCGGCCGAGCTGGCCGGTGTGCTCGGCCACCGCCACGAAGTCGCCCGGGGCCACCGTGCCGTGCGCCGGGTGCTCCCAGCGGGCCAGGCACTCCACCCCGACCAGGCGCCGGTCCCGCAGCGTGACCTTGGGCTGGAAGTAGACCTCCAGCGCGCCGTCGTCCAGGGCCCGGCGCAGGTCCCCGGCGAGACCCAGCCGGCGGAGCGAGCGGGACTCCAGCGCCGGACTGTAGAGCTGCACGCTGCCCGGGACCGACTTGGCCGCGGTGGCCGCCAGGTCCACCCGCTGGAGCAGGGCCACCGCGTCGCTGCCGTGGTCCGGGTGGACGGCCACCCCGACGGCGGTGTCCACGTCCAGGGTCAGCGCGTCGAACACCATCTCGTCGCGGATCTGCTCGCGCAGCTGGCCGGCCAGCTCCAGCGCCGCCTCGGTGCTCTCCAACCGCAGCGTCACCAGGAATTCGTCGCCGCCGGCCCGGCCGACCAGGGCCGAGGAGGGCGCGCAGGCGCGCAGCCGCTCGGCCACCTCGACGAGGACCTTGTCGCCGGCCGCGTGGCCGAGCGACTCGTTGACCTGGCGCAGCCGGTCGACGTCGAAGAGCAGCAGCGCCACCACCTCGCCGGGCGCCGCGATGCGGACCGCCTCGGCCACCGCCGCGGTGATCCGCCGGCGGTTGGGCAGCTTGGTCAGCGCGTCGTGCTCGGCGTCATGCCGCAGCCGATCGACCAGGCGGGAGTTCTCCAGGGCGACCGCGGCATGCGCGGCGACGGTCTCGAAGACGGCGATGTCCGCCGGGGTGAAGTAGTTGCCGTCACCGAGCCGGTTGGCCACCTCCAGGGTGCCGATCACCACCGGACCGGAGCGCAGCGGCACCACCACGGCGTCCTTGACCCGCCGCTCCCCCAGCTCCGCCCGGAACTCGCCGTTGGTGGTCACGCCCCGGCCGACCGCCACCGTACGACGGGTGTCCCGCACCTTCTCCCGGAGCGACTGCGGGGTGTGCGCCATGTCCAGCAGCCCCGGGTCGTCGACCCGGGAGGTCAGCAGTGTCTCCGGGTGCCGCCCCTGGGCCGGGAGCCACAGCGTCGCGTACTCAGCCTGCATGAGGGCGCGCACCCGGCCGAGCAGGGCGTCGGCCAGCGTGCCGCTCTGCCCGCTCTCGACCACCGCGCGGGTCAGCTCGTAGAGGTCGGTCAGGGTGCGGTGCTGACGGAAGAACTGTGCGTACGATCGGTAGACCGGCACCAGACCGGCGCCGAGCGCGGCGATCAGCAGCAACGACCACCAGGTGCTGCCCACCAGGATCAGCACGATCAGCCCGACCGTCACGTTGATCGCCGCGGTCAGCAGCGCGGTCTTGGCGCTGCGCAGCGCCCCGCGGCCGTTCGGCCAGCCGTTCAACAGGGTGTGCACGGCGACCACACTGACGACGCTGACCAGCAGCACCATGCTGACGGCGGCGGAGATGCTGAGCCAGGTCCGCGGCTCCACCTCGTCGAGCGGCGGGAGCGCCTGGAGGACCAGCACGGCCAGCGAGGTGCCGGCCGCGGCCCGGGCCACGTTGAACCAGACCTTCGGCGCCGACAGCCGGTGGCGGATGTTCGTGACCAGCGTGGCCAGCGTGTAGATGACCACGACGGTCAGCGGCGGCAGGAAATAGAGTGCCAGCACCAGCGGCAGCTCGGTCAGCGTGACGGCCGACGTCTGCCGGCGGACGACCACACTCAGCAACGGCAGCCCGGCCGCGATCATCAGAACCAGGAAGAGCGCCCCCTGCGGCCAGCGGCCGGAGGGGTGATCGGCGAGCAGACCGGTCACCGTGGCGCAGGCGACGGCGAGCAGGGCCATCGGCGCGGTGATGATCCAGGCGTCCTCAGACGACCTGCGCCGTGGCTGATCGCGACCGACCATGCCGCTCCTTCTCATTGGCGGCGCGCCGTCCCGTCACCGACATGCGTCGATCTCCGGCTGGCGCGATGCTCGTGGCAACCGGAGATCGACGAGAACGGACCGGAGACCCGGTCACGTCCAGATGAGGTCCTGGGTCTGCACGCCCCCCGTGCTGCCATCGAAGTCGAAACCGCCGACACCACCGACGAGGGCGGCGAGAATGAAAAGTGAGCCAAGCAGCCGGCCCAACCTTCGACCAGACATGATTGCTCCTGTCGAGAGAGTTTCAGTGATGGTGGAGGTTCCACGATCGTGCCACACGGGGAGCGCGCGCAAAAGCGGTGGAGGGCCCCCCGCGCGGCGGCAGACAGGGAAATCATCCGTTCGACCGGCGCGCCCGCCCCTCCGGCCCAGCATGCTGTCACGATCGGTCCCGGCGCTGCTACGGAAGGCGCACACAACGACTTCCCGGTTAAACCGCGCTTAAGAACAGATTCGCCTACCAGGCATGATGATCGGTGACCATGACCACAATGGACGGCGAACCTGGCAGCCGCGGCAAGCCCTCGAACAGACTCCACCATCATCGATATCCGGGCAAGGGTCTCGGGGTGTCCGATCTGAGCGCCCGGCACCTCCGCCGGCGGGGCCGCCTCCGCCCCTCCCCGCCCGGCGATCGCTAACTCAGTCGCATCACCATGGGCCGCCTGGTCATGATCGAGCCCGTGCTTGCTGACCTCTGGCCCCTGTACGGCCTGACCATCTCGACACCACGACTCGAGCTCCGCCTGCCCCACGAGGAGGAGTTGGCGGCCCTCGCCCACCTCGCCGGTAAAGGGGTGCACCGCCCGGACGAACGTCCGTTCCTGACGCCGTGGACCGACGGCAGCCCCGAGGATCGGGCGCGGGTCGTTCTGCAGGGCCACTGGAGCGGGCTCGGAGAATGGAGCCCGACGGCGTGGCGACTCGGGCTCGGGGTCTTCCGCGACGGAGAGCCCCTGGGCGTGGTCACCCTCCGAGCCCGCGACTTCCCGGTCGTACGGGAGGTCACCACCTCCGCCTGGCTGGGCATCGAATACCAGGGCAGGGGCTATGGAACGGAAGCTCGTGCCGGCCTGCTCACGCTGGCCTTCGACCACCTCGACGCACGTGCCGCCCGCACCGAGGTGTTCCAGGACAACCACGCCTCGCAGGGCGTGTCCCGCAAGCTCGGCTACGAGCATGACGGCATCTCGGTCGACGCCCGCGGCGACGAGGCGGTCGTGTCCGACCGCCTACGCCTGACCAGGGAGAAGTGGACTCGGGAGAAGCGGCTCGCGGTGCGGGTGGACGGGATGGCGGCCTGCCGCCCGCTGTTCGGCCTCTGACAGCCCACGAGAAAGGCCCCCGACGTGCAGGTCAGGGGCCTTTCGTTGCCTGCTGGCGACCTTCGGCCGGCAGCGGCCGGGCCGGCCGGCCACGCTGGCGGAAAACAAAGCATATAAGTGGCTGAGGCGGGACGATCGCCCTCGGGGTTGCTCATCGTCCAAGGCGGGGCGATCGCTGCCGCGCAGCAGAGTTGCCTGCCTCCGACTGACGTCAGGACTGTCCGCGGTTCGATGACGACGAGGACCAGGGCGTGACCCATCCCCCGGGTGCCCGATCCTCTACGCCACCCGCCCGGCATCAAGGGCCCTGTGCGTCGGCACGCCGATGACCTACGGCCATCCTTGACGCCGACCGGGCGCCGCAGTCCTTGGCACCAATCCGGGAACCGGGGCAGCCTGGCGGTCAATCAATCGCAGCTGTAGGCGATGAATCCCCTTCAAGCCCTGCGAACCAGCCGAGCATGTCTTGAGGGCTCACGTCGTAGCCCGTGGCTCGTTCCCCGCTCCAGTTGACGCCGATCAGGACACCCTGCTCCGCTAACCAGGGCACAAAGTCGCGCAGCCACTGATCGAACGGCATGGAGACGATCTCGAGCCCGTTGTAAGCGGGCACCTGTTCGACCACACGTTGCGCTCGTGACCGCTGCGACCAGAAGGGCATCGCCCGGCTCCCGTCGGGCTTGTGGGGCGCGATGTAGGAGCCATCCTCCTCCAGGAGGGTCCAGACACGCCCGGCAGCAGGAGCCTCTCTCCGGAACGCAGCTGAGTGAGCTGCACTGACAGTCAAACCTGCCTCCCGACCGTTTCGACGCTTCCGCGGGCCTCACCCGACAACTCGCCTACGTGCCCCTTGCGTGCCCGATCAGCCAGTGAATCGGGGGCACTCGCGGTCAACAGCAGCAGGAGACGACAAAGGCCCACAACTTGCGTTTCCGCAGGTCGAGGGCCTTGTCAGTCCCTGGTGGCGGGTAGAGGATTCGAACCTCTGTAGCTTTCGCGACGGATTTACAGTCCGCTCCCATTGGCCGCTCGGGCAACCCGCCAGGGCACCCCACCGCGTCGCGACGCGGCGGCGGAAGCAAGAATAGCGGTTGCCCCCGGGTCCGCCGCAACCGGGTACCGTCAGGGGGTCCCACGCTGGTCAGTGGGGGACGGATCAGGACAGACCGCCGGACAGCAGGAGCATGAGCATGGCAGCGAACCCGTCCTTCGACATCGTGAGCAAGGTCGACCGGCAGGAGGTCGACAACGCCCTCCGCCAGGCGGAGAAGGAGCTCGCGACGCGGTTCGACTTCCGCGGCACCGGCGCCGAGATCTCCTGGTCTGGCGAGGAGGCGATCAGTCTCCAGGCGGAGACCGAGGAGCGGGTCCGGGCCGCGCTGGACGTCTTCAAGGAGAAGCTGGTCAAGCGGAACATCTCGCTCAAGTCGCTGGACGCCGGTGACCCCCGCGCCTCGGGCAAGATCTTCAAGATCGACGCCAAGGTGATCCAGGGCATCGACTCGGACAAGGCCAAGGCGATCAGCAAGAAGATCCGCGACGAGGGCCCGAAGGGCGTCCAGGCGCAGATCCAGGGCGACCAGCTCCGGGTCACCGGCAAGAAGAAGGACGACCTCCAGGCCGTCATCGCGCTGCTCAAGGGCGAGGACTTCGGCGTCGCCCTCCAGTTCACCAACTACCGGTAAGCCGCCGCCGTCGTGGCCGGCGAGGAGGTCGGCCACGACCTGCAACCTGGGCAGGCGTCGTTGCCATCGGACACTCCGTCAGGTGCTGGTCGTGGGGTTTCGGCCTGCGCCGGCCCATGACAGGCTCGGGCCCATGATCGATGATTTCGCGAAGGAGTACCTGCACAGCGATCTTCGGATGCTGCGCAAGGTGATGCTCTGGAAGCTCGACGGACTGGGCGAGTACGACGTCCGCCGCCCCCTGACCCCGACCGGAACGAACCTGCTCGGCCTGGTGAAGCACCTGTCGATCTGGGAGTCCAGGTACTTCGGTGAGGTCTTCGACCGGCCGTTCCCCGAACCCCTGCCCCGGTGGGACGACCTGGGGGCGCATGGCACCGAGATGTGGGCGACCGAGCGCGAGACGCGTGAGGAGATCATCGACCGGTACCGGCGAGCGTGGGCGCACTCGGACGCGACGATCACCGCCCTGGCCATCGACTCGCCCGGGCACGTGCCGTGGTGGCCGAGCCCGAACGTGAAGCTGTTCAACATCCTGGTCCACGTACTCACGGAGACCAGCCGACATGCCGGGCATGCCGACATCCTGCGTGAACAGCTCGACGGCTCGACCGGGACAGCGGCCCACCACCCGAAGCCGCACCACGACAAGGCTGTCCGGGAGGACGGCTACGCGACGATCGAGCGGGCGGCCAGAGCGGCCGACCCCACCAAGGCGTGAAACCCAGCGCCGAACGGCGATGTCGTCGCACCCTCGCTGCGACGCCATCCAGCTCGGCGCCTGAGGCCCGCCGACCACGGTCAGCGCGAGAAGATCAGCAGCAGGATCGCGGTCAGGATCGCGCTGATCAGGATCGAGCCGAGGCAGCCGATCCGGTTCGAGAGGAAGAGGAACATGCCGGGGTGTACCCGTCCCGGCCGGTTTGATCCCGGGGCTCAGGCGACGAGCGACTGCTCGGCGCGTACCGCGGTGGCCTCGGCGCGGGCGATCGGCCCGGTGGGCAACGCGGCGACCGCGGCCCCGACGGCGACCGCCGCCCCGGCGAAGAGGAAGGCCCAGGGCACCCCGCCGGCGTGGTCGACGATCAGTCCGGCCACCGCTCCCCCGGCGGCGCTCGCCGCCACCGACATGGTGACCACCCAGGTGTACGCCTCGTTCAGCATGCCGGCCGGGGCGATCCGGCCGACCAGGGTGTTCTCCAGGGTGAGCGCGGGGGCGATGGTGGCCCCGCCGAGCACCAGCGCGACGCCGAGCGCCGCCGGGCCGGGCATCACCGCGAAGACGGCGAAGCTGGCCGCGACCGCGCCGAGCAGCCAGGCGAACTGGCGGGTCATGTTGGCGGCGGGTCGGCGTACCCCGAACCAGAAGCCGCCGAAGGCGCTGCCGATGCCCCAGACGGCGAGCAGCACGCCGGCGAGGCTCTCCGGGTCGTCGGCGGTGGCGTTCCCGGCGAAGGCCGGGACGGTCACGCCGGCGGCGCCGAAGGCGATGCCGAGGCTGGCGACGCAGAGCAGCAGGGCCGGGAAGCCGCCGACCCGCAGCGGGCCGAGGCCCTTGGCGTGGTGCTCGCGCGGGTGCGGCTGCCAGCCGCGCATGACCCGGCCGAGCGCGACGGCGGTGGTGCCGACCAGGGTGACCACGGCGGCACCGACCAGTGCGGCGGCGGCGTCGGCGAGCAGGACGAAGCCGGCCACCAGCAGCGGGCCGAGCACGAAGACGACCTCGAAGAGGGAGGTCTCCGCGGCGAGTGCGGTGTTGCGCAGGTGGGCCCTGCCGGTGGCCGGGGCGGTGAGGTCGTTCCAGGCGCCCCGGATGGCGGCGGTCAGCGGCGGGTACGTGGCGCCGGCGACGCCGGCGGCCAGGTAGATCAGGCCGAGGCTGCCGGAGCCGGACCGGCTGGCACCGAGCAGCCCGAAGAGGGCGAGCGGGTGGGCCAGGGCGGTGGCCAGCAGCACCGGGGTGGGGCCGACCCGGTCGGCGACCCGTCCGGCGACCGGGCTGAGCGCGGCGCCGGAGAGCGCGTAGATGCCGCCGGCGACGGCGGCGAATGAGTACCGGTCGGTGACCTCCGCGACCACCAGCAGCAGCGCCAGCGGCGTCATGCCGATCCCGAGCCGGCCGATGACGCCGAGGACCAGCAGCATCGGGGCGCCGGGGATCCGCCAGACGCCCAGGTACTGGCGCAGTGCGGCCACGGTCGACCTCCAGGTGTAACGGGTGAGAGACGTTTTGACCCTAACGCCGCGGCGTATCCGGGGGAAACGGTTTGTGCCCGGACACACCACTCCGCCCGCGTCCGGGTGGACGCGGGCGGAGGTGGTCGGTGCGGGTCAGCGCTGGAACTGCACCGGCCCGGCGCTGCCGGCCAGCTGCTCCAGCCGGGCCACCCGCTGCTCCATCGGCGGGTGGGTGGCGAACATCGCGGCGATGCCGCCGCCCCGCTTGAACGGGTTGTCGATCATCAGGTGCGCGGTGCTGGTGAGCTGGCCCTGCGGCGGCAGCGGGCGGGCCTGCGTACCGGCGTGGATCTTGCGCAGGGCGCTGGCCAGGGCCAGCGGGTCCCGGCTCAGCTCGGCGCCGGACTGGTCGGCCTGGAACTCCCGGCTCCGGCTGATCGCCAGCTGGATCAGGGTGGCCGCGATCGGGCCGAGGATCAGGGTGAGCAGCAGCACCGCCGGGTTCGGGCCATCCTCGTCGTCCGAGGAGCCCAGCGGGATGAACCAGGCGATGTTCGCCAGCGCGGTGATGATGCCGGCCAGGCCGGCGGCCACGCTGGAGATCAGGATGTCCCGGTTGTAGACGTGGGACAGCTCGTGTCCGATCACGCCCCGCAGCTCCCGGTAGTCGAGGATCTCGACGATCCCCTGGGTGACGCAGACCGCCGCGTGCTCCGGGTTGCGCCCGGTGGCGAACGCGTTGGGCTGCGCCGTGGGGCTCACGTAGAGCCGGGGCATCGGCTTGCCCGCCTGGGTGGAGAGCTCCCGGACCATCCGGTACAGCTCGGGGAACTCCGCCTCGCTGACCGGTTGCGCCCGCATCGAGCGCAGCGCGAGCTTGTCGGAGTAGAAGTAGGTCACGCCGTTCATCAGCAACGAGACGACGACGGCGATGACAAGACCGCCGCTACCGCCGAACCAGTAGCCGACCGCGAGGATCAGCGAGGTCAACAGGCCGAGCAGCGCTGCGGTCTTGAGACGGTTGTGATGCACGATCGCTCCTTCGGTGCGCGGGCCCGCGCGGGCGCCCGCTGACCGGTTCAACACACCGGTACCCGCCAACCATCCGGCTCATGGCTGAAAGTTGGCTGGGGATTCCTGTGCGCGGGCTGAGCGACCTTCCCACCGGGGGACGAAACCCTCAGCGGGCCGCCACGTCGAGCACGAGCTGCGGGGCGAAGCCGAGCACCACGGCCAGCGCGGTGGCGACCCCGAGCGCCACCACCACGATCCGGGCCGGGCGGACCGCGACCTCGCCGGGCGCGGCGTAGAGGGTGGCGGCCAGGCGCAGGTAGTAGGCCAGGCCGAGCACCGCGTTCAACGCCACCACCAGGGCGAGCCAGCCGGCGTGCCCGGCCAGCAGCGCGCGGACCACGGTCACCTTGGCGAACAGGCCGGCCAGGCCGGGCGGCAGCCCGGCCAGCCCGATCAGGGCCAGCGCGAACGCGCCACCCACCCAGGGGTGCCGCCGGGCCGCTCCGCGCAGGTCGGCCAGGGTGCCGCCGTCACCGTCCGCCGGCCGCAGCGCCACCACCGCGGCGAACGCGGCCAGCTCCAGCAGCACGAAGAAGACGGTGTACGCGACGGCCGCGGCGTACGCCCCGGCGCGGGCGTCGGCGGTGCGCCCGGCGGCCAGCGCGAGCGCGCCCAGCGGGGCGAGGATGTAGCCGGCCTGGGCCACCGAGGACCAGGCGAGCAGCCGGACGGTACGCCGCTGGCGCAGCGCCACCAGGTTGCCCACGGTCATGGTGAGCACCGCCAGCAGGGCGAGCACCGGGCCGGTCACGTCGGCCGGCAGCGCCCGCTGCACCACGGCGAGCAGGGCCACCACGCCACCCAGCTTCGAGGCGGTCGACAGGTACGCGGCCACCGGCAGCGGCGCGCCGTCGTAGGTGGCCGGCGCCCAGGCGTGGAACGGCACCGCGGCGACCTTGAAGGCCAGCCCGGCCACCACCAGCGCCACGGCGACCGTGGTGAGCGGCAGGTCGAGCAGACCCTGCCGGCCGGCGCCGAAGGCCGCGCCGAGCCGGTCGAGGTGCAGGCTGCCGGTCACCGCGTAGAGCAGCGCCGCGCCGAGCAGGGTCACCGTGGTGGCCACCACGCTGACCACGAAGAAGGTCACCGCCGCCTCGGCCCCGGCCCGGCTGCCCCGGCGCAGCCCGACCAGCACGTAGAGCGGCAGGGTGAGCGTCTCCAGCGCCACGACCAGGGTGATCAGGTCGCCGGCCGCGCCGAGCACCACGCCGCCGGTCATCGCGCAGGCGAGCAGGAAGCAGTATTCGCCGACGGGGATCCGGCCGGCGCGCAGCAGCGGGCCGGAGAGCGCCAGCACGCCGAGGGTGAGCAGCGCGATGACCGCCGCGACCAGCGCGGCCCGCCCGGTCCACAGCCAGGAGCAGTCCGCGCCGACGCAGAAGGTGCGGCGTTCGCCGGCCGCGCCGACCAGCGCCGCGCCGAGCGCGGTGCCCGCCGCGCCGAGGGCGGCCACCGCCACCGTCGCGGCGGCCCGGGCCACCAGCAGGTCGACCAGAAGCACCAGCACGGCCGTGCCGGCGGCCAGGTAGGCCGGCAGCAGCGCCACGTTGTCCACGCTCTGCACGACACTCATTTGAGGACTCCCACCAGGGCGCCGACCGGGCCGGAGGCGTAGGACAGGACCAGGGCCGGGGCCAGGCCGACGGCGAGGGCGAGCAGCACCAGCGGCGCCCAGGCGGTCAGCTCCGCCCCGGCCAGGCCGGGCGCGAGCGGGGCCACCGCCGGGCTGGGCCGCCCGTGGGTGACCCGGCGCAGCAAACGGAGGAAGTACGCGGCGGTCAGCGCCGCGCCCAGCGCGGCCAGCACCGCCAGGGTGGTCCACAGCCCGCCGCCGCGTTGGAGCGCGGCCACCACGGCGAACGCCTCGCCCCAGAAGCCGGCCAGCCCGGGGAGCCCCAGCGAGGCGACCGCCGCGAAGCCGAGCAGCCCGGCCAGCCGGGGCGCGGTCTCCCGCAGCCCGGACAGCTCGCCGAGCGAGCCGGTGCCGGTGCGGTCCTTGACCGCCCCGGCCAGGAAGAACAGCAGCCCGGTGATCACGCCGTGCGCGATGTTGCCGATCAGCGCGGCCTGCAGGCCGGTGGCGGTGAGCGTGGCGACCCCGAGCAGCACGAAGCCCATGTGCCCCACGCTGGAGTACGCGATCAGCCGCTTCAGCTCGTCCTGCGCCAGGCAGACCAGCCCGCCGACCAGGATCGCCGCGACGGCGAGCACGCCGAGCACCGGGGCTGCCCAGCGGGCGCCCTCCGGGGCCACCCCGACCGCCACCCGGATCAGCCCGTACGTGCCCATCTTGAGCAGCACCCCGGCCAGGATCACGCTGCCCACGGTGGGGGCCTGGGTGTGCGCGTCGGGCAGCCAGGAGTGCAGCGGCCAGAGCGGGCTCTTCACCGCGAAGGCCAGCGCCAGCAGCGTGAACGCGGCCAACTGGGTGCCCCGGGACAGCCCGGTGCCGCCGGTCAGCGTCACCAGGTCGGCGGTGCCCGCGGCGGCGACCACCACGTAGACGCCGACCAGCAGCAGCACCGAGCCGAAGAGCGTGTAGAGGACGAACTTGCGGGCCGCCCGGCGCCGGTCGTCGCCGCCCCAGCCGGCGATGATCGCGTACATGGGCAGCAGGACCACCTCGAAGAAGAGGAAGAACAGCACGAGGTCGAGGGCGAGGAAGGTGCCCAGGATGCCCACCTCGACCACCAGCAGCAGCGCCACCAGGGCCCGCCCGCTGCCGCCTCCGGCGGGCACCCGCCAGAGCGTATAGCCGCAGCAGAGCAGGGTGAGCAGCGCGGTGAGCACCACCAGCGGCCAGGAGATGCCGTCCACCCCGAGGTGGAAGCTCAGGTTGAGGCCGGGCACCCAGGACACGTCGAGCTGGTGCCAGGGCTGCACGGCCGGCCGGGGGCCGTAAGCGAACCAGCCGTGGTCGCCGCCGACCAGTGGCAGAGTGGCGAGCAGGGTCAGGGCGGCGGCGGCCGTGCCGACGAGCCGGCCGGCCCGGTCACCGGGGACGGCGGCGGCCGCGAGAGCGCCCAACGCGGGCACCGCGAGGACCGCGACCAGCAGAAACTGCCCGAACGTCATGAGGTCACTCCGATCAGGGCGACCGCGAGGCCGATCAGCAGCGCGCCGGCCAGCACCCCGGCCGCCGCGCGGGGCAGCGCCGCCCGGTGCAGCGCGACCAGCCCGCCGCCGAGCCCGACCGCGGCCCGGCCGCTGCCCTCCACGAGGCCGTCCACCCCCAGCTCGTCCCCGGTCCGCACGACCCGGGCCAGGGCGGTCGTCGGGCGTACCACGAGGGCCCGCTGGACGTCGTCGAGCCGGAACGCCCGGGCGAAGACCGGCCGCAGCGGACCCAGGAAGCGCGCCGGGTCGCCGGCCGGGTCGCGGCGCCAGCCGGCCCAGGCGACGCCCGCGCCGACCAGCAGCAGCAGGAACGGCAGGACCAGGTTCGGTGCGAGGTGGACCAGTTCGACGGCCGCCCCGGAGGCGTCCGCCGGCACCCGCAGCCGGTCGGCGAACCAGGGCGCGAAGGCGGCCAGACCGAGCAGCGCGGCGGGCACCGCGAGCAGCAGCACCGGCCAGCGCAGCACCGCCGGCGGGTCGTGCGGGTGTGCCAGGGGAATCCGGGTCGCGCCGAGGAAGGTCCGCAGCAGCAGGCGGGTCGCGTACCAGGCGGTGACCGCGACGCCGAGCAGCCCGGCCAGCCAGACCAGCCAGCCCACCCAGGCCGGGGCCGGGCCGACGCCGTCCAGCGCGGCGGCCTGCGCGGCGGCGAGCACGCCGTCCTTGCTCCAGAACCCGGACAGCGGCGGCACCCCGGCCAGCGCGCTGAGGCCGATCAGCATGCACCAGAACGTCACCGGCATGGCGGTCCGCAGGCCGCCCATCCGGGACATCAGGGTGGTGCCGACCGCGTGGATCACCGCGCCGGCCGCGAGGAACAGCAGCGCCTTGAACGCGGCGTGGGTGAGCAGGTGGAACAGGGCCACCGCGGGGGCGCCGACGGCGAGCGCGCCGGTCATGTAGCCGATCTGGGAGACCGTCGACCAGGCGAGCACCCGCTTGATGTCGTCCTGGGCGGTGGCCGCGAACGCGCCGAGCAGCAGGGTCACCGCCGCCATCACCCCCAGCACGGCGAGGGCGGCCGGGGCCTGCGCGAAGAGGGGGAAGAGCCGGGCCACCGCGTAGACCCCGGCGGCGACCATGGTGGCCGCGTGGATCAGCGCGGAGATCGGAGTGGGACCGGCCATCGCGTCCGGCAGCCAGGTGTGCAGCGGGAACTGGGCGCTCTTGCCGGCCACCCCGGCGAGCAGCAGCAGGCAGGCCGCGGTGAGCGTGCCGGTCGAATAGTCGTGGGCCAGCACGTCGGCGATCCGGAAGCTGCCCGCGCCGACGCCGAGCAGCGCGATGCCGAGCAGGAAGCCGACGTCACCCACCCGGGTGACCAGGAACGCCTTCACGGCGGCGGCCGGCGCCTCGGGCAGCCGCCGGTCGTGGGCGATGAGCAGGTAGGAGCAGATGCCCATCACCTCCCAGCCGACCAGCAGCAGGATCAGGTCGCCGGAGACCACCACGGTCAGCATCGCGGCCGTGAAGAGGCTGATCTGGGCGGCGTAGGGCGGGTAGCGGTGATCCACCTCGACGTCGTCGTGCGGGCCGCGCCGCAGGTAGCCGATCGAGTAGACCTGCACGGCCAGGGCCACCGCGGCCACCGCCACGGCGACCAGCACGGCCACCCCGTCCAGCCGGTAGCCGAGGGTGACCCGCAACCCGCCCAGGTCGACCCAGTCGGTGCCCGCCTCGACCGGGCCGTCCACCCGGACCAGCAGCGCCACGGCCGCCAGCAGCGCGACCGCCGCGCCGGCCACGCCGAGCACGATCGCCGCCCGCCGGGCCGGATCCTCGCCGCTGGCCGCCCCGCGCGGCGACGGCGGCAGCAGCAGCCCGAGCAGGCCGGCGAGCAGGGGTACGCCGGGCAGCGCCACCGCGAGCAGTCCGGTCACTTCTCCCCCTCGCCCCGGTCGGCGGCGACCCCGGCGGCCGGGGCGGGCGCCTCGGCGAGCGGGGCGGGCGCCTCGGCGAGCGGCACGTCGTCCACCGATACGCCGGCCCGCAGCCGGTAGAGCTGGAGCACGATGGCCAGCCCGACGCCGATCTCGGCGGCGGCGAGCACGATCACGAAGAGCGCGAAGACCTGGCCGGAGTGCGGCAGCGCGGCCCGGACCGTGGTGTCGGCGGTGACCAGGATCAGGTTGACCGCGTTGAGCATCAGCTCGACGGCCATCAGCACGAGGACGGCGTTGCGGCGGCGCAGCACGCCGTAGACGCCGAGGCCGAACAGCAGCGCGGCGGTGACGTACGGGATGATCGGTCTCACGCGCGCCCGCCCTCGTCGGCGGCCGCGACGACCGGGCGGGCCGGCTCGACCGGGCCAGCCGGGCGACCGGGGCGGGCCGGCGTGCCGCCCGGGGTCGCGCCCGGCCGGCCGATGTCGGGCCGGGAGAGCACGATCGCGCCGACCAGGGCGGCGAGCAGCAGCACCGACAGCACCTCGAAGGGCAGCACCCAGGAGCGGAACACCTGCTCGCCGAGGCGCTCGGCGGTGCCCGCGGCGGGCAGCCCGACCCGAGACCAGCGGAACGCGTCGACCAGCAGCACGGCCAGGCCCAGCCCGCTGCCGGCACCGATCAAGGCGGCCGGCCAGCCGGGCCGGTCGAGGTCGTCGGAGGGACCGATCGGGGCCCGGGTCAGCATCACCGCGAAGAGCAGCAGCACCACCACCGCACCGACGTAGATGAGCACCTGCACCCAGGCCACCAGCTCGGCGCTGAGCACCAGGTAGTCACCGGCCAGCGCGCCCAGGCAGACCACCAGCCAGAGCCCGGCCCGGACCAGGTGCCGGGTGCCCACCACCAGCGCGCCCGCGCCCACCGCCACCGCGCCGAGCGCGAGCAGCAGCACGTCGGCACCCGTCATGACGGCGCGCCTCCGCCCTGCTCGGCGCCGGGCGCGGGGCGTGCCGGGGCCGGGCGCGCGGCGGGGGCGGCGGCCTTGCGGGCGGCGGTGGTCTCCTCCTTCGAGGGGTCGCCCTGCGGGTCGTGGGCCGGCGGCGGCGGGACGGTCACCATCCACTCGCCGAGGTGGTCCTTGTCGTGCAGCAGGTCCTTGATGTCGTACTCGGCGTACTCGAACTCGGGGGACCAGTAGAGCGCGTCGAACGGGCAGACCTCGATGCAGATGCCGCAGTACATGCAGAGCGAGAAGTCGATGTCGAACTTGTCGAGCACGTTGCGCTGGCGGGGGCGGGCGGCGCCGGGGACCGCCACCTCCTCCTTGTGGGAGTCGATGTAGATGCACCAGTCCGGGCACTCGCGGGCGCAGAGCATGCAGACCGTGCAGTTCTCCTCGAGCAGCGCGATCACGCCGCGGGAGCGGGGCGGCAGCTCGGGGACCACGTCCGGGTACTGCTGCGTGGTCGAGCGGCGGGTCATCGTCTTCAGCGTGACCGCCAGGCCCTTCACCAACCCCTCGCCGGGCACGCCGCTGCGCTCGCTCATGTCGCCCATCCTGCCCTGTGCCCCCGATGCGCGCGACCACCACCCGGCGGATCTCCCCGCCGGCGGACCGCCACGCGGTCAGGCGTCGCCGGCCGGCAGCGGCGGGAGCATCTCGACGCCGAGTTGCTGGAGGACCTGGAACAGCTCGTTCACGCTCCACACGTCGACGATCCGGCCGGTCTCGTCGAAGCGGAGGAAGCTCGCCCCCGAGTAGCTGACCACCCGGCCGGTCGGCGGCACCGGGCCGAACTGCCCGGCCTGGGTGCCGGCGGCCCGCCAGTGCACGGCCACGCGGGCGTCGGTCGCCACCACCTCGACGATCTTGTAACGCAGGTCGGGGAAGGACGCCCGCCGGTCGCGGTGCCAGGCCAGGGTGGCCTCCGGGCCGGTCCCGCCCAGCCCAGGGCAGTCCTCGGCGATCAGGTCGTACGCGCTCTCCTCGCGGCCCGCGTTCCACACGTCCGCGATGAAGCGCCGGGCCGCCGCCTCCACATCGGTCACCGCGGCAGCCTAGCCCCGCTCCTGGACAGTCGGCCTGCCGGAGACCGCCGGAGCGACCATGATGGGACCGGAACGAGACATCCTCGGGAGGCGGCGTGGGCGACAAGGGCGACGAGATCCTCGACCAGACCGGCGGCAAGTACGTCGAGCCGGGTGGCGAGTTCACCCGGGACCAGCGCTACATCGCCACCCGGATCACCGCCGACGGAACGAGCGAATGGCCGGTGGAGCCGGGCCGGTACCGGCTGGCGGTCAGCCGGGCCTGCCCGTGGGCGAACCGGCTGATCATCGTCCGGCGGCTGCTCGGGCTGGAGGCCGCCATCTCGATGGCGGTGGCCGGCCCCACCCACGACAAGCGGAGCTGGACCTTCGACCTCGACCCCGGCGGCCGGGACCCGGTGCTCGGCATCGAGCGGCTGGCCGAGGCCTACTTCAAGCGCTTCCCCGGCTATGAGCGGGGCATCACCGTGCCGGCGATGGTGGACGTGCCGACCGGGCAGGTCGTCACCAACGACTACGCCCGGATGAGCCTGGACCTGTCGACGGAGTGGACCGCTTACCACCGGCCGGGCGCGCCGGAGCTCTACCCGGAGCGGCTGCGGGCCGATATCGACGAGGTCAACGCGGTGGTCTTCGCGGACGTGAACAACGGCGTCTACCGGTGCGGCTTCGCCGGCAGCCAGGAGGCGTACGAGCGGGCGTACCACCGGCTCTTCGACCGGCTGGACTGGTTGACCGAGCGGCTGACCGGGCAGCGCTACCTCGTCGGCGACACGATCACCGAGGCGGACGTCCGGCTGTTCACCACACTGGTCCGCTTCGACCCGGTCTACCACGGCCACTTCAAGTGCAACCGGCAGAAGCTGACCGAGATGCCGGTGCTCTGGGCGTACGCCCGGGACCTGTTCCAGACCCCGGGCTTCGGCGACACCATCGACTTCGACCACATCAAGCGGCACTACTACGAGGTGCACCGGGACATCAACCCGACCGGGGTGGTGCCGCTCGGCCCGGACCTGGCGAACTGGCTCACCCCGCACGGCCGCGAGCAGCTCGGCGGCCGCCCGTTCGGCGACGGCACCCCGCCGCTGCCGGCGCCGCCCGAGGAACGCGTCGACCCGGCCCACACCCCGCTGCGCGACATTGGCTGACCCCGCGCGGAGGGCCCGTCCTCACATGGCCAGGCGGACGGCGGCGGTCAGCACCAGCTGGGCCAGGGCCAGCGGGACCAGCACCAGCCAGCAGAGGCGCTGGAGCTGGTCCTCGCGCAGCCGCGGATAGCTCACCCGGAGCCAGATGATCACGAACGCGACGGCGAACACCTTGAGCAGGGTCCACAGCCAGCCGAGCTGGGCGTCGGCGAACGGGCCCTGCCAGCCACCGAGGAAGAGCACCGTGGTCAGTGCGGCGATCACCACGATGCCGACGTACTCGGCGAGCAGGAAGAAGGCGAAGCGCAGGCCGGTGTACTCGGTCATGTAGCCGAAGACCAGCTCGGAGTCGGCCACCGGCATGTCGAACGGTGGCCGGCGGATCTCGGCCAGCCCGGCGACGAAGAAGATCACCATGGCCGGCGCCTGCCAGAGCAGCCACCAGGGGTGCCACGCCTCCACGATGCCGGGCAGGCTGAGCGTCCCGGCCGCCATCGCCACCGAGGCGGCGGCCAGCACCAGCGGCAGCTCGTAGCCGAGCAGCTGGGCCGCCCCGCGCAGCCCGCCGAGCAGGCTGTACTTGTTGGCCGAGGCCCAGGCCGACATCAGCACCGCCAGCACCCCGATGCCGACCACGGCCAGCACGAAGAACAGGCCGATGTCGAGCGGCTGCCCGACCAGATCGCCCGGACCGAGCGGGATGACCAGCAGGGCGAGCAGGTAGGGCACCAGGGCCACCGCCGGGGCCAGCCGGAACACCGGCCGGTCCGCGTCCCGCGGGGTGACGTCCTCCTTCTGCACGAACTTGATGCCGTCGGCGACGAGCTGCGCCCAGCCGTGGAAGCCGCCCGCGTACATCGGGCCGAGCCGGCCCTGCATGTGGGCCATCACCTTGTGCTCGGCCTGGCCCACGATCAGCGGCAGGGTGAGGAACGCGACCAGCACGCCCGCCACCCGGAGGACCAGCTCCAACCAGGTCGGCATCAGCCCTCCCCCTCCTCGGCGCCGGCCGCCGGCTCCGGCCGGGCGGGGCCGGTCGGCCGCTCGCCGGGCACCGGGCGGGCGGGGCCGGTCGGCCGCTCGCCGGGCACCGGGCGGGCGGGGCCGGTCGGCCGCTCGCCGGGCACCGGGCGCCCGATCGGGCCGGGCTCCGCGGGCGCGGGTGGCGGTTCCCGGCGGGCCGGACGTTCGCCCGGGGCGGGGCGCGCCGGGCGTTCCCGGGCCGGGCGGGCCGGCGTACCCCCGCGGGGGCCCTCGCCCGCCCCGGCCGCGCCGGCCGGCGTGGGCGTCGTCCCCCACTCCCCCGGCGCCGGCACGCCCGGCGGCCGGATCGGCCGGCGGCCGCCGCCGGCCTCCGACTCACCGGGTTCCTTCGCGCCCGGCCAGGGCTTGGCGACCCGGGAGGCGAGCACGAACTCCTTGCGCAGCGGGTGGCCCTCGAACTCCGGCGGCAGCAGCAGCGGCCGCAGCTCGCCGTGCCCGTCGAAGCCGATGCCGAACATCTCGTGGGTCTCCCGCTCGTGCCAGGCCGCGCCGGGGAAGACGTCGACCACGGACGGCACCACCGGCGTCTCCCGGGGCACCCGGGTGCGCAGCAGCAGCCCGTGCCGGTGCCGGGTCGACCAGAGGTGGGCCACGACGTCGAAGCCCTCGGCCAGCTCGTCGACCGCCGACAGCCAGTCGAAGTAGTCGCAGCCCAGCTCGGCGTCGCCGCGCGCCGCGCGCACCGCGTCGCCCCAGCTCGCCGGGGGTACGTCGACGGTGGCGCGGGCGTACCCCTGACCGCCGGAGACCGATGCGACGGCCTCGACGGGCGCGAGCAGCGCGACCACCCGCCGGCCGACCTCTTCCGGAGTCATGCCGCTGATCCTATGGCCGGCGCCCCGGAGCTGTGTCGGGCGTCCACGCCCGCCCGGGCGGGATCCGGCCCTTTGCCGGGCACGCGGGCCCTCGGCGGGGAAGGATGGACAGCGTGCGCGCTGTCACTGTGACTCCCGGCGTCCCCGATTCGCTCCGCCTCGACGACGACTGGCCCGAGCCGGCCCCGGAGGAGGGCGCGATCCTGGTCCAGGCGCTGGCGGTCGGCGTCTGCGGGACCGACCAGGAGATCATCGCGGGCGAGTACGGCCAGGCGCCGCCCGGCCAGGAACGCCTGGTGCTCGGGCACGAGTCGCTGGGCCGGGTGCTGGAGGACCCGACCGGAACCCTCCAGCCCGGCGACCTGGTGGCCGGGATCGTCCGGCATCCGGACCCGGTGCCCTGCCCGAACTGCGCCGTCGGCGAGTGGGACATGTGCCGCAACGGCCGGTACACCGAGCACGGGATCAAAGGGCTGAGCGGCTTCGCCCGGGACCGCTGGCGGGTGCAGCCGAGGTTCGCCGTCCGCCTGGACCCGGCGCTCGCCCCGGTCGGGATGCTGCTGGAGCCGACCAGTGTGGTGGCGAAGGCGTGGGACCACATCGAGCGGATCGGCAGCCGGGCCGTGTGGCAGCCGCAGAGCGTGCTGGTCACCGGGGCCGGGCCGATCGGGCTGCTGGCCGCCCTGCTGGGCGTCCAGCGCGGGCTGTCGGTGCACGTGCTGGACCGGAACAAGACCGGCCCGAAGCCGGAGCTGGTCCGCTCGCTCGGCGCGACGTACCACACCTCGACGGTGGCGGAGCTGGACTTCCAGCCGGACGTGGTGGTGGAGTGCACCGGCGCCCCGGTGGTGGTGTTGGACACGATGCGCAAGGCGGGGACGAACGGCATCGTCTGCCTGACCGGGGTGTCCAGCGGCGGCCGGACCATCGACCTCGACGCGGGGGCGCTGAACCGGGAGCTGGTGCTGGAGAACAACGTGGTCTTCGGCTCGGTGAACGCCAACCGGCGGCACTGGGAGCTGGCGGCGGAGGCGCTCGCCCGCGCCGACCAGGCCTGGCTCAGCTCGCTGGTCACCCGCCGGGTGCCGGTCTCCTCATACGCCGACGCCTACGCCTCCACCGGCGCGGACATCAAGGTGGTGCTCGACTTCGAGCAGTGAGGCGGGGCGGCGGAGCGCGGGCTCCGGCGCCCCGGAACCTCAGATGCCGGGGAGCCGGCCGTTGCGGAACAGGTCCACGAAGAGCTGGTGGTCCTCGCGCGCCCGGATGCCGTAGGTGTGCGCGAACTCGATCAGGTAGGCGACGAAGCTCTCCGGGTCGGCGTCCACGACCGCGACGATCGCCTCCTCGGTGGAGTAGTCCACCAGGTCGTGGCTGGACTCGTCGTCGGCCACCGAGTGCATCCGGGCCACCGCCCGGCCCAGGTCGGCGAGGACCCCGGCCAGCTCCTCCGGCTCGTTCACGTCGGCCCAGTCGAGGTCGGCCGCGTACGGGGAGACCTCCGCGACGAGCTGACCGGCGCCGTCCAGCTCGGTGAAGCCCAGCCACGGGTCGGCGTGCGCCTGCAGCGCCCGCTGCGACTCGGCGGTCCGGTGCCCCTGGTGCCGGAAGTACGAGCGGACCCGCTCGTCGTCGATGTGCCGCGCCACCGCCGGCACCTGGGCCTGCTTCATGTAGATGACGACGTCGTTCTCCAGCGCCTGGGTGTGCCCCTCCAGCAGCAGGTTGTAGGAGGGCAGTCCGGCGGAGCCGATGCCCACGCCCTTGCGCAGCACCACGTCCTTGATGTTCGCGGCGACCGGGCGGAGCCGGGCGGTCGCCGCCGGCAGCGTGTCCAGGTAGTCCTGGAACGCGGCGCTGACCTGCTCCCGGGTCGCCGCGTCGATCTCGTAGACCCCGTCGCCGAGGGAGAACCGGCGCTCGTAGTTGTCGATCGTGGTCTGGGTGGCGAGCAGGTCGACCCGGGTGTTCAGCCGGGCCTGCTGGAGCACCCGGCGCAGCACGCCGTCGGCGTTGTCCAGGGTGATCGAGCCGATCGCGTCGTCCCCGCCGGCCGCGATGGCCCGCAGCTCGCCCAGGTACGACCGGGCGAAGCCGGCCACCAGCTCGCCGATCACCCGGTCGGAGAGCGCCTTGGCGTAGCCGAGCAGGGCCACGCTGGCGGCGAAGCGCTTCAGGTCCCAGGAGAACGGCCCGACGTACGCCTCGTCGAAGTCGTTGACGTTGAACACGAGCTGCCCGGAGCCGTTCATGTAGGTGCCGAAGTTCTCGGCGTGCAGGTCGCCGTGGATCCACACCCGGCTGGTCCGCTCGTCGAGGAACCGGTCGCTGGCGAAGTCGCCGCGCTGGTCGGCGTAGAAGAGCGAGGCGCTGCCCCGATAGAAGGCGAACGGTGAGGCGGCCATCTTGCGGAACTTGCGGCGGAACGCCGCCGGGTCGATCGCCATCGACGCGCCGAACTCCTCGGTCAGCACGTCGACGATGAAGGCGGAGCGCTTGTCCGCGGACTGGGTCATGGTCCGCAGGCTAGACCTCGGCCGCCACCTCGGGATCAGCCGGCCGGAGGACGTACCGGTGGCGCGGTGAGGGATTCCACCGGCCGGGGAGTGCTCTCCGCGGGCCGCGGGTCGACCGGCGGGGCGAGCCGGTCGGGGCGGGGCACGCCGCCGACGCCGGACTCCTCGGCAGCGATCTTCTCCTGGAGGCGGAGGATGCCGTGCAGCAGCGCCTCCGGGCGGGGCGGGCAGCCGGGCACGTAGACGTCGACCGGGATGAGCTGGTCGACCCCCTTGGTCACCGAGTAGGAGTCCCAGTAGGGCCCACCGCAGTTCGAGCAGGCGCCGAACGAGATCACGTACTTCGGCTCGGGCATCTGGTCGTAGAGCCGCTTGACCGCCGGGGCCATCTTGTCGGTGACCGTGCCGGAGACCACCATGAGGTCGGCCTGGCGGGGGCCGTGGGCGAACGGGATCACGCCGAGCCGCATGAAGTCGTGCCGGCCCATGCTGGTGGCGATGAACTCGATGGCGCAGCAGGCAAGCCCGAAGTTGAACACCCAGAGCGAGTAGCGGCGGCCCCAGTTCAGCACGAACCGGATCGGCTCGCCGAGCACGGCCGGCAACTGCACCTCGCGCCTCCCTCAGCTGTCTTGGAACAGACAGTCAACCACAGGGATGGCGTGGGCAACCCGCGCAACCGGTGCCGGCGTCAGGGCGTGTGACGAGGGTGACCGCGCCGGCGGCACGTGCACGGGGAGGATCAGATGACGGTGACGAGGGAGCCACGGCTCGGCGAGCCGCCACCCGGGAGGACAGCGGACCGGCCGGAACCCCCGGACGGGCGCGAGGCGATCGACTTCGACGGTCTCTACCATGCGCACTTCCGGTCCCTGACGCTCCAGCTCGCCGCCTACTGCGGCGACCTGTCGCAGGCGCAGGACGTGGTGCAGGAGGCGTTCTGCCGGGCGTTCGCCCGCTGGTCCCGGGTGTCCCGCTACGACGACCCGGTGGCCTGGGTACGCCGGGTCGCCTGGAACCTGGCCACCAGCCGGTGGCGGCGGCTGCGCACGGCCCAGTCCTGGCTGCACCGGCAGCGCGAGGAGCACGTGCCGGGCCCGGGCCCGGACCGGGTGGCGCTGACCGCCGCGCTGGCCCAGTTGCCGGCCGTCCAGCGCCGCGCCGTGGTGCTGCACTACCTGGCCGATCTCACGGTCGTGCAGATCGCGGAGCAGGAGGGGGTGCCGGAGGGCACCGTCAAGTCCTGGCTGCACCGGGGCCGGGCCGCGCTGGCGGCCCAGCTGGCCACCACGAACGAGGTGAACCACCATGACTGAATTCGAGGACATCCTGGTCAGCGGCGAGTTCGCCGCGTTCCGGGAGGCGTACGCCCCGGCGGTGCAACCGGCCGGGACGACGGCGGTGCGGGAGACCGTCCGCCGCCGGCGCCGGCGTACCGCGGTGGTCACCGCGGCGGCCGTGGTGCTCGCCGTGGCCATCCCGGTGGGCGCGAACGCCGCCCTGAACCGGCGCCCCGGTCCGCCAGCGGGGCCGGCGCAGACCGCCACCCCGAGCCCGTCGGAGTCGACCGCCTCACCCACCCCGCCGACGCCGACGCCGAGCACGGCCAGCCCCACCCCGGCCGCCCCGGACGGGCGGATCACCCGGTCCCAACTGCTCGCCGCCCGGCTGGACCTGGCGGCCTGGCCGGGGTACGCCCCGAAGACCTGCGTCAGCGACGACGTCCGGCTCCGGTCCGGGCCGCAGTCGGATTCCGTGCCGACGCTGCTGACCGATCCCCGCTACGGCGACCTCGACGGCGACGGCGCGACCGAGACGGTGGCCCTGGTCGCCTGCCGCTACGGCGAGGCCTCGGCGAAGCAGGTGCTGGCCTTCGACCGGGACGACGCCGGCCGGGTCGTCACCATGGGCCGGGTGGTCGGCACCCACGACGGGATGGACGACATCACCGATTTCTCGGTGCGGGACGACGGGAGGATCCGTGCCTACGTGGCCGACATCCAGCCCTGCTGCAGCACTCCCCAGTGGTCGCCGCAGCGGCAGTGGCGGACGTACGCCTGGACCGGCGAGCGGTTCACCCAGACGGCGGGGCCGACGAAGTTCGGGGTCGACCCCCGCCTGACCGACCTCACCCTGACAGCCGGCGACCTCGTCATCGGCACGGCGGACACGAAGGGCAACCGCACCGCCACGGTGACCGTCACGGTGGTGAACAAGGGACCGGTGGACGTACCGCTGCTCGGCTTCTCCGATTTCTACACCATCGGCGAGCCGGCGGGCGGGGACCTGAGCAGGTGCCGGACGGTGCGGTCGGACGGGGGGGAAGCCTGCGTCCTGGACGGTCTGCCGGCCGGGAAGCGGAAGACCTACACCTTCACGTTCCGCTACGAACCGCCGGCGTCCGACATCCAACCGGCCCTCAGGGTCATCCACTACGACTCGCAGGAGCGGTACTGGAACGACCTGAGCCGGAAGGACAACCACGTCGACCTGCACACGGCCGGCTAGCCGCGCGGCGTCGCGTTCGCGACCGCGGGCGACGCGAGCTGACCGGCGACGACGAGGCCCGTCCGGGATCCCGGACGGGCCTCGTTCCGCTTCCGTGCCTCACCTCAGGAGAAGGTGATCCCCGTGTCGTGCGGCAGCCAGTGGCCCGTGAGGTCGCCCGAGGTGACCTCGTAGCTGAGCCGGCCGTTCACCCAGGCGCTGGCCTGCACCGAGAAGGTGGACGCCGCGTCGACCTTGACCTCCTTGGAGCCGACGACCTTGCCGGCGTCGTCGTAGGCGTATCCGGTGTAGCTGCCCGGTGCCACCTTGATTTCCCGCGCCGGCGCGTACCGGTGTTCCACCGCCTTGCCGAGGAGGACGCGCTGGCCGTACTCCTCCGGCACCAGGTATCCGGCGAGCGCCCCTCCGGTGATCCGGTAGTAGATGCCCCGGTTGCGGACCCGGATCCGCTGGTCCACGGCGGCCCGGGTCGGCTTGCTGAAGGACACCGACTTCTCCCCGGTGACGGCGCCCTTGACGTCGAAGGTGTAGCCCTTGTGGGTACCGGCCTCGAACTGCACGGTGCCCTTGAGGTCCGGCACCGGGTAGTCGGAGCGGAGGTTGTACGCCAACTCGGCGAAGGCCGGCGCGTGGGTCACCCCGTAGAGGCTGAGGGTCTGCCGGGTGTGCACCTGGTGGTACTTCACGTGGTTGTGGGTGCACTTGATCGAGTACCGGCTCGCCCAGTCCTCCACCCGGATCTTCGACGGCAGGTACCGGCGGACGGTGCTGGCCGCCCCGTCGAAGATCGTGACCGCGCGGCTGTCCTTGGTGATCCGCCAGTAGTCGTAGACGCCGAACATGGAGAAGATGTGGCCGTTCATCACCCGCTCGCCGCGCAGGGCATCGCTCTCCGGGTATTCCTCGAGCCAGAGGTAACCGTCGGGGTCGGTCCAGACGGCCCAGGGGGCCTTCTCGTCCGGGGGCAGGGTCAGACTGAGGAAGGTCTTGTCCGCCGCTTCCTTCCACTTGGCGTCGCCGGTCTCCTCGAACAGCCGCACGAAGACACTGAGCAGCTGCCCCTGCGACATGCCGCTGTACCAGGTGGCCTTGATGACCGGGCGCCCCTTGCATCGAGTGAGATCGAATTCATAGGGGTACCACCAGGCGCCGCGCGACTCCACGCGCCGGTCCAGGTTCCGCTGGGCGTTCGCGATGGCCCGGTCCAGGTACCGGCGGTCGTTGGTGGCCTCCCAGCTGGTGAGGTTGCGCAGCGCCCACTGCGCCTGCGCGACCGGGTGGTCCCAGAGCTTGTCGTCCTTCTTGAACATCCGCACGCCCTGGTCGTCGTGCTGCCCCGCGTCGACCAGCGGCGCCGGTTCCTCTTCCTTGGACGGCAGGGCCTCGGCGGACACGCTGTGCAGCTGGTAGCCGTTCCGCTTGAACTCCAGGTCGCCGTCCGACCGGCTGCAGGCGGCGAGCAGCGGCACCACCCCGGCGAGCAGGCCCACAAAAAGGACGGCAGCCGTCCAACGGGCAGGACGCGACCAACGTAGCTTAATCATCGAAATCCCCCGCGTATCTTCAACGTTGGGACGCTAGCGGACCCTCGGCTGATCAAGCACCACCGGATCGGTCGACCTGGCGGGCCTTGTGTTGCGGCGGCATCGACCGAACGGGCCGCCCCGCGTTACCAGGCCGGCCGTTGCAGCAGTCCGACGAACTCCACCAGCAGCCGCTCCCGCAGCCGGACCGGGGCCGCCTGGAGCAGGGTGTTCACCGCGGCCATCCGGTCCGGCGCCGGCCCGGCGCCGAGCCCCAGGCCGGCGGCGAGCCCGGCGATCAGGTCGGGGGTGAGCGCCTCCGGGGTGAGGCTGCCGGCGAGCGCCAGGAGTTCCGGCGGCAGCACGACCGGCCCGGCCGCGCGGGCGGCCGCCGCCGCGTCGGCCACCGCCGGGCCGAACTCGGCCACCCGCGGGCCCACCGCCGCGGTCACCGTGAGGTGCACGCTGGCCGGCAGACCGGCGTACGCGAGCTGCGGCTGGGTGTGCCAACCCCGGGCGGTCAGCTCGTCCACCAGCACGAACAGGTCAAGGCCCGGGTCGTCGGCGGTGAAGCAGACCACTGTCGACTCCGGCTCGGCCATCAGCCGCAGCCCGTCGACGGCGCGGACCGCGTCGGCGAGCCCGGCTACCGCGTCCCGGGTCCGCGCGGCCAGCCGCAGGTAGCCGTCCTCGCCGAGGTGCCGCAGGGTGGCGTACGCGGCGGCGATCGGACCGCCCGAGCGGGTCGAGGCGATCACCGGGTTGACCATCGTGTAGCCGGGCCAGTCGGCGTACGCGAAGAACTGCGGCGCGCGCAGCCCCGGGTCGCGGTGCAGCAGCACCGACACCCCCTTCGGGGCGTACGCGTACTTGTGCAGGTCGACCGAGATCGAGGTGACCCCGGGCACGGCGAAGTCGAACGGGGGCACCGGCGCGCCGAGCCGGCGCAGCCAGGGCAGCGCCCAGCCGCCGAAGCAGGCGTCCACGTGGCAGCGCACGCCCGCCTCGGCCGCCACGGCCGCGATCTCCGCCACCGGGTCCACCACGCCGTGCGCGTACGACGGGGCGGAGGCGACCACCAGCACGGTCTCCGGCCGGATCGCGGCGGCCACGTCGGCGACGGCCGGGCGCAGGGTCACCGGGTCCACCGGCACCGGGTCGAGGGCCACCCGCAGGTAGTGGGCCGCCTTGGCGAAGGCGGCGTGCCCGCTGACCGGCACCACGATGCGCGGCTCGGCCAGGTCGGGCCGGGCGTCCCGGGCCGCCTTGACGGCCAGCATCAGCGACTCGGTGCCGCCGCCGGTGACGCTGCCGACCACGTCCGGCGCAGATGTGCCGGGGCCGCCGCCGAGCAGCCGGGCGGCCGCGCCGACCAGCGCGTTCTCCATGGCCAGCAGGGACGGGAAGGCGGTCGGGTCGAGGCCGTTGACGTGCGCGCTCTCCGCGTGGGCGGCCTGCGCCAGCTCGTCCAGCCCGGCCACCCCGGGGTCGTAGACGTAGGCGAACAGCCGCCCGCCGTGCGTCGGCCGGTCGGCCGCCCGCAGGGCCCGGATCTCGTCGAGCACCCGCGCCGCGGGCACCCCCTCGACGGGCAGCGCGCCCGCCCCTGCCGTGTCGGTCATCGGTCTCGGGCATTCCTCTCGTGACGGTCCGGCCGGGCGGACGGATTCGCGTGCCTCACGCCGGCACGGTCGGCGCGGCCGGGCCGGGGGCGGGCGCGGCGGCCAGCTGGGCGGGCGTCAGGGTGTAGCCGCGCAGCAGCACCACCGGGGCGGCGACCAGCAGGGCCGGCAGGACCGTGAAGCCGAGCAGCACGCCGAGCCGGGCGGTCGCCGACTGGGCGGCGGCGACCCCGGTGGACGAGGAGACGTAGCCCGAGAGCTGGAGGACCAGGCCGTAGATGCCGGGGCCGAGGGCCAGGCCGAAGGTCTCCCCGGCGGTCCACAGCCCGGTGAACACCCCGGCCTGCCGCCGGCCGGTGCGCACGGTGTCGTAGGCGATGCAGTCGGGCAGCATGGCGAGCGCGAAGACCTGCTGGCCGGCGTAGCCGACGCCGATCAGCGCGACCACGGCGTACACCGCAGCGGCCGGCACCGCCGGGGCGGCGACCAGGGCCAGCGCGCCGGCCGCGAAGAGCAGCGACGCGACGACCAGCGCGGCGCGCTTGCCCAGCCGGGCGCCGGCCCGGGTCCAGAGCGGCATGACCAGCAGGGCCGGGCCGACGAAGCAGGCGAAGAGCAGGGTCGGCCCGCTGTCCGGGGCGCGGAGCACCTGGTCGGCGAAGTACTTCACCCCGGCCAGCACGGTGGCCACCCCGGCGGACTGGATCACGAAGCAGGCCAGCAGCACCCGGAACGGCCGGTTGCGGCCGGCGACCGCGAGCTGGGCGCGCAGGCTGGGCTCGCTCTCCCCCACCGTGCCGCTCGGCGCGGAGCGGGTGCCGAGGAAGGCGCCGACCGTGCCGGCCACGATCAGCACCGCCACGAACAGGCCCATCCAGCGGTGCCCGGGCACGCCGTCGCCGCCGGCGGTCACCACGGCCGGGGCCACCGCGCCGGCGACCAGGATGGCCAGCGCCAGCACCGCGATCCGCCAGCTCATCAGCCGGGTACGTTCGGCCGGGTCGTCGGTCAGCTCGGCGGGCATGGCCACGTAGGGCACCTGGAAGAAGGCGAACGCGGTCGCGGTGGCCAGGAACGCCAGGGCCACGTACGTGCCGGCGGCCGGGCCGGTCCCGAACGGCGCCGCGAAGATGGCGGCGAAGAGCACGGCCAGCGCCAGCCCGCCGCCGAGCAGCCAGGGCCGGCGCGCGCCCCAGCGGGACCGGGTCCGGTCGGAGATCCGCCCGGCGACCGGGTTCACCAGCACGTCCCACGCCTTCGGCAGGAGCACCAGGAGGGCGGCCACCCCGGCCGCGACGCCCAGCGTGTCGGTGAGGTACGGCAGCAGGAGCAGCCCGGGCACCGTGCCGAACGCGCCGGTGACCAGCGAGCCGAGCGCGTATCCGGCGTGCACCCGGCGAGGCAGGCTCCCGCCCGTTGCTGTCATGGAGCCGAATGCTACTCACGTTGTGCCGGCGGTCACATCCCCTCGTCGGGCGACCAGGCGGCCGCCGCCATGTCCACCCCGGCGGGGCGCAACGGGCAGCCCTCCGCGCGCAGCCGGGCCCGCGCCTCCACCTCGTGCCCCGGTGGCAGCCGGCCGGCCGAGTTCACCACCCGGTGCCAGGGCACGCCGCCCCCGTGCCGGGCCATGATCGAGCCGACCAGCCGGGCCGAGGCCCGCCCCGAACGGTCGGCCAGCGCGTCGGCCACCGCCCCGTACGACATCACCCGGCCGGGCGGGATCCGCTCGACCAGGTCCAGCACCGCCTCGACGTACTCGTCAGGTGTCACGGGCTGCCACGATATGGGAACGCGCCGAGGTGCGGCGGACCGCAGCGCGCAGAATGGTCGGGTGCGCGAAGCAGTCACCTCGGCCCGCCGGATCGTCGTCAAGATCGGGTCGTCCTCGCTGACCACCCCGGCGGGCGGCCTGGACGACACCCGGGTCGACGCGCTGGTCGACACGCTCGGCGCACTGGCCGCCGCGGGGCGCGAGGTGGTGCTGGTCTCCTCCGGTGCGATCGCCGCCGGCCTGGCCCCGCTCGGGCTGCCCCGGCGCCCCCGCGACCTGGCCACCCAGCAGGCCGCCGCCAGCGTCGGGCAGGGCCTGCTGATCGGCCGGTACGCGGCGGCCTTCGCCCGGCACCGGCTGACCGTCGGGCAGGTGCTGCTCACCGTCGACGACGTGACCCGGCGGGCGCACTACCGCAACGCCTACCGGACCCTGCGCAAGCTGCTCGACCTGCGGGCCGTGCCGATCGTCAACGAGAACGACACGGTGGCCACCGAGGAGATCCGGTTCGGCGACAACGACCGGCTCGCCGCCCTGGTCGCCGCCCTGGTCGACGCCGACCTGCTGGTGCTGCTGTCGGACGTGGACGCGCTCTGGACCGGCGACCCGACCCGCGCCGGCAGCACCCGGATCACCGAGGTGCACGGCGAGGGCGACCTGGCCGGGGTGGACATCGGCGGCGCGGGCCGGGCCGGGGTGGGCACCGGGGGCATGGTCACCAAGGTCGAGGCGGCCCGGATCGCCACCGGCTTCGGCATCCCGGTGGTGCTCAGCGCCGCGCCGCTGGCCGCGCCCGTGCTGACCGGCGAGCCGGTCGGCACCTTCTTCCACCCGAGCAGCCGGCGCCCGGCCGCCCGGCTCTTCTGGCTGGCGCACGCCACCGCCCCGCGCGGCCGCCTGCACCTCGACCCGGGCGCGGTGCAGGCGGTGGTCGGCCGGCGCAAGTCCCTGCTCCCGGCCGGGATCACTGCGGTGGACGGCGCGTTCACCGCCGGGGACCCGGTGGACCTGGTCGACACCGAGGGCGCGCCGGTCGCCCGCGGGCTGGTCAACTACGACGCGATCGAGCTGCCCGGGCTGCTCGGCCGCTCCACCTCGGAACTCGCCGCGGCGCTCGGCCCGGCGTACGAACGGGAGGTCGTCCACCGCGACGACCTCGTACTGCTGTGAGGAGTGCTGGCATGAGCGTGGTCGAGCAGGCCCGCCGGGCCCGGGGCGCGGCGGAGGCCCTCGCGGTCGCCACCCGTACGGTCAAGGACGCCGCGCTGCACGCGATGGCCGACGCGCTGGTGGCGCGTACCCCGGAGATCCTGACCGCGAACGCGGCGGACCTGGCGGCCGGGCGCGAGGCCGGGCTGAGCGCGGCCGTGCTGGACCGGCTGGCCCTCGACGAGGGCCGGGTGGCCGGCATCGCCGACGCGCTGCGCCAGATGGCCGCGCTGCCCGACCCGGTCGGCGAGGTGGTCCGCGGCGCGACCCTGCCCAACGGGCTGGAGCTGCGCCAGGTCCGGGTGCCGTTCGGGGTGGTCGGCATCATCTACGAGGGCCGCCCCAACGTGACCGTCGACGCGGCCGGGATCTGCCTGAAGTCCGGCAACGCGGCCCTGCTGCGCGGCTCCTCCTCGGCGGCGCACTCCAACGCCGCCCTGGTCGCGGTGCTCCGCGACGCGGTCGCCGGGGCCGGCCTGCCGGCCGACGCGGTGCAGCTGCTCGACGCCAGCACCCGCGACTCGGTCAAGGAGCTGATGCGCGCCCGGGGTCTGGTCGACGTGCTGATCCCGCGCGGCGGCGCGTCGCTGATCAAGGCCGTGGTCGAGGAGTCCACCGTGCCGGTGATCGAGACCGGGGTGGGCAACTGCCACGTCTACGTGGACGCCGCCGCCGACCTGGCCAAGGCCGTGGCCATCACCCTGAACGCCAAGACCCAGCGCCTGTCCACCTGCAACACCGCCGAGTCGTTGCTGGTGCACGCGGGCGTCGCGGACGCCTTCCTGCCGGCCGTGCTGGCCGCCTTCGCCGACGCCGGGGTGACCGTGCACGGCGACGCGCGGGTGGCCGCGTACTCGGACGCGGTGGTGCCGGCCACCGAGGAGGACTTCGACACCGAATACCTCTCCGCCGACATCTCGGTCGCCGTGGTCGACTCGCTGGACGCGGCGGTCGCGCACATCCGGCGGCACGGCACCGGGCACACCGAGGCGATCGTCACCGACTCCCAGCCCGCGGCGCGCGAGTTCGTGGCCCGGGTGGACGCCGCGGCCGTGATGGTGAACGCCTCCACCCGGTTCACCGACGGGGGCGAGTTCGGCTTCGGCGCCGAGATCGGCATCTCCACCCAGAAGCTGCACGCCCGCGGCCCGATGGGGCTGCCCGAGCTGACCAGCACCAAGTACGTGGTCACCGGGGACGGCCACCTGCGCTGACCGGCCGGCCCGGACGGCTCAGGTGGTGGGCGCGGCCGGCTCGGGCGGCGCCGACCCCGGTGCGGACGGCGGGGCCGGCCTCGGCAACGGGACGACGGGCGGCAGGATCAGGTCGTTCGCGGGCGCCGGGCGCGGCGCGGGCACCAGCGGCGCCACGAACGGCGCGCCGGAGACCGGGGCCTCGGGCGTGGTCGGGCGGCAGGCCCGGATCGCCCGTAGCGTGGTGTGCACGTCGAACTGGTGGCCGTCGTCGCTGTCCCAGCCGCCGTCGCTGCGCTGCGTCTCGGCGAGCCGCCGACGGGCGGAGACCAGCAGCCACTGCTCCTCACCCACGTCGACCCGGCGCAGCGTGGCGGCGAGCCAGGCCACGTCGGCCGGGGACATCCGCGGGATGCGCTCGGCCAGCACCGCCTGGATCCGGGCCGACTCGTAGTACATCTGCTGGCGGTGCAGCACGGCCGCGGCGAACCAACCGGCCGGGAGGAAGGACGGCCAGCTGCCGTCCGGCGCGAGCTGCGCGGCGAGCGCCTGGGCCGCCGCCTGCACCACCCCGGCGTACGCGCCGCCGACCCGGTGGTCGAGCGGGCCGGCGGCGCGGGCGTCCAGCCCGGCCACGGTCAGCCAGAACCCGGCGTTGGCGGTCAGGAAGAGCCGGGCCTCGGGGTCGCCCGGGGTGGCCCACTCGGGGGCGAACCCGGCCAGCGACGGGTCCTCGTCCCAGCCGCCGTCGGCGAGTTGGCGGGCGGCCAGCCAGTCCAGCGCGTGCCGGGCGGCGGGGCGGCCCAGCGCGCCGAGGTCGTCCAGCTCGGCCAGGCGGTAGCAGGTCGCGTCGACCGAGGCGACCTCGCCGTCGAGCACGGCGGGCCAGCCGCCGCCAGGGGCCTGCCCTGACTCGGCCGCGTCGAGCAGCTCGGACGGCACCGGGGCACCGGTGCGCAGCCGGGAGAGGCGGGCGCGGTCCACCGCGTCGCCATGCGCCACGACGAAGCCGATCGCCGCGTCCAGATCCACCACGCAAGCCACGCTACCGGCGCAAACGCGGTTACGCCTCGGTAGCTCGGCCAGGGGTGGCCCGGCCCACCGGCGGTACGCGAAGGGCCCTCCCGGCACACCCGGGAGGGCCCTTCGACGCGGACGACTCAGTACGCCGGCAGCGCCGGGTCGATCTGCTTGATCCAGGAGAGCACCCCGCCCTGGACGTGCACGGCGTCCTTGAAGCCGGCCGCCTTGAGCGCGGCGAGCGCCTCGGCGGAGCGGACGCCGGACTTGCAGTGCAGCACGATCTGCTTGTCCTGCGGGAGCTTCGCCAGGGCGTCGCCCGAGATGATCTCGCCCTTGGGGATCAGGGTGGCGCCGGGGATCCGGACGATCTCGTACTCGGCCGGCTCGCGGACGTCGACCAGGAAGATGTCCTTGCCGGCGTCCTGCCACTCCTTGAGCTCCAGCGCGGTGATGGTCGAGTCGACCACCGCCTCCTGCGCCTCGTCGGAGACCGCGCCGCAGAAGTCCTCGTAGTCCTCCAGCAGGTCGGTGACGGTCGGGTTCTCGCCGCAGAGCACGCAGTTCGGGTCCTTGCGGACCTTGATCTTGCGGTAGCTCATCTCCAGGGCGTCGTAGACCATCAGCCGGCCGACCAGCGGCTCGCCGATGCCGGCCAGCAGCTTGATCGCCTCGTTGACCTGGATGGACCCGATGGACGCGCAGAGCACGCCCAGCACGCCGCCCTCGGCGCAGGACGGGACCATGCCGGGCGGCGGCGGCTCCGGGTAGAGGCAGCGGTAGCAGGGGCCGTGCTCGGCCCAGAACACCGACGCCTGGCCGTCGAACCGGTAGATCGAACCCCAGACGTACGGCTTGCCGAGCAGCACGGCCGCGTCGTTGACCATGTAGCGGGTGGCGAAGTTGTCGGTGCCGTCGACGATCAGGTCGTACCGGGCGAAGATCTCCCGGACGTTGTCCCGGTCCAGCGCGGTGTTGTGGATCTCCACGTTGACCAGCGGGTTGATCTCGCGGATCGAGGCGGCGGCGGACTCGGCCTTGGATCGGCCGACGTCGGAGACGCCGTGGATGATCTGGCGCTGGAGGTTGGACTCGTCGACGGTGTCGAAGTCGATGATGCCGAGGGTGCCGACGCCGGCGGCGGCGAGGTACATCAGGGCCGGCGAGCCGAGACCGCCGGCGCCGACGCAGAGCACCCGGGCGTTCTTCAGCCGCTTCTGCCCCTCGACCCCGACGTCCGGGATGATCAGGTGGCGCGAGTAACGGCGGATCTCGTCTACGGTCAGCTCGGCGGCGGGCTCGACGAGCGGGGGCAACGACACGGTGGACTCCCCGGGATCGGCGGTGGGACCGCGTCATTGTCGCTCGCCCCGGTAGGGATCGGCCATGATGAGGGCCACGTAGCCCGACATGCGGGAGCGGGAATAACTCAGACCCCGTCGGTCGGCTCGCCCTCGTAGCGGATCCCGTCGACGTACGGCCAGGCGTTCGGCACGCAGCCGTCCAGCCCGTACGTCTGCTGCTGCATCACCGGGGCCGGCGCGCCGGGCCCGGGGCAGGCCTGGTGCAGCTCGCCGAACTCGTGCCCGACCTCGTGGTTGACCACGTAGGTCCGGTACACCTCCAGCGGGGCGCCGTAGTCGGGCACCGCCTCCAGCCAGCGGGCCAGGTTGATGATGACCCGCCCGGGCAGCCGGCAGGAGGTGTAGCGCTCGGTGCTCAGCCCGCCCTCGGCGCACATCCGCTCGGAGGTGGCCGGGGTGGCCAGGTAGATGGTGAAGTCGGCGGCGACGGCCTCGGGCACCCGCTGCACCCGCAGCTCACCCGAGGCGATCCAGCTACGCGGGTCGCCGAGCACCGCGTCCACCGTGGCGGCGAACTCGTCGACGTCCTGCCCGGCGCCCTGCTCGACCTCGACGCGGTAGCGGCGCAGCGGGCCGTCCTCGCCGCGCACCGGGGAGTGGCTGTCGGCTGCGGCGAAGCTGCCGGGGCCCTCGGCGGGGTACCCGCTCGGCTCGGTCCGGGCCCCCGCGCCGGTGCCGTTGGCCAGCGACGGATCGGCGGAGAGCGGATGCCGGGTGGACAGGTGCACCGGCCCGCCCGGGCCGGCCAGCCGGGTCGCCCCGAACGCGCCGGCACCCGCGGCGAGCAGCACCGCCAGGAGCAGCGTGGCCCGCCGGCGGCGGCGCCGCATCCGGCGCAGGCTGGGACGGCCCGGCGCCGGGGGCCCGGGGCGGGCCGGCGGACGGTCGAAGTCGAGCCGGGGCGACGGGCGGTCGCCGACCGGCGCGGGGTCCTCAGGCGGGTCGTAAGGGGACGACGGCGTCATGACATCAGCGTGCCATGGCAATTCGGGCAATTAGCCCTTTTTGCCAGTCCTCCCGCGAAATACTTCTCATCGCCAGGATCAGGTCTCTCACACCGACGGACCGGTGTACCGCTTCCCACCCACGTACGGCCACGGGTTCGCCCGGCAGCCGTTCAGGAACAGGGTCTGCTGCTGCATCACCGGCGCCGCCCGGCCCGCCCCCGGGCAGGCCTCGTGATGGTGTCCCAGCTGGTGACCCACCTCGTGGTTGATGACGTAGAGCCGGTAGGTGTCCAGCGACAGCTTCGCCGCGACCAGGTGCGGCGCCGACGTCCGCCACCGGTCCAGGTTGATCACCACCTTGCCGGTGACCCGGCACGACGTGTACGGCACGCCGCCCACCCGGATGTCGATGCCCCCGGCCCGGCAGAGCCGGCCCGCGGTGTCCCGGGTGGCCAGGTAGATCGTGAAGTCGGACCGGCTGCCCGGGCCGACCCGCTGCAACCGCAGCTGGCCACCGTCCACCCAGCTCCCCGGCCCGGCCAGCGCCCGCTGCACGGCGTCGCCGAAGGCGCGCACGTCCTCCCCGGAGCCGTCCTCCACCGCCACCCGGAACCGGCGCAGCACCCCGGCCCGGCCCAGCACGCCGCCGGCCCGGTCGTCGTATCCGAAGCTGCCCCGCCCGTGCGCGGGCACCGGGCCGGGCAGGCGCAGCACCGGCGCCACCGGAATGCTCGGCGCCGGGTCCGGCGACGGCGGCGCGCTCGACGGCGGCGCCACGGTCGGCATGAGTGGCTGGGCCGTCGAGGCGGCATCGGCCAGCGCCTCGACCCCGACCGACGGATGTTGCAGCGCCACCCCGATGCCGATCGCGGCGGCGACGAGGAAGGCACCGGCCACGACTGCGGAACGCCAGCGACCGGTGGGCGGGGCGGTGGGCCGCGCGGCACGCGGACGGGCGGAGGTGGGCATCCGGCTCAGCCTGCCATGTCGCGGCGCAGCCCGCTCTCCTCCGTTTCGGCGATCAGGGCCGTGGCCTGCGCCTCCGCCCGCTCCCCACCCGGCGGCGACCCGCTCGGGGACGCCTCGGCGAGCAGCGCCAGCACCGCCCGCGCCACGGTCCGGGGCACCTCCAGCTGGGCCACGTGGCCGACGCCGTCGAGCAGCAGCAGGCGGCTGTCCGGGATCACCCGGGCGGCCTGCGGCGCCACCCGCACGTCGACCAGCCGGTCCTGCCGCCCGCCCACCACCAGCGTGGGCGCCCGCACCGCCGCCGCCAGCCGCCACAGCGAGCCCGACCCGGGCAGGTACGACCGCAGGAAGCTGGAGACCAGGCCCCGAAAGGTACGGACGTAGGCGGCCGCGTAGTGCGCCGCCTCGTAGCGGATCCGGATCTCCTCGACCGCCTCCCGCCGGCGCTGCTCGCTGATCCGGGTCAGGTCGGCGATGCATGCCTCCATCACCTGCTGGGCCATCACCTCGGGAGCGAGCTGGGCCAGCCGCCGGGCGGCCAGCCGCTCGCCCCGGGGGACCGCCAGCAGCGGCAGCATCCGTCCCTGCAACGAGCGCCGGAAGTCCAGGAACGGCAGCGCCGGGGAGATCAGGGTCAGCGTGCGGACCAGATCCGGACGCAGCGCCGCGACCCGGACCGAGACGGCGCCGCCGAGCGAGTTGCCGAACAGGTGCACCGGCCCCCGGTCGCTGTGCTCGATCCAGCGGACCACCCGCTCGGCGAAGGTCGGCACGGTGTAGCGCCGGCCGGGCTCGCTGCGCCCGAAACCGGGCAGGTCGATCGCCTGGCCGTCGAGCCGGTCGGCGAGCAGGCCGGCCAGGTCCGTCCAGTTCTGCGACGAGCCACCGAGGCCGTGCACGTAGAGCGCCGGCTCGGCGCCGGGGGCGGTGGCCGGGGTGTCCCGCACGTACGTCACCGTGCCGTCGAGACGGACCTGCCGGCCGGGCCAGGGCGGCGGGACGTGGTGCGCGGGCAGGAGGTCGTCCGGCCAGAGGGCGGCGGGCTTCATGGTTCCAGTCTTCCCGGAGCGGTCCGGCCCGACACCGGCTCAGGCGAGCAGGGCCTCCAGCCGGCGGTTCACCGCGGCCAGGGTCGCCCGGACCACGGCCTGCCGGGGATCCCCGGCCACCAGGGCCGAGCCGGCCAGCTGCTCCACCCAGCCGTCGCAGACCAGCAGCACCACCACGGTCGCCACCTCGCAGTTGCCGAACGGCACCACGGCGGCGTGCTCGACGAAGCACCGGCCCCGCTCGCCGGCCGGCGCGGCCCGGCCGAGCAGTTCGTCCACCGCGGCGGCCGCGGCCACCGCGCAGAGCCGCATCACGTAGCCGTCGACGGCGGGCCCGGTGGAGTGGCCCTCCGCCGTCCGGTCGCCGGCGATCAGGCGGACCTCCACGGTGGCGTCGAGGCCGAAGGTGCTCACCTGGACGTGGTCGATCACCACCCGGGGGCCCGGCAGGCCGCCGGTGTCCAGCGGTCGCGACGGCGCGGTCTCCGTCGTGCTCATCTGCCCGCCGGAGTACGAGGTGCCGAGCGTGACCGGGCTGCCGGTGGGCGTGCCGGCCGGGGCGGTGGCGAGCGAGGACTCCTCGACCGTGGCCCGGCCCCGGTGGCTGCTGGCCTGCCGGCGGCGGCGCTGCTCGACGCCCGGGTCGGCGCCCTCGGCGGGCGCCTCGGCGAGCCGGCCGGCACGCGCCTCGGGCGCGGCGAACCGACCCTCCCCGGACCGGTTCTCGGCCGGCCGGTTCGGACCGGACCGCGCCGCGCCGCCCACCTCCTCGGCCGCACGGAACTGCGGACCGGACGGCACCGCAGGGCCCACCTCCTCGGTCGCACGGGGCTGTGCGCCGAACGGTGCCGGACCGGTCGGTTCCTCGGTCGGACGGGACTGCGGGCCGGACCGGGCCGCCGGATCCTCGGCCGGGCGGTCAGCGCGCTGGGCCGACCTGCGGCGGACCGGGGGCGGCGGGGTCGCCGGGGCGCCGGGCAGGTTCTGCGGGGCGGCGGCCAACCCCATCCGCTCCTGGAGCAGGCGGGCCACCACCCGGCTCACCTCGGCCGGGTCCGCGCCGTCGGCGAGGTCCAGCCGGAGGCTGTGCGCGCCGGCCGGGGTGCGGCGCAGCGCGGCGTCGCGGACGCCGGCCACCTCGCGGACGGCGTCGAGGATCGCGTTGACGTCGAAGCCCTCCGGCCTCTCGCGCAGCGGCGCGGGTTCGTCGTCCCGGCGCAGGTGGGTGGCGATGCGGGCGAGTTCCGGGGTCTCGGCGGACGGTTCCACGGCGGGCGGCTCCGGCACGACGGGCACGTCCGGCTCGGCGGGGACGCGCTGCGGCAACACCGGGGTGAGTTCGGCCGGCTGGGGCTCGGCGACCGCCTCGGCGGTCGGCACCGGCTCCGGGGCGGACCGGCGGGCCGCATAGGGAGGTGCGCTCGTGGGGGCGGGCGCGGGGGTGCGGTCGTAGGGGGCCACGCCGCCGGTGGCGGGGGCCGACGGTGGGCCGGCCGGCTCGGCGGGCGGCCGCTCCGCCCCGCCCGGCAGCCGGTACGGCGCACCCTCCCGCTCGTCGGCGGCGCGGACGGCCGGCGCGGGCGGGTAGCCGGTGGACGGCGGCCCGGTGGGCGCCTCGCGGGGCACCGGCGGGGCGCTGGTCGGGGTGGTGTGCGGCGGCGCGCTGAACGGGGTCACCGGCACGGGCGGCCCAGCCCACGGGGGCCGCTCGGGGACCTCCCGGGCGGCCGGCTCGTAGGCCGCACGCGGCTCGGCGTCGCCCCGGGGCGCCTCGTACGGCCGGGCCGGCTCGGCGCGCGGCGTCTCGTAGCCCGCGGGCGGCTCGGCGCGGACCGGCTCATAGCCCGCGGGTGGCTCGGCGCGGGCCGGCTCGTACGGGCGGACCGGCTCCGGCCGGGGCGGCTCGTACCCGACGGGGGGCTCGGCCCGGGCCGGCTCGTACGGGCGGGACGGCTCGGGCGCCCACTCCTCGCGGGCGGCCCGGCGGCCGACCGGCTCGTTCTCGCGGGCGCGGAGGCCGGCGGCCTCCTCCTGCTCGCGGGCGCGGCGGCCGGTCGGTTCGTCTCCGCGGCCCCACGGCGGCGCCCAGCCTCCGCCCCAGCTCGGGCGGTTCCAGGCGGGGCCGGACCATTCCGGTTCCCCGGCCGGCGGGCGCTCCCCGGCCGGCCCGGCGCCCCGGTCGTCGGCGGCGGCGCGCGGCTGCTCGGTGGCCGGCCGGCGCTCCTCGGCGGCCCCGGCGGGCGGGGCCGACGTGGGCCGGTCGCCCCAGCCCCGGGAGAGCGACGGCGCCTCGCTCGGTGGCTGCTCCGGCGGGAAGCGGTCGGCCGGGCCGGCGGAGCGCGGCGCCTCGGTCGGGGGCTGCTCGGGCGGGAAGCGGTCGGCCCAGCCGTGGGAGAGCGACGGGGCGGGTTCGGAGGGCTCGGCGGTCGGGGCGTGGAAGCCCGGGGGCACCTCGAAGCCGGAGGCGGCGGCGCCGACCGGCGGCACCTGGAGGGCCGGTGGCGCGGATGTCGGGCCGCTCTCCGCCCAGCGCGGGGCGCGCCCCGCCGGCGGGTCGTCGGAGGCGTGCCGGGAGCCGGTGGGCTCGGCCTCGGCGGTCGGCTGCTCGACCGCGGGCGCGGGCCGCTGGGCCGGCACGACCAGCCGGCCGCCGTCGGTGTCCCGGCGCGGCTCGTCCGCGGGCGGGGCACTGACCGGCGCCGGGCGGGTCACGGGCGACTCCTCCCCGCCGTGGTGCACGCCGTTGACGTGGCGGCCGTTGACCCGGACGGGCGGCTCCTCGTCGGTCAGCCCGGGCAGCGGGGCCGGGAGGTCGCCGTGCCGGGGGGACGAGGCGCCCCAGCCGGTGGTGAGGTCGGCGCGGGGCCAGCCGCCGGGCGCCGGTGCGCCCCGGGCCCAGCCGGTCGCCGGGGGCGCCCACCCGCTGCCGGCGTGGGCCAGGTCGTCCTGCTGACCCGTGCCGTCGCCGTGCTCTCCCGGGGTGGCGGCTCCGGGTTGCCCTGATTCACTCACCGCGCGCTCCTTGGTCGCCCCCGCTGAGGCTACCGTGTGGTGACAGTGGCGATAAGTTACAGCGGCGGGCCAATTCCGCGACGGGTTCACGAACCCGGACCGGTTCGGGTGATAAGTGCCGGCTCGTACAGAGAAACTCGGAGGTTCCCATGACCGCTGTGGGGAACGGTGCGCAGACCGCCGGCCGGCCCACCCGCCTACCCCGCTCGGCGCGGCGCAAGCAGCTGCTCGCGGCCGCCCAGGAGGTGTTCGTCGCGCAGGGCTACCACGCCGCCGCGATGGACGACATCGCCGAGCGGGCGGGAGTCTCCAAGCCCGTGCTCTACCAGCACTTCCCCGGCAAGATGGAGCTCTACCTGGCGCTGCTGGACACGCACTGCGACGCCATCGTGGCGAAGGTGCACGACGCGATGCGCGGCACCAACGACAACAAGGAGCGGGTCGGCGCCTCGGTGCGCGCGTACTTCGACTTCGTCGACCACGAGAGCGAGGCGTTCCGGCTGGTCTTCGAGTCGGACCTGCGCAACGACCCGGCCGTGCGGCAGCGGGTGGAGCGGGTCGAGCAGGGCTGCATCGCCGCGATCACCGACACCATCATCTCGGACACCGGCGTGAGCCGGGCGCACGCCGAACTGCTCGCCTCCGGGCTGGTCGGTGCGGCCGAGACGGCCGCCCAGTTCTGGCTGGCCGGCGGTCGCCAGGTGCCCAAGGCGGAGGCCGAAGCCCTGGTCGCGGCCCTGTCCTGGCGGGGCATCGCCAGCTTCCCCCTGCAAGGTGAGTCAGCCTGAACATCGGGCCGCCAGATCGGATAGCCTTCCCAGGGTGGCTTTTTCGCCCCAGTTGAGGAGGCACAGTGGAGGTCAAGATCGGCGTGCAGTACGCGCCGCGGGAGCTGGTCCTGGAGAGCGCGCAGTCGCCGGCCGAGATCGAGCAGATCGTGACCGACGCCGTCGCCAAGGGTGAGGGCGCCCTCTCCCTGACCGACGAGAAGGGCCGGCGGGTCATCGTGCCGGTCACGAAGGTCGCCTACGTCGAGATCGCGGAGGCCTCGCCCCGCGCGGTCGGGTTCACCGTCCGCTGATCCCCAGCCGGCCCGCCGTGACGGGCTGTCATCCCCGGCCGGCCCGCCCGTGGCGGGGAAGCCCGTCACGGCGGCGCCCGGCGTCAGTTGTTCAGCCCCACGGCGGTCATCCGCGCCGTGTGCGCGTCGGTGAGCCGGCGGAACAGCGCCGGCACGTCCACGCCCTCCCGGGAGATCAGCGCGGTGAGCGCGCCCCGGTCGGCGGCGGCGACCCGGCCGGCCTGCGAGAGCGCCTCGCCGACCAGCCGCCGGGCCCACATCGAGAGCCGGTTGGCCACCCGGGGGTCGGCCCCGATCGCGGCCCGGATCTCGGCGGCGGCGAACTCGGCGTATTGGGAGTCGTGCAGCACGTCGAGGATCAGTCGCTGGTCCGGCCCGTCGAGGCCGTCGGCGATCACGCGCAGGAAGTCGTCGCTGATGGCGTCGCCCACGTACGCCTTCGTAACCGCCTCCAGCCAGTCCTTCGGCTCGGTAGAGTCGTGGTACGCCTGCAACGCCGCGACGTAGGGCGCCATGGCCTCGTCGGGGGTCACCCCGAGCGCGCTGATCCGGTCACCGATCCACCGGTAGTGGGCGATCTCGGCGGCGGCCATCTCGCTCAACGCGGCCCGGCGGCGCAGGTCGGGGGCCAGGCGGGCGTCGGCGGCCAACCGGTCGAAGGCGAGCAGTTCGCCGTAGGCCACGAGGCCGAGCAGATCGGCCAGGGCGGGGTCGGGGGCGGACACGAGCGCAGGCTACCGCCCGGGCGCAAGGACGACCGCCCAGTGACCCAGGTCACACCGGTCACCCCCGGGCGCCGTGTGGTCACCTGGAATCAGGACGGCCCCCGTGCCGTTCAGGTAAGATGACACAGTTGCCGTGGGCACCGATCCGTTCAGCTGAGCTGATCAACGCCGGTCCCCGGCGCGCGTGCGGCCCGGTCCGGCTCGGCGTAACCGCCCCCGACCGTGTGGCCCGCGCCATACCGTTCGCGCCCTGAGGACATGACGGGGCGCACCACGAGAGGGCACCCCCAAATCCACATGAGCGAGCAGATTCAAGGCCAGGAACTGGCCCCCACCGCTCCGGTCCGTCCGGAAGCTCCCACATTCGCCGAACTCGGCGCCCGCCAGGAGACCGTCGAGGCCCTGGCCGCCGCCGGCATCACCCGCGCCTTCGCCATCCAGGAGTACGCGCTGCCGATCGGGCTGCGCGGCGTCGACCTGATCGGTCAGGCGCCCACCGGCACCGGCAAGACCCTGGGCTTCGGCATTCCGCTGCTGGAGCGCGTCTTCGCCCCCGCCGAGGGCGGCGACGGCGTGCCGCAGGCGCTGGTCGTCGTTCCCACCCGCGAGCTGGGCCTCCAGGTCGCCAAGGACCTCGCCGCCGCGGGCCGCACCCGGGGCGTCCGGGTGCTGCCGATCTACGGCGGCGTCGCGTACGAGCCGCAGATCGACGCGCTGCGCAAGGGCGTCGAGATCCTGGTCGGCACCCCCGGCCGGCTGCTCGACCTGTCGAAGCAGAAGCACCTCCGGCTCGACCGGGTGCACGCGCTGGTGCTCGACGAGGCCGACCGGATGCTCGACCTGGGCTTCCTCGACGACGTCGAGAAGATCCTGGCGATGCTGCCGGAGGACCGGCAGACCATGCTCTTCTCGGCCACCATGCCGGACCCGATCGTGGCGCTGTCCCGGCGCTTCCTGCGCCGGCCGGTGACGATCCACGCCGGGCACACCGCCGAGACCGGCCCGTCGCCGCAGACCCAGCAGCTGGTCTACCGCACCCACTCGATGAACAAGGTCGAGATCGTGGCGCGCATCCTCCAGGCGGAGGGCCGCGGGCTGACCATGATCTTCACCCGGACCAAGCGGGCCGCCGACCGGGTGGCCGAGGACCTCGACTTCCGCGGTTTCGCGGTCGCCGCCGTCCACGGCGACCTGGGCCAGGGGGCGCGGGAGCGGGCGCTGCGGGCGTTCCGGGCCGGCAAGATCGACATTCTGGTCGCCACCGACGTGGCGGCGCGTGGGCTCGACGTCACCGGCGTCACCCACGTCATCAACTACGACTGCCCGGAGGACCAGGACACCTACACCCACCGGATCGGCCGCACCGGCCGGGCCGGGGCGTCCGGTGTCGCGGTGACCTTCGTCGACTGGGACGACATGCCCCGCTGGCGGATCATCGACAAGACCCTGGGGCTCGACATGCCGGAACCCCCGGAGACCTACCACACCTCCCCGCACCTCTACACCGACCTGGACATCTCCCGAGACATGACCGGCACGCTGCCGACCGCCGAGCGCACCCGCGCCGGCCTGTCGGCCGAGGTCGAGGAGGACCTGGGCGGTGGCCGGTCGCGGCGCGGCGAGCGCGGCGAGCGCGGTCCGCGGCGCGGCGAGGGCCGGGGCGAGGGCCGGGGCGAGGGTCGGAGCCGGGAGCGCCGCCGGGGTCGCGAGGGCGACAGCGGGGCGGCGCCCGAGGGCACGGCCGCCGAGGCGTCCGCCGAGGAGGGCACCCGTACCCCGCGCCACCGCCGGCGTCGCCGGGCCGGCGAGACGGTCGCCGGTGAGCCCACCGCGGTGATCTCTGCCGAGGGTGGCGCCGAGCCGGCCGCTTCGGCCGCCGAGGGCGAGTCGGCCGCCAAGCCGCGCCGCCGCCGGCGCCGCCGTGGTGGCGGTGGCGGCACCGGTACGCCGGCCGAGGCCAACGCCGACTGACCCGCGAGACATCCGACGTCCCCCGTACCGGTCACCCGGTGCGGGGGACGTCCCCGTTCCACCCATCCTGCCGAGGAAGAGGAAGCCATGCCGGAACCGCTGGACGCCGCGCTGAGCGAGGTCCGGGCGCTGCTGCTCGACCCCGCCCTGACCCGGGCGGTCGCCGCCGGGCGTCGGCGCGGCCAGCGCCCCTCGGTGGTCCGCGCCGAGCTGCGTCCGGTCACCCTCAAGGGCGGCCCCCGGCTGCAGATCTCCACCTCCGACGGGGCCCGGCCGTACACCCGGAACGTGGTGCCGGGCGCGGAGGCCGACACGGCGGTCGACGCGCTGCTCGCCGAGCCCTTCGGCAACTGGCACGTGGAGACCGCCGACAGCACGCTCCAGCTCCGGGTGACGAAGTCGGGCGAGGCGCAGGTGCACCGGGCGGCGGCCAGCCGGCCGGCGCCGGAGCCGGGCGGCCACGACCGGGCCAAGGACTGGCTGCTCGACCCGGGCGACCCGATCTTCGCCGAGATCGGCGGCTCGGCGGCCAAGCGCCGCCAGGTGGACGCGTTCCTCCGGGCGCTGGCCGCCACCCTGCCGGACGAGCTGACCGGGCCGCTGCGCGTGGTGGACCTGGGCTGCGGCAACGCCTACCTGACCTTCGCGGCCTACCGCTACCTGGCCCAGCGCGGACTGGACGTGACGCTGGTCGGGGTGGACGTCCGCGAGGACCAGCGCCGGCGCAACACCGAGCTGGCCGAGCGGCTGGGCTGGGCCGACCGGGTGAGCTTCGTGGCCGGCACCATCGCCGACGCGCAGGTCGCGCCGGCCCCCGACCTGGTGCTCGCGCTGCACGCCTGCGACACCGCGACCGACGAGGCGCTGGCCCGCGCGCTGCGCTGGGGTGCCCGCTGGGTGCTCGCCGCCCCGTGCTGCCACCACGACGTGGCCGCCCAGCTCCGGGCCCGACCCGCGCCGGGGCCGTACGAGCTGCTGACCCGACAGGGCATCCTGCGCGAGCGGTTCGCCGACGTGCTCACCGACGCGCTCCGCGCCGGCCTGCTCCGGCTGCACGGCTACCGGGCCGAGGTGGTGGAGTTCGTCGACTCCCGGCACACCCCGCGCAACCTGCTGATCCGGGCCCGGCGCACCGGGAGCGCGCCGACCGACGACCAGCGCGCCGAATATCGCGAGCTGGTCGACCAGTGGGGCGTCACGCCCCGGCTGGAGGCGCTGCTCGCCGGCCGCCCCTAGCGGCGGCGCTCGCCCCGGTTGCGCTCCCCCCGGTCGAACGCGGGCATCCGCTCGCCGGGCCCCCGGTTGGTGGACCGGTCGGCCTCCTGCGCCGCGGTCGGGAACGGCACCACGGTCGCCGACTCGTCGGCGTTGCCGGCGGCGGCGAACGCGTTCCACGAGATGTCGACCAGCAGCCGCTTGAGTTCGGCGTGCCGGACGGCCGCGTTGCGCTGGAGCGCCATCCGGGCGCCCAGCACCACGCCGACCAGCGTCGTGGTGACGGCCCCGCTCGCGGCGATCAGGTGCACCCCGGTCAGCGGATCGCCGAGCACCGCCAGCACCAGCAGCCAGATCCAGAAGCCCAGGGCGAAGACGCCGGCCTTGGCCACGAAGAAGAGGCTGATCGCGCCGGGGTGGTGGGGCACGGGACGGTCCGGCTCGGCCATGCTGCTCCTCGCGTGTGTTCGCTGCTCAGCGGGTCCGTCGAGTTTAGTTGACGACTCACAACTGTCTATGCCCGCAGCGGTCCCGCCCACGGGACCTTCCGACCGATCAGTCAGTTACTTATCAGTCGGCGCGTACTAGGCTCGGTGCCCAGAGTCGGGTGCTCCGGCGGAAAGGGACAGAGCCCGGGGGATGGGTTCCGCAGAGGTTTCGCCGCAGATGGCGTTCGCGCGCTTCGTGCGACGCGCCATCGATGACGCCCGCGAGGAGCGCGGCTGGACGGTGACCGATCTCGCCACGCACACCGGCGTGGGGCGGTCGACCGTGTTCCGCTGGCTGGCCGGCGACTGGCAGGACTACCCGGAGCTGGCCAAGGTGCGCGGCTTCTGCGCCGCCCTCGACCTGCCGGTGGCGGCCGCCTTCCGCGCGCTGGGCCTGCCCGACGCCGGCGCCGTGCCCCGCCGCCGCGCCGGCGCCGAGGACGGCCCGGTGGAGGCCGACGTGCGGGTGATCCTGGAGCGGCTGGCCGACCCGAGCGTCCCCGCCGAGGAGAAGCACCACATCCGCGACCTGCTCCGCTACCTGGCCCGCCGCCCGATCCGCCGGGCGGGCTGACCGGCCGGCCGGCGGCTCAGGCCACCGACACGGTGAACGCGGCGGTCCGCACCACGCCGCCGACCTGGAAGTCCAGGAACATCCGGTAGCGGCCCGGCCCGGGCGCGGTCATCCAGAAGGTCACCGCGTCGCCGTCCCGCACCGGCTCGGGGTGCACGTGCAGGTAGCCGAGGTCGCCCTCGCGGAGCGTGACCAGGTGGCCGTACGCGCCGAGGTACGGCTCCAGCGGAGCGGCTGCGCCGGCGGGGCCGGTGACCCGGAACCGCAGCGGCACCGACTGCCCTACCGCCGGGGTGCCCGCGTAGCCGACGGTGAACCCGTCGACCGTGGTCGAGGTGGCCGGGGCCGGCAGCGGCCGGGGCGCGTACCCGCCGGGGGCGGCCAGGTCGGCGCCGAGGATCACGGCGGTCTGCCGGCCGTCGTCGGCGACCGCGGTGAAGTCCGCGTACGCCCGCCAGGCGCCCGGCTCGGCCAGGGTCAGCGGCACCGACCAGGTGCCGTCGGCGGCCATGGTCGGGTGCAGGTGCCGGTAGCCGGTGAGGTCGCGGCGCACCACGATGAGGTGCATCGGCTTGTCGTGCACGACGGCGAACCGGGTGACCGCCCGCCGCCGCTCGTCCCTGATCTGGAACCGCAGCTCACCGGCCCTGCCAGGGGTGAACTCCACGGTCGACGGGGCGAGCGTGTAGCCGGCCGAGCTGATCGACAGGCCGGCCGCGTCCGCGTCAGCGCCCTGGGTGACGGTGGCCCCGCCGTGCGAGTGCGCCCCGGTGCCCGGGTCGTGGGTGTGCCCGGCGGTCACCGGGACGGCCCCGGCGCGCGCCGGGTTCGACGGCGGGTTCAGCCGGCCGAGACCGAAGCCGAGCAGCACGGCCAGCACCAGCCCGCCCACCACCAGGGCGAGCCGCAGCGTCGCCCGATCCACCTCGACGGGCCCGCCCGGAGCGGACGCGCCAGCGTTGGCCACGGACCCCGCCACGTCGGGGCCCGGCCGCGCCTCGGGACCCGGCCGCGCGGCGGGGCCGGGCGGCGCGTCGGGGCCGGCGAGGGGCGGTGACTCAGGCAATGCCGGCGGCCAGCTCGTAGCCCGCCTCGTCGACGGCGGCGCGGACGGACTCGACGGGCAGCGGGGCGGCGCTGGTGACCGTGGCCGTGCCGGCGGCGAGGTCGATCCGGACCTCCTCGACACCCGGCAGGGCGGACAGCTCCTCGGTCACCGCCCGGACGCAGTGTTCGCAGGTCATGCCGGTGACGGCGTACGTCTGGACGACGGGTCGCTGCTCGGTCATGGGCCCACGGTACCGCCGGTCGGGAGTCGGCCCGCCGACGGTCCGCCGACGGTGGCGACGCTCGCATTCGCAGACCGGTCGGAACTTTCCGGGCCCGGGGAGCGACGGTTCAGCCGGCGACCGCGAGAGCCAGCGGGAGGACGTCGGGTGCGCCGGCCCGACGCAGCAGCCGGGCCACCATGCTCATGGTCCAGCCCGAGTCGACGAGATCGTCGACGAGCAGCACCGGCCCGTCCAGCCCGGCCAGCGCGTCGGTCAGGTCGCCGGGCACCGCGAAGGCGTCGTGCAGCGCGCGTACCCGCTGGGCGCTGTTGCCCCGCGGCCCGCCGTCCCCGCCGGGGCCGGTCGGGACGACCCGGCCGAGCAGCGGCAGCCGGCCCACCGCGGCGATCCGCTCGGCGAGCGAGCCGACCAGCAGCGGCCGGGTGCGGGAACCGACCGCGACCACGCCGGCCGGGCGACGCGGCCACGGGTCGTCGCCGTGCGCCCAGGCCTTCAGCACCTCGACCACCGCCGCCGCCACGTCGTCGGGGACCGGGCCGTCCGGAGCGTCCGGCCCCACCAGGCCGCGCAGCCGCCCACCCCAGCCCAGGTCGGAGAGGCGTCCCACGGCCCGCCCGGGCAGCGCCTGCTCCGCCGGGGAGATGCGCCCCTTCAGGGGTACGCCGACCGCCTCCAGCCCGGTCGGCCAGAGCTTCTTCGGCGCGATCTCCACACCGGGGCGGCCGAGGAAGGTCTGCGCGGCGCTGAGCGCGGCATCGGAGACCTCGACGCCGAACATTGGGGCGGCGCAGTTGTCGCACCGGCCGCAGTCCCCCGCACCGGCGTCGTCCAGGCACTCCCGCAGGTAGCGCATCCGGCAGCCGGGCGTGGCCGCGTACTCCCGCATGGCCTGCTGCTCGGCGGTGCGCGCCTGGGCGACGCGGCGCAACCGGGCCTCGTCGTAGACCCAGGGCTCGCCGGTGGCGAGCCAGCCGCCGCGCACCCGGCGGACCGCGCCGTCCACGTCGAGCACCTTGAGCATCAGCTCCAGCCGGGCCCGGCGCAGGTCGACCACCGGTTCGAGGGCCTGGGTGGAGATCGGCCGCTCGGTGTCCAGGGCGGTGAGCACCGCCCGGACCTGCTCCTCGGGCGGGAAGGCCAGCGAGGCGAAGTACCGCCAGATGGCCGCGTCCTCGACGCCGGGGAGCAGCAGCACCTCGGCGTGCTCGACGGCCCGGCCGGCCCGGCCGACCTGCTGGTAGTAGGCGATCGGCGAGGGCGGCGCCCCGAGGTGCACCACGAAGCCGAGGTCGGGCTTGTCGAAGCCCATGCCGAGCGCGCTGGTGGCCACCAGCGCCTTGATCTTGTTGTCCAGCAGGTCCTGCTCGGCGGCCCGCCGGTCGGCGTCCTCGGCCTGCCCCGTGTAGGCGGCCACCGACCAGCCCCGGGCGCGGAGGAACTCCGCGGTCTCGCCGGCCGCCGCCACGGTCAGCGTGTAGATGATCCCGGAGCCGGGGAGCCGGTCCAGGTGGTCGGCGAGCCAGGCCAGCCGGTGCGCCGGGCTGGGCAGGTCCAGTACGCCGAGCCGCAGCGACTCCCGGTCGAGGGTGCCGCGCAGCACGAGGGCATCGCCGAGTTGCTCGGCGACGTCCTGGGTGACCCGCGCGTTGGCGGTGGCCGTGGTGGCGAGCACCGGGGTCCGCTCGGGCAGGTTGGCCAGGAAGGTGCGCAGCCGCCGGTAGTCGGGGCGGAAGTCGTGCCCCCAGTCGGAGACGCAGTGCGCCTCGTCCACCACCAGCAGCCCGGTGGTGGCGGCCAGCTTCGGCAGCACGCCGTCCCGGAAGTCCGGGTTGTTGAGGCGTTCCGGGCTGATCAGCAGCACGTCCACCGCGCCGGCGTGGATCTCGGCGGTGATCTCGTCCCACTCGTCCAGGTTGGCCGAGTTGATGGTGCGGGCCCGGATGCCGGCCCGCGCGGCCGACTCGACCTGGTTGCGCATCAGCGCCAGCAGCGGCGAGACGATCACCGTGGGGCCGTGCTCGCCACCCTCGCGGAGCAGCGCGGTGGCCACGAAGTAGACGGCCGACTTGCCCCAGCCGGTGCGCTGCACGCAGAGCACCCGCCGCCGATCGACCACCAGCGCCTCGATGGCCCGCCACTGGTCCTCGCGGAGCCGGGCGTGCTCACCCGCCAGCCGCCGCAGCACCGCCTCGGCGCGCTCCCGGACGGCCATCCGATCCTGACCCATCCGGCATTTCTACCAGGCGACCGGCGGGGAGCCGAGGGACGAGGGCCGGACGGGCGGCGGCTCGGGCGGCAGGAAGAGCAGCACGTCCCGGAGCCGTTCGGTCGCGCCGGGCGGCAGGTGGCACCGCCCGGCCAGCTCCTCCAGCGACCCGTACGGGCCGCGCAGCCAGCGGTCGACAGCGATCTGGCGGCGCTGATCGACGGTCAGCCCGGGCAGCGTGGCCAGCACCGGATCGGGCACCGCGTTGAGGTCCACCAGGCCGCCGTCGTCATAGCCGCGGAGCAGGTCCGGGCGGCCGATCCGCAACTCGGCCCGGGCGGACGGATAGTGGTGCAGCAGGTAGCGGGCCTGCTCCCGGCGCAACCGCCGCTGCTCGTCGGTGCGCTGCCGGCCGGTCCAGAACAGCCCGCCGACGGCCGCCCAGAGCGCGGGATTGAGCAGCACCACGTGCGCCGCGCCGAGCAGCCAGCAGATGCCCAGCGCGACGATGAAGTAGAGCGTCTCCCCGTCGGTCGGCTCCTCGTTCTCCGGACTGGTGACCGCGAGGACGAACACGCTGAGGACGAGCAGGAAGTAGCCGAGGCCGGCCAGCGCCAACCGCCAGCTACGCCGCCACAGCGCGTACCCGAGGACCACGGCCCAGGTGAGCGCGCCGAACGACAGCAGCGCGCCGGCGGTGCCGACGACGGTCGCGGCGAGCCGCATCCACCCCGGCGCCCGGCGTGCCGTCGGCGCCTCCGGCTGATTCATGGCGACCAGGAGGGCGTGCGGGATCGGGGCCACCGGCCCCGCGCCGCCCCAACCCGGTGGGGCCGGTGGGATCGGGGCGGGAGTGGCGGCCGGTCCGGCAGTGTCCCGGGTCGGGGCGGTGGACACCGACCCGGCGGCAGCCGCTTCCGGCGCGGCGGCCGGCGACCCGTCCGACACGCCCCCCTCGCTGGCGCCGGGGGCGCCACCGGCCCGGGGAGCCGGCACGGCCTCCGGCGCCGACGGCGGGAGCAGGGTCGGGTCGGCGCGGAGGATGCGCTGGTGCAGTTCCTGGAGCGCCTCGCCGGGCTCGATGCCGTACTCCTCGCGGAGCAGGCCGGCGAAGTCGCGGTAGGCGGCCAGCGCCTCGGCCTGCCGGCCGCTGCGGTGCAGCGCCAGCATGAGCTGGTGGCGCAGCCGCTCCCGGACCGGGAACTCGGCCACCAGCTCGACCAGGCGGCCGACCAGCTCGCCGTGCCGGCCGCTGGCCAGCTCCAGCTCGGTACGTGTCTCCAGGGCGACGGCCCGCAGCTCCACGAGCCGGTGCCGGGCGGCGTCGAAGAACGGGCCGGCGAACCCGGTGAACGGCTCCCCCTGCCACCGCTCCAGCGCGGCGCCGACCTCGGCCAGCGCCTCCTCGGTACGCCCCTCCGCGTGCCACTGCCGGGCCCGTCGTACCCCCCGCTCGAAGCGGACCGCGTCCACCGCCTCCGGCGGGATCCGCAGCAGGTACCCGGCGTCGGTGAGGGCCAGCACCTGTGCCGGCGTACGCGGCGACCGGTCGGGTTCGAGCACCCGGCGCAGCCCGGCCACGTACTTCTGCACCACGTTCGGGCCGTTCGCCGGGGGCTCCTCGGGCCACACCGCGTCGACGATCTGCCCGGTCGGGACGGGACGGCCCGCGGCGAGCAGCAGCACGGCCAGCACGGCCCGCTGCTTGCCGGGGCCGAGGTCGAGCGGGCGGTCCGCGTACCAGGCCCGTTGCGGGCCCAGGATCTCGAAGCGCAACGCCTCTGACATGCGAGTTTCCGCTCCTGTACCCCCCGGTCGCCCGCCGCGGCGGCCCGCGGCAGTCGGACGGCAGCATATCGGCAGCGGGACGGCCGGGGCGGCCTGTCAGGATGCCGGTGCAACAGCCACCTGGGAAAGTGAGTCAAACGAGATGACGCAGCGTACCGGCACCGCCGTGACGTTCCGGCGGGTCGCGGCCATCGCGACGGCCGTGCTGGCCGCCACCGCCCTGTCCGCGGGGTGCGGCACCGGCGGGAGCACCGGATCCGACCCGGCCCCGTCCCCGTCGGCCGACCCGAAGGCCGCGCTCCTGGCCGCCGTGCCGGACGACAAGGACCCGGCCTTCCGGTTCTCCACCCTCGACGGCGCCGACAAGTTCGTCGGCGTGGTGGACCCGGCCGCGCACGCCATGGAGCTGGGGATGTCGCAGAAGAACGACGACCCGGAGTTCACCATGGACATGACGTTCCGGGTGATCGACGAGGACCTGTGGATGCGGGTCAAGCTGACGGGCATCTCCGGCCTGCACGACATGCTGAAGCTGCCGAAGCGCTGGATGGCGCTGGACCGGACCAAGCTGGACGACGGCTCGGAGGCGCCGGTCTACCAGAACGCGGACCCGGCGAACACCGGCGCGATCATCCGGACCGCCGACACGGTCGAGGACAAGGGCAACGGAACGTACACCGGCCTTGCCGACCTGACCGACAACGTCGACGTGAAGAGCGCCTTCGACGGGGTGGACGTGGCGGCGCTGGGCGAGGCGGCGAAGAAGGTGCCGTTCACCGCGGTGGTCGGCCCGGACGGCAACCTCAGCACGCTGACCCTGGAGATCCCGGCCGCCGGCAAGCAGAAGGCCATGAAGCTGGTCACCCGGTACTACGACTTCGGCAAGGCGCCGAAGCTCACCGCGCCCGCCGGGGACCAGGTGCAGAAGGCGCCGGCGTCGGCGTACGAGCTGCTGAACGGCTGACCCGCGACGAGAGGAGGGGCGGCGGCCACACGGGGGGCCGCCGCCCCTTCCGCGTCAGCGGCCGAGGACGGAGCCGCCGTTGACGCCGAGCACCTGGCCGGTGACGTAGCCGGCGGACGGGCCGACCAGGTAGCGGACAGCGGCCGCGATGTCGTCCGGCACGCCGGCCCGGCCGACCAGGGTGGCGGCCACCCGCTTGGCGTGCCCCTCCGGGGTCATCCGGTCGCCGAAGAACTCGGTCTCGACGACGTATCCGGGGCTGACCACGTTGACCGTGATCTGTTCCGGACCGAGCTGGGCGGCCAGGTCGTACGCCCAGCCGTGCAGCGCGGCCTTCGCCGCCGAGTACGGTCCGCCCCCGCCCCGCTGGGCGGCGATCGAGCTGAGCAGCACCACCCGTCCGCCGGGGCGGCGCAGGGCGGGCAGCAGCGCCTCGGTGAGCAGGACCGCGGTGAGCACGTTGGCGTCGAGGTTCGCCCGCCACCAGGCCGCCACGTCGGCCAGGGTGTCGGTCGGTCCGCCCAGGTAACCGCCGGCGTTGTTCACCACCGCGTCGACGGTCCGCTCCCCGACCGCCTCGACCACCGCCGAAACCTGCCCCGGATCGGTCAGATCGACGACCACCGGGGTGACCGCGTCGGCCCGCCCGCACGAGTCCCCGATCCGCGAGGCGGCCTCCGCGAGCACGTCTCCCCGCCGCCCTACGATCACCACGTCGTACCCGTCGTCGACGAGCCCCCGCGCCACGGCGGCCCCGATCCCGGTCCCACCCCCGCTGACCACGGCCAGCTTGCTCTCCCCCATGACCCCTCCCCAGTTGATCAAGAAGTTTGCGTCATCCTACGGCGGATTCCCGACGCGAACTTCTTGATCAACGCCGGGGTCAGCGGCGGCGGAGGGCCGTCAGGAGGGGGTGTAGGCGGGTGCGGAGGCTGGCCAGGCCGCCGGGGAAGAAGTAGACGGCCAGGATGAAGACGGTGCCGAGGACGAACAGCGGCTGGGACAGGGGGCGGCTGAGGATCGCCGGGAGGTTGTTGACCGCGTCGCTGGTGCCGAAGGCGGTGAGGCGGTGGTCCAGGTACATGTAGAGGATGCCGCCGAGCACCGGGCCCCAGCGCGTGCCGGGGCCGCCGAGCACCACCATGACCAGCAGCGACAGGGTCAGCTCACTCGACGTGACGTGCGTGCTGGCGCCGCCGACGATCAGGCAGTAGACCACCCCGCCGGCCGTGGCCAGGCCGCCGGCCAGGGTGAACGCGACCAGCTTGAACCGGTACGGGTCGAGCCCGAGCACCCCGATCCGCCGCTCGTCGTCGCGCAGCCCGGCCAGCACCCGCCCGGTCGGCGAGCCGCTGACCCGGTGCACGACGAGGACCACCAGGGCCAGGTACGCCAGCGCCAGCCAGTAGAGGTTCACCGTGTTGGTGACCCCGACCAGGGCGGCCGGCAGCCCCGAGACGTCCAGCGGCAGCCCCTCCTCGCCGCCGGTCAGCCCGCCGAAGTCCCGGGCCACCAGGATCGCCCCGACCTGGGCGAAGGCGAGCGTCACCATGGCGAACGCGATCCCGACCGTGCGCAGCGCGACCGCGCCGAGCAGCGCGGCGAGGATCGTCCCGCCGGTGACGGTGAGCAGCGCGGCCTGCCAGAGCGGCAGCCCGGCCCGGGTGACCAGCACGTCGGTGCCGTAGACCCCGGCGGCGAAGTAGAGGGCGTGCCCGAAGGAGAGCATCCCGGTGCGCCCGAAGAGCAGGTCGTAGCCGGCCGCCAGGCCGCCGAAGACCAGGCAGATGGCGAGCAGTTGCAGGGTGCCCGGCGAGTTCAGCGGCCCCTCGAAGATGCCCGGCAGGTTGACCGTGGAATACGGGAGGATCGCCGCCACCACGAGGGCGGCCAGCGGCGCGTACGGGCGCAGGCCGTGCCAGCGGGCGTGGCCGGGGGTCAGCTCGTCGGGCACCGCCGCGGGCGGCGCCGCCACCTCCGGACTCTTGACCTCGGTCATGCGTGAGCCACCTTTCCGGCCAGGCCCTGCGGACGCAGCAGCAGCACCACGGCGAGCAGGCCGACCACGCAGAGGTCACCCAGCCCGGACGTGCCGTAGTAGTTGACGAACTGTTGCAGCAGCCCCACCGCGACCGCCGCGTACGCGGACCCGACCACCGAGCCCATGCCGCCGATCACCACCACGATGAACGCGAAGATCAGCAGCGAGCCGCCCTGCCCAGGCGAGACGGTGCCGAAGTAGACCGAGCCGAGCGCGCCGGCCAACGCGGCGGCCGCCCCGCCGATCGCGAAGACCAGGGTGAACGCCTTGCGCACGTCGATGCCGAGCGCGGTCACCATCTCCCGGTTCTCCACGCCGGCCCGGATGATCAGGCCGTACCGGGTGAACCGGAGGAAGGCGAGCAGCGCGCCGAGCACCACCACGGCGGCGACGATCAGCAGCAGCCCGGCGTTCGGCACCTGGGCGCCGAGCACCGAGGTCACGTCCCGGGTCCAGCCGGGGCGCGGGAACGGCCGCGCGTCGGCGCCCCAGGTGGCCTGGAGCAGCGCCACCCCGGCCAGCGACAGACCGACGGTGACCAGCACCTGCTCGATGGTGCGGGAGTAGAGCGGCCGGATCAGCACCAGCTCGACCAGCACCGCCACCACCGCACCGGCGAGCACGCCGAAGGCGACCGCCACCACGAACCCGAAACCGTCCGAGCCGGCCCCGGGCAGGTTGCCCGCCGCCCACCAGGTCGCGTACGCCCCGACGCCGAGGAAGAGGCCGTGCGCGAAGTTGAGCACGTCGGCCAGGCCGAAGACCAGGGAGAGACCCGAGGCGACCAGGAAGTAGAGCGCCGCCAGGCCAAGCCCGGTCAGGATCAGCAGGATCACCGTGCTCACGCGATGCCATCCTTCGTTCGAACCTCACCGGAGCCGACGCCCAGCAGCGACTTGGTCAGCGCGGTCTCCAGCAGCAGGTCCTGCGCGTCGCCGGTCCAGGCCACCTTGCCGGCGGAGAGCACCACGGCGTCGCGCGCCAGCCGCCGCACCACGGCCAGGTTCTGCTCGACCAGCAGCACCGGCACGGATTCCGCGACCCGTTCCAGCACCTCGGCCACCTCGGTCACCACCTTCGGCGCCAACCCCTTGGTCGGCTCGTCGACCAGCAGCAGCCGGTTGTCGTTGAGCAGCACCCGGCCGATCGCGAGCATCTGCTGCTGCCCGCCGGAGAGCGAGCCGGCCCGTTGCCGTCCGCGCCGGTCCAGCTCGGGAAAGAGGGCGTAGACCTTGTCGTACGCCGGGGTGGTGCCCCGCCGCTCGGCCAGCCGCAGGTTCTCCGCGACGGTGAGCGCGGCGAAGACGCAGCGGTCCTCCGGCACGTAGCCGAGGCCGCCGCGGACCAGGCGGTGGGTGGGCCGGGCCAGCAGGCTCTGCGCGCCCATCCGGACGGTGCCGCGGACCTCGCCGTTGCGCGGGGTCAGCCCGACGATCGCGCGCAGCGTGGTGGTCTTGCCGACGCCGTTGCGGCCGAGCAGCACGGTCACCCCGGTCGGCGCGACCCCGAAGGACACCCCCTGGAGGATGTGCAGCCCGGCGATCCGCACGGACAGGTTCTCCACCGACAGGATCGGTTCCGTCATAGCGATTCCCCCAGGTACGCCTCCTGCACGGTGGCGTTGGCCATCACCGTGTCCGGGGTGTCGCAGGCCAGCAGCGCGCCGTGGTGCATCACGGCGATCCGGTCGGCCAGCTCCAGGATCACGTCCATGTGGTGCTCCACCATGAGCACCGACCGGCCGCTGTCCCCGGTCAGCGACTTGATCACGCTGACCAGCTCGGGCACGTCCTCGGCGCTCACCCCGGCCATCGGCTCGTCCAGCAGCATCACCCGGGGCTCCCCGGCGAGCAGCAGGGCGATCTCCAGCTTGCGCTTCTCGCCGTGGGCCAGGGTGCCGGCCAGCGCCGCACCCCGGTGGGCGAGGCCGACCCGGTCGAGCGCCGCGTCGGCGGCGGCGGCCACCTCCCGGTCGGCCGCCGCCCGCCGCCACAGCTTCATCGAGCCACCCCGGTGCGCCTGTACGGCGAGCCGGACGTTCTCCCGCACCGTCAGCGAACCGAAGACCGAGGACGCCTGGAAGGTACGCCCCAGCCCGAGGCGGGCCCTCTGGTGCGGCGGGAGTTCGGTGACGTCCGCCCCGTCCAGCAGGATCCGCCCCTCGGTGGGCCGGCGCAGGCCGGTGATCAGGTTGAACAGGGAGGTCTTGCCGGCGCCGTTCGGCCCGATCACGCCGAGGAACTCCCCGGGCGCGAGGTCGAGGTAGACGGAGTCGACGATGGCGACCTCACCGATCCGCCAGGTCAGACCGCGGGTGGCGAGCATGGTCAGCCCTTCATCTGCGCGACCGGCGGCGCGCTCTCGTCACCGGTCAGGGTCTTCTGCGCGGCCGCCGTGAAGGCGGTGCCGCTGCCGGAGAGCTTCGCCTGGTACATCGGCTGGAGCAGCGCGTGGTCCTCGGCGCGGATGGTCATCTTGCCCTTGACGCCGTCGAACTGCCAGCCCTCCAGCGCCTTGATCATCTTCTCCACGTCGTCGCCGCCCTCCTGCACGGCGCGGACGACCATCTGCGCGGCGGCGAAGCCGTCCGGGTGGAACAGGTCGAGCGTGCCGCCCGGGATCTTGGCCTTGGCGGCCTTGGCGGCCTCGGTGTCGCTGGCCCCGTCGAAGTAGTGCGACAGGAAGGAGATCTTGCTGCCGGCCGCGCCGAAGGTGGGCCAGGAGGCGCGGATGTCCAGGCCGGTGACGACCGTGGTGGAGGCGAGCACGCCCTGCTGGTCGAGGGTCTGCCACATGGCCGGGGCGGTGGTGCCGGCCCAGGCGACGAAGAGCAGGTCCGGCTTGGCGGCCTTGATCTGGCTGGCGAACGGGGTGAACTCGGTCGCGCTGGCCGGGGCCCGGACGCTGCTCACGGTCGCACCGGCGCCGCCGATGACGGCCTTGACGGCGGCCTCGTTCGCGTCACCGAAGGCGCCGTCCTGGGCGAAGACGACCACCTTCTTGCCGGCGGCGTCGCCGATGAACGACTTGGCGGTCACCACGTCCTGGTACGACTGCCGGCCGGAGCGGAAGGTGTACTTGTTCGCGCCGGTCACGGCGTCGGTGGCGGCCGGGCCGGAGATGAACAGCACCTTGTTCTGCGCCGCGATCGGGGCGACCTGGAGGGCGACGCCGGACGAGGTGGACCCGGCGATGATCTTCGTGCCCTTGCCGATCAGGTCCTTGGCCGCGGAGACCGCCTTCGCCGGGTCGCCGGCGTCGTCGACCTCGGTGAGCTCGATCTTCCGGTCGCCGACCTTGCCGGTGCCCTTGGTGGCGAAGTCGAGGCCGGCCTTGAAGCCCTCGATGTACTGCTTGCCGTAGCTGGCCAGCGGACCGGACTGGGAATACACGAGGCCGACCTTGACCGGTGCGGCGTCGCCGCCGCCGGAGGCGGTGTCCTGCGGGCTGCCACAGGCCGTGGCCGCGAGCGCGGCCGCCATCGCCGTGGCGGCGGAAAGGAACACCCGTCGCGTGTGCCGGATCGTCATTGCGACTCCAGGTGGGGACAGGGGGAAGTGTCAGTTGTCGGCTCACGCTAGAAGTGACGTCACGCACGGGCTATGTGGCCGAAACACACAAGTAACCAGGGTGGGGTGGCCCGCCGTTACAAGCACCCCCGAGTGGTGGATCACTCTCCCCTTCGCGGTGGCCGCCGGCACCACCGGCCGGGGCGCCGCTGTGTCCCGGCCCGCCACCGCTGGCGGCGCGGGCGGCAGTCGCCGTCGTGGTCGGCCGGGAGCGGGCAGAGCCGCCGTCGAGCCGGGCAGGGTTGGCGCTGCCACGACGAGGCGGCACCCCGGACGAGGGTCCGCTCCGCCCTCAGCCCTGATCCACTCCAGCTCGCCGACCTGGCGGTATCCCAGCCCCGCCGACACCCCTACCTCGCCGGACTGGTGTGGATCAAGCCCGTGCCACCCGTTCCGGTTGACCGGCAGTTGGTCTGTTCCTGACCTGCCGGTGAATCTCCGGACGGAAGATGACCTGGTGCGCCGCCTGCTCCGGAACCCCGTACGGCTGGTGCCGTTCGGGTTCTTGGCGGTGATCCTGCTCGGCACCGGCCTGCTGATGCTGCCCCAGGCCACCAGCGAGCAGCACTACACGCCCTTCGTGACGGCGCTGTTCACCTCGACCTCGGCGGTCTCGGTCACCGGCCTCGCCGTCAACGACACGCCGAACTACTGGAACGACTTCGGCCTGGCCATGATCACCGTGCTCACCCAGCTCGGCGGCCTGGGCATCCTGACCGTCGCGGCGCTGGTGATCCTGGTGGTCTCCCGGCGGCTCGGCCTGCGCAACCGGCTGCTGGTACAGGCCGAGACCGCCGAGTTCGGCCTCGGCGACATCCGCTGGCTGCTGGTGCGGATCGTCGCGACGGTCTTCGCCACGGAGGCGGTGATGACCGCGGTGATCACCGGCCGGCTCTGGCTGGTCTACGACTATCCGCCGGGGCGGGCGCTCTGGTTCGCCGCCTTCCACGCGATCCAGGCGTTCAACAACGGCGGCTTCACCCTCTATTCGGACGGCCTGGTGGCCTTCTCCCGCGACCCGTGGGTCGCGCTGTCGCTGAGCCTGGGCGCGATCATCGGCGGCCTCGGCTTCCCGGCGCTGTTCGAGGCCGTTCGGGAGTGGCGGAAACCGCGCCGCTGGGCGGTCGCCACCAAGTTGACCATCTGGGGCAGCGTCGCGCTGATCGGACTGGGCTTCGGGTTCCTGCTGCTCGCCGAGTGGACCAACCCGGCCACCATCGGCACCTACGACGCGGGCGGCAAGGTGCTGGCGTCGTTCTCCCAGATCGCGCTGAGCCGCACCGGTGGCTTCGACGTGATCAACGTCGACAGGCTCAGCAACGAGAGCTATCCGCTGCTCATCGTGCTGATGTTCATCGGCGGCGGCAGCGCCAGCACCGCCGGCGGCATCAAGGTGTCCACGTTCTTCCTGCTCGCCTTCGTGATCTGGGCCGAGCTGCGCGGCGAGCCGGACGTGGCGGTGGGCGACCGGCGGGTGGCCACGGCCAGCCAGCGCCAGGCGATCACGGTGGCGCTGCTCAGCGTGGCGCTGGTCGTCGTCGGCACGATCCTGCTGATCGTGTTCACCGACAACCTGCCCAACTTCGCCGCGGTCTTCGAGGTGACCTCCGCGTTCAGCACCACGGGGCTCTCCACCGGCCTGGCCCCGAATCTGTCGCAACCCGGCCAGTACGTGCTCATCGTGCTCATGTTCATCGGTCGGGTCGGCCCGCTCACGCTCGGGTCCGCGATCGCGTTGAACACCGGGCGACACCTGTACCGCTACCCGGAGGAGCAACCCATTGTCGGCTAGGAGGACGGACGACAGCAGCATCGTGGTGATCGGCCTGGGCCGGTTCGGCTCCCGGCTGGCCGGCGCACTGCTGCAACTCGACCAGGACGTGCTCGCCATCGACCACGAGCAGGAGCGGGTGCAGCGCTGGGCGTCCCGGCTGGACCGGGTGGTACAGGCGGACACCACCGAGGAGAACGTGCTGCGCCAGCTGGGCGTCGCCGAGTTCCGGCGGGTGGTGGTGGCCATCGGCGCCTCGGTCGAGGCGAGCGTGCTCACCGTGCTGGCCCTGACCGAGTTGGACATCCCGCAGATCTGGGCGCGGGCCACCTCCGAGAAGCACGCGAAGATCCTGCACTCGGTGGGGGCGCACCACGTGATGTTCCCGGAGGCCGAGACCAGCGAACGGGTGGCGCATCTGATCGTCAGCCGGATGCTCGACTTCATCGAGTTCGGCGACGACTTCGCCATCGCCAAGGTCCGGGTGCCCGCGTCGCTCGTCGGCCGGTCGCTGCGGGAGCTGGCCCCGACCGACCGGTACGGGGTGATGGTGGTCGGCGCGAAGCTCTCCGGCGAGCCGTTCCGCTACGCCGGCCCGGACACCGTTCTCCAGCCGGACAGCATGCTCATCGTGGAGGGACCGATCGGCCGGGTGCAGCAGTTCGCCGGACTGGGCTGACCGTCACTTCTTCCCGCCCTTACCGCCGGATCCACCCCCCTTCGTGCGGTTCACTTCCCTTTTCCCTTGCCACTCACCTTGCCCTTGCCGGAATTGTCGGGCTTGGACTTGCCGGACGTCTGCCCGCCCCCGCTCTTCGCGGCGGGCTTCGCGGGCGCCTTGGCCGGCGGCTTGGCGGGCGGCCTGGTCGTCGGCGGCGCGGTGGTCGGCACTGAGCCGGCGACGCCGGACACCTGCACGCCGCAGGTGCTCTCCCCGACCTTGAACTCCACCGGCAGCGGGTTGCCCCCGGTGTAGCTGCCGGTCAACGAGACCTTCTTCGAGGCGCCCGGAGCCAACGCGGCGTCGGTGGCCGGCGCCTGGAGCAGCACCGTCCTGCCATGCTGGCGTACCGCCGGCTGGGCCGCGCTGACCGTCTGCCGGCCGGGGAAGGTGAAGCTCATGGTCCAGTCGCGCAGCTCGCGGGTGCCGGTGTTGGTGAGGGTCAGGTCCGCGGTGAAGTCCTTGCCGGAGTCGCGGCGCAGCACGTAGTCGACGGCGCATGGGATCGGCTCGGGCGCACCCATCCGGGCCTCGGTCGGCTCCACCCCGCCGCTGGCCGGGCTCTTGGAGGTGACTCCCCACAGGGTCGCGGTGACCGCGATCAGACCGGCGGCGGCCACCCCGGCCTCCACCTTGCGCCGGGTCGCGGACCGGCGGGTACGGGTGCGGACGGCCGAGAAGGGCAGCGCGTCGGTGCCCGTGGACCAGGGCAGGATCGTGGTGCCGGCGTTCTCCATCAGCGCCGGGTCGAACTGGCCGAGCGCCGGGGAGACCGGCACGATCGCCGCGATCCCGGCCGCCTCGGCGAGCGTACGGGCCACCTCGGCGGTGGCGGGGCGGTCCTCCGGGCGCTTGGCCAGGCAGCGCCGGACCAGCTCGGCGACCTCGTCGGGGAGGCCCACCACCGGGGGCATCGGGTCCGGGTCGTTGTACATGTGGGCGCGGAGCATCTGGGTGGTGGTGCTGGCCTGCCAGGGCAGCCGGCCGGTGAGCATCCGGTAGAGCAGCAGGCCGACCGCGTAGACGTCGGTGGCCGGGGAGACCTGGCCGTTGTCCAGCCGCTCCGGGGCCAGGTAGGCGGGCGTGCCGAGCAGCGCCCCGTCCGGGCCCTTCTCGCTCTCCCCCACCAGCGCCGAGATGCCGAAGTCGACGACCTTCACGCCGGTCGAGGTGAGCATGACGTTGCCGGGGGTCACGTCCCGGTGCACCACACCCCGGGCGTGCGCGGCGGCCAGCGCGGACGCCACCTCCGCGCCGATCGTCACCGCCTCCCGCCAGGGCAGCTGCCCGCCCCGGCCGAGCCGGCTGCTCAGCGGCCCGCCGTCGACCAGCTCCATCACCACGTACGGGACGGTCAGCCCGACCTGCACGGACTCGCCGTAGTCGTACACGTTGGTGATGTTGGGGTGGCAGAGCCGCGCGGCGGCCTGCGCCTCGATCCGGATCCGGTGCCGGAACGCCTTGTCGCTCGCCAGCCGCGAGGCGAGCACCTTGATCGCCACCTGCCGGCCGAGCACCTCGTCGTAGCCACGCCAGACGACCGACATGCCCCCCGCGCCGAGCTGTTCGACCAGCCGGTACCGCTCACCGAGCAGTTGCGCGCCGTTCCTGACCACTGCACCCATGGTGGGTCCAGTTGCCCGAGGTTGACCCTCGTACACCTGGTGGGTCGAAATCGGTCAGCGAAGTCACCCGTTCAGGCGGTCGCCAGGAGCTGGTCCACCGGCGCGTAGTCGTCGGTGAGCACCATCGCGTCCCCGACGAACGCGGCCACCTTCGCCTCGTCCAGCAGCGTCGCCGGCTCCGGCAGCAGCCGCAGCCGGGCCGGGATCCCGGCCAGCGGCAGCGGCGCGTCCGACGCCACGATCACGAAGTTCGCGCCGTGCTGCCCGGCGATCGCGCCGGGCGGGGCGATCAGCGCGACGTGGCGGAACTCGGCCGCCACGGTGGCCAGCTCGGCCCGGATGAACCGGTCCGGCGGGTAGTCGATGACGTTCTGCACGTAGATGCCGTCCGGGCGGAGCACCCGGCGGATGTCGGCGGCCATCTCGCGGGTGGCCAGGTGCCAGGGCACCACCAGGTGCCCGAAGGCGTCGCCGACGATGAAGTCGCGGCTGTCGCCGGGCTCGGCGCCGAGCAGCACCCGCGCGTCCCCCACCCGGGCGCGCAGCTGCGGCCCGGTGCGCACGCCCAGCTCCCGCCGGTCCAGCTCGACCAGGCCGCCGTCGATCTCGAAGACCAGGTTGTCGCTGCCCGGCCGGGTCGCCGCCAGGTAGCGCGGCATGGTGAAGCCGCCGCCGCCCAGGTGCAGCGCGTCCATCCGCTGCTTCGCCGGCCGCGCCAGGTCCGCGACCAGGCCGATCCACTGGGTGTACGCGTACTTCAGGTGGGTCGGGTCGGCCAGGTTCACGTACGAGTGCTCGGCGGAGTTGAGGTAGAGCGTTCGCCCCTCGGTCCACTGCCCGTCCACCTCGACGCGGGCGCAGTGGTAGGCCGTCTCGACATCGCACGGGTTCGGGGCGACCGCGGAGAGGCCGGCCCCGGCCAGGCCGAGCACCGCCAGGGCGGCCTTGGCCCGGGTGGGACCGGGCAGCTCCGCCCCCGACCCCCGGCGCAGGTACGCCCCGAGCACCAGCCCGGTCACCCCCAGCACGCCGGCCAGCGCGAGCACGATCACCGTGCTCGGCAGCGCCGCCACCAGCACGAAGCCGGTCACCAGGGTGGCCGTGATGCCGCCCAGGGTGCCGATGCCGGAGAGCCGGCCGACCACCTGCCCGGTGCGGCGCAGGTCGGCGAGCTGGAGTTTCACCACCAGCGGGGTGACCCCGGCCAGCAACGCCGCCGGCAGCAGCACCGCCAACGCGGTCAGGAGCAGGACCGCGCTCGCCGCGCCGCCGCGCAGCGCCTCACCGGCGTACCGGACCACCGGCAGGGTGACCGCGGTGGCGATGCCGGCCAGCACCAGGGCCGGGGCGAGCAGGGTGCGGGGGTCCCGCCGGTCGGCCAGCCACCCGCCCATCCACGCCCCGTACGCGATGGCGGCCAGCGCCATGCCGATCACCGAGCTGGTCACCTGGAGGGTCACCCCGACGTACGGGCCGACCAGGCGGAGCGAGACCGTCTCCAGCACCAGCACCGCCCCGCTGGAGAGGAAGACCAGGAACGCGGCGAGCCCGTTCGGCAGGGCCCGCGGCGGGACCGGCGCGCTCGGCGCCGGCTCCGCGACGACGTCGGACGATGTGCTGCTCACCGTGGCGATGCTACGCAGCGTTCCCGGCGGAGCGGGTCAATACATCGAGATGTGAACATGGTTTGTGTGGTCCGCGGCGGGACTGCCACCCCCGCTGTACGCCCGCCAGCCGGTGTTCGGCATCCAGATCTGGCGATACCAGATGACGTACATGATGCCCAGCCGGCTCGCGTTGTTCTTCGCCCAGCTGGCGAGGCTGTCCCCGTACGCCTTGTCGCCCCCGGTGGCCGAGACGTCCTCGAAGCCGCCGGTGGCGGCCGCGAAATCGCAGGCGCGACCCTTCGGGTGCTCGCCGCCGCCACCGCTGCGGTGGCAGGAGGCGTAGCGCTTGTAGCCGGCCGCCTTGGCCTGCTCGAGCATGTGCAGGGTGCGCGGGGTGATGCAGCCGTCGGCCGGCGTCGGGTCGTTCACCGAGCAGGACTCCGACGGCCACGAGCCGTCCGGGTTGCGCGGCGCCGGCTTGGCCGAGGACGAGCCGCCGCTGAAGCCGGAGCCGGCGCCGGAGCTGACCTTGGCGAGCGCGACCTCGGCGTCCCGCTTCTTCTTGGCCAGCACGGCGAGCTGCTTCTGCTGCTCCCGGACCTCGGTGTCGATGGCCACCTTGGCCTCGGCGGCCTGGGCCTTCGCCTCGTTGAGATCGTGCAGGCGCTTGCTGTCCCGCTGCGCCATCATGTCCAGCTCGGCCGCCCGCTCGAGGAACGCGTCCGGGTCGGAGCTGGCCAGCAGCATCGACACCGGGGTCAGCCGGCCCAGCCGGTAGGACTGCGCGGCCACCTCGCCCACCTGCGCGGACAGCTCGACCAGGCGTACCTCGGTCTGCTTGAGCTGGCCGGCGAGCGCGACCTGCCGGCGCTTGGAGTTGTCGAGCCGGTTCTTGGCCTCGATGTGGCCCTTCGCCGCCGCCTCCAGGGCCGCCCGGAGCTGCTTGCTGCCGCCCTCGTCGGGGGCGTTCGGGGTGGGCGCGGCGGCGGCCGCCCCGGCGGGGGCGGGACCGGCGCCCAGCAGCAGGGCCGTCGCGGCGAGCAGAGCGAGCAACGACCGGCGGACCCGCCGGCGGGTGAGCCTGGTCCTGGGCACGTAGAGGTCCTTCCGTCGACCGCCGGCCCCCCGAGTCGACCTTGCGCGGCGGCGGCTCCACCGGCCCCGGGCGGCGGCCTGCTGGCGGAGACCGCCGGTCACGATACCGGACCACACGCCCCGCGCCATGCCCCCGACCTCGGGCGACGCGGATCGTCGACGCACCGTGCCGGGGCCGTCGCGGACCGCTCGCTCAGCCGCCCAGCAGGGCGTCTCTGACCTCGTCCCAGATCTCCTCGCTGACCGCGACCAGCAGGCCCTTGCCCTCGTCGGCGGGGTGGTAGTCGGTCCCGTCGAACCGGCGGGCCACGCCGCCCGCCGCCCGGACGAGCAGCGTGCCCGGCGCATGGTCCCAGGGCAGGGTGCGCCAGAAGAGCACGAACTGCTGCGTGCCGGTGAGCATGTCGAGGTATTCCCGGCCGGCGCAGTGCTGACCGGGCAGCAGCTCGCCGAGCCGCCGGCCGCCGGCCTCCACGCTGCGCCGGAGGTCCGGGGGCAGGAAGCGGGTCGTCGCGGTGCCGCGCAGCGCGCCCACCGCCGGCTCCGGCCCGGCCGTGCGCACCCGCGTGCCGTCCAGCCAGGTGCCCTCGCCCGCCCGGCAGGTGGCCATCGTGCCGTCCAGCGGGTCGTAGACCCAGGAGGCGACCGGCTCCCCGTCGGTCAGCAGCGCCACCATCAGGGCGAACGGGCGCCGGCCGGCGGCGAAGTTGGAGGTGCCGTCCACCGGGTCGACCAGCCACACGTCGCCGGCGCCGCGCAGGTGCCGCAGCAGGGTCGGGTCCTCGGCGACCGCCTCCTCACCGACCACCACCGAGTCGGGGCGGAGCCGCCGCAGCCCGGCGGAGATCAGCGCCTCGGCCTTCCGGTCCGCGACGGTGACCACCTCGCCGGGTGCCTTCTCGGAGATGTCGGCGTCGTCGAGGCGGCGGAACAGCGGCACCACGACGTCGGCCGCGGCCTCCCGCAGCAGCGCGCCGACCTCGTCCAGCAGCTGGTCAGCCACGCGGCGGCAGCTTGACCACGCTGACGAAGAACTCGTCGATCTGGCGGACCACCGAGATGAAGCGCTCGAAGTCCACCGGCTTGGTCACGTAGGCGTTGGCGTGCAGCTGGTAGCTGCGCAGGATGTCCTCGTCGGCCTGGGATGTGGTGAGCACCACGACCGGGATCCGGCAGAGCTGCTCGTCCTTCTTGATCTCCTCCAGCACCTCCCGGCCGTCCCGGCGGGGCAGGTTGAGGTCGAGCAGGACCAGGTCCGGGGTGATCGCGTCCGCGTACTGGCCCTCGCGGCGCAGGTAGGCCAGCGCCTCGGCGCCGTCCGAGACGACCGTGAGGCGGTTGCGGAGCTTGTGCTCCTCGAACGCCTCCTGGGTCATCAGCACGTCGCCCGGGTCGTCCTCGACGAGCAGGACCTCGATCGGGCTCTTGCCGTCCGCCGGCGCGGTCATCCCACCGTCTCCTTCATGCCACCCGTTGTACCGTCTCGGACCGCCCCCTCGGGCGTGTCTTCCCGTGCCGTGCCGTCCGGCTGCCGGGCCATGCTCACCGCGGCGTCCTCGGCGCCGTCCCCGGTCGCAGTCCCGTCCCCGGTCGACTCCTCGTCCGCGGCCGGCTCCGCCGCCCGTGCCGCCTCCACGTCCTCGGGCAGGGCGGGGAGGGCGAACCGGATCGTGGTGCCCTCCGCGGCGTCGGTGTCCACCCAGACCCGGCCGCCGTGGTATTCCACGATCTTCTTGACGATGGCCAGCCCGATGCCGGTGCCCGGGTAGGCGTCCTTGGCGTGCAGCCGCTGGAAGATCACGAAGATCTTGTCGGCGAACTCCGGCTCGATCCCGATGCCGTTGTCCCGGCAGCTGATCTCCCACTCGTCGTCGACCAGCCGGGCGGAGACGTGCACCCGCGGCGGCACGTCGGGCCGGCGGAACTTGATCGAGTTGCTGACCAGGTTGGCCAGCAGGTTGGTCAGCAGCGGCTCCTCGCCGCGGATCACCGGCAGCCGGTCCCAGGTCAGCTCGGCGTCGGCGTACTGCCGGGCCGCCTCGGTCTGCCCGGCCACGTCGCCCATCACCTTGTTCAGGTCGACCTCGGTGAAGCCGGTGGTGAGCCGGCCGATCCGGGAGAACGCGAGCAGGTCGTTGATCAGCCGCTGCATCCGCTGCGCGCCGTCCACCGCGAACGCGATGTACTGGTCGGCCCGCTCGTCGAGCTGACCGGAGTAGCGCCGCTGGAGGAGCTGGCAGAAGCTGGCCACCTTGCGCAGCGGCTCCTGGAGGTCGTGCGAGGCGACGTACGCGAACTGCTCCAGGTCACGGTTGGAGCGGGTGAGCTCCTCGGCCTGCTTCTGGAGCTGGCTGTTGACCCACTCGATGCGCTCCCGGGCCTCGCGGACCTCGTCCAGCTCCCGGGCGATCTTCTGCCGCATGAGGTCGATGTCGTCGGCGAGCAGGCGGAACTCCGGCGGGCCGGAGCCCTCGATGTGGTGCCGGTAGTCGCCCGAGGCGACCTCGCGCACCTGGGTGACGAGGCCGGCCAGCGGCCGGATCAGGATCCGGTCCAGCGAGAGCAGCAGAACCGCGCCGGCCACCGCCACCACCAGGGCCGCGATGATCAGGAGCACCACCAGCACGTTGCTGGTCGCGTTGACCTTGTCGGCGGTCTGCTGCCGGACCTCGAGGATCTCACCCTGCAGCGCGTCCACCGCGGACCGGATGCCTTCGAACTGCTGCCGGGTCTCGTCGGTGATCAGCGCCCGGCCGGCGGACGGGCCGCTGTGCTCGGTCGTGGTGATCACGGGCTCGGCGACGGTGGCCCGCCACTGCGCCGCCCGCTGCTCGACGACATCCACCTCGCGCAGCACGTCCGGGTAGTCGACGGCCAGCTTCCGCATCTCCGCGACGGTGTCCTGCTCCCGCCGCAGACCCTCCTGGTAGGGCTCCAGGTCGTTGCGGTCGGCGTTCACCGCGTAGCCGCGGACGGCGGTCTCCTGGTCGAGCAGGGCGCTCATCAGCTCCTGCGCCTGAACCCGCAACGGGCCGGTCTTGAGCAGCACCGCGTCGATGTTCTGCCGGTTCTTGGCGGCGAGGGTGGCCTCGGCCGCGGCCAGCGCGAGCAGCAGCACCAGCACCACGCCGAGCAGCGCGCCGACCCGCCGCCGCAGGGTCCACCCCTGCTGGTACGCCTTCACAGAACAATCTCCGTTCGCGACTGCGCGGCCCGCAGAAGCGGCTCACACCTCGCGCTCACCGGCCGGCGCCCCGGGTGAGCAGCAGCATGGCGACGTCGTCGGCGAGCGGGCCGCCGTTGAGCTGCTCGGCCCGGCCGACCAGCCAGGCGGGCAGCTCGGCCAGGGGCACGGCGCGGTTGGCCGGGTCGGCGAGCAGGTCGGTCAGCCCCGGCACGTCCAGCCGGTCGTCACCGGTGCCCACCCGACCCTCGATGAGGCCGTCGGTGTACATCAGCAGGGACCAGTCATCGGTGTCGAACTCCAGGTCGAAGGCAACAGGCCGGCGCGGCCGTACGCCGAGCAGCAGACCGCCGCGCGCCGGCACCGGGGCGACCTTACCCCCGCTGAGCAGCAACGGCGGCGGATGACCGGCGAGTCGCACGGTGGCCCGGTTGGCCGCCAGGTCGAGCCGGGTGGTGGCCACCGTGGCGAAAATCTCCTGGAGCCGGCGCTCGCTCATCAGCACCTGCTCCAGCGCGGGCAGCACCTCCTCGTCCGGCACCCCGGCAAGGACCAGGGCCCGCCAGGCGACCCGCAGCTCGACGCCGAGGGCGGCCTCATCCACGCCGTGGCCGCAGACGTCGCCGACGATCAGGTCGATCCGGTCCGGCCGGGTCTGCACCACGTCGTAGAAGTCACCGCCGATCAGCGCGGCGTGCCGGCCCGGGCGGTAGAAGGTGTGCACCGACACCTGGTCGGTGGTCATCAGCGGCTGGGGCAGCAGGCCGCGCTCCAGGCGCGCCGACTCGGCCTGGCGCAGCTCCACCTCGCGCAGCCGGCGGGCGTTCTCGTCGGCCCGCTTGCGCTCCACCGCGTAGCGCAGCGCCCGGGTCAGCAGGACCCCGTCAACCTGCCCCTTGACCAGGTAGTCCTGTGCGCCCTCGGCGACCGCGACGATGCCCAGGTGCTCGTCGGAGCGGCCGGTGAGCACGCAGACCGCCGACCCGCTGGCCATCTCCAGCACCTGGCGCAGCCCGTCCAGGCCCTGCGCGTCGGGCAGGCCCAGGTCGAGCAGGACGCAGTCGACCCCCATCACCCGCTGCCGGGCCTCGCTGAGACTGGTGGCGACCAGCAGGTCGATCATCGAGTTGGTCTCGGCGAGCAGCTCGCCGACCAGGAAGGCGTCGCCCTCGTCGTCCTCGACCAGCAGGACCCGCAGCCGCTCGCCGGGCGGCACGCTGCCGTAGTGCCCGAGCCCCGCCTGCGGCACCACGGGGGCACCGGCCAGACCGGCCCCCCGGTGCGGCCGGGTCACCGCCGCGAGACGCGGGAGTTCGCTGGTGATGTCGGGCTCCTTCCGAGTGCCCCGCTGATCCTGTATCAGACAACGGTCGCACACAACACGAGCGGAGTCGGGGCGGGCAGACCCACCTAACGGACAGCGGCACGGCCGACGCCCGATGTTACGCCGCGACCGGCGTCCGGCCCGGATCACACCGGCCGGAGGGAGTGCCCACGCAGGCCGCACGGGTGCAGGATGATGCCCAACCCGAAGCACCCCGAGGAGTCACCGTGGGCGTACCCCCCACCCGCCCCGCCGACCGCGCGCCGGCCCGGCCGCCGGGCGTACCGCCCACCCGACCGGCCGACCGGGCGCTGGCCCGGCCCCGCCGGCGGCTGCCCGCCGCGCTCGCCGCGCTGGCCGCGCTGCTCGCCGTGGGCGCCGGCGTCCTGGTCGACCTGGCCACCCCGGCGCCGCGCCCCGCCGACGCCCCGGCGGACGCGTTCAGCGCCGAGCGGGCGTACCAGAATGTCAAGGTCATCGCGGCGCGGCCGCACGTGGCCGGCAGCGCCGCCAACGACCAGGTCCGGGAGCACGTCGTGGGCGTGCTGCGCGGGCTGGGCCTGGAGACCGAGGTGCAGGACACCGTGGCCCCGGAGGCCGGGCAGCTCAGCGGGGCGGCCGGCGGCGCGACCCTGGCCCGGGTCCGCAACGTGGTGGCCCGGCTGCCCGGCACCGACCCCACCGGGCGGGTCTTCCTGGTGGCCCACTACGACTCGGTGCAGTCCGGGCCGGGCGGCAACGACGACGCCGCCGGCACGTCCACCATCCTGGAGGTGGCCCGGGCGCTGGCCGCCGGCCCGCGTCCCCGCAACGACGTGGTCCTCGTGCTCACCGACGCGGAGGAGGCCTGCCTCTGCGGCGCCGCCGGCTTCGCCGCCGACCACCCGCTGGCCGCCGACGGCGGCGTGGTGCTCAACCTGGAGGCGCGCGGCTCCACCGGTCCGGTGATCATGTTCGAGACGTCCCGGAACAACGCGAAGCTGGTGGAGGCCTTCGGCCGGGCCGCCCCGCACCCGGTGGGCACCTCGTTCGCGGTGGAGATCTACCGGGCGCTGCCCAACGACACCGACTTCACCGCCTTCCTCGACCACCGGTTCGTCGGGCTGAACTCGGCGTACATCGACGGGGGCGCGGTCTACCACACCCCGCTCGACGTGCCAGCGGCGATGAACCGGGGCAGCCTCCAGATGCACGGCGACAACGCCCTCGGCCTGGCCCGCGAGTTCGGCCGGACCGACCTGCGCGACCTGCGGTCCGGCCACGACGACACCTACTTCCCGGTGCCCGGCGGACTGGTCCGCTATCCCGGGTGGCTGACCCTGCCGCTGGCGCTGGCCGCCCTGGTCGCGGTCGGCGCGCTCGGCTGGCTGCTGCGCCGGCGCGGCCGGGCCACCGCAGGACGGCTCGCGGCCGGCGTCGGGCTGACCCTGGTCCCGATCGTCGCCGCCCCGCTGAGCGCGGGGCTGCTCTGGACCGCGATCACGACCATCCGCCCCGGCTACGCCGAGCTGCTCGACCCCTACCGCCCGGTCTGGTACCGGCTCGCCGTGGTGGCGCTCGCCGCCGCGATCCTGTTCGCCTGGTACGCGCTGACCCGCCGTCGGTTCGGCCCGGCCGCCCTGGCCTTCGGCGGGCTGTTCTGGCTGGCCCTGTTCGGGGTGCTGCTCGCCGTGCTGGTGCCCGGTGGGGCGTACCTGACCACCCTGCCCGCCCTGGCCGGCGCCCTGGCCGGCCTGGCGGCGCTGGCCACCCGGCGGGACGGCCCCTGGCCGGTGGTCGCAGTGACCCTGGCCGGCGCGGTGGCCGTGGTGATCCTGCTGCCCACCGTGGTGCTGCTCTTCCCCGCGCTCGGCATGGGCATGGGTGGTGTGGCGGCGCTCTTCGCGGTGCTGCTCGGCCTGGCCGCGCTGCCCGTGGTGGACCTGCTGCACCCGCAGGCCGGCGGCCAGCGGGGCCTGGTGGCGCTCCGGGCCCGCCGGCTCGGCACGCTGCCGGCCGGCGCCGCCGCGCTCGCCGCCGTGGTGCTCGCCGGGGTCGGCCTGGCCGTGGACCGCTTCGACGCCGCGCACCCCGTGCCGACCCACCTCATGTACGCCCTCGACGCCGGCACCGGCAAGGCGCAGTGGCTCAGCCACGAGGAGGACCCGCAGTCCTGGACCGACGGCTACGTCGACGGCACCGTCTCTGTGGCCGACGACTTCCCGGGGCTGGGTGACGCGGAGCTGCGGGCCGGGCCGGCGCAGGCGGCGAGCCTGCCCGCCCCGAAGCTGGACACCCTCTCCGACACCCGCTCGGGTGACCAGCGGGTGCTGCGCGTCCGGGTGCTGCCCCAGCGACCGGTCCGCCTGCTCTCCCTGCACGTGGACACCTCCACCGCCGAGGTGCGCTCGGCGACGGTGGCCGGGCGGGACGTGCCGGTCAAGGCCCGCGAGGGCCGGTGGGGCTTCGGCGTCGTCTTCCACGCCCCGCCGCCCGAGGGCGTCGAGGTCACCCTAACCCTGGTGCCGAAGGCGGGACAGGTGAACCTGCGCGCGATGGACGCCAGCGACGGGCTGGGCGGGCTTCCCGGGTTCCGGGCCCGGCCCGCGGACGTCGGCGTGGTCGGTTCGCACAGCTCGGAGATGCTGGCGGTGGCCCGCACCTATCCCCTCTAGCGGCCGCGGAAAATTTCTTGGGACGGATGTCGAGGGGAGGCGCCCCAGCTTCTACCCCTGGGTGAAGGACACGCACACGACCTGAGGAGCAGCACGATGACGAAGGTGACGACCGGAGCCACCATGTCGCTGGACGGCTACATCGCCGACGCGTCCCACGGTGGCTTCGAACACCTCTTCCAGTGGTACGGCAACGGCGACGTGGAGACGCCGACGGCCAACCCCGACATGACCTTCCGTACGTCGACGGCGAGTGCGGAACACATTCGCGACCTGATCGAGCGGACCGGTGCGCTCGTCGTCGGCCGGCGGCTGTTCGACATGACCAACGGCTGGGGCGGCCGGCACCCGATGGACGTGCCGGTGGTCGTGGTCACGCACCACGTGCCGGAGGGCTGGGACCGGGAGGGCGACTCGTTCGTGTTCGTCACGGACGGCATCGAGAGCGCGATCGACCGGGCCAGGGCCATCGCCGGCGACAAGGAGGTCGGTGTCAACGGCGGCACCATCGCCACGCAGGTCCTGGAGGCCGGCCTGCTCGACGAGGTCCACGTCGACCTCGTCCCGGTCCTGCTCGGCGACGGCATCCCGCTCTTCGCGAACCTGCGGATCGCGCCCCTCGACCTGGAGGGCCCCACCAGGGTCGTGCAGGGCAACGGAGTCACCCACCTCGCCTACCGGGTCCGCAAGGCGGGCTGACGCTGCGAGTCGCATCCGTCAGCCGGGCCGTCCCCGCAGCGGGCGTCGAGGCCTCCGCCCGGCCATGGCGTCGCTGGTCACCACCCCCGCCAATATCAGCACGACGAGGGTGGTGACCAGCACCGGGGGCCAGCCGCCCACCAACGGCATCACGGCCAGCAGGATCAGCAGCCAGAGCACCCGGTGCCACGGGGCGGTGCCGATGATCCGGTAGGTAAACAGGATGCGCCCGAGCAAGAGGAGCGCCGGCCCGCCGAGGATCAGGGCGATCCACCGCGCCGGCGTGTCGCCGGTGGGCTGCCCCACGACCAGGTCGAACCCGGCGGCGGTGCCGACGATGCCGGCCAGCATGACCAGGTGGGTGTACGGCGCCAACCGGGTCGCCCGCCGGAGCAGCCGCGGCGCGGTGGTCCGCACGATGGCGCCGGCCCCCAGGACGTAGATCTGCCAGAGCAGCAGCATGGCGGCGAAGGCGCTCAGAAAGGCGACCCACCGGGCGCGGGTGAAGTCGGCGGCGTGGATCTCCAGCGTCGGCACCAGGATGATGTCGCCGAGCGCCAGGATGATGAACTGCTGGTAGCGCTCACCCAGGTGCTCGGTGGTGTTCTCGTACTGCGCGACGGGCACCCGGCCGAGTCCGGGCGTCGGGTAGCGCGCCGCGGACGAGACGTAGTCGATCGCCACCGCCACGGCCCAGAGCGTCCACTGCGGCTCCACCATCGACCCGCCGATCCAGAGGACGCCGGAGACCAGGAACCAGAAGAGGAAGCGTGCGGCCCGTCCCTCGGCCTGGTGCCGTTGCCGGTGCAGCACGCTCACCAGCACCACGCCCCGCACGAGGTGCGGGACCACGTACCCGAGGGCGAAGACCATGGCGTGCGACTCGACGGCCACCGCCGCCGCCATCACGACGGCACCCAGCGCGGTCACCATCAGGATGGCCTGGATCGGTCGCTGGTCGGGGTCGTAGAAGTCCGTGGTGGTGGAGGTGACCGACCAGGTCCACCAGATCGCCATCAGCATGATCACGACCGGCCCGGCGCCGGCCCACGAGTTCCGCTCGGCGATCAGCATCGAGACCAGCGCCAGGGCCGCCACGAAGACGACGTCGAAGAGCAGCTCCAGCAGGGTCGCCCGGGTGGACCCGTCCGGCCGGCGCACCAGCGCCCTGCCGCCTCCGGTCGTCATTGCCCGGCCTCCCGTCGACATCAGGTCGCGGGCGACGCTGCGTCCCGGAGAATTATCGGCCCGCCGCGGCGGCCCGTCCCCGGATCGGCGTTCCCGCCCCACCACCGGGCAGACGTGATGTAACAGGCACCGGGGTCGCTCGCGCCTGTACAGAGGTGAAGTCAAGCCTGCGCGAACGGCACTTCCATGCCTGACCTTTCCTCGATCGCCCGAGAGCGGGCAGCGCTGGCGACCATCGCCGACGCGATCGTCGCGGCGTCGGTCGACAAGGGCCTCCGGATCGAGGTGGCCTGCCCCACGTCCCGCCTCGCCGTGGTCGACCATCTGGCGCAGGCCCTGCACGCCCGAGGCCGCGTCTGCCGCTGCCGACCGGCCGGGCCGAACCCGGGAGAGGCCGGCCACCCGCCCCCGCGGCGGGGCCAGCACGGTTCGGCTGCCGTGATCATCACGGGCGGGCTCGCCACCGGGATCGATCGTGGCGTGCTGTGCGTGGACGTCCGGGTGACCGCCGCCGTTCCCGTCCAGGATGACGGCGTGAGCGGCACCGGGTTCCCGGCCGACCGTGATCCGGACATCATCCTCGACTACCAGGATCCGGCCGGGCCGATGATCCGCTACCTGGCGCCCCACCTGTCGGCCGGCGCTCGAGACGGGTGAGCCGGTCTCTCGCGACACACCGGCCGTCTAATCGCCGAAGGCGGCTATCATCGCGCCATGGCGATTGGTTGCACTCCCGGACTGGCTCCGGCGGTCGCGCTGTTCCGGTCCCTCGGCGACCCGACCCGGCTGGCGATCCTGCGCCGACTCGCGTCCGGCGAGGCGCGGGTGGTCGATCTGACCGGCGAGTTGGGGTTGGCGCAGTCGACGGTGTCGAGGCACCTGGCGTGTCTTCGGGACTGCGGCCTGATCGACTACCGGGTCGAGGGTCGCCAGTCGCTTTACGCGCTCACCCGGCCGGAGTTGCTGCACCTGCTGCGCTCGGCGGAACAGGTCCTGGCGGCCACGGGTGACGCGGTCGCCCTGTGCCCGGTCTACGGCACCACGGCCGGCTCGCCCGCAGAGGTGGCGGCGTGAGCGTCTCGCTGCTGACTCCTGAGCGTCGCGTGGTGCTGTCGCGCCGCAGCCTGTGGCTGGCCTACGCCACCGCCGGCTACAACCTCATCGAGGGCGTGGTCGCGATCGCCGCCGGCGCGGCGGCCTCGTCCACGGCGCTGCTCGGCTTCGGCCTGGATTCGCTGGTCGAGGTCTCCAGCGCGGCCGTGGTGATCTGGCAGTTCCGCTCCCGGGTGCCGGAGGACCGGGAGCGGCTGGCGCTGCGCCTGATCGGCGTGTCGTTCTTCGCCCTGGCCGCCTGGGTGACCTTCGACGCCGTGCGCTCACTGCTCGCCGGCGGCGAGGCCGAGCACAGCCCGGTCGGCATCGGCATCGCGGTCGCCTCGCTGATCGTGATGCCGTTGCTCGTACGGGCCAAGCGGCGCACCGGCCGGGAACTCGGCTCGGCCACCGTCCTGGCGGACTCCACCCAGACGATGCTCTGCACCTACCTGTCGGCGGTGCTGCTCGTCGGCCTGGTCGTCAACGCCGCCTGGGGCTGGTCGTGGGCCGACCCGATCGCCGCGCTCGTCATCGCGGGGGTCGCGGTGAAGGAGGGCCGGGAGGCCTGGCGCGGCGAGCACTGCGACGACTGCGCACCGCTCCCGGCCACCGACGCGAGGGCCGGCCAGCTCTCCGGCTGCGCGGACGGGTGCTGCACCGACGCCGGATGACCCTGGTGGTCCGTGTTCGGGTCCGGCTGGTCGGCCCAGGACATGGCGATCCGGTTGACGAGGACGCCGGACCGGCGAGCGCCCACACGAGCCGTCAAAGGTCCGCTTGACGTGGCGGGCCGAGAGGCGCCGCACGGCCCAGGCGTTCGGCGGTCTCTCGCATCTCCCTCTGATTCCAGGTGATGGAGCCGTCCTGGAGGCCGGCCACGACACTGTCGATCCAGTGGATTTCCGCCTCGATCATCGTCCGCAGGTATTCGGTCTCCAGCATGGTCACGCGCGAAAGCTCGACGCCGGCCTTCGCCACCAGCGCGTCGCGTTCGGCAAGCCGCTGGAGCAGCCGGTCGCGACGGGTGGCCAGCAGGTCCTGAGTGGCCCGTGGAGAGATCATCGGCAGGAACGAGAGCGCCGCCGGCAGTTCCGGGAACTCGTTGCGCGGCGTGGACAGGATCTCGGCGATCCACTGGCGGGACGCGGCGCGCCCGGCGTCGGTGAGCTGGTAGGTCGTGCGCTCCGGGTACAGGTGGTCGCGCGTGGTCTCGTGTACTTCGATCAACCCGGCCTCGGCGAGCCGGTTGATCGTCTTGTACAGGGTGGCGCGTTGTCCGACGTTGACCACCTGGTCTTTCCCCCACTGCTTGATCAGCTGCTGCATGCGGTACGGGTGCAGCGGACCGTCTTCGAGGAGCCCGAGGATCGTCAACGCCAGAGGAGAGCGACGGAAGCCGTTGGTCGCCCGGGAACCATATACTAGTTGCCGAGATACTAGTCGCCATGCGACTATCGATCCATGACGACTCACAGAACCTCCCCCGAAGTCCGGCCGCTTCCCGCCGCCGTGACCGGCTCCCACCTGTCTCGCGTGCTGGCCCTCGGCGCTGTCGCCGGCCCGGTGCTCTTCACGCTGGCCTGGCTCGTCCTGAGTTTCGTGAGCCCCGGCTACACCGTCGCCGGCACCCACATCGCGCCCTACTCGCTGGTGAGCCAGCCCATCAGCGGCCTCGGCATGGGCGACACCGCCCCGTTCATGAACGCCGCCTTCGTGCTTAGCGGGCTGCTGCTTCTCGCCGGCGTCGTCGGCGTCTTCCAGGGCACCGCCGGCACCGGCCGACCCGCGACGCGGTGGGTCAGCACCGTCCTGCTCGCGCTGTCGCCCGTCGGCCTCGTGGTGGTCGGCCTCTTCGACCTGGACTCACCGCTGCCGCACTTCACCGGCGCCGCGCTGATCTACATACTGCCGATCGTCAGCTTCCCGCTCGCCGGCCGCTACCTGCGCGGCATCCCACAGTGGCGGCGCTTCGGCAACGGGCTGCTGATCGCGGGTGCGCTGACCCTCGTGCTCACCGCCGTCTTCTCGATGACCTTCGACCAGAACGCGACGGCTGCCGGCCACGGCATCGCCGGCCTGACCCAGCGGGTCCTGTTCACCGAGGTGCTCGCCTGGTTCGCCGCGATGGGCTGGTGGGCCCGCCGCCAGCGGGAAGCGTGAGGAGCTGAGATCGGCAGGGGCAGCGTGGGAGGTTGGGCAGCCCCGGCTCATACTTCCAGCGGAAATGTGCGAACCGGAGCAGACCAGCGCGTTGACCTGCGACGCAATGCCAACCCAAGATCGCGGGAACAGATCGGGCACAACCCAGCCCATCACCCGACCACCGCCAGCCGAGCACCAGCGGTCTGGTGGAACGAACAGGTCAACTTCACTACCTGGTGGCGCCGCTGGTCGGCCTCGCCATCTTCCTCCTCCTTCCCCTGTTCTACGCCGTCACCAGCGCCGGTCTGTACCAGCTTCGGGTGACCCGCCGGATCACCCACCGCCCTCCGCCACCCCGCGGCTGAGGGCGGGCGAACCGCCGTTTCACCCCGGCGGGCGCGGGTATCCGCCGCAATCCGGTTCGAGAGGGGATCCGAGGTGGACTACACCGAGTTCATCCAGTCCGTGGCAGCGCGACCGAAGGTTCCGCCGGGGCAGGCGGAACCGATCACCCGCGCCACGCTCGAGACGTTGGCAGAACGGATCACTGGTGGCCAGGCGAGAGACCTCGCCTCCCAGCTTCCTGAGGAGCTACGAGGCCTGGTGGGTAGGCCCACCGAAGATCCGGAACGGTTCGGGCTCGTCGAGTTCTTCGAACGGGTGCAGTCACGGGCCGGGGTGGATCGCCAGGTGGCCACCGACGGAGCACAGGCCGTGCTGGATACCCTTCGTGAGTCGGCCAGCGCGAAGGAGTACGGGGACCTTGTCGACCAGTTGCCGCAGGAGTTCTGGCAGTTGACCGGGCCGGGGACGGGACGGCTCGAGCCCCGCCGGGTCGGCACCTAGCCAGTGAGTCTTGTAAGCGAGGCATCCGGCCACGAACACGCGCCGCATCCCCGTCAAAACCGCGTCGCGTCGCGCGGCTCAACCCTCGCTTGCCGTCGGGAGGGTCTTGAGTTCAGGACTCATGGTGCCACGCAATTGGAGCGGCGGCCTGTCTCACGTCGCCGCACTCAGCCCCTGCCTTCGACTCCTTCTCGATCGCCTCGACCACGAGATCCGCGCGGGTGTGTCGACCAAGCCACCGGGCGAGGTTCGACTTCTGGACAGCCCAACCGTGGACCACCTGACCGTGCCTTGTCTGCACGCCTATGCCGTGATAGCCGGCGTCCACGCGAACGATCGTGTTGAGATCGATTCGGTACGTCCTGAGCTTGTTCCGGATCACCAACTCAGAGCTGGTCAACGTGATCGACGGGCGCAACGCGTTCACGTAGACCAAAGCTGCCAAGCCGCCGAGCAGCACCACAGCAACAACCTTCGAAGCGAAATCGAGCCCGCTGACGACGATGGCCGAGGCAACGATGCCGGCCAGAACCAGAACGAGGATGCCGAAAAACCGCCCCACTAGCGACACCCGCCACGTCTGCTGCATGGCGGCAGGATAAGACCACTCGACCAGCTGATCCAGATTTGGCCTGGTGCACCCGGCTGACGCTCGCCATCCACGGGTCGGAACTCGCTCTCGCACAGGCCCCCAAACAGCACCCAGACACATGGCACCGTCACAGCCCTCGCCGACGGGCGAACGCTCGCCGGCCTGCGTACCGGGCCGTCAGCAAGCGCGTCGCCGGCAATCCACAGGTTCAAGGCGGGGCACAGATCCGGCACAACTGAGCGCGAGCAACGGCGGAAGACGCCAAAAACCGACGGAAGGCGTTTCAGCAGGTCACAAGCCGTGCCGGGAGTCGCGTGAGAGGTCCGGAGGCTGGGGCTCTTACTTCCAGCGGAAATGCACGAAGAGACGGCCGAAGTTCTTCGAGTCCTTCTCGACCCGGTGGTACAGCTGCTTGACGTCCTTCTGGTCGAGGAAGCGCAGCACCTTCTTCTTGAGCTGGCCGGAGCCCTTACCAGGGATGATCTCCACCAGCGTGGCCTTCTTCGCCACCGCCTCGTCCATGATCCCGCGCAGGGCCCGGTCGATGTCGTGGCCCCGGTTGTAGATGTCGTGGAGATCGAGCTTGAGCTTCACGAGCCCATCCTAGGTACGCCAAAGGGCAGCCCGGCAGGGCTGCCCTTCGTCGTCAACCGTCAGCGACCGCCGACCTCGCCCTCCACCCGGCGCAGCGCCGCGGTGTAGTCGACGTTGGTCGAGTACATGGCCGCGGCGATGCGCAGGTGCCGCAGCGCGTCGACGGGACGGTTCATCCGCTCCAGCGTCCGGCCCAGCACGTGGTGCGCGTAGTGGTCGCTCGGGTCCCGGTCGACCAGCTCGCGCAGCTGCTCCTCGGCCCGGTTGAGCTGGGCCGACTGGAAGTACGCCCGGGCCAGCAGCTGCCGTACCGAGGAGTTGCCGGGCTCGGCCTCGACGATCGGTTCGAGCAGCCGGGCCGCTCCGGTCGGGTCACCCGCTTCGAAGAACATGGTCGCCCGCCGGTACTCCGCCAGAAGATCCACTCGATCCACCTCCTCCTGTCGCGCCAGCCCTTTGTCCGACGCTGGCACAACAACAGCCGTACCGCGAGTGTTCCTTCGGAGTGATCGCTCAGGTGGTCGGGTCGTACCGGTCGCCGACCAGGTCCCAGGCCCGGACACCACCGACGATTCCGGCCGTATTCGGGACGACCACGACGTCGTCGCCCATCCGGGCCAGTTGTTCCGGCCGGATCAGCCGCGAGTTGCCGCCGCCCAGGTAGAGCCGGTCCCAGCGGAAGACCGGCCGCAGGCCGTCCACCACCTGCCGGATCCGCCGCGACCAGAACGCGTCGCCGAGGCGCCGCCGTTCCGGCTCCCCGACGTACGTGTCGTAGGTGGTGTTCCAGCGCACCGGGGCGTGCGACAGCTCCAGGTGCGGGGCGAGCACCCCGCCGTCGAAGAGCGCGCTGCCCAGCCCGGTGCCGAGGGTCAGCACCAGCTCGCAGCCGGTCCCGGCGACCACGCCCGCGCCGTGCACCTCGGCGTCGTTGAGCACCAGCGCCGGGACGCCGAACGCCTCGGCCAGGGCGCTGCGCGCGTCGTATCCGGACCACTCGGCGACCAGTTGGGGGTCGACCCGGCTGCGCGGGCCGGAGCGGGTGACATAGTGCGGGGTGGCCACCACCACGCCGTGCCGGATCATGCCGGGCATCCCGACGGTGAGCCGGTCCGCCGGGGGCAGCCGGCCGCCGAGATCCAGCAGCGTCTTGACGAACAGGGCCGGCGGCAGCGGGTACGGCGTGGGGACCCGCAGCGGCCGGGCCCGCATCGTCCCCGCGGCGTCCAGCACGGAGGCCTTGATCCCGCCGCCCCCGCAGTCGATCGCCAGAGTGGTCACCACGGCTGTGAGTCTCCCTCACCTCGATCGCACCCCGAGCCCGGGTCATCCGATTCGCCGCGGCCGGCCGCGCCGGTAGGCTCGATCTCCTCATGAGCGCCACGTTGATCGCCAAGGACCTCACCGCCGGGCACGGCGACCGCCTCCTCTTCGCCGACCTGGACCTGGTGGTCGCCCCCGGCGACGTGGTCGGGCTGGTCGGGGTGAACGGCGCCGGCAAGTCCACCCTGCTGCGCACCCTGGCCGGGCTCCAGCCGCTGGAGCAGGGGTCGGTGGCGTTGAACCCGCCCACCGCCACGGTCGGCTACCTGCCGCAGGAGCCGGAGCGCCGCCCGGGTGAGACGGTCCGGGACTTCCTGGCCCGGCGGACCGGGGTGACCGCGGCGCAGGCGGCGCTGGACGCCGCCACCGAGGCGTTGACCGCCGGGGCGCCGGGCGCGGACGACGCGTACGGCACGGCGCTGGAGCGCTGGCTCGACCTGGGCGGGGCGGACCTGGACGAGCGGGCCGAGCAGGTCGCCGCCGAGTTGGGGCTCCGCGTCGACCTGGACCACTCGATGACCGGCCTCTCCGGCGGCCAGGCGGCCCGCGCCGGGCTGGCCTCGCTGCTGCTCAGCCGGTACGACGTCTTCCTGCTCGACGAGCCCACCAACGACCTCGACCTGGCCGGCCTGGACCGGCTGGAACGCTTCGTCACCGGGCTGCGCGCCGGCACGGTGCTGGTCAGCCACGACCGGGAGTTCCTCACCCGGACCGTCACCCGGATCGTGGAGCTGGACCTGCACCAGGGGCAGGTCAACCACTTCGGCGGCGGCTACGCGGCCTACCTGGAGGAGCGCGAGGTGGCCCGGCGGCACGCCCGCGAGGACTACGAGGAGTACGCCGGCACCCGCGCCCAGTTGGAGGCGCGGGCCCGGACGCAGCGGTCGTGGATGGAGAAGGGCGTGAAGAACGCCCGCCGCAAGGCCACCGACAACGACAAGATCGGCCGGAAGTTCCGGTCGGAGTCCAGCGAGAAGCAGGCCGCCAAGGCCCGGCAGACCGAGCGGTTGATCGAGCGGCTGGACGTGGTCGAGGAGCCGCGCAAGGAGTGGGCGCTGCGGATGGAGATCGCCGCCGCGCCCCGCGCCGGCGCCGTCGTGGCCGCGCTCCGGGGCGCCGTGGTACGCCGCGGCGACTTCACCCTCGGCCCGGTGGACCTCCAGATCGACTGGGCCGACCGGGTGGCGATCACCGGGGCGAACGGGTCCGGCAAGAGCACCCTGCTGGCCGCGCTGCTGGGCCGGCTGCCGCTGGACGAGGGGCACGCGGCGCTCGGTCCGGGCGTCGTGGTGGGCGAGGTGGACCAGGCCCGGGGGCTCTTCCTCGGCGACCAGCCCCTGCTGGACGCGTTCGGGGCGGCCGTACCCGAGCTGAACCCGGCGGACGTGCGGACGCTGCTGGCCAAGTTCGGCCTCCGGGCCGACCACGTGCTGCGGCCGGCGGCCACCCTCTCCCCCGGCGAGCGCACCCGGGCCGCGCTGGCCCTGCTCCAGGGGCGCGGGGTGAACCTGCTGGTGCTCGACGAGCCGACCAACCACCTGGACCTGCCGGCGATCGAGCAGCTCGAGTCGGCCCTGGCCGGCTACCCGGGGACGCTGCTGCTGGTGACCCACGACCGGCGGATGCTGGACGCGGTGAGCGTGAACCGGCGGCTGCGGGTGACGGACGGACGGATCGCCGAGGATTGATCCGTGCCGATCCGGTCGCGCGGGGTGAGAATGAGCCCATGCTCAAGTGGGAGTACGCGCTGCTGGTCCGCCGCCGCCAGGCCGCCACCACCGACATCGGGTGGGAGGTCGTCTTCATCTGGTACGGCCCGGACGGCTCCATGATCGACGTCACGCCGTACGGCGACACCGCGCTGGCCCACCTGAACCGGGCCGGTGACCAGGGCTGGGAACTGGTCGCGATGAGTGAGGACCCGTCGCTGCCCGGCAACAACGAGTTGCACCGCTACCACCTCAAACGACCGAAGGCGCCCGCTCCGCAGCCGCGCCAGCGGATGCGCGGCTCCCGCACCGCCCGCCGCACCATCGCCGGCTGACCACCGCCCGCCTGGAAGCGGCCGGGACTCCGGCGGGTGAGGCATATCGGGCGGGGATGCGGGTATCGCGCCGCCCGGAGGTGGCGAATGGTGGCGGTGGCGCAATCCGCACTCTCTGGCGAGCGGCTGCGGGAGGTCGACGGCTTCCTCGCCGACGCGTGGGCCGATCTGGCCCGGCACGACGAGCGGCTGCGCGGGCTGGCCGTCGAGGTGCGCTTCGACCGGGGCGTCGCCCACCTCGACGGCGCGGTCGCCGACCCGGCCGAGCTGCGGCTGGTCCGGGACCTGGTGGGCCGGCTCGCCGGGGTGTTCGGCGTCTGGGGCCGGGTGAGCGTCGCCGGCCGGGCGCCGGTGGTGGTGGACCTGGGCTGCGGGGCGACCAAGCAGTGGCCGGGCAACCTGGGGCTGGACATCTACCCGGCGCCCGGGGTGGACGCGGTGGCCGACCTCTCCGGCTCGCTGCCGCTGGCCGACGACTCGGTGGACGTCTTCTTCGCGGTGCACATCCTGGAGCACCTGATCGACTTCCTGCCGCTGCTCGACGAGTGTCACCGGGCGCTGCGCCCGGGCGGCGTGCTGCACGTGATGAGCCCCTGGTGGCGGCACGTGAACGCGGTGGCCGACCCGACCCACGTCCGGCTGCTGGACGTGCAGACCTTCAAGGGCATCTGCGGTCAGCGCCCGCCCGGCACCCCGCGCTGGTATCCGCTGCACGTGGGCAACGACGGCGCCTCCATCTTCGCCGACCTCACCCCCTTGCCTCCCGACGCCCCACCCCCACCCGGTTCCCACCTGGCCCGCTTCTTCGACTGACCCGCACCGGAACCCGCCGTCCGACACGGGCACGCCGCCAACCTCATGATCAACGGGGCGGAGCGGATTCGCGGAGGGCCAGCCGGTGGGGGGCGACCAGTTCGCGGGGTGGGGCCTCCCGGTCGCCCGTCAGGCGGCCGGCCAGGAGTTCGACCGCCAGGCGGGCGATGCGTTCCTTGTCGGGGGCGACCGTGCTCAGGGTCGGGATGGAGAAGCGGCCGTCCTCGATGTCGTCGAAGCCGGCGACCGCGACGTCGTCGGGCACCCGCAGGCCCGCCTCGTGCAGGGCGCGCAGCGCGCCGAGGGCCAGGGTGTCGTTGAAGCAGAAGACGGCGTCGGGGCGTACCTCGGAGGTGAGCAGGTGCCGCATGGCGGCCGCGCCGTCCGCGCGGTGCCAGGCCGGCGCGGGCGCCACCAGGCGCTCGTCGTAGCCGATGCCGGCGTCGGCCAGCGCGGCGGTGTAGCCGGCCAGGCGGAGTCGGGCGCTGGCCCCCTCGGGGGTGCGCTGCGAGCCGATCGCGGCGATCCGGCGGCGGCCGAGCCCGACCAGGTGGGCGGTGATCTCCCGGGCGGCGGCCACGTTGTCGACCACCACGTGGTCGGCGGGGCCGTGGTCGACCCGCTCGCCGAGCAGCACCATCGGCATGCCGTCGAGGCCGACGAGGTCGTCGGCGGTGAGCGCGAGCGGGCTGAAGATGAGGCCGTCGATCATGTGGTCGCCGATCCCGCTGGCCGCCTTGCGTTCCTGCTCCGGGCCGCCGCCGGTCTGGTCGATCAGCACCGTCCAGCCGTGCTCGGCGGCGGCGGTGACCACGTGCCGGGCCAGCTCGGCGAAGTAGGGGATGTCGAGCTCCGGCACGGCCAGGGCGATCACCCCGGTGCGCCCCTTGCGCAGGTTGCGGGCCGAGAGGTTGGGCCGGTAGTTGAGTTCGGCGATGGCCGCCTCGACCCGGGCGCGGGTGTCCGCGCGGACGTGCAGGTAGCCGTTGACGACGTTGGAGACGGTCTTCACCGACACGCCGGCCCGTTCCGCGACGTCCTTGAGCCTGTGCCGCACTGAACTTCCTCCCGGGTGACTGCTGGGGCGCACTCTACCGCGTCACGACGACGTAACGACCCCTTTACATCGTTGCTTACAACGTTGTACAAACCAGGGACACCGGTGACCGAGGTCACCGGGACAGCACCGAGGAAAGGGTGGCACCGTGCCGAACGCGCAGCTGACGATCGACCCGACCTTCACCATCGGCGCGGCCGACCGTCGCCTCTTCGGCTCCTTCGTCGAGCACATGGGGCGCTGCGTCTACGGCGGAGTCTACGAACCGGGGCACCCGGACGCCGACCCGCGCGGCTTCCGGCGCGACGTGCTGGAGCTGACCCGCGAGCTGGGCGTATCGGTGGTCCGCTACCCCGGCGGCAACTTCGTCTCCGGCTACCGGTGGGAGGACGGCGTCGGCCCGGTCGGCGACCGTCCGCGCCGGCTGGACCTGGCCTGGAAGACCATCGAGACCAACGCGTTCGGGCTGGACGAGTTCATGACCTGGGCGGCCGAGGCCGGCGTCGAGCCGATGATGGCGGTCAACCTCGGCACCCGCGGCGTGCAGGAGGCCTGCGACCTGCTGGAGTACGCCAACCACCCGGGCGGCACCCAGCTGTCCGACCTGCGCCGCAAGCACGGCGCCGAGGAGCCGTACGGGGTCCGGCTCTGGTGCCTGGGCAACGAGCTGGACGGGCCGTGGCAGGTCGGCCACAAGACCGCCGACGAGTACGGCCGCCTCGCCGCCGAGACCGCCCGCGCCATGAAGATGATCGACCCGTCGATCAGCCTGGTCGCCTGCGGCAGCTCCAACCGGGGGATGCCGACCTTCGCCTCGTGGGAGGCGACCGTCCTGGAGCACACCTACGAGCACGTCGACTACATCTCGGCCCACACCTACTACGACCCGTCCGACGGCGACCGGGCCAGCATCCTGGCCTCCGCCGTCGACATGGACAGCTTCATCCGCGAGGTGGTCGCCACGGCCGACCACGTGGCCGCCAAGCAGCGGCACAAGCGCAAGGTGAAGATCTCCTTCGACGAGTGGAACGTCTGGTACCAGTCCCGCCTCCAGGCCGACCTCGACCGGCGCGGCTGGGTCGAGGCGCCGGCCCTCATCGAGGACGACTTCACGGCGGTCGACGCCGTGGTGGTCGGCGACCTGCTGATCACCCTGCTCCGGAACGCCGACCGGGTCGGGGTGGCCTGCCAGGCGCAGCTCGCCAACGTGATCGCCCCGATCCGCACCCGCAACGGGGGGCCGGCCTGGCGGCAGAGCATCTTCCACCCCTTCGCCCTGACCGCCCGGTACGCGCGGGGCACCGTGCTGCGCACCGAGCCGGTCGGCCCGACGTACGAGACGAAGCGGTACGGCGAGGTGCCGGTGCTGGACACCGTCGCCGTGCACGACGAGGAGACCGGCGAACTGGCGGTCTTCGCGGTCAACCGGGGCTCTAACGAGCTCCCGCTCGACCTGGACCTGCGCGGGCTGCCCGGCCTGCGCGCCGTCGGTCACACCACCCTCGCGGCCGGTGCCGACCCGGCCGCCACGAACACCGAGGCGGAGCCCGAGCGGGTCACGCCTCGGGAGGTCACCACCCCCACCCTCGACGGCGGCCGGTGCTCCGTGGCGCTGCCCGCCTGCTCCTGGAACCTGCTGCGCTTCGCGCCTCAGCCGTGACCAGGCAATACTGCAACCCGTCCCCCAAGGAGTAAGCATGATCCAGAACGAGATGAGCCGGCGCCGGCTGCTCGGCCTCGGCGTCGGGCTCGGCGCGGCGGCCACGCTGACGCTGGCCGGCTGCGGCGGCGGCAGCAGCACCAAGGGGTCCACCGCGGCCGGCAACGGCGGCAAGGAATACACCGGCCCGAAGGTCGACCTGAAGCTCTGGAACGGCTTCACCGGCGGCGACGGCGACATCTTCAAGAAGCTGGTCGAGCAGTTCAACAGCGAGCACCAGAACATCGCCGTCAGCGTGATCACCTACGAGTGGCAGGACTACTACAGCAAGCTGCCCGGCGCGGTCACCAGCGGCAACGGCCCGGACATCGCGGTCATGCACATGGACCAGCTCGCCACCTTCGCCGCCCGCGGGGTGATCACCGAGCTGGACGACGTGGCCAAGGCCCTGGAACTGAGCGAGGGCGACTTCGCCCCGACGGTGTGGAAGGGCGGCATCTACCACGACAAGCGGTACGGCATCCCGCTGGACATGCACCCGATGGGCTTCTACTACAACAAGGCCGTCATGCAGAAGGGCGGCCTGGACCCGAACAAGCCGCCGACGACCAAGGACGAGTACACGGCGGCGCTCACCGAGCTGAAGAAGGCCGGCGTGCAGGGCTTCTGGGTCAGCCCGTTCCAGTTCACCGGCGGCATGACCTTCTACAGCCTGCTGCACCAGTGGGGTGGGACGCTCTTCGACCCCGAGGTGGCGAAGGCGACCTTCAACTCCGACCCGGCCGTCGAGGCGTGCACCTGGCTGGTCGACATGATCAAGCAGGGCTTCTCCCCGGCCAACGTCGGCCAGGACGCCGACTACCTGGCGCTCAAGAGCGGCAAGAACGCCTTCAACTTCAACGGCATCTGGCAGATCAACGACCTGAAGAAGAGCCCCCAGGTGCAGTGGGGCGTCGCCCCGCTGCCGCAGATCGGCAGCCAGAAGGCCACCTGGGCGAACTCGCACAACTTCACGATCGTCAAGCAGCGCAGCGCCGACAACAACAAGGTCTCCGGGGCGAAGGTCTTCATCAACTGGCTCAGCCAGCACTCGCTCGACTGGGCCAAGGGTGGCCAGATCCCGGCCCGCAAGGAGGTCCGGGAGGGTGCCGAGTTCAAGGCCCTGCCGGAGATCAGCGCACTCGCCCCCGAGCTGGAGTACGCCGCCTTCCCGCCGGCCTCGCCGGGCCTCGGCGAGGTCATGACCACCTTCTACAACTCCTTCAACGAGGCGGCGCTCGGCAAGAAGTCGCCGAAGCAGGCGCTGGACGACGGGGTGGACAAGGCCAACAAGCAGCTTGAGGACAACCGCAAGAAGTACGGGAGCTGATCCGCGGTGGCGGACGTGATCGAGGTCGGGGCGGCGCGTGGTGACGCGCCGCCCCCGGCGGGCAACCCCCGCCGCCGGGGCGTGACGGAACGGGGGCACCGCGCGACCCCGTACCTCTTCCTCGCGCCGTACCTGGTGCTCTTCCTGGTCTTCGGGCTGGCGCCGATCCTGTTCGGCGTCTGGATCAGCCTGCACCAGTGGGACCTCCAGCTGCCGAACCGGCCGTTCGTCGGGCTGGAGAACTACCGGGACCTGTTCTCCAGCGACTCGGCCGACTACGCGGACTGGTGGTCCAGCGTCCGGGCGACGGCGATCTTCACGGTGCTGTCGGTGCCGCTGCTGGTCGTGGTCCCGCTGGGCCTGGCCCTGCTGCTGAACCAGAAGTTCCCCGGCCGGACGTTCTTCCGGGCCGCCTTCTTCGCCCCGTACGTGCTCGGCGTCGCGGTGATCGGCCTGCTCTGGCGCTTCCTGCTGGACGCGAACCTCGGCCTGGTGAACCGGCTGCTCGGCGCGGTCGGGCTGCCCGCGGACACCCCGTGGGTGACCGACGTGCCGTGGGCCTGGGTGTCACTCGTCGGCGTGACGGTCTGGTGGACCTGCGGCTTCAACGCGGTGATCTACCTGGCCGGGCTCCAGGACATCCCGGCCGAGTTGTACGAGGCGGCGCGGATGGACGGCGCGAACGCCTGGGCCCGGTTCCGCCACGTCACCCTCCCCGGGCTGCGCCCGGTGCTGCTCTTCGTGCTCACCACGACCATCCTCGCCTCGGCGAACGTCTTCGGGCAGTCCTTCCTGATCACGCAGGGCGCCCCGGGCGAGCAGACCCGGACGGTGGTGTGGCGGATCGTCGACGAAGGGCTGCGCAACTACGACGTCGGCCAGGCGTCCGCGATGAGCGTGCTCTTCGCGCTGCTGCTGGCGGTGGTCAGCATCGTCAACTTCCGGCTGTTCCGCTACCGGGAAGACTGAGGGGACGACCATGACGAACGTGCGTCGGGTGGTGCGCTACGCCGCGCTGCTCCTGATCACCGCGGTGTTCGTGACCCCGCTGGTCTGGATGGCCCTGACCTCGCTGAAGACGTACGACGACGCGCAGCAGGACCCGCCGAGCTGGCTGCCGAACCCGTTCTCCAGCTACGGCTACGACCAGATCCTCCACAACACCGCCAACCCGGTCCTGCGCTGGTTCGTCAACAGCATGCTGGCCGCGAGCCTGCACACGCTGCTGGTGCTGGTCACCGCGTCGATGGCCGCGTACGCCCTGGCCCGGCTGCGGTTCCGGGGCCGGAAGCTGAGCTTCGCGCTGATCGTCGGCACGCTGTTCCTGCCGCCCACCTCGCTGATCATCCCGAACTTCGTGATCGCCGATCGGCTGAACTGGATCGACACCCTGACGGTGGTGGTCGTGCCCGGCGCGGCGAGCGCGTTCGGCGTCTTCTTCCTACGCCAGTTCTTCCTCTCCATCCCGGCCGAACTGGAGGAGGCGGCGGTGCTGGACGGGGCGAACCACTGGCAGGTCTTCTCCCAGGTGCTGCTGCCGCTGTCGAAGCCGGCGCTGGCCACTCTGGCGGTGCTGTCGTTCCTGACCAACTGGAACGACTTCCTCTGGCCGGTCTACGTGCTGTTCAGCCCGGAGCGGCTGACCCTGCCGGCCGGTCTGGGCCTGCTCCAGGGCGCCTACGTGACCGACTATCCGGTGATCATGGCAGGGGCGGTGCTGGCCAGCGTGCCGGTGCTGATCCTGTTCGTGCTCGCCCAGCGGCACATCATCCAGGGCGTGTCCCGCAGCGGCCTGAAGGGATGATCGACCGGCGGACCCGGCGACGCGGCGCGGCGGCCCTGGCCGCCGCGCTGCTCGTCGCCGGTTGCGGCAGCGGAGAAACCCCCTCGAGTACGCCGGAGGACGCGCACGTGTTCACCAACCCGGTCGTCCGCAGCGACGCCCCGGACCCGCAGGCGATCCGGGTCGGCGAGACCTGGTACCTGTTCCACACCAACTCGGGCGGCCGGAACGTCCCGGTGCTCACCTCGCCCGACCTGGTCGACTGGGCGCCGGCCGGTGACGCGCTGCCGGATCTGCCGGGCTGGGCCGACGCCGGGAAGACCTGGGCGCCGGAGGCCGTCCAGCTCGCCCCGGACCGGTTCGTCCTCTACTACACGGTGGCCGATCGGGCCTCCGGCCGGCAGTGCGTCGGCCGGGCGGTGGCGGCCACCCCGCTCGGGCCGTACCGGGACGACGCGGCCGGCCCGCTGGTCTGCCAGGCGGAGCTGGGCGGCTCGATCGACGCCAGCCCGTACCGGGACACCGACGGCAGCCTGTGGCTGCTCTGGAAGAACGACGGCAACGCCATCGGGGTGGACACCTGGCTCTGGTCGCAGCGCCTGTCGCCGGACGGCCTGCGGCTGATCGGCAGCCCGACGAAGCTGCTCAAGCAGACCGAGCCCTGGGAGGGCGCGCTCATCGAGGGGCCGTTCTTCCACCGCCACGACGGGAAGCTGCTGCTCTTCTTCGCCGCCAACGCCTACGACCAGGCGGGCTACGCCGAGGGCTACGCGGTCTGCGAGGGCCCGATCGGGCCGTGCGTGAAGGCCCCGGAGAACCCGATCCTGAAGTCCAACGGGGTCGCCTCCGGCCCGGGCCACGCGTCGATGATCGAGAAGGACGGCCGCACCTGGCTGCTCTACCACGCCTGGCCGCCCGGCCAGGAGGGCAGCACCGACCCGGGTCGCCAGGTGTGGCTCGACGAGGTGGTCTGGACCGACGGCAAGCCGGTCGTCAAGGGGCCGACGGCCACCCCGCAACCCCGGCCCTGAGCGCGGGAAGGGCCCCCTGCCGACGTCGGGCGTCGGCCGGGGGCCCTTCCCGGCGGGTCAGCGCAGGGCGGGGGACGGTTCGTCGGCGGCCGCCTCCCGGCGGGCCAGGCGGTTCTTCCGGTAGCCGTAGCCGAAGTAGATGAGCCCGCCGACCAGCATCCAGGCGAGGAACCGGAGCCAGGTCTCCACCGACAGGTTGAGCATCAGGTAGAGGCAGGCCAGCGCGGACACGATCGGCAGCACCGGCGAGAACGGCACCTTGAACGGCCGCTCCAGATCCGGGCGCCGCCGGCGCAGGATCGGCACCGCGACCGAGACCAGCACGAACGCGCAGAGCGCGCCGATGCTGACCAGGTCGGCCAGCGCGGAGAGCGGCAGGAAGCCGGCGAGCAGGGCCACGCCGATCGTCATGATCGCCGAGATCCGGTACGGGGTGCCCCAGCGCGGGTGCACCTTGGCGATCGACGGCGGGATCAGCCCGTCCCGGCCGATGGCGAAGCCGATCCGGCCCATGGCCACCAGGTCGACCAGGATCACGCTGGTCAGGCCGGCGACGGCGGCGATGGAGACCAGGACGGCGGCCCAGCCGGCGCCGACCGCCTCGAAGGCCGAGGCGATCGGGGCGCCCTCGTCGATGTCGGTGTAGCGCACCATGCCGACCACGACCAGCGAGACGCCGATGTACAGCACGGTGGAGACGCCCAGCGTGCCGAGCAGGCCCAGCGGCAGGTCCCGGCGGGGCTTGCGGGTCTCCTCGCCGAGGTTCGCCACGGCCTCGAAACCGGTGTACGCGAAGAACACCACCGCCGCGGCCGTGAGCACCCCGGCGAAGCCGAAGACGGAGGGCTCCAGCCCGAAGACGGCCTGGGTGACCGGCTGGCGGATGCCGTCCTCGCCCGCGCCGGCCGGCTCGGTCGACGGGATGAACGGGCTGAGGTTGGCGGCCTTCACGAAGAACAGCCCGGCGACCACGATGAAGACGCAGATGGCGACCTTGACCAGGACCAGCAGGTTGGTCACCCGGGCGGACTCCCGGATGCCGACGATGCCGATGACGCCGAGGATCAGCACGATCGCGATCGCGCCGAGGTTGACCACGCTGCCCTCCTCGGCGAACCAGGCGCTCGGCAGGTTGAACAGCGAGGCCAGGTAGCCGGACCAGCCCCGGGCCACCACCGCCGAGCCGAGGGCGAACTCCAGCAGCAGGTCCCAGCCGATGATCCAGGCGACGATCTCGCCCATCGTCGCGTACGCGTAGGTGTAGGCGCTGCCGGCGGTCGGCACGCTGGACGCCAGTTCCGCGTAGCAGAGCGCGGCGAGCAGCGCGACCACGCCGGCGATGGCGAAGGAGATCACCACGCCGGGGCCGGCGTGGTTCTTCGCCTCGATGCCGGTCAGTGTGAAGATGCCCGTGCCGATCACGATGCCGATGCCGAAGCCCATCAGGTCGACCGCGCCGAGCCGGCGACGCAGCCCGGGCCGGCCGTCCTCGCCGTCGGCCTCTCCCTGGGCGAGCACGTCCCGGATCGGTTTCGTCCGCAGGACGGACATGACCACCTCCCACCGTGCGACCACCACGGTGGCGGTCCGTGACCGGCCAAGCTACCCAGGCCCCAGCCCCGGTAATCCGGTACGCCGGGTGTCGGAAAGGTCACGGATCGGGTTGTGGTCCGACTCACCCTCGGACGTTCGGCCCCACCTGCCCATCGATCCGGCCGGAGGTCTTGCGCCACCTGCGGATTGATGAAAGTTTTCTACCAGCGATAGACAATCTGCGGCGAATCTTGCCGGATGCGCCGGGCGTCCGTCGCCACCCGAAACCGTCCCCCCGGGAGCCCAACGAAGGGACCGCACCGCATGAAGGCAACTCGGCTCAGAGCCGCCGGGCTGGCCGTGGCGCTGCTCGGCGCGCTCGTCGCCGGCACCCCCGCCAGCGCCGCGGAGAGCGACACGGCGACCGATTCCACCGCGACCACCTGCGTCACCGACCCGGCCGTCCCGAAGCGGCAGTTCCGGGCCATGTGGATCGCCTCGGTGACGAACATCGACTGGCCCACCAAGGCGTCCTGGACCGCGCCGGACCAGATCGCCAAGCAGAAGGCGGAGTACCTGGCCTGGCTCGACCTGGCCCAGAAGCTCAACCACAACGCCGTCGTGGTCCAGGTCCGCCCGACGGCGGACGCGTTCTGGCCCTCCGAGGTCGAGCCCTGGTCGGAGTACCTGACCGGCGTCCGCGGCCAGAACCCTGGCTGGGACCCGCTGGCCTTCCTCGTCGAGGAGTCGCACAAGCGGAACCTGGAGTTCCACGCCTGGATGAACCCGTACCGGGTCTCCATGCCGGCCCCCGGCGGCGCCGGCGCCGACATCTCGAAGCTCGCCCCGAACCACCCGGTGCGCCAGCACCCGGACTGGGTGTTCGCCTACCCGCCGGCCGGGGTCGCCGGCAGCCGGCTCTACTACAACCCCGGCATCCCCGAGGTCCGCGAGTTCGTGCAGACCGCGATGATGGACGCCGTCAAGCGGTACGACGTCGACGGCGTGCACTTCGACGACTACTTCTACCCGTACCCGAGCGGCACCTACCAGTACCCGGACGACGCCACGTTCGCGCAGTACAACCGGGGCTTCACCGACAAGGCCGACTGGCGGCGGGACAACATCAACCTGCTGATCCAGGAGATGAACGCCAAGATCAAGGCGGTCAAGCCGTGGGTGAAGTTCGGCGTCAGCCCGTTCGGCATCTGGCGCAACAAGTCGGCCGACCCGAACGGCTCGGACACCACCGGCTCGCAGTCGTACGACATCATCTCCGCCGACACGCGCAAGTGGGTCAAGGAGGAGTGGATCGACTACATCGTGCCGCAGCTCTACTGGTACATCGGCCAGTACCCGGCCGCCGACTACGCCCGGCTGGTGCCGTGGTGGGCGGAGACCGTGCGGGGCACCCGCGTCCAGCTCTACATCGGGCAGGCCGACTACAAGAGCGGTGACCCGGCGTACGGCTCGTTCTGGATGAACCCGCAGGAGCTGTCGAACCACCTGACGCTCAACCGGTCGTACCCGGAGGTGCTCGGCAACGTGCACTTCTCCGCGGTGCAGGTGCGGGCGAACCGGCTCGGCGCCACCGACATCTACGCGGCCGAGCACTACTCCCGACCGGCGCTGGTGCCGACCATGTCGCACCTGCCGGCCCAGCCGCTGCTCGCCCCGGTGGTCACCCGCGCCGAGCGGCAGGACGACGGGGTGCGCCTGAGCTGGCGGCAGCCGGCCTACGGCCAGGGCCCGCTCGGCGACGCCACCGGGTACGCGATCTACCGGTTCGACGGCGTCGGCCTGGCCGACCGCTGCGACTTCGCCGACGCGTCCCACCTGGTCGCGACCGTCCGTGGCACGGAGGGTGACGTGCAGTCCTGGGTGGACACCACGGCGTCGGCCGGGGCGCACACCTACTACGTGACCGCGCTGGACCGGCTCTGGAACGAGGGCCCGGTCAGCCCGCCGCGCTTCGTGCGCTGATCCGACCGGTGACGCCCGGGGCCCGCTCAGGGGTCCCGGGCGTCGCCGTGCTCAGCCGGCCCGGTGCAGCCGCACCTCCAACCCGATCAACCCGTCCCGGTCCACCTCGGCGCCGCCGAAGGCGCTCTCGGCGGCGAGCCGGGCGAAGGCGTCGGCGGTGACCGCGCGCCGGCGCAGCATCCGCAGCGCCGAGCGGGTCCAGAAGGCGTCCAGCCCGCGCAGCCCCATCCGGGCCACCTCCCGCTCGATGTCCGCGGCCGAGGCGTCCGCCCGCAGGTCGTGGATCACCGCGCGGCCGCCCGGCCGGAGCACCCGGTGCAGATCGTCCAGCGCCCGGACCGGGCGGACGAAGTTCTTGAACGCCGCCTGGCAGACCACCAGGTCGAACGAGTCCGCCGGGAAGGGCAGCTCGTGCACGTCGCCCTGGCGGAAGGTCACCTCGACCCCGGCGCGCCGGGCGGCCTCCCCCGCCAGCTCCACGAACGTCCGGCTGACGTCCAGCCCGGTGACCCGGTACGCCCCCAGCCGGGCCAGCTCGATCGCCAGGTAGCCGGGGCCGGGCGCCACCTCCAGCACCGCCGCCCCGGCGGGCAGCCCCTCGACCAGCCGGGCGGCCTGCCGCCGGTATTCGGCCAGCTGTGCGGCGGAGCCGCGGTTGCGGGCGTACCAGCGGGCGGTCGCCCCTTCCATCTCGGGCAGCAGCTTGCGCTTCGGCGGGTGCAGGTCCTTCGTGCTCATGTCTTCCTCCGTCTCGGATCGTGCGGGCACGAACCGACCCGGGGACGGGAGCCCGGTTATCGTTGCGGTTGCCACCTTGCGGCCGGGTTGCCGTTCCCGCGGTCTCGATTCGCAGGTCAGGACCCCGGCGGTGGTGTTCCCGCACCCCCGCCGGGGTCCACTGTCAGTGCGGCTCGGTCCCCCTCTCCGCCAGGTCCGCCCACTCGGGCGGCACCGCGCCCGTCTCGTGCCAGGCCCGCCACTCGGCCACGCCCGGCAGCGCGCCGGTGGTCAGCTCGTCGAGCAGGCCGCGCAACCAGGTCGCCTCGGCCTCCCGGACGGCCAGGTCGTACTCGGCCTCGATGAGGAAGATCCGGGGCACCGCCCGGGCGTGCCCGGCCAGCGCGGCCCGCTGCGCGGCGAGCTGTTCCTCCAGCCGGTCGAGGCGCTGCCGCAGCAGCTCGATCGCCTCGTCGGGCCCGAGGACGCCGAGCACCGACAGGCCGGCCTCGAACCGGGGCTGCTCCCGCTCCGGGACGGCGACCAGCTCCCGGGTCCAGTCGACGAGCTCCGCGCGCCCGGCGTCGGTGATCCGGTAGACGGTGCGCTCCGGGCGCCGCCCCTGCCGCCCGCTCTCCACCGCCACCAGCAGGCCGTGCCGCTCCAGGTTCGCCACCACCGTGTAGAGCGAGCCCCACTTGATCGGCATGTCCTGGTCCTTGCCGCGCTGGCTCAGCACGGCGGCGATCTCGTAGGGGTGGCGGGGCCGCTCGGCCAGCGCCGCGAGCACGGCGAGGGCCAGCAGATTGCCGACCGGACGTCGCTTCGCCACCGTGCCCTCCTCGCGCCCGATTACTCGTACACGAGTATATGGCCGCCTGCCCCTGAGGCAAAGGCATTCGTCTGTTTCGACGCATGTCACCAACACGTCGCCCGAAGCGTCGCCCCGGGTCCCGCGGTCGATCGAAAATCATCGACATCTGGCCCCACACCCCCGGGGAGGTACCCGTGTCCCGACGTCTCACCACCCTGCTCGCCGCCGGCACGATCGCCCTGCTCACCGCCCTCGGCGCGGCCACCCCCGCCGCCGCCGCGGTGAGCACCGAGCAGAAGCTCGCCGTGCTCTCCAGCTGGACCCAGACCAGCGCCACCAGCTACAACGCCTGGAACTCCGCCCGGCTGAACAAGGCCGCCTGGACCGAGTACGCCTTCAACTGGTCGACCGACTACTGCTCGTCCAGCCCGGACAACCCGCTCGGCTTCAACTTCAGCCTCTCCTGCTACCGGCACGACTTCGGCTACCGCAACTACAAGGCGATGGGCCGGTTCTCGGCCAACAAGTCCCGGCTGGACAGCGCCTTCTACGAGGACCTGAAGCGGGTCTGCGCCACCTACAACGCCGTGGTCCGGCCCGCCTGCTACAGCCTGGCCTGGACCTACTACCAGGCGGTCAGCGTCTTCGGCTCGGTCGCCGCCGTCCAGCAGGCCGACCTCGACCGCGCCGCCCGCATCAAGTCCGACGCCGAACGCCGCGCCAGCCTCCGCTGACCCCTGCCCCCTCCCCCGCCCCGCCCCACGTCGTCGATCAAGAGGTTCGCGTCGCCGGAGGCCCGGATCACGACGCGAACCTCTTGGTCAACTCGCGGTGGAGCGGCGCGGGGCGGGGGCGGTGAAGCGGGGGGAATTCGGCACGGCCAGGTCGGGGTGTTCGAGGTCGAGGGCCAGGGCGGCGGCCTCCTCCAGGGGAAGGGCGGCGCCGGTGGCGTAGGCGGCGTCGAACGCGGCGTCGCCGAGGGCGCGCCGCAGCTCGGCCTGGCGGGCCAGCCAGTAGGGGCCGTAGATGCCTGGGGTGGCGCGCAGGCTGGCCCGGGTGGCCTGGGCCGCGCCGAAGATCCGGGCCGCGGTCACCGGCTCCCCGCCCAGTGCGCAGCGCACCGCGATCGCGTTCAACGTGTCGCAGGCCCGGCCCAGGTAGCCGTGGCTCATCCGGGACCGGAGCGACACCAACAGGTGCTCGTGCGCGGCCACCAGGTCGCCCCGGGCCAGCGCCACCAGGCCGAGCAGCATGTCCACCGACCGGCGGCCCCGCTCCACCGGGCGCGCCGCCTCGACCGGGCGAGCCGCGCCGAGCACCTCGGCCGCCTCGTCCAGCGCGCCCCGGCGCCACAGCAGCTCGGCGAGGTTGTAGACGGCGAGCAGCGCGTCGGAGACCACGTCCTGGGCGTGCGCCCAGTCGATCACCTCCCGGCAGACCCGTTCCGCCTCGACGAACTGTCCCATGTCGACCAGCGGCGCGGCCCGGCCCGCCAGCACCCGGGCGAGCAGCCCCAGGTCGCCGGCCTGCCGGGCGGCCGCCTCGGCCCGCTGCGAGTAGCGCAGCTCCTCGGCGAACTCGCCGTCCGCCCCGGCGTGCAACGAGTGCATGTGGTACGCCGCCGCCAGCTCGGCCTCCGGGATCGGCTCCCCGGTCTCCGCGATCCGGCCGTAGAGCCGGAACAGCCAGAGCCGCCCCTCCCGGGCCAGCCCCCGCTCCCGCCACCACTGGTCCAGCCCCCCGGCCAGCCGCAGCCCCGACCGGGCGCTGCCGCCGGTGGCGCACCAGCGCAGCGCGGCGCGCAACTCCCCGGCGAGCGGGTCGAGCGCGAACAGGGAGAGGGTGACCGGGCGACCGTCCGGGCCCAGGTGGGCGCGCTCCAGGGCGTGCCGGGACCAGGCGACGTGCCGGTCCCGGGCGGTCTGCTCCTCGCCCGCCTCGATCAGCCGCCGGGCCGCGTACGCCCGGATCGGGTCCAGCATCCGGTAGGTGCTGCCCGAGGCGTGCGGCTCGGCCAGCACCATCGACTTGTCCACCAGCACCGACAGCGGGTCGAGCGGGTCGTCGTCGAGCAGCCACTGCACGGTCGGCAGGTCCACCGGACCGGCGAAGACGGCCAGCCAGCGCAGCAGCCGGGCCGAGCGCACCCCCAGCGTCCGGTACGACCAGGTGACCGTGGCCTGCATGGTCAGGTGCCGCTCGTTCGCCGAGCGCTGCACCGCCCGGCTCGCCGGGGTGGCCGGAGCGGCCCCGGTCGCGGCGGCCACCAGGTCGACGGTGTCCTGCTGGTTGCCGGTCCAGCCGGCCTCCACCGGGGACTGCTCCAGCTCCTCCCGCCCGGCGTCCAGGGTGCCCAGCATGTCGTCGAGGCGCTCGGCGAGCTGCCCCACCGAGAGCACCCGCAGCCGCGCGGCGGCCAGCTCGATGGCGAGCGGCAGTCCGTCCAGCCGGCGGACCACCCGGCGCAGGTCGGCCTGCTCGGCGGGTTCGGGCGCCCGGCCACCCCGGGCCGCCGTGGTGCGGTCCAGCAGCAGGGCCACCGCGTCGCTCTCCCCGCCGTCCGGGCCCGGGTCCACCGAGAGCGGCGGGATCCGCCACACCGCCTCGCCGGGCACGCCGAACGACTCGCGGCTGGTGGCCAGCACCCGCACGCCCCGGCCACCGGCCAGCAGCCGGGCGATCACCTCGGCCGAGGCGGCCGGCTGGGCGTCGCAGGTGTCCAGCACGACCAGCATCCGCCGCGCCGCCGCGTACTCGACCAGGGTGTCCACCATGGGGCGGCCCGGTTCCGGGCGGAGCCCGAGCACGGCGGCGATCTCGAACGCCACCAGCCCCGGGTCGGTCACCGCGGCGACGTCGACGAACCACACCCCGTCCGGATACGCCTCGACCACCCCGGAGGCCAGCTCCACCGCCAGCCGGGTCTTGCCCGCCCCGCCCGCGCCCAGCACGGTCACCAGCCGGTACGTCTCGACCAGCCGCCGCAGCTCGGCCCGCTCGGCCTGCCGGCCGACGAACGAGGTGACCTGGGTGGGCAGGTTGTGCGCCACCGCGTCGGCGGTACGCGGCCGCGGGAAGCTCCGCTCCAGGCCGGGCGCGACGAGCTGGAACAACCGTTCCCGGTCGTCGAAGCCGCGCAGCCGGTGCAGCCCGAGGTCCAACAGGGACGCCCCGTCGGGCAGCGGGTCGGCGTGCCGGGCGGTCGCGGCCGAGCAGAGCACCTGTCCGCCGTGGGCGGCGGCGGCCACCCGGGCCGCCCGGTGCACCTCGGGGCTGGCGTACTCGCCGTCGCGGGGTTCGGCGTAGCCGGTGTGCAGGCCCATCCGGACCCGGGGCGCGGCCTCCGGGGTGGGCCAGTCGTGGCCGGCCAGCGCGCGTTGCGCGGTGAGGCAGGCCTGCACCGCCGTGGCCGCGTCCGGGAAGGCGAGGAAGAACGAGTCGCCCTCGGTCAGCAGCTCCGCCCCGTCGGTGCCGGCCAGCGTGTGGCGCAGCAGCCGGCGGTGTTCCCGCAGCACCGGGCGGTAGCCCGGGCCGAGCAGCTGGGCCAGGCGGGTGGAGCCCTCGATGTCGGTGAAGACGAAGGTCACCCATCCGCTCGGGAGGTCGATCCGTGGCGACATGCGTGGAACCTCCGCCCCGTGACGTCGGCTTCATGCTGCCCTATGGTCACGCGGTCACGCATCGTGAGAACGGCCGGGCAGATTCCGACCCAAGGTGCCAAAGGATCACACGGGCGGCAAGCCGGGTAGACCGGCGGGCCGAGGGCCTACCGGCCGTCAGCAGCCGCAGGCGCCGCCGCAGCAGCCGCCACCGGCCGGTGTGGACGCCCCGCCGACCGGGCCGGACCCGCCCCGGCCGGTGACCGCGACGGTGGAGAGCAGCTTCACCGTGTCGGCGTGTCCCTGCGGGCAGGATGCCGGCTGACCGGCCTGGGCCATCGGGCGGTTGACCTCGAAGGTGTCGCCGCAGGCGCGGCAGCGAAACTCGTAGCGGGGCATGCCACCAGCGTACGGCCGGACCTGACGCCTCGGCCGCCATGGGTGATACTCGACGGGTGGTGGACGGCGAGCAGCGATCGACGGTTCGGCCCCTGCGACCGGCCGCGCCGCCCGACGGCGGCGCCGGCCCCGTTCCCCGCCCCCGCCGCGACGCGGCATCCGACCCGGCCGGCGACCCCAGGGCCGACCCGAAGCCGGACGTGGCCGAGCCCAAGACGAAGGCAGCCGACCCGAAGCCGGAGCCGGCCGAGCCCGAGACGAAGGCGGCCGATCCGAAGACCGAGGCGGTCGACCCGAAGACCGAGGCGGTCGAGCCGAAGCCGGAGCCGGCCGAGCCGAAGACGCAGGCGGAGCCGGCCGAGCCGAAGGCGGCGCTGGCTGGCGCGGAGGCCACACCGACTACGAAGCCGGTGGCCGGCCGACGGCGGCGGGTGCCGTTCGCGCACGCGGTCCGGGTGCCACCGCCCCGGCAACTCGCCGTCGGCGCGGCCCGGGCCACCCGCGCCTGGTCGCGCCGGCCGAGTGGGCGCACCACCCTGCCCGGCCTGTTCCTGCTCGTCCTGGTCGCGGCCACCGCCGCGGCCGGCGCGCTGCTGGTGCCCACGGCGATCCGCAAGCCGCAGCCGGTGGCCGTCGACGCCACCACGAACGCCCCGGCCCAGGGCGTCCCCCAGGCCGGCGTCGTGCCCGGGGCGACCGGCGTGCCGGTCGGCCCCGGCGCGACCGGGGTGCCGGGCACCTTCGGCCCGACCGGCACGGCGACGCCCGGCGGCACGCCGACGGGTCCGATCGTCGGCACGGCGGTCCCCGGCCGCCCGGCCGACGCGCTGGCCGACTGGGCGCAACGGGTCAGCGCGACGACCCACATCCCGCCGGTCGCCATGCAGGCGTACGGCTACGCCGAGCTGGTGCTCGCCCAGACGAACCGCAGCTGCCAGCTGAGCTGGACCACGCTGGCCGCGATCGGCTACGTCGAGTCCGGGCACGGGTCGCACGACAAGTCCTCCCTCCGGCCCGACGGGGTCGCCGCCCCGGAGATCCTCGGCGCCCCGCTGGACGGGCAGGGCGGCCGGTCCCGGATCCTCGACACCGACCAGGGGCAGCTCGACCACGACCGGGTCTACGACAAGGCGCTCGGCCCGATGCAGTTCATCCCGAGCACCTGGCAGGAGATCGGCGCGGACGCCGACAACGACGGCGTCAAGAACCCGCACGACATCGACGACGCGGCCCTGGCCGCCGGCCGTTACCTCTGCAAGGGCGGCCGGAACATGACCATCCCGGGCGACTGGTGGGGCGCCATCCTCTCCTACAACGATGTACGCCGCTACGCCCAGGACGTCTTCGACAAGGCCGACGAGTACGGGCGGCTAAGCGGTACGTGACGTGACCGGTCGCATACATTCGCGGACCAGACCCTTCCCCCGGGCTGCCGTTGACGGCAAGCTAGACGGGTGATGGTGCGCGAGTGGGACCCTCGGACCGCGTCGTCCGCCGAGATAGCGTCGCTGCTGGACACGCTGAACGCGGTGTTGGCGGCCGACCTGCCGCAGGATCCGCCCTGGCGGGAGAACTCCCTGCGGGAGTACCTCTCCGAGGTGATGCCGGGTGAACGCCGGATCTCCTGGGTCGCCGAGGCCGACCCCGCCGCCGACGGCACCCCCGGGCCGATGCTCGGTCACATCAACGTGCTGCTCCTCGGCGGCATCGGCGTGCTGGAGGTGCTGGTGCACCCGAATGTCCGGCGCGGCCGGCTGGGCCGTGAGCTGGTGCGGGTGGCCGCCCGCCGGGTCTGGGACGAGGGCTTCCAGTCGATCGGCGTGGAGGTGGTCGGCGGCACCCCGGCCGTGGCGTTCTACGAGGCGCTGGGCTTCGCCCGGGAATACGTCGAGACCCGCAGCGTGCTCGACCTGGGCGCGGTCGAGTGGCCGGCGCTGGCCGAGATGGCCACCGAGGTGGGCGCCGGCTACCACGTCGAGTTCTGCCCGGGCGGGCCGCCGGACGACCTGATCGAGGCGTACGCGCGGGCCAAGGCCGAGGTGCGCGACGTGGACGACGGTGAGCTGCGGCCCAGCTCCTACGACCCGGAGCGGCTGCGGGACAGCCTCGACACGCTGCACCGGCGGGGCATGAAGCCGTACATCGTGCTGGCCCGGCACGAGCAGACCGGCGAGGTGGCCGGGCTGACCGAGGTGGTGGTGCCGGCGCAGCACCCGACCCGGGCCGACCAGTACGACACGATCGTGGTCCGGGACCACCGGGGCTACGGGATCGACCGGGCCATCAAGGCCCGGATGCTGCTGGAGCTGCGCTCCGCCGAGCCGGAGCTGGCCGAGGTGCAGACCTGGAACGCGCAGGCCAACGAGGCGATGCTGAAGGTCAACGCCGAGCTGGGCTACCGCCCCGACCGGGACTGGTGCGAATACAGCGTCGACGTGGCCGAGCTGGTGCACCGGCTCGACAGCCCGCGCTGACAGATATTCACCAAACGGCTGCTCGGGGGATGGACGGCGGACCGGAAGGGCACTTAACGTGCGTTAGTTCCTGTCCACCCATCGTGGAGGCTCCATGCGCCCGCGCCGCACCTTCGCCGCGCTCGCGACCACCGCCGCCGTCTCCGTCACGGCCATCGGGATCGCGCCCCCCGCGGCCAGCGCCGCGCCCACCGACCTGTTCATCTCCGAGTACGTCGAGGGCCTGTCCAACAACAAGGCCGTCGAGCTCTACAACGGCACCGGGGCCCCGATCGACCTGGCCGCCGCCGGCTACCAGCTCCAGCTCTACTTCAACGGCGCCACCACGTCGACCAACGTGCCGCTGACCGGCACGGTCGCCGCGGGTGACGTCTTCGTCTTCGCCGCCTCGGCGGCCGCGCCGGCGATCCTCGCCCAGGCCGACCAGACCTACGGCGGCTCGCTCTACAACGGCGACGACGCGATCGTGCTGCGCAAGGGCACGACCGTGGTCGACTCGATCGGCCAGGTCGGCATCGACCCGGGCAGCGAGTGGGGCACCGGGCTCACCAGCACGGCCGACAACACCCTGCGCCGGCTCCCCTCGGTGAGCGCCGGCGACACCAACCCGGCGGACCCGTTCGACCCGGCCGTGCAGTGGGCCGGCTTCGCCACCGACACCTTCGACGGGCTGGGCAGCCACAGCATCGACGGCGGCGGCCCGGTCGACCAGGCGCCGACGCTGACCTGCGGCGGCACGCTGACCCTGGAGGCGGGCGCCACCGCGACCCGCCAGGTCACCGCCACCGACGCCGACGACACCGTCACCGACCTCGCGGTCACCACGGTCAATCCGACTCCGGCGAGCGGCTCGATCAGCCGTACCGGGTTCACCCCGGCCGCCGCGGTCGGCGGCACGGCCACCGCCACGCTGACCGCCACCGGCCTCCCGGCCGGCGCCTACTCGGTCACCGTCACCTCCACCGACGCCGAGGGCGGCACCGCGACCTGCACGCTGACCGTGCAGGCCACCGCCGTGCTGTCGGTGGGCGAGGTGCAGGGCCGCACCGGTGACGACGAGGACGGCCGCACCGACCGGTCGCCGCTCGCCCCGGCCAGCGGCAACGGCACCAGCTCCATGCTCTACGACGTGCGCGGCGTGATCACCCAGAAGTCGCTGACCCGCAGCTCCGCCGGCGCCGACCAGTGGGGCTTCTACCTGCAGAGCCGCACCGGCGCCGAGGACGGCGACCCGCTCACCTCGGACGGCATCTTCGTCTTCATGGGCTCGTTCACCACGCTGATCGGCGGCTACGCCCCGACCGTGGGCGACGAGGTGGTGCTGCGCGGCCGGGTCTCCGAGTACTTCAACCAGACCCAGCTCTCCAGCGCCTCGCTGGTGCGCAAGCTCGACTCCGGGCTGGACGTGGACAGCGCCGTGCGGGTGGACGACGCCCGGCCGCCGGCCGACGCGGCCGCCGCCGGCCTGTTCTGGGAGCGGCACGAGGGCGAGCGGATGCGGGTCCGTTCCGGCAGCGGAATCTCCGCCCCGCGGCACATCTTCGCGTCCACCCTGGACTCCGAGATCTACGTGCTGGACCGCGAGGACCCGATCATGAAGCGGTCCGACCCGTACGCCCGTCGGGTGTTCCGGGACGCGCACCCGCTGGACGACATCCCGGGCACGCTGTTCGACAACGGCAACTACCAGCGGATCCTGCTGGGCGCCGGCGGCGTGAAGGCGACCGCCGGGGACTCGGCCGCGCTGCTGCCCGAGGCCCGCACCTACGACACGCTGACCGAGGGCGCCTACGGCGCCATCTCGTACGCGTTCAGCAAGTACAGCGTGCAGCCCGAGCAGCTGACCCTGACCGGCGGCGCGGACCCGGCGGAGAACAACCCGCCGCTGCCGGCCGACCGGAACAGCGAGGTCGCGGTCGCCACTTACAACGTGGAGAACCTGTACGACTACCGGGACGACCCGTTCGACGGCTGCGACTTCGCCGGCAACTCGGGCTGCACCGGGGTCAGCCCGCCGTTCGACTACGTGCCGGCCAGCGAGGCGGCGTACACCGAGAAGCTGGGCGTGCAGGCGCGGCAGATCACCGGCGCCCTGCACAGCCCGGACCTGGTGCTCGTACAGGAGGCCGAGGACCAGGACATCTGCGCGGTGGCCGACGGCAAGCTGGTCTGTGGCGACACGAACAACGCCGACGGCGCCCCGGACACCATCCAGGAGCTGGCGTTGACCATCGCGGCCAACGGCGGCCCCGCCTACGCGGCGGCGTACGACCGGACCGGCGCGGACGCCCGGGGCATCGCCTCTGCGTTCCTCTACCGCACCGACCGGCTGACGCTGGCCGAGGCGAGCGCCACCGACCCGCTGCTGGGCTCGGCGCCGACCGTGCAGTACCGCTCGGCGGCCCTGCCGTCGAACGCCGACGTGCAGAACCCGAAGGGGTTCAACGCCGTGCTGCCGGCCGACGTCGACCGCTCGACCGGGGTGGACGGCAGCAACGTCTACACCCGGGCGGTCCAGCTGGCCAAGTTCACCGTGGCGGCGGCGCCCGGCTCGGCGGAGCACTTCACGCTGTGGGCGGCCACCAACCACTTCTCGTCCGGTCCGGACAGCCGGGTCGGGCAGCGGCGGGAGCAGGCCGCGTACGGGGCGGCGCTGGTGCAGGCCGTCGAGGCGGCCGACCCGAACGCGCGGGTGATCTACGGCGGTGACCTGAACGTCTTCCCGCGCCCGGACGACCCGATCGCCACGGCGGCGAACCCGACGCCGTCGGACCAGCTCGCCCCGCTCTACCAGGCCGGGCTGCACAACCTCTGGGACAACCTGGTGGCGGACGTGCCGGCGGCGGCCTACTCGTACACCTACGACGGGCAGGCGCAGACGCTGGACAACCTCTTCGTCAACGACCCGCTGCACGAGGACCTCGTCCAGGTCCGCACGGCGCACATCAACGCCGACTACCCCACCGACGCCGAGGACCTGGGCGACCGGGGGGCCAGCGACCACGACCCGCAGGTGGCCCGGTTCCGCTCCCGCGCGTCGCTGAGCGTCTCCGACGCGGCGGTGGCCGAGGGCGACAAGGGCGACAGCACCATGACGTTCACGGTGACCGTCTCCCGCCCGCTCTCGGAGCCGGCCCTGCTCTGCGCCACCACCTACGGCACCACGGCGCAGGCCGGGTCGGACTACGACCCGTACGTGGGCTGCCGGACCCTGGCCGCCGGCCAGACCTCGCTGACCTTCCCGGTGACCGTCCGCGGTGACCGGAAGCCCGAGGCGGACGAGCAGCTCAAGCTGTACGTGGCGGGCGTGCCGGGGCTCCGGCTCACCGACCCGGTCGGCGTCGGCACCATCCGCGACGACGACTGACGGCCGCACCCGCGAAACGGCCCGTCGCCCGGCTCACCGGCCGGACGGCGGGCCGTTCCCGTCCGCCCGGGTCACAGCTCGCAGAGCCGGCGCCCGGAGCGGATGTCGTCGAGCGCGACGTGCAGCTCGCGGATCCGGCGTTCCGCCTCGCCGGTCAGTTTCTCGTGCAGGGCCTGCCAGTCGGCGAGGCCGGGGTCGGGCGGCAGGGCGGCGAGCAAATCCCGGATCTCGGTGACGCTGAGGCCGATCCGCTGGGCCACCCGGGCGACCCGCACCCGGCAGGCCGCGTCCGAGCCGAACCGGCGCTGGTTGCCGCCGGTCCGGGTGGCCTCGATGAGGCCCTGCCGCTCGTAGAAGCGGATCGCGGAGCCGCTCACCCCGCTCTCCCGGGCCACCTCGCCCACCGTGAACGTGCCCACCGTCACTCCTCCGCGCGGGTTGACTTCAACAATTGTTTCGGTTTTAGCGTCGAGCGCATGACGACGCAAGAACTCCGGACCCCGCTCACCCTCGCCGTGCTCGTCGGCAGCGTCCGCCAGCCCCGGATGGGCCGGCTCATCGCCGACTGGTTCACCGACCGGGCCGCCCGCCGCGACGACCTCCGGGTGGACCTGGTCGACCTGGCCGAGGTGCCACTCCCGCTCGCCGACACCCCGCCCGGCGGCAACCCGGCCAGCCCGATCGCCGAGCGGCTGGCCGCCGCGGACGCGTTCGTGGTGGTGACCCCGGAGTACAACCACAGCTTCCCGGCCGCGCTGAAGAACGCCATCGACTGGCACCACCGGGAGTGGACCGCCAAGCCGGTCGCCTTCGTCTCGTACGGCGCCGGGTCCGGCGGGATCCGCGCGGTCGAGCAGCTCCGGCTGGTCTTCGCCGAACTGCACGCCACCACCACCCGCACCGGGGTGGTGCTCACCGCCCCCTGGGAGCGCCTCGACCGGCAGGGCCGGCTGGTCGACGACGGGCCGCTGGGTCGGGCCGCCGACGCCACCCTCGACGAGCTGGCCTGGTGGGGCGAGGCGCTGCGCACCGCCCGCCGCGACCGGCCGTACGGGAGCTGACGTGGATCGCACCGCATACCGCCTCGGCTGGTACCTGACCCTCGGTGGCCTCCTCGCGGTCATCGACACCACCGTGACGGTGGTCGCCGTGCCCCGGCTGGTCGAGGAGTTCGACGCCGGCATCGCCACGATCGGCTGGGTCACCAGCGCGTACGCGCTGGCCCTGGTCGCGGTGATGCCCGCCGCCGCCTGGGTGGCCGGCCGGTTCGGCGCCCGCCGGGCCTACCTGGCCGCGCTGGCCCTGTTCACCGCCGGCTCGCTGCTGGCCGGGTGCGCCTGGGCGGTCGGCCCGCTGATCGCGTTCCGGGTCGTCCAGGGCATCGGCGGCGGCCTGCTCAACCCGGTGGGGATGGCGATCGCGCTGGCCGCCGTACCGCCGGACCGACGCGGCCGGATGATGAGCCTGGCCGGGCTGCCGGTCCTGGTCGGCCCGCTGGTCGGGCCGGTGCTCGGGGGCGCGCTGCTGGATCACGCCTCCTGGCGGTGGATCTTCTGGATCAACCTGCCCGTCGGGGTGGCGGCGCTGCTGCTCGGCCGGCGAATGCTGCCTGCCACCGACGCCCGGCCGGCCGCTCGGCTCGACCTGCCCGGCCTGCTGCTGCTCTGCCCCGGCCTGGCCCTGGCCGTCTACGGGCTCAGCGTCACCGGCGAGCGGGGCGGGCTGCGCACCGCGCCGGTGCTGGTGCCGCTCCTGGTCGGCGGCGTGCTGGTGGCCGGGTTCGTCGCACGGGCCGGTCGGGTGCCGCACCCGCTGCTGCGGCTGTCCGTGCTGCGGGTGCCCGGGATGGCGGCCGGCGCCGCCACGGTGGGGCTCTTCGCCGCCGGCTACTTCGGCTCGTTCCTGATCCTGCCGGCCTACGTGCAGCTGGTCCGGGGTGACTCGGCCACCCTGGCCGGCACGCTGGGCATCCCGCAGGCGGTGGCCACCGGACTGATGCTCCAGGTCGCCACCCGGCTGGTGGACCGGGTCTCGCCGCGGCTGGTGGTCGGGCTCGGCATCGCGACCGCGCTGGCCGGCACGGCGGCCCGGGTGGCGGTACTCGACGCCGACACCTCCTATCCGCTGCTCGCGGTGCTCGGGGTGGTCACCGGGCTGGGCACCGGCGCCACCCTGATGCCCACCATGGCCGCCGCCAGCCGCGCCCTGGCCCGCGACGACATCCCGGCCGGCAGCACCCTGCTCACCACCGTGTCGAACAGCGCGGTGGCCGTGGGCACGGCACTGCTCGCCGCCACGCTCTCCTGGCTGGTCGGCCGGTTCGCTCCCGGCCTCGGCGAGGACGGGCTCGTCGCCGCCGCCCGGCTCGCGCCCGCCGACCGGACGGCGTACGCCGCCGACCTGGCCCGGGCCGTACGGTTCGCGCTGGCGACGTCGGGGGTGCTGCTCGCGCTGGCCTGGCTGACCAGCCGGCGCCTGCCCGCCGGCACGGGCGACCGCCGCCCCGGACCCGCGCCGAACGAAGTCGGGAGCCGTCACGTGGATTCGGCGGGAACGCCCGGGGCCCCTCGGGCGTGAACCTGACATGGGCAACCATCCCGCCACGCCGGCCACACGGACGCCGGTGCTGACGCGCCGCGACGTGCCCCCCGCCGAGCTGCCGTTCGAGCAGTTCTACCGGGACCACGTCGACCGGGTCCACCGCGCGCTCGCACTGGCCGTCGGGGACGGCGCGGTGGCCCGCGAGGCGACCGACGAGGCGATGGCCCGGGCGTACGCCCGCTGGGACCGGGTGCGCCGGCTGGACAACCCGGGCGGCTGGGTGTTCCGGGTCGGGCTGAACTGGGCCACCTCCTGGTGGCGGAAGGTGCGCCGGGAACGGCCGCCGGCCGAGGACCGGCACCCGGCGACGGCCGCCCCGGACCCGGCCGGGCTGGCCGCCCGGTCCGCCCTGGAGCGGCTGCCCGCCGCCCGGCGCACCGTCATCGTCTGCCGGGTGCTGCTGGACCTCTCCACCGCCGAGACCGCCGCCGTGCTGAACCTGACCGAGGGCACCGTCCGCAGCCGCCTCTCCCGAGGGCTGGCCGAACTGCGGGCCGCCCTGGCCGAGGAGGAGTGACCGTGGACGTCGTACCCGAGGACCTTGCCGAGCTGGTCCACCGCGCCGCACGCGCGACCGCTCCGCACCCGGCGGACCTGGCGACCATCCGCCGGCGGGCCCGCGCCCGGCGTCGCCGCCGGAGCGTGACCGGCGTGGCGGGGCTGGTGGTGCTGGTCGCTTTCACCGGCGGTGCCGTCCCGCTGCTCGCCCGCGACGACCGGGCGGCCGGCCCGGTGTCCGCGCCGTCGGTCCGACCGGCGGGGACGAGGCCGGCCATGCCGCCCACGCGCGGGCCCGCGCAACGCCTGATCCTCTCCGGCGAGGGCGGGAGCGTCCGGCCGGTGCGGAACGGTCCGGAGATCGGCCTGGTCGCCGGCACCGCGAGCGAGCTGACCGCCGACGGCTCGGTGGTCCGGCACCGGGTCCCCGCCGGCTGGGAGCAGACCGTGCCGCTGCCGGACGGGCGGCTGGTGGGTCTCAAGCTCACCGACCTCATGCCCGGCGTGCGACGGCCGGACGGCCCGGACGTGGCGGGCCTCTCGATCCGGCTCATGGTGCTCGGGCCGGAGGACCGGGTGCAGGTGAGCCGGGAGGTCCGGGTCAAGGGGCAGGCCCTCAGCCTCGTCGGGGCGGACGCCCGGTACGCCTACCTGGTCCGCGATGGGATGGGTCTGGTGGCCCACGAGCTGGCCACCGGGAGGGAGAGGACCCTCATCCGCGTCGCCGCGAAGGCCGACGGCGAGCTGCCCTTCCGGGGTGCCGACGTGGCGGCGGGCCTGGTGGTGTCAACGACGGGCGCGCCGGACATGACCCGTTGCCGGCTGGAGGTACGGCGGCTGGCCGGCGGGACCCGGCTGTCCCGTCCCACGGTGGACGGCGACTGCGCGCCGTCGATCCGGCTCTCTCCGGACGGCACCCTCGTGGCGGTCCCCTACCGCCGGCCGGTCGCCGAACGGTCGCTGGAGTACCGGGTGGCGATCCTCGACACCGCGACCGGGCAGCGCCGGGCCGACCAGGTCATCGGGACGGCGGACACCATCGCGGGCCTGACGTCCGGCGGGATCTGGGGGGTCGCCTGGGTCGACGACACCACCATCCGGGTGGTCTGGGCGCAGCTACCGGACCCGCCCCGGAAGGTCTACTCCGTCGGGGAGCTGGCCCGGGTGGTGACGGTCGGCGTTCAGTAGCGTTGGCGGAGCAGCTGGGCCGCCTCGACCGCCCAGTAGGTGAGGATGATCTGCGCGCCGGCCCGGCGGATCGAGGTGAGCGTCTCCAGGATCGTCCGCTCGCGGTCGATCCAGCCGTTCGCGGCGGCCGCCTCGACCATCGCGTACTCGCCGGAGACCTGGTAGGCGGCGACCGGGACGTCGACCGCGGCCCGGACCGCCGCGACCACGTCGAGGTAGGGCAGGGCCGGCTTGACCATCACCATGTCGGCGCCCTCGGCGACGTCCAGCTCGACCTCGCGCAGCGACTCGCGCAGGTTGGCCGGGTCCTGCTGGTAGGTGCTCCGGTCGCCCTCCAGGGCCGACTCGACGGCGTCGCGGAACGGGCCGAAGAAGGCGGAGGCGTACTTGACCGCGTACGCGAGGATCGACACGTCCTGGTGCCCGGCGCCGTCGAGGGCCCGGCGGACCACGCCGACCTGGCCGTCCATCATCCCGGACGGCCCGACCACGTGGACCCCGGCGTCGGCCTGGGCGACCGCCATCCGGGCGTACGCCGCCAGGGTGGCGTCGTTGTCCACGGCGCCGTCGGGGGTGAGCAGGCCGCAGTGCCCGTGCGAGGTGAACTCGTCCAGGCAGAGGTCGCTCATCACCACGGTGGCGTCGCCGACCTCGGCGATCACGTCCCGGATGGCCACGTTGAGGATGCCGTCCGGGTCGATGCCGCCCGACCCGGTCTCGTCCCGCGCCGCGGGCACCCCGAAGAGCATGATCCCGCCGACCCCGGCCTGGACCGCCTCGACGGCGGCCTTGCGCAGCGAGTCCCGGGAGTGCTGGAGCACCCCCGGGAGCGACGCCACGGCCCGTGGCTCGGTCAGCCCCTCCTTGACGAACATCGGCACGACCAGCTCGGCCGGGTCGACGCGGGTCTCGGAGACCAGCCGCCGCACGGCCGCGTTACGGCGCAGCCGGCGGGGCCGGATCTCGGGGTACGACATGGGGGGCCTCCTGTCAGCGGAACCTCAGGGCGGTCGGGCCCTGCACCTTCGAGCCGCGGCGCTGCTTGGCCGGCATGGCGGCGAGCTTCTCGCGCAGCTCGACGGCGTAGGCGGCGAGCGCCTCCACCAGATCGGGCACCGAGGCGTGCGGCGGCTGCACGTCGACCCGCAGGCCGAACTCCGTGGCGGTCTCCGCCGTCTTGGGCCCGATGACGGCAACAACGGTACGCGCGTGGGGCTTCCCGGCGATTCCGACCAGGTTCCGGACGGTCGAGGACGAGGTGAAGAGCACCGCGTCGAACCCGCCCGACTTGATCGCGTCGCGGATCTCGGCGGGCGGCGGCGCGGCCCGGACGGTCCGGTACGCGGTCACGTCGTCGACCTCCCAGCCCCGCTCGGTGAGCCCGGCGGCCAGGGTCTCGGTGGCGATGTCGGCGCGCGGCAGCAGCACCCGGCCGACCGGGTCGAGGATCTCGTCGTGCGGCGAGAACTCGGCCAGCAGGCCCTCGGAGGACTGCTCCCCGGAGGGGATCAGCTCCGGCTGGATGCCGAAGGCGCGGACCGCCTCGGCGGTGGCCTCGCCGATGCAGGCGATCTTGACGCCGCCGAAGTGGCGGGCGTCCAGACCGTGCTCGGCGAACTTCTCCCAGACCGCCCGGACCGCGTTCACCGAGGTGAAGATCACCCAGGCGTACCGGCCGTCGACCAGGCCCTTGACCGCCCGCTCCATCTGGGCCGGGGTGCGCGGCGGCTCGACCGCGATGGTCGGCACCTCGCACGGGATCGCCCCGTACGCGCGCAGCCGCGCGCTCATCGCGCCGGCCTGCTCCTTGGTGCGGGGGACGAGCACCTTCCAGCCGTACAGCGGCCGGTTCTCCCACCAGCTCAGCTTGTCGCGGTCGGAGACGCCCGCGCCGACGGTGAGCACGACGCGGCCGGTGAAGCCGAGCGCCGCCGCGACGAAGGAGTCCACGGTCGACGTGGTGGTGTACTGCGTCTCGCCGGTGCCGTCGCCGGTCACCCCGACGGCGGTGGCGCCGTCCACCCCGGCGGCCAGCAGGCCGTCCCGGATGGCGGCCAGGTCACCGGCGTCCACCGCGATCGCCAGCGAGCCCCGGACCACGGCGGCGGCCAGCGCGTCGAAGTCGAGCGTGGTGACGTCCTCGACGTCGGCGGCGGTACGCACCCCGGGCAGCGGCACGCCGGCGTAGGTGGCCACGCCCTCGGCCTGGCCGACGCCCGGCACCACCTCGAAGTGCGCGGCGGTACGCGCCACCGCCTGCACCTCCTTGACCACCGAGTCGTGGCCGAACGGGTCGCCGGCGACCAGGTGCACGGCGTTCTGGCCGGACCGGGCCGCGGAGATCAGCACCTTCGCCACATCCCCCGGCACGCCCTCGGCGGGGCTGAACTCGGCGTCGGGCCTGGCCTGGGCGCGGACGTACTCGAGCAACGACTCGGGGACTCCCCGGTCGTACACCACCTGGTCGGCCTCGACCAGGGCGTCCACCGCCCGGCGGGTCAGCAGGCCCGGGTCGCCGGGGCCGGCCCCGACGAACGCGATCCGGCCTACGGGCTTACGGGTGCGGGTCATTCTGTGCTCCCAAATTGCTGGGTCCCCGGGCCGGTGTGTCCTTCTTGGCCGAGGATCGAGTCGGCGCCGAGTTCGAGGAGTTCGGCGGCGAGTGCCTTGCCGATCTCCGCCGCGTCGGCGGGCGTTCCGGTGCGGGACAGCCGGAGGTCACGGGTACCGTCCGGGCTGATCACCGCCCCGCGCAGGTAGATCTCCTCACCGGCGTCACCCTCGGCGAGTTCGCCGTAGGCGGCGACGGGCGCGCTGCACCCGGCCTCCAGGGTGGCCAGCAGTGCCCGCTCCGCGACGACCGCGGCGCGGGACGGTGCGTGGTCGAGCACGCCGAGCAGCTCGACCAGGTCCTGATCGTCGATCCGGCACTCCACCGCCAGCGCGCCCTGGGCGGGCGCGGGCAGCATCAGCATCGGATCGAGCGTCTCGGTGATCACGCCGGTCCGGCCGAGGCGGGCGAGCCCGGCCCGGGCCAGCACGACCGCGTCGAGGTCGGCGTCCGGGCCGAGCACCCGGCCGAGGCGGGTGTCGACGTTGCCCCGGATCGGGGTGACCTCCAGCTGCAGTCCGAGGGCGTGCAGCTGGGCGATGCGGCGCAGCGCGCCGGTGCCGACCCGGGCGCCGGGCGGCAGCTCGGCGAGGGTCCGGCCGTCGCGGGCGATCAGCGCGTCCCGCGGGTCCTGCCGGGGCGGCACGGCGGCGATGTGCAGGCCGGGCGCCGCGGCGGTGGGCAGGTCCTTGTACGAGTGGACGGCGAAGTCGATCTCCCGGGCGGCCAGCGCGTCCCGCAGCGCGGAGACGAAGACGCCGACGCCGAGCCGGTGCACCGGGGCCGCGGAGCGGTCGCCGGCGGTCACCACCTCGACGAGCTCGACCGGGCGGCCGGTGGCCGCGGTGAGAGCCTCGGCGACGTGGCCGGACTGGGCCATCGCCAGGGCGCTGCCCCGGGTGCCGAGACGCAGGGGGGCGGTCATCGCGCACCTCCGGTGGGCTGGATCGGGTCGGCCGGCATGACGATCTCCGCTTCCACCACGTCGGGGACGGTGTCGACCGGGGAGGTCTGCTGCGGCACCTCGAGGTCGAACAGCTCGCGCAGCAGGGCGGCGTACTGGTCGCCGCCGGGCTCGGCGGCGAGCTGGCGGACCCGGACGGTCGGCTGGTGCAGCAGCCGCTGCACCACCCGGTGCACGGTGCGGGCCACCTCGGCGCGCTGGTCGTCGGTGAGGTCCGGGCGGCGCTGGGCGAGCCGGCGCAGCTCAGCGGAGACCACGTCGTCGGCGCGCCCGCGCAGGGCCGCCACGGTGGGCGCCACGTCGGCGCCGCGCAGCCAGCTCAGGAACGCCTCGACCTCGCCGGCCACGATCCGGGCCACCTCGGCGGCGTCGGCGGCGGCCGGGCCGTCGGCGAGGATCGCCGCCATCCGGTCGATGTCGATCACCTCGACGCCGGGCAGCGCGGCGACGCCCTCCTCGACGTCGCGCGGGACGGCCAGGTCGAGCAGGACCAGCGGGCCCCGGGCGGCGTCCCGGCGGGCCAGCGCCCGGGTCACCACGTCGCGGGTGAGGACCGGCTCGGTGGCCGCGGTGGCGGCCACCACGACGTCCACCGTGGTGAGCGCGTCGACCAGCTCGGTCATCGGCACGGCGGTCGCGCCGTAGGACGCGGCCAGCCGGACGGCCCGCTCGGCGCCCCGGTTGGTGACGGTGAGCGGGCCGGCGCCCAGCCGGGAGAGGGTGGCCACGCCCAGCGAGCCCATCGCCCCCGCGCCGACCACCATGGCGGGCCGCCCGGTCAGGTCGCCGTCGAGCAGGTCGGCAGCCAGGTCGAGGGCGGCGGTGACCACGCTCTGCCCGGCCCGGTCGATGTTGGTCTCGGCGTGCGCGCGCTTGCCTACCCGCAGCGCCTGCTGCATCAGCTCGTGCAGCAGCCGGCCGGCCGAGTCCGCGCCGCTGGCCGAGTGGTACGCGTCGCGGAGCTGGCCGAGGATCTGCGCCTCGCCGACCACCATCGAGTCCAGCCCGGAGGCGACCCGGAAGACGTGGTCCACGGCGGCGGCGTCGTAGTGCACGTAGAGGTGGTTGGCGAGCGCTGCCGGCGTGGCGCCGGCCTGGTCGGCCAGGACCGCGCAGATGTCCCCGAGGCCGCCGTGGAAGCCGGAGACGGCCGCGTAGACCTCGACGCGGTTGCAGGTGGAGACGATCACGGCCTCGGCCACGTACGGCTGGGCGACCAGGCGGTCCAGGGTGCGGATGAGGTCCGCGGGCGGGACCGCCAGCTGCTCCAGCGTAGCGACGGGGGCGGTGCGGTAGGACGCGCCGACGACGAGCAGTTTCACGTGCCGATCGCCTCCTGGGTATCGGTCGCCACGAGCCCGCCGGGGAGCGCGGTCAGCGACGCCTTGCGGTGCTCGTGGAAGGACAGGATCTGCAGCTCGATCGCGAGGTCGACCTTGCGCACGTCGACTCCCTCCGGAACCGAGAGTACGCAGGGCGCGAAGTTGAGGATGCTCGTCACGCCGACCGCCACGAGCTGATCGGCGACCGCCTGGGCGGCCGGGGCGGGGGTGGCGATCACGCCGATCGAGATCGACTCCTCGACGGCGACCCGGCCCAGCTCGTCGACGTGCCGGACGACCAGCCCGTTGATCTCCTCGCCGACCCGGGACGGATCCGCGTCGAAGAGCGCGGCGATCCGGAAGCCGCGGCTGGCGAAGCCGTCGTAGCCGGCCAGGGCGTGACCGAGATTACCCACGCCGACCAGCGCGACCGAGCGGCACTGGGTGAGCCCGAGCACCGACTCGATCTGGTCGATCAGCAGCGTGACGTCGTAGCCGACGCCCCGGGTGCCGTACGAGCCGAGGTGGGAGAGGTCCTTGCGGAGCTTCGCCGAGTTGACCCCGGCGGCGTTGGCGAGCCCCTCGCTGGAGACCGTGTCGTGACCGGTCTCGGCGATCGCGTGCAGGGCACGGAGGTATTCCGGGAGCCGCGCGACGGTCGCCTCGGGCAGGTCCGGAAGCGCCGGTACGGCACCGGCGCGGCCGGTCGCGCCAGGGTGACGGTGCTGACTCATGAGACTCCGTGCGGTGCGATCCTCGACCAGCGACGGTGACCGGTCGTTCCGGGGCTCCCGCTGGCGACCGATGTTGCCGGCTGTGCTAGCAGGGCGCGTCGGAACTACAGAGTAGGCGCTTGTGAAGAGGTGCACAAATCGCGATCTTGATAGCTCGCGACGCGCCTCCACCTGCCCCTCCATTCCAACAAGATCGATAGACGGAGCTCCCTCGGCGCCGCGTGGCGATTATTGCTCAATCCAGACTTCTCTGACCAATCGCGCGCGCCCGGTAGCGCTGTGTCACCGTCGCGAAGAGGCGTGAGTCACTCCGGCAGGTAGGGAGAACCCCACCCCGGAGAGGCCCGCGCACGGGATGGGTCGGGCCGCTCCCGGCCCATAGCCTCGGAGCATGACCGCCGTACCGCTGGGCGCCGCGCCCACCCCCACCACCCCCGTCCGGGGCCTCGTCCGCCAACTCGTGCGCGACTCCGGCTACGTGCTCTTCAGCCTCCCGCTGGCACTGGTCGGCTTCGTGCTGGCCGTGGCCGGGATCTCGCTCACCGCCGGGTTGCTGGTCACCACGCTCGGCCTGCCGGTCCTCGCCGGCGCCCTGTACGCCGCCCGGGGGCTCGCCGACCTGGAACGGCTGCGGCTGCCCGCCGTGCTGCGCCAGCCCCGGGTCCGCCCGGTCTACCTGGCCCCCGAGCGGGGCGCGGGCTTCTGGCGGCGGGTCCTGACCCCGATGCGCGACCCGCAGTCCTGGCTCGACCTGCTGCACGCCTTCGTCCGGCTGCTGGTGACCCTGCCCACCTTCGTGGTGGTGCTGGTCTGGTGGGCGCTGGCCCTCACCGGGACGCTGTACGGCGCGTACGACTGGGCCATCCCGCGCGGCCCCAACGACCAGGACCTGAGCCAGCTGCTCGGGATGGGCGACGGGGCCGGGGCGCGGGTCGCCCTGAACACCGCGATCGGCGTGTTCGCCCTGTTCACCCTGCCCCTGGTGGCCAGGGCGTGTGCCCGGATCCAGGCCGCCCTGGCGTACTCGCTGCTCACCGGGGTGGCCGAGATGCGGCAGCGGATCACCACGCTGGAGGAGCAGAAGCGGGCCGCCGCGTCCGCCGAGGCGTCCGCCCTGCGCCGGCTGGAGCGGGACATCCACGACGGCCCCCAGCAGCGCCTGGTCCGCCTCGCCATGGACCTCAGCCGGGCCCGCCAGCAGCTCGCCGCCGACCCGGAGGCGGCCCGCCGGACCCTGGACGAGGCGGTCAGCCAGACCCGGGACACCCTCGACGAGCTGCGCGCCCTGTCCCGGGGCATCGCCCCGCCGATCCTGGTCGACCGGGGCCTGCCCAGCGCGCTGGCCGCGCTGGCCGCCCGCGCCCTGGTCCCCACCGAGCTGGTGATCGACGACGAGCTGGGCACCGCCGCCGGGCGGCTCGACCCAGGGCTGGAGAGCACCGCCTACTTCGTGGTGGCCGAGGCGCTGACCAACGTGGCCAAGCACAGCCGGGCCGCCGCCTGCCGGGTCGAGGTGACCCGGAAGGTCGGCCGGCTGGAGATCACCGTCGCAGACGACGGGATCGGCGGCGCCCACCTGGCCAAGGGGCACGGGCTGAGCGGCATCGCCGACCGGGTCCGGGCCGCCGGCGGGACCCTGGAGGTGGCCAGCCCGACCGGCGGGCCGACCCGGATCCACGCGGAACTTCCCCGGTGACGTCCCCTCAGTGGGTCCAGGACGTGGTAGACACCGGACCCATGCGGGTGGTGATCGCGGACGACGCCGTACTGCTCCGGGAGGGGCTGATGCGGCTGCTGACCGAGTCGGGGCACGAGGTGGTGGCCGCCGTCGGTGACGGGGACGCCCTGGTCGAGGCGGTGGTGGCGCACCGGCCGGACGTCTCGGTGGTGGACGTGCGGATGCCGCCGTCGCACACCGACGAGGGGCTCCGGGCGGCCGTGGAGGCCCGGCGGCGGGTGCCGCGTACGCCGGTCCTGGTGCTCTCCCAGTACGTCGAGGTGTCGTACGCCGACGACCTTCTCGCCACCACCGGCGGCGGGGCCGGCGGGGGCGGGATCGGCTACCTGCTCAAGGACCGGGTGGCCGCGATCGACGAGTTCCTGGACGCGCTGGCCCGGGTGGCCGCCGGGGGCACGGTGCTGGACCCGGAGGTGATCAGCCAGCTCCTGGTCCGGCGCCGCCGGAACGACCCGCTGGCCGAGCTGACCCCGCGCGAACGCGAGGTGCTGGCCCTGATGGCCGAGGGCCGCTCGAACACCGCCATCGCCCGCGCCCTGGTGGTCAGCGACGGCGCCGTCGAGAAGCACGTCCGGAACATCTTCACCAAGCTGGACCTGCCCCCCGACGCCACCAACCACCACCGCCGGGTCCTCGCCGTCCTCACCCACCTCCGCGCCTGAGGCCGCGGATCGCGCTGGCCGGCAGGCACTAGTCGATCACCACGCCTGAGCGAGGGTGACCGCCTCGGTGAGGGTGTCGGCCACCGGGTGGCCGGAGGTGCGCAGGCGGGCGGGGTCGGAGAGGCCGCCGGTGTAGAGGACGCAGCGGGCGCCGACGGAGAGCGCGGCGTCGGCGTCGTCCAGCGAGTCGCCGATGAGCACCACCTGCCGGCCGTCGAGGCCCAGCTCGGCCAGGTGCTTCGCCAGCCACTCCGCCTTCGGCCCGCCGCCGACCGCCGCGCGCAGCCCGTCCACCCGGGTGAAATGCGGGGTCAGCCCGTAGGTGTGCACCGTGGGCACCAGTTCGTCGTGGAACCACATGGACAGCAGCGACTGGCTGCCCGGCCAGGCGGCGATCGCGGCCGTGGCGTCGGCGGCCAGCGCGCAGCTCGTCAATCCGGCCCGGTACGCCTCGTGGAAGATCCGGTCGAGCCGGCCGAACGCCTCGTCGTCGATCGCCCGGCCGAGCATCTCGGCGTAGTAGTCGGCGATCGGGCGGCGGAATCGGACCCGGTGTTCGTCGGTCGTGACCACCGGACCGCCGGCGCTGGCGAAGGCGACGTTGGTGGCCCGCACCACCAGGTCGAGGTCGTCGAGGAGGGTTCCGTTCCAGTCCCACACCAGGTGGCGGCGCACAGCGGTCATCGCTGCACTGTAAGGGGCAGCTCAGAGCTGCGGGGTGGTCAGGTCCCGCAGCAGCCGATCCTCCTCGACCCGCCAGTAGCCGTGCTCCTTGCCGTCGAGCAGCACCACCGGCAGCCGGTCGCCGTACTCGCGCTCCAGCTCGAGGTCGCCGGTCACGTCCTTCTCGATCCAGCGGTCCCCGGTGACCGCCACCACCCGGTCGAGCGCCGCCTTCGCGTCCTCGCAGAGGTGGCAGTCGGGCCGGGTGATCAGGGCGAGCCGGGCGTCACTGGACATCGGATACCTCCGTGCGGATCTCGGTCGGCGGCGCCGGCGCGGGCACCGGGGGCACCGCCGGGCGGAGCTCGGTCTTGCGTACCTTGCCGATCGCCGAGTGGGGCAGGCGTTCGACGAACTCGACGGCGGTCGGGCACTTGAACCGGGCCAGGTTACGCGCGCAGTGGGCGAGCAGCTCCTCCGTCGTCACCGTCGAGCCGGCCGCCCGCACCACGTACGCCCGGACAGTCTCCCCGGTCCGCGGGTGCGGCACCCCCAGGACGGCCGACTCGGCCACCCCGGGGTGCGCCTGGAGCACCAGCTCCACCTCGTGCGGGTAGACGTTGAAGCCGTTGACCAGGATCAGCTCGCCGAGCCGGTCGACCAGGAAGAGGTCGCCGTCCTCGTCCGCGTACGCCACGTCGCCGGTGGGCCACCAGCTGCCGTCCGGGTCGGGGCCGCCGCGCCCGTCCGGCCAGTAGCCGTCGAACAGGTTGTCGCCGCGCACCACGATCTGCCCCGGGTCGGTGCCCGTCGGGTCGTCGGAGAGGTCCAGCTCGTCGGCGTCCTCCTCGGCCGCCGGCACCCCGTCGCGCCACAGCTCCGTGCCGTCGGACCCGACCAGCCGCAGCTCGACGCCGGGCAGCGGGCGGCCGATGGAGCCCGGCTTCGGCTCGCCGCCGACCAGCGTGGAGGTGAGCACCGGGGCGGTCTCGGTGAGCCCGTACCCGACGTGCACGGGGTGCCCGGTCACCTCGGTGAAGCGCGCTCCGGCGGCCGGCGGCAGCGGCGCCGCGCCGCACACCGCGACCCGCACCGAGGCCAGCGCCGCGGCCGGGTCGCCCGCCGCGTCGGCCCAGGCCAGGAACATCGACGGTACGCCGACCACCACGCTGACCCGGTGCCGGGCGATCTCGTCGAGCGCCCCGGCCGGGCCGGGCTCGTCGACCAACACCCCGGTCGCGCCGTGGTGCACCACGGCCCCGAGCCCGGAGTTCAACCCGTACGCGTGGAAGAGCGGCAGTGCGAGCAGCACGGTGTCGTCGGGGCCGACCACCGGCGGGTCGATCCGGTCGACCTGGGCGTGGTTGGCGGCCAGCGCCCGGTGCGACAGCATGGCGCCCTTGGGCCGGCCCTCGGTGCCCGAGGTGTAGAGCAGGACGGCGAGGTCGTCCCCGCCCCGGATCGGGAAGCCGGTCGCCTGGTCACCGTCGGTGACCGGCGGGGCGGTGTGCACCGCGGTGAGGGCGGGCAGTTCGTCGGCGGACACCCGGCGGGTCACCTCCGCCGCGCCGACCAGCACGGCGGCCCCGGAGTCGGCGAGCACGTGCCGCAGCTCCCGGGCGGTGAAGCCTGGGTTGACCGGCACCGCCACCAGGCCGGCCCGGAGCACGGCCAGGTAGGTGACCACGAAGTCCGGGGTGTTGCCGAGGGCGATCGCCACCCGGGGCGGATGGCCGTCGGGTGCGGACGGTGGCGCCGCTGCGGCCAGCGCGCGGGCGGTCGCGGTGACCGAGGCGTCCAGGGCCGACCAGGTCAGCGTCCGGTCGCGCCAATGCAGCGCGGGACGGTCACCGTGGACGGCGGCCGCCCGGCGGAGCCGGTCGGCGAGGTTCGGCGCTGAACTGTCGGCTGCGTCCTGCACGGTGGCTGAGTCTGGCACAGCCGCGTCCGCCCGGCCACGCCCGAACACCGGGCCGCGACGCGTGGCGGATGCCGATGCGCCACCGGACACGCCGGACGCGTCCCCTCCACGGGACTGTCCACCCCGGCACCCGGGATTCCCGAATGTGGGACAGGGCTCTCCGCCGGTCGGCCGACCGGGTCGTCCGGGCAGCCGGAAACGCACCGGCCGGGCCGCCGCCGCGACACGCCGAGGGCGCAACAAAATTGGGTCCGACCAGGACTTTCCACTCCGGACCAGCTACCGGCGCGAAAGTCAACCGCACACGACGGACAAGGCGTCCGCCATTTGTGCGACGCGACCGGAAATACTTCCGCTCTGTGTAACGGACTTGCCACGCGCGGGTGACGTTGGCCCTATCATCACTCGGGTCGGCTCACCCCGTTTGCCGTGAGTCGACACCCCTCAGCCCGAGGAGGCCCCCGTGCCTGTGAGCGCATTGGACCAGCACCTCAAGGAGACCTGCCGCCCGTCGGCACGTCCCGGAACGGCCGCGCCCGGGGAGGTGCGGTGACCACCTTCGGTTACGCGGACCGGCCGGCCGGGGTGACCGGCCCGACCCAGCGAACACCCGTCAACGAGCGCCTGGAGCCCGCTCCACGGACCGCCGCCGACGGGACCCGCGGTCTCGCGGTGCGCGGCGAGGGACGGCGGATCCGCAACCGCACGCACCACAACGAGGCGCCACCGCGCCCGACGGTGCCCGGCGGCAACGCGAAACCCGCCGCCGGCCGGCTCGGCGCCCCGTCCCGGCCGGCCATGCCGGCCCAGGGCCGGCGCGGTGAGGCCGGGGCCAACAGCGAGCCCTCGGCCGCCGAGACCGCCGTCCTGCCCGCCGTGACCGCCGCCGACACGGCGGTGCTGCCGGCCGTCCCGGCGACCGCCGCCCCGGCCACCGGCTACCCGAGCCGCCCCGACCCGTCCGACCCGGCCACCGAGGTCTGGGCGCTGGTCGAGCGGGCGCAGGCCGGGGAGGCCGAGGCGTTCGGCCTGATCTACGACCGGTACGTCGACACCGTCTTCCGGTTCGTCTACTTCCGGGTCGGCAACCGCCAGCTCGCCGAGGACCTCACCTCGGACACGTTCCTCCGGGCGCTAAAGCGGATCGGCAGCTTCACCTGGCAGGGGCGCGACCTCGGCGCCTGGCTGGTCACCATCGCCCGCAACCTGGTCGCCGACCACTTCAAGTCCGGCCGCTACCGGCTGGAGGTGACGACCGGCGACGTGCTCGACGCCGACCGGGAGGACCGGGGGCCCGAGGGCAGCCCGGAGGCGGCGGTGGTCGAGCACATCACCAACGTCGCCCTGCTCACCGCCGTCAAGCAGCTCAACCCGGAGCAGCAGGAGTGCATCGTGCTCCGCTTCCTCCAGGGCTTCTCGGTGGCCGAGACGGCCCGCGCCATGGGCAAGAACGAGGGCGCCATCAAGGCGTTGCAGTACCGGGCGGTCCGGGCCCTGGCCCGGCTGCTGCCCGACGGCTTCCAGCCCTGACCCGACCCGCTTCCACCCGCCCGGCGACCCCACCGGGCGCGGTCACGCGCGCCCTCCGCACCTCGCGACCGCGATCACTCTTGGTGATTTCGTCACCGACCGGCCCGTAACCGGCGACCGGCGCGGACCGTTTCTCCGGGTGCGACCAGTGGTTGTCCCGGCGTCCCCCGGGCCATCCGGTCCGGTGGGTCAGGTCGGCCGTCCCGGTCGACCGTCGGCCGCACGCTGCCACCGGTCGCTGGTGACGACGACGGCCAGAGCGGCCGTGACCAGCGAGAGGGGGTGCCTGCGGTGGACAGCGACCTCTTCTCCCGTCGGCGTGCCGAGCGCTTCGCGCAGCTCCTCGACGAGGCCAACGGCGGCCGGCGGCACCACGTCCGTTCCCGGGCCGACGACGAACTCACCGCGCTCGTCGCGGTGAGCCGGCGGCTCACCGCCGAGCGGCCGGACGCCGAGGTGGACGCGGAATTCCGTACCGGGCTGCGGGCGATGCTCGTCGCCACCGCCGAGCGCGAGGGCGTTGCCGCCCCGGCGAAGGCCGGCGCCGCCAGCGGCATACGCGGCTCGCTGCTGCCGGCGATGACCGGGCGACGGGCCCGGGCCCGCGGCGCGATCCTGGTCGGCGTGGCCGCCGGGGCGATCGCCCTCTCCGGCATCTCCGCCGCCAGCGAGAACGCGCTGCCCGGCGACGCCCTCTACGGCATGAAGCGCTCGACCGAGCGCGCCCAGCTCGCCCTGGCCAGTTCCGACATCAGCCGGGGCCAGCTCTTCCTCGACTTCGCCCGCACCCGGCTCGACGAGGCCGCCACGGTCCGCCACGACCGGCTCGGCTTCAGCGCCGTGCTGGACGACATGGACGCCGACACCCGGCAGGGCGTACGCCTGCTGACCACGGTGGCCGCGCAGCGCTCCGACCCGGCGGCGCTGGACGCCCTCGACACGTTCCTCGGCGGCCAGCGCCGGGCGGTCAGCGGGCTGCTCGACCGGTCGGACCAGGCCGACCGGGACCGCACCCGCCACTCGCTCGCCCTGCTCGACGCGGCCGGCCGGCGTGCCGACGCGCTTCGCGAGGCGATCGCCTGCGGGCTGCCGGCCCCGGCGGCCAGCGACGCGCTCGGGCCCGCCCCGACCACCTGCCCCGGCGACCGCTGAGCCGCGCGGAGAGCCGTCCACGCCACACTTCTCCCGCCGGACACCCGTCCGTCACATCCCGCCGGATAGGCTCGGATGGGCGTACGTGGGGTCGTCGAGGGGAGGACGTCGTGACCGGGAGCCGGAAGGTGACCGTCAGCACCGACGTCCACGGGCACACCGCCGGCTGGTCGGAGACCCCGGAGGCGCCCCCGGCCACCGTCACCCCCGACCCGACGGCCGCCGCCTTCTTCGACGTGGACAACACGATGATGCAGGGCGCGTCGATCTACTGGTTCGCCCGCGGGCTGGCCGCCCGGAAGTACTTCACCACCGGCGACCTGGCCCGGTTCGCCTGGCAGCAGGCGAAGTTCCGGCTGCTCGCCACCGAGCACGCCGGGGACATGTCGCAGGCCAAGGAGGCGGCGCTCGCCTTCATCGAAGGCTGGCGGGTGGACGACGTGGAGCGCCTCGCCGAGGAGATCTTCGACGAGCTGATGGCACCGCGCATCTGGGCCGGCACCCGCAAGCTGGCCCAGCGCCACCTCGACGCGGGCGAGCGGGTCTGGCTGGTCAGCGCCGCCCCGGTGGAGATCGGGCGGGTGATCGCGACCCGGCTCGGCCTGACCGGGGCGATCGGCACGGTCGCCGAGGTGGTCGACGGGGCGTACACCGGCCGGCTGGTCGGCGACCTCATGCACGGGCCGGCCAAGGCCGAGGCCATCACCCAGCTCGCCGCGGTCGAAGGGCTGGAGCTGGGCCGCTGCGCGGCCTACAGCGACTCCGCCAACGACCTGCCGATGCTCTCCACGGTGGGGCGCCCGGTGGCGGTCAACCCGGATCCCGCGCTGCTCCGGCGGGCCCGCGAGCGGGGCTGGGACGTCCGCGACTTCCGCACCGGCCGGCGGGCCGTGAAGATCGCCGTGCCGTCCACGGCCGCCGCCGGGCTGGTCGCCGGCGCGGTCACCGCCGGGCTGGCCCTGCACCGCCGCCGCCAGCGCGTCGACTGACCCCGGGCCGCAGCCGGTCGGTCAGGGGCCGAACGGGTCCGGGCGGCGTTCGAGCAGCCGGTGCAGGGTCTGCTGGATGGTCTCCCGCACCTGGTCGGCGAGGTTGAACACGACCAGCGGATCGTCGGCCGAGTCGCGCAGGTGCGCGGTCGGGATCGGCGGGCAGAACTCGATCAGCCACTTGCTCGGCAGCGGCACCATGCCCAGCGGCCCCAGCCAGGGGAAGGTCGGCGTGACCGGGAAGTATGGCAGCTTGAGCAGCCGGGCCAGCGGCTTGATGTCGGCGAGCATCGGGTAGATCTCCTCGCCGCCGACGATCGCCACCGGCACGATCGGCGTGCCGGTCCGCAGCGCCGCCGAGACGAACCCGCCCCGCCCGAAGCGCTGGAGCTTGTAGCGGTCGGCGTAGAGCTTGCCGACCCCCTTGAAGCCCTCCGGGAAGACACCGACCAGCTCGCCGTTGCCGAGCAGCCGTTCCGCGTCGGGGTTGCAGGCCACCGTGCCGCCGGTCTTGCGGGCGATCTCGGAGACCACCGGCATCCGGAAGACCAGGTCGGCGCCGAGCAGCCGCAGGTAGCGGCGCGCCGGGTGCCGGTCGTGCAGCGCGGCGGCGAGCACCAGCGCGTCCAGCGCCACCGTGCCGGAGTGGTTGCCGACCACCAGGCCGGCCCCCTCGGCGGGAACGTGCTCGACGCCACCGACCTCGGTGCGGAACCAGTCCCGGTAGAGCAGCCGGACCAGCGGGTGGAAGACGGCGTCGGTGAGGTCGGGGTCGAAGCCGAACTCGTCCACCTCGTAGTCGCCGGCGAGCCGTCGCCGCAGGAAGGCCAGCCCCTTGGCGACCTTCCGGTCCCAGTGGTCCCCCGGCCGGTCGGCCACCGCCGGCCCGGGCGGGGTCACGTCGCCCGGCCGGTCCTGCGCCCCGACCGGCTCGCCCGTCGGCTTCTTTGCGACGGCCTTCTTCGCGACCGCCTTCTTGGCGACGGCCTTCTTCGCCATCGTCTTCTTCGGGGCGGCCTCGCCCGGCGCGCCCGTCCTGGGGCTCGGCGCCGGCTCGTCGGTGGAGGTGTCCGGCTCGTCCGCGGCCGCCGGTGCCGCCTTCATCGTCGGCTCGGCGGCGGCCGCCGTGGCCCGCCGGTGCCCGTTGCGCCGCGCCGGCTCCGCGTCCGGCCCGGGCACGGTCAGCGGTACGTCGTACCGCGCCTCGCCCCGCTCCTCCGCCGCGCTCACGAGCGCTCCCGCACGGCCGACCGGACCTGCCGGATGCCCTCCAGCACCAACTGCTCGGCCGTGGCGAGCTGGTCCCGGGTCACCACCACGCCGCCATGGTGGGCGCGGATGAAGTCGTCGAAGGCGGCCGCGGTGGTGCGGGGCGTGAAGCCGTACTCGCGCTCCAGTCTGGTGGTGTCCACCACCCGACCGTGCACGAAGAGGTCGACCTGGTCCAGTCCGTAGCGGCCGAAGCCGAGGCTGCGGGCGATCGCGGCGAACCCGGCGAGGCCCGGCTCCAGCACCGGCACGGCCACCCGGCCGGCCCGGCGGATCGCCTGCGACAGCGAGAGCACACCCGGCCCGGCGACGTTGTACGTCCCGGCGTGCTCCTCGGCGACCGACCGGTGCAGCACCTCCAGGGCGTCGTCGAAGTGGACGAACTGCAGCCGCGGGTCCCGGCCGAAGACGGTGGGCACCACGGGCTGGGCGAAGTATCGGGTGAGCGTGGTGTCGGCGGTCGAGCCGATGAACGGCGCGAAGCGCAGCACGGTCGCGGTGACGTCGGGCCGGCGGCGACGGAAGCCGCGGACGTACCCCTCGATGTCGAGGATGTCGCGGCCGAAACCGCCGCGCGGCACCTCGCGTGGCTCGGTCTCCTCGGTGAAGACGGCCGGATCCCGGAACGACACCCCGTAAGCGGCGGTCGACGAGCGGACCACCAGCTTGCGTAGCCGGGGCGCCCGCTGGCAGGCGGCGAGGAGCTGCATGGTGCCGATGACGTTCTGTTCCTTCATCGCCGCCCGGCCGCCCTGCTGGGGGTCGGGGGCGGTGACCAGCGCCAGGTGCACCACGGCGTCGACGTCGAGGTCGACCAGGAGGCCGCCGAGCGAGTCGAGGTCGAGCCGGACCCGCTCGACCCCGGCGAGCAGGTCGGTGAGCTCGGGGCTCGGCGTGGCCGGGTCGACGCCGATGACGCGTTCGATGCGCGGGTCGGCGGCGAGCCGGGCGGCGACGTGCGCGCCGAGATAGCGACCGACCCCGGTCACGACGACGACCCCCGGAGCACCTGAGGTGCCACCGGGGGTCATGTCGTGCGCCTTGTCCGGCAGGCGGGATCGAGCCGGGACGTCCGCGGCCTGATCAACTGAGCCTCCGAGGGTCGACAGTTGGCAAGTGGTGCCGGGTGCCGGGCCGCAGCCCGGCCCCGGTCACTTGCCGAGACGGCGACGCTGGACGCGGGTCTTGCGCAGCAGCTTGCGGTGCTTCTTCTTAGCCATGCGCTTGCGGCGCTTCTTGACCACCGAGCCCATACGACAGCCTTTCGATGCAACGTGCGGGGCGGACCGGAAGACACCACGGGGGGTGGTGTCGTGACCGCTTGCGGACAACGGACCGGACCCGCGTGGTGGGCAGGGCACACCAGGGTGCGGTCACGGTCGGGGTCCAGGGTAGCCGGAGTGCATCAGCAGGACCAACGCGCCCCCGTCGATGCCCGTTACGTCGCACTCGCCGGCCTGGCCGGCGACGTGTCAGGCGGTTTCCTGGAACGCGCCCCGGAGGTATTCGTGCACGGCGTGCTCGGGCACCCGGAACGACCGACCGACCCGCACCGCGGTCAGCTCACCGCTGTGCACGAGACGGTAGACCGTCATCTTGGACACCCGCATGACCGTCGCCACCTCGGCGACGGTCAGGAACCTGACATCCGACAGTCGAGCGTCGGACTGCGACCCGGCCATGGCTCACCGACCCATTCCCATGCCCGGCGCGTGCCGCCGAGCAGGTTGTTTCCCGCCACGACGAGCGACGCGCGTGTTACCAGTACGGTAGCGGGGCGGCTGTGACCGGCGCGATCCCTTCCTTCGTTTGATCATGGATGGGCCCCTGGTCACCCCGTGTCGAGCTGGTGTTTTTCGCCCGGACGGGTGGCCTGTCCCGATCCCGGGAGCCCGCCATGGTTTCCGGGACGTCACTCGGCGCGCAGCGCCACCACGGGGTCGAGCCGGCCGGCGCGCTGGGCGGGCACCACCCCGAAGACGATGCCGACGGCCGCCGAGACGCCGAAGGCGAGCGCCAGGGACCACCAGGTGATCGCCGCCGGGATCGGCGAGACCGCGTCGACCAGCAGCGCGGTGCCCACCCCGAGTGCCATCCCGGTCAGCCCGCCGATCGAGGTGAGCAGGACCGCCTCCAGCAGGAACTGCACGCCGATGTCCCGGGGCCGCGCGCCGACCGCCTTGCGCAGGCCGATCTCGCGGGTCCGTTCGCGGACCGAGACCAGCATGATGTTGGAGACGCCGACGCCGCCGACCAGCAGCGAGATGCCGGCGATGGCGGCGAGGACCCCGGTGAGCACGCCGAGGATGTCGCCGAGCACGCCGAGGATCTGCTGCTGGGTGACCGCGCTGAACTCGGTGTCCGGGTGCCGGCGGGCCAGCTCGGCGACGATCCTCTCGCCGAGCTGGTCGATCCGCTCCCGGTCGGGCGCCTTCACCGCGATGCCGTCGATCCGCTGGGTCCCCCAGAGCCGCTGCGCGGCGGTCACCGGGATGTGCACCTCGTCGTCCCGGTCCACGCCGAGGCTCTGCCCGAGCGGGGTGAAGACGCCGATCACCCGGAACCGGACCCCGGCAAGGGTGACCTGCTGGCCGAGCGGGTCCCGGTCGGGAAAGAGCGCCCGGGCCACGGACGCGCCGAGCACCGCCACCCGGCGGCTGGTGTCCACGTCGGCGCCGCTCAGATAGCGGCCCCGGGCCAGCGAGCGGGTGAAGACCGTCGGGGTGGTCTCCAGCACCCCCTGCACGGTGGTGAAGTCGGAACGGGTGCCGGCCCGTGCGGTCGCGCCGGAGGCGATCGTGACGGCCACCCGGCCGGGGTCACCGACCACCCGGGAGACGGCGTCCACGTCCTTGAGGTCCAGCGGCGAGACCACCGGGGCGGTGCCGACGTCGAGCTTGCCGGGCACCACCAGGAGCAGGTTCGAGCCGAGGCCCTCCACCTGCTGTTCGACCTTCTGCTTGGTGCCGGTGCCGATGGCCACCAGCAGCACCACCGAGGCGACCCCGATGATCACCCCGAGCATGGTCAGCGCGCTGCGCATCCGGTTGGCCCGCAGCGCGTCCAACGCGACCCGCCAGGCCTCGGCCAGCCTCACCGGGCACCCCCGGCCGCGGCCGGTCCGCCGCTGCGCGGAAGGCGTCCGGTGGCTCCGGTGGCGCCACCGGAGCCACCGGACGGGTGCCCCGGGCCGCTTCCGGACGCGGACCGGGGCTCCGCGCTGGGAGCGGCGTCCAGTGTCTCAGGTCGACCGTCGCCGCCCGACAGCGGTCGATCATGAACGGTGTCGGACCGGATCAGCCCGTCCCGGACCGCGATCCGCCGGCGGGCCCGGGCCGCCACCTCCGGGTCGTGGGTCACCATCACCAGCGCCACCCCGGACTCGGCGTTCAACTGTTCCAGCAGCTCCAGCACCGCCTCGCCGGTGGCGCTGTCCAGGTTGCCGGTGGGCTCGTCGGCGAGCAGCACCGCCGGGTCGGTGACCAGGGCCCGGGCGATCGCCACCCGCTGCTGCTCGCCGCCGGAGAGCTGGTTGGGGCGGTGGCCCAGCCGGTGCCCCAGCCCGACCCGGCCGAGCACCGCCGCCGCGCGTTCCCGCCGCTGCCGCGCCCCGAGGCCCCGGTAGACCAGGGGCAGCGCCACGTTGTCCACCGCGGACGTCCGGGGCAGCAGGTGGAACGCCTGGAAGACGAAGCCGATGGTCTCGTTGCGCAGCGTCGCCAGCTCCGGCGCGGTCAGGGTGGTCACGTCCCGGCCACCGATCACCAGCCGGCCGCCGGTCGGCCGGTCCAGCCCGCCGAGCAGGTGCATCAGCGTGGACTTGCCCGAGCCGGAGGGCCCGATCACCGCCACGTACTCGCCCTGCTCGATGGTGAGGGACACGCCGCGCAGCGCGGGCACCGAGACCCCGTCCAGCTCGTACGTGCGGGACACGTCGACCGCCTCGATCGCGGCGACGCTCACGGCAGTTCCTGGCCGTCGTGGACCTGGTCGGCGCCGCGCACCACGATCCGGTCGCCGGCCCGCACCCCGCTGACGATCTGCACCAGGTCCTGCCCCTGCACGCCCACGGTCACCGGCACCCGGTCGGCCTTCCCGTCCCGCAGCAGCCAGACCGCGTCCCGCCCGTCGGCGGAGAAGACCGCCGAGGCGGGTACGGCCACCGCGTCGGCCGCCTCGCGGACCCGGAGGTGGACCACGGCGTTCATGCCGGGGCGCGGCGTCGGGGCGGCCTCGCCCTCGCCGAGCCGCCCGGCGCCGAGGCCGAGCCGGACCCGGTAGGTGACCCCGCCCCGGGCCGAGCTGGTCGGCAGCACGTCCACCGAGCGGACCGTGGCGTCGTACGTCGCGCCGGTCACCGCGTCCAGCTCGACCGTGGCGGTCAGCCCGGCCCGGACCAGCAGCACGTCGGTCTCGTCCACCTCGGCGAGCAGGCCGAGCTGCCCGGTGTCCACCACGGTCAGCACCGGCGTGCCCGCGGTGACCCGGCCACCGGCCGGTACCGCGTCGTCCACCCCCGCCGGCGGGCCGCCCTGCCCGGCCGCCCCGAGGGCCGACGGGTCGAGGCCGGGCACCGCGCCCCCGGCCGCGCCGAGCAGTCCGCCGAGGTCGGTCGGGGTGGCCGCCCGGGTACCGCCCGGCTGCACCACCCCGGCGATCGGGGCGCGCAGGGTCAGCGCGTCGACCGTCGCCTTGGCCAGGTCGTACGCCTGCTGGGCCTGGAGGCGCTGTGCGGTCGACAGTGCGCCGACGGCGCTGTTCAGCCCGGCCACCCCGCGCTGCACGGCACTGACCGCCCGGTCGGCGGCGCGGGCGGCCGACGCGTACTGCTGCTGCGCCGACTCGACCTGGAGCAGCAGCGCGGACCGCAACTGCGGGTCGCCGATCTTCCCGGCCGCCTTGCGGGCTGCGGCGAACGCCTCGGTGGCGGCCTGGTCGGTGTCCCGCCGGCGGCCGCCCAGGTCGCCGACGCCGACGCCCCGGCCGGCCCGCTTCGCCGCGCGCAGCGCCGCCCGGGCCTGCGTCAACCGGTCCCGCGCGGACGGCGAGTCGATCACGGCGAGCACCTGCCCCCGGGTGACCCGCTGTCCGGGCTGGACGCGCAGGCTGACCACGGTGCCCTCGGCGGGGGCGGTGAGGGTGGCGGCGGCCCGGGCGGTCACCGTGGCCGGCGCGTCGATCACCTCGGTCACCGGGGAGCGGCCCACCTGGGCCACGCTGACGGTGGCCGGATCGTCGCCGCACGAGGCGGCGGTGGCGCCGGTCAGCGCGACGACGGCGAGGAGGGCGGTGTGAAGGCGGAGGCGGCGGGCCGCGGGCAGCCGCGGCGAGGGGGTGCGGGCCACCCGGCCCATGCTACGACCCGTCGACCAGCATCGACGCCTCAGCCGGCGACCGCCCGGAGGTAGGCGACGCAGTCGTCGTGCAGCCCCGCCCAGGGCTCGCCGAACACCTCGTCGGCGGCCTCGGCCATCGACCGGCGTTCGTGCACCACGGCCCGGAAGAAGTCCAGCACCCGCTGCTCGCCGTACCGGTCGACCAGGTGACGCACGGCCAGGTAACCGATGCCGTAGGCGCCGCCGACCCGGTCGTCCGCCGCGTCGTCGGCCGGCGCCAGCGCGTCGAGCCGGCCGTTCCACCCGCCGCGGACGAGCCTGCGCACCTCGGCCAGGCCCTCGTAGCGGTCCACCGGCTGGCCGTCCGCGCCCGCGTACTCGGCCAGCCCTTCCACCAGCCACCAGCTCGACCGGTCCGCGTAGCCCCCGTCGGGCAGCGACGCGGCGTGGGTCAGCTCATGCCGGAGCAGGTCGTCGACGCCGGTCGGCGTCAGGCTCTGCGCGTTGAGCACGATGTCGTGGCGCCCGCCGCCGACGCCGACCGCGTACCCGGCGGTCCACTTCGGCCGGCCACCGCCGTACCAGCGCTGCCACTCGGCGCGGCCGGCGTAGTAGACCAGGTAGCGGTCCGGCGGTCGGCCGGCCACCGCGTACCCGTCGGCGACCCGGGCGGCGGCCTCGGCCTGGGCGAGCAGGCCGGGCAGCTTGGCCCGCAGCGCCGGCGTGGTGGCGACCACGGCCCGCTTCCCGACCGCCACGGCCAGGTCGCTGACCTCCCAGGGCCGCGCGCCGGCCGACGTCGCCCGGGACTCCTCGACCGCGGTCAGCCGGGGTTCGGCGTCACCCACCACCCGCCACCGGGTGCCCAGCTCGACGCTGCTCGGTGCGCAGCCCGGCACCACGAAGCAGTAGCCGACCGTCACCGTCAGCCGCCACTCCCCCGGCCGCCGGTCGACCGCCGACGGCACCCCGTCCGCCGCCGGTCGCCAGGCGGTGACCCGGAGCGCGCGCAGCGCGGCGTACCGCCGGGTGAGCGCGGGTCGGGCGGCGGGCTCGGCGACGGCGAGGAAGCCGGCCCGGTCACCGTTGAGCAGGGCGGCGGCCTGCCGGTCGAGCTGGGCCGCCATCCGCTCACCGAGGCGCCGCTCGGCCGCCGTGCCGCGGTCGTCCCGGCCCGCCGCCGGCCGTCCGGCCGCGTCGCGCAGCAGCCCGAGCAGGAGTACGCCGGGAACGCCGCACGCCACCAGCACGAGGACCAGCCCCAGCACCGTCCAGAGCCGCCAACGCCGCCGCCGGCCCGACAGCTCCGGTACGACCCCCGGCGTCGGCCCGCCGCCCGCGACGAACGGGTGAACGCCGGGCGGGTGAACGCCGGGCGGGTGACCGGGCGGGCCGGGCTGCGGCCGGGGTGCCGGGGCGACATCCTCGGCACCGTCGAGCGCGCACCGGACGGCTGGCTCGTCGTCCTCGGGCCCGTCGTTCCCGGCTGGCCCGTCGTTCCCGGCTGGCTCATCGTTCTTGGCCGGCTCGGCGTTTCCGGCTCGCTCGGCGGCGTTTCCGGCTCGCTCGGCGTTTCCGGCTGGCCCGTCGTTGCCGCTTGGCCCGTCGTTCTTGGCCGGCTCGGCGTTTCCGGTTGGCTCGGCGGCGTTTCCGGCTCGCTCAGCGTTTCCGGCTCGCTCAGCGTTTCCGGCTCGCTCAGCGTTTCCGGCTCGCTCAGCGTTTCCGGCTCGCTCAGCGTTTCCGGCTCGCTCAGCGTTTCCGGCTCGCTCAGCGTTTCCGGCTCGCTCAGCGTTTCCGGCTCGCTCAGCGTTTCCGGCTCGCTCAGCGTTTCCGGCTCGCTCAGCGTTTCCGGCTCGCTCAGCGTTTCCGGCTCGCTCAGCGTTTCCGGCTCGCTCAGCGTTTCCGGCTCGCTCAGCGTTTCCGGCTCGCTCAGCGTTTCCGGCTCGCTCAGCGTTTCCGGCTCGCTCAGCGTTTCCGGCTCGCTCAGCGTTTCCGGCTCGCTCAGCGTTTCCGGCTCGCTCAGCGTTTCCGGCTCGCTCAGCGTTTCCGGCTCGCTCAGCGTTTCCGGCTCGCTCAGCGTTTCCGGCTCGCTCAGCGTTTCCGGCTCGCTCAGCGTTTCCGGCTCGCTCAGCGTTTCCGGCTCGCTCAGCGTTTCCGGCTCGCTCAGCGTTTCCGGCTCGCTCAGCGTTTCCGGCTCGCTCAGCGTTTCCGGCTGGCCCGTCGTTGCCGGTTGGCCCGTCGTTCTTGGCCGGCTGGGCGTTTCCGGCTCGATCGGCGTTCTCTGCTGGCTCGTCGTTCTCGGCTGCCGGGATGCCGTCCGGCGCGGCAGTGCGGCCGGGTTCGCCGGCCCCGGCAGCAGCCGGGTGGCGGGCCGGACTGTCGCCGTCCGGCGACACGGTGGCCGGCTGCTCGTCGCCGCTCGCCGTCGCGTCGGCGGGCCGCTCGTCACCGTCGGTCACCGGCGAAGGGTACGACCAATCGGGCGAGGCGGGAAGAGTCCCCCGCGCGCCGCCCCGAGCCGAACCGGCTCCGCCCGCCCGCGCTCTCAGTTCGCCGCCCACAAACTGTTTCCCCGCCTACAAACTTGATGACGTAAACGCCTCAGCCCCGACGGCGAAGTGCCCGGACGAGATCTTGGTAGGAAACGGCCCCCAGAGGGGCCGAAATCGTCCAAGATCCGGGGCGAGCAAGAGAGCGGGCGCGGACACCGCCACCTCCCCGAGCCGGAGGGCCGCCGGGATCGGGGAGGTGGGGAGTCGTCTGTGGCGTCAGCTCGAACGGCGACCGACCCGAGCCACCGGGGAACCGCGGGGCGGAACTCGGAGCCGGTGGATCAGGGTCAGATCTTCTCGCCGGAGAGGGTGAGCAGGGTCTTGTCGAGCGCCCAGAGGGCCACCAGCACCGCGCCCGGCACGGGCCGCCCGGCCAGGGCGAGCAGCAGGCCGCCGGTGAGGAAGCAGGCGGCCTGCACGCTCAGCTTGGCCGGCGCGGGCAGCGCCACGGTGGCCCGGGGCGAGCAGAACAGCCCCCAGACCACGGCGATCGCCAGCGGCGCGCCGAGGCCGGCGAGCAGCCGTACCGGCCAGCCGGCGTCGAGGGTGAACCCCCACCAGCCGGCGGCCGCGAGCAGGGCCAGCTCCAGCAGGAAGATGAGCGTGAGCAGGGCGGCCTTCACCGGGACCTCCAGTTGCGGTACGCGGTGTCCAGCGCGGCCACCATCTCGTCGAAGGAACGGTCGATGTCCCGGGGCAGACCGAACCCGCCGGCCGCCTCGAGGGTGATGAACCCGTGCACCGCAGCCCGGAACATCCTGGTGGCGTCGACCGCCGCGTCGCCGCTGAGGTCGTACCCGCGCAGGATCGCGTAGATCGCGCCGACGGCCCGCTCGGCGGCGGCGAGGTGCTCGGGGTCGTCGGGGTCGGGCGCCCGCTGCGTGGCCGGGTAGCGGCCGGGGTGCCGGCGGGCGTACTCCCGCAGGGCGGTGGCGGCGGCGCGCAGCGCGTCGCCACCGGCCCGGCCCGCGGCGGCGGTGGTCAGCTCGGTGGCGACCTCCGCGGTGGCCAGCACGGCCAGCTTCTGGTGCAGCGCGTCCACGCCCCGCACGTGCTTGTAGAGGCTGGGCAGCGCGACACCGAGCCGGGCGGCGAGCGCGGCCAGGGTGAGCCGGTCGTGGCCGACCTCGTCGGCGAGCACGGCAGCCTCGCGGACCACGGTCTGCGGAGTCAGGCCGGCCCTAGGCACCGGAGGTCACCGCCAGGAACTCGACCAGGTCGGCGGCGGTCGCGTCGGGCTGGTCGGCGTGCGGGTAGCGACCGGAGTCGGCGATCATGCGGGCCTCAGCGGTGGCGAAGTGGCGGCGGGCGGCCCGCGCCTCGGCACCGGGGTCCGGGAAGTCCGGGTCCTTCGTGCCCATGAGCACCAGCACCGGCTGCCGCACCTCCCGGGCCCGCGCGGTCCAGTGCGGGTCGACCGGCGCGACCACGCCGCGCACCGCGGCCATCCGGCCGCGCAGCTTGGCGACCATCTCCTTCCGGTACGCGGCGTCGTCGGCCGGCCGCGCGCCCGGGAACAGGGTGCGGTGGAACATGCCGAACAGCCGCGGGCTGCGCAGCACGACCGCCTGGGCCGCCCGCAGCACCGGGTTCGGTTTCGGCGCGGCGACGAACGGGCTGACCTGCACGATGCCGTTGACCAGCGCCGGGGCGTCGGCGGCGGCGAAGACCACGGCGGCGGCGCTGGACGAGCTGCCGACCAGGGTGGCCGGGCCGCCGCCGATCGCCCGGACCACGGCGAGCAGGTCGCCGCCGATCTCGGCCGGGGCGTAGCTGGGCCAGCGCGGGCTGGAGTCGCCGTGCCCGCGCACGTCGACAGTGGCGACCCGGTAGCCGGCCGCCACCAGCCGGGGCACCAGGTGGCGGAAGGATCCCCGGTTCTCTCCCATGCCGTGCGAGAGGACCACCAGCGGCCCGTCCCCGTGCACCTCGTACGCGATGGTTCCGCCGTCCCGGTCCACCTGGCTAATCGTCATAGCCGCAAAGCTAATGCCATTAGCTTCCGCCGTCAAGGGTTGACCTCAAGTCGGGTGGAGCTCGGAGGATTTCGCGTATGCCGCTCTCCGCAGACACCCACGTACGCCTCGCCCGCCCCAGCCGCGACCTGGCCGTCGCCGAACGGTTCTGGGCCGACGGCCTGGGCCTGGACGTGCTCTACCGCGGCGCCGCGGACGGGCCCGGCGAGCACGACCTGGTGATGCTCGGCTGGCCGGGCGCGGGTTGGCACCTGGAACTGGTCGGCGGCGGGCAGCCGAGCGTCGCCCCACGCCCCACCACGGAGGACCTGTTCGTGCTCTACCTCGACGGGCCGGTCGACGACGAACTGGCCGACCGACTGGAACGGGCCGGCGGGACCAGGGTCTCCGCCGGCCCGTACTGGGACCGCTGGGGGGTGACGTTCGCCGATCCGGACGGCTACCGGCTGGTGCTCTGCACCCGGACCTGGTCGAACGCCTGAGTCACTTCTTCGACATCAGCGCGCGGCCGAAGAACACCATGTTGGCCGGGCGCTCGGCCAGCCGGCGCATCAGGTAGCCGTACCACTGGTCGCCGTACGGGACGTAGGTGCGCACGGTGTAGCCGTCGCCGACGAGGCGCTTCTGCTCCTCGGGGCGGATGCCGAACAGCATCTGGAACTCGAACCGCTCCGGGCCGCGGTCGAACCAGCGGGCCCGGTCCTCGCCGATGGCGATCAGGCGCGGGTCGTGGGTGGCCAGCATCGGGTAGCCGTCCCCGGACATCAGCACGTTCAGGCAGCGCACGTACGACTTGTCCACCTCGCGGGCGGACTGGTACGCCACCGACTCGGGCTCCTTGTACGCGCCCTTGCAGAGCCGTACCCGGGAGCCGGCGCCGGACAGCTCGCGGCAGTCCGACTCGGTCCGCCGCAGGTAGGCCTGGAGCACCGCACCGGTCGACGGGTAGTCCTTGCGCAGCTTGGCCAGGATGTCCAGGGTCGAGTCGGTGGTGGTGTGGTCCTCCATGTCCAGGGTGACCGTGGTGCCCGCCGCGTCGGCCGCCGCGCAGATCGCCCGCGCGCTGTCGTACGCGAGTTGCTCGTCGAACATCTGCCCGAGCGCGGAGAGCTTCACGCTGACCTCGGCGGCCGGGGTGAGCCCGGCGGCGCCGAGCAGGCGCAGCAGCTTGAGGTATTCGTCCCGGGTGGCGTTCGCCTGCTCCGGGGTGACGGTGTCCTCACCGAGGTTGTCGAGGGTGACCGCTTGGCCGTCGGCGACGAGTGCGCGGGTCGCGCGCAGCGCGTCGTCGGTGCCGGCGCCGGCGACGAACCGGCGGACGACATCCCGGGTGAACGGGGCCGTCGCGACGAGCCGCTCGACCTGGGATGACCGGGAGGCGGCGAGGATGACGGAACGGAGCATGAGCCGAGCGTAACGCCCGGCGGTGGGCCCGCGCCGGGGGCGGCGGGCAACGTCACGCAGCGTTCCGGTGGGGACCGCGGGACGGCCCGGCTGGCGGGGATCCGCTACAACGATCACGTGGAACGACGCCCCCGACGCCGGCTCCGGTCGGCCACCGTGCAGCTCGGCGCCCTGACCGCCCTGGCCCTCGCCCTCTCCGGCTGCAACACCGGATACGACGACGATGATGACGACTGCGCCCTGGGCCCGGCCGGCGGAGGTGCCGACACCGTCGCCGTGGCGCTGCGGGTCCCCGCACCGGCCACCGCCGCCCGGGACACCCCCGCGCCGGTCGCCGCGGCGCTGCCCGAGCGCGGCGGCTTCGGCACCCACCTCGCCTCCTGCGGCGGCTGAGGTGCGGCGCGAGGCGAGCACCCCGCGCCCCGACTGGGACGCCACCGTCCGGGCCCAGGGCCTGGTGTACGTCGACACCGAACTGCCCGACGGCGGGATCATGTCGTACTGGGACGAGACCGCCGCGTACGCCTTCGAGCTGGACGAGGTGCTCCGGCTGGAGGAGGCCACCGAGGAGCTGCACCGGATGTCGGTGGCCGCCGCCGAGCACGTGGTGGCCCGCAACCGGTACGCCGAGTTCGGCATCCCGGAGTGGGCCGCCGAGGCGGTCGCCCGGTCGCTGCGGGAGGCCCCGCCGACCCTCTACGGCCGCTTCGACCTCTGGTACGACGGCAGCTGGCCCCCGAAGCTGCTGGAGTACAACGCCGACACCCCGACCGCGCTGGTCGAGGCGAGCATCGTGCAGTGGTACTGGCTGGAGCACACCCGCCCGGACGCGGACCAGTGGAACAGCCTGCACGAGCGGCTGGTCGGCGCCTGGGCCAAGATCGGCGCCGGCCTGCACGACCCCCGGGTGCACGTGGTCTGGTCGGCGGAGGAGGAGTCGGGCGAGGACCAGATCACCGCCGGCTACCTGGCCGAGACCGCCCGGCAGGCGGGGTTGGACGTCACGCTCCTGCCGATCCAGCGGGTCGGCTGGGACGGGCGGCGCTTCGTCGACGCCGAGGACCGGCCGATCACCACCTGCTTCAAGCTCTACCCCTGGGAGTGGATGCTCGCCGAGCCGTACGGGCCGCCGGCCCTGGCGCCGGGCACCCCGACCACCTGGATCGAGCCGGCCTGGAAGCTGCTGCTGTCGAACAAGGCGCTGCTGGCCGTGCTCTGGGAGCTCTACCCGGGCCACGAGTATCTGCTCCCCGCGTACCTGGACTCGCCGCGCGGGATGACCGAGTACGTGGCCAAGCCGCTGCTCGGCCGGGAGGGCGGCTCGGTCCGCATCGTCAGCGCCGGCACCGAGATCACCAACCCGGGGATCTACGGCGACGAGGGCTTCTGCTACCAGGAGTTCCGGGCGTTGCCCGAGTTCGCGGGCAGCCGGTTGGTGCTGGGCAGCTGGATCGTGGACGGCGAGTCGGCCGGCGCGGGCCTCCGGGAGAGCGAGAGTCTCATCACGGACGGTTACGCGCGGTTCCTGCCCCACTACATCGACGCGCCGCGTAGCCCGTGAGTCGTCTACCGTTGGTGTCGTGAACTTCGACGCGTACGCCCGGACCGGTGTTGATCTCGTCAACGCCCGTCTGGACGACCTCGACGACCTGCGGGCCCTCTTCCCCGACGACAACGCGTGGATGCGCGACGAGGTCGCCGATCGGGACCTGGCGATCTTCCGGCGGGCGCAGAAGCGCCTGCGCGACATCTTCGACTACGGCACCTCGGGCCGCGACGCCGAGGCGGTGACGGAGCTGAACGCGCTGCTGGAGGCGTTCCCCGTGCAGCCGCGCATCTCCGGCCACGACTCCTCCGACTGGCACATGCACGTGACCAGCCGGGGCGCCTCGGTCAGCTCCGAATACCTGGCCGGCGCGGTCTGGGGGCTGTCGGTCTGGCTCTGCGAGTACGGCAGCGCCCGGTTCGGCGTCTGCGCAGACGAGCGCTGCGGCAACGTCTACTTGGACACCTCGTCGAACTGCTGCCGGCGGTTCTGCTCGGAGCGCTGCGCCACCCGCTCGCACGTGGCCGCGCACCGGGCCCGCAAGCGGGCCGCCGTCGGTGACCAGGTGACCGTTCCGGCCCAGCCGGAACCGCTGACCCCGGTGAGCTGACCCGCCGCTCCGACTCCTGGTCAGGCCTCGACCGGGGAGGGGGCGGTCAGGTTGGCCCGGGCGAACTCGAGCGACTCGCGCAGGTCCGCCTCGCGGACCGCGCGGCTCTTCGCGCCCCGGGTGGTCACCTCGACCGCCACCGAGCCGGTGAAGCCCCGGCCGGCCAGCGAGCGGAGCAGCTCCGCGCAGGGCTGGCCGCCGCGCCCGGGCACCAGGTGCTCGTCGCGCCCCTCGCCGGTGCCGTCGCCCAGGTGCACGTGGGCCAGGGCGGACCCCATCCGGTCGGCCATGGCCAGGGCGTCGGTGTGGGATGCCGCGCAGTGCGAGAGGTCCAGCGTGTACGCGGCGTAGCCGGTGTCGGTCGGGTCCCAGCCCGGCACGTACGGGACGAACTGCCGGCCGGCCATCCGCACCGGGTACATGTTCTCCACGGCGAAGCGCAGCCCGCCGAAGCGGCCGGCGATCTGGTCCAGCCCTACGGCGAAGTTGCGGGCGTAGTCGCGCTGCCAGGTGAACGGCGGGTGCACCACGACGGTGGGCGCCTCCAGCGTCTCGGCCAGCTCGGCGGCCCTGCGCAGCCGCTCCCACGGGTCGGGGCTCCACACCCGCTGGGTGACCAGCAGGCAGGGCGCGTGCACCGAGAGGACCGGGACGCCGTAGTGGTCGGCGAGGCCGCGCAGCGCGCCCGGGTCCTGGCTGACCGGGTCGGTCCAGACCATCACCTCGATGCCGTCGTATCCGAGCGTCGAGGCGAGCTGGAACGCCGCCGCGGTCCGCTCAGGGAAGACCGAGGACGTGGACAGGAGCACCGGAACGCGGGAAGTCACACCCCTGAGGGTAGCCGCACCCGCCACAAAGCATCGGGACGAGTATCCACAAAACACCTGGAGCGGCAGGCCGGGATCACATCGGCGCCAGCTGATCCAACCGGCGCAGGATGACCCCCTCGCGCAGCGCCCAGGGGCAGATGTCCAGGCAGTCCACGTCGAGCCGGCGCAGCACCGCCTCGGCCACCACCGCCCCGGCGAGGAGCTGGTGGGCCCGCTGCGCGCTGACCCCCTCCAGCTCGGGCAGTTGGGCCGGCGGGATGTGCCGGATGAAGCCGAGCACCTGCCGCAGCCCGGTACGGGTCAGGCTGCGCCGGGCCCAGAGCCCGGCCCCGGAGGGCGCCGCACCGGCCAGCCGGGCCAGCGTCCGGAACGTCTTCGAGGTGGCCACCGGACGCTCCCAGCCCACCTCGGTGAGCTGTTCGACCGCCGGGTCGAGCTGCGCGTCGACGTACTCCCGCAGCTCCTCGACGGCCTCGGCCGACGGCGGGACGGTGCCGGACGGGTCGACCTTGAGCCGCTCCCGGCTCAGCCGCCCCGCGCCCAGCGGCAACGAGACCGCCACGTCCGGGCCCTCGTCGATGCCGGCGGCCAGCTCCAGCGAGCCGCCCCCGATGTCCATCGCCAGCAGCCGGCCGGCGGACCAGCCGAACCAGCGCCGGACCGCCAGGAAGGTCATCCGCGCCTCGTCCGCGCCGGAGAGCACCTCCAGGCGTACGCCGGTCTCGTCGCGGACCCGGGCCAGCACCTCGCCGGCGTTGCTGGCGTCGCGCACCGCGCTGGTGGCGAAGGCCAGCAGGTCTTCGGCCTCCAGCCCGTCCGCCGCCGCCCGCGCCATGCTGACGGCCTTGACCAGCCCGTCGGCGCCCGCGTCGGTCAGCGCGCCGTCCGGGCCCATCTGCTCGGCCAGCCGGAGCACCACCTTCTCGGAGTGCGCCGGCCACGGGTGGGCGCCGTGGTGCGCGTCGACCACCAGCAGGTGCACCGTGTTGGAACCGACGTCGAGGACACCCAGTCGCATGCTGACGACCCTAGGGCCAACACGTTTCCTCGGCTCGCCGGCCGGGCGGGGTCACCCCGCGTACGCTGGTCCGGGTGACAGGGCAGATCGAACTTCACGTGCTGGTGGACGACCCCGACGACCCGCGCAGCCGGGAGGTCGGGCTGGACTTCCCGCGGGAGTGGATCGAGTTCGTCGACCCGGCCGACGCGAAGCACGTGGTGCGGGCCGACCTGACCTGGCTGCTCTCCCGCTGGACGTGCATCTTCGGCAAGGGCTGCCACGGCATCGTCGCCGGCCGCGCCGCGGACGGCTGCTGCTCACACGGCGCGTTCTTCACCGACGGCGACGACGAGAAGCGGGTCCGGGCGGCGGTCAAGCGGCTCACCCCGCAGACCTGGCAGCATTTCCGCCGGGGCTTCAAGAACTGGACCGAGAACGACACGATCGACGGGAAGAACCCCGCCCGGCGGACGGCCACCCGGGCCGCCGACGCGCCCTGCGTCTTCCTCAACGACGTCGACTTCCCCGGCGGGGGCGGCTGCGCGCTGCACGCCCAGGCGCTGCGCGACGGGGTGCACCCGCTGCAATACAAGCCGGACGTCTGCTGGCAGCTGCCGATCCGCCGCGACCAGGACTGGCACAAGCGGCCGGACAACACCAAGGTGCTGATCTCGACGCTCAGCGAGTTCGACCGGCGCGGCTGGGGCGCGGGCGGTCACGACCTGGACTGGTGGTGCACCTCCTCCACCGACGCGCACGTCGGCGCCGAGCCGATGTACATCTCCTACGGCCCGGAGCTGACCGCGCTGATCGGCGCCCCCGCGTACGCGAAGCTGGCCGAGCTCTGCGCGGCCCGGCTCCGTCAGGGCCAGGTCGCCCCGCACCCGGCCACCGAGGCTTAGGGCCCCGTCCGGCGGATCATCTGACTGGTCCGAGCAGCACGACGACGCCGTCGTCGTCGCTGTGCACCTCCGCACCGGGCGCGAAGACGCAGTTGCCGAACGACACCGGCACGTCCCGCTCGCCGGCGCCGGTCTTGGCGCTCTTGCGCGGGTTCGTGCCCAGCGCCTTGATGCCGATCGGCAGGGCACCGAGGGCGACGACGTCGCGGACCGCGCCGTTGATCACCACGCCGGCCCAGCCGTTCTCCGCTGCCGTGCCGGCGATGAGGTCACCCATCAGGGCGGTGTGCAGCGAGCCGCCGCCGTCCACCACCAGCACCCGGCCCTCCCCCGGCTCGGCCACGATCGACTTGACCAGGGCGTTGTCCTGGAAGCAGCGCACTGTGACGGCCGGTCCGGCGAAGGCCCGGACCCCGCCGAACTGACGCAACTGGGTGTCGCACGAACCGAGGGCGTCGCCGTGCCGGTCGTAGAGGTCGGCGGTCGTGGGGGTCTCCATGGTCGTCCTTCTCTCACTCAGGGATCGGATCCGCGGGCGGCGGCCGGTGCAGGCGGGAGGCGGTGACGGCCGCGCCGGCCAGGCCGGCCGCGGTGCAGGCGAGGACGCCGGCCGCGCCCGTACCGGCCGCCAGCGCGCCGGCCGCGCTGGGGATGAGCACCTGACCGAGCCGATTGCCGGTGAGCCGCAGCGACATCGCCCGGCCGCGCAGCCCGGGCGGCGCCACCTCGGCCAGGAATGACATGGTCAGCGGCTGGCCCGCACCCAGCCCGAGCCCGGCCACCGCGACCACGACCAGCAGCACCGCGAACGGCAGCGGCGGCAGCAGCAGGGCCAGCCCGACGGCGGAGAGCGCCACGGTGCCGACCAGCACGACCCGCCGGCCGAGCGCGGCCACGAGCCGGCCGAGCAGCAGCCGGGACGCCATCGAGGCGACCGCCCGGACCGCGAGCAGGATGCCGATCGAACCGGCGGCGATGTCGCGTTCCGCGCCGAGCGCGGGCAGGTAGACCAGGGTGATGTCGACCGCCGCCAGGACGACGCAGCTCACCACGAGGGCGCGGACCAGGCCGGGCCGGCGGAGCAGGTCGCGCAGCCCATCGGCGCCGGAACCGTCGGCGGCCTGCCGGTGGTGTCCGGACGGGCGCAGGAACAGCGCGACGACCAGCAGCGGCAGCGCCACCACCGTGGCGCCGAGGAAGATGGACCGGGTGTCGGGGATCGGGCGGTCCCCGCCGAAGAGCACGATCAGGCCGGGCCCGAGCGCCTGACCCAGCGAGGCGGCGAAGGTGTAGTAGCCGAACGCGGCGTCGTAGCGGTCGGCCGAGGTGCGGTTGGCGACCAGCGCCTGCTGGGCGACCACCGCGCAGAGGTGTGCGGTGCCGAGCGCCATGCTGGCCAGGACCAGGCCGACCACCGAGCCGGCGAGCAGCACGAAGCCGAGGCCGGCGGCGACCAGCAGGGCCGACCCGGCGAGCGCGACGCGGCGCTCGCCGAGCCGATCCACGGCGTGCCCGGAGGGCACGGCCAGCACCAGGGGTACGACGGCGAAGCTGGCCCCGAGCACAGCCAGCCAGGCCCCCGGCACGTCCAGCTCCAACGCCCGGTACGCGGACGCCGGCCGGAGCATGAAGGTGACCGCCTGCACCGCGACGGTGTGCGTGAGCAGCAGGCCGGTCTGGGCGCGCCCGGGGACCGCGGAGGCCCCGGGCGCCACTCAGTCGGCCTTCACGGCGAGCACCGGGCAGGGCACCCGGAGCAGGATCTCCTGCGCGGTCGAGCCCATGATCAGCTTGCCGACCGGCGTGCGGTGCCGGATGCCGATCACGACCAGCGACACGTCCTCGGTCTCGGCGATCTCGGCGATCTCCTCCGCCGCGTCCCGCCCTCGCATGAGCTGCCGGACGTCGTGCGGCACCCCGGCGGCGACCAGTTCGCGGACCACCCGGTCCAGGTCCGGCTCCTGGGCGAGCCGCGGGTCGACGTACGCGTCGCCGCGCGAGGTGTTCACCACCAGCACCGGCTCGTCCCGGAACCGGGCCTGCTCGATCGCGGCCCGCAGGGCCGCCTCGCCCAGCGGCGAGGGGACGTACCCCACCAGCACCGTCATGCCGTCACCGACCTTCCGCGCAGCGGACGGACCACGAACCGGCCGATCAGCGGCCAGAGGAGCACCGCGGCGACCGTGGCGTAGATCAGCCAGGACACCCAGCCGCCGATCAGCCCGTGCAGCTCACCGCCGGAGAGCTGCAACGCGCGCCGGCCCTGCAGCTCGGCACGCGGGCCGAGGATGGTGCCGACGATCAGCGGCAGGATCGGCAACCCGAAGCGGCGCATGCCGAAGCCGAGCAGGCCGAGGGCGAGCAGCAGGAACAGGTCGAACGGCTGGGCGTTGACCGCGTACGCGCCCATCGAGGCGAAGAAGAGGATCCCGGCGTAGAGGTAGGGGCGCGGGATCCGCAGCAGCCGCGCCCAGGCCGGGGCGAGCGGCAGGTTGAGCACCAGCAGCAGCAGGTTGCCCACGAACAGGCTGGCGATCAGCGTCCAGACCAGGCTGGACTCCCGGGTGAAGAGCAGCGGACCGGGCTGGATGCCGTACCCCTCGAAGGCGGCCAGCATCACCGCGGCGGTGGCGTTGGTCGGCAGGCCGATCGCCAGCATCGGCACCAGGGTGCCCGCGGCCGAGGCGTTGTTCGCGGCCTCCGGACCGGCGACGCCCTCGATCGCCCCCCGGCCGAACTCCTCCGGGTGCTTCGTCAGCTTCTTCTCGGTGACGTACGACAGGAAGGTGGGGATCTCCGCCCCGCCCGCCGGCACCGCGCCGAACGGGAACCCGAACGCCGTGCCGCGCAACCACGGCTTCCAGGACCGCTTCCAGTCCTGCTTCCCCATCCACGGCTGGCCCACCGGGATCACCTCGCCGGACTTGCGCCGCAGGTGCGCGGCGATCCAGAGCGCCTCGCCCACGGCGAAGATGCCCACGGCCACCACGACCACGTCGATGCCATCGGCGAGCTGCGGCAGCCCGAAGGTGAGCCGCTGCTGGCCGGACTGGTCGATGCCGATCACACCGATCACCAGGCCGAGCACCAGCGAGGCGAAGCCGCGTACCCGGGACGCTCCGAGCACCGCGGTGACGGACACGAACGCCAACAGCATCAGCGCGAAGTAGTCGGGTGCGCCGAGGCTGATCGCGAACTGCACCACCGGCGGCGTGACCACCACCAGCAGCACGGTGGCGATGGTGCCGGCGACGAACGAGCCGATCGCGGCGGTGGCCAGCGCCTGGGCGGCCCGGCCCGCCTTCGCCATCCTGTTGCCCTCGATCGCGGTCACCACCGACGAGGACTCGCCGGGGGTGTTCAACAGGATCGAGGTGGTGGAACCGCCGTACATGCCGCCGTAGAAGATGCCGGCGAACATGATGAAGGCCTGGGCCGGCTCCATCCCGTAGGTGACCGGCAGGAGCAGCGCCACGGTCATCGCCGGGCCGATGCCGGGCAGCACGCCGACGGCGGTGCCGATGGTCACCCCGAGCAGCGCGAACAGCAGGTTCATCGGGGTCAGCACATTGGCGAACCCGTCGAGCAGATTGGCGAAGTTGTCCATCTACAGGATCCCTTGCAGCACGCCCGCGGGCAGGTCGACGCCGAGCCCGATGGCGAAGGTGTAGAACGTGATCAACGACAGCGCGACGGCGATCAGCAGGTTGCGCACGTAGTGCCGGTTGCCCAGCGCGTACGCCGAACCCCAGAAGAGGATCGTTCCGCTGATCACCCAGCCGAGCCGCTCGATGAGCACGGCGTTGACCAGGAACGCGCCGATGAGCAGCAGCACGGTGCGCCAGTCGACGGGAACGGTCAGATCGACGTCCTCGCCGGCCTCCGGCTCGCCGGCGCCGCCGCGGGCCACGTCCACCGCGTAGATCGTCGCGATGACGAGCAGCAGCACACCGAGCAGGATCGGCACCGGCTTGGGGCCGATCGGGTCGGCTGTGTTGATCGCGCTCCCGATCCGGGTCGTCGCGTCGAAGATGACCAGCCCGCCGACCAGGGCGAGAAACGCACAGACGCCGTACTGCGCCCGGTCGGGCTTCCGGACCGGCTCCGCCACGGCGTCCGCCGCCGGGTCGGTCCCAGTCGCCGGGGCCGCCGGCTTCTCCGATGTACGCGCGGCGCCCGGCTGCGCCGGGATGTCCGGTACGACCGGGGGCCGGGACGGCGGCTCGCCGCCCCGGTCCGGTCGCGTCGTCATGCCGCTCATGCCAACCCGAGCTGCTTGAGTACGTCGGCCACTGCCTTGTCCTGCTCGGTGAGGAAGGTGCCGAACTCGTCGCCGGTGACGAACGCGTCGGTCCAACCGCGCTTCGTCAGCTCGGCCTTCCACGCCTCCGACTCGTGCATCTTCGTCAGCACGTCGATCCAGACCTTCTTGTCGGCGTCGCTGATGCCGGGCGGCGCCACGATGCCCCGCCAGTTGGTGAAGACCAGGTCGATGCCGGCGGACTTCAGGGTCGGCACCTCCTTGAGCGCCTCGATCGGCGCCTCGCTGGTCACCGCGAGGACCCGGATCTGGCCGGCCTCGACCTGGTCGAGGAACTCGCCGAACCCGCTGGCGCCGAAGGCCACCTTGCCGCCGAGGACGGCGGGCAGCAGTTCGCCGCCGCCGTCGTACGAGACGAAGTTGACCTGGCGCGGGTCGATGCCGACGGTCTTGGCGAGCTGCATGGGCAGCAGGTGGTCCGGGCCGCCGGGCGAGGAGCCGCCGCCGACCGCGATGCCCTTCGGGTTGGCCTTCCACGCCGCGACCAGGTCGTTGATGGTCTTGTACGGGGAGTCCTTCGGCACCACGATGGCGCCGGCCTCCTCGATCAGCTTGGCCAGCGGGGTGGTCTGGGTCAGCGTCGCCGCCGACTTGGAGGTGTACGAGGCACCGACCACGCCCAGGCCCATCTGCATGGCCAGCTTGCCGTTGCCCTTCTCGTTCACGGTCCGCTGGAGGCCGACCGTGCCGCCCGCGCCGGGCAGGTTGAACACCTGCACGCCGGTGGCGATCTTGGCGTCCTCCATCACCTTGGCGGCGGTCCGGGCGGTGGTGTCGTATCCGCCACCGGGGGTGTTCGGCACCATGATCCGCAGTCCGCTGACCGGCTTGCCGTCGTTGCTGGAGCCGCCCTCGTTCTTGTCGGCGGTGGCGCCACAGGCAGCCAGGGCCAGCGCCGAGGCGGCGGCGACCCCCATGACCAGCACGTTTCTCCTAGTTGCCATCTTGTTTCTCTTCCGTTTCGAATGAGTCCAGCGGCAAGATGGTGGCCTCCACCCGGGCAGCTTGTCTGCGTTGTGTCACCAGCGGAAGTTGAGGTCTTTGTGGTCGCGGTCACGTCCCGGCGCCGCACGCTCGCCGGGCAGCTGCTGATCCTCCAGCTCGCGATCATCGTCGTGGTGTTGGTGGCGGTCGCCGCCGTCTCGCTGGCCCAGTCGGCGGCGACGTTCAACCGGGTCGAGGGGCGCCGGGTCGCCACCCTCGGCGAACGGCTCGGCGGCAGCCCCCTGCTCCGCGACCAGCTCGACCAGCCCGCGCCGGGCGAGGCCATCGCCCCGCTGGTGCAGAACACCTTCACCCAGTACGGCGTCACCTCGGTGACCGTCGCGAACGCCCGGGGCCGGGTGGTCGCCTCGACCAACCCGACGCTGGTGGGCAGCCGGGTGGTGCTCGGCGACCCCCGGGTGGCGGACGGCCGGAGCTGGTTCGGCGAGCTGGAGATCGACGGCTCGCGGCAGCTGGTGGCCCAGGTGCCGGTGCTCGGCGACGACCCGAAGACCAAGAAGAACCTCGGGCGGTACCTGGGCGTGGTGGTGGTCGGCGAGGCGGCGCCGACCTGGTCGGAGCGGCTCGTCGGCGCCTCGTCCTACCTGCTCACCTACCTGGGCATCGCCTGCGGCCTCGGGGTGGTCGGATCGTGGCTGCTGGCCCGCCGGATCAAGCGGCAGACCCTCGGCCTGGAGCCCCGGGAGATCGCCGGGCTGGCCGAGCACCGGGAGGCGCTGCTGCACGGCATCGCCGAGGGGGTGATCGCGTTGGACCCCCAGCACCGGATCACCCTGGTCAACGCGGTCGGCCGACGCCTGCTCGACCTGCCCGAACACTGCCTCGGCCGCAGCCTCGCCGAGCTGAGGATCAACGGCCGGCTGCGGGACGTGCTGGCCGGCGCGGGGAGCGGCCCGGAGGCCCGGGACCAGGTGGTGGTCCGGGGCGGCCGGGTGCTGGTGATGAACCGGATGACGGTCCGCAAGGACGGTCACCGGCTCGGCTCCGTCACCACCCTGCGGGACCGGACCGAGCTGGCCCGGCTGGAGCAGGAGATCGGCTCGTTCCGCAGCACCACCGAACTGCTCAGGGCGCAGACCCACGAGTTCGCCAACCAGTTGCACACGATCTCCGGGCTGATCCAGATCGGCGAGCACGACGAGGTGGTCCGGTACGTCGACGCGCTGAGCCGGCACCGCGCCTCGCTCGACCTCACGGTGACCAGCCGAATCCACGACACGGCGGTGGCGGCGCTGCTCATGGCGAAGTCGGCGGTGGCCGCCGAGCGCCGGGTGGAGCTGCGGGTCTCCGAACGGACCGGGCTGGACCGGCTGCCGCCGGAGCTGGCGGCGGATGTGGCCACCGTCCTCGGCAACCTGGTGGACAACGCGGTCGAGGCGGTGGCCGCCGACTCGTCCGACCGCCCCGCCTGGGTGGAGGTCGAACTTCGCCAGGACGCCGCCTCGGTGGAGATCGTGGTCCGCGACTCCGGCCCCGGGGTGGCGCCCGAGCTGGCGCAGGAGGTGTTCACCCACGGCTTCACCACCAAGGCGGCCGAGGGCGGCGAGCGCGGGATCGGCCTCGCGCTCACCCGGCTGGTCTGCCACCGCCGCGGCGGCGAGGTGGCCGTGGCGAACACCGACGAGGGCGCGATGTTCACCGCGCGGATCTCGGTGCCCCCGAACGTCTGGCAGGAGGCGCGATGATCGACGTACTCGTCGTCGACGACGACTTCATGGTGGCCCGGATCCACCGTGGCTTCGTCGAGCGGATCGACGGCTTCCGGGTGGTCGGCGCCGCCAGCACCGGCGAGCAGGCCGTGGCCGCGGTGGACCAGCTCCGCCCCGACCTGGTCCTGCTCGACCTCTACCTGCCGGACATGTTCGGCCTGGATGTGGTGACCCGGATCCGGGCCGCCGGGCACGACTGCGACGTGCTGGTGATCAGCGCCGCCCGGGAGGCCGAGGCGGTCCGCCGGGCGGTCCGCTACGGCGCCGTCAACTACCTGCTCAAGCCGTTCGGCTTCGACGAGCTGCGCACCCGGCTGGAGCAGTACGCCGTCCGCCGCACCGCGCTGCGCGCGGCCGTCGTCGCCGACCAGGCCGACGTCGACCGGGTGCTGTCCCGCAGCGGCTCGCCCGCCGCCACCGCGACCCTGCCCCGGGGCCTCAGCCCGGAGACCGCCGAGCTGGTGGAACGCGCCCTGCGCGAGCACGAGGGCACGCTATCGGCCAGCGAGTGCGCCGACCGGGTCGGCATCTCCCGGGTCAGCGCCCGCCGCTACCTGGAGCACTTCTCGGGCACCGGCCGGGCCGAGGTCACCCTGAAGTACGGCGCGGCCGGCCGGCCCGAACGCCGCTACACCTGGCTGTCCTGACCTGAAGATGCCGCTGGCCGGCACCCCGGTGTTCGGGTGCCGGCCAGCGTTGTTTGCTTGTGTCAGCTGTTCCAGTTGTGGGCGACGATGTCGGCGGCCTGCCGCTCCCACTGGGCGTAGGCGTCCGGGTAGGCCGAGACCTGCACGGTCTGGGCGGCGTCGGTCAGCGGCATGTCCTGCCAGCCGTCGACCTGCTTCAGACCCTTCAGGAACGCAAGCGTGGAGTACTCGGGGTCGGTGATCTGCTCCGGCGAACCCCAACCGCTGGACGGGCGCTGCTGGAACAGGCCCAGCGAGTCGTGGTCGTTCTTGTCGCCGAGGTGGCCGAGGTTCTCCAGCTTCGACTCCTGCAGGCTGGTGGCGATCGAGATGACCGCGGCCCGCTTCGGGAGACCGGCCTTCTTCGTGGCGGCGATGATCGCCTTGGCGTTGGCGGTCTGCTCGTCGTTCAGAGCGATCTTCGACTGGGCGCCCTGCACACCGTGCGGGATCAGCTTGTCACCCTGCACCGCCACCGCGGCCGGCTTGCTGTCGTGCACCGGCTCGGCGTGGGCGGCGATCGGACCGGCGAAGATGCCACCGGTGAAGGCCAGACCAGCAATACCGAGCACGCTCTTACGCAGCATCGTGTTCATGGGGGTTAGCTCCATTCGGGGGTTGGCGCACACCCCGACCGGGGGAGGTCGGCAATCCGGTGTCCGCAAGCACCGTCAGGCGCTCAACAAAGTCTTTGAGGGGATCGAGCAAAAAGTCTTGGGGGATCATCCAGCGCGCGGGGCCGGGGCCTCTTCGTCGCGCCGGGACCATGTACAACGACCGGCAGCCCACCATCATTCCGGGCTCAGCGCACCCACCTCGGCGGGCAGCCCCGGGGGGCCGGTCCCCCGCCGGGCGGGGCGTCTTCCTCAGCCGTTCACCCGGATACAACGACCCCCGCCCGCCCGCCATTCCGCCGTCAGAGTGCCGCCGACCACCCCGGAAACGGACACTCCGCCCAAGCCGACACCGCCGGTGGAACACCATGTAGGTCATCGGGCCCCGGAGACATACATGGCGTTCCACTCAGCGCACCATGGACGCTGGGAACCGGACATTACACCCAGCACCCTCACCCGTAGCCAAGGAAGCTCCAGGCCGCCGCGCTGGCGTCCCTTATTGCACCCCGGACACCGCCACCCCGCCGAGCTGGAGTCGATCACGGAACGGGCGTGGTGCCGATCATGAAGTTGTTGCCCCGACACGCCGGTGCGGACGGAAATAACTTCATGATCACCGCAAACGGGACGCGGGGGCCGAAGCCGGACCGGTCACGGCTCGAACTTGTAGCCCAGGCCGCGGACCGTGACGATGTAGCGCGGGGCGGACGGCTCCGGCTCGACCTTGGAGCGCAGCCGCTTGACGTGCACGTCCAGCGTCTTGGTGTCGCCCACGTAGTCGGCGCCCCAGACCCGGTCGATGAGCTGTCCGCGGGTGAGCACCCGGCCGGCGTTGCGGAGCAGCAGCTCCAGCAGCTCGAACTCCTTGAGCGGGAGCTGCACGGCGCCGCCGTCGACGGTCACCACGTGCCGCTCGATGTCCATCCGGACCGGCCCGGCGGCCAGCGTCGGCGCACCGGACTCGGCGGCCTCAGCGGTCTGCCGGCGCAGCACGGCCCGGATCCGGGCGACCAGCTCGCGCGGCGAGTACGGCTTGGTGACGTAGTCGTCGGCCCCGATCTCCAGGCCGACCACCTTGTCGATCTCACTGTCCCGGGCGGTGACCATGATGATCGGCACGTGGGACCGCTGCCGGAGCTGGCGGCAGACCTCGGTGCCCGACATCTCGGGCAGCATCAGGTCGAGCAGCACGATGTCGGCGCCGGTCCGGTCGAACTCGGTGAGGGCGGAGGGACCCGTCGCGGCGACGGAGACCTCGAAGCCCTCCTTGCGGAGCATGTAGGACAGGGCGTCGGAGAACGATTCCTCGTCCTCCACCACCAGTACGCGGCTCAACGGGGTGTTTCCTTCCTGTCGGTCAGACCTGCCGGAGCTCGGCCGGGCCGGCCTCGATCTCAGCGGAGGAGAGTGTCGCCTCCGGGTCGTCCGGGGGGCGGGCGGGCAGCCGGAGGGTGAACGTCGACCCCCCACCAAGAGTGCTCGACACATCCACCCGACCGCCATGGTTGCTGGCGATGTGTTTGACGATGGCCAGACCCAGGCCGGTGCCCCCGGTGGACCGGGAGCGGGCCTGGTCGGCCCGGTAGAACCGCTCGAAGATCCGGTCGACGTCGTTCGGGGCGATGCCGATGCCCTGGTCGGCGACGGCGATCTCGACGTGCTCGTCCGTCGCCCGGGTGGTCACCCGGACCGTGGTGTCCTCGGCCGAGTAGTTGATGGCGTTCTCCACCAGATTCGCCACCGCGGTGGCGAGCTGGCTGTCGCTGCCGTACGCGGTGAGCCCACGCCGCCCCTCGACGAGGATCTCCACGTGCCGGGCGGTGGCCGCGGTCCGGGTCCGGTCGATCACCTCGGCGATCACCCAGTCCAGCGAGACGGGCTCTGGGGCGGGCTGCGGCTCGGCGCCCTGAAGCCGGGTCAGCTCCAGCAGTTCCTGCACCAGCCGGCCGAGCCGGGTCGACTCGTGCTGGATCCGCTCGGCGAACCGCCGGGCGGCGACCAGGTCCTCAGAGAGTTCGGCCGGCCCGTCGCCGGCCGGTTCGGTGGCGTCCACCAGCGCCTCGGCGAGCAGCTGGAGGGCGCCGATTGGGGTCTTCAGCTCGTGGCTCACGTTGGCCACGAAGTCCCGCCGCACCCGGGCCAGCCGGTGCGACTCGGTGACGTCGGCCGCCTCGATCGAGATGTAGCCGGCGCCCAGCCCCATGGCGCGCAGGTGCACGCCGAGCGGGTTGTCTCCCGCGGTGTCGCGACCGCGCGGCAGGTCCAGCTCGATCTCGCGGCGCACGCCCGTGCGGCGGACCTGCCCGGCGAGGGTACGGATCAGCGGGTGCGCGGCGATGGATCCGGGTGTCGCCCCGGTGCGGAGCAGGCCCAGCGCACGGGCGGCCGGGTTCACCAGCACCGGGACGTCGTCCGGGTCGAGCACCACCACGCCGGCGCGCAGCGCGTCGACCGTCTTGCGGCCGAGCCCGGAGAGCCCGCCCTGCTGGTCCTTGGGAATCGCGGGCCTCCCTGAACTGCGGCGGGAGGACCGGCCTCCCGGCGACACCGACCGGCGCCGCCATTCCTGAACGGGTCCGGACAGCAGGATTCCGGCGACCAGCCCGGTCGCCAGCGCCACGGCCACCACGACCGCCACCGCCCATTCCACCCGGCGATCGTATGGTCATTGTTAACCCGGTGATCGGTCAGAACGGGACGAACCACTCTCGCTTCCGGCAAAGTTAACTCGCGGGTCCCTCGTCGTTCACCCGCGTTCATCTTGACGGCGGTTCCCCGGCCTACCGTGGGCCGCGCACCTGCTCACGCCGCACCCGGCCCTTGCGGCCGAAGGCGGCGACACCGACCCCAGGAAGTGACGATGCGCGACGAGTTCCGGGCCGACCTGCAGATTGTCAGCCAACTGCTGGTGGACATGGCCGAGGGCGTACGGGCGGCCATGCGGCAGGCCACCAGGGGCCTGCTCACCGCGGACCGCGTCGCGTCGGAGACGGTGATCGCGCGGGACGCCGAGATCGACGAGCTGTACCGGCACGTGGAGGAGCGGGTCTGCGACCTGCTGGCCCGGCAGGCCCCGGTCGCCTCCGACCTGCGCGCCATGATCACCGCCCTGCACGTGGCCGCCGATCTGGAGCGGATGGGCGACCTGGCCGACCACGTGGCCAAGACGGCGCTGCGCCGGCACCCCTCGCCAGCGGTGCCGGCCGAGCTGCGCCCGGTCTTCACCGACATGGCCGCCATCGCCGACCGGATGGCCGAGAAGATCGCCTCGGTGCTGGCGAAGCCCGACGCCGACCTCGCCGCGGAGCTGGACCGCGACGACGACACCATGGACGACCTGCACAAGAGCCTCTTCGGCGTGCTGCTCGGCGACGACTGGCCGTACGGGGTGGAGACCGCGATCGACGCGACCCTGCTGGGCCGCTTCTACGAGCGCTTCGCCGACCACGCGGTGAACGCGGGCGAGCACGTGGTCTATCTGATCACCGGCGAGGCCGCGCCCTCGGCGAGCTGACCCGGACACCACGAAGGCCCCCGGTCACCCGGGGGCCTTCGTCGTCGGCGTCAGCGGCCCTGGTTGGCGACCGCGGCGGCGGCCTCCTTGGCGGCGTCGGGGTCGAGGTAGGTCCCGCCGAGGACCTGCGGGCGCAGGTGGGGGTCGAGGTCGTAGCGGAGCGGGATGCCGGTGGGGATGTTCAGCTTGGCGATCGCCTCGTCGGAGATCTGGTCGAGGTGCTTGACCAAAGCGCGCAGCGAGTTGCCGTGCGCCGCCACCAGCACCGTCCGGCCGGCCAGGACGTCCGGCACGATCGAGTCGTACCAGTAGGGCAGCATCCGCTCGACGACGTCCTTCAGGCACTCGGTCCGCGGCATCAGCTCGGTGGGCAGCAGCTTGTACCGGGGGTCGCCGACCTGCGACCACTCGTCCGCGTCGTCGATCGGGGGCGGCGGCGTGTCGTACGAGCGGCGCCAGAGCATGAACTGGTCCTCGCCGTACTCGTCCAGGGTCTGCTTCTTGTTCTTGCCCTGCAGAGCGCCGTAGTGGCGCTCGTTGAGCCGCCACGACCGGCGCACCGCGATCCAGTGCCGGTCGGCAGCGCTGAGCGCCAGCTCGGCGGTGCGGATGGCGCGGCGCAGCACGCTCGTGTGCACCACGTCCGGCAGCAGGTTGTGCTCGCGCAGCAGCTCACCGCCGCGCCGCGCCTCGGCCTCACCCTTGGTGGTCAGGTCGACGTCGACCCAGCCGGTGAAGAGGTTCTTGGCGTTCCAGTCGCTCTCGCCGTGCCGCAGCAGGACCAGCGTCCCGACGGTGGGCCCCTCGCTCGCAGTCATGCCGATCATCCTGCCGTACCGGCTCGGCGGACACGCGGGGACGGGTCGTGACGACCACCACGTGGAAAAGCTGATGACCGGCGTTCCGGGGCGGGACTAGGTTGTAAGGCGCTGGGGATAGATCGGTCATTACAAATCGGGGGCGCGGGGATGCGGACGGTACGGGGCTGGTTCCGGGACACCACAGGCGGGCTACCGAGGACCTTCTGGTACCTCTGGACCGGCACCCTGATCAACCGGCTCGGCTCGTTCGTCCTGGTCTTCCTCGCCATCTACCTCACCCAGGAGCGCGACTTCTCGGCCTCCCAGGCCGGTCTGGTCATCGGGCTCTGGGGCGTCGGCGGCGCGGTCGGCACCACGGTCGGCGGCACCCTGACCGACCGGTGGGGACGCCGGCCCACCCTGCTCACCGCGCACCTCGGCGCGGCCACCATGATGGTCGCGCTCGGCCTGGCCCGGCCGCTCTGGGCGGTGGCGCTGGGCGCGCTGCTGCTCGGCACCTTCGCCGAGGCGGCCCGCCCGGCGTTCGGCGCCATGATGGTCGACGTGGTGCCGGAGAAGGACCGGCTGCGGGCCTTCTCGCTGAACTACTGGGCGATCAACCTGGGCTTCGCCTGCGCCGCGGTGCTGGCCGGCGTCGCCGCCCAGTCCAGCTACCTGCTGCTCTTCCTGGTCGACGCGGCGACCACGCTGGTCACCGCGCTGATCATCTTCACCCGGGTCGGGGAGACCCGGTCGGCTCTGCCCGGCCCCGTGAGCAAGGGCGCGGCGGCTCCCGCGGGCGCCCTGCGGACCATCCTCACCGACCGGGTCTTCCTGGGCTTCGTGGCGCTCAACCTGTTCGCCGCGCTGGTCTTCCTCCAGCACATCTCGATGCTGCCGATCGCCATGGGCGACTCCGGGCTGAGCCCGGCCACGTACGGCTCGGTGATCGCGCTCAACGGGGTGCTGATCGTGGTGGGCCAGCTCTTCGTGCCCAAGCTGATCAAGGGCCGGAGCCGCTCGCACGTGCTCGCGCTCGCCGCGCTGGTGACGGGCGTCGGCTTCGGGCTGACCGCGTTCGCCGACACCGCCTGGCTCTACGGCCTGACCGTGCTGATCTGGACGGTCGGCGAGATGCTCAACTCGCCGTCCAACGCCACCCTGATCGCCGAGCTGTCCCCCGCCGCGCTGCGCGGCCGGTACCAGGGCGCCTTCTCGCTCTCCTGGCAGCTCGCCGGGGCGACCGCGCCGGTCCTCGGCGGCCTGGTCCGTGAACACGCCGGCAACACCGCGCTCTGGCTCGGCTGCGCGGTGATCGGGGCCGTGATGGCGGTGGCCCACCTGGTCTCCGGCCCGGCCCGGGAACGGCGCGCGGCCCGGCTAAGCACCCCGGGCATCCCGGTCACGCCGGTGACCGTGGTCCGCACCCCGGTGCCGGAGGCCGCCGAGGCCGCGGCCACCGCACCCGCCGAGCCAGTCCGCGTCACCTCCTGAGGTACGCCGACCGGGGGGTGACCAGCGCCACGCCGGCAACCGCCGGCTCGGGCCACTACGGTCAACAGAGCGGATCGGTTAACAAACTTTCCCAGGAGGACGGGTGCACGGCCTGCGGCGCTGGTGGCACGACACGGCCGGCGGGCTCCCCGCCACGTTCTGGTACCTCTGGTCCGGCCTGCTGATCAACCGGGCCGGCGCCTTCGCCATGCTCTTCCTGTCGCTCTACCTGACCGCCGCCCGGGGCGCCTCGCCGTCGCTGGCCGGCCTGGTCGTCGGGGCGTACGGGGCCGGCGGCGCGGTCGGCACGCTGCTCGGCGGGGTGCTGGCCGACCGGTGGGGCCGGCGGGCCACCCTGCTCGCCGCCCACCTGGGCGCGGCCGGGCTCATGGTGGCGCTGGCGTTCAGTCGGCAGCTGGCGGTGATCGCCGTGCTGGCCGCGCTGGTCGGGCTGGTGCACTCGATGCCCAGCCCGGCGTTCGTCGCCGCCATCGTGGACGTGGTGCCGGAGGCCCGCCGCTCCCGCGCGTTCAACCTCCAGTTCTGGGCGTTCAACCTGGGCATGGCGGTGGCCTCGCTGCTGGCCGGGGTGCTCGCCGAGGCGAGCTTCCTGGCGCTGTTCCTGGTCGACGCGGCAGCCACCCTGGCGGCGGCCGTGGTCATCGCGCTGAAGGTGCCGGAGACCCTCACCCGCCGCCCGGCGGTCACCCCACGCGCGGTGGCGGGCCGACGGCCCGGGCTGCACACCGCGCTGACCGACCGCACCTTCCTGACCTTCGTCGGGCTGACCTTCCTGCTGGCCGTGCTCACCATGCAGACCTCGACGATCATGCCGCTGGCGATGCGGGCGGACGGGCTCCGCCCCTCGGCGTACGGGCTGGTGGTGGCGCTCGGCGGCGCGCTGATCGTGGCCGGGCAGCTCTTCGTGCCCCGGCTCATCGAGCCCTACCGGAAGTCGACCGTGCTGGCGGTCTCCACCGGGCTGATGGCGCTCGGCTTCGGAGCGCTGACCGTCGCCGACGGCCTGCCGCTCTACCTGGGCGCGGCCGTGGTGTGGACGGTCGGGCAGATGCTCGCCGCGCCGCCGAACGCGCAGATCAACGCCGACCTCGCCCCGCCCGAGCTGCGCGCCCGCTACCAGTCGGTGTTCTACCTGACCTTCCCGGCCGCGTCCTTCGTGGCGCCGGCGCTGGGCGGGCTCAGCCTCCAGCATCTCGGCGAACGGCACTGGCTGGTAGTGGGGGCCCTGGGCCTGGTCGCGGCGGCCGGTCACCTGCTGGCCGGGCCGGCGCGGGAACGCCGGGTCGTTGCGCTGCGGGTCGCCGCGGAGCGGGCGCAGACGGTCTCGGCGGGGCGCTGAACGTCCCCGGAACGGCGTCGAGCGCCCACCACGACCCCCGTCGTGATGGGCGCTCGCACCGTACGACCCGGCGGCGGCGGGCGACCCTCACCCCCGTAAGCGTCGCCCGCTCGCGCCGCCGGTTCCACGGGTGGCACCGTCCCCCAACGGTGTGATCCACCCGATCCCTCGCGCCTCGCTTGCGCGGATCTGATCGATCCGCCGCTCCCCCGAACGATTCCAAGCGTGGCGCGGTGCAATAAAGTTAGTTCGCCCGGATTCCGGATTCAACCCAGATCGCTGTCTTGCCCGTCACAGCGTCCGTGTCGGAAATCCGGCTGTCCCTGCTCCGGTCTCTTCGTTGGCCAACAGCGGGTTCCCGCCGGCCATTCCCCTAAACCTCAGGCGTCCTCGCGATTCGGGTTCTCAGTCCGGAAGAAGTTGCTCTGCCGGCCGTCCCGCATCTGCTCCTGGTAGATCAGGTTTAGCCCCCGCAGGTCGAACGTCCGGAACCAGTCGTCCCAGCTCACCTCGCGGATCCGGCTGCTCTCCCGGTATCCGGGGATGTTGAACGTCAGCACCCCGGGACGGTCGTCCCGCTCGGTTCCGGCGATGGTGGCCGGCTTTGCGTTGCGGGCCCGGGCCCACCGCTGGATGACCTCGTGGTTGGTCGTCACCAGGCTCCGCCCGGGACGCTCCGGACGATCGTCTAGCGACGTGATCTGCTGGGACGAACTAACCGACCGGGAGGCCGACCGGCCGCTCCGGACCGACGTGGCCGTCGCCGCCGTACCCCCGCCCCGGGACGGCCCCGCGCCGCCCACGGCCTTCTTCGCCGGCGCGGCCTTGGCCCGGCCGCCGGCCGCCTTCTTCGCGGGCGCGGCCTTGGCCCAGGCACCCGCCGTCTTCTTCGCGGGCGCCGCCTTGGCCCGAGTACCCGCCGCCTTCTTCGCCGGCGCCGCCTTGGCCCGGGCCCCCACCGTCTTCTTCGCCGGCGCGGCCTTGGCCCGGGCACCCACCGTCTTCTTCGCGGGCGCCGCCTTGGCCCGAGTACCCGCCGCCTTCTTCGCCGGCGCCGCCTTGGCGCGGGCGCCCGTGGCCTTCGCCGCCGGCGCGGCCTTGGCCCGGGACGGCGCGGTCTTGCGTGCCGCCGTCGTCTTCTTCGCCGCGGTGGTCTTCTTCGCCGCGGTCGTCCGCTTCGTCGCCGGCGCCCGGCCGGCCGGGCCGGTGCTCTTCCGCGCCGCGCCGCCGCGACCCTCCGAGCGCAGCGACCGGACCAGGGTCTTCACCAGGTCCGGCTTGCGCATGGCGGAGGTACCGGAGATCCCGCGCCGGCGCAGCTGACCTCGAATGTCGTCGACCTTCATCCGGGAGATCTCGGATTCGGAGATCCCCGGGGTGTTCGCCGTCTGATTGCCCGGCTGGCGTTTGGTCGCAGTCGTGCCGCGACTTGAGCTGTTGCGCTGAGCCATGGGACACGCTCCTCGACAGTCCGTCCTCGGCCCGCGGTGGGTCCCAAATGCCGCACCGCGCGGTGCGGCATACCCGTCAGGACGGCGCCGAACCTCCGGCGGCCGGGCCGGCCGAGGTCGAGGGTTCGAAGAGGTGAGCGAACGCCGCCAGATTGGCCGTCGACTCGCCCCGCTTGACCCGCCACTCCCACTCCCGGCGGATGGCGGTGCCGAAGCCGATCTCCAGCATGCTGTCGAAGGACTCGTCGGCGTAGGTCAGCACGGACCCGAGCAGGCGGTCCAGTTCGTCGGCGTCGACCCCGGCCAGGTTGACCCGACCGGTCAGGTAGACGTCGCCGACCGCGTCGATGGAGAAGGAGACGCCGTACATCCGGGCGTTGCGCTGGAGCAGCCAGGCCCAGAGTTCCTCGCGGCGCTCGTCGGGCTGGCGCATCACGAACGCCTCGACCCGCAGCGCGTGCTCGCCGACGATCAGGTTGCAGATCGTCTTGAGCTTGTGGGTCCCCGGCAGGGTGACCGCGTACGATGTCTCGCCGGTGGATTCCCACTCCAGCTCGCGGTCGGCGCAGACGGCCTCGATCAGCGCGGCGACCTCACTCCTGCGGCTCATCGCACCCACTCTACGGCCGGCCCCCGAAGGCCGCCGCTCACCAGGAGCAGGTGAGCGCGGGGTCGCCGAGCCGGCCGGCCAGCCGGGCCCGGTGCTCGGCCATCGCCTCGCCGTAGACGGTGAGCAGGCCGGAGACGGTGCGGTTCCAGGAGAAGGCGAGGGCGTGCCGTTCGGCGCCCCGGGCCAGGGTGGCCCGGCGCAGCCGCTCGGGCAGCAGGCGGGCCAGCGCCCGGGCCCAGTCGACCGGGTCGTGGCCGTCGATGAGCACCCCGCTGACGCCGTCCCGGACCGCGGTGACCAGCCCGCCCACGGCGGCCGCCAGCACCGGCGTGCCGCAGGCCTGGGCCTCCAGCGCGACCAGCCCGAACGACTCGTTGTACGAGGGCACCGCGACGAGGTCGGCCGCGCGGTAGAGGGCGGGCAGGTTGTCGCCGGTCTGCGGCGGGAGGAACCGCACCCGGTCGGCGACCCCCAGCGAGGCGGCCAGCTCGATCAGGGCGGTGGGACGGTCCAGCCCGCTGCCACTCGGGCCGCCACAGATCACCACGGTCACCTCGTCGGCCAGCGCGGGCTCCCGCTCGCGCAACGCCGCGACAGCCCGGACCAGCACGTCCGGGGCCTTGAGCGGCTGGATCCGGCCGACGAAGGCCACCACGTAGCCGCTGGTCGGCAGGCCGAGGCGGCGGCGGGCCGCCAGGACAGCCGCGTCCCGGTCACCGGGGGCGGGGCGGAACCGGTCCAGGTCCACGCCGGGCTCCACCACGGCCACCCGGGCGGGCTCGGCGTCGTACCGGCCGATCAGGTCGTGCGCCTCGACCCGGGTGTTGGCGACCAGCCGGTCGGCCTCGGCGACCACCTGCTCCTCGCCGATCACGCGCGCCTTGGGCTCGGGCCGGTCTCCGGCGGCGAGCTGAGCGTTCTTGACCTTCGCCAGGGTGTGCGCGGTGTGCACCAGCGGGACGCCCCAGCGCTCCTTGGCCAGCCAGCCCACCTGCCCGGAGAGCCAGTAGTGCGAGTGGATCAGGTCGTAGTGACCCGGCGGGCGGGCCGCCTCGGCGCGGAGCACCCCGGCGGTGAACGCGCAGAGCTGGCCGGGCAGCTCCTCCTTGGTCAGCCCTTCGAGCGGGCCCGCCGTCACGTGCCGGACGCTCACCCCGGGCGCCATCTCGACCACCGGCGGCAGGTCGCCGGAGGTGGCCCGGGTGAAGATCTCCACCTCGACGTCGGCCTCGGCCAGCCGCCGGGCGACCTCCAGGATGTAGACGTTCATGCCGCCGGCGTCGCCCGTGCCGGGCTGGTGCAGCGGCGAGGTGTGCACGGAGAGGGTGGCGATCCGGCGCGGCCTCGGCCACGGCAGGGCACCTCGCTGACGACCGACACCGGTGTGCAAATCCGCCACGTCCGCTCCCTCTGTCACGGTTGATGCCGTCCCGCACGACCGGCGCATCTCGGTCAACCTCCGCGCCGGATGTCATCTTCCCCATCGGGGTTCGGAAATGCGCCCCGGCGGGTCCCGGGCGTGACGGACCTCATCACCGCGTGGAGCGGGGCGCCGGGTGAGAATGACCGGATGACCTCAGTCGCCATCATCACCGGGGCGTCCAGCGGGATCGGCGCGGCCACCGCCCGCCGGCTGGCCGCCGAGGGTTTCCACGTGCTCGCCGCCGCGCGGCGTACCGACCGGCTGGCCGGCCTGGTCGCCGAGATCGAGGCGGCCGGCGGCGCGGCCACCGCGGTGGAGTGCGACGTGACCTCGGAGGAGTCGGTCGCCGGCCTGGCCGCCGCGGCCGCCGCCGCTCCCGGCCCGGTCACCCTGCTGGTGAACAACGCCGGCGGGGCGCGCGGGCTGGACCCGGTGGAGTCCGCCGACGTCAGCGACTGGCAGTGGATGTACGACGTCAACGTGCTCGGCACGCTCCGGGTCACCAAGGCGCTGCTGCCCGCGCTGGAGTCCTCCGGCGCCGGCACCGTGGTGATCGTCAGCTCCACCGCCGGGCACGTCGTCTACGAGGGCGGTGGCGGCTACGCGGCGGCCAAGCACGCGCAGACCGCGATCGCCGGCACGCTCCGGCTGGAGTTGTGCGGCCGGCCGGTCCGGGTCATCGAGATCGACCCCGGCATGGTGAAGACCGAGGAGTTCGGCCTCGTCCGGTTCGGCGGCGACGCCGACCGGGCCGCCGCCGTCTATGCCGGGGTGGCCGAGCCGCTGGTCGCCGAGGATGTGGCCGACTGCGTCGCCTGGTGCGCCACCCGCCCGCACCACGTCAACATCGACCAGCTCGTGGTCCGCCCGCTGGCCCAGGCCGCCCAGCACAAGGTGCACCGGACCGCCTGATGGTCCGGCCGCTCGGGGTGGTCACCCGGGGCACGACGAATCCGAACCGGCTCCGGCGGGTGGACAACTGGATCGTCGCGACCTGCGGCGACGCGCTGCGCGCCGCCGCCGACCCCCTCGTGGTCGACCTGGGCTACGGCGCCACCCCGGTCACCGCCGTCGAGCTGCGGGCCCGGCTCGCGGCCGCGGTCCGCGCCGACGTCCGGGTGGTCGGGCTGGAGATCGATCCGGTACGCGTGGCCGCCGCCCAGCCGGCCGCCGACCCGCCCGGGCTCACCTTCGCCCGGGGCGGCTTCGAACTGGCCGGGCTCCGCCCCGCCCTGGTCCGCGCGTTCAACGTGCTGCGGCAGTACGACGAGGGCGAGGTGGCCGACGCCTGGCGTACGGTCACCGGGCGGCTCGCCCCGGGCGGCCTGCTGGTCGAGGGGACCTGCGACGAGCTGGGGCGGCTCGGCGGCTGGGTGCTGCTCGACGCCACCGGCCCGCGCACGCTGACCCTGGCCGCGAAGCTCACCACCCTGGCCAGCCCGGCCGAGCTGGCCGAGCGGCTGCCCAAGGCGCTCATCCACCGCAACGTCCCCGGCGAGCCGATCCACGACCTGATCGAGGCCCTGCAGAGCGCCTGGCGGTCCACCGCCGGCTACGCCCCCTTCGGCCCCCGCGACCGCTGGACCCGCGCGGTCGCCGCGGTGAAGGAGGCCGGCTGGCCCGTCCTGGACCGCCCCCGCCGCTGGCGCCTCGGCGAACTCACTGTCCCCTGGCCCACAGTCGCCCCCACCTGACCCAGCCCGCCCGGCCGCCGCCCGCCCCGCCGCCGCCCGGCCCGCGCCATCCCCGTTGATCATGAAGTTAACGCCAACTTCTGTCCGATTTGTCGCCGCTAACCTCATGATCACCGGGTTGAGGGGCGTGGGTGAGGGTGGGACCCGGGGGTCAGATTGTGCAGTTGATGAGGACGGGTTCGGGGTGGAGGGTCACCCCGAAGCGGGCGTGGACCCCGTCGCGGATGTCGCGGGCCAGGGCGACCAGGGCGGCCGTGCTCGCGGTGCCGGTGCGGTTGGTCAGGGCCAGGGTGTGCTTGGTGGAGATGGCGACGCCCTCGGGGCCGGTGTGCCCCTTGCCGAAGCCGGCCTTGTCGATCAGCCAGGCGGCGCTCACCTTTACCGTGTCTCCCGGGCACGGCCAGGACGGCGGCTCGCCCAGGTCGGCGGCGCGCTCCCGGAGCAGCTCGTACGCCTCCCGCTCCAGCACCGGGTTGGTGAAGAACGAGCCCACCGACCAGGTGTCCGGGTCCTGCGGGTCGAGCACCATGCCCTTGCCGGCGCGCAGCCGCCGCACGGTGGCCCGGGCGTCGGCCAGCGGCACCCGGTCGCCCACCTCGACACCGAGCGCCCGGGCCAGTTCGGCGTAGCGCACCGGACCGGAGAGCGGCGAGCGGGTGAGCCGGAAGTCGACCGACAGCACGACCCAGCGGTCGCTGTACTTGAAGATGCTGCCCCGGTAGGCGAACCCGCAGTCGGCCGCCGCGATCCGGACCACGGTGCGGTGGGTCCGGTCGTACGCCTCGACCGCGGTGATCGTCTCGGCCACCTCCTGGCCGTACGCGCCGACGTTCTGGATCGGGGTGGCGCCGGCCGAGCCGGGGATGCCGGAGAGGCACTCCAGCCCCGACCAGCCACGCTCGACGGTGGCGCCGACGAGGTCGTCCCAGGGCTCGCCGGCCTCGACCCGTACGGTGACGGTGTCGGCGTCCTCGGCGACGACCCGGAAGCCCCGGGAGCGGATCAGCACGACGGTGCCGGGGAAGCCCTGGTCGCCGATCACCACGTTGCTGCCGCCGGCGAGCAGGAGGACGGCCTGCTCGCGCGCCTCCGCCTCCTGCACCTCGCGGACGATGTCGTCGGCGCTGGTGGCGATCTCCAGCCGTCCGGCGGGGCCGCCCAGGCGCAGCGTGGTGTAGCGCGCCAGGGTGGCCGGGTCGGTGGGGTCTGCTCCGGTCGTCGGTTCGGCGTAGACGTCTGACACGCCTCTCACCCTAGGCTGAGGGGTAGCCGCGGCACCCACTGGTGGCCCGGTCACCCCCGGGAGGATGGCGATGAGCAGACTGCACGGCACGAAGGACTTCTGGATCGGCGCGTTGCGGATGGAGGGCCCCGCCTTCGCCGCCGCCGTCGCGGAGGCACCCCCCGAGACACCGGTGCTGTCCTGTCCCGGCTGGACGGTCTCGCACCTCGCCCACCACCTCACCCGGGTCTACGTCTGGGCGCGCACGGTGGTGACCGCCGGGACGACCAGCCGCCCCGAGCGGCACGACCCCGAGCCGCCGGCCGGCCTGACCCCGGCCCAGTGGTACGGCCAGGAGTACGAGCGGCTGCTCACGCTCTTCGAGGCGCTGGACCCGGAGGCTCCCGCCTGGAACTTCGCCCCGCAGCCGAAGAAGGCGGCCTTCTGGCCGCGCCGGATGGCGCACGAGACCGCGGTGCACCGCTGGGACGCCCAGCTCGCCATCGGCGCGGGTGGGCCGATCGAGGCCAAGCTCGCGGCCGACGGGGTGAGCGAGGTGCTGGACACCTGGCTGCCGGCGGGTCGGCGGATCCAGCCCGGCCAGTGGCACGGGGTGGTCCAGCTGACCGCCACCGACGCCGCCCAGGACTGGTACCTGCGGCTACGCGGCGAGGGGATGGCCCTGCTCGACACCGCGACGATCCTCGACCACGACGACCACCACGCCCGGGTGCAGGTGACCGGGACCGCCAGCGACCTGCTGCTGGCGGTGATGGGCCGGATCAGCTTCGACGCCCTCGGGGTGGCGGGCGACCGCCGCCTGCTCGGCGGGCTGCGGGTGGGCTGACCCGCCAGGAGGCTTCCCGCGACATCGGGCGGAGAGCGGCGTTTCCTACCCGGGCGCCACTCTCCGCCTTTTTCCGGGCGCTCTGAGAGCGCTCTCTTGACAGGTTCCGGGGCAGCCACCACCCTGTCGTGAGAGCGCTCTCTCAGTTCCGGAACCGCCCGCCACCACCCGATACGCCTAGAGGGGTCAGATAAGAGATGGTCACCTTCACGCGCCGCCGCCTGGCCGCGGTGGCCCTGGTCGCCACCACCGCGCTGCTGGGCGCCACCGCCTGCGGGGGCGGTGACGACGAGGCCGCCGCCGGTGGCCCGGTCACGCTCACCGTCGACGTCTTCGGCCAGTTCGGCTACGAGGAGCTCTACAAGGAGTACATGGCCGGCCACCCCGACGTGAAGATCGTCGAGCGGGGCACCGGCAGCAACCTGGACGAGTACTCGCCGAAGCTCACCCAGTGGCTCGCCGCGGGCAAGGGCGCGGGCGACATCGTCGCCATCGAGGAGGGCCTGCTGGTCGAGTACAAGGCCAACCCGCAGAACTTCGTCAACCTGCTCGACCACGGCGCCGCCGACCTGAAGGGCAACTTCCTGGACTGGAAGTGGAACCAGGGGCTCACCGCCGACGGCAAGCAGCTCATCGGCCTCGGCACCGACGTCGGCGGCATGGCCATGTGCTACCGCAAGGACCTGTTCGCCAAGGCCGGCCTGCCCACCGAGCGGGAGGCGGTCTCGAAGCTCTGGCCCACCTGGGCCGACTACATCAGGGTCGGCGAGCAGTTCAAGGCGAAGAACACCGGCGCCGCGTTCCTCGACGCCGCCACGAACACGTTCAACACCATCCTGCTCCAGACCGCCGGCAACACCACCGGCTACAGCTACTACGACACCGGCAACAACCTGGTCGTCGACAGCAACCCCGCGGTCCGGCAGGCGTACGACACCACGATGGACATCATCGACTCCGGCCTGTCGGGCCGGTACGGGTCGTGGTCGGAGGAGTGGGTCTCCGCGTTCAAGCAGTCGAAGTTCGCGACCATCGCCTGCCCGGCCTGGATGACCGGGGTCATCGAGGGCAACGCCGGCCCGGGCGCCAAGGGCAAGTGGGACATCGCCCAGGTCCCCGGCAACGGCGGCAACTGGGGCGGCTCCTTCCTCGCGGTGCCGAAGCAGGGCAGGCACCAGGCCGAGGCCATCGAGCTGGCGAAGTTCCTGACCAGCGCCAAGGGGCAGATCGGCGCGTTCAAGGCCAAGGGCCCGCTGCCCTCCTCCCCGCAGGCGCTGGCGGACCCGGCGATCGTCGAGTCGACCAACGCGTACTTCTCGACGGCCCCGGTCGGCAGGATCTTCGCCGCGGGCGCCACCAGCCTGAAGCCGGTCTACATGGGCCCGAAGAACCAGGCCGTCCGCACCGAGGTGGAGAACGCCGTGCGCACCGTGGAACTGGGCAAGCGCAGCCCGGAGCAGGGCTGGACCGACGCGGTCTCCAACGCCGGGAAGGCCGCCGCCAAGTAACCCGAGCCAGGCGTGCGGGCGGCCCCGGCGACGGGTGCCGCCCGCACGACGGAAAGGAGTCCCGGGCCATGGCAGTCCAGCTCGACGCCCGCCCGCCGGTCCTACCGGCACCCGGCGCCGCCCGCCCCTCCCGGGGCGTCCGGCTCAGCCGGTTCGACACGAGATACTCGCCCTACCTCTACATCGCCCCGTTCTTCCTGCTCTTCGGGGTCTTCGGGATCTACCCGCTGGCCTACACCTTCTGGGTCTCGCTGCACGACTGGGACCTGCTCGGCGCCGAGCACCCGTTCGTCGGGCTCGACAACTACAGCCAACTGCTGGGCGACCCCGACTTCTGGCACTCGGTGGTCAACACCCTCGGCATCTTCGTCATCTCCACGGTCCCGCAACTGCTGCTCGCGCTCTGGCTGGCCAACCTGCTCAACCGGCAGCTCCGGGCCCGGACCACCTGGCGGATGGCGGTGCTGATCCCGAACGTCACCTCCACCGCCGCGGTGGCGATCGTCTTCGCGGTGCTCTTCGGCCGCGACTTCGGCATGATCAACTGGCTGCTCGACCACGTCGGCGTCGACGCGATCGACTGGAAGGCCAACCGGCTCGCCTCCTGGGTGGCCATCTCCACCATGGTCGACTGGCGGTGGACCGGCTACAACGCGCTGATCTTCCTGGCCGCCATGCAGGCCATCCCGCGCGACCTCTACGAGTCCGCGGCGATCGACGGGGCCGGCCGGGCCCGGCAGTTCTGGTCGATCACCGTGCCGCTGCTCAAGCCGACGATCATCTTCGCGGTCATCATCTCCACCATCGGCGGGCTCCAGCTCTTCACCGAGCCCCGGCTGTTCAACTCGGGCACCAACGCGATCCGCGGCGGGCCGCTGCGCGAGTCGCAGACGGTGACCATGTACATGTTCGAGAACGCCTTCGCGCCGCACTACAACTTCGGCTACGGCTCGGCGATCGCCTGGCTGCTCTTCGCGCTCATCGCGGTGGTCGCGGCCGTCAACGTCCTGCTCCTTCGCCGGCTCGGCGGCGGCGCGCGCAAGGAGGACCCCCGATGACCCGCCTCTGGTCGGCCGGCCGGCTCACCTACCTGGCGCTCACCCTCACGGCGCTGATGTCGATCTTCCCGATCTACTGGATGTTCGTGGTGGCCAGCCGGACCAGCGACGCCATGGGCCAGGTCCCGCCCCCGGTCACCCCGGGCGGCAACCTCGGCGCCAACATCGCCCGGCTCTTCGCCAACACCGACGCGTACTTCCTCACCGGCCTGATCAACTCGGCGATCGTGGCCGGCACGGTCACCGTCTCCGTGGTCTTCTTCTCCACCCTGGCCGGGTTCGCCTTCGCCAAGCTGCGCTTCCGCGGGCGCAACGCGCTGCTGCTGGTCATCGTGGCCACGATGATGGTGCCCGCCCAGCTCGGCGTGATCCCGCTCTACCTGCTGATGACCAAGCTGAACTGGAACGACCGGTTGCCGGCGGTCATCGTGCCGGCGCTGGTCACCGGCTTCGGCGTGTTCATGATGCGCCAGTACGCCGGCCAGGCGGTCAGCACCGAGCTGATCGAGGCGGCGCGGATGGACGGCTGCAACACCGCGCGGATCTACTGGAACGTGGTGCTCCCGGCGCTGCGGCCGGCCGCCGCGGTGCTCGGCCTGCTCACCTTCATGACCACCTGGAACGACTTCCTCTGGCCGTACGCGGTGCTCAACGATCCGGAGAACCCGACCGTGCAGCTGTCGCTGCGGGCCCTGTCCGACGGCTACTACCAGGACATGTCGCAGGTGTTCACCGGAACGGCCATCGCCACCCTGCCCCTGCTGCTGGTGTTCGTGGTGTTCGGCCGCCAGATCATCGGCGGGATCATGGAAGGCGCGGTCAAGGCGTGACCGCGCTGCAGGCCGTCGCCCGCGGCGTCGACCTGCGCGGTTATCTCGTATGGTCGTTGCTGGACAACTTCGAATGGGCCGAGGGCTACCGGAAGCGGTTCGGGATCGTCCACGTCGACTACCTGACCCAGCGGCGCACACCGAAGGAAAATGCCCGTTGGCACCAGGGGGTGATCTCCCGGAACGGGCTGTGACGAGGTGGTGGTGACGGGGATGACGACGGCACAGCGACCGACCCTGGAGGCGGTGGCCAAGCGGGCAGGGGTGTCCCGGGCCACGGTCTCCCGGGTGGTCAACGGCTCCACCACGGTCGCCGCGTCGATCCAGCAGGCGGTCCGCCGGGCGGTCGAGGAACTGGGGTACGTCCCGAACCTCGCCGCCCGCAGCCTGGTCACCCAGCGCACCGACTCGGTGGCGCTGGTCCTTCCCGAGGCGGCCACCCGGGTCTTCTCCGACGACCAGGTCTTTCCGGGGATCATCCGCGGCGCGGCTCAGGAGCTGGAGGCCGCCGACAAGCAACTCGTGCTCATGCTGGCCGGCTCGCCGGCGGGCCACGAACGGGTCGAGCGGTACACCACCGGGCGGCACGTCGACGGGGTGCTCTTCGCCTCGCTACACGGCGAGGACCCGCTCCCGGGCCGGCTGGCCCGGCTCGGCATCCCGGTGGTGTGCAGCGGCCGCCCCCTCGACGGCGCCGAGGTGCCGTACGTCGACGTGGACCACGTCGGCGGAGTGGCCGAGGCGGTCCGGCACCTGATCGGGAACGGTCGGCGGCGGATCGCCACCATCGCCGGGCCGCAGGACATGGTCGCCGGCATCGAACGGCTGATCGGCTACCGGGAGACGGTCGCCGCGGCCGGCCTGCCGGAGCTGGTCGCGTACGGCGACTTCACCCGGGAGTCGGGCAGCGCGGCCATGCGACAACTGCTCGCCGCCGACCCGGAGCTGGACGCGGTGTTCGCGGCGTCCGACCTGATGGCACACGCCGCGCTGCGCACCCTGCGGGAGGCCGGCCGGCGGGTGCCGGACGACGTCGCGGTGATCGGGTTCGACGACATCGAGACGGCCGCGTACACCGAGCCGCCGCTGACCACCGTGAAGCAGCCGATAGTGGAGCTGGGACGGGCGATGACCCGGCAGCTGCTCCGGATCGCGGCGGGCGAGCAGGTCGAGCAGGCCCTGATGCTCCCCACCGAGCTGGTGGTCCGCGAATCCGCCTGATCCGCTCTTCCGTCATACGTGTGGAACACCAGCGCAAGACATCAGTCCGCCGAGTCGTCGCCTTCCGGCAGCCCGAACTCACCCAGGGCCGGCAGCAGTCGCTGCCGCGCATCGTCCAGCAGCTGGCTGTAGTTGGCGGCGAAGATCTCCGCCAATTGCGTCTCCAGGCTGCCGGCCAGCTTGAGCAGCGGCGACCAGACCGCGCGGTCGTCGACCAGGGCGGCGAAGTCCTTCTCCGACATCCGCCGGTCCAGCCAGTCGGACAGCACCAGGGCCTGCTCCCTGGACAAGGTGAGTCTGATGTCGGGCCGCTCGGGCGGTTCCATCAGCGCCTCCCCTCCAGAACTCCGTGGTCGGCAAGGTATCGCAGCTGCTCACCTCCAGAGTTTCCGACCGCGAGCGGCCGCGTATTGCGTCGCGGGCCGGGGCGACCGGCGCTACGGTCGCCCGGTGACCGGCATCGTGCGCCTGATCCGCGCGCCCCAGCTCTCCGACGTCGCCGAGTACGCCTACGCGGCCGAGGTCGCGCAGCCCGCGCGGTTGATCTTCACGGCCGGGGCCTGCCCGCTGGACGCCGAGGGGCGGACGGTCGCGCCGGGCGACCCCGCCGCCCAGGCCCGGCAGGTGATGGCCAACCTGGAGACCGCACTGGTCGCCGCCGGCGCCCGGCTCGGCGATGTCGTCAAGACCACCGTCTACGTGGCCAGCGGCGACCGCACCGACCTGGTGTCCGTCTGGCAGGTCGTCCGGGACGCGTTCGGCGACCACGATCCACCCAGCACGCTGCTCGGGGTGGCCGTGCTCGGCTACCCGGACCAGCTCGTCGAGGTCGAGGCGGTCGCCGCGGTCCGGGCGGAGATGGGCTGAGCCGACCCGCCCCGATAAACCCGTCGCGGGTGGAGGGGCGACGGCCCTAGGGTCGGCCGGATGACCGAGGACCTGATCAGACGTGCCCGCCCCGAGGACGCGCCCGGTGTCGTGGCGCTGCGCACCGTCGTCCACCCGTACCTGGTGCGGGGCGTCGAGTCGACCCGCCGCATGATCGCCGAGCCGCCGCCCGCCGAGGACTGGGCGGCCTGGGTGGCCGAGGTGGACGGGCAGGTGGTCGGCTGGGTGTCGGCGTACCGGAACAGCCACACGTCGGCGGCGAACGTCGGGGAGATCTCGACCCTGCACGTCCACCCGGCGCACCGGCTCCGGGGACTCGGCACGGCCCTCCTGGACGCCGCGCTCGGCCACCTGCGCCTGATCGGTGCGAAACGGCTGCTCACCTGGTCCCAGCCCGACTCCCTGCCGTTCGCCCGGCGGCACGGTTTCACACCCAGTCGCGAGCTGCGCTACTCCGCGCTCGACCTCCGGCCCGCCCCGCCGATGCCCGAGCCGCCGCGCGGCGTGCGGCTTCTCACGGCCACCGAGGTGGACCCGCGCCGGATCCACCGGGTGGACGCCGAGTCGTCGATGGACGAGCCGGGCGACGTCCCGACGGACGCGCTGGGCTACGACATCTGGCACCACGAGGTCTGGGAGAACGTGGGCCTGGATCGGGACGCCAGCACGGTGGCCGAGGTGGACGGCACGCTGGTCGCCATCAGCCTGGTCAAGCGGGACGGCGACCGGATGTGGTCGGACTTCACCGGCACGGTCCCCGGACACCGCGGGCGCGGCCTGGCCCGGCTGGCGAAGCAGGCCGCACTGCACCGGGCCGCGACCTCCGGGGTACGCACCGCGTACACCTCGAACGACGAGGCGAACGCGCCGATGCTGGCGATCAACGCCCGGCTCGGCTACCGGCCGGTGGCCGCCCAGTGGTCCTGCCTGCGCGACCTCACCTGAGGCCGGCGAAGAGGTCGTCCTCCGGCAGCGAGACCGGCACCCGGGCCTTGGCCAGCTCGTAGTCCTCGGTGGGCCAGGCCATCCGCTCGATCTCGCGGGAGTGGGCGAAGAACGGGTGGGCCGGGTCCACCTGGGTGGTGTGCGCCCGCAGCGCCCGGTCGCGGGTGGCGAAGTACCGGGCGCACTCCACCCGGGTCGTCACCCGGGGCTCGGGCAGGTCCTCGGGCAGCTCCCGCAGCACCTCCGCCATGGCCGAGGGCAGCCCGGCGGCGCGAGTGGCGTCGTGCAGGGCCCGGAACCAGGACCGACTGAACGAGACCAGGTAGTAGAGCTTCGCCGCCGCCCAGGCCGGGCCGCTTCCCCGATACGCGACGGGGTCGGCGGCGGCGTCGAAGGCGTGCCGGGTCACCCGATGGGTCAGCAGGTGGTCGGGGTGCGGGTAGCCGCCGCTGGGGTCATAGCTGACGATCACCTGGGGCCGGAACTCGCGGACCAGCGCCACCAGGGGGGCCGCCGCCACGGCGAGCGGGAGCCGGGCGAACGCGTCGGCGGGTAACTCGGCCCCGTCGGCGGGCAGTCCGGAGTCGACGAAGCCCAGGAACCGCTGCCGCACGCCGAGCACGGCCGCGGCGGCGGCCATCTCCGAGGCGCGAACCCGGGCCAGGTCGGCGCGGACCTCCGGGCGGTCCACAGCCGGGTTGAGGATGTCGCCGCGCTCTCCGCCGGTGCAGGTCACCACCAGCACGTCCACCCCCTCGGCGGCGTACCGGGCCAGGGTGGCAGCGCCCTTGCTGGATTCGTCGTCGGGGTGGGCGTGGACGGCCATCAGCCGCAACGGGGTGGACATGTGCTCCTCTCGTCAGCTCCGGTCGAGGCCGGCGGCCAGCTGCGCGAATGTGCGGGATCCGGCCTCGGCCAGGGCCGCTTGCACCTCGTCCTCGCCGTGCCCGGCCCGGATCAGCCGGAACGCCTCGTCGAACAGCACCCGGTAGGCCCCGGCGAGTTGCGCGGCCAGCACCCGCACGGGCAGGTCCTCCGCACCGGTTCCGCGTTCGTCGGCGAGCCGGGCGGCAAGGGCTCGTTCGCGCAGCTCGTGCAGCTCGCGCAGGCGGGCGGAGAGCGCCGGGCTGTCCTGGATCAGCCGGACGAACGGCTCCCCCGCGAAACCGACCAGGGCGTCCCGCCGGGCCACCGCTTCGGCGTACCGCCGCTGGAGCGCAGCCAGCACCCGCTCCCCGGCGGGCCGGTCGGCGACGGCCGCCGCCAGCAGGGCAACGAAGTCGTCGGCGACGTCGAGGGCCAGGTCCTCCTTGCGCGGGAAGTAGTTCGTCACGGTCATCTTCGCGACCCCCGCCGCCTCGGCGATCTCGGCGATGGTGACCTGCTCGTAGCCGCGGGCCAGGAACAGGCGGGTCGCCACGTCGGAGATCGCCTGCCGGGTCAGCCGCTTCTTGCGGTCGCGCAGGCTCTCGCTCACCCCAAGAGCATACATATGCTCGCCCTAAATTTAGGTTGAGCACAGGAATTTTGCCCCGTAGCGTGTCACCGAACCGAAGGGAGGCAGCGATGAACCTGCGCATCACCTGGTGAACCCGCGTTCCACGTCGGGCCCGCCCCGGGGCGGGCTCGGCTCAGCCCCCGGCGGCGACCCGGACGGCGGTCGCGTAGGTGTCCGCGCCGAAGAGCACCAGCCGGGCCTCGGTGACGTTCACCGGGGTGGCCGCGTGCAGCACGGCCAGCGCCTGCGCCACCGCGTCCTCGACCGGCCAGCCGTAGATGCCGGCGGAGATCAACGGGAAGGCGACGCTCAGGGCTCCCAGGTCGTCGGCGACCCGGAGGCTGTTGGCGTAGCAGTCGCGCAGCAGCGCCGACCGGTCCTCGCGCGGGGAGAAGACCGGACCGACGGTGTGCACCACCCAGCGGGCCGGCAGGTGGCCGGCGGTGGTGGCGACCGCCTGGCCGGTGGGCAGTCCTCGGCCGTAGCGGGAGGCGCGGAGTGCCCGGCACTCCTCCAGGATGGCCGGTCCACCCTTGCGGTGGATCGCGCCGTCCACGCCCCCGCCGCCGAGCAGCGAGGAGTTGGCCGCGTTGACGACGGCGTCGACCTGCTGCGCGGTGATGTCCCCCTCGATCAGGACGGTCTCCATGTCACCCCTCCTCGACGACGGACTGCCCGAGCGAACGGCGGGCCAGCAGGGTGGCGCCCGCGACGGCGGCCGGCATGACCAGCACCGCGCCGAGCGGGATCAGGAAGCAGACGAACACCGCCACCCCGAAGCCCAGGGTGGTCGGCCGGTCCGCCCTGAGCAACGACCGCCGCTCCGGCAGTCGCATGCCGCGCCGGTAGAACGGCGCGCCGACCAGCTCCAGGGCGAGGAACCAGCCGCCCACCAGGGCGCCGACCACCGGGACCACCGTCTGCCCGACCACCGGGATGAAACCGGCCACGAAGAGGGGTACGCCGACCAGCGCCGAGATGGCCACCAGGCGCAACGAGTCGAGGATGCTGCGCCGCAGCGAGGCCCAGAACGGCACCTCGACTGCGCCGGGCGTACCGCCGAGGCGGTCCTCCACCCGCTCGGAGATCTTCTCGTAGAACGGGTCGCCGACGGCCAGCGTGACCGCGGTGAAGGTGACCACCCCGAGCAGGCCGGCCAGCCCCACGACGGCCAGCCCGGCCGCCACCCGGACGAGGCTGCGCCCGGTCGCCGGCCAGTCGTCCGCGAACGGGGTGACCAGCGCGGCGAGGTCGTCCACGAAGTACAGCAGGGTGGCGAACAGGGCCACGAACAGCGCGCCGGTGATCAGCGCCGGCACGATCCCGAGCAGCATCAGCCCGGGGCTGCGGACGTAGAGGCCGAGGCCGCGCAGCAGCAGCCCGGCGCCGGCGAGGAAACGGGTGACGGCGCCGGTCACGGGGGCGGCGAGGCGGGGTGCGTCCACGACCGGAGAGCCTAGTGGCCGACCGCACCTCGTACCGGTTTCGCGCCGGGGGCAAGATGGGCGGGTGCGCGCGTCCCGGCTGATCTCGCTGATCCTGCTGCTCCAGTCGCGGGAGACGATGACCGCCGCCGAGCTGGCGCGGGAGCTGGAGGTCTCCGAGCGCACCGTCTACCGCGACGTGCTGGCGCTCTCCGCGGCCGGAGTGCCGGTGTACGCCGACCGCGGCCGGACCGGCGGCTACCGCCTGCTCGGCGGCTACCGGACCCGGCTGACCGGGCTGACCCGGGACGAGGCGGAGGCGCTCTTCCTGGCCGGGCTGCCCGGACCGGCCGGCGACATGGGGCTCGCCGACGCGGTGGCCGCCGCCGAGCTGAAGGTGCTCGCCGCGCTGCCGCCGAGCCTGCGGGACGCGCCCGCCCGGGCCGGCCAGCGGTTCCACCTGGACGTGCCGGGCTGGTTCCGGGAATCCGCCCCGCCGCCGTGGCTGGCCGAGCTGGCCCGGGCGGTCTGGCGGGACCGGCTGGTCGAGCTGCGCTACCGGCGCGGCGACCGGGAGGTGACCCGCGCGGTCGCGCCGTACGGGCTGGTGCTGAAGAACGGCGTCTGGTACCTGGTCGGGCGGGTCGGCGACGGGTGGCGGACGTACCGGGTGGACCGGGTGGTCGGCGCCGAGGTGGGCGAGGAGGGCTTCGTCCGGGACGAGGGCTTCGACCTCGGGGCGTACTGGCGCGGGCAGGCCGAGGCATTCCTGCGGGACATGCTCCGGGCCGAGGTGACCGTGCGGCTCAGCCCGGCCGGCCTGCGCGCGTTGCGGCACCTGGCCGACGCCCCGTTCGTCTACGCCGAGGCGGTGGCCGCCGCCGGCCGGCCCGACGGGCAGGGTCGGGTGGTGCTCCGGCTGCCCGTCGAGTCGGTCGAGGTGGCGTACTCCCAACTGCTGGCGCTCGGCCCCGAGGTGGAGGTGCTCGACCCGCCCGAGCTGCGGGCCCGCTGCGCCGCGGCGGCCCGCCGCGCGGCCGCGCTCTACGCCGACGACGCGGACCCGCCGGAAGCCGGTCAGCGGTAGCCGGTGTCGTTCGCCGGCTTGCCGGGCCGGACCACCTCCTCGTAGTAGCGCGCCCAGTGCGGGCGGGTGCCGTCGAGGTCGGTGAAGCCGTACACCTGGGCCAGCCCGCCACTGTCCACGGACCGCCCGTTCCAGCGGGCCCGGTCCGGGTCGGCGGCAAGGGCGGCCACCGCGCGCCCGACGAAGGCCGGCGTCTCCGACATGACGAAGTGCGGGTCGGTGGCCGCGCCGTCGCGCCAGTTCGCCTCGGTGACGCCGAAGTGCTCCAGCATGGCCTCCGAGCGCAGCCAGCCCGGGGTGAGCGCGACCGCGGTGGCGCCACGCGGCGCCAGTTCGTGCGCCTGGCTGAAGGCGAGCCGGTTCACCGACACCTTGGCCAGGTCGTAGAAGACCGAGAGCCGGTATTCGGTGTCGTTGTACTCCTTGGTCCCGTCGCCGATCTCGACCACCAGGCCCCCGGGGTTGCGGATCAGCAGCGGCAGGGCGAAGTGGCTGGTGATGATGTGGGTGTCGACGGCCAGCCGGAGGGTGCGGAAGCCGGCGTCGAGGGGCTGCTCCCAGACCGGCTTCTCCCAGGTGATCAGCGGGTCGGCGCCCCAGATGTCGTTGACCAGCACGTCGAGGCGGCCCTGTTCGGCGTCGATCCGCGCGACGAGGCCACGGACCTGCTCGGGATCGAGGTGGTCGACGGCGACGGCGATGCCGGTGCCGCCGGCCGCGGTCACCAGCTCGGCGGTCTCCTCGATGGTCTCCGGCCGGCCCATCTCGGAGCGGCGTTCGCGGGTGGAACGGCCGGTGGCGTAGACGGTGGCCCCGGCGGCGCCGAGCTGGACGGCGATCTGCCGCCCAGCGCCCCGGGTCGCGCCGGCGACGAGCGCGATCTTCCCTGTCAGCGGTGTCGTCATGCCACCACCATGGCACCGACACCTGACAGCGGAAGTCCGGTTTCCCGAGCGATCCGGATCGGCCATCATGGCCGGCATGCACCTGCTGCTCTCCGGAATCGTCGGCTCGGTCGCGTACGGGCTGGCCGGCCCGGGCTCGGACGTGGACCGGATCGGCGTCTTCGCCGCGCCCACGGTCGCCTTCCACGGCCTGCACCCGCCGCGCGAGTCCGTGGTGACGACGGATCCGGACGTGACCCTGCACGAGTGCGCGAAGTACGCCCGCCTGGCGCTGAGCGGGAACCCGACCGCCACCGAGCTGATGTGGCTGCCCGCGGAGTGCTACGAGACCCGCACCGAATTCGGCGAGCGGCTGATCGGCATCCGCGCGGCGTTCCTCAGCGCGCCCCGGGTCCGGGACGCCTACCTCGGCTACGCGAGCCAGCAGTTCCGCAAGCTGACCATGCGAGACACCGACGGCTCCGGGTCGCGGCGCGGCGGCAGACGCGCCGAGCCGGAGTCGTCGCAGGTCGGCGGGCGGCGGCGGTCGGCGAAGCACGCCCGGCACCTGGCCCGGCTGCTGCACCAGGGCCGGGTGCTCTACGCGACCGGTGTGCTGGAGATCCGGCTCGCCGACCCGGAGTGGTTCCGGGCGTTCGGCGAGCGGGTCGCCGGCGGCGCGCTGGCCGAGGCGGAGGCCCTGGTGGCGGCGGCCGAGCAGGACTTCGCCCGGATCCGCACCCCGCTGCCGGAGCGCCCGGACGAGGAGGCCGTGGAACGGTGGCTGCTCGACGTCCGGGCGGCCCACCTGCCGCGCTGACCCTCAGTCGGTGAGGCGGACGCGTACCCGGCGGTTGGCGCGGCCCTTGCTCTCCACCTTGACCACCTGGACCTTGCCGATCTGTGCGGTGGAGGCGACATGCGTGCCGCCGTCGGCCTGCACGTCCAGCCCGACGATGTCGACGATCCGTACCTCCTGCTCCTCCGGCGGGATCAGGTTGGACTGGGTACGGATGATGTCGGGCAGGGCCAGCGCCTCCGCCCGGGGCAGCACCCGGACGGCGACCGACCGGTCCGCGGCCACCTCGGCGTTGACCAGGTCCTCGATCCGGGCCTTGAAGTCCGGCGGCACCTCGGGGAGGTTGAAGTCCATCCTGGCCTCGCCCGGTTCCATGTTGCCGCCGGTGACCAGCGCGCCGAAGTCGCGGAACACCACGCCGCAGAGCACGTGCAGGCCGGAGTGGGTACGCATCAGCATGGTCCGCCGGGTGTCCTCGACCGCGCCGGCGACGGCGGTGCCGACCGGCGGCACCGGGTCACCCTCGGCCGGGACGAGCCAGAGGTCGTCGCCCTTGCGGGTGCCCACGATCCGGGTCTGCACCCCCTGCCAGAGCAGCACCCCGTGGTCCGGCGGCTGCCCGCCGCCGCCCGGGTAGAAGGCCGACCGGTCCAGCACGATGCCCTGCTCGGGATCGGCCGCGAGCACCGTGCAGCGCCATTCCCGCAGGGTGGGGTCGGCGAGGTCGAGGCGGTGCGTGCGGCCGTGGTGTGTGACGCCCATGACCGCCGACGTTACCCGTTGAGGAACGTCGAGATCCGCTCCCTCAGGTCGGCGCGTTCCGTCCAGAGCACGCCCGGCCGGTCGTACACGTGCAGGGTGGCCCCGGGCAGCGCGGCGGCCAACTGCTCGGCGACGGCCACCGGGTGCAGGTCGTCGCCCGCGCAGCCGATCACCAGGGCCGGCGCGGTGACCGTGGCGAGCGCCCCGGCGTCGCGCAGCGGGGCCTGCTCGGGCAGGCCGGCCAGGCCCGGCGCAAGGCCGTCGCGGAGCAGTTGGTCGAGCCGCTGCCGCAGGTAGGCCCAGCCGGCCGGGGTGTTGCGGACCGAGGGCGGCAGCTCCAGCGCAACCACGTCGGCCAGCGCGGAGGCGTCGCCGTCGGCCACGGCGTCGAGCAGGTCGGTGAGCCGGGCCCGGGCCACCTCGCCGCGCGGGGTGTCCAGCACGGCCGGCAGGAAGAAGACCAGCTTCTCGAAGCGGTCCGGGCTCTCGACGAGCAGGCGGCAGAGCGCACCGGCGCCGAGGCTGGCCCCGAAGGCCCGGGTGGCGCCGCCGAGGTCGGCGACGGCCCGCAGGTCACGAGCCAGATCGAGGTAGCTCCACGGGCCGGGCGGCGAGTCGGAGCGGCCGTGCCCGCGGAACTGGAAGAAGATCCGCCGGCCGGTGACCCCGCTGCCGAACGGGCGGGTGGTGGCGATGCCGTTGCCCAGCCCGTGAGCGAACACGGTGACCGGGTCACCGGTGCCGGTGACCAGCCGTTCCAGGCGTACGCCGTGCGGGGTGGTGACCAGCTCGGTCTCCGGCTCGGGCAGGGCCGGCCGGCCGGTGCGGGGCGCGCCGGGGCCGGGGCCCCAGGTGCGGGGGCCGCCGTCCGGCGGCGGGGGCCAGCGGAAACTCCTCACCAGAAGCCTCGGCCGTCGTGCAGGTCGCGCAGCCCGACCCGGACGTCGAGCAGGTAGATCAGCGCCGCCGCGATGCCGATCAGGCCGAAGATGCTCAGCACGCCGCCCCCGACGCCGAGCAGGGTGAGCACCATGCAGACGGCCAGGATGGCGATCCAGCCGCCCTTGGGCAGGGTGCCGATCGCGGCGAACGCGTCGGACCGCTGGGTGATCGCGTGCACCAGGGAGACGGCCTCGATGACCAGGGCGAAGACGAGCAGGATCAGCTCGATCACGAGGCGGACGTCGTCGAAGAAGAGCGGCGCGGCAGTGGCCATGTCGGCAAGCTTATGCCGAGACCCCGGAAACGTCCGACAGGACGCTGTCCGGGGTCTCGGTCCAGCTTCGACTCACTCGGCGGCCGGGCGGGTCCGCTTCGTGGTCTTCGGCAGCTTCGCCGAGGGGGTGTCGGCCTTGGCGGTGGTCGCCTTGGCCCGGGTCCGCTTGACGGCGGGCTTGGCCTCGACGACCGCGGCCACCTCGGCCGGGGTGGGGACCTCGGCCGGCGCGACCGGGGTGGTGTCGGCCTCGGTCGCCTCGATGTCGGCGTTCACCGTGTCGGCGGCTTCCAGCACGCCCGCGCCGACGACCCGCTCACCGCGGGCGACCAGCTCGGCGTACGCGGCCAGGGCCCGCTCCTGCGCGGCCTGCGCGCCGGCCAGCACGGCGGCGGCGTTGCGGCCGGCGGCCTCCCGCAGCTTGTCCAGGTTGGCGGCCTCCCGGAGCTTGTCCAGGTTGGCGGCCTCGCGCAGCTTGTCCAGGTCGAGGTCGGCGGAGCCGGCCTTCTCCCGGAGCTCGGTCGCGGTCAGGTTGGCGGTCTTCAGCGTCTCGGTCGCCCGCTGGCGCAGCTCGAAGCCGGTGAGGACGGCCTTGCCACCGAGGTCGGCGACGACCCGAACGCCGAGGCCACTGACCACGGTGGGCAGCTTGCGCAGCTGCTGGAGGGCCAGCTCGCCGGCGCCGGCGGCGGCGTAGACGGGGGCGGGGATGCGGTTGGTCTTCGGCTGGGTCATGACTGCTCCTCTTCGGCCGCACCGGCGGCCTTTCGGACCACCGTGCGGGCGGTCTTCTTCTGGGGGACGGCGGTGCTCGGGGCGGGCGCCGGGCCCGCCTCGGTGACGGCGACCGACTCGAGGACCGCCTCGGTCGGGGTGCCGTCCGGCGTCGTGGGGCCGGTCGCAGCCGGCGCGACGGTGGCCGGGGCCTCCGGCGCCGTGCCCGGCTCGGTCGGTTCGGTGGCCTGCGCCGCGGCCGTCGCCTCGGCGAGGCGCGCGTTCTCCCGACGGAACGTCTCGTAGATCTGGGTGAGCGACTGCTTCTGGGCCATGGTCAGCTCGGGGTCGACGGCGATCGCCGCGAGCACGCCCTGCCCCTCCTTGTCGTCCAGCAGCCCGGCGCGGAGGTACATGGCCGGGGTGGAGACGCGCAGCGCGCTGGCGAGCTGCTGGAGCACCTCGGCGCTCGGCTTGCGCAGGCCGCGCTCGATCTGGCTCAGGTAGGGGTTGCTGACGCCGGCCTGCTCGGCGAGCTGACGCAGTGAGATCTTGGCGTTGCGCCGCAGGTCGCGAATGAACCCGCCGACGTCGGGAAGATCCTTGCTGGTGGCCATGACCCCACGCTAGCCCGTGGTGCTAGCTGCTGCAAGCGAAACGCTTGCCGGAGTTAGCGAGGTCACGGACAGCCGGTTGCGCGCCCGGCGTCCGGTCCGTACGGTTCCCCCGTGGTCAAGATCGAAGTCAATGGCGCCTCTTTCGCGTACGACGAGGCCGGCACCGGCAGCCCCGTGGTGCTGTTGCACGCGGGCATCGCCGACCGCCGGATGTGGCGGAGCCAGCTGTCCGCGCTCGCCGCCCGGCACCGGGTCATCGTCCCCGACCTGCGCGGCTACGGCGACTCCGAACTGCCACCCACCCCGTTCGCTCACCACGACGACGTCATCGGGCTGCTCGACGCGCTGGGCGTCGCGCAGGCCGCCCTGGTCGGCTGCTCGTTCGGCGGCAAGGTCGTGGTGGACACCGCGCTGGCGTACCCCGACCGGGTCGCCGCGCTGGCCCTCTTCGGCGCCCCGGTCTCCGGCAACGAGTGGTCCGAGGAGACCGAGCAGCTCTGGGAGGAGCTGGTCGGTGACGTGGACCCGGAGGACTTCACCGCGACCGCGGCCGGCGAGGTGCGGTTCTGGGTGGTCGGCCCGACCCGCGAGCCGGCCGACGTCGACCCGGAGCTGATCCGGTTCGCCGAGGAGATGGACCGCCGGGCGCTCGCCGCCGAGCAGGCGCTCAGCGCGGTCGAGGCGGGCGAGCTCGATCCGCCGGCGATCGACCGGCTGGCCGAGCTGTCGATGCCGGTGCTGGTCGGCGCGGGCGCAGACGACCTGGCCGACATCCGCCGGCTGGCCGACCGGATCGCCGCCGAGGCCCCGCGGGGCGTGCGGCTGCCGGACGTGCCGGACGCCGGTCACCTGCTGCCGCTGGAGCGCCCCGAACCGGTCAACGCCGCGCTGCTCGACTTCCTCCGCTGAGCGGCCCGGTCACCAGACCGGGCGGACCGCCCCGACCGGCAGGCCGCCGCCGAGCAGCGGCACCTCGGCGTACTCGGTCAGCACCGGGGCCTCGACGCCGAGCCGGCGCAGCGCCGACACCAGCACCGGCATCCGGGCCCGTGCGGCGCCGTCGTCGATCTTGAGCGCGACCGCGCCGACCCCCGGCACCGCCGCCGCGATCACGCCCTCCGCGCCGACCTTGGCCAGCAGCCCGGGTACGCCGCGCATCAGCCGGGTGTCGTCGGCCTGGGTGCCGCCCACCAGTTCCGGGTACGCCCGCATCGCGTCGGCCACGGTCCGCTCGACGGTGCCTGGCTCGGCGGAGACCAGCCGCAGGAAGGCCCGCGCCAGCCCGGTCAGCGAGACGGCCAGCACCGGAGCGCCGCAGCCGTCCACCCCGACGGCCGCCGCCCGCTCGCCGGTGAACTCCTCGATCGCGGCGCTGAGCCGCTGCTGGAGCGGGTGCTCGGGGCGCCAGTAGCCGTCCAGCGGCCAGCCGGCGGTCAGGCAGGTGAGCAGCATCCCGGTGTGCTTGCCGGAACAGTTCATCAGGGTCCGGGTCCGCCCGCCCCCGGCGCGCAGCACCGCTTCCCGGGCCGCCTCGCCGACCGGCAGGTCCGGCGGGCAGTGCAGCGCCTCCTCGGTCAGGCCGGCGCCGCGCAGCAGGGCGGTCACCCGCTCGACGTGGAACTCCTCGCCGGCGTGGCTCGCCGAGACCAGCGCCACGTCGGCCGGATCGGTGAGCGGCAGGCCGGCCCGGAGCATCCCGATCGCCTGCATCGGCTTGTTGGACGACCGGGGGAAGATCGCCGAGCTGGTGTCCCCCGTCCCGGACACCGGCGCGCCGGTGGCGTCGAGCACCGCCACGGAGCCACGGTGGACGCCCTCCACGAACCCGGACCGGACCACCTCGGCGAGCGGCACGCCGCCCTCGTACGTCTTTCCCACGGGGTGGACGGTACCGACGGCCTCAGCGAGCCCGGCACCGGGGTGACCAGCGGCGTCGGCCGCCGGCGTACAGGGGTGCGGGGCGGACCGTCGCTTACAGGCCGAGCAGCGCCCGGGCCTCGGCGGTGGTCAGCGGCGGACGCTGGGCGAGCTGGGCGAAGCCGACCGCCCGGGCGACGAGTTGCATGTTGGACTCGACCGGCCGGCCCTTGGCGTAGGTGACCGTGTCCTCCATGCCAACCCGGAGGTGACCGCCGGCCGAGAGCGAGGCCAGCATCACCGGGATGGTGCTGCGGCCGATGCCGGTGGCCGAGAAGGTGGTGCCCTCGGGCAGGTCGCGCAGCATCTGCTGGGCGGCGACCAGGGTGGCCGTGGTGCCCGGCATGCCCCCCGGCACGCCCATCACGAAGTCGACGTGCACGTGCCCGCCGTGCGGCAGGCCGTACTTGCCGAGCAGCCGCTGGAGCGCGGTGAGGTGGCCGAGGTCGAAGATCTCGTACTCGGGGACGACGCCCCGCTCCTGCATCCGGGTGTGCAGGTCGACGATGAACTCCCAGCGGTTGAGGAACACGTCGTCGCCGAAGTTGACCGTGCCCATGGTGCAGGAGGCCATGTCCGGGGCGGCGTCGAGCACGGCCAGCCGGGCGGCCTCCGGGTCGGTTACCGCGCCGCCGGAGGAGAGCTGCACGATGAGGTCGGTGCTCTGCCGCAGCGCCGCCACGGTCTCCCGCAGCCGGCCCTGGTCGAGGGTGGGCTTCGCCTCGTCGTCGCGGATGTGGACGTGGATCACGGCGGCGCCGAGCGCCTCGCACTCCTTGGCGGTCAGCAGCAGCTCGTCGAGGGTCACCGGCAGCGCCGGCACCTCCGCCTTGGCCGACTCCGCGCCGGTGGGGGCAACCGTGATCAACGTCCCTGTGGTCATGCCGGGATCCTAAACCGCCGACTCCCCTCCGGTCGACAGCCGGAACGCAGCAGAATCGGGTGCGACGACCACCGGAAGCGGAAGATTTTCCGCCTTACGGCCGCCAGGACGACATCCCTTACGCCGGATCGATGGCGGCGGCCGTTTCGCCGACCATCAGCCGGGCGTCGTCGGCCACGTTGCGCTTGAGCACGGCGAGGGCGATCTGACCCAGCTCGAAGTGGTGCACCGCGGTGCCGACGAAGCCGACCGCCCGGCCGTCCAGGGTCACCGGCGTGCCGGCGGCCGGCGGCTGGTCGGTGGTCACCCCGTCCAGGTGCAGCAGGACGAGCCGGCGCGGCGGCTTGCCCATGTTGTGCACCCGGGCCACCGTCTCCTGCCCGCGGTAGCAGCCCTTGTCCAGGTGCACGGCCGGGCCGATCAGGCCCACCTCGGCGGGGATGGTCCGGTGGTCGGTGTCCACCCCGGCCCGCGCCCGCCGGGCGGCCACCCGCACCGCCTCGTACGCCCACAGCCCGGCCACCGGCACGCCGGCGCCGCGCAGTTCCTCGACCACCCCAGCCATGGCCGGGCGAGGCACCAGCAGGTCGACGCCGAGCGCCACCCGCCGGGCCCAGCCGCCGACCGCCAGCGGCTTCACGTCGTACACCACGGAGGGCCGGGGCGGCAGCTCGCCGGAGCGGAACTTCGGACCCGGCACCGCGACCACGTCCGGCTCGGCCAGCCCGGTGACCCCGAGGGTGTCGAGCGCGCCGGTGGCCTCCGGCCCGACCAGCGAGAGCAGTGCGTGGTCGGCCGTGACGTCGCGCGGGTCGACCTTGCTGAAGAACCGCATCTTCTCCAGGTAGGACAGCAGACCGCCGGTCATTCCGGGTTCGGTGTCCAGCCAGGTGGTCTCGCCGTCCTCGGCGACCATGGCGTGCTGCTCGACGTGCCCGTGCGGCGAGAGCACCAGCAGCTCGGTGCCCTGCCACGGACGCAGCGCGGCCAGGTGCTGGCTGGTCAGCGTGTGCAGCCAGGTCATCCGCTCCTCGCCCGGCACCGCGACCACCCCGCGGTGCGAGCGGTCGACCAGGCCGACGCCGGTGGTCAGGGTGCGCTGCTCGCGCATCGGGTCGCCGTAGTGGGCGGCCACCGGGCCGACCCCGGCCGCCCGGTGCGCCGGCTCCGGCTGGTCCCGGGTCTCCTCGTCGATGGCCTCGGCCGTGACCGCTCCCGCGATGTCGATCATTTACGCTCCCCGTCCCTCGCACTGGCCGCAGACGCCGAAGAGCGCCACGTGCCCGATGTCGACCCGGAATCCCCGCTGCGCGGCCAACTGGTCGGCGAGCGGCCGGAGCAACTCGGGGTCGATCTCGTCGATCGCGCCGCACTCCCGGCAGACCAGGTGGACGTGCTGGTGCTCACCGGCCGCATGGTAGGTCGGCGAACCGTGCGACAGGTGGGTGTGGGTCACCAGCCCGAGCCGTTCCAGCAGCTCCAGCGTGCGGTAGATGGTGGTGATGTTGACCCCGGCGGCCACCTCGCGGACCGCCGTGTGCACCTGCTCCGGCGTGGCGTGCCCCAGGTCCAGGACAGCCTGGAGGACCAGCTGCCGCTGCGCCGTCAGCCGCAGCCCACGGGAGCGGAGCAGTTCCGCCAGGGAGGATTCGGACACCGTTCGATCATAGTTCGGCCGCCGCGCCGGTCCGCCCGCCGCCGGGGTACGCCACTACGCTGCGCTCGTGGTGGCGACGCGGGTGGCCGTGCCGGGCCGGGGTCTGGTGCCGGCCGGCGAGCCGGTGCTGCGCGGCGACGACCGGGGCGTGCTGCACGGCGACGGCCTCTTCGAGACCCTGCACCTGCGCGGCGGACGGCCCTGGCTGCGCGACGCCCACCTGGCCCGGCTGCGGGCCGGTGCCGCCGCGATCGGGCTGCCCCTGCCCCCCGACGACGTGCTGGTCGAGCTGCTCGACACGGTTCGCGCGGGCTGGCCGCCGGAGGTCGAGGGCGCCGTGCGGCTGGTCTGCACGCGGGGCCCGGAGGGCGGCGGGCCACCCACGGTGTACGCGACGCTGGGCGAGGTGCCGGCGGCCGCGCGGCGGGCCCGGCGGGACGGGGTGACGGTCGCCACCCTGCCGCTCGGGGTGGCCGCCCGCTCCCGCCCCGAGCTGGGCTGGCTCCCGGTCGGGGTCAAGTCCACCTCGTACGCGCTGAGCACCGCCGCCCGCCGCTGGGCGGAACGGGTCGGCGTGGACGACGTCCTCTGGGTCTCCACCGACGGCTACGTACTGGAGGCGCCCACCGCGAACGTCGTCTGGCTGAGCGACGGCACCCTCTGCACGGTCCCGGCCGCGGCCACCGGGATCCTCCCCGGCGTCACCGCCCGGTGGCTCCTGGACCACGCGGGCGAGCTGGGCCTCAGGGCCGACGAACGCCTGCCCACCCCGACCGACCTGCACGAGGCCGACGCCATCTGGCTCACCTCGTCCCTCCGCGGCCTGGCCGAGGTGACCGCCCTGGACAAAACCCCCCGCCCACACTCCCCCCTGACCGCCCCCCTCCTCACCCTCCTGGGCTTCCCCACTGATTGATCATGAGGTTGGCGGCGTTCGACGTCCGATTTGTCGCCGCCAACTTCATGATCAACGGGATGGCCCGGCCGGAAGGCCGGGGTGGGCGGGGGTCAGCCGGCTACGCGGGTCAGGCGGGCGGAGAGGTGAGGGCTCAGGGCGTGGCCCATGGCGGCCATCTCCTGGGCGTAGAGGAGGGCGCCCTCGACGATGCCGAAGAGGCGGGCGCCGGCGGTGACCTCCTTGGCCGTGGCCGTGCGGACCACCGCGTCGGTGGCGAACTCGATCTGGGTGCCCTTGCGCTTGCCGATGTGCAGCTCCATCACGCCGGTGGGCGTGGTCATCAGCGCTTCCAGCTCGTCGGTGACCCGGTCGCCGTCCAGCACCGGACGCCACCAGCCCACCTCGCGGCCGGCCGGGCGGACCGGACGGCTCTGCTCGTCGAGGATCCAGGCGCGGGACTCGTAGAACAGGAAGGGCCGGCCGTCGTGGCTGATCCGGATCTCCTGGGCGAAGTCGAAGTCCTCGATGGTGGGGAAACCGCCGCGACCCCGCCCGCGCCACACCCCGATGTACGGCAGCAGCCCGTCCAGGCTCCGGTGCAGCTTCGGGCCGACACGCAGGTCGTGGCTCTCCTCGTACGGGTACGGGTCGACCGGCGGCGCGTTCAGCCACGGCGGCTGGAGCGGGTTCTCGCTCACCATTTTCCTCTCGAGATGCGAACAGCGAGGTAGACGAGGCCACCGGCGAGCGCGCCGAGGCCGGCGACCAGCAGGCTGACGAACCCGATCTCGGTAACCATCCCGGTCATCCTATGCTGGGCGTCATGGCCCGCACTCTCGTCGTCAAGGCCACCGCCGGCGCGGACGCCCCGGAGCGCTGCGCACAGGCCTTCACCGTCGCCGCCACCGCGGCCGCCGCCGGCGTCGACGTCTCGCTCTGGCTCACCGGGGAGTCGACCTGGTTCGCGCTGCCCGGGCGCGCGCAGGACTTCGAACTGCCGCACTCCGCGCCGCTGGCCGAGCTGCTGCACGTCATCCTGACCACCGGCAAGGTGACGGCCTGCACCCAGTGCGCGGCCCGCCGCGACATCGGCCCGGGCGACGTGATCCCCGGCGTGCGGATCGCCGGGGCGGCGGTCTTCGTCGAGGAGGTAATGGCCGAGGGCGCCCAGGCCCTCGTCTACTGACCCTCCCGGCCACGCGGCGAATGTCCGTTCCGCGTGGACTGCCGATCCTGGCCCGACATGTCCCACCGCTGCCTACGATTCGAATGTGGGTGAGGCGGCCGAGCGGTTCTTCGCATCCCTGCCGGCGCGTGCTCCGGCGGTGCTGCGCGGTCCGACCCGTGGTCGCATCCAGCTGGACCTGACCACCGAGAACCGCACCGAGCATTGGTACCTGGAGCTGGCGCCCGGGACCGTCCGGGTGAGCCGGGAGCAACTGCCGGCCGACGCCGTCTTCACGGTCAGCGCCGACCTCTTCGAGGATCTGGTCACCGGCCGGCAGGCCGGCATGGCGGCGGTGCTGCGCAACGAGGCCACCTTCAGCGGCAACGTGGTGCTGTTCCTGGTGTTCCGCCGGTTCTTCCCCGGTCCGCCCGGCGTCCGGGACCCCCGGGAGACCGCCCGCGAACACGTCCGGCGGTCGGGATGAGGGAACGCGTCAGCATCCTGGACGGCAACACCTTCCTGGTCAGCGACCGGCGCGGCGACATCGAGCCGTCGTTCGACTTCCCCACCGGGCTCTTCTCCTTCGACACACGGTTCGTCTCCACCTGGATCCTCACCCTCAACGGGCAGCGGCTGGACGCGCTCTCGATCGACGACTCGCTGTCGTACCGGACCCGGTTCTTCCTGGTGCCCGGCGAGCCGACGCACTACCTGGACGCCAAGGTCTCGATGATCCGCAGCCGGTCCATCGGCGGCAGCTTCGAGGAGGAGCTGACCCTGCTCAACCACTCCGGCCAGGAGGTGGAGTTCACCCTCCGGCTGGACGTCGGCTCCGACTTCGCCGACCTGTTCGAGATCAAGCACCAGCGGCAGAAGAAGGGGCACACCACGCCCACGGTCAGCGAGAACCAGCTGCGGCTCACCTACCGGCGGGAGGGGTTCCACCGGGAGGCGGTGGTGGCCAGCACGGCGCCGGCCGACGTCGACCGGGAGGGGATGACCTTCCGGCTCCGGGTCGCGCCGCACGGCGAGTGGACCACCCGGCTGCAGGTGGCCACGATGATCTTCGGGGCGCGCGGAGAGGACATCCGGGCCACCCTGCCGCTCGGCGGGCACCGCTCGGTGGCGGCCATTCACGCCGAGCAGAACGAGCTGATCGAGCGGGCCCCGAAGCTGGGCTGCGACTGCGAGCCGCTGGCCGGGGCGTACCGGCGCAGCCTGAACGACCTGGCCGCCCTCCGGTACGAGTCGATCGCGCTGGGCGTACGGCTGCTCGCCGCCGGCCTGCCGTGGTTCATGACCCTGTTCGGGCGGGACAGCATCTTCACCTCGCTCCAGGTGCTGCCGTTCCTGCCCGACCTGGTCCCGCCGACCATCCTCATGCTGGCCGCCCTCCAGGGCAGCCGGCTGGACGACTTCCGGGACGAGGAGCCCGGCAAGATCCTGCACGAGCTGCGCTACGGCGAGACCGCCGGCTTCCAGGAACAGCCGCACGCGCCGTACTACGGCTCGGCCGACACCACGGCGCTCTTCGTGATCCTGCTCGACGAGTACGAGCGGTGGACCGGGGACACGAAGCTGATCAAGCAGCTGGAGCACGAGGCCCGGAGCGCGCTGGACTGGCTCGACACGTACGGGGACCTGCTCGGCACCGGCTACGTCTCGTACATGACCCGCAATCCGGAGACCGGCCTGCAGAACCAGTGCTGGAAGGACTCCTGGGACTCGATCTCCTACTCCGACGGGCGGCTGCCGGACTTTCCCCGAGCCACCTGCGAACTCCAGGGCTACGCGTACGACGCCAAGTTGCGGGGCGCCCGGCTGGCCCGGACCTTCTGGAACGACCCGGCGTACGCCGACCGGCTGGAGCGCGAGGCGGCGGCGCTGAAGGAGCGGTTCAACCGGGACTTCTGGATCCCGGAGCGGGAGTACTACGCGCTCGCCCTCGACCCCGACGGGCGGCACGTGGACGCCCTCTCCTCCAACATCGGCCACCTGCTCTGGAGCGGCATCGTCGACGAGTCGCGGGCGGCGACGGTGGCCGGGCACCTGCTCGGGCCCAAGCTCTTCTCCGGCTGGGGCGTGCGGACCCTCGCCGACGACCAGGGCCGCTACAACCCGATCGGTTACCACGTCGGCACGGTCTGGCCGTTCGACAACTCGATCATCGCTTGGGGCCTGTGGAAGTACGGGTTCCGGGACGAGGCGGGCCAGATCTGCGACGCGATGCTCGGCGCGTCCCGCTACTTCAACGGCCGGCTCCCCGAGGCGTTCGCCGGCTACGAGCGCGACCTCACCGACTACCCGGTGGAGTACCCCACCGCGTGCAGCCCGCAGGCCTGGTCGGCCGGCACCCCGCTGCTGCTGCTGCGGGTGATGCTCGGCCTGGAACCGCAGGGCGACCACCTGATCATCGATCCGACCGTCCCGAGCGGGATGGGCCGGGTGGAGCTGCTGGACATCCCCGGCCGGTGGGGCCGGGTGGACGCGCTGGGCCGCAGCCGCACGCCGCACGACCACGGCACCGGGCACTGACGGGCCGGATCAGGCCCGGCAGGGACTGGTGACCGCCACCCGGACCCGGTCGTCGACCCGCTCGGCCAGCACCGCGAAGCTGCCCCGCAGCGCGTATTCGTCAGCGGAGTCGCGGAGCACCGGGGAGCCGTCGGCGGCGTCCCGGAAGGCCGCCGCCAGCGGAGACCCGGCCGGCCCGCCGGCCGTCTCCGCCCGCGCCGTGCGAGCCGAGCCGCCCTCGGGGCAGGGTGCCACGAGCACCTGGACCGCCCCGGCGGCACCGCCCCAGCGCATCGCGGCCCGCCGCGCCTCCGCGGTCTCGGCCACCGCGTCGGCTGCCGGGGTCCGGTAGCCCGCACCCACCGGGCGGCAACCGGTGGCGGCGGTGAGCAGCACCCGCCCGGGTGCGCCGGCCCGGCCCTCGACCGCGACGAACTCCCCGGCGTCGGCGCGCAGCACCGGCTCGCCGTCGAACGTGGAGACGCCCGCCCGCCAGTCCGCCGGCAGCCGGTCGGCCACCCGCTGGAGCAGCCCGCGTACGTCGTCGCCGGCCAGCACGACCTCCACGCCGCGCTCCAGCTCGGCGCCGTCCTCGAACGGGGTGACCCGGCAGCCGCGCTCGATCCGGTCCGGCAGGAGGGCGGGCACCCCGTCCCGACCGACCGCGGCGGTCAGCCGGCCGAGCGCCCGGTCCACCACCGGCCCGGCCTGGTCCAGCGGACGCTGCTCCTTGACGGTCGGCGGGTCCTGCCGCACCGACCACCAGGTCAGCCCGGCGAGCAGCACAGCCCACGCCACCGTGGCGGCCACCAGCCAGCGCAGCCGGCGCCGGCCGGAGGCCGGCTGGTCGGGACGGGTCGGCGGGGCGTATCCCCCCTGGACGGCACCACTCACCGGGCCATGGTGTCACGCGGCGACGAGCTGCCCGGTCACGCCCGGCGTCCCGCCCCCGGAACGCCCGTGGCCCGCCGCCCCGGGTGGGGCGACGGGCCACGATCAGAGCGTGGGTCAGGCGGCGACCGTGACGGTCACCTCGTTGATCCCGCGGGCGGCGGCGACGGCGGTGTCGCCGTTGCCGTGCCGGGAGAGCGCCCGCAGGGTCCAGTCGCCCGGCGCCGCGAAGAACCGGAACTGGCCGGCCGGCGAGGTCACCACCTCGGCGGTGAACTCGCCCGTCGAGTCGAGCAGCCGGACGTACGCGCCCGGCACGACCTCGCCGGACTCGGCCTTGACCAGGCCGGTGATGACGGTCTCCTTCTCCAGGTCCAGGCTGGCCGGAAGGGGGGCGGCCTGGTCCGGGGCGGCGCAGCCCGCGGCGGTGGGAGCAGTCATGGGGATCAGGCCTCCCCGGGCTCGTCGCCGAGCGCGACCGGCACGCCGACCAGCGAGCCGTACTCGGTCCAGGAGCCGTCGTAGTTCTTCACGTTGCGGTGGCCGAGCAGCTCCTGCAGGACGAACCAGGTGTGCGAGGAGCGCTCGCCGATCCGGCAGTAGGCGATGGTCTCCCTGCTGTCGTCCAGCCCGGCGTCGGCGTAGATCCGGCGCAGCTCGTCGTCGGACTTGAACGTGCCGTCCTCGTTGGCGGCCTTCGACCACGGGACGCTGATCGCGGTCGGCACGTGGCCGGCCCGCTGCGCCTGCTCCTGCGGGAGGTGGGCCGGGGCGAGCAGCCGGCCGGCGTACTCGTCGGGGCTGCGCACGTCGACCAGGTTCTTGGTGCCGATCGCGTCGACCACCTCGTCGCGGAAGGCGCGGATCGAGGTGTCCGCCGCCTGCGCCACGTACTGCGTCGCCGGGCGGTCCACCTTGTCCGTCACCAGCGGGCGGGCGTCCAGTTCCCACTTCTTGCGGCCGCCGTCGAGCAGCTTGACGTCGCGGTGGCCGTAGAGCTTGAAGTACCAGTACGCGTACGCGGCGAACCAGTTGTTGTTGCCGCCGTAGAGGATGACGGTGTCGTCGTTGGCGATGCCGCGCGCGGAGAGCAGCGCCGCGAACTGGGCCTGGTTGACGAAGTCCCGGCGCACCGGGTCCTGCAGGTCGGTACGCCAGTCGAGCTTGACGGCGCCCGCGATGTGGCCGGTGTCGTAGGCCGAGGTGTCCTCGTCGACCTCGACGAAGACGACGCCCGGGGCGTCGATGTTCTTCTCGGCCCACTCGGCCGAGACGAGTGCGGTGTCGCGACTCATCAGATCACTCCCTGTGAGGATGGATGGTGAGCCTGCGCGCGGAGATCGAAGTCGGTGATTGTCGCACCACGCGCGGGACCCAGAGCTAGGAACGGATCACGGGTACGTGCGACGGCGCCGCTGCCGGGCGATCAGGGGGAAAACCGGAGGGTACGCGGACCCTGCGTGCCGGTGGCCGCTATGCGACCGAGGACAGCCCCGCCGTCAGATGACGGGGCGACACAGGCAGGTGGCCACGCGGCACAGGTCGACCGCGCGCCGTTTGGTGAGGAGCGTCCCCATGGAGAGGGACACTACCAGCCGGCCCGGCCGGCGCCAGCGGACCGACCAGCATCCGGGACACCGCCCGGGCGGCGGACGGGCCTCAGCCGGCGGAGTTGATCGGCACGTTCCGCGCGTCGGCGTCGACCACGAGGCCCTCCGGCCTCGGCTCCACCTTGCGCACGTTGAGCTGGAAGGGCAGCTCCGGCAGGGGCACGTCGACGGAGATGCCCTTGGCGTAGTTGGCCAGCAGCGTCTTGGCGAGCGGCAGGTTGGGCAGGCCCTCGGCGGTCACGTCGTTGAAGCGCAGGGCCACCTTGCCGTTGGCGACCGTCACGTCGGCGGTGCCGTTGACGGTGAGCTTGGCGCCGAGGATGTCCACCGGCGCGGTGACCGCGAGCTTGCCGTTCCGCTCGCCGAGGGTGAGCCCGGGCCGGTCGAGCAGCTTCGCCAGGCTGTCGTAGGTCACCGTGCCCCGGCCGTCGACGGTCTCGGCCACCACGTCACCCTGTCCGGAGCGGAGGGTGTCCAGCGACGCCTTGACGTTGCGGGCGTCGACGTCCAGCCGCGGCACGCTGACCGCGTCGCCCTGCACGTTGCCCGTCACGTCGGTCAGCACGATCGAGATGCGCTCGTACTTCCCGGCGAGCACCTGGGTGAGGAACGGGAAGCCACCGACCTCGACCTTGGGCGCCGAGGACTGCGCGTCCTGCTTGGCGACCTCCTTCTTCACCTGGTCGGCGATAGCCCGCTCGGCCACGCCGGCGGCCACCCGGTCGGCGACGATCAGGAGCCCGGCCAGGACCAGCAGCAGGACGACGAAACCGACCAGCACCTTCCGGCCCCGCCGTCGGGGCCGGCCCTCGTTCGCCGGGTACGTCTCCGCCACGCCGCCTCCTGCCCTCGCCACCGATCACCGCGTCTCGCGCCGCAACCGTACTTACCCGAGGCGCCGTTTCCCCAATCGCTCAGAGGAAGAGCACGCACATGGCGTACGCGGCCGGCGCGGCGAGCGCGAAGCCACCCAGCGGGCCCTGCATGTGCCGGGCGACCCACATGGTCGGCGTCTCGCCGGCCATCAGCCGGCCCGCCTCGGCGTAGCCGACGGCGAGGTCGGCCAGCACGGCGGTTCCCGCGGTGACCAGGCCGACCAGCGCGGCGCTGGTCGGGGTGAAGCCGACCAGGTAGCTGCCGAGCACGGCGCTGGTCAGGGTGCCGAGCATGGCGCCGGCGACCACGCCGGCGGCGCCCCGGGGCACCTGCGGGGCGAGCCGGGGCCGGGGGACCACCGCGTCGGTCAGCCGGGCCACCAGCAGGGCCACCCCGGTCGCGGTGAGGCAGACGGTGATCGCCTGGGTGCCCTTCGGGATCCGGCTGAGCACGATGAGCGTGGCGAAGGCAACCACCCCCACCACGATGAGCAGGGTGCTGCCCAGCGAGTCGGTGACCCGCACCCGGTCCACCCGGCGGAACAGCTGGCCGAGCACGCCGAGCACGAAACCGGCGGCGGCGGCGTAGCCGAGGGGGGCCAGGCCGGCGATCTCCGACTGCACGGCCGCGGCGTCGGCGATCCCGGCCGCACCGGCGCTGACCAGCGCGACGACCAGCAGCGCGGGCGGGCGCATGGCCATCGTCCAGGCGAGCACGAAGAGCAGTTGGACGCCGAAGATGATGAACGCGAAGGGCAGCCGGTGCCCCGGGCCGGCCGTCTGCGCGCCGAGCACCAGACCGACGCCGAGCAGCGCGGCGAAGCCCGCGACGGTCAGCGCCAGCGAGCGGCGCACCGGGACCGGCGGCACCTCCTCCTCGGGCGCCTCGTCGGGCTCGTCGTCCGGGCGCCGCCCCGGCCCGCCCTTGCGGAGCCGGCGGGGACCCTTGCGCGCCCGCCCGTCGTCGGCGGCCGGACCGGTTCGCGGGGCCGGCGGGTAGCCATGGGCGGGGCCGGCGGGCCCGGGAGCCGCGTCGGGCCACGGGCCACGGCCGGTGTCGGGCGAGGTGGAGGGAAACACGCCCCGATCGTGCCAGACCGGGCCGGCCCCGCGGAGTCACGGTTTCGGCAACGTTAAAACCTGAGCCGCGATCAAGGGCAGATCAGACAAACAGGAAAGGGCACAGAGGTGAAGGCCGGGCGATCGGTTACGCTCAAGCCGTTACCCGCCCGTCAGCGACGCCGGGACCCACGCAAATTCTCAGCGCCACCCCCCGGTGGGAGTGCCGCTGGTCGCGCGCGGCCGGAGCGCCGCCGGGACGGAGGTGATCGTGTGGAGCTCCTGCTTCTGGTGACCGCGCGCGCAGGTGAACCATCGGCCGTGCTGCCGGCGCTCGACCTGCTGCCGCACTCGGTCCGCACCGCGCCGCGCGACGTGCGCACGCTCGTCTCCGGCCCGACCCCGGACGCCGTCCTGGTCGACGCCCGCGCGGAGCTGAGCGAGGCCCGCGCGACCTGCCGGATGCTGCACGCCACCGGGCTGGGCGTCCCGCTGGTCGCGGTCGTCACCGAGGCCGGTCTCATCGCGCTCAACGCCGACTGGGGCGTGGACGACGTGATCCTCGCCGGGGCGGGGCCGGCGGAGGTGGAGGCACGGCTGCGGCTCGCGGTCGGCCGGTTGAGCAACGCGACGGCGGGCGCCGGCGGCTCGATCCGGGCCGGCGAGCTGACCATCGACCCGGACACCTACGCGGCCAAGCTGAAGGGCCGCCCGCTCGACCTCACCTACAAGGAGTTCGAGCTGCTGAAGTTCCTCGCCCAGCACCCGGGCCGGGTGTTCACCCGGGACCAGTTGCTCCGCGAGGTCTGGGGCTACGACTACTTCGGCGGCACCCGCACGGTCGACGTGCACGTCCGGCGGCTGCGGGCCAAGCTCGGCTCCGAGTACGAGTCGATGATCGGCACGGTGCGTCAGGTGGGCTACAAGTTCGTCGTGCCGCCGTCGCGCTCGCTGCCGGAGTCGGAGCCCGCCCCGCTCTCCGTCTGACGGAGCCCCACACCCTCCCCCATCGGGCGAGGTTTTCCCCTTATGCCCGTTTTGCTCGGCCGGTCAGACCTAATCTGACTGCCGGATCTGCCGGGCAAAGGGGGCGACGGTGCGTGTGATGACCACGGGGGCGACGAACGGTCGGCCCTCCTGATGCCGGCCTCGACGCTGCGCGCGGCCGGGATGGTGACGCTGGTGGCGGCAGCGCTGCTCGGCTCGGCGTACGCGCTGGGGCGCAGCCTGGTGCCCGAGCACCCGCCGCAGGGCACCGGCGTGGCCGCCAGCGTCCACGCCCCGCGCTACGGCGACCAGCCGCCCAGCACCGACTTCCCCGGCCCGCCCGGCGGCGGTTACGGCGGGCCGAGCCCCGACGCCAGCCCGAGCGCGCCGGACCAGGCCCGCCAGGGCGACGACAGCGAGGGCCCGTACGGCGCGCAGATCACCACCGGCTCCGCCCGCGTCGCACTGACCTTCGACGACGGCCCCGACCCACACTGGACCCCGCAGGTGCTCGCGCTGCTCAAGGAGTACGGCGTGAAGGCCACCTTCTGCGTGGTCGGCGAGAACGTGGAGAGCCACCCGGACCTGGTCCGGTCGATCGTGGCCGACGGGCACACCCTCTGCAACCACTCCTGGAACCACGACATCGGCCTGGGCAAGCTCTCGCCGGAGGCGATCCGGAACGACCTGCTGCGCACCAGCGACGCGATCCGGGCGGCCGCGCCGGACGCGCGGATCGCGTACTTCCGGCAGCCGGGCGGGGCCTGGACGAACCCGGTGGTGTCGGTCTGCGAGGAGCTGGGCATGACGCCGCTGCACTGGGCGGTGGACCCGAGCGACTGGCAGGCGCCCGGCGCCGACCGGATAGTCGACACGGTGCTGTCGCAGACCAAGCCGGGCTCGATCGTGCTCATGCACGACGCGGGCGGCGACCGGTCCGGCACGGTCGAGGCGTTGCAGCACCTGCTCCCCGAACTGCTGCACCGCTACCAGCTCGAGGCGCTGCCCACCGGCACCACGTGACCACCGCCACCGGCCGGTGCCCGCGTCCGGCATGATCGGCGGCTCGCCGGCCGCTACGGTGGCGGGATGAGCAGCACCGCGCCGACCGCCGACCGTGTCGCCCGCGCCGACCGGCTCGCGCCGGACGAGGTCGCCGAGGTGCTGGCGCTCGCGCGCGCAGGCGGCGACACGGACGGCGCCGACCCGCTCGACGAGCACGTACTGCTCCGGCTGCGCGACCCGCAGGCGCCCGCCGTGCACCTCACCGCCAGGGCGGCCGACAACACCCTGACCGGGTACGCCCACCTCGACACCACCGACCCCGCCGAGGGGATCGGGGTGGAGCTGGTGGTGCATCCGGCGTACCGGCGGCGCGGCACCGGCCGGGCGCTGGCCCGGGGCGTGCTGGCCGCCGCCGCCGGACCGCTGCGGGCGTGGGCGCACGGCGACCACCCGTCGGCCGCCGCGCTCGCGGTCGACCTGGGCTTCACCCGCGCCCGGGTGCTCTGGCAGCTGCGCCGCCCGCTGACCGCCGCGCTGCCCGAGCCGGCCCTGCCCGACGGGGTGCGGCTGCGCGCGTTCCGCCCCGGTGCGGACGACGACGCCTGGCTGGCGGTGAACAAAGCGGCCTTCGCCCAGCACCCCGAGCAGGGCCGGTGGACCACGGCTGACCTGCGGGTACGCCTCGCCGAGCCGTGGTTCGACCCGGCCGGCTTCCTGCTCGCGGAGGACTCGGCCACCGGCCGGCTGCTCGGCTTCCACTGGACCAAGGTGCACGAGCGCCCGGGCTCGGCTCGGATCGGCGAGGTCTACGTGCTCGGCGTGGACCCGTCCGCGCACCGCGGCGGCCTGGGCCGGGCGCTCACCACCGCCGGCCTGGCCTACCTGCGGGACCGGCGCGGGCTGGACCGGGTGATGCTCTACGTGGACGAGTCGAACACGGGGGCGGTGGCCCTCTACGAGCGGGTCGGCTTCGCCCGCTGGTCGGCGCACGTCAACTACCACCTGGGCTGAGCGCCGAACCCACCCCCACGTCCCGGACAGCGGTCACGGCCGCGTCACGCGATGGACTCGGCCGGATAACGGCTGCCCGGAAAAATCGTATTATTAGCGATAGTGGGCCCGCGAGTTCACGAAATGGACAACGGGCCCTCAGGCTACGGCCACCCGGCCGGCCGCGCCTGTTCATTCTCCGTTCACTTCCGACCGGCAAACCGTCTACCTGGCACTTCTACCTTTCGTGTCAGCCGGTCAGCGCCGGCACCCGGGAGACCGGGCGACCTGACCAAAGACGTGAAGGGAAACCCCTCAGGTGAAGCTCCAGCGGCACGGCGCCATTGCCTGCCTCGCTCTTACCGCGGTGCTCGGTCTCAGCGCTTGCGGCTCGGACAACAACGAGTCGACCAGCACTTCCGCCTCCGGCTCCGCCGCCGCGGCCGACTGCGGCAAGGGCACGCTGAACGCGCAGGGCTCCTCCGCGCAGAAGAACGCCATGGCCGAGTGGATCAAGGCGTACCAGCAGAAGTGCGCCGGCACCACGATCAACTACGAGCCCACCGGCTCGGGCGCCGGCATCCAGGCCTTCGTCGCCGGCACCGCCGACTTCGCCGGCTCCGACTCGGCGCTCAAGCCGGAGGAGCAGCCGCAGGCGGACGCCAAGTGCAGCGGGGGCCAGGCCCTCAACCTGCCGATGGTCATCGGCCCGGTCGCGATCGTGTACAACGTCAGCGGCGTGGACAACCTCCAGCTCACCCCGGCCACCCTGGCGAAGGTCTTCGCCGGCAAGGTGACCAAGTGGGACGACCCGGCCATCAAGGCCGACAACCCGGACGCGAAGCTGCCGTCCACCGCGATCCAGGCGGTGCACCGCTCCGACGAGTCGGGCACCACCGACAACTTCACCAAGTACCTGTCCAAGACCGCCGAGTCCGACTGGACCTTCGGCAACGCCAAGGCCTGGAAGGCCCCGGGCGGCGTCGGCGCGGCCAAGTCCGACGGTGTGGCCAGCAAGGTCAAGAGCACCGACGGCACCATCAGCTACGTCGAGTGGTCCTACGCCGAGAACGGCGGCCTGAAGAAGGCCAAGGTCCGCAACGGCGCCGGTGAGTTCGCCGAGCTGACCGCCGAGTCGGCCGGCAAGACCATCGCCGGGGCCAAGATCGAGGGCCAGGGCAACGACCTGAAGATGTCGATCGACTACAACACCACGCAGGCCGGGGCGTACCCGATCGTCCTGGTGACCTACGAGATCGCCTGCAGCAAGGGCCTCGCGGCCGACAAGCTGCCGCTGGTCAAGGGCCTGCTGGGCCACGCCGCCAGCGCCGAGGGCCAGCAGGACCTGGTCGACCTGGGCTACGCCCCGCTGCCCGAGAGCGTCCGCGCCAAGGTCGAGACCGCGGTCGCGAGCCTCTCCTGACCCGCTGACCGACACACCTCCCCTACCCCGAAGCGAGCGAGCAGATGGGTGACACCCCTCACCGCTCGGCGCACGCCGGCACCGGCGGGACCCGCGTGGCCACGAGCCACGAGTGGCCCGCCGGTGCCTCGGCGCGTGTGGCCGAGCCTCCCGGCATCCCCGGCATGCCCGACAACGGACTGGGTGGCGGCGGCGGGCTGCCCCGGGCCCGGGCCTTCGGCGCGGAACGGGCGTTCCGCGGTCTGACCCTGGCGGCCGGCACCACCGTGCTGGTGGTCATCGCGGCCATCGCGATCTTCCTGATCGCCAAGGCCGTGCCGGCCCTGCGGGCGAACAGCGAGTCCTTCTGGACCTTCGAGGGCTGGTTCCCGAACGACGACCCGCCCACGTTCGGCATCGGCGCGCTCGCCTTCGGCACCGTCCTCAGCTCGCTGCTCGCCCTGCTCATGGCGGTGCCGGTGGCGCTGGGCATCGCCCTCTACCTGTCGCACTACGCCCCGCGCCGGCTGGGCAACGGCCTCGGCTTCCTGATCGACCTGCTGGCCGCCGTGCCCAGCGTGGTCTTCGGGCTCTGGGGCCGGGACTACCTCGCGCAGCCGGTCGCCGACCTGTCGGCCTGGCTGCACCGGTACTTCGGCTGGATCCCGATCTTCGGCGACGGCCCGTACGGGAACTCCATCCTGCTCGGCTCGGTGGTGCTGGCGATCATGGTGCTGCCGATCGTCACCTCGCTCTCCCGCGAGGTGTTCCGGCAGACCCCGACCGCCAACGAGGAGGCCGCGCTCGCGCTGGGCGCCACCCGCTGGGAGATGGTGCGCACCGCCGTCCTGCCCTACGGCCGGCCGGGCGTGATCGCCGCGGTGATGCTGGGCCTGGGCCGGGCGCTCGGCGAGACCATCGCCCTGGCGCTGACCCTGGGCTCCACGTACGCCATCTCGTTCAACGTCCTGCAGAGCGGTGGCAACTCGATCGCCGCGAACATCGCGAACCGGTTCGCCGAGGCGAACGACACCGGCCGGGGCGCGCTGATCGCCTCCGGCCTGGTGCTCTTCGCGATCACGCTGATCGTCAACATCACCGCGCGGGCGATCATCTACCGCCGCCGCGAGTTCACGGAGTCTGCGGCGTGAGCGCGAGGAGTGAGCCGGGGTTGCGAGCCCCGCAGTCGCGAACTGAAGGAAGCCCCGCATGACCACCACCGTCACCTCCCACCGCCCGCAGCCGCCGGCCCAGCCGCTGACGCTGCGGGCCCGGCGACTTCCGGCGTACGCCGCGCCCGTCATCGCCGTCGTGGCGCTGCTGGTCTCGGCCGGCATCGTCTACGGCGCCGGCATCGGCGGCCCGGTCCTAGTCGTGGTCGTCGGCGCGCTGCTCTACCTGGCCGGCCTGCACGTCGCCGCGAACGCCGTGGAGGGCCGCCGGGCCGCCCGCAACCGGACCTGGAGCGCCCTCATCCACTCGGCCTTCGTGCTGGCGGTGCTGCCGCTGGCCTCGGTGGTCTGGACCCTGGTCAGCAAGGGCGCCGAGCGGCTGGACGGCAACTTCTTCGGCACCTCGATGAACAACATCGGGGCCCGGGACGCGAACGGCGGCGCCTACCACGCCATCGTGGGGACCCTGGAGCAGGTCGGCATCGCCACGCTCGTGACCGTCCCGCTCGGCGTGCTCTGCGCGATCTACGTGGTCGAGTACGGCCGGGGCCGGTTCGCCTTCACCATCCGCTTCTTCGTGGACGTGATGACCGGCATCCCGTCGATCGTCACCGGCCTGTTCGTGCTGGCCTTCTGGGTGCTGATCGTCTCGCCGTGGTTCAACGACGGCCGGCCGGGCTTCTCCGGCTTCGCCGCCGCACTGGCGCTGAGCGTGCTCATGCTGCCGACCGTGGTCCGCTCCACCGAGGAGATGCTCCGCCTCGTGCCGGCGCCGCTGCGCGAGGGCGCGTACGCCCTCGGCGTGCCGAAGTGGAAGACCATCCTGCGGGTCGTGCTGCCGACCGCGCTGCCCGGCATCGTCACCGGCATCATGCTCGCCATCGCGCGGGCGGCCGGCGAGACCGCGCCGGTGCTGCTCGTGGCCGGCGGCGGCGCCGCGATCAACTTCAACCCGTTCGAGAACAACCAGTCGTCGCTGGCTCTCTTCGTCTACCAGCAGGCCGGCGAGGCCTCGAAGTACTCGCCGGCACGGGCGTGGACCGCGGCGCTGACCCTGGTCGCCCTCGTCCTCATCCTGACCGTCGCGGCGAAGTTGCTGGCCCGCCGCAACCGGCTCGGCCGATGAACCCCGGAGGTACCACCACCATGGCCAAGCGCATCGAAGCCGCCGACGTCACCGCCTACTACGGCGGGTTCAAGGCGATTGAGAACATCAGCCTGACCGTCGAGCCGAAGACGGTCACCGCCCTGATCGGGCCGTCCGGCTGCGGCAAGTCCACCTTCCTGCGGTCGATCAACCGGATGCACGAGGTGCTGCCGGGGGCCCGGGTCGAGGGCAGCCTGACCATCGACGACCAGGACATCTACGACCGGGACGTGGACGTCACCGCGGTCCGGCGGATGATCGGCATGGTCTTCCAGCGGCCGAACCCGTTCCCGACCATGAGCATCTTCGAGAACGTGGTTGCCGGCCTCCGGCTCAACGGGGTGCGGCGCAAGTCGATCCTGGAGGAGGCCGCCGAGAAGGCGCTCCGCTCGGCGAACCTCTGGGACGAGGTGAAGGACCGGCTCGGCAAGCCCGGCGCGGGCCTCTCCGGCGGTCAGCAGCAGCGGCTCTGCATCGCCCGGACCATCGCGGTCGAGCCGCAGGTGGTGCTGATGGACGAGCCCTGCTCGGCGCTGGACCCGATCTCCACGCTGGCCATCGAGGACCTGATGTTCCAGCTCAAGGACAAGTTCACCATCATCATCGTCACGCACAACATGCAGCAGGCCGCCCGGGTGTCGGACCGGACCGCCTTCTTCTCCATCGAGAAGACCGGCGACCCGGGCCGGCTGATCGAGTACGACAACACCCAGAAGATCTTCAGCAACCCGAGCCGGAAGAAGACCGAGGACTACATCACCGGCCGCTTCGGCTGAGCCGCCGCCGTCCCGGTCCGCGAGGGCCCCGGTCGATCCCGACCGGGGCCCTCGGCGTGTCCACGCCCGACCGGCATCGATCTTGCAGTTTCGGCCCGCGATTCGCCCCGATCCGCCGCATTCGCCCGGGCGGTAAGTGCAAGATCGGCGGGGGCGGGGCTCAGGTCAGGGTGAAGCGGGGTTCGCCGTCCTCGGGGACGTCCAGGCGGGGGGTGATCGGGGTGGCGGCGTCGCGGGTCGCCGCCGCGCGGGCCACGCCGGCCAGGTCGCCGACGGCGGCGACCTCGCCGAGGGTGACCATCGTGGGCGGGAGCATGGTCAGCTCGCCGGCCTCCGCCCGGGCCAGGGCGTCCGCCGGGCGCAGCCACACCGTGTGGTCGGCCTCGCCGGAGACGTCCCGGGTCCGCTGCCCCTCGGGCAGCAGGGCGATGAAGAAGTACGTGTCGAAGCGGCGCGGCTCGAACTCCGGGGTAATCCAACGGCTCCACGGCAGCAGCAGGTCGGAGCGGAGGGTGAGGCCCCGCCCCGCCAGCAGGTCGGCGAAGCCGGTCCGCCGGGCCACCAGGTCCTGCCGGGCCGCCTCCCAGTCGTCACCGCTCACGTCGCCCACCACGGTCCCGCCGTCCGGGCCGGCCAGCAGCACCCCCGCCTCCTCGAAGACCTCCCGGGCTGCGGCGCAGACGACGGCCTGCGCGGCCTCCGGGGCGAGGCGGAGCCGCTCGCCCCAGCCGGCCGGCGTCGGGCCGGCCCAGTCCAGGTGAGCCTGCGAGTCCGAGCGGTCCACACCGCCGCCAGGGAAGGCGTACATCCCACCGAAGGTCATCGCGGCCACCCGGCGGATCAGGTACACCTCGAAGTCGGCGCCGGCCGGGCGGAGCAGCAGCACGGTGGCGGCGACCCGGGGCACGGCCGGCACGCCGCCCTCGGCACGGAACCGGCGGGCGTGCTCCACCAGGGCGGGCGGTGCGGCGAAGCCGTCGATCGTCATGCCCCGAGCCTAGTTCCCGGCAGGTGGATCATCGGATCGCCGGGGCGGTCCGGCCGACACACCGGCGAGGCCCGATCCAGCCGAGGAAACGGGCCGTGAGGTTCGCCGGAGCCGCGCCGGCGTCCAGCTCGGCGAGCTGTTCGGCGGCTTCCGCCTAAGGATCGCCAGGTAGATCGCCAGGGCGGGGCGGTCGTCGCGGTACTCGGCCAGCAGCGCCAGGCGGGCCGGTTCGCAGGGCCATGGTTGACCGCACGTGCCAACAGCGCCAGGTCGGTCGCCGGGCAAGGTGCGGTCGGGTCGCCCGGCTCACCGGAGCCTCAGCGCGATGGCACGGGCCTCCTCGTCGGTCAGCGGCAGGAACCAGAGGAAACGCTTCACGATCTCGGGCGGGGTCGGGCCGCCGACCCGGCCGCGAAGGTCGCGGATAGCCCGCCGGGTGATCCGGGAGAACTCGGGAATCAGGGTCGCCCGGCGGGCGGCGTCCGTCGGGGCGGACCTCAGCGTGGGGCACGGCCAGTCGCGGCCACACCGGTCGCACGTCCAAGCCGGGCCGCTCGCGATGTGCGCCGTGATCGGCCCCGGGCGGGGACGGGCCGGCCAGCGCGACGCTGGAACGACGTTCGTCACCCGGCCGGGGCCGCGGTAGGGCGGAATCATCGGCCCGATCGGTCCCGGCACGATCGGACGGGCCGGCTGCGGGTCGCGCCTCGGCGGCGGCGCGGGCTTCGGCTGTGGCGTCTCGTCTGGCATGGTGCTCCCCTCGACCGGCGATCGGGAGGGACCGTCGAGTGCTCGCCCACGGCGACGGCCCCACGGGACGCGGCCGCCGGGCTTCGCCGCCACCGGCCGCGCCGTCTGTACGGAACGCTCCCTTTCAGGTGCGGACGGTTGAACCGCCGGCGTGCGACCATCGAGGGACGTCTAGGAAAGGTCCCTTCGATGCCACGAAACGAAGCCCTGCGTGACGCGCTGACGATGGCGGGCCTGACCGTCGGCGACCTGGCGGCGAGGTGTCATGTGGACGCGAAGACGGTCGAGCGATGGATCAGCCGGGGTCGCCTTCCTCACCCACGTTCCCGAGTGCGGGCGGCCGAGGTGCTGGGTAAGGATATTGACGTGCTCTGGCCTGATGTTGTCCGCCGCGCAGTGAAGGTCGGGAACGACCGCGAGCTGGTCGGCGTCTACCCTCGCCGCTCCGACCTCCCGCGCACGCTCTTCCGAGACCTGATCGAACGGGCCGGGTCGCGGCTGTGGTTCGGGGGGTACACGAGCTATTTCGTCTGCCTGGAGGTGCCGAACGCCGCCGCGACGTTGGGCGGGAAGGCCGGCGGCGGCGCGGACGTGCGCTTCCTCCTCGGCGACCCAGGCAGCGCGGTCACTGCCGGTCGTGACCGAATCGAAGGGACACCGCTCAACCTCGCTACCCGCATCGCGATGACCCAGGCTGAGATCGCGAAGTCATCAACCGCGCTGCCCGTGCGGCTGTCTGACCGACACATCGCCATGTCCGTGTGGGTCTTCGATGACGAGGCGATCGTGGCGACGCACATCGGCGCGGCCCTCGGGCAGGATTCCGTGACCCTGCACCTGCGCCGCCGCGAGGCCGGCGGGCCGTTTGACCGGTACGTCGAGCACTTCGAATCGCTCTGGGCAGATGCTCGGGTCCCCGAAGGCGGCTGACCAGGTCCCGATTTCCCGACGGGTGGATCTTCTTTCCGGCGGCGGAACGGCCCGGGATAGCGTGCCGGTATGACGCGTTGGGGAATCCTGGCCACCGGACACATCGCCGCCCGCTTCGCCGAGGACCTGCGGCTGGCGCCGGGGGCCGAGCTGGTGGCGGTCGGTTCGCGTACCCGGGAGAGCGCCGAGCTGTTCGCGAAGCGGCACGACGTGCCCCGGGCGTACGCCTCCTGGGCGGAACTGGCCGCGGACCCGGACGTGGACGTCATCTACGTCGCCACCCCGCACGTCGCGCACCACGAGGCGGCCCTCACCTGCCTGGCCGGCGACAAGGCAGTGCTGGTGGAGAAGCCCTGCACGCTCGACCTGGCCACCACCACGGAGCTGGTCGAGACGGCCCGCGCCCGCGGCCTCTTCCTCATGGAGGCCATGTGGATGCGGACGAACCCGCTGATCCTCCGGGTGTTGGAACTGATCCGAGACGGCGCGATCGGCGAGGTGACCCACGTCCGGGCGGACTTCGGGGCGGCCGGCCCGTTCCCGCCGGAGCACCGGATGCGGGCCCGGACGCTCGGCGGTGGCGCCCTGCTCGACCTCGGCGTCTACCCGCTGAGCCTGGCCCACCTGCTGCTCGGCATGCCGCAACACGTGAACGCCTGGGCGAAGCTGAGCCCGGAGGACGTCGACGAGAACACCGGCATCGTCCTCGGTTGGGACTCCGGGGCGGTGGCGACGTTGAGCTGCGGGATCGTCGGCGCCACCGCGATCACCGCCGCGATCACCGGCACGACCGGCCGAATCGACCTGCCGGAGCCGTTCTACCGGCCCGGCGCCGCGGTGCTGCACCGGCTCGGCGCGGAGCCGGAGACCATCGCGGCGGACCTGACCGGCGGCGGCTACCAGTATGAGGCGATCGAGGTCCAGCGCTGCCTGGCGGCCGGGCTGATCGAGAGCCCGCTGGTGCCGCACGCCGCCACCCTTGAGGTGATGGGCCTGCTCGACGACATCCGGGGCCGGATCGGCGTCGACTACGCGTGAGGGGTCCCCCGCCACGGCGGGGAACCCCTCGGCGTCGGACCTCTCAGAACAGCGGGCGGACCAGCAGGTACGCCAGGCAGGCGATGGCCGCGGCGGCCGGGAACGTGATGATCCAGGCGATCACGATGTTGCCGGCCACGTTCCAGCGGACCGCGGAGAGCCGCTTCGTCGCGCCGACACCCATGATCGCCGAGGTGATCGTGTGGGTGGTGGAGATCGGGGCCTTCAGCACCAGGGCGTTGAAGTAGAGCACGGCGCTGGCCACGGTCTCGGCCGCGAAGCCCTCCGGTGGGCCCAGGTCGATGATCTTCCGGCCCAGGGTCCGGATGATCCGCCAGCCGCCCGCGTAGGTGCCGGCCGCCAGCATGGCCGCGGAGGTCCAGAACACCCAGCCCGGGATGTGCGTCTTGGAGTCCTGGAAACCGCCGGTGTAGAGCGCCAGCACGATGATGCCCATGGTCTTGGCGGCGTCCTGCATGCCGTGGCCGACCGACATGGCGGCGGCCGAGGCGGTCTGCGCCCAGCGGAAGCCCCGGTTGAGCTTGCCGGGCTGGCCCTTCCGGAACAGCCAGAGGATCGCCAGCATCAGCAGGAAGCCGAGCACCAGGCCGACCACCGGCGAGAGCACCATCGGGACGAGGACCTTCTCGACGATGTTGCCCCACTGCACGACGCCGTCGGCGGCGAACAGGGTCGCCCCGACCAGGCCGCCGAAGAGGGCGTGCGAGGACGACGACGGCAGGCCGAAGTACCAGGTGATCAGGTTCCAGGCGATCGCGCCGAGCACGCCGGCGAAGACCACCCCCAGGCTGGCCACCCCGGGTGGCAGGGTGACCAGGCCGTCGCCGACCGTCTTGGCCACCCCCGCGCCGAAGTGCGCGCCGACGAAGTTGCCGACGGCGGCCAGCGCCAGGGCGATCCGGGGGGTCAGCGCCCGGGTGGACACGCTGGTGGCGATCGCGTTCGCCGCGTCATGGAAGCCGTTCGTGTAGTCGAACGCCATGGCGACCACGATCACCGCCAGCACGGCGATGAGTTCGGGGGTCACGGGATCAGGACTCCTTGACCGCGATGGTCTCGACGGTGTTGGCGACGTGCTCGAAGGCGTCGCAGGCGGCCTCCAGCTCGTCGGCCACCTCCTTCATCTTCAGCACCGTGAGCGCGTCGTACTCACCGCTGAAGAGGCGGACCAGCAGCATCCGGTACGCCTGGTCACCGTCGTTCTCGAGGCGGTTGCACTCGATCCAGTAGTCCTCAAGATCCTTCATCGACTTCAGCCGGGGCATCGCCTCGGCGGTCAGCTTGGCCTGCTGGTCCAGCACGTTCACCAGCTCGTGCATCTCGCGCGGCAGCGACGGCAGCTTGGTCAGGCCGTAGAGGTAGAGCAGGTTGCCGACCGCCTCCAGGTGGTCCATCACGTCGTCGAGCAGCGAGCCCAGCCGGTAGATGTCCTCGCGGTCGAACGGGGTGATGAAGGTGGAGTTGATCTTCTTGTACAGCTCGTGGGTGATCTGGTCGCTGTCGTGCTCGACCTCGGTGAGCCGCTCGCTCACCGACTGGACCTCGACATCCGGCAGCCCCAGCTCGTTGAGCAGCTCGGTTCCCTTGACCAGGTTCTGCGCGGCCCTGGTGAAGAGCTCGTAGAAGGCGCCCTCGGTGGGACGGAAGGAAAACTTCACAGCACGGACCTCGTCGTGTCGGTGGAAGGGTGGCCGTCGCCCGGATGGCGTCTGCTCTGCGCATGCTAGGTACCCCGTGGAACCGGGCAACGCCCGGCCCACCCCTGGTCAGGCCCGATTCACCACTCGTTCACCTGCTGTTCACCTTGCCCGCTCCGCCCTCGCTGCGCAGCCGGTCTCGCTCCCGCGCGATGTCGAAATCGGCAGGCGGATACCCCAGATCCAACCCGTCGAACGTCTCCCGGAGCAGGTGCGCCACCGCCCAGTCGCGGTACCACTTCCGGTCCGCCGGCACCACGAACCAGGGCGCGACGTCCGGGCCGCACCGCTCGATCGCCTCGGCGTACGCCGCCTGATAGTCGTCCCAGTGGGCCCGGGTGTCCAGGTCGCTCGGGTTGTACTTCCAGTACTTCGTCGGGTCGGTGAGCCGCTCCATCAGCCGCTCGCCCTGCTCGGCGTACGAGATGTGCAGCATGACCTTGACCACAGTGACCGCGTTGCCGGCCAGCTCCCGCTCGAACTCGTTAATCAGGTCGTAGCGGCCCCGCCAGGTGGCCTCGTCGACCAGGCCCTCGACCCGGGCGATCAGCACGTCCTCGTAGTGCGAGCGGTTGAAGACGCCCACGTAGCCGGGAGGCGGGAGGGCCCCGCGGATCCGCCAGAGGAAGTCGTGCCGCCGCTCCTCCTCGGTCGGCGGGCCGAACGAGCGGATGTGCAGGCCCAGCGGGTTCATGGCGCCGGCCACCCGCTTGACCGTGCCGTCCTTGCCGCCGCAGTCCATGGCCTGGAGCACCAGCAGCAGCCGGCGCGGGCGGTCGCCGGCCAGGTGGGCGCCGGCCTGGGTGGGTGCGCTGGTCGCGCTCCCCGGACCGGCGGCGCCCTTCGCGGACGCGTACAGCATCTCCTGCTGCCGGCCGAGCTCCGCGCCGAGCAGCTCGACCTGCCCGCGCGCCCACTCCTTGCGGCCCTTGCCGCTCCCGGCCGCCGCGGGCAGCCCCGGGGTCGACCGGGGATCCACCGCCGCCAGGTCCACCGCGCCCGGGCCGGCCCGGAGCAGCTCCCGCATCGACCCGCCCTCGGGCCGCGCCACCTCGTCGACACCGCTCATCCCTCGATCCTCACCCACCCCGCCCGCCTCCGCCTCCCGAGCGGTGTCCGTTCCCGGGCGGCGCCGCTCCAGGGGCCCGGGGGAGAATGTGGGTTCCGGCGGAGGGGGCGGCACGTGCAGGAGCGGGCGGCGGAGTTCGAGGCGGAGCGCGGGCACCTGCTGGCGGTGGCGCAGCGGATGCTGGGCAGCCGGAGCGAGGCCGAGGACGCGGTCCAGGAGACCTGGCTGCGCTACGCGGGTGCGCTCGCCGACCCGGCCGCCCGGGAGCAGGTCCGCGACCTGCGCGGCTGGCTCACCACCACCTGCTCGCGGATCTGCCTTGACGTGCTCCGCTCCGCCCGGGTGCGCCGCGAGGCGTACCCCGGTCAGTGGCTGCCGGAGCCGGTGGTGAGCGCGGCGCCGACCGCGGACGGGTTCGCCCCCGACCCGGCCGAGCGGGCGGTCCGGGCCGACCAGCTCGGCACCGCGCTGCTGGTGGTGCTGGAGCGGCTGACCCCCGAGCAGCGGGTGGCCTTCGTGCTGCACGACGTCTTCGCCGTGCCGTTCGGCACGGTCGCCGAGGTGCTCGGCACCACCCCGGCGGCCGCCCGGCAGCTCGCCTCCCGGGGCCGCCGCGCGGTCACCGCGCCGGACGTCCCCCGGCACACCGCCGACCTGGCCGAGCAGCACAAGGTGCTCAGCGCGTTCGTGGCGGCGGTCGAGTCCGGGGAGCTGGACCGGCTGGTCGAGGTGCTGGCCCCCGACGTGGTGGTGATCGGCGACAGCGGCGGGCACTTCCCGGCCGCCCGCCGGCCGGTGGTCGGCGCCGACCTGGCAGGCCGCTTCATCCTCGGTCTCTTCGGCCAGGCCGCTCGCTGGGGCGGGCCCCTGCACGCCCGGCCGGTGCTGGTCGACGGCGCGCTGGGCTGGCAGGCGGAGACGGTGTTCCGCGACGGGCGGCCGCTGCGGATGGTCACCTCGTTCGCCGTGCACGAGGGCCGGATCACCGGCGTGTTCAACCAGCTCAACCCGGAGAAGGTGGCCGACCTCCCCGGGGTCGGGGCCGACGAGGACTGGCCGCCGCGCCTCTGAGGCCGGCTCAGACCACCAGGGCCAGCCACTTCCGGTACGAGGTGGCGAACGGCTCGGTGCCGTCGTCGAGCGCACCGAGCAGCCAGCGCGCGGCGGCCTCGGCCTCGGTCACCACGTCGGCGGGGTAACCCCAGCGCGCCCGGTGCTCGGCGAACTCGTCCTCGTCGCGCAGCTCGACCACGCCGGTCTCCCGGCGGCGCACCACATCGAGGTCGAGGTCGACCAGGTGGACCGTCTCCTCGCCCTGCCAGCTCGCCGGGGTGGTGATGTCGCAGTAGACCTCACTGGTGCGCGGGGGCGGGTTGAACATGCCGGTCCACCAGGCGTGCCGGGGCACCAGCAGGACGAACGGGATCCGCTCCACGGAGGGCCGGCCGTGGTAGACCGACTCGGTGCCGGCCGGCACGCCGAGCCAGACACCGAGGTCGTCCTCGGCGAGCCGGCGGGCCGGGTAGTCGCGGTGGGCGCTGCCGTCGTACTTGCGGTAGATCACGCGGACCACGTCGCTCGGCATGACTGGCACCCTAACCGATTCCGGCCACGCGACGCGATCGGCAGGTAACCGGACGCGACCCGCCGGCCACGCCACGCGGGCGGAGCGACCCACCCCCTGTCGGCGCCGGCGGGTACGGTCGCACGGTGACCCCGCCCCGCACCGCCACCGGCCCCGCCGTTCCCAAGAAGCGCCGGGGCGGCCGGCCTGGCGGGGGCGAGCTGCTGGCCGCCGCGGTCGGCGCGGTCCCGGGCGGCGCGGCCCGCCCCGGCCAGCAGCAGATGGCCGAGGCGATCGAGCGGAGCATCACCTCCGGCGAGCATCTGCTGGTGCAGGCCGGCACCGGCACCGGCAAGTCGCTGGCCTACCTGGCCCCGGCGCTGACCGTGGACGGCCCGGTGGTGGTCTCCACCGCCACCCTGGCGTTGCAGTCCCAGCTGGTCGACCACGACCTGCCCCGGCTGGCCGACGCGGTCGAGCCGGTGCTCGGCCGGCGCCCCACCTTCGCCGTGCTCAAGGGGCGGCACCACTACCTCTGCCTGGCCCGGCTGGACAGCTCGGTCGAGGCGGAGCCGGAGGACACCCTCTTCGACGCGCCGCGCCCCGGCGCCACCAAGTGGCTCGGCGAGGCGGGCCGGCTGGGCAAGCAGATGCAGCGGCTGCGTGACTGGGCGGAGGAGACCGCCACCGGCGACCGGGACGAGCTGGACCCGGGCGTGGACGACCAGGTCTGGCGGAGCGTCTCGATGCCGGCCCGGGAGTGCGTCGGCGCCACCCGCTGCCCGTTCGGCCAGGAGTGCTTCGCCGAGGCCTCCCGGGCCCGGGCCCGCGAGGCGGACATCGTGGTGACCAACCACAGCCTGCTCGCCGTCGACATGCTCGCCGGCCGGCACATCGTGCCGCCGCACAAGCTGCTCGTGGTGGACGAGGCGCACGAGCTGGCCGACCGGGTCTCCTCGGCGGCCCAGGCCGAGCTGGAGCCCCAGCTGATCGACCGGTCCACCCGCCGGGCCCGGCCGCTGCTCCGCCCCGAGGTGGCCGAACGGCTCACCGAGGCCGGCGACGCGCTCGCCGTGGGGCTGGCCGAGGCGCCGGCCGGGCGGCTCACCGCCGGCCTGCCGCCCGCGCTGCGCGAGGCGTGCACCCTGCTCGACGGCGCCACCCGGGCCGCCCTGGAGGCGATCGGCGACATCAAGGCCGACGACCCGGACCCGGTGCGCAAGCAGCAGGCCAAGGCCGCGCTGGACGAGCTCTCCACCACCGCGCAGCGGCTGCTGGAGGAGGCCGACCACGACGTGGCCTGGGTGGAGAAACCGGAGAACGGCAGCCGCCGGGCGCTGGTGGTGGCGCCGCTCTCGGTCGCCGGCACCCTCGCCACCCACCTCTACGACGAGCGCACCGTGGTCGCCACCTCGGCCACCCTGGCCCTGGGCGGCCGGTTCGACACGGTGGCCCGGGCGCTGGGGCTGGACGCGCCGCCGCCCGCCCCGCCCTCCCCCGCGGCGGCCGCGCTGGCCGCCACGGCCGCCGCCGGCCGCGCCGGCACCACATCCCCGGTGGCGAGCACCGACGGCAGCCGGGCGGCGACCGGCACCGTACCGGCCACCGAGGGGCCGGGCTGGACGTCGCTCGACGTGGGCTCGCCCTTCGACTACGCCCGGCAGGGCATCCTGTACGTCGCCGCGCACCTGCCCCGGCCCAGCGTCTCCGGGCTGCCCGAGGCGGCCGGCGAGGAGTTGCTGGCGCTGGTCGGGGCGCTCGGTGGGCGTACCCTCGGGCTCTTCTCCTCCCGTCGGGCCGCGCAGCAGGCCGCGGAGCTGCTCCGGGCGCGGACCGACCTGCCGGTGCTGCTCCAGGGCGAGGAGGCGCTGCCGCTGCTGGTCCGCCGGTTCCGCGAGGAGCGGGAGAGCTGCCTGTTCGGGGTGATGTCGCTCTGGCAGGGGGTGGACGTGCCGGGCGATGCCTGCCAGCTCGTGGTGATCGACCGGCTGCCCTTCCCCCGGCCCGACGAGCCGCTCGCCGCGGCCCGGGCGGCGGCGGTCGACGCCGGCGGCGGCTCCGGCTTCGCGGCCGTGAGCGTGCCGATCGCGGCGGTCCGGCTGGCCCAGGGGGTCGGCCGGCTGATCCGGGCCACCGGCGACCGGGGCGTGGTGGCGGTGCTCGACTCCCGGCTGGAGACCGCCCGCGGCTACGGCCCGTTCCTGCGCCGCTCGCTGCCCCCGTTCTGGTACACGACCCGGCCCGACGTGGCCCGGGGCGCACTGGAGCGGCTCGGCAAGAGCTGACGCCCGCGCCTCCCCGAGCAGGGGCGACGCGGGCGTCGGGTGAGCGGGTCTTCGGGGCGCGGGTCAGGGCGCGTGGGAGGCGACCACCACGGCGTCGGGTGGGGTGTCCGGCACGGTCCGCGCGGCGAGCCGGCGGACCGCGGTGTTGAGCACGGCGATCAGCGGCACCGCGACCAGCGCGCCCGCGATGCCGGCCAGCACCACGCCGGCGGCGATCCCGATGATCACGGCGAGCGGGTGGATGGCCACCGCCCGGCCCATGATCAGGGGCTGGAGCACGTGCCCCTCGACCTGCTGCACGCCGATCACCGCGCCCAGGATGATCAGCGCGGTCACCGCGCCGCTGTCGACCAGCGCCACCAGCACGGCCACCACGCCGGACAGCGCCGCGCCGACGATCGGGATGAACGCGCCCAGGAAGACCAGCGCGGCCAGCGGGAACGCGAACGGGATGTCGAAGATGACCAGGAAGATGCCGATGCCCACGGCGTCGATGAAGGCGACCAGCACGGTGGCCCGGACGTAGGCGCCGAGCGTCGCCCAGGAGGCGCGGCCGGCGTCGTCCACCTTCCAGCGGGCCTTCACCGGCAGCAGCCGGACCAGGAACCGCCAGATCTTGGCGCCGTCCCGGAGGAAGAAGAAGGTCGCGAAGAGCACCAGGACGGTGCCGGTGAGCACCTCGGCCAGGGTGGCCGCGGTGTTGAGCGCTCCGCTGGTGAACTTCTCCGTGTTGCCGTTGATCCAGCTCTGCGCCTCGTCGATGTAGCGGTTGAGCTGGCCGTCGGAGAGGTGCAGCGGGCCGGTCTTGAGCCAGTCCTGGATCTGCCGGACGCCCTGGGACGACTTCTCGCTGAGCTCCGGCACACCCTGGATGAACTCGTTCACCACCAGGGTCAGCGTGCCGACCACCGCGGCCAGGCCACCGACCAGCACCACGCCGGTGGCCAGCGACCGGGGCAGGCGGGCCCTGAGCAGCCAGCCGACCGCCGGGGCGAGCAGCGCGGAGAGCAGCAGCGCGACCGCCAGCGGGATGATCACGATGCGGACGGTGCCGACGATCTTGAGCAGCGACCAGGTGACGATGCCGACCACGATGAGCCGCCAGCACCAGGCCGCCGCGATCCGCAGCGCGTGCGGCACCTCCGCGTCGTCCAGGCTGGTGGTCGAGGAGTGCACGGGAGGCGGGGGCTCCGCGCCCACCACCGTCGCCGCCGGAGGCGCCGCCGGGCCCGGCGAGGAGGACGAGGCCACGTCCGGCTCCTCCGCCGACCGGTCCGGCTCGGTCCGCCGGGCCCGCGCCGACTCGCGGCCGGACTCGTACGCGCGACGGAGCCGTCCACGCATCCGCTCGAAGCGGCTCAAGCGCACCTCCCGCAAACTTGGTCCGCCCACGGACACAGGGTGGACAGGATACGTCCGTCCGCCCCACCCTAGGGCGACTCCGCCACACATTGCCCCCTGCCGCTCCGCCCAACCACGCCGGGATCGACCGCCGGGCACGCGGTAGCGTCTTCGCGTGAACGCCGACCAGAACCTCGACGCCGGGCTGCCGATCCGGCTGCTGCATGACCGTGTGCTGGTGCGTACCGAGAACGGCGAGGGGGAACGCCGTTCGACCGCCGGCATCGTCATTCCGGCCACCGCGGCGGTCGGCAAGCGGCTGGCCTGGGCCACCGCCGTCGGCGTCGGGCCGCACGTCCGCTCCATCGTCTCCGGCGACCGGGTGCTCTTCGACCCCGACGACCGCTCCGAGGTCGAGTTGCACGGCCGGGCGTACGTCCTGCTGCGCGAGCGGGACGTGCACGCCGTGGCGGCCGAGCGGGTGGATAAGGAGCCGACCGGCTCGACCGGCCTCTATCTCTAGGCGCCCCCGCCTCGCGGGTGCCGTTTGCGCCGCTGCCCGGCGGGAAGCCCCAGGCACGACAGCGCCCTGGGGAGGGATCATGCCGGTAGTCATCAAGAAGATACTTGCCTGGGGATTCCTCGCGTTCCTGGTCTACTACATGGCGTTCCGACCCGACGGCGCGGCGCAGCTGTTCAAGGGGATCGGGGCAGCCCTCATGGCCATCGCCCAGGGCCTCGGCGACTTCCTCACCGGCCTGATGACCTGACCCGCCGGCGCCCGGGGCGGTCCGGTCAGGCGTGCGGGTGCCAGGGGGCGGCCGGGCGCGGGCCGGGCCAGCCCTGCGGGCCGTGGCCGGCCGGGAAGGCCGGCGGCGGCGGGGCCAGCACCACCGGGATCGGCACCACCGGCTCGTCCGGGGCCTCGACCGCGCGCCGCGACCCGTCCGGGAAGCGCAGGTGGTAGCGCTGCCCGTCCCAGACCCCGACCGGCGCCTGCGGGTCACGGCCCACGAAGAACGCCCGGTACGCCCCGATCGCGTCCAGCAGCTCCCGTTCCTCCCGCGCCGTCCGGTCCCGCTCGGCGGGCTTGCGGTCCAGCCCCCGGCGCATCCCGTCGCGCAGCAGCGCCAGCCGGGTGGCCGCGAACTGGTAGCCGCGCATCGCCTTCACCCCACCGTCGCCGGCCACCCGCCGGGCCCAGGTCCGGGCGGCGTGCCGCCGGCCGAGGCTGCCCAGCGCGGCCACCTCGGGCGGGGTGAGCCAGCCGGCCCGGACGTAGTCCGGCAGGGTGCGCTCGGTGAGCCGCCCCTCCCAGGCGCGCAGCCAGATGGCCAGCCCGACCATGCCGAAGAAGATCGGCACCATCACGCCGAGGTAGCCGTAGAGCGCGATCAGCGGCTGCCCGGTGGCGGCGGCCAGCGAGGGCAGCAGGTTCCAGGTGCCGTGCAGCATCATGGCCACCAGCAGGCCGGCGATCGGGGCGAGGAAACGCACCCGCCGGTCGGCGGTACGCGCCGCGACCCCGAGCCCGACACCGGTCATCGAGGTGAACAGCGGGTGGGCGAACCCGAAGAGCAGGATCCGCACGATGAAGATGGCGATCACCTGGCGCGCGCCGGTGGCCGGGCCGTACTCCTCGACGCCGGTGCGGTAGCCGTATCCGCCCAGGTAGAGGATGTTCTCGACCATGGCGAAGCCGACGGCGGAGAGCCCGCAGTAGACCAGGCCGTCGGTGACCCCGGAGAACTCCCGGCGGCGGAAGATCAGCAGCAGGATCGGGCCGGCGGCCTTGGTCAGCTCCTCGATGAACGGGGCGACCAGCACGGCGGTCAGCGCCGCGGGCAGCCCCAGGTTGTCGAACAGCCGGGCGCCGGTCTCGTTGACCAGCAGCGAGATGGCGGTGGAGACGAACGCGCCCCAGGCGAAGCAGAAGATCAGATACTTCAGCGGCTCGGGCTCGTAGCGGTCGAGCCAGAGGAAGCAGGAGACCAGCACCGGCACCGGCAGGATCGCCGCGATCACGCCGACCAGCAGCGCCTCCGCGCCCAGGCTCTCGCCCAGGGTGAACACCATGAAGACCGCGCCGGCGGCGATCAGCAGCACCACCCCGGCCAGCGCCAGGAACCGCCGCCAGCCGAGCCGGCGCAGCGGCATCCGGGGGGTCGGCGACCCCGGCGGGACGGCGGGCGCGGTCGGCGGCGGCGGCGGGGCTCCGCCGGGCGGGGTGACGGCCATGCGGTCAGCGTAGTCATCCGCGACCCACTGGTCGGGTCGCATCGCGGCCGCTATGCTCCCGGACAGGTCACGAGTGCCAGCGCGAAGCCCCGGCTTGCTGGCCGGCAACCCTCGTCGAGTTCGCGGTGGGGTGCCCCGGGTGATGACCGGGCCCAGCCCGAACCGCGTGCTGGGCAAGCGCGGACCCCGTCCCGGTGGCCACACCCGGGGTCCCCTGGACCCGGGAGGCTCCGGCATGACCGTCACCCTCGCACCCTCGCTGCCCACCCTGCCCATCCCGAGCGCGCCCGACCCGCTCGGCGTGCTCGGCGTACCGGGGGAGATCAACCTGGACCACGCGGCCAGCGCGCCGTGCGCGCGGGCGGCGGCCGACGCGGTGGCCGAGCTGCTGCCCTGGTACGCGAGCGTGCACCGCGGCGCCGGCGCGCTGTCGCGGCGCTGCACGCTGGCCTACGAGCGGGCCCGGCAGACGGTCGCCGACTTCCTCGGCGCCCGCCCCGACGACCACGTGATCTTCACCCGGAACACCACCGACGCGTTGAACCTGCTGGCCCGGGCGCTGCCCGCCGGCACCACGGTGGTCACCTTCGCCGGCGAGCACCACGCCAACCTGCTCCCCTGGCCGCGGGGCTCGGTGCGGCTGCCGGTGCCGGACGGCCCGGGCGGGGCGGTCCGCTCCCTGGATGCCGCGCTCGGCGAGCTGTCCCGCGACGCCCGGCCCGGGCTGCCGGTGCTGGTGGCGGTGACCGGTGCGAGCAACGTGACCGGGGAGCGCTGGCCGGTGGCCGAGCTGGCCCGGGTGGCGCGCCGGCACGGCGCCCGGATCCTGGTCGACGCCGCCCAGCTCGCCCCGCACGCCCCGGTGGACCTGGCCGCGCTGGACGTCGACTACGTGGCCCTCTCCGGCCACAAGCTGTACGCCCCGTTCGGCGCGGGCGTGCTGGTCGGGCGGGCCGACTGGCTGGACGCGGCCCCGCCGTACCTGGCCGGCGGCGGGGCCACCAGCCACGTCGGGGCGGCCACCCACGAGGTGCGCTGGGCCACCGGCCCGGCCCGACACGAGGGGGGCACCCCGAACCTGCTCGGCGCCGTGGCCCTGGCGGCGGTCTGCGCGGCGCTGGCCGCCGCGGACCGGGACGCGCTGCACGCCCGCGAGCAGGCGCTGCTGGCCCGGCTCCGGACCGGCATCGCCGCCCTGCCGGACGTGGTGGAGCTGCGCACGTTCGGGCCGGACACGCCCCGGGTGGGCATCGTCAGCTTCGTGGTCGCCGGCCGCGACTCCGCCGAGGTGGCCGCCCACCTGGCGACCGTGCACCGGATCGGCGTCCGGGACGGCCTGTTCTGCGCCCACCCGCTGGCCCGCCGCCTGCTCACCGAGGCGGCGACCCGCAGCGGCCGCCCCGACCTGCCCGCCACCGCCCTCCGCGCCAGCCTCGGCCTCGGCACCACCCAGGCCGACGTCGACGCCCTCCTGACCGCCCTGGCCACCCTCCCCTGACCCGACCGCCCGCCCCGGCCCTGGGCTCACCCTGGTGATCATGAAGTTAGCGCCCTGGAAGGCGCTTTCCACAGCCGTTAACTTCATGATCACCGGGATCGGGCGGGGACGGCGGGGGCGGGGGCGGGGGCGGGGTCAGCCCACGGGGGGTGCCGTGGGGGGTTTGGGGGCGGGGCTCTGCTCGGTGATCTCGCCGGAGCGCTGCTCCCGATCGCCGAACGCCTGGCGGACCAGGCGGTTCGCCTCCTCCTGCTCGATGCCGGAGGCCACCATGAGGTCGCTCGCCGTGGTCCGCACCTGGGCGATCACCACGCTGCCGGAGAAACCCACCCCCTCGGCGTACGCCCGGCCCGCCTCGCTGACCGCGCGCAGCGACCGCTCCCGGGCCTTCTCCGGCTCCTCCCCGACGGCGAACTCGTGGCGCAGCAGGCGTACCGACTCGGCCAGGTGGGCGACCGAGTCGGGCATCGTGTCGGGGATGGGCTCCTCGTCCTCGATGACGGTGACCGAGCGGCGGATCAACGTGCCGCTGTTCCGCATCGCCCGGTCGATCGGGTCCGCCGCCTCGGCGTAGTGGGTCAGCTCGTCGCGCCGGTGCCAGCGGGCCGGCGAGATGGTGATGGTCTCCTTGGCCCCCTCGATCGCCTCGGAGAGCGCCGCCAGCTCCTCCTTGTTCTCCCGGAGCCGGAACAAGGCCCGCTGGGCGGCGCCCCGGTCCCGGTTGCGCAGCGCCTCCGCGCAGCCGTCGAGCTGCCCGGCGAGCAGGTCCAGCGCCGGCCGGGCCGCCCGGTTGATCACGCGGAGCGGGTTGAGCGGCAACAGGATCGCGGTGACCAGCAGCGCGATGCCGCCGCCGATGAAGGCGTCGACGAAGCGGGGTATCTCCAGGTTCTGGGTGGACGGGCTGAGCGTCACGATCAGCACCGCGGTGGCCGCCGCCTGGATCACGATGGCCACGCTCGCCCCGGCGAAGACGGTCAGCAGGATCGCGGCGGTGACCACCAGGCCGAGCTGCCAGGCGCCGGTGCCGAGGAAGTAGATCAGCAGGTCGCCGACGAAGACCCCGACCGCCACCCCGATGATCAGCTCGACGGTCCGGCGGAACCGCTGGCCGACCGAGGCGGCCAGGGTGCCGACCGCCGAGATCGGCGCGAACACCGGCTGCGGATTGCCCAGCACCACGTGGGAGACCAGGTAGGCCAGCCCGGCCGCGAGGCCCGCCTGGAGCGCCAGGCCGAGAGCCGTACGCACCCGGTGCAGCCGGTCGTGCAGGGTGGCCTTGCCCCGGTGCCGGAGCTGCTCCATGGCCTCGGAGATCCGCGCCCCGTCGACGTCGACCAGTCCCTCGCGCAGCGCCGTACGCCGGAGGAACGGCGGTCGTCGGTCCCGGGCCACGGCCATGGCCGGGACTACCCGTCCCGCCCTCGGTGAATCCTTCCGACCTGCCGGGGTGGGGCAGACTGCACCGCGTGGACGAGCTGATCGAAAGGTGGCGGGACGCTGCCCGGGCGGCGGGGGCGACCGACCCGGCCGGCGTCGAGCGGGCCGGGGCGCGGCTGCTGGCCGGCTGGCGGGAGCCGCACCGGCACTACCACACGCCGGCCCACCTGCGGGCGGTGCTCGACGTGGTCGACGCGTACGCCGGGTCGGCCCGCGGCCCGGACCTGGTGCGGCTGGCGGCGTGGTGCCACGACGCGGTCTACGACCCCCGGGCCGGCGGCGACGCCAACGAGCGGGCCAGCGCCGAGCTGGCCGGGGACCTGCTCACCGCCGCCGGGCTGCCGGCGGACGAGGTGCGCGAGGTACGCCGCCTGGTGCTGCTCACCGCCGGCCACGCGGTCGGGCCGGACGACCCGGACGGCGCCCTGCTCTGCGACGCCGACCTGGCGATCCTGGGCGCCTCGCCCGCCGACTACGACCGCTACGCGGCCGCCGTGCGCCGGGAGTACGCCCACGTCCCCGACCCGGGGTTCCGCGCCGGCCGCGCCGCGGTCCTGGCGGACCTGCTGGCCCTCCCGGTCCTCTTCCGGCTGCCCGAGCCGCACCGCCGCTGGGAGGCACGCGCCCGCGCCAACCTCAGCCGGGAACTCGCGACCCTGCGCTGATCCCGGGCTGCCGCGGTGCCGGCCGGGCCGGAGCGCCCGGAGCGGGGACGGTGCGGGGCTTGGGCCGGCGCAGGTCGGCGGCGCGGAGCAGGCGGACGATCTCGCGGGAGGGGACGAGCCGGGCGCCCAGCCAGACGGCCATGGGGACGCGTTCGGCGGGGAGGTCGTAGTGGTCCCGGTCGAAGCCGCGCCGGGGGGCGCCCAGCGCCTCGGCGAAGGCGTGCAGCTCGGCGTACGAGACGTCGCTGATCAGGTGCGACCAGAGCCGCCCCCGTGAGGGCACCGTGGGCGGGTCCAGGTAGAGCATGGCGACCAACGGTACGCCCGGTTGGTCAACCCCGCCGGCACGACCTAGCCTTCCGGCATGGCCGCCCATCCCCTCCTCGACGACCTGCGGAGCGCCCTCGGCGACGCCGCCGTGCTGACCGACCCCGACCTGCTGGCGATGCACGAGCGGGACGAGGCCGACCTGTGCGCGGCGGGCACCCCGCTGGTGGTGGTCCGGCCGCGCGACACCGGGGAGGTCGTGGCGGTGGTCCGCGCGGCGGGCCGCCACGGCGTACCCGTGGTGCCGCAGGGGGCGCGGACCGGGCTGGCCGGCGCGGCGAACGCGGTGGACGGCGCGGTGGTGCTGAGCACCGTCGCCATGGACCGGATCGTGGAGGTCGACCCGGTCAGCCGGATCGCCGTGGTGCAGCCCGGCGTGGTCAACGCGACGCTGGCCGGGGCGGTCCGCGAGCACGGCCTCTGGTATCCGCCCGACCCCGGCTCCTGGGAGTCGTCCACCATCGGCGGCAACGTGGCCACCAACGCCGGCGGCATGTGCTGCGTGAAGTACGGCGTGACCACCGAGTACGTGCTGGGGCTGGAGGTGGTGCTCGCCTCCGGCGAGGTGCTGCGCACCGGCCGGCGCACCGCCAAGGGCGTCGCCGGCTACGACCTGACCCGGCTCTTCGTGGGCTCGGAGGGCACCCTCGGCGTGATCACCGAGGTGACCGTGGCGCTGCGTCCGGCGCCCGAGGAGTCGCTGACCCTGGTCGCGGTCTTCCCCACCACGGCGGCGGCCGGCACCGCTGTCGCCGGGATCGCCGCGCGCGGGCTCACCCCGAGCCTGCTGGAACTGCTGGACCGGACCCATCTGCGTGCCATCGAGGCGTACCGGCCGATGGGGCTGCGGACCGACGCGCAGGCGCTGCTGCTGGCGGCGGTGGACACCGGCTCCCGGGCGGCCGACGACCTGGCCCGGCTGGCCGAGGTGTGCACGACAGCCGGGGCCGACGAGGTCTACGCGGCCACCGACGCCGCCGAGGCCGCCGCGCTGCTCCAGGCCCGGCGGCTGGCACACCCGGCCATGGAGAGGTTCGCCGCGGAGGCCTTCCCCGGCGGCAACGGCGGTCTGGTCATCGACGACGTGGCGGTGCCGCGCGGCGCGCTGGCGGCCCTGCTCGACGGGGTGGCCCGGATCGCCGAGGAGTGCGGGGTGCCGATCGGCGTGGTCGGGCACGCCGGCGACGGCAACATGCACCCGAACATCGTGGTGGATCGGGCCGACCCGGCCAGCCTGGCCCGCGGGCGGCGGGCCTTCGACGAGATCATGCGGCTCGGGCTGGAACTCGGCGGCACCTGCACCGGCGAGCACGGCGTCGGCCTGCTCAAGCGCGACTGGCTGGCCCGGGAGATCGGGCCGGTGGGCGTCCGGGTGCACCAGGCGATCAAGGCCGCGCTGGACCCGGCGGGGCTGTTCAACCCCGGCAAGGTGTGCTGACCCCTCAGCCCTTGTCCTCGGCGGGGCTGGCCTGGGTGATCAGCAGCAGGACCTGGTAGGCCACCGGCGGCTTCGGCTCGCCCGGGCAGTCCTGAATGGTGATGGTCAGGCCCGGCGGGATCAGCAGCGTGGACGTCAGCGCGTCGATGCAGCCCTGCTTGTAGTGCCGGGCCTCGTCGGTCTCCTTCGCCAGCGCCGGGTCGGCGAGCATCTGCTGCAACCGCTGTGTCTGCTCGGGGGTGAGAGCCCCGGTCGAGTCGACGCCGTCGCCCGCGCAGTCTCGGCACTGCCACCGCCCGGCCGGGTCGACCTCCAGCTTGCGGGTCGGGCCGTCCGCGCCGAGTTGCTGCACCAGGGAGACCCGCCGCCCGTCGGGGGTCGGCGAGACCGCGCCGGCTCCGTCCGGTGTGGTGGCACCCTCGGCCCGGCCGAACAGCGAGCAGCCGCTCAGGGCGATCGCCAGCAGGACGCCGACGGACACAGCACGGACGCGCGACCAGGATGGGCGAACCACGCCGGGAAACCTACACTTCCGTAGGTAAGCCCGGTACCCTCCGGAACGACGTTACCCGCCGGTCACCGGGAAGACGGCAGCTCGACGCTGTCGCCGTCGGTGCCCCGGTCCGCCGCGAAGCCCCGCACGTCCGGCGCGCCCAGCCGGGCCGCGTCGGCCGCCACGTCGTCCGCCATCAGCTGCGACTGCCGCTCGGCCTCCACCCGGGCCCGGTAGTGGGCCACCTCGCGGGCGCGGGTCGCCGCGTCCCAGCCCAGCACCGCGCCCATCAGCTCCGCGGCGTGCTCCGCCGACTCCAGGCCGCGGTGGCTGGTCTCGATGGAGATCCGGGTACGCCGGGTCAGCACGTCCTCCAGGTGCAGCGCCCCCTCGGCGCGGGCCGCGTACGTCACCTCGGCGGCCAGGTATTCCGGGGCGCCGGCCAGCGGGGAGCCGAGCAGCGGGTCGGCGTCGACCAGGGCGAGCAGGTCGAGGGTGAGCGTGCCGTAGCGCTCCAGCAGGTGCTCCACCACCCCGACCGGCACCCCGTGCCGGCGGGCCAGGTCGGCCCGGTCCCGCCACATGGCCGCGTAGCCGTCGGCGCCGAGCAGCGGCAGGTCGGCCGTGCGCGACGGCCGGGTCCAGCCGAGCCGGTGCACCGCCCGGTCGACCACGTCCGAGGCCATCACCCGGTAGGTCGTGTACTTGCCGCCGGCCACCAGGAGCAGCCCCAGCATCGGCTCGACGACCGCGTGCTCCCGGGAGAGCTTGGACGTGGAGTCCGCCTCACCGGCCAGCAGCGGGCGCAGCCCCGCGTACACGCCCTCGATGTCGTCGGTGGTGAGCGGGCGGTCCAGCACCATGTTGACCTGCTCCAGCAGGTAGTCGATGTCCTTGGCGGTGGCCGCCGGGTGGGACCGGTCCAGCCGCCAGTCGGTGTCGGTGGTGCCGATGATCCAGTGGCCGCCCCACGGGATGACGAAGAGCACGCTGCTGGCGGTACGCAGGATCAGCCCGGTCTCGCCGGTGATCGCCGAGCGGGGCACCACCAGGTGCACTCCCTTGGAGGCCCGGACCCGGAAGCCGGGGCGCAGCCCGACGTCGTTGAGCATCCGGGACATGTCGTCGCTCCACACGCCGGTCGCGGCGATCACGGTGCGGGCGCGTACCTCGAACTCGGCGTCCGGCGAGCCGGCGCGGGCCTCCAGGTCGCGGACGCGGACCCCGGTGACCTCCCGGGCCTGCCGGATCAGGCCGACCGCCCGGGCGCTGGTCACCACGGTCGCGCCGAGGCTGGCCGCGGTGCGGGCCAGGGTGGTCACCAGCCGGGCGTCGTCGACCTGCCCGTCGTAGTAGCGGATCGCGCCGGCCAGCTTGTCCGGGCGCAGGCTCGGGAAGATCCGGCGGGCCCCCTCCCGGCTCAGGTGCCGGTGCAGCGGCATGCCGCGCCCGCCGCCGAACACCCCGGCGAAGGCGTCGTAGGCGGCCACCCCGGCGCCGTAGTAGGAGCGGCGGAAGAACCGGCGGGGCAGGTCGCGCAGCCCGCCCTCGGCGGGGAGCGGGACCAGGATCGGGACCGGGCGCACCAGGTGCGGGGCGAGCCGGGTGGCGAGCAGCCCGCGCTCGGTCAGCGCCTCGTGCACCAGGTGGAACTCCAACTGCTCCAGGTAGCGCAGGCCGCCGTGGATCAGCTTGCTGGACCGGCTCGAGGTGCCGGCCGCGAGGTCGCGCGCCTCCACCAGGGCCACCTTCAGGCCGCGGGACGCGGCGTCGAGCGCGGCGCCCGCTCCGGTCACGCCACCGCCGATGACCAGCACGTCGAACCGCTCGGCGCGGAGTCGGCGCAGGTCGTCGGCGCGGCGCTCGACGGAGAGCTGACCGGCCGCGGATCGGGACACGTTGGGGTCGCGCACCCGTCCACCGTAACCGGCCACGCACTTCGGCGGCAGGTACCCGCCGGGCCGTACGGTGAGGGCCATGCAGGTCGGCCCGCCCACCGCCCCGGTCCCTCCGCCCGCTCCCGCCCACCGCGACACCGGGCCGTGGCCGGTGGTGGCCGCGGCGGTCACCGGTGTCTGGGCCGTGCTGGTCGCGGTGCCGGGCCAGCTCGTCGGCTGGGTGGTCGACCAGCTGGTGCTGGTCGCCGGCCTGGACCGCACGCTGGCGGTCTGGCCGGTGGTCGCCCTGGTGACGGTGCTGCTGGTGGGCGCACCCACGCTGGCGCTCGCCCTGCTCCCCCGCTCCCCCGCGATCCGGGCGACCGGCCGGGCCTGGCTGGCCGGCACGCTCGCGCTCGGCGCGCTGACCCTGCTCCGGGCGCTGCCGCCGGTGCACCACGAGGCGTACCTGGCCGCGCTGGCCGCGACCGCCGCGCTGGGCGCGCTGACCCTCGACCGGCTCGCCCGCCGCCGATCCGCCTCGCCGGTTGCGTCCGCCCCGCCGGCTCCGGGTGGCGCGCCGGATCCGGGCGGCCCGCGGGCCTCGGGCGGCGCGGCGGCCTCGGGTGGCGCGCGGGGTGGTCCGGGCGAGGTCGGGCCCGACGGCCGGGGGTTCGGGCCGGTGACGCTGCTGGCGATCGCCGCCGGGCTGGCGTCGCTGCTGCCCTGGGCCTGGGTGGGCGCGCTGGGCGGGGCGCTGGAGACGCTGCTCGCCGGGCTCGCCGCCGCCGCGCTCGGCGCGCTCGCCGGGGTGCTCCTCGGCCCCGCGTTCTGGGCGGCGTTCGCGGTCGGCGCGCCACCCCGGCCCGCCGGGCTGGTGCTGGTCGGCGGGCTGGTCGCCGGGGTGACCCTGGCGTTGCTGGGCGCCGGGGCCGGTCAGTCCGGGGCACAGCTGCCGGAGCTGCTCCTCCTGCCGCCGCTCGGCTTCGTGCTCGGCGCGCTGGAGGCCGCGGCCCGGCACGACGGCCGGCCGGCCGGGCGTGCGCCGGTGCGCTGGCTGATCGGCCTCGCGCTGGTCGGGCCGCTGGCCTTCACCGACCCGGAAGAGGTCACCGTCCTGCTGGCGACCACCCGCGACGTCCCGTTCTGGGTCGCGGTGGCGACCGGCGCCGCGTTCGCCGTCGCGGTCCTGCTCGCCGTCGGGTACGGCGTGCTGCTCGCCCGGCGCCGCGCCCGCCCGCCCCGGCGCGGGCTGGCCGGGCTGACCGCCGCGGCCCTGCTCGCCGCCGTGGTCGTGGTCTACGCGGTCCCCGGCCAGCCCGGCCTCCACGGCGAACGGCTGCTGGTGGTGCTCCGCGAGCAGGCCGACCTGACCGGCATCCCCGCCGGAGCGCCCGGTCGGGCCGGCCGGGACGCGCGGGCGGCCGAGGTCTACCGGCGGCTGGTGGCCACGGCCGAGCGGACCCAGGGCGACCTGCGCCGCGCGCTGACCCGGTTGCGCCTGCACCCGACGCCGTACTACCTCGTCAACGCCATCGAGACGGACGGCGGGCCGGCGGCCCGGGCCTGGCTGGCCGGCCGCCCGGAGGTGGCCCGGGTGCTGGTCAGCCAGCGGCTGCGCCCACTGCCCGCGGCGGCGCCTCCGGCCCGGGGCAGCGTGCCGGCGCCGACCGGCCCGACCTGGAACATCTCGCTGATCGGCGCGGACCGGGTCTGGTCGGAGCTGGGCGTGACCGGGGCCGGTGTGGTGGTCGGCAGCTCGGACTCCGGGGTGGACGGCCGGCACCCGGCGCTGGCCGCCGGCTTCCGGGGCGGCGACGACTCCTGGTACGACCCCTGGGAGCACCGCCGCGCGCCGGCCGACCGGGGCGGCCACGGCACGCACACGGTGGGCAGCGCGGTCGGCCGGAACGGGATCGGGGTGGCCCCCGGCGCGAGCTGGGTCGGCTGCGTCAACCTGGACCGCAACCTGGGCAGCCCGGCGCGCTACCTGGACTGCCTCCAGTTCATGCTGGCCCCGTTCCCGCCCGGCGGGAACCCGCTCACCGACGGACGGCCGCACCGGGCGCCGGACGTGCTGACCAACTCGTGGGGCTGCCCGCCGGTGGAGGGCTGCGACCCGGGCGCGCTGCGTCCGGCGACCGCCGCGCTGGCCGCGGCCGGCATCCTGGTGGTGGCCGCCGCCGGCAACACCGGCCCGTACTGCGGCTCCATCGCCGACCCGCCGGCACCGTACCCGGACGTGCTCACGGTGGGGGCGGTCGACCGGGCCCGCCAGCTCACCCGGTTCTCCAGCCGGGGTCCGGCGGCCGGGGGCGCCGGCAAGCCGGACCTGGTCGCGCCCGGCGCCGGGGTGCCGTCGGCCTTCCCGGGCGGCGGCTACGCCACCCTGGACGGCACCTCGATGGCGACCCCGCAGGTGGCCGGGGTGGTGGCGCTGATGTGGTCGGCCAACCCCGCGCTGGTCGGCGACCTGGACCGGACCCGGCGCATCCTCACCGAGACGGCCGCCCCGGCCGGGGTGCCCGCCGGCGCGCCCTGCGGCGGCGCCCGGAACCTGGTCGGCGCCGGCCTGGTCGACGCGTACGCGGCGGTCCGCGCCGCCCGGGCCGCGGACCTCGGTTAACAACCCTGTCCATTGGCCGACGGATGGCCTAGGGTCGGCGTCCATGGACGTGGAGATCATCGAGCTGGGTCCGGACCGCCTGCCCGAGGTCGTCGACCTCTGCCGACGCGCCCTCGACCTGCCGGAGGACGCCGCCGAGGCGCCGGCGATCGTGGCCACCCTCGCCGACCGCGCGGCGGCCGACCGGACCGTGCTGCGGCTCGGCGCGGTCCGCGGCGGCGCGCTGGTCGGGGTGCTGGTCGGCTCACTGTCCGCCGGGGACCCGCGGCTCGGTCACGTCGACCTGCTGGCGGTGGCGCCGGAGGAGCGCCGCCAGGGGATCGGCGGAGGGCTGCTGACCGAGGCGGAGACCCGGCTCGCCGGGCTCGGCGCGGCCGAGCTGCTGCTGGCCGGCAATCCCCCGCACTACGCCTGGCCGGGCATCGACGTGCGCTACACCCCGGCGGTCTGCGCCGCGCTGCGGCTCGGCTACCGGCAGGACCGGACGGGGTGGAACATGACCGCCGACCTGAGCGCGGGCTCGGCGGCCCTGCGCTCCACCGAGGCCGCCGAGGAGCGGCTGGCCGCGCGGGGCGTGACGGTACGCCGGGCCGAGCCGGCGGACCTGCCGGCGCTGGCCGGGTTCGCCCGGGCCACCTTCGGCGGCGCCTGGGACGGTGAGCTGGCCAGCTCGGTGGGGCGACCGGACGCCGGCGCGCACCTGGCCGAGCGGGACGGCGAGATCCTCGGCTTCGCCGCGTACGGGTCGTCGCGGCCGAGCTGGTTCGGGCCGATGGGCACCGCCCCGGCCGCCGAGGGATCGGGCATCGGTGGGGTGCTGCTCCGCCGCTGCCTGCGCGACCAGGCGGCGGCCGGAATTGAGTCGGCGCAGATCGGCTGGGCGGGCCCGGTGCCGTTCTACTCGGGGGCGGCCGGCGCGCGGATCGAGCGGGTGTTCTTCCTGTACCGGAAGGCACTGAACGGACAGAAGTAATTAAAGTTACATAGACGGTAATAACGTCATTCGGCCTCCTCGGCATCGACCGCCCCCTACGGTCGGGAATTAGAGGAGGCGGGCATGACCACGGACGACGAACGGACCGACGACCAGCCGGCGAGCTGGCGCCCGGTCGGCGAGCTTCCCGGCCAGCTGCCGTTCGACCGGCTCGACTTCGGCGACGCCGAGCAGCTCGCGGAGATGACCGGGGCCGACGGAGCGTCCACCGACGAACCGCTGCAACTGGTGGACGAGCCGATCCGGAGCACACCGCCGTACGACCGGGCGCACAAGCGACGCAACCAGCGTCGACTGCCGACCTGAGACAGACGGAAAGGGGGCGGACCGCTGACGCGGCCCGCCCCCTTTCGGCGTACTGGTGGAGCTGGACTCAGAAGTCCATCTCCCCGCCACCCGGGCCAGCCGGGGCGGCCGGGGTCTTCTCCGGCTTGTCCGCCACGACGGCCTCGGTGGTGAGGAACAGCGCGGCGATCGAGGCGGCGTTCTGCAGCGCGGAACGCGTCACCTTGGCCGGGTCGATGATGCCCGCGGCCAGCAGGTCCACGTACTCGCCGGTCGCGGCGTTGAGGCCGTGACCCGGGTCGAGGTTGCGGACCCGCTCGACGACGACGCCACCCTCGAGGCCGGCGTTGACGGCGATCTGCCGCAGCGGGGCGTCCAGCGCGATCTTGACGATCTGCGCGCCGGTCGCCTCGTCGCCGGCCAGGTCCAGCTTGTCGAAGGCGGTCTTGCCGGCCTGCACCAGCGCGACGCCACCACCCGGGACGATGCCCTCCTCGACGGCGGCCTTCGCGTTGCGGACGGCGTCCTCGATGCGGTGCTTGCGCTCCTTCAGCTCGACCTCGGTGGCCGCGCCGACCTTGATCACCGCAACACCGCCGGCCAGCTTGGCCAGGCGCTCCTGCAGCTTCTCGCGGTCGTAGTCGGAGTCGCTCTTCTCGATCTCGGCCCGGATCTGGTTGACCCGGCCCTGGATCTGGTCGGCGTCGCCGGCACCGTCGACGATGGTGGTCTCGTCCTTGGTCACCACGACCTTGCGGGCGCGGCCCAGCATGTCGAGGCTGACGGCGTCCAGCTTGAGGCCGACCTCCTCGCTGATGACCTGACCACCGGTGAGGATGGCGATGTCGGCCAGCATGGCCTTGCGGCGGTCACCGAAGCCCGGCGCCTTGACGGCGACCGACTTGAAGGTGCCGCGGACCTTGTTGACCACCAGGGTGGCCAGGGCCTCGCCCTCGATGTCCTCGGAGATGATCAGCAGCGGCTTGCCCGACTGCATGACCTTCTCCAGGATCGGGAGCAGGTCCTTCACCGACGAGATCTTGCTGTTGACGATCAGGAGGTACGGGTCGTCGAAGACGGCCTCCATACGCTCCGGGTCGGTCATGAAGTAGGCGGAGATGTAGCCCTTGTCGAAGCGCATGCCCTCGGTGAGCTCGAGCTCGAGGCCGAAGGTGTTGCTCTCCTCGACGGTGATGACGCCTTCCTTGCCGACCTTGTCCATCGCCTCGGCGATGATCTCTCCGACGCTGGGGTCAGCGGCGGAGATGGAGGCGGTGGAGGCGATCTGCTCCTTGGTCTCCACGTCCTTGGCGAGCTTCAGCAGCTCCTCCGAGACGTTGGCCACGGCGGCCTCGATGCCCCGCTTCAGGGCCATCGGGTTGGCGCCGGCGGCCACGTTGCGCAGACCCTCACGAACCAGGGCCTGAGCCAGGACGGTCGCCGTCGTCGTGCCGTCACCGGCCACGTCGTCGGTCTTCTTCGCGACCTCCTTGACCAGCTCGGCGCCGATCTTCTCGTAGGGGTCCTCGAGCTCGATCTCCTTGGCGATGCTCACACCATCGTTGGTGATGGTGGGGGCACCCCACTTCTTCTCGAGCACGACGTTGCGGCCCTTGGGGCCGAGCGTCACCTTCACGGCGTCGGCGAGCTGGTTCATGCCCCGCTCGAGGCCGCGGCGCGCCTCTTCGTCGAACGCGATCATCTTGGCCATACGGCGTTGTCCTCCTGGACACTCACGGGCCACCCGAGGGTTCCCCGGATGGGCCGTCTGGTGTACGCACCTTGGGGACGTCGCCACCTGGCGACGACGACGTCTCCTCGGTCGGGCCGGACAGCCCGCGACGACCGGCCCCGTGCCGCTCCGGCGCCATTTCGGCACCGGCACGACCGTGGCCCTACCGCCCCGACCATTGGCACTCACCGTACGCGAGTGCCAATGACCTGTTTAGCACTCTCCCTTGCCGAGTGCAAGCACGACGTCCCCGCTCAGCCGAGTTCCGCGGCCAGTCGGGCGGCGTTCACCGGGCCTTCGTGGGCCCGCTGTTCGGCGTACGCGGCGACCAGCCCGACGAGCTGCGCCAGGTAGGCCGGGGTGGCCAGCACGGCGCTCACCACGGCCACGGCCACAGCGCCGGCGGCGCTGCCCGGAGCGGCCAGCGGGTCCATCCCGAAGATGAGCTGGTTGACCACCCCCAGCACGCCGTCCAGCACCGCCGCGGCGATCAGTGCGCACCCGACCAGCGCCACCCGGCCCAGCACCATGCCGAACCGCTGGTGGAACATCTGCCAGGCGCGGCCGACCGGCTCCTGCCGCTCGAACAGGTAGATCGGGCCGAACAGGGCGAACGCGCAGGCCGCGTAGAGGCCGGGCAGCAGGCAGAAGCAGGCGCCGACCGTGATCAGCAGCGAGACCACGAGGGTCCAGCCCCAGAGGCCGAGGGCGCGGCGCAGCCCGTAGCGGAGGGCCGCGCCGACGCCGACCGGCTCGCCGGCCGCCTGCCGGGCGACCACCCAGGTGCCGGCGGCCCAGCCGGTGCTCTGCAGCGGGCCGAAGATCAGGGCGGCGAGGAGCACCACGCCGTAGAAGGCGAAAATGTGCTCGAAGTAGCCGTCCGGCAGCACCGGGGCGCCGCCCGGGCCGGTGACCGGCTGGTCGGTCGGAGCGAAGGCGAGCGAGAGGACCGCGATCACCGCCGCCGGGACCGTCTGGGTGAGCAGCATGATCGGCAGGAGCTGTCGCCAGCCGCGCCGCAGCGCGCCCCCGCACCGGCTGAACCAGCCGCCGACGCCCGCGTGCGGCGGGGTCACCAGCGGGTCCTGCGGGTCGAAGCCCGGGTGCCAGCCGTACGGCTGGCCCGGCAGCGGGTAGCCCGGGTGGGCCGCGCCGGGCAGCGGAGCGCCACCGGCCGGCCAGGACCAGCCCTGCGGCGGCCCGGCCGGCGCCGCCGGGTCCCAGGGCTGCGGCCCGCCGGAGCCGGGCTGGCCGGGGGCGGCGAACCCACCGGCGCCGGGCGGCGGGCCGGGCTGGGCGAACCCGCCGGGGTTGGGCGGCCAGCCGGGCTGGGTGGGCGCGGCCAGGTTGGCCGGCCAGGCGGGCTGGGCCGGCGCGGCCGGGTCAGCCGGCCAGCCGGGCTGGGCCGGCGCGACCGGGTTGGCGGCCGGGCCGGGTTGCGCCGGCACGGCGGGGTAGGCGGATGGCGCGGACGAGCCGGGTTGCTCCGGCACGGCTGGCCGAACCGCCGCGCCGGGTTGTGCCGGCACGGTCGGGTCGGCCTGGGCGGGGGGCCGGCCCGGGTCGGTCGGGGTGGACGGCCCGGGCGCGGTGGAACCCGACGGGGGCAGGTCGGACATGAGCCCTCCTCAGCAGCGACGGCTGGAACGGCTCATGATCTTCCACGGCGCGGGCCGGCACCGCAGCCCCCTCGTCGGGGTGGAGCGGCCGCCGATCGGGCGGCGGCCACGAAAGATCAGGCGATGACGCGGACCCGCTCGGCCTGTGGGCCCTTCTGGCCCTGGGCGATCTCGAACTCGACCCGCTGGCCGTCGTCCAACGCCTTGTAGCCGTCCATCTCGATCGCGGAGAAGTGGACGAAGACGTCCTGCCCGCCGTCGACGGCGATGAAGCCGTAGCCCTTTTCGGAGTTGAACCACTTGACGGTGCCCTGTGCCACGGTGCACTTCCTCACTCTGCGCGGCGTTCCACAACCCCGGAGACCGGCGGACCGGCACCGGTGAGCCACCCATTCAGCGATCGGCGCCGCTGAATTGAGTGACCGAAATCGCACGCTACACGAGGCGTGACGACCGCGCACGACCACAAATCGGGCATATTCCGGTCACTCTCCGAGCCCGGCCGGGCGCGGGTACGGGCCCTTCCGGTATGCATGCCACATGACCAGCGCGCCCACCACGACAACCACCGTCCGCCGGGTCCGCCCGGCGGACGCCGCTCGGATGCGGGCGCTCCGCCTGGAGATGCTGGCCGACTCCCCGCTGGCGTTCCTGGAGACCGTGGCCGAGGCCGCCGCCCGGCCGCACGCCGACTACGCGGCCCGGATCGCCGCCGTCTCGCAGGGCGATCACAACGCCCAGTTCGTCGCCGACCCGGGCGGCCGCCTGGTCGGCCACGCCGGCGGCACGGTCGCCCCGGACGAGCCGGGGCTGACCGTGATCTACGCGGTCTACATCACGCCGCTCTGGCGGGGCAGGGGGCTGCTCGGCGCACTGGTGGACGAGGTGGCCGCCTGGTCCCGGGCGTGCGGTCGGCCGGAGCTGATGCTGGAGGTGGTGGTCGGCAACGACCGGGCCTGCCGGGCGTACGAGAAGCTGGGCTTCGTGGACACCGGCGTGCGCGTCCCGCACCCCAGGATCCCCGCCCTCACCGAACTCCAGATGCGCCGCCCAGCCTGACCCCACCCCGCTGACCGGGAACCCGACCCCGGGCAGCACGCCCAAGATCACCCCATCCCCGGCCGAGAGCCGAGACCACAACGACCAGGTCGGGTTTCCGAGGCAGGCCGCCTCGCGGAGGGATCAAGCCTGACCGAACGGAGCGAGGTGGTCTGCCCCGGAAACCCCCACAGCAAGATCAGACGTGCCGGCGGCTCTGCACGATCCGGAACCGGTTCGCCACGTACGCCCCGTCCGTCAGCGCCGAGTTCGCCGCCGGGTTCGCCCCCGAGCCGTGGAAGTCGGAGAATGCCGCCGACTGGTTGACGAACACCCCGCCGGTCAGGTTGCAGGACAGGTGCACCCCGGCGTCGATCGCCGCCGCCTCGGCCGCGTCCAGCACCGCCTCGTCGGTGGAGTAGACGCCGGCGGTCAGGGCGCCCTTCTCTCCGACCGTCGAGCGGAGGATCTCCAGGCTGTGCCCGGTCGAGTCGGTCGCGATGGCGAACGAGATCGGGCCGAACCACTCGCGGGAGTAGGTCGCGGTGTCGGTCGCGTCCAGCTTGACGACGGTGGGCGTCCGCACCACCGCGTCCGGGAAGGACGGGTGCGCCACGGTCCGCGACTCCAGCACCGGCTCGCCGACCTTGGTGACCTCCTCCAGCCGCTCCAGCACGCCGTCGTTGACGATCGCGCCGGTCAGCTCGACGCCCCGGGCCGGGTCGGCGGTGAGCTTGGCGACCGCTCCGGCGATGCCGGCGGCGACCTCGTCGAAGCTCTTGTGCCCCTGGTCGGTCTCGATGCCGTCGCGGGGGATGAGCAGGTTCTGCGAGGTGGTGCACATCTGGCCGCTGTAGAGGGTCAGCGTGAAGCCCAGGTTGCGGCACATCCCGGCGAAGTCGTCGGTGGAGTCGATCACCACCGTGTTCAGGCCGGCCTTCTCGGTGTAGACGGCGGCCTGCCGGGCGTTCGCCTCCAGCCAGTCGCCGTACTCGGTGGAGCCGGTGAAGTCGACGATCCGGACGGCCGGGTGCAGGGCCAGGGTCGAGGCGAGCTTCTCGCCGTCGGCCTCGGGGGCGAGCTGCACCAGGTTGGGGTCGAAGCCGGCCTCGGCGAGCACCTGGCGGGCGTACTTCACCGTGATGGCGAGCGGCAGCACGGCGCGCGGGTGCGGCTTGACGACCACCGGGTTGCCGGTGGCCAGCGAGGCGAAGAGCCCGGGGTACGAGTTCCAGGTCGGGAAGGTGTTGCAGCCGATCACCAGCGCCACGCCGCGCGGCACCACGTGGAACGTCTTGCTCATCCGCAGCGGGTCGCCCTTGCCGGCGGCCTTCTCCCAGCCGGCCGTGCCCGGGTGCCGGGTCATCTCGGCGTACGCGTAGGCGATCGCCTCCAGCGCCCGGTCCAGCGCGTGCGCGCCGCCGGCCTGGAAGGCCATCACGAAGGCCTGGCCGCTGGTGAACTGCACCGCGTTGGCCAGCTCGAACACGTTCTTGTGCAGCCGGTCGAGGATCTCCAGGCAGACCCCCACCCGGGCCTGCGGGCCGGCGTCGCGCCAGGCCGGCAGGGCGGCGGTCGCGGCGGCCACGAGCTGGTCGGCGGTGGCGTGCGGGTAGCGCACGTCGAGCGCCACGCCGAACGGGCTGGTCTCGGTGGCGACCGTGTCGCCGTCGCCGGCCTGGTCGAGCGGGAACTCGCCGCCCAGGTACGCCTCGAAGGCGGCCTTGCCGTCGGCGGCGGCGGTCTCGCCGTAGACCCGAGGGCTGGGCGACTCGGGATATGCGGACCAGTACCCGCGCTCCGTGATCGCGGTCAGCGCCCGGTTGAGGGTCTCGGCGTGCCTGTCGTACAGGGGGTGCGGGGTCTCCGTCATGCCCGCCATCATGCAACAGGTAGCCACCAGATCAGTAGGGGCGTGTCACAAGTCAGATCGTCAGCTGCCAGTCGGTGGAGCCGGCCGCCGGCCGGTAGCCGAGCTGCTCGTTGATCGCGATCATGTGGGTGTTCGCCGCCGCGTTGTAGGTGTCGATCACGCGCAGCTCCGGCTCGTGCGCCAGGGCGTGCTCCAGATTCTCGATCTTGGTGAGCAGCCCCAGCCGGTGGCCGCGGTGTGCCGGGTCGACGATGGTGATCTGCTGCCAGGCGTGCCAGGTGGTGTTGGCGGCCAGGCTGACCATGCTCCACGCGACCAGCCGGCCGGACGCCTCGTGCACCGCTCCGACGCTGTACCGGCGGACGCCGCGCGCGTCGAGCGCCCGCTCCGTGCCGCGGATCCGCTCGGCGTCGACCTTCTCCTGCTCCCATTCGAGGTCCCCGAGGGGCGCGTCCACCAGCAGCCGCCCCTCCAGGTAGGCGACGTCGGCGACGTACTCCTCGGGGGTGTGGTTCGACCAGCGGACCGTGCGGTAGCCGGCGGCGGCCGTGCGGGCCCCGGCGAGCAGGCCGGCCAGCCGCGGCCGGTCGAGCGCGGTGACGTCCAGCCGGCGGCGCACGTCGGTGAGCGCCGGCTTCGCATCGACGGCGGCGGCGAAGGCGGCACCGGGCAGCTCACGGCCCTCCTCCCCCGGCAGCGGGCTGACCGTCGAACCGACCAGCCGCTTGCCCCCGTGCTCCCGCAGCACCCGCAGGCCCTGCTCGTGCAGGGCGCGCCCCACCCCGCGTCGCCGGTACGCGGGGTCCACCACCAGTTCGACGCTGGCGTTCTCGGTGTTGTCGAGCGTGTGCAGGTAGAGGCGGAGCCAACCGACGGGCACCCCGTCGAGGCGCGCCACGCACCAGCGGGTGTCGACGCCCGGCATCGGGTGCCGCAGCGGCGCCTCGAACCGCCGCCGGCACAGCGGTGGGAGGTCCGGCTCGTCCACGACCTGGGCCGCGACCGCGGTCCGATAGACGGCGTCGAGGGTCGCCTGGTCGGCGGGGTCGAGGGGGGAGACGGAGATGCCCATGCCCGTGAGCCTGGCCCAGCCGACAGCGAAGGGGCCAGCGGTTTTCCGCCGGCCCCTTCGGACGTTGGTCGGGAGGGACGTCCGCACAACGCCTTCGGCGTTGGGTCGCAAGAACTTGAAAAGTCTCCGGCGGATGCCCTCCCGCACGGAGCATCTTGCGCCGTCCAATTCCTGCCGTCAAGTCCTTGTCGGCGCGTTTTCCACACTCACAGCGAAAAGCCAGTTACCCAACGGATCACCCCAATCCCCCGCCCGGGCGATCCGCCCTCCCCCGCACGGATGAGCCGAGGCGGGGTCAGGAGAGGAGGCCGGCGTCGCGGGCGGCGCGGAGGCTGGGCCGGATGCGGTGGGTGGGCCCGACCTCGGGGGCGACCGCGTCGAGGGTCTTGAGACCCTCGCCGGTGTTGAAGACGACGGTCTCCGCCGCCGGGTCGAGCCGGCCGGACTCGACCAGCTTGCGCAGCACGGCCACGGTGACGCCGCCGGCCGTCTCGGCGAAGACGCCGGTGGTCCGGGCGAGCAGCCGGATGCCGGCGCGGATCTCGTCGTCGTCGGCGTACTCCATCCAGCCACCGGTGCGGCGGACCGCCTCCAGCGCGTAGAGGCCGGCGGCCGGGTCGCCGATGTTCAGCGACTTGGCGATGCCGGTCGGCTTGACCGGCACGATGGTGTCGGTGTCTGCGTGCAGCGCGGTGGCGATCGGGTTGCAGCCGGCCGACTGCGCGCCGAACACCTTCCAGCCGCCGGCCGGCGCCTCGACCAGCCCGATCTCGACCAGCTCGGCGAACGCCTTGTCGATCTTGGTGAGCAGCTCACCGCTGGCCATCGGGATGACCACCTGGGCCGGGATCCGCCAGCCGAGCTGCTCGGCGACCTCGTAGCCGAGGGTCTTCGAGCCCTCCGCGTAGTAGGGCCGCACGTTCACGTTGACGAACGCGGTGTCCTCGAACTCGTCGGTCTCCACCAGCTCGCCGCAGAGCCGGTTCACGTCGTCGTACGAGCCGTCGATGGCGACCAGGTCGCCGCCGTAGACGGCGGTGGTCACCACCTTGCCCTGCTCCAGGTCGCTGGGGATGAAGACCACCGAGGGCACCCCGGCCCGGGCCGCGTGGGCGGCCACCGAGTTGGCCAGGTTGCCGGTCGAGGCGCAGGCGTAGCGGGAGAAGCCGAGCGCCCGGGCCGCGGTCAGCGCCACCGAGACCACCCGGTCCTTGAACGAGTGGGTGGGGTTGCCGCTGTCGTCCTTGACCCAGAGCGGGGCGGTGATGCCCAGTTCGGCGGCGAGGTGCGGGGCGGCGACCAGCCGGGTCAGCCCCGGGTCGAGCGTGACCCGGGTGGCCGGGTCCTGGCCGGCGGGGAGGAGGGCGGCGTACCGCCAGAGGTTCTTCGGGCCGGCCTCGATCTGCTCGCGGGTGACGGCGGCCAGGGCGGCGGTGTCGTAGTCGACCTCCAGCGGGCCGAAGCACTCGTAGCAGGCGTGCTGGGCGGCCAGCGGGTAGCGCGCGGAACAGGCGCGACAGACCAGGGCGCGGGCCGGGCTGAGGCTGGTGTCGATGCCGGAGGCGGCGGGAAGCGTCGACGTCATGTCGAGGGTTTCCTCTCATCTTTCCCCGCATCGCCGGGTGCGGCGGGGACGGAATTGGCACCTGCCCGCGGTCGCTCGTCGTCGAGCACGCGGGTGGTTGCCGGGGCGTCATCGGGCCGTATCCCTCAGCCCCTCTGGATGAGGTATTCAGTTGTACCGCCGAGTCTATGCGGGCGCCGGGGCGGTGCCGAGCCGGGTTCCCACGGTGTGAGCCACCGGCCCGGCATCCGGGTCAGCGCGCGACGACCGCGACCGGCTCGATCACCGCGGGGTGGTCGGTCACCGCGACCGCCGCCGGGGCCGCGGGCGCCTTCCGGGTACGGGTCGCCAGGTTCGCCGTCACCAGGGCGGCGATGGTCAGCGCCGCGCCAGCCACTTCCACCGCGCCGGGCCGGTAGCCGCGCAGGATCTGCACCGCGAACGTGGTCACCGGAACGAGGTTCATGAACAGCGCCGCGTCGGCCACGCCGAGCCGGCGGATCCCGGTGTTCCAGGCCAGCACCGCGAGGACCGCGGCGACCACCACGGCGTACGCCAGTTGCGGGGCGACCGCGACGAGGTCGGCGGCGGCCGGCGCGTGCTGGAGGCCGGTGAGGTCGGCGACGGCGCTGGCGGCGAGCATGGCGAGCAGGCCGGCGACGGAGGTCAGCGTGGTGTAGCGCAGCGGCGACCACTCGGGGAAGCGGCTCGCGCCATGGGTGTAGACGGCCCAGCCGAGCACCGCGCCGATCATGAGCAGCCCTCCGACGCCGAACTGGTCCAGCCCGTCGAGCCGGCCGCGGGTGATCACCAGCCCGACGCCGAGCAGGGCGACCAGGGAGAGGCCGAGCAGCGCCGGCCGGGGGCGTACCCCGTCCCGCACCCAGCGGACGAGCTGCGTGACCAGCGGGGTGCTGGACGCGAAGAGGGCGATCTGCTGCGGGGTGGCGTGGCCGAGGGCGAGGTTGGTCAGCACGTTGAAGCCGGCGAACCCGAGCACCCCGAGCAGCACCACCTCGGTCGCGCGCCGCCGCGCGCGCAGGGCGCCCCACCCCTCACGAGCCAGCAGCAGGACGAGCAGCACGGCGGTGGCGAGCAGGTAGCGGGCGGTGGTCAGGTTGAGCGCGTCCACCCGGGTGAGCGCGCTGGCCAGCACGGGGAACATGACGCCCCAGCTCACCACGGCGAAGAGTGGGAAGGCGGCGTGACGGGAACGCATCGCAGCTCCAATGTTCGAGTACCATCGAACCAACGACGCCGACTCTAGGAGGTTGTTCGACGAATGTCGAACATGGGTTACGCTGGTCACATGGAGCTGCACGAACCCGAACTGCGCGACGTGCCGATCACCGCCGTGCTGGCCGCGCTGGCCGACGACGTCCGGCTGCAGATCGTGCGCGCCCTCGCCCAGGGCGGCGAGTACGCCTGCGGCACCTTCGAGTTCGGCGTCTCCAAGGCGACCCGCAGCCACCACCTCAAGGTGCTGCGAGAGGCCGGCCTGACCCGGACCCGGGTCGCCGGCACCAGCCGCTACGTGCGGCTGCGCCGCGACGAACTGGAACGCCTCTACCCCGGGCTGCTCGACGCGGTCCTCGCCGCGCCCGCCCACGCCTGACCCCGGTGTTCGAACAGCGCACGGCGGCCACCGGCGGGAATGATCGCCGGATGCGGACGGCGGCGGCACGGATCGGGCCCCTGGCGGGCGCGGTGCTGCTCGCCGCCTGCGCCCCCACGCCGACGCCCGACCGCGCATCGAGCGAATCGGCCCGGCCGACCGCGGCCGCCGACACCGCACCGCCCGCGCCGGCCTGCTCGCCCGAGGGGATCCGCATCACCGAGCTCGGGGTGGACGCCGCCATGGGCCTGCGGGCGATGGGCCTGGAGCTGGACGGGCCGATCGACCTCGGCAACACCGGCCGGCTCGGGGTGAGCGCCTGGAAGCGGGACGACCGCCCGTCCTCGACGCAGCCACCCGCACCGAGCGGCCCACCCTCCTCGTCACCCACCCCCGACAGCCGCCTCTGAAGTCGCCCCCACCTTGGCAGGAAGCGACCCCGGGGGGGTGGCCTCCCACCAAGGTGGCTGGACGGGTGGGGTCAGGCCGGGACCGAGGGGCGCACGGCGGGGCCGGCCTCGGTGGGCATTCCGCGGCGGCGGGAGAGCAGCGCGTCCAGCGCCCAGTTGCCCGGGCCGAGCACCGCGACGAGCAGGAACGACCAGGAGAAGAGCGCGGCAAGCTCGCCGCCGTTCTGCAGCGGCAGCGGGTGTTCCGGCTGGTGCACCACGAAGTACGCGTACGCCATCGAGCCGGAGGCGAGCAGCGCGGCGGGCCGGGTGAGCAGGCCGACGAGCACCAGTGCGCCGCAGACGAGCTGGATCAGCGCGGCCCACCAGCCTGGCCACTCGGCGAACGGGACCGCCTTGCCGGTCATGGTGTTGCCACCGAGGACGCCGAAGAGCGACGCCGCTCCGTGGCAGAGGAAGAGCACCCCGGTGACCATGCGGAACAGGGCGAGTACGGGGCCGTTCAGCTGTGCCGGAACCATCGTTGACCTCCAGGGACGGATGTGGACGTGGTCCCAGGATGGCCGACGATTTAATCGAAGTTCATAAATTCCTTATTGCCGGGATGAGAACGTGGGAACGCTCCCATGATACGGGCGCCCGTCCATCCGTGGGGGTCGCTCGACTCAGCTCGTGACGTCCTTGCGGGTGAACCGCCAGAAGGCCAGGCCCCAGAACAGCGTGGCGTAGGCGATCGCCGAGATGGCCCCGCGTACCACGTCGTTGGTCTGCACCGGCGTGGAGAGCAGGCCCAGCCAGGCGCTGCTGAAGTGGGTGGGCAGGAACGCGCGCAGCCCGCCCAGCGCGGTGATCTGGTCGAGGATGCTGGACAGGATCCAGAGCAGCACCGCCCCGCCGACCGCGCCGAGTGCGGCGTCCGTGGTCACCGAGAGCAGGAACGCCAACCCGGCCACCACCAGCAGCACGATCGCCAGGTAGCCGAGCACGCCGAGCAGGCGGACCAGCCCGTCGGCCGGGGCCAGCTCGGCGGAGACCTGGCTGCGCAGCGGGGACCAGCCGTACCGCAGGGTGCCGGCGAGCAGCGCGGTCCCGGCGAGCAGCACCAGCGCCAGCGCCGAGTACGCGAGCGCGACCAGCAGCTTCACCGTGAGCAGCCGGGCCCGGGGCACCGGGATCGCCAGCAGGTAACGCAGGCTGCCCCAGCTCGCCTCGCTGGCCACCGTGTCCCCGCAGAACAGGGCCACCACGACGACCAGCAGGAAGGACGACGACACGAAGATCGAGAAGAGGGTGAAGTTCAGCCCGCCCGAGGTGGCCAGGTCGACCAGGCTGCTGAACTCGTTCCGGCCGTTCCGGTCGTCGTCGCCGGAGTCGAACTGGAACGCGATCAGGATGATCAGCGGGAGCAGCACCATGAAACCCAGCGCCAGTTGGGTACGCCGCCGCGACGCCTGCCGCCGGAACTCCGCCAGGAACGGCAGGGTGGCCGACGGCCGGTAACCGGTTGCCGCCCCGACCGGTCCCACAGAAGACGACTGAGCCATCACCGGTCCCCGCTTCCCCGAGAGTTCTCGCCGACCAGGGCGAGGAACGCGTCCTCCAGGCGCCGCCGGGGCACCACCCGGTCCACCCCGATGCCGGCCCGGACCAGCTCGGCCACCACCTCGCTGCGGGCGGTGCCGTTGGTGTCCACCACCAGGCCGCCGTCGCCGTCGGGCAGCACCCGTACGCCGGCCAGCCGGTCGAGCACGGTCCGGGCCGCGTCCGGGTCGCTCACCTCGAACAGCACGCTCGGCGACTCGCCGACGATCTCCTCGACCGGGCCGGACGCCACGATCCGCCCCTTGTTCACCACCACGGCGTGGGTGCAGGTCTGCTCCACCTCGGCCAGCAGGTGGCTGGAGACCAGCACCGCCCGGCCGTCGGTGGCGTAGCGCTGGAGCACCCGGCGCATCTCGGCGATCTGCGGCGGGTCCAGCCCGTCCGTCGGCTCGTCGAGCACCAGCAGTTGCGGCAGGCCCAGCATGGCCTGCGCAATGGCCAGCCGCTGGCGCATGCCGTGGCTATAGTTCTTCGTCCGCCGGTGCACCGAGTCGCCCAGCCCGGCGATCTCCAGCGCCTCGTCGAAGTGCGCGTCCGCCCAGGGCCGGCCGGTCGCCCGCCAGTAGGCCCGCAGGTTCTCCAGGCCGGACAGGTGCGGCAGGAAGCCCGGCCCCTCGACCAGCGCACCGATCCGGGAGAGCACCGGCGAGCCGGGCACCAGCCGGTGGCCGAAGACGTAGATCTCGCCGGCGGTGGGCTGGGTCAGCCCCATGAGCACCCGCAGCGTGGTGGTCTTGCCGGCGCCGTTCGGCCCGAGCAGGCCGACCACCTGGCCGGGGTGCACCTCGAAGTCCACGTCGGAGACGGCGACGAAGCCGTCCGCGTACTCCTTGCGCAGGTTGCGGACGGCGAGCGGGACGCCCGCGTACGCCGGGTGGACCGAGCTGTCCTGGCGGCGGTGCCGGCGGCGGGCGACCAGGACGACCACGACGAGCCCGAGCGCGATCGCGGCGAGCAGGCCGACCAGCACCCAGCGCCAGATCGTGGCGGTGGTGGGGATGGGCGTGGCCTCGACCGTGGGCAGCACCAGCGGGCCGTCGCCGAGCGCCACCGTGTGCACGGTCGGCTCGGCCGGGGTGGCGTACGCCTGGTCGGAGGTGGCCACCACGACCCGCAGCCGGTGCCCGGCCTCGACCCGGCGGACGATCGCCGGGAGGGTGACCGTGACCGGCCGGGCCGCCTCGACGGTGCGCGGCAGGCCGGTCAGCCGGACCGGCGCGACCAGGCCGTCCGGCAGCGTGGCCGCGCCCTGCGGGTCGACGTCGTAGAGCTTGACGAAGAGCACCGCCTCGCCGGTCGCGGAGGCGACCCGGATCCGCACGGTCGGCGCGCCGACCACGTCGACCGGGTCGGCCAGCGGCGCGGACTCGAACCGGGCGTGCTGGCCGGGGATGTCACCGGCCACCCCGTCCAGCAGCGAGCCGAGCGCACCGGCGAACGGCACCGACGAGATCGCCGCCGGGTTGCCGTTCGGCGGGTTGGCGACCGGCTGGGCCGGCCCGGCCAGCGTCACCTCGCGGCGGCCCTGCCCGGTCACGCCCGGGTAGTCGGCGGTGCGGTAGCCGGTCGCGACCAGCCCTCGGTCGAGCGCGTCGAACCCGGCGATCCGGGAGAAGGTGAAGGTGTCGCCGGGTACCTCTCCCTCGCCCTTGACGTAGTGGTCGAGCCACTGCGCGGTCAGGAACTTCACCCGGTCGGAGTCGGAGGTCGGTCCGGTGCCGCCGTCGTGGCCGCCGGTGAACCAGGCGACCCGCACCGGGGTGCCGGCGGCGGCGATGCCCCGGGCGTTGGCGTCCGCCTCGGTGAGCGGGAAGAGGGTGTCCGCCTCGCCCTGGACCAGCAGGGTGGGTGCCTTGATCCGGTCGAGCACCCCGGCCGGCGAGGAGCGGCGCAGCAACTCGACCGCCTGGGCGTCGGCCCGCCCGGTGGTGGCGATCCGGAGGTACGCGGCGCAGACGTCGGCGGCGAACCGGCCGCAGGACGGGTCGGCGGCGCCGGCCGGGGCGTGACCGGGGCCGGTGCCCGGACCGGCGCCGGGCTGCGGGCTGGGCGCGCCGGCCGACGCCGGGGCGCCCTCCGGCTGGGTCGCGGTGGCACCGGAGAGCCCGGCCGGGCCGGAGCCGGCGTTGCCGCCGCCGCCGAAGAAGATGCCGGCCCAGCCCTTCTTGAACACACCCTCGGTCGGGGCCTTGCCGGTGCTCTCCGGCAGGAAGGCCCGGGACAGGTCGTTCCAGGTGATCATCGGGACGATCGCGTCGAGCCGGCGGTCCTGCGCGGCCAGCAGCAGGGCCAGGCCGCCGCCGTACGAGCCGCCGACCACGCCGACCCGGGGGTCGCCGGCCCCGTCGAGGCGGATGTCCGGCCGGGCCGCGAGCCGGTCGAGCAGGCCCTGGGCGTCCCGCACCTCGTGGTCCGGGCTGTCCAGGTGGATCTCGCCGCCGCTGCGGCCGAACCCGCGGGCGGTCCAGGTGAGCACCGCGTATCCCCGGGCGACCAGGTCCTCCGCGTCGGAGCGGACCGACTCCTTGGTGCCACCGAAGCCGTGCGCCAGCAGCACCGCCGGGACCCGGTGCCGGGCCGAGGCGTCGCCGGGCAGGAAGAGCGTGGTGTCCAGGTCGACCGGCTGGTCGCCGGCCGGTCCGGAACGGACGGTCACCAGGGCCGACTCGGTCCGGAAGTCGGAGCGCTGCGGGCGGACCGCCCAGACCAGGGCGGCGGCCACCAGGACGACCACCACCGCCGCGGCGACGACCCGGCGAGGGCGGCTGGCCAGGGCGCGCCGGATCCGCGCGACGGGCAGCGGTGATCTCATGCGGGACACGGTACGGGCCGCCGGCTGAGCGTTCCCTGAGATCCGCCGTACGTCCGTCCGGTTGCACCGTTCGTTGCCCGGGTCCGGTCGACCGCGCAAGGTCCAGAGCGGCGCAGCGAGATGAATTCGGATCCCGTGAATTCACATCTACGCTTGCAAATCGCCGCCGATGCCACCTTCTCTCCGGCCATATCGGACGCTCCGTAGATACCAGGTCACCCGGACGTGACGCGACTGGAAATGACGCGAAGCTGACTCGGCGAGCACGCTCCCACCCCCGCCCGCCTCGATTACTTTCCGGTCCGGTGCATGGGACTGCGTACGGCGACCTCCCGGCTCCGGACCGTCCCCCGCCGTCGCCGGAGGAGACAGACCATGACCGTCCCCGCGCCGCGGGTCCGTCGACGGCCCGCCGTGCCGGGCCGTGCCCTGCCCCTGCTGCTGGTGATGGCGCTGCTCGCTCCGCTGGGGCTGCTCTTCGCCCAGACCGACCGGCACGCCGGCGACGACCGCGACCTGGCGGCCCGGGAACGCCTCGGCGTCCGCTACCTGCGCGCGCTCGGGCCGGTCACCGACGCGCTGATCGACGCGCAGACCGCGGCGGTGGCCGGCCGGCCGGTCTCCCGGGCGACGCTCACCGCCGCCGTCGAGCAGGCGGCGCAGGTGGACAGCGCGGTCGGCGACCAGCTCCGCACCCGGGAACGCTGGGCCGGGGTGCGGGCCAGGCTGGAGGCGCTGCCGGAGCGCGGGCTCGCCGACCCGGAGGCGGCCTTCCAGGCGTACGGCGAGGTCAGCGACCTGCTGCTGGCCCTGCATCGGAAAGTCCGGGAGGCCTCCGGGCTGGTCCGCGATCCGCGGTCCGACTCGTTCTTCGTCCAGGACGCCATCGGCGCGGACCTGCCCGCGGCCCTGGTCGCCGCGGGCCGCCTCGCCGACCTGGCCACCCTCGCGCCGAAGCGGCCCGCCGCGACCCGCCCGAGGACCGTCGCCGAGCTGGCCGAGTTCCGGGTCGCCGCGCTCGGTCCGGCCACCGACCTGGTGGACGACCTGCGGGCGGCCGTGGACAGTTCGGAGAGCACCGACCTCGGCCCCACCGTGCTCACCCCGCTGGACACCTACCAGCGCTCGGTCGAGGCGCTCGCCGCGTTCTCGGCACCGGCCGGGGCGGCCGGGCCCGACCCGGTCCAGCTCGGCGCGGCGCGGCGCGGCACGCAGTCGGCCGCGGCCAAGCTCCGGCAGGTCATCCTCGACCAGCTCGACGTGCTGCTGGCGGAGCGGCTGGACCGGCTCGACCGGGACCGCTGGCTGGACCGGGGCGCCATCGCGGTGGCCGTCGTGCTCCTCACCGTGCTGGCCGGGGTGCTGCTCGCCGCGCCGCGGCGGGCCCGGCGCGGCGCCGCCGGGACCGACGGCGAGCCCGCCGAGGCCGGCCCGCCGCCGGTGGCCCACCATCCGGGCCCGCCGGCGTCCAGCGGGGCGGGCGAACTCCAGCCGGTCGCCGCCGGACGGGTCGGCGAACCCGAGCGGTGGAGGCCGTTCGATGCTGCTCGGTAGGCTCCGGATCCGGGGCCGGCTCGCCCTGCTGGTGATCATCCCGCTGCTCAGCATGGTCGGGCTGGCCGTGCCGGTGGTCCTCGACCGGGTGTCGGCCGCCCAGCGGGCCGCCGACACCGCCGACACCGTCCGGGTGGCCAGCCGGATCGGCAGCCTGGTGCAGGATCTACAGCAGGAACGGCTGCTCTCGGTGGGATCGCTGCTCGGCCGGGTGACCCGTAGCGAGCTGATCCAGAAGTCCGCCACGGTCGACGACCGGGTCGCCGACCTGCGGGCCGAGTCGCTGCCGGCGCCGGTCCGGGCGGCCCTCGACGGCGTACGCGCGCTGGCCGACCTGCGTACCGCCGTGCTCGCCGGGAAGGCCACGCCGGACGAGATCATGACCGCGTTCCGCGCCGTCGACATGGCGCTGATCGAGGCGCTGCGGCTGCCGTTCCGGGTGGACACCGGCACCTCGGCGGGGCGGCAGGTGCTGGCGCTGGACGCGCTGCTCCGCGCCGACGAGGGGCTGGGCGCCTGCGCCACGCTGATCGTGCTGGTCAAGGCGACGAGCGACCCGAAGGTGGCGGGCTCCTACATCGCCTGCATGGCCGCCCTCCAGGTGGACAACCAGCGCTTCCGAGCGCTGATCACGCCGGAGCAGTACCGGCTGGCCATGCTGGACGACGCGGCGGTGGCCGCCCGCACGAGCCCCACCTTCCTGGTCGACAGCGTGCAGGACCCGGTGGCGGCGATCGCGGCGGTGCCGCTGGACGCGCTCTTCCCCTCGGTCCGCTCGATGATCACCCTCGGCCAGTTCGTGGAGAAGAAGATCGTCGCGGACGTCATCGCCGAGACCCGGAGCGAGCAGGGCGACGCCCTCGCCGCCGCCTGGGTGGTGGGGTCGGCGGCCGCCCTGATCCTGCTGAGCGTGGTGCTGCTCAGCATGGCGGTGGCCCGGACCGTGGCCCGGCCGCTGACCCGGCTCACCCGCTCCGCCGACCGGGTCGCCCGGGTCGCCGAGGCCGAGCTGACCCGGGTGGTCGACGACGAGGCCGAGGCCGTCCCGCCGGTACGCCTCGACCCGGTGGACGTCGGGGCCCGGGACGAGATCGGCGACCTGGCCCGGGCGTTCGAGCGGGTGCAGCGCACCGCCGCCCGGCTGGTCGAGCGGCAGGTGGCCGGCCGGCGCAACGTGGCGCAGATGTTCGGCCACGTCGGCCGGCGTACGCAGAACCTGGTCGGCCGGCAGATCGCACTGATCGACCGGCTGGAACGGCAGGAGACCGACCCGGGGCGGCTGGAGCACCTGTACCGCCTGGACCACATCTCCAGCCGGCTGCGCCGCAACGCCGGCAGCCTGGTGGTGCTCTCCGGCGCCACCGGCTCGGACGGATACGTCGCGCCGGTCCCGCTGGCCGACCTGGTCCGGCTCGCGCTCGGCGAGATCGAGGACTACACCCGGGTGGATGTGCGGGTCCCGCCCGGGGTCTCGGCGGCGCCCGCGACGGCCGGCGACCTGGTGCTCGCGCTGGCCGAACTGATGGAGAACGCGACCGCCTTCTCCCCGCCGCACACCCGGGTGGTGGTGGCCGGCGAGCAGACCGACGGCGGCGCCCGGCTCACCGTGGTGGACCGCGGCATCGGCATGACCGAGGAGCGCCTCGCCGCGGAGAACGCCCGGCTCACCCGCCGGGAGCGGCTCGACCTGGCCCCGACCGAGGTGCTCGGGCTCTTCGTGGTGGGCCGGCTGGCCCGCCGGCACGGCTGGACGGTCCGGCTGGCCCCGACCGCCGGAGGCGGGGTGACCGCCCACCTGCAGATCCCGGCCGCCCTGCTGGTGGTCCGCCGTCCGGAGCGCGCCGGCGCAACCGTGGCGCGGGCGGCCGTGCCGTCCCGCGAGCGGCGGGCGCTGCCCGAGCCCACCCGGACCCCGGACGGCGACGAGCCGACCGGCTTCGACGCGGCGCTGCTGAGCCGGGCCACCCGCAGCATCGAGGCCGGGGAGTCCTGGAACGCCTTCGGCACCCCGGCCGCCGAGTCCGGTCCCGGCACGCCCGCCGACCCCACCGACCCCACCGGCGGGCCGCCGCCCGCCTGGCCGCCCACCACCCCGGCACCGGCCACCCCCCGTCCCGCCACCCCCGCCCCGCCGACACCGGTCGTCGGCCCGGCACCGGCCGCTCCCCCGGCCGCCGGGCCGACGACCGGCCTCCCACCGACCGTCCCGGTCCTCGCGCCGCCGCCGGCCGGGCTACCACCGCTGATCCGGCAGCGGGTGCCCGGCGCGAGCCTGCCGCCCGCGGGACCGGTGGCCGGGCCGGTGGCCGGCGCGCCCGCCGACCCGGCCGTGGTCCGGCTCCTGGTCGAGGCGTTCCAGGACGGCGTACGCCGGGCCGAGGACGACGCCGCCCCGGCCGTGCCCGCGCCCGGCCGGCCCCCGCTCAGCCGGCGGGTGCCCGGGGCGAACCTGGCCGTCTCCCCGGTGCGGACGGCCCCGCCGCCCAGCCCCCACCCGGGGGACCCGGCCGAGGTCCGCGACCTCATCACCGAGTTCGAGGCGGGCGTCGCCCGTGCTCTACGCGAAGTCAGTCCAGACCGCCGCTACGAAGAGGACCCATCACGGTGACCAGCCCGTTCCTGCACGACGACGCCGACCGGACCACCACCGCCAGCGGCCTCAGCCCCGAGGCGCGCACCTTCAACTGGCTGCTCGACTCGTTCACCTCCAGCACCGCCGGGGTGCTGGAGGCGATCGCGGTCTCCTCGGACGGGCTGCTGATGGCCATGTCCGCCATCAAGGACCGGTCCAACGCGGAGCGACTCGCCGCCGTCGTGTCCGGCATGACCAGCCTCGCCGGGGGCGCCGCGAGCTGGTACGCGCTCGGTGGGTTGAACCGGGTGATCGTCGACATGGCCGAGGGCTACCTGCTGATCAGCGCGATCAGCAGCGGCTCGGTGCTCGGCGTGGTCGCCGACCGCTCGGCCAACCTGGGCACCGTGGCGTACGAGATGACGCTCTTCGCCGGCCGGGCCGGCGGCGCGCTGACCCCGCGATTGATCGCCGAACTGAAGAACGCCGTCCAGCAATGACCCCGGAGGCCGCCGGCGAGGACCCGGCGCCGGAACCCGGCACCCGGATCCGCCCGTTCCTGCGCGCGCCCTCCCCCGGGCCGGACGCGGGCGACGGGGACCCGGCGGGCCCGCGTCCCTTCGTGCTGACCGCCGGCCGGGTGGACGGCGATCCGGCGATCGGCCTGGAGACCCAGGTGACCGTCCGGCCGGAGAGCGGCTCGTGGGCGGTGATCGCCCGGCTGGCCCCGGAGCTGGCGACGATCGTGGCGCTCTGCGGCGAACCGATCTCGGTCGCGGAGATCTCCGCCCGGACGCGGATGCACTTCGGCGTGACCCGGGTGCTGGTCGGCGACCTCCGCGCCGCCGGGCACCTCGACGTGCACCTCGGCGCCGCCGACGACGCCCTCGACCCCGACCTCATCCTGCGAGTGATTGATGGACTTCGTGCGATCTCCTGAATGGCCGGCCGCCGCCGCGGGCGGGCCGGCCGCGAACAGCGCCGCCATCCGGTACGCCGCCCCGGCCGCCCCGTGCCCGCCGGCCGGGCGGGCGGCCGCGCCGGCCGCGCCACCGGTCCCGCCGCCGCCGTACCGGCCGCCCGAGGCGGCCGCCCCGACGGTCGTCCGGGTGCCCACGCCCGGTGCCCCGATCCCCGTGAAGATCCTCGTCGCCGGCGGCTTCGGGGTGGGCAAGACCACCACGGTGGGCGCGATCTCCGAGATCGCCCCGCTGACCACCGAGGCGGAGATGACCAGCGCCGGGATCGGCGTCGACGACCCGGGCCCGGTCTCCGAGAAGACCTGCACCACGGTGGCCATGGACTTCGGCTGCGTCACCATCGACCGCAGCCTCAAGCTCTACCTCTTCGGCACACCCGGCCAGGCCCGCTTCGGATTCATGTGGGACGACCTGGCCCGAGGCGCGCTCGGCGCGCTGGTGGTGGTGGACAGCGGCCGGCTCGACGACTGCTACCCGGCGATCGACTTCTTCGAGCGGGCCGGGCTGCCGTTCGCGGTGGGGGTGAACGCCTTCGACGGCCGGCTGGCCCTCGACCTGCCCTCGATCCGCTGGACGCTGGCGATCGGCGAGCACGTGCCGCTGGTGCAGTTCGACGCCCGGGACCGGCTCTCCGTCCGGGACGCGCTGCTGGTCGTCCTCGACCGGGCGCTGGACCGGGCGACCCGGGAGAATGGGGCCTGAACCGTCCCGTCGGTTCGACCCGTGGTCACGGAAGGGGTGGACGTGATGAGAGGTGATCTGGACGAGACCCTGGCCCGGCTCGCGCGGCGCGAGGAGGCGCTGCGCCGCCGGGCGCCACTCCCCGGCGAGCAGGCCGAGGAGACCGGGCCGGGCGACGTGCCGGCGCCGCCGGGCGAGCCGGTGGACGGGCGGGCGGGGCACGGCGCGTACCGGCTGCGTGGCGGCGACCCGCCCGAGCCGCGCGACCCGGTCGAGGAGGTGACCGAGGCGGTCCGCCGGGTGGTGGCCGAGCACCCCGGACTGGCCGTCACCCTGCGGGTGGAGTTGGGCGGGCGGGCGTACCCGTTGCGGGTCTCCTGGTCCGGCCCCGAGGTGACGGTCGGCGCGGCGCCCGCGCCGGCGCCGCCGCCGGCCTGGCCGATGTCGGTGAAGACGGTGCCGGCCCCCGGGCAGGACGGGGTGGCCACCGACCCGGCGGCCCGGCTGGCCGAGATGATCCGGCGCGATCCCTCCCTGCTGGAGGACACCGGCCCGCTCTGACGCGGCCGGCCGGGCCGGGGGCACGACGTGGTGCCGGCGGCTACTGTCGGGCGGGTGGCGGAACCCGACCTGACCCTGACCGCGAGCCTGCGGCCGGCGGCGCTGGACGCCCGGCGCGGCGTCGTCCGCCTGCACCCCGAGGTGCTGACCGCGCTGGCGCTGCGCCCCGGCGACCCGGTGCGGCTGGCCGGCCGCCGGGTGACCGCCGGCATCGCCGCCCCGGCCGAGCCGACCGCGAGCAGCGCGTTGCTCTACGCCGACGACCTGCTGCTGGGCAACCTGGGCCTGCGCGACGGCGGGCAGGTGACGGTGAGCCCGCTGCCGGCCGCCCCGGCCCGCCGGGTCACCCTGGCCGGCCCGGTCGGCGTCGTCGCCGCGGTGTCCCCGGAGATGCTCCGGCTCGCGCTGCTCGGCAAGGTGGTCACCGCGGGGGACGACGTCTCGCTGCTGCCCCAGGACGTGCTCCCCGACGCCGCGCTCCGCGGCCTGGTCGAGGCCGCCCGGCGCAGCCTCGCCAGCACCGTCGGGTACGCCTGGACCAGCACCCTGCTCACCGTGGTGGCGGCCGAGCCGGCGACCGGCGCGCTGGTCACCATGGACACCGTGGTCGGCTGGGAGCACGGCGCGGCCACCCGCGGCTCGGGCCCGGCCGGCGAGGCGACCCCGGCCGCACCGGCCGTTCCCGCGCCGGCCGACGGCCTCCTCGGCCCCGAGGACGCCCCGGACGTGGACGAGCTGCCCGGGCTGCGGGCACAGGCCGAGGAGCTGACCGAGCTGCTCGACCTGGGCTTCCACCACGGGGAGGTGCTGGGCCGGCTCGGCACCACGGTCTCGCTCGGCGTGCTCATCGGCGGCCCGGCCGGCTCCGGCAAGTCGGCGCTGGTCCGCGCGGTCGCCGCCCGGGTCGGCGCCCGGGTCCGCCCGCTGTGGGCCCCCGAGCTGGCGGCGCTGGGCAACGACGCGGCGGCCCGCCGGCTGCGCGAGGCCGCCGCGGCGGTCCGCGACAACGGTCCGGCCGTGCTGCTGGTCACCGACGTGGAGGCGATCGCCCCGGCCGACGAGCCCGGCCCGCTGGCCACCGTGTTCCGGCAGGTGGTCGCCGAGACGGTACGGGCCGGAGCGGCGGTGGTCTGCACCACCGGGCGCCCCGAGGCGGTGGATCCGGCGCTGCGCGCCCCGGACCTGCTGTCGCTGCGGATCACCGTGCCGCTGCCCGACCCGGCGCTGCGCCGGGAACAGCTCACCGTGCTCACCCGGCAGGTGCCGCTGGCCGACGACGTGCGGCTCGACGAGGTGGCCGCCCGTACGCCGGGTTTCGTCGCCGCCGACCTGGCCGCGCTCGTGCAGGAGGCCGGGGTGCGGGCGGCGCTGCGGCAGAAGGCGGCGGAGACGCCCACCGTGGCGATGGCCGACTTCGCCGCCGCGCTGGAGGTGGTCCGGCCGACCACGATGGCCGCGTCCACCCTGGAGCTGGCCACGGTGACCCTCGACGACGTCGGCGGCCTGCACGAGGTCAAGCAGACGTTGACCGAGTCGGTGCTCTGGCCGCTGACCTACCCGGACACCTTCGCCCGGCTCGGCGTGACGCCGCCGCGCGGGGTGCTGCTCTACGGGCCGCCCGGCTGCGGCAAGACCTACCTGGTCACCGCGCTGGCCGGCTCCGGTCGGGCCAACGTGCTGTCGGTGAAGGGCGCCGAGCTGCTGTCCAAGTGGGTCGGTGAGAGCGAACGCGCGGTCCGTGAGCTGTTCCGCCGGGCCCGGGAGGCGGCACCCACCCTGGTCTTCCTCGACGAGGTGGACGCCCTCGCGCCGGTCCGCGGCCGGGCCACCGACGGGGGCACCACCGACCGGGTGGTGGCCGCTCTGCTCACCGAGCTGGACGGGGTGGAGGCGCTGCGCAACGTGGTGGTGGTCGGCGCGACCAACCGGCCGGAGCTGGTCGACCCGGCGCTGCTCCGCCCCGGCCGGCTGGAACGCCTGGTGTACGTGCCGCCGCCGGACGGCCCGGCCCGCGGGGAGATCCTCCGGGCGGCCGCCCGGAACGTCCCGCTCGCGCCCGACGTGGACCTCACCGCGCTCGGCGCGGAGCTGGACGGGTTCTCCGCGGCCGACTGCGCCGCCCTGATCCGCGAGGCGGCCCTCGCCGCGATGCGTGAGTCGCTGGCGGCCAGCACGGTCACCGCCGCGCACGTCGAGGCGGCCCGCACCCGCGTCCGCCCCTCCCTCGACCCGGTCCAGCTCGCCCGGCTCGCGGCGTACGCGGCCGCCCGTTGAGCCGGGGCCGACTCAGTCGGTGGGCAGCAGCGGGCCGAGCGGGCCGAGGTCGAGGTTGAGGTCCTCTGGGGCCAGGCCGAAGTACTCACGGAGCTGGGTCATCTGCTCCTCCAGCGCCATCAGCGTGGCGCCGATCCGCTCGACCTGCTCGTCGGTCAGGTCGCCCAGGTCGACCCGGCGCAGCGCCTGTCGTTCCATCAGTTGCCGGAGCAGCTCGATCACGGTCAGCACCAGGCTTGCCAGCCCCCGCTCGACCGAGTCCTGGTCCACGGCGAGCCGGCGGTCCAGTGGCCGGACCCGGGGCGCCGTCCACCCCGGCTCGCCCAGCGCCGCGGCCAGCTCGGCCGCCTCGTCCCGCCCGGTCACGGGGCGGCCTCCGGCTCGGGCGGAGCGAGCGCGCCGACCGAGGCGATCAGCGCACGCAGGGAGATGCGGACCAGGTCGATGTCCGCGATGGCCAGGGTGATGTCCCCGCTGATCACCACGCCGGTGGCGAGCACCCGGTCGAGCAGGTCGACCAGGGCCACCGGTCGGTAGGTCAGCGGGTCGTCGGTGCTGCTGGGCGCAAGCGTGGTCACGCCCATGCCGGCTCCGCCTCCGGTTCCGCCACGAAGGAGTACGGCGGCCACGGGCCGGTCAGTTCCAGCCGCAGCTCGGGATGGCCCTCCGCCAGCTCGCGGGCCAGCGCGGCGAAGCCGTCCCACCGGTCCGTGTCGACCAGGTAGGCCCCGTTGAGCACCATGGCGGTGGGCGCGCCGGACAGCCGCCGGTCCTGCGGGGCGTGCCGGCGGGCGGCGACCGCGTGCCCGGCCAGGGCGGCGTGCACGGCGGCGGCCCCGTCGGCGGCGACCCGCTGCCCCTCCTCTCGGGCGGTGAGCTGGGCCTTGCGCCGCCGCAGGTACGCCACGCCGGCCCCGACCTCACCGGCGGGTTCCTCGACCCGTGGGGTCGCGCCGGGCACCACGTACCCCTTGACGCCCCACTCCGCGCGGCCGGCGAGCCGGGCCAGCGTGCCGGCCAGCTCGTCGTGCCGCTCGACCAGCACCCGGGCCACCCGGTCGTCGTCGCGGTGGACGGTGGCGAGCCGGGCCGGCACCACCGCGCCGGACCGGGACAGCGCGTCCACCACGGCGTGGTGGGCGCGGGCGGCCCGCTCCAGCCAGGCCAGGTCCTCCAGGTTGCGGCGCAGCGCGGCCTCGCCGTACTCGCTGAGCGGCGCGTCGCTGACCACGGCGACCAGGCCGGCGGCGGCCACGGCCCGGACCGGCGTGCCGGCGATGCCGGGGAGCCCGGCCGGCGTGGCCGTCCCGGTCACCACCCCGTGCAGCCAGACCGCGGTCCCGGTGTCCGGGTTGGGGTCAGAGGTCGTGGTCATGCCAGCCCTCCCTCGCGTCCCGCTCGGCCCGGGCGGCCACCCGCGGCCGGCGGGACGCCTCGACCTCCTCCGGGTCGCGGGGGCCGGGCTCGACCGGCGGGCGGGCCCGGGAGCTGAGCCACGGGTCGTGCTCCCACCAGTCGATGCCGATCTGCCGGGCGGTGTCCACCGAGGCGATGACCAGCCGCAGCTTCAACGTCAGCAGCTCGATGTCGAGCAGGCTGACCCGGATGTCACCGGCGATCACGATGCCCCGGTCCAGCACCCGTTCCAGGATGTCGCCGAGGTTCGCCGGCTCGTGGCCGGCCGGCAGCACCTGACCGGAGTTCTGCACGACCGACGGCGCCCGCCCAATGGTCATCTCAGTCCCCCTTGCCGCGCTGGTAGCGGCGCGTCCGCCGGTAGCCGAGCAGGCTGCCGGTCATGTCCAGCTCGACCTCGTAGAGGCCGAGCAGGTCGGTCGACGCCGGAATGCGGTGGTCCTCGACCACCTCCACGCCGACCAGCCAGCCGTCGTCGGTGGGCTGGATCGAGGTGGTCCCGAGCGGATCCCGGCCGGTCAGGGCGACGATCTGGCGCAGCCCCTCCCGGGCCGCCTCGGCCGCGCTGATGGCCTCCTCGTCGCTCTCGTCGATGTACCGCTCCTCGGCCCGACCGCCCCGGTCGCGCCACCGCTCCCGGTCGCCGTCGCCCCGGATCCGTGCTGTCATCGTCGTCCCCCTCGTCCGCGACGCGGCTCGTCCCGGCGGTCGGTGGTCCCCCGCCGGGCGGCCGCCGGCCGCCGGGGCGCGCCGTTGCGCCGCGCCGGGGTACGTCCGGCGTCGGCGGCCGGCGTGGTGAGCCGGTCCAGCACCTGCTGCTGCCCGCGGTCCCGCTCCTCCGGCGTGATGTCGCCGGCCGCCGCCGCCTCGTCCAGCTCCTCCAGCTCGCGCCGGATGTTGACCGGGTTGTGCTGCTGGGACTCCGCCTCCCGCGCGACCACCTTGACCAGCGCGGTGAGCCCGCGCACCGGCGCGTACGGCAGGGTCAGCAGCGTCCACAGGATGTCCACCGCTCACTCCACCAGCTGGTGCGCGCTGACGAAGTCGTACGGGGCCAGCGGGCCGATCAGCCGCATCCGGATCAGGTCCCGCCGCCGCTCGGCGAAGTCCTCCACCGCCCGGACGAAGTCGTCCTCGTCGTCGCCCGCGATCAGGAAGGAGACCCGCAACGCGTCCAGCTCGTGGCTGGGCGGGAGCGCCTCGTTCGCCACCGCGTACCCGCCGACCGCGTCGATCAGGTCGCGGTTCTCCGCCTCCCGGCGCAGCTCGACCGCCTGGCTGATCATCTCGCCGAGCCGGATCCGCTGCTCGCGGCTCTCCACCTCCGGCCGGCCGCGCACCTCGTCGGCCAGAGCCGCGGCGGAGGCGTTCTCCGCCAGGAAGCCGGCGATGAACTCCTGCTCCTCGAAGCGCCCGTGCACGGTGTACTGGAGCCGGTCCTCGAACTCGTCGAGGGCGGCGGCGAACCGGTCGTGGTGCGCGGCGAGCAGGTCCTCGACCGCGTCCTCGCCGGTCACCACCGTGCCGAACCGCACCGGCAGCACCGGCGCGACCACCGCGGTCCCGTCCAGCAGCCGCTCGTACGCGGTCAGGTCGGCCGGCCGGCCCAGCGGCTCCTCCAGCCCGACCTGGCTGACCAGCGCGGCCAGCTCGCCGTGCCGGACGGCGGTCACCTCGCCGGGCGGGGAGCCGACCCCCTCCGCCTCGGGGGTCGGCTCCACGTCGGACGGCACGATGCCGTAGATGAACAGTCCGTTCTCCTGGGCCATGTCAGCGCTCCTCGTCCCGCCGCCGGCGCGGCCGCTCCCGCTCCCGCTCCCGCTCCGGCTCGGAGCCGCGGTCCCGGAGCGAATCCGCCACCGCGCCGCTGATCTCCTGAGCCGCCTTGCCGAGCCCGGAGACCGCCTTGCCCTTGGTGGCCGCGCCGGCCGCGTCACCCACGAGGTCCGGCAGGCCCTTCTGGTCCTTCGGCACGATGCTCAGCCGGTCGACCGCCTCGGCGAACCGCAGGTACGTCTCGACGCTGGCGATCACCACCCGGGCGTTGATCTCCAGAAGCTGGATGCCGACCACGGCGACGGACACCTGGGCGTCGATCACCACGCCCTTGTCCAGCACGGTCTCCACGACGTCGGCGAGGGTGCCCCCGCCGCCGCCGCTGGTGCGCTCCAGTGCGCTGCCCGGTTGACCTGTCGTGGTGGCGACGGTCATTCCTCACGCTCCTCCCGCCGGCGGCGCACCACCGGCCGTCGTGGTGTCTCGGGAGCCCGGCGGACCGGGCGCGGGCGCTCGGGGCGCGCCTCCCGCTCCTCGCGGGGCTGGGGGCGGCGGGCCCGCTCGGGCTCGCGGCGGCGCGGGGGCGCCTCCTCCTCGGGCTCCTCGGCGTACTCGTCGTCGTCGAAGTCGTCGCCCTCGTCGTAGTCCGCGTACTCCTCCTCGTCGGGGGTGGGACGGCGGCGCGGCGGCGGCCGGCGGCGACCGCGTCCGGCGGGCCGGCGCTCCTCCTCCGGCTCCTCCTCGGGTTCCTCCTCCGGCTCCTCCTCGGGCTCCTCGGGGCGGCCCCGCCGCTGTGCGCGGGACTCCTCCTCGTGGGCCTCCTGCTCCTCGCGGAGCGCGGCCTCGTGGTCCTTGACCACCTGGGAGTCCTCGATCTCGCCGCGCCAGCCCTCGACCGAGTCGGGATCGAGCACGGTCTGGGTCATCACGTGCCGGACGAAGTGCTTCAGCTCCAGCCGGACGCGGCGGCCCTGGGCGCGCCACAGGTTGCCGGTGTGCTCGAAGAGGCCCTGCGGGTGGTACTCCAGCACGACCAGGATCTTCGTCAGCTCGGGGCCGACCTCGTGGAAGCTGACCGTGCCGTCGACGGAGCCCTTCTCGCCCTTGGACCGCCAGTGGATGAGCCGGTCCGGGATCTGCCGGACGATGGTCGACTCCCAGGTCCGGTGCGACCAGAAGACCTGCGCCTTCCAGGTCATCTTCTCGTCCGAGTCGCAGTCCGCCTGCTCGACCTTCTTCATGAAGCTCGGGAAGTCGCCGAACTGGGTCCACTGGTTGTACGCGACCCGGACCGGCACGCCGACCTCGATCGTCTCGACGATGTTGGTGACCTTGAGCTTCTTGCCGCCGCCCTTGCCACCCTTGCCACCGCCGAACGCCGACATCAACTTCTCCTTACCGCCGGCCAGGCCGGCTTGGAACATGGCCTTGACCGGGGAGTGGCCCTCGGCGAGCTTCTGCGCGCCGGTGGCGGCGGCGACCAGGCCGGGTCCGCCGCCCTGCTTGGCGTACTCGCTGAGCCGCCCGGTGGCGCCGGTGATCCGCTCGGTGACCACGTGCATCGCCCGCTCACCGATGGCCGAGGCGAGGTTGCGCAGCTCGCCGCCGAGCTGGTCCCGGGCCTTGTCCGTGAGGTTGCTGGTCGCCATGGTCACCGCCCCCGCTGCCGTCGCGCGGCGACCGGGCGGTCGCCCCGGTCCTGCTCGTCCCGCGCCGCGGGCTGCTCGTCGAGCTCCTGCTCCTCGTCGGGGGCGGAGCGCTCGTCGCCGGCGGGCTCCTCGTCCGGGCGGTCACCGCCGGACTGGTCACCGCCGGACCGGCCGCCGCCGGACTTCCGGCGCAGCGCGTCGGCGCTGCCGCGCAGCTTGCCACTGAGCGCGTCGATGCCGCTGCCCGCGGCGGCGGACGCCGCGGCCTTGCCTGCGGTGGCCAGCGGGGCGCCCAGCTTGCCGAGGTTGCCGAGGTGGGGGTGCACGTTCATCAGGTTCGCGCCGAGTTGCTTCAGGCCGCCCGGTCGCTGGCTGGCCCGCCCGGCCGCCACCGCCGCAGCCAGGGTGAGGGCGGTACGCATCTTCTTTCGGCGGCCGAGGAGGTAGCCGAAGCCCACCGCCAGCGCCACCCGTGCTCCGCTCTTCATCAGTTCTCCTTCGCTCCCCGGTGGAAGCGGACACCTCTTGCGTGGAGCAGGCCCGGGAATGCAGCTACCGGGGATCAGCGGGAATAGGGCCTGCGACCGGCGTCCCGTATCAGCGGACCCGGCGGGCAGTACCCGTCCCCCCACCCGCAAAACATTCCGATGTAATTGCGGAGACGCCTGTCACCAGCGAATTGGATAGGCGGTTCGTCGGGGGCAGAGAGCACGCAAAACGGTCAGAAGAGCCCAGCCGGGCAGGGCAATCCCAAAAAAAAGCCCGGAGGCAAGCAAAGAACTCAATGCGTCGGCAGGGCGGAATCCAGACACATTTCCGCGCGCAGCTTTCCATTCTTCTCGCGCAATTCCGCGCCGCATTTACGAAGAACCGAGACAGCGCCGTGGTTGTCCGGTGTCGTCTCAGCCACGACCATGTGCATGCCGGCCGCCGCGGCGGCGTGGAGCAGCTCGCGCAGGGCCGCCGCGCCGAGCCCCTGGCCCCGCGCCGAGCGGCCGAGCCACATCCCGGTCTCCACCGTCCCCGGCTCGTCGCAGCGGGTCATCCGGACCATGCCGACCACCTCGCCGCCGGCCACGATCGCGTACATCCGGGTGCGGGTCGGGCCGTCCAGCCCGCCGAAACTCGCCCGGTGGAACTCACGGAAGGCCTCCCGGCGGGCCAGCGACCAACCGGCCGGGGCCTCCACCGGGGGCATGACGTCCTCCGGCTCCGCCTCGGCAGCCGCTACGGAGAGCAACGGCTCCAGGTTCCGCTCGTCCACCGGCTCCAGTCGTACCGCACCCGTCACGAGCCGCAGTCTGCCGGTCGTACCGGCCCAAGTCCACCCCTTTGGGCTCGGACTGCCGGTCCGGCGGAGGGGGTCGACCGGTCGTACCCCCGGGGTGTTCCGCCTCACGCTCCGTTGTCAGCCGACCGGTCCGTTCTGGCGGTGAGGGTGCTCACTCCGCCGGACCGAACTCGCAGAGCACCACCGAGGCGTCATCCGTGCGCTTGCGCCGGCGCAACCGGTCCGGGTGGTCCCGCTCGGCCGCCCGGACCCGGTCGATCAGCCCCGCCGGGCCCTCGGCCGCCGTCACGTCGAGCAGGCCGGTCCAGTCGAGGAGGCCGAACTGGTCGACCGCGCAGGAGGCGCCGTCGCTGAGCAGCGCGGCCCGCCGCAGCGCCCCCGCACCGCGCAGCGGCAGCGTCCCGGTCACCGCGTGATACGCCGCGTCCGGGTCGGTGGCGGCCGCCCAGTAGCCGTGGGTCCGGTTCATCCGGGTCCGCTGCACCGTCACCGCCCGGCTGAACCGGGTCGCCGGGTCGACGTCACCGTCCGGCAGCGCGGCGGCGGTCCGGCGCAGGTCCGCGAGCGCCGTGTCCAGCCGGTCGTCGGAGACCACGTCGACCCGGTCCCCCGTGTCGAGCACCAGCGGGCTGTCGCAGAGCACCAGGTAGTCGACCTGATCGCCGCCCTCGCGCAGGAGGCAGACCGTGGAGGACGGGGTGCCCGGGTGGTCCAGGTCGCACTCGCCACCGTGGTCCGCCCGCACCGCCAGGATCGCCGCCGCCAGGCTGCTCATCAGCGTCGCCGCCGGGCGGGCCGCGACGGCCAGGCCGATCCGGGCGGCCAGGTGCCGGACGTACCAGGCCGGCCCGTGCACGCAGCCGGTGTCGAAGCCCTCCGGCACGGTCGCCCCGTCGAGGACGCCGACCAGCGGGCCGAACCGGAAGACCACGTCCTCGTTCTCCAGCCGCCCGGGGGCCGGATCGGAGGCGGAACGGACCCGCATCATCGGCGCCGTCCCCACCGGCCGGGCCGGCCGGCTGCCGATCGGGTACCGGCGATCTGGTGCCCCCATCCGTCTGCTCCCCTCCGTCGCCGTCCGCCGCCTACCCGGAGCGCCGGAGCCCATGCCGGGGCGGGCGGACTCGCGGGGGGCGCGGCCGGTCAGCGGCGCCGGTTCCGGGCCCGGGACGAGCGCAGCCGGCGCAGCCGGCCGACCAGCACCGGCTCGGCGGCGAGCGCGGCGGGCTGGTCGAGCAGCGCGTTGAGCAGTTGGTAGTAGCGGGTCGCGGAAAGCCCGAAGGTGTCCCGGATGGCCTGTTCCTTGGCGCCCGCGTGCTTCCACCACTGCTGCTCGAAGGTGAGGATCCGCCGCTCCCGCTCGGTCAGCCCGTCGGTCTCCTCGGCGGGTTCCGCCGGCGGAGCGGCCACCGCCGCGTCGTCGTCCGGGGGCGCGGCCTCGACCGCGGGGGCGGAGCGGGGCGGCGGGACCGTGACGCCGGCCTCCCGGCGAGCGACCTCGGCGGTCCCGGACGACTCGGGCCGGTCGATGGCGGCCCGCTCCGTGGCGTCGGCGGGCATGGCGCTCCTCCGGAGGACGGGGACCGGCGTGACGGCGCCGGCCGGGGGGACCCCAGCCTAACCAGGGTCCGCCCGGCCCGCATCGGACGCGAGGTGCGCGCCGGTCAGGCGATGTCCCGCCGACGCATCGACCAGAACGCGCCGATCAGCACCGCGGCGGCGCCCACCCCGAGCACCAGCGCGGACTGCTGCCAGGTGACCACCAGCTTGGCCGGTTCGCACGCGCCCTTGGCGAACTGGCAGGTGTCGTAGTCGAAGAGCTCCACCTGCTTCATGAACCACGACTGGGCGTAGGTGGAGAGGACGTACCGGTCGCCGAACGGGACGGAGAGCACGTTCACCGCGATCCGGATGCCGATCTCGCTGATCGCGAAGACCGCCACGGCCGCGCCGAGCGCCATCGCCGTGTGCCGCCCGAGCGAGGCGAGCGCGAAGGCCACCGCGCCGACGAGCAGGATGAGCCCGACCGCCCGCAACCCGTCCAGGCCGATGGAACGCCACACCCCGGCAGTCACCTCGGCGGTGGTCCCCCGGTAGCGGCCGATGAGCCAGAAGGCGAGGGTCCAGAAGGCGCCGAGCAGCACGCTCACCCCGAGCACGGTGGTGAGCAGCGCGGCCAGCTTGGTGCCCAGCACGGCGAGCCGTTTGGGCCGCCAGAGCAGCAGGTTCATCATCCCGCCGGTGCTCCACTCGGCGCCCACGTAGGAGGCGCCGACGATGAACGCGAAGAGCGCCACCGCCCCGGCGAAGACCGCGATGAACATGGGGAACTCGGCCCGGAAGTCGAACTGGTAGGGCAGGTTCCACTTCGGGTCGAACATGTCCGGCTGCGGCTGCCAGTCCCGGCCGCAGTTCGGGCCGTACCGGTCCTCGGTGTTCTGGTCGCCGCGAGCCTTGGCGGCGTCGCAGTCCGCGACGCTCCTCTTCCAGTCCTCCAGCGCCCGATGGTATTGGGCGTCGGACTCGACCTGCGCGGCCGCGACCGTCTCCTTGGAGAGCTGGTGGCTGGAGAAGCTGAACGCGGTGGCCACCGTGGCCAGCCCGAGCAGCAGCAGGACCAGCAGCAGCCGGGTGACCCGGCGCTTGGTGAGGCGGCGCAGTTCGGTGACGTACAGGCTCATGCGCCCCAACCTCCTCCGGTGGCGCCGCTGCCCGGCTCACCGACCTTCATGGACTGGTCGACCTGCCGGTGCTGGCCGGGAACCGGCGCGGTGGCGGTCAGTTCGAGGAAGACGCTCTCCAGGTCGACCGCGACCGGGGTCAGCTCGCTGACATAGAGGCCCTGCTCGGCGAGGACCCGGCTGACCGCCGCCGGCTTGTCGACGCCCGAGAGCATCAGGTGGTCGGGCTCGGTGGCGACCCGGACCCCGGCCCGGGTCAGCGCCTCGGCGGCCTGCGGCAGGTCGGTGACCGCCTCCAGCCGGACCCGCACGGCGCCCTGCGAGTGCGCGGCGAGCACCTCGTCGACCGGGCCGTACGCGACCCGCCGGCCCAGCGAGATGATGGTGACCGAGTCGCAGATGAGCTGGATCTCGCCGAGGATGTGGCTGGAGAGCACGACGGTCATCCCGGCGGCGGCCAGGTCCCGGGTCAGGGTGCGCATCTCCCGGATGCCGCCCGGGTCGAGGCCGTTGGCCGGCTCGTCCAGGATCAGCAGCTTCGGGTTCTTCAGCAGCGCGGAGGCGACCGCGAGCCGCTGCTTCATGCCGAGCGAGTAGGTCTTCACCCGCTCCCCGGCCCGGTCGCGCAGCCCGACCAACTCCAGCACCTCGTCGACCCGCTGCCGCGGCAGCTCACCGGCCTGGGCCAGCAGCCCGAGGGTGTCCCGGGCGGAGAAGTGCGGGAAGAACTGCGGGCTCTCCACGATGGCCCCGACCTGCCCGGCGACCGCGGGCAGCGCCTGCGGCAGCTCCTGGCCGAGGATGGCCATTCGGCCGCCGTTGGGCCGGATCAGCCCGAGCAGCGTGCGCAGCGTGGTGGTCTTGCCCGAGCCGTTCGGGCCGAGGAAGCCGTGCACCTGGCCAGCCTCGACCCGCATGTCGAAGCCGTCGAGCGCGTGGCGGACCCCGCGTTTCCGGCTCCGGTACGTCTTGCGGAGACCCTCGATCTCCAGGACAGCCGACAAGCTGACCTCCCCCGATAAGTAGGTGACAGCTCGACACCATACGCGGTATGCAGCCGGAGACAATACCCGGTATGCATCGGGGTTTTCCCGGATTCGGAGTCAGGCGCGCCGGCGAGCCGGGTCAGGCGCAGACGACGTGCACGCCAGCGTCGCGGAACGCCTGCACCACGGCGGGGGACGCCCCGGAGTCGGTCACCAGCGTCTCCACCCGGTCCACCGGGCAGATCCGGGCGAAGGCGTGTCCGCCCAGCTTGGACGAGTCGGCGATGACCACCACCCGCTTGGCCCTGGCCACCATGAGGCTGTTCATGGCCGCCTCGCCCTCGTGGTGGGCGGCGGCGCCGAGCTGCGGGTCGATGGCGTCCACGCCGAGCAGCGCCACGTCCAGCGTCACCTCGCGCAGCAGCGCCCCGCCCAGCGGGCCGACCAGCTCGAACGACTTGGGCCGGACCACGCCGCCGGCCACCACCACCTTCATCCGCGAGCGCACCAGCAGCTCGTTGGCGATGTTCAGGGCGTTGGTGACCACGGTGAGCTGGGCGCCCTCGGCGCTGGTGTTCAGATCGGGGCGGACGGCCAGCGCCCGGGCCACCTCGGTGCTGGTGGTGCCGCCGTTCAGGCCGACCACGGTGCCCGGGGAGACCAGCGCGGCGGCGGCCGCGCCGATCCGCTGCTTCTCGGCCGAGTGCTTGGCCGTCTTGTAGCGCAGCGGCAGGTCGTAGGAGACGCCATTGGCGACCGCGCCGCCCCGGGTCCGCGTGATCATCTGCTGCTGGGCGAGCTGGTCGAAGTCACGCCGGATGGTGGCCTGGGAGACGTCCAGGCGCTCGGCCGCATCCTCGACGCTGACCCGGCCGCTGTCCGTCAGCATCTCGAGGAGCGCGTTCCATCGGGCGTAGCGGTCCACCGCGGGGGCCTCCACTGACTCTGCACGAACGGTGATTGATTGCGTGCACAGTAGTGCGCGAAACTACCGAGGCGCAAAACCCTGTCCTGCGCGATCTGGGAGCCGGTTGCCACGGCCACCCCGAATCGCGCAGAATGGCGCGCGAAAGGCGGCCATATCGCGCCGTATTGCGCAAGGTCTCCCCTGGCGAGGAGTTGTCATGGCGTACGTGCACGCGGAGATCGCGAGCCAGCCCGACTGCTGGCGGGAGGCGGCGCGGCTCGCCCCGACCGTCGCCGACCGCCTGCCGAGCCCCGGCGAGCGGGTAGCCGTCGTCGGCTGCGGCACGTCGTGGTTCATGGCCGCCGCGTACGCCGGGCTGCGCGAGCGCGCCGGCCAGGGCGAGACCGACGCCTTCCAGGCCAGCGAGTTCCCCACCGGCCGCCGCTACGACCGGCTCATCGCGATCACCCGCTCCGGCACCACCACCGAGGTCCTGGACCTGCTCACCGCACTGCGCGGGCAGATCCCCACCACGGTCCTGGTCGGCGACCCGGCCTCGCCGGCCGTCGAGCTGGCCGACGCGGCGGTGAACCTGCCCTTCGCCGACGAGCGCTCGGTGGTGCAGACCCGCTTCGCCACCACCGCGCTCGCGCTGCTCCGCGCCCACCTCGGCGAGGACCTGGGCCGGCTGGCCGCCGACGCCGAGGTGGCCGTCCGGGCCCCGCTGCCGATCGACCCCGCCACCATCGAGCAGGTCACCTTCCTCGGCCGCGGCTGGACCGTCGGGCTGGCCCAGGAGGCCGCGCTGAAGTGCCGCGAGGCGGCCACCTTCTGGGCCGAGGCGTACCCGGCCATGGACTACCGGCACGGCCCCATCTCGATCGCCGCCCCGGGGCGGTTGGTCTGGGCGTTCGGCGGGATCCCGGAAGGGCTGCCGGAGGACGTGGCCGCCACCGGCGCCGCCTTCGTGCACAGCCGCACGCACGGCTGCCACACCGTCCTGACCAGCTGGGCCGCCGGCCGCAACCCGGTCGACCCGATGGCCGACCTGATCCTCGCCCAGCGCTTCGCCGTGGCGCTGGCCACCAGCCGGGGTCTCGACCCCGACGCGCCCCGGCACCTGACCCGGTCCGTGGTGCTCGCGTGAGCGCGAGGAGTGAGCCGGGGTTGCGAGCCCCGCAGTCGGGAACACCGGAGGCACCGTGAGCGCGAGGAGTGAGCCGGGGTTGCGAGCCCCGCAGTCGCGAACACAGGGGGCACCGTGACCCCAGGCGACGAGGTCGTCGTCGCGCTGGACGTGGGCGGCACCGGGATGAAGTGCGCCCTGGTCCGGCCGGACGGCGCCACCGTGCACGCCGAACGGCACGCCACCGACGCGGCGCGCGGCCCGGAGGCGGTGGTCGACACGATCCTCGACGTGGCCGAGGGGCTGGCCGGCAAGGCCCGCGCCGACGGACTCACCCCGGTGGCCTGCGGCATCGCCGTGCCCGGGGTGGTCGACGAGGCCCGCGGGGTCGCCGTCTGGTCGGCGAACGTCGGCTTCCGGGACGTACCCCTGCGGGAGCTGGCCGGGACGCGGCTCGGCCTGCCGACGGCGCTCGGCCACGACGTGCGGGCGGGCGGCCTGGCCGAGGCGCGGCTCGGCGCCGGGCGGGACGCCGGCCATGTGCTCTTCGTCGCGATCGGCACCGGCATCGCCGCCGCCCACGTGGTCGACGGGTCGGCCGCCGTCGGCGCGCACGGCGCCGCCGGGGAGATCGGCCACATCCTGGTACGCCCCGACGGCCCGCGCTGCGGCTGCGGCCGCCCCGGCTGCCTGGAGGCGGTCGCCTCGGCCTCGGCGATCGGCCGCCGCTACGCCGAGCTGTCCGGCGCCCCGGCCACCGCCGCCGAGGTGGCCGACCGGGCGGCGGCCGGTGAGCCGCTGGCCCGCCGGGTCTGGCGGGAGGCGGTCGAGGCGCTCGCCGACGGCCTGGCCACCGGGCAGGCGCTCTTCGACGTGGCGACCATCGTGATCGGCGGCGGGCTGGCCCAGGCCGGGCCCCGGCTGTTCGACCCGCTGCGCGCCGCGCTGCGCGAGCGCCTGACCTTCCACCGGGAGCCGCGCCTGGTCGCGGCCGCCCTCGGCGACGAGGCCGGCTGCCTCGGCGCCGCCCTGCTGGCCCTGGACACCCTGGCAAAGGAGAGCCGATGACCCTGCGCGTGACCGGCAAGGTGGTGACCCCGGCCGGCGTGATCCGGCAGGGTTGCGTGGAGATCACGAAGGACCGGATCAGTGCGGTCGCCGAGTACCCGACGGTGCGCGACGGGCACTGGATCGTGCCGGGCTTCGTGGACATGCACACCCACGGCGGGGGCGGGCACACCTTCACCACCGGTGACGCGGAGTCGGCCCGGCAGGCGGCCGACTTCCACCTCGGGCACGGCACCACCACCCTGCTGGCCAGCCTGGTCAGCTCCCCGCTCGCGCTGATGCGCGAGGCCACCGCCGCCTTCCGGCCGCTGGTCGAGTCCGGGGTGCTGGCCGGCATCCACTTCGAGGGGCCCTACCTCTCGGCGGACCGCTGCGGCGCGCAGAACCCGGAGTTCCTCCGCGACCCGTCGATGGAAGAACTGACCGAGCTGATCGAGCTGGGCGGCGGCGCGGTCCGGATGGTCACCCTGGCGCCCGAGCGGGACGGCGCGCTGGAGGCGATCAAGCTGCTCGTCGGGCAGCGCGTGGTGGCGGCGGTCGGGCACACGGACGCCACCTGGGAGCAGACCCGGGCCGCCGTGGCGGCCGGCGCGAGCGTCGGCACCCACCTGTTCAACGGCATGCGCCCGGTGCACCACCGCGAGCCGGGGCCGGTGGTCGCCCTGCTGGACGCGCCGAATGTGGTCTGCGAGCTGGTCGCCGACGGGGTGCACCTGCACGACGGCATGCTCGGCTTCGCCACCTCGGTGGCCGGCCCGGAGCGGGCCGCCCTGATCACCGACGCGATGGCCGCCGCGGGCATGCCCGACGGGGAGTACGAGCTGGGCGGCCAGGCCGTCACGGTGGCCGACGGGGTGGCCCGGCTCAGCCGGGACGGCGCGATCGCCGGCAGCACGCTCACCATGGACGCCGCGCTGCGGCACGCCGTCAACGCGGGGATCGCCCTCCCGGACGCCTGCCGGATGGTCGCCACCACCCCGGCCCGGGCCATCGGCCTGGGCGACCGGGTGGGCGCGTTGCAGACCGGCCTGCGGGCCGACCTGGTGGTCCTGGACGACGACCTCAACGTGGTCCGGGTGATGCGCGCCGGCGCCTGGGTGGAGTGACGCCCACCGGGTCGCGGCGCGGCCGGGCTCAACCGGCGGTGGGCACCTCGACGCCGAGCACCGCCTGCTCGTCCGGGCGGTGCACCAGCACGTCGGCCAGGTAAGACTGCACGGCCTGACGCATCCCGACGTCCCGGCCGGCCCGCTCGGAGAGCAGCCACTTGTGCTCGATGATTTGGGCGAACAGCTCCTGCGGCTCCAGCTTGCGGCGCAGGTGCGCCGGCACCGCCCGGACCACCGGCTCGAACACCTCGGTCAGCCAGCGGTGCGCCGCCTGCTGCTCGTCGGTCAGGTCGCTCTCCACCCGGTACGCGTCCAGGTCGTTGAGGAGCTTGCGGGCCTGGTTCTCCTCGGCGTCCAAGCCGGTGAGCCGGAGCAGCCGCCGGGTGTGGTAGCCGGCGTCGACCACCTTGGGCCGCACCAGGTACCGCCCGTTGTCGACGGTCGACATGGCCACCTCGGCGACGTCGAAGCCCAGCTCGTTGAGGCGGCGGATGCGGCCCTCGATGTCGTGCCGGGCCGCCCGCTCGATCTGCTGCTCGTAGGTGATCTCGTGCCAGAGCCGCTCGTAGCGCTGCACGACCTGCTCGCAGACCACCTCGGGGTCGATCGACTCGTGGAGCAGGCCCGCGGCCTGGAGGTCCAGCGCCTCGCCGAAGATGTTGACCCGGGCGATCTCCAGGTCCTCACCCCGCTGGCCGTTGGAGAGGGTGGGGTGCAGCGCCCCGGTCTCGGCGTCGACCAGGTAGGCGGCGAAGGCGCCGGCGTCCCGCCGGAACAGCGTGTTGGACAGCGAGCAGTCGCCCCAGAAGAAGCCGGTCAGGTGCATCCGGACCAGCAGCACCGCCAGCGCGTCGAGCAGCCGGTTCATGGTCTCCGGGCGCAGCGTCCGGGAGAACAGCGCCCGGTAGGGCAGCGAGAACTGGAGGTGCCGGGTGATCAGCACCGGGTCGAGCGGCTCGCCCTCGTCGGTCTGCCGGTCGGCCACGATCGCGATCGCCTCGACCGACGGGAAGTCGATCCGCTCCAGCGCCCGGAGCAGGTCGTACTCCCGTTCGGCGACCCGCTCGCCGGTCTCCTTGACCGCGTAGACGTAGCCACCGAGCCGGACGAAGCGCACGATGTGCCGCGAGATGCCCTGGGGCAGCGCGACCAGGTGTTCGGCAGGCCACTCCTCCAGCGGGGTCGACCAGGGAAGGTCGAGCAGCGCCGGGTCGACGAGGGCCGAGGTGATCCGCACGGGGACCAGTGTGACCGCTCACCCCCGCGGAGCGCTTCCCTTCGTGGTTGGGCCCACAGCCGCCGCCGCCGCCCGCGCCGGTCCGGCGCCGCGGGCGGCCGGTAGCGTGGTCGCGTGCGGGAGACCACAGGGGTACGCCTGATGCCGCGGCTCCGGCCCGTCCGGCCGGCCGGCTGGTGGTTCGACGGGCTGCTGCTCGCCGCCCTGGTCGGGCTGACCGTGGCGCTGGCCAGCGGCCACCTCCTCGGCCTGGACCGGGCCGTCGCCGACTGGGCGGACTCGCACCGGCCGGCCGCCGCGTACTGGGTGGCCCGGTTGCTCAACTTCCTGGGGCAGGGCACCCCGCTGACCCTGCTGGCCGCCGGGGTGGGCGTGGCGGTGGGGCTGCGGCTCCGCTCGGTGCGCCCGATCCTGCCGCCGGTCGTCGCCTTCCTGCTCACCAACCTGACCATCGGCCCGCTGAAGCTCTCGACCGACCGGGCGGCGCCGAGCGCCAGCATCAAGCCGCCCTACCTACCGGAGGCGGACACGGTCCGGATCTTCCACACCGACGGCGTGTACGGAATGTCGTACCCGTCGGGGCACGTGGCCAACGCGATCGTCTGGTACGGCGTGCTCGCCCTGCTGCTGCCGGCGCTGCTGCGCATTGTCGGCCGGACCGTCCCGGCCCGGCTGGTCACCGTGGTCCGGGTCCTGCCGCCGCTGATCGTGCTGAGCACCACCACCTACCTGGGCTGGCACTGGCTGACCGACTCGGTCGCCGGGCTGCTGCTCGGCCTGCTGCTGGACCGGCTGCTGCACCGCGTGCCCTGGGACGACCTGCCGTTGCCCCGCCCGCTGCGCAATCGGGACCGGCCGTTCACCTCCGTCGCCTAGCCTGCGCTGGTGGCACAACTCGCGCGCCGGCTGGGCGTACCCGACGCGGTCGTCATCGGGCTGGGATCGATGCTCGGCGCGGGCGTCTTCGTGGTCTTCGCCCCCGCCACGGCGGCGGCCGGCGGCGCCGGCCTGCTGGTCGCGCTGGCCCTCGCCGGCTTCATCGCCTTCTGCAACGCGACGAGCTCGGCCCGGCTCGCGGCCCGCTACCCGGAGTCCGGCGGCACCTACGTCTACGGCCGGGAACGCCTGCACCCGTTCGCCGGATTCGTGGCCGGCTGGGGCTTTGTGATCGGCAAGACGGCGAGCTGCGCCGCCATGGCGCTGACCGTCGGGGCCTACCTCTGGCCGGGGCGGGCGCGGCTCGTCGCGGTCCTCGCGGTGGTGGCGGTGACCGCCGTGAACCTGCGCGGGGTCGGGAAGACCGCCGGCGCCACCCGGGTGCTGGTCGTCGTGGTGCTCACCGTGCTCGCCGCGGTGGCGGTGACCGGCGCGCCGCACGTCGCGCCCGACCGGCTGGCCGGCTTCGCCGACACCGGGATCCGGGGCGTGCTGACCGCCGCCGGCCTGCTCTTCTTCGCCTTCGCCGGTTACGCCCGGATCGCCACCCTCGGCGAGGAGGTGCGCGACCCGGAACGCACCATCCCGCGGGCGGTGCCGCTGGCGCTCGGCGTGGTGCTGGCGATCTACCTGGTGCTGGCCGTGGTCGCGGTGGGGGTGCTGGGCGAGCAGCGGCTGGCCGCCTCGACCGCGCCGCTGGCCGAGGTGGTGACCGCGGCCGGGCTGCCCGGCCTGGCCTGGCTGGTCCGGGCCGGGGCGACCGTGGCGGTGACCGGGGTGCTGCTCTCCCTGCTGGCCGGGGTCGGCCGGACCACGCTGGCGATGGCCCGCCGCCGGGACCTGCCGGGCGCGCTGGCCGCCGTGCACCCGCGCTACCGGGTGCCGCACCGCGCCGAGCTGGCCGTGGCCGCCGTGGTGATCGTCGTGGTGTCCCTGGCCGACGTCCGCGGCGCGATCGGCTTCTCCAGCTGCACGGTGCTGGTCTACTACGCGATCGCCAACGCCTCGGCGCTCACCCTGGGCCGGGACCCGGCCCGGAAGCTGCCGGTGCAGCTGCTCGCCGCGCTGGGGCTGGTCGGCTGCCTGCTGCTCGCGGTCAACCTGCCGCCGGCCAGCGTGCTCAGCGGCTTCGGCGTGCTCGCCCTCGGCGCCGGCTGGTACGCGCTCCGCCACACCGCCCGCGCTGCCTGACCCGGGTCACTCGGTCGCCCGTGGGTGGCCGGCACCGGCATAGGTCAGCCACACCGTGCGCCGGTCGTCGTCTATGAGGTACCAGATCCGGCCGCCGCCGGTCACCTCGTACTGCCAGCGTTCGAGGGCCTGGCCCTTCCACTGGACCGTGGCTAGCGAACCCTTGAGCCGGTGATGCCGTTCGGAGTTGGCCTTCGACCGTGGGTCCGCCCGCAGCGCGTCGTACGCCCGGCGCAGGTTCGTCGGCACCTGCCGGGCGAGCTGCTCCCAGCCGTCGGCGGCCGCCGACTCGGCGAAGCGCAGCTCGTACTCGCCGGCGACGGCGGGTGGTGCCGCCCGGTCGCCCCGCTTGGGGCTCACCGCTGGGCGTCCGGCGCGGGCACCGGGCCGAAGTCTCCGCTGGGCTCCCGGCCGACCAGCTCCAGCAGAGTGGGATCGGCGTGGATCTCGGCGGTGTGCCGCCACTGGGTGAGCAGGACCGCGACGGGCGACAGGTTCTCCAGCGAGGCCGCGCCCTGAGCGACCGTGGTCAGCTCGCCGAGCAACTGGTCGACGTCCTCGTCGGACAGGAAGGCCACCCAGGGCAGCGCCTCGCCGAGCACCCGACGGACGGCTGCCAACGGCTCGGTGCGCACCATGCCGGCCAGTAGCCGGGCGGTGAAATCGACGACGACGGCGTCCCGTTCCAACTGGTCGGCGCGGGTCAGCGCGAGGTCACCGGCGTCCCGGCGGCGCAGCCGCAGGGCGCGTACGTTCTCCAGCCGGTCAGCCGTGGCGGCCGGATGGTGGAGGAATTCGCTGAACGGAAGCTCTTCATAGACCGCGCCCACAACCTCCACACTACCGTGGAAGTCGGCTCACCGGGTCATTCGTCCGCCTGGCGAGGGACCGGCGCGCCGGCCGGGGCGGGCGGCGGCGCCGGCGTGGTCTCCCGGAGCAGGGCGGTCAGCCCGGCCCGCCGGGCCACCACGGTCAGCCGGTCCCCGGCGTGGATCACCATCCGCGGGTCGGTCGACCAGTCCGTCTTCTGCCCGGCCCGGGTGTACGCCAGCAGGCGCACCTCGCCGGGGCGGGCCACCGCGGCGAGGGGCCGGCCGTCGAGCGGGGAGCCGGCCACCACCGGCACCTCGGTGACCAGCAGCGCGTGCCGGTCGACCGGGATGGTGGCGATCACCGCGCGGTCCAGCATGGCGGCCGCGAACGCCGGGGCGGCCAGGTACGACACGCTGCGCGAGATGCCGATGCCGAACGCCTGCTGGATCCGCTCGGCGAAGTCGCCGTCGAAGAGGCGCAGCACCACCCGCAGGTCGGCGTCGAGGGAACGGGCGTTGAGCGCGGCGCGGAGGTTCGCCCCGTCGTCGGTGGAGACCACCACCAGCGCCTGGCTGGTGTCGACGGAGGCGGCCCGCAGGGTCTCCTCCTGGCCGGCGTCCCCCACGATCAGCGGCACGCCGAGCCGGTGCGCCAGCGGCGCGCCGCGCGCCTCCGGGTTCTTGTCGATGGCCACCACCTCGACCCCGAAGTCGTGCAGCTGGGCCATCACCCGGGTGCCGATGTTGCCCAGCCCGACCACCACCACGTGCCCGGACCGGTCGGGCTGGATCCGGCCGGCGTGCAGGGCGAGCCGGGCGTTGACGATGCCGTCGACCACGGCGGCCGTGATCAGTGGGATCAGCGCCAGCCCGGCCAGGTTGAGCACCACCTGCATGACCTGGGCGGCGGCCGGCTTGCCGAGATCCGGGTCCTGCCCGCTCAGCGTGGTGACCAGGGTGAGGTAGAGCGCGTCGGACCAGTTGACGCCCGCGGCCCGGGCGTTGAGCCAGCCGAGCACGGCGATCACCGCCAGCAGCACCAGCACGGCCACGCCGATCTTGCGGGTGGCGAAGCTGCGGACCGCGCGGAGCAGCACCGCCACCGGCTGCCGACGACGGCGGGCCCGGACCAGCCGGCGGGCGGCCAGCTCGGTGCCGGGCGGCCGTCCGGTCGCCTCGGCCAGCACCACGTCGGCGGAGGTCTCGTCGGCCGGGAGCACCCGGACCAGCTCCGGGTCTTCCGTGACGGCCAGCCCGCTGACCACGTCCTGCGGGCGTACGTCGGCGCGGCGGGCCACGTAGAGGGTGCGCCCGGCGTGCCGGAAGTGGGTGGGGGCCAGCTCGCCGAGGGCGGCGGCGACGAAGGCCGGGGCGGAGATCGAGGCGTCGGAGAGCACCGCTGAGTCGGGGAAGAGCTGCCGCACGCCGTTGGCCAGGCTGGTGTTGAACATCCGGACCACCAGGCGCAGCCGGGGCTCGACCTCCTGGGCGCAGAGGGCCGCGTGCATGTTGCCCACGTCGTCCTGGTGCAGCAGGGCCAGCCCGTCGGCCCCGGCCAGCCCGGCCCGGCGGAAGGTGGCCTCGTCGAGCCGGTCCGCCCGGACGACCTGGACGCCCGGGATGTCCCGCCCGTCCGGCCCCTCGGAGCGGCGGCGCTCGGGCACCACCAGGGTCACCCGGACCTGCTCGGTGGGCCGGTCGGTGGCGAGCAGCGCCCGCACCACCCAGTAGGCCAGCGGGTCCGAGCCGCAGACCACGTAGTGCGGGCGGACGTCGCCGTTCATCTTCAGCCGCCACCCGGTCGCGCGGCGCGCGCGGTCGCGGAGGGGCTCGGCCATGCCCGGATCGTAGTCAGTCGCTCGCAGCGCGCGCAGCCCCCACGATCATGAACGCATGGTGCCCGCCAGTACGGGTAGAGCACCGGCATGCAGACGTTCCTGCCGTATCCGGACTTCCTGGCCAGCGCCCGGACGCTGGACCAGAAGCGGCTGGGCAAGCAGCGGGTGGAGACCATCCAGGTGCTGCGCGGGCTGACCCGGCCGGACTACGGCTGGCGCAACCACCCGGCGGTGAAGATGTGGGCCGGATACGAGGAGGCGCTGACCCGGTACGGCCTGGACATGTGCGCGGTGTGGTGCGAGCCGGGCCGGGCGGACACCTGCGCGGCGACCATGGCCACCGACCTCGCAACCGCCTGCGCCATCGCCGTCATCCGCACCCAGCCGGAGCTGGCCGAGGCCGGCGAGCTGCCGCCCTGGCTGGGCCGGGAGGACCTGCACCGCAGCCACCGGTCGTCGCTGCTGCGCAAGGACCCGGCGCACTACGGCCCGCAGTTCGGCGACGTCCCCCTCGATCTGGAGTACGTCTGGCCGGCCTCGGACCGGCCGCGGCGCTGCCTGCTGCCGTCGGAGGCGTGAACCGGCAGACTGAGGGCTCCCATCGGGCGGAGGCGCAGGTGGCACTGTCGCGAGTGGTCGGCCGGCTCATCGGCGTACGCGAGCATCTGGTGGACCCCGGCGGCGGTGGCGCCCTGCGGGTGCCGCGCCCGGTGCGGGCGGTGGTGGTCGGCGGCGGCATCGCCGGCATGTCGGCGGCGGTGGTACTGGCCGAACGCGGCGTCGAGGTGACCGTGCTGGAGGCGGCGCCGCACCTGGGCGGCCGGCTCGGCGCCTGGCCGGAGGAGCTGCCGGACGGCGCCCAGCACAACGAGCACGGCTTCCACGCCTTCTTCCGGCAGTACTGGAACTGGCGGAGCATCCTCCGCCGGGCCGACCCGGGCCTGGGTTTCCTCAAGCCGGTCCCCGGCTATCCGATCCTCTCCGCGCAGTGGCCGACCGAGGAGTTCGGCCGGCTGCCGCCAGCGCCGCCGGCCAACCTGCTCGCCCTGCTGCTGCGCAGCCCGAGCCTGCGCCTGGCCGACCTGCGGGCGATGGACCGCGACGCGGCGCTGCCGCTGCTCAGCTACGACCCGGTACGCACCTATGCCGAGTTCGACACCCGGACCGCCGACGAGCTGCTCACCTCGCTGCGGCTGCCGGACCGGGCCCGAGCCATGCTTTTCGAGGTCTTCTCGCACTCGTTCTTCAACCACGAGGCCGAGATGTCGGCCGCCGAGATGATCGCCCAGTTCCACTTCTACCTGCTCGGCAACCCGGAGGGGCTGGCCTTCGACTGCCCGGACCGGGACTACGCCACGGCGATCTGGACGCCGCTCACCCGGCACGTCGAGCGGCACGGCGCGCGGGTACGCACCGGCACGGCCGCCGCCCGGCTGGACCGGACGCCGGACGGCTGGCGGGTGACCACCGTCGACGGCGACGCCCACGAGGCCGGGCACGTGGTGCTCGCCGTCGACCCGCCCGCGCTCGCCGCACTGGTCGCCGCCTCCCCAGGCCTGGTCGCGGCGGCGCCGGAGCTGGTGGCGCGGATGCCCGCGTTCGGGCGGCCCGGTCCGCCGTACGCGGTGGCGCGCTACTGGATGGACGGCGACGTGCGCGCGGACCGGGCGGTGTTCAGCGGGGTGTCCCGGCAGCCCACCCTGGACTCGGTGACCCTCTACCACCGGCTGGAGGACGAGCCGCGGCGCTGGGCGGAGCGGACCGGCGGCTCGGTGGTCGAGCTGCACGCGTACGCCTGCGAGCCGGACGTACCGGCCGACGAGCTGGCCGAGCGGATGCGGGTGGAGCTGACCGCGCTCTGGCCGGAGGCCGCCGGCCTGCGGATACGCGCGCTGCGCGCCCGGGTGGCGGCGCAGGCTCCGGCGTTCACCCCGGGCAGTCACGCCGGGCGTCCGGGGGTGCGCACCGACGCGGCCTGCCTCTACCTGGCCGGCGACGGGATCCGCACCGAGTTCCCCAGCGCCTTGATGGAACGGTCGGCGGCGACCGGGATAGTGGCCGCCAACCACATCCTGCGGGCGGAGGGGGCGGCCGCCGAGCCGGTCCGTTCGGTCCGCCCGCGCGGCCTGCTGGCCGGCCGGCGCTGATCCGAAACCGGTCATAAGCCATCAAAAGCTGCACTAGGCTCGATTGACTCCGTCGGCACGGGAGGTCGGGAGGGTGAGCACGGCGCTGCGGGTGGACGACGACCGGGACGACGCCTACGGGCTGCTCCGGGACGAGCGGGCGTGCGTCGTCACCGCCCTGCGGCTCGGCTGGTCGATGGCGGACACCTACCACCACGCGCAGACCGCCGACCTGGTCGACGGCGCGGACCGGCCCGCGACCGCCCCGCCGAAGCTCTCCAACGTCACCGAGATGCCGGGACGGCTCCGGCTCCGGATGAACCTGGACGGGGTGGAGGTGGCGCTCGCCCAGATCGCCGCGCTCACCGCGCCGGGCCGGCCGCTGCCGTCCACCGCCGCCGCCCGGGCCGCCATCGGCGCGGACCGGGAGCCGCTGCTCCTCGCCCTCGACGAGCTGAACGTGGACGTGCTGCGCTGGACGATGGCCACCAACCACCGGGTGGGGCTGGCGTACCGGCTCGGCCGGTCGCTCGCCGACACCGTCCGGCACGGCGACGCCGACCATCTGGTCGGGCGGTTCGGCGGCCGGCAGGTCCAGCTCAGCCGGTGGCTGGACGAGCTGGCCAGCGTGCTGCCCCCGTATTCTGCCGCGGTGGTGCGCCACTCGCTGACCGCGTGGGCCGCGGCGGTCACCCGGGCGGCGGTCGGCGATCCGGGCGAGGCCGGGCTGGCGGAGCTGGCCCGCGAGCTGCGCAACCAGGGCGAGCTGTGGCGGGGCGTGCTGACCGGCGGCCTGCACCCGCGCGACCTGCTGGACGAGGAGAACTGGGCCGTGGTGGCCCGGAATCTGATCATCCGGGACCGGAAACTGGTGGTGCAGGCGGCCCGGGGGATCTTCTGGCCGGTGCTCGTACCCCTGCTGGTGGTGCTGCTGGCGGTGGTCGGGGTGAGCGCCGCGGCGGCGGCCGGCTCCCCCACCACTCGTGCGGCGGTCGCCCTGGTCGGCCTGGGCGCCGGGCTGACCGCGATCTGGCGGTCGGTCTCCACGCCGGCCCTGTCGGTGGCCGCCGAGGTGAACCGGCCGCTGCTGGAGAGCGAGCTGGTGGTGCAGATGGCCGCCCGGATCGGCCGGCCCCTCGCCGTGGCGCGGGCGGCCGGGCGGGCCGGGCGGCAGCGGCCCCCGTCCGACGGTGGATCGAAATACGTTGCCCGCGTTTCGGGCGTGGATCTACCGTGAGCGCGCAAGGTCAACCGCCGCTCCGGGAGCCGTCGATGTCGCTGTGCCACGCCACCACGAGGCCGTCGTGGCTGCTCAGCGACGGTTGCCGAGCGGAAGGTCCGCATGCCGGAAAGCCCGACTGACGCGCCCGCGCGTCCGCGTCGTGGCCGCCCGGTCCCGTGGACCGGGCGGCTTTTTGCTGCCGTACCACCGATCGTGAAGGGAGAGCCCGGTGGACGCCGTCCTCGTCATCAACGCCGACCTCGGCCCGCTGCACCGGGTCACCGTCCAGCACGCGATCCGGATGCTCTGCCGGCGGGTCGCCGAGATCCACGAGGCCGAGCCGGACCAGGTGATCGGGGTCTTCCCGATGCCGCGGGTGGTCCGCCTCGTCCGGTACGTGGTGACCCGCTGGCGGTTCAGCGCCGGCCCGGCCTGGTCGCGGGGCGGGGTGCTGCGCCGCGACGGCCGGCGGTGCGCCTACTGCGACGGCCCGGCCGGCACGATCGACCACATCCTGCCCCGCTCGCGCGGTGGCCGGAACACCTGGGGGAACACCACCGCCGCCTGTTACGGGTGCAACCAGCGCAAGGGCGACCGGACCCCGGCCGAGGCGGGCATGCCGCTGCGGCGGGAGCCGGTGACGCCGAGCTGGGCCTCCCTGGGGCGGTGACGAACGGCCGGCGGGCACAGGGGGTCGCGTCGGAGGTACGCCTCCGGCGCGGCGCCCGCCGGTCCCACGGGTGACGGGGTGACGATCAGCCGGCGGCCGGCGGGGTCCAGCCGAAGCGCGGTGGCCGGCGCTCGGCGACCGCCGCGATCCCCTCGCGGGCCTCGCCGCTCTCCCGCACCTGCCCGTGCCACCAGGCGATCCGGTCGGAGTCGGCGCGCTCGTCGACGATCTCCTTGGCCGCCGCCACGGTGAGCCGGGAGCGCTCGGCGATGGTGGCGGTCATCGCCGCCACCCGGGCCGCGAGCGCGTCGGCCGGCAGCACCTCGTCGACCAGCCCGATCCGCAGCGCCCGCTCGGCGTCGACCAGTTCGCCGGTGAACAGCAGGTGCTTGGCCGCGGACGGCCCGACCAGCCGGGCCAGCCGCCGGGTGGTCGGCGCGGGATAGACCAGCCCCAGCCGCGCCGGGGGTACGCCGAACCGGGCGTCCGCCGCCGCGAGGCGCAGGTCGCAGGCGACGGCGAGCTGGCAGCCGCCGCCCACGCAGGCGCCCTCGATCGCCGCCACGGTGGGCCGGCCGAACACGGCCAGCCGCTCCTCGGCGGCCACCGCGATGCTGCCGTCCCCGGCCTCCAGCAGCTCGTCCAGGTCGCCCAGGTCGGCGCCGGCGCAGAAGGTGCCGCCCGCCCCGGTGAGCACCAGCACGCGCACCGCCGGGTCGGCCTCCAGGCCGTCGAGCAGCACCGGGAGCTGCCGCCACATGGCCGGCGTCATCGCGTTGCGGCGCGCCGGGTTGTGGATCACCACGGTCGCCACCGGCCCGGTCACCGTGACGGTCAGCTCCGCGTCCGACATGTCTCCCCCTCGCGCCGCCGGTCCTCCGGCGACCGTAACGGCGAGGCCCGGTGACCACCCGCGTGGGGGTGGCCGCCGGGCCCCGGGGTCGGGCGGTCAGGTCAGGTCAGGTCAGGAGACGTTGACCGCGGTGTCGTCGATCACGAAGGAGGTCTGCAGCGAGGAGTCCTCCGTGCCGCTGAACTTCAGGGTGACGGTCTGGCCGGCGTACGAGGCCAGCGAGAACGACTTCTGGCTGTACCCGGTGGCCTTGTTGAGGTTCGACCAGGTCGCCAGGGTCGCCAGCACGCCGCCGGACGAGTTGAGCACCTGCACGGTCAGCTTGTCGTACTGGACGCTCGTGGTGGTCTCCGACGAGTCGATGTGCAGCCAGAAGGTGAAGTTGTAGGAGGTGCAGCCGCTCGGCAGGCTCACCGACTGGGAGAGCGTGTCGGTGTGGGTGCTGCCGTAGCCGTCCAGCCAGGCGTTCCAGGTGCCGCTACGCGCCGGCTCGCCGCTGGAGCCGTACTGGCCGATGACGCCCGAGGTGGACGCCCAGACCGTGTTGCCGGACTCGAAGCCGGGGTTGCCGAGCTTCTGGCCGGCGCCGGTGCAGCCGCCACCGGTGCCGTTCACGGTCAGCGTGTAGGTCGCCGAGTGGCTCACCGAGCCGGCGCCGGTGACGGTCACCTCGTAGGTGCCGGAGGGGGTGCTCGCCGTGGTGGCGATGGTGAGCGTGGACGAGCCGCCCGAGGTCACCGAGGACGGGCTGAACGACGCGGTGGCGCCGGTCGGCAGGCCGGACGCGGAGAACGTCACGGTCTGCGCGGTACCGCTGGTGGTGGCGGTGGCGACGGTGGTGGAGACCGAACCGCCCGCGGTCACCGAGCCGGAGGTCGGGGAGAGCGAGACGGAGAAGTCGTTGCCGGTGGAGCCGCAGGGCGCGTCGTTGCCGGCCACGTTCACCGCGGTCCACGCCGCCTGGACGGTCCTGTACTCGGTGGAGCAGTTGCCGTACAGGTCGGTCGCCGCCTTGAGCGTGTAGGCCCGGGCGGTGTTCGACGGGGTGGTGTTGTTGACGTACGAGGTGTTCGAGGTGAAGTACACGTCGAGCGCCCGGTACCAGATCTTCTCCGCCTTGGCGCGGCCGATGCCGGTCACCGCCGGCGCCGAGCCGCAGACCGGCGACGTGCCGTACGCGGTGGAGCCGGTGCCCTCGGCGAGGTTGAAGTAGAAGTGGTTGGCCACGCCGGAGGAGTAGTGCACGTCCTTGTTCTTCGTGCTGGTCGACCAGCAGGAGTCGGACGAGCCGTCCAGCGACGGATTGTACATGTAGCGCAGCGGCGTACCGTTGCCGTTGATGTTGATCTTCTCGCCGACCTGGTAGTCGCCCGGGTCGCTCGGCGCGGCGGCGTAGAACTCCACCATGTTGCCGAAGATGTCGCTGGTGGCCTCGTTGAGGCCGCCGGCCTCGCCGGAGTAGACCAGGCCGGAGAGGGCCTCGGTGACGCCGTGGCTCATCTCGTGCCCCGCGACGTCGAGCGAGACCAGCGGGCGGGAGTTGCCCGAGCCGTCGCCGTAGGTCATCTGGGAGCCGTCCCAGAAGGCGTTGACGTAGTTGCTGCCGTAGTGCACCCGGCTCGGCACGCCCGTGCCGTTGCCGAAGATGCCGTTGCGGCCGTGGATGTTCTTGAAGTAGTCGAAGGTCTTCGCGGCGCCGAAGTGGGCGTCGACGCCGGCGGACTGCCGGTTCGAGTTGGTGCCGTTGCCCCAGTTGTTGTCGGGGTCGGTGAAGGTGGTGCAGGTGCCGCCGGTGGTGTTGTTCATGTCGCAGGTACGGCCGTTGCCGTGCGACGGGTCCACCATCTGGTAGGTGCTGCCGGAGAGCGTCGTGTCGATGCTGACCGTGCCGGTGTAGATGCCCTGGCCGCTGCCGACCACCATCTCGATCTCGTCGTAGGAGCCGATCACCGCGCCGGTCGTCGCGTCCGTGATCACGTGCAGCCTGGACGGCGTCTGCTTGTCCGCCCGCCAGCCGCTGGCGACGGTCTCCCAGGCCAGCCGGCCCTTGCCGGAGCTGGCGTCAACGAAGAGCTCCGGGGCGCCCACCGAGGTGAGCGAGCCGGAGAAGGCCTTGCGCGCGCTGGCCTTCGCCGCGGCCGAGCCGACCTTGGCGGTGGTGGTCAGCGTGAGCGGCGCGGCCAGCCCGACCGAGGTCCCGGCCAGCGTGCCGTTCGGGGCGGTGTGGACGACGAAGTCACCGCCGTAGACGCGCAGGCCGTGGTAGGTCCGGGTGTAGCGGGTGTGCGCGGCCCCGGAGGAGTCCACCTTCGTGCGGACGGCCTGGTACGCCTCACCGCCGGCGCCCTGGACGGCACCGGGGTTGACGCGGAGCAGGCTGTCCGCCCGGGTTGCGGCGGCGGACTCGGGGGACGGGGCGCTCGGGGTTGCCGCGTGCGCCGTGGTGGTGACGCAGGTCAGCACGCCGCTGGTGAGCAGTGCTGCGCTGACGGCGGCGAGGGATCTTTTCACGGGCCCTCCTGAAGGGGGGAAGTTGTGACGGGGGTAGTCACTAATGTAGATATAGCGATACATCGAAGAACGTGAAAGGGTGCGAGCGCTTTCCTGCCGGAGACACTGACCGTTCGGATGAGGTGGCGGAGCGTGTCGGAACCGGGTGGCCCCGCCGTGCGTCCGATCGGCATGAGAGCCACCCCCGTCGCGGCGACCCTCCTCGCCGCGCTCCTCACCCCGCTCGCCGGCTGCGCCCAGAACGGCGGCGCACCCGCGTCGGACGGCCCGGCCCCGGCCACCGCGGCGCCGGGCGTGCCGGTGGTGCTGACGAAGTCCGGCGGCATCGTCGGGCTCCAGGACACCGTCACGGTGCAGCCCGACGGCCGCTGGACCCGGGTCGACCGGGGCGGCGCCTCCCACACCGGCCAGCTCAGCGGTGCCGACCTCGACCGGCTGCGGCACCTCGCCACCGACCCGCGGCTGGCCGCCGAGGCGACCGCCACCGTCCCGGCGACCATGTGCGCGGACGCGTTCAGCTACCAGCTCACCGTCGGCCCGACCACCACGGCCTACGTGGACTGCCCGCCGCAGGCCACCCCGCCGCCCGCCACCGCCGCCGTGGTCGACCTGCTCACCCGCGCCACCAACTGACCCGGGTCCGCACCTCCTGCTCCGGGCCCGGGCGATCATGAGGTTGGCGGTGCGGAATGTCCGCTTCGACGCCGCCAACTTCATGATCGACGGCGCGGATCCCCGGGAGGGGGTCAGAAGTGGTAGGCCGGGGGGAGGCCGGTGGCGCGGAGGTCCGGGGGGAGGTGGGCCACGTCGTTCTGAGCGATCAGGGTGGGCGGGGCGGCGGGGGTGTAGCGGAGGACGGTCAGGCCGCAGTTCTGGTGGTTCAGGCCGATCCAGCGGCGCTCCGGGGCCTCCAGCGCGTGCCGGACCAGCCAGGCGACCAGGAAGTTGTGGGTGATGATCAGCTCGCGTACGTCACCCTCGGCGGGTGCGGTCGCGAAACGGGCCACGGCCTCCGCCGTCCGGCGCGGCCCGTCGGCCCGCTCGCGCTCGGTGAACCCGGCCAGGAAGTTCGCGTACGCCTCGGGCAGGCCGGCCGGGTCGGTGTCGTGCGGCAGGTGGTCCCCGACGCGGTCGTCCTCGTACACCGGGACGCCCGGCAGCGCGGCCGCGACCAGCTTGGCGGTCTCGGCGGCCCGCCGCGCCGGTCCGTGGTGGACGGCCGCGAACGGGGTCCCGCGCAACCGCTCGCCCAGCAGGGTCGCCTGCCGGCGCCCGCGCTCGGAGAGGCCGGTGTCGGCGCCGTCCTCCGGCCGGTCCTGCTCGCCGTGCCGGACCAGGTAGAGCAGTCGGCTGGGCACTCGGGTCACCTCCAGGGTCGGGAGAGGCGAGACTAGCGGGCCTCTCCCGACCCCGGGGAGCGCCGATCAGGCGCGCGGGTGCATCTGGCCGATCCGGATCCGGTTGCCGAACGGGTCGCGGATCCCGAAGTCGATCCCGTACGGCCGCTCGGTCGGCTCGTCGGTGACGTCCACGCCCTTGGCCACCAGGTCCTCGTACGCCTTGCGCGCGTCGTCGGTGGTGAGGCAGAGCCAGCCACTCATGGCGCCCTTGGTCAGCAGTTCCCGGACCCGCTCGGCGGTGGCCGGGTCGAGGGCCGGCGGCCCGGGCTTCTCCAGCAGGATCTCGTGCTCCGGGTCGCCCGGCACGTTGACCGTGAGCCAGCGCATGAAGCCGAGGTCCTGGTCGGTGTTCACCTCGAGGCCGAGCTTGCCGACATAGAAGTCGAGCGCCTCGTCCTGGTCGAGCACGTAGATCTGGGAGCGGGAAATCGAGGTCATCGTCATGCCTGGAACGCTAGAGCAGCCCGCTGACCTGCTGCTTATCCAAAAGTGACGGGTTGGACCGCCGCCGCCGAGGGCGACGCAACAAGTTCCGACCTGGGTCGTTTGTCCGCACGGGACACCACGCAACGTGATCAACTGTTAACTTGCTGGCCACCCAGCTGCTCCACCGGCGACTCAGAGGGATCGCAGATGCACGTGATGCTTGCCTGGTTCGCCGCCGCTCCGCTGCCGGCGCCCCTGCGGGCCGCCCGCCTGGACCGGTTCGAGCGGGCCGCAGCGGAGGTGGTGCCGGAGACCTGGCGACGCCAGGAGTTCGGCGGTGACGACTGGGGCGTCCTGGTTCTGCACCCGGCCGACCCGGGCGCCTACCGGTGGTCGACGGTCGCCACCGAGGGCGCCGTAACCGCCGTCTCGCTGGGGATTCCGGTCGGGCTCGACGCGGCCGCCGGCCCGGCCGCGCTGGCCCGGCGGCTGCTCGCGGGGGAGGACATCCACCGCGAAGTGGTGCCGCCGTTCGGTCTGCTGGCGCTGGGCCGGGACCGCTTCGCCCTGCAACAGGACTGGCTCGGCATGGCGCGGGTGTTCACCGGCGCCGCCGACGGGGTGACCGCCTGGTGCACCCGCCCCGGCCTGCTCGCCACGTTCCTGCACGGCCAGGTCCGGCCGGACGTGGCCGGCTGGACCTCCTACACCCTCTGCGGGCACTTCGGCGGCGACCTCTCGCCGATCGACGGCACCCGGCTGCTGCGCCCGGGAGAGCGGGTCACCGGCCGCCGCCGGGCCGAGGGCGGCTGGCACCTCGACACCGAGCTGCGCTACGCCACCGACGACGTGGTGTGCGGCGGGTACGCCGACCAGGGACGGCCGCTGGACGAGCGGCTGGACCGGGCGGCCGACGCCCTGACCCGCGCCGCGGCCAGCCTGCATCCGCTGCACGACGCCGAGGTCACCCTCGGCCTCTCCGGCGGCAAGGACTCGCGGCTCATCGCCGCGACACTGATCGCCGCCGGCCACACGCCCCGGCTGGTCACCAACGACGACACCCGGGCCGAGGGCGAGGTGGCCCGCCGGCTGGTGCAACTCCTCGGGGAGAAGCGGGGACTGCGCCCGGACCACCGGACCGTGCCCGCCGGCGCCCCGGCCAGCGTGCTCGCCACCGGCCTGCGCGAGCGGGCCCGACGTCTCGCCCACCTGCACGATTACCAGTTCCCCTCGACCTACCTGGCCCGCCCGGTGCGCGCCCGGCTGCATGAGGCGACCCGCGCGGCGAGCCTCACCGGCGCGGCCGGCGAACTCGCGGTCGGCTACTGGTACCCGGCGGCCGACGCCGATCCCGCCCCCACCCCCGAGCAGGCGGGCCTGACCAAGCTGCTGGCCGGCGTGCCGCACGCCGCCGCGGCGCCCGAGGCGCGGGCCGCCGAACGGGACCGGGTCACCGCCGTGCTGGCCCACGCCCGCGACCTCGGCCTGCGCGGGGAGCACCTGGTCGACTACCTCTACCTGGTCGAGCGGATGCGCCGATGGTGCACCTCCGCGTACCTCACCGGGATGGTCACCCCGTTTCTGGCGCCGGGCTTCGTCGCCACCACGTTCGCCCTCAGCGTGGCCCAGAAGCGCGGCCGGCTGCTGCACACCGCGTTGATCGCCCGGCTGGTGCCCGAATGGGCGGAGGTGCCGTTCGTCAGCGCCGCCACCGGTCCGTCCACCGCCACCCGGGTCTGGGAGGGTGACGGCGTGGCCGCAGTCGCCGACCTGCTGGACACCGCGCACGGGCCACTCACCGGACTGATGCGCCGCCCGGTCGTGGAGCAGACACTGCGCAAGGCGGTCCGGGGCGGCCGGCCCGACCCCCGGGTCCTCCAGCAGTTCACCGCGCTGGCGGTGGCCTCGGAGCGGCTCGAACCCGGCACCACCCGCCCGTCGACCGGCGACACCTACGCCCGGGTCACCGCGCCGCCGCGCCCGCGTACGCCGGAGAAGGGCCGGCTGGACGCGCTGCGCTGGATCCGGCGGACCCGGCTCGGCGACCGGCTCTGGGTCACCGTGCGTCGTCGCGTGCGCGGCCGCTGACCGCCGCGCTCGGCCGCATCCACGCCATGGTGAAGCAGCTCGGCACGGCCGCCACCGTCGCCTTGCGCCGGCGGTAGGCCGACGGTGACTCACCGACGATGTCGCGGAACGTCCGGCTGAACGTGCCGAGGCTACCGAAGCCGACCAGGTGGCAGACCTCGGTGACCGGGTGGTCGGTCTGCACCAGCAGGTACATGGCCCGCTCGACGCGCCGCCGTTGCAGGTAGCGGTGCGGGGTCTCGCCGAAGGTGGCCCGGAAGGTGCGGATGAAGTGCGCCGCCGAGACGTGCGCGATCCGGGCCAGCGCCGGCACGTCGAGCGGCTCCGCGTACGCCCGGTCCATGGCGTCCCGGGCGCGCAGCATCGCCCGGTTCGACTCCTCGACGGCCCGGCTCACCCCACCACCAGGTCGAGTTCGCGGAGCTGGTCGGGGTCGGCCACCACCTCGATGGCGATGATCCGGTCGGTGACCGTGAAGCTGAGCGCGAGGCGGGTCCGGCCGTCCACGACGACCACCGCGCCGGGCATCCCGTCCACGAACGCGGGGACGGCGCCCTGGGCCCGGCCGTTGAAGAAGCCGGCCACCACCGAGGAGCCGCGCGACTCCGCGGTCCCGCCCAGCCGCACCGCGGCGGCGTCGCTGCGGACCACCACGTACGGGTCGAGGAGGGTGACCAGGTCGTCGAAGCGGCCTTCCCGGGACGCGGCGAGGAACGCCTCGACCACCCGGCGCTGGCGAGCGGGGTCGGTGACCGGATCGGCCGACCGGGTCTGCACCCGGCGCCGTGCCCGGCTGGCGATCTGTCGTACCGCCGGGGCGGTGCGGTCCACCACCGGCGCGATCTCCTCGAAGGAGACGGCGAACATGTCGTGCAGCACGAACACCAGCCGCTCGGTGGGGCCGAGGGTGGTCAGCACCACCTCGAGCGCCTGGCCGACCGACTCGGCGAGCAGCGCCTCCTGCTCCGGGTCCCGCCCGCCGACCGCCTCCCCCGCCGGCCCGTCCCCCGACTCGTCGGTGGCCTCCTCGTGCCGGGCGCTGGCGGAGCGCAGCCGGTCCAGGCACACCCGGCCGACCGTGGTGGTCAGCCACCCGGGCAGGTTGTCGATGGCGTCGACGTCGGTGCGGCTCAGCCGGAGCCAGGTGTCCTGCACGGCGTCGTCGGCCTCGGCGGCGGAGCCGAGCATCCGGTGGGCCACGGCGCGCAGGCGGGGGCGCTGCTCCTCGAAGCTGCGGACCAACACGTCGGTGTCGCTCACGGCCTCGCCACCCCCACGGCCTCCGGTGACCGCCGTCACATGTGTCACGCCGCCGGTCCCGTTCCCGACAACCCGGTGACGGACGACGGCAGCGGCCGCGCGGCGAACGCCGGCCAGCCTAACAGGACAGGACGGACGGAAAATGGCTCTCGAGGCTCGCATCCAGAACCCGGCGGCTCTCCTCCCCGACACCGTGAAGGCGGTCAACCTGCTCTACAAGTCGGCGCACTCGGCCGGCGTGCCGGCCAGCACCCTGGAACTGGTCCACCTGCGGGCCAGCCAGATCAACGGGTGCAGCGCCTGCGTCGACTCCGGCGCGCGCGGCGCCCGGAAGAACGGCGAGACCGAGGAGCGGCTCTTCGCGGTGGCCGCCTGGCGGGAGACCCCGTACTTCACCGACGCGGAACGGGCCGCGCTCGACCTGGCCGAGCATGCGACCCGGCTCGCCGACCGGAGCGACGCGGTGCCGGACCGGGTGTGGGACGAGGCGGCCAGGCACTTCGGGGAGAAGGAACTGGCGGCTCTGGTGCTGTGGATCGCCACCACCAACTTCTTCAACCGGATGAACGCCACCACCCGGCAGCCGGCACCGCAGAACTGGGGCTGACCGACGATCGGCCCGGGGCGGGGGTGCGCGCACCTCCGCCCCGGCTGTCACCCGTTGCCGCCTGATCAGGCGAGCTGCGGCGCGCCAGCCTCGTGACGCGCTTCGAGCGAGATGTGCGCGGACAGCGCACGGAGGAAGTCGGGCGCGTCGAAGATCTCGCCGGCTGAGGCGACGCCGCTCACCCTCGTCCGACCGTCGAGAATGCGCTGGACCGCTTCGACCGCCAGCGGTGCGCTGATGGCGTAGATGTCCTGGCCGGTGGCGACGACGCGGCGCCGCGTGTCGCCGGAGCGCACGATGACGTCGACGGTGAACGTCTGCCCGGACCGGCCACGCTCGTCGACCGCTGTCGGTGCGGCCGCGTCCGGCGCCGTCAGGTCCCGGGCCGCGTCGGTGGTCATGTACGTGCGCACCTCGGGGATGGGCAGGTGGCTGGGGACGGTGACGACGTCGGCCATGGTGAACTCGCCGAGGACGGGCCGGCGGCCCATCGGAGCGGGAAAGTCCCACTCCAGGGTCGGCAGGTCGTTCTGGTCGACGTAGTACTCCAGCCGGCCACCGGTGTAGCGGACCCGCCGGCCGTCGCGCCGTTCCCGGGAGACGGTGCCGGAGGCGACGGTCCCGCCCGTGGGGTGCCAACTGCTCAGCCCGTACGCGACGTGCGCCTCGTCGGCCGCCGTCCAGTCGCCCATGGCCGTCGTGACCAGCAGGTCGCCGAGTCCGCCGAAGAAGGCCATCGCCGGGACCACCGCGACGCCCGCGGTCCGAGCGCGCTCGGTGAAGTGCGTGAACGTGTCGAGGTTGGCCTCGATCTCGGCCGCCACATCCACGTACGGGATCCCGGTGCGCAGGGCCGCCTCGATCAGCGGGGCCGCGGTCGAGGCGAAGGGGCCGGCGCAGTTGACGACCGCGGCCGCGCCCTTCAACGCCAGGTCCAGCGAGGCCGGATCGTCGACCGACGCCACCCGGAATTCGAGCCCCGGATGCGACGCCGCCAGCGCCTGGAGCCTGCCCGCGTCGCGACCGAGGAGCAGCGGGACGAACCCGCGATCGCGCAACTCCGTCACCACGAACCGCCCGGTGTGTCCGTACGCACCGAACACCGCCACCGTCTGACCCGAACCCATCTGCGGTTCCTCCTGGCCTCGAAAAGATCGATTGAGTAGATCCTCTCCGCAGCGGCCGGCCCGGGACAGTGTCTGGAACGCCATGCCCCATACAATTTCGGACATGGCCACTGTCGCGCTCGCCGCCATCGACGGCATGCTGCACTTCGAGCTCGCCGTGGCGTGCGAGGTCTTCGTCCGCGACCCCTCCGGCCTGGCCGACCCGTGGTACGACCTCGTGGTCTGCGGCCCGGGCCCGGTCCGGATCGGCAGATTCCAGCTGGAACCCGACGCCGGGTTGGACCGACTCGCCCGCGCCGACACCGTGATCATCCCGTCCGTGGAAGACATCGACGCGGACGTGCCACCCGACCTGCTCGACGCCGTCCGCGCGGCCCACGAGGCGGGCGCCCGGATGGTCTCGCTGTGCACCGGCGCGTTCGTGCTGGCCGCCGCCGGGGTGCTCGACGGGCTGCAGGCGACCACGCACTGGGCCCACACCGAGGCGCTGGCCGCCCGCTATCCCCGGGTGAAGGTCGACCCGGACGTGCTCTACGTCGACAACGGCAACGTGCTCGCCTCAGCCGGCAAAGCCGCCGCGATCGACCTGTGCCTGCACCTGATCCGCCGCGACCACGGCTCGACGGTCGCCAACGCCGTCGCCCGCCGGCTGGTCGTGCCGCCGCATCGCGCCGGCGGCCAGGCCCAGTTCGTCACCACCCCGGTGCCCGCCCGCGACGACCATCCCCTCGCCGACCTGTTCCCCTGGGCGATGGAACGGCTGGACCGTCCGCTGACGGTCGAGGACCTGGCCCGCCAGGCGAACATGAGCTCGCGCAACCTGGCCCGCCACTTCAAGTCGGTCACCGGCGCCACCCCGCTGCAGTGGCTGTCGACGCAGCGGATCCGCCGGGCCCAGGAATTGCTGGAGAACACCGACAACGGCATCGACGCCATCGCGCAGGCGGCCGGCATGGGCACCGCCACGACGCTGCGCCGGCACTTCAACCGCACCGTCGGGGTGCCCCCGGACGCCTACCGCCGCACCTTCCGCAGCGCCGGGCCGTCATCCGGATCGTAAGCACCACCCGGTCGCCGGAACGCCTGGTGGAGTTGGAGCCCCCGGCCGGGATCGAACCGGCGACATCTCGCTTACAAGAACTGCGCGCCTCGTCCGCGTGAGTCCGTGGTCGTCGGCGGCCTCGGCCAACTGTCCGTGAGCGGCCTGCCCTGGCCGCCTTCGTCTCGGTCCGGTGCTGTCGCCGCTGCTGTCAGCAGCTACTCACGTCGGTCAGCGAGCTGGTGTCCCAAGCATGAGGGTGAGGTCTTCTTCGGCCGCCAGCACAGCGCCGTCGAACTCCACCTGTGCGGCGGCCACTGCGGCTGCCCGGTCATTGCCTGGCCAAAAATGGGTGAGCATCAATCGGCGGGCGCCCGCCCGACGAGCCCAGAGACCGGCCTCGGTGGAGGTCAGTAGATTGCGTGTGGGGCGGCTGGTCTCGCCGTCGCGGTCGGTCGCCTCGACGATGAACAGGTCGGCGTCACGACCCAGTTCGGCCAGCGCGGGGGCCGGGCCGGTGTCCCCGGAGTAGGCCAAGGCAACCCCGTCGGCCTGTATACGGATGCCTGCGTTGGGCACGTAGTGCGGGAGTGACAGTCCGGTGAGGTCGAACGGCCCGACCCGGTAGCTGCCGGGCAGCAGGTGCATGTCGAAGACTGCATGTAGGTCGACGTCGGGCTCCAGGCCGCTGATCCGGTCGAGCACCCCTGGCGGGCAGTACAACGGCAGCCGTGGCCCCCCAGGCTCACCATAGAACCGCATCCGGAACAGCCCGTGCAGGTCAATGCAGTGGTCAGGATGCTCATGAGTGATGACGACAGCGTCCACTGCACCATCCGGCCAGTGCCTGAGCATCCGCGGCAGCGTGGCGTAGCCCAGGTCAAGCACCAAGCGGAAGCCGTCCCAGTCCACCGCGAAACCGCTACAGGCACGGCCCGGCTCGGGAAAGGCACCCGAACTGCCAAGCACGGTCACCTGTCGCATCCGCACAGAGTGCCAGACCGCCAGATATCTATCCGGACTGGGCTTTCGAGCGGGAGCGGGTGACGCGAATCGAACCCGCACTGTCAGCTTGGGAATCGGGTTGACGGCTGTTGTCGCGCGTCTCGCTGACTTCCTGCTGACTGACGACCGTCAGCCCCGCGGCCCTCACCTCGAGCCGGCGAGCGGTGCTGGGCTCAGCCCGACGGGCACCCTCGTCCAGCCCCCTCGCCTCGCCCGGTACCATCGCGAGCTTGTTCTCACTGCGGGGAGCCCATGAGATCCGCGTGCGGCCGCCCCGGCAGTTCCCATGCGGAGAGTAGGTTTCGTCAATGGCATGCCGTATCGGTGAGCTCGTGCTCAAGTGCCGCGACCCCGAGGCGCTGGCGCGGTTCTGGTGCGAGGTCCTGGACTTCGTAGAGCTCGATCGCGAAGAGGAGGTCTACATCGAGATAGGCCCGCGCGAGGGGTTCGGCGGCCCGCAGCCGACGATCTTCCTCATCCGCAACGACGAGCCGAAGAACGGGCATGCCCGGCTGCACATCGACGTCAACCCCACCGACCGCGATCAGGACGCCGAGCTCGAACGCCTCCTGGCCGCCGGGGCCAAACTCGTCGACATCGGTCAGCCCGCGGATGCGTCCTGGCACGTCCTCGCCGATCCAGAAGGCAACGAGTTCTGCCTGCTCAAGCGCCGCCTCGACCCACTCTGACGACCCTCGCCCAAACGATCGACGCAGCCGCCACCCCGCAGCCGCCGACAAGATCTGGCGACCCCCATCAATAGCTGGGGGGCCGGGTGGACGCTCGACCCGCCCCGTGTCGCATGCGTGTTGGTGAGGCATTGACCCAGCCAGCGGAACCTCGCCATCCCGTCGCCGTCGACCCGCCCTTGTAGGAGCGGGCCGCCGCCGGGGCCGCCACGTCAAGACGGCCTTGACACACGGACGGACGTGGTGGCCCCGGCTGTGGTCTGCTCGGCCCGCCCCGGGTCTTCGGCGGTGGGATGGCGCTACCGCAACCACCCACGGACCGCGACCCGCCGACGGAGCCCCGGACATCCCGCAGCCGGAGCGCCCCCGCCGGAGGCGCTCTAGCCGCAACCCCGCGACCGCCGTCAGCTCGCCGACGCGGCCGGCGTCCGCACTCCTACGCCGCGCGGGCTCGTGGCCGCGCGGCCCGGCCGGCTGCCGGCCCACTACCACCCGGTCAATCCTCTGTCGTTCCGCGGCGGCCCACCGGGCTCTCCGCTGTCCGCGCCAGCCGCCGGGCATCAGGCGTGACGGCCGCAGAGCGACAGCGGCAGCGGCCGGCGCGCGCCCAGGCGGCGGCGCGTGCGGCCCACTAAGGGCCGCCTTGAAGACATACAGAACTTTGAACAAGTCGCCGGCAGCTGGCCGGTCGTACTCCGCTTGATGCGTTACACGGTGCCTTCAGTTTGATGGGTTACAGGGGCCCTGAGCATGCCGGATGCGGACCGTGACGCCGGCTGTCCACGACGGCTGGTGCGCCAGTCATCCACCTCTGTCGATGTCGGAGGGCTGACGCCACCTGATGTGCCAGGCGGACTTCATCGAAGAGATGCGCAACCAGGGGTTGGCGCTTGGCCGGCTTCGGGGGCGAGCCAGGGCTTTCCTGGATATGTCCGGCGCTCCGACTCCGGCAGGCTCGATCTCGACGAACTGATCACTTGGGGGGTCGAAATGAAGCGAGTACATCGGGCGCTAGTGACTGCGACGACAGCCCTGGCGATGACGGGAGGGCTGGCCGCTGCCGCTGCCACATCTGCCGCCGCCGCGCCGGAGAAACCGGATCGCGTCGGACTACAGAGCCGGCTGGACGACGTCGTCGCCGCCGGCGCGGTCGGTGCGCTCGCGGAGGTACGTGGCGAGCATGGCGTGTGGCGGGGCACCAGCGGTGTCGTCGAACAGGGCACGACGCGGGCGGTCCCGGCCAACGGCCGGTTCCGGGCGGGCAGCATCACGAAGACGTTCGTCGCCACCGTCGCCCTGCAGCTCGTCGACGAGGGTCGGCTCGGCTTGGACGACACCGTTGAAGCGTGGCTGCCCGGAGTCGTCCCGGACGGTGACGGCATCACCATGCGCCAACTGCTCAATCACACCAGCGGGTTGTACGACTACGTGCGTACGCTGCCGATGCCGCCCGGGCCGGAGTTCCTGGACAACCGGTCGCGGACCTGGACCGCGGCCGAGTTCGTTGCCCGCGCGGTGGCAACCCCCCGAACTTCGAACCAGGTTCGGACTACGGGTACTCGAACACCGGCTACACCCTGATCGGCCAGATCATCGAGAAGGTGACCGGCCGGTCGTACGGCGAGGAGATCGAGCGCCGAATCATCGGACCGTTGGGGTTGGACGGCACCGTGATGCCGGGAACGTCGACGCAGATTGCCGGGCCGCATCCGCACGGCTACGTACCGACGCTGCAGGACGGGGAGATGAGCCTCGTCGACTTCACGGAGATGAACCCGTCGTTGTTCGGCGCGGGTGGCGAGATGATCTCCACGACGGGGGACCTCAACCGGTTCTTCGCCGCGCTGCTCGGTGGGCGCCTGCTGCCGGGTCACCTGCTCGACGAGATGAAGGCAGAGGGTTTCGATGGCGCGAGCTACGGGCTCGGGCTGCGCTGGCGGGACACCTCGTGCGGGGTCCGTCTGTACGGCAACGACGGCGACGCCGTGGCGTACCAGTCCTGGTCCTTCTCCACCGAGGACCAGCGCCGCCAAGTCACGGTCGCACTCACGCCCAACTTCCGCGGTGACGCCGACCACGCCGTCGACGCGCTCCTAGACAAGGCCGTCTGCGGCTGACCAGTCGCCATCCCAGCGAGACGGCTTCCCCCGGGTCGATGAGTCGGCGTCCCAGCGCTGCCCGACGACCCGGGGGGACCGGGCGTACCCGAGCCAGACGTTCGGCGAGCACCCGCTTGCTGATGCGGTTGGACCGCACCAAGCCGCCCAGGGCACCAGACCGAGAGCCGTCGGTCGCTGATAGCACCGCCCTCTCATGCCGCTGACGCGCGTCTTGACCGGCATCGAGAATCGCATGCCCCAGCCTCATCGCCCTCTACAACCGCCTGCTGCAGCTCGACTCCTCGCCGATCGTGCGGCTCAACCGGGCGGTCGCGGTCGCCGAAGTCGACGGCCCCGGGGTCGGACTCGCCGAGATCCAGCGGCGAGTCGCGGGCGGCGTACGACCGAGCCATCGGTTTCGCCGGCAACCCTGCGGAGCGGGCCTACCTCACCCGCCGCCGTGACCAGATCGTTGGCTGACCGACACGCGGAGCCAGTCTGTTCCAGCACCGATCGCGGCAGATCCGGATATCGAATCGCGGGCGATGGCCGTGGCATCAAGCGACGCAGAACTCATTTCCCTCGGGGTCCTGCATGACGACGTGGCCAAGCACGTCGCCGTACCACTCCTCGCGGATCACCGTCGCGCCGGCGGCGACCAACTCGGGGACTTTCTGCCGGATCAGTCGGGCGCGCTCGACCATGTCCCAGGGGCCTGGACCGGCCACCCGAACATCGATATGCATGCGGTTCTTGCTGGACTTGCCCTCGGGCACCTTCAGGAAACCAATGGCGGGGCCCCGGCCATCCGGGTCGACGATCGACGCGTTATCGGGCTCGTCGAAGCCAGATTCCTTGACATAGCCGAGGGCCAGCGCCCAGAAGGCAGCGATCTGCTGCGGATGGTCGGCATCGCATCCCAAGGTCCAAAAAGTCGCCATGACGCCAACGTACGGGGACCGCGACCCGCTGTCATCGGCAGATCTGCGCGTCCGGAGACTCCCGATTTGCTCTAGATTCGTCGCGCTGTCGCGCATCAGGTGGGGGGAATGTGCCGCACGTCAGTTGTCCGATCACACGCCGGCAGCCGGCCGCATCGTATGCATGGCTGCTCTCCGACGGCCGGCTCTGGCGAGTGCGAGGCCACCGTCTGCCCGGTGTCCGCCTGCACGACCGGCACACGGTCGTGTCGCTGCTGATGGAGTTGGGCGTCCCGCCGCACGTCGTCCAGGCCATCACCCGGCACGCGGACGTGAAGATCACGCTCAAGGTCTACGCTCACGCGAACCTTGACGCGATGCGTCAGGCGCTCGGCAAGCTCGACGGGCGGCTGTCATGAACCGCGTTGCTGTCAGCGTTGCTTTTCATCCCGGCCGTCTCACGACGGCTACCGCCGCGAAACGCCTGTTGCAAATGGAGCCCCCGGCCGGGATCGAACCGGCGACATCTCGCTTACAAGGCGAGTGCTCTGGCCAGCTGAGCTACAGGGGCGTGTGGTCCGGGGTCAGCATAGCGACTGAGGCCCGAAAATCCCGTTCAGCAGGGCTCCCGAGCACGGAAAACGCCAATTTCCTGACCTCGACACCAACGGATCCACGCCGGTATGCGGTTGAGGCGGCGGAGATTGATGCCTCACCGTGCCCGCCTGACCGTTATGCGTATGCCTTCCGTCCCACCGTCCGCCCCTCGTCTTGGCAGGCTCGCGAAACCCGTTTACGGTGCAGTGACACGGACGACACTCCGGTTGGCCTCGGCTGCCCGGTCGACCGCCCGTCTGGCCGGCACCTCGGGTGCCGGTCGCTCCTTCCACTCGGATCGTCCGGCACGTTCCTGCCGGTGAAAGGAAGCGCTCCACCATGGCTACGGTCACGTACGCGAAGGCGTCCCGGATCTACCCGGGCACCGAACGCCCCGCGGTCAACCAGCTCGACCTCCAGATCGGCGACGGGGAGTTCCTCGTCCTGGTCGGCCCGTCGGGTTGCGGCAAGTCCACCAGTCTCCGGATGCTCGCCGGCCTGGAGGACGTCGACGACGGCGCGATCTACATCGACGACCGGGACGTCACGCACCTCCCGCCGAAGGCCCGCGACATCGCGATGGTCTTCCAGAACTACGCCCTCTACCCGCACATGACGGTGTACGAGAACATGGCGTTCGCCCTCAAGCTGCGCAAGACCTCGAAGTCGGAGATCGACCGGCGGGTCAAGGAGGCGGCCGGGCTGCTCCAGCTGGAGGAGTTCCTCAGCCGCAAGCCGAAGGCGCTCTCCGGCGGTCAGCGCCAGCGCGTCGCCATGGGCCGCGCGATCGTCCGCGAGCCGCAGGTCTTCCTCATGGACGAGCCGCTGTCGAACCTCGACGCCAAGCTCCGGGTGCAGACCCGTACGCAGATCGCGTCGCTCCAGGCCAAGCTCGGCGTCACCACGGTCTACGTCACCCACGACCAGGTCGAGGCCATGACCATGGGTCACCGGGTCGCGGTCATGCTCGACGGTGTCCTCCAGCAGGTGGACACCCCGCGGGCGCTGTACGACACCCCGTCCAACGTCTTCGTCGCGGGCTTCATGGGCTCCCCGGCCATGAACATCAAGACCGTGCCGCTGACCGAGCACGGCGCCGCGTTCGCCGAGCTGAACGTGCCGCTGACCCGCGAGCAGGTCGAGGCGGCCCGCGCCGAGGGCGGCGACGGCAAGGTGACCGTCGGCTTCCGGCCGGAGGACTGCGACCTGGTCAGCCCGACCGAGGGCGGCATGCCGGTCGTGGTCGAGCTGGTCGAGGACCTGGGCTCCGACGCCAACGTCTACGGCCACGCCGCACTCGAGGGCCACAACGAGCGGTTCGTGGTCCGCACCGACCGGCGCACGATGCCGAACATGGGCGACACCGTGTTCGTCAAGCCGCGCACCGGCCGCAGCCACGTCTTCCACGCCGCCACCGGCAACCGGATCTGACGTACGCGAAGAAAGGGGCGGCCCGCCACGGCGGACCGCCCCTTTTCGTGCCTGCGTTACGCCTCGGCGGAGCGGCGGCGGGCGACCTCGGCGAGGGTGACCGCCGCGGCGACGCTGGCGTTCAGCGACTCGACGTCGGAGACCATCGGGATGCTGACGGTCAGGTCGCAGGTCTCGCCGACCAGGCGGGACAGGCCCCGCCCCTCCGAGCCGACCACCACGACCAGCGGGCCGACCGCGGCCTCCAGGTCGTAGAGGTCGGTCTGCCCGTCGGCGTCCAGGCCGATCACGATGAAGCCGGCGTCCTTGCACGCCTTCAGCGACCGGGTCAGGTTGGTGACCTGGGCGACCGGCACCCGCGCGGCCGCGCCGGCGCTGGTCCGCCAGGCGGTCGCGGTGATCCCGGCGGCCCGCCGCTCGGGTACGAAGACGCCCTGCGCGCCGAACGCGGCGGCCGATCGGATGACCGCGCCGAGGTTGCGCGGGTCGGTGACCCCGTCGAGCGCGACGAGCAGCGGGGCGGCCTGCTCCAGCGACGCGGCCATCAGGTCCTCGAACGGCTCGTAGGCGAACGGCGGCACCTGGAGGCCGACGCCCTGGTGCAGCACGCCGCCGGTCATCCGGTCCAGCTCGGCCCGGCTGATCTCGAGGATCGCGATGCCCCGGTCGGCGGCGGTGCGGATGATCTCGTTGACCCGGTCGTCGATGTCGATGCCCTGGGCGGTGTAGAGGGCGGTCGCCGGCACCTGGGTGCGCAGCGACTCCAGCACCGGGTTGCGCCCGACCAGCAGCTCCGGGCTGTCCTTGGCCGGGTTCGCCTTGCGGCCGGGCGCGACCCGCGGCCCGGACCGGCCGGCGGGCTTGCCGCCGCGGCCCTTCGCCGCGGGGACGCCCCGGCCCCCGCCGCGGCCCCAGGTGGTGTCCTTGCTGCCCGGCTGGCCGATCTTGGGGGCGCGCCCCTCCTCGGCCGCCGCGCGGCGCTCCTTGTCCTGCTTCCAGGCGGTGCGCTGGGGCAGCTTCTCGGTGCCCGAGTACGCCTTGTGCCACGGCCGCTCGTCGGCCGGAAGGGTGCGGCCCCGGCCGGCGAGGGAGTCCTTGTTCTTGCCGCCCGAGCCCTTCGGGGCAGCCGCCTTCGGCGTCAGTCGCCGGCCACGGCGCTGCGAGTTGCCGGCCATCAGTCCTGCTCTCCAATAGTCCAACGGGGGCCCTGGGGGGTGTCCTCGACGACCACGCCGGCCTGCTTGAGCTGGTCGCGTACGGCGTCCGCGGCGGCCCAGTCCTTGCGGCTGCGGGCCTGTGCGCGCTGCTCCAGGGCCAGCGCGATCAGGGAGTCCACCACGCCGCGCAGGTCGTCCACACGGCCACCGCCGGTCCAGACCGGGTCCAGGGGGTCGACCCCGAGGATATCCAGCATCGCCCGGGTGGCGGCGAGCGTCGTGCGGACGGTCACATCGTCGCCCGCGGTCAGCGCGGTGTTGCCGTCCCGGACCACCTCGTGCAGCACGGCCAGGGCGGCCGAGGTGTTGAGATCGTCGTCCATCGCCGCGACGAAGCCGGCCGGCAACTCGCCGAGCTGCCCGGCGCCGACCCGCTCGGCGGCCCGCTGCACGAAGCCCTCGATCCGCCGGTAGGCGACCGCCGCCTCGCGCAGCGCGTCCTCCGAGTAGTCGATGCGGGACCGGTAGTGGGCGGCGACGTAGTAGTAGCGCAGCTCCACCGGGCGCACCCCGAGGGACGCCACGTAGTCGAGGTCGAGGGTGTTCCCCAGCGACTTGCCCATCTTGGTGCCGCCGATGCCGAGCAGGCCGTGGTGCACCCAGTAGCGGGCGAACGGCAGGTCGGCGGCCTGCGACTGGGCGATCTCGTTCTCGTGGTGCGGGAAGGTCAGGTCGAGCCCGCCGCCGTGGATGTCGAACTCCGGCCCCAGGTAGCGCCAGCACATCGCCGAGCACTCGATGTGCCAGCCGGGGCGGCCCCGGCCCCACGGTGACGGCCAGTAGGCGTCGGCCGGCTCCTCCGGCTTGGCGCCCTTCCAGAGCGCGAAGTCGCGCGGGTCGCGCTTGCCCCGCTCCGGGGCATCCCCGGCGGACTGCATGTCCTCCGGCGACTGGCCCGACAGCGACCCGTACGCCGGCCAGGAGGTCACGTCGAAATAGACGTCGCCGGAGCCGTCGGTGGCCGGGTAGGCGTGCCCGGTCTCGATCAGCCGGGTGATCAACTCGTGCATCTCCGGGATGTGCCCGGTGGCCCGCGGCTCGTAGGTCGGCGGCAGCACGTTGAGCGCCCGGTAGGAGTCGGCCAGGATCTGCTCGTTGGCGTACGCGATCGACCAGAACGGCAGCCCGCGCTCCGTCGCCTTGACCAGGATCTTGTCGTCGATGTCGGTCAGGTTGCGGATGAAGGTGACCTCGAAACCGGAGGCGACGAGCCAGCGGCGCAGCACGTCGTAGTTGACACCGGAACGAAGGTGGCCGATGTGCGGCGGAGCCTGGAGGGTGAGACCACACAGGTAGACCCCCACCTTGCCGGCTTCCCGCGGGACGAAGTCCCGCACCGAACGGGTGGCGGTGTCATACAGGCGTAGCGTCACCGTACAAGGGTAGCCGTCCGCGCATTTCGAGGTACCCCGGAGCCGGGTCGTACGCTGCGTGCTGTGGACACGGCGGCACGGGCGGGAGAGACGGCGCAGACCCTGGACCGGGGGCTGCGCCTGCTGCACCTGGTGGCCGACGCGCCGGGCGGGTTGACCGTCACCGAGGCGGCGAACCGGCTGGGCATCGGCCGGGCGGCGGTCTACCGGCTGGTCGGCGCCCTGACCGACCACGGCATGCTGCGCCGCGACGGCGCCGGCCGGCTCCGGCTCGGCGCCGGCGTGCTGCACCTGGCCCGGCGGGCCCAGCCACTGCTCGCCGAGGGGGCGCTGCCCGCGCTGCGCCGGCTCGCCGAGCAGGCCGGGGCGACCGCCCACCTGACCGTGGTCGAGGGGGGCGAGGGGGTCGCCCTCGCGGTGGTCGAGCCGAGCTGGACCTCGTTCCACGTGGCGTACCGGACCGGATCGCGGCACCCGCTGGAGCGGGGCGCCGCCGGACGGGCCATCCTGGCCGGCCGGACGGGCGCCGCCGGCCCGGTGAGTACCAGCGGCGAGCTGCAGTCCGGCGCGTACGGGGTGGCCGCGCCGGTGCTCGGGGTGCCGGGGCTGGAGGCGAGCGTCGGAGTGGTCTCGCTGACCCCGCTCGACGTCATCGAGGTCGGCACCCAGGTGACCGCTGCGGCCCAGTCGATCGCCGCGGCCCTGTCCTGACGGAGTCCTGAATTCCGCCGCCGGCGGCGAGGTGGGCGGCCCGGTGGCCGCGGGCCGGGAGCCGTGCGCCGCTAGCACACCGGTCGGGCGCGGTGGTGGTTGTCCACAGGGCCCTGCGTCGTGGCCGGCCGCGGTTGTCCACAGGGCTGCCAGGCGGCGGGCCGGCGCCGCCAGGCTGGTCGGCATGCCCCCTCATCCCCATCGACCGTCCGAGCTCGCCTGGCAGGTCTTCCGCGGCTCGGACGTGGTCCGGCGCGGGCTGCTGACCCGGCACCAGCTCCGGGGCGCCTCCTGGGTCCGGCTCCGGCAGGACGTCTACGCCGACGCCCGCCTCGACCGCGACCACGCGCTCGCCTGCCGTGCCGCGCTGCTCCGCCTGCCGCCGGGCACTCTCCTCGCCGGGCCCTCCGCGGCTTATCTGCACGGGGTCGAGCACGCCGCCGGCTTCCGGGACGACGTGCACGTCCTGCTGCCGGCGGCGGTGCGGGCCGACGCCCAGGCCGGGGTCCGGGTGCACCAGGCCCCGTCGGCACCCGACCGCATCGGTCTCCTCGTCCCCGCCGTCTGCCCGGCGGACACCAGCATCGACCGGGGAGCCCTCGTCACGGGCTCGGCCCGCTCCTCCCCTGCCGGAACGGCATGGCCGTCGGGCCGACGAGGGCGGCCGCCGCAACGACGGCCGCTGCGCCGGGATCGGTGGGCGGCGAGCCGAGCCTGCCGAGCCGACCAGGCCGGCTGCTCCGCACCGAGCCGCCCGCCTGCGCGTGGGAGACGGCGGTCTGGTCCGACCCGGTCCGGGCGATCGGGATCCTCGACGCGTTGCTACGGGCAGGCATGGTCAGCAGGACGGAGCTGGCCGACGTCGCCGACCGGCAGGCGGGCCGACCCGGCGGCCGGCGGGCGCGCTGGGTGTTCGGCCTGGCCGACCCGGGGTCGCAGTCCCCGCCCGAGTCGCACCTGCGGGTACGCCTGGTGCTGGCCGGCCTGCCCCGGCCGGTCGCGCGGCACCCGGTGCGCGGGCCCGAGGGTCTCGTCCTGCATCCCGGCCTGGCCTGGCCGGCGTTCCGCGTCGCCGTCGAGTATGACGGCCAGTGGCACAGCGACATCGACCAACTGCACCGCGACCGGCGACGGCTCGACCAGCTCGTCGGGGCCGGCTGGGTGGTGCTGCACGTGACCGGCCGCCGTCTGCACCGGGAGTTCCCCGCCCTGGTCGGCGAGATCCGCGCGGCGCTCGTCGCCCGGGGCTGGCGTCCGTGAGAGAGATCCCGGGATCGTCGAGGGGCGCGGTGACCCTGCGCACGATTGTCATCGCATCGTGCAACTTCTATGGTTACAGCAGCTTGGCGTTCTCCTTGATAGACGGGGGCTGGAGGACTGATGGGCTTCTGTTCGCGTGTTCTGCGCCGTCAGCCGGCGCGGCCGGTATGAGATTCCGACTGCTGGGCCCGCTCGCCGTCGAGGGTCCCGATCCCCGCCCGAGGCTGGACGGCAGGCGACCACGCGCGGTCCTGGCGTTCATGCTCCTGGAGGCGAACTCGCTGCTGCGGGTGGAGCAGATCATCGACGCGGTGTGGGGCGAGTCGCCGCCCCGGACGGTCCGTACGCAGGTGCACGGCCAGATCTCCGTGGTCCGTCGGTGGCTGCACGCCCTGCCGGGCACCCGGATCGTCACTCACGACACCGGCTACGCGCTCCAGACGGATCCGTCCGACATCGACGTGGCGGTGTTCCGGCACCTCGCCCGGCGGGGGCGCGGGCTGAGCGCGACGGGGCAGCCGGTGGCGGCGGCCGAGGCGTACCGGGCGGCGCTTCGGCTCCACGCGGGTCCGCCGCTCGGTGACATCGACGCCCCGTTCGCGCGGGCGGCGGCGGCACGGCTCGCCGACGAACGGCTGGGCGTGCTCGGCGACCTGGTCAGCCTGGACCTCGCGGCGGGGCGGCACCACGAAGTGATCCCGGTCCTCTCGGCGCTGGTGGAACGGCACCCGTGGCACGAGCCGCTCTGGTGTCACCTGCTGGTGGCGCTGGACCGCGCCGGCCGTCGGGGGGAGGCGGTCGCCTGCTACCACCGGGCGCGCCGGCTGTTCCGCGAGGAACTGGGGGTCGAGCCGGGGCCGGAGCTGTCCGGGACGTACCGGTCGCTGTTGAGCGCCGACCTGCCACCCGAGCCGGTCCGCCCGCGCCCTCATACGCCGGCGGCGGTCGACGCCGACCTGAGCCTCACACTCCACCGGCTGGCCGAGGCCGAGCGGATGCTGGGCGAGATCCGGCAGCAGTTGTCCCGGCTGGGTGTCGACGTCGTGACGGCGCGGTCGGTGGCCCCGACCGCGCCGCCCACGCCGCGCCGACCGTCAGACGACGGTGCAGGTCACGAAGAGATTGCGGCTTGACCCGTCCCGCAGCAGCACGGAGAGCGTCTGACCGCCGAGGCCGCACGCCTTGCCGGGAAGGACGGTGACCTGGTACCGGCCGTTGACCACGCTGACCGCGCCGCTGGTCGCACCCGGTTGGCCGTTCCAGGACACACCGACGACCGCGTTCAGGTCGGTGACCGGGGTGCCGTTGGCGGAGAGCCCAAAGCTGAGGGTCATGCTCCCGCCGGCGACACCGTCCGGATAGGTGCTGCCGAACTTCACCTGCCCCTCGTAGAAGCCGTCGAAGGTGTACGCCGGCACGGTCGGCCGGAGGAAGTTCCCGGTCACGTGGTTGGCCAGCGCGGTGCCGGAGGACATCCCGGCGTCGGCATCGAACTGGTAGTGCACGCCGAGGTAGACCCGGCTGCGGGCATTCTCCGTGGCGGCCGCGCTGAACCCGGTGAAGCTGCGGAGCACACCCGAGGCGTGCGGGTCTTCCGTCGTCCCGACGAAGCGGAACGCGTCGGTGCTGAAGAAGCCCTTCATCGCCCCGGCCCAGGCGGCCGCGAAGGTGGCGTGCCCCGAGGTGTACGAGGGGAACGGCGGGGAGAAGTTGACCCCGTTGGTGTCCGCCGAGAGCGGCTTCCACGTGGCGTCGGGCTTCGTGTCGGCGTTGTTGTCGTCCTGCGGCTCGTGGATCGCGCTCTCCGGCCGCCACAGGTCGATGTTGGTCTGGTACTTGGTGTCCCAGGCGACGATCGCCGCGTCGCCCATGGCCAGGCCGACCAGGGCGAAGAGGCGGGCGTTGCCGGCCTGGGTGAGCTTCGCCGACTTGGCCACGATCTGGGTGTGCGCGAAGAGCTGGCCCGGTGGCTTGTAGGTGCCGTTCAGGTCGTTGGCCCAGAACCAGGCGGCCTGGGTCTGGGCGGCGGTCCGGGTGGTGCTGTTGGCCGCACCGAGGCTCCTCACCTCGTTGACCTGGTCTGCGTACGCCTTGCTGGCCAGCAGTTGGGCGTAGCTGGAGTAGCCGGCGGGCGGGCCGGGGCGGAACTGGGTGTTGGAGGTCATCGTGAACGGCCTCAGCAGACCCCAGCCGGGGTCGGCCGGCTCGCCCGAGCCGGTGCGCCGCCACTGCCCGGCCACCGTGCCGTCGGCGTAGGTGGAGGTGTCCGGTGAGCCGTCGCTGGCCCGGAAACTGATCATGGCCTGGGCGCTCGCCGAGCCCATTCGCTGGCCGTCCGGCCGCGCCGGGGAGCTGGGGATGTCCTGCTGCGCGATGGTGAGGTCGGGGGCGAAGTTGATCGACGGCCAGATGCTGCGCAGCGTGTCGTACGCCGCGTAGTCGATCGCGGTCGCCAGATCGGGCCGGACCCCGGCGGTCGGGGCGACCTTGGTCCGGTAGGGCTGCCCGATGCACCGATCAGCTCCGTCGGCGCAGAGGGCGGAGTTCGCGGCGTCGTAGACGGCGCCGTGCACCATCGCGCCGGCCCTGGCGAGCGGGCCGGGTGGGCCGCCGACCTGGCGGAAGGTGCGGATCAGGACGTCGTTCCAGTACAGGACGTGGTCGGTGGGTCCGGCGGCGTGCGCCGGGGCGGTCGGCACGACGGCGATGGCGGTACCGACGGTGAGGGCCGTGAGCGCGGTGGCGCTCCAGCGGCGAGGGGACATGTGCAACCGACGCAATGGGACTCCTCGGTGAGGGACCTCGATCGACCGCGACTGATGGCCGCGGCCCTCACCAGGCTGGGCGGGGGGACTACGCGTCCACTACGCCGTCGCTACCGGGGCTGCCTCGTCGAGCGCGGCGAGCGCCGTGGCGAGGTCGGCCAGGGTGGCCACCTGGGCGTCCGGACGGACCTCGGGCGGGCAGGGCAGGCCGTGCCGGTTCAGCCAGACGCCGCGCAGACCGGCGCGCTGCGGGCCCACCACGTCGTGGGCGAGCGAGTCGCCGACGTACGCGATCTGCGCCGCCGGCACGCCCACCGCCTCGACCACCGCGGCGTAGAACTCGGGGGCGGGCTTCTTGGGCAGGCCGTCGTCGTGCGCGTACCGCTCGAAGGCGAACTCACCGGCGAGACCGCAGCGTTCCGCGCGGCTGTTGCCGTTGGTGGCGTAGCCGAGGAGGTAACGCCTACGCAGGGCGGCCAACGCGGGTAGCGCGTCGGCGAAGGGTCGGGTGAGCGCGAACCGGCGGGTGAAGAACAGCGTCGTCAGGTCGTCCAGGTGGTCGTCGAGCCCGACCCGGGCCAGCGACCGCGCCAGCGCCGCCTGCCGGATCTGCTGCGCCGGTGCGGCGCTCCGCTCCCCGAAGACCGCGTGCCAGTCCGACTCCAGGTCCGCGAGGGACAGCGCGGCCGCCGCCGGGGCCAGCCGCCGCACCTCCTCGAGTACGGCCACCAGCCCGCCGGTCACCGCCGGGCGCAGGTCGAGCAGGGTCTCGTCGGCGTCGAACACCACCACGCGCAGCACGGCGGACAGCCTCTCACGTCAGGGCCGGTTCCTCGGCCCGCGCGTCGACCGGATCCGCCCGCCCGCCGCGCAGCTCGTCCACCCGGACCAGGGCGACACCGGCCACGATGAGCGCCCCGCCGAGCAGTTGGACGGCGCTCGGCAGCTCGCCCAGCACCAGCCAGGCGATCAGCACCGCGAACATCACCTCGGTCAGCCCGACGAAGGAGGAGAGCCGCGCGCCGAGCAGCCGGGCCCCGGCGACGCCGGTCAGGTAGGCGACCACCGCGGCGATCAGCGACAGGCCGGCGATCGGCACCAGCCAGCTCATCTCGTGCCCGGCGAAGCTGACGTCGGCGGTGCCGGCACGCAGTGGCAGCGCCCCGAGCAGACCGAGCACGAGCAGCACCAGCGCGCCGACGGCCATGCCGACGCTGGCCAGGACCACCGACGGCAGCGCGGGGTCGACCCGGCCGGCGATGACGAAGTAACCGGCCAGCCCCACCCCGGCGCCGAGCCCCCAGAGGACGCCGACCGGGTCGAGGCGACCGGCGCCGGTCAGGTCCAGCACGAACACCAGCCCGCACAGGGCGGTCAGCGAACCGGCCACGGTGAGCAGCCGGGGCCGCTGGCCGTGGACCAGCCACATCCAGCCGACCACCAGCACGATGCCCAGGTACTCCAGCAGCAGCGCGACGCCGACCGGCAGGTAGCGGACCGCGTTGAAGAAGCACGCCTGGGCCAGGGCCACCCCGAGCAGCCCGAACACCACCAGGGTGCCGCCGTTACGGCGCAGCACCGGCCACCGGCCGCGCAGCGCCAGCAGGGCGGGCACGGCCAGCACCAGCGCGGCGATGCCAACCCGGGCGAGCACCACGGCCTCGGCGGACCAGTCGCCGGTGATCAGCGGTCGGGCGAAGGTGCCCGAGGTGGCGAAGGTGAGCGCGGAGAGCAGGGCCAGGCCGAGGCCGACGCCGGGCCGTTCACGCATCGACAGCTCCTCAGGTCGACCGGTCAGGAGTCAAGCAGAGTTATGCTGATGACACTAGGCCGGCGTCCCGACAGGAGTCAAGTTGCTATTTGCTCATGACACCGAGTGTGGCCTGGTCGCGGCCGCGGCGCTGGTCAACACGGCCGGCCCGGATCGGGAAGGGCTGCCCGACGTGGCCGCCCTCGACGAGTTCTTCGCCGCGTACGGGTGGACCGGGCGGCACGAGCACACCGAGGCGGAGCTGCGCGAGGTCCGCGCCCTGCGGCCCCGGCTCCGCCGGATCTGGTACGCCGACACCGACGAGGTGGTGGCCGTGGTCAACGGGCTGCTCCAGGAGTCGCACGCGCTGCCCCAGCTCGTCCGGCACGACGACCAGCCCTACCACCTGCACGCCGTGCCGCGGGACGCGCCGCTGGCCACCCGGATGGCGGTCGAGGCCGCCATGGCGCTGGCCGACCTGGTCCGCATGGACGAGCTGAGCCGGCTGCGCCTCTGCGACCACCCCGACTGCGAGAACGTGCTGGTGGACCTCTCCAAGAACCGGTCCCGCCGGTTCTGCGACGCCGGCTGCGGCAACCGGGCCGCGGTCAGCGCCTACCGGGCGCGCAAGGCCGCGTCCCACTCCTGACGCACCCGGGCGGGCCGGTCACGGGTGGGTCATCCGGAGCAGGTCCAGCGCCTCGTCGAGCTGGGTCTCGCTGAGCTTGCCCGAGTCGACGTGACCGCGGGAGATCACCACCTCGCGGATCGATACCTGCTTGGCCAGCGCCTCCTTGGCGATCGAGGCGGCCTCGTCGTATCCGAGGTGGCGGTTGAGCGGAGTGACGATCGACGGGGAGCCCTCGGCGTACGCCATGCACACCTCGGCGTCCGCGACCAGGCCGACCACCAGGCGGTCGGCGAAGAGCCGGCTCGCCGCGGCGATCAGCCGGATCGATTCCAGCAGGTTGCGGCCCATCACCGGGAGCATCACGTTCAGCTCGAAGTCGCCCTGCGAGCCGGCGAACGCCACGGTGGCGTCGTTGCCGATCACCTGCGCGCACACCTGCCGCATCGCCTCGGCGACCACCGGGTTCACCTTGCCCGGCATGATCGACGAGCCCGGCTGGAGGTCGGGGATGCGCAGTTCCCGCAGGCCGGCGCGGGGGCCGGAGCCCATCCAGCGGATGTCGTTGGCCATCTTGTAGAGACCGACCGCGACGGTGCGGAGCTGGCCGGAGGTCTCCACCAGCGCGTCCCGGGCGCCCTGCGCCTCGAAGTGGTTGCGCGCCTCGGTCAGCGGCAGGCCGGTCGAGGCGCGCAGCTTCTCGATCACCTTGCCGGCGAAGCCGAACGGGGTGTTGATGCCGGTGCCCACGGCGGTGCCGCCGAGCGGCAGCTCGGCGAGCCGGGGCAGCGCCCCCTCCAGCCGCTCGACGCCGTAGCGGACCTGGGCGGCGTAGCCGCCGAACTCCTGGCCGAGGGTGACCGGCGTGGCGTCCATGAGGTGGGTACGCCCGGCCTTGACCACGGTCTCGAACTCGGCCGCCTTCTCCTCCAGCGCGCCGGCCAGGTGCTTCAGCGCGGGCAGCAGGTCCTCCACCACGGCCTGGGTGGCGGCCAGGTGGATCGAGGACGGGAAGACGTCGTTGCTGGACTGGGAAGCGTTGACGTCGTCGTTCGGGTGCACGTTGCGGCCCAGCTCCCGGCCGGCCAGCGTGGCGATCACCTCGTTGGTGTTCATGTTGGACGACGTGCCGGAACCGGTCTGGAAGACGTCGACCGGGAACTGGTCGTCGTATCCGCCGTCGGCGACGTGGGCGGCCGCGGTGGCGATGGCCTCGGCCACGTCCGCACCGATCACCCCCAGCTCGCCGTTGACCTGGGCCGCCGCTCCCTTGATCTGGGCCAGTGCCTTGATCTGCGCCGGTTCGATGCCGCGCCCGGAGATCGGGAAGTTCTGCACCGCACGCTGGGTCTGCGCCCGCCACAGCGCCTCGGCGGGGACCTCGACCTCACCCATCGAGTCGCGTTCGATCCGGTAACCGGTCGCCTCTGGAGTCGTCACGCGTACCATCCTGCCGCGCTGGTCGCCGGTCCGCACATGATCGCTCAGTCCAGCTCGGCGAGCAGCGCCGCCACCTCGTCCCGCTCCGGGGCGTCGAGCTGCCGGAGGAGGTCGAGGGCCCGGGTCGCGTGCGTGCGGGCGGCCGCCGGGTCGGTCGGGCGCAGGCAGCGGGCGATGCCCGCCAGCGCGCCGGCCTCCTCGTGCCGGGCCCGCAGCCGGACCGCGTCCTGGAGCACCCGGCGGTAAAGGTCGAGCGCGCTCCGCAGGTCGCCCTGGTCGAGCAGGGCCCGCGCCAGCAGGTTGCGGGAGAGGCAGCCGAGGACCCGGTCCCCGGAGGCGGTCACCGCGATCAACGCCTCGCGGTGCAGGGCGGCGGCGGCCTCCGGCCGCCCCAGCTTCCGCTCGATCACGCCCAGCTCGTTGAGCACCTCGCCCTCGCCGAAGCGGTTGCCCTCGCGGCGCTTGAGCCGGAGCGCCAGCCGCAGGAACCGCAGGGCGCCGGGAAGATCGCCGAGCCGGGCCCGGGCGGTGCCGAGGTGGCCGACCGCATTGCGCACGCTGTTCAGGTCACCCGCCTCCCGGCCGAGGGCGAGCTGACGGCGGGACACGGTCTGCGCCTCGGCGTACCGGCCCCAGGCCAGCAGCACCACGGTCTGGTTGTTCAGCAGCGCCGACACGGCGGCCGGTTGCCCGGTGGACCGGGCCAGTTCGAGCGCCACGTCCAGGTGCCCCATGGCCGGCGCCAGCTGCCAGTTCGCCCCGTACGCGATGGCCAGGTTGCGCCGGACGGTGGCCTCGCCCTCTCGGTCGCCCAGCCGCCGGCGGATCTGGAGGGCGCCCTCCATCAGCTCGATCGCCTCGGGGAAGCGGCCGAGCCGGAACAGCCCGGAGGCCAGGTAGTTGCGGGTGGTGGCGACAGCGGCCTCGTCGTCGCACCGCTCCGCGGCGCGCAGGGCGACGGTGTGCGTGTCGATCAGCTCGTCCAGGTGGCCCCGGCTGAAGAGGTGGTACCAGCTCACCCGGGCGAGCTGCCAGCAGAGCCGGAGCAGGCCCTCGTCGGCCGCCAGCCGGACCAGTGCCGGCAGCGTGGACCGGTTGCGGTCGAACCACGCCGGACCCTCGGCCGCGCAGGCAGCCACCAGGTCCGGCCTCGGTGGCTCGGGCAGCACCAGGGCGGCACGGCTGGCCGCCGGCTCCATCCTCCGGGAGATCGCGTACGCCGCGTGCAGGTGATGATCGAGCAGTCGCCGCACCGCCTCGGCCCGCTCCCCGGGCTGCCCCACCCCAATGAGTTGCCGGGCGAAGTCCCGCACCAGGTCGTGGAAGCGGAACCGGCCGGGCTCGGGCTCCTCCAGCAGATGGGCGTCGACCAGGCCGTCCAACAGGTCCTGCGCGTCGGCCGGCGGCAGGTCGGTGACGGCGGCCGCCACCTGATGGTCGAAGGACGCCCCGGGATGCACCCCGAGGAGCCGGAACAGCCGCTGCGCGGCCGGGTCGAGCTGCGCGTACGACAGGTCGAAGGCCTGCCCCACCGAGCGTTCCCCGACGGACAGCTCGATCAGCGCGTTCCGCCCGGCGGCCAGCCGGTCCGCCAGGTCCCGGACCCGCCACCGGGGCCGGTGCACCAGCCGCGCCCCGGCCAGCCGGATGGCGAGCGGCAGGTGTCCGCAGCGGCGGGCCACCTCGGCGGCCGCCTCCGGCTCGGCGGCGACCCGGTCCGCACCGACCACCCGGGCGAGCAGCTCGACCGCCTCGTCCGGGTCGAGCACGGCCAGCGAGGACGGCCGGCCGCCGTCGAGGCCGGTGAGCCGGCGTCGGCTGGTGATCAGCGTGACGCAGTCCGGGCCGTTGGGCAGCAACGGCGCCACCTGGACCGCGGTAGCCGCGTTGTCGAGCACCACGACCGCCCGCCGCCCGGACAGCTCGCTGCGCCACAGGGCCGCCCGCTCGTCGACGTCGGCGGGGATCCGCGCGGCGGGTACCCCGAGCTGACGCAGCAGCGCGGCCAGGGCCGCTAACGGGGTGACCGGTTCGCGCTCGCTGTGCCCGTGCAGGTCGATGAAGAGGTGGGCGTCCGGGTAGCGCGCGGCGAGAACGGCCGCCAGGTGCACGGCCAGGGCGGTCTTCCCGGTGCCGGCCATCCCGTCGATCAGGTGGATCCGGGCGTCACGCTCCTCGATCTCCTTGACCAGCCGGGCCAGCGTGTCCTGCCGGCCGGTGAAATCGCTGATCGCCCGGGGCAGTGCCCGGACCGGGCTCGGGGCCGGTTGCTGCGGCCCGGTCAGGGCCAGGTCGCCGGCGAGCACGCGCTGGTGCAGTTCCTGCAACGCCGTGCCCGGTTCGATGCCCAGTTCCTCGGCGAAGATCCGGCGTCCCTCGCGGTAGACGGTGAGCGCGTCCGCCTGGCGGCCGACCGCGGAGAGGGCCAACATCAGCTGGCCGCGCAGCCGCTCCCGCAGCGGGTTCCGCTCCACGGCCTCGCTGAGCTCGTCGATCAGGTCGGCCGCCCGGCGCAGCCGCAGCTCGACCTCGACGCACTCCTCCAGCACGGTGAGTCGCCGCTCGTCGAGCACCTGCGCCCGCCGGCGTACGCTCCGGCTCGCGATGCCGCTCAGCGCCGGTCCGCGCCAGAGCGCCAGCGCGGCCCGGTAGTGGCGGCTCGCCTCGGCCGGCTGCCCCGCGTCGACCGCCGCCCGGCCGGCCTCGACGGTCTGGGCGAAGACCTCGGCGTCCAGGTCGGCCGGAGCGACCCGGATGCCGTATCCGACCGGGTCGGTGACGATCGTCTCCGGCGGCAGGCCGAGCGCGACGAAGCGCTGCCGCAGCCGCGACACGCAGATCTGCAGCTGGGTGCGAGTGGTGGCCGGCGGACCCTCCTCCCAGATCGCGTCGACGAGTTCCTCGACGGGCACCACCCGGCCGGCCCGCAGCAACAGCATGGCCAGCAACGTCCGATCGCGACCCGCCGTGATGGTGGCCTCGCCACCGCCGAACCGCAGCGGCCCCAGGATCCCGAACCGCATCCGCGCCCCCGCACGCTCCTCGTGGAACTTCCGGCAGCGTAACCCGCCGGTCACCGCGCGCGGCGGGCGGGTGATAGCGAGGTGATAGCGGATCGACAGCAGCACGCCGGAGACTCGTGCCGGGTTGCCGGGCACGGCATCCGACGGGGGCGGTGCGCCCGCCCGGGCCCGCGCCCGGGCGGGCGCACCGATGTCGAACGGGGCTGACGGACGGCACGACGAAGGGGCGCCGGGTGCGATCCCACCCGGCGCCCCTTTCCGCGTACGTCGGAGGTCAGCGCCGCCCGACGGTGAGCACCGGCTTGGTGACCTCGGCGAAGAAGTCGTTCCCCTTGTCGTCGACCACGATGAAGGCCGGGAAGTCCTCCACCTCGATCTTCCAGACCGCCTCCATGCCCAGCTCGGGGTATTCGAGCACCTCGACATGCTTGATGCAGTCCTGGGCGAGGCGGGCGGCCGGGCCGCCGATCGAGCCGAGGTAGAAGCCCCCGTACGCCTGGCAGGAGCGGGTGACCTGGGCGGAGCGGTTGCCCTTGGCCAGCATCACCATCGAGCCACCAGCCGCCTGGAACTTCTCCACATAGGCGTCCATCCGCCCGGCGGTGGTGGGGCCGAACGAGCCGGAGGCGTAGCCCTCGGGGGTCTTGGCCGGGCCGGCGTAGTAGACGGCGTGGTCCCGCAGGTACTGCGGCATCGGCTCACCGGCGTCCAGCCGCTCGGCGATCTTGGCGTGCGCGATGTCCCGGGCCACCACCAGCGGGCCGGTCAGCGACAGCCGGGTCTTCACCGGGTATTTCGCCAGCTCGGCGCGGATCTCGTCCATCGGCCGGTTGAGGTCGACCCGGACCACCTCGGAGGTGTCCAGGTAGGCGTCGGTGACGTCGGGCAGGTAGCGCGCCGGGTCGGTCTCCAGGCGCTCCAGCCAGACGCCCGACGGGGTGATCTTGGCAACCGCATGGCGGTCGGCCGAGCAGGAGACCGCGATGGCCACCGGGCAGGAGGCGCCGTGCCGGGGCAGCCGGACCACCCGGACGTCGTGGCAGAAGTAGCGCCCGCCGAACTGCGCGCCGATGCCGAAGTTGCGGGTCAGCTCCAGCACCTCGGCCTCCAGTTCGAGGTCGCGGAAGCCGTGCGCGCTCATCGAACCCTGGGTCGGGAGGGCGTCCAGGTACTTGGCGGAGGCGTACTTGGCGGTCTTCAGCGCGTACTCGGCGGAGGTGCCGCCGATGACGATGGCCAGGTGGTAGGGCGGGCAGGCCGCGGTGCCGATGAGCCGCAGCTTCTCCTCCAGGAACTGCATCATCCGCGTCGGGTTCAGCAGCGCCTTGGTCTCCTGGTAGAGGTAGGACTTGTTGGCCGAGCCACCGCCCTTGGCCATGAAGAGGAACTTGTACGCGTCGGGGTGCCCGTCCGGGTCCTCGGCGTAGAGCTCGACCTGGGCGGGCAGGTTGCTGCCGGTGTTCCGCTCCTCCCACATGGTCAGCGGGGCGAGCTGGGAGTAGCGCAGGTTGAGCCGGGTGTAGGCCTGGTAGACGCCGCGCGAGATCGCCTCGGCGTCGGTGCCGTCGGTGAGCACGTGCCGGCCGCGCTTGCCCATCACGATGGCGGTGCCGGTGTCCTGGCACATCGGCAGCACCCCACCGGCGGCGATGTTGGCGTTGCGCAGCAGGTCCAGCGCCACGAACCGGTCGTTCGGCGAGGCCGCCGGGTCGTCGATGATCGACCGCAGCTGGGCCAGGTGGGCCGGGCGCAGGAAGTGGGCGATGTCGTGCATCGCCTCGGCGGTCAGCGCGGTCAGCGCGGCGGGCTCCACGGTGAGGAACCGACGGCCACCCGGGCCGTTGACGACGTCGACGCCCTCGTCGGTGACCAGGCGGTATTCCGTCTGGTCCGGTCCGGTCGGCAGCAGGGGGGCGTACGAGAAGGCGGCGGCACTGCTCATGAGCGGAAAGCCTAGGGCAGAGCCGTCGATCGGTGGCACCCGCCGGGTGCGTCCTGGGACGCCGCTCTCACCCGGCCTCACTTGCCGTCGGCGCAGAGTTCGTTCTTCGGGCCGCAACTGCCCTGGTCGGTCGGGGGTCGCCAGGTGTCGCCCGGGTCCGGCACGGGCACCGCCCCCTCGTCCGGCGGGGGCACCCCGGCCGCGCCGGCGCCCCAGCGGACGTACCCGATCTCCCGGCCCTCTCCGATGATCATGCCGTTGGGGCCGACCGCCAGGGCGTTCGCCGAGGTCCGCAGCAGGACCAGCTCCCGACCGCTCAGCGGCTCGACCGCGATCAGCCGGGACGGCTTCTCCTCGGCGATCAGCGCCGCGTACGGGGTGAGCGCCGCGCCGCTCTTCCCACCGGCCGGCCGTGTCCACCGGGTGCGGTCGGCCGACAGCTCCCGGCCGAGCAGCGAGCGCTTGTCGGCGCTGCGCACCAGCGCGTAGCGGTCGTCGACGGCGAGCAGCTTCTCGCCCTCCGCGCCGACCTGCAGCAGCCGGCCGTCGTATCCGTCGATCACCGCCTCGCGCCCGTCCGGGGCGACCCCGACCAGCACGTTGCGGGCGCCCTGCGGGTCCTCCCGCTGCACGCAGCCGGCGTAGTCGGCGGTCCGCAGGTTCACCCCGTTGCGCCGCCACACCTGCTGGCCGGTGGCCGGGTCGACGGCGGTGAGGACGAAGTAGCAGGTCCCGTCCTTGGAGGTGGCGGCGATCCGGAGCAGCCGCCCGCCGACCACCGCGAGCCGCTCCTCGCGACCGGGCTCGACGTTCTGGAGCACCCGGCCGGTGGCGGTGTCCACCACGTGCACGCGGCCGTCGACCGGGAAGCCGAGCAGCGGCGGGACCGACTCCGGCCCGGCCACCCCGCCGTCGATCCGCGGCGCGCCGAGCCGCCGGGTGCCCAGCAGGTCCGGGTTGTCGGCGAGCACCCCGCTGTGCACGCCGGGCAGGAACGCGCTCCACCGCGGCGTGGTGCCGCGGGGCTCCCAGGCGCGCAGGGTGCAGTCGGTGGGCTCCACGCAGTAGGCGTCGAGCAGCAGGTTGCGGTAGGTCCAGACGGCCAGCGCCCGCTCGTCGCGGCGGCGCACCACGCCGGTGGCGGGGTCGAGCACCTCGTACCCCTTGTCCAGGAGCTTGCCCACGGCGACGACCGGGTCCCGGTCGCTGCCGGCCACCGCCGCCCAGTCGGCCTTGCGCTCCCAGAGCTGCGCGCCGTTGGCCAGGCTGCGCGCCTCGACCCGGGTGCGCTGCTCGACGATCACCGTGTCGCCGGCGATCGTGACGCTCCTCGGAGTGCCGCCGACCCGCTGCTGCCAGACCACGTCCGGCTCGGAGATCGGCTTGCTCCGGTCGACCCAGTCCCACAGGCCCGGGAACGGGTTCCACACGCCGGTGGCGGCGAGCACGATCACGGTGATGAGCCCCAGCAGCAACCAGCCGCGAAACCCAAGGCCCTTCACACCGCACACGGTAACGACGATCACCGCTGCGCCGGCCCCCCGAACGGCCGTGTCGCGGCGCTTTCTCGGTCAGCCGCCGTGCTACGCGCCGCGGGCGGCGGAGCGGACCAGGGGCAGGGTGCGGTAGGGGATCTGCTCGGCGAGGGCGATGATCGTGGAGGCGCGGCGGATGCCCTCCGAGGCGACGATCTGGTCGATGACCCGCTGGAGGTCGGTGTTCGACCGGGCCACGATGCGGCAGAGCAGGTCGCTGGAGCCGGTGATGGTGTGCGCCTCCAGCACCTCGGGGATGGCGGCCAGGTGCGCGGTCACCGGGTCGTGGCCGTGCCGCTGGCTGATCTCCAGGGTCACGAAGCTGGTCACCCCGAAGCCGATCGCGGCCGGCGAGATGTCCGGACCGAACCCGGCGATCACCCCCCGCTCGACCAGCTTGTCGAGCCGGGCCTGGACGGTGCCCCGGGCCACGCCGAGCCGCCGCGAGCACTCCAACACCCCGATCCGGGGCTCCTCGGCGAGCAGATCGATCAAGCGAGCGTCGAGCGCATCTAGCTGTACATCCTGACCAGTGTTCATGGGGTTTCACATTACCGAATGCACAACCTGACCAGCATTTTCGACAACTGTTGCCCAACTGGCGGCGACGCAGCGATCCTCGCCACAACAGCAGATCAACGGCGGCCCACGAGGCCGGCCGGTGCGCAAGGGAGGCCACCATGACCCAGGCGATCGACCGACCCCAGTCGACCGAGGAGGTCGACGTCGACGCCCTCGTCGGCGCCGTCGACCACGACATCACCCGCGACCCGTTCCCGGTCAAGGGCCTCGACCACGTGCACTTCCTGGTGGGCAACGCCAAGCAGGCGGCGCACTACTACTCGACCGCCTTCGGCATGACCTGCGTGGCGTACCGGGGGCCGGAGCAGGGCTACCGGGACCACGCCCAGTACGTGCTGACCAGCGGCTCCGCCCGGTTCGTGCTGACCGGCGCGGTCCGCCCCGACGCCGAGGGCGCCGAGCACGTGGCCCGGCACAGCGACGGCGTCTCCGACATCGCGCTGGAGGTGCCGGACGTGGACGCCGCGTACGCGCACGCCACCGCCCAGGGCGCGACCGGCCTGGTCGAGCCGCACGACGTCACCGACGAGCACGGCACCGTCCGGATGGCGGCCATCGCCGCCTACGGCGACACCCGGCACACGCTGGTCGACCGGTCCCGTTACACCGGCCCGTTCCTGCCCGGCTTCGTGGCCCGCGCCCCGATCGTGGACCGGCAGCCGATGATCGACGCCGGCCTCCAGCCGAAGCGCTTCTTCCAGGCCGTCGACCACGTGGTCGGCAACGTGGAGCTGGGCCGGATGGACGAGTGGGTCGAGTTCTACAAGCGCGTCATGGGCTTCAGCAACATGGCCGAGTTCATCGGCGACGACATCGCCACCGACTACTCGGCGCTGATGAGCAAGGTGGTCGCGAACGGCACCCGCAAGGTGAAGTTCCCGCTCAACGAGCCGGCCGTCGCCCGCAAGAAGTCGCAGATCGACGAGTACCTGGAGTTCTACCAGGGCCCGGGCGCCCAGCACATCGCCGTGGCCACCAACGACATCCTGGCCAGCGTCGACGCCATGCGGGCCGCCGGCGTCGAGTTCCTGGACACCCCGGACTCCTACTACGAGGACCCGGAGCTGCGCGCCCGGATCGGCCAGGTGCGGGTGCCGATCGAGGAGCTGAAGTCCCGCAAGATCCTGGTCGACCGGGACGAGGACGGCTACCTGCTCCAGATCTTCACCAAGCCGGTGCAGGACCGCCCGACCGTCTTCTTCGAGCTGATCGAGCGGCACGGCTCGCTGGGCTTCGGCAAGGGCAACTTCAAGGCCCTGTTCGAGGCCATCGAGCGCGAGCAGGAGAAGCGCGGCAACCTGTAACACTGTCCGCGTGACCCAGCCTCCCCCCATGTCGACGCCGCCGCCCGCCGGGCCCCCGCCCGCGGGCGGCGGCTTCGCGCCGCCGTCCGGGCCGTACCTGCCGCCGCAGCAGCACACCCCGCCCACGTACGCCGGACTGCCGAGCTACCCCCCGCCACCCCCGGGGTACGTCCCGCACGCCGGTTTCGTGCCGCCCACCCTGGCCCCCAACGGGCAGCCGCTGGCCGGCTTCGGCGAGCGGCTGCTGGCCTGGCTGATCGACGGCCTGGTGGCCACCGCGGTGGCGATGGTGCTCTTCGCGCCGGTCTTCCTCTGGATGGTCGTGAAGATGATCGACGACCTGGCGCCGGCCGGGCCGGACGGGACCGTGGCCGGGCCCGACTTCGGCACGGCCATGACCGACTTCTTCCTGCCGGTGCTCCTCGCCGAACTCGGCGTCTTCGCGCTCCTGCTCGTCTTCTACTGGCTCTACCACGTGGAGTACGCCCGCCGGACCGGGCAGACGCTCGGCAAGAAGGTGATGAAGCTGCGCATCGTGCCGCTCGACCCGAACGCCTCGCTCACCCGGGGCATGCTCGGCAAGCGGTACCTGGTGGAGTTCGTCGCCGGCGCGCTCGTGCCCTTCGCCAACTACCTCGACGGCTTCTGGCAGCTCTGGGACAAGCCCTGGCAGCAGTGCCTGCACGACAAGTTCGCCGGCACCGTCGTCGTTAAGGTTGCACCGTGAGTGTTCAGCCCGGCTGGTATGTCGACCCCGCCGATCCCGAGACCCGCCGGTACTGGGACGGCGAGGGGTGGATCGGCGCGCCGATCCCGGTCGACGCCACCCCGCCCGACGGGCCACCGCCGCCCGAGCCGGCCCCCGCCGCCGCACCGGCCGCCGCCCCCGCCGCGCCGCACCCCGGCCGGCCCGCTCCCGGGCCGCATCCGGGTGCCGCGGCTCCCGAGCCCCACCCGGGCCCGCCGGCCGGTGGGCCGGGACAGCCGTGGCCGGGCCAGCAGTGGCCGGGCCAGCCGGGGCAGCCTGGACCGTGGGCGGGACAGCCGGGGCAGCCCGGCCAGCAGGGGCCGCCGCCGGGCTGGCCGTACCCGGGCTGGCCGGGGCGACCGCCGGCTCCGCGCCCGCACGGACTGCCGCTCGCCTCGTACGGCGCCCGGCTGGTCGCCCGCCTGATCGACTTCGGCGTGGTGTTCCTGCTCAACGCCGTGGTCAACGGCTGGTTCGTCTGGCGCTACATCGAGGAGATCTCGCCGTACCTGCGCGAGTCGGTGCGCCGGTCGCTGGCCGGGGAAACCTCCACCGAAGGGCTGCCCCAGCCGGGCGATCAGGCCGCCGGGCTCCAGATCGCCATCCTGCTGATCGCCACCGCGCTCTGGTTCGCCTACGAGGTGCCCTCGATGGCCGCCCGCGGGCAGACCTTCGGCAAGCGGCTGATGGGCGTCCGCGCGGTGCCGGTCGAGACGGACCAGCCACTCGGCTTCGGCCGGGCCACCCGGCGCTGGAGCACCCTCGGCCTGCCCACCCTGCTCTGGTACTGCTGCGGCCTCGGCCTGCTGCTCCAGTTCGTCGACGCGGTCTCCCCGCTCTTCGACCAGCCGCTGCGCCAGGCCCTGCACGACAAGCGGGCGCAGACCGTGGTGGTCCAGCTTCCCCGCACCCGGCCCGACACCCGTACCACCCCGCGCGACCGCGCCAACCCCCCGGGAGACACCCCATGACCGACACCGGACGTCACCAGCCTCCGCTGCGGCTCACCCGCGCCGACCTGGATGCGCTGCCCAACTACGTGCCCGGGCGGAGCCCGGCCGACCTGGCCCGCGAGCTGGGCCTGCCCGAGGCGATCAAGCTGGCCAGCAACGAGGTCCCGTACGGCCCGCTGCCCGGGGTCGTGGAGGCGGTCACCGCGGCGGTGGCCGGCTCGCACCGCTACCCGGACATGGGCGTGGTGGCGCTGCGCCAGGCCCTCGCCGAGCGGTACGGCGTGGACGCCGACCGGATCGCCACCGGTTGCGGTTCGGTGGCGCTGGCCGAGCACCTGGTCCGGGCCACCTGCCTCCCCGGCGACGAGCTGCTCTACTCGTGGCGGTCCTTCGAGGCGTACCCGATCATCGCGGCGACCAGCGGCGCGACCAGCGTGCGGGTGCCGAACGACGCCGGCCACGGCCACGACCTGGCCTCGATGGCGGCGGCGGTGACCGACCGGACCCGGATGATCCTGGTCTGCAACCCGAACAACCCGACCGGCACGGCCGTCCGCAAGGCCGAGCTGGACCGCTTCCTCGACGCGGTGCCGGACGACGTGCTCGTGGTGATCGACGAGGCGTACCGGGAGTTCGTCACCGACCCCGAGGTGCCGGACGGCCTGAGCTACCTGGACCGGCCGAACGTGGCGGTGCTGCGCACCCTGTCCAAGGCGTGGGGCCTGGCCGGCCTGCGGATCGGCTGGCTGGTCGCCGAGCCGACCGTGGCCGCCGCGGTGCGCAAGGTGGTCACCCCCTTCTCCACGAGCATGGCCGCCCAGGCCGGCGCGCTGGCCGCGCTGGCCCAGGCCGACGAGGTCGAGCGGCGCTGCGCGCTGGTCGTCGCCGAGCGGGACCGGGTCACCGAGGCGCTGCGCAAGTTCGTCCCGGACGTGCCGGAGAGTCAGGCCAACTTCGTCTGGCTGCCGCTGGGCGAGCGGGCCGTCGAGTTCGGCAGGGCGTGCGAGGCGCGGGGCGTGATCGTCCGGCCGTTCCCGGGCGACGGGGTGCGGGTCACCATCGGCACGCCGGACGAGAACGACGCCTTCCTGGCCGCCGCCGAGGCCGCGCTGGCCTGACGGCGCAGGTCCGGGGCCGGTCCGTCAACCCCCTACGGACCGGCCCCGGACACTTCGGGCCGCTCGGCAGACCATCGGACGCCGGAGCCTCGCGACGAATCATACCATTTGTCCGTTTCTTCTGGTCAGGTTGCGGCGAGCAGCACCGGCTCGGCCATCAGGAAGTACCCCTGGTCGTCGTCATCCGGCCGGGCCCGCTCCCGGACCCGCTCCACGGCCACGTAACCGTCCTCCGCGTGTGCCCGGCCGGGCACCCAGCCGATCCCGTCCCGGCCGAGGTCCATGGCGAACCGGGACCGCGCCGCCCCGGTCACCGGGTCGAGGGTGACCAGGTCCCGCCGCTCGGTCAGCAGGTGCACCCGGCCCGGCTCGACCGCCAGGATCCGGACCGGCCCCAGGTCGGCCCGGCGCCACAGCTCCTCGCCGGTGCGGGCGAACCGCCCGGTGACCACGCCGCCCGTGGTCCCCACGGCGCGCTCGCCGTCCAGCTCGGTGTCCGGGCCGTCCAGGCCGGGCGCGGCCACCGGCTCACTCGCGCCCGCGACCAGCCACCCCCGGCCGGTCTCGTCGCCGTGCCCCGCCGTACGCAGCCCCCGGCAGGCCGAGTGCCCGTCGCGGCAGCCGACCGGGGTCACCACGAGCTGCTCCGGGGCGTCCGGGGGCCGCCAGCGGCTGCGCACCGCGCCGGTCGCCGCGTCCCGGAACTCGACCGTGGCCGGCCCGGCGCAGGAGTCGACCCCGAGCACCTCCCCGGCGGCCGTGGTGCCCACGTCCGTGCGGCAGCCCCGCGCCACCTCGGCCCGCCAGAGCCGGCGGCCGTCCGCCAGGGCGTACCCGCCGACCGCGCCGGGGCCCGCCGCGACCAGCACGACACGGCCGTCGGCGGCCCGGGTGACGTGCAGCCCCGCCGGGTCCCAGACCGTGGCGGCGTAGGTGCGGCGCGGATCGGGCACCGCGCCCGGCTCGGGCCCGTCGGCCCGCCAGGCGACCCGCCCGGTACGCGCGTCCAGCGCCACCAGCTTCCCGTCGGACCAGCGGCTCACCACCGTGGTGCCCTCGGCCAGCACCCCGACCAGCTTCGCCGGCCAGCGGCGGTAGGACCAGAACGGGGTGATCCGGTGCTTCCGGGAGACGGGCTGGTCGGCGTACACCTGGCGGGCGCCCGCGTAGACGCGGAGCCGGCCGTCCACGACCAGCGGCGCCACTGGCAGCCGGCCGATTACCCCGATCGGCGGGGTGGGCGCGGCCGGGTACGCGGCCCGGGCGACCGTCTCGACCTCGGCGGGGGCGAGGACCCGGAGGACCACGGCGGCCGCCGCCGCGACGGCCAGCACCGCCACGAGCGTCACCGCGATCCGCCGCCCCGAGGGCTTCCCCATGCCGCACCTCCGCTCGGCACCCTACCCAGCGGCGGCTCCCGGACGCCGCGCGGCGTCAGAGGCGCGGAGCGGCGATTGCCGCCGGCCCGTCCGGGTCCGGGGCGGTGGCTCAGGCGGCCTCGGCGGACCGGGTGGGACCGACGGCCAGCGCCAGGTCGGCCAGGTCACGCCGGAGAGCGCCCTCCACCGCCCGCGCGGCCAGGCCTCCGAGGATCAGGGCCAGCACCCGGCCGTACGCGCGGGTCGGCACCGCCTCGTGCTCGACGGTGACCTCGGTGCAGCCGCGCCGCCGGCGCTCGACGGTGCGCAGCGTCCAGGTGATCCGGTAGTCCGCGCCCGCGCCCCGCGAGCTGAGCACCAGCCGGGCCGGGGCGACCGCCTCGACCACCAGGAACTCCTCCGGCTCGGCGCCGCCGTCCGGCCGGACCCGGGTCTCCCGCCAGGCGGTGCCGGGCTCGAGGTCGCCGGTGCTGAGGTCGCCGGAGCTGAGGATGTCGACCGCGCCGACCGCGGAGAGCCAGTCGGCCCGCGCCGGGAGGTCGGTGAGGAGCCGCCAGACGTCGACGTCCTGCGCTTCGATGAATGCGGAAACCGTCACCGTCGACATGGCACCTCCCGTGTCGTCCACGGTACGGGCCGTCACCGGGTAACGGGAGCCTTGCGGTGACATTTCCACCACCGGTGCCCCGATCGGGGCACCGGGCCACGGCGAGGGTCAGCGACGGAGGGCGTCACCCCGGATCGCGGCGACAAACGCCGCCCAGCCCGGTGGGCTGACCGCGAGCGTCGGACCCTGCGGGTCCTTCGAGTCGCGTACGCCCACCACGCCGTGCGCGGCGACCACGTTGGTCGCCACCTCGACGCAGAGGCCCTGATCGTTGGAGCGGCTGCTGGTGCGCCAGATGGCGCCGGCCGACTCGGTCATCGTCTCGGTCCTTCCTGTTCCACTCGGGGTGCGCCCCGGCCCGCACCGCCGCGGCGTACGCAGTCCGCGACGATCAACGGCGAAGGAAACGTCCCCGGTCGCACAGCGGGTGCGACCGGGGACGGAGAGTGAACAGGGGGCGGTTCAGCGGGCCGGAAGGATGCTCCCGGTGACCTCGCCGAGGGCGATGGTGGTGCCGTCCGGGCCGGGCGCGGTGGCGGTGATCGTCACCGTGTCGCCGTCCTCCAGGAAGGTCCGCGCGGCGCCGTCGGCGAACTTGACCGGCTCGGTCCCGCCCCAGGTCAGTTCCAGGAACGAGCCGACCTGCCCGCGCTCCGGCCCGGAGACGGTGCCGGAGGCGTAGAGGTCGCCGGTCCGCAGCGACGCGCCGTTCACGGTGAGGTGGGCGAGCTGCTGGGCCGAGGTCCAGTACATGGTGGCGAAGGGCGGCTCGGCGACCCGCTCGCCGTTCCACTCGACCGACAGGGTCAGGTCCAGCCCGAGGTGCGGGGTGTCGCGCAGGTAGTCCTGCACCGGCGGGTCCTGGTCGGGGGCCGGTACGAAGGCGTCGGCCAGCGCGTCCAGCGGGGTGACCCAGGCCGAGACCGAGGTGGCGAAGGACTTGCCCAGGAACGGCCCGAGCGGCTGGTACTCCCAGGCCTGGATGTCCCGGGCGGACCAGTCGTTCACCAGCACCACGCCGAAGACGTGGTCGGCGAAGTCCGCGACCGCGACCCGGTCGCCGAGCCGGCTCGGCACCCCGACCACGAAGCCGACCTCGGCCTCGATGTCCAGCCGGACGGAGGCGCCGGTGGTCGGGCCCTGCGCGCTGGCCCGCTGCCCGGTCGGGCGGACCACCGGGGTGCCCGAGACCACCACCGTGCCCGCCCGGCCGTGGTAGCCGATCGGCACGTGCTTCCAGTTCGGCAGCAGCGCCGGCTGCCCGGGCCGGAAGATCTGCCCGACGTTCGACGCGTGGTGCTCGGACGAGTAGAAGTCGACGTAGTCGGCGACCTCAAACGGGAGCAGCAGCTGCGCCTCGCGCAGCGGCACCAGCAGCGGCTCCACAGCCGGCCGGTGCGCGGGGTCGGTGAGCAGCTCGGTGACCCGCTGCCGGACCGCGGTCCACCGCGGACGGCCGAGCGCCATGAAGTCGTTGAGGGTGGGCCGGCCGAGCGCGCCGGCGGCCGGCACCAGCCCGGCGGCCTCCGCGCCGGCCAGGTCCAGCACGAAGTCGCCGATGCGTACGCCGATCCGCCGCTCGCGGTCGCCCTGCCGAAACACCCCGTACGGCAGGTTGTTCACCCCGTACGGCGAACCCGCCGCACCAGTCACCCAGCTCATGCCGCCACTCCGCTTCGCTCCGTGCCGCCATGAGGCACCATCGCACTGAACCTGCTGATTCGCTCGCTGCGCTCGCTCATTCCTCGAAGCCCCCGTTCACCAGCCCCAGCCGGATCAGATCGGTCAGTGGTTCGGAGATGCTGCACGAGCCGTAGCCGACCCAGAGCGGACGCTCGGCCTCCCGCTGGGACCGGGTCAGCTCGACCACCCGGAGCGGGTCGGTGGCGGCGAGCAGGTCGGCCACGCCGTCCACCTCGGCGCCCCCGGTGGCGGCCAGGGTGGCCGCCAGCACGTTGACGAAGCCGTGGTGGCTGAAGCCGGTCTCCGGATCCCGGTGCCGGACCGCGTGGTGCAGCCCAGCGGTCAGCTTGAACGGCAGTTCCCGGTCCCGGCAGGCGCAGATCACCGCGGCCAGTTCGACCGGGGTCGGGAAGAGTTCGGCGGCCAGCCCGCCGGTGCGGAACTTGGCGGCCACCGGCAGCCCGCCGGCCCGCGCCTCGGCGAGCGCGTCCAGCGCGCCCATCAGGCCGAAGGTCAGCGGGATCTCCGCGTAGACGGTGGTGCCGCCGAGGCGCTCGGCGAGCTTGACCAGGTCGCCCAGGCCGGGCTGGGGGTCCTCCCCGCGCTTGGCGACGGGCGCCTCGACCTGCCGGACGGCGAGCCGGGCGTCCGCCTCGGCGAGGGCCGCCTCCAGCCGGCCGACCGGCACGTCGCCGATCACGCCGACCGCCAGGGTCGCCTCCGAGGCGAGCAGGTCGGGCAGGTCCGGCAGGGTCGAGGCGGGCAGCAGCAGCGGGCCGACCAGGTCGGCGTACCAGCCGGCCCGGTGCTGGCGATGCGCGATCACCGCGTCCGGCAGCGCGGCGCTGCCGGGCGGGAAGACCGCCGCGTCGTCCACCAGGCCGGCGAAGAGGCGGGGCACCTGCGTTGACACGAGACAAGAATCTACGGGACGCTACGAGTAACGGACAACCGCGTCCGATTATCGGACGTCACCGGCCGGAGAACGGGACATATCGGGAGGCGAGATGCCGTACTACCGCAGCGTCGGCGAGATGCCCCGCAAGCGCCACACCCAGTTCCGCCAGCCCGACGGCACCCTCTACGCCGAGGAGCTGGTCGGTCAGGAGGGCTTCTCCTCCGACTCCTCGCTGCTCTACCACCGGCACGCGCCCACCGCGATCGTGGCCGCCGAGGAGTTCACCCCGCCCGCCTTCGCCCGGGTGCCCAACCTCCCGCTCAAGCCGCGGCACCTGCGCACCCACAAGCTCGACGGGGCCGGCGCCGACCCGGTGCTCGGCCGGCAGTACCTGCTCGCCAACGACGACGTGCGGATCGCGTACGTGCTGGCCGACCGGCCGTCGCCGCTGTTCCGCGACGCCACCGGCGACCACTGCCTCTACGTCGAGGCCGGGACGCTGCGGGTGGAGTCGCCGTTCGGCGTGCTGGAGGCGGTGGCCGGCGACTACGTCATCATCCCCACCTCGACCATCCACCGCCTCGTGCCCACCGGCGACGAGCCCACCCGGCTGCTCGCCATCGAGGCCGCCGGCCACATCGGCCCGCCCAAGCGCTACCTCTCAGTACGCGGGCAGTTCCTGGAGCACTCGCCCTACTGCGAGCGGGACGTCCGCGGGCCGGACTCGCCGCTGCTGGTCGACGAGACCGACGTCGAGGTGCTGGTTCGGCACCGGCGCGGTTGGACCAGGTACGTCTACGCCCACCACCCGTTCGACGTGGTCGGCTGGGACGGGCACATGTACCCGTGGGCGTTCTCCATCCACGACTTCGAGCCGATCACCGGCCGGATCCACCAGCCGCCGCCGGTGCACCAGACCTTCCAGGGCCCGAACTTCGTGATCTGCTCGTTCGTGCCGCGCAAGGTGGACTACCACCCGGACGCCATCCCGGTTCCCTACAACCACCACAACGTCGACTCCGACGAGATGCTCTTCTACACCGGCGGCAACTACGAGGCCCGACGCGGCTCCGGCATCGAGCAGGGCTCGATCTCGCTGCACCCGTCCGGCTTCACCCACGGCCCGCAGCCGGGCGCCGCCGAGCGGTCGATCGGGGCGGACTTCTTCGACGAGCTGGCGGTCATGGTCGACACCTTCCGCCCGCTGGACCTCTGCGACGCCGGGACGGCCTGCGAGGACGACGCGTACGCCTGGACCTGGGCGCGCCGGGCCTAACGCACCGGGCGCCGGCCGGTGCGGGCGAGCGCGACGAACTCGGCCAGCAACGTCACGGTGATCCCGGCGACCAGCGGCCACGGGCCACCGACCAGCGCGTAGAGCACCAGCAGCGCCGGGGCGGCGGCCACCGCGTACACCGCCAGGGCGAGGTTGCGGTCGGCGCGGAGCAGTCCGGGCAGGACCGTGTCCAGCAGGCCGGGCAGCCGGGCCGCGTGCCGCCAGATCAGCAGCGCCCCGCCGAGCGCGGCCAGCAGCGCGAGGACCCGGGACGGGCCCGGCGCGACCGGGGCCAGGAAGGCGACCAGCACGGTGGCGACCAGCGACCAGCCGGCGCCGTGGAGCACCAGGCGGCGCAGCCCGTCGGCGACGGTGGGGCCGGTGTCGCCGCCCGCCGGGTCCAGGGCCGCCGCCTCGGCCAGGTGCTCCAGCGCCTCGGCGTAGCGGCGCTGCTCCAGGCGGATCACGCCCATGTCGTGCCGCGCCGCGGCCAGCTCCGGGTCCAGCCGCAACGCCTCCCGGTAGGCCCGCTCGGCCAGGTCGTACAGCTCCAGCCGGGCGGCCACCAGGCCGAGCACCAGGTGCGCCTGCGCCGCGTCCGGGGCCAGCTCCACACCCCGCCAGGCGGTGTTGAGCGCCGGCTGCCCGTTGCGCGCGCCGGCCAGGATCGCGGCGGCGCTGCGCTGGGCGTACGCGTCGTCCGGGCCGAGCGCCAGGATCTCGTCCCCGGTGCTCGCCGCGGCCTTCCACCGGCCCAGGTCGACCAGGGCGAAGCCGCGCGCCACCAGCGGCGACAGGGCCCCCGGGGCGGCGGCCACGGCCGCCTCGGCGACCCGCAGCGCCTCCGCCGACCGGTCCGCGGCGAGGTGCACCCGGGCCAGCATGCCCAACGCCTCGGCGTGTCCCGGGTGGCTGGCGAGGGCGTCACCGAGCTCCTCGGCGGCCTCGTCGTACCGGCCCAGTTCGGCGAGGAGCTGCGCCCGCTGGAGGTAGCCGTCGGCGGCGGACTGGTCGGGGGCGGCGTCGTTCGGCATCCCGGCGAGCGTAGCCGTCCGCCCGGTCCCCCGCCCGCCGGCGGACAGGCGGGACGCCGGTCAGGCGCTGTGGCAGCGGGACCGGTCCAGTGAGCGCCCGCAGGTGCCCAGGCTGCACCAGCGCCGCAGCCCGCTCTCGTCCAGGAAGAGCCACCCGCACCGCTCGTCCGGGCAGGTCCGGAGGGTGAGCCGGCGCGGGTCGGCGAGCATCTGGGCGGCGCTCCAGGCGACCGCGTGCAGGGGCATCCGGAGCCCGGCCCCTAGTTCCGGCCACCAGCGGCCGCCGCCGTCGGTCTCGCGCCGGAACACCAACTCCTTCGCGGCGGCCTCCGCGTACCGGGCGACCACCTCGAACGCGTGCCGGTCGTCCGGTTCGGTCAGGCACCCGTACAGGGCGTGCCGCAGGCCCCGGGCCTCGGCGAGCACCGCCTCGGCCCGGTCGGGGTCGCGCCGACCCAGGTGCACCAGCCGGCTCACCGACACGTCGTCGACGAGCCCCACGTGCCCGGCCCACACGGCCAGGGTGCGGTAGCCGCGCAGCCACTCGGCGCCGGGCAGCGGCGGCTCGTGCCCCCACCCGGCGAAGGTGTTGCAGAAATCCAGGGCCGGGTGCCCGCCGACGCTCCACGGCAGGCTCTCGTCACGGACCCGCACCTCGTACACCGGCCGCCCGGGCCGGTCCAACCGGTCGTCGCCGCGCAGGATCCGGCGGTGCACCTCCCGCAGGCGCGCCCCCGGTTCGACGCCCAACTCGTCGGCGAGCACCTGCCGGGTGGTGCCGTACAGCCGCAACGCGTCGGCCTGGCGGGCGCCCCGGTACAGCGCCGTCATCAGGACGGCGACGAGCTGTTCCCGGGTCGGGTGCCGGGCGGCCAGGGGCATCAGCTCGGCGATCGCCCGGGCGTGCTGGCCCAGCGCGAGCTGCGCCTCGGCGCGCAACTCCACGGCGACCAGCCGGAGCTCCTCGACGGTGCCGTGCAGCCGGTCCCGCAGTTCCCCGTCCGCCGCGTCGGCGAGCAGCGGCCCCCGCCAGAGGGCCAGCCCCCGGTCGAGCAGTCGCACGCGCTCCGCCGGGTCGGCGGCGGCCCCGGCCGCCCGGACCAGCTCGCCGAACTCGTCGACGTCGACGCGGTGCCCGTCCGCCTCGACGAGGTAACCCTCGCCCACGGTGCTGATCCGCACCCCGTACGGCGTGAGCGCCCCCCGCAACCGGCCGATGTACGTCTGCACCGCGCCCCGGGCGGAGACCGGCGGCCGGCCGTTCCAGAGCAGGTCGATGAGGCGGTCGGTCGGCACCATCCGTCCGGTGTCGAGCAGTAGCACACCGAGCAGGCAGCGTTCCTGGCGGCGGCTGCCGACCTCGACCGGCCGGCCCTGATGGCGGGCCTCGAAGGGTCCGAGCAGGTGGAACTCCATACCGAACAGGACAGGCTGGCCGGCGCCGCCGGTTGTCATCCGGCGGTGAGCGAACGGTGGGCGCCCCGGCGGCCGGCCCGACATCCGGGTGGCTGCGGCCCGGCTCCGGCTCGACGCGCGGTGAGCCCGTGGTGAGCGGGCCCGGTGATCCTGGTCCGGTCCTGACCGGAAGCACGGATGGAGTGACCATGCGTTTCAAGATGAGCGTCGCGGTGGCGTCGGTCGTGGCCGCGCTCGTCGCGGCCCTGCCGGGCTCGGCGTCCGCCGCCGGCGGCGACGTCGCCCCCGGCGCCTGGGAGCCGGCGCCGCAGGAGGCGTTCGAGATGCCGGCCGGCGCCCGGTGCGACTTCGCGGTGCGGGTCGAACCGATCGTCGACGAGGTCCGGAAGCTGACCCTGGCGACCTACCCGGACGGCTCGCCGAAGCGGGAGCTGTTCACCGGCGCCCTGATCGATCGGGTGACCAATCTGGAGACCGGGGCCACGTCCACGGCGGACGCCAGCGGCACCTCGCTGGTCGTCTACGGCACGGACGGGTCGATGACCTGGTACGTGACCGGCCCGGTGCTGCTCGGTTTCCGGGAGAACGCGGGTTCGCTGCCGAAGGGGCTGTGGATCGTCGACGGCCAGTTCACCGTGGAGTTCACCCCCACCTTCGAGAAGACCATCACGATGCTCCACGGCACGACCCACAACGTCTGCACCGACGTCGACTGATCCGGCGCGGCGACCGGGTGCCACCCGGTCGCCGCGTCACGCCGTCGGCGCCTCGTACACCAGCGCCACCGCGATGCCGGTGAGCCCCTCGCCGCGTCCGGTGAAGCCCAGGCCGTCGGTGGTGGCGGCGGAGACCGTGACCGGCGCGCCCACGGCGGCCGAGAGCACCCGCTGCGCCTCCTCGCGACGCGGACCGATCTTGGGCCGGTTGCCGACCACCTGGACCGACACGTTGCCGATCTCGAAGCCGGCCGCCCGCACCCGCCGCGCGCTCTCGGTCAGCAGGGCCACCCCGGACGCGCCGGCCCACTCCGGCTGGTCCACACCGAAGTTCGCGCCCAGGTCGCCGAGGCCGGCGGCGGAGAGCAGGGCGTTGCAGGCGGCGTGCGCCGCCACGTCGGCGTCCGAGTGGCCGGCCAGGCCGTCCTGGTCCGGCCAGTGCAGCCCGGCGACCCAGCAGGGTCGTCCGGCCGCGAAGGCGTGCACGTCGGTCCCGATGGCCACCCGAGGAACGATCACGAGCCGAGGGTACGCGTCAGGCGCCGGTGGCCAGCAGGTGCTCGGCCAGGGCCAGGTCGAACGGGCGGGTGATCTTCAGGGCCAGCTCCGACCCCGGTACGCAGACCACCGGGACGCCCAGCTTCTCGACCAGGCCGGCGTCGTCGGTGAGCGGGTCGCCGGCCGCCTTGTGCGCGGCGGTCAGCACCGACCGGCGGAAGCCCTGCGGGGTCTGCACGGCGCGCAGGGCGGCCCGGTCGACCGTGCCGAGGACCCGCTCGCCGGCATCGACCTCCTTGACGGTGTCGACCACCGGCAGCACCGGGATCACCCCGTCGTGGCCGGCGCGGACCGCCGCGGCCACCGACTCGACCAGGTCGGGCGGGGTGAGCGCCCGGGCTGCGTCGTGCACCAGGACGATCTCCGGCCCGGCGGGGACGGCGGCCAGCGCGGCGGCCACCGACGCCTGGCGCTCGGCGCCGCCGGCGACCACGGTCACCGGGGCCACCGGCGCGAGCATGGCCCGGACCGACTCGACGTCGGCGGCCGGGGCGGCCACCACGACGGTGTGCACCGAGGGCGCGGCGGCGATCCGGCGTACCGCGTGCACCAGCAGCGGCTCGCCGGCGAGCAGCCGGAGCGCCTTGGGAGCGCCCGGGCCGAGGCGTACCCCGGCTCCCGCAGCAGGAACAAGGACCGCGACGTCACCGCGCGGATTGAGCTGCGCGGTCACGTCGCGGTCCTCGGATTCGTTTGCTACGGGGTGGATACGACGACGCGGTGCGGATCAGGCCTCGGTCAGCACCTTGTCGAGCAACGTCTCCGCCTCGTCCTTGGTGCTCTTCTCGGCCAGCGCGACCTCGCCGACGAGAATGTCGCGTGCCTTGGCCAGCATGCGCTTCTCACCCGCGGAGAGACCCCGCTCCCGCTCCCGGCGCCACAGGTCGCGGACGACCTCGGCGACCTTCAGCGGGTTACCGGAGGCCAGCTTCTCCAGATTCGCCTTGTAACGCCGCGACCAGTTGGTCGGCTCCTCGGTGTGCGGTGCACGGAGCACGTCGAAGACCTTGCCCAGGCCCTCTTCGCCGACCACCTCGCGCACACCCACGATCTCGGCGTTCTCGGCGGGCACCCGGACCGTCAGGTCACCCTGCGCGACCCTCAGGACGAGGTACTGCTTAGGCTCGCCCTTGATGACCCGAGTCTCGATTGCCTCGATGAGTGCGGCCCCGTGGTGGGGGTAAACAACGGTCTCGCCGACACTGAAAACCATAGGTTCGAAACCCCTTTCGCTGTGTCTAGGGTAACACGCTCAGGCACCGATGTCTCACCGCTGTCCTGACCGTTGGCGCAGCTCAGGGGCCCTGTGAGAGGTATTTCTTCAGCTTGACAGGCGGTCAAGCCGATGGTTTCGACACGCTCCGTAACTAACGGATGACAACCCGGTAAGAGTGACGGAAGCGTTCATATCTAGGGCGATGCGCTCCTTCCATGGTAGCTCCGGAATTCCGCGTGCGCCCAGGTGTGGCGGTACGACCACCGGTGCGGGACGCTTGGGATGGACTGACGTCCGCTCACCGAGACGGTTCCTGGGGGTCCGATGGGCATGCCTGACGCTGAAGGCCACGGGCCCTCCGACGGGCTGCCCGACCTGCCCCCGGAGTGGGGCCGGGTGGTCGTCCCCGACGACGCCTCGGCGCTGGACGAGGAGGCCCGCCAGGTCCGCCGCGAGCTGCGCCGGAGCCGCCGGCAGGCCGCCGGGCGGCGGCGCCTCGGCCCGGCCGGCCGGCCGACGCTCGGGCTGCCGGTGCTGGTCCTGCTGGTCGCCGTGGTGATCACCCTCACCGGGCTGGCCGCGGTCACCTGGCCGCGGTCGAACCGCTCCGGGGGCGCCCCCACCGTGCTGCCCTACCCGACGGCCCCGGTGGGGCCGCTGCCGGCGCTCGACCTCGTCGGCCCCGACGACGCTCCGGTGCCGCTGCGCAGCCTGCTGCCCGCCATGATCGTCCTGGTGGACGCCTGCACCTGCGCGGAGCAGGTCACCACCGCGGCGGCCGCAGCGCCGCCGGAGGTCACCGTGGTCACCGTCACCGAGGGCCGCACCGCCGGCACCGCCACCGCCCCGGGGGTACGCCCGCTCGCCGACCCGGCCGGCGGCCTCCGCTCCTACCTGCACCTCTCCGCCCATCCCGGCACGGCCGCCGCCCTGCTGGTGGACCGGCAGGGCACCCTGGTCCGGGTGGTGCCCGACCTGGGGCCGGCGGCGGACTACCGCGACGACCTGGCCCGGCTGGCCGGCTGACCGCCGCTCAGCCCAGCTCGTTCAGCCGGGCATCGAGGTCGACCCGGTCGCCGAGCGCGACGAAGCGCACCAGGAGCGGCCCGCCACTGCCGTCCAGCACCGTGACGTCGGTCCGCCCGTCGCAGCTCACCACCCGCTCCGACTCGTCAGCGTTGGAACCGGTGAACCCGACGGCGACCGTGCCCGGGCCCGAACAGCCGACCGTGAGCAGGAACCGGTTCCCGTCGGACGCGTTCGCCCGGCGGGTCACCGGGGCCCCGCCCGGCGTCAGGCGGGACTTCTCCCGCCACACCTCGTACCGGACGGCGCGCTGCCGGACCACCCCGTCGGGCTCCTCGTGGATCACCAGCGGCTCGTCCGGATCCGCCTCCGGCCCCGGCAGCACGACCTGGTCCAGCACCTGCCCCGTCTGCGGGTCCACCACCGCCCGCAACCGGGGCCCGCCGGCGTCGACCCGGATGCCGGGTTCGAGGAAGGCGGCGGTCGACGGGGTGGGGTCCGGCGCGGCCCGGCCCAGCTCCGGAGCCGCCGCCCGCCACCAGCCCGCGCCGGCCGCCAGCGCCGCCACGGTCAGCCCGGCCAGCACCGCGATCCGCATCCGCTCGTCGGGAGCCATGCGGAGAGCGTATCGGCGCGGCGCGCCGGCCACCGCCCCGTCAGGGAGTGAGCTCCAGCAGGGCCGCGTAGAGAGTGAGGCCCGGGCCGAAGGCCAGCATCACGACCCGCTCCGGCGGGGTCTGCGCCCGGCGCAGCCGGTCCAGGATCAGCAGCACCGTCGGGGACGAGCAGTTGCCGTGCTCGTCGAGCGTCGCCCGGGACGCCGCGAGCGCCGTCGGCGGCAGGGCCAGCTCCCGCTCCACGACGTTGAGGATGCGCGGGCCGCCCGGGTGCACCGCCCAGCCGTCCACCTCGGAACGCTGCCACCCGTGCCGGGCCAGCAGATCGTCGACCAGGCCCCGGACGTGGTGCGAGAGCACCTGCGGCACCTTCGGCGACAACCCCATCCGGAAGCCGGTGTCGGTGACGTCCCAGGTCATGTGGTCCGCCGTGGAGGTGTCGGTCACCGAGGTGACCTCGCGCAGCGCGTACCCCCGGCCGCCGGGGACGACCACGGCGGCGACCGCGGCGTCCGAGAAGAGCGCGTGCGAGACGATCTGCTGGGTGTCCACCCGGGCGCCCGGCGGCTGGATGTGCAGGCTGGTCAGCTCCGCGCAGAGCAGCAGCGCGGGGCGGCCCCGGGCGGTCACGAAGTCGCTCGCCGCGCCGAGCCCCGGCAGGGCCGCGTAGCAGCCCATGTGCCCGACGAACATGCGCTGGGTGTCCGGGGCCATGCCCAGGTCCCGGGCGAGCAGGATGTCCAGCCCCGGGGTGGCGTAGCCGGTGCAGGAGCAGACCACGAAGAGGCCGATGTCACCCGCGTCCAGGCCGGCGGCGGTCAGCGCCCGGCCGACCGCCTCCTTGCCCAGCGGCAACGCCTCGACCTGGTAGCGCCGCATCCGGCGTTCGGTGGGCCACTCCGAGACGTCCTCCAGCAGCGGGTTCACCGCGGCCTGCCGACGGGACACCCCGGAGTTGGCGAAGATCCGCTCGGCCAGCGCCCGGGTGGTCCCCGAGAAGTGCTTCGCGAAGAAGCCCGCCCACAGCTCGTCCTGCGCGGCTGACGGCGGTTGCGCCGCGCCCAGACCCGCGATCACCGGCACGCCCATGTCCCCCACCTCTCGTCCCCGAATCCACTTCACCAACGAGGCGTGGCCGTGTCACGGTCCGGGTCGCCGCCGAGCGCGGCGATGCCGAGCCAGTCGGCGCAGACGTCGGAGGTGGCCGGGTGCAGCGAGCCGCACCGGGCGTCCCGGTAGAGCCGCTCCAGCGGATGCCCCCGCCGCGTCGCCGAGGTGCCGGCGGCCTCCAGCATGGACGCGGCCACCTCGGCGGCCGTGGTGCCGGCGAGCAGCTTGGCCCGCCACACCCAGCGGTTGGTCTCCGCGTCGCCGGGCGCCTCGTCGACCCGGCGGGCCGCCTCGGCGACCACCAGCTCGGCCGCCGCCACGGCCGCGTCCGCCCGGCCCAGCCGGGCCCGGACCGCCGGCAGCCCGGCCAGGTTGCGGGCGTTCAGGTGCTCGGCGGCGGCGTCGATCGCGGCCCGGGCCACCCCGACGTAGACGGCCGCGTAGCTGGCCACCAGCCAGTGCGGCATGAGCTGGGCGACCACCAGGGCCAGCCCCTCCACCCCGCCGAGCAGCCGGTCGGCGGGGACGGTCACGTCCAGGTGCAGGTCGTGCGAGGAGGTGGCGCGCATGCCCAGCGAGTCCCAGGTCGGCTCGACCGTGAGCCCCTCCCCGGCCGGGACCAGGAACTGGGAGACCACCGACTGGTCACCGGCGCTGCGGGCGGCCACCAGGTAGCCGTCCGGGTGGCCGGCGCCGGAGCAGAAGGTCTTGCTGCCCTTGAGGTGCCACCCGCCCTCGACCGGCTGGTAGACCGTGCTGAGCTGGGACAGCCGGGCCCCGGCGCCGCGTTCGCTCATCGCCACCGCGTACCAGGCGCCCTCGGCCGCCGCGCGCAGCAGCCGGTCCCGGGCCGCCAGCGCCTCGTCCGGTACGCCGAGCGCCTCGGCCAGCTCCTCGGTGACCGCGCCCAGCGCGCCGGTGACCGAGGCGTGCATGTTGAACACCAGCGCGGTCGCGCCGTTGCCCCGGGCCAGCTCGGTGGCGACCGCGGCGTACTCGGCGAAGGCGGCCCCCATGCCGCCCAACTCACGCGGCACCATCAGCCCGAACAGGCCGGCCTCGCGGAGGTCGGCGAAGTCGTCGACCGGGAAGGAGCCGTCCCGGTCGTGGTCGGCCGCGCGGGCGGCCAGTCGCGGCGCCAACCTGCGGGCCGCCTCCAGCGCGTGCACAGTCATGTAGCCCCCTTCTCGGCGTCCCTTTACCCCGGGCGGCCCCCGCTACCCGCTCCGGTGCCCGCGGCCCTGGTAGAGCACCGCGGTCGACCACGTCGGCACGATGCGCGGCTCCGTCCCGGCGGGACGGTCACCGCCACGCACGCGACGCAGCAGCCAGGCCAGTGTCCCGCCCAGCTCGGGGCGGACGCCGTGCAAGCGCAGCGCCACGCCGTGCCGGGCACATTCCGACACCAGAGCGCGGGCGTCCACGAACAACCGTGGATCGTGGATGCCGCGCGGCACGGTGGGCAGCCGCTCGCCGAGCTCCACCGCGATCAGCCGGGCCAGCAGGGTGTCGTTGAGCGTGTCCAGCACCAGCAGGCCGCCCGGCCGCAGCAGCCGGCACGCCTCGGCCACCGCGCGCCGCCAGTCCGGCACGTGTTCCAGCAGCTCACCGGCGGAGACCACGGCGGCGCAGCCGTCCGCGAGCGGCACCTCGGTGGCGTCGCCCTGAATCACCGTCACGCCGTGCGCGGCGGCCTGGTCGAGGGCCGATCGGGTCAGGTCCACGCCGACGTGCCGGTAGCCCTTGCCGGTTAGGTGCGGGGCGAGCAGCCCGGCGCCGCAGCCGAGGTCGACCAGCAGGTCGTCCACTGCGGACGCCGGGGGCACCAGGGCCGCGCGGGCCCGGGCCAGCCAGTGCAGCATGGCGAACGCGCCGTCCGGTCGCCACCACTCGCCGGCCAGGTCGTCGTACTGGCGGGGATCGTTGGGCGGCAGCACCCGGGGCGGGGTGGACACCGGGGCCGCGTCTCGCATGGACCGAGCGTGGCACGACTCCCCGGTAACGACCAGACTTCCCTTATGTCGATGTCGGTGTTAGGGCTGGTCAGGGCGAGCCACCCGGAACCGGCCGCCGCGGTGACCGTGGTGGCCGGGCTGCTCGCGCGGGGCGTCGGGCACGGCCCGGCCGGGGTCGCCACGGTGGCGCTCACGGTGCTGGCCAGCCAGCTCGCCGTGGGCTGGAGCAACGACCTGATCGACGCCGACCGGGACGCCACGGTGGGGCGTACCGACAAACCGGTGACCAGCGGTGCGGTCTCGCGGCGGGCCCTGGCCCGGGCCACCGTGCCGGCCGCCGTCGCCACCCCGCTGCTGGCGCTGGCCGCCGGTCCGGCGGCGGCGTTCTGCGCCACCCTCGGCCTGGTCTCGGCACTGCTCTACAACTGGCCGCTGAAGTCGACCCCGGTCTCGGTGCTGCCCTACGCGGTCTCGTTCGGCGCGCTGCCCGCCTTCGTGGTGCTGGCCCTGCCGGGCGCGCCCGCGCCCCCGGTCTGGCTGGTCGCCGCCGCCGCGCTGCTGGGCGCCGGGGCGCACTTCGCCAACGTGCTGCCCGACCTGGCCGACGACGCGCGGACCGGGGTGCGCGGGCTGCCCCACCGGCTCGGGCCGGCGGGCAGCCGGGGGGCCGCCGCCGGGCTGCTCCTCGCGGCCACCGTCGCGCTGGTCCTCGGGCCGCCCGGGCCGCCGTCGTGGGTGGGGCTGGCGGCGGTCGCCGCCGCCGTCGGGGTGCCGGCCCTCGGCTGGTACGCCGGACGCGCCGCGAACGGGACCGGCGGCCGGCCGGTGGCCGCCTTCCGGGCCGTCATGGTGGTGGCGCTCATCGACGTGGTGCTGCTGGTGGCGAGCGGCCGGGTGGTCTGACGGTTCCCCGCGGAGGTGGCATTACCGGGTCGGCGTGCGGGCCTCGATCAGCTCCAACTACCCTGGAGCGCGGTCTGCGCGGGTATGGCCACCCCGTGTCCGGCGTCCGGCCGGGCGGGGATCGTGACGAGGAGGACCGACGTGACGCGCTCGATCAGGGGTTCCCGGCGGGCGGCCCTGTTGCTGGCCGGTACCGCGGCGGCGACGAGCCTGCTGCTGTCCGGGTGTGGCGCCGGCCAGGTGGCCGAGACCGCCAACAAGATCCCGTCGGTGCAGGGCGTCAACGTCCAGACCCCCGACAACCTCTACAAGGTGCGCGGCCTCTACGTGGAGTTCCCCGGCACCGAGGGCTACAAGTCCGGCGCCAACGCGCGGCTGAACGTCGTGATCTACAACGACAGCCAGGCGCCGGTGACCCTGACCGTCACCACCGACAGCGCCCGCGAGATCCTGCTCAGCGGCGCCGGGGCGGGCAGCGACGGGGCCACCCCGACCGGTTCGCCGACCGAGCCGGCCTCCGCGTCGCCCACCGCGACCGACCCGAGCGCCTCGCCCAGCCAGTCGCTCGGCACCAGCGAGTCCCCGTCGGCGAGCGGCTCCGCCTCGGCCAGCGGGTCCGCCTCGGCGAACCCGTCGCCGTCGGCCAGCGAGTCCGCGCCGGCCGGGCAGCCGGCCCGGATCGAGATCCCGGCCCTGAGCTACGTCCAGCTCACCAGCAACAGCCCGCAGTTCCTCCAGCTCGTCGGCCTCAACGAGGCCCTGCTCGTCGGCGAGCGGGCCAACCTGACCTTCGACTTCGGCAACGGCAAGGTGATCAAGACCGGCGCGGCCGTCGGCGTCCCGCTGACCCCGGCCGCACCGCCCTCGCCGGTGGTGCAGCCCCGCGAGGAGGAGGAGGGCGGCGCCGGCCACCCGGGCGGCCTCCCGGGGGGCGGCACCGAGGGCGGCAACCACAGCTGACCGCCAGCTCACGCTTCGACGACACCGCCGGTGTGGCCCGCGCCACGCCGGCGGTGTCGCCGTTTCCGGGTGGGCTTTCGTCGTACCGTCCGGTTAGCGTCCTGGGGTGACCTCGCCCCGATCGACCTCGCCCCGGGCCAGCGCCGGCCGCGGCCGCGCCGCCGCCCGTGAGCCGCGCCCGGCCTACGAGTGCGACGCCTGCGGCCATCAGCCCCCCAAGTGGGTCGGGCGCTGCCCGGAGTGCGGCGAGTGGGGCTCGGTGGTCGAGTGCACGGTGAGCGGCCCGCTGGTCTCCGGCCGGGTGGTCAGTTCCCGGATGCCCGCCGAGCCGGCCCGCCCGATCGCCACCATCAGCGCCGCGCCCGCCCGCGCCCGGCCCACCGGGGTCAGCGAGCTCGACCGGGTGCTCGGCGGCGGCCTGGTCCCCGGCGCGGTCGTGCTGCTCGCGGGCGAGCCCGGGGTCGGCAAGTCCACCCTGCTGCTCGACGTCGCCCAGCAGTGGGCAACCAACGCGGGCAGCCCCTCGCTGGTGGTCAGCGGTGAGGAGTCGGTCAGCCAGGTGCGGCTGCGCGCCGAGCGGATGGGCACCCTGCACGAGCAGCTCTACCTGGCCGCCGAGAGCGACCTGTCGGCGGTGCTCGGCCACCTCGACGCGGTCAAGCCGGGCCTGCTGGTGCTCGACTCGGTGCAGACCATCTCCACCACCGGCACCGAGGGCGTGCCGGGCGGGGTCACCCAGGTCCGGGCGGTCACCGCAGCGCTGGTCGCGGTCGCCAAGGAGCGCGGCATCGCCACCGTGCTGGTCGGGCACGTCACCAAGGACGGCCAGGTCGCCGGCCCCCGGGTGCTGGAGCACCTGGTCGACGTGGTGCTGCACTTCGAGGGCGACAAGCACTCCTCGCTGCGCATGGTCCGCGGCGTCAAGAACCGGTTCGGCGCGGCCGACGAGGTGGGCTGCTTCGAGATGCACGAGGGAGGCATCAGCAGCCTGGCCGACCCGTCCGGTCTCTTCCTGACCCGCTACTCCGAGCCGGTGCCGGGCACCTGCGTCACGGTGGCCATGGAGGGGCGGCGCGCACTGGTCACCGAGGTGCAGGCGCTGATCGGCGCCACGGTCGCCGGCTCCCCCCGGCGCACGGTCTCCGGGCTGGACAGCGCCCGGCTCGCCATGGTGCTCGCGGTGCTCCAGCGGCGCACCGAGCGGCTGACCCTGCACGACCGGGAGGTCTTCGCCGCCACCGTGGGCGGCATCCGGGTGGTCGAGCCGGCGGCCGACCTGGCCGTGGCCCTGGCGGTCGCCTCCGGCGGGCTCAACCTGGCCCTCAACCCGCACCTGGTGGCCATCGGCGAGGTCGGGCTCACCGGCGAGGTGCGCCAGGTCGGGGCGGTCCCCCGCCGGCTGGCCGAGGCGGCCCGGCTCGGCTTCCGGCTGGCCCTGGTGCCGCCCGGTTGCGGCCCGGGCAGCAGCGGAGTGGCCCCCGAGAACATGCGCGTGATGGAGGTCACCGATGTCCGGGCGGCCCTCCAAGCTGCCGCGCGCGCGTCGGCCGAGTGACGGTCCGTACGCGTGCGGTGGGACCGGCCGGGCGATTTCGGACACCCGTCGCAGCGGGTCGGCGACCGGGGGAGCCGGACATCGTGACACATCACAGTAACCACGAGAGCACCCACCGCACCGCAGTCCGTAGACTGTGCCCGTGCCGATCGACCGCGATGCCACCAAGCCCGCCGCGACGACGCCGCACGCCCGCACCGGCGCCGTGGGCTCCCCCGCCCGTGCCATCAGCGTGAGCGTCACCGGAAGCGTCGGCGGAGCCGGCGGCGACCCGCTGCGGGCCAACCTCGCCCTCATGGCGCCGGGCACCGCGTTGCGCGACGGCCTGGAGCGGATCCTGCGCGGCCGCACCGGCGCACTGATCGTGCTCGGCTACGACAAGATCGTCGAGCAGATCTGCACCGGCGGCTTCCCGCTCGACGTCGAGTTCTCCGCGACCCGGGTCCGCGAGCTGTGCAAGATGGACGGCGCTGTGGTGCTCTCCAGCGACGGCACCCGGATCGTCCGGGCCGCGGTGCACCTGATGCCCGACCCGTCGATCCCCACCGAGGAGTCCGGCACCCGGCACCGCACCGCCGAGCGGGTGGCGCGGCAGACCGGCTACCCGGTGATCTCGGTCAGCCAGTCCATGCGGATCATCAGCCTCTACGTCAACGGCCAGCGGCACGTGCTGGACGACTCGGCCGCCATCCTCTCCCGGGCCAACCAGGCCCTGGCCACCCTCGAGCGCTACAAGCTCCGGCTGGACGAGGTCTCCGGCACGCTCTCCGCCCTGGAGATCGAGGACCTGGTCACGGTCCGCGACGCGGTGGCCGTGGTGCAGCGGCTGGAGATGGTCCGCCGGATCGCCGACGAGATCGCCGGCTACGTGGTCGAGCTGGGCACCGACGGCCGGCTGCTCGCCCTCCAGCTCGACGAGCTGATGGCCGGCGTGGACGCCGACCGCACCCTGGTCATCCGGGACTACCTGCCGGTCGGCCGGAAGTCGCGCACCCTCGACGAGGCCCTGGTCGAGCTGGACCTGCTCAGCGCCACCGAGCTGATCGACCTGGTCGCGGTGGCCAAGGCGATCGGCTACCCGTCCGCCTCCGACGCGCTCGACGCCGCGGTCAGCCCGCGCGGCTTCCGCCTGCTGGCCAAGGTGCCGCGGCTCCCCGCGGCCGTGGTCGACCGGCTGGTGGTGCACTTCGGCAGCCTCCAGCGCCTGCTCGGCGCGACCGTGGAGGACCTTCAGGCGGTCGAGGGGGTGGGCGACGCCCGCGCCCGGGGCGTCCGCGAGGGGTTGTCCCGGCTCGCCGAGGCGTCCATCCTGGAGCGCTACGTCTGACCGTGGTCAGCCCGTGATGGTCAACTTAACCGGCTCGCTGAGCTTGGTGCCCACCCGGGCGAAGACCTGGTAGGTGCCGATCGGGGCGTACTTCCCGTTGGCCACGCCGTTGGCGCAGCTGTTGTCCAGCTTGCCGTTCCAGCCCAGCTCGTAGGAGCGCTCGAAGTTCGGCGTGAACGACTGCACGTCGGAGCCCTTGCCGGTGCCGCAGGTGTCCGAGGACCAGATCCGGTTCGCGCCGGCCTTGATGTAGAGCTCCTGCAAGTCGGCCCCGACATCCCGGCTGCACGTACGCCCCGAGATGTTCTTGACCTTGAGCCGCAGGGTGACCGTCGTGCCCCGCTGCGCGGTGGCCGGCAACGCCACCGGCATCACCTGGAGCTCCGAGTCGGTGCAGGTGCCGTCGTCGGCCACCGGGGCGGCCGGCGCACCACCGTCGTTCGTGCCGGTGCCACCGCCGTTGTCTGTCCCCGTGCCGCCGCCGTCGCTCGTACCGCTGCCGTCACCCGTGCCGCTGCCGGCACCCGAGTCGCCCGCGGTGGGCGACGGGCTGGTGGACTGTGGGGTCAGCAGGGAGCCGGTCGGCCCCGGGGCCGCCGTGCCGCTCGGGGACGCACCGCTGGTGGGCGCGCCGTTGTTGCGCTCGGTGCCGGTGCACGAATAGAGCAGGACAATCAGGAAGAGCAGCCCGGCTCCGAGTACCACGGCGCGACGCCGCCAGTACACGTTGGGAGGCAGAGGGCCGACCGTCAGACGCATGATGCGTTCACCGTAACGGCGCGACGCCCGGCCCGCCGGTGCGACGCGCCGGGAAGCCTTCGCCCCGCTCCACCGCCGCCCACAATGGACATCTCGGGTCACCGAACGGGGCCATCCGGCCACCGCCGGTCAGAGGTAGACCTTGCGCTGGTAGACGGCGTGCGCACCGGCCACCCGGTCGAGGAAGAGCAGGCCGGCGCAGTGGTCGATCTCGTGCTGGAGCGCCCGGGCCTCGAACCCGTCGGTCACCAGCCGCACCGGGTCACCGCTGCCCGGCAGCACGGCCTCGACCACGAGGCGGCTGGCCCGCTTCACGTCACCGGTCAGGTCGGGCACCGACATGCAGCCCTCCCGCCCGGCCTTCCAGCGGCTCGCCTCCACCACGGCGGCGTTGCAAAGCACGAAGGTTCCGTGCACGGTGACCGCCTTCGGGTGCCCGGTCACGTCCACGGCGAACACCTGGGCGCTCACCCCGACCTGCGGCGCGGCCAGACCCACGCAGCCCGGCGACACCCGCATGGTGGCGACCAGGTCGGCGGCGAGCTGGACCACCTCGGCCGAGGTCGGGTCGACTGCGGGCCCGGGCCGGCTGAGCACCGGGTCGGGCGCGGCCACCACCGGGCGTACCTCGCCGGCCAGGCCGAGCTTCTCCGGGGTCCAGCCGCTTAGGCCGGCGTACTCCTCCGCCGTCACAGCAGGTCCGTGTCCGCCGGGCGGAGGCTTACCCCGACGCCCAGCTCCCCGGCGGTACGGGCGAGCCGGCCCGCCACCTCGTCGGCGCTGCCCGGCGGCAACTCGACCTCGGCGACCACCACATAGAGCGAACCGGTCAGCCGGGTGCTCAGGTCGGTCACGTTGCCGCCCGCGTCGGTCAGCACCCGGGTCATCGCCGCGACGATGCCCATCCGGTCCGCGCCGTGCACCGCCATCACGTACGGCTCGCCGGCCGGCGCGGTCTGCCCGTCGGGGGTGACCGCGCGTACGGTCGCCAGCAGATGCCCCTCGGCGGCGAGCGGGGCCAGCGCGGCCTCGACGTCGGCGGCGGCCGGGCCCACGCAGATCAAGGTCATCGCGAAGTGTCCCCGCAACCGGGTCATCGTCGAGTCGGTGAGGTTCGCGCCGAGCCGCGCGAGGACCTCGGCGACGTCGGCCACGATGCCCGGCCGGTCCCGGCCGATGACGGTGATCGCGAGCTCGTTCATCCGGACATTCTGCCCGGTCGCCGCCGGTCCGCCGCGACGGCCCGCCCGGCCCGCCCAACCTGCGGGAAAGCCGCCCGTGACATCATCGGCGGCGCGATGTCTGAGCCCACTTTCGCCACCCAGGTCAGCCGGTGGTACGAACGCAACGCCCGCGACCTGCCGTGGCGCGAGCCGGGAATCGGTGCCTGGGCGATCCTGGTCAGCGAGGTCATGCTCCAGCAGACCCCGGTGGTCCGGGTGCTGCCCGCCTGGGAGGCGTGGCTGGCCCGCTGGCCGACCCCGGCCGCGCTGGCCGACGACACCCCCGCCGAGGCGATCCGGATGTGGGGCCGCCTCGGCTACCCCCGCCGGGCGGTACGCCTGCGCGACTGCGCGGTGGCCATCGTGGAACGGCACGGCGGCGCGGTGCCGGAGCGGCTCGACCAACTGCTGGCGCTGCCCGGCGTCGGCACCTACACGGCCCGGGCGGTGGCGGCCTTCGCGTACGGGCAGCGGCACCCCGTGGTCGACACCAACGTCCGGCGGGTGGTGTGCCGGGCGATCGCCGGCGAGCCCGACGCCGGACCGGCCACCCGCCCCGCCGACCTGGTCGCCACCGAGGAACTGCTGCCGGTCGAGCCCGCCGCGGCCGCGCTGGCCAGCGCGGCGTTCATGGAACTCGGGGCGGTGGTCTGCACCGCCCGCGCCCCGCGCTGCGCGGTGTGCCCCGTCGAGTCGCTCTGCGCGTGGCGCGCCTCCGGCCAGCAGGCCCCGGCCGGCCCGACCCGCCGCCCCCAGCGCTACGCCGGCACCGACCGGCAGGTACGCGGTCTGCTCCTCGCGGTGCTCCGCGACGCCCCCGGGCCGGTGCCGCACCAGCGGCTCGACCAGGTCTGGCACGACGACGTGCAGCGGGCCCGGGCGCTGGCCGGGCTGGTCACCGACGGCCTGGTCGAGCCGGTCGGCGAGGAGGCCTTCCGGCTCATCGGCGACGGCCCTCCGGTCCCCCTCCCCCGCCCCTGACCCACCAGCCCGGTCCCGGCCGGCTCGGCACGAGAAAAGGCGACGGCCCCGGTGGCTTTCGCCTACCGGGGCCGTCGCCCTCGATCAGTTGCCCGAACTTACGCGGCGTCGTCCGCGCCCGTGGCGGCGGTGCCGCCGAGGTCCGCCGGGACCGCGTCCGGCACGGCCACCGGCCGGTCGGCGCCCCGGAAGACGAGCTTGGACTTGTCGATGTTGTCGGGGTCGCCCTCGCAGTCCACCACCACGATCTGACCCGGGGTCAGCTCGTTGAAGAGGATCCGCTCGGACAGGTTGTCCTCGATGTCGCGCTGGATCGTGCGACGCAGCGGCCGCGCGCCCAGCACCGGGTCGAAACCCTTCTTCGCCAGGTACTTCTTGGCGTTGTCGGTCAGCTCCAGGCCCATGTCCTTGTTCCTCAGCTGCGTCTCGATCCGGGCGATCATGATGTCCACGATCTGGAGGATCTCGTTCTCGCGCAGCTGGTGGAAGACGATGGTGTCGTCGATCCGGTTGAGGAACTCGGGCCGGAAGTGCTGCTTGAGCTCGTCGTTGACCTTCTGCTTCATCCGGTCGTAGTTCGACTCGGAGTCCTCAGAGGCCTGGAAGCCCAGCGACACCGCCTTGGCGACGTCCCGCGTGCCGAGGTTGGTGGTCAGGATGATGACCGTGTTCTTGAAGTCCACGATCCGACCCTGGCCGTCGGTGAGCCGCCCGTCCTCCAGGATCTGGAGGAGCGTGTTGAACACGTCCGGGTGGGCCTTCTCGATCTCGTCGAAGAGGACCACCGAGAACGGCCGACGACGCACCTTCTCGGTCAGCTGCCCGCCCTCGTCGTAGCCGACGTAGCCGGGAGGGGCACCCACCAGCCGGGACACCGTGTACCGGTCGTGGAACTCGGACATGTCCAGCTGGATGAGGGCGTCCTCGCTGCCGAACAGGAACTCGGCGAGCGCCTTGGAGAGCTCGGTCTTACCGACACCGGACGGGCCGGCGAAGATGAACGAGCCGGACGGGCGCTTCGGGTCCTTCAGGCCCGCCCGGGTACGCCGGATCGCCTTCGAGACCGCCTTGACCGCGTCCTCCTGGCCGATGACGCGCTTGTGCAGCTCGTCCTCCATGCGCAGCAGGCGCGAGGTCTCCTCCTCGGTCAGCTTGTAGACCGGGATGCCGGTCCAGTTGCCGAGCACCTCGGCGATCTGCTCGTCGTCGACCTCGCTGACGACGTCCAGGTCACCGGCCTTCCACTCCTTCTCCCGCTGGGCCTTCTGCCCGAGGAGCTGCTTCTCCTTGTCGCGGAGCTGGGCAGCGCGCTCGAAGTCCTGCGCGTCGATCGCGGACTCCTTGTCGCGGCGGACCTGGGCGATCCGCTCGTCGAAGTCACGCAGGTCTGGCGGCGCGGTCATCCGGCGGATGCGCATCCGGGCGCCGGCCTCGTCGATCAGGTCGATCGCCTTGTCCGGCAGGAAGCGGTCGGAGATGTAGCGGTCGGCCAGGGTGGCCGCCGCGACGAGAGCCGCGTCGGTGATGCTCACCCGGTGGTGCGCCTCGTAGCGGTCCCGCAGGCCCTTGAGGATCTCGATGGTGTGGGCCAGCGAGGGCTCACCCACCTGGATCGGCTGGAAGCGGCGCTCGAGAGCGGCGTCCTTCTCCAGGTGCTTGCGGTATTCATCCAGGGTGGTGGCGCCGATGGTCTGCAGCTCGCCACGGGCCAGCATCGGCTTGAGGATGCTGGCGGCGTCGATCGCGCCCTCGGCGGCACCCGCACCCACCAGGGTGTGGATCTCGTCGATGAACAGGATGATGTCGCCGCGGGTGCGGATCTCCTTGAGCACCTTCTTGAGGCGCTCCTCGAAGTCACCGCGGTAGCGGGAACCGGCGACCAGGGCACCGAGGTCGAGGGTGTAGAGCTGCTTGTCCTTCAGCGTCTCGGGCACCTCGCCCTTGATGATCTTCTGGGACAGCCCCTCCACCACGGCGGTCTTGCCGACGCCGGGCTCACCGATCAGGACCGGGTTGTTCTTGGTGCGGCGGGACAGCACCTGCATGACCCGCTCGATTTCCTTCTCGCGCCCGATGACCGGGTCGAGCTTGCCCTCGCGGGCGGCCTGGGTCAGGTTGCGGCCGAACTGGTCCAGCACGAGGCTGGTCGACGGCGCGGCCTCGCCCGGCGCGGCGCCCGCCGCGGCCGGCTCCTTGCCCTGGTAGCCGGAGAGCAGCTGGATCACCTGCTGGCGGACCCGGTTGAGGTCGGCGCCGAGCTTGACCAGCACCTGGGCGGCGACGCCCTCGCCCTCACGGATCAGGCCGAGCAGGATGTGCTCCGTGCCGATGTAGTTGTGGCCGAGCTGCAGCGCCTCGCGCAGCGACAGCTCCAGCACCTTCTTGGCCCGCGGCGTGAACGGGATGTGCCCGCTCGGCGCCTGCTGGCCCTGGCCGATGATCTCCTCGACCTGCTGACGGACGCCCTCGAGGGAGATGCCGAGGCTCTCCAGGGCCTTTGCCGCGACACCCTCACCCTCGTGGATCAGGCCCAGCAGGATGTGCTCCGTACCGATGTAGTTGTGGTTGAGCATCCGGGCCTCTTCTTGGGCCAGGACGACAACCCGTCGCGCTCGGTCGGTGAACCGCTCGAACATGCCCTCGTGCTCCTCACGTGCCGTGCGCCTTGATGGTCAGATCTCGGCGGGGCCGGTGCGCGGACGTCCGGGACGGGCGTCCGTGCCTCCTTACTCTATCGCCGCGGACCGACTCCGCTGAGGTCGTGTGTCCCCGCGAATGGCCGTTCACGCGTCGTTTCTGACAACCGTCCACGCTCAGGAGGTGTTCCGGTACCCCAGCCTGTACGCGCAGAGCGAAATTCGACCGCCGGTGGAAAAGCCCGGTCGAGGGGCTCGGGGCGGGGGCGTGGCGCCCGGCCGCGGTCTTCCACAACCTGTGGACAGCATCTCCACCGCCTGTGGACAACTGCCCCGGAGGCCCGTTTCTTCCCGAGTCGCGGAGACCCCGCGGCGCAGCCGGCGCGGACCGGACAGACGGCGCAGCCGGGCGGAAACGCCGACGCCGGCCCGGAGTGGCACTCCGGTCCGGCGTCGTGTCGCCCGCTGCGGGGGTCGTCGGGGTCAGTGCCCCGCCTTCGCGTGGTACTCGTCCACGATCTCCTGCGGGATGCGCCCCCGGTCGGAGATGTCCTTGCCGGCCTTCCTGGCCCAGGCCCGGATGGCCTTGTTCTGCTCGCGGTCGGCGGTCGCGCCGCCGCGCCCGCGCGCGGCCCGGCCACCCACGACCACACCGCCGCGGCCGACCTTCGTCCCGTGCGCGATGTACTGCGCGAATACGTCACGCAATTTTTCAGCGTTGGAAGCCGAGAGGTCGATCTCGTACTGCACACCGTCGAGCGCGAACTTGACGGTCTCGTCAGCGTCCCCGCCGTCCAGGTCATCGACCAGCTTGTGAATGATCTGCTTGGCCACGTCCCACATTCCTTTCGAGCAGGGTTGCGATCCTGCAATACAGGAGCACAATAACCCGGCCGCTGCTTCCTCCGTCAATGGGATGCGGTAACGACCCGGAGAAGCTTCTGCGCTACTCCGGCCGGACCAACGGGAACAGGATGGTTTCCCGAATTCCCAGGCCGGTCAGCGCCATCAAGAGCCGGTCGATTCCCATTCCCATACCACCGGCCGGCGGCATTCCGTACTCCATCGCCCGGAGAAAGTCCTCGTCCAGCCGCATGGCCTCGTCGTCGCCCCGGGCCGCGAGCTGCGCCTGGGCCACCAGCCGCTCCCGCTGAACCACCGGGTCGACCAGCTCGGAGTACGCGGTGCCCAGCTCGAAACCGAGCACGTAGAGGTCCCACTTCTCGGCCAGGCCCGGCTCGCTGCGGTGGGCCCGGGTCAGCGGGCTGGTCTCCTCCGGGTAGTCGCAAACGAAGGTGGGCGCCTGCAGCGACGGGACCACCAGCTCCTCGAAAAGCTCCTCGGCCAGCTTGCCCGGGCCCCACTTCGGGTCGACGGAGAGACCGACCTTGTCGGCGTACTCGACCAGGCGTGACCTTTCGGTGCGGACGGTGACCTCCTCACCGAGCGCTTCGGAAAGGACACCGAACAGCGAGACCGAGCGCCACTCGCCGCCCAGATCGAACTCGCGGCCGTCGGCGTGGGTTACCACCGTCGAGCCGGCGACCGCGAGGGCCGCCTGCTGCACGAGATTTCGGGTCAGCTCGGCCATCGTGTTGTAGTCGCCGTACGCCTGGTAGGTCTCGAGCATCGCGAACTCGGGCGAGTGCGAGGAGTCGATGCCCTCATTCCGGAAGTTGCGGTTGATCTCGAAGACCCGGTCGACGCCACCGACGACCGCACGCTTGAGAAACAGTTCCGGCGCGATTCGCAGATACAGATCGGTGTTCAGCGCATTGCTGTGGGTCACGAATGGGCGGGCCGCCGCGCCGCCGTGCAGCAGCTGGAGCATCGGGGTCTCGACCTCGATGAAGTCCTGCCCGTGCAGGGTGTCCCGGAGGCTGCGCACCGCGGTGGCCCGGGTGCGCACCATCTGCCGGGCCTGCGGTCGCACCACCAGGTCCACGTAGCGCTGGCGGACCCGGGCCTCCTCGCTCAACGGCTTGTGCGCCACGGGCAGCGGGCGCAGCGCCTTGGCGGTGACCGCCCACTCCTCGACCAGCACCGACAGCTCGCCGCGCCGGCTGGTGATCACCTCACCGGTCACCCCGACGTGGTCGCCGAGATCGACCAGCCGCTTCCAGTCGTCCAGCCGCTCCGCGCCGACCCGGTCCAGGGAGAGCATCGCCTGGAGTTCGGTGCCGTCGCCGTCCCGCAGCGTGGCGAAGCAGAGCTTGCCGGTGTTGCGCACGAAGATCACGCGGCCGGTGACCGAGACCCGGTCGCCGGTGGCCGTGTCGATGGGCAGATCGGCGTACCGCTCGCGGATCTTCGCCAGCGTGCTGGTCCGCGGGAAGCCCACGGGGTACGGCTCGACGCCCTCGGCGAGCATCCGGTCCCGCTTCTCCCGGCGGACCTTCATCTGCTCCGGAAGGTCGTCGGCGGGGTCTACTGGCAGGGCGTTCTGCTCGGTCACGGCACGCTTCCTCAGACGGAGAATTCGGGCGGGGTCAGGCCCCGAGCGTACTCAAGGGCCCGCCGGGTCGTTACGGGATAACCTGCCCGCCATGACCGACCCCACTGAGGCCCTCTCGTTCGGCACGGCCGCCGCCGACTACGACCGGTACCGGCCCCGCTATCCCGAGGCGGCGCTGCGGTGGGCGCTCGACGACCTCAGCCGGCCCGCCCGGGTCGTCGACCTGGGCGCCGGCACCGGGATCGTCAGCCGCGGCCTGCTCGCCCTCGGCCACGAGGTGACCGCCGTCGAGCCCGACCCGGGGATGCGGGCCCAGTTCGAGGCAGCCACGCCGGGCGTCGCCGCCCGGGCCGGCAGCGCCGAGTCGGTCCCGCTGCCCGACGGGTACGCGGACGCGGTGCTGGTCGGCCAGGCGTACCACTGGTTCGACCGGGAGCGGGCGCACCCGGAGATCGCCCGGGTGCTGCGGGCCGGTGGCATCTTCGCGGCGATCTGGAACCTCCGGGACGACCGGGTCGGCTGGGTGACCGAGCTGAGCCGGATCGCCGAGATCGGGGAAACGGTCGACCACCTGCGCGAGACCGTGACCGGCTTCGGCCCCCGGTTCGCGGCGCCCGAGTGGGCCGTGTTCGACCACGCCACCCCGCTGGCCCCGGACGAGCTGCTCGGGATGGTGCGCACCCGCTCGCACTACCTGACCGCCGGCCCGGACCGACGCCGTGAGGTCGACGCGGAGCTGCGCGATCTCCTCGCCACCCACCCCGACCTGGCCGGCCGGCGCAGCCTGGACCTCCCCTACCGCACCCTGGTCGCCCGGGCGCGGCGCCACTGAGCCCTCCGCGCGGCCGGCCGCCGCACTAGCCTCGGCCCATGGCCGACGTGACCCAGGCACTCTCCTTCGGCGCCGCCGCCGCCGAGTACGACCGGTTCCGCCCCCGCTATCCCGAGGCGGCGCTGCGCTGGGCGCTGGACGGGCTGGCCGCCCCGGCCCGGGTGGTGGACCTCGGCGCGGGCACCGGCATCCTCACCCGCGGCGTGCTCGCCCTCGGTCACGAGGTCGTACCCGTGGAGCCGGATCCGGGCATGCGGGCGCAACTGGCTGCCGCCACCCCGGGCACGACGGCGCTGGCCGGCAGCGCCGAGGCCGCGCCGCTGCCGGACGGGGCGGCGGACGCCGTGCTGGTCGGCCAGGCCTACCACTGGTTCGACCGGGAGCCCGCACACGCCGAGATCGCCCGGGTGCTGCGCCCGGGCGGCACGTTCGCCCCGATCTGGAACACCCGGGACGAGGGCGTGGACTGGGTGGCGGAGCTGGGCCGGGTCGCCCACCTCGGCGACAACGCCGGCAGCGTGGTGGAGAAGTACGCCGACTTCGGCCCCGCCTTCCTGCCGGTCGAGCTGGGCGAGTTCACCCACACCACCACCCTCACGCCCGACGAGGTGGCCGCCATGCTGCACACCCGGTCCTACTGGCTGACCGCCACGCCGGCCGAGCGGGAACGGGTCGACCGGGCGCTGCGGGAGCTGTTCGCCACCCACCCCGACCTGGCCGGCCGGGCGACGGTCGAGCTGCCCTACCGCACCCTCGTCCTGCGCTCCCGGCGGCGCTGAGGCTCAGTTGTTGCGCTCGTAGACCATCCGCAGGCCGATCAGGGTGATCATCGGCTCGTGGTGGGTGATGGTGCGGCACTCGCTGAGCACCAGCGAGGCCAGGCCGCCGGTGGCGATGACCGCCCGCACCTCGCCCAGTTCCTCGATCATCCGCTCGACGATCCGGTCCACCTGGCCGGCGAAGCCGAAGTAGAGGCCGGCCTGGAGGCACTCGACGGTGTTCTTGCCGATCACCGAACGGGGCCGGGTGGCCTCCACCTTGCGCAGTTGGGCGGCGCGGGCGGCGAGCGCGTCGAAGGAGATCTCGATGCCCGGCGCGAACGCGCCACCGAGGAACTCGCCCCGGTCGCTGATCACGTCGAAGTTGGTGGTGGTGCCGAAGTCCACCACGATCGACGGCCCACCGTAGAGGGTGTAGGCGGCCAGGGTGTTCACCACCCGGTCCGCGCCGACCTCCTTGGGGTTGTCGATGGCGAGCTGCACGCCGGTGCGCACGCCGGGCTCGACGATCACGCTGGGCAGGTCGGCGTAGTAGCGGGCCAGCATGGTGCGCAGCGAGCGCAGCGCGGCCGGCACTGTCGAGCAGGCCGCCACCCCGGTGATCTCCACGGCGTCCCCGGCCAGCAGGCCCCGGAACATCAGACCCAGCTCGTCCGCGGTGGAGCGGGCATCGGTCTTGATCCGCCAGTTGTGCACCAGCTTGTCGCCGTCGAAGGTCGCCAGCACGGTGTTGGTGTTCCCGATGTCGATGCAGAGCAGCACAGCGGCAGCCTAGACGGTCATTCCTCGCGCAGATCCAGGGCGATGTCCAGGATCGGCGAGGAGTGGGTCAGCGCGCCGACGGAGAGGAAGTCGACGCCGGTCGCCCCGTACTCGGCGGCCACCGGCAGGGTGAGCCCGCCGGTCGCCTCCAGCTCCGCCCGGTCGCCCACTGAGGCGACCACCTCACGCAGCTGCGCCGGGGTCATGTTGTCCAGCAGCAGGAAGCCGGCGCCGGCCTCGACCGCCTCCACCGCCTCCACCAGGGTGTCCACCTCGACCTGCACCGGCACGTCCGGGAACGCCTCCCGCACCCGGCGGAAGGCGGCCGCGACCCCGCCCGCGGCGATTTTGTGGTTGTCCTTGATCATGGCGACGTCGTGCAGGCCCATCCGCTTGTTGGTGCCGCCGCCGGCGCGGACCGCGTACTTCTCCAGGGCCCGCAGGCCGGGAGTGGTCTTGCGGGTGTCCAGCACCATCGCCTTGGTGCCGGCCAGCGCGTCGGCCCACGCCCGGGTGTGGGTGGCCACCCCGGACATCCGGGAGAGCAGGTTCAGCGCCGTCCGCTCGGCGGTGAGCAGCAGCCGGGTCGGGCCGGTCACCGTGGCCAGCACGTCGCCGCGCGCCACCCGCTGACCGTCGTGGGCAACCAGCGACACCTCGACGGTACGGTCCGCGCCGGTCACCTCTCCGACCAGCTCGAACACGGCCGCGGCCACCGGCAGCCCGGCCACCACGCCGTCGGCGCGGGCGACCAGGTCGGCGGTGTCGTTCTGCGCGTCCGGGATGGTGGCGACGCTGGTGACGTCGAGGAAGTCCGCGCCCAGGTCCTCGGTGAGCGCGTCGACGACCACCCGTCGGACCCGCTCCGGGTCCAGGCCACCGGCCCGCAGCGCCCGCTCCGTCGACTCCCTCACTGTGACTCCTTCGTTCGCGACTGCGGGGCTCGCAAGACCGGCTCACTCCTCGCGCTCACTGTGCCTCCCAGCGCTCGGTCAGAAAACCCTCCGCCCCGACGGCGGCCACGAGGTGGCCGCGCCACCGCTCATCGGCCGTCGGGAAGTCCTCCCGCCAGTGGCAGCCCCGGGTCTCCCGGCGGGCGTACGCGGCGGCGACCAGGGTCGACGCCACGGTGATCAGGTTCGTCGCCTCCCAGTCGGCGGTCCGCGGCACGCCCCGGGCCTGGCCCAGCTCGGTGAGGGTGGCGGCGGTCCCGGCGAGGGTCGGCGCCGACCGGAGCACGCCCGCGCCCCGGGTCATCGCCCGTTGCAGGACGGGCGTGGCCTCCGCCGGCACCAGCCAGCCCTGGCCGCCCACCCAGGCGCCGGTCTCCGCCGGCTTCGCCTGCTCGGGCAGCCCGGCGGCGATGTCCTCGGCGATCCGGCGGGAGAAGACCAGCCCCTCCAGCAGCGAGTTGCTGGCCAGCCGGTTGGCGCCGTGCACGCCGGTGCAGGCGACCTCGCCGCAGGCGTACAGGCCGGGGATGGAGGTGCGGCCGCGCAGGTCGGTGCGGACGCCGCCGGAGGCGTAGTGGGCGGCCGGGGCGACCGGGATCAGGTCGGTGGCCGGGTCCACCCCGATGGCCAGGCAGGAGGCGACGATGGTCGGGAAGCGCCGGGCCAGGAAGTCGCCGCCGAGGTGGCGGGCGTCCAGCCAGACGTGGTCCGCGCCGGTGGCCAGCAGCACCCGGTGGATGCCCTTGGCCACCACGTCCCGGGGCGCCAGCTCGGCCAGCTCGTGCTGGCCCACCATGAACCGCTTGCCGTCGCCGTCGACCAGGTGGGCGCCCTCGCCGCGCAGCGCCTCGGAGACCAGCGGCTGCTGAGCGAGGCCGGCCCCCGGCCCACCGGCCGGCACCATCAGCGCGGTCGGGTGGAACTGCACGAACTCCAGGTCGGTGACCGCCGCGCCGGCCCGCAGGGCGAGCGCCACGCCGTCGCCGGTGGAGACCGCCGGGTTGGTGGTGGCCGCGAAGACCTGGCCCATCCCGCCGGTGGCCAGCACCACGGCCCGGCCCAGGATGGCCCCGACGCCGTCCTCGCTGCCCTCACCGAGCACGTGCAGGGTGATCCCGCAGGCCGGGCCGAGCCCGTCCGGCCCGTCGCCGGGGGCGCGCAGCAGGTCCAGCACCAGGGCGTGCTCGACCAGCCGGATCCACGGGTCGCGGCGGACCGCGGCGTGCAGCGCCCGCTGCACCTCGGCCCCGGTGGCGTCGCCGCCGGCGTGCACGATCCGGTCGGCCCGGTGGCCACCCTCGCGGGTGAGCATCAGCGAGCCGTCAGGGTTGCGGTCGAACTCCGCCCCGATCCGCATCAGCTCGCGCAGCCGGGTCGGGCCCTCCTCGACCAGCACCCGGACGGCCGCCGGGTCGCAGAGGCCCACCCCGGCCACCTCGGTGTCGTACGCGTGCGCGGCCGGGGTGTCCGCCGGGTCGAGCACCGCGGCGATGCCGCCCTGCGCCCAGCGGGTCGAGCCCTCGTCGATGTTGACCTTGGTGACCACGGTGACGTGCAGCCCGGCCTCGCGCAGGTGCAGCGCGGCGGTCAGCCCGGCGACCCCGGAGCCGACGACGATCACGTCGGTGGTCTCCACCCAGCCGGGGGCGGGCGCGGCGAGCAGCCTCGGCAGGGCCGGCAGGTCGACGGTCGGAAGGTCCATGAGCACAGTCAACCCGAAGGCCCCTCATCCCGGGCGGCGGGGGCGGGACGAGTGGCTTCGGCTACCTCGTCCGGACCGGCAGACCGGCCGGGCCGGCCCCCTTGAGCGAGGCGGTCACCGTGCGGTCGCTGAGCCAGAGGTAGCAGCGCACACCCCGGTCGCCGACCACCCACCGGCCGGCGCCCGGCGGGCGGACGACCACGCCGCTGCGGAACCGCAGCGTCGGGTCGTCGGGCACGCCGGCGTACTTCGCCAGGACAGTGTTGCAGCCGGTGTAGAGGGGCACCCAGTCGGCGTCCTTCTTCGGGTACGGGCGGTCCGGCGCCGCCCACACCCCGACGAACTCGGCGTCGTGCGCGGCACGGCAGTCGACCGGGGTGAGGGTCTGCACCCGGCGGGCATCCCGGCCGGTGCGCTGGCAGCCCAGCCGCAGCGGGGACGGCCCCTTGAGCGCGTCGCGCAGGCTGCCCGTCCGGGTCACCACGGTCGCGGCCGCCTCGACCGTGGTCAACTCGGTCAGGTCGCAGCGGTACCAGCGGGAGCCGGCCGCCCAGCCGGGGCCGGTGGGCAGCGCCACGGCCAGCCGCAGCCGGCCGGCCCGCCAGTTGTCGCCGACGTAGCCGCCGGCCCGCGTGTCGCACTCGGCGAAGGCGGCCCGCAGCTCGGCCGATGCGAGCCCAGGCGGGCTGGACCGCTCGACGGTGAACGCCCCCACGTGCACCGTCTCCACCCGGTGCGGCAGGTCACAGCCGACCGGGTCGTAGCCGGACAGGCCCACGGTGGGGATGAAGTCGGCGACCTGGCAGACCCCGGCGGCCGGGGTGAACGCGCCGGCCGCCGGCAGGGCGCCCCAGTCGTCGGTGAGATCCCCGTCGAGCCCGCCCGACGAGGCACAGCCGGCCAGCGCCACTCCCGCGACCACCGCGGCGACGAGGCTGCGCATCGCACGGCCCATCGCGCCTCCCCCAGCCCGACGACCGTCGATTCCGACGGTCCGCCCAGGGTAGCCGAAAATGACCTTCCGGTAACAGAGCGCGCTCCCCGCCCGTCCACCACTCGCCGATCTTGCAGTTGCGGCCCCGACAAATGGGTCAACCGGGGCGATCGGCGGGCACCAACTGCAAGATCGCGGGGAAAGCGGCGGGGTCAGTTCAGGGCGGCGGCCAGCGGGTTGGGGACGGGGTCGCCGGCGGTGCCGGGGGCGGCCGTGGTCGGGTCGGCGGTCAGGTCGACGACCTTGTTGTCGGCGTCGACGTGCACCACCCGGGGCTGGTAGGAGCGCGCCTCGGCGTCGTCCATCTGCCCGTACGAGATCAGGATGACCAGGTCACCGGGGTGCACCAGGTGCGCCGCGGCGCCGTTGATGCCGATCACGCCGCTGCCCCGCCGCCCCGGGATCACGTACGTCTCCAGCCGGGCGCCGTTGGTGATGTCCACGATCGCGACCTGCTCGCCGGGGATGAGGTCGGCCGCGTCGAGCAGATCCTCGTCCACCGTGACCGAGCCGACGTAGTGCAGGTCGGCCTGGGTCACCGTGGCCCGGTGGATCTTCGACTTGAGCATGGTGCGGAGCATGGGGCTGCCTTGCCTTTCCGAAGGGAGGTGGTGGGGTCAGGAACGCGGGGCGAGGTGGATCGCCGTGTTGTCGATCAGCCGGGTGGCGCCGACCCAGGCGGCGATCAGCAGCCGCGCCGCACCGGAGACCGGGCCGGGCTCCAGGTCGGCGTCGGTGAGCACCAGGTAGTCGAGGCGGGCCCCGGGCGTACCCGAGTCGAAGGCCCGGTGAGCGGTGGCCAGCACCGCCCCGGCGTCCGCGCCCTGGTCGGCGGCCTCGGCACCGGCCCGCAGCGCGGCGGAGAGGCTCAGCGCGGCCACCCGCTCCTCCGCCGACAGGTAGCGGTTGCGGCTGGACAGGGCCAGTCCGTCCGATTCCCGCACGGTCGGCACCCCGACGATCTCCGTCGGCACGTCCAGGTCGCGGACCATCCGCCGGACCAGGGTGAGCTGCTGGTAGTCCTTCTCGCCGAAGAACGCCAGGTCGGGGCGGGTGAGCTGGAGCAGCTTCATGACCACGGTGAGCACACCGTGGAAGAAGCCGGGGCGGCTCAGCCCCTCCAGGTCCTCGCCGAGCGGGCCCGGGTTCAGCCGCACCTTCGGCTGGCCCTCCGGGTACATGTCCGCCACGGCGGGGGCGAAGACCACGTCCGCGCCGGCCCGCCGGCAGATCTCCAGGTCGGCGTCGAGGGTGCGCGGGTAGCGGTCGAAGTCCTCGTTCGGACCGAACTGGAGCGGGTTCACGAAGATCGTCACGAGTACGTGGTCCGCCCGCTCCCGGGCGGCCCGCAGCAGGGCCTCGTGCCCGGCGTGCAGCGCGCCCATGGTCATCACGACGCCCACCGTGCCGGTCAGGCCCTCCCGGGCCGCCGCCAGCTCCTTGCGGGTGTGCACCAGCTCCGTCACCAGTGCCTCCTCAGTTCCGGACTGCGGGGCTCGCAGAACCGGCTCCTCGCCCTCACGCCGACACCTCGATCCGGTTCAGCACGCCCAGCAGCGGCGCCGCGTCGACCGGCCGCAGCCGGCCGGCCGCGATCGCGCGATCCGCCGTCCGTCGAGCCAACGCCAGGTAGGGGGGCACGGATTCCGGCGCGGTCGCCGCCAGCCGCTCCAGGTGCCGGCGTACGGTGCCCGCGTCGCCCCGGGAGACCGGGCCGGTGAGCGCGTCGTCGCCGAGCCGCAGGGCGTTCTCCAGGGCGGCCCGCAGGAGCGGGGCGAGCACCTTCTCCGGCCGGTCCACCCCGGCGTCGCGCAGCCGGTCGGCGGCCTCGTTGACCAGGGTCACGAGGTGGTTCGCGCCGTGCGCCAGCGCCGCGTGGTAGAGCGGGCGGTCGCCCTCGGCCACCCACTCGGGCACCCCGCCGAGGTCGGCCACCAGCCGGGCGGCGAACGCGCGCAGCTCGGCCGGGGCGGTCACCCCGTAGGAGATGCCGGCGAGGCGGGTCAGGTCGTCCGGCGTACCGGTGAAGGTCATCGCCGGGTGCAGCGCGAGCGGCCGGGCGCCGACGGCGGCGGCCGGGGCGAGGACGGCCAGCCCGTGCGCGCCGGAGGTGTGCGCGATCACCTGGCCGGGGCGGAGCGCGCCGGCACCGGCCAGGCCGGCCACCACGCCGGCGAGGGCGTCGTCGGGGACCGCCACGATCAGCAGGTCGGTAGCGGCGCGCGCCACGGCGGTCGCGGAGCGGGTCGGGGTCTCCGGCAGCAGCAGCGCCATCCGGGCCCTGGTCGCACCGGAGGCGCCGGCGGCGGCGACCACCCGGTGGCCGGCCGCGGCGAGGGCCGCGCCCAGCACCGCGCCGACCCGGCCGGCGCCGATCACACCGACCGTGAGGGTGCGCGGGAAGACGAGCGAGGCGTCGGCGGCCCGGTGCGGGGCGGCCGGACGCGAACGCAGCGGTGCGCTCATGGCAATCGATCCAGTCCTCGAAGGGGGTACCGGTCGATCGCAAGTATGCGCCGGGGCCACAGAGCCGAAACAAGCATGTGTGAAAACCTTCACCGACGGCGCGAAGGGGCCGCTCCGGCGGTGCCGAACGGCCCTTTCTGGTACGCCGGCCCACGTCGCGGAGACGCCAGCCGTCCGTCCGCCGTAGGGTCGGCACGGTGACGCCCCCGGCACGAGGAACGAACTGATGGCGCTCCGCTGGCGCGACGCGATGTCGACCGCCCTCTACGGGCCGGATGGCTTCTTCGTCGCCGGCCCGGGGCCGGCCGCCCACTTCCGCACCAGCGTCCACGCGTCTTCGGTGTTCGCCTCGTGTCTGCTTCGGTTGCTGGCCTCTCTCGACGCGGCTCTCGGCCATCCCGCTCGGTTCGACGTGGTGGACATCGGTGCGGGTCGGGGGGAGCTGTTGCGGTCGTTGTCGGTCGCCGTGGGGGTTTCGGGGGAGCCCACCCGCTCTGGGCGGTCAGGCTTGATCCCTCCGCGGGCGGGCTCCCCCGAAACCCTGACCACCACGGCCGCCGCCCGCACGTCGCCTTCCGGGCCGGCCGCCGCCGGGTCGTTGGCCGCCGCGCCGGTTCCGCTGGCCGAGCGGGTACGCCTCATCGCGGTCGAGAAGGCGCCCCGACCCGATGACCTGCCGGTGGAGATCGAGTGGGTGGACGAGATCCCGCAGGGCGTCACGGGTCTGCTGGTGGCCACCGAATGGCTGGACAACGTGCCGTTGGACCTCGCCGTGTACTCCCCGGAGGGCTGGCGGTACCTGCTGGTGGACCCGGCGACGGGTGAGGAGTCGACCGGCGAACCGGTGAGCGCCGAGGACGCCGACTGGCTGGACCGGTGGATGTCCCCTGCCGCGGGCGACGGGACCGGAGCGACCACCGAGGGGTTCCGGGCGGCCCGGCCGGCGGAGGGATCAAGCCTGACCGCCCGGAGCCGGTCGGGCCGCCCGGAACCCCCCACCGGCGCGCGGGCCGAGATCGGAAGGACCCGCGACGAGGCCTGGGCGGCGGCGGTGACCCACCTCGACCGAGGGCTGGCGTTGGCCGTGGACTACGGGCACCTGCGGGGTGATCGGCCGGTCGACGGGACGTTGACCGGGTATCGGGGTGGGCGGCAGGTGGCGCCGGTGCCGGACGGGTCGTGTGACGTGACGGCGCATGTGGCCATCGACTCGGTCGCCTCTGCCGGTGAGCGGGTCGCGCGGTGTGCGTACACCCTGGTCTCCCAGCGGGAGGGGCTGCGGGCGCTCGGGGCCGATGGCGGGCGACCGCCGCTGAGCCTGGCCTCCCGGGACCCGGCCGGCTACCTGCGGGCCCTCGCCGCCGCGTCGGCGGTGGCCGAGCTGACCGACCCGGCCGGCCTCGGCGGGCACTGGTGGCTGCTGCAACCGGTCGGCGTCGCCCTCGATCCGCTCATGGCACGATGACGGACATGACCACCGACGCCGGCGACCTCCGCGAACTGACCGTCGGCACCGGGGCCGGCGGGGAGCAGCTCGGCACCGACATGGTGCTCAACATCGGGCCGCAGCACCCGTCGACGCACGGCGTGCTCCGGCTCAAGCTGGTGCTCGACGGGGAGCGGGTGATCTCCGCCGAGCCGATCGTCGGCTACATGCACCGGGGCGCGGAGAAGCTCTTCGAGGTCCGCGACTACCGGCAGATCATCGTGCTGGCCAACCGGCACGACTGGCTCTCCGCCTTCTCCAACGAGCTGGGCGTGGTGCTGGCCGTGGAACGGCTGATGGGCATGGAGGTGCCGGAGCGCGCGATCTGGCTGCGGATGGCGCTCGCCGAGCTGAACCGGGTGCTCAACCACCTGATGTTCCTCGGCTCCTACCCGCTGGAGATCGGCGCGATCACGCCGATGTTCTACGCGTTCCGCGAGCGGGAGACGATCCAGGCGGTGATGGAGGAGGTCTCCGGCGGCCGGATCCACTACATGTTCAACCGGGTCGGCGGGCTCAAGGAGGAGGTGCCGTCCGGCTGGACCTCGCGGGCCCGGGCGGCGATCGGCGAGGTCCGCCGGCGGATGCCCGACCTGGACAACCTGATCCGGCGCAACGACATCTTCCTGGCCCGCACCGTCGGGGTGGGCGTGCTGTCGGCGGCCGACGCCGCCGCGTTCGGCGCCTCCGGGCCGGTCGCCCGGGCCTCCGGGCTCGACCTGGACCTGCGCCGGGACGAGCCCTACCTGGCGTACGACCAGCTCGACGTGCCCGTGGTCACCAAGGCCGCCGGGGACTGCCACGCCCGGTTCGAGGTGCTGCTCGACCAGGTGTACGTCTCGCTCGACCTCGCCGAGCAGTGCCTGGACCGGGTGGACCGGCTCAGCGGGCCGGTGAACACCCGGCTGCCCAAGGTGGTGAAGGCGCCCGAGGGGCACACCTACGCCTGGACCGAGAACCCGCTCGGCATCAACGGCTACTACCTGGTCTCCCGGGGCGAGAAGACACCGTGGCGGCTCAAGCTGCGCACCGCCTCGTACGCGAACGTGCAGGCGCTGGCCACCCTGCTGCCGGGCTGCCTGGTGCCGGACCTGATCGCCATCCTCGGCTCGATGTTCTTCGTGGTCGGCGACATCGACAAGTAGCGGCGGCCCGGTCAGCGCCAGCGGTCGGTGGCGCTGGTGCCACCGGCCCGGGGGGCGTCGTCGCGCGGCGGGTACCCGTAGCGGGCCGGCTCGGGCTCGACCTGACGCCACTCCGGCTGGCCGCTGCGCTGCGTCGGGGGCCGCCACTCCTCGGGCACCGGCACCCCGCCGGCCGGGAGCGCCGGCCGGCTCTCCTCCGCCCAGCCGCCGGCCTCGCCGGGAACGGCCCGGCCACGGACGGAGGCCCAGCGGTCCTCGACCCGGTACTCGGTGCCGCCGCCGTCGGCGTGCACCGCGGCCCGCCGCTCCCCGACCCGGATCTCCCGGCCCTGCTCGTCGTCGCGGACCGCGGCCCACCGGTTGCCGGTGCGCAGCTCGGACCAGTAGTCACCGTCCGGATCGTCGGCCACTGCCCGGCCGGGCCGCTCGGCCGGCGCCCAGCCGCGGGCGTCCGTCCCCGCCCAGCCCTCGGCCGGCGGCTCGCCGTATCCGCTCCGGTCGCCCTGACCTGCCCAGGCACCCGGCCCGGTCCGGTCGCCCTGGCCGGTGTGGATGGGCTCGTCCCGTCGAGCGGCCCAGCCCGCCTCCTCGCGGCCGCCGCGCCCCGCCGGCCAGGACCGGTCGTCGGCCGGCCGGGACCGTTGCTCGGCCGAACCCGCCGACCAGGACCGGTCGTCGGCCCAGCCGCGGTCATCGCTCTCCCGCGCCGGCCAGCCCCGGTCTTCGCCCTCCCGCGCCGGCCGGTCCCGGTCGTCGCTGGACGCCCGGCCGACGCCCGCCCACGGGTGCCCACCGCCGGGCGCGGACCAGGAGCGCTCGTCCCGGGAGTCGGCCGACCCGGACCAGGAACGCTCGCCGCCCTGCCCGGACGAGCCGCCGAGCCGGGAGCCCTCGGCCGGGCCGGACCAGCCGCCGCCGACCTGGGCGGACCAGGAGTGCTCGTCCCGGCCGGGTCGGGCGCGGTCGTCATCGGAGTCCCGGTACCCGGCGCGGGGCTCCTCCGCCTCCGCGCCGCTCCACGAGCGCTCTTCGGGGGCGGGGGACCAGCGGCCGGCGTACCCGCCGTACCGGGTGCCCGCCGGGTCGGCGCCGCCGTCCACGATGGTGTGCCGGGTGGTCACGTGCACGGTCTCGGTGTGGTGCACCACTCCGACCTGTCGGTGCTCCGGACGGATCTCCGGCTCGGGGGTGCGCGGTGCGCCGTAGACACCGGTCTGGGGGCGGTCACTGCCGTAGACACCGGTCTGGGGGCGGTCGCCGCCGTAGACGCCGGCCTGGGGGCGGTCGGCACCGTAGACGCCGGCCTGGGGCCGGTCGGCACCGTAGACACCGGCCTGCGGGCGGTCGGTGCCCTGGCCGGGGCGGTCGGCAGCGTGGTCGGCGCCGTACCGGGTGCCGGGGCGGCGGACTTCATCGTCCTCGTCCCGGGCGGCGGGCTGCGCCCGGCCCGGCTCGGTGCGGGCGCGCCCCTCCTCGTGCGGCTCGGTGGCCGGCACGCGGGCGCGGCCACCGGCGGGCTCGTCGGTGGCGGACGTGGCAAGGCCCGCGGCGGCGGCAATGCCGGCGGCCGCGGCGTCGAGTCGGCGGCGCATCGCCGTGACCGACTCCTGGGTCCGGTGGGCCTGGTCGAGCGCCTGGTTGCCGCGCTGGGCGGCGGCCACGATCTCGCCGCGCAACTCCCGGCGGAGCTGCTCGAGTTCCGCGCGCAGTTCCTCGGCGCCGGCCGCCCCGCCGCCGCTCTCGGCCCGCAGCGCGATGGAGAGGCCGATCAGCACCACGGCCAGGATCGCCAGCACGGCGCCGAACCGGAGCGGGCCGTTGCCGTCGGCGACCAGCAGGATGAGCGCCGCCAGGGGCGCGAGCCCCACTCCGATCCAGAACAGGATGGTCAGCAGCGCGGGGCTGCGGTTTTCGGCGGGGGCGACCGAGGCGGGCATGGCTGAGCAGACTACCGAGAGTTGCCCCGGTAGGGAACGGGCCGAAAGCATCGATGTAAGGGGCGGTGACCAGGACTTCCCGCCCGGCCACGGCTGCCCCGTCGCGCCGGCGAGCCGAGGTGGCCCGCCGGCGCGACGGTGGTGGTCAGCTCGCGGCGAGCGCGGCGTCGGAGGAGAACACCAGGCCGACGCTGGCGGCGCCGGTCTTCAGGGCGTTCTTGGTCTGCGGGCCACCCGCGTCGAGCGAGCTGAACGAGCCGGCCTTGAAGGCGTAGACCTCGACGAGCCCGGCCTGGCACTTCGGCCGCTGCGGGCACTCCGGCGGGCCGGCCAGCACTGTGGCCGTGCCGGAGCACTTGGCCGCCAGGTCGGACAGGGTGGCGACCTGGTACTTGTCGGCGAACGCCTTGGTGACGGCGAACGCGTTCTGGTCCTGCGCTTGGGCGGGCTGGCCGAAGCTGATGCCGACCTTGTCGCCGGCCGCCTTCAGCGCGCCGACCGTCTTGTCCAGCTCCGGCGAGGAGACCGGCTGGGCGTCCTTGCCGTTGGCCTTGGTGTTGAGGAACTCGGCCATGGTCGCCGCGTACTCGGGGACGACCTGGACCTGGCCCTTCTCCAGGGCCGGCTCGTAGAGCTCGCGGTTGCCGATGGTCTGCACCTTGACCTGGTAGCCGGCCGCGGTGAGCGCGATCTTGTAGAGCTCGGCGATGGTCTGGCTCTCGCTGAAGTTGCCGGCGCCGACCGTCACCTGGCCGCCGGGGCCCTTCTCGACGCCGTCGGTCACGCCGTTGGCGTCGGCGAACTCCTTCGCCGCGACCTGCGGCGTCTTCCGGTCGACGTCGACCGCCCGGTTCAGCTCGATCAGCTTCGGGGTGTCGAGCTTCGCGGAGACCTTGTCGAGCGCGGCGACGAGCTGCGGGGTGGCCGCCTTCGCGTTGATCGCGGGGATGACGTTGTCGGTGTTCTGGAGCTTCTTGTCGTCGGTGAGGACGACCAGCTTGTCACCCGCCACCGGGGCGCAACCGGCCCCGGAGGCACCCTGCTCGGGCGCGTCGGTGCCGGAGGAACCGGCGTTGCCGCAGCCGGTGAGGAGGCTCGCCGCGGCGAGGACGCCGAGCGCCCCCACGGCCAGCTTTGAACGTGCGTGCATCAATGCCCGCCTTCCGTGTCCCGGCGCGACCCGTCAGGGCCGGCCGCGTGTCCGACGGGCGATCCGATCGAACGCCCGCGACTCCAGCCAATATCTTCCAGCCCGCACCGACAAATTCTGAGCCGGATTCGTCACCGGATCGTCATCCCGGGGGACTCAGGCGCCGGCGGTGGCGTCGGCCGCGCGGCGGTTCACCGCCCGCCGGACCCGGCGCAGCGGGCGCGGCGTGACCAGGCGCTCGACCACCGCCAGCACCCCCTCGACGAGCAGCGCCAGCCCGCCCACCAGCACGCCGCCGGCGACGATCTGGCCGCCGCCGGCCGCGATGTCCAGTCCGAAACCGGCCCGGATGATCTGCCCGAGCCCGCCGCCGTTGACGAACGAGGCCAGCGCCGCGGTGGCCACCACCTGGACGGCGGCGGTGCGGAACCCGGCCGCCAGGTAGGGCACCGCGAGCGGCAACTCCACCCGGCGCAGCACCTGCCCGCCGGAGAGCCCCATCCCGCGCGCCGCGTCCCGGGCCTCCGGGTCGGCCTGCCGCACCCCGGTGTACGCGTTGGCCAGCAGCGGCGGCACCGCGAAGACCGCGAGCGCGACCACCACCGCCGGCCGGCCGAAGCCGAGGAAGGTCAGCGGCAGGATGGTCAGCAGGGCCAGGGTCGGGATGGCGAGAGTGACGTTGGACACCAGCAGCACCAGGCCACCGCCCCGGCCGGTGTGGCCGAGCCAGAGCCCGATCGGCCAGGCCACCAGGCAGCCGAGCAGCACCGCCAGCGCCGACATGCTCAGATGCTCGCCCAGCCGGTCCAGGACGCCGCCCGGGTTGGTCCAGTTCAGCGGGTCGTTCAGCCAGACGACCGCCTGCTGCACCGGGTTCATGAGCTCCGCCCTCGCAGCCAGGGGGTGAGCAACCGGCCGACGCCGGCCAGGACCAGGTCGAGCACCAGCGCCAGCAGCACGCAGAGCACGGTGCCGGTCATGATCTGCGCCTTGTAGAAGTTGTTCTGGAAGCCGGCGAAGATCAGCTGGCCGAGGCCGCCGCGGCCGACCACCACCCCCACTGTGACCAGCGCCACCGTGGAGACCGTGGCCAGGCGTAAGCCGGTGAGGATGCCGGGCAGCGCCAGCGGCAGCTCGATCCGGAACAGCCGGCCCCAGCGGCCGTATCCCATGCCCTCGGCGGCCTCCCGCACCTCGGGCGGCACCTGGTTCAGCCCGGCCAGCACGTTGCGCACGATGACCAGCAGCGCGTAGAGCGCCACCACGGTGAGCACGGTGATCGCGCCGATGCCCAGGTACGGCGCGAGGAAGGCGAACAGCGCCAGCGACGGGATGGTGTAGAGCACCCCGGTCAGCGCCAGGATCGGCGCGGCCAGCGAGCGGAACCAGTAGGCGGCCACCGCGAGCGGCAGCGCCACCAGCGCCGCGATCAGCACCGCCCGGGCGGTCAGCCAGGTGTGCTCACGCAGCGCCGCCAGGATCGTGTCAGAGTTGTCCCGCACGTACTGCCAGGAGAACCATGGGTTACCCGGCGCGGCCCGGTAGCTCAGGTGGAGGGACACACGTGGACGTTACCCCGGGCGCCGGACAGGGCGCGGCCTCGATCACGCTGGAGCGCATCCGCAAGCGCTACCCGGACGGCACGGAGGCGGTGCGGGAGCTGAGCCTGGAGGTCAAGGCCGGCGAGCTCGTCGTGCTGATCGGCCCGTCCGGCTGCGGCAAGTCGACCGTGCTGCGGATGATCAACCGGCTGATCGAGCCCACCGGCGGGCAAATCCTGCTCGGCGACGACGACGTCACCCAGGTCGACCCGGTCACGCTGCGTCGCCGGATCGGCTACGTGATCCAGAACGTCGGCCTCTTCCCGCACCAGACCGTCGCCGCCAACGTGGCCACCGTGCCCGGGCTGCTCGGCTGGCCCCGGGAGCGGACCCGCGCCCGGGTGGACGAGCTGCTGGAGCTGGTCGGCCTCGACCCGGGGCAGTTCGGCCGCCGCTACCCGCACGAGCTCTCCGGCGGGCAGCGGCAGCGGGTCGGGGTGGCCCGCGCGCTCGCCGCCGACCCGGTGGTGCTGCTGATGGACGAGCCGTTCTCGGCCGTCGACCCGATCGTCCGGACCCGGCTCCAGGAGGAGTTCCTCCGGCTGCAGGCCGAGGTCCGCAAGACCATCGTGCTGGTCACCCACGACCTCGACGAGGCGGTCCGGCTGGGCGACCGGATCGCGGTGCTCTCCCAGAGCGGCCGGCTGGAGCAGTACGACACCCCGGCCGCCCTGCTCGGGTCGCCCGCCTCGCCGTTCGTCCGCGAGTTCGTCGGAGCCGACCGCGGCATCCGCCGGCTCGCGGTCACCCCGCTGACCCGTGAGGTGCTCGACCCGCTCCCGGCCGACGGCGGGGCCGGCCTGCCGACCGTGCCGCTGGGCGGCTCGGCGTACGACGCGCTGGGCGGGCTGCTCACCTCCGGCGCCGAGCAGGCGGTGGTCACCGAGGACGGCCGGCCGGTGGGACTGCTCACCCGGGCCCGGGTGCTGGGTCTCGGCGTGCTAGACTGACCGCTCAGGCGGTCAGGCTCGGCCGCGCCGGGCGGACCGGCCTGGCCAGGCCGACGATCCAGCGGTCAGGCTCGGCCGCGCCGGGCGGACCGGACTGGCCAGGCCGACGATCCAGCGATCAGGCTCGGCCGCCGAGGCTGGCCAGGCCGACGATCCAGCCGGCGAAGAAGCCGTAGGTGACTCCGGTGCTGGCGGCCTGGAAGGCGGCGAAGAGCGAGCCGTGCGGCCCGAGGAGGGTGGCCAGCAGGGCCGTGCAGCCGGCGGCCAGGGCGTAGGCCCCCCAGCCGGAGAAGAACTGGCTGGCGGAGCTCTCCACCCGGGCCACCTGTGGGCCGGGCAGCACGTAGAGCAGCGCCGCGGCCAGCACGATCAGCAGGATCGCCCGCAGGTTGGTGGCGAGCACGCCCTGCGACGGGTCGTCGGCGTGCAGTCGCCAGGCCGGCCAGGCCAGCAGCCGGAGGAACCAGCCGCCGGCCCCGGTCGGGTCGGTGTGGCCCTGCACCCAGCCCACGTACGTCGGGCTGCCGCAGACCGCCACGAGCAGGAGCACGGCGAGGGTGCCGGTGCCGGCGGCCGTGCCGTACGCGCTGATGGTGCGGGGGCGGTTGGTGAGGGCCATGGAGCGGTCAGTTCCCGGCCCACCGCGCCGGGCAAACCTGCGTACCCGTGAAACCGCCGAGGGTCGGCGGGTGGTCATCGCCTAGTGCTTCAGCAGGTAGTCGATGAAGGCGGCCCGCAGCAGCGGCGCGGACTCCTCGTAGCCGTGCCCGGTCATCTCCCGCCACAGGGCGTTGGCCTCGTCGATGATCGGCCCGACCGAGTTGGGGGCGCCGTCCAGGACCGAGGCCTCGTCCGCGTTGGGCATGTGCCGCAGCACCGACCAGAAGAACTCGACGTCGCGACGCTCCCGGGCCAGGTGGAACGCCTGCTCGCGCAGTTCCTCGGTGGAGAGCTTGTCCAGCTCGTCGAAGGTGCGGCCGCCGGGGGCAGGAGTGTGCGTCATGCCGCCGAGCCTAACCGGCGAGATCAGCTCCGGACCCGCCGGACGCGACGCCGAGGCCGGTCGGGCCCGGGTCAGCGGTCCCCGGCGTCCCAGCGCCGCGGTTCGCTCTCCCAGCGCGGCGACTCCCACGAGTCGACGGTGTCGGTGGTGCGGACCGGCAGCACCGACGGCCAGGCGTCGGCCGGCTCCGGTGGCGGGGTCAGCGCCCAGCCGGTGCTGATCGTGCCGTCGCCGCTCGGCCCGGTCGGAACCGCCCCCGGCGGCGCCGGTCGCGGCCGGCCTAACGTCTCGACCAGCCGGGTGACCAGCAGCCCGGCGCCGAGCGTGGCCCCGCCGACCGCCCACCGGCTGATCTCCCAGTCCTGCGCCACGGCCCAGGCCAGGAAGACCTCCACCGTGCAGACCGCCAACAGGGAGCCGAAGATCCCGCCCCGGCGGCCGTACGCGCTGGTGCCGCCGAGCATCACCGCGCCGATCGCCAGCACCGACCAGTCGAGCCCGGTGACGGGCGCCACCGGCCCGTCCCCGTTCGCCGCGATGAGCACCCCGCCGAGCACCGCCAGGACGGTCGAGCCGATCAGCGCCAGCGCGGTCACCGTGGCGGCCACGGCGCCCCGCCGTCGGGCCGGGTCGGCGACCGGCCGGAATCGCCCGACCAGCCGGCGGACCGGTTTGATCGCACCGAAGAGCCCGCCGAGGACGGCCACCGCGGCGAAGCCGAGGAAGAGGTAGAGGGCAGTGCGTCGGGGGTCGTAGCCGCCCTGGACCACGATCGGGGTGGTCCGCCGCTCGATGTACACGATGACGCCGGCCGCGCCGGCCAGGCTGGCCGCCCAGGCAGGCACGTGCAGCAGCACCACGGCCACTGCCAGCGCCAGCCCGCCGAGCGCCGCCACCACCAGCGCCGGGAGCAGCGCCTCCCGTATCCCGCGGTCGCCCTGCTCGGCGAAGTGCAGCGCGGCGGCCACGGCGACCGGGCCGATCGTCAGGTTGACCGCGGCGGCCCGCAGACTGAGCCCGGCGGCCAGGGTGAGCAGCCCGAGGCCGGCCACGTCGACCAGCAGCGTCTTCAGCGCGCCGCCGCGCAGCGCGTCGGCGTTTTCGCGCCAGAGCAGCCAGGTCACCGCGATCAGCCCGGCCAGCAGCAGGAACTCCCAGACCACGTGCACGGCGATCCGGTCCCGGCCGGGCTCGCCGTGGGAGGGGTCGTCGAAGACGTTCTCCAACACCGTCGCGGGCACGCCGGACGACGCCTCCGCCGGCGCGTTCCGGCCCGTCTCGTCGTACCCCATGGCCCGCGCCTCCCACATGGCCGGCGGTGCGGTCCGACGCTCGGGCGGACCGGCGGCGGCCGTTGCTCTCCGGTCGCCAGGCACGGTACCTGCGGGGGGAGGTGCTGGGAACCCCTGATCAGAGCCGGCCGCGCGGAGTCTCCCGGTCGCCGGGCTCGCGATCCTCGTCGTCCTCCTGCTCGGGCACCCGGCAGGACCGCTCCAGCCAGAGCGCCGCCGCGACCAGGGCGAGCGAGGCGAGCAGGCCGGCCCCGCCGGCCGGCCGGTCGCTCATGGCGGCGTTGGTCCGCTCCACGAAGAGCCAGGCGGTCAGCCCGGCGTAGAAGCCGGCGAAGATGGCCCCGGCCAGGGCGGACGCCTTGGCCAGCACCACGAACCGGGCGACCAGCAGCGCGTTCACCGGGTCCCGCCCGGGGCGGCGCTCGATCCGCCCTCGGGTGTTGACCGCCGCGTACGCCTCGAGCACGGCCAGGCCGGCCAGCGTGACCACCGGCAGCCAGGGCAGGTCGGGGGCCATCTCGTAGTAGAAGGTGCTGATCAGCAGCCAGGCCAGCGCGGCGGCGGCCAGGGCGGCCACCACCAGCGTGGAGATCCGGGTCGGACCCATCCGGAAACGGTGGGGGTCGCGCGGGGACTGCGCCTGGCTCATGCCGTCCGGCTCCACAGGGTCATGTGTCCGACTCTAACGCCAGATCGGGGCGCGGACTGAGTTCCAGCGCGTCGGAGGCGAGTGGCTCGGCGTTGAGCAGGTCGGTCAGCCAGCCGTGCCCGGGCAGCCGGCCGTGCGGCTCGATGTCGATCCACGGCCGCAGCACGAAGGCGCGCAGGTGGGCCCGGGGATGCGGCAAAGTCAGCTCCGGGTCCGCGCTGAGCACCGGCTCCCCGGCGGCGTCCCAGACCGCGATCACGTCCACGTCGAGGGTGCGCGGCCCGAACCGCCGCTCCGGGTCGCGGGTGCGACCGGCCGCCGCCTCGGCGGCCCGGGCCCGCGCCAGCCAGTCGCGCGGGGTCGCCGCCGGGTCCCCGACCAGCAGCGCCGCGTTGAGGTACGCGGGCTGGTCGGCGTCCCCCCACGGTGGAGTCTCGTAGACACCGGAGACGACCAGCACGGCGTCGCCGAACGAGGCGACCGCGGCGCGCAGGTGGGCGAGGCGGTCGCCCAGGTTGCTGCCGATCGACAGCACGGCCCGGGTCATCGGGTACGCCGCATCGTCACCGCCACGTCCCGGAAGGCGTGCGGGATCGGGGCCTCCGGCTTGTGCACGGTGACCGTCGCGGCGGCGACCAGCGGCTCGGCCAGGCAGACGGCGAGCAGCCGGTCGGCGAGCGTCTCGATCAGGTTGACCGGCTCGCCGGTGACCACGGCGACCAGCTTCTCGGCCAGCTCGCCGTAGTGCACGGTGTCGGTCACCTCGTCCGACTCGGCGGCCGGGGCCAGGTCGAGTTCGAGCACCGCGTCGACCACGAACTCCTGCCCCTGGGCGCGTTCGAAGTCGTAGACGCCGTGCCGGCCGTGCGCGCGCAGGCCGGTCAGCTCGATCCGGTCGCTCATCAGAGCCCCCCTTTCATTCGCGACCGCGGGACTCGCAAGCTCGTTCCCTGCGCTCATCGGTTTCCCTCGTCTCCCGTGGGCCGGGCCAGGCGCGGGCGGCCGGTCGCCCGCCAGACGGCGAGCGCGTCGGCGGTGCCCTGGACGTCGTGCACGCGTACCCCCCAGGCGCCGGCCGCCACGGCGAGGACGCTGGTGGCGACGGTGGCCGCCTCCCGTTCGGCGGTGGGGCGGGGGTTGCCGTCCGCGTCGGCGAGCAGCCGGCCCAGGTAGGACTTGCGGCTCGCCCCGAACAGCACCGGGAAGCCGAGGTCGACCAACTCGGGCAGGCGGGCGCTGAGCTCCCAGTTGTGCGCGGCGGTCTTCGCGAAGCCCAGCCCCGGGTCGACGATGATCCGGTCGGCGGCCACCCCGGCGGCCAGCGCCTCATCGACCCGCCGGCTCAGCTCGGCCCGCACGTCGGCAACCACGTCGGTGTAGCGGGCCAGGTCCCGCATCTCGCGCGAGTGGCCCCGCCAGTGCATGAGCACCCAGGGGCAGCCGGCGTCGCGGACCACCCGGGCCATGTCCGGGTCGGCGAGGCCACCGGAGACGTCGTTGACCACATCGGCACCGGCGGCGAGGACGGCCTCGGCCACCCGGGCCCGGCTGGTGTCGATGCTGACCGGGATGCCGGCGGCGCTCAGCTCGCGGATCACCGGCAGCACCCGGGCGGTCTCGGTCTCCGCGTCGACCCGGTCGGCGCCCGGCCGGGTGGACTCGCCGCCCACGTCGACCAGGTCGGCGCCGGCCGCGCGCAGTCGCACTCCGTGTGCGACGGCGGCGTCGAGGTCGGCGTATCTGCCGCCGTCGGAGAAGGAGTCGGGCGTGACGTTGAGGACGCCCATCACCACCGGGGTCTCCGCCCGTACCAGATCGGTCACGGCCCCGACAGTACCGGTCACCAGCAGGGCGTCCGGCGGCCCGGGCGACCCCGGCGGACGACGCCTCTGACGTGCGGATTGGAACAGGTGTACGATCGGTCGTCAGGTCCGTTCCGGGTCGACTCTTCGCGGGTTGTCGCAAAGGTAACCGGGCCGTACGCTTTGGAATTGCCCAGCATTGAGATGGCGAAGCCTGGAGGGAGGGCCGAAGCGGGACCAATCCCCCCAATACTCACCACCCTCCGTGGTGGGTGACGAACCCAGCGTCGTCGACGCTGTGTGGTACGAGCACCATCCCGCCAGGCTTTGCCCACGTGCACCACCGCGGCGCCGCCGGCCGCGACCTTGGGGAGGTTTTCCAGTGATCGCCATCGAGCTCATGGGGACGGCGTCCGCCGCCGTCGACCACGCGCTCCACACCTTGGCGTCGACTCCACTCGCCGAGCCGGCTCCCAAGGGCATCGACACCAACAATGTCGTCTCCTTCTTCGCCAGCAAGATCGCCCCGATCCTGCTGGCGGTGCTCGGCGTGATCTTCATCGGCCGGGCCAGCCGGGGCGAGATCTCCAAGGTGCTGACCAGCTCGGCCATCGCGATCATCGGGCTGGCCTTCATCGCCGGCGCCGCCACGCTGTTCTTCGTCGGCGACTACCTGATCAACCTGATCTTCGAATAGGCGTTGGGCGACGATGCGGCTGCGCACCGACGACGACATCTACCGGGCACGCCTCGTCTACCTGGGGCCGCCCGGGTACACCCTTCCCGTCCACCTGCCGTACGCCCAGTACGGCCTGTTCATGCTGCTCGTACCCCTCTACATGTTCATCCACTGGTTGTTCACGCTCCAGGTCGAGCTCTTTCCCGCCTGGGAGATCTCGCTCGCCATCGTGACGACCTCGTTCATCTTCCGGTACGTCGACCCGGACCGGCCGGCGCGCATGGTCATCCGGACCGCGCTGACCGACTGGCGACGCACCCGGGAGCCGGCCGCCGAGCTGCGCGACCCGCGCCTCGTCGCGAGCCGGATCAGGATCCGGGAGGAACTGGCATGACCGGGCGTACGCCGACGGCGCAGACGAACGACGCGGGTGAGGCGGTCGCATGAGTCGCTCTTCCACGCCGGGTTCCCCGGCCGGACGTCCGGCCGGGCCCTACGGTAACCGTGCGCGATCGTTCGACTACCCACCGGACGAGGAGCTGGACGAGGCCGCCCTCGACCCGGCCCTGGTGACCAGCCCGCACCACGGTCGCGTCGGGGTCTTCCAGCCGCCCCGGCCGCTGGCCCCGCGCGGCGCCGAGCAGCGGGAACCGGTGGTCGCCGACAGCGGTGACATCGACTCCCCCTTCCTCGACCTCTTCGGTGGCGCGCAGCCCCGGGCCCGCCGGCCGGCGATCCCGCCCGCCGGTTCGCCGGCCCCGGTGGAACCGGTGGTGGCGCCGCCCCGGCGTGGCGTCGGCCGGGAGGCGCTGCCCATCCCGCACCAGCACTCCGCTCCGGCAGAGCCGGCCCCGCCGATCCCGCACCAGCACGCCGCTCCGGTCGAGCCGGTGGAGCCGGCCCTGCCGCCAGCCCTGCCCGAGGACGAGCCGCCGGCCGCCCGACTCCGGGAGAACCTGCCGGGCGTCCGTCCGGTGGGCCGGCCGCGCGAGGCGCCCGAGGCCGCCCGCCCGGCGACGTACGCCGCCCCCGCACCGCCGGAGCGGCCCGCCCTCGAACCGGCGCCGGCCACCCGTACCCGGGTGCCGCACCAGGTCGGCGACCGGCTCCCGGCGCTCCGGTCCACCGTGGAGCCGGACCCGACCGAGCCCGAGGCTCCGGTCGAGCGCCCCGGCCGCCGGGCCGACCGGCGGCGGGCCGAGCCGGCCCGGCCGAACGGGCGCGAGGTGGCGGCCGCGGCGACCCGCGAGGTGGCCCCGCCGCCCAGCCGCGAGGTGGCACCGCCCCGGCAGCGGTCCCCGGAGCGCAGCGGCAGGCCCGCCAAGCCGGTCCGGGCCCCGAAGATCAAGTTCAGTGACCGCGACCCCGCGGTCGAGCTGGCCATCACCGAGATCGCCGGCCACCTCACCTTCACCCCCAACACGGTCACCGCCTGGTACTGGCTGCCCGAGGTGCGCTGGGCCTTCCGCCCCGACGCCGAGCGCGAGGCGCTGCTCTCCGCGATCTCCGAGCAGTACGCCGGCCTGGCCGGCTTCCGGCTGCACCTGCGCCGCACCACCCGGCCCTTCCCGGCCGACGAGTGGGCCCGCGCCATCGACGCGCACACCGCCGCCCCACTGCCCGACGTGCCCGGCACCACCGGCTGGGCCGACCACCTGGTCGCCGCGCAGCGGCACCTCATGGCCGTCAACCACGCCGAGGGGCAGACCTACCTCGGCGTCACCTTCGCCCGCCGGTCGCTCGGCGACTCGCTCACCGAGCGCCTGCTGCGCACCTTCGGCCGGGGCACCGCCGACGGCGAGCGGCGCCGGCTGGGCCGCACCGTCGAGCAGTTCGACGAGGTGCTCGGCGCGTTCGGCATGCGCGGCCGCCGGGTCACCGCGCAGGAACTGGAGTGGCTGCTCTACCGCTCGGTGGCGCTCTGCATGGCACCGCCCGGCGTGCTCTCCCCGATCACCAACGGCCGGTGGGAACGCGGCGACCTGCTGGCCCTCACCGAGCAGGTCGAGCGCTACCGCACCCCGTACGGCTCCACGGTCAAGCTGGTCAACCGGATGACCGGCGAGGAGCGGCACGTCGCCGTGCTCGCGGTCGGCCGGATGGAACCACTGGAGATCCCCGAGCGGCACGAGCCCTGGCTGCACTTCCACGAGCGGCTGCCGTGGCCGATGGAGCTCTCCACCCGGGTCGACATCCTCGGTCCCGGCGACTCCTTCCGGAACCTCGAACACCGGCTCCGGATGATCCGCTCCCAGCAGCTCGATTACGCCGAGCACGGCATCGACGCCCCGCCCGAGCTGGAGCGCCTGGCCAAGCGGGCGCTGGTGATCGGCGACGAGATGACCACGGGCCTGCCCGTGGACTCGGCCCGCGCGCACGGCTGGCACCGGATCGCGGTCGGCGGCCGGACCCGCGAGGAGTGCCTGGAACGGGCCCGCCGGCTCATCCAGCTCTACTCGCGGGAGCTGCGCATCTCGCTCCAGCACCCGAAGAACCAGGACTGGCTGGCCCGCGAGTTCATCCCGGGCGAGCCGATCGCCAACACCGGCTACGTCCGGCGGATGCCGGTCAACCTGCTCGCCGCCGCGTTGCCGCAGGCCGCCTCCACGGTCGGCGACCGGCGCGGTGACTTGATCGGCCGCACCGCGGGCACCTGCCGGCGCCCGGTCTTCCTCGACCTGCACTTCCCGATGGAGGTACGCGAGCGCTCCGGCCTCGCCGTCTTCGTCGCCGAGCCGGGCGGTGGCAAGTCCACCCTGCTCGGCGCGCTCGGCTACCTGTCCGCCCGGCGCGGCGTGCAGGTGACCCTGCTCGACCCGTCCGGCCCGCTGGCCCGGCTCTGCGCCATGCCCGAGCTGAAGCCGTACTCGCGGGTGCTCAACCTGACCGGCTCGGAGCAGGGCACCCTGGCCCCGTACGCGCTGATCCCGACCCCGCTGCGCAGCGAGTTCGGCGCCGGGGCGCCCGGCGACCGGGAGTTCGAGATCGCGGTCTCCAACGCACGCGCCGAGCGCCGGATGCTGGTGCAGGACATCTGCATGATGCTGGTGCCGCCGCAGGTGGCCCGGGAGGCGTCCACCGCGACCCTGTTCCGGCACGCCGTACGCCAGGTGCCGGCCGAGGAGACCTCCACCCTGGACGACGTGGTCGCCTGCCTCCAGGGGCTGGACGACGACGCCGGCCGCGAGCTGGCCAACCTGCTCCTCGACACCGCCGAGATGCCGCTGGCCATGCTCTTCTTCGGCCGGCCGCCGGAGGGGCTGCTCGGCGCCGACGCGGCGCTCACCGTGATCACCATGGCCGGGCTCCGGCTGCCCGACCTCAAGATCGAGCGCGAGTACTGGTCGGCCGAGGAGGCGCTGGCCCTGCCGATGCTGCACACCGCGCACCGGCTCGCCGTCCGCCGCTGCTACGGCGGCTCGATGTCCTCCCGAAAGCTGGTCGGCCTGGACGAGGCGCACTTCATGGAGGGCTGGCGCTCCGGCCGGTCGTTCCTGGTCCGCCTCGCCCGCGACTCCCGCAAGTGGAACCTGGCCGCGCTGGTCGCCTCGCAGAACCCGAAGGACATCCTCGGTCTCGACGTGCAGAACCTGGTCTCCACCGTCTTCGTGGGCCGGATCGCCGAGGACACCGAGATCGCCTCCGAGGCGCTGCGGCTGCTCCGCGTGCCGGTCAACGACGGTTACGAGGCCACCCTCGCCTCGCTGTCCCAGGCCGACAGCGGCTCGGCCGCCCGGCTCGGCTTCCGCGAGTTCGTCATGCGCGACGTCGACGGGCGCGTGCAGAAGGTCCGGGTCGACGTGTCGTACGTCGACGGGCTGCTGGAGCACCTGGACACCACCCCCGCCGCGGTCGCCCAGGCCGCCGGGCAGCTACCGACCGTCCTGGCTGATCTGGAGGCGTGACATGGCGAGGGCCCGGGCACGGATCGCGGCGCTCCTCCTCGCGCTCGGCGTACTGGCCGGGGCCACCATCGCCTGGCCGCTGGTCGGGGCGACACCCGCGTACGCCGCCGTGCCGGCCGCCCAGGCCCGGGCCGAGCTGTGCAGCACCAAGGAGTGGCAGGCCGACTTCCGCGCCTGCGTCGCCAAGCTCAAGGCGGTCAGCGAGGACCAGGTCGAGTGCCGCAACGCGCCCGTGCCCGCCGCGCCGGACTCCGGCCTGGCCGGCTGGTTCGCCTCCCGCCCCGCCTCCGCCAAGCAGCCCGGCCCCAAGGGCCTCTACAGCGACTACGGGTACGCCGGGTACAGCTACACCACGTACGACGTCGACGGCGGCTGCGCGTCCTCGGTCCTGCATCCGGACTACCGCTTCACGACCATGGTCGCGAACGGCGAGTTCATGTTCGCCAACGCGATCATCGGCGCCTCGAACGCGCTGCGCGAGCGCGCCTGGGACCCGCGGACGATGTGGCGCTGGGCCGACCCGCTGGTCGAGCAGGCCACCAAGGCCGTCTACCAGAAGGTGTTCAGCGTCTTCGGCATCATCACCATCTGCGTGGTCGGCCTCTACCTGCTCTGGCGGTCGCGCCAGTCGGACATGAGCAACGCCATGACCACGGCCGGCTGGGCGATTCTGGTGATGGTGGCGGTGACCGCCCTGGCCGCCTGGCCGGTCAAGTCGGCGAATATCGCCGACAACACCCTGATCACCACCCTCGGCGTGGTGCACGACGCCGTCGGTCCGGCGTCCAGGGACATTCCCCCGGACAAGTGCGCCCTGCCGAACCGGGACGCCTGTGTCGACAAGCGCCCGCCCGCGGTCCGTGCCAGCGACACCGCGACCGAAACCATGCTTTACCGGAACTGGCTGCGCGGCGTCCTCGGCTCGGCCGACAGTGAGACCGCCAAGAAGTACGGCCCGGCGCTCTACGACGCCAAGTCCCTCTCCTGGGAGGAGGCGGAGAAGCTCCGGCAGAACCCGGCGACGCGCGAGGCCACCATCAAGGCCAAGCAGCAGCAGTGGGCCCGGGTGGCCGAGCAGATCAAGTCGGAGGATCCGGAGGCTTACGAGTACCTCCAGGGCGTCCGGGACATGGACCGGATCGGGGCCGGTTTCATCGCCGTGCTGGCCTCTCTGCTCTTCGCGATGTTCGACCTGACCGCCTCACTGCTGGTGCTGCTCGGCTTCCTGATCTTCCGCTGGGCGGTGATCGCCGCGCCGATCCTGGGCACGGTCGGGCTGATGCGCCCGGCCAGCGCCGGGCTCCGGCGGCTGGCGAACGCGGTGGTCGCCGCGGTCTTCAACATCGCCATCTTCGGCACCGGCGCGGCCATCTACCTGTTCGCGGTGGATCTGATCATGAACACTCCCACTCTCCCCGGCTGGCTCCAGGTGGTCCTGGTCTGGCTCTGCGGTGTGGTGGGCTGGCTGCTGCTCCGCCCCTACCGGCGGATCACCCAGCTCGGCGGCAAGGACAGCAGCGAGGCGGTCAGCTCGGCCGGCTCCTGGCACCGGCGGTTCTTCCGGGACATGCGCATCGCGGCCCGTCTCGACGTGGCCGAGCCGGGCGGCACCGCCGAGCCGGCGATGGGGCGGCGGCGCGGCGTGCCGGCCGACCAGCGCAGCCTCCGGCCGGAGGCCCGGCACGAGGACCCGGCGCACACCGTCACGGCGATCGAACGGGACCGGCCCGACGGGCGGGGGCGCCCCGAGGAGGCGACCGAGTCCCGGTCCGGGCGCCGCGGCGCCGCGCCCCGGCCCCGCCGCCAGCCGGCGGGCTGGACCGGGCCCGACGTGCCCGAGGAGGCACCCTCCTTCGCCGTCTACCGGCCGGACTCGGCCGACCGCACCCCGGCGCCGAAGCCGACGCCGCGGGTCCGCTCCGAGGCGCGGTGAGCCCGGTGCGGCGGGCGCTGGAATTCCTGGTCACCCGGGTACTCCGGTCCCGGCTCGGCGTGGCGCTGGTGATCGCCGTCCTGGTCTTCGGCGTGATCGGCGCGGCCCGGCTGGTCTCCGGTCCGGTCGACACGACCACCGGCCTGAGCACCCGCCCGAGCCAACCGATCAGCACCGTGGACCCGCATGCCGGTGACGACGGGGTGCTGGCGAGCCCGCCGGCGGCGGTCTCCCCGAAGACCCGACCGGGCGAGGCCACCCCCGAGCAGACCGCGAGCCGGTTCACCACCGCCTGGCTGACCGGCCCGGGCAGCAGCGGCGAGGCCTGGCAGGCCCGGCTGCGGCCGCTCTCCACGCCCGCGCTCATCGAGAAGATGACCGGTGCCGACCCGGAGACCGTGCCGGCCCGCCGGATGACCGGCGCGGTGACCCTCCGGCCCCGCACCGAGTCCTTCGTGGAGGCGCTGGTCCCGCTCGACGACGGCCGGCTCCGGCTCGAACTGGTGGCCCCGGACGGGTCGTGGCTGGTGGACGCGGTCGACTGGGAGCGGCCGTGAGCGCCGCGTCCGGTGGCACCGCGCCGGTCCGCCGCAAGCTGCGGGTCGGCGTGCTGGTCACCGCGGTCACCACGGTGCTCACCCTGCTCTGCTGCGTCGGCGGCGCGGGCGCCTTCCTCCTCACCGAACTGGGCGGCGACCAGAAGGACGGCGTGCTCGCCGGCCTGGCCTGCGACCCGGCCTACCAGGTGAATCTCACCGGGGACATGCCGCGCTTCACCGAGTACGGTGACGGCCAGCTCCGCAACGCCGCCGTCATCATCAAGGTCGGGCAGGACATGAAGGTGCCCGCCCGCGGCTGGGTGATCGCGCTGGCCACCGCGATGCAGGAGTCCGGGCTGCGCAACCTCGCCAACAGCAGCGTGCGCGCGTCGCTGGCCCTGCCGCACGAGGGCGTCGGCGCCGACCACGACTCGCTCGGCCTGTTCCAGCAGCGACCCGGGTGGGGCAGCGTCCAGCAGCGGATGACGCCCGCGTACGCGGCCCGGAAGTTCTACGAGAAGATGATCAAGGTGCGGAACTGGCAGCAGCGGCCGCTGACCGTGGTGGCGCAGCGGGTGCAGGTCAGTGCCTTCCCGGACGCCTACGCCAAGCACGAGGACCTGGCCGGCCGGATCGTGGACGCGCTGGCCGGCGGGGCCGCCCGGACCGTCGAGATCGCCGGCAAGGCGGTCTGCGACGCCGCCGCCGGGGCCCGGATCGCCGCCTCCGGTTGGACCGCGCCGCTGCCCGGGGGCGTGGTCTCCGGCTTCCGCACCGCGGAGCGTCCCAGCCACAACGGGGTCGACCTCGACGCGGAAAAGCGCACCCCGATCCACGCCGCCTCGGCGGGCCGGGTGCTGGTGGCCCGCTGCGACCCCGACCGCTCGGGGCGGCGGGACTGTAACCGGGACGGCTGGCCGGGCAAGGGCGGCTGCGGCTGGTTCGTCGACATCCTGCACGCCGGCGGCTACATCACCCGCTACTGCCACATGATCGAGCGGCCCCGGGTGGTGCCGGGCCAGCTCGTGGAGGCGGGCGAGGAGATCGGCCTCTCCGGCACCAGCGGCAACTCCTCCGGTCCGCACCTGCACTTCGAGGTGCACGTGGACGGCGACCGCTCCAGCCGGGGCGCGATCAACCCGGTGCCGTTCATGCGCGAGCGGGGCGCTCCGGTGGACGGGACCGCGTGAGGCGTACCGGCCCATGAACAACCCGCTACCCGACCCCTTCGCGGACCAGCCCGACTGGGCTCCGCTGCCACCCCGCCCCGTCGAGATCGTCCCGGCCACCGGCCGGATCGAGCTGCGCGGCCGGCGCGTGCTGGTCGGCCTGCCGGGCCTCGGTTGGCGCGGTGACCTGCGCGCCGACGAGCGGGTGGTGCAGGGCAGCCGGACCTACGTGCCGGTCATCCCGGAGCACGAGTGGTACCGCGCCGAGTCCGAGCAGGTGGAGGTCTTCGCGCCGCTGGTGCCGGTGGAGCGGGTCTGGGTGGAGACGATCGGTGAGCGGCGGGCGAGTGCCGGCCCGACCGAGTCGGGCATTCGGCTCGTCTCGCTCGACGCGCCCACCCGGCGCCCGCCCACCCCGGTCTTCGAGGCCGACTCGGTCACCGATCGGCGCGTGGTGCACGTAACCGGGGCGACGGAGCAGCGTGACCTGCGCGCGGTCACCGAGACCTACTCGGGCGCCGACGGGGACATCTGCGTCCGGGTGACCCCGGAGCTGGAGTGGTACCGCTGGGCCTGGCGCGGCCAGGCGCCGACCACATTGGAGGTGCCGGTGCACCTGCTGTGGCTGGAGTAGGACCGGCCTCACCCGGTGCGCTCGGCCGCGCAGACTCCCCAGCCGTCGCTCCGCCGCGTCTCGAACCGCCAGCCCTGCCGATCGCTCTGCGAGATCCCGTCGACGTGGGCCGAGATGATGAGATCAACCTCGACCACGGCCACATCACCGGACTGCTTGGCGTTGAGCGCGCCCCAGCTCACCGAGATCGCCGTGTCGAATCTCTTCTCCCGCGCAACTAGATCGTCACGAAGTGCGCGAAGGTCGCCGACGTCCGTTCGGTCCGGACAGGCGAACTCCTGCGCCTTGGTGTCGTTGCGGTCCACCAGTAGCGCCCGGAGGTAGTTGTCCACCACCACGTCCGGGGCGCTGCGGTCGGGCGCGGTAGCGCGGTCGTACAGCACGAAGCCGACGACGGCTCCGCCGGCACAGACCAGCGCCAGCACCCCGGCGACCACGGCGAGGACGGTGCGCAGCCGCCGCTTCGGGCGGACCGGCGCCGGGGCGGGCGCGGGCGGCGCCAACTGCTCGGGCGGGGTCCGCTGCGCCGGTACGCGGGAGACCTGGGAACCGGCGGGGGGCTGCACTGATTCCACCTCCTGAGGCTATCGGCTGCGCGGCGCGTACCCAATGCCTCAGAACTGGCGGATAGTGGCGAACCGCCGCACGGTCCGGTTGGCGGGCCGGCGGGTGAGGCTGCTCACCGCCGAGCCGGGCACCGCGCCGACCGACATCCCGGAGGTCGGCCCCCGGCTGGGATACCGTCACAGCCGGGGAGGAGTGTCGGCCTCGGAAAGAGAGGTGGACGGGTGGCGAGTCCGAAGGCCCGCGCCGGCCGGGCCGCCGCGCTGCACCGCAGGGCCGAGGCCACCGCGACCGCGGCGGCCGGGATCCTCGACGAGATCCGCCCCGCGCCCGCCGACCACCACCGGCAGTACGAGCTGGCCGAGCGGCTCCGGGCCGCGGCGGCGCTCGCCGCGCCCGGCTGGGCCGGTGACGCGCTGGAGACACTGGCGCCGACGACCCCGCCCGGGGACGGCCCACCCGCCTTCGTCCGGGTCGGCACCGCCGCGCCGCTGGACGACGCCCGGTTCCCCGCGCTGGTGCCGCTGCTCTCCAGTGGACATCTGAGCATCGACGCCGACGCCGGCGACCCGCGGGTGGCCGGGCTGCTCCGGGCCCTGCTGCTGCGGCTCTTCGCGGCCAGCCCGGCCGGCGCCCTGCTGGCCCGCGCGGTCGACGGCGGCCCGGCCGCCACCTTCGCCGGCTACGTGGCGCTGGCCGACGCGGGCCTGCTGCCGCCGCCCGCCACCGACCTGCCCGGGCTCCGGGCGGTGCTGGCCGAGGCCGAGCAGTGGGTGGCCGCCGGGACCGCCCGCCAGCGCGGGCACGACCGTACGCTGCTGCTGGTGGTGGCCGCCCTGCCCGACGGGGCCGCACCGTCCGATCTCGACCGGCTCGCCGAGCTGGCCGCCCGGGGTCCCCGGGCCGGGCTGCACCTGGTGGTGGCCGGCTGGCCCGACCGTGCGCCGCTGCCGCAGGCCACTCCGCTGGCGGTGCGCACGGCGTACGCGCTGGTCGGCGACCCGCCGGCGGCCGGGTTCAGCAGTCCCGGAGCGGAGCCGCCGGGCGGGCTGAACTCCCCGATCTTCCTCGACGAGGATCCGCCCGAGGAACTGGTCGCCGGGGTGTGCCGGCGGCTGGTCCGGCAGATCGAGGACGGCTCCCGCCTCGCCCTCACCGACCTGCTGCCGGAGGGCGAGCCCTGGGCGGAGAGCTCGGTCGACGGGCTCACCACGACGGTCGGGGACGCCGCCGGGCGGCCGGTCGGCCTGGGCTTCACCGAGCTGACCCCGCACTGGCTGGTCAGCGGCCGCTCGCAGGCCGGGCGGTCGGCGTTCCTCACCGACGCGCTCTTCGGCCTGGCCGCCCGGTACGGCCCGGACGAGCTGGTCCTCTACCTGGCCGACCTCGACGACGGCGAGTCCTTCGTGGAGTTCCTCCAGACCGAGCGGGACCGGTCCTGGGTGCCGCAGGTCCGGGCCGCCGGGATGGCCGCCGACCGCGAATATGTGGCGGACCTGCTCGGCGAGCTGGAGGGCGAGTTGCGTCGCCGGGAGGAGGCAGCCCGGCGGGCCGGCGGGCAGCGCTACGCCGAGCTGCGCCAGCACCAGTCGCTGCCCCGGATCGTCTGTGTGATCGACAACTTCCCGCTGCTGCTGCGCGAGCGGGACCGGCTCGCCGCCGACCTGCTGGCCCGGCTGGACGGGCTGGCCCGCGCCGCCCGGTCGTACGGGATCCACCTGGTCCTGGCCGGCGAGGGCGACCTGTGCATCGGCGGCCCGCGCGACCCGCTGCTCGGCCAGTTCCCGGTCCGGGTGGCGCTGCCCGGCGGTTCGGCCGTGCTCGAACCGACCAACGACGCGGCGGCCGGTCTGCCGGTGGGCAGCGCGGTGGTGAACACCGCCGGCGGGTTGGGCGGCCCGCGCGGCGCGACCCGGGGCCACGAGCGACTGATCCGGTTCCCGGACCCGCACGACGATCCGGCGGTCCTCGCCGATCTGCGGCACCGGCTCTGGTCGGCCCGGCCCGAGGGGGCCGCCCCGCCGGTGGTCTTCGCCGGGTTCGCCCGCCCGTTGCTCGCCAACGACCCGCGGCACCGGGCCGCGCTGGCCGGCCGGGCGCACGCGCCGGCCGCGCTGCTCGGCCGGGCGGTGGACGTCCGGCGCTCCACGGTGGCCGTGCCGCTCGGGCCGGCCGCCGGCCGGAACCTGGCCGTGCTCGGCCGGGACGAGGAGGCCGAGCGGCTGCTGGTCACCGCGGTCCGCAGCGCCGCGGCGGCGCACCCCGGTGCGGCGCGGTTCGTGCTCGCCCCGCTGGCCAACGGGTCGGCCGAGCCGGCCGGCGTGCTCGCCGCCGAGCTGGCCGGGCGGCACCGGGTGGAGACCGTCGACGTGACCGGGTTGCGGGCGGCGGTGGCGGCGGATGAGCCGGGCTACCTGGTGGTGTTCGGGCTGGACGTGCCGGACGCCGCCGAACTGCCGCCCGAGCTGCTGCGCACGCTGCTGCTGGAGGGGCCGCCGGCCGGCCGGCACCTGCTCGGCTGGTGGCGCACCGTGGCGCCGCTGGCCGGGCTGCTCGGCCCGGAGGGCGAGGTGGACAAGCTCACCGCCGTGGTGGTCACCGACGTGCCCGGCGGCCGGCTGGAACAGCTCTTCGACCGGCCGGTGCTCTGGCGGCCCCGCCCGGGCCGGGCGGTGCTCTGGGACGGTCCCGGCGAGCAGGGGACGGTGCTGGTCCCGTTCGGCGAGGGGGTAGCACCATGAGCGAGACCGGTACGGCGGTGCCTGCGCCCCGGTCCGGCGGCCCGACGGTCGACGTGGACCCGGCCGGGGCGGCCTGGGCCGACTACGTGGCCGCCGCCCGCCAGCTCGACGGCGTACGCCGGGCCGCGGCGACCGCGGCGAGCGAGCAGGCCCGGTCGGTGGCGGCGGCCCGGGAGGAGCTGACCGCGGTCCGCGAGCGGCTCGCCCCGCAGCAGTCGCGGCTGCGGGAGCTGGGCGTGCCGGCCATCTCGCTGGTGCCCACGCCCCCGGAGGTGACCGAGGCGTCCCGGCCGATGGCGGCCGGGCCGGCGGCCGTGCTGGCCGCCCTGCGTACCGCCCGGGGCTGGGCGGACGCGGCGGACGACAGCCTCGCCGCGCGCGGCCTGCCCCGGCTGGCCCGCTGGCCGGCGCGCCCCCGCAACCTGCTGGTCTACGGCCCGCTGGCGCTGCTGGTGCCGCTGGTCCAGCTCGTGCTCTTCCTCGCCACCGGCACCGGTCCGGTGACCGTGCTCGCGCTGGTGGTGGGACTGCCGCTGCCGACGGTCGCGTTCATGCTGGGCTGGCTCGCGGTGGGCCGGCTGTTCCGGCCCCGCCCGGTGGACCGGGTGGACCGGACGCCGCGCTTCGGCGCGCTGGTCTGCCTGGTCCCGGCGGTGCTGACCGCGGCCGGCCTGCTGCTGGCCATGCTGGCCGACTGAGCCCGGACACGGCACAGGGCCCCTCCCGGCGGGAAGGGCCCTGTTTCGCTGCGGTCAGCGCGGGATGATCAGTGACATCGCCTCGGCGCGCGACTTGGCGTCGTGCTGGAGGGTGCCCCGGACCGCCGAGGTGATGGTCTGGGCGCCGGACTTCTGGATGCCCCGCATCGCCATGCACATGTGCTCGCACTGGAGCACCACCACGACGCCGCGCGGGGCCAGCTTGGCCATCAGCAGGTCGGCGATCTGCGAGGTGAGCCGCTCCTGCACCTGTGGGCGCCGGGCGAACACCTCGACGAGCCGGGCCAGCTTGGACAGGCCGGTGATCCGGCCGTCCGGCCCCGGGATGTAGCCGATGTGCGCGCTGCCCCGGAACGGGAGCAGGTGGTGCTCGCAGAGGCTCATCACGTCGATGTCCCGGACGAGCACCAGCTCCTCGTGGTTGGCCTCGAAGGTGGTGCTGAGCACCTGCGCCGGGTCGACCCGCAGGCCGGCGAAGAGCTCGGCGTACGCGCGGGCGACCCGGGCCGGCGTCTGCTGGAGGCCGTCGCGGTCCGGGTCCTCGCCGACGGCGACGAGGATCTCCCGGACCGCCTTCTCGATGCGGCCCAGGTCGACGCTCTCCTCCACCGGCCGGCCGGTGAGCTTGCCGCTGATCAGGCGGGCGGCGACGTAGTCGAGCGCGTCGTCTTCGGGCTCGGTCGCGGAGACGGCCAGCCCCCGGTCGTGGGAGCTGGCCGTCGGGTCGGTGCTCAGTGCGTACCGTCCGAGTTGTTCGAGGGGGACCCGCCGACCGCGGCGCCGTCGGCCTGGGCCTGCGCCTTGAGGGTCTCCTTCTCGGCGGGGGTGAGCACGGGCGGCTCGGTGGAGGGCTGACGCTTGCCGAAGCCGTGGTAGGGGGCCATCGGCGGGCGCTTCGCCACCCGGGCGCAGATCCGGGCCATGTCGGCCGTGGAGAGAGTCTCCTTCTCCATCAGCTCGAGCACGATGTTGTCCAGGACGTCCCGGTATTCCACCAGGATCTCCCAGGCCTCGTCGTGCGCGAGCTCGATCAGCGCCCGCATCTCGCCGTCGATCTCGGCGGCCACCGCGTCGGAGTAGTCCCGCTCGTGGCCCATGTTGCGGCCGAGGAACGGCTCGTCCCCGCTGGTGCCGTACTTGATCGCGCCGAGCTTGGAGCTCATGCCGTACTGGGTGATCATCGCGCGGGCCAGCTGGGTGGCCTTCTCGATGTCGTTGCCGGCGCCGGTGGTGGGCTCGTGGAAGACGAGTTCCTCGGCGGCCCGGCCACCCAGCGCGTACGCCAGGGTGTCGATCATCTCGGCCCGGGTCTGGGTGTACTTGTCCTCGGTCGGCAGGACCAGGGTGTGGCCCAGCGACCGGCCCCGGGACAGGATGGTCACCTTGTGCACCGGCGCGGCGTGCGGCAGCGCCCAGGCGACCAGCGCGTGCCCACCCTCGTGGTACGCGGTGATCTTCTTCTCCTGGTCGCTCATCACTCGGGTCCGCCGCTGCGGACCGGCGATCACCCGGTCGATCGACTCCTCCAGGGAGTCGTTGGTGATCGCCCGCTGGTCCTTGCGGGCGGTGAGCAGCGCGGACTCGTTGATCACGTTGGCCAGGTCAGCGCCGCTGAAGCCGGGGGTCCGCCGGGCGACCGAGTCGAGGTCGACGTCGGGCGTGAACGGCTTGCCCTTGGCGTGCACCCGCAGGATGGCCTTGCGGCCCTCCATGTCGGGGGCGTCGACCGGGATCTGCCGGTCGAAGCGGCCCGGGCGCAGCAGCGCCGGGTCGAGGATGTCGGGCCGGTTGGTGGCGGCGATCAGGATGACCCCGCCCTTGGTGTCGAAGCCGTCCATCTCGACCAGCAGCTGGTTGAGGGTCTGCTCCCGCTCGTCGTGGCCGCCGCCCATGCCGGCGCCGCGGTGCCGGCCGACGGCGTCGATCTCGTCGACGAAGACGATCGCCGGCGCGTTCGACTTGGCCTGTTCGAAGAGGTCGCGGACCCGGCTGGCGCCGACACCGACGAACATCTCCACGAAGTCCGAGCCGGAGATGGAGTAGAACGGCACGCCGGCCTCGCCGGCGACCGCCCGGGCCAGCAGGGTCTTACCGGTACCGGGCGGGCCGAAGAGCAGCACGCCCTTCGGGATCTTGGCGCCCAGGGCCTGGTACTTCGCCGGGTTCTGCAGGAAGTCCTTGATCTCGTGCAGTTCCTCGACGGCCTCGTCCGCCCCGGCCACGTCGGCGAAGGTGGTCTTCGGCGTGTCCTTGGTGATCATCTTCGCCTTGGACTTGCCGAAGTTGAGCACCCGCGAGCCGCCGCCCTGCATCTGCGACATGAAGAACAGCAGCAGGAGCACGAGCAGCGCGATGGGCAGCAGGTTGACCAGCAGGCTCACCCAGATGCTGTCCGAGGAGACCTTGGTGTCGGCCGGGCCGGTGACCCGGTTCTCCGCCTTGGCCTTGAGAACGTCGTTCCAGACCTGGCTGCCCACCTCGTAGGGGAACTGGGCCTCGATCCGGTCGGTGGTGGTGTCGCCGAACTTCGTCTTCTGGGCCAGGTCGAGCTGGAGCGTCTGCTCCTTGTCCTGGAAGACCGCCTTGTTGATCTTCGCGGTGTGGAGCTGGTCGAGCGCCACCGACGTGTCCACGCGGTGGTAGCTGGGGCCAGCCGTGAAAAGTTGACTGAGCACAACGGCGCCGAGGATGACCAGGATGATCCAGACCACCGGTCGGCGGAAGAAACGCGTACGTTCCATGCTGTTGTCGGGCACCGAAGCGCCCGCATCCTCCTGATCGACGTCCTGACCGTCTGAATGGTGTCGCCGCCTCGGGCGGCGGCCGCGGCCGCCGTGCGGGCCGGCCCCGACCCCGAGGCGCGCCAACTGCCGCGCCGCGGTCATTCGACGGTACACCGTTCGTGCCAGATGCGAGCTTGCGAGCCCGGCACTTACGCGTACGGCGAACCCGGGTTTGAGCCGGCGTGGCGGGGAGCTCCCCACCCGGCCACCCCGCCGCCCGGTCACGCGGTTCGAGGGGTCGGGCGTGGAGAGTGCCTCCACGTCACCGGCCTCTACCGTAGACCGGAAGGCTGAGAGCCCGCTGAACGTCGGCTGACGACCGGCCGGGCGACCGGGTCAGGCCCGGGCGTAGACCTCGGGCTTGAGCACGCCGACATAGGGCACCTCGCGGTAGCGCTCGCCGAAGTCGAGGCCGTAGCCGACCACGAACTCGGTCGGGATGTCGAAGCCGACGTACTTCACCGGGACCGGCACCTTGACCGCGTCCGGCTTGCGGAACAGGGCGACCACCTCGACGCTGGCCGCGGAGCGCGACTCGAGGTAGCGCAGGAGCCAGGAGAGGGTCAGACCGGAGTCGACGATGTCCTCGACGACCACCACGTGCCGGCCGGCGATGTCCCGGTCCAGGTCCTTGAGGATCCGCACCACGCCGGAGGAGGTGGTGCCCTGGCCGTACGAGGAGATGGCCATGAAGTCCAGCTCGGCGGGCGGGCCCTGGCGGCCCAGCGCGCGGGCGAAATCGGCCATGAACATGACCGCGCCCTTGAGCACGCAGACGAGCAGGAGACCGTTCTCGACGTGCGCGTAGTCCGCCGAGACCTGCTTGGCCAGTTCCGCGGTCTTCTCGCGGATCTGCGCCTCGGAGATGATCACGTGGTCGATGTCGGCGTCGTACCAGGAGCCGTCAGCCATGCTCCTAGCCTGCCGTACGCCGGATGGCCTCCGTCGGCGGGGCCGCCCCTTTTGGCGCGGTCCCGCCGGGGATTAACGGCGCAGATGGAGCAAATCACCTCAGCAGGTGCGGGAGCGCCAGCGCCGGCCGTCGTCGGTCGGCTTCCAGTCGGCCGAGTCCCGGGTGTCGGCGGTCAGCCCGAAGGCGCTGGCGCCGAGGAGGAGGAGCAGGAAGAGCAGGAGCAGCAGAACGGTCATGGCGGCGCTCGCTTTCGCGTGGTTGATGTGGTTTTCGCCGCCGGTGCGCACCGGACACCATCAAGTTTGCGACCCGCCGTGCAGTTCGGACAGTGGCAGGGATGCCACTGAGCCTCGATTTACTGCCACCTCTGGGGTTACCCTCGTCACATGCTTCGTTCCGTCGCCGTCGTCGCCCTGCAAGAGGTCGCCGCGTTCGAGCTCGGTGTCGTCGCGGAGGTGTTCGGCACCGACCGCACCGCCGACGGCTTCCCCGGCTACCGGTTCGACGTCTGCACCGCCGACGGTGGGCCGGTCCGCAGCCGCTCCGGCTTCCTGCTCACCCCGACCGCCGACCTGACTGCGGTCGACGACGCCGACCTGGTGGCCGTGCCCGCCCACGGCGACGGGACCACGCCGGTCCCCGCGCCGGTGCTGGCCGCGCTGCGCCGGGCGGCCGACCGCGGCGCCTGGCTGCTCAGCGTCTGCTCCGGGGCGTTCGTGCTCGGCGAGGCGGGGCTGCTCGACGGGCGCGACTGCACCACCCACTGGCGGCACGTCGACGACCTCCAGGAGCGGTTCCCGGCGGCCCGGGTGCACTGCAATTCGCTCTACGTGCAGGACGGGCGGCTGCTCACCAGCGCCGGCACCGCCGCCGGGATCGACGCCTGCCTGCACCTGGTCCGCCAGGAACACGGCTCGGCCACGGCCACCCGGCTGGCCCGCCGGATGGTCGTCCCGCCGCACCGCGACGGCGGCCAGTCCCAGTACGTCGAGGCGCCCATCCCCCGGGCGCCCGAGGCGCCCACCCTGGAGCCGGTGCTGGAGTGGCTGATGGGGCACCTGGACCGGACGGTGACCGTGGACGAGTTGGCGGCCCGGGCCGGGATGGCGCCGCGAACCTTCGCCCGGCGGTTCCGCGCCGAGACCGGCACCACCCCCCACGACTGGCTGACCAACCAGCGGGTGCTGCTGGCCCGGCGGCTGCTGGAGGAGACCCGGCTGAGCGTGGAGACCGTCGCCGACCAGGCCGGCTTCGGCGACGCGGCGGCGCTGCGGCACCACTTCACCCGCCGGGTCGGCACCACCCCGCACGCCTACCGGACCACCTTCCGGGAGCGGGTCGACGCCTGATCACCAGCCCAGCATCGCCCCGTCGACCCGGGACTCCGACCCGGCCACGTACCCGCCACCGGGCGCCCGCCAGATCGCCTGGCCGTACCCGAAGACCGACGGCTCGGTCGCGACGGTGATCTCGTGCCCGCGCGACCGCAACCCCGCGACGAGCGCGGGGTCGAGTTCCGGCTCGACCAGCAGCGTCCGGCCCGCGTGCCAGTACCAGCGCGGGGCGTCGAGAGCCGCCTGCGGGTCGCGCCCGGCGTCGATGGTGGCCGAGACGAGCTGCACGTACCCCTGCGGCTGCATGTGCCCGCCCATCACCCCGAACGGTCCGACCGGGGCCCCGTCCCGGGTCAGGAACCCCGGGATGATCGTGTGGTACGGCCGCTTCGCCGGCCCCACCACGTTCGGGTGGTCGGGGTCGGGACGGAAGCCGAGCCCGCGGTTCTGCAACGCGAAGCCGTGCCCGGGGACCACCACGTGCGAGCCGAACGCCAGGTAGGTCGACTGGATCAGGCTGACCATCATGCCGCCGGCGTCGGCGGTGCAGAGGTAGACGGTGCCGCCGCGCTCCGGCTCCCCGGCGACCGGGTCGCCCGCCCGCTCGCTGACCAGCGCCCGGCGGGCCGCCGCGTACGCCGGGTCGAGCAGCGCCGCCGTCGGCACCTCGACTCGCTCCGGATCGGCCACGTGGGCGTGCGCGTCGGCGAAGCCGAGCTTCACCGCCTCGATCTGCCAGTGCAGCCGCTCCTCCGGCGACAGCGTGGCCAGGTCCACCCCGTCGAGCACCTGGAGCGCCAGCAGCGCGGCGATCCCCTGCCCGTTGGGCGGCAACTCCCACACCTCGTGCCCCCGGTAACGCACCGGGACCGGGTCGACCCAGGTCGAGGCGTGCCGGGCCAGGTCGTCGCCGGTGAGGAAGCCACCGGTGCGGGCCGCGTGGTCGTCGATCGCCGCCGCGATCCGCCCCCGGTAGAAGTCCGCCGCCCCGCTCTCCGCGATCCGCCGCAGCGTGCCGGCCGCGTCCGGGTTGCGCCACCACTCCCCCGGCCGCGGCGCCCGACCGCCCAGCGTGAACACCCGGCGGAACTCCGCGTACTCCGGCCCGGCCAGCCCGTCGTGCGCGGCGACCCCGCGCGCCCAGGCGGCCGCCGTGCCCGGGGCCACCGGATAGCCGCGCTCGGCGTAGCCGATGGCGTCGGCGAACAGGTCGGCGAAGGGCAGCGAGCCGAACCGCTCGTGCAGGTCCCGCCAGCCGGCGGGGGCGCCCGGCACGGTCACCGGCAGCCAGCCCCGGGCCGGCACGGCGGGCCCCGCGCCCTGCGCGCCACCGAGCGCCTCGACCGCCGCCGCGCCGCGCCGGCCGGTCGCGGCCAGCACCAGCTCCCGGGTCAGCGCCGCCGGGGAACGGCCGGAGGCGTTCAACCCGTGCAGCCGCTCGCCGTCCCAGACGATGGCGAACAGGTCGCCGCCGATGTCGTTCGAGGGTGGCTGCACCACGGTCAGGGTGATCGCGGTGGCCAGCGCCGCGTCGACGGCGTTGCCGCCGCGTCGCAGCACGGCGAGGCCCGCGGCCGCCGCGAGCGGCTGGCTGGTCGCGACCGCACCGTGGAGGGCCAGCAGCGGCTGTCGGGGGTACGCCATGCGCCCTGTCTACCGCCTCCGGCGGCTCCCGGCGACCCCGGGTGGATCAGGTGGTGAGACGGCCGGCGTGGCGGCGGACCGGGAGGCCCCCGGGCAGGTGCGCGGGGCCCTGCCCGTGCCAGTCGGTGACCAGGGCGTCCAGCGCCGCCACGTGCCGGTGTGACAGGGCGGCCGGCGGCGCGCCCAGCTCACGGGCCCAGGCGTGCAGCACCCGGGCGCGTACCGCCGCCGGCAGTGCCGCCAGGCCGGCGACCGAGAGCCCGCCCTCGGCGGCCCGGATCTCGGCGAGCGCGGTGGCGGCGAGGTCGTCCAGGGCGGCGGCGTCGGCGGCCAGCAGGTGGGCGGTCCGGGCCAGGTTGTCCACTACCCCGGGACCGAGCGCCTCGACCAGGGCCGGCAGCACGTCGGCGCGGACCCGGGACCGGGCGTACGCGGGATCGGCGTTGTGCGGGTCCTCCCAGGGCGTGAGGCCGAGCGCGGCGCACGCCTCGCGGGTGTCGACGCGGGCGACGTCGAGCAGCGGGCGCAGCAGGGGCACCCCGTCCAGCTCGCGGTGGGGCGGCATGCCGGACAGCCCGCGCGGGCCGGCCCCCCGGGCCAGCGCGAGCAGCACCGTCTCGGCCTGGTCGTCGCGGGTGTGCCCGAGCAGCACCGCGGCCGCGTCGTGCCGTCGGGCGGCGGCGACCAGGGCGGCGTACCGGGCCTCGCGGGCGGCCGCCTCCGGGCCGCCGGGGCGGCCAGCGACGGTCACCGGGACCACCTCGATCGGGTCGAAACCGGCCTCGGCCGCCCACCGGGCCACCCGTTCGGCGCGCTCGGCCGAGCCGGCTTGCAGGCCGTGATCCACGGTCACCAGGCCGGCCCGGCGGTCGAGGCGGGGCGCGACGAAGGCGGTGGCGGCGGCCAGGGCGAGCGAATCGGCGCCGCCGGAGCAGGCCACCAGCACCGGCCCGGCCCCGGGCAGCCCGGTCAACGCCCGGCGTACGGCGAGCCGGACGGCGGCGACCGGCGGGGGAAGCGCCGCCAACTCAGCCGGCGGCCGGGGGCACGTTCGCCGGGCCGCCGTGCACCCGGGCCACCCAGGCGTCCGGGTCACCCAGCTCGTCCAGGCGGGGCAGGGTGAGCGGCGAGGAAAAGATCTTGTTGAAACCGGCCATGCCGACCCGGTCCACCACGCCGTGCACGAACTTGCGGCCCTCGGCGTACTGGCGCATCTTGACCTCGATGCCGAGGATCCGGCGGATCGCCTTCTCCAGCGGGTTGCCGGACTCGCGGCGGCGGTTGAACGCCGCCCGGATCGACTCGACGCTGGGGATGACCTGCGGGCCGACGCCGTCCATGACGAACTCGGCGTGCCCCTCCAGCAGGGTCATCAGCGCGGTGAGCCGGTCCAGCACGGCACGCTGCGCCGGGGTCTGCACGATGTCCAGCACGCTGGCGCGGCTGTTCGGGTCCTTCACCGCGTCGGAGAGCGTGGCCACCCCGCGGCGCAGCCGCTCCAGCACGTGCTCGCCGCCTTGTGACGCGTCGACGAACGCCTGCACCTCGCTGAGGAAGTAGGCCCGCATCCACGGCACGGCGGTGAACTGGGTCCGGTGGGTCACCTCGTGCAGGCAGACCCAGAGGCGGAAGTCCCGCGGGTCGGCCCCCAGCTTCCGCTCCACCTCGACGATGTTCGGGGCGACCAGCAGGAGCTGGCCGGGGTCGCCGGCGAAGACCTCGTACTGGCCGAGCACCCGGCCGGAGAGGTACGCCAGCACGGTGCCGGCCTGCACCCCGGTGAGCCGGGAGCCGATCGCCTCGGTGAGCGGCCCGGGGCGCTTGTCGCCGGAGAGCCGATCCACCAGCGGAGTGATCACCTCGCGCAGCCCGGCGATGTTGGCGGCCGCCCAGTCCCGGCGGTCGACCACGCGGACCGGCGGGTGGGTGACCTGGGGGCGCAGACCGGTGTAGTTGGCGACGTGCCCGGCGGCTCCCTCGGTCAGCCGGCGCAGCTCGCCCACCACGTCGGTGGCCTCGGCGTACGACACCCGGGGGCCCGACTTGCCCAGCGCCCCCGCGGTCGCGGCGGCCAGATCCCAGTCCACGAACTGCGCCATGAACCCACCGTACCCGCGCCGCGACACCCCCACCCGGGCTCGCGCCAGCCGATCGACGCCGGTCGCAGCGGGCGGGACGGTCAGCGGCAGCCGCAGCCGGCCAGCGCGGAGGTGATCCGGTCGAGGGCCTGCCGGGTCTCGTCGAGGGCGTCCGGCGTGCGGTCGGTGAGGACGGCGAAGGTGAGCAGCCGGCCGTCGGTGGTGGTGACCAGCCCGGCGATGGCGTTCACCCCGCTGAGCGTCCCGGTCTTCGCCCGCACCACGCCCGCGCCGGCCTTCGTCACCGCCGCCTGGTAGCGCTCGTCCAGGGTGCCGGACCAGCCGCCCACCGGCAGGCCGCCGAAGATCGCGGCCAGGTCGGGGTGGCTGCCGTTGCCGGCGAGCGTGATGAGGTCGGTGAGCAGCGACGGGCTGATCCGGTTGGTGCGGGACAGGCCGCTGCCGTCGGCCAGGCTGATCTCGTCGGCCGGCAGGCCCAGCTCGCCGAGCACCTGGTCGGTGGCGGCCGCGCCGCCCGCGAACGAGCCGGGCTTGCCCTTGGCGAGCGCCACCTGCCGGGCCATCGCCTCGGCGATCACGTTGTCGCTGTCGCTGATCATGATGTCGACCAGGCGGACCATCGGCAGCGACTGGACCTTGCCCAGCTCGGCGCCGGGGGCGGGCGTGCCGGTCGCCGTCGCGCCGGAGGCGGCGGGCGCGGTGCCCCGCTTCACCTCGGCGGCCGCTCCGGAGAGCCCGAGGAGCTTGGCGAACTGCCGGCCGGCGGTCAGGTCCGGCTGGGGCACTCGCTCGGCGGCGTGGTTCATGGCCTCCTCGGTTCGGCGGGCCTCCGCCGGGTCCCGCCGCGCGCCGTCGGTCATCAGCGCGGTGATCGCCGCGCCGAACCCGCCGGTGGGGATGTCGTCGTCCCAACCGGGCTCGTAGACCGGGCCGCTGAACAGGGACGAGTCGACGGTGACCTTGGTCGGGGCGGTGCCGCCGAGCGCCTTGCGCACCTGGGCCGCAAGGTCGTCCAGCCGGGCCGCCCCCGGGTAGAAGCCGTTCTTGTCGACGGCGAGGGTCGGGTCGCCGCCCCCCACCAGGACCACCTCGCCGGGGGCCGCGCCGGCCACCGCCCGGGTGGGGATCCGGTAGGCCGGGCCGCGGGCCGCCAGCACGGCGACCCCGGTGGCCAGCTTGGTCACCGAGGCGGGAACGGTCGGGGTGTCCTGCCCGCTGCCGTAGAGCGCCTCGCCGGTGGTCACGTCGGCCACCGACACGTTCACCCGATCACCGAGCGCGGCGGCGCGGACCAGGGGTTCGAGCGCGGCGCGTACCCCGTCGGGGGTGGGCAGCGGGGCATTGCCGTCCGCGCCGGCCAGCACAGCGGGCGGGGCGGGCTCGGACGACTGCGCGGCCGCGGTCGGGCTGTCCTCGCCGCCCAGCCAGCCGGCCACCGGGCCGGGGCGGACCACGGCCAGGCCGACCGCGGCCAGGGCGACGATCAGTACGGTGGCCAGCACCGCGACCAGCGGGAGCCGGCGTCGACGTGGCGGCGGAGGCGGCGGGAGCGGAGCGGCGCCGACCGGCGGGACGGGCGGGCTCACCGGGATGGATCCGGGCGCGTCGTAGCCGGGCCAGCTCACCGGCGCGGCCGGGCCCGGGCCGTGGCCGCGCGGGTCGGCCTGCCCGTAGTCCCGCGCGCCGGCGTGGCCGTACTGCCGGGGATCGGCGTGGCCGTAGTCCCGCGGCGCGGCGTGGCCGTAGTCCTGCGGCGCGGCGTGGCCGTAGTCCTGCGGCGCGGCGTGACCGTGGTCCCGGGGCGCCGCGTGGCCGTACTCGCGCGGGGCGGCGCGGCCGTGGTCCGTGGGCCGGGGGTGGCCGTACTCCCCGGGGTTGGCGCGGCCGACCGGGGCGGACCCGGCGGCCGGCCCAGGGCGGTGGGCGGGGTTGGTGCCGGGGACCGAGACGCGGCCGGTGGCCCCGCCGGGACCGGAAGTGGCGGACCCGCGCCCGTCAACCCCTTCGGGGCGGTAGTGTGAATCTTCCCTCCCCACGACCCCCTCCTCCCCCGCTCAAAAGCGCCTTGGGTGACACTACTTCGGTCCGAACACTATGCGGCGGCCGGAGCCGGCGGGGGGCGTTCACCCCGTCCGGTGGGCGGCGCCACTGGTTTCCGTTAGCCAGCGTGGGCAAACGAGGGAGCGTGGGAGATGGATTTCGACGTCACGGTTGAGATCCCCAAGGGTCACCGCAACAAGTACGAGGTGGACCACGCGACCGGCCGGATCCGGCTGGACCGCACTCTCTTCACCTCCACCCAGTACCCGGCCGACTACGGCTTCATCGAGGGCACCCTCGGCGAGGACGGCGACCCGCTGGACGCGCTGGTGCTGGTGCCCGAGCCCACCTTCCCGGGCTGCCTGATCCGCTGCCGCACCATCGGCATGTTCCGGATGACCGACGAGAAGGGCGGCGACGACAAGGTCCTCTGCGTGCCCTACGAGGACCCGCGCCAGGAGCACCTGCGGGACATCCACCACCTGGGCGAGTTCGACCGGCTGGAGATCCAGCACTTCTTCGAGGTCTACAAGGACCTGGAGCCGGGCAAGTCGGTCGAGGGCGCGACCTGGGTGGGCCGCACCGAGGCCGAGGCCGAGATCGTGGCCTCGTACCAGCGTGCCAAGGAGGCCGCCGAGCGCGGCGAGACCCTGCACTGACCTGATCCGCGCCGACGGGCCCGGGCCGCTCCACGGAGCGACCCGGGCCCGCGTGCGTGCCGGTCAGCCGAGCAGGCCGCGGGCCCGGTCGTAGAGGTCGAGCACCGCGCAGGCCACCGGGACCACCGCCACCACCAGCGCCGTGTCGGTCAGGTCGGCCAGCCGACCGAGGTACGGGGAGACCGGTCGCCGGGCGTACGTGGCGCCGGCCGCGACGGCGACCAGGGCCAGGGCCAGCCCGCCCACGGTCAGCGCCAGCCGGCCGGCCGGGCCGGCCCGGTCGGCGAGCACCGCGCCGAGCAGGGCGTACCCGGTCAGCCCGGCGGCGACGGCGGGCACCCGGTGGCGGACCGCCACGAAGAGCCGGGAGCGCAGCAGCAGCACCCCGCAGCCGACCGCCACCAGCAGCCGACCGGCGGTCCCGCCGGTGGTGGCGAGCACCGCGGTGGCCGCGACGGCCAGCACCGCGTGCCCGAGCAGCATCCCGGTCAGCATCTCCTCGGTGCGGGCCACGGCCGCCTGCACCCGGCCCCGGTCGGGCAGGTCACGGACTCCGGGCGGGCCGCCGGCCGGGGCGGGCAGGGTGATCGGCGGCAGCGGCACCTTGCCGAGCCGGATGGCCAGCAGCGGCAGCCCGCCCAGCGCGAAGACCAGCGCGCAGAGCAGCACGGCGGCGGTGCCGGCCGGGTCGAGGAGCAGCCCGCCGAGGCCGGCCGCCGCGCCGGCCGCGCCGGTGGTCGCGCCGGCCAGGAAGACCCGGGACCGGCTGACCACCCCGAGCAGGCCGAGCACCGACACCAGCAGCAGCGCCACCGAGCCGGCGAGGAGTTCGGGCGCGCCGACCCAGCGCAACGGCCCGAGCGGGCCGACCGGGTCGCCGGTGCCGACCGCCAGGGCGCCGGCCGCGGCGGCCCAGGGCAGCGCGTACCCGCCGAGGGTGGCGCCGACCGGCCCGTCGCCGTAGGCCCGGGAGGCGGCGGTGGCGGCGAGCACCAGGAGCAGGGCGACCGTGGCGGCGACCGGCCAGCCGCTGCCCGGCCCCGGGCCGGCGGCCACCACGGCGAGCAGCCCGACGGCCAGCGGCACGCCCGCGCCGGCCAGGGCGGCTGCCCGGGTGGCCCCGGGCGACCAGGCGGCGCCCCGGCGGCGGGCCCCGTCGGCGATCGCCTCGACCACGTCGTCGTATTCCAGTTCGGGCCACTGGGCGCGGGCCGGGACGAGGTGCAGCACCTCGCCGTCGCGGACGCCCTGGGGCAGCAGCGCCTGCGCGGTGGCCAGCACCGCGCCGTCGGTCCGCCGCAGCACCCAGCCGCCGTGCCGTTCGCCGTCGTCGGCCAGCCCCTCCCCGGCGTGCCGGAGCACCTCGGGCAGCAGCTCGGCGAGGGGGACCTGCTCCGGCAGGGCCACGTCGACCCGCCGCCGGGGGGCGCTGATCGTGACCCGGGCCAGCCCGCTTGTCATCGATGTTTCTCCATATCGAGCGGGAACGGTGGCTGACGGACGAGTGGACTTTACCTACGATGAGCCAGGCTCGGGTTACCGAGAGCCATGGGGAGGCGGAGTGTCCACTGTCGTCATCAAGCGGCCGCCGCGCCGCCCGGCGCCGGAGATCCCGGCCGGTGAGCTGCCCGTCGAGGCGCCGCCGGAGATCCCGGCGGTGGCCGGCGGGCGGTGGCAGCAGGCGCTGATGGTGCTGCCGATGCTCGGCGGGACGGTGGCCATGGCGATGATGTTCGGCCGGGGCGGCGGGGCCTACTCGTACGTGGTGGGCGGCATGTTCGGGCTCTCCTCGGTGGCGATGCTGGTGACCTCCTGGGGCAGCGCCGGCCCGAAGAGGTCGGAGATGATGGCCGCCCGCCGGGAATACCTGCGGCACCTGGCCGCGCTGCGCCGCCGGGTCCGGGAGACCGCCGGGGCACAGCGGGCCGGGCTCTACTACCGGCACCCCGACCCGGTGCGGCTCTGGTCGACCGTCGAGAGCCACCGGGTCTGGGAGCGCCGGCCGGGCGACCCCGACTTCGCCGTGGTCCGGGTCGGGGTCGGGCCGCAGACGCTGGCCACCCCGCTGGTGCCGCCGGTCACCCGGCCGCTGGACGAGCTGGAGCCGATGACCGCGGGGGCGCTGCGGCGCTTCCTGGACGCGTACTCGGTGGTGCCGGACCTGCCGGTGGCGCTCTCGCTACGCAGCTTCGCCCGGGTCTTCGTGCGCGGCCCGGCCGCCCCGGCGCTGGCCCGGGCCGTGCTCACCCAGCTCGCCGTCTTCCACGCCCCCGACGAGCTGCTGATCGCGGTCTGCGCCGGGCCGGAACGCCGGGCTCGGTGGGAGTGGGTCAAGTGGCTGCCACACGCCCACCACCCGGGCCGCACCGACGCGCTCGGCCCGGTCCGGCTGGTCACCAGCTCCGCCGCCGAGCTGGAACGGCTCCTCGACGACGTGCTCGCCAGCCGGTCCCGGTTCAGCCCGGCCGGTCCGGCCACCGACGGCCCGCACGTGCTGGTGGTGCTCGACGGCGGCGACCTGACCGGGGCCACCGACCTGGCCGGCGACGGCGGGATCGACGCGGTCACCGTGCTCGACCTGGACACCCCGCCGCCCCGCCTGCTCGACCGGTACGCCCTCCTGCTCGACGTGGTCGACGGCCGGCTGCACTCGCACTCCGCCGAGGGGCACGCCGAGGTGGGCGTGGCCGACGCGCTGGAGCCGGCCGACGCCGAGGCGGTGGCCCGCCGGCTCGCCCCGCTGCGGCTGGCCGGCACCGTACGCGGACCGGACGCCCCGCCCGGCGCCGAGCCGGGCCTGCCCGAGCTGCTCGGGCTCGGCGACCCGGAGAACTTCACCGCCGAGCAGGGCTGGACGCCCCGGGCGGCCCGGGACCGGCTCCGGGTGCCGATCGGGGTGGGCGCCGACGGCGGGGCGATCGAGCTGGACCTCAAGGAGTCGGCGCAGGACGGGATGGGCCCGCACGGGCTGCTCATCGGCGCCACCGGCTCGGGCAAGTCCGAGCTGCTCCGCACGCTGGTGCTCGGGCTGGCCGCCACGCACAGCTCGGAGCAGCTCAACTTCGTGCTGGTCGACTTCAAGGGCGGCGCCACCTTCGCGCCGTTCGAACGGCTGCCGCACACCGCCGCGGTGATAACCAACCTGGCCGACGCGCTGCCGCTGGTCGACCGGATGGTCGACGCGATCAACGGCGAGCTGATGCGCCGGCAGGAGCTGCTGCGCCGGGCCGGCAACTTCGCCGGTGTGCGCGACTACGAGCGGGCCCGGGCGGCCGGCACCCCGCTCGCTCCGCTTCCGTCGTTGCTCCTCGTCTGCGACGAGTTCTCCGAGCTGCTCTCCGCCAAGCCCGACTTCATCGACCTCTTCGTGCAGATCGGCCGGCTGGGCCGGTCGCTCGGTGTGCACCTGCTGCTCGCCTCGCAGCGGCTGGAGGAGGGCCGGCTGCGCGGGCTGGACACCCACCTGTCGTACCGGATCGGGTTGCGCACCTTCTCGGCGCTGGAGTCCCGGACGGTGCTCGGCGTGCCGGACGCGCACGAGCTGCCCCGCAGCGCAGGGCACGGCTACCTGCGCTCGGGCACCGACCCGCTGGTCCGGTTCAAGGCCGCGTACGTCTCCGGCGCGGTACGCCGGCGGGCCGGCCCGGCGGGAGCGGCCGGCGCCGGCAGCCCGCGGCTGCTCGCCTTCTCCACCCACCTGGTGCCGGTGCCCGAGCCGGCCACCCCGGCCGCCCTCCCCGCCGAGGAGGAGACCGGCGAGACCCTGCTCGACCTGATGGTCGGGCGGCTGGCCGGGCAGGGCCGGCCGGCGCACCAGGTGTGGCTGCCCCCGCTCGACGAGTCACCGTCCCTCGACGAGCTGCTCGGCCCGGTCGGTGCGGACCCGGTCCGCGGGCTCACCGTGGGCAACCCGGAGCTGCACGGCGCCCTCCAGGTGCCGGTAGCCGTGGTCGACAAGCCGTTCGAGCAGCGCCGCGACCTGTTCTCGCTGGCCCTGGACGGGGCGGCCGGGCACGTCGCGGTGGTCGGCACCACGCGTAGCGGCCGGTCCACCCTGCTCCGCACCCTGGTCTGCGCGCTGGCACTCACCCACACCCCGGCCGAGGTGCAGGTCTACTGCCTGGACCTCGGCGGCGGGACGCTCGGCGCGCTGCGCGACCTGCCGCACGTCGGCGGGGTGAGCGGCCGGGCCGACGACACCGCGGTACGCCGGACCGTCGGCGAGATCGCCACCCTGCTGGCCGAGCGGGAGCGGCGGTTCACCGAGGCCGGGGTGGAGTCGATGGCGGCCTGGCGCCGGCGCCGGGCCACGACGACGTCGGAAGGCACCGACCCGTTCGGCGACGTGTTCCTGGTGGTAGACGGCTGGAACACCCTGCGCAGCGAGTACGAGGACCTGGAACCCCTGGTCACCGAGCTGGCCACCCGGGGCCTGGCGTACGGGGTGCACGTGGTGGCGAGCGCGCTGCGCTGGTCGGACTTCCGGCCGGCGATCCGGGACCTGTTCGGCTCCCGGTTGGAGCTGCGCCTCGGCGACCCGGCCGACTCGGTGGTCGTCAAGCGCGCGCTCGCGGCGACCGTCCCCGAGGAGCGGCCGGGGCGCGGGATCACGGCGGGCGGGCTGCACTTCCTCGTCGCCGAGCCCCGGGTCGCCGGCCTCGGGGCCGAGACCGGCGACCTGGTCAAGGCGGTCGCCGGGGCCTGGGCCGGCCCGGTCGCGCCCCCGGTGCGGCTGCTCCCGCCGGTGCTGCCCTACGCCGAGCTGGACCAGGCCGCGACCACCGGGCTGGCCTTCCCGATCGGGGTGGCCGAGGCGGACCTGCGTCCGGTGGTGCTGGACTTCGCCATCGAGCCGAACTTCGTGGTCTTCGGCGACGCCGAGTGCGGCAAGTCCTCGTTCCTGCGAGCGCTGGCCACCTCGATCGTCCACCGGTTCACCCCGGAGCAGGCCCGGGTGATCCTGGTCGACTACCGGCGCAGCCTGATGGGCGCCATCGAGACGGCGCACCTGATCGGGTACGGGACCGCCGCGCCGCACACCGCCGAGCTGATCGAGTCGGCGGCCGGCTACCTCCAGGGGCGGCTGCCCGGGCCGGGGGTCACCCCGGCGGAGCTGCGTACCCGGTCGTGGTGGACCGGGCCGGAGCTGTTCGTGCTGGTGGACGACTACGACCTGGTGGCCGGCGGGCCGACCAACCCGGTGCGGGCGCTGGAGGAGCACCTGCCGCACGCCCGGGACGTCGGCCTGCACCTGGTGCTGGCCCGCCGCTCCGGGGGTGCGGGCCGGACCTCGTTCGAGCCGGTCATCCAGCGGTTGCGGGAGTTGTCCACGGCCGGGCTGGTGATGTCGGGCGCCCCGGAGGAGGGTCCGCTCGTCGGTCAGGTGAAGGCCGGCCCGCTGCCGCCGGGCCGGGGTCGCCTGGTCACCCGGCGGGAGGGCGTACGCCTGGTCCAGCTGGCCCATCTCCCGCCCGGGTGACCAGCCCCACCGAGTTGCACCGTGACGTACGGGAAACCCGGTAATCTCCGAGCAGCATGTGTCTGACGCGACGAAATGGCTGGGGAATGTGACCAGGGATCGGCAGGGAGTTCCCACCGCGCCACCCCGGCGTCTCGCCGGGCGCGCGCTGCTCGGCGCGGTGGCGGTCGTGGCCACCGTGGCCGGTCCACTGGCCCCGCCCGCGCACGCCGCCCCAGCCGTCGCGACCCGCGAACCGGCCCGGCTCGCCCCGCTGCACACGGTGGCCCGGACGGACCAGGTCCGCGACGAGCAGTGGCAGCTCGAGGAGCTTCGCGCGAAGACGGCCTGGCGCACCTCGACGGGGCGCGGCGTGGTGGTCGCGGTCATCGATTCGGGTGTGGACGGTACCCATCCCGACCTGGTCGGCCAGGTGCTTCCCGGCGTCGACCTCGTCACGCCGGACGGCGGGGACGGGCCGGACCCGGTGGGCCACGGCACCACGGTGGCCGGCCTGATCGCCGGGCGGGCCGATGACGACCGCGGCGTCCTGGGGCTGGCGCCGGAAGCCCGGATCCTCCCGGTCCGCGTCCTGGACGACGAGAACCGCTACGACGACGCACTGATCGTCGCCAAGGGGGTGCGCTGGGCGGTCGACAACGGCGCGCGCGTGATCAACCTGTCCCTCGGCGGCGGCGGAGACAGCCCGGCCCTCGCCGCGGCCCTCGACTACGCCTTCGCCCGGGACGTGGTGGTGGTCGCCTGCACCGGCAACCTGGCCACCTCGAACAGCCCGAAGGTCTGGTACCCGGCCCGCGAGCCGGGGGTACTGGCGGTCGCCGGTCTCGACCGCAACAGCCAGAACCTCTGGTCCGGCTCGATCACCGGCCACCAGACCGTGCTCACCGCGCCGGCCACCGCGCTCTACGGCGCCCGCCCGGAGGGCTACTGGCGGGTGCAGGGCACCAGTTTCGCCGCCCCGCTGGTCGCCGCGACGGCCGCGCTGGTCCGGGCCCGCTATCCGCGGATGTCCGCCGGGGACGTGGTCAACCGGCTGATCACGACGGCCCGCGACCTCGGTCCCACCGGCCGTGACGACCGGTTCGGCTACGGCATGGTCGACCCGGTGGCCGCGCTCACCGCCGACGTGCCGTCGGTCGGCCGCAACCCCCTCGACGACAACGACTCTCCCGGCGTGGTGGGCTTCGGGCCGGCCCCCGGCGCCGGCCGCGACACCCGGGCCGCCGCCGGGCAGGGCGGCGAACCGTTCGGCTACGGCCCGCAGCAGCAGACCCGGTGGTCGGCCCGCCCGGCCGGCCAGGCCGACGACTCGGCGCCGGAACGGCTCTGGTCCGGCCTGGCCCTGTTCGTCGCCCTGGTCACCGGCGCCGCGCTGATGGTCCGCCGGTTCCGGCAGTCCCACCGCTGACCGCCGGCCCGTCTGACGGAGCCCCACCCTGGGTAGTGACCAGCGCATGAACACGTCCGGCGACCTGACCTCCCTGCCCGAGCGGTCCTGGCGGCGGCGCCGCCTCGACCCGGACCATTCGCTGGGCCTGCGGCTCACCCTGGCCGCCCTCGCCGCGTTCCTGGTGCTGGTGCCGTTCGCCCTGCTCGCGCTGCTGGTGCTGGACGCCTGGTCGCCGCTGTCCCGGCTGGACGCCACGATCACCGACGCCCTGCACGGGTACGCCCTCGACCATCCGGCCTGGGTCCGGGTGATGGCGGTCTGGACCGACGTCTTCGGGCCCGGCCCGCTCCGGGTGGCCGCCGCCGGGGTGGTGGTCTGGTTGCTGCTGCGCGGCGCGCCCCGGCTGGCGCTCTGGGTGGTCACCACGATGACCGTCGGCGGGCTGCTCGGCGCACTGCTCAAGCTGCTGGTGGGCCGGCACCGGCCGGACCTGCTCGACCCGGTGGCCCGGGCGGCCGGCTACTCCTTCCCGTCCGGCCACGCGCTGAACGCCACCCTGGCCGCCGGGGTGCTGCTGCTGGTCTTCCTGCCCTTCGCCCGGCACAGCCGGGCGGTGCGCGGCGCGCTCTGGACGGCGGCGGTGCTGATCGCGGTGGTGACCGGGCTCAGCCGGATCGCGCTGGGGGTGCACTGGACCAGCGACGTGGTCGGCGGCTGGCTGCTCGGCGTGGCGGTGGTCGCCGCCACCACGGCCGCGTTCTCCACCTGGCGGACCCGGGTCGGCCGGCGGCCGGCGCGTACCGCCCGGGAGGGGGTCGAGCCGGAGTTGGCCGAACCGGGGCCGGACGGCCGCCACGCGTAGTCCGGCATCCGCCGGGGTAATGGGCGGCTCATGTCCGATGTCGCGGTCCAGATCGCCCGGCGGGTCCTGCTGCCGGTGGCCCTGCTCTTCGCCGTCCTGGTGGCGCTGGGCCTCCTGGTCACCCGGGTGTTCGCGAAGACCTGGCCGTTCACCGTCGAGGACGCGCTCAACCGCGAGTTCGCCGCGCACCGGACCGCCGGCTGGAACGACGTCTCGCTGGTGTTCAGCACGCTGGCCAGCACTCAGCTGATCGTCGTGGTGACGGTGCTGGTGGCGCTGGTGCTGCGGCTGGTGCTGCACCGCTGGCGGGAGCCGCTCTTCCTCTGCGCCGCGGTGAGCGCGCAGGCGCTGATCTTCCTCTTCACCACCATGGTCATCGACCGGACCCGTCCCGCCGTCGAGCACATGGACGACTCGCCGCCGACCTCCAGCTTCCCGTCCGGGCACACGTCGGCCGCGATGGCGCTCTACGTGGGCATCGCGGTGCTGCTCGCGCTGCGGGCGCGGAGCGCCCCGGCCAAGGTCGGCTGGTGGGCCCTGCTGGTGCTGGTGCCGGTCGGGGTCGCGCTCACCCGGATGTACCGGGGCATGCACCACCCCAGCGACGTGGCGGCGTCCTTCCTCAACGGCGGCGCCTGCGTGGCGATCATGGCGCGGGCGGTGCTCGACCGCACGCTCACCTGGGGCCGGACCAAGCTGCCGCTCGGCCGCTCCGGCGACGGCGTGACCCGGGCGGGCGCCTCCACCGGCTGACCGCCGCCGGCTCAGGTGCACTCGCCGGTGGCCACCCCCCGGGTACGCTCCGCGCCGGCCAGCGCCACCGACCGCGCCTCGGCGGAGGTGACCGCGAAGCCGGTGTTCGGGTCGTCCGCGGCGGCCGCGAAGATCACGCCGAGCACCAGCCCGTTCGAGGAGACCAGCGGGCCGCCCGAGTTGCCGCTGCGGACCAGCGCCCGGATCGTGTAGATCTCCCGGGTCACGTCGCCGGCGGAGTAGATGTCCGGCCCGGTGATCCGGTCGACGTCGCGGATCCGGGCCGGGCGGGCGTCGTACGGGCCGTCGAGGGGGAAGCCGAGCACGATGGCGTCGGCCCCGCTGCCGGCCTCCCCGGCGGCGAAGCGCAGCGACGGCCCGGGCAGCCCCGGCACGTGCAGCACGGCCAGGTCCCGCTCGGGGTCGTAGACGACGACCTCGCCGTCGTAGCGGTCGCCGCGCAGCTCCACCGCCACCGTGCGGGTGCCCGCCACCACGTGCGCGTTGGTCATCACCCGGTCGTCGGCGTACACGAAGCCGGAGCCCTCGATGCGGCGGGCGCAGCTCGGCGCGGAGCCCAGCACCTTCACCACCGACCGCTGGCTGTTCTTCACCACCTGGGAGTTGGCCAGCGTCGGGTCGGGCGGGGAGACCTGCCGGGCCCGGGTCGGCGCGAGGTCGCCGAAGACGTCCGGGAAGCCGTTGGTGTCGACCGTGTCGCGCAGCGCCGTGGACAGCTCCTGCGCCTTGTCCGGCAGCACCCGGTCGACCACGGTGAGCAGCGCGCTGTTGCGGACGGACGAGGCCAGCCAGGGCACCGACGAGGAGCCCAGCGGCACGGCGACCAGCCAGGCCACCAGCATGACCGCGAAGACCGAGATGACCGCGCCGCCGGCGTCGTCGATCTTCCGCCCGGCCGGCCCGGTGATCGCCGCCCGCAGGTTGGAGCCGAGCCAGCCGGCCAGCGCCTGGCCCAGCACGGCCAGCCCGAAAATGGCCACCAGGGAGATCAGCACGCGGGTGCCGCTGTCGGTGAACTGCCGGGCGACCAGCGGCCCGAGCTGGAGGCCGAGCAGCGCGCCCAGGAAGAAGCCGGAGAACGACAGCGCCCCGATGACGAAGCCCTGACGGTATCCGCTGATCGCGAACACGAGCATGAGCAGGAGCAGTACGAGATCCACGGCGGACACGCCCCAAGGGTACGGGCACCGCGCCCGGAAGAGGCTGGCCGCTCGCTGAACGTGACCTTCGGATTCGCGCCGGTGAGCCCGGTCGGCTCAGCGGACCGGGCTCTCGTCCGCCGCGTCGGTGCCGGCCGAGGGGGCCGGGGCGGCGGCCGGCGGCAGTTCCACCACCCGGGACCGCGGCCACGGGCGGGCCCAGCCGCCCATCTCCAGCAGCGTGTTCAGCACCCCGGCGGTGAAGCCCCAGACCAGCATGCCGCGCACCGAGAAGGCCGGGCCGATCCAGCCGCTCGGGTGGCGGACCCGCATCCGGTTCGCCGGGTCGACCAGCTCGGCGACCGGCAGCCGGGCGACGTGCGCCACCTCGGCCGGCTCGCGCGGGTGCACCGGGTGCGGGGCGTGCCACCAGGCGAGCACCGGGGTGACCACGAAGTCGCTGACCGGGATCCACAGCCTCGGCAGCTCGGCCAGCACGGTCACCGTGCTCGGGTCGAGGTCGACCTCCTCGTTCGCCTCGCGCAGCGCGGTGGCGCGGGCGTCGGCGTCCTCCGGGTCGGCCGCGCCGCCGGGGAAGGCCGGCTGCCCGGCGTGGTTGCGCAGCGTGGCGGCGCGCTGGAGGACCAGCACGTCCGGGCCGACGCCCGGCTCCTCGCCGAGCAGCACCAGCACCGCGCTCTCCCGGCCGCCGCTCTCCGGGGTGGCGAGCCGGGTGAAGTCCTCGGCGCGCGCGGTGCCGAGCCGGTGGAGCAGCGGGTCGAGCCAGTCCGGCGGCCGTCGGGTCACAGCCGCACCCCGAGGTGGCTACGGACCAGCTCGGCGAGGCGGGCGTCGTCCAGCGCACCGGTCGAGTCGGTGCGCCGGATCCGCCCGTCGGCGTCGACCAGGACGGTCAGCGGGAAGGCGTTGCGGCCGAGCGCCCGCTCGAACGCGTCACCCTGGTCGACCAGCATGGGGAACCGGACGCCGAAGTCCTCGCCGATGGACTGGGCGCCGCCGCGGCTGTCCCGGCTGTTGACCCCGATCACCTGGAACCGGCCGTCGGCCCGCTCGCTGAGCCGCTGGAAGGCGGGCAGCTCCTTGCGGCACGGCGGGCACCAGGACGCCCACACGTTGATCACCGCGGGCCCCTTGATGTCGCGGACGTTCACTGGCGCGCCCCCGGTGAAGCAGGAGAGGGCCAGGTCGGGCAGCGGATCGCCCGGCGTGCCGGACGGGGCCGGGGCGGACGCCGGCGCGGCGGCCAGCGGAGCGCAGTCGGCGAACGGCGAGGGACGCTCGGCCCGGGTGGCCGGCGCCGGGCCCGCGGACTCCTCGGTGCTGGCGGTGCAGCCGGCCACCGCGAGCAGCAGCGGGACGAGCAGGTAGGCGAACCGGCGGGTCACGGCACCTCCGCCGCGACCGCCTGCTGCGGCACCAGGTCGGGGTCGATGCCGACGGCCGCCGCCAGGTCCCGGGCGCGCGGCCCCTTGAGCAGCTTGGCCGCTGCCACCGGGTCGGTCGGCCCGGTGCCGTACGCCGGGCAGAGCTGCGCCAGTGTGCAGGCGCCGCAGGCCGGCTTGCGGGCGTGGCAGACCCGCCGGCCGTGGAAGATGATCCGGTGCGACAGCATCGTCCAGTCGCGCTTCGGGTAGAGCGCCCCGATCGCGTGCTCGATCTTGACCGGGTCGGTCTCGGTGGTCAGCTCCCACCGCTGCACCAGCCGCTGGAAGTGGGTGTCGACCGTGATGCCGGGGACGTCGAAGGCGTTGCCGAGGATCACGTTGGCGGTCTTGCGCCCGATGCCCGGCAGGGTGACCAGATCGGCCAGCTTGCCGGGGAGCTCGCCGTCGTAGCGCTCGCAGAGGGCCCGGCCGAGGTTGATCAGGGAGCTGGTCTTGTTCCGGTAGAACCCGGTGGGCCGGATCAGCTCCTCCAGCTCGGCGCGGTCGGCCCCGGCGTAGGCGGCCGCCGTGCGGTAGCGGGCGAACAGCTTCGGGGTGACCTCGTTGACCTTCTTGTCCGTGCACTGGGCCGACAGGATCGTGGCGACGGCCAGCTCCAGCGCGTTGGAGTGGTCGAGTTCACAGTGCGCGTCGGGGTGGGTCTCGGTCAGCACCCGGCCGATCCGCCGGGCGCGGCGCGTACGACCGAGGTCGGTCTCGGGGGAGCGCGTTGTCACGCCGGCCAGCCTACGTCGCGGGGACGACGTCCCGGCGGGCCCACGCGCGCGGTGGTTGCCTCAGCCGCCCGCCGGAGCGCTGATCTTGCCGGAATCGTCGACCCGCGCGCCGGTCTTCGGGAAGTCGGCCCCGCTCATCTCGCGGACCAGCCCGAGGCCCTGGTCCTGCCGGTCGATGGCCGGCCGGCCCACGCTGTTCATCCTGGTCGAGGTGAACTGGCCCCCGACGAAGCGCCCCTCCGCGGTCAGCGAGACCTTCAGCACGCCGCCCCAGCCGAGCCGGCCCGAGCTGTTCAGCGACTTCCCGCCGCCGGCGAAGTTGCCCAGGCTGTAGGCGATCAGCCGCCCCTTGTAGAACTCCATGCCGCGCAGCACGTGCGGGCCGTGCCCGATCACCAGGTCGGCGCCGGCGTCGATCACCGCGTGCGAGAAGCGGATCGGGTCGCCCCGGTTCTCCCCGAAGAACATCTCGGTGCCCGGCTTCACGTGGCTCCGGTCGGCGCCCTCGGCGCCCATGTGCACCTGCACCACGACCAGGTCGGCCATCCCCTTGGCCATGGTGATGACCTGCTTCGCGGCGTCGAGGTCGACCAGGCTGTTCGACCACGGGTACGACGAGAAGCCCGCCACCGCGACCTTGATGCCCTTGACGTCGACCACGGTGATCTCGCCGGGCGCGCCGGTGTGCTTGAGCCCGTGCGCCTCCAGCGCCGACTGGGTGTTCTCGTAGCCCTGCTGGCCGTAGTCGTAGCCGTGGTTGTTGGCCTGGTTGAGCAGCTGGAACCCGGCCGAGCGCAGGTGCGCCGCCCAGCCCGGGGGCGCCCGGAACTGGTAGCAGTTCTTCGGCTGCGGGCCGCACTTGCCGGCGCCGGTGTCGTCGGTGAGCGGCTCCTCCAGGTTGCCCATCACCAGGTCGCCCTTGAGCGCGGCCTTGACGTCGTCGAAGAAGCCCTTCCCGCCGTTGGCGGGCAGCCGGGACGGGGCGTTGCCCATGATCACGTCACCGGTCGCGGTCAGCGAGATCGACTTCTCGGCGGGCTCGCCCGACGCGGCGGGCTGGTCGGCCTCGGCGGGGACCGCCGACCCGGTCGAGCCCCCGCCCTGGCCCGGCTGCCAGATCGGCCCGTCGCCGGAATCCTCGCCGCAGCCGGCGGCGAGCAGGACGACGAGCAGCGCGCCGAGGGCCGCGGCGAGGCGCGCGGAGCGGCGGCGGGGACGAGGCACGGAGAGGGCGGGAGCGTACATCGTCCGCGACGCTACCGTCCCGGGAACACCGCGACGAGGGCCGATCGGTCGGAAAACCCGATCGGCGGGACCGGCCACGCTCAACCCGCCCGCCGGTCGGACCAGGGCACGACCGGCCCGGCGCCGCCGGCCAGGACGGCCGCGTGCACGGCCCGGGCCAGCGGGGCGCCCCAGGCCGAGCGGGGGCCGCCGTACGGGGCCGGGTCGCCGTCGGCCGGGCAGAGCACGGTGACCGCGTCGGTGGGGGTGCCGGTGGCCGGCAGTCCCAGCTCCCAGATCGCCTGCGCCTTCGCCTCGGTGGCCGTGGCCACCGCGTTGACCAGGGCGGCCTCGCCGAGCCGGGCCGGCACGTACACGACGATGTTGACCGTGCCGACCCGCTGGGCGGGCGCGGCGGGCGCGGCGGCCCAGACCGGGGTGCCGAGGCCGACCGTCGCCCAGACCCGTACGCCGCCGTCCGCGCGGGTCACCACCTCGGTCACGTCGACCCCGGTCAGCAGCCCGACGCCGGGGCCGGCCAGGCCGAGCCCGGCGGCCAGGTCGGTCAGGTGCGCGGCGGGGTCGTCCCGGTCGTACGACATCGGCACGGTCGCGTTGACCACCCACCGCCGTACGCCGATCCCGCCGCCCAGCGGGGCGGAGCCGATCGCCACCAGCGGCGTCTCGGCCCGCCAGACCAGCAGCGGGAGGTCCCACCCGTCCTCGGGCCGGGTGGTCAGGAACGGCTCGCTCAGCACGCCGGTCACCCTACGATCACAGGTGGGGACGGGTGGTGCCGGCCCGGACCGGGGGACGGGGATCCTAGTCGTCGACCGGGTCGGGCAGGTTACGCCCAACGATCAAGATTCCAGGGGTGCACCTCTGATTCCCGCTCACGTGCGCCTAGACTGGCGTCGCGCGAGGGATCAGCGGACGGCGGACCCGGCCGACGGACGGCACGCGCAAGCGGAGGTGCGCGATGGACGAGGTACTGGCCCGCAGCGGGATCTTCCAGGGTGTCGACCCGGAGGCTGCCGAGGCGCTCGCCAAGGAGATGGAGACGATCGAGGTCCGCAAGGGCGAGGTCGTCTTCAACGAGGGTGAGCCCGGCGACAGTCTCTACATCCTCCTGTCCGGCAAGATCAAGGTGGGTCGCCGGGCCGCGGACGGCCGGCAGAACCTGATCGCCGTGATGGGCCCGTCGGACATGGTCGGCGAGCTGTCGCTCTTCGACCCCGGCCCGCGTACGGCGACGGCCACGGCGGTCACCGACACCCGGCTGGTCCGGCTGCGCAAGCAGGCGCTGCGGCCCTGGCTGAACAACCGGCCCGAGATCGCCGAGCAGCTGCTGCGGGTGCTGGCCCGCCGGCTGCGCCGGACCAACGACTCGCTGGCCGACCTGATCTTCACGGACGTGCCCGGCCGGGTCGCCAAGAACCTGCTCCAGATGGCCGGCCGGTTCGGCACCCGCGACGGCGGCGTGCTGCGGGTGACCCACGACCTGACCCAGGAGGAGATCGCCCAGCTCGTCGGCGCCTCCCGGGAGACCGTCAACAAGGCCCTGGCCGACTTCGCCTCGCGCGGCTGGCTGCGGCTCGACGGCAAGAGCATCATCATCCTCGACCCGGAGCGCCTGGCCCGCCGCGCGCGGGTTTGACCCCTCCACGAGCGTCCCGGCCCGGCCCGCCTCCGCGGTCCGGGCCGGTTGCCGTCCTGGCGGCGCCGCGCCCGGCGCGGTGAGTCCACGGTCCGGGCCGGTTGCCGTCCTGGCGGCGCCGCGCCCGGCGCGGTGAGTCCACGGTCCGGGCCGGTTGCCGTCCTGGCGGCGCCGCGCCCGGCGCGGTGAGTCCACGGTCCGGGCCGGTTGCCGTCCTGGCGGCGCCGCGCCCGGCGCGGTGAGTCCACGGGCCGGGCCGGTCCCGTCTCTGCCGGCCGCAGAATTGCTGGACCAGCCGGCCGGCCGGGCGCAGGCTGGGGCGATGATCGAGCGGGTAGCTGTCCTCTCCGACATCCACGGCGTGCTGCCGGCGCTGGAGGCCGTTCTGGCCGAGCCGGACGTGGCGGCCGCCGACCTGATCGTGCTCACCGGCGACATCGCCGCCGGCCCGCAGCCGGTCGAGGTGCTCGACCTGCTCGCCTCGCTCGGCGACCGGGCCCGCTGGGTCGGCGGCAACGCCGACCGCGAGCTGGTCGAGGCGCGGGCCGGGCGACCGGCGAAGATCGAGGTGTCCGACTGGGCCGCGACCCAGCTCCGCGAGGACCAGGTGGCCCGGCTGGCCGCGCTGCCGCCGACCGTCACGCTGCCGGTCGCCGGCCTCGGCGAGGTCATCTTCTGCCACGCCACGCCCCGCGACGACGAGGAGGTCGTGCTGGTCGACTCCCGGCTGGAGCGCTGGGCCGAGGTCTTCGCCGGGCTGCCGGCCCGGGTGGGCACGGTGGTCTGCGGACACACCCACATGCCGTTCACCCGGCTGGTGGACCGCCGGCTGGTGGTCAACCCCGGCAGCGTCGGCATGCCGTACGGCGGCGCGGGCGCCTGGTGGGCGCTGCTCGGGCCGGGCGTGCAACTGCGCCGGACCGGCTACGACGTGGACGCCGCCTGCGCCCGGGTGGCCGCCGAGTCGGGCTTCCCGGACGCCGCCGCCTGGGCCGACGAGTACCTGCGTTCCCGCCACAGCGACGCGGACGCGCTCACCGTCTTCGGCCCGCGCGACGGCCGCTGACCGGCCACACCCGCAGGAGATCGTGAAGTTTGTGAATTCCCGGTCCGACAGCGGCAGCGCGGGTGGCGGGACCGGCCGGGGTCGACACGGCCGGTCCCTCCGTGGGTCAGCGGTGGGTCAGGTAGTCGTGGGCCGTCGCGCGCAGCCGGGCGTGCACCCCGTCGTACCCAGCGGCCCCGCTTAGGTAGCGCTTGTCCACCTTCGCCACCATCGTGTAGTTCGTGTCGCACACGTTGCCGACCGGCGCCTCACCGGCCTGGCTGATCAGCTGGTACGCGTCGAGCTGGTCCAGCCCGACCAGCTCGGCGGTCCAGGTGACCAGATCGTGCTGGCTGATCCGGTAGGCGTCCTCCAGCGGGCGGGCCGAGCCGGTGGACATCAGCGCGTCGTCCGACTCCAGCCGCGGCCACGGGGTGCCGATCCCCTTGACGACGTCCACCACGACCGTGGTGTTCATGGCGGCCTCGAGGCCGGTGCCGCAGACCTCGCCATGGCCCTGCCGGCAGTGCCCGTCGCCGAGGGCGAAGAGCGCTCCCGACACGTTCACGCCGAAGTACGCGGTGACCCCGGCCCGCAGCTCGGGCGTGTCCATGTTGCCGCCGTGCGCGTCCGGGGTGATCGTCATCCGCGCCTCGAAGGCGCCCGGCGCCACCCCGGCGGTGCCGTGCATCGGATCCAGCGGCAGCGCCACGGTGTAGTCGCCCCGCCGTGCCCGGTACGTCGCCGTGCCGGCGGCGACGTCGACGTCGTACCGCCAGACCACCTCGGCGAGCGGGGGTTGCAGGGTCGCCGTGGTGTGGGTGCTGGTGAGCGCGCCGAAGTGCGGGAAGGTGGTGGACACGGCCCAGTCCCGGGCCGGCTCGATGGAGATGAAGTGCACGGCGAGCGTGTCGCCGGGCTCGGCCCCCTCGACGTGGATCGGCCCGGTCACCGGGTTGAGGTACGGGAACTGGCAGACCTGCGACGGCAGGTCGTCGGTGGTCCGGACCCGGCCGCCGAAGCAGTCCTCGGTGTAGAGCTCGAGGATGGTGCCCGGGCGCACCCGGAGCACCGCCTCGCGCCCGCCGAAGGTGTAGGAGAGTTCGTCCGGCTCCGGCCGGTACTTCACCACGTCGGTCATCAGTGCGGCTCCTTCACCGGCTCGTCGGTGCTCTCGTGGGCGACGTCGACCAGCGCGGCGAGCTCGGGACGCCGGCCCGTCAGGTAGAAGACCAGCAGGACCAGCAGCCCGACGCCCAGCCAGACGAAGCCGAGCACCTGGGCGGCGACCTTGGCGTTGATCACGACGTAGAGCAGGATCAGGAACCCGATCACGGGCACCACCAGATGCCGCAGCCAGTCCCGGCTGCCGTTGCGCACGACGTAGTGGGTCACGACGGAGACGTGCAGCGCCAGGAACGCCGTCATGGCGCCGAAGTTGACCAGTGTGGACAGCAGCGAGATGCCGTCGTCCCGGCTGGCCATGTAGAGGCCGAGGGCCAGCGAGATGGCGGCGACCAGCAGGGTGGCGTTGGCCGGCACCTTGTGTTTCGGGTTGATCCGGGCGAGGAAGCGCGGCATCTGCCGGTCGCGGGCCATCGCGTACAGCAGGCGGGAGGTCGCGGCCTGGGCCACGAGGGAGTTGGCGAAGCCCCAGGCGATCGCGGTGGCCAGGGCGGTCAGCCCGGCCAGCCAGCCCCCGCCGGCCGCGCGGGCCGCGTCGTAGAACGCGGTCCCCTCCGGGTCGCCGTTTTCGAGCAGGCCGGGTGCGTCCGGCACCAGCAGGGCCGCGACCCAGGTCTGCACGACGAACAGGGCACCGGCCAGCAGCAGCGCCCCGACCATCGCCCGGCCGATCTGCCGGGCCTCCTCGCGGCTCTCCTCGGCCAGCATGGAGATCCCGTCGAAGCCGAGGAAGGAGAGCACGGCGATCGACACCGCGCCGAAGACCAGCGGCCAGGAGAAGGTGCCCGCGTTGAACAGTGGCCGGAGCGAGAAGCCGGCACCCTTGCCCTGCGCCAGCGCGATCACGCCGACGACCAGGAAGATCGCGAGGATGACCAGCTCGGCGGCGAGCATCACCCGGTTGACCCGGGCGGTCATCTTGATGCCGAGGTAGTTGACGACGGTGTTGAGCACGACGAAGGCCGCCAGCCACACCCACACCGGCACGCCGGGCACGAGGGAGTGCATGGCCACGCTGGCCACCAGGTAGAGCAGGCCGGGCACGAGGACGTAGTCGAGCAGGATCACCCAGCCGGCGAGGAAGCCGACGGGCGGTGCGATGCCGCGACCGGTGTAGCTGTAGACGGACCCGGCCATGGGGAACGCGCGGACCATCTGCGCGTACGAGGAGGCGGTGAACATCATCGCCACCATGCCGATGAGGTAGGCCAGCGCGACCATGCCGCCGGAGCCGGCGTACACGCTGCCGAAGATGCCGAAGGGCGCGATCGGCACCATGAAGATCAGTCCGTAGATCAGCAGGTCGGTGAAGGTGAGGGTCCGGCTCAGTTCCTGCCGGTAGCCGAACCGTTCGACCTGGACGGATGTCTCGGATGGGTCGGGAGGTTGAGTCACGGCACGCCTCCTTGATCTGGTGAGGCGCACGTTAGTCCAGCCATCGGCCGACAGCTAGATCTATGCGCATGGATTGTATACATCGCTCGATCGGGACTCAGAAAAAGTCAGGCTTGACTGTTTGTTTCGGGGACGGCACGCTGTCCCCGTGCCCACCGCATCGACCCGCGTCCCTCAACAGGAGCGCAGCCGCGCCACCCAGGCCCGGCTGCTGGAGGCGACCGTCGAATGCGTGGTGGAGCACGGCTGGTCCGGCACGACGACGACCGTGGTGGCCGCCCGGGCGGGCGTCTCCCGGGGCGCCCAGCTGCACCACTACCCGACCAAGGCGGCCCTGGTCACCGCCGCGGTCACCCACCTCACCGAGCGCCGGGCCGTGGAGCTGCGCACCGAGGCCGCGGCGTTGCCGGCCGGCCCGCGGCGCCTCGACGGGGTGGTCGACCTGCTCGCCGCCGCCTTCACCGGGCCGCTCTTCGTCGCGGCGCTGGAGCTGTGGGTGGCCGCCCGCACCGACGCCGAGCTGCGCGACGCCCTGGTTCCCCTCGAGGCACGGGTCGGCCGGGAGATGCACCGGCTCACCGTGGAGCTGCTCGGCGTGGACGAGCGGCGACCCGGCGTCCGCGAGGCGGTGCAGGCCACCCTCGACCTGCTCCGCGGCCTCGGCGTGGCCAACCTGCTTAGCGACGACACGACCCGCCGCACCGCCCTGCTGCACACCTGGAAGCGCCAGCTCGCCGCCCTGCTCAACCCCGACGCCGGCCCGCCGACGCCCGGGAGCGCGCGGCCGCACTGAGTCCCCCGGAGGCACCATGGTCGACCTGACAGCCCTGCTCGCGGACCTGACCGCCGAGTCCGAGCAGCTCGACGCGCTCGTCGCACCGCTGGCGCCGGAAGCCTGGGAGCGGCCGACCCCGGCGCCCGGGTGGAGCATCGCCCACCAGATCGCCCACCTGGCCTGGACCGACCACGTCGCCCACCTCGCGGCGACCGACGCGGCGGCGTTCTTCGCCTCGGTCACCTCCGCTCCGGATCCGTCCCGGCTGGTCGAGGACGGCGCCGAATCGTTCCTCGCCCCGGCCGCGGCGCTGCTGGCACGCTGGCGGGCGGGCCGGGCCGCGCTCGCGACGGCGCTCGCCGCCGTCCCAACCGGGGAGAAGCTGCCCTGGTACGGCACCCGGATGTCGCCCGCCTCGATGGCGACCGCCCGGCTCATGGAGACCTGGGCGCACGGCGAGGACGTGGCCGACGCGCTGGGCGTCCGGCGTGCCCCGACGGCCCGGCTCCGGCACGTGGCGCACCTGGGCTTCCGTACCCTCGGGCACAGCTTCGCGGCCCACGGCCGCGCGGTGCCGACGGCGCCGGTGCGTGTCGAACTCGCCGCACCCGACGGCGACACCTGGGCCTTCGGGCCGCAGGACGCGGCCGACCGGGTCACCGGGCCGGCGCTCGACTTCTGCCTGCTGGTCATCCAGCGCCGGCACCGCGCGGATCTGGCGCTGGTCGCCACCGGGCCGGTCGCCGACGAATGGCTGGACATCGCCCAGGCGTTCGCGGGGCCGCCCGGCGGCAAGCGGGAGGCGACGGGCGGCGGGGTGACCCGGTGACCGCGCTGCGGGTCGGCAACGCGTCCGGCTTCTACGGCGACCGCCTCACCGCCTGGCGGGAGATGCTCGACGGCGGCGAGCTGGACGTGCTGACCGGCGACTACCTGGCCGAGCTGACCATGCTGATCCTCGGCCGGGACCGGATGCGCGACCCCTCGCTCGGCTACGCCAAGACGTTCCTGCGCCAAGTGGAGGGCACCCTCGGCATCGCGCTGGAGCGCGGGGTCAAGCTGGTCACCAACGCCGGCGGGCTCAACCCGGCGGGGCTGGCCGCCGCGATCAGCGCGCTCGCCGACCGGCTCGGCCTCACCGTCCGGATCGGGTACGTGGAGGGCGACGCCCTCGCCCGGCCGGACGCGTTGACGGCGAACGCGTACCTGGGGGCGTTCGGGATCGCGGCCTGCCTCGACGCCGGGGCGGACGTGGTGGTCACCGGGCGGGTGAGTGACGCCTCGCTGGCGGTCGGCCCGGCCATTTCCCGCTTCGGCTGGACCCGGGAGGACCTCGACGCGCTGGCCGGGGCGACCGTCGCCGGGCACCTCATCGAGTGCGGTGCGCAGGTCACCGGCGGCAACTTCAGCTTCTTCACCGAGCTGCCCGACGGCGGGCACCGCCCCGGCTTCCCCATCGCCGAGATCCACGCCGACGGCTCGTCGGTGCTCACCAAGCACCCCGGCACGGGCGGCGCGGTCACCGTCGAGACGGTCACCGCCCAACTGCTCTACGAGGTGGGCGGGCCCGCGTACCTCGGGCCGGACGTGGTGACCCGGCTGGACACGGTGGAGCTGGCGCGGGAGGGGCCGGACCGGGTGCGGGTCTCCGGCGTCCGGGGCGCGCCCCCGCCGGACACCCTCAAGGTGGGCGTCAACAACCTGGGCGGCTTCCGCAACTCGATGACGTTCGTGCTCTGCGGGCCGGACATCCCGGCCAAGGCGGCCCTGGTCCGGGGGCAGCTGGAGGAGGCGGTCGGCAAGGAGGGGCTGGAGTTCACGCTGGCCCGCACCGACCACCCGGACGCCACCGACACCGAGGCGGCGAGCGCGCTGCTGCACGTACACCTGCGGAACGGCGACAAGGCGCGGGCCGGGCGGGCCTTCTCGGCGGCCGCCGTGGAGCTGGCCCTGGCCTCCTATCCGGGCTGCACGCTGACCACCCTGCCCGGCGACGCCACCCCGTACGGGGTCTTCACCGCCGACGCCGTGCCGCAGGACGCGGTCGCGCACGTGGCCGTGCTGCCGGACGGGACCCGGGTGCCGATCGCCCCGCCGACGCGGACGGCGGCACCGCCGCCGTACGAGCCGGTGACCCGGCCGGAGCCCGAGACCGGGCCGACCCGGCGGGCGCCGCTCGGCGAGCTGGTCGGGGCGCGCTCGGGCGACAAGGGCGGGGACGCCAACCTGGGCGTCTGGGCCCGCACCGACGCCACCTGGGCGTGGCTGCGCGGCTGGCTGACCGTCGCGCGGCTGGCCGAGCTGTTGCCGGAGACCGCTCCGCTGGCCGTCGAGCGGTACGAGCTGCCGAACCTGCGGGCGATCAACTTCGTGATCCGGGGGCTGCTCGGCCAGGGCGTGGCCGCCTCCACCCGCTTCGATCCGCAGGCCAAGGCGCTCGGCGAGCTGCTCCGCTCCCGGGTCGTCGACCTGCCCGCCGACCTCACCCCGGGGGTGCCGTCGTGACCATCGTGGACACTCCGGAGCGGCGGCAGCTCCGCGAGCTGACCCGGGCCTTCGTGACCAAGGAGGTCCTGCCCTGCCTGGACGACTGGGAGCGGGCCGGCGAGGTGCCCCGGTCGCTGCACGAGACCGCCGCGAAGATCGGGCTGCTCGGCATCGGCTTCCCCGAGTCGGTCGGCGGCAGCGGCGGGGACCTGCTCGACTCGATCCTGGTCACCGAGGAGATCATCCGCTCGGGCGGCTCGTCCGGACTGGTTGCCGCGCTGTTCACCCACGGCATCGCGCTGCCGCACATGGTTGCCTCGCGCGACGAGGGCCTCATCGGCCGGTACGTGCGGCCGACGCTCGCCGGCACGATGATCGGCGCGCTGGCGATCACCGAGCCGGGCGGCGGCTCCGACGTGGCGGGCATCCGCACCTGCGCCCGGCGGGACGGCGAGCACTACGTGGTGAACGGGTCGAAGACCTACATCACCAGCGGCGTCCGGTCCGACTTCGTGACCACCGCCGTCTGCACCGACTTCCCCGGCTCGGGCTCGCTGAGCCTGCTTGTGATCGAGAAGGGCATGCCCGGGTTCACCGTCGGCCGGCGGCTGGAGAAGCTGGGCTGGCACTGCTCGGACACCGCCGAGCTCTCCTTCGTCGACGTCCGGGTGCCGGTGGCGAACCGGATCGGCCCGGAGGACACCGCCTTCCTGGCGATCATGCAGCAGTTCGCCACCGAGCGGCTCTCCCTGGCGACCCAGGCCTACGCCACGGCGCAGCGCTGCGTGGAGCTGGCCACCCGCTGGTGCCGGGACCGCTCCACCTTCGGCCGCCCGCTGGCCAGCCGCCAGCTCGTCCGGCACCGGCTGGCCGAGATGCACACCCGCGCCGAGGCGGCCCGGGCGTACGTGCACGACGTGGCCGAGCGCGTCGCGGGAGGGCAGCCCGTCGTGACCGAGGTGGCGATGGCGAAGAACGTCGCGGTGTCGGCCTGCGACTTCGTCGTCGACGCGGCGCTGCAACTGCACGGCGGCTTCGGCTACCTGCGCGACGCCGAGGTGGAACGGCACTACCGGGACGCCCGGATCCTGGGCATCGGCGGCGGCACCACCGAGATCATGAACGAGATCATCGCGAAGGGCATGGGCCTTTGACCACAATCGACAGTGCGATCGACCCGGCCGCACCGGCCCACCGCGCCAACCGGGCGGCCCTGCTGGAGCGCCTCGCGGAGCTGGAGACCGCGCTCGACCAGGCCCGCGCCGGCGGCGGCGAGAAGTACGTGACCCGGCACCACAAGCGGGGCAAGCTGCTCCCCCGGGAGCGAATCGAGCTGCTGCTCGACCCGGACAGCCCGTTCCTGGAGCTGTCGCCGGTGGCCGCGTACGGCACGGACTTCCCGGTCGGCGCCAGCACGGTCACCGGCATCGGGGTGGTCGAGGGCGTGGAGTGCCTCGTGGTCGCCAACGACCCGACCGTACGCGGTGGGGCGGTGAACCCCTGGGCGCTCGCCAAGACCCGGCGGGCCGGCGAGATCGCCCTGGCCAACCGGCTTCCGATGGTCAACCTGGTGGAGAGCGCCGGCGCTGACCTGCCCACCCAGGCGGAGATCTTCATCCCGGGCGGCCGGGTGTTCCGCGACCTGACCCGGCTCTCCGCGGCGAAGATCCCCACGGTCAGCGTGGTCTTCGGCAACGCCACCGCGGGTGGCGCGTACGTGCCGGGCATGTCGGACTACACGATCATGATCCGGGACCGGTCGCAGGTCTACCTGGCCGGGCCGCCGCTGGTGAAGATGGCCACCGGCGAGGTCACCGACGACGAGTCACTGGGTGGGGCGGCCATGCACGCCGGGAAGTCCGGCCTGGCCGACTTCCTCGCCGAGGACGAGCGGGACGGCATCCGGCTGGCCCGGCAGTGCGTACGCCGGCTCAACTGGCGCAAGCAGGGCGCGCCGCCGCGCAACCCGTTCCCCCGGCCGCCGAAGTACGACCCGGACGAGCTGCTCGGCATCGCCAGCGCCGACCTCAAGGTGCCGTTCGACCCGCGCGAGGTGCTGGCCCGGGTGCTGGACGGCAGCGAGTTCGACGAGTTCAAGCCCAATTACGGCACCGCGCTGGTCACCGGCTGGGGCGAGCTGCACGGGTGGCCGGTCGGCGTGCTGGCCAACGTCCGGGGCGTGCTGTTCAGCGAGGAAGCGCAGAAGGCGGCCCAGTTCATCCAGCTCGCCAACGCCGCCGACACCCCGCTGGTCTTCCTCCAGAACACCACCGGCTACATGGTCGGCACCGAGTACGAGCAGCGCGGCATCATCAAGCACGGCGCCCTGATGATCAACGCGGTGTCGAACTCGACGGTGCCGCACCTGACCGTCAACCTCGGCGCCTCCTACGGGGCCGGCAACTACGGCATGTGCGGCCGGGCGTACGAGCCGAGGTTCCTGTTCACCTGGCCGAACGCCAAGTCGGCGGTGATGGGGCCCGCGCAGCTCGCCGGGGTGCTGTCGATCGTCGCCCGGCAGGCCGCCGCCGCCCGGGGCCGCGACTACGACGAGGAATCCGACGCCGCCATGCGGATGATGGTCGAGCAGCAGATCGAGTCCCAGTCCGGGGCGCTCTTCCTCTCCGGCCGGCTCTACGACGACGGGGTGATCGATCCCCGGGACACCCGTACCGTCCTCGGGCTCTGCCTGTCGGCGATCCACAACGGACCCGTGAAGGGCGCCGACGGCTTCGGCGTCTTCCGGATGTGAGGGGCGAGCTGTGATCACCAGACTTCTCGTGGCCAACCGGGGGGAGATCGCCCGCCGGGTCTTCGCCACCTGCCGGGTGCTCGGCGTGGAGACGGTCGCCGTGCACTCCGACGCGGACGCCGACGCGCCCTTCGTGGCCGAGGCCGACCTGGCCGTCCGGCTGCCCGGGAACACGCCGGCCGAGACGTACCTGCGGATCGACCTGGTCCTGGACGCGGCCCGCCGGGCCGGGGCGGACGCCGTCCACCCGGGCTACGGCTTCCTGGCCGAGAACGCCGAGTTCGCCGCCGCCGTCACCGACGCCGGGCTGACCTGGGTCGGCCCGCCGGCCAAGGCGATCGCCGCGATGGGCGACAAGATGGCGGCCAAGGCCCTGCTCGCCGACGCGGGCGTGCCGATGCTGCCCACCTGGACCGAGGCCGACCAGGTGACCGACTTCCCGGTGCTGGTCAAGGCGGCCGCGGGCGGCGGCGGCCGGGGCATGCGGGTGGTCCGCGACGCCGCCGGGCTCGCCGAGGCCGTCGCGGGCGCGCGCCGCGAGGCGGCCGCGGCGTTCGGGGACGGCACGGTCTTCATCGAGCGGTACGTCGAGTGCGGCCGGCACGTCGAGGTGCAGATCTTCGGCGACACCCACGGCACGGTGGTGGCCCTCGGGGTACGCGACTGCTCGATCCAGCGCCGGCACCAGAAGATCGTCGAGGAGGCGCCGGGCGTCCTGCCCCCGCAGGTGCGCGAGCGGCTGCACGCGGCGGCGGTGGCCGCCGGCCGGGCGGTCGACTACGTCGGCGCCGGGACCGTCGAGTTCCTGCTCGCGCCCGACGGGGAGGTCCACTTCCTGGAGATGAACACCCGCCTCCAGGTGGAGCACCCGGTCACCGAGGCGGTCACCGGGTTGGACCTGGTCCGGCTGCAACTGCTGGTCGCCGAGGGCGAGCCGCTGCCGATCACGGCCACCCCGTCGGCCGACGGCCACGCGATCGAGGTGCGGCTCTGCGCCGAGGACCCGGCCCAGGGCTTCCGGCCGGCCACCGGCACCCTGCACCGCTTCGCGATCCGCGGGGTGGCCGGCGAGTTCGCCCCGACGAAGGGCCTGCGCCTGGACTCCGGCGTGCGGGACGGCTCGACGGTGACCGTGCACTACGACTCGATGCTCGCCAAACTGATCGCCTGGGCGCCCACCCGCGCCGAGGCCGCCCGGGCTCTTGCCGGCGCGCTGGCCCGGGCCGAGTTGCACGGCGTCGCCACCAACCGGGACCTGCTGGTCCGGGTGCTGCGCAGCCGCGAGTTCGGCGCGGCGGAGGCCGACACCGGCTTCCTGGAGCGGCACGAGGAGGTCTTCGCCCCGCTGCTCCCGCCGGAGCGGCTGCCCCTGGCCGCCCTCGCCGCGGCGCTGGCGGGCGCCGCCGGCCGCCGCGCCTCGGCGCCCGTGCTCGCCGGCCTGCCCTCGGGCTGGCGCAACGTGCCGGCCTTCCCGCAGGTCAGCCGATTCACCGGCCCCGAGGGCGAGATCGAGGTGCGGTACCGGCTGGACCGGACGGGGGCGCTCGCCGAGTGCTCGGTGTCGCAGGGTGTCGCCCTGGTCGAGGCCGCCCCGGACCGCGTGGTGCTCGACGTCGACGGGGTGCGGCGGGCGTTCGGCGTACACCGGGTGGGGCCGGAGGTGTTCGTGGACGGCCCGGAGGGGGCGGCGAGCCTCACCGAGCTGCCGCGTTTCTCCCTGCCCACCGCCGAGCTGGCGGCCGGATCCCTGCTCGCGCCACTGCCTGGCGCGGTGACCCGGGTGCACGTCGAGGTCGGCCAGCGGGTGGCCGCCGGCGACCTGCTGCTGACCCTCGAAGCGATGAAGCTCGAACACCCCGTGCTCGCCCCGACCGACGGCGTGGTGGCGGAGCTGCCGGTGCCGGCCGGCGGCCAGGTCGACACCGGAGCGGTGCTGGCCGTGGTCAATCCCGAGGAGGACCCGCGATGAACTTCGATCTCACTCCCGAGCAGGACCAGCTCCGCGACGCCGTCCGGGCGCTGGGGCGGAAGTACGGTCACGGCTACTTCGTCGAGAAGGCCAAGGCCGGAGCGCACACCACCGAGCTGTGGCAGGAGGCCGGCCGGCTCGGCTACCTGGGCGTCAACATCCCCACCGAGTACGGCGGCGGAGGCGGTGGCATCACCGAGCTGGCCATCGTCTGCGAGGAGCTGGCCGCGGCCGGCTGCCCGCTGCTGCTGCTCGTGGTCTCGCCCGCCATCGCGGCCACCGTGATCAACAAGCACGGCACCGACGAGCAGCGCAAGCGTCACCTGCCCGGCCTGGCCGACGGCTCGCAGAAGATCGTCTTCGCGATCACCGAGCCGGAGGCCGGGTCGAACTTCCACCGGCTCGGCACGGTGGCCCGCCGCGACGGCGACGACTGGCTGCTCACCGGCCGCAAGTGCTACATCTCCGGCGTCGACGAGGCCGGGCACGTGCTGGTGGTGGCCCGCACCGAGGACTCGGCCACCGGCAAGCTGAAGCCGGCGCTGTTCATCGTGCCGACCGACGCACCCGGGCTGGAGAAGTCCAAGCTGGACATGGAGATCCTCTCCCCGGAGAACCAGTTCCTGCTCTACCTGGACGACGTCCGGCTGCCCGCCGACGCGCTGGTCGGCGAGTCGCTGGACGCCGGGCTGCCGGCGCTCTTCGCCGGCCTCAACCCGGAGCGGATCACGGTCGCCGCGATGGGCGCCGGCACCGGCCGGTACGCCATCGAGCAGGCCAGCGCGTACACCGCGACCCGGACGGTGTGGGGCGGCCGGACGATCGGCTCGCACCAGGGCGTCGCCCACCCGCTCGCGCACGCGGCGGTGCAGGTGGAACTCGCCCGACTGATGATCCACAAGGCGGCCACCCTCTACGACGCGGGCCGCGACCTGGAGGCCGGCGTCGCCGGCAACATGGCCAAGTACGCGGCCGGCGAGGCCGCCGCGCTCGCCGTGGACACCGCCGTGCAGGCGCTCGGCGGCGCCGGCATGACCACCGAGTACGGCGTGGCCACCCTGCTCGGCGCGGTCCGCGCCGGCCGGATCGCCCCGGTCAGCCGCGAGATGATCCTCAACTTCGTGGCCCAGCACGTGCTCGGCCAGGACAAGTCCTACTGACGTATCCCGGGTGACGACCGCGGGCGCGGCAACCAGACTGGCGGGATGTTCCCACCGGACCTGGAGCGGGCGACCGACCGGCTCTACACCGCCTTCGCCCACCACCGCCTGCCGCCCGGCATGGCGACGGCCTGCGACCACTGCGTCGACCCGGCCGAGGTGGACGAGTTCCTGCGTACGCCGCTGCGCGACCTCGCGCCCGACCAGCTCGGGGTCTACCTGTCCAACCCCGGCACCTGGGGCGACGGGACGGAGCTGCCGCACCTGGTGCCCCGGCTGCTGGAGGGGTACGCCACCGGCGAGATGGAAAACTGGTGGTCGCCGGAGACGGTGGCCCAGCGTATCGAGCAGCGCTGGCGGGACTGGTCACCCGCCGAGCAGAGCGCGATCGAGGACTTCTTCCGGGCCTGGTGGCGGTGGACCCTGACGTCCTGGCCGTCCACCAACCCCGCCTGGGACGTGCTGAAGGCGGTCGCGGAACTCGACCTCGACGTGGGTGCGTATCTCGCGGACTTCGCGGAGTTGCCGGGCGAGGAGCCGGCCCGGCACCTGGCCGAGGTGGTCGATTCCTGGACCTGGGGCGGGCGCCTGCCCGGGGACACGGAGCGGGCGCTGCCGGGCTGGCTGAGCGGCGGCACGCCGGCGCGGCTGCTGTGGGTGGCCGCGGTTGCCTTCGCGGAGTCGCCGGTCGGCGAGGAGCTGACCAAGGCCGCCGAGCTGGCCGACCTGCTGCGGGACTCGCTGGCCGAGGAAGGAATCTGACGAACGGCCCCGGGTGCGCGGGACGCAACGGTCGCAGAAGATGCCGTTGCCCGGCGCCCCTGGTCAGGGCGCCGGGCAACGGCGGTGGCTCAGGACGTGGCGAGCTTGTCGAACTTCTCCCACGGCCCGATCGACGTGCGGTTGGCGATCAGCGGCAGGGTGCCCGCGTTCTCCGCCACCACGTACCGGCCGTTGGCGTTGGCCCGGAGGCTGATGCTGCCGTCCGAGTTGTTGATGATGGTGAACTTCTCCCAGACGCCGATCGACGTCCGGTTGGCGATCAGCGCCTTGGTGCCCGCGCTCTCCGCCACCACGTACATGCCGTTGGCACGCGCGCGGAGGGCGACGAAGCCGCCACCCGCGTCGACCACGTCGAACTGCTCCCACAGCCCGACCGAGGTCCGGTTGGCGATGAGCGGCTTGGCGCCGGCGCTCTCGGCCACCACGTAGCGGCTGTTGACCCGGGCGCGGAGGGCGACCGGAGCCGCGACCGCCGGAGCGCCGGTGAGCCGGGTGAGCCCCGCGTAGTCGCCGTTGAACACGTTCTGGCTGTAGTTGCCGGGCTGGCTGGGGTCACCGGCGGCGTACTGCCAGATGGTCTCCGTGGTCCAGCCGGCCGGCAGCGGCGGGCGGGTGGTGGTGTAGCCGGCGATGTCCAGCGGGTTGGCACCGAAGGTCGCGTTGTTGCCGGTGCACGGGTTCCAGTAGTTGGTGTTGGTGTAGATCATCACCGGCCGGCCAATGCGGGACTTGACCTGGTCGGTGAAGGACTTGATCCAGCTCGACATCTCGGTCGTGGTCAGCCCGTAGCAGGTCGGCGCGCCGCTCCAGTAGGGCCACTCGATGTCCACCATGGGCACCAGCGTCTGGCTGTCCTTGGCGAACTGCGCGTTGTCGACGAAGAAGTTGGCCTCGGTGATCGGGTCGCGCCCGTCCGGGCGGGCGAAGTGGTAGGCACCGACGAGCAGGCCGGCCGCCTTGGCCGCCGCGTAGTCCTCGGCGAAGTAGGGGTTGCGGTACGTCTGCCCCTCGGTGGACTTGATGTAGGCGAACTTGTAGCCGTTGGTCGCCACGGCCGGCCAGTCGATCGGGCCGAGGTTGTGGTCGTGGCTGGAGACGTCGATGCCGCGGACCGTGTAGCCGGCCGGGGTGGTGGCGCTCGTGGACGCCGAGGTGGTGCGGGCGCCCGGCTTGACGCCGGCGTTCGCCCGTCCACCACCGTCAGGAGCGGAGCCTGCCGCGCTGACCGGCTGTGCGGTGGTGAGCGCCGTGCCGAGCGCGAGCCCGGCGGACATCAGGACAGAGATCCATCTTCTTGACATGGATGTCGGGAATCCTCTTGGTCGGGAGGTCGAGGACCGCCGGTCGCCAGGGGGCGGATCACGGCGGCGGAATCACTCTTCGCCTTCGGCCCAGGATCGGCCGCGGCGGTGTGCGTCCGTACTCTAACCGCCGAACCGGCCGCGCGGTGTCCCGCCGCGACCAGGCGTCTGACGGGAGCCCGGGGTACGGCGGGTGCCCGATCACCCGCCGTACCCCGGGGGTCCGTCAGCGGACGGTCAGCGTGCCGACCGCCGGTAGCGGCGCGACCACCGGCGGCAGCCGCTTCGGCTCGCCCCGGCCGGGCTCGCCGGCCCGGGCCAGCGCGTTCTTCGACGCCTCCGCCCGGGCGGTCGCCGGCTCGTCCTGGAAGGGCTGCGCGTCACCGGTGCAGAGCGTGCCCCTGGCGGGCAGCGTCCCGTTGAGCAGGTAGGCGTCGACCGCGCCGGTCACGCACGCCGAGGTGCCGTAGGCGGTGTGCCCCCAGCTGTCGCTGCTCAGCAACCGGCTGTTCGGCAGCAGCCGGGCCGAGCTGACCGCGCCCTGGTAGTTGGTCGCCGGGTCCCAGTAGTTGCCGACCACCAGCACCGGGGCGGCGGTGGTCCGGTTGAACGGGCCGGTCCAGGCGTCCTCGTCCCGCACCGTCCAGGTGTTGCGGGCGCAGGGGGCGGTACCCCAGGCCCAGGCCCGGCCGAAGTAGGGGGCCCGCTTGTCCTCCCTGGCCGACAGCGCCGGCCAGGCGTCCGCGCTCTTCGGGTGGTACGCGTCGGTGCAGTCCACCGTCAGGAACGTCTCGAGCCCGTTGTCGTACGGGAAGTCGTAGGCGTGCTGCCGGCGTGCCTGGGCGGCCCGCTGGGCCACCGAGGTGCGCGCCTGCGCCGTGGCGGACGCGGTGGCGGCCGGGTCGGTCAGCACCAGCAGCTCACCGGTGAGGTCCACGATGTACTGCCAGCCGCTCGGGTCGTAGAGGTAGCTGAGGGTGGCGCCGACGAAGTCGGCGTAGCTGACGGTGAACTGCCCGAGGTCCGGGTCGTCCACCACCAGCGGCTTCTTGCGCAGCCGCTGCGCCACCGTCTCGTACGCGGCGACCGGGTCGCCGCCGGACGCCAGCGTGCACTTCTGCGCGCCGGCCTTGGCGCACCGGACCAGGATCTCGTGCAGCGCCCGGTACGCGCCGTCGGCGCTGCGCAGCCGGGTCTCCTGGAGCTGGTTGCGTGCCTTGCCCTGGCCGACCCAGGCGTTCGGGTTGAGCACGCCGTCGACCACCAGGGCGCGGAACCGGTCCGGGAACATGTTCGCGTAGTACTGCCCCAGCGCGGTGCCGTAGCTGAAGCCCAGGTAGCTGAGCTTCCTGTCGCCGACCGCGCGGCGCAGCACGTCCATGTCGCGGGCCACCTCGGCCGTGGATGCCGCGCCGGTCAGCGGCTTGCCGGTGGTCGAGCAGCCCTTGCCGACCGCCTTCGAGGCGTTGACGTACGCCTTCTCCTCGGCCTTCGTGTACGGGAAGGCGACGTTCAGCCCGGCGTACGCCCGGGTCTGGTCCTTCACCGACGGGAAGCACCTGACGTTGTCGCTGGAGGCGACGCCGCGCGGGTCGACGCCGACGATGTCGAAGCGGTCGAGCAGGTCGTCGCCGAGGAAGTACGGCGCGGCGAGCGCGATGCTGGTGCCGGAGCCGCCCGGGCCGCCCGGGTTGAGGAACAGGCTGCCGATCCTGTGCTGCTGGTCGCGGGCCTTCACCCGGAGCACCGCCACCTCGGTGGTGGCGCCCTTCGGGTTGTCGTAGTCCAGCGGGAGCCGGACCGTGGCGCACTCGGCGTAGTCGTAGCAGGCGTACCAGTCGAGCTTCGGCGTCGGCACGCGGTCGACCCGGCGCGCCTCGGCGGCGCTGGTCCGGTCGTACGCCGGCGGTTGCGGCGTGCGGGCCGCGGCCGCGGCGGGCGCGACCGCCGATCCGGCGAGGACGATGCCGGCGATCCCTGTTGCGGTGAGGGACCGGATTGCACGTGGCATGTGGCTGCCTTCCGGTGGGGAACGGGGTCCGTCGAGGAGACCTCGACCCTCGTCACTTTAGGGATCACGACCAACCGAAGCAGCCCGCCAAACGGGGACAGAAGCGACAGATTGCCGATTGATGTAACGAATTTTTCTTGATCGACGCTTTTGGGCCCTCCAGCCTGGAGGGTGAGCCCGCCACGGAACGCGTCCGACCGGAAGCGGTCCGGGTCCGGCGGTTGACAGGGCGACGCCCTGGGCCATGCTTGTCGGGTGAGTTCGTTCCCGAAGCCCGATGCGCGGGTCAAGGCCGTCCTCGCGTCGCTGGCGGCGGTGGCGGCGCTGGCGACGTTGGCGGTGTGGCGCCCCGCCGGCATCCTGTCGGTGGTGCTGGCCCTGGTCTGTGTCCTGCTCGGCATGGTCGCCGGGGTGACGGTGACCGCCGCCCGGCAGGCCCCGCGCAGCGCCGACGCCCCGACCGAGGATTGGCCGTCCCCCGCCGCGCACGGGGTGGACGCCGACACGCTGGAGGCGATCGACCCCCGGGCGGTCCGCCGGCTGCGCACGCCCGGCGGCTATGCGGGTGACGCCGACACGCTGGAGACGCTCGACCCGCGGGCGGTCCGGGAACTGCGGGCGCCGGGCGGCGGCTACCCGGTGGACGCCGACACGCTGGGGGCGCTCGACCCGCGGACGGTGCGGGAGCAGCGGACGGCGAACGGGGTCAGCGACCGATGAGGGTGGGCGCGGCCAGCGCGTCCACGCCCCGCCCCGCCAGGCACCGGTAGGTGCGGTCCAGGTCCGTCCCGGCCGGCGGCAGCACCTCCAGGTTCCAGCCGGTCACCTGCCGGATGCCGCTGACCAGCCGGAACGTGCTGACGCTGCAGACCTGCCGGACGGCCGGGTCGGCGACGACGGCGTCGTGGCCCGCGCCGGCCAGCGCGGCCGGCAGGAAGCCCTCGGCGTAGGTCTCCCAGGTGTGCCGGCCGTCGCAGGGCACCCGGGGCGCCTCGGCCCGCTCGCGGCGCAGCCGCACCGGGCCGTAACACTCCAGTTCGGACGCGCAGTGGGCGCCCGCCGGCAGCCGGACGTCGCCCGCCGCGCAGCCGGGCAGCAGCCTCGCCCCGGACGGCTCGGCCGCGCTGGCCACCGGCGCCGGCGACACCACGGTCGGCGCGCCGCCGGCCAGCCAGGCGCCGGCGCCGGCCGAGGCGGCGAGCGCGAGCACCCCCGCCCCGCCGAGGAACCAGCGGCGCGGCCAGCGCCGGCCGCGGGTCGGCACGGTCGGGTGGGCGTCCTCCGTCGGCGGCCGGGGGCTCGGCCGGCCGGTGCGGGCCAGCGGGTTGCCGCCGGTGGTCGGGCCGCCGCTGACCGGGGCCCCCGGGTACGGTGCGCCGCTCACCGGGGCGGCGCCCGGGTCCAGCGGGAGCGCGGCGAGCATGCCCCGCAGTTCCACGGCGGAGGGACGCTCGCCCGGGTCGTTGGCCATGCCCAGCCGCAGCACGTCGACCATCTCGTCGGGCACCCCGGGCAGGCCGGGGATCGGCTGCTGGAACATCTCCAGCACGGTGACCAGGCTCGGGTTGCGCTCGGACTGCCAGCGCGGCGGGCGGCCGTGCATCACCGCGTAGAGGGTGGCGCAGAGCGCGTAGACGTCGACGGCCGGGCTGGGCGGGCTGTGGCTGAACATCTCCGGTGGCGCGTACGCCGGGGTGAGCACCTCCAGCGTGACCGAGGCGTCGCGCACCTCGGCCAGCACCGCCAGCCCGAAATCGGCCAGCACCGCCGGGTTGAAGTGCGAGTAGAGGATGTTGGCCGGCTTCACGTCCCGGTGCAGCACCCCGGCCGCGTGCGAGTGGGCCAGCGCGTCGGCGATCTTCACGCCGAGGTCGCGGGCCTCGATCGCGCCCAACGGGCTCCTGCGCATCCGCTCCGCGTACGAGCCGTCGCAGAGCTCCATGATGAGGTAGGGGTGCTGGTCGACGGTGACCCCGACGTCGAAGAGGTCCACCACGTGCGGGTGGGAGGACATCTTGCCGGCGGCCCGCGCCTCGCGCAGGAAGCGCGCCTGGTCCCGATCGCTGTCCAGCGTGCGGTTCTCCACCTTGACCGCGACCTCGCGCCCCACCGAGATCTGGGTGGCCCGGTAGACGGTGGCGTAGCCACCCCGGGCGAAGACCTCCAGGTCGGTCAGACCGGGCACGATGGGCAGCCGCAGGGCGCCGGGCGGGGTCTCGGTCACGGCTCGAAAATACCCAACGGTCCCGGTCGCTCAGCGCACCGCGTCGGTCGCCGGCACCGGGTCCGGGCCCGCCACCGTGTCGTCCGCCGCACCCGATCCGGCCGCCCGGTGGGCGTCCCACCACAGGCCGACGGCGGTCGCGACCGCGCCCAGGCCCTCCCAGGCGGCCACCCCGAAGAACCGGTCCGGGGCGACGTCGGAGAGCACCGCGATGCTGAAGACGGTGAAGGTGACCAGCCGGAACCAGACGGTGAACCGGTAGAACGGCCGCCACTCGGTGGCCACGGCGAGCAGGTAGTAGACGCCCATGTTGAACGAGGCCATCGAGGACGCGGTGAGGAAGGTGCCGGTGTAGTCACCCGGGGCGCGTTCGGCCGGCACCTCGAAGCCGAGCAGGCGCAGCTGCGTCTCCGGCCAGATCAGCCCCAGCGCGCCGAGCAGCAGCGCCAGGAGCCCGAAGACCGCGATCGTCCAGCCGGCGCCGGAGCGCGGCAGCCTCATCGTTCCTCCCCCAGGCCGCGGCCGTCGACGTGCGCGGCCCCTCGCCCTCCACGCTAACCGCCCCCTCCGACGGGCACATCCCCGGAACCGGCAGAACCGGCGGCGGGATCAGCCGCCGGCGAGGCGGGCGCGGAGCGCGTCGGCGACCGCCCGTTCACTGCGCTGCTCGGTGGCGTACGCCAGCCGCACCGCCTCCTCGGCGCTGGCCAGCGCCTCGGCCGGGTGGCCGCAGGCGGCCAGCGCCTCGGCCAGCACCATCCGCGCGATGACCTGGCTGCGCACGTCCTCGGCCGGGGCGGACACCGCCCGCTGCGCCCAGTCCAGCGCCTGCTCGCGCTGGCCGTGGGCGAGCAGCGCCGACGCGTACCGGGCCATGGTCTGCCGGCGGGAGAAGAGCAGCGACGGACTGTTGGCGGCGGTGGTGGCGACCGGGGCGAGCAGCCCCACCGCAGTCGCCGAATCGCCGGCGGCGAGCCGGGCCATGGCGAGCAGCACCCGGGGCGCCACCTGGGCGGGGGCCTGTGGGTTGTGCGGCTCCACGGTGGTCAGCACCGACCGGGCCTCCCGCTCGGCGGTCGCGGCGTCGCCCATGTCCAGCGCCACGAAGCCGCGCATCGTCCCGGCCATCCCCGTCAGCAGCGGGTGCGCGGTGCGGTCGGCGTAGGCGAGGGCGTCGGTGAGCAGGTCGGCGGCGTGCTCGGGCTCGCCCAGCCCGCGGGCCACCACCCCGCGTACGACCAGCGCGAAGCCCTGCCCCCAGTCGTCGCCGACCTCGGCGAACTCCCGGTACGCCCGGCGTGCCGCGCGGTCCGCCTCGGCCAGGTCGCCCAGCTCGGCGGTGGCGTACGCCTCGACCGCGCGGAGCGTGCCCACCGCCCACGCCTCGCCGACCCGCTCGCCGAACGGCAGGAACACCTGCGCCATCCGGCACGCCTCGCGGAGCCGGCCGGCGAGCAGCCGGGCGAACGCGGTGGTGCCGCGCAGCCAGGCCCGCCCGTACGGGTCCTTCAGCTCGGCGAAGAGCCGGGCGGCCCGGCCGAGCACCGCGTCGGTGCCGGCGAAGTCGCCGCGGGTGGTGGTCACCCAGGCCAGGTTCTGCAACGACCAGGCCTGCCCGCGCGGGTCCTTAGCGGCGAGGCTGACCTGGTAGGAGGCGGCCAGCCGGCTGCTCGCCTGACCCAGCCGGCCGGCGATGAAGTCGGCCATGCCGAGCCGGCGCATCGCCGAGGCGCGCATGGTCGGCAGGTTGGCCTCCGTGGCCACCTGCAACGCCTCCTGCCAGCTCCGCTCGGCCCGGGCGGCGTCGCCCAGGGTCTGGTGGGCCTGCCCGGCCAGCAGCAGGGCGCTGGTCCGGGTGGCCGCCGCGTCCCCGGCGTTGGCGGCGATCTTCTCGGCGAAGGCGAGCGCGTCGGTCGGGCGGCCGATCTGGAGCAGCGCCCGGGCGTGCACCACGCGGTCGGCCAGCGGCACCCCGTCGCGGGCCAGCTCGGCGGCGCGTTCGGCGTACTCGACGGCCAGCGCCGGCTCCCCCGATCGCAGCGCCCGGCGGGCGGCCCGGCCCAGCGCGGCCACGCCCAGCGGGGCCACCGCCCGGGCCGGCGCGTCCGGGCGGAGCTTGACCGCGTCGGCGAGCGCGGCGGCCCGCTCGACGTGCTCGGCCACGAAGTCGTCCCGGGCGGACTCGGTGAACCCGCCCGGCGGCGTGGTGGCGCCGTCGGCGCTCTCCGGGGCGGCCCAGCGGGCCAGCGCGGCGTGCCGCTCGGCCAGCTCGGCCTTGCTCACCCCGGTGTACGCGGCCTCCCGCATGAGCGGGGTGGCGAAGGCGAACCCGGTGCGGGTGCGGTGCAGCATGCGGCGTTGCAGCAGCTCCTCCACGGCCCGGTCCAGCTCGACCGCGGCCACCGCGGCCGGCCGGCCGTCCCGCCCGACGCGCTGCTCACGCAGCGCCTCCAGCGCACCGGCGGGCACCGTGTCACCCACCACCGCGGCGTCCCGCAGCACCGAGCGGGCGTCCGGCGGCAGCGCGTCGATCCGCGCGGCCAGCACGGCGGCCAGGTCCCGGGAGAGCAGCCGGCTGCCCAGCGAGCCGGGCGCGAGGCGCCAGCCGACGTTGGCGTCCCGCCCCGGGCCGGCGGTCAGCGCGCCGCGCTCCATCAGCAGAGTGACCAGCTCGGCCAGGTAGAACGGGTTGCCCTGGGCGGTGGCGAGCAGCCGGTCCGCGTCGGCCGGCGACAGCTTGCCGCCGCTCAGGTAGCTGGTGAGCAGGCGGGAGGCGTCGGCGCCGCGCAGCGGGGGCAGGGCGTGCACCTCGGCGTCCGCGACCCGGGTCAGCGCGCCGGCGGTCCGCACCAGCTCGGGCCGGCCGAGCAGCAGCACCAGCACCGGGCCGCTGAGCCGGTTGAGGGTGAGCGCGAGCGCCTTGATCGTCTCGGGCGTTGCGTCGTGCAGGTCGTCCACCACGATCACCAGCGGCGCCTCCTGGGCGAGCGCACTGAGCAGTTCGGCGACCGCGTTGGGCACCGCCTCGGCGTCCGGCGGCGGCGCGGCGGCGTTCCACTCGCCGTTCTCGCTGGCGGCGGGGAGTTCGGCATAGCCGAGCAGGGCCAGGAGCTGGTCTACGGCGAGCGGGGGCGGGTCGCCGGGGAGCCGGGCGAGGCGCTGCCCGAGCCGGCGCAGCCGCTCCTCGACGGCCGGCCGGGTGAGCGCGGTTGCCGCGTCGTTGGGCAGGCCGACCGCGGCCCGGACCAGGTCGGCGAGGGGGGCGAGGCGGCGCCGCTCGCCGAACGCGGCGCAGCGGACGGAGAGCACCCGGGCGCCGGTGTGCGCGGCGTACCGGCCGGCGCCGACGTCGTAGCCGGCGGCGAGGCGTTCGACCTCGGCGGCGAACCGGGACTTGCCGATCCCCGCCTCGGCGGTCATCAGCAGCACCCGCGGCTCGGCCCGGTCGATCACCTCGGCGAGGCGGCCGGCGATCCGGCCGATCTCGGTCTCCCGGCCCACGAAGGGCGCCTCGTCGCCGAGACCCGACCGGGTGCCCGGCGCGTCCAGCAGGCCCAGCAGCTCGTACGCCTCGACCGGCTCACGCTTGCCCTTGAGCCGCAGCGGGCGCAGCGCCCGCCAGGAGGCGACGTGCCGGGTGGCGGCGGAGGTGCGCGCGCCGGCGTAGACCGCGCCGACGGCGGCGGCGTCGGCGAGCCGGGCCGCTGTGTTGACCGTGTCGCCGATGACCGTGTATTCGATCGCCGCCTGGATGCCGGCGATCACGTCGCCGGTGTTCAGCCCGACCCGCAGGCCGAGCGGCGCGCCGCCGCCCCGCTCGTCGTCGAGCACCCGGCGGACCGCCCGCTGCATCGAGAGCGCGGCCCGGACGGCCCGCTCGGCGTCGTCCTCGTGCGCCACCGGCGCGCCGAAGACCGCCATGATCCCGTCGCCGGTGAGCTTGTCGACGTGCCCGCCGAAGGTCTTGACGGCGCCCGCCAGGGCGGCCAGCACCCGGTCGGTGACCGCGCCGACCCGTTCCGGGTCGAGGTCCTCCGACCAGGAGGTGAAGTCGGAGAGGTCGCCGAAGAGCACGGTGACCACCCGCCGCTCGGCGGCGGGCAGCGTGGCGGCGGCCGGCAGCGCGGCCCCGCAGTTGTGGCAGAACCGCGCGCCGGGCACGGCGACGGTTCCACACACCGGGCAGGTCACGGTTGCTCCAACCCCGCGGCCCCCGCGTCGGATTCCCGAGGCGTCACGCCGAGGTATTCCAGCTGGGCCCGGACCGACCATTCGGCGGCCCACCACAGCGACCGGTCGACGTCCGCGTAGACCCGCTCGACCACCTCGGGAGCGGTGGTCGCGCCGGCGGCGACCGCCGCACGGACCTGGTCGAGCCGGGCCCGCCGGTGCGCCAGGTAGAACTCGGCCGCCGCGCCGCAGTCGGCCAGCGCCGGGCCGTGCCCCGGCAGCGCCGGGATCCCCCGGTACGTGGCGAGCAGTTCCAGGCTCGACAGGTAGTCGCCGAGGTGCCCGTCCGGGTGGGCGACCACGGTGGTGCCCCGCCCCAGGATGGTGTCGCCGGTGAGCACGACCCGCTCGTCGCCGTGCACGACCAGGAAGCAGACCGAGTCGGCGGTGTGCCCGGGCGTGCTCAGCAGGCGGATCTCCAGGCCGTTGTCGAGCGCGGCGTCCGGGGCCAGCGGCGGGCCGCCCACCGTGTACGCCGGGTCGACGGCCAGGACCGGCGCCCCGCCGAGCAGCTCGCTCAGCCGCGGCGCGCCCTCGGTGTGGTCGGCGTGCCCGTGGGTGATCAGCACGAAGCCGACCGGGCCGTGGGCGGCGAGCGCGGCCAGGTGCTCCTCGTCGGCCGGACCGGGGTCGACCACCACGGCGTGCTCCGCACCCGGGGCGCGCAGCACCCAGGTGTTCGTGCCGTCGAGCGTCATCGGCCCCGGATTCGGGGCACGCACCAGCGTCACCCACTCCGGCAGCTCGTCCGCGAGCGCTCCGGCGGCTCCGGTCACAGGCCCCATGGCAGCGATCGTACGACCCCGCCCGCCGCTCCCCGCGATCTTGCGGTTCCGTCACGGGTTATGTCCCCTTGCGGGCTGTCTGCCCGCCCGGAACCGCAAGATCGCGGGTACGGAGCGTCAGGCGACCTCGACGATGACCTCGACCTCGACGGGGGCGTCCAGGGGAAGCTCGGCCACGCCCACCGCGCTGCGGGCGTGCCGGCCGGCCTCGCCGAAGACGGCGCCGAACAGCTCGGAGGCGCCGTTGACCACGCCGGGCTGGCCGGTGAAGCCGGGCGCGCTGGCCACGAAGCCGGTCAGCTTGACGATCTTGACAACGTTCTCCAGCCCGACCAGCGAGTCGATCGCGGCGAGCGCGTTCAGCGCGCACCGCTGCGCCAGGTCCTTCGCCTGCTCGGCGGAGACGCCGTTGCCGACCTTGCCGGTGGCGAGCAGCTTGCCCTCGGCGATCGGGAGCTGGCCGGAGACGTAGACGTGCTGCCCGGACTGGACGGCCGGCACGTAGCTGGCCAGCGGCGACGCCACCTCGGGCAGGGTCAGGCCGAGTTCCGCGAGCTTCGCGTGCGGTCCGTTGCTCATGCGCCTGCGCCCTTCGGCCGCTTCAGGTAGGCGACGAGCTGCTCCGGGTTCGGGCCGGGAACCACGGAGACCAGCTCCCAGCCGTCCTCGCCCCAGTTGTCGAGGATCTGCTTGGTCGCGTGGACCAGCAACGGGACCGTGGCGTATTCCCACTTCTGCATCGGGTAGAGGCTCCCTTGCCTGGCATGGACTTCGGTCAGGCACAGCCTACGGTCCGGCGCTGTCAGGAGGGCGCGGGACGCTGCTCGGGCGTACCGGACGGCTCGCCGCAGGGGCCCTCGTGCTCGTACCGCTGCGGGCACCGGGTGCGGTCGGGCAGCAGCAGGTCGCAGAAGACCCGGTGCCGGTTGTTCTGGTCGTCGGCCGTGGAGACGGTGGTCTCCCCGGCGTCCAGCTCGGTGAGGAAGCCGAGCGAGGTGGCCACGGTGCCGGCGAGCGCGGTGGCCGCGGCCAGGTCGGGGACCCGGACCGGCAGGTGGATGACGTAGCCCGGCTCCTCCTCGTCCCGGCCCCGCCCGGTCGGCCGGACCGGGCCGCGGAGCACCTCGGTCGGCGGGCGGTACGACCGCTCGTTGAACGGCGCTTTCGCACCGGGCCCCTCGGCGTCGCCGGGCCGTCCCGCCCGTTCGCCGGGGGGAAACTGGGCTCGGGGAATGTTCTCCGCGTCGCGCATCCGCTGCCTCCGGGCGTCGTACCTGTTCACAGTCACCCACCATCCGGCTCGGAACCCACGCCCGGTCCGGCCCCCGCGTCGCGACGAACGTAGGACCTGCGCGGAGTCCCGGCAACGGGACGCGCGCACCCGGTCACGTCCAGTCACATATGCGACACATTCCTGATCCGGAACGCGACGGCGGTTCGTGCCGGGGCCTGCCGCGGCACGGCGTACGCGGGGCTGGCAAGCCGCCCGCCGACCGTTACCCTTCCGGTCTGGACGAGCGCCCGTGCTCGCCCCGCCACGCTCGATCACGTGTCCGTCGCCAGGGGCGGCGGCGGCGCGCCGCACTCCCGGGGGAAGACATGACCCAACCGCCCATCGGTGGCGCCGCCGGCTCGCCCGGAGGTCCCGCCCACCAGGAACCGCCCGCCGGTGCCGTGCCGGCCCCCGGGGCGATGCCTCCCGTGCCGCCGCCCGGCTACCCGCCGTACCCGCAGCCGCCGGCTCCGAAGAGGCGGCGCGGCGTGCTGATCGCCTCGATCGTGCTGGGCGCGGCGATCCTGCTCTGCGGCGGAGGCGGCACGGCCGCGTTCCTCACCCTGCGCCAGGCCGAGGACGGCCAGGGCGCCAAGGAGCCGACGGTCGCGGTGGACGGCTTCCTCACCGCGGTCTACAAGGATCGGGACGCCCGCAAGGCGGCCACCTTCGTCTGCTCCGCGTCCCGGAACGACCAGAAGATCGCCGCCAAGGTCGCCGAGGTGCAGAAGTACGCCGGGCAGTACCAGAGCGCGCGGTTCCGCTGGACCACCCCGAAGGTGGACAACCAGACCGGGGACCGGGCCACGGTCAGCACCAAGGTCACCATGACCACCGCCGACGAGAAGGTGGCCGACCAGGAGCTGCGCTTCACCGTGGTGCAGAAGACGGGTTGGTGGGTCTGCGAGGTCGCGTGACCGCGGCGGCTGGATAGGCTCGACGGGTGGCAGCGACTGAGCAGCCGGCCGAGTCCGCCGGCAGATGGCCGGCCCGCCTGCACGTGGTGACCGGCAAGGGCGGCACGGGCAAGACCAGCGTGGCGGCGGCGCTCGCCCTCGGGCTGGCCGCCGGCGGCCGGCGCACCCTGCTCGTCGAGGTGGAGGGGCGGCAGGGCATCGCCCAGCTCTTCGGCACCGACCCGCTGCCCTACGAGGAGCGGCACCTGGCCGACGCCCCGGGCGGCGGTGAGGTGCGCGCCCTGGCGGTGGACGCCGAGGAGGCGCTCCTCGAGTACCTGGACATGTTCTACAAGCTCGGGGCGGCCGGCCGGGCGCTGCGCAAGCTGGGCGCCATCGACTTCGCCACCACCATCGCCCCGGGTCTGCGGGACGTGCTGCTCACCGGCAAGGTCAAGGAGGCGACCACCCGCACCAGCGGGCAGCGCCGGACGTACGACGCGGTGGTGCTGGACGCCCCGCCGACCGGGCGGATCGGCCGCTTCCTCAACGTCACGGCGGAGACCGCCCGGCTGGCCAAGGTCGGCCCGATCAAGACCCAGAGCGAGGGGGTCTCCGCGCTGCTCCGCTCGCCGATGACCGCGGTGCACGTGGTCACGCTGCTGGAGGAGATGCCGGTCCAGGAGACGGTCGACGCCATCGCCGAGCTGACCAAGCTCGGCTTCCCGGTCGGCCGGGTGATCGTCAACGGGGCCCGGCCCCCGGTGCCGGCCGGCCGGCCGGTGACCGCCGCCGAGCTGAAGCGCGGGCTGGCCGCCGCCGGCCTGCCGGCCGACGCCCGGACCGTGGCCGGCCTCGCCGCGGAGGCCCGCGACCAGCAGGTACGCCGGGAGCTGGAGGACTCGCTCCGCGCCGACCTGGTGGAGCTGGGCCTGCCTCTGACCGAGCTGCCGCTGCTGCCGGCCGGGGTCGACCGGGCGGGGCTGGGGACGCTGGCCGAGACGCTCGTCCGGGCGGATTGACTCACACCTGCGGCCGGCACGGAGCCGAGAGACCCTCGAGACCGATACGCTCGATTGGTGCCTTCCGAAGACGCGGCGCCACCGCTGGACGTCGACCAGATCCTCGCCGATCCGGGCGTGCGGATCGTGGTCTGCTGCGGGGCGGGCGGAGTGGGCAAGACGACCACCGCGGCGGCGCTGGCGCTGCGGGCGGCCGAGCGGCACGGCCGGCGGACGGTGGTGCTCACCATCGACCCGGCCCGCCGGCTGGCCCAGTCGCTCGGCCTGACCGAGCTGGACAACACGCCGCGCCAGGTCAAGGGGATCGACATCGAGTCCAGCGGCGGCCAGCTGCACGCCATGATGCTCGACATGAAGCGCACCTTCGACGACGTGGTGCTCCAGCACACCGATCCGGCGAAGGCGGCGGAGATCTTCGCCAACCCCTTCTACCAGGCCATGAGCTCCACCTTCGCCGGGACGCAGGAATACATGGCGATGGAGAAGCTGGGCCAGTTGCACGCCCGGGGCGAGTGGGACCTGATCGTGGTGGACACCCCGCCGTCCCGCTCGGCGCTGGACTTCCTCGACGCGCCGGCCCGGCTCTCCCGCTTCCTCGACGGCCGGATGCTGCGGCTGCTGCTCGCCCCGGCCCGCAGCGGCGGGCGGAGCATGTTCAGCTTCGTGACGGCCAGCTTCGGGATGTTCTCGAAGGTGGTGCAGAAGGTGATCGGCGCGCAGCTGCTCACCGACCTGTCCGGCTTCGTCGCCGCGCTGGACTCGATGTTCGGCGGTTTCCGGCAGCGGGCCGAGCAGACGTACCGCATCCTCCAGGCCCGGGAGACGGCGTTCCTGCTGGTCGCGGCGCCGGAGCCGGACGCGGTCCGGGAGGCCGCCTACTTCGCCGGCCGGCTGCGCTCCGAGCGGATGCCACTGGCCGGCCTGGTGCTCAACAGGGTGCACCGGCCGGCGGTGCCGGAGCTGGCCGCCGCGGACAGCCTGGCCGCCGCGGAGCGGCTGGCCGGCGTGGGCGGCCACGAGGGCACCGCCGAGGTGCTGCGGGCGCACGCCGCGCTGGCCGAGCAGGCGCTACGCGAGCAGCGGGAGGCGGCCCGGTTCACCGAGGAATTCCCGGCGGTGCCGGCGGTGTCGGTGACGGCGCAGCCCGCCGACGTGCACGACGTCGACGGGCTGCGGACGATCGGCGAGGCGATCAGCCGGCGCTGAGGCGCGGACCGACCGGCGCGTCGGTCAGTTGGCCGTGGTCACGAGGACCTTGTCCCGACCGGCCTTCTCCTTGGCGTTCTTCTTCATGGCCGCCTCGAACATCTTCCGCCAGCTGGTGACCTGCGGGTGACGGCGCAGCAACGCCCGGCGCTCGCGTTCGGTCATGCCACCCCACACGCCGAACTCGATCCGGTTGTCGAGTGCGTCGGCCAGGCACTCGTACCGAACTGGGCAGCTCCGGCAGATCCTTTTCGCCACGTTCTGTTCGGCGCCCTGTACGAACAACGCGTCCGGGTCCCCGTTCTGACACGCCGCCAGTGACGGCCAGTCAGTGATCATGCCCATCTGTACACGTCCCCCCTTGCAGTACCTACCGACTTCGCGCGACCAGCCGTCGAATTCCCCCCGGTCGTCCGGGCCGACCTCCCCAGGGCGGCGCGGACGACGTGTGGCTGCTGTCGCCGCCACCATCATGCTGTGTAGTCGCCTGATTACGCAACGTTGTCGGCGAAATCCATCATTCCGGACACTCCCGGCTTCCCGGGCCTTCGCCCGCCGTCTACCCGGCCGGAGTACGTGAAAACGCTGCGCCACTCCCCCGTTCGGGGGAGACTTCTGCCAGGTTTCACGCAACCACGCACCGGGGTTCGTGCGTTTAGCACAACGAGGACGGCGCGCGCAGGAAATGGGGAAACTTCCCGGCGCGCCCCTCGTTCCCTACTCGCGTACCCTGTCGAGGTGACCTGGATGCGGAAACGTGACCACAATGTGCTGACCAACGCCGCATCGCTACTCATCTGTGGCCTGTTGGCCGGCGTGGTGGTCGCGGCGGCGGCCTTCCCCGCGGTGGCGATGTCCGGACTTGCCGCCAAGGCGGGCGCGGAGACCTTCGGCGCGCTGCCCACCGAACTGACGGTGGCCCGCTCGCCGCAGATCACCTACCTGCTGGCCTCCGACGGCAAGACCCCGCTGGCCACGATGTACGACGAGAACCGGCGCGACGTGAAGCTCAAGGACATCGCGCCCATCATGCAGAAGGCCATCATCGCGGCCGAGGACCACGACTTCTACAAGCACAACGGCGTGGACCTCAACGGCGTGGCCCGGGCGTTCGTCAACAACCAGGCCGGGGCCCAGCGGCAGGGCGCGTCGACGCTCACCATGCAGTACGTCCGGCTGGCCATCTCCTACTCGGCCACCCACCCGGCCGACGTGGTCGCCGCGACCGAGGACACCAGCGCCCGCAAGCTGCGCGAGATGCGCTACGCGCTGCAGATCGACAAGGAGCTCTCCAAGGACGAGATCCTGGAGCGCTACCTGAACATCGCCGCCTTCGGCAACGGCGCGTACGGCATCTACGCCGCCAGCCAGGTCTACTTCGGCAAGGTGCCGAGCAAGCTCGACATCCAGGAGTCGGCGATGCTCGCCGGCATGGTGAAGGCGCCGACCGCGTTCGACCCCACCACGCCGGCCGGTTACCCGGAGGCGGTCGGCCGGCGGGACTACGTCATCGACAACATGGTGCAGATCGGCGCCATCACCAAGGAGCAGGCCGACCAGGCCAAGAAGATCCCGCTGAAGGTCAGGAACAAGCGCACCCCGAACGGCTGCGTCGCCACCAACACCCGCTCCTGGGGCTTCTTCTGCGACTACTTCTACCGCTGGTGGATGCAGCAGGAGACCTTCGGCTCCACGTCGTACGACCGGGAGCGGCGGCTGAAGAGCGGTGGCTACACCATCACCACCACGCTCGACGTGCAGGCGCAGAAGGGCGCCGACAAGGCGGTCCGCAACCAGCTGAGCGAGGACAAGACGGCGGCCCGGATGGTGGCCGTCGTCGAGCCGGGAAGCGGCCGGGTCCGCGCCATCGCGGTCAACCGGAACTTCAAGCTCGACGACCCGGCCCATCCGCAGAACAAGATCTCCAGTGACCCGAAGAAGGCCAAGAAGAAGATCCGGGGCAACCGCCCGAACACGGTCAACCCGCTGATCACCGGCGGCGGCGGCATCACCGGCTACCAGGCCGGCTCGACCTTCAAGATCTTCACACTGGTGGCGGCCCTGGAGAAGGGCTACCCGCTCAGCTACACCATCAACGCGCAGGAGCAGTTCAAGTCGGAATACATCATCGACTCGGGCAACCCGGCCGCGTGCAAGGGCACCCACTTCTACTGCCCGCAGAACGCCTCGAAGTCGATGGCCGGCGTGCACAACATGTGGAGCGCCTTCGGCGCTTCGGTCAACACCTTCTTCGTGGAGCTCCAGCAGCGCGTCGGCGCGGAGAACGTGGTGAAGGCCGCGCAGAAGCTCGGCATCACCTTCCGGGCGTCCAACGACGCCAAGTTCGCCGCGAACAAGGACGCCGCGCACCAGTGGGGCGCGTTCACCCTGGGCGTCTCGCAGACCACCCCGCTGGAACTGGCCAACGCGTACGCCACCCTGGCGGCGGACGGGAAATACTGCGAGCCGATCCCGGTGCAGGAGATCCGCGGCCCGGACGGCGACAAGCTGGACATCGCCAACCCGCACTGCGAGCAGCGGATCAGCACCGAGGTGGCCCGGGCCGCCGTGGACGCGGCGCGCTGCCCGGTGGGTGACCACTCGTCGACCTCGAGGTGCAAGAACGGCACCGCGGGCAACGTCCGCGGGGTCGTCAACGCGCCGGTGGCCGGCAAGTCCGGCACCACCGACGGGGACAAGACCTCCGCTCTGGTCGCCATGACCAAGCAGTACGCGGTGGCCGGCATCGAGGCCGACCCGGACTGGCCGCAGACCAACCAGCGGATGAGGCACAACGAGGTGCCGTGGGGCATCAACCCGGCGGTCTACCAGACGTTGCGGGATGCCATGAAGGGCAAGGAGCGGATCAACTTCACCCCGCCGAGCGGGAAGATCATCGAGGGTGACCAGCGCTCCATCCCCGGCGTGAAGTGCGAGTCCGTCGACACCGCGAAGTCGCGGCTGCGCGGCGCCGGCTTCGAGCCGGTGGTGTCCAGCCAGAAGGTCCCGTCGGAGTGCCCCGTGGGCACGGCGGCCGGCACCAGCCCGGACGGGCGCACCATCAAGGGTGGCGTGGTGACCATCGAGGTCAGCGCCGGTGGCGGGGCGCCGAAGCCCGGCACCGGCACCGGCGGGCCGGCGGTCCCGCCACCGCCCAACCAGGGCCGCCCGGGACGACCGCGCGGCTGACCCGAGCAACGCCAGCGGGCGGGCACCCCACCGGGTGCCCGCCCGCTTCGTCGTCAGGAGGGGGTCAGAGACCGAGCTGGCGGCGTACCTCGGCGGCGACCCGGCCACCCTCGGCCCGGCCCGCCACCGCGGCCTGGGCCGCCTTCATGGCCGGGCCCATCTGCGCCTTGCCGGTGAAGCCGCCCGCGGCGAGCGCCCCCGAGACCAGCTCGGCCAGCTCGTCGTCGGAGAGCTGCCTGGGCAGGTAGCGCTCCAGCACCTCACCCTCGGCGGTCTCCTTGCCGGCCTGCTCGGCGCGACCCGCGTCGGCGAAGGCGGTCGCCGCCTCGCGCCGCTTCTTCGCCTCCTTGGTCAGCACCGCGAGCACCTCGTCGTCGCTGAGCTCGCGCTTTTCCCTGCCGGCGACCTCGGCGTTGCCGACGGCCGCGAGGGCCATCCGCAGCGTGGAGGTGGTCAGCTGGTCGCGCGCCTTGAGAGCGGCGCGCATGTCTTGGGTGAGACGGTCCTTCAGCGTGCTCATGGACGGTCAAACTACCCTGAACGCCATGCGAAAGCGCACACTATTCCGGCTCGCGGCCGGGACCGTCGCCGCCGGGGCGGCCACCCTCGCGTACGCGTCACTCGTCGAGCGGAACATGTTCACCCTGCGCCGGTACGACGTACCGGTGCTTCCGACCGATGCCGAGCCGCTGCGCGTACTGCACCTGTCGGACCTGCACATGATGCCCAACCAGCGGCGCAAGCAGGACTGGGTGGCCTCGCTGGCCGCCCTCGACCCCGACCTGGTGGTGGTCACCGGGGACAACATGGCGCACCCGGACGCGGTGCCGGGCGTGCTGCGCGCCCTGCAACCACTGCTCGACCTGCCCGGCGCCTTCGTCTTCGGCTCCAACGACTACACCGGGCCGGTCCTGAAGAACCCGTTCACCTACTTCCTGCCCGACCGGGAGTACACCGAGGGCGTGCCGCTGCCGTACGAGGAACTGCGCGACGTCTTCACCGGCGCCGGCTGGGTCGATCTCAACAACGCCCGCACCACGCTGAAGGCCGGGGGCCGGGAGATCGAGCTGGTCGGCGTGGACGACCCGCACATCGAGCGGGACGACTACCCGGCCGTGGCCGGGCCGGTCAGCCCGGGAGCGGCGCTCTCCATCGCGCTGGCCCACTCCCCGGAGCCGGCCGTGCTGGACCGGATGGCCGCCGACGGCTTCGGGCTGCTGCTCGCCGGGCACACCCACGGCGGGCAGGTCTGCGTGCCGGGATACGGCGCGCTGGTCACCAACTGCGGGTTGCCCCGGTCGATGGCCCGCGGGCTGCACCGCTGGCCGGGCTCCGACTCCTGGCTGCACGTCTCGGCCGGCCTGGGCACCCACCCCACGGCGCCGGTGCGTTTCGCGTGCCCCCCGGAGGCGAGCGTCCTCACCCTGATCCCCCGCTGACCTCACGACGCCAGGGGTACCGAGTTTGACCATCGGAGCGGGTGGGCTACTATTTGTCGGCACGCCTCGGGGTGTGGCGCAGCTTGGTAGCGCGCTTCGTTCGGGACGAAGAGGTCGTCGGTTCGAATCCGGCCACCCCGACCAGGTCAGAGGGCACATCCGATCGATGGATGTGCCCTCTAGTGCGTCTTGGGTGACCAACTGAGTGACTACGCCTCAGCAGCCGGCGCGAAGATGCGATCCATGACCGCCGCGCCTTGCAGCAGCACTGGCCGGAGCTGATGACGGTAGACCAGCTCCGTGACGGTGGTGCCGGAGTGCCCGCACAGGTCGGCGATGTCTTCCAGGCTTACCCCGCTGTCGGATAGCAGCGACACGAAGCTGTGTCGTAGTTCGCGGGGTGTCCAGGCGGCCGGGTCAAGGCCAGCCAGGGTGACGACTCGGCGAAAGGCCCGGCGGACGTTGGCCGCGTCGAGGGCAGTGCCGACAGTCGAGGCGAAGACCAGGTCGAGCGCCTGCCAGTCCTTGCCGGCACTCTTGCGCTCCTGGCCCTGACGCTGCCGATGACGGGTCAGCGCGGTGACGCACCGGACGGGAAGGGCGAGGGTTCGCCGCGACTTGCGGGTCTTGGTGTCGCCGCCGTCCCGGTCGGAGCGCCACACCTGCACCGACGGCGGCACCGGCGGGTCGGCGTCCGGTTGTCCGTCGAGGTCGACATGGTCCCAGCGCAGCGCCCGGAGTTCTTCGGTGCGCGCGCCGGTCAGCAGGGAGAGCACGACATAGGCGTGCAGCCGGGTTTCCTCGGACGCGTCAAGGACGGCCTTGGCCTGATCAAGTGTGAGGGACTTGGAGGGTCGGCCCTCCTGGCCGCGCGGGACGGTGCACAGCGCGACGACGTTGCGCTTCACCTTGTCTCGGGCCATGGCTCGGTTCATCGAGCGGTTGAGGCACCCGTAGAGGTCGCGGAGGGTGCGGGTGCTGAGTGTGGTTGCCTTGTCAGCTAGCCAGCGGTCGACGTCCTGGGCGCGAAGCTCGCGTAGCTTCCGAGCGCCCAACGCCGGGATGATGTGGGTGCGGCACAGGATCTCGCACTTGGTCTTGGTGCGGTCTGATCGGCCGTTGAGGCCGTAGGTGAGCCAGTCGGTGACGGCTTCGGTGACGGTGTAGTGGTGCTCGGCGATGGCGAGCCCGTCTTCGTAGTCGCGGATCTTCTCCCGCAGTTTGGCGCGGGCTTCGGTCTTGGTCTTGCCGCTGCCTTTGCGCACGATGCGCTTGCCGGCCGGGGTGTAGCCGACGGTGATGGTGGCGATCCAGCGTTGCCGGGACTCGTCCCAGTGCAGGCCGCCTTCTCCTCGGGCGCGGCGTGTGGTCATCGGGTGCCTCCTTTCCGGGCTTCCTCTTCGAGCAGGTCGACGTAGGCGGTGATGGCGGTGTCAGGGACCAGGCGGGTACGGCCTTGTCGGACGGTACGTAGTCGGCCGGCGCGGATCTGTTCGTAGATCACAGACCGAGACAGGCTGAGCAGGTGCATAGCTTCCGGGATGCGGTAAAGGGCTCTCGTCGGCGCGTCGATGGTGGATGCGGTCAAATGGCTCTCCTTGTCCAGGGGTAGCTACGCGGCGATCACAGCAAGGTCTGCGGGTGTGGTGCCGAGCTCGTGGGCGAGTTCTTCTCGGCCGGTGGCGTGTCGTTCGCGGGCGAGGGCGGCGGCGGTGTTGGCCAGTAGTGCGTCGCCGGTGGTGTGCCAGCCGACGCCGACGAAGGTGAGGGTGCCGACGATGAGCGTGGTGTCGTCGGGGTGGTTGACCGCCTGGATCGGTTCGCCGGCGGCTTGGTCCTGGTCCTCGCTGCGCCGGTAGGTGACGCGGGTGTCGCGCAGGAGTTGGAAGGTGACGGAGTAGCGGCGGGCTTTGGTGAGGAAGTGGCCGCCGAAGCCGAGCATGTGCGCCCACCGGCGCAGTCGGGCGTACGGGTTGGCCGGGGCGGGTTTCGTCGGTTCGGCGTCAAGGACGGCTTGACGTTCGGCGATGCAGACGGGGCAGGCCCGGTAGCGGGTGTGGGTGCCGCAGTCGGGGCATTCCCACCGGTCGACGAACCCGGGCCGAGGTCGGGGGTCACGGGGCCGCTCCGAGAGGGGTACCGGGGTGCCGGTGGGTCGGCCGATGCGCCAGCAGGCGTCGATGAGGCGGGCGGTGTGGTCGCCGTCGGGGTCGGCGTAGTCGCCGATGCTCTCCGCCGTCAGGCGGGTGGAGCTGTGTCCAGTGGCCTCGGTGCTCTTGGTGGCGTATTTGGCGAGGTAGCCGGCGACCATGCTGTCGGTGACCTCGCCCCGGCCGGTCAGCGAGATGGTGCGGATGTCGAGCTGGGCGCCCCAGACGATGTGCCAGCCTTCGGGCCGGTCGGGGTGACTCGGGGTGGCGTAGTCGACCTGGGCGGCGGCGTGGCGGAGGGCGTCGTCGAGGTCGGTGGCGGTGAACCCGGGCGGCGGGGGGACGACGGCGGTCGGGTCGGTGTGCACGCCGTCCAGGCGCACGAGGGCGTGGAAGTGGACCGCGCCGCGTGTCTGGAACTCGGCGGCCTTGCCGTGCGACAGCCGCACGGGTGGAACCTTGCGAGTGTTGCCCGATGGCGTGACGACGGCGACGCGGGCGATGCCGCGTCGGCCCGCGAGCTGGGCGAGCCAGCGTTCGGCGGCTTGCTTGGTGCGCCGCCACAGTTCGCCGGAGAACACGTTCCAGACGACCTGGTGGTCGTGGTCGTAGCAGTCCAGGCACAGCGGCTGGCCGAGTACCGCGTCACCCGGCTCGTGACGCGCCCAGCAGACGGCGGGGCGGCCGTGGGGGCACAGGCCGGCGGCCGGGTCGGTGGTGCGGCGGGCGTGGCAGGGGTCGGGCCGGCAGTCGCAGCGACGCCGGTTGGTGCAGGTGTGCCGCTTGACGGCCCGGTTATGGACGCGGCCGAAGGACGGGGCGGTGAAGGTGGCGAACACGGCCGGGTGCCGCGACACCGACTCCGGCACGCCCTTGCCGCCGACGAGGCCCGCGCGCAGGAGCTGGTAGGCGTCGCGCTGGTAGGTCTGCGCGCACGCGGGGCAGACCCTCGACCGGCGGTTGCCGCAGGCCTTGTAGATAGCGGCATCGGGCATGGCATCGGTGTGCCGCTGGTCAAGGATCCGCCCGGTTCCGGACTCGACGGACAGGAGTTGGCCGGCGAGTCGGATAGGCCGGGTGCAGCCGGCGGCGGCGCGGACGTGTTCCAACCAGCCGAAGTAATCGGGTTGGGTGGCCCGTTGGAACGCGGAGCCGGCGGCGGTGTAGGCGTAGACGGGGGCGGTGGTGTCGGCGTTCGAGCCCACACCCCGGGCCGAAGTCCGGGGTGTGAGGTCCAGCGTCGACGCCATCAGGCGGCCACCTCGGGCCGGTTGGTGGTGATGGTTTGTTGGGTGACGATGGTCCGGCAGGCACCGCACTGGCGGTCGGCCGGTTCGTGCCGGTGGCACGGAATGGTGGTGGTCACCTGGCCGCAGCGGATAGTGACCGGGGTCCGGCATGCGCCGCCGGGGATGACGTGGATGACGGTGCGTCGGGTGTCGTAGGGGTGAGGCTCGGCGAAGGCCGGGCAGGTGTGGGTGAGGTGTTCGATGTCGACAACGTGGATGGTCATCGGGCACCACCGGTGACGGGGGTGCCGTTGACGGCGGGGGTGTGGCCGCCGAGGGTGTGCAGCAGTTCCCGGGCAATGTCGGGGTCGACCGACAGCAGGCCGGCGAGTTCGTCGGCGGTGATCCGGCGGCCGGTGCTCTGCTCGTGTCGGCCGATGACGAAGCGGGCGGTGGGCACCAGGTGCGCCGGAACGTCCGGCCGGGTGATGGGTGCCGGGGTGACCGGTGCGGTGATGACAGCCGGCGCAGCCGGCGGCGGGGTGTCGACGGTCGGCGCGGCGGCCGGGGTGTCGTCACTGTCGGTGGAGGTTCGCCAGCTGGTTTCGGTCGACGCAGCGTCACCGGTCGTGGCGGGTTCGAAGTGCTGGTTCTTGGCCGCCAGGTCGCGGGCGGCGCTCAGGAGGGCGGCGGCTTCGGCTTCGATGGCGGCGAAGTCGGGTCGGATGCGTCCGGCGACGAGTTCGACGCCGATGACGAGGACGACGACCAGGGCGAAGACGAGCCGCAGGCCGAGGCTGCCGGGGGATGCGAAATTGATGGTGGCCGACAGCAGGGCGGCGCAGGAGAAGACGACGAGTGCTCCGCGCTTGGCGTCGCGAGCGATCCCGGAGGTGCGGACGACTATGAGCATGGACACCATCGCGGCGTCAAAGATCAGCGGCACCAGGTAGGCGAAATAGCCGGCCTTCTGGGTCCACAGGTAGTGGCCCTGGTGCAGGTAGCTGGTGGCGAGCGCGCCCAGCAGAACGAACCGGTTGTACCGCTTGATCGACGCGATTGCCTTGAGCATGGTCGGGACCGCGTTGCGGGCGTACTCGGCGGCGAACTGCTCAGTCACGGTGTGCGGATCAGTGGACATGGGGAGGCACCTCCCGGCGGGTGTCGCAATAGACCAGGTCGATGACGCCGGAGCAGCCGGCGCAGAACAGCGGGGACAGGCCGAGAGAGGCCAGGCTGTTGAGCAAGCAGGGCAGGCAGGTCGGTTCGGCCGGGTACAGGCCCTCGCCCTCGCAGGTCGGGCAGACCTGGAGGCAGGCGCGGCACAGCTTGTAGACGGGGCCGAGAACGTCATGGACGCCGTCCGGAGAGACGCCCTCGATGCACCACAGGCACGGGTCGGACAGGTTGAAGGTCATCGGGTACCTCCGTGGCAGTCGAGGCAACAGCCGTAGCGGCGGGGGATGTAGTAGGGCTGCACCAGTCCGCAGACGCGGCAAGTGCGGCGGGCGCGAAGCGCCTTGGCGATGGCCACCCGCTGGGCGGGGGTGGCGGTGCGTTTGGGCGCGGCCAGGTCGAGGCGGTAGAGGTAGGCGAGACGCTTGCCGCGTCGCCACACGATCTGGGCCACCGGATCGTGTCCTCCGGGTCGAAGGCCGGCGGCGCGGAGCTGACGGCGAGTCGCCAGGCCCTCGGGAGCCATTCGGTAGGCGAAGGTGTCGAACCGGTCCGGGTCAAAGGTGAGCGTCATGCCTGGCCTCCCCAGCGTTGCTGGGCGGCCTGCTTGGAGACGCCGAGGCGTTGGCCGATCTCGGCCCAGGAGTAGCCGAAGGCGCGCAGGCCGATGACGGCGTCGCCGATGGCGTCGTCGAGGTTGGCTGACAGGGCGACCAGGTCGCGGAGGGCTTCCACGTCGCCGGCGGCGACGCGGCGGCCGTGGGCGCGGATGATGCGTCGGGCGAACGCGGCGAAGGCGTCGTTCTCGACGACCTCGCGGCGCTTCCGGCGGGACGGGGTGTGCGTCAAGGACGCCTTGACGGTGAACATCACCGATCGCCCCCCTGGTTGTGGAGGCGGTCCCACTCGTCGGCCGCCGCTTCTAGGGCGGTGATGACCTGCTCGGCGGTCCGCGCCGGGTCGTCGTTCCAGGAGTAGGGCGAGGTGTGCTCGTCGATGACGAAGCCGTCCTCGTCGACGCAGAACAGCGGCTCGTGGGTGTCGAGCCAGTCGACGAACGCGGCCAGGGTGGCGAGGTAGTCGGCGAGGGTGTCGCCGTCGAGCTGGGCGAAGTGCTCGACGCGGTGGCCCGCGCAGGAGATGCCGATGGCCCCGGCGGCGCAGGCCGGCGGGGTGAGGGTGTCCGTGCTGGTGTTGTAGTAGGTGCCCTGGTGCCAACCGTGCCGGCGCAGGTAGAGGGCAGCCATCCGCAGCAGGTCGGCAGGGGTGACCTGAACGTCGGTGGGTGGTTTTTGGGTAGCCTTCATGGCAGCCACGTCCTTTCGGGGCTGTTGGCGGAAGGTCGGCAGGACCGGTGAGCTTGCGAGGCCAGTCCGGTCCTGTCGGCCGTTTCAGGTGTTGCGCAGCCGCAGGTAGCGGCGGTGGCGGGTGTCGTCGCCGCCCATGCGGGTCGGCGCGGAGACGTAGACGAGTCGGCCGCTGGCGCTGGCGACCTGGACCATGGCGGCGATGTCCTCGGGACGGCCGACGATCCACAGTTCGGTGTACTGCGCGGCCTTCTGGTTGTTGGCCTTGGCGTAGGTGCGCTCTCTGGTGCTCATGCCGCCGCCTCGAAGTCGACCCGGCTGAGGTCCGGGATCAAGGTCGGTAATGGCCGTGGGCGGCGGGTCCAGGCGGCGTAGTCGGCGATGTTGTAGATGTCGGCGTCGGTGAGATAGGCGGCCTTGATGCGGCGCGGGATGCCGCCTTCGGCTAGGAGGTAGGCCGCGCCTTGGTTGGTGGGGGCGATGTCGGAGGCGGTGTAGCCCTGCTCGGCCCAGCCCTGACCGAGGATGATGTTCGAGCTGTTCAGGCTGGTGCAGCGGAACGCGGCCCGATAGCCGAACAGGTCCCGCAGGCTGGCGGGGATGATGTCCCATGACGGGCGTTGAGTGGCGGCCACGACGGGCATGCCGCAGGCGCGGCCGAGGGAGACGAGCCCGCGCAGGAGGGTGGAGAACTCTTCCTGCTGTGCCTTGGTGCCGAGCACCGTGGAGTACATGGCGAGTTCGTCGATGACGGTGAGGATGACCGACATGCCGTCGCCTTCGGCGAGCTTGCGGCGCCGGTTGGCCAGGAGCCAGGTGTAGCGGTTGGTGGCCACGACCAGCAGGCGGCGCAGCACGTCGATGCCCTGGTCGATGTCGGGGCCGATGAAGGCGTCGGCCAGGTCGCGCCAGGGGCCGAGTTCAACGAGCTTGGAGTCGAAGAGCACCAGGCGGGTGTTGTCGCACAGGACGCCGTGTCCGCAGATGTTGTTGACCAGGCCGGACTTCCCGCCGCCCGGCTCGCCGGCGGCGAGAAGGTTGTGGTAGACGACGTCGAGATAGACGGGCTGGCCGAACTCGTCGATCCCGATGAACACCGGATCGAACATCGACAGGCCAGCACCCACCGGCACCGCGTCAGCGGAGGTGGGGACAGTGGTGGTCATGAGGTGCCCTCCTTGGGCGGGATGTGGGCGCGAGAAGCCACACGAACGAGCCCGCAGGGCTCCTCGCATCCCGGTTGGGTAGGGGTCAGATCCAGTCGGAAACGTCGTCCGCCTCGGACGACGCCGAAGCCGCGGGCTTGCTGCCGTTGGCGGTGGTGGCCGGCGTCTTCGCCGACTTGCCCTGCGTCGGGAGAGTGACCGTCGGCATGTCGATGTCCGGCAGGTCCAGGGCGGTGGGCACCGTCAGCGGCGACGCCGCCACCGGCGCAGTCGGGTCGATCACGTCGACCAGCGGGGAGCCCACGCGGGCGGTCAGCACCTCACGGCGCTTGATGTCGAACCGCAGATAAGCAGCGTTGTTCTCCGAAGCGCGCTCGATGAGCACGGTGGAGGCGTGGCACGTCACAGCGATCTTGTCGAGCCGGCCTTCCAGGTCCTTGGCCGACAGACCGGGGCGCAGATAGACCCAGACCCGCTCACCGACCGGGGTGGGCTTGGCCCACAGGATCAGCGGCAGACTGCCGGACTGGTTGGCGATGATGAACTGTGCGAAGCACACGCGCAGCCGATGCCTGACCACGAGGCACCAGGTCCAGGCGACCACCCGGCGACGAACCGTCGCAATGGCAGCCGGGACGCCGACGACCAGGGCGACCACGAGCAGCGTCACCAGGGTCGAGGTGTGGTTGGCGAGCTGCACCCAGCAGGTGAGCAGCAGCACGGCGAGCAGCGTTTCAATGCTCCACCACCACAGCAGCCGGATCACCGGCCACACGCGCACGAGCAGCCAGGCGACACCGCCGGCCGGAACGCCGATAAGGGCACCGACGATCAGGGCCACGATCGGGTGCCAGTAGGACGCGGCCACCACAGCCGACAGCAGGCCGACGATGACCGCCGTCAGGATGAACGCCAGCTTGGCGTTACGGGCCGAGGAACGGTGAACCTTGGCCTCGATGACCGTCACCGTTCCGGTGGACTTGCCGCCGAAGCGGCGAGGGCTAGACTTGGACACGACGAGTCCTCCCAATGCCAGTTGGGTTGGATGAGTGGGCGGCACCGGGGTCGGCAGATGTAGGAGTCAGTACCGACCCCGGGCCATTTCCTTGGGGTTGTCACCACTGCCAGGTGGCGACCGGACCGGGAATGTAGGAGTCAGGAACACTCCCGGAACCGCATTGAGATGGGATTCAGCGGACCGTCAGGCCGCTACGGGGTGACCACGGACACCAGTGGCTCACACAGCACGTCGTGCGATGGACCTACTTGGCCGGAGTACCGTTCTTCGGCTTCAGAGACACCGCCCGGAACGCGACGCCGTTGCGCCCGTTGGTCGCCCACGGAATGGCCTCCAACTGCTCGACCGCCAGGAAGTCCCCCACCTTCACGTTCGGCTTCTCACCCGCCGTCGTGATGGTGATGACCTCCCCGCCGTTCTCGTCGAGAACGAAGACCTGGGTGGACCACATGAGCCGGCCCGTGTTCTTCTCGGACTTCTGGTTGCCGTTCTGGTCGTTCTTCGGCTCCGGGTCCTTCGACGCCGTCACCTGCTTGCTCGTGGTGTCCACGTACAGCTTCAAGGCTGTCTCCTTCTGCTGGGGCACCGCTCGTCGGCGCACTCCGTTGTCTTCGTGTCTTCATGAAGACGTGCAGACAACGTACGACGCCGCGAACCGTCGCGTCAAGACTTCATGAAGACCTAAACTGGTGGGAGACGCGAAGGAGTGCAGAGGCATGGCCAAGTGGGAGCGAATCGCCGCAGAGTGGCGTGAAAAGATTCATTCGGGCGAACTGAGTCCAGAGACGAAGCTACCGAACGAGCAGACTTTGAAGGCCGAGTACGACGTGAGTCTTCCCGTCGTGCGGCAGGCATTGGACGCCTTGGAGGCAGAAGGGCTCGTCGACCGTCGTCACGGCAGGGGGACGTTCGTCCGAGCCCCGCGCCAGCGGGTTCGACGCTCGCCCGAGCGGTACCAGTGGGAGAAGGACCGCGCTCGGCTACCCGAGTCGCAGCGACGCCGCACGGGCGCAACCGAGCGAGACACTGGGCTCACCATGCAGGACCTTGATTTCTCGGCGGAGTACCGGACGGTTCCGGCGACTGCCGAGCTGGCCCGGCTATTCAGCGTCCCCGTGGGCGCCAAGATGCTTGAGCGCTTCTACCGAACAGGTTCACGACGAGAGAACGCGCCGCTAAGCCTGAACACCTCATACATGGTGTATGACGTTGTCGCCGAGAATCCCGCACTGCTCGACGCTCACAACGAGCCATGGCCGGGCGGGACGCAGAACCAACTTCTCAGTATTGGCATCGAATTAGACCGGATTGTCGACGAGATCAGCGCTCGACCTCCCGGGCCGGAGGAGGCCGAAGCCTTGAAGCTGCCCCCAGGAGTATCGGTGCTCATCCTTCGCAAGATCTCTATCGACACCAACGACTGCGTTGTCGAGGTGTCGAACGTCGTCCTGCCTGGAGACCGAACCGAGTTCGTCTACACAACGAAGCTGACCCGGTGGTCGGAATGAACAAACTGATCTCCGTCGTCACTCCGGTCCACGCGCCGAGCATCCCCTATCTCGCAGACTCCTACGAATCGCTGCGAGCCCAGGAGATGCCCGACGGTTGGGACTGGCAATGGCTGGTCCAGGAGGACGGCCGCACGGGCGAAGTAGAAGCCGCTCTACCTGATGACCCTCGTGTGCTAGGCGGGGTCGGCAAGCCGGGTGGTCCGGGAGTCGCCCGCAACATGGCCATGGCGCGCAGCAGCGGTGCCCTGTTGCGGGTCCTGGATGCTGATGACCAGCTCACACCCGGCGCCCTCGCTCGCGAGATCGAGGTTCTGACCTCTCGTCCTGAGGTTGGCTGGACAACATCCAGCGTGCTCGACCTGATGCCAGACGGGTCAACGATCGGTTGGCAGCATGCAGACCCTCCAGGCGGCAAACTCGAACGGGCCGAGGTGCTGTCCTACTTCCACAACAACAGCTACCGGCTACCTGTGCACCCCGCAACGCTGTGCATCCGACGAGGACTCGCGCTTGCCCTCGGCGGCTGGATGGCCCTACCCGGCGGCGAGGACACCGGACTACTGCTCGCAGCCTCAGTAATCGCCGACGGGTACTTCATTGACGAACCAGGGTTGCTGTACCGGAAGCACCCCGACCAGATCACCGCACAGGCCGACTGGACGGCAACCGCGGAGTGGCAGCTCCGCATGCAGCTCATCGAGTCCCGGGCTATCGCGCTACGAGCCCTCTTTCTGTCGATCAACGCCTGACCCGGGCAACCGACGGCGGTCGTTACCCGGAAGGGCCGGCCGGACTGCCGGCGATGTTGTGCAAAGTTTCTGTACGTCTTCAAGGCGGCCCTTGACGGGCCGCACGCGCCGCCGCCTGGGCGCGCGCCGGCCGCTGCCGCTGTCGCTCTGCGGCCGTCACGCCTTATGCCCGGCGGCTGGCGCGGAGAGCGAGGAGCCCGGGGCCGCCGCAGTCGGCATAGCGGGGAGAGTGGTGGAGGCTTGTCGCCGGCAGCCGGCCGCGCCGCGCCTGAGCAGCGCGGCGCAGGGAAGGGCGCGCCGGGTCCGCGCGGCAAGCCCCAAGCATGGGGGCGGTGTCCGCGCGGAGGCATGCCGGTCGTCTAGGAGCCGACTCCGCAGCCGCTCAGGGTCAGGTCAACCGCTCGCCTGGGAGGGGGAGGGGTGGCCGCCGGTGGCCAGCTCCGACCCCGGGAGCCGGGTCCGTGCCGGGCGAGGTTGGGTCAACTGCGCCACTGTGGCGGTGTCCGCTGGGGGCGGGGTCCGTGACACGAGAGCCGACTCAGTCTGTTCCGCCAGCGTCCGTACGTGCGTCAAGGTCCGCTTGACCTGGCGGGCCGGGGCGGCGGCACGTTCCCCAATAGGGCGGGTCGACGGCGACGAAATGGCACGGTGGATCAGTGCGGTCTTGCGAGAGGGGCCGGTTGAAGATCTAGACACGCCGCGGCGACAGCGATGAGACGGGCACGCCTGCTGGGATGGTCGGGGCTTAGTCGTAGCTAGCGAATAGCCGGCCAGGGTAGGTCCGGGTCTACTGACTGCTGGTAGTCGACGCCTGGCACGTCGAAGCCATACAGCGCGCGGAATTCGGCTCGGAACCAGTCGACGTCGGCGATGTCGGTGAGAGTGGACGAGGAAATGATCTGCCACCGCTCGGCGACATCGGACTGTACCTGTGGCGTAAGTTCCCACCGGTCTAGGCGTAGCCGGCCCTGCTCGTCGAGGTCGAAGGGTGCCGCGCCCGTGATTTGGTCCCATAGGCGCATTGACTGCTCGGTCGGGGATTGAAGGCGGTCGCCGAGCACGGCGCGCAGAAGGCTGACGTAGAGGGCAATGCCTGGAATGGCGGTGGACGCCTGGGTAACGGCTGCGCCGTTGACCGAGGTGAGTGCTCTGCCACCGAAAGCCGAAAGCTGGTCGTTGAGCTGCTCGGCGGTGCGTTCCAGGTGCATCTTGGCCGCGCCGATCGTGCCGTCGCGGTAGATCGCCGCCGTCAGGCTCGAACCGATGTAGGACAGGGCGACGGTACGGAAGCCGTCACGCAATAGATCACGTTCGGCCAGCGCTGTAATCCAGCGGGACCAGTCCTCACCGCCCATCACGTGGACCGTGTCTGCCGCTTCCTCAGCGGTGGCAGCCTGCACGGTGATCTCTCGAAGAGCGGGCGCACCGTCGCTATCGAACTCCAGCGTCCTGGTCGTGTACGCGGCCCCCAGCGGTTTGATGACCGACTGGTAGGTAATACCGGTGCGCGGGTCGGTCCGACGCGGGGCCGCCACGCTGTAGACCAGGTAGTCGAGGCCTCCGAACCGCTTGGCGATCAGGTCAAGTATCTCAACCTTAGTGGTCTCGGCGAAGGCGTCGGCGTTCACGAACGAGAAATCGCAGCCCAGTTCGGCCGCGACCGCGTCCGTAGCGATGGTGCGGTACCAGCCCGCGGTTGCGGTGCGCCGGCCTGGCTGGCGCTCGAAGGCCACGCCGATCCCGCGGATGCCGTACCGGGCAAGTCCAGCGATCGTGGCCGCCAGCCCGTAGCCGGAACTAGACCCGATGACAAGAGCGACCGGGCCGGCGTCCTGCACCTTCACAGACCGCGAGACTTGGTTCCGCATATCCGCAACGATCTGGAAACAGCCGGCCGGGTGCGCGTCGAGCAGCAGGAAGCCGCGTCCGGTCGGGCTGACAACACGTTCGGCCATAGCTCCCACTTCGCGCACGGATGACGTCGCCACATCCTGCCACAGTGCATGCGCGGCCGGTGCCGGTCTCATCGCCGGTCTCTGGCTTACCGCGCGCCGCACAGGCTCGCTGACGAAGAGTGGCCGGGCCGTCGCCAGGCCGTCAGAAGGCGAACAGGGCCCACCAATGACGACCACTGGCGGCAGCCTTTGCCCAGATTGCAGAGGGTAAGTACAGGCCGACCCGCGACGAAGGGCCAGTCTTACCTGTAGTTGGTGAACTGTAGTGCGTCCAACGCAGGTTGTCACCGGAGCGCGAGTCAGGCGGCGTCGCGCTGTCGCCTGGCACGATTGGTGGATCCGAGCCGGGCAGCCAGGAGCAGCTTGAGGAGCTGGAGCGCATACTCGCGCCCGCGCTCGTCGGAGCGCAGGGACCAAACTGAGATGACCCAGATCAACGCGATGCGAGCGCATGGAGTGACGACCAGGGCAGCAAGGGCCCACGGGGCGGCACCATCAGCGAATGACGAACCGACTTCAAGCAACTCGACTCCCAGGACACGGCCCGCCTGAGTGGGCGGGCTTTGGACCGAAGAGTCGGTTGCCGGTGGTTCGTGGGAGCCATGTTACTCAGCCTGTTCAATGTCGCCCGGCTTCGTGGCGGGTGCTGGGGCACGCAGGGGGCACACGACAGCGTGAAACGTCGTCAACCAGTGACCAGCGATGGCAACCCCAGATGCTCTGTGAGCAGGTGTTGAGCAACGTTCCCGCTGGTGGCGAGGCAGCGGCTCTAAGTTCCGCTTCAACGTCTTACCGTCGGGGTGGGTGACCAACTGGGTGACGATCGGGGTGCCCGACGCCGGACGCCCACGGACGATGGTGGACCGTTCCAGGAGCTCTCCCCGGCTGCTTGCCCAGCTCATCGACGGCTGATCATTCCTTCGGGACGAAGAGGTCGTCGGTTCGAATCCGGCCACCCCGACCAGAGGTAACGACGACTCAAGGCCCCTCCGCGGAGGGGCCTTGAGTCGTTTCTGGCGATCATCACTCGGCCGAAGGCAGCGGGAAGGCAATCGACGCGATCGCCCTGCGACCCCGATCACACCGCACGCTTCAGGTCGCCACGCGACGGCCAGGCGGGCTAGGCGGGTTGCTCCGCGTTCGGACGGGACCGCTCCGCCCACCGCACCACGTACGGCGTCACGAGGCCCGCCAGGATGAACACCCCGCCGAGCACGAGCCAACCGGGCACTCCCCAGGTGATGCAGAACAGTGCCAGTACGGCGGGAGCCAGCATGTTCGCCAGGCCGGCCCCGAGCCCGAAGAGCCCCATGTACTGCCCCTGGGCGTGCGCGGGAGCGAGGCTGAATCGCAGTTCCAGCGAGCCGGCGGTGTGCCAGAGTTCGCCGATCGTGTGCACGAGGATGCCAACGACGATGCCGGCGAGCGCGAGCCACGAGGGAAGTCCTGCCGCCGCGGCGATCGCGGCCATGCCGAGGAAGAACGCCACCCCGGAACGGCGCATGGCTTTCCCGGCGGTGACGCTGTCATCGACGCCTCGACTGGCCCTGACCTGGAGCAGTACCACCAGAGCGGTATTGACCAGTGCCGCTGCGCCAACCAGCCACCGGGGTGCGGTGGTGTGTCCGATGATCCAGAGTGGCAGGGCGAAGAGCAGGACCTGGTGGTGAATCGACATGATGCCGTCGAGCACGGTGATGGCGACGTACCCCCGGTCCTTCAGCACCTCCCAGCGGTTGGCCCTCGGCGGCGCGGGCACGGGGGCCAGTGACGGCAGCATCGCGATGATCGCGGCACTGGCCACGAAGCTGAGCGCGTTGGCCATCACCAGGGTCAGGTAGGCCGGGCGCGTGTCCAACTGCACGGCGAAGCCGGCTGCCACGGCGGCGCAACTCCCCGCGAGGTTGGCCACCGAGCGTAGGTATGCGCGGTATCTGGTGAGCTGGGCACCGCCGATTCCCCGGACCAACGGGCCACGCGCCGCTCCGCCAGCTGACCGGGCGAGTTCCCCGATGCACAGCGCCACCAGGACCAGCCAGAACGACTGGACCAGCACCAGGGCCGCCATGGCCACACCCTGAATGACGAGCATCCACAGGTAGATCTCTCGCGGGCCTCGCCGGTCAGCCAGATGCCCCATCGGCACGCCGGCGAAAAGGCCGACGCCGGCAGCGACGCCCAACCCCAGGCCGACCTGAGCCAACGGGAGCCCGACGACGCGGGTGAAGAAGAGCGCGGCGCTGACCATGAAGACGCCGCTGCCGATCATGTTGACGAACGTCGCCAACGCGAGAATCTGCTGAGGACGCGTCTCAGGAATCAGTCCGCGTCGGATCAACCTCGACCGTTCCCGCCCGTCGTCGTCGACCGCGTCCTGTCCGGAAGGCTGGCTGGTCCGTTGATTCTGTAGAGCCTGCAAAAGGTTGCGATCCTTCCCCTTGATGAGCTCGGCGAATCTAGCGAGACCGGCCCTGAGTTGTAATGCCCCTTTCGCCCGATACCGGTAATGATCATCAGATGCTAGATTTGTTTGCGTCGGCAGGAGGGCTGCGTGGCGCCGTAACGGCCCCCGGACGAAGATCAGCCGCAGTGTGCGGATGCGGCCGCGACCGCCGGTGGCCGGCCACGGAACGGGCCGCACGCGTCCGGCCACGGACGGTTGATCCGTTCGCCTGGCAAGGTTGATGTCATGCCGGCCAAGATCCGCTCCCGCCTGACCGACTGGACCACCCTCCTACCCCTGATCGCGATCGTGGTGCTCGCGGCCACCTGGGACCGGCACCTGCCCGGCCCGCTGGTCATGGTGGTGGCCGCGCTGCTCGCCGGGGCCGTGCTGGCGGCCGTGCACCACGCCGAGGTGGTGGCGCACCGGGTGGGCGAGCCGTTGGGCTCGCTGGTGCTCGCGGTGGCGGTCACCGTGATCGAGGTCGGTCTGATCGTCACGCTGATGGTCAGCGGCGGTGACAAGACGCAGGCGTTGGCCCGGGACACCGTCTTCGCCGCCGTGATGATCACCTGCAACGGCATCCTCGGGCTGTCGCTGCTGCTCGGCGCGCTACGCCGGCGGGTGGCGGTGTTCAACCCCGAAGGCACCGGCGGGGCGCTGGCCACCGTGGCCACGCTCGCCACCCTCAGCATGGTCGTGCCCACCTTCACCACCAGCCGGCCCGGCCCGGAGTTCTCCCCCGCGCAGCTGGCTTTCGCGGCGGTCGCCTCGCTCGCCCTGTACGGCCTGTTCGTGATGGTGCAGACCGGCCGGCACCGCGACTACTTCCTGCCGGTGACGCAGGAGGGCAGCATCATGCCCGAGGACGCCGACGGCGACGGGCACGCCGACCCGCCGTCCACGCGTACCGCCCTGGCCAGCCTGGCACTGCTGGTCGTCGCCCTGGTCGCGGTGGTCGGGGACGCGAAGTCCATCTCCCCGACGATCGAGGCGGGCGTCGAGGCGGCCAACCTGCCGCAGGCGTTCGTCGGCGTGATCATCGCGCTGCTGGTGCTGCTGCCGGAGACCCTCGCCGCCGCCCGGGCGGCCCGCCGGGACCGGGTGCAGATCAGCCTCAACCTGGCGCTCGGTTCGGCCATGGCCAGCATCGGCCTGACCATCCCGGCCATCGCGCTGGCCTCGATCTGGCTGGAGGGCCCGCTGCTGCTGGGCCTGGGCGGCACCCAGCTGGCGCTGCTCGCGCTGACCGCGGTGACCGGCGTGCTCACCGTCGTGCCGGGCCGGGCGACCGTGCTCCAGGGCGGGGTGCACCTGGTGCTGCTCGCCGCGTTCGTCTTCCTCGCCGCCAGCCCGTGACCGGCGCCGGAGGCGGTCAGTCCTGCAGTTCGGTGCGGGCGACCTCGGCGAACGCCGCCGACAGGTAGTCGGCCAGGGGCCGCCCGGTGGCCGCCAGCAGGTCGGCCACGAGCAGCGGGGCGTGCCGGGCGATCGCGCCCGGATCCGGTGGTGCGTCGTCGTCGCCCGGGTCGTACACCCCCAGCGCGCTCGCCAGCAGCACCAGCAGCACGTGCGGGTCGACGTCGGGCAGCCAGGGCGCGGTGGACCGGGCGCAGCGCTCCAGCACCTGGCGGACGTCGTCGCCGTCCAGCCCGTCCGGGTGGCTCTCCTCCAGCAGCAACCGGACCACGCCGCCGAGCACCAGCCCGGCCCGGTCCGCGGCGGCGAGCCGCTCGACCGCGGGCTCGTACGCTCCCGCGTCCCGGCCCTGCGCGGCGCCGACGGCCTCCGTGGCGGCCTGCGCGATCTCGCGCGCCGGGGCGGGCAGGTGGCGCCAGGTGGTGGTCACCGCGCCAGCATGGCAGACGGGGTTAGCTTGCTCACCCGCCGGCTCTGCCGAGCGCGTAACCGGCGCTAATCCGGTCGCGGGTCGTCATACCCACCGCCAAGAATGCAGCCATGCTGCGCCGCGCCCTACCCGCCCGTCCCGAAGCCCGCCGGATCATGATCGGCACCCTGCTGTCGGCCGTCGGGCGCGGCCTCACCCTGCCCTTCCTCTTCATCTACCTCACCGACGTACGCGGGTTGAGCGACGCCCGGGCCGGCCTGGTGATCGGCTGGTTCGGGGCGGTGACACTGGCGCTGTCGCCGCTGGGCGGCACGCTGATCGACAAGTTCGGCGCCCGTCGGGTGGTGCTGCCGTGCCTGATCGTCGAGGCGATCGGCACCGGCTCACTGGCACTGGTCGACTCGACCGCGTCGGCCTTCGGCGTGATGACGCTCATCGCGATCGGCAGCTCGGCGATCTGGGCCGGTCAGAACACGATCCTCGCCTCGCTCACCGACGACGGTGAGCGGCAGCGGGTGTTCGGGCTGAACTTCGCCCTGCTCAACCTGGGCATCGGCGTGGGCGGCCTGATCTCCGGCGCGGTGGTCGACGTGGCCCGCCCGGTCACCTTCCAGGCCATCTACGTGCTCGACGCGGTGAGCTACCTGATGCCGGGCCTCATCCTGCTCACCCTGCCGCACGTCGGGCACCGGCTGGCCGAGGCCCGGGCGGCGGACGCCGGACCGGGGGCCGGGGGCTACCTAACCGTCCTGCGGGACCGGCCGTTCCGCCGGCTGGTCCTCTTCGGCCTGGTCCTGACCACCTGCGGCTACGCGCAGATCGAGGTGGGCTTCGCCGCGTACTCGGTGCGGGTGGTGGAGGTGTCGCCCCGGGTGGTGGCCTGGGCGCTGGCCGGAAACACCGTGATGATCGTGCTCTCCCAGCTGCTGGTGATCCGCCGGATGGAGGGGCGCAGCCGCACCGGCGCGCTCGCCGCGGTGGGCGCGGTCTTCGCGACCGCCTGGCTGGTCCTCGGCGCCGCCGGCGTGGTGGGCACGGGAAACGCGCTGCTCGCGGCGCTCGGCGTGGTGGCCTGTTCGGCGATCTTCGGGTTCGGCGAGACGATGCTGTCGCCGGTGATGCCGGCGCTGACCAACGCGCTGGCCACCGACGAGCTGCGCGGCCGGTACAACGCCATGAGCTCGATGATCTTCGGGATCAGCGGGGTGATCGGCCCGGTCACCGCGGGCCCGCTGATCGGCGCGGCACACGGCCGGCTCTGGGTGGCGGTCGTGGTGGGCGGCTGCCTGACCGCCTCGGTGCTGGCCCTGTCGCTGCGCCGGCTGCTCACCGCCGCCCAGGACGGCCGTGCCGCCGCGCCGCTCCGGGAGCCGGAGCCCGCGCCCGCCTAGACCGTCGCCGACACACGAACGGGCCCCGGAGCATCCGCCCCGGGGCCCGTCGTCGTACGGTCGGCCGTCAGGCGGCGGGGACCTCCGCGGTGGTCTGGATCCGGTTCAGCGCCGGCGGGGAGACCGGCGACTTCTCGGTCAGGTACGCGGTGAAGGCGTCCAGGTCGATCATGCCGGTGACCGCGTTGGTGCCACCGGTGAGGACGCTGAAGCCGTCACCACCGCCGGAGAGGAAGTTGTTCACCGTGACCCGGTAGGTCGCGGTGTCGCTGACCGCAGTGCCGTTGATGGTCAGGCTGCCCCGGACCACCCGGGTGCCGCTGCACGGCGCGGTGGCCGGCGCGGTGGTGCCGGCCGGGTCGACGACGTAGTGCACGGTCGAGGACACGTACAGCACCTTGCTGACCGTGAACTGCTGCTCCAGCAGGCAGTAGAGCTGCGCGCCGGTGAGGTCCAGGGTCACCAGGTTGTTGGTGAACGGCTGGACGGCGAACGCGTCGGCGTAGGTGACCGGGCCGGCGTCGAGGTCGGCGCGGACACCACCGGGGTTCATGAACGCGGCGACCGCGTTCTGCTCGTTGTCGGTCGCGGCGAGCTGGGCGTCCGCGATCACGTTGCCCAGCGGCGACTCACCGAACATGTACGTCGGCTTGCCGTTGGCGTCGGTCCCGGTCTGGTACAGGTTCTCCGGCGTCTTGGTGAGCACGGCCGTGGTCTCGCCGACGACCTTGTCGGCCACCGGGCCGAGGGCCGTCTTGTACCGGTTGATCAGCTCGGTGCTGGCCGGGTCCTTCGGGACGTCCCGGGTGACCACGACGTTGTTCGCCGACGCGCTGACGATGTCGCCGCTGCCCCGGTCGACCTTCAGGTCGATGTCGGTGACCAGGCGGCCGAAGGAGCTGGCGCTGGTGACCAGCTTGCCGTTGATGTTGCAGTTGTACGCGGCGTGGGTGTGCCCGCTGACGATCACGTCGATGGACGGGTCCATCCGGTTGGCGATGTCGACGATCGGGCCGCTGAAGCCGACGCAGTCGTTGATGCCGCCACCGTTCTGCACGCCACCCTCGTGCAGCAGCACGACGATGGCCTGCACGCCCTGGGCGCGCAGGATGCGGGCGTACTTGTTGGCGGTCTCCGCCTCGTCGGCGAAGGAGAGGCCGGCGACGCCCTGCTGGCTGACGATCTGCGGGGTGCCCTCCAGGGTCATCCCGATGAAGCCGATCTTGACGCCGTCGACCTTCTTGATGCCGTACGGCGGCAGCAGCGGGTTGCCGGTGGCGGTCTTGAAGGCGTTCGCCGACAGGTACTGGAAGTTGGCGCCCTCGAACGGGGTGCCGTCGCCGCAGCCGTCCACCGGGTGGCAGCCGCCGTTCTGCATCCGGAGCAGTTCGGCCGCGCCCTCGTCGAACTCGTGGTTGCCCACGCTGGTGAACTCGAGCCCGGCGAGGTTCATCTCCTCGACGGTGGGCTCGTCGTGGAACGCGGCGGAGAGCAGCGGCGAGGCGCCGATCAGGTCACCCGCGGCGACCGTGATCGTGTGCTCCCGCTCCTCCTCGGTGGTGCCGCGCAGCATGTTGAGCTGGGTGGCCAGGTATTCCGCGCCACCGGCGGTCTTCCCGTCGATGGTGCCGCTGGAGCCGGTCGGCGGCTCGAGGTTCCCGTGGAAGTCGTTGATGGCGAGCAGCTTGACGTCGACCGGCTTCGGACGGGCCTCGGCCTGGTCAGGGTGTACGGCGACCGCGGTGAACGCGGTCGCGGCGAGTGCGGCCAGGCCGACGGCGGTCCGGCGGCGCATCCCGGGGACGGACATGGAACTCCTCGTGAGATACCGGCGCTTGGTGTCCGGGCGATGGTTCGCCCGGCGACCCTGATCCGTGCCGTGACAGGGGGTCGATCGCGGAAGGCGGCAGTCGGGGGACACCGCTTCACCGGGGGCAAGCTTCTCACCCGCCGGGCGAGAGGTCGACCGGAGCGGCTCAGCGGAATGGTGAATATGGACGGCGACCTGTGCCGATCTGCCCGACGAGTCCGACATGACGGGCAGGTGAAATCCTTCACGCCGCCCCGTTGTCACCGGTGTGCAGTAGGAAAGTAGCCATGACGTCGAACGGCACCAACTGGACGGTGGACTCGGTTCGCTCCGCCGACGGCACCACGATCGCGTACGAGACGGCCGGCGAGGGTCCGCCGATCGTCCTGGTCGGCGGGGCCTTCAACGACCGGAGCACCACCCGCCCGCTGGCCGCCGCGCTCACCGCCGACTTCACGGTCTACGGCTACGACCGCCGGGGGCGCGGCGACAGCGGCGACACCGGGCCGTACACGGTGCAGCGCGAGATCGAGGACGTGGCCGCCCTGATCGACCGGGCCGGCGGCGGCCCCCGCCTCTACGGCCTCTCCTCCGGCGCGATCCTCGCCGCGTACGCCGCGGCCGAGGGGGTGCCGGTCAGCGGGCTGGCGCTCTTCGAGCCGCCGTTCCAGGCCGGCCCGCACGGCGGCCGCAAGCCCGGGCTGGCCGAGCGGTTGAGCGAGCTGGTCTCGTCCGGCCGGCGCGACGAGGCGGTCGCGCTCTTCCTGACCGACGCGGTCGGCGTGCCGGCCGAGGCGGTCACCGGGATGCGCGACGCCCCGGAGTGGGCCTGGATGGCGGGGCTGGCACACACCCTGGCCTACGACACCACGGTCACCGGCTACGGCGAGCTGCCCGCGGACCGGCTCACGGCGATCACCGCACCCACCGTGGTGCTGGACAGCACCGGCAGTCCGCCGTGGCTGCGCGACGCGGCCGCGGCGACCGCCGAGGTGATCCCCGGGGCCACCCACCTCAGCCTGGCGGGTGGCTTCCACGAGGTGCCGCCGGAGGTGCTGGCCCCCGCACTGCGCGACGCCTTGCTGGGCTGAGTCCGGTCGCGCGGGTCCCTGCGGATCGAAAGGGCGACCCGTCCTACGCCCACGGCGCCGGCCCCCAGGGATCAGGGCGCCGGCGCCGTGCGCAGGGCGGACCAGCAGGAGGGTGCGGCACCTGCTGATCCACGATCGGATGTCGATCGAGGCAGCCGACCCCCTCGGGTGCCTCGCGTACGACCCCTTCATGTCACGCGGAGAATCTTGCTCGCGCAACCTTCCCGGCGGTAAATACATCCGCGGCGGAGTCGAACACGACCGATCGGTGGCCGACATCCGCCGTTCCGTCGGTCGCATCCGGCCGAAGGCTCGGCCTCAGTGGCAGCGCCAGACCGTCGGCACGTCCTGGTAGCGGCCCGAAACAGGCTCGGTCGGGTGCACCGCTCCGTGGATCGTTCCCACATCGTCGATCAGGACCGGCTGCGGGCCGTACTCGGGATCCGCACCGGCGGGCAGGGGAACGGGCTGCGTGGTGCCGTCCCGGAGGTCCAGGTCGGCGCCGGGCGGCCGGTACATCTCCTGTGCCGCGATGTCGGCGAACTGCTCGACCGTCCCCAGGTAGCCCCGCACCGCCGCGCGACCGGGCAGCTCCGGGTCGTAGAACGCCATCCCACCGGTCCAGGCCCGCGACTCACCGGCGAAGTAGACGCCGCCGGGGATCGCCCCGGCGACCGTGCGGCGCGGTGGTCGGCAGTCCCGGCAGCCCGGGTAAGTGCGCAGCCCGCCGGGCGGGCGCCCGCCGCGCAGGTACCGGTCGAGCCGCGCCGCGTGCAGGTTCGAGTCGTACGCCACGTACCAGAGAAGCCGCTCCACGCCGGGTTCAGAACCAGCAGGTCCGCCCGGCGGCGTGGCTGACCTGGACGGTGTGCGTCACGCAGCCACCGTCGACGACCCGGTGCAGCAGGAACGCGGTCGGCTCGGCGACCCAGCCGATCTCCTCCTCCGCCGTCATGGCCAGGCTGACCTGCATCCAGGTGCTCGGCGCGGTGGTCAGCACGGTGCCGGCGAAGGCGCTGGTCACGGGCCGGTGCAGGTGCCCGGCGGCGACCCGGACCACGTGGGGGTGGCGCCCGATCACCTCGGCGAGAGCGTCGGCGTCGGTCAGCCCCATGGCGTCCATGGCCGGGACGCCGACCGCCACCGGCGGGTGGTGCAGGCACACCACGGCGGGCACCTCGGCGCGGCCGGCGAGCACCCCGTCGAGCCAGCCGAGCTGATCGTCGCCGAGCCGCCCGGCGTCGTCGCCGACTGCGAGGGAGTCGAGCACCACGAGCGTCCCGTCCTCGTGGTCGACGTGGTAGTAGGCCGAGAAGCCGCCGGCCAGGCAGGGGGTGCCGCCGAAGGTGTCGAGCAGCGACTCCCGGTCGTCGTGGTTGCCGGTGGCCAGGTGGACCGGCAGCGGGAAGCGCCCGATGATGTCGCGCAGGGCCAGGTATTCGTCGGGGCGGCCGTTGGCGACCAGGTCGCCGGTGATCACCACGCAGTCCGGCCGGGGGCGCAGGGCGAGCACCCGGCCGAGCGCCCGGTGCAGCCCCGACGCCTGCTCGGCGGCGAGCGGGCCGGTGGTCACGTGCGGGTCGCTGAGCTGGGCGATGAGCATCGGCGCCTCCTGACGAGCCCGGGGCCCTCACGCTATCGCCGCCGACCCCCGTCGCGCGGCCCCACTCCACCCACAGGCCCCGCCCACAGCCTGTGGACAGCACATGTGTACGAAGGTCGTCGGCTCCCACGCTGGGTACCCTTGATCGCGCCCCCCGGCCCCTCCCAGCAGGAACGACGTGGATCACGAGCGAGTCGTCCGAGACGTCACGGTCCGCCTTCCGATGGCGTCGACCGCGCTGGAGGCGTGCCAGTGGACCGTCTCGGCGCTCGCCCGGCACACCCCGGCGACGATCTCGATCCTGCTCCAGGTCCACGACCGGCTCCGGTGCGTCGCCGCCACCGGCGCCTGGCAGGTCTTCTCCACCGTCCCGCCGAAGACTGGCATCGTCGGCCGGGTCTACGACTCCGCCGAGGCCGCCACCGTCCCCGACGTGACCGCCGACCCCGACTACCTCCCGGTACGCCCCGACGTCACCGCCGAGATCTGCGTGCCGGTGCGGGACCGGGCGGGCCGGGCACTCGGGGTGCTGGACCTCCAGTGGAGCGGCCCGGTCGAGCTGGAGCGGTGGCGGGGGACCGCGCAGCGGCTGGCCGACCGGCTCGGCGCGCGGATCGGGGCGCTCGGCGGTCCGCCGGCCGAGAGCCGCAGCGAGAAGCTGCTCCGGCACGCCGCGGCGATGACCACCGCCCCCACCGAATGGGACCTGATGACCGCCGCGATCACCGCGGCCCGGGACGTCTCGGCCCTCTCCGCCGCGGTGCTGATCCTCGCCGGCCGGCGCGACACCCGGCTGGGCGCGCCCACGAGCACCCCCGGTGCGCTGGAGGCCCGGATCCGGGCCGAGTTGGGCGAGGCCGGCCCGGTAGCGCTCGGCCGCATGATCGCCCGGGCGCACCGGCACGGCTCGGCGTACACGCTGGGCGAGGCGGGGCATCCGCCGACCGAGGACTACCTGCCGCTGACCCGGGCCGGGGCGCGCACCCTGGTGGCGGTGCCGGTCGGCCCGCCGGACGGCGGCGGGGCGCTGCTGGTCGCCGACGAGCGGCTGCTGCGGCCCGACCCGACCACGGTCAACCTGATCGAGCTGCTGGCCGGGCAGGCGTGGACCTGCCTCGACCGGCTGCGTACGCTCGCCCGGCTGCGCGAGCAGGCCAGCTCGGACCCGCTCACCGGGCTGCGCCACACCGGGCCGTTCGGGCAGCGGATCGCGAGGGCCACGCCGGGGCGTACGGCCCTGCTGGCGATCGACGTGGACGGCTTCAAGGACGTCAACGACACGTACGGCCACCAGGCCGGCGACCGGCTGCTGGTGGGGCTGGCCCGGGCGCTGGAGGGGGCGCTGCGCCAGGGCGACGAGCTGTACCGGACCGGTGGCGACGAGTTCGTCGCGGTGATCGAGGTGAGCCGCCCAGAGGAGGCCGTGCGGATTGCCGAGCGGCTCACCGAGGCCGCCCGCCGCACCGGCCGGACGATCAGCGTGGGCGTCGCCCTGCCCCGCCCCGGCGAGACCCCCGAACGGACCCTGCGCCGCGCCGACCAGGCCCTCTACGCGGTGAAGCGCCACGGCCGCGACGGCGTACACCTCTCCGCCGCCTGACCGACCCACCCCTCGCGCGATCTTGCACTTTCGGCCCACGCGTCGCCCTTTTGCACCCGGTTCGCCCGGGCACAAAGTGCAAGATCGGCGCGACGAGGGGGCTGGCGGGGCTTAGCGGGTCAGTTCCCGGGCCAGGAGTTCGGCGATCTGGGCGGTGTTGAGGGCGGCGCCCTTGCGCAGGTTGTCGCCGGTGACGAAGAGGTCCAGGGCGCGCGGGTCGTCGACGGCGCGGCGGATCCGGCCCACCCAGGACGGATCGGTGCCGACCGCGTCGATCGGCATCGGGAACTCGCCGGCGGCCGGGTCGTCGACCAGGATCACGCCGGGCGCGTTGCGCAGCACCTCGCGGGCCCCCTCGGCGTCCACCTCGGTGGCGAAGACCGCGTGCACCGCGACCGAGTGCCCGGTCACCACCGGCACCCGGACGCAGGTGGCGGAGACCTTGAGGTCCGGCAATCCGAGGATTTTGCGCGACTCGTTGCGCATCTTGAGCTCCTCGGACGACCAGCCGCCGTCGGCGAGCGAGCCGGCCCAGGGCACCACGTTGAGCGCCAGCGGCGCGGGGAACGGGCCCAGCTCGTCGCCGACCGCCTGCCGGACGTCACCCGGCCGGGAGCCGAGCACCCGGTCGCCGGCGATCTTGCCGAGCTGGGCGTGCAGCGCGTCCACACCGGCCTGCCCGGCCCCGGAGACCGCCTGGTAGGAGGCGAGGACCAGCTCGCGCAGGCCGTACTCGCGGTGCAGCGGGGCGATCGCCACGATCATCGCCAGGGTGGTGCAGTTGGCGTTGGCGATGATCCCCTTCGGCCGGTTGCGGACCTGCTCGGGGTTGATCTCGGGGACGACCAGCGGGACGTCCCGGTCCATCCGGAACGCGCCGGAGTTGTCCACCACGACCGCGCCGCGGCTGACCGCGACCGGCGCCCACTCGGCCGAGACCGCGTCCGGGACGTCGAACATCGCCACGTCCACGCCGTCGAACGCCTCGGGGGTGAGCGCCTGGACGGTCAGCGACTCGCCCCGGCACTGGATCTGGCGGCCGACCGAGCGCTCGGAGGCGAGCAACCGGATCTCGCCCCAGACGTTGCGGCGGGAGGAGAGGATCTGGCACATCACCGTGCCGACGGCACCGGTCGCTCCGACCACGGCGAGGGTGGGCAGCGACGACATCCGCGCTACCGCCCTGTGCCGGCGTAGACGACGGCCTCGGTGTCACCGCCCAGGTCGAAGGCGTCGTGGATGGCCCGGACCGCCTTGTCGAGGTCGGTGTCCCGGCAGACCACCGAGACCCGGATCTCCGAGGTGGAGATCATCTCGATGTTCACCCCGGCCGCGCCGAGGGCGGCGAAGAAGCCGGCCGCGACACCGGGGTGTGAGCGCATGCCGGCGCCGATCAGGGAGATCTTGCCGACGTGGTCGTCGTAGAGCAGGCCCTTGAACTTCACCGGCTCCTGGATCTTGCTGAGCGCGGCCATCGCGGTCGGGCCGTCGGTCTTGGGCAGCGTGAACGAGATGTCGGTGCGGCCGGTGCCCTCGGTGGACACGTTCTGCACGATCATGTCGATGTTGATCTCGGCGCCGGCCACGGTGTCGAAGATCCGCGCGGCGGCGCCCGGCTCGTCGGGCACCCCGACGATGGTGATCTTCGCCTCGCTGCGGTCGTGGGCGACCCCGGTGATCAGTGCCTGTTCCACAGGAAGGTCCTCCATCGATCCGGTGACCATCGTGCCGGTGTTGGTCGAGTATGACGAACGGACGTGGATCGGCAACCCCGCGCGCCGGGCGTACTCGACGCTGCGCAGGTGCAGCACCTTGGCACCGCAGGCGGCCAGCTCCAGCATCTCCTCGTAGGTGATGTGCTTGATGTGCCGGGCGTTCGGCACGATCCGCGGGTCGGCGCTGAAGACGCCGTCCACGTCGGTGTAGATCTCGCAGACGTCCGCGTCGAGCGCGGCCGCGAGGGCGACGGCGGTGGTGTCCGACCCGCCCCGGCCCAGCGTGGTGACGTCCTTGGTGTCCTGCGAGACGCCCTGGAAGCCGGCCACGATGACCACCGCGCCCTCGTCCAGCGCGCCCTTGAGGCGGCCCGGGGTGACGTCGATGATCCGGGCCCGGCCGTGCACCGAGGTGGTGATCACGCCGGCCTGCGAGCCGGTGAACGAGCGGGCCTCGTAACCCAGGTTGTGGATGGCCATGGCGAGCAGCGCCATGGAGATCCGCTCCCCGGCGGTGAGCAGCATGTCCAGCTCGCGGCCGGGCGGCAGGGGGCTGACCTGGTTGGCCAGGTCGAGCAGCTCGTCGGTGGTGTCCCCCATGGCGGAGACCACCACGACCACGTCGTCGCCGGCCTTGCGGGCGGCCACGATGCGCTCAGCCACCCGCTTGATCCGCTCGGCGTTGGCGACGGAGGACCCGCCGTACTTCTGCACCACGAGTGCCACGACGGTGCACTCCCTCCCAGCGACGACCCTGAGCGTGCCGACGCCGCCGGTACTTCGGTCCGGCGGCGCGTGTCAGACCTCCCCAGGGTATCGGGCGGCGCACAGCGCCGGGTCGGGTGATCCCACCATCCGGCCCGGGGTGGGGCGGGTCACCGGAGCCGGCCGGGGCGCGCGACACGCCGACCGGAACACCCGGACGGCGGGCTCCCCCGACCCCGCCGGCACCGCAGAATGTCCCGGTGCACGCACACCGACGCGCGGCCCGGCGGCTGACCGGCGCCCTGGCGCTCACCCTGCCGGCGCTCCTGGCCGCCTGCACCGCCAACCCGCCGAGCCCGGCCCCGACCAGCGCCGCCGACCCGGTCCCGGCCGAGGTGGACGCCGCCCGGGACGAGCTGGCCGCGCTGGCCGCCGCCGCGCAGGACCGGCACCTCACCGCCACGTACGCCTTCGAGCCGGCTGACGGAACGGCCCGGACGATCGCGGTGACCAGCGCGAACGACGGCACCTGGCGGGTGGACGTGCCCGGGTGGGGGCAGGGCGGCGCGGTCGACGTCTCGCTCGCCGCGACGGCGGACGGGCTCTTCCAGTGCGCCCTGCCCTCGGCCGGCTGGGCGCAGCCGGCGGGCTGCGTACGCCTCGGCGACGCGGACGACGCGGTGCCCCGGAAGCTGGACCCGCGGGTGCAGCACCCGTTCACCGACTGGCTGGAGGTGCTCACCGACCGGCGCGCCCCGCTCGCGGTGTCGCCGGCCGCCCCGCTGCCCGGGGTGAGCGGCGAGTGCTACTCGGTCGAGTCGACTTCGGCCTCGCTGAACGCCCCGCTCGACGTGGGCATCTACTGCTACCGGCCGGACGGCACCCCGGCGGCGGTCCGGGCCGCGTTCGGCACCCTGAAGCTGAGCGGCGAGCCGGGTGCGGCGCCGGCCACCGTGCCGCTGGCCGGGCCGGTCACCGAGGGCGAGCCGGTGAGCCGGGAGGCACCGTCGCCGACCGACAGCCCGAGCGCGGGAACGCCCTGACCCCTGTGTCCGTTACGGGTGCTCTTGGCCACATCTGCCGGGGGCTGCCACAGGGGCAAAACGCCCATCTGGGACGCTTACCCGCATGCCCGACCTCACCCCGCTGCTCGCCTTCCGCTGGAGCCCACGCGCCTTCGACCCGGCCGCGATGCTCACCGGCGACGAGGCCACCTCCCTGCTGGAGGCCGCCCGCTGGGCACCCTCCGCCGGCAACACCCAGCCGTGGCGGTTCGCGTTCGGGCACCGGGAGGACGACACGTGGAAGCGGATCCTCGTCAGCCTCCCGGCCGACGACCAGCGCTGGGCCCGCCACGCCTCCGCCCTGGTCGTCGTCGCCCACACCGGCGGCGACCCGGAACGGGCCGCCTACGACCTGGGGCAGGCCGTCGCCCACCTGAGCGTGCAGGCCACCGCGCTCGGCCTGCACGTGCACCAGCTCACCCGCTTCGACCGGGCCGGCCTCGCCACCGAACTGGACCTGCCGGTCGGGATCCGGCCCACGGTGGTGGTCGCGGTCGGCCGGCTCGGCGACCCGTTCGCACTTCCCGAGGACCTGCGGGACCGGGAGACGGGGCTGCGCCAGCGCCGGCCGCTCGCCGACCTTCTCCTCGCCTGATCGCCCGGCCCGGCCGGGGTCACCCGCCGCGGCTGGCCCGGAGCAGCACCGCCGCGGCGTCGGTGTTGCGGTAGCGGACGTGTCGGCCCTCCCGCGACCGGGAGACCAGGCCGGCGGCGTGCAGCGCGGCCAGGTGCTGCGACACGTTCCCGCCCGACATCCCCGTACGCCGGGCCAGGTCGGTGGTGGTGGCCGCCGTGTCGAGCAGGTGCAGCAGGGCGGCCCGCCCCGAGCCGACCACCCGGGCCAGCGCGTCGCCGGGCCGCGCCTCGGGCGCCTCCCAGAGCGTCCCGACCGCCCGGACCGGGTACGCCCCGGCCGGCAGCGAGTCCTCCAGCAGGTTCCACAGCACCCGCCGGTCGGCGAACACGCTGGGGTTCAGCGCCAGCCCCCGCCCGCGGAGGTCGAAGTCCCGCTCGAACGGGTCATCGCTGACCACCCGGTCACCGAGCCAGCGCAGGCTCGGGTGGAGCTGCCCGAACAGCCGACCGGCACCGCCCTCGGCGAGCTGGGCGGCGCGGTACGCGACGTCGGCGTCGAGCAGCGCCCGCATCCGCGTCCAGTCCGGGGCGATCGCCTCGTCGTACCAGACCCGCACCGCGTCGACGAGCTGCGGCAGCAGCCCGCGGGGATCGGCGAGCAGCGCCTGCCCGAACGGGCTCAGCGGCCCTCGCGGGGTGGTCGCCAGCAGGTCCTGGACCACCACGTCCGGCGGCGTCGCCGCGATCTGCTCGAGCTGCTCGGTCATCTCCAGGTCCGGCCGGGCCGCCGGCGTGAGGAAGTCGGGCAGCCAGCGGCGCGGCCGGGTCAGCTCCACCAGCGGGCGGACCCGATCGGCCACCTCCGGACGGCGCAGCGTCAGCCGGGACCGGTCGATCCAGGGCAGGTGCACGGCGTAGCGGACCGGATCGGCCAGCGCCCACATGCTCATGACCGTCTCGTTGGCCGGCGAGACGGCGAACCGCACTCCCGCGACGTCGGCCAGGCTGAACCGCAACTCGGACACGCGCACCCCCGCAGGCAGGATTCGGCCCAGCCTAAAAGGCTCGACCGGACCATGGGGGGCACGGTTCACTCACCCGCCATGGGGGCCAGAGACACCATCCGCACCGCCGTCAGCCACGTCGTACCGCCGGCCGGGCTGACCCGCGCCCTGGCCGTGCAGGCCATGGTCTACGCCGTCGGCAACGGCCTGTTCCAGGCCGGCAGCGCCGTCTTCTTCACCCGGGCGCTGGGGCTCAGCGCCGCCCAGGTGGGCCTGGGCCTGTCCATCGCGGCGGGGGTGTCGCTGCTGGGCACGGTGCCGCTGGGCGGGCTCACCGACCGGTACGGACCGCAGCGGGTCTGGGTCGTCGGGCTGGTGCTGGAGGCGGCGCTCTTCGCGACCTACCCGTTCGTGGGCGGCTTCGCCGGCTTCCTTGCCGTGGTGGTGGCGCTGGCCGCCGTGCACGCCGCGACGGGCGTGGCCGTGCAGGTCTACTCGATCAACGCGCTCCCCCCGGCCGAACGGGTCACCGCGATGGCCTACCAGCGCTCGTTGCTGAACGTCGGGTTCGGGCTGGGTGCGGTGATCAGCGGCCTGGTGCTGGCGGTGGACACGATCGCGGCGTACCGGGGGATGGTCTGGTTCATCGCGGCGGTCTTCCTGGTGACGGCGCTCTTCGTGCGGCGGCTGCCCCGGCTGCCGCAGGCGGCCCGGGCGGCCGAGCCGATGAGCCGGCTCGCCGTGCTGCGGGACCGCCCGTTCCTGGCGGTGTCCCTGGTCTCCGGGCTGCTCACCGCGCACCAGACGCTCTACCTGACGGTGATGCCGCTCTGGATCCTCACCCACACCGACGCCCCGAAGACGGTGATCGCCGGGCTGGTGCTGTTCAACACGGTCCTGATCGTGCTGCTCCAGGTACGCGCCAGCCGGGGCGCCGACACCGCGCCGGGCGCGGCCCGGGCGTCCCGCCGGGGCGCCCTGCTGATCGCCCTGTTCTGCCTGGTCCTGCCGATCTCCGCGGTGACCCGGGGCACGCTCACCCTGGTGGTGCTGGTGGCCGCCGCGACGCTGCTGATCGTGGCCGAGCTGGTCGAGTCGGCTGGCACCTGGGGGCTCACCGCCACCCTGCCGCCGGCCGCCCACCGCGGCGCGTACGTGGGCGCGTTCCGGCTCGGCACTCAGCTGCAGTACCTGATCGCCCCGGCGGGACTGACGGCGCTGGGGGTGACCACCGGCGGCTGGGGCTGGTTCCCGACGGCGGCGATCTTCGCGCTGGCCGGGCTGGCGCTCGTACCCCTGGTGGGCTGGGCCGAGCGGACGCCGCGGCTGGGTGTCGCAGCCCCCGAAAAGTCGGTGACACCGGTCCCATAGTCCGGACCTGGCTTCCCACGACCCACCTCGCCACGTAGGGTGACCTTGTCATGTGGCGGGCGCACCTTCTCCTTGGCTGCCGCGACGAGGCCTGACCGGCCGGCACCTCGTCGCGGAGTTGAACCGCGCCGTCCAGCACATCCGAACTTCCTCTCGGCACCGCCGCGCACCGTCGCCCGGCAACTCGCCGACACCTTCCGATCTGCTGACGCCACATGTTCCCAGGGAGCACTCCGAGATGGCTCAACCTGTCACCGACGCTGAGACCGATCCGATCGCCCGGCAGCGCCCCAGCCGGATGCCGTTCCAGCGCTACCTGCCCTACCACCAGCAGTTCCGGTTCGACCTGCCGGACCGCGCCTGGCCCACCCGCCGCGTCGAGGCCGCACCCCGCTGGTGTGCCGTGGACCTCCGCGACGGCAACCAGGCCCTGATCGACCCGATGTCCCCCGAGCGCAAGCGGCGGATGTTCCAGCTGCTGGTGCAGATGGGCTACAAGGAGATCGAGGTCGGCTTCCCGTCGGCCAGCCAGACCGACTACGACTTCGTCCGCCAGCTGATCGAGCAGGACCTGATCCCGGAGGACGTCACCATCCAGGTGCTGACCCAGTGCCGGGAGCACCTGATCGACCGGACCTTCGAGTCGCTGCGCGGCGCGCGCCGGGCCATCGTGCACTTCTACAACTCCACCTCGACGCTCCAGCGCCGGGTGGTCTTCGGCCTCGACCGGGACGGCATCACCGACATCGCCACCACCGGCGCCCGGCTCTGCCAGAAGTACGCGGAGATCCACACCCCGGACACCGACATCCACTACGAGTACTCGCCGGAGTCGTACACCGGCACCGAGCTGGAGTACGCGCTGGAGGTCTGCGCCAAGGTCATCGAGGTGGTCGACCCCACCCCGGACCGCAAGCTGATCGTCAACCTGCCGGCCACCGTCGAGATGGCCATGCCGAACGTCTACGCCGACTCGATCGAGTGGATGCACCGGCACCTGCCCCGCCGCGACAGCCTGGTGCTGAGCCTGCACCCGCACAACGACCGGGGCACCGGGGTGGCCGCCGCCGAGCTGGGCCTGCTGGCCGGCGCCGACCGGATCGAGGGCTGCCTGTTCGGCAACGGCGAGCGCACCGGCAACGTCGACCTGGTCACGCTGGGGCTGAACCTGTTCTCCCAGGGCATCGACCCGATGATCGACTTCTCGAACATCGACGAGGTGAAGCGCGCCGTCGAATACTGCAACCAGCTGCCGGTGCACGAGCGCCACCCGTACGCGGGGGACCTGGTCTACACCGCCTTCTCCGGCTCGCACCAGGACGCGATCAAGAAGGGCTTCGACGCGCTGCACGCCGACGCGGCGGCCGCCGGGGTGCCGGTCGACGAGTTCACCTGGGCCGTGCCCTATCTGCCGATCGACCCGAAGGACCTGGGCCGCACCTACGAGGCGGTCATCCGGGTCAACTCGCAGTCCGGCAAGGGCGGCGTCGCGTACATCATGAAGTCCGAGCACCAGCTCGACCTGCCGCGCCGCCTCCAGATCGAGTTCTCCGGCGTGGTCCAGCAGGTCACCGACCACGACGGCGGCGAGGTGGAGCCGGGCACCATGTGGGAGATCTTCGCCCGCAACTACCTGGTCGACCACCAGGTCGACCCGGCGGTCACCCTGGACGGCTACGCCATCGGCACCGCCGACGGCAAGGTCGAGATCGAGGCCCGGATCGGCCACGACGGCGAGGTGCAGCCGCTCACCGCGGTCGGCAACGGCCCGATCGACGCGTACGTCAACGCGCTCCAGTCGCTGGGCGTGGCGGTACGGGTGCTCGACTACCACGAGCACGCGCTCTCCTCCGGCGGGGACGCGCAGGCCGCCGCGTACGTGGAGTGCGAGGTGGACGGCCGGACCGTCTGGGGCGTCGGGGTGGACGCCAACATCGTGACCGCCTCGATCAAGGCCGTCACCAGCGCGGTCAACCGCGCCCGGAGCTGACCGACGGCTGGTCGGGTCCCGCGCGCTGGGGCCCGGCCAGCCGGTCAGACCGGTACGACCGTGGGGTTGCCGTCGTCGAGGACGACCGCCTGCGCCACGATCACCCGCTGCCCGTCGAAGGTGGCCGCCGGCGAGCCGTGCAGCCGGTAGCCGTCGGCGAGCGCCTCGCTGACCCGGCGGCAGAAGTCGGCGTCGTCCGGCCCGGTGAGCAGCCGGTACCGCAGCCGGGCCGGCGTCCCACTCTCCTGATCACCCATGACCCGACGCTAACAGCATTACCGGTCACCGCCGGTCCGGCGGCGTCGCGACGGGCAGCGAAGGGCAGGGCTGGGCGCCGGGCGCGGTCCGCGGCGGGCGGTGGATCAGCAGCCCGGCCAGCACCGCCCCGGCCAGCAGCAGGCCGGCGCACCAGAGCAGCGCCCCGCGGAACGCGTCGGCCAGCGCGGTCTTCTGCGCGTACCCGCTGCCGGAGAGGCCGACCAGCAGCGGCAGCGCGGCCACCGCGAGCAGGCCGCCGGCCCGGGCGGCGGCGTTGTTGAAGCCGCTCGCCACCCCGGCGAACCGGTCCGCCACGGCGGCCAGCACCGACGCGGTCAGCGGGGCGACCACCAGGGTGAGCCCCGCGCCGAACAGGAGCACCCCGGGCAGCACGTCCACCCAGTACGACGCCCCGGGGCCGACCCGGCGCAGCAGCAGCAGGCCGGCCGCGGCGACCACCGGGCCGACGGCGAGCGGCAGCCGGGGGCCGATCCGGGCTGCGAGCGCGCCGGCCCGGGCCGAGCCGACCAGCAGCAGCAGCGTCATCGGCACGGTGGCCAGCCCGGTGGACAGCGCCGACCAGCCGACCACGTTCTGCAGGTAGACGGCGAGGAAGAAGGTGAACCCGCCGAGGGCCGCGTAGACCACCACGGTGAAGATGTTCAGCACCGAGAAGAGCCGGCTGCTGAACAGCCCGGTGGGCAGCATGGCGGTGTCGCCCCGGCGCCGCTCGACCAGCACGAAGACCACCGCGCCGAGCACGCCGACCACCGCCGCGGCCAGCACCGCCGGGGAGCCGGCGCCGCGCGCCGGGGCGTCGATCAGGGCGTACGTGACGCCGCCGAGCGCCAGCGCGCCGAGCAGCGTGCCGGCCACGTCGAACCGCCGGCCGGCCCCGGTACGCGAGGTGGCCTCGTCCCGGCTCTCCGGCAGCCAGCGCAGCGCGGCGAGCACCACCCCGACGGCCAGCGGCAGGTTCACGAAGAAGATCCACCGCCAGGAGAGCGCGTCGATCAGCCAGCCGCCGAGGAGCGGGCCGATCGCGGTGGACACCCCGGAGAGCCCGGACCAGATGCCGATGGCCCTGGCCCGGTCGTCCGGGTGGAAGCTGGCCTGGAGCACGGAGAGCGAGCCGGGGGTGAGCAGCGCCCCGCCGGCGCCCTGGAGGAACCGGGCCGCGATCAGCCAGCCGGTTCCCTGGGCCAGCCCGCAGAGCACCGACGCCACGGCGAACCACACCACCCCGAGCAGGAAGATCCGCCGCCGCCCGAACCGGTCGCCGAGCGCGCCGCCGAGCAGCACGAAGGCGGCCAGCATCAGCAGGTAGCCGTTGACGGTCCACTGGAGACCGGCGACGGTGGCCCCCAGTTCGGCGCCGAGCCGGGGCAGCGCCACGTTGACCACGGTGCTGTCGATGAAGACCATGCCGGAGGCGAGGATCGCGGCGAGCAGCGTGCCGTGCCCGGCGGCGGAGCCGATACGCAGCGCGGGAGCGGGTGCCGTCATGGGTAACCACTCTGCCGCTCCCCCCATTCAGATGCCACGAATCACGGAAACCGTCGCCCGGGTACTGTGCGGACTCGCCCGGAGCCCGCAAGCTGGAGAGGTGTCGTCTGTGCGTACGAGATCAGGAGTCCGTGCCGGGCTGGCCGTCGCGCTCACCGCGGTGCTCACCCTCGGCGCGGCCGGTTGCGTGCCGGTCGACGAGCCGGACGTGCCGCCCAGCAGCGCTGGCAACGTCAACCAGCAGCTCGGTCAGCTGACCGTCGCCGCGGCCGGCTCGATGAAGGGCTACAGCCGGACCCACTTCCCGCACTGGCGGGACACCGGCAAGAACTGCGACGTGCGGGACAGCGTGCTGCAGCGGGACGGGGAGGGCATCAAGCTCTCCGGCTGCAACGTGGTCGGCGGCCGCTGGGAGAGCCTGTACGACGGGCTGACGCTGACCGATCCGGCCGACGTGGACATCGACCACATGGTGCCGCTGGCCAACGCCTGGCGCTCCGGCGCCGACGAGTGGGACGACTCGAAGCGCGGCGACTTCGCCAACGACCTGACCCGGCCGCAGCTGATCGCGGTTTCCCTCCGTTCCAACCGGGCAAAGGGTGACCAGGACCCGTCCCAGTGGAAGCCGGCGAACCGGTCGTTCTGGTGCCAGTACGCCGCGGACTGGGTGGCGGTCAAGCACTACTGGCGGCTGACGGTGACCAGCGCCGAGAAGGCCGCCCTCACCGACATGTTGGAGGGCTGCACATGGGCGAACAAGCCGTGACCGGGGCCGGCGGCGCACCGGCGCCGGAGAGGACGCCGGACGCGACCGGCGGGGACGCCGCGGCGGCCGCCGGCGGCGGGACCGTGCCCGGCCCGACCTCGGCCGGAATGACGGCCGACGGCATGCCGGCCGCCCCCGCCGACGTCTCCGGGGCCGGGATGTCCGCCGACGCCACCCCGACCGCGCCCGCCGCGGCCCCGCCGGCGCCCGGAGCGCAGGAACGGACCAGCGACATCACCGCCGGCCCGGGCGGGGTGATGACCGACGAGGCCGGCGTGGTGACCGGCGACCTGACGCTGCGCACCGAGTACGCCGACGGCCAGGTCACCCTGCGGGTGCAGTACAAGGACGCCGACGAGTGGTACGCGGTGACCGGTGGCCGGGTGCCGCTGGCCGACCCGGCCGCGCTGGACGCCGTGCACACGGTCGCGGTGGCCCTGCTCAACCGCCCCGAGGGCTGACCCGCCGGACGCGACGAGGCCCCTTCCCCGCTCGGGGAAAGGGGCCTCGCGTCGTCACGTCACGGGGTCGGGATCAGCTCCCCGGTGTCGCCCGGCGCCGCGCCGTCGTCCGGCCGGACCAGCTCCGGCTCCACCTCGTGCGGCCGGATCCGGCCGGCCGCGATGTCCTCCGCGTAGTGGCAGGCCACCCGGTGCCCGCCCAGCACCTCGCGCAACGCCGGCCGTTCCTCGGCGCACCGGGTCGGCTGGGCCCACGGGCAGCGGGTGTGGAACCGGCAGCCGGGCGGCGGGTTCGTCGGCGAGGGCAGGTCGCCCGCGAGCAGGATCCGCTCCCGCCGGTCCTCCACCTGCGGGTCCGGCACCGGCACCGCCGACATGAGCGCCCTGGTGTACGGGTGCATCGGCTCCCGGTAGAGGTCGTCGCTGGACGCCTCCTCCACCAGGCCGCCGAGGTACATCACCCCGACCGTGTCGGCGATGTGCCGGACCACCGCCAGGTCGTGGGCGATGATCAGGTACGTCAGGCCGTGCTCGTTCTGCAGCTCCTCCAGCAGGTTGATCACCTGCGCCTGGATCGACACGTCCAGCGCGGAGACCGGCTCGTCGGCGACGATCAGGTCGGGGTCGAGCACCAGCGCCCGGGCAATGCCGATGCGCTGCCGCTGCCCGCCGGAGAACTCGTGCGGGTACTTGCGCAGCGCCGAGGCGGGCAGGCCGACCGCGGCGAGCGCTTCCCGGAGCCGCTTGGTGGTGGCCGCCTTGTCCTTGGCCAGGCCGTGCGCCTTGAGGCCCTCGACCAGCAGCGACTCCACCGACTGGCGGGGGTCGAGGCTGGACAGCGGGTCCTGGAAGATCATCTGGATCCGGCGACGCATCCGGCGCATCGACTCGCCCTTGAGCGCGCGGATGTCGGTGCCGTCGAAGACGATCTCGCCGTCGGTCGGCTCGACCAGCCGCAGCAGGCCCCGGCCGAGGGTGGACTTGCCGCACCCCGACTCGCCCACCAGCCCGTACGTCTCGCCCTTGTTGATGGAGAGCGAGACGCCGTCGACGGCGTAGACGTGGCCGACGGTGCGGTCGAAGAGCACGCCGCTCTTGATCGGGAAGTGGACCTTGACGTCGCGCAGTTCGACCAGTGGTCCGGTCCGCTCGGTCGACTCGGTCACGGCACCGCCACCTCCTCGGAAACGGGGTTGTTGCAGCGCAGGTCGCCGCCGGTCGCGGTGGGTTCGAGCAGAGGCGTGCCCTCCAGGCAGGCGTCCACCACGTTGTCGCAGCGAGGGGCGAACGCGCACCCCTCGACCCACGGGATGTTGTCGGCCACCGAGCCGCGGATGGCGTGCAGCCGCTCGCCCCGGGGCGAGTCCAGCCGCGGCACCGAGCTCAACAGCCCGTGCGTGTACGGGTGCCGCGGCCGGGCGAAGAGTTCGTGCCGGGCGGCCCGCTCCACCACCTTGCCGCCGTAGAGCACGTTGACCGTGTCGCAGAGGCCGGCCACCACGCCCAGGTCGTGCGTGATCATGATCAGGGCGGTGCCGGTCTCGTCGACGAGCTGCTTGAGCAAGGTGAGGATCTGCGCCTGGATGGTCACGTCCAGCGCGGTGGTCGGCTCGTCCGCGATCAGCAGCCGCGGCTTGCAGGCCAGCGCGGTGGCGATCAGGGCGCGCTGCCGCATGCCGCCGGAGATCTGGTGCGGATATTCCTTGAGCCGCCGCATCGGGTCGGGGATGCCGACCGCGTCGAGCAGCTCCCGGGCCTCCTTCATGGCCGCCTTGCGGTCCATCCCGCGGTGCCGCTCCAGCACCTCGGCCACCTGCGTGCCGATCGGCACGACCGGGTTCAGCGAGGAGAGCGGGTCCTGGAAGATCATGCCGATGTCCCGGCCGCGCCGGTCCCGCATGTCGTCCGGGCGCAGCTTCAGCAGGTCGGCGCCGTCGAAGTTGACCTCGCCGGTGACCTTGTTGCCCCGCCGGGGCAGCAGGCCCATGATCGCCAGGCTGGTCACGCTCTTGCCGCAGCCGGACTCGCCGACCAGGCCCACGGTCTGCCCCGGCTCCACGCTGAAGCTGACCTTGTCGACCGCCGTGAACGGCCGCTCACCGCGCCGCTGGAACACCACGCTCAGATCGCGTACGTCGAGCAGGCTCATCGGGTCACTTCCTCACCGTGCTGGTCCGTTGTCCCCATCGCCGTCACCGCCGGCTCTTCGGGTCAATCGCCTCGCGCATGCCCTCACCCAGCAGGGTGAAGCCCAGCGCGACCACGATGATCGCGACGGCCGGGAAGTAGGCCAGTTCCGGCCGGACCTCGAAGTAGCGCTGTCCGTCCACACCGAGCATCAGGCCCCACTCGGCCCGGTTGATGTCCGGGTCACCGAGACCGAGGAAGGAGAGCGACGCCGCCTCCAGGATCGCGGTGGAGAGGGTCAGCGTGGCCTGCACGATCACGGCGGTCATCGCGTTGGGCAGCATGTGCCGCAGCACGATCGACCCCTGCTTGACGCCGAGCGCCCGGGCGGCCAGCACGTGGTCGCTCTCCCGTTGCGCGAGCATCGAGCCGCGCAGCAGCCGGGCGAAGATCGGCACGTTGACGATGGCCACCGCCATGATCACCGTCCACTGGCTGGACCGGCTGGCCATGGCCACCAGGCTGATCGCCAGCAGCAGGGCCGGCAGGGCCAGCATCACGTCGGTGAAGCGCATCAGGATGTTGTCGACCCAGCCGCCGAAGGCGCCGGCGATCGCGCCGACCAGCACGCCCAGGGCCAACCCGATGAGCGTGGCGAGCACGCCGACGAACAGGGTCTGCCGGCTGCCGTGGATCATGCGGGACAGGAAGTCCCGGCCGAGCGGGTCGGAGCCGAGCGGGAACTCGCTGCTGGCGCCGGGGATGTTGTCGACGGTGAGGTTCTTCGTCAGCTCGTCGAAGCGCTGCGCCGGGTCGTGCGGCGCGAGCAGCGGCGCGAAGATCGCGACCAGGACGAAGAGCGCCACGATGGACGCGCCGACGATCGCCGTCGGGTTGCGCCGCAGCCGGCGGAACGCGTCCCGGACCAGGCTCACGCCGCCCTTTTCGGCGGTCGACTGGGCCAGCTGCTCCAGCCGGGCGCGCTTGCGCTCGCCGAGCCGGTCGATGCCGCGCGGCAGGGTGCCCTCGCGCTTCTCCTCGACGGCGGCGGGGTCCACGCTCTCGCGCGGAGTGCCCACGGTGGGCCGGGTGATCGGGTCACTCATCGCACACGCACCCTCGGGTCGATGAAGGCGTAGGAGAGGTCGACCAGGAGGTTGACCAGCACGAAGACCAGCGCGGCCAGCAGGATCAGCGCCTGGAGCACCGGGTAGTCGCGGCCGCCGCTGATCGAGTTGTAGATCAGCGTGCCGAGGCCGCCCCAGTTGTACACCCGCTCGGTGAGCACCGCGCCGGAGAGCAGCGCGCCGGTCTGCAGGCCGATGGTGGTGACCACCGGCAGCAGGGCGTTCCGCAGGATGTGCCGGCCCCGGATGGTCTTGTGCCGCAGGCCCTTCGCCTCGGCGGTGCGGACGTAGTCCTCGTTGAGCACGTCGAGCACGCTGGCCCGGGTGATCCGGACGATCACCGCGAGCGGGATGGTGGCCAGGGTCAGCGCCGGCAGGATCAGGTGCCACAGCGCGTCGCTGGCGGCGTCGAACTCCCGCGTGAGCAGCCCGTCGAGGACGAAGAAGCCGGTCACGTCGGTGTTGTCCACCCCGGTGCTGATCCGGCCCGAGGGCGGGAACCAGTGCACGTTCTGGGTGAAGACGTCCTTGAGCAGATAGCCCAGGAAGAAGATCGGGATCGAGATGCCGAGCAGCGTTCCGGCGATGCTCAGGTTGTCGAGCAGCCGGCCGCGGTGCCGGGCGGCGATGTAGCCGAGCGGCACGCCGAGCCCGATGGCGATGATCATGGCGGCCGCGGCCAGCTCGATGGTGGCCGGGAAGGCGCGGCCGATCACCTCGGTGACCGGGTCACCGCTCCGGATCGAGTTGCCGAAGTCGCCGGTCAGCAGCCGCTGCATGAACTTGGCGTACTGCACCAGGATCGGCTGGTCGTAGCCGAGGGCCTTCACCAGCAGGGCGCGCCGCTCCGGCGTGGCCCGCTCACCGAGCAGCGCCTCGATCGGGCCGCCGGGGAGGTTCCGCAGCCAGACGAAGACCAGCGCGGACAGCCCTATCAGGGTCACCACCAGCTGCAGCAGGCGGCGAACTATGACTCGCAACATCTCTCACACACCAGATTCTCGGTAACAGCGGGTCGGCCCGGGCCGGGAGAGAGAGCCCGGCCCGGGCCGATTCCGCGTACGGCGTCAGCGGTCCGTGGCGCTTCAGCCGACGCTGACGGTGTTGAACCGCTCGTCGGTCAGGGGGCTGGCGACCAGACCCTTGACGTCCTTGGTGACCACGATGGCCGGCGGGGCGTGCCAGACCGGCACGGCCGGCAGCCACTTGGCGGCGATGTCGCGGTTGACCTGCTCCCACGCGGCCTTCTTGCCGGCGTCGTCGACCGTGCCGTCAGCCTTGGTGATGGCGTCGAACATCTCGGTCATCGCCTGGTCGCCGAACTCGACCTTGGCCCGGCCGAAGAAGGTGCCGACGAAGTTGCCCGGGTCGTTGTAGTCACCGGTCCACCCGAGGATGTGCAGGTCGTGCTTGCCGAACTGCTGCACGTCGTCCTTGTAGCCACCGTTCCACGGGCGGGCCACACCGTTGACCTTGATGCCGACGGCCTGCAGGTCGTTGGCCAGGACGGTGAAGATCTCCTGCGGGTTCGGCATGTACGGCCGCGAGACGTCGGTCGGGTAGTAGAAGTTGAGCGTCAGGTTCTCGGCGCCCGCCTCCTTGAGCAGCTGCTTGGCCTTGTCGACGTTGTACTCGTACTTCTGCACGTCCGGGGCGTAGCCGAGCACGGTGTCCGGCATGAACTCGTCGGCGACCTTGGTGCCACCCGGGCCCTTGGTCTGGACGAGCTGCTGGCGGTTGAGGGCGTAGGCGATCGCCTGGCGCACCCGCAGGTCCTTCAGCTTCGGGTTCTTCTGGTTGAAGCCGAGGTAGAGGATGTTGAACGCCGGGCGGTCGAGGACCTGGAAGCCCTCGCCCGAGAGCGCCTTGCGGTCGGCCGGGGCCGGGAAGTCGATGCCCTGGACGGTGCCCGCCCGCAGCTCCTGCTTCCGGGTGTTCTCGTCTTCGATGATCTTGATGACGAGCTTGTCGACCTTGGCCTTCTCGCCCCAGTAGTCGGGGTTCCGGTTCAGGGTGATCTCACCCTTGGCCTTGTCCCAGCCACCGAAGGTGAACGGGCCGGTGCCCACCGGGTGCTCGTTGGCGAACGCGCTGTACTCGAACGAGTCGCCGTTCTGCTTCACCGTGTCGGCGTCGTACTTCTTGAGCGCCTCGGGGCTGGCGATCGACAGCGCGGTCAGCGCGAAGGCGCCGGGGAAGGCGCCCTTGTACCGGTTCATCGTGACGACGGCGGTGCCGTCGTCCTTCGCCTCGCACTTGTTGTAGACCGGCTCGCCGACACCCTCGGCCTCGTTCTTGGCGAAGCCGCCGAAGACGTCCGAGTAGTAGATCATCTGCGACTGGGCGGCGGCGCCCTTCATGTTGAACCAGCGGTCGAAGTTGAAGCAGACCGCGGCGGCGTTGAAGGGGGTGCCGTCGTGGAACTTCACGTTCTTGCGCAGGTGGAAGGTCCAGACCTTGCCCTCGGGGTCGTGCTCCCAGCTCTCCGCCAGGGCGCCCTGCAGATCGGCCGTACCCGGCTTGTTCTGCACGAGGGTGTCGTACATCTGGCGGATCGGCCGGAACGACTCGCCGTCGTCGTTGAAGATCGGGTCGAAGTTCTTGGGGTTACCGGCGCCCGCGAAGACGAAGGTGCCGCCGGTCTTGGCCCCACCGCTGTCCTCGTCGCGCTCGCTCTTGGCGCAGCCGGACGCTCCGACCGCCAGAGCGGCAGCGGCCGCGAGGGCCACGGCCGCTTTAAGCCTGCTCGCCTGCATCTCTCACCTCTGTCATGCGCATGTTCCACGCCGAGTTGTGACTCAGTCCGTGTGCGGGAGGCTATGACACGACACACAGAATGCGGAACGCCCGCGAGGCAATCGCTATCAAGCCGACACCAAGTGGCGGGTCTGACAGCTTCCGATCTCCCGACAAACAGCACTGTCACAGCCCGAAGCAGATAGTGAGATCGGACGGATCGCCGCAAAACCGGCCAGCCGCCGGCCGGGTGGTGCGCACGTGGCGAATCGCACCCGTCCCACATTCCGGATGGGCGGACGACTCCGGCCGGCCCCGCGCACGGGACCGGCCGGCCTGGTCGTCGCTCCGGTCAGATCGCCCGGCGGCCCTCGAACGCGCGACCCAGGGTGATCTCGTCGGCATACTCCAGGTCGCCGCCGACCGGCAGGCCGCTGGCCAGCCGAGTCACCGCGATGCCCATCGGCTTCACCATGAGCGCCAGATAGGTGGCGGTCGCCTCACCCTCGGTGTTCGGGTCCGTGGCGAGGATCAGCTCACGAACCGCGCCCCCGCCCAGCCGGGTCATCAGCTCCCGGATCCGCAGGTTGTCCGGGCCGATGCCCTCCAGCGGGTTGATGGCGCCGCCGAGCACGTGGTAGCGGCCGCGGAACTCTCCGGTCCGCTCGATCGCCACGACGTCCTTCGGCTCCTCGACCACGCAGAGCACCTCGTCCGTGCGCCGCGGGTCACGGCAGATCCGGCACTGCTCCGACTCGGCCACGTTGTAGCAGGTGGTGCAGAACCGCACCAGCTCCTTGACCTTGCGCAGCGCGCCGGCCAGCCGGTTGACGTCGGCGGGATCCGCCGAGAGGACGTGGAAGGCGATCCGCTGGGCGCTCTTCGGGCCCACGCCCGGCAGCCGGCCCAGCTCGTCGATCAGGTCCTGGATGGCACCCTCGTACATCTGCGGGCTCAGAACCCGGGCAGGCCGAGGCCGCCCATCCCACCCGAGACCGGGCCCATCTTCTTCTCGGTCAGCTCCCGGGCCGCCTCGGCGGCGTTGCGCACGGCGGCGACGACCAGGTCCTCCAGCGTCTCCACGTCCTCCGGGTCGACCGCCTTCGGGTCGATCTTGATCGCCTTCACCTCACCGGTGCCGGCGACGGTGGCGGTGACCAGGCCACCACCGGCGGTGCCGGTCAGCTCGGCCTCGGCCAGCTCGGCCTGAGCCTTGGCGATCTGCTGCTGCATCTTCTGCGCCTGCTTCAGCATCTGCTGCATGTTCGGCTGTCCACCTGGGCGCACGGATGGCTCCTTCTCGCACTCGTCTGATCGGCCGCGCCCAGCCTAGTCGGGCGGCGGCACTGCTCCTCGTCGGTCGACGCGCGCTCAGCGCGCGTCGACCTCGTCGATCTTCTCGGCCCCGAACGCCTCGCGGAGCAACTGCACCGCCTGCTCCTCGCCGGACTGCCGGGCGGTCTGCTCGTCGATGACATCGTCCAGCGGTTCATCGCCCGGGTCGAAGCCCTCGTAGACGGGCGCCGCCGGGGCCGCGCCCGCCGAGCGGCCGCCGGCAGGCCCGTCGTAGTCCGGGTCGTAGGGCGGTTCCCCGGCCCAGTCGGCGTCCGCGGTCTTCCGGGTCGCCTGGGCCGCCCGTGGGCCCTTGCTCGGCCCGCCACCGGCGGCAGCGGCCGCCGCAGCCGCCCGCGCCGCCGCGATCGCGCTGTTCTTCGGCGTGCCACCGCCCGCCGGCGCCGCACCCGATGGCCCGGCCGGCTTCGGTACGGCCGGCGCCGCACCCGGTGGTCCGGCCGGCTTCGGTACGGCCGGCGCCGTGGCCACCGACACCGAGGCGGTCGGCACGGTAGGGCTAGACGTGCCGGCCGTGGTCACGGCTGCCGCCCCACCCGGGCGGGCGGCCTCGGGCCAGCCGTCCCCGCCGTCGGTGGCAGCCGTCGGAGCGTCACCGGTAGACGCGGGCTCTCCGGAGCCACCCGGTCGGGCCGGTTCCGGCCAGTCCTCCTCGTCGTCCCCGCCTGCGGCAGCCTCGGGCTCGGCGGGTCGCCGCGCCGGGCCACCGGACGACGCCGACGCCTGGGCGGACGGGCCGGCAGGGTTCCCCGGCCGGCCGCTGGCCGGTTGCGCCGCGCCACCGGTGTGGTTCCCCGGGGCGTCGGACGCACCGGACGCCGGGCGCGCCGGGGCGGGACCGGACGCGGGGCGCGTCGGCGCGGCGTCGGACGAGGCGGACGAGGCAGGCGCCGGACGGGCCGGAGCGCTGTCGGATGAGGCCGCCGAACGTGCCGGGGCGGCGTCGGACGCCGGGCGGGCCGCGCCGGAGGGGCGGGACGGGCCGCCGAGCGAGGCCGCGCCCCGCTCACCGGCCACCTCGCACCGGATCTGCCAGCGGCCGCCCAATTCCTCGTAGAGCGCGTCGGTGAGCACGGCGGCGTGGTCGGCCATCATCTTCGCCAGCACCGTCGACTTCACGGTCAGCACCAGCGTGTCGCCGTCCAGGTCGCGGACCACCGCGTCGCGCATCAGCGCCGCGATCCGCTTGTTGCTCCGGTTGACCTTGCCGACCACCTCCGCCCAGACCCGGCGCACCGCGACGGCGTCCAGTGCGCCAGCCGGGGCCGCGCCGGGGCGGGGCGGGGCGGGCGTAGCCGGATCGGGCAGCACCGCGGAGGCCGGCACCGGCCGCCGGGCGGGCGCGTCGGACGCCGCGGAGTCGGTGCCGGGCGTAGGGCTGGAAGGAGCCGGACCCGGCTGGGCGGCGACCCCGTTCGCGGCGGGGCGGGCGGCCGGGCCGGGCTGGGCGGGGCCGTTGGCGGACCCGTCCGCCGGACGGGTCGGGGTCGACCGGGCACCGGCCGCCGCGGCGGCGGCGCGGGCGGCGGCCGCCCCGGTCGGGGCGCCGGCAGCCGCCGGCGTGCCGGCGGTCTCCGGGTCGGGCGCGGCGGCAGCCGCGGTCGGGGCGGGAGGCGCCGGGCGTACCTCGGGGGCGGGGGCGATCGGCGCGGGGCCGGCGGCGGCCGGCGGCGGCTCGGTGCCGCCCAGGGTGAGCCGGCGTTCCATCCGTTCCAGGCGCTGGAGCAGACCGCCGGTGGAGTCGTCCGCGCCGGGCAGCAGCATCCGGGCGCAGATCAGCTCCAGCAGCAGCCGGGGCGCGGTGGTGCCGCGCATCTCGACCAGGCCGTTGTGCACGATGTCGGCGCAGCGGGACAGGGTGGCCGGACCGAGCTGCTGGGCCTGGGCCGTCATCCGCTCGATCTGGTCGGCCGGGCCGTCGATCAGGCCCTTGGCGGCGGCGTCCGGCACCTGCTGGAGGACGATCAGGTCGCGCAGCCGCTCCAGCAGGTCGGAGGCGAACCGGCGCAGGTCGTGCCCGGCCTCGGCGACCCGGTCGACGGTCGCGTACGCGGCGGCGCCGTCCCCGGCGGCCAGCGCGTCGCACATCTCGTCGATCAGCGCCGAGTCGGTCACGCCGAGCAGCGCGGCGGCCCGGGCGTAGCTGACCCCCTCCGGGCCGGCGCCCGCGATGAGCTGGTCGAGCACCGAGAGGCTGTCCCGCATGCTGCCCCCGCCGGCGCGCACCACCAGCGGGAAGACCGCCTTCTCGACCTTGACCCCCTCCGCCTCGCAGAGCTGCTCCAGGTAGGGCCGGAGCACCTTCGGCGGGAACAGCCGGAACGGGTAGTGGTGGGTCCGCGACTTGATCGTACCGAGGACCTTCTCCGGCTCGGTCGTGGCGAAGATGAACTTGACGTACTCCGGGGGCTCCTCGACCAACTTGAGCAGGGCGTTGAAGCCGGCCGACGAGACCATGTGCGCCTCGTCGATGATATAGATCTTGAAGCGGCTCCGGGCCGGCGCGAAGAACGCCTTCTCGCGCAGCTCGCGGGCGTCGTCGACGCCGCCGTGGCTGGCCGCGTCGATCTCGATGACGTCGATCGACCCGGTGCCGTCGGTGGCCAGCGAGCGACACGAGTCACACTGCCCGCACGGCTCGGGCGTGGGCCCCTGCTCGCAGTTGAGCGAGCGGGCCAGGATCCGGGCGCTGGAGGTCTTGCCGCAGCCCCGGGGCCCCGAGAAGAGGTAGGCGTGGTTGAGCCGGCCGCTGCGCAGCGCCTGTGACAGCGGCTCGGTGACCTGCTCCTGGCCGATCATCTCGGCGAAGGTACGCGGCCGGTACTTGCGGTAAAGCGCCAGCGTCACGCGTACCGCCTCCTCTCGACCGAGCCATTCTGCGCCGGTCGGGCGTGGGTGACCACCCACCACCCCGCGACCTGACCCGCAGGAAGGTTACCGGCACCCGGAGACAGAAAGGCCTCCCGTGCACCCGGCAGAGCTCGCTTATCCTTGCTGCCTTCCGGCCCTGGGGAGGTTCACGAGATACCGCCGCACGGGAGGTGACGCCAAGCCTACCCGACCCGGCGTGGATCTTCAGGGGGTGGTGGGGTGGCTGGCCCGTCGGAGACCTGTATTCTGGCTCGCGGAGGATTCGCCTAGAGGCCTAGGGCGCACGCTTGGAAAGCGTGTTGGGTTAACACCCTCACGAGTTCGAATCTCGTATCCTCCGCTCGCTTGAGCAGGAAAAACGACAGGGCCGGCCCCACGGGGACCGGCCCTGAGTCGTCGCTACCGTCGATCTCTCAGTCGTTGACGCCAGGGCCGGTGGACGGACCGGCCCTGGCATCAGTGGGTGCGGGTCAGAACTTGCCCGCGGCCACGTCCGCGAGGGTCACGCGGGCCACCGTGTAGTTGACGGTCACGCCCACGCTGTCGGAGACGTACTTGATCAGCAGGCCGGTGTCGGCGTCGATGGTCAGGCTGTCAGTGCCGCCGCCGGTGATCAGCGCGCCGGCGGCGAGGGTGATCACCGGTTGGCCGTAGAGGGTGCCCTGCGTCACCTTGACCTCGGGCATCTGCCCCAGCAGCCGCACCACCCCGGCGCGGACCGTCGGGCTGCCGGCGCCCGCCTTCAGCGCGTCCAGCGAGTTCTCCCAGACCCAGTTGTCGGTCAGATTGCCCACCGTGGATGCGTCCTGATGGGTGGCCTTGAGCTTCGCGGCGATCTTCGCATCGATCGAGGGCTTGACGCCGGGCGCCTCCAGAGCCGGCGCGGTCTTCGGATCCTTGACGTACGCGAGCGCCATCATCTTGCGGGCCTCGTTGAGATCGCCCTTGGCCGCGTACTCCGCCGCCGCGACCGCCTTCTTCCGCCCGGCCTCGTCCTCGCCACCCGTCGGGTGCTTCCCCTTCACCTGTGCCGAGAGGGCATCGCGGGTCTTGCCGAAGTAGAGGTCGCCGTTGTCGGCGAACAGGTCCCAGACATCGACCTTGAGGCCGTTCGTGTAAACCTGGTCGCGCAGCACGAGCGTCGCGTCGCCCTCGGGCTGCGGGGCGGTGGTCAGATAGCCGACCAGCTTCACCAGCGGGGCGTTCTCGGCGGTCACGCTGCTGGTCGCCGGGTTCGGGGCGGCGAGGTTGGGCGCGGGGGCCTGGGTGCCGGCGCCGGCGGTGACCACCGCGACCGCCGCGATGGCGGCGCGAAGCCGGTGCCGGCGGTGGCGCGCCACGCCAGGCGGCGGTGCCGCAGCTTCCGTCCGCGGCTCTCGATGTGGTCGAGGTCGGGTGCGTACGGCCGGTCTCCGGCGATGCCCTGCAGTGCCGCGCTCAGACGTGCCTCGGTGTCGTACGACATGGTCAGATGTCTCCTCGGTTCAGTACGGACTTGAGCTTGATCAACGCCCGGCTCGTCTGGCTCTTGACGGTGCCCTCGCTGCACCCGAGGACCGCGGCGGTCTCCCGCTCGCTGAGCCCCTCGAGAAACCGCAGGACGACGGTCGCCCGCTGCCGCGCGGGCAGCGACTGCAGCGCCTGGAGCAACTCGTCGCGGTTCACCACCTCGTCGGACATGTCCACGGCGGTGATGTCGGCCAGGTCGACGTCGGGATGCACGGTGACGTTCCGGTTCCGGCGCCAGCTGCGTCGCGACTCGTTGATCAGGATGCGTCGCACGTACGCGGACGGACTATCGGCCCGCTGGACCTTGCGCCAATGGCTGTACGCCCTCGCCAGGGTCTCTTGGACAAGGTCGTCGGCCAGGTACCAGTCCCCGCACAGCAGGTACGCCGTGCGGTGCAACGATGCGGCGATCCCCTGGACGAAAACCCGAGAATCGTGCTCCTCGCCGATCGCCGTCCCGGCCGGTGGGTGCTTCATTACGGTCGTCACATGGGGGAAGACACCCGTACGGGCGCGGACGTCGTCAAAGGAATCGGGATCTTTCTGGGGCTCGGCACGTCAGGCGCCCCCAGCGAACCACGCCCGGCCCCCGAGAGCCGGTTCCCCCGGTTCCGCCGGAGTCAGCCAACGCGGCGTCTGATCGCCGCCAGACTATCCGCCCGCCGCCGAGCAGGCTGGTGGCATGAACGGAGTTCTGGACGGAAAAGTGGCATTGGTGACCGGCGGCAGCCGGGGTATCGGGGCGGCCGTGGCTCTGCGGCTGGCCCGGGAGGGCGCCGACGTGGCGCTGACCTACGAACGGCGCGCCGACCGGGCGGCCGAGCTGGTGGAGCAGATCAAGGCGGTGGGGCGGCGCGCCCTGGCCGTGCCGGCGGACAGCGGCGACCCGGCGGCGGTGCGCGCGGCGGTCGACCGGGTCGCCGGGGAGTTCGGCCGGCTGGACGTGCTGGTCAACAACGCCGGGGTGTTCCTCGTGGGCCCGGTGACGGAGCTCGGCGAGGACGAGGTCGAGCGCACGATCGCGGTCAACGTCCGGGCGCCGTTCGTGTTCGCCCAGGCGGCGGTCCGGCACATGACCGACGGCGGCCGGATCGTGAACATCGGCAGCAACGTGGCCGAGCGGGCCGTCTTTCCGGGTCTCGCCCTCTACTCCATGAGCAAGACGGCCCTGATCGGCCTGACCCGGGGGCTCGGCCGGGAGTTGGGCGGCCGGAGGATCACGGTGAACCTGGTCAACCCGGGGCCGACCGACACCGACGCGAACCCGGCGGACGGGCCGAACGCGGACGCGATCCGGGGCTTCACCGCCCTGGGCCGCTACGCCGCGCCGGCCGAGATCGCCGCCGTCGTGGCCTTCCTGGCCGGTCCGGACGGCGGCTACGTGACCGGCGCGACGATCAACGCGGACGGCGGCTTCGCCGGCTGACCGGCACCGGGCAAGGGGCCGGCTCCACCCGGGTCGGCCCCTTCCGGGTACGCCGTCAGCCCCGCTCCGCCGTCCCGGCGGCGGGGGCGGCGGTCTGTGGGGTGGCCGGTGCCGGCGCGACCTCCTCCCCGGTGGTCGGCGACGTGGCCGGTGCCGGTGCGGTCTCCGCCGGGTGGTCGGTCGGCGGCGCGGCCGGTGCACCGGGGCGCGGGCCGCCGCGCAGCGCCCAGCCGGCGAGCAGCACCGCGCCCGCCGCGCCGACCAGCTGGATCACCCGGTAATCGACCAGGACCAGCAGGCTCGCGCCGGCGAGCACGGCCAGCGTGCCGGGGCCGAAGGTCAGCGTGTTCACGGTCGCGGAGACCCGCCCGACCAGCGCGTTCGGCGTCTCCCGCTGCACCGCCGTCCAGACCGTGATCAGCACCAGCGGAGCCCCGACCCCGACGGCCAGGGTGCCCGCGACCACCGGGACGAGGCCGGGCGCGGCCCGCAGCGCTAGACCGGCGGCCAGGAGCGCGATGGCCGCCGCGGTCACCCGCTGGTCGCCGAGCCGGCGCAGCAGGGTCCCCGCGGCCAGGCCACCGACCAGTGACCCGACGCCCTGCATGGTGCCGAGCACGCCGTTGAACTCCGGCGGCCGGTGCAGACCGTCGTCCACCACGGCGTACGCGAGGGCGCCGTTGATCCCGATCAGCAGCATGGCGGCCCCGGTGCAGACGACCAGGTGCCGTAGCGGGGTGGGCGGGCGGAGGTGCCCGAGCCCTTCGGCGAGCTGGCGGGTCCAGGGCTCGGGCGGGGCCGGAGGCGCCTCGCGTATCCGGATCAGGGCGAGCAGCAGGGCGGCGAGGGCGAACGTGGCGGCGTCGAGCAGCACCACCGGGTGCCCGCCGTACGCGGCGAAGAGGCCGGCGCCGGCCAGCGGGGCGACCAGCTTCATGCCCTCGTTGACCGTCATCCGCAGCCCGTTGAAGTCGCCGAGCAGGTCCCCCGGGACCACGGCCGGCACCAGCCGAGTCGATCAACACGAAGCTGACCCCGTACGCGACCATCACGGCGAAGATCAGCCAGACCCGGGCGGCGGAGTCGACCAGCAGCAGCACCGGCAGCAGGGCGGCCATGGCCAGGTGCAGGGCGATCAGCAGCGGGCGGCGGCGGAACCGGTCGGCCAGCACCCCGATCAGCGGGGCGACCAGGGTGGGCCCCCAGGTGCCGAGGGTGACCAGCCCGGCCACGCTGCTCGACCCGGTGAGGTCCTTCACCCAGATCCCGGCCACCAGCAGGATGGCCGCCGTGCCGAAGCCGGAGACCAGCACGCTGGTCAGGTAGCGGCCGGCGTCGCGGTTGCCCAGCACCCTGGTCGTACCCCAGCTCATGGCACCTCCCCCGTGCGGTGCGATTCTGTCCACACCCGACCCCCAAGTCAATGCTTGGGGGTGAGTGCGACGAGCGGGTGGGGTTCAATGGCGGCCGTGAGCACCACCGACCCACGCCTGCGCGCGCTGGCCCACCCGCTGCGACTGCGCATGCTCTCGCTGCTGTGGAGCGCGCCGCTCTCCGCCGCCGCGCTCGCCCGGGAGCTGGCCGTCTCGCACGCCCTCGCCAGCCAGCACCTGCGCCGGCTGGACGCCGCCGGCCTGGTCGAGCTGGCCGACGTCCGGGCCCGGCGCGGCGGCCGGGAGCGCCGCTACCGGGCGGTACGCGGGCCCTGGCTCACCGAGCAGCAGGAGGGGCAGCCGCTGCTCGCCGAGTCCCTCGCCCGCAACCTCCTCGACCGGGTGGCCGACCGCGCCCCGGGGACGACCGGCGTCACCACCGACGCGGAGCTGTGGGTGTCCCCCGACGCCTGGGCGGCGGCGCGCCGGCGGCTGCACGCGATCATGACCGAGCTGCACGACGCCGCCCAGCCGCCGCACGCGCCCGGTACGGTCCGGGTGGGCGCCACCCTCATGGCCTTCGAGATGACCGACCGGCCGTCGGCCGCCGAGGGCTGACCGACCGTCGTACACATGTTCCATCCACAGCCTGTGGACGCCGAGGGGATCGGATGAGTTACCAGCTCAGCGCGGTGGTCGCCGACGTCGAGCTGCTCCGGGAGCAGACCGCCGACCTGGATCACGCGGTGCTCGCCGCGCTGCGCCAGGACTTCGCGCTGCTGCCGGTCACCCCGCAGCTCGTCGAGGAGTTGACCGGCCGGCTGCCGGACTTCGCCATCGGCGAGCCCTCGGCGGACCAGCCGTTCCAACTCGTCCTCTCGGCCGCCCCGACGGACGACGACTCCGGGTCGCGGCGCGGCGAGCCGGACTTGTCGGAGCTGCTGGCTCGCTGGTCCCGGCGGGGACCGGTGGCGTACCTGGAGGCGGAGTTCGCCGGCGGCCTCGGCCACCAGGCCGCGGCGGTCTGGCTGGGCGGCGAGCCGAGCTGGGGGCCCTGCTTCGACGACCGGCTGGACCGGCCGCGCGCCGAGTGGCCGATCAACGCGGCGCTCGCCCGGCTGGGCGCCGAGCCGGGGCCGTGGATCGACCCGTTCGCCGAACTGGGCCTGCACCTGGAGCGGGACACGGCCGGCTGGCTGGCGCACGGGCGGCGCGGGCTCTCCGCGGACTACTGGGACGAGCTGGCCGAGGAGTGGGAACTACGGCAATCCGACCAGCACCAGCAACCTCATCGCCCCGGTCCCGTTGGGGACTGGGGGATTGCATGAAACTGCGACAATTCGGATTCATCGCCGCGCTGATGACGGCCGCCTCGATCGCCGGCAGCGGCGTCCGTCCACAGGGGCCGGACGTGCCGGCCCGGCCGGTCGGCGCCGCAGGGGTGGTCAGCCTCCACGGGCTGGGCAACGCCGAGTTCGGCGCCACCGAGGAGGACCTGACCCGGCGTGGCGTGCTGCGCACCGACGAGGACGCGTGCGGGCCCACGCTGTCCGGCCACGGCTCGGTCAGCCCGGTCTTCGTCGACGACCGGCTCGTCCTGCTCTGGCTCGACGACCCGATGAGCACACCCGAGGGGATCACCGTCGGCACGCCGGTCGACGTGGTGCACACCGCGTACCCGTCGGTGGTCGACCTCGACGCTCCACAGGGGATGCACCGCTTCGACGGGCTGCTCGCCCGCAGCGGCGACCGGGCGTACCTCTTCCTGCACGACGGCGCCACGGTCCGGAAGATCATCGCCGGGTACGCGGACTGGGCCCGCCGCCTCTTCGACGAGGGCTACGGCCCCTGCTGACCCGCCGGTGGGTTGTGCGCCCGCCCCTCGGACGGTAGAGACGACGCATGCGTCGGGTGGTCATGGTCGGCCTGTCGGTGATCGTCGTGGCCCTGCTGGGCGTGGCCACGAACGTCGCCACCGGCGCGCTACCCGAGCGCTGGTCCCCGTACCTCTGGCTGGCCTGGCCGCTGGTGCTGCTGCTGGTGTCGGTCCTCGTGGTCATCGAGGTGCACCGCGGCCGGGAGCCGCGGGAAACCGGGACCGCCGGCGCGGCGCGGGCCCGGAAGGTGCTGCTGGACCGGGTCCGCCGCTACTGGGTGACCAGCGTGCTGGACCGGTCCCTCCACGAGGAGGCCCGCATCGAGCTGGGCATCGCCGCCACCGCCGACGACCGCCGGCACCCGTGGAGCCTGCGGGCCAGCCACCGGGACGGCTTCACCGGCTCGCTCGACGACCAGACCTCGATGTCGGCCCTGTTCGACCAGCTCGACCAGGCGGTGGTCATCGTCGGCGCGCCCGGGGCCGGCAAGACGACCACCCTGCTGGAACTCGCCCGGGACCTGCTCGACCGCGCCGGCCACGACCCGGACGCCCCGATGCCGGCGGTCTTCAACCTCTCCTCCTGGGCGACCCTCCGCCGGCCCCTCGACCAGTGGCTCGTCGAACAGCTCACCGAGCGGTACGGCATCCCGGCGGAACAGGGGGCCGCCTGGGTCGCGGCGGGGCAGATCCTGCCGCTGCTGGACGGCCTCGACGAGGTGGCCGAGCAGCACCGCGACGCCTGCGCCGAGGCGATCGCCGCGTTCCACGGCCGGCAACCGCTCACCCCGATCGCCGTCTGCTGCCGGCAGGCGGAATACGCAGGGCTCCGGTCGGAACTACCCCTCTACGGCACCGTCGCCATCCAACCGCTGGACCGGTCGCAGATCGAGCGGTACGTCGACCGGCCGGGGCTGGGCGGGCTGCGGGACGCGCTCGACGCCGACCCCGAGCTGTGGCAGCTCGCCGACTCGCCGCTGATGCTCAGCATCATGGCGCTGGCGTACGCCGAGCCGCTCGCCCTCGGCCCCGGCACGACCCGGAACGGCTCCGGCCGCGAGCGCCTCTTCACCCGGTACGTCGACACCATGCTGCGCCGCCGGCCGCACCCCCGGTACCGGCCCGAGCGGACCGCCGGCCACCTCGCCAGCCTCGCCCGGGCGCTCAGCCTGCGTGACCAGACCGTCTTCGTGCTCGACATGATCGACGAGTCCTGGTCGGCACGGCGTCCGGCCGTGTGGTGGACCTCCACGGCGCTCGCCCGCCTGTTCGGCTGCGCCGCGCTCGCCGCGCTGCTCGGCTCGGCGGGCTGGGCGCTGGGGTCGGTGGCCGGCCTGGTCGTCGCCGGTGGTCTGCTGGGGCTGGCCGTGCTGATGCACACGGTCAACTACGACGACCTGTTCGAGCTGACCCGGGCCATCCGCGACCGCCGCGACCGGCCGCCGGAGAGCTGGGTGGCCGCCTGGACCACGAGCGTCGCCGAGCTGGAACGGCTCATCCTGGTCTCGGCGCTCGTCGCCGGCACGGCCGTCGGCGGGCTCACCGGCTTGTTCACCCCCGGCGGCCCGAGCTGGGCCGCCGGCCTCGGCTACGGCGCCGGGTTCTTCCTCGCCACCGTGGTCTCCCTGATCGCCCTCGACAGCGCCCAGGTGCAGCTTCACTTCCGGCCGCCGCCGCCCCCCACCGACCGGCGGGAGCTGCCCAGCCCGTTGCTGCGGCAACGGCTGACCGTCATGGCCGGCGACCTCGTGGCACTGGGCCTGATGGTCGCCGCGCTCGGCTTCGTGCCGGTCGCGCTGGCCCGGGGCGCGGCCGAGTCGCTCCGCTTCGCGGTGCTGCTCGGCGGCGGCACCACCCTCCTGCTGCTCACCGTGGTCGCGTTCTCCCCGATGGTCGAGCAGGCGCTGGTCCGGCGGAGGCTCGCCCGGGCGGACCTGGTGCCGTACCCGCTGCTGCCGTTCCTCGACCACGCGGTGCAGTGCCTCTTCCTGCGCCAGGTCGGCGACGGCTACATCTTCGTGCACCGGGAACTGCTCGACCACTTCGCCGAGCGCGCGGAGGCCGACATGCCGCTGCTGCGGTCCCGCGCCGCCGGGCAGGCCCGGCGGCGGGAGGTGCGACAGGGAGCCCGGGATCTCCCGGGCGCCCGCAACGGTTGGACCTGATGTCAGAGGCGCCGGAACTACGATCCACCCATGCCTGAATCTTCCGAATTGCCGGATCTTCCCCGTACGCCTGCGGCGACGGCGGCGCTCTCCGTGGCCACCCGTTACCTCTCGCCTGCGCTGCTCAACCACTCCATCCGGTCCTACGTGTGGGGGGCGATGTACGCCCGCGCACACGGAATCGCCTTCGACGACGAGCTGTACTACGTCTCGGCCCTCCTGCACGACACCGGGCTCACCGAGCCGTTCGACAGTCATGCGCTCCCGTTCGAGGAGGCCGGCGGGCACCTCGCGTGGGTGTTCGCGGTCGCCGCCGGCTGGCCCGAGGCCCGCGCGGCCCGCGTGGAACACATCGTCGTCATCCACATGCGCGCCCACGTGTCCGCCGCCGAGGACGCCGAGTCCCACCTGCTGCAGGTCGCAACGGCCTGGGACGTGGCAGGACGACGTCCCGAGGAATTTTCCGAAGCGCTCAGGAACAGCGTGCTCGACCGGTACCCCCGACTCGACTTCGCCACCGAGTTCCTAGCCTCATTCGAAAACCAGGCAGAACGCAAGCCGTCCAGCGCGGCAGCACATTCAATCGAATCGGGCGGACGCCTCGTGATCCCCGCGCATCCGCTCGACGCCTAGTCGTGCCGGCTCCGAACGACGGACGCCCGGCCGATCCTCACGGATCAACCGGGCGTTCGCGTATCTCACGAGCGGTGGCGGCGGGATTTGAACCCGCGGAGGGCGTAAACCCTCACACGCTTTCGAGGCGTGCTCCTTAGGCCACTCGGACACGCCACCGCCGAGTAGGCTACAGGACCCCGGGTCCGGACGCCGAACCGGTATCCCCGGGCCCGGCCTGGCAGGATCTTTGCCATGAGTACGCACATCGGCGCTGAGCCGGGAGAGATCGCCGAGCGGGTCCTGATGCCGGGCGACCCGCTGCGGGCCAAGTGGATCACGGAGACCTACCTCGAGGACGCCCGCTGCTACACGACGGTTCGCGGCATGCTGGGCTTCACCGGCCGCTGGAACGGCGTCGAGGTCTCCGTCCAGGGCTCCGGCATGGGCATGCCGTCCGCCTCCATCTACGCGCACGAGCTGATCAACGAGTACGGCGTGAAGACGCTGATCCGGGTCGGCTCCTGCGGCGCCCTGACCGAGGACCTCCAGCTGCGCGACGTGGTCGCGGCGATCGGCTCGTCGACCGACTCGAACATGAACCGGATGCGGTTCGACGGTCTGATCGACTACGCCCCGGTGGCCGACTTCGGGCTGCTGCGCACCTCGGTCGAGGTGGCCGAGCGGCGCGGCATCACCATGCGGGTCGGTCCGATCCTGGCCGCGGACGCCTTCTACACCGACCGGCCGGACCTCTACGACTCCCTCGCCGACTACGGAGTGCTCGCGGTGGAGATGGAGTCGGCGGCGCTCTACACGATCGCGGCCCGGTTCAAGGCCCGCGCGCTGACCATCCTGACGGTCAGCGACCACATCAAGACCGGCGAGAAGACCACGTCGCAGGAGCGCGAGCAGACCTTCGGCCAGATGGTCGAGATCGCCCTCGACACCGTCATCGCCTGACCCGACCCGACCCTCGAGCGCCCCGCCACCGACCGGTGGCGGGGCGCTCGCGTTACCGGTGTCACACAAGAGAATACGACCGGTCGTTCTTGTTTCCGTTACGCTGCCGGCATGACCTCCGACGGCCGCATCGCCCGCGGCGACCGCACCCGCACCGCGGTGCTCGACACCGCCGTGGCACTGGCCACCGAGGTCGGCCTGGACGGGCTCTCCCTCGCCCAGCTCGCCGACCGGCTCGGCGTCAGCAAGTCGGGGCTCTTCGCGCACTGGCGCTCCAAGGAGGCGCTGCAACTCGCCACCGTCGATCGGGCCGTGGCGCAGTGGGAGGAGCGGATCGTCGCCCCGGCCCTGCGCGCCCCCCGGGGCGTCCGCCGGCTGCGCGCGCTGCACGAGGCCCGGATCGAGTTCTACGCCGCCCGGGTCCTCCCCGGCGGCTGCTTCTTCGCCAACACCGAGTTCGAGTACAACGCCCGCCCCGGCCCCGTCCGGGACCGGCTCTCCGAGGCGTTCGGCCGGTGGACCGCGTTCCTCGAACGCCTCGTCCAGGAGGCCGTCGAGCTCGGCGAACTCCCCGCCGACCTGGACGGGCCACTGCTGGCGTACGAGATCGACGCACTGGGGATCAGCGCGGTGATGCGGTCTCGGATGCTCGACCCGGACGCCACCTACCGGCACGCCCGCCAGGGCCTGCTGAACCGGCTGCGGGCGCTCTGCCCGGATCCGACCCTGCTAGCGGAAGGCCAGTCATGAGCCACGAGTTCGGTCACGTCGAGCACGTCCCGGTGCACTTCGACGACCTCGACGCCATGGGCATCCTGCACAACGCCCGCTACGCGGTGCTGCTGGAACGCGCCCTGACGCCGTACTGGGCCAAGCGTGGCGTCGCCTTCCGCGGCGACCTGCGCGGCGCCCCCGACGTGTTCCACGCGGTCCGCGAGTTCACCATCACCTACCGAGCCCCGGTCACCGGCGTCGGTCCGGTGGCGGTGCACTTCTGGCTGGAGCACTTCGGCACCAGCAGCGCCCGCTACGCCTTCGAGTTCCGCTCGGTGGACGGCGCCACCGTCTACGCCGAGGGCACCCGGTCGATCGTCCGGCTGGATCCGGCCACCCTGCGCCCCACCGCCTGGACCGAGGCCGCGCGCGCCGTCGCCGCCACCCTGCTGCGTCCCGCCCCGCAACCCGCCTGAGCGGGCCGGTGGGTCAGCGGAAGAAGGCGCGCAGCAGCGCGACGCTCTCCGCCTCGCACACCCCGCCGTACACCTCAGGGCGGTGGGTGATGCGGCGGTCGCGCAGCACGTCCCAGAGCGAGCCGACGGCGCCGGTCTTCGGCTCCCATGCGCCGAAGACCACCGTCGAGATCCGGGCCAGCGAGATCGCCCCGGCGCACATGGTGCACGGCTCCAGGGTCACCACCAGGGTGCAGCCCTCCAGCCGCCAGCGGCCGAGCCGCTCGGCGGCCCGGCGCAGCGCCAGCACCTCGGCGTGCGCGGTCGGGTCGCCGGTCAGCTCCCGCTCGTTGCGGCCGATCGCCAGCTCGGCGCCGTCCGGGCCGTAGACGACCGCGCCGACCGGGACGTCCTCGATCGCGTCGGCGCCGTCGGCCGGCACGCTGTCCGGGCCGGTCACCGCGACCTCCAGGGCCCGGCGCATCCACAGCTCGTGCCGCTGCCGGCGGCCCACGCCGTCGAGGTCGGCGAACCCCTCGTCCGCGCCCGGACCGACCCGGGCCGGCCGGCCCGGGGTGGGCTGCCCCGGGCGTACGGTCTCCAGCGCCGGATCGGTGGCGTCGGCCGGCTCCGCCCCGCCGGTCCACGCCGACCCGGGCGGCTCAGACCTCACGCAGCTCCTCGACCTCGTCGCCGCAGCCGAGCACCTGGCAGATCTCGGCGGTGACGTCGGCCGGCATCATCCCCTCGTGGCCGCAGAGGGCGAGCAGCTTCGGCGCCGGGATGCCCAGGTCGGCGAGGATGTCCGCGTCGCCCACTGGGTCGGCCTCCGGGTCGACGGCCGGCTGCTCGGTCTCCTCGTCGCCGGCGGCGGCCGGCCGCGGCTCGTCGGCGTCCTCCAGCCCGGTGACCGAGGTCTTCAGGTCGCCGACCAGCAGAGCGCCCAGCCGCGACTCCTCCGCGTACGCCGAGTCGGAGCCGAAGACCCGCAGGTCCTCCCCCTCGTCCAGGCGAAGGATCACCAGGTACGTGTCGTCGGCCTCGACGAAGAGCAGGGAGAGGTCGGCGTCCGGCTCGACGTCGCGCAGCCGGTCGGCCACCTCCTCGATGTCGGTGACCCCCCGCAGGTTCACCTCTTCGGCGGTCCAGGCGCCCTCGACGCGCGCCACGGCAGCAGCGAAGTACGACACGGTCCCCCCAAGTTGGCCTCGGCAGCACGCCGACTCGTCACGCGTTGCACGTTAACCGGTCGGGTCGGCAGGCGACCGGTCAACGCCCCGAAGGGCCGGCCGTTCCTGGAGAAAGTCGGTCAGCCGGCGATGCGCCGGCGGGTGGCGATCAGCTCACGTAGGCGCTCGGTGCGGGCCCGCTGCGGCCGTTTGCGCTGGCGCACCGTGCGGGCACCGGCCAACTCGGCGAGGAGCTGCAGGCGGCGGCGGCTCCGCTCGGGGTCGAGCCGCGGCGGGGTGGTCCAGGCCATACCGCGAGCGTGGACCGTCACCGCGCGTACGTCAAGGTGGCCTTCACTGCGCAGCGAGACCGGCACGCAGCGTCACCAGAGCGGCCAGTTGCCGGTCTGCCCCCAGCGCACCGCGATGATCGCCGCGGCGATGCTCCAGCCACCCGCGGTGACGATCGCCACCCCGGTGGCCATCCCCCGGTCGCCGTGGCGCACCAGCACCGCGGCGGCCAGCCAGGCCAGCCCCCCGGCGAACAGCGTCCACCAGGCGTAGCCGGGCACATCCCGGCCGAGCAGGCCGAACAGCAGCAGCCAGGCGAAGGCGGTCACCGCGCCGACCGCCACGCCTGCGCCGGTCACCGGGTACGGCTCGCGGTAGCTCGGCCGCATCGGCGCCCCGGACGGAAATAGCCCCGACGGGGTACGCGGCAGCGGGCGCACCGGACCGGCACCGGGCTTCCCGGGTACGCCGTGCCACCCGTTCGTCACCGCTGCCCCCTTCACGGACCGTAGACGTACCGAGGTCACGCAGAGCTACCGTTCGGGACGGACCGCTCTCAGCGTTCGTCCCTACGGTAGTGGTCTGTCAGGATGACCGGATGCGCTCGCCATCGATCGGACGCCGCGCGCGTCCGGCGTACCCGGTCCTGCTGCTCGTGGTGGCGCTGGCCGCCGGGTGCGCCCCGGCCGACCGCCCCACGGCGGCGCCGGGCAACTCGTGGCAGAGCCCGAGCGCGCCGGCCACCGGCGCGCAGCCGGTCGAGCCGACCGCCCCGGTGTCGGCCGCGCCGCCCACGCCCACGCCGGCACCGAGCCGCGCCGAGCTGCGGCACGTCTTCCCGGTCCGCGCCGGCAACGTCGACTACCACCCGACCCACTCCGGCTACCCGGGGACGGACATCTTCGCCGATTGCGGCGAGCCGGTGGTGGCGGTCACCGACGGGGTGATCCTGGAGGTGAGCCGGGTGGACCGGTTCAGCCGGCGGGGACCGCTCGGGCCGTACAACGGCGGGCTGTCCGTCTCGCTGCTCGGCGACGACGGGGTCCGCTACTACGGGTCGCACCTGAGCGCGATCGCCGGCGGCGTCGATGCGGGCGTCCGCGTCCGGGCCGGTCAGCAGCTCGGCAAGGTGGGCCGGACCGGCAACGCCAACAACGTGTGCCACCTGCACTTCGGGCTCTCCCCGAAGTGCACCGGCCACGACGACTGGTGGATCCGGCGGGGCGTGGTCTGGCCGGCGAAGTACCTCGACTCGTGGCGCGGGCGGGGCAACCGTGGGCCGGCCGCCGAGGTGACCGCCTGGCAGCGTCGGCACGGCTGCCCGAAGGCGCCGAGCGGCTCCGCCGCGGCCGGCTGACCGGCGTCCACTCCCGACACCTCCGCACAGCACCGCGCGGCCGGCGGCGCGGGCGCGTAGGTTGCAGGGCATGACTGCGCGGGATCCCATCGCCGACCTGCGGCGGATCGCGTTCCTGCTGGAGCGGGCGAACGAGGCCACCTACCGGGTCCGGGCGTTCCGGTCGGCGGCCAAGGCGCTCGGCGCCCTGCCGGCCGGCGAGGTGGCCGAGCGGGCCCGCAGCGGCAAGCTCACCGAGCTGTCCGGGGTCGGTGACGTCACCGCCCGCTGCGTGGTCGAGTCACTGGCCGGCGAGGAGCCGGTCTACCTGCGCCGCCTGGTCGCCACCGAGGGCACCGACCTGGGCGAGACCGCGGCGAAGCTGCGGGACGCGCTGCGCGGCGACTGCCACACCCACTCGGACTGGTCCGACGGCGGCTCTCCGATCGAGGAGATGGCGCTGGCGGCGGTCGAGCTGGGGCACGAGTACGTGGTGCTCACCGACCACTCGCCGCGGCTGACGGTGGCCCGGGGGCTCACCGCGGACCGGCTGCGCAAGCAGCTCGACCATGTGGCCGCGGTGAACGAGGCGCTGCCGAAGGGCTTCCGCATCCTCACCGGCATCGAGGTGGACATCCTCGCCGACGGGTCGCTGGACCAGGACGAGGAGCTGCTGGCCCGGCTCGACGTGGTGGTCGGCTCGGTGCACAGCGGCCTCAACGACGACCGGGCGAAGATGACCCGCCGGATGCTTGCCGCGATCGCCAACCCGCACCTCGACATCCTCGGCCACTGCACCGGTCGGATGGTCTCCTCCCGGCCGGCCGGAGTGACCGGCCCGGGCGACCGGGGGCACCGGGCGCGTACCCGCAAGGAGAGCGACTTCGACGCGGACGCGGTCTTCGCGGCCTGCGCGGAGCACAACGTGGCCGTCGAGATCAACTCCCGGCCGGAGCGTCAGGACCCGCCGAAGCGGCTGATCCGCCGCGCCCTGGAGGCCGGCTGCAAGTTCGCCATCAACACCGACGCGCACGCCCCCGGTCAGCTCGACTGGCAGCGCTTCGGCTGCGAACGCGCCGCCCTCTGCGGCGTACCGGCGAACCGGGTGGTCAACACCTGGAAGGCCGACCGCCTGGTGAAGTGGACCGCCGGCCGCCGCTGAGGGGTCAGCCCTGGGCCGCCGGCTCGGCGGCCCGCGCCGCGGGAGCGACGGCCGGCACGGGACCCGGCCGGCGCCGGCCGAGCATCCCCTGCGCGACGGCCACGCCGAGCAGCACGACCAGGGCGCCCACCGGCTGGTGCCAGTTCATCCGCTCGTCGAGCACCACCGCGCCGACCAGCACCGCGAACACGGGGATCAGGTAGGTGACGGTGGAGGCCGTGCTCGCCCCGGCGACCCGGATGTTGCGCAGGTTGATCACGAAGGCCAGCCCGGTGCCGAGCGCGCCGAGCGCCAGCACGGAGGCCACCACCTTCGCGGAGAGCCCGGTGGGCACCGGCGGGGCGCCCGCCACCAGCGGCGCGACCACCGCGAGCTGCGCGGTCGCCACCAGCAGCTGCGCCGCCGACAGCGACAGCCCGGAGTACGAACTGCCGGCGATGAACTTCTTCTGGTAGGGGATGGCCACCCCGTAGCAGGCCGCGGCCCCGAGGCACATGAGCTGGCCGGTGAAGTGCGACCCGCCCACGCCCTCCCAGACGCCGAGGACCACCAGCACGCCGGCGAAGCCCAGCCCCAGCCCGACCGCGCGCCGCACGGTCAGCCGCTCGGTGCGGAACACCAGCACCGCCAGCGGCAGCACGATCAGCGGCGTGGTGGCGTTCCAGATGCCGGCGAGCATCGACTCCACCCGCTGCTCGCCGAAGCCGAAGAGGGTGAACGGCAGCGCGACGCCGAAGGCGGCCACCACCAGCAGGTGCGCCCAGACCCGGGGCTCGCGGGGCAGCCGGTCGCGCAGCAGGGCCAGCACCACCAGCAGCGTCACCGCGCCGGTGGCCACCCGGTAGAGGGTGAGGTGCAGCGGGTGCAGCTCGGCCACTCCCACCTTGATGAAGAGGAAGCTGGAACCCCAGATCACGCCGAGCGCGAGGAACCCGGGCAGCCAGCTCCGGGCCGGGGCCCGGTCAGGAGTGATATCGGCTGTCACCCCTGACACTCTGCCGCAGGGGTACGACGAAGTCCCGCGAAATTCGGACGCCGTGTCGACCGCCACAGCAACCACTGTGCGAGCGGGTGCAGACGACCACGGCAAAGACGGTCGACAACGGGGTGGCACGGTCACGTAGGGTCGCAACGTGGGACGAATCGATGACCTCGCCAACCGCTACGTGGCCGACTGGGCTCCGCTGAGCCCGACCGGCGCCACCTACGTCGGCATCGCCGGCTACGACGACCAGCTCGACGACCTCACCCCCGAGGGATACGCGGCCCGCGCCGACCTGACCCGGCGCACCCTGGCCGACCTCGACGTGACCGAGCCGGACTCGGAGGCGGAGCGGACCGCCAAGGAGGCGATGCAGGAGCGCCTCGGTCTGGACCTCGCCCGCTACGAGGCCGGCGAGACCAGCAGCGAGGTCAACGTGATCGCCAGCGGGCTGCACGAGCTGCGCATGGTCTTCGACCTCATGCCGACCGAGGGCGACGACGCCAAGGCGAACGTGGCGGCCCGGCTCAACCGCTTCGCGGGAGCGCTGGAGGGCTACAAGCGCACGCTGCGCGAGGCGGCGGCGGCCGGCCGGGTCAGCTCGCAGGTGCAGCTGGTCGAGGTCGCCAAGCAGTGCGACATCTGGGTCGACCCGAACGGCGACAACTTCTTCCACGGCCTGGCCGAGCGGCTCGGCGCCGAGGGCGCGATCGGCGCGGAGCTGCGCAAGGGTGCGGCCGCCGCGACGGCGGCCACCGCCGAGTTCGGGCAGTTCCTCCGCACCGAGCTGGCCCCGCAGGGCCGGCAGAAGCAGGCCGCCGGCCGGGAGCGCTACGAGCTGGCCTCGCAGTACTTCCTCGGCGCCCGGGTCGACCTCGACGAGACGTACGCCTGGGGTTTCGCGGAGCTGGCCCGCCTGGAGGGTGAGATGCGGGCGGTGGCCGCCCGGATCGTCGGCCCCGGCGCGAGCATCGACGAGGCCGTGGCCGCGCTCGACGCGGACCCGGCCCGGACCATCCAGGGCAAGGAGGCGTTCCGGGACTGGATGCAGGCGCTCGCCGACAAGGCGATCAGCGAGCTGCACGGCACCCACTTCGACATCCCGGAGCAGGTCCGCCGGATCGAGTGCTGCCTCGCCCCGACCAGCGACGGCGCCATCTACTACACCGGGCCGAGCGAGGACTTCTCGCGGCCGGGCCGGATGTGGTGGGCGGTGCCGCAGGGCATCACCGACTTCTCCACCTGGCGCGAGGTGACCACGGTCTACCACGAGGGCGTGCCGGGTCACCACCTCCAGGTCGCCCAGACCGCCGTCCGGGCCGACCTGCTCAACCGCTGGCAGCGCCTGCTCTGCTGGGTCTCCGGGCACGGTGAGGGCTGGGCGCTCTACTCCGAGCGGCTGATGGAGGAGCTGGGCTACCTGGAGGACCCGGGCGACAAGCTCGGCATGCTCGACGGGCAGGCGTTCCGGGCCGCCCGGGTGATCGTCGACATCGGCATGCACCTGGAGCTGGAGATCCCGGCGGACAACCCGTTCGGCTTCCACCCGGACGAGCGCTGGACGCCGGAGCTGGGCTGGGAGTTCATGCGGGCGCACTGCCGGGTGCCGGACGAGAACCTGCGCTTCGAGCTGAACCGCTACCTGGGCTGGCCGGGGCAGGCCCCCTCGTACAAGGTGGGCGAGCGGATCTGGCTCCAGGCCCGCGAGGAGGTGAAGGCCCGCAAGGGCGCCGACTTCGACCTCAAGGAGTTCCACCGCCAGGCCCTCGACCTGGGCTCGCTGGGGCTCGACCCGCTGCGGCGGGCGCTGGCCCGGCTCTGAGCGAACGACGACGGCCGGGGGTCGGAGGGAATCCTCCGGCTCCCGGCCGTTTCGCTTGGCCGTCGGGGTCAGGCCAGGTCGAGCTTGAGCACCGGCCGGGCGGTGAGCGTCTTGGAGTTCTCGTAGGCCAGATCCATCACCGGGTCGGTGAAGGTGATCGGGATCGGCGAGGTGATCGGGAGGCCGTCGGGGAACGGAAGGTCCGGGGTGAGCGTGATCTTGATGCCGAGCAGGTGCCCGACGAAGCGGGTGGCGTAGAAGGCGACGTCGCCCTCGACCGTCAGCCGGTCGGTGACGTACCGCTGCTTCTTGCCGGCCGGGCCGCTGGCCAGGAGGGTGAAGTCGTCCGTCACGGCCTTGTCCATGGTGAACTTCAGGCACTTGAGCATGCCGTCATGGGTGGGCAGCTCGACGATCCCCTCGAACCGCAGCCCGGTCATGGTCACCTTGGAGCCGGTGAGCTTGGACGGCGGGTCCGCGACGATCGGCTGGTCCGGGTCGGCGGCCAGCTTCGGCAGCGGCTTGCCCGCCTCGACCGGCTTCGGCTTGGTCGGCGCCGGGCTGTCGCAGTCGGCGTCCGGCTTCGGCGGGTCGGCCGGCTTCGTCGTGGCGCTGCCGCTCGGCGTCGGCTCGGTGGTGGTCGTGGCGCTCCCGGTCGGGGTGGCCCCGGTGGTGGTCTCGGTCGCCGCCGGCTCGGCGGCCGCGGCCGGGGCGGACGAGGTGCTCGGGCTGGGCGAGGGCTCGGCGTCGTCGCCCCCGGTGAACAGGTCGGTGATGCCGTCGACGATGTCGGTGAGCAGGTTGCCGTCCGAGTCCTTCTGCTCCTCGGCCGGCGCGGTGCTCGGGCTGGGCGACGCGGACGCCGAGGCCGAGGCCGAGGCGGACGCGCTCGGGCGCGGGGCCGGGGCCGTGGCGGTCGGGCAGGCGGCCGGCGCGGCTATCGCCGGCTCCTGGCCGCGGAGCGCGAGCAGGCCGGCCGCGGAGACGGTGGCGACCACGAACAGGATCGCGTACGCCCTGGGGTCCCGGTGCCCGCCGCCGCGCGGCGTGTCCGGCCCGACGGCGGGCAGCACCTGGGTGCTGTCGGCGGGGCCGGCCGGGTCCACCGGAGCGGCCTCGCGCAGCGGGTTACGCGGCTCGGGCAGGATGTCGGTGAGGACGCCGGTGGTCTCGTCCTCGCGCTGCCGGGGCAGCAGTTCGTCGACCAGGGCCGGCTCCGGCTCCCCGGCCGCGTCGTCCTCCTCCGCCGGCTCCACGGGGTCGGCCGGCTCCTCGGCCGGCTGCTTCCGCGGCACCCAGGCGAAGCCGAGGGCGCTGCCGACCATACCGAGCAGTAGGCCGATGAAGAAGCCGCCGAGGTTCACCCCGATCATCGAGTAGAGCGCGGTGACCGCGGCGACCACCGAGTAGAACATCCGCTGCTGCGGGCTGAACCAGAGCAGCATGCCGCAGGCGAAGAGGATGACCGGGATCAGCCAGGACAGGAAGCCGGTGGGCCCCATCTGGAAGGTGAGGCCGTTGAGGCTCATCTGCGTGGTGCCGAAGATCTCCAGGCCGGCCAGCGCGGTGAAGAGCCCGCCCCAGAACGGCCGCGTCCGCCGCCACCGGCGGAAGTCGCGCCACGCCTGGCCGGCCCGACCGGGCCCGGCCTGCTGCGTATCGGCGGTTGTCACGTACTCCTCCTGGCAGTGCTGACGGCGTGAGACAAGGACGAGGCCCGCGGAGGGCGCCCTCCGCGGGCCTCGACATCAGATCAGAAGCATTCCTTGGCGTCCTTGCCCACGTTGACCTTCAGCTTCAGGCCGTTCAGGGTGAAGACGCCCGCGCTGGTGGAACGGGCGACCTGCTCCAGGTCGGTGATGGTCACCGTGTCGGCGCTCTGCCCGAAGCCGCCGGGCTGGCCCTTCGTCGGGTTGAGCTCGTTGGCGTCGCGACCGATCTGGATGTTCTCGAACCTGGCGTCGCCCTCGAGGGAGTCCATGTCGATCAGCAGGTTGGTGGCGGTGGCCGGCTTGCCCCCGCCACCGGCGTTGATGGTCAGCACGATCGGCACACCCGGGATGCTGGCGTTGACCGACTGGCAGAGGTCGTAGAGCTTGGCGTCGGCGATCTCGGAGACGGCCACCGGGTGCTGGCTGTGGCTGCTCTTCTCCTCGACCATGCCGCCGTACTGCTTGAAGCCGGTGCCCTCCAGCTTCGAGGCGCCGACCTTGAAGGTGGTGCCCGAGACGGCGAACGAGGCCGCGATGGCGCCGTTGGCCATGCCCAGCACGATGCCGCCGGCCACGACGGTGGCGGGCACCATCATTGCGGCGAAGCGACGCCAGCGGGTGCCGCCGCTCACCTGACGGTTGTCCGATTCACTCACGAGGTCCTCCTCGACAGGGGTGCGTCACCGGCGCGGGACGCGACGCGGGACGGGGAAAGCTGCGGGGCGACGCGGGGCCGTTGTGCCGACGGACCGCGCGGTACGCGGATTGCATGCTCCCGCGAAGCGACAGACCTCACAAGTCCCTTGCTACTGGCGGGTAACACAACCGTGGTATCAAGATCGCCCTCGGTTACCAACGGTTAACATCCCGACAGCAACGGGCTCAGGGCAAAACGGCCCTATTACGACAGGAAGGCAGAGACGTTTCACCTGTGGTAGCGATCACCGGCCTTCGTCACAGTTCGGTAACGGACAGCTGACAAGCCGCTGAGGGTGATGGTCCCTTCACCCGTCCGGCCGACCCGGCTGACCGTCCGGCGGCTGGTCAGCTCCGGCCGTCCAACCAGGACCACAGCAGGTGGTGGTCGATCGAGTCGATCCGGCCCAGCGGGCGTCCCGCCGCCACCCGCGCCCGCAGCTCCGCCCGGGTGAACCAGCGCGCCTCCACCAGCTCCTCGCCGTCCACCCGCACCTCGGTCGAGGAAGCCGTCGCGCGGAAGCCGACCATGAGCCCGGCCGGGAACGGCCAGGCCTGCGAGCCCTGGTACGCCACGTCGACCACCGTCACCCCGGCCTCCTCGGCCAGCTCCCGGCGGACCGCGTCCTCCAGGCTCTCGCCGACCTCCACGAAGCCCGCCAGGGTGGACCAGGAGTCCTCCGCCGCGCCACGGTGCCGGGCCAGCAGGCACCGCTCGGGCTCGCCCGGCGCCTCGATCAGCACGATGACCGCCGGTTCGATCCGGGGGAAGAGCAGCCGCCCGCAGGCGGTGCCGGTGCAGGACCGGGTATGGCCGCCCTCGCCGGCCACCGTCACGGCCCCGCAGCCGCCGCAGAACCGCTGACCCCGGTGCCAGTGCAGCAACCCCCTGGCGTACGCCTGGACGGCCGCCTCAGCCGGCCCCAGCCCGCCCACCAGGGCCCGCACGTCCACCGCCTCGGCCGCGCCGGCCAGCTCGCGCGCCTCGGCCTCGCCCAGGCCGGAGAGGTCCACGGCGAACACCGCCCGGCCGGCGTCCAGCCCGAGGAACACGATCTCGTCGGCGGCGGCGCGCAGCCCGGCCGCCCCGGACGCGGAGCGGCGCACCGGCGCCCGGTCGACCGAGACCAGGCAGCGGTCCCGCCACAGCGGCAGCAGCACGGTCTCCGGGTCGGTCAGCCGCGCCTCGGTCCACGCCGGGTCGGCGCGCAGCGCCCCCGCCCGGTCCAGCCAGCCACCGCCGTATGCCAGGGTCCGCTCGTCCGTCCACACCCGGCCACCGTCCCACGATCCGGACCGGCGTGGGCACCCCGCCACGAGGTGATGACGGCGACACCTGCGAACGGCGGACGGCGCCACCCGGCCGGCCGCCGGAGCTGTGACTCCCGGCCGGCCCGGGCGTTGGTTAACGTAGGTGTCTCCCGTGGGGGAAGCGGTCCCCACGTGGTACTTCCGATCGAGGTTGCTGTGACGCTGTACGGCGAAAAGGTGCCTTCCGCCGACGACCGGCCGACCGTGAAGGTGACGGCGGTGAGCTGGCCGGACGTCGAGCCGGATCCGGCCGCCGCACCCACACCGGGCGGTCCCGGGAAGCCGGGGCGGTTCCGCCGCGGGCGGATGCTGCTCGCCGGCGGGATCGTCGCCGCCGTGCTGGCCGCCGGCACCGGCGTGGGCGCCTACGCGTACGCCGGTGACGTGCCCCGGGGCACCACCGTGCTCGGCGCCGAGCTGGGCGGGCGGAGCCGGGCCGAGGCGGCCCGGGCGCTCCACGCCGAGCTGGCGCGCCGCGCGGCGGCGCTGAACGCCCCCGTCACCGTCACCGTGGGAGAGAAGACGGCCGAGCTCAAGCCGGCCGACGTCGGGCTCGCGATCGACGTGGACGCCACCGTGGCGGCGGCGGCCGCCGCCGACGCGCACCCGGTGAGCCGCCTCGTGGGCTCCCGCACGGTCGAGCCGGTGGTGACCGTCGACACCGCCCGGCTGGAGGCCGCGCTGCGCCAGGCCATGGGCGCGCAGGGCCGCGAGATGACCATGCCGGCCATCATCTTCACCGGCACCACCCCGAAGCCGGTCTACCCGAAGCCGGCGCTGACCGTCGACGCGGCCGGCGCGGCCCACGCCGTGAAGGCCGGCTGGCTGGCCGGCGCGCCGGTCGCCGTGCCGCTGGTCGAGAAGTGGCCGGCGAGCAGCCGCGAGGAGGTCGACCGGCTCCTCGCCGAGCTGGCCCGGCCGGCCGTCGCGGCGCCCGTCACGCTGACCACCGAGGGCGGCTCGGTCACCATCCCGCCCGCCGCCATCGCCCGGGGGCTGCGCTTCTCGGCCGACGACGCCGGCAAGCTGAACGCCCGCGTCGACGTGAAGCGGCTGCGGGCCGCGCTGGGCGACCGGCTGGCGAAGCTCGAGGTCGCGCCGAAGGACGCCGGGCTGACCATCAGCGGCGGCAAGCCGAAGGTGGTGCCGGCCCGGGCCGGCCGGCAGGTCGACGCCGCGGCGCTCGGCCGGGACCTGCTCGCGGTCCTGCCGAAGGCGGACGGCCGCACGGTAACCGCGGCGCTGAAGCCGGCCGAGCCCGAACTGACCGAGGCCAAGCTCGCCGAGCTGGGCATCAAGGAGCGGGTCTCCACCTTCACCACCCGGTTCCCCGGCGGTCTCTCCTCGCCGCGCAGCCAGAACATCGTCCAGGCCGCCAAGGACGTGGACGGCGCCATCGTGCAGCCGGGTGAGACGTTCTCGCTCAACGGCCACACCGGCGAGCGCGGCTACGACCAGGGCTACAAGGACGCGCCGACCATCGTGAACGGCAAGCTGGTGCCGGGGGTGGGCGGCGGCGTCTCGCAGTTCACCACGACGCTCTTCAACGCCAGCTACTACGCCGGGCTGGAGGACGTCGAGCACAAGCCGCACTCGTTCTACTTCAGCCGCTACCCCGCAGTGATCGAGTCGACCATCTACTGGCCTCAGCTCGACTTCAAATTCCGCAACAACACGCCGTACGGCGTCCTCATCGACACGTCCTACACGTCCAGCACGATCACCGTCTCGATGTGGAGCACCAAGATCTACGACAGCGTCAAGACCGAGTACGGCCCGCGCCGGAACATCACCCAGCCGAGGACGGTCTACCTGGATCCCGGCCCGGACTGCATCTCCGCCGCGGGCAGCGTCGGCTTCGCCCAGGACGCCTACCGGGTCATCAAGAAGGACGGCAAGGTGGTGAAGCGGGAGAAGTTCAGCTGGCGTTACGACCCGGAGCCCCGCTTCATCTGCGCCGAGCCGCCCGCCTGACGACCGCTGAGCGCACGCACGGAAAAGCCCCGCCGGGCCACGTCACCGGCGGGGCTTTCCGCTGTCGTACGCCCTCAGGGCCGCGCCTCGGCCAGCCCGCGCCGTACGCCGTCCGCGCCGCGGTCGGTGCCGTAGACGGGGGTGCCCGGCTGCTGGCGCCAGCTCTCGTCGAGCGTGCCGGCGTCCACCGGGTCGAAGCCCAGCTCGTCCACCAGTTCCATGACCACCCGCTTGGCGTCGGCGTCGTCCGCGGCCACCGGGAGGGCGATCCGGTCCCGCGTGCCAGCCGGCTTCCCGCCGTCCATCAGGTACGCGGCCTGGATGTTGTTGAAGACCTTCACGACTCGGGCGCCCTTGAGATGGTCCGCCGTCCAGCGGCTGGAGCTGAGGCTGCGGTCGAGCAGCTCGGGGATGTCGCCGTCCCGCTCGGGGTAGTAGTTGTCCGCGTCGACGACCAGCTTGCCGTCGAAGAGCGCCGCCGGCAGCTCCGGCACGGCCCTGAGCGGGATGGCGATGACGACCAGCTCCGCGCCCTGGACGGCCTCCTCCAGGCTGGCGGCCCTGGCGCCGGTCTCCGCGGCAAGGTCGGCCAGGCTCTGCGGCCCGCGTGAGTTGGCCACCGCGACGTCGTGGCCCAGCGTGCGCAGCCGACGGGTGAGGGTGCCTCCGATGTGCCCCGACCCGATGATTCCGATCTTCATGACCACTCCTGCCTCCGCCAGCGCCTGGCGGTCAGTTCCGGCCGAACCATCAGCAGGTACCCGGACCGGTCCGCCCCGATCGTCGGACGACGCGTACAACACGTCACGTTTTCCACCCGCCTGACGGGGCAGGCGGGCGGTCCCGCACCGACGGTACGAGACGCGGCCGGGTGCCCGGGGCGATTCACCGAAGCGGGCCACAAACGCAGTCAGGGCCACCCCGAAGGGTGGCCCTGACTGGAAAGGTTGTCCGGCGGTGTCCTACTCTCCCACACCCTCCCGAGTGCAGTACCATCGGCGCTGGAGGGCTTAGCTTCCGGGTTCGGAATGTGACCGGGCGTTTCCCCTCCGCCATGACCGCCGTAACTCTATGAACATGTCAAAACAACCCGTGGTTGTTCGCTCGTTCAGAGTTGCACAGTGGACGCGTAGCAGCTTGGTAGTCAAGTCCTCGGCCTATTAGTACCGGTCAACTGAACCCGTTACCGGGCTTACATTTCCGGCCTATCAACCCAGTCGTCTAGCTGGGGGCCTTACCCCACAAAGTGGGTGGGATACCTCATCTTGAAGCGAGCTTCCCGCTTAGATGCTTTCAGCGGTTATCCCTTCCGAACGTAGCTAACCAGCCGTGCCCCTGGCGGGACAACTGGCACACCAGAGGTTCGTCCGTCCCGGTCCTCTCGTACTAGGGACAGCCCTTCTCAAGTATCCTACGCGCACGGCGGATAGGGACCGAACTGTCTCACGACGTTCTAAACCCAGCTCGCGTACCGCTTTAATGGGCGAACAGCCCAACCCTTGGGACCTGCTACAGCCCCAGGATGCGACGAGCCGACATCGAGGTGCCAAACCATCCCGTCGATATGGACTCTTGGGGAAGATCAGCCTGTTATCCCCGGGGTACCTTTTATCCGTTGAGCGACACCGCTTCCACATGCCAGTGCCGGATCACTAGTCCCGACTTTCGTCCCTGCTCGACCTGTCAGTCTCACAGTCAAGCTCCCTTGTGCACTTGCACTCAACACCTGATTGCCAACCAGGCTGAGGGAACCTTTGGGCGCCTCCGTTACCCTTTAGGAGGCAACCGCCCCAGTTAAACTACCCACCAGACACTGTCCCTGAACCGGATAACGGTCCGAAGTTAGATACCCAAATCAACCAGAGTGGTATTTCAAGATTGCCTCCCCACCAACTGGCGTTGATGGTTCACCGGCTCCCACCTATCCTACACAAGCTAATTCGGATACCAATGTCAAGCTATAGTAAAGGTCCCGGGGTCTTTCCGTCCTGCCGCGCGTAACGAGCATCTTTACTCGTAATGCAATTTCGCCGGGCCTGTGGTTGAGACAGTGGGGAAGTCGTTACGCCATTCGTGCAGGTCGGAACTTACCCGACAAGGAATTTCGCTACCTTAGGATGGTTATAGTTACCACCGCCGTTTACTGGCGCTTAAGTTCTCCGCTTCGCCCCGAAGAGCTAACAGGTCCCCTTAACGTTCCAGCACCGGGCAGGCGTCAGTCCATATACATCGAATTACTTCTTCGCATGGACCTGTGTTTTTAGTAAACAGTCGCTTCCCCCTGCTCTCTGCGGCCATACAACGCTCCACCCGCGCGGGGCTTCACGTCTCCGGCCCCCCTTCTCCCTAAGTTACGGGGGCAATTTGCCGAGTTCCTTAACCACAGTTCGCCCGATCGCCTCGGTATTCTCTACCTGACCACCTGTGTCGGTTTGGGGTACGGGCCGCTAAGAACTCGCTAGAGGCTTTTCTCGGCAGCATAGGATCACTGACTTCACCTGAATCGGCTCGGCATCACGTCTCAGCCTATATGCGCCGCGGATTTGCCTACGGCACGGCCTACACGCTTACCCCGGCACAACCACCGGCCGGGCTCAGCTACCTTCCTGCGTCACCCCATCGCTTGACTACTACCCGCCAGGTTCCCACGCTCCCCATCCGCAGTCCGAAGACTTTGGATGGTTCGGGTGGTTAGCACAACGAGGTTCGTCAGGGTCGCTCTTTCGCGGGTACGGGAATATCAACCCGTTGTCCATCGACTACGCCTCTCGGCCTCGCCTTAGGTCCCGACTCACCCAGGGCGGATTAGCCTGGCCCTGGAACCCTTGGTCATCCGGCGGAAGGGTTTCTCACCCTTCTTTCGCTACTCATGCCTGCATTCTCACTCGTGCCGCGTCCACAACTGGGTCACCCCGTTGCTTCACTCGCGGCACGACGCTCCCCTACCCATCCACACACCTGCACAAGGAATCAAGTCCCAGCGAGGTTGAAATGTGAATGCCACAGCTTCGGCGGTGTGCTTGAGCCCCGCTACATTGTCGGCGCGGAACCACTTGACCAGTGAGCTATTACGCACTCTTTAAAGGGTGGCTGCTTCTAAGCCAACCTCCTGGTTGTCTATGCGACCCCACATCCTTTTCCACTTAGCACACGCTTAGGGGCCTTAGCTGGTGATCTGGGCTGTTTCCCTCTCGACTACGAAGCTTATCCCCCGCAGTCTCACTGCCGCGCTCTCACTTACCGGCATTCGGAGTTTGGCTGATTTCGGTAAGCTTGTGGGCCCCCTAGACCATCCAGTGCTCTACCTCCGGCAAGAAACACGCGACGCTGCACCTAAATGCATTTCGGGGAGAACCAGCTATCACGGAGTTTGATTGGCCTTTCACCCCTAACCACAGGTCATCCCCCAACTTTTCAACGTTGGTGGGTTCGGCCCTCCACGCGGTCTTACCCGCGCTTCAGCCTGCCCATGGCTAGATCACTCCGCTTCGGGTCTAGAGCATGCGACTACAGCGCCCTATTCAGACTCGCTTTCGCTACGGCTCCCCCACACGGGTTAACCTCGCCACATGCCACTAACTCGCAGGCTCATTCTTCAAAAGGCACGCCGTCACCCCGCAAGGCTCCGACGGATTGTAGGCGAACGGTTTCAGGTACTATTTCACTCCCCTCCCGGGGTACTTTTCACCATTCCCTCACGGTACTCGTCCGCTATCGGTCACCAGGAAGTATTTAGGCTTACCAGGTGGTCCTGGCAGATTCACGGCAGATTTCAGGGGTCCGCCGCTACTCGGGAACACCCACAGAAGGTCAGCAACTTTCACCTACCGGACTATCACCGTCTACGGTCAGCCATTCCAGACTGTTCGACTAGCCACTAACTTTGTAACTCCTCGAGTGCATGTCAGTACACTCAGCGGGATCCCACAACCCCGACCACGCAACCCCTGACAGGTATCACACGCAGCCGGTTTAGCCTAGATCCGCTTTCGCTCGCCACTACTCACGGAATCACTTGTTGTTTTCTCTTCCTACGGGTACTGAGATGTTTCACTTCCCCGCGTTCCCTCCACACACCCTATGTGTTCAGGTGTGGGTGACACCACATGACTGGTGCCGGGTTTCCCCATTCGGACACCCTGGGATCACAGCTTGGTTGACAGCTCCCCCAGGCCTATCGCGGCCTCCCACGTCCTTCATCGGCTCCTGGTGCCAAGGCATCCACCGTTCGCCCTTGACAACTTGACCACAAAGATGCTCGCGTCCACTGTGCAATTCTCAACAAACGACCAACCCACAACCTGATGCGCCCCACACCAGCCCGGCAATTCCGCCGGCGGTATGCGAGGCCAGGTCATGCCTGGCAGCCTACGGAGCTCACGCTCCGCTCAAGGCTCTGAAAGACAACCAATGGTTGTTCCTTCAGGACCCAACAGGGTGCTTTACGCCGAACCCAGCCGCATCACATCCGTCGTTCCTGCACCCCGAAGGGCGTCTACTAGACATCCGTAACCGTTGCCGGCATCCGACTAACCAGTGTCTCCGCCATTGAGCACCCCGACCCGACATTCGCGGGCCGCGGGCTCCTTACACCCTTTCGGGTGAAGGTGCTCCTTAGAAAGGAGGTGATCCAGCCGCACCTTCCGGTACGGCTACCTTGTTACGACTTCGTCCCAATCGCCAGCCCCACCTTCGACGGCTCCCTCCACAAGGGTTGGGCCACCGGCTTCGGGTGTTGCCGACTTTCGTGACGTGACGGGCGGTGTGTACAAGGCCCGGGAACGTATTCACCGCAGCGTTGCTGATCTGCGATTACTAGCGACTCCGACTTCACGGGGTCGAGTTGCAGACCCCGATCCGAACTGAGACCGGCTTTTTGGGATTCGCTCCACCTCACGGTATCGCAGCCCATTGTACCGGCCATTGTAGCATGCGTGAAGCCCTGGACATAAGGGGCATGATGACTTGACGTCATCCCCACCTTCCTCCGAGTTGACCCCGGCAGTCTTCGATGAGTCCCCGCCATAACGCGCTGGCAACATCGAACGAGGGTTGCGCTCGTTGCGGGACTTAACCCAACATCTCACGACACGAGCTGACGACAGCCATGCACCACCTGTGACCGCCCCCGAAGGACCCGACATCTCTGCCGGTTTTGCGGCCATGTCAAACCCAGGTAAGGTTCTTCGCGTTGCATCGAATTAATCCGCATGCTCCGCCGCTTGTGCGGGCCCCCGTCAATTCCTTTGAGTTTTAGCCTTGCGGCCGTACTCCCCAGGCGGGGCGCTTAATGCGTTAGCTGCGGCACAGGGAACCGGAGAGGCCCCCCACACCTAGCGCCCAACGTTTACAGCGTGGACTACCAGGGTATCTAATCCTGTTCGCTCCCCACGCTTTCGCTCCTCAGCGTCAGTATCGGCCCAGAGACCCGCCTTCGCCACCGGTGTTCCTCCTGATATCTGCGCATTTCACCGCTACACCAGGAATTCCAGTCTCCCCTACCGAACTCTAGCCTGCCCGTATCGACTGCAGGCCCGCAGTTGAGCTGCGGGTTTTCACAGTCGACGCGACAAGCCGCCTACGAGCTCTTTACGCCCAATAAATCCGGACAACGCTCGCGCCCTACGTCTTACCGCGGCTGCTGGCACGTAGTTGGCCGGCGCTTCTTCTGCAGGTACCGTCACTTACGCTTCGTCCCTGCTGAAAGAGGTTTACAACCCGAAGGCCGTCATCCCTCACGCGGCGTCGCTGCATCAGGCTTCCGCCCATTGTGCAATATTCCCCACTGCTGCCTCCCGTAGGAGTCTGGGCCGTGTCTCAGTCCCAGTGTGGCCGGTCGCCCTCTCAGGCCGGCTACCCGTCGTCGCCTTGGTAGGCCATCACCCCACCAACAAGCTGATAGGCCGCGAGCCCATCCCAGGCCGAAAAACTTTCCACCAAGCCTCATGCGAGGCCAGGTCATATTCGGTATTAGCCCCGGTTTCCCGGGGTTATCCCAAAGCCTAGGGCAGGTTGCTCACGTGTTACTCACCCGTTCGCCGCTCGAGTACCCCGAAGGGCCTTTCCGCTCGACTTGCATGTGTTAAGCACGCCGCCAGCGTTCGTCCTGAGCCAGGATCAAACTCTCCAACAAAAATCTTTGTTGAACAATCATCCTGACAACAAAAGTGTTGCCAAAGGAATCCCAACCAGCCAAACCAAAAGCCTGACCAGTCCGGGGTATAAATCAATTTGGCACTGGCTTAACAAGCACCCTGTTGAGTTCTCAAAGAACAACCACACACCATCCGGAAACCCCGCACCAGCAGGACCCCCATCCGGGGCATTTCGTTCAACCGCCCGCCGCTCTCGCGCCGGGCACTTTTACTACGTTACCTTCCCGTCTCTGCCGTGTCAAACCGTGTGTCCCGGTCTGTCACGCTCCGTACGGGTCGGCGCCGCTGAACTCGCGCAGCGGCGAACCGCTGTGCTTGGTCATCGGATTTGGCAGGCCGGCCGCTGCGGTTTCCCGCTAGCTCGCCCGGTGCCCTGCCGGTCGTCAACCTTACCCGGTCGGTTCCGCTCCGCCAAATCCGCCCTGCGGCGTTTCGGCGGGCCCCGCCCGGTCCGGCTCCGTGGAAAGGCACAACCCCTTCGGACCCGGTGCCATTCCCGACTCGTGAGCCCCAGGACCTTCGTCCTGTTTGCCCCGTTCCGCGCTGGCAGAGAGAAAGTTACGCGGGTTCGGGTTTGATCGTCAAATCCAGGGGTGGCGTCCCGCGTCACATCATCACCGCAGGACTATCTTCCCTGCTCAACGATGCTACGACGGGGATTCCCCGGTCCGGTCCGGCCGGACACCCGCGTGCAGGAGGCATAGCGCTCCAGGTGGCCTCGGCATTCCCGGCCGGCGGCGAAGTCCCCGCAGTTCGCGAGGCGGCGGCGTCGGGTGGCGCTCAGTCGGTGGTCGTCCGGCGCCGGGCCGCGAGCCAGCCTCGGACGCCGGGCACCCCGGCGGTCGTGCCGATCGCCAGCGACGCCGCGATGAGCAGCGCGTGCACCCAGAGGAAGCTGGTCGGGCTGCCCTCGCCGACCGTGCCGGCCGACCACGCCCGCGGGTCGTTCCAGATGGCGACCGCGAACCTCGGCCAGATCACCCAGGTCCAGACCCCGACTCCGACCAGGAACAGTGACCAGCCACGCGACAGCACCATGGCTGGCCAGTATGCCAGCGAAGTATCGGCCCGGGCCGCGGTCAGGAGTGTGCGGACCTGAGCATGCGGAAGGTCAGCGAATAGCGCAGCGCCGGCACCGGCGGAATGCTGTGCTGCCAGGTCGACCGGGCCGCCCCGGTCAGCACATAGCCCGAGCGGGGGGCCAGCTCCAGCTCGTACACCCGGCGGTTCTCCCCGCTGCCCCGCTGGAACCGCAACAGGCACGCGGAGCCCAGCGACAGGCCGACGACGGTCGGCCCGAAGGCGGGCGCGTCGCGGTGCCAGCCGATGACGGAGTACGGCGGATAGCGGGTGACCAGGGTCTGGGCGAGCGCCTCCGGGTCGACCCCGGCGAGCGCCGCGCAACGCTCGCGGACCCCGCGCAACGCCACCGGGAGGGCCTCGGTGGCGGTGAGCTGGAATGAGCCGTAGTCGTAGTCGTATCCGAAGTGCCGGACGGTGCGGCGGGCGATCTGCCCGTGCATCCGGACCTCGCGGAAGTCGAGCGCGTCGAGGGTGGCGAGCAGGGAGCGTTCCTCGTCGTCGTCGACCAGGTCCGGCTGGTAGGTGAGCCCCGCCGGCCGCTCGTGGATTCCCCGCATCCTGCCCACCAGGCGAACCTAACGGCGGGCCGGGCCGCGCGCCGCGCGAACCCGGGCCGCCGCACGGGGTCAGAAGCAGGTGACCGCCCCACCGATCGCGGGGTTCGCCCGGTCGTGGTGGTGTACCGCGCCGGCGGGGTCGGTCATCGACCCGCCCCAGATGACGCAGCCGGCGCCCAGGTACCGGTGGACCGGGCCGGCGGCGTAGCGCCGGCTGCCCTCGTCGACGCCGAAGGTGGTCCACTCCGGGTCCAGGTAGACCCGGGTCCCGGTGAGCGTGCCGACGTACGCGGACTTGACGGTGACCGTGCAGCCGTATCCGGTGAAGGGGTTGCGCAGCAGGTGAACGGTGCCGAGCCGCGCGCCGGCGGCGTCGTGGATCGGGTCCTGGTCGACCGCGGCGAAGCCGGGACCGCAGAGCGACTCCGGGGTGTACGGGTTGACCACCGCGGCCTGCGCGCCGGTGCCCGCCACGGGCACCAGGACGGCCGCCCCGGCCACCGCGATCCCGATTCGTCGAATGACCCGCTGCATCTGCATTCCCTTTCCTCGTGCCGGCTGGTACGGGACCAGAATGGTGTGGTCGCGGGCCCGGACGAATGTGCGCGATGGACACTCCGGCCCGCGTTCCGGTGTGCGAGCAGGCTGCGGAACGGCCGCTCGCCTGGGCGGGAGCGGCGCTTCGCATCGGCGGACACCGATTATGAGGTATCTCGCAGAACCGTTTCCGGATGAAACTGAAATTGCATTCGTGTTTCCCGCATTCGATCGGAGGGCACTGTTCCAGCAGGACGACACGGAGGTGGTCACCATGCAGCCGTTCAATCCGTGGACCTGGCGGGACCCGTCCGCACTCGCCGGCGGCTACGAGCAGACCCGCCCGGACGACGTGCCGCGGCAGCGGTCGACGGGCGCCGACGACGGCCCCGACGCGCCCGGCCCCGGCACCCCGATCGACCTCACCGGCTACCGGGTGGAGGCGACCGACGGCCGGATCGGCGCGATCGACGAGGCGAGCGAGGACGCCGGCGCCGGCTACCTGGTGGTGGACACCGGGCCGTGGATCTTCGGCCGGAAGGTGCTGCTGCCGGCCGGCACGGTGGCCCGGGTCGACCACCTGGAGCGCGTCGTGCACGTGGACCGGACCCGGCAACAGGTCAAGGAGTCACCGGCCTTCGACCCGGACGGCTTCCGCCGCGTCGAGTATCGCGAGCAGGTCGGCAACTACTACGCCGAGAGCTACCGGCGGGACTGAGCAGGGCGGAGCACGCGGCGGGCGGTAGGGCCGTCGCGCGTTCCGGTCTGCGCACAGAGCGATGGACCGGCTACCGTGTCAGGCATGGTCCGGCCGAGCACCTGCGCCCCGGAGACCCTCGACGGTCTCCCGGCGGCTGCCGCTCCGGTTCTCCCGGCCCGTGTCGACGACGGTCGGGAGCAGATCCTCGACGTCCTCCGTGCCGGTGGGCTGCGGTTCCGCGCCGGCGGGCGATGGCGGCGCTCGCACTGACGAGCCAACCCCACTGATCCGGGCACACCCCGGGTCTTCTCCGCGCGCCCGCGCGTCCTTACCGAACAGCACGAGAGGCGTACGACCATGTCCGCAGCACGGATGCTCACTGGTGACCGCCCGACCGGGCGGCTGCACCTCGGCCACTACGTCGGCAGCATCGCCAACCGGGTGAAGCTGCACCAGCGCTACGAAAGCTTCTTCATCATCGCCGACCTGCACATGCTCACCACGCGCAACAGCCGCGAGGACATCGAGCAGGTCTCCCGCAACGCCCGCGAGATGGTCACCGACATCCTCGCCGCCGGCGTCGAGCCGGACCGGGCCACCTTCTACCTCCAGTCGGCGATCCCCGAGGTCGGCGACCTGAACACCCTGTTCCAGAACCTGGTCACCGTGCCCCGGCTGGAACGGGTCCCGTCGCTCAAGGAGATGAGCCGGGACGCCGGCAAGGACGAGATGCCCTACGGGCTGCTCGGCTATCCCGTCCTCCAGGCCGCCGACATCCTCTGCGTGAAGGGGCAGGTCGTGCCGGTGGGGAAGGACAACGCCGCGCACGTGGAGGTGACCCGGGAGATCGCCCGGCGCTTCAACCACCTCTACGGCCAGGTCTTCCCGGTGCCGGAGATGATCATATCGGAGACGCCCACCCTGGTCGGCACCGACGGCGCAGGGAAGATGAGCAAGAGCAAGGGGAACGCCATCGCGCTCTCCGACGACCCGGCCACCGTGCGGCGCAAGGTGATGGGGATGTACACCGACCCGAACCGGGTCCGGGCCGACGTGCCCGGCACGGTCGAGGGGAACCCGGTCTTCGCGTACCACGACGTGTTCCACCCGGACCGGCCGAAGGTCGACGAGCTCAAGGCGCGCTACCGGGCCGGCCGGGTCGGCGACGTCGAGGTCAAGGAGGAACTGGCGGGCGCGCTCAACCGGTTCCTCGACCCGATCCGGGAGCGGCGGGCCCGGTTCGAGGGGCAGCCCGGCCTGGTCGACGAGCTGATCTTCGAGGGCACCGAGCGGACCCGCGCCGAGGTGCGCCGCACCCTGGTCGAGGTCCGCCGGGCGATGGGTCTGACCAGCGCGTACACCCAGGTGCGGCGGCGGGCCGAGCGCTACCGCAAGGCCGTCGGCACGCCGGCCTGAGATTCCGGGTACGCCGGCCGGCCGGCCCGGGTACGGCCTTGCGCCGCCCCCGGGCCGGCCCGCTAGGCTGCTCGCATGACCAGCTCGCACGCGTTCCCGACGGCGTCCTCCGACGTCCTGTTCGGCGCGCTGCGACGCCGGCGGTCCCGCGACCGCCTGCGCTGAGCATTCCTCACCTGCGACCGGCGGATCGAGCCGCCGGTCATCTCCGATCGTCCTCGGTCCGCCCGCATCCCCTTCCGGTGATCCGCGTGAGGCGGATCCGAGCGAGATCGGCGTACCCATGGATCTGGAGAAACTGCTGACCGACCGGCTGGCGCCGGCGTTCGCGACGGTGGCCGGCGGGCCGGTGGACCCGGTCGTGCGGCGCTCCCAGCGCGCGGACTTCCAGTCCGGCGCGGCGCTGGCGCTGGCCCGGCGGCTCGGCCGGCCGCCGCGCGCCATCGCCACCGAGGTGCTGGAGCGCGCGGAGCTGGCCGACCTGTGCAGCGCCACGGAGGTCTCCGGCCCGGGCTTCCTCAACCTGACCGTGGCCGACGGCGCCCTGGCCGGGCTGGTCTCCGCGCTGGCCACGGACCCGCGGCTCGGGGTGCCGGTGGCCGCCGCGCCGGAGACCGTGGTGGTCGACTACTCGGCGCCGAACGTGGCGAAGGAGATGCACGTCGGGCACCTGCGTTCGACGGTGATCGGGGACGCGGCGGCCCGGCTGCTGGAGTGGCTGGGGCACCGGGTGTTGCGGGCCAACCACCTGGGCGACTGGGGCACGCCCTTCGGCATGCTGATCGAGCACCTGGTCGACCTGGGCGAGGCCGAGGCGACGCAGGAGTTGTCGATGGGTGACCTGGACTCGTTCTACAAGACGGCCCGGGCCAAGTTCGACGCCGACGCGGCGTTCCGCGAGCGGTCCCGGCTGCGGGTGGTGGCGTTGCAGGGCGGCGACCCGGCGACGCTGCGGCTGTGGCGGCTCCTCGTGGAGCAGTCCGAGCGCTACTTCCTGAGCGTGTACGACCTGCTCGACGTGACCCTCACCGAGCGGGACTTCCACGGCGAGAGCAGCTACAACGACCTGCTCGCCCCGGTGGTCGATGAGCTGGACCGGCTCGGGCTGCTGCGCGAGAGCGACGGCGCGGCCTGCGTGTTCCCGCCCGGCTCGGTGGGCCGGGACGGGGAGCCGCTGCCGTTGATCGTGCGCAAGTCCGACGGCGGGTACGGCTACCCGGCGACCGACCTGGCGGCGATCCGCCACCGGACCGGCACGCTGGGCGCGACCCGGATGCTCTACGTGGTCGGGCTGCCGCAGCGGCGGCACTTCGAGATGGTCTACGCCGCCGCCGCGCAGGCCGGCTGGCTGGCCCCGCCGGCGCGGGCCGAGCACGTCGGGTTCGGCTCGATCCTCGGGCCGGACGGGCGGATGCTGCGCAGCCGGGCCGGCGGGTCGGTGAAGCTGGTCGGGCTGCTGGAGGAGGCGGTGGCCCGGGCCACCGCGCTGGCCCGCGAGCGGAACCCGGAGCTGGGCGAGGCGGAGGCGGCCGAGGTGGGCCGGGCGGTCGGCATCGGCGCGGTCAAGTACGCGGACCTCTCCAGCGACCGGCACAAGGACTACGTGCTCGACTGGGAGCGGATGCTGTCGCTGGACGGCAACACCGCGCCCTACCTCCAGTACGCGTACTCCCGGATCCGGTCGATCTTCCGGCGGGCCGGGGTGGCGGCCCGGCCGGAGGCGGGGATCTCGCTCGCCGAGCCGGCCGAGCGGGCGCTCGCCTTCGAGCTGGTCGGCTTCGGGGCGGTGGTCGGCGCGGTGGCGGAGAACCTGGAGTTCCACCACCTGACCGGGTATCTGTCCCGGCTCGCCGCCGCGTTCAGCGCGTTCTACGAACGCTGCCCGGTGCTGCGGGCCGACGAGCCGGTCCGGGAGAGCCGGCTCGCGCTCTGCGACCTGACCGCACGGGTGCTCGCGCAGGGCCTCTACCTGCTCGGCATCCGCACCCCGGAGCGGCTGTGACCCGAAACCGGGATGAATGGGCGACGCCCGGCCGGGCACATGGGGGTCATGCGCGACGTGCGGGAAGGTTCCGTGATGCCGGTGGTCGACGACCTGGACCGGCTCGTCGCCCTGATCCGGAACAGCGCGCCGGACGAGGAGCTGTACGTCCGGTGGTCCCAGGGCCCAGTCGCCGACCTGCCGGACGGGCCGGGGTCGGCGCAGTCGAGCCGTGATGCCCTGACCGGCATCGAGCTGCCCGGGCTCTCCGCCAACCCGCTCGCCGTCGAGCCCTGGTGGGGTGACCGCCCGCTGCGGCTCTGGGTGGCCCGCCGGCTCTACGACTACTGCCACCTGCGCGACCTGCGCGGGCCGGGGGTACGGCCCTGGGTGCTGGTGGGCGAGCAGTGCGGGCGGGGACCGGACAACGAGCCGCTGGTGCAGTGCCGGCGCCCGGTGGCCTGGGTGTCGGAACGGGCGCTGCGCGAGGCCCACCGGGCGGTGGAGGCGCAGCCGTCCACGGAGTGGGGGCCGCTGCACCGGGCGGACTGAACAATCCGCTAGGGATGCGGGACCCGGCCCTCGCCGTGAATGCTGCCGGACCGGGCGGAGAGCGGCGCGCCGCCACCGCCGCGGCGTACCGCCACGATCTCGGCGGCGATGCTGACCGCGGTCTCCTCCGGGCTCTGCCCGCCCAGGTCCAGGCCGATCGGGGCGTGCAGCCGGGCCAGCGCCGCCTCGCCCACCCCGGCCTCGCGCAGGCGACGCCGCCGGTCCTCGGCGGTGCGCCGCGAGCCCATCGCCCCGACGTACGCCAGCGGCAGGTCCAGCGCGTGGCGCAGGACCGGCACGTCGAACCGGGCGTCGTGGGTGAGCACGCAGACCACGGTCCGCTCGTCGACCCGGCCCGCCGCGACCTCGGCGGCCAGGTAGCGGTGCGGCCAGTCGACCACCACCTCGTGCGCCTGCGGGAACCGCCGGTCGGTGGCGAAGACCGGCCGGGCGTCGCAGACGGTCACCCGGTAGCCGAGGAACCGGCCGACGTGGGCCACCGCGGCCGCGAAGTCGATCGCCCCGAAGACCAGCATCCGGGCCGGCGCCGGATGGGCCACCACCAGCACGGACAGATTCTCGGCCGACCGGGGGCGGACCACGCCGGAACGGCCGGCGCGCAGCAGCGCCCGTGCCTCGGCGTCGACCGCCGCGTCCACGGCCGACGCGCCCAGGGTGCCGTGCCGGTCCTGCCCGGCCAGCACGATCCGCCGGCCCCGCCGCCCGGGCGGGCCGTCCACACAGGTGGCCACCGCCACCGGCCGGCCGGCGGCCACCTCGGCGGCGACCAGGTCGAGCTGCGGGAAGCTCGCCCGGTCGACCCGCTCGACGTACAGCTCGACGGTCCCGCCGCAGGTCAGGCCGGCGTCGAGGGCGTCGTCGTCGCTCACCCCGAAGCGGACCAGCCGGGGCGTGGCGTCGGCGACGACCTCCCGGCACAGTTCGTAGACCGCCGCCTCCACGCAACCGCCGGAGACGCTGCCGGCTGCGCTGCCGCCCGGGCCGACCAGCAGCGCGGCGCCCGGCCGGCGCGGGGCGCTGCGCCAGGTGCGGGTGACCGTGGCCATGCCGACCGGCGCCCCGGCACGCCACCAGCGCAGCAGGTCGGGCAGGACGTCACGCATCCGCCGGCCCCGGCGGCAAATCGAGGTCGGCGTCGTCGGCCACGTCGGCGCAGTCGACCACCCGGACCTCGTCGTGGTGCGCCCGCAGGTAGGCGCGGGCGCCGGTGTCGCCGACCGCGACCGCCGCCACGCCGGGCCAGTGCCGGCGGCCGAGCAGCACGGGATGCCCCCGGCGGCCGGCCGGGTAGCCGGCCGTCACCAGGCTGTCGGCGGTGGCGCGCCGGGCCACCCGGCGGACCGCCGCGGCGGTGACGCCGGGCAGGTCGACCAGGAGCACGACCGCCGCCGGCGCGTCGGTGCGGCCCAGCGCGGCCAGCCCGGCGCGCAGCGAGGAGCCCATCCCGCCGGCCCACTCCGGGTTGTCGACCAGCACCGCGCCGGACAGGTCGGCGCGGGCCCGCACCTCGGCCGCGGCCGCGCCGAGCACCACCACCGTGGGCGCGCAGCCGCCGTCGGCCAGCACCCCGGCCGCCCGCTCCACCAGCAGCCGGCCGTCGCCGTGCCGGACCAGCGCCTTCGGGCCGCCGTACCGGCGGCCGGCGCCGGCCGCGAGCAGCACGCCGGCCGGCCGGACGCCGGGCGGGGACACTCAGCCCGCCCGGCCGGACAGCGCCGGGGCGGCGGCGTACTGGCCCAGCTCGCCGGCGAGCAGTCGGGCAGCGAACTGATGCACGGTACGCAGCATCGTGTACGTGGGGCGGCCGGCGTGGTGGCGGACCGTCACCAGCGACTTGGCCACCAGGCCGTCGAGGACCAGGCTGGTCCGCAGCCGCCACCAGGGCGCGGCACCGCAGACCCGGTCCACCTCGTCGCGGCCGAAGAGCCGGGGCAGCGCGCCGAGCCGGACGAAGCACCAGCGCTCGGCGGGGGTGAGACAGTCCAGGCTGCGCTGGAGGGCGGCCGAGAGCGAGGTCTGATGGGCCGGCTGGCCCCGCCGGCCGGGCCGGCGCAGCGTGGTCAGCGGATCGTCGAGCCGGCGTAGCAGCTCGTCGAGGCTCTCGTCGGCCATCCGGTCGGCGGCCAGCTCCACGGCGAGCGGGAGCCGGTCGAGCAGCCCGCAGATCACGGCCACCGTACCGACCTCCTTGGCGCCCACCTCGAAGCCGGGACGCGCCTGGGCCGCCCGGCGGGCGAAGAGCTGCACGGCCGGCATCCCCCGCACGCCGTCCGGGCCGGTGCTGAGCGCCGGCAGCGGCGGCAGCCGCCACACCGACTCGTACGCCAGGCCGAGCGGCTCCCGCGAGGTGACCAGCGCCGACACCCGGCGGCCCACCTGCACGACGCCGTCGACCAGGCCGGCGCAGCTGTCGGTGAGGTGGTCGACGTTGTCCAGCACCAGGAGCAGGTGGCGGTCGGCCAGCAGCCGGGGCAGCCCGCCCCGCTCCGGGCCGGGCTGGCGGAGCAGCCGGCGGATCTCCCGGGTGACGTCGCCGGGCGTACGGGCCGCGGCGAGGTCGACGGAGAGGACGCCGTCGGCGTACTCCGGGTGGGCCCGGCGGGCGGCGGCCAGGGCCAGCGCGGACTTGCCGCAGCCGGCCGGCCCGGCCACGGTGACCACCCGGTGGTCGGCGAGCAGCCCGGCGACCCGGGCCAGGTCGGTCTCCCGGCCGATCAGCTCGGTGGCGTCGGGGCGCGGGCCCCGCCAGGGCGGTCGGGGCCGGCTCACCACGCAGCGGGCCGGCGGGGCCTCGGGCCGGGCGGCGGCGGGCCCGTGCCGCAGCTCGCGATGGGCGGCGGTCAGCTCCGGGCCCGGCTCGATGCCCAGCTCGGCGGCGAGCCGGGCGCGGATCTCGGCGAACCGGTCCAGGGCCGCCGCCCGCCGGCCGGTGCGGGCCAGCACGGTGAGGTGCCGCGCCTGCACCGCCTCGTGCAGCGGCTCGGCGGCGGCGAGGTGCGTTGCGGTGGCCAGCACCTCGGTCGGCCGGTCCAGCTCGAGCCCGAGGGTGACCAGGTCGAGGCAGGCGCTGACCCACTCGCGGCGCAGCGCGGCGACCGCCTCCTCCCCGGGCAGCAGGGCCCGCAGGTCGGTCAGGTCGGGGTCGGTCCAGATGGCGGCGGCCGCGACCAGCAGCTCGAACGCGGCCGAGCGCCGGTCCCGGCGGACCAGCTCCCGGGCGGCCTCGGTGAGCCGGCGGAACCGGGCCAGGTCGACCTGGTCGGCGTAGAGCTGCAACCGGTACGCCCGCGGCGACGACGCGATGACGTTGGTCCGGGCGTGCCGGGGCGAGCCCGGTTCCAGGGCCCGCCGCAGCCGCGCCACGTAGGTGTGCAGGAGGTGGCTGCCGCTGGGCGGGGGGTTCTCGCCCCACAGGGCCAGGCTGAGCGTGCCGACGGGGATGTTCTCGCCCACCTGCACGGCCAGCAGGGCGAGCAGGGCACGCTGCTTCGACGGGCCGAGATCCACCGGGGCGGTGCCGTCGTGGACCTGGACCGCGCCGAGCACGGTGACCGACAGCTGACGTTTCACGGGATCGGTGATCCTTCCGGTCGCCTGTCTCCACAGCAGCGTAGGCACTACGGCGATCACTTTCCAGACATGGATCGTTGCGGCGCGTGAGCGTCCCACTATATGCGCTTCAAGAATGCTGCATACCGCTCGTGTCAGGCTGCTTCATGTTTGCCGCCCCCGGCGTGGAACTTGCGCCGGGCGCAGACCAAGGGGGAGCCACATGACATCGACGCTCGCGCGGGACGCGGTGCACCGACCCGGCGGCTGGCGGAGCCGGCTGGCCCTGAGTCCGGATCTGGTCGACTTCGCCAACCGGGGTTTCCGGACCGATCGGCCCGAGACGAGAGCGGTGCTGGAACGCGCCGCCACCGCCTTCCTGAACGGCTACAACCGGGGCCTAGACACGCCCTACGGGCAGCCCACCACACTGGACGGCATCCCCGCTGAGCTGCGCGGATTCGCCGCCGAGGGGTCGGCCATGTCGGCCGTCCTGCTGGATCGGCTGTCCCCGCGGCGGCACGGCCGCTTCGCCGCCCAACTGCGCGGGCACCCGCGCCACGACTATCTGCTGCACGTCGGTGCGGGCTGGGCGCTGGCCAAGCTGGACGCCATCTCGGCCGGGGCGCTGGGACGGCTCGGCCGGCTCGGCTCGGAGAATGGGCTGCTCCGCTGGCTGGCGTACGACGGCTATGGCTTTTTCAAGGTCTTTTTCGTCAAGGATCCGACTCTCGCCGGCTGGCGCCGGCACCGGAAGCCCTGCGACCCGACGTGCGCCATCCGCTACCAGGGGCTGGGCCGCTGTCTCTGGTTCCGCGACTGCGGAGACCCGGCCGCCCTGGCCGAGCGGATCGCCGGCCTGCCGGCCTCGCACCGCGGCGACGTGTGGAGCGGCGTCGGTCTCGCCGCCACGTACGCCAACGGGGTTTCGCCGGACGACCACGCCCTGCTGCTCCGGCTCGCCGGCAACCACCGGCCGGCCCTGGCCCAGGGCGCCGCGTTCGCGGCGGAGGCCCGCCGGGCGGACGGCACGGCCGGCCCGGCGGTCGACGCCGCCCGGACGCTGACCGGGGTGTCCGCGGACACCGCCGCCGAGTGGACCTGGCAGGCCCGGCACGGCCTGGACCGGGCCGGCGCCACCCCGGCCGACTACGGCGAGTGGCGCGCCCGCGTCCAGCGGCTCGCCGCCCGGCACGTCGCCGGCTGAAGCGGGCGTCCACCGCCGATCCCGCGCCCCATCCGCTGAACCTGCGACAAGGAGCTTCC